>NZ_CM129673.1:0-3884253 GCF_052978425.1 Rhodanobacter sp. UC4437_H4
GTGGACATGGCGGCGATCTTCAAGGATCAGCTGGTCTGGCACAAAGTGCCCAAGGCGGACATGGCCGACTTTTTCCATGGTCCCGTGGCTGGCGAACCCGGCATTATCCTGGTGGTAAACGACCGCGCCATTGACGTCTATACAAAAATGTTCATTCCGACCAAGACAGAACAGATTCCTGGAAACAAGGACAGCGATTTCCGAGATGACCTGTTTCTTGCATGGACACACACCTATTGATTTGATCGATTTGGGAGCAAGGGAATGGGTCACGAAGACAGGTTGGACAAGGACGGGATCCGCAATGATGGCGTGCCGTACTACAAGGCCGACGCTCCGAGGCTGCAGAGTTACGTCGATGCGGCGGAGGCCTTGTCACGATTTCAAGCGCCGCTGCTGATACATGCCAACAATCCACACGAGCACTTGTTCCTGGCAGCATTCGATGGCACGGGCAACGATGTATTCAAGGACCCGCAGCATGCGACCAACGTGGCCAAAATCAAAGGTCAGATTGACGCCCTGGTCAAACAGGGCAACAAGCAGATCGAGGTGGGTTACGTCCCCGGCCCCGGCACACAGGATCACTATCTCGCGCGCACCCTGGATGGCATCAACGGCAATACCTACGATGAACGCATCGAAAAGATGTACAAGCTGTTCATCAAGCAGGCCAAGGAGTGGCGGCGAGAAGATCCTCAGGCTGAAATCCGCGTTGCCGATCTCGGTTTCAGTCGCGGCTCGGAGGAGGCGGCAGGGTTTGCCCGTCTGGTGGAGGATCGCGGCATCCAGAATCCCGCAGGCGCGATCTACACCTACAACCGCCACCATCAGATCACCCGCGTCGAATACACCAGGTCCCCGCTGGTCGAGCCGGGCCAGGTGGCACAGGTGGTGGGGTTGTTCGATGCAGTGGGTACCGGCGAGCCGGTGCGCGAGCACGACCGGCGCCTGCCGCCGTCGGTGATTTCCGGGTTTCAGATCATTTCCGCGGACGAGCGGCGCGGGTTGTTCAAGTCCGATCGCATCATCGATCCGGGCATGACGCCGGATGGTCGCTTCCTGGGCGTGATCGTGGCTGGGGTGCATTCGGACGTCGGGGGCAGCTATCACCGGGATGGCCTGGCCATCCGCAGCGACAACCTGATGAGCGATTACCTCAATGCCCTCAGCGATCAGCCGTTCCTCACGCTGCAGGCGGTACCCGGCGGCCCGCGCCTGAACGTGGTGCATCGCTCGGAGGACGGCATGCTGATCTATCGACTCGGCCGCAAGGTCGACCGACTCCGTCCCGAGGGCTACAACGAGCTGCTGGTGCCAAAGCACGAGGCTGGCAAGGTGAGCGATCCGTACAACGCCGAGCCCCGCGACGAAGTGCTGAGCCGGCAGTTTGAACGGCAGCCGGTGCAGGCGGGTGCCCGGACGGTAACGCCCGAGTCGGCATGGAAGACGCCAGCCGACGATTTGTCGGCACGGCTCGACCGCCTGCTGGCGGCCGGACAGGCAAACGACTGGGCGACGTTCAGCCGCGAAAACCGCACGCTGGCCGATGGTGACGCTGGCCGCCGGCTGCTCGAGCGCGCCGCGACGCAGGCGGGCTGGCTGGAGCAGCACGCGGCGCAGCAGCAGGCGATGCCCGCGCCACCGCGGCTGCAACCCGTTCCGGAACCCGTGCTGCAGCGCTGAACACGATCGATTGGCATCACGGAGCGACACCATGCAAGAGGACGAATTGACCGCCTTGATCGACAAGACCGCGACGCTGATGGTGCATTACGAGCGCCGCGGCGCCGCCATCGACTCGCGCCTGCAAGCTCTGGCCGATGCGCTGCAGGGACTGGCGCTGCAACTGCCGGCGGTAGTCAAGACCTCTGCCGATGGTGCGTTGCAGACTTTGCCGGCCGAGATGAGTTCGCTGATGCGCGAGGGCCTTGGCTCGTCGATCGGCGATTATCGCCAGCGTCTGGATTCGGCGAGCGGCGATGTGGAAAAGACTGCACAGGCGCTGGCCGGACAGATCGGTCACCTGCAACGGCTGCATCGCCAGTTGATATGGAAAACCCTCGGCGCCGTCGTGCTGGCGTTCGCCTTGTTGCTGGCCGGCAGCGTGTGGTTGTCGACGCATTACACCCGCGTGATTCGCGACAACCAGCTTTCCGCCGAGTTGCTGAAAGCCTACAACGGCGCCGACGTGACCTTGTGCGACAGCGGCACGCTGTGCGCGAACGTGGACACCCGCGGCGCGCGCCATGGCGAGCGGCGGCAATATCTGCCGGTCAAGCCACGCTGAGAGCTTGTGAGTTTTTCAACTTCTCGGGCCGGCCACCGATGGCTGCGACGCCCCTTGTGAGCTCGCTCGTGGGCGATGCTCTCGCTCTTGCAGATACCGAATCCGGACCCCGAAAGCATCGCTCGCGGGCGGGTTCACGCGAAAGAGGGGCGCTGGCTTACGGCGTGTCTTTCAGCTGACCCTGCACTTCGTTGATCGAGTCGCGGATGCGCTTGGAGAACACCGAGTCGTCGTGGTGGATCAGCAGCAGGTGTTCGGTGGCGCGGGTCATCGCGACGTAGAGCAGGCGCGCCTCGTCGGCTTCGGCCTGGCCTTCCTTGGGCAGGCCGCCGATGCCGGGGATGATGACGAAGGGAAACTCCAGGCCTTTGCTGGAGTGCATGGTCACCAGCTTCACGCTGTCCTCGACCACGAACAGGGCCTGCTTGCCGGCGTTGTCGGCGAGGCGGCTGGGGATGCCGAGCTGCCTGAGTGCCTCGTGCAGCCTTTCGCCTTCCCACTGGTTGCGGTAGATCACCGCCATGTCGGAGTACGGACGGCCATGCGCGTGTTCGTCGCGCAGCCGGGCGATCAGCACATCCATCTGCGCGCGGGCGGTCTCGGTGCGCACCAGCTCGGGCACGGCGCCGCGGCGGCCGGCGCTTTCCGGCGCGATCAGCGGTACGCCGTCATCGTCGTCGCTGCGCGAGGCAAGCAGGTCCTGGGCGAACGCGCGGGCGACCGAGAGGATTTCCAGCGTGTTGCGATAGTTGAGCTTGAGGATGGTGGTGCGGCCCTGCGCCTGCACGCCAAGGCTCTTCCAGCTGATCTTGCGGCGGTCGGCATGGCCGTAGATGTTCTGCGCGTCGTCGTACAGCACCAGCAGCGAGTTGGTGGCCGGGTCGATCATCTGCACGATCAGCTTGTACCAGTCCGGCTCGAAGTCGTGGCCTTCGTCGACCAGCACCGCGCCGTACTGGGCGCGCGGAATGCGGCCGCGGTCCACGCCGGCGATCACCGCCGGCGGCAGCGCCTCGATGAAGGCCTTGCCGCTGCCCGGCGGCAGCGGTTCGTGGTAGGCCACCAGCATCTTGCGGCACCACTTGTGGAAGTTGTAGACCTGCACCTTCTCGCCCAGGCCGCGTTCGCCGATCAACTGTTCCAGCCGCGCGGCCAGCGTCTTGTTGTAGCAGAGCACCAGGATCGGCTTGCTCATCTCGCGTGCCAGCTGCATCGCGCGGAAGCCGAGGATCATCGTCTTGCCGGAACCGGCCACGCCGTGGATGATCCGGTGCTCGCCGCCGATCGAGCGTGCCAGTTGCTCCTGCTGGGCGTCCATCACCTTGACCAGGTCGGGGATTTCCAGCGGCCGCACCGCGGCATCGGTGGGCCCGAACAGGCCGAACTGGCCGCTGCCGGCTTCCACGCGCAATTCGGGGAACAGGTGCCAGCGCACGCGGTCGATCTGCGGCAGGGTCAGCGCCACCGGATACACCTGCGGGAACATCGCCCACAGCTGCTGCTGGAACGCCTCGGCGTCGACCGTCTCGTACAACTCGTCGCGACAGATCACCAGGTGCTCGGGCAGTACCTCGCCCAGGCCGCCCTCGTCGAACTGCTTGCGGGTGATGTTGGCCAGCACCACGCCCCAGCCCCACGGCATGATCAGCTTGCCGGCGTGGCGCGAGCCTTGCGGGTGGCGCAGCGCGGGGTCGCGCTCCAGCACCACGCCGATCTCCAGCGCATATGCGCGCGCCTGCAGCAGAGGGTTGTTCTCCTTTACCAGGCCGCGCTCGGTGACCAGGGTGAACTGGGTGCTGTCGGCGTGGCGGATGGTGTCGGCCTTCCAGTCCTTCACTTCCAGCACCAGCAGGCCGCGGCGCGGGTGGAACACCACGAAGTCCGGATGGCGCTGCTTGAGCCCGACCGGCACGTCGTACCAGAGCAGGTAGTCGTCCTCCAGCTTCTGTTCCAGCCGTTCGGAGACACGCTTCTCGCCGCCGGTCATGCGCGGCAGGCAGCTGTTGCGGGTTGGGATGAGTGTTGCCACAGGCGCCCCTGGCTGACGTCACCGGGTGACGTTAGCCGATAGGGTGGCGCTGTCAATGCTGATTGACGGCGTGGAGCTGCGTCCAGTGCGACAACTGCTCCGGCGCCACGTCCACCCGCCGACACGCGCGGCTGGCGATGCCGTCCTGCAGGGCGGCGCGGAACACCGGCGCGATCGACCACAGCGCACGCGCGGCCAGTCGCGCCTGGCGCTGTTGCCGAGGCGTGTGGCCGAGCGCCGCGAGCGCCCAATCCGGCAGCAGGGCATGACCGGCACGCAGGAACAGGTCGCGCGACAGCGCGGCCGCCGGCACCGGCAGCCGCACCCGCGCGAGCAGGCCGAGCACGATGCGGGAGCGTTCGGTAAAGGCCAGTTCGGGCTGGATGCGGCGGAAATAATCCATGGTCTCGCGTTCGGACGCCGGCACGTCGCGCGCGCCAAGCGCCTCGGCGATCCGCCGCACCTCGTCGTAGTAGCGGTCGGCAGCACCGGGCGGCATCGCGATGTGGCTGTAGCGGCGGTAGCCCTGCAAAAAGCAGTACGCCTCGCTGACGTGGACCCAGGTGAGCAGGTCGGGATCGTCGGCGCTGTATGGCCGTCCGTCCTCGCCGTGCCCGGTGACGTGGCCGTGGATCATCCGCACGTGCGCGATCATCGCCTCGGCCTGCGCACGCGGCGCATAGGTGGTACCGCCGACGAAGGCCGTGGTGCGACGCAGCCGGCCGACCAGGTCGCCGCGGAAATTGGAGTGGTCCCAGACCCCGGCCAGCGCCAGCGGGTGCAGCGTCTGCAGGGTCAGCGCGGCGAGGCCGCCGGCCAGCATGCCGGGGAAATCCGAGTGCACGCGCCAGGTGGCGCTGTGCGGCCCGAACAGGCCCGGATCGCCGTGCGGATGGTCGTAGTCGGGGCCGTCGGAGCCGGCGCGCGGGAAGGCGCGCAGCACCCAGTGGCGGATCGGTTGGCGCAGCACGTCGATGGGCGAGGGCATGCCTGCAGTCTATCGCCTGGACGCGAAGGTTTGATTTGGACGTCCATTGTGTTATCAATGGCGCCATGTCCTCCATCACCGCCCGCCTGTATTTCTGGTTTTACGGCTACCCGAAGCCAACGGCGGCGGCGCGGACGCGATCGTTTTGAACTGATCGAAAAACCACACCGAACCGCCAATCCATGGCGGTTTTTTTTTGGCCGCCACCTGAATATCCCCAGGAGAGCCGCCATGCACGCCACCGACGACCTGCGCATCCGCGCCATCACCCCCCTCGGCACGCCGGCCGAGATCATGCGCGACTGCGCCGCCGGCGACGCCGCGATGGCCACCGTGGATGCCGCGCGCCGCGCCATGCACGGCATGCTTTGCGGCAGCGACGACCGCCTCGCCGTGGTGATCGGCCCGTGCTCGATCCACGACCCCCGCGCGGCGCTGGAGTACGCCGCACGGTTGGCGCCGCTGCGCCGCGAACTGGGCGACGCGCTGGAGATCGTGATGCGGGTGTATTTCGAGAAGCCGCGCACCACCGTCGGCTGGAAGGGGCTGATCAACGACCCCGACCTCGACGGCAGCTTTCGCATCGACAAGGGGCTGCGCCTTGCCCGCGGCCTGCTGCGCGACATCAACACGCTGGGTGTGCCGGCCGGCACCGAGTTCCTCGACATGATCACGCCGCAATACATCGCTGACCTGGTGGCGTGGGGCGCGATCGGCGCGCGCACCACCGAGAGCCAGGTGCACCGCGAGCTGGCTTCGGGGCTGTCCTGCCCGGTCGGCTTCAAGAACGGCACCGACGGCAACGTGAAGATCGCGGTGGACGCGGTGCAGGCCGCGTCGCAGCCGCACCATTTCATGGCGGTGACCAAGGACGGCCGGGCCGCCGTGGCCAGCACCAGCGGCAACGGCGACTGCCACGTGATCCTGCGCGGCGGCAAGGCGCCCAACTTCGACGCAGCCAGCGTCGATGCCGCCTGCACCGCGATCGACAAGGCTGGCCTGCGCCCGCAGGTGATGATCGATGCCAGCCACGCCAACAGCGGCAAGAACCCGGAGAACCAGCCGCGGGTGATCGAAGACCTCGCCGTGCGCATCGCCGCCGGCGAAACGCGCATCCTCGGCGTGATGGTGGAAAGCCACCTGCTCGGCGGTCGGCAGGAGCTGCAGCCCGGCCAGCCGCTGCGCTACGGCCAGAGCATCACCGACGGCTGCCTCGGCTGGGAGGATTCCGTGCAGGTGCTGCAGCGGCTGGCGCGGGCAGTGCGGCAGCGCCGCCGCACTGTTGCCGCGCTTCCGGCGGAAGCCGCCGCCTGAGTCAGCCGAGCAGGCGCGCGTCCAGCGTGATCTCGGCCTTCAGCACCTTGGACACCGGACAGCCCAGCTTGGTCGCCTCGGCGATCCGGGCGAACGTGTCCGCGTCGGCACCGGGCACTTTCGCCTCGCAGCTGAGGTGCACCGCCGTGATCGTGAAACCGTCGCCGTCCTTCTCCAGCGTCACCACCGCCTTGGTGTCGATGCTGGTGGCGGTGAGCCCGGCGTTGCCCAGGCCCAGCGACAGCGCCATCGAGTAGCAGCCGGCATGTGCTGCACCGATGAGTTCCTCCGGGTTCGTGCCGGGGCCATCCTCGAACCGCGACTTGAAGCCGTAGGGCGCCTCGCGCAGCACGCCGGTCTCGGTCGAGATCGTGCCCTGGCCGTCCTTGATGCCGCCGGACCAGTGGGCGAATGCGGATTTCTTCATCGGGGTTCTCCTGTGCGGACAAGCACCCATGCTGCACGAAGCTTCATGCAGCCGGCGCGAATGAAGCGGGCATTTCGGTTCACATGCGGTTGCCCCTCGCGCGCCGTATGCTCGCGGTTTGCCCGACCGTCAGGAGCACCCATGCCACTGTCCATCCAGCACGATCGCAAGGCGCACCGCTTCCACACCGAGGTGGATGGCGCGCACTGCGTGCTCGACTACAGCCTGGCCGGCACCGTGATGACGATCACCCACACTGGCGTGCCGCCCGAGGTGGGCGGTCGCGGCATCGCCTCGGCGCTGGTGCAGGCGGCGATGGAGGCTGCGCGTGCGGAAGGCTGGCAGGTGGTGCCGGCATGCTCATATGCTGCCGCGTGGGTGCAGCGGCATCCCGAATATCACGACCTGCTCGGCTAACTCCTGACGCGGAGGCATGCATGGAAAAACCCTCGGCACTGCCGGAACCGGCTCCGGTCCGGTCGCGTGGCTGGCGGCCGTGGCGTTTCGTGGCGGGGCGCCCGTGGCTGATCCTGTCGCTGGTCCTTTTCGTGGCGTCGGTCGCGGTGCTGTCGTGGGGATTCGGTCTGCGCCTGGCCAGCGCGGTGCTGCTCGGTTTCGACTTGGCCGCGGTGGTCTACCTCGGCATCCTGGCCAGGCTGTTCAACCACGCCACGCCCAGCCACATGCGGCGCCAGGCGCAGGCGCTGGATACCGGGCGCTGGGGCGTGCTGTGGGGCGGCGTGCTGCTGTCGGCGGTGGTGCTGGCGGCGCTGGGTGACGAACTGCACGCGGCCAGGAGCGGCGGGGTGCCGGAGCTGGCCGTCGGCGTGCTCAGCGTGGTGCTGAGCTGGCTGTTCCTCAGCGTGATGTTCGCGGTGCATTACGCCCACGGCTACTACGGCAACTTCGGCGACAAGCATGCCGGCCTGGAGTTTCCCGACACGCCGAAACCCGACTACTGGGATTTCGCCTATTTCTCGATCGTCATCGGCATGACCTTCCAGGTCTCCGACGTGCAGATCACCAGCCCCTACCTGCGCCGCGTGGTGCTGCTGCACAGCGTGATCGCGTTTTTCTTCAACGTGTTCATCATCGCGATCACGGTGAATATCGTGGCCGGGCAGGGGAGCTGATCGGGCCGGGCAATCCGGCCTCGGTTCGCGGCAAAGGGAGCGAGGAGCGGCATGACCGCTTCATCCCTTCTTGCCTTTTCCCCGGGGAATGACCGATGAACGCGCGCCTTGCCTTTGCCCTTGCCGCCAGCAAGGCGTTTGCCCGGGACGCGATGGCTGCCAGCTCCGGCAGCACGACGTCGCACGATGCCATGAAGCGCGGATCGATGAAGCACGACGCGATGAAGCAGAACGCCATGAAGGGGAATGCGATGAGGAAGGAGGCGATCGGCTTCGGCGGCTGACCGGCTTCAGTTGCCTGCGGCGGCGGTGGATACTGGGATCATCTCCGCCGCAGGCCATCATGCATGAGCGCCTCGTTCGCCAGCCGGCTCGGCATCGAGCATCCGTTGATCCAGGCACCGATGGCCGGGTCGACGTCGCCCGCGCTGGTGGCCGCGGTATCGAACGCCGGGGCGCTGGGTTCGCTCGGTGCCGGCTACCTGGAGCCGCAGGCGATCCTGGACCAGGCGGCGCAGATCCGGGCGCTGGGCGATCGGCCGTATGCGATCGGCCTGTTCGTGCTGCCGGACGAGTTCGAGGCCGACATGGCAGCGGTGGCCAGGGCGCGCGAACAGCTCGACGCGCTGATGGCGCGCGAAGGACTCGACGTGCGCACCCGCGTGCCGGCGCGCTGGGCGCCACGTTTCTCCGAACAGTTCGCCGCGCTGTGCGAGGCGCGTCCCGCGGTGGCGAGTTTCGCGTTCGGGGTGATCGATCCGGCCCAGCGGCGCGAATTGCGCCGACGCGACATCGCCGTGATCGGTACGGCCACCACGGTCGCCGAGGCGCGTGCCTGGGCCGATGCCGGTGCCGACGCCGTGTCGCTGCAGGGCGCCGAGGCAGGCGGTCACCGCGGCACCTTCCTGCATGAGCCCGAGGACGCGATGATCGGCCTGTTCGCCCTGCTGCCGCTGGCCGCGCGCGCGGTGGACATCCCGGTGATCGCCGCCGGCGGCATCATGGACGGCCGCGGCATGCTGGCGGCGGAAGTGCTCGGCGCGGCGGCCAGCCAGCTCGGCACCGCCTTCCTCGCCTGTCCGGAATGTCCGGCGGCGGAGGCCTGGAAGCAGGACTTGCCACGGGTCGAGGAGCATCAGGTCGCCACCATCCGCAGCTTCTCCGGCCGCGCCGCCCGTGGCCTGCGCAACCGTTTCGTCGAGGCGATGCCGCAGGCGGCGCAGGGCCTGCCGTATCCGGTGCTGAACGCGCTCACCGCGCCGCTGCGTCGCGCCGCGGCGGCGGCCGGGCGTGGCGACCTGCTGTCCGAGTGGTGCGGCCAGGCCGCCGCCATGGTGCGCCCGCAACCGGCCGCCGAACTGGTGGCGCGGCTGATGCACGAGTACCGGATGGCGAAAAGGTCGCTCGCACATTGATGGCCGCGGCCTGGGCGGCCGGCTTGACTTGCCGTCACGGCTGGGCGGTTATACTGCGCCCGCGCCATTTTGCGCGGCGATCCTGCATCGAGGCCCACCCTTTTGAGCACAGCTCGTAGCACCCCGGCCGTCACCACGGCCACCCTGCGCAAGTGCGTCATCGACGCGCTCGAAGAACTGAAAGCCAAGGACATCCGCGAGATCGACGTCCGCGGCAAGACCTCCATCGCCGACCTGCTGGTGATCGCCTCCGGCACCTCCGCCCGCCACGTCAAATCCATTGCCGACGAAGTCGGCAAATTCGCCAAGAAGGCCGGCGTGATGCCGCTGGGCGTGGAAGGCGAGACCGAGGGCGAATGGGTACTGGTCGACCTGGGCGACGTGATCGTCCACGTGATGCTGCCCCGCATCCGCGAGTTCTACGGCCTGGAGCGGCTGTGGACGGTGGGTGACCACGGGCACGAAGCCGACGCCGCGCAAGCCGGCTGAATTTCGTGTGGGGTGCGTCGCAGGAGTGGCCCCTCACCTCAGTCCTCTCCCCGCAGGGGAGAGGAAGCGAACGCGGCGCTGCGCGCGTGTCATTTCATGAGAGCGGACCATGCGCGCGCGCCTGATCGCGGTCGGTGAACGCATGCCAGGGTGGGTGGCGGAAGGCTTCGCCGAATACCGCAAGCGGCTCTCGCACGAACTGCCGCTGGAGCTGGTCGAACTGAAGCCCGGCCTGCGCGGCAAGGGCCGCGACGATGCACGGGCGATCCAGGACGAGGGCGCCGCGCTACTCGCCGCCTTGCCGCACGACGCCCACGCGATCGCACTTGATGGCCGCGGCAAGGCCTGGTCGAGCGAGGACCTGGCCGAACAGCTGGCGGGATGGCGCATGGGTGGGCGCGATCTCGCCTTCCTGATCGGCGGTCCCGACGGTCATGCACCCGAAGTCCTGGCGCGCGCCGACCAGCGCTGGTCGCTGGGCCCGCTGACCCTGCCGCACATGCTGGTGCGGCTGGTGCTGGCCGAGCAACTGTATCGCGCGTGCAAGATCGCGGCGGGGCATCCGTATCACCGGGGGTGAAGGTGGGGCCTCCTGCCCGGTCGTTTCGCCCGACCCTTTCGTCGTTCTCCCTGGGCATGGCGTGGTGAGCCCTTCGACTCCGCTGGGCTGCGCTCAGGGCGAACGGAGTTTGCGGCTGGGCGAAGTACCCGTCACGGATTGGTGGATGCATGCAACATCGCGTTGCGGGCCCGGGCGAGCTATGGTTTTCCGAATCCCGAATCCCGAATCCCGAATCCCCGCCATGCCAACCCGCATCCAGCTCGCCACGATGGCAGACCTCGACACCCTGGTGCCGTTGTTCGACGGCTATCGCCAGTTTTACCGCCAGTCGCCCGACCTCCCGCGGGCGCGGGCGTTTCTCGCCGAGCGCATCGAGCGCGGCGAATCGCTGATCCTGCTGGCGCGCGACGATGACGGCACGGGGTTGGGTTTCACCCAGCTGTACCCGCTGTTCTCGTCGGTGCGCGCGGTGCGCACATGGCTGCTCAACGACTTGTTCGTGGCCCGGTCGGCGCGCCGACGCGGGGTGGCGGGTGCGTTGTTGCGGGTGGCGGCCGAGCAGGCGCGCGAACGGGGTGCGGCGAGCCTGTCGCTGTCCACGGCGCTGGACAATGCGCCGGCGCAGGCCTTGTACGAATCACTGGGCTGGCGGCGCGAATCGGGCTTCTGCGAGTACAGCCTGGGGCTGTGAGACGGCTATGCTGCCGGGATCGTCACGCCGGAACTGTCCATGCTTCATCTCGCTTCCCAGTCGCCGCGTCGGCGGCAGTTGCTGCAGCAGCTCGGCGTCGAGTTCGCCGTCATTGATGTCGAGGTGGTGGAGTGTCGCGACGCGGCGGAGTCGCCGCTGGCCTACGTGCAGCGGGTGGCGCACGACAAGGCGCGTGCGGGGCTGGCATCGCTCGGCGCTGATGCCGCCGACGCGGTGGTGCTGGGTGCCGACACCGAGGTGGTGCTCGACGGCGAGGTGTTCGGCAAGCCGCGCGATGCGCGGGATGCGGCGGCGATGCTGGGCCGGCTGGCCGGACGCACGCATGAGGTTATCTCGGCGCTGTGGCTGGTGGCGAACCGGCGCGAGCTGGCGGCGGTCAGCGTGTCGCAGGTGCGCTTTGCGGCGCTGGATGCGGCGGCCATCGCCGCCTACGTCGACACCGGCGAGCCATTCGGCAAGGCGGGTGGCTACGCGATCCAGGGCCGTGGCGCGGCCCTGGTCGAACACCTCGCCGGAAGCTATTCCGGCGTGATGGGCCTGCCCTTGTTCGAGACCGCACAGGCGCTGCGCAAGTTTGCGGATTGATCGCGGGTCAGCCTGCGTGAGCCGCCAGGAACCACGCCGCCGTGGCCAGTGCGTTGTTCGCCGCGTGTGCCATCACGCCCGGCCAGATCGAGCCCGAACGCAGGCGCAGCCAGGCCAGCGCCATCGCCAGCAGCCACAGGGCGGGCAGCGCGAACACCTGCCAGTTGAGCCCGGGCAGGTGGGCAGTCGCAAATACCGCTGAACTCAGCACCGCGGCGCCGAACCGACCCCAACGCGGCTGCAGCGAAGACAGAAGCACGCCGCGGAACAGCAGCTCTTCCACCAGCGGCCCCAGGCTCGCCACCATCAGCATCAGAGGAATGCGCCAGCCCAGCGGCGTGTTCTCGCCCAGTTGCTGGATGTTCTGGGTGACCGGGTGGCCTTGCGCCAGCCAGTGCGTCAGCCAGCCGCCGAGCACGGGTGCGAGCAGGCCGATGACCACCGCCAGCGCGAGAAAGCCCAGCCGCGACGGGCGCACGAAGCCGAAACCCGGCGGCTGCGCCAGCGACCACAGCCGCGGCGAGCGACGCCACACCAGCCACAGGATCGTGGCTGCCGCCAAGCCCAGCGTCAGCATCACCAGCAGCGCCTGCATGCCGGGCTGCTGCAGGGTTTCGCGGATGCGCACGGTGAAATCGGCCACGCCGTGCCAGTCGTGCAGGTGGCCGGTGGCGATGGCCAGCAGGACCACCAGCACGCTGCTGCCGGCTGCCTGCAGGGCGAAATAAAGCACGATCCAGCCCAGTGCCATCCACGGTCCGGGGGCCGTCGGCGCAGCGGTGGTGGCGGGGCGGATGTCGATGGTCGAGGCTTCCTCAGCTGCGGCGAGTGACGAGCCGCGCCGCAGCGGCACGGCGTTCCTGGCAGCACGCTAGTCCGTGGCTGCGCTCCCGCGCAATCGGCCATCCGACACGGTCGCTACCGGCCGCATGGCGTAACATCGTGGCAGGAACCGATGCATCAGGGGGCGCGCGATGGCTATCGACTTTGGCAGGACGGCCGACGATTACGTACGCCATCGGGCGGGTTTTCCCGAAGCGTTCTTTGAACGCATCTTCCAGGATGGCACGGCGCGCGCCGGCCAGCAGGCGCTCGACCTGGGCAGCGGCACCGGCACGGTCGCCCGGGGCCTGGCGTTGCGCGGCTGCACGGTCACCGCGCTGGATCATTCGGCGCCGCTGCTGGCGCAGGCGGCCGAGCTCGACCGGGCTGCCGGCGTGCAGGTGAAGCAGGTGCGGGCGCGGGTCGAGAACGCGGATTTCCCGCCGGCCTCGTTCGACCTGGTCACCGCCGGGCAGTGCTGGCACTGGTTCGAGCGCGCACGCACCGCGGCCCTGGTGCGTCGCTGGTTGCGCCCGGGCGGACACTTGCTGATTGCCCACTTCGACTGGCTGCCGTTGAACGGCAACATCGTGCAGGACACCGAGCGGCTGATCCTGGCCTGCAATCCCGGCTGGACCCTGCACAGCGGCAGCGGCCTGTATCCGGCCTGGTTGAAGGATGTGGCCGAGGCCGGTTTCACCGATTTGCGCACCTGGTCGTTCGACCTGGACATCCCCTACAGCCACGAGGCCTGGCGCGGCCGGATCCGTGCCAGCGCCGGTATCGGCGCCGTACTGGATGCGGCCAAGGTGAAGCATTTCGATGGGGAACTGGCCGCGATGCTGGCCAGCCGTCATCCGCACGAGCCGCTGGCGGTGCCACATCGCGTATGGGCCTTGAGCGCCGTGGCGCCGGGGTTGCCGGATTGACGGCAAGCGCGTCAGCCTACCGCCATCGCGCGCACCACGCCGATGGCGGCCATCACCAGCAAGGCGATCCAGCCGACTGAGGCCAGTCCGAAGCCGGGGCCGCGTTTCGCCGGCTCGGCCATGTACGCCACCGCGTACCACACCCGTCCCGCCACCCAGACCAGTCCGGCAATGCCGGCCCAGCCGGTGAAGCCGTAGGTCGCCGCCAGCCACAGCGTGGGCAGGAACATCACGGTCTGTTCCAGCGTGTTCATCTGCACGCGGTAGGCTCGCTCGAACATCGGGTGCCCACTGGTGGCCGGTGCCTTGATCGCGTACTTGCCGCGGGCGCGGCCCACCAGCCAGCTGGTGCCGAACAGCAGCAGGATAGTGAGCAGGGTAACCAGGGCGGGCAACTGGGTCATGGTGGTCCTCGGCAGATGGGGTATCGGTGGCGTGCCGCTTGGCGCGATCGCGGGCGTGGCGCTATCGTCGCACGATGGCGCCACCGCACGGCGCCCGGCGAGGACATCATGGATTGGCGAAAAGGTGGCAGCAGCAGCAACGTCGAGATCGGCGGCAATGGCGGCGGTCGGCGCTTCGGCGGCGGTGGCGGCCGGATGGGCATCGGCGGCCTGATCGTGCTCGCGATCCTGGGCTGGGTCTTCTTCAAGAATCCCATGGCCCTGCTCGATCAGGGCGGCAGCGCGTCCTACGCGCCCACGTCCGACACGCCGGCCCAGGTCGATCCGGAGCAACAGGCCTTCGTCAGCGCGATCCTGCATTCGACCGAGCAGACCTGGGGGGAGATCTTCCAGGCCAGTGGCATGACCTATGTCGAGCCGAAGCTGCACCTGTTCAGCGGCGGCGTCAGCACCGGCTGCGGCGGCGCGACCAGCGCGGTGGGGCCGTTCTATTGCCCGGCCGACCAGAAGGTCTACCTCGACCTGGCCTTCTTCCAGCAATTGCAGGACGAGCTGCATTCGTCCGGCGACTTCGCCCGCGCCTACGTGATCGCCCACGAGGTGGGCCATCACGTGCAGAAGCTCACCGGCGTGTTCGACAAGGTCGACGAGGCACGCCGCCGCGGCGCGCCGATGGATGGCGCCGACGGCCTGTCGGTGCGCCAGGAGCTGCAGGCGGACTGCTACGCCGGCGTGTGGGCAAACCACAGCCAGCGCGAGTTGAACTGGCTGCAGCCGGGCGACATCGAGGAGGCCCTGAATGCCGCCAGCCACATCGGCGACGACGCCTTGCAGCAGCAGTCGCAGGGCCGGGTGCGGCCGGACACCTTCACCCATGGCACCTCGGCGCAGCGGGTGAAATGGTTCAAGACCGGCTTCGGCAGCGGCGACGTGAGTCAGTGCAACACGTTTGCGGGTGAACCCTGAGCGCGTGTTGAACGCATCGCGTGGTCTGCCGTGCGGCGGGTTGCGGACGCTCTAGAATCGTCCGCTGCGCGCCGCGGGGTGCGCCATGAGCTGCGCCCGGGTTCGATTCGATGCTGCATCCCTGTTTGCGTTGCGGTGCCTGCTGCGCGTATTTCCGCGTGGCCTTCCATTGGTCGGAGACGGAGGCGTTCCTGGGCGGCAAGGTGCCGCCGGAGCTGACCGAGAAACTCGATCCGCACCGCGTCGTGATGCGCGGCACGCAGGCCGCACAGCCGCGTTGCACCGCCTTGCAGGGCGTGGTGGGCGAGGCCGCGCAATGCGGTATCTATCCGCTGCGGCCATCGGTGTGCCGCGAGGTGCAGCCCTCGTGGGAGTTTGGTGCGGCCAGCCCGCAGTGCGACAAGGCGCGCCTGGCGCACGGTTTGCCGGTGCTGCAGCCGGAGGATTGGCTCGACCCCTTCGATGCCGGCGAGCCGCCGTTGCCGCAGAGTGCCTGAGCGGCCTCGACTGTCGGGCGCGCGCCTTATTTGCGCGGTGGTGGCTTGCTGCCTGTGCGTGGCTTGGCGCCGCCTGGCCTGAATCCGCCGGGTTTGTGGCCGCCCGGCTTGTGGCTGGGGGCGTGGTGTGCGGGCGGTGCCGCTGAGCCGGTGTCGTTGCCGTCCCACTCGTGGATGCGCAACTGCTGCTGCACCACCCACACCTTCTTCAGGTGCTCGAAGATCTCCTTCGGCATGCCGTCGGGCAGGTCGATCAGGCTGTAGTGGTCGCGGATGCTGAGGCGGCCGATGTACTGGCTGTCCAGTCCTGCCTCGTTGGCGATCGCGCCGATGATGTTGCCCGGCTTGACGCCATGCTCGTGGCCGACTTCGATGCGGTAGGTGCGCTTGCCTTGTTCGGTGGCATGCGCGCGCAGCGGGCGCGCCGCGAACTCGCGCGGTGGCGCGCCCTCGTGACTGCGCGGCTTGTGCTCGCGGGCCGTGCGGCTGGCACCGTCGCGCTCGCGCGGCTTGTGTTCGCGCGTGGCCGGCTCGTACTTCTCGCGCTTGGGCGGCGGCGCCAGCAGCAGCGGTTGGTCGCCCTGGGCGATGCGCGCCAGCGCGGCGGCGATCTCGACCGCCGGCACGTTGTGTTCCTGCTCGTACTGCTCGATCAGCTGCTGGAACTGGCCGAGGTCGCCCTGCGCCAGCATGTCGCTGATGCGCTGCTTGAACTTGCCGATGCGTACATCATTGACCACCTCGACCGACGGCAACTGCATCTGCTGGATCGGCTGGCGGGTGGCGCGCTCGATCGCGTGCAGCATGCCGCGCTCGCGCGGGCTGACGAACAGGATCGCCTCGCCGCTGCGCCCGGCGCGGCCGGTGCGGCCGATGCGGTGCACGTAGCTTTCGGTGTCGTACGGGATGTCGTAGTTCAGCACGTGGCTGATCCGCTCCACGTCCAGCCCGCGCGCAGCCACGTCGGTGGCGACCAGGATGTCGAGCTTGCCGTCCTTCAGCTGCTGGATCACCCGCTCGCGTTGTGCCTGGGCGATGTCGCCGTTGATCGCGGCGGCGGCCAGGCCGCGCGCCTGCAGCTTCTCGGCCAGCTCCTCGGTGGCCTGCTTGGTGCGCGCGAAGATGATCATCGCGTCGAACGGCTCGGCCTCGAGGATGCGGGTCAAGGCATCGAGCTTGTGCATGCCGCTGACGAACCAGTAGCGCTGGTGGATGTTCGCCGCGGTCGTGGTCGAGGACTTGATGGTGACTTCGACCGGGTCCTTCAGATGCCGCTGCGCGATCTTGCGGATCGGCACCGGCATGGTCGCCGAGAACAGCGCGACCTGGCGCCCGGGCGGGGTGGCCTGCAGCACCTTCTCGACGTCGTCGATGAAGCCCATGCGCAGCATCTCGTCAGCCTCGTCGAGCACCAGGAATTTCAGCTCCGACAGGTCCAGCGTGCCCTTGTCCAGATGGTCGATCACGCGGCCGGGCGTGCCGACCACGACGTGCACGCCGCGCTTGAGCGAATGCAGTTGCGGGCCGTAGCTCTGGCCGCCGTAGATCGGCAGCACCTGGAAGCCGGGGACGTGCGCGGCATAGGTCTGGAACGCCTCGGCCACCTGGATCGCCAGCTCGCGCGTGGGCGCCAGCACCAGCGCCTGCGGCTTGCCGGCGCGGCGCTCGATGCGCGAGAGGATCGGCAAGGCGAACGCGGCGGTCTTGCCGGTGCCGGTCTGCGCCTGGCCCAGCACGTCGCGGCCTTCCAGCAGCGGCGGGATGGTGGCGGCCTGGATCGGCGAGGGCGACTCGTAGCCGACGTCGGCCAGCACGCGCTGAACGTCGGGGTGCAGTGCCAGCGCGCCAAAGCCGGACGGGACCGGGGCGTGGTCGGAAGTGGGGGATGACATGGGGAAACCTCGGAGCGGAACGCAGCGCCGTGAATGAGACGCGCAAGGGGCGGATTCTACCAGTCTCTGCCGACGCGCGTGGCCGGCAAGCCTGAACGGGCTGCCATCGTGGCGGCCAAGTATGCTGGCGGTTCGCGCGACCAGGACAGTACAAAGCCATGGCCATCGAAACGATTTCCGAACAGCGCCTGCATGCGGGCGTGCAGGGCTTCTATCGGCATGAATCGCATGCCTGTGCCGGCCCCATGCGCTTTGCCGTCTACCAGCCGCCGCAGGCGGCGCGGCAGCAGTGTCCGGTGCTGTATTTCCTGGCCGGCCTCACCTGCACCGAGGAAACCGCCACGATCAAGGCCGGCGCGCAAAGGCTGGCGGCCGAACTGGGCCTGATCCTGGTGATGCCCGATACCAGCCCGCGGGATACCGGCTTCGACGGCGCCACCGGCGACTGGGAGTTCGGCGAAGGCGCCGGCTTCTACCTCGACGCCACCGAGGCACCGTGGTCGACGCGCTTCCGCATGGCCAGCTACGTCGTCGACGAACTGCCCGCGTTGGTCGGCACCCATTTCCCGGCCGACCTCGCGCGCAGCGGCATCTGCGGCCATTCGATGGGTGGCCACGGCGCGCTGACCCTGGCCTTGAACAACCCTGCACGCTATCGCTCGGTGTCGGCCTTCGCCCCGATCGTGGCCCCCAGCCAGGTGCCGTGGGGGCGCAAGGCGCTGCCGCGTTACCTGGGCGACGACCCGGCGGCCTGGGCCGCGCACGATGCCTGCGAACTGGTGCGGCGGCAGACCTTTCCCGGCACCATCCTGATCGACCAGGGCGAGGCCGACGGCTTCCTCGAAGCGCAGCTGAAACCGGAACTGTTCGACCAGGCCTGCGCCGAATCCGGACAGGCCCTGCTGCTGCGCCGGCACGCCGGCTACGACCACAGCTACTGGTTCATCACCAGCTTCATCGACGACCACCTGCGGCACCACGCCGGGGCGCTGGGTTTGCTGTAGGAGCCCCCTCGCGGGCGATACCGTTGCCCCGGAGCCGCGAGGAAAAGAGCATCGCCCGCAAGCGGGCTCCTGCCGCGGGAGACTCGGCGCGTGTCGGCTTGCTCAGGCCTTGGCCGCCGGGCGCCGGTTGTTGCGGCGGCGCTGGTTGCCGGCGGCGTGATCGCCGCGGCCCTGCGGCGCGTAGCCGTTCGGCCGTGCCGCGCCGGCGGGCTTGCCCTGGCGCGGTGCCCGCGACTGCTGGCGCTGACCGCCGCCACCCTGCTTCGGACGCGGCGCGCCGGCATCCAGTCGCAGCGGGGCGGACGGCTCGTAACCGGCCACGGCGGTGATCGCGATGTCCTGCTTGAGCAATTTGCGGATGTCGAACAACAAGCCGGATTCGTCATGGCTGACCAGCGACAGCGCCAGGCCTTCCATGCCGGCGCGGCCGGTACGGCCGATCCGGTGCACGTAGTCTTCGGCCACCGACGGCAGGTCGAAGTTGATCACGATCGGCAACTGCTCGATGTCGATGCCGCGCGCGGCGATGTCGGTGGCGACCAGCACGGTGACGCGGCCGCTCTTGAAATCGCTGAGGGCGCGCGTGCGCGCGTTCTGGCTCTTGTTGCCGTGGATCGCGGCGCTGCGCAGGCCCGAGGCGTTGAGGTAGGTGACCAGCTTGTCGGCGCCGTGCTTGGTGCGGCTGAACACCAGGCTCTGGCGGCGGCTGTCCTGCGACAGCACGTGCAGCAGCAGGTCGCGCTTGCGCGAGGCGTCCACCGGGTGCACCTGGTGGCTGACCAGGGCGGTCACGGTGTTCGGCGCCGAGACCGAGATCTCGCGCGGGTTGTGCATGAACTCCATCGCCAGCGTCTTGATCGCCGGTGCGAAGGTGGCCGAGAACAGCAGGGTCTGGCGCTTCTTCGGCACCACCTGCAGGATGCGCTTCAGCGCCGGCAGGAAGCCCATGTCGAGCATGCGGTCGGCTTCGTCCAGCACCAGCGTTTCCACCGCGGAGAGGTCGAGCGTGCGCTGCTGCAGGTGGTCGATCAACCGGCCCGGGGTGGCAATGACGATGTCCACGCCGCGGCGCAGCGCATTGATCTGCGGACCCATGCCGACGCCGCCGAAGATGGTGGTGGCGCTGACGTGGATGTGCTTGCCGTAGTCGCGCATGTTCTCGTGGATCTGCGCGGCCAGCTCGCGGGTGGGGGTGAGGATCAGTGCGCGCGGGCGGCGGGTCATGGTCTGCCCGCTGGTCGACAGTTTCTGCAGCAGGGGCAGGGCGAACGCGGCGGTCTTGCCGGTGCCGGTCTGGGCGGCGGCGAGCAGGTCGTGACCTTCCAGCGCCGGCGGGATCGCCGCGGCCTGGATCGGGGTGGGATTGGCGTAGCCGTAATCGGCGAGCGCACGCAACAACGCGGGCGCAAGGCCCAGCGAATCGAAGGACATGAAACACTCCTGGGCAACCCGGAGTGTTCATACCGTGTTGCGAAGCAAAGGGAAGGGGGCGGCAGGTGCCGCTGCCATCGTGAAGACGACGGCCCGACAAGTATAGCGGATTCGACGCGCCGGCGTCTGCCCCTTCGGGCAGGAGTCAGCGCGGGTGGTGCGCCACCACCAGGTAGCTGTTGAACGGGGTGCGCCCACGCAACGGCTCGATGCGCACCTCCAGCCCCGCCTGCTCGAGTGGCTCGCGCAATTCGCCGGCACTCGGATAATGCTGCGCACCGCCGGAAATCCAGCCGGAAGCATGCAGAAAGAACTCCTCCACGCGGGTGGCGTGGAAGCGCCAGTTGGCCTCGCGCAGTACGTTGCGGATGATCAGGCAGCCCTGCGGCGACAGGTGCCGGGCGGCGTCCCGCAGCAGGGCCGGCTGGCGCACGGCGGGCAGATAGTGCAGTACGTCGAGCAGGGCGACATGGCCCTGCTGCGCGGGCAGTTCGGCGGCGTCGGCCTGTTGCAGCCGCATCATGGCATCGAGTCCCGCGCGTTGCACCGCACGTTGGCCCGCCAAGATCTTGCGCGGGTCGTGGTCCAGCCCGAGGTAGGGCTGGTGGTGGCCTTGCGCGTGCAGGTACTGGCCCAGCAGGCCGATGCCGCAACCGATGTCCAGCAGCGGCAATGCGGTGCCGTCGATCCGCGCCGCCACGGCCGCGTAGACCGGGTCGCTGGCCAGCTTGCCGCGCACATAGCCACGCTGCAGGCTGCCCTGATAGAGCCGGGCGATGCGTTGCCGGGTGTGACGGTCCATGCGCGTCCCGCGTGCCGAAGATGCGGCCAGCCTAGCAAGCTTGCCGGGACGGTGCGGGGTTGCGTGGCGGGCCGGCCTCGTGCATACCGTGCGCAGCGCTGGCCGACGGCCGCTCCCTGGAGTTCCGCGATGTCATGGTTTGCACCCCTGCGCCAACTCGATGTCATCCAGCGGCATACGGTGGCGGCGAGCTTCCTGGGCTGGACGCTGGATGCGTTCGACTTCTTTCTGCTGGTGTTCGTGCTGGGCGACATCGCCGACGATTTCCACGTGCACAAGACCGAGGTGACGCTGGGCATTTTGCTGACCCTGGCGGCCCGCCCGCTCGGCGCTCTGCTGTTCGGCAGGCTGGCCGATCGCTACGGGCGCCGGCCGGTGCTGATGTTCGACGTGCTGCTGTTCTCGTTGCTGGAACTCGCCTGCGCCTTCGCGCCGACGCTGACCGTGTTGCTGGTGCTGCGCTTCGCCTTCGGCATCGCGATGGGCGGCGAGTGGGGCATCGGCGCTTCGCTGGCGCTGGAGAGCATCCCGGCGCGTTCCCGCGGCATGGTTTCCGGGCTGCTGCAGAGCGGCTACCCGTGCGGCTACTTTCTCGGCGCGATCGCCTACTGGGTGGTATTCGACGTGCTGGGCCTGGGCTGGCGCGCGATGTTCGTCGTTGGCGTGCTGCCGGCGTTGCTGGTGCTGTATCTGCGCAGCAAGGTGCCCGAGTCGCCGGTGTGGCAGGCGGGACAGGTGGGCAGGCAGCGGCGGAGCCTGCGCGATTCGATGCGCGGGCAATGGAAGCGACTGCTGTACATGATGTTGCTGATGATGGCGTTCAACATGTTCAGCCATGGCTCGCAGGACATGTATCCGACCTTCCTCAAATCGCAGTTGCACCTGCAGGTCGGCGCAGTGACCGTGCTGACGATGCTGCTCAACGCAGGCGCCATCCTCGGTGGTCTGAGCTTCGGCGCCTGGTCCGAACGCATCGGCCGGCGGCGGGCGATGATCGTGGCGGCGCTGCTGGCCTTGCCGTGCATTCCGCTGTGGACGCATGGCGGCTCGCTGGTGCTGCTCGGGTTGGGCGCGTTCCTCATCCAGGTGATGGTGCAGGGGGCCTGGGGCATCGTGCCGGCCTACCTCAACGAGTTGTCGCCCGACGACGTGCGCGGCACCTTGCCCGGCTTCGCCTACCAGCTGGGCAATCTTCTGGCCGCGAGCACGGCCACCGCGCAATCGTGGCTGGCCGACCGCAGCGGCGGCAACTATGCGCTGGTGATGGCGGGGTGGATGGCCGTGGTCGCCGTCGCGCTGGCGCTGCTGGCCTGGCTGGGGCCGGAGGTGCGCGGTACGCGCTTTGGCAGGTCGCACTCCTGATAGAATCGCCGGTTTGCGCCCTCTTGCGAGACACATGATGAAAGCTGGAAAGGACAAGGTGGTTTCCCTGCACTACACGCTGACGGTGGCCGGCGACAAGGTCGAAAGCTCGCACGACCGCGACGAGCCGTTGTGGGTGCTGCTTGGCCACGGCCAGCTGATTCCCGGTCTGGAAGCCGCCCTGGAAGGCCACGAAGCCGGCGAGAATCTCGCGGTGGACGTGGCCGCCGTGGACGCCTACGGCGAGCGCCAGGAAGGCCAGATCCAGCGCATGTCCAAGAAGTACTTCCCGCAGGCCAGCCGACTCAAGCCCGGCATGGTCACCGTGCTGCAGCTGAAGCAGGGCGGCCAGCGCGCCGTCACCGTGCACAAGGTCGGCATGAGCACGATCGACGTGGATCTCAACCATCCGATGGCCGGCAAGGACCTGCATTTCGATGTCGCCATCGGCGAGGTGCGCGAGGCCACCGAGGAAGAACTCCAGCACGGCCATGCCCATCCGCCGGGCAGTGCGGAGCACTGAGCAGGGGATATCGAATCAAGGCAATGACGGCGCCCTCGGGCGCCGTCATTCGTTGGCCCTCTCCCTTCCACGGGAGCGTTGGAGAGGGGTAGCCCGGGCGACCCGCGGAAGTCCCACTGCGGGTGAGAGGTCCGGATGAGGGCCGGCAATTCGTGCAGGCGCGCACCCTGTGCGCGACGATCTTCGCCGCGTAACGAAAGGCATCGTGCACAGGGTGCGCTCCTGCAGGGTTCCGGCCCGTGTCGCCCCTCAATCCAGCACCCGCTTCCCGTACGCGAAATGATCGCCCCAGTACGGCCCGTCGATGTCGTCCAGCCGCACCGTGCCACCGCTGTTCGGCGCATGCACGAAACGCCCCTTGCCGACGTACACGCCGACGTGGCTGATGCTGCCGCCGATGTCGAAGAACACCAGGTCGCCGCTGGCCAACTGGGTCATGCGCTTCACCTTGTGCGCGCGCATCGAGGCCATGGCGTGCGAGGTGCGTGGCAGGGCGATGCCGGCCGCCGTGCGGTAGATGTAATCGACCAGCCCGCTGCAGTCGAAGCCGCCGGCCGGCGTGTTGCCGCCCCAGCGATAAGGCGTGCCCACCAGGCCGATCGCGCGGAACAGGATGTCGTTGGCTTCGCCCGCGCTGGCGGCTGACGGTGCGCGTGGCGGCAGGTCGGCCAGCGCGGAATGCGAAGTCCTGTAGGTCGGCTCGCGATGGTGCGGCGCGCTGGCGCAAGCGGCCAGCAACGCGAGCATGGCGCCGAGCAGCAAGGCGTGCGTCATGCGCCGGGCGGCGGCGATCGACGTGACGCGGCGTGTTCGGTCCATGCGCATGGCGGGGTCCCGGCTTGAGTCGGGCTGAGGTTATCAAATCAATGGGTTGGAAGAAAGTTCTCACAAGTTGGTGCAGTTGTGGCCATGCCGCGGTATCGGCGCAGCTGGTTACAATCCGTCGATGGATTCGGATCGCGACGATGTGTTGATCCTTGGTGGCGGCGTCATCGGGCTGGCCTGTGCGCTGCAACTGCGCAAGGCCGGTGCCAGCGTGCGCGTGCTGGAGCAGGGCACGCCCGGTTGCGGCAGTTCGCACGGCAACTGCGGCACCATCACGCCCAGCCATGCGGCGTCGCTGGCCATGCCGGGAATGATCGGCGTGGCGTTGCGGTCGATCGCCCACGCCGACGCGCCGCTGTATCTCGACCCGCGCCTGGACGGGCCGCGGCTGCGCTGGCTGCTGGGTTTCGCGCGCCATTGCAACTGGAGCGACTTCCATGCGGCGACCCATGCGCGGCTGGCGATCCTGCAGCGCTCGCGCCGGTTGCTCGGCGAGCTGGTGCGTGACGAAGGGCTCGACTGCGAGTTCAGCGAGCAGGGTACCTTGCATGTCTACCGCACGGACCGGCTGCGCCAGGCGGACGAGAAGGGGCATGCGGCGCTGCTGGAAAAACTCGGCGTGACGGTGCAGCGCCTGGACGGCGCCGAGGTCGAGGCGATGGAGCCGGCCTTGAAGCCGGGCGTGGCCGGCGGCGTGCTGCATCCGCAGGATGCCTCGCTGCGGCCGGACCGCTACGCGGCCGAGCTGGCGCGCCGCGTGCTCGAACGCGGCGGCACGATCGAGAGCGGTGCGTGCATCGAGGGCTTCATCACCGACGGTACGCGGATCACCGGCGTGCGCACTTCTCGCGGCGCGTTCCGCGGCGAGCGCATCGTGATGGCGCTGGGCGCGTGGTCGCCGCTGCTGGCACGACAACTGGAGCTGCGCCTGCCGATGCAGCCGGGCAAGGGTTATTCGATCACCTGGGATCGTCCCGCGCTGGCGCCGCGCCGTGCGCTGAGCCTGCGCGAACCTTCCGTCTGCGTCACCTGCTGGAGCGACGGTTTCCGGTTGGGCAGCACGATGGAGTTCTCCGGCTACCGCACCGGGCTCAATCGCACCCGTCTGGAGGCGCTGCGCCGCGGCGCCGCCGCGAACCTGCGCGAACCGGCCGGTGGCCGGTTGTTGGAGGAATGGTGGGGTTGGCGACCGATGAGCGTCGACGAAGTGCCGATCATCGGCCCCAGCACGCGCTGGACCAATCTGTGCCTGGCCACCGGCCATGGCATGCTGGGGGTGAGCATGTCGGCGGCCACCGGTGAACTGGTGGCGTCGCTGCTGGCCGGCACGCCGGCGCTGCTCGACGCCACCCCCTACGCACCCGCGCGTTTCGGGCTGTAGCGATCGCGGCGCCATCCGTCGGCGCCTCCCACGAACGCCGAGGAGCATGCGATGACGGCAAGCCATGACCTGATCGTGCTGGGCGCCGGTTCCGGCGGCCTGGCCACGGCCTTTCGCGCAGCCAGGCATGGTGCCCGCGTGGCCCTGGTCGAGCCGCGAGAACTGGGCGGCACGTGCGTCCATCGCGGCTGCGTGCCGAAGAAGGCCATGTGGATCGCCGCGCAATGGGCGCAGGAGCAGCGCTGGGCGACAGCGCTGGGGTTCGATGCACAGCCCGGGCCGCTGGACTGGCGGCACTTTCGCGAGGTGCGCGTGGCCTACATCGGAGGCATCGACCGTCGCTATGCCGAACGGCTGGAGCAGGCCGGTGTCGAGCTTGTGCGGCAAGCCGCGCGATTCGTCGCGACGGACACGGTGGAGCTGGCCGATGGCCACCGTGCGCAGGCGCCGCACGTGGTGATCGCCACCGGCGCACGGCCGCGTCGGCTGGATCTCCCCGGCTTCGATCTGGGTCTGGTGTCGGACGACATCTTCGCGCTCGACGCCGCGCCCGCGCGCGTGGCGATCGTCGGCGGCGGTTACGTGGCGTCGGAGTTCGCCGGCTTGCTGCGGGCGCTCGGCTGCAGTGTCGAGATGCTGGCGCGCGAGCGCCTGCTCGGCGGGTTCGACGCGGAACTGGTGCGCGCCCTGCGCGAACACATGCATGGCCAGGGCATCGCCGTGCAGCTGGACACCGACGTGCGCGGCGCACGTCGCACCGACGATGGCATCGTGCTGGACGACGCTGCCGTTGCCGGCACGCGAGGTCCCTACGACGCGGTGCTGTGGGCGGTGGGGCGCGTGCCGAACACCGAATCGCTGGGTCTGGATACTGTCCGCGTGAAGCGGGACGACAAGGGCCACGTCACGACCGATGCCTGGCAGGACACCAACGTCGCGGGCATCCACGCGGTGGGCGACGTCACCGGCCGGCATGCGCTGACCCCGGTGGCGGTGGCCGCCGGGCGCGCGCTCGCCGACCGCCTGTTCGGCGGGCAGGACGAGTCGCGGCTGGATTACCGCAACATCCCCAGCGTGGTGTTCTCCAAGCCACCGCTGGGTCGCGTCGGCCTCACCGAGGAAGAGGCCCGCGAGCGCCACGGCGACGCGGTGCGCATCCACTGCAGCCGCTTCACGCCCATGGCCTGGGCGCTGGTGGGCAAGCGTGAGCAGAGCCTGATGAAACTGGTGTGCGTTGGCGAGGACGAACGCGTCGTCGGCATTCATCTGCTGGGCGCGAGTGCCGACGAGATGCTGCAAGGGTTCGCGGTAGCCCTGAAGCGCGGCATCCGCAAGCGCGATCTCGATGCCACGGTGGCGATCCACCCGACCTCGGCGGAAGAGCTGGTGTTGATGGATTAGTGGCCGCGATCGAAGACTCGGGATTCGGGGGAGCGGCCGCATGCGGGCTTTGGCTTTCGACTCCCCAACCCTGATCCCGGCCCTTAGACTACCCCCATGGACACGTTCACCTTGCACCGGGGCCGCGTACCCCTGCTGATCAGCCTGCCGCACGATGGCAGCTTCATTCCCGCCGACATCGCCGCGCGCATGCCCCCGGCCGCGCGGCGCTCGCCCGATACGGATTGGCACGTGGCGCGGTTGTACGAGCCGCTGGCCGAGGCGCTGGGCGCCAGCGTGCTGAAACCTGCCGCCTCGCGTTACGTGGTCGACCTCAATCGGCCTGCCGATGGCCATGCGCTGTATCCGGGCCAGCGCGAGACCGGCCTGGTGCCGTTGATCGGCTTCGATGGCGAGCCCTTGTACTGCGACGGCGATGCGCCCGACGCGGCCGAAGTTCAACGGCGGATAAACGAGTACTGGCAGCCTTACCACGATGCATTGGCGCAGGAACTTGCGCGGTTGCGGGCCGAACACGGCCGCGTGGTGCTGTGGGAAGGCCATTCGATCCGCAGTCGAGTGCCGATGCTGTTCGAGGGCAGGCTGCCGGATTTCAACCTCGGCACGGCAAACGGGGCGAGCTGCGATGCCGCCCTGCAGATGCGCCTGGCCGATGGCCTGCAGGCGCAGTCGCGCTTCAGCGTTGCGATCAACGGGCGTTTCAAGGGCGGTTACATCACCCGTCATTACGGTCGCCCGGACGCCGGCGTGCAGGCGGTGCAACTGGAGCTGGTGCAGCTCAACTACATGGACGAGGCGAGCTTTGCCTATGACGCGTCGAAGGCGTCGCAGGTGCAGGCGTTGATCGAATCCTTGTTGCGCACCTGTCTGGACTGAACGCAAGAAATTGCCGGCGGCCGGAGCGTTTTTCGACTGTCAAGATCCGGCGCGATCCGGCGCACCGAAATGGCCTGCTGCATTCAGCAGCCGTATGTCCTGTGCGCCGCATTGTCTTGCCGTCGCGCCACCCGAGGCGCCGGGTTCCGGCCGGGCTCGCGGCATTTCTTCTCCGAGGTTTGTCACCATGATGCGTAATGTTCTGATTGCCTCCCTGCTGGTTGCGGGCGTGGCGCTTTCCGGCTCCGTGCTGGCCCAGGCTGCTGCCCCGCAGGCCGCCGCCCCCGCGGCGCAGGCTGCCGTGGCAACCAAGGCCGCCCCGGCGACCGAAGCTGCGCCGAAAGCCGCTGCGCACACGACGACGCACCACAAGACCCACAAGCATCACAAGAGCCACAAGAAGGCCGCCGCCACGCCGACCGCGGGCTGATCCCGCGCCGGCCTGGAAAGGTTCTGGCTTCAGTGCCCCGCCGACTCAGGTCGGCGGGTTTTTTTGTGCCGGCAGCGCGGCAATGCACTTGAGCTCGATCGCGATCGGCGTGGGCAGGCTGTGGATGCCCAGCGTAGTGCGGCAGGCGTCGACGCCGGCGAAATATTCCGCGTAGAGGCGGTTGTAGGTCGCAAAGTCGCGCGCCATGTCGGTCAGGAACACGGTGACGTCGATGAGATCGGTCCACTGCGCACCGCTGGCTTCCAGCACGGCGCGCACGTTGGCGAACACCTGTCGGCATTGCGCCTCGATGTCGTAGTCGAGCAGACGGCCATCCGCGTCGTGGACGTTGCCGGGAATGGCATTGCTGCCCGGTTGACGCGGGCCGACGCCGGACAGGAACAGCAAATCTCCGACCCGCCGCGCGTGCGGATAGGCGCCCACCGGTTGCGGCGCGGCGTCGGTGCGGATACCCGCGCCGCTCATGCGCCGCCGGTCCAGCGGCGGGTCAGCTGGGCCACCGCCTGCTCATAGGCTTCGGGCAACTGTTCGCGGCCGCGCACGTCCAGCCCCAGGTCGTGCATGTGACCGTTGTCCAGGCCGTAGATCCACGCGTGCACGGCCAGTTGCTGACCACGCTCCCAGGCTTCACGCACCACCGTGGTGTGGCAGACGTTGAGCGCCTGTTCCAGCGCGTTCAACTCGCACAGGTGGGCGTGGCGCAGGGCGAACGACTGGTTCGGGTCGAGCTTGTCCGAGTGCTTCAGGGCAATGTCGGTGATGTGCCGCAGCCAGTTGTCGATCAGGCCGAGGCGGCTCTCCTTCAACACCGCGCCGACGCCGCCGCAGCCGTAGTGGCCGACGACCAGGATGTGCTTGACCTTGAGCACGTCCACCGCGAACTGGATCGTGCTGAGCGCGTTGAGGTCGGTGTGCACCACCACGTTGGCGACGTTGCGATGCACGAAGATCTCGCCCGGCGGCAGGTCGACGATCTGGGTGGCCGGCACGCGCGAATCCGAGCAGCCGATCCACAGATACTGCGGCGCCTGCTGCTGCGACAACTTCTCGAAAAAGGTCGGGTCCTGCGTGGTGACCTGATCGGCCCAGCGGCGGTTGTTGGCAAGCAGATCGTTCAGTGAGTTCATCGAGGTTCCAGGCGTTTCGGACGGGTGGCGCGGCGTATCAGGGGCTGGCACCGTACGCGATGCAGACGTTTTTCGGTTCGGTGAAGAAATGCAGCGCCTCGGCACCACCCTCGCGGCCGACGCCCGATTGCTTGGCGCCGCCGAACGGCGTGCGCAGGTCGCGCAGCAACCAGCAGTTGATCCACACGATGCCGAATTCGAGTTGCCCGGCCAGCCGGTGCGCGCGGGAAAGATCCTGCGTCCACAGCGACGCGGCCAGTCCGTAGTGGCTGTCGTTGGCGATCGCCAGCGCCTCGGCTTCGTCCTCGAACGGGATCAGCGCGACCACCGGGCCGAAGATTTCCTGCTGGTTGGTCTGCGCCGAAGAGGGCAGCCCTTCGATCACGGTCGGCGCGATGAACCAGCCGCCGGTGCAGCGGCCCGGCACGGCAACCGCCGCGCCGCCACACAGCACGCGCCCGCCCTCGGCGCGGGCCTGTGCGATGCAGCCGAGCACCTTGTCGTAGTGCGCCCGCGACACCATGGCGCCGAGGTCGCTGCGTGCGTCGTCCGGATCGCCCACGCGCAGCGCCTGCACGCGCGCAAGGTAGCGTTCGCGGAACGCGTCGTAGATGGAGCGCTGCACCAGCAAGCGCGAGCCGCACAGGCAGATCTCGCCCTGGTTGGCGAAGCCCGAGCGCACGATGGTGTCGAGGTTGGCGTCGGAAAGATCCGCATCGGCGAACACGATCGCCGGATTCTTTCCGCCCATCTCCAGCGAGACTTTCTTGAACGCCGGTGCCGCGACGGCAGCGATGGCCGCGCCAGTGCGCGTGGAGCCGGTGAACGACACCGCCTTGACCGCCGGATGCGCCACGATGGCCTCGCCGACCTGTGGCCCCAGCCCGTGCACGATGTTCAGCACGCCCGGCGGAAAGCCGGCCTCGATGCTCAGCTCGCCCAGCAGGGCGGCAGTGCACGGCGTGATCTCCGAGGGCTTTGCCACCACCGTGTTGCCGGCCGCCAGTGCCGGCGCGATCTTCCAGGTGAACAGGTACAGCGGCAGGTTCCACGGACTTATGCAACCGACCACGCCGAGCGGCTGGTGCAAGGTGTAGTTGATGGCGCCGGCGCCCGGCGTGCCCGTTTCCATCGCATGCGACTCGCTGCCCCAGCCGGTGATCGCGGCGGCGAAGTAGCGCAGGTTGCTCACCGCGCGCGGGATGTCGAGGCGGCGCGCGAGGGCGAGCGGCTTGCCGCTGTCGCGCGATTCCAGCGCAGCGAACTCCTCCAGCCGCGCCTCGATCAGGTCGGCCAGGCGGTGCAGCAAGTGCGCCCGTTGCTCGATCGGCGTGGCCGCCCAGGCGGTTGCTGCGCGACTGGCGGCGGCCACGGCGGCCCCGACATCGGCGGCATCGGAATCCGGGCATTGGGTCAACACGCCCGCCGTGGCGGGTTCGTGCACGTCGAGCCAGCTGTCGCTAATGGGCGCCCGCAGGCGGCCGTCGATCAGGTTGGCTAGGCGCGGAGTGGACATCCGCGTCATCTTAAGTCCAGCACGCGACAATTGCACCGAACGCGACCGTACGCAGGGCGCGCGACGCGCTGGATGGGCCGGGCTTCAGTCGGGCTGCTGGCGGGTCTGGTCGCTCAGAGCGAGCGCATGCGCCCACCGTCGACCGGCAGGCTCGTGCCGGTGATGTAGCTGGCCGCCGGGGAGGCGAGGAAGGCGACGGCGGCGGCGGTTTCCGCGGGATCGGCGAAGCGGCCCATCGGAATCTCCGCGGCCATCTCGCGAGCGACTTCCACTTCGCTGCGCCCCGACTTCTGCGCCCGTACCCGCACGATCTGCTCGATCCGCGGCGTGTGGGTGGAGCCCGGCAGCACGTTGTTGACGGTGATGCCCAGCGGCGCCAGTTCGCCAGCCAGGGTCTTGGCCCAGCTCGCCACCGCGCCGCGGGTGGTGTTGGAGACGCCGATGCCGGAGAGCGGCTCCTTCACCGAGGTGGAGATGATGTTGACGATGCGGCCCCAGCCGGCGTCGCGCATGCCGGGGATCACCACCTGCGCCAGCGTGTGATTGGCCAGCAGGTGCTGGCCGAAGGCATCGAGGAATTGCGGCGGCGTGGCGTCGAGGATGCTGCCCGGCGGCGGTCCGCCGCTGTTGTTGACCAGGATGTGCACCGGCGCCGCCGCGACCAGGGCTTCGACCCGTTCGCGCAGGCTGCCGGTGTCGCCCGCATCGGCGACCAGCAGGTCGTGGTGCTGCGCGCCGTCGGTGTGCGGCAGGCAGCCGACCACCTCGGCCAGCACTTCGGCGCGACGCGCAAGCACGGTGACGTTGGCGCCGAGCAGGGCCAGCTCGATCGCGCAGGCACGGCCGATGCCCTGGGAAGCGCCGCAGACCAGCGCATGACGTCCACTCAGATCCAGTTGCATGGGGTTCTTCCTCGGTGAGGGGTCAGGAGGAGAGACGCGTGGCCAGCGCGCCCAGCCAGCACAGCCAGCCTAGCCAGGGACCCAGTCGCCACAGGTGGCGCCAGCGGTCGATCGAGCGGTCGCCCAGCGCCGGCAGTGCCGGCGAGCGCAGCACCTGCTGCATTCGCGCCCAGCGGCGCCAGGCGGAGGGCCGCGCGTGGTCGGCTGCCGCGATGATTTGCCAGTGTTGCGGATAACGCCGTCGCAACAGCGTGGCCAATCGGTATTGCGCCACGAACGACAGCACAAACAGGCCCACCCCGGCGACCAGCAACGCCAGGTACAGCACGATCACGACGAACTGCCGCGTTTCCCGCTCCAGGGCAGCGGCAACTCGTTCAGCAGGCCGTCGCCGTGGGGTGCTTCGCCGCACACCGCGTTGTCGATGGCTTTCTGGTAGACGGAGTTCATCATGCCGATCCACAGCGACCCGTCCGGCCCGTGCGGGATGCTGAAGCTGCCGCTGGAGTTCATCTTCAGGGTGGCCGCAGTGGTGGCGTTGGAGAGCGAGGCCGGCGACTGCTCCCAGTAGGTCTTGCCCGACTGCTGGTCGGCCGAGCTGTAGACCAGCAGGTAGTGGGCCTTGTCGCTGTCGATCTTGAAACTGCCGAAGGCCCCGCTGGTTTCGTCGCTCCAGCCCATGTGTTCGCACAGGCGGATGTCGTCGAAGCGGATCGGCTGGAAGCCGTCGTCGAGCAGCACGATGGTGGGCGCGAACAGGTAGCTGGCATGCAGCCAGCGTCCGTTCAATTCCGATTTCAGCGCCACCCGGTACGGCAGCTTCATGCCGGTGGGCAGGCGGAAGGCGAGGAAATAGCTCTTGGTGCCGTTGAGGTTGGCGACCATGCTGCCGCTGCCCAGGGTGAACTTCTGCGGCTGCCACGGCAGCAGGCTGCGGTAGGAGAAATCGGCGAAGCTGCTGCAGCAGGGCGTGGCCTGCTGCAGATGCAGTTGGGCGATCTTCAGCGGATCGCCGGGGTCCTCCGCGGGCGGCCGCAGGTTGGGCGGCAGCAACGCCTTGGCGGCATGGCAGCCGGTCAGCGCGAGGGCGGCGGTGAACACGGCGGCAAGGGCGGCGAAGCGGTACGACATGGGCGTCAGAACTCGGCGGTGCCGGCGGCACGCGGGTAGGGGATGGCGTCGCGGATGTTGGACAGGCCGCAGATGTAGACCAGCAGGCGCTCGAAGCCGAGGCCGAACCCGGCGTGCGGCACCGTGCCGTAGCGACGCAGGTCACGGTACCAGCCATAGCTGGCCGGATCGAGGCCGAACTGGATCATGCGGCGGTCCAGATGATCCAGCCGTTCCTCGCGCTGGCTGCCGCCGATGATCTCGCCGATGCCGGGCGCGAGTACGTCCATCGCGGCCACGGTCTTCTCGTCATTGTTCAAGCGCATGTAGAACGCCTTGATCGCCTCGGGGTAGTTCATCACGACCACGGGGCGGCCGACATGTTTCTCGGCGAGGTAGCGTTCGTGCTCGGTCTGCAGGTCGATGCCCCAAGCCACCGGGTATTCGAACTTCTCGCCGGACTTCTTCAGGATCTCGATCGCGTCGGTGTAGTCGATGCGCTCGAACGGCTTGGCGATGAATGCCTCCATCCGGCTGATCGCATCCGGTTGCACGCGTTCGGCGAAGAACGCCATGTCGTCGGGGCGTTCGTCCAGCACGGCCTTGAAGATCGCCTTGAGGAAGCCCTCGGCGCAGTCGGCATTGGCGGCCAGGTCGGCGAAGGCGATCTCCGGCTCGCACATCCAGAACTCGGCCAGGTGGCGCGCCGTGTTGGAATTCTCGGCGCGGAAAGTGGGACCGAAGGTGTACACCTTGCTCATCGCCAGGCAATAGGCCTCGACGTTGAGCTGGCCGGACACGGTGAGGAACGCCTCGCGGCCGAAGAAGTCCTTGCGGAAGTCGATCTTGCCGTCGGGCAGGCGCGGCAGGTTGGCCAGGTCCAGCGTGGACAGCCGGAACATGTCGCCGGCGCCTTCGGCATCCGACGTGGTGATGATCGGCGTGTTGATCCAGAAGAAGCCCTGCTCGGTGAGGTGGCGATGGATCGCCGTCATCATCGTGTGCCGCACGCGCGTCACCGCGCCGAACAGATTGGTGCGCGGGCGCAGGTGGGCGACCTCGCGCAGGAACTCCATCGAGTGCTGCTTGGGCTGGATCGGGTAGGTCTCCGGGTCGTCGACCAGGCCGGTGACGATCACCTCGCCGGCCTGGATCTCGAAACGCTGACCCTTGCCCTGCGAGGGCACCAGGGTGCCCGTGACGATCACGCCCGCGCCGGCGGTGAGGTGCTTCACCTCGCTCTCGTAATTGGCCAGGGTGGCCGGCACTACCGCCTGGATCGGGTCGAAGCAGGAGCCGTCGGTGACGTTGACGAAGGACAGGCCGGCCTTGGAATCGCGGCGCGTGCGCACCCAGCCGCGCACGGTCACCTGGCTGCCGGCATCGATGCTGCCCGACAACGCCTGCTTCACACTGACCACGGCCATGGATTGGAACTCCTGCTGCTTGCGCACCGGTCGGTGCGCTGGATGGTGGGCGCCCGCGCGGCGCGCGGAGCCAAACCCGCATGATAATGTAGGGCTTGCCCGGGTCGCGACACCTGCCGCCCATTTCACGAGATCGAATCCGCCTGCCATGAGCATCAGCATCACCCCCGCTGCCAACGAACGCATGCGCCACTTCCTCGCCTCGACGCCCGCGGCGGCAGGCGTGCGCTTCGGGGTCAAGCGCACCGGCTGTTCGGGGTTTGCCTACGTGGTCGACCTGGCCGAGTCGATGGACGAGGGTGACCGGCTGCTGGAGGTGGACGGCGTGCCGCTGATCGTCAGCGACAAGAGCCTGGCCCTGGTCGACGGCACCGTCATCGACTTCCAGCGCCACGGGCTCAACGCCAGCTTCGTGTTCCACAACCCGAACTCCACCGGCGAGTGCGGCTGCGGCGAGAGCTTCACCGTCAGCTGAGCGCCTCTGCCCGGCGCGCAGGCTTTTCAATGACTTGCGTGGCCGTTGTGCGTCATCGTACAATTCCGCTTCTGTCTGCACCCGAAAGGGCACGGGCGGGACACTTGCCTCACCGCACTGACGGGAGGCTGCCAGGCCGCTTTGGCCGCATCCACAAGGAGTCAACCCACGATGACCCTGCGTCATTACGAAGTCGTATTCATGGTCCATCCGGACCAGAGCGAGCAGGTCCCCGCCATGCTCGAGCGCTACAAGTCGCTGATCGAGGCCGACGGCGGCAAGATCCACCGCCTGGAAGACTGGGGCCGGCGCCAGCTGGCTTACCCGATCGTCAACCTGGCCAAGGCACACTACGTGCTGCTCAACATCGAAGTGAGCCAGAACGCGCTGAACGAGCTGGAGTCCGGCTTTCGTTTCAACGACGCCGTGCTGCGCCACCTGGTGATCCGTCGTGACGAGGCCGACATCGAGCCGTCCTTCATCCTGAAGTCGAAGGAAAAGGACGACGCCAAGTCCAGCCGTCGCCGCGACGACGACAACGATGGCGAGAGCCGTGGCCATGGCCACGCCGACAACGATCGCGACAGCGACGACTGATCAGGGAGCACCCACATGTCCAAGTTTTTCCGCCGCCGCAAGTTCTGCCGCTTCACTGCCGAAGACGTGAAGGAGATCGACTACAAGGATCTCAACACCCTGCGCCAGTACGTCACCGAGAACGGCAAGATCGTGCCCAGCCGCATCACCGGCACCAAGGCGCGCTACCAGCGCCAGCTGGCCACCGCGATCAAGCGCGCGCGCTTCCTCTCGCTGCTGCCGTATACCGACAACCACGACGTCTGAGGACGTCGAGGGAATAGGGAGTAGGGAATAGAGAATCGGTTGTTCAGTCGTACCGCCTTTTCTATTCCCTATTCGCCATTCCCTATTCCCTCAATTCGGACAACCGTCCTCTGGCTGCGTCGGGCCACACCGGCGCTAACGAACAGGAAAGCATCATGGAACTCATTCTTCTGCAGAAAGTCCGCAATCTCGGCAACCTGGGTGACAAGGTCACCGTGAAGCCGGGTTACGGCCGCAACTACCTGCTGCCGCAGGGCAAGGCCGCGCGCGCCAATGCCGCCAACCTGGCCGCATTCGAGCAGCGTCGCGCCGAGTACGAGGCCAAGGCCAACTCCGTGCTGGCCGACGCCGAAGCGCGCAAGGCCAAGCTCGCCGACGTGGCGGTGACGATCCCGGCACATGCCAGTGCCGAGGGCAAGCTGTTCGGTTCGGTCGGCCCGCGCGACATCGCCGAGGCCCTGGCCGCCGAAGGTCACGCCGTCCACAAGGGCGAAGTGATCCTGGGCGAAGGCCCGCTGCGCACCACCGGCGAGTTCGAGGTTGCCGTGCACCTGCACGCCGACGTGCACACCACCGTCAAGGTGATCGTGGTCAGCGACAAGTAAGTTCCGGTCCATCGGAAACGTCCGGGCGCCGCGAGGCGCCCGTTTGTTTTTCGAGGGCCGGGAATGGGGAACAGGGCATCGGAAACGGCCTGGCCGCTGCCTTCGATTTACCACTCCCGATTCCCCATTCCCGGCTTTATCCCCAGCCATCCCCAACATATCCACAGAGTTGTTGTCTCGACGCGTGAGACGCGGCCGCGCATGATGTGTCGACATGTCCGCCCACCTGCGGTCGGCGCCTGCGGCGCCGGTGGCGGGGTCGTTCCCGAGGTAATCCGATGTCCTTCGTCCCAGAGCGCAAATCCTCCTCCGCGGCGATCGAGGCGTTGCGGGTGCCGCCGCATTCCATCGACGCGGAGCAGGCGGTGCTGGGCGGGTTGATGCTGGCCCCCGGCGCGCTGGACAACGTCGCCGACCGGCTGGCCGAGGACGATTTCTACCGCAAGGATCACCGGCTGATCTGGCGCGCGATCAACGAGCTGGCCAACAAGGGCATGCCGTGCGACGCGGTGACCCTGGGCGACTGGTTCGAGAGCAATGGCCTGGCCGAGATGGTCGGCGGGGCCGGCTACCTGATCGAGCTGGCCAACAGCACGCCCAGCGCGGCGAACATTGCCGCCTATGCCGAGATCGTGCGCGAGAAGTCGGTACTGCGCCAGCTGATCGACGCCGGCACCTCGATCACCGAGGACGGCTACCGGCCCGAAGGCAAGAGCGTGCACGAGGTGCTGGAAAGCGCCGAGCAGCGCGTGTTCCACATCGCCGAATCCGGCGCCCGCGGCAAGAAGGATTCCGTCTCGATGCGCGAGGCGGTGAAGGATGCCTTCAAGCTGCTCACCGAGCGCTACCAGAACCGCGGCCAGCTTACCGGCGTCAGCACCGGCTTCACCGACCTGGACGAGCTCACCTCCGGCCTGCAGCCGTCGGACCTGATCATCGTGGCCGCGCGCCCCTCGATGGGCAAGACGGCCTTCGCATTGAACATCGCCGAGACTGCGGCGCTGGGCAGCAAGAAGGCGGTGGTGGTGTTCTCGATGGAGATGTCCTCCTCGCAGCTTGCATTCCGCCTGATCTCCTCGGTGGGCCGCATCCACCAGCAGCATCTGCGCAACGGCACGCTGGAGGAGGAGGACTGGCCGCGCGTCTCCAATGCCATCGCGCTGCTGTCCGACGCCAAGATATTCATCGACGACACGCCCAGCCTGTCGCCGGTGGAGTTGCGTTCGCGCGCGCGCCGGCTGCATCGCGAGCACGGCGGTCTCGGCCTGATCGTGATCGACTACCTGCAGCTGATGCAGGTGCCCGGCAACACGGAGAATCGCGCCACCGAAATTTCAGAAATCTCGCGTTCACTGAAGGGGCTTGCCAAGGAGCTGAACGTGCCGGTGATCGCCCTGTCGCAGTTGAACCGCTCGCTGGAACAGCGCGCCGACAAGCGCCCGATGATGTCCGACCTGCGCGAGTCCGGCGCCATCGAGCAGGACGCCGACGTGATCATGTTCATCTACCGCGACGAGTACTACAACAAGGAATCGCAGGACAAGGGCATCGCCGAAATCATCATCGGCAAGCAGCGCAACGGCCCCACCGACACCTGCAAACTGACCTTCCTCGGCCACTACACCAAGTTCGTGAACTACGCACCGGACTCGTTCGTGGGCGGGTTTGATTGAGGCAGGGAATCGGGAATGGGGAATAGGGAATCGAGAAGCGCCTGCAATATCCGGGGCATTCCGGTGTGTTTGCCAGGTCCGGAACATCAGGGCATGTCTCGAGGCCACGTGCTGTTCCCATTCCCTATTCCCCATTCCCGATTCCCTGGCGAAGCCCCATGAGCCGCACCACCGTCGCCACCATCCATCTCGGTGCGCTGCGCCACAATCTGGCGCGGCTCAAGGCCATGGCGGCGCCGGCGAAGGTGATGGCGGTGGTCAAGGCCGATGCCTACGGGCATGGGCTGGAGCGGGTGGCGCGTGCGCTGGATGGCGAGGCCGAGTGCTTTGCGGTGGCGGCGTTGGGCGATGGCCTGCGCCTGCGCGCGGCGGGGCATCGGCAGCGCATCGTGGTGTTGTCCGGGCCGGACAAGCCGGGCGACCTCGCCGAGATGCAGCGGCTGCAGCTGGAAGCGACCATCCACCACGAGGCGCAGTTGCCATGGCTGGCCGCGATGGCGCCGGTGCGCGGGCGGCTGCGGGTGTGGCTGAAGGTCGACAGCGGCATGCACCGGCTGGGCTTCGCGCCCGGGCGTGTCGCGGCGGTGCATGCGCAGCTGGCCGCGATGGCCGGCGTCGATCCCGAGATAGGCCTGCTTACGCATTTTTCCGATTCGGAGGTGTTCGACGGCCCGCAGACGCCGGCGCAGATCGCCCGTTTCGCGGCGGTGACGGACTCGTTCGCCGGCCCGCGCTCGCTGTCCAATTCCGCCGCGGTGCTCGGCTGGCCCGACGCGCGCGGCGACTGGGTGCGCACCGGCGGATTGCTGTACGGCTTGTCGGTCGTCGAGGGCAGGCATGGTGGCGATTTCGGCTTCCGCCCGGCGATGACGCTGTCCACCCGGCTGATCGCGATCAACCGCATCGGCCGAGGCGAGCGCATCGGCTACAACGGCACCTGGGCCTGTCCCGAGGACATGCCGGTCGGTGTGGCCGCGGTCGGCTACGGTGACGGCTACCCGCGCAGTGCCGCCGCCGGCACGCCGGTGCTCGTCGGCGATCGCCGCGTGGCATTGATCGGCCGGGTCTCGATGGACCTGATCACGCTCGACCTGCGCGGCGCACCCGACGCGACGATCGGCGACCGGGTGACGCTGTGGGGGCCGCAGCTTCCGGTCGAAACGATCGCTGCCGCGGCCGGCACGATCTCCTACGACCTCACTTGCGGCATGACCCGCCGTGTGCTGTTCGTCGAGGATGAAGGCTGACATCGTTGCGCGCCGCGCGCGTCTCGCCGCCTGCGATGGTCGCGCACTAAACTCGTTGTCCTCTGTCGCTTCACTCGGGAAATCCGCATGGCCAAAGCCAGGACCGCCTACGTCTGCACCGAATGCGGCGCCGAGCACAGCAAGTGGCAGGGACAGTGCGTCGAGTGCGGGGTGTGGAACACGCTCAGCGCGATCGTGCTGGAGCCGGCCACGGCGGGCAAGGCGTCGGCAGGTGCACAGCGTTCCAGCTATGCCGGCGCCGCTGCGGGCGCGCCGAAGATCACGCCGCTGACCGAAGTGATGCTGACCGCCGACGCGCGCACGCTGACCGGCATCGGCGAGCTGGACCGCGTGCTGGGCGGCGGTCTGGTGCAGGGTTCGGTGGTGCTGATCGGCGGCGATCCGGGCATCGGCAAGTCGACCCTGCTGTTGCAGGTGCTTGGCACGCTGGGTCTGCAGCTGCCCAGCGTCTACGTCACCGGCGAGGAGTCGCTTTCGCAGGTGGCCGCGCGCGCGCAGCGCCTGGGCCTGGCGCTGGAGCCGCTGCAGGCGCTGGCCGAGACCTGCATCGAACGGATTCTCGAACAGGCCATGGCCACGCGGCCGAAGGTGCTGGTGATCGACTCGATCCAGACCATCTGGACGGAATTGCTGGCCGCCGCGCCCGGTTCGGTGTCGCAGGTGCGCGAGTCGGCCGCCAAGCTCACTCGCTTCGCCAAGGAGACCGGCACGGCAGTGTTCCTGGTCGGCCACGTGACCAAGGAGGGCGGCATCGCCGGGCCGCGCGTGCTCGAGCACATGGTCGATGCGGTGCTGTATTTCGAGGGCGAATCGGGCAGCCGTTTTCGCGTGTTGCGCGCGTTCAAGAACCGCTTCGGCGCGGTCAACGAGCTGGGCGTGTTCGCGATGAGCGACAAGGGCCTGCGCGAGGTGCCGAATCCGTCGGCGATCTTCCTTTCCTCGCACAGCAGCCCGACTTCCGGCAGTGCGGTGATGGTGACTCGCGAGGGCACCCGCCCGTTGCTGGTCGAGGTGCAGGCGCTGGTGGACCAGTCCTCGCTGGGCAATCCGCGTCGGGTCACCCTGGGCCTGGAACAGAACCGTCTCGCCATGCTGCTGGCCGTGCTGCATCGGCATGGCGGCGTGGCCGCGTACGACCAGGACGTGTTCGTCAACGTGGTCGGCGGTATCCGCGTGCAGGAAACCGCGGCCGATCTGCCGGTGCTGCTGGCGGTGCTGTCCAGCCTGCGCGATCGCCCGCTGCCGGAGCACATGGTCACCTTCGGCGAAGTGGGCCTGTCCGGCGAGATCCGTCCGGTGCCCAATGGCGAGGAGCGGCTCAAGGAAGCGGCCCATCACGGCTTCCGCCGCGCGATCGTGCCCAAGGCGAATGCGCCGAAGAAGGGCAGGGTCGGCGAGATGGAAGTGATCGGTGTGGAGCGGCTGGGAGAGGCGATCGACGCCTGCCGCTAGAACCGGTCGCGGGCGGATTCAGCCCATCGTGCGCTGCAGGATCACTTCCAGCACGAATTTCGAGCCGAAGAACGCCAGCCCCAGCACCGCCATGCCGATCAGGGTGAGGTTGACGGCGCTGCGCCCGCGCCAGCCATGGCGCCAGCGACCCCACAACAAGGCCCCGAAGATCAGCCATGCCACGACGCTGAGCACCGTGGTGTGCACGAGGTGTTGCGCACGGATATTGGCGATGAACAGGAAGCCGCTCAGCAAGGTCAGGGTGAGCAGCGCGAATCCGGCGCCGATCAGGCGAAACAGCAAGGCTTCGGTCTGGGTCAGCGGCGGCAGGGCGCGAACCAGCATGCCTGGCCGGCGCGCGCGCAGCGCGCGCTCCTGCACCGCCAGCAGCAGGGCGAGTACCGCGGCGATGGACAGCACGCTGTAGGCAAGCAGCGCGATCACCACGTGCAACTGGATCTGCCAGTCCATGGGCCTGGGCACGGTCGGCGGCGCCAGGAACACGTCCAGCGCCAGCAACAGTGCAGCCAGCGGAAACACGATCACGCCCAGCCCGGCGACCGGTCGCGACAGGTTCACCAGCAGGGTCAGCGCAGCCACCACGCAGGCCACCAGCGACAGCGCGGCGAAGAAGTGCAGGTCGAGCCGGCCGCCATGCGCTCCCAGCAGGACCGCTGCGTGCAGCAGGACCGCCACCGTTGCCGTCGCCAGGCCGAGCCGCCGCGGCGAGCGCGGACAACCCGTCAGCGGAGCAGCCAGCAAGGCGGCGCCGCCGGCGTAGAGGGCGATGGCGAGAATGGAAGGAAGAGTCAGCGACATGACGGTGAAGTGTCGCACAGGGCCCGGCCGGGTTGCATGCGGGAGCCGATCGATCCGTCCGCTATAATCATCCTTTTCCTGTTCGCCGGTTTCGCCATGTTCGAGTCGCTCAGCCAACGCCTTGCCACCACCGTCAACCGACTGCGCGGTCGCGGCCGGCTGACCGACGAGAACATCCGCGAAGCACTGCGCGAAGTGCGCATCGCGCTGCTGGAGGCGGATGTGGCCTTGCCGGTCGTGCAGGCGCTGATCCAGCGCATCAAGGTGCGCGCGGTCGGCCAGGAAGTGGCGCGCAGCCTGTCGCCCGGTCAGGCGCTGGTGAAGGTGGTCAGCGATGAGCTGACCATGGTGATGGGCATCGCCAACACCGAATTGAACCTGGCCCAGCAGCCGCCCGCGGTGGTGCTGATGGCTGGCCTGCAAGGCGCGGGCAAGACCACCACGGTCGCCAAGCTGGCGCGGCTGCTGACCGAGCGCAAGAAGAAGAAAGTGATGGTGGTCAGCTGCGATGTCTATCGTCCGGCCGCCATCGAGCAACTGCGCACGCTGGCCGGGCAGGTCGGGGTGAAGTTCTTCCCCTCCGAGGTGGGCCAGGACCCGTTGCGCATCGCCAGGGACGCCATCGCCGCCGCGCGGCGCGAGCTGGTCGACGTGCTGATCGTCGACACCGCCGGCCGCCTGCATGTGGACGAGGCGATGATGGCCGAGATCAAGGCCTTGCACGCCGCGATCACGCCGATCGAAACCCTGTTCGTGGTCGATTCGATGACCGGCCAGGATGCGGCCAACACGGCCAAGGCGTTCGACGAGGCGCTGCCGCTGACCGGCGTGATCCTGACCAAGAGCGACGGCGACGCCCGTGGTGGCGCGGCGCTGTCGGTGCGCTACGTTACCGGCAAGCCGATCAAGTTCCTCGGTGCCGGCGAGAAAACCGACGCGCTTGAACCATTCCATCCCGACCGCCTGGCCCAGCGCATCCTCGGCATGGGTGACGTGCTGAGCCTGGTCGAGGAGGTCGAGCGCAAGGTCGACCAGGACAAGGCGCAGAAGCTGGCCCAGAAGGTGATGAAGGGCAAGCGCTTCGACCTCAACGACATGAAGGATCAGCTGGAGCAGATGGGCAACATGGGCGGCCTGGCCGGCCTGCTGGACAAGCTGCCCGGCGTCTCCAGCCTGCCTGACAGCGTGAAGTCGAAGGTCAATGACGGCGAAATGAAGAAGATGATCGCGATCATCAACTCGATGACCGGCAAGGAGCGCCGCCACCCGGACCTGCTCAACGGCTCGCGCCGTGCCCGCGTGGCGCGGGGCTCCGGCACCCAGCCGGCCGACGTCAACCGGGTGCTCAAGCAGTACATGCAGATGGAAAAGATGATGTCCAAGCTGGGCAAGGGCGGCAGCAAGGGCCTGATGCGGCAGATGCGCGGCGCGATGAAGGGCATGGGTGGCATGGGCGGGCTGCCGCCGATGCGCTGAAGGCGAGAAACGAGCGGAGAGGAGCGAGAAACGAGAGTGGAGCGCCGAGCTGGCTTTCTCTCGTTTCCCACTCCTCTCCACTCACTCCTGCCTTCCCAAGCCTTCCCTTTTCCCGAAAATCCGCTAAAATGCCCCGTTTCCCGCGCACGACTCTCGTGCGCCTGCCGCTGATTCGGCAATTTCCGGAGTTTTACCATGGTCAAGATTCGTCTTTCGCGCGGTGGCGCAAAGGGCCGTCCGTTCTACCACGTCGTGGTGACCGATCAGCGCAGCAAGCGCGACGGCCGCAACATCGAGAACGTCGGCTTCTACAATCCGGTCGCCTCCGGCAAGGACAAGCGTCTGGAGCTGAACGTGGCGCGCGTGCAGGAGTGGGTCGGCAAGGGTGCGCAGATGAGCGACAAGGTCGCCGCCCTCGTCAAGGAAGCCGGCAAGCAGCAGCCGGCCGCCTGAGCATGACGACAGCCGGTCGGCGCGTCCTGATCGGGCGCATCGTCGGGCTGTATGGCGTGCAGGGCTGGCTGAAGATCGAATCCTTCGCCGAGCCGCGCATGCGGATCTTCGATTACCAGCCGTGGCTGCTCGGTGCAGCGCCAGGCACGGAAAGAGAGGTCTCCGGCGTGAAAGGTCGACCGCAGGGCAAGGGCATGGTGGCCCAGTTGCCCGGGGTGGACGATCGGGACCAGGCGGCAGCGTTGATCGGTACCGACATCCATGTCGCCCGCGAACAGCTGCCTCCCCCGGCGAAGGGCGAGTATTACTGGGTCGACCTCGAAGGACTCGATGTCGTCACCACGGACAACGTGGAGCTGGGGCGGGTCAGCCACCTGTTCGCCACCGGCGCCAACGATGTCGTGGTGGTCAGGGACGGTACGCGCGAGCGGCTGATCCCCTTTGTCCAGGGGTCGTATGTGCGTTCGGTGGACTTGTCCGCAGGGCGCATGGTGGTGGACTGGGATCCCGAATTCTGACGTCGCCGGCTTGTGGGCAGAGGATCAAGGGTCATGCGCATCGATGTCGTCAGCCTGTTTCCCGACTTCGTGCGCCAGTGCGCCGCCGTCGGTGTGGTGGGACGCGCGCAGCAACGCGAGCTGCTGCAGGTGGAAGCCTGGAACCCGCGCGACTACGCCACCGACAAGCATCGCAGCGTGGACAGCAGCTCGTATGGCGGCGGTCCGGGCATGGTGATGATGATCGAGCCCTTGCGCACCACCTTGAAGGTGATGCGCGAGGCGGCACCGGAACCGGTGCATCTGGTTTATCTCAGTCCGCAGGGAGCGCGGCTGACGCAGGGCAGGGTGGAGGCGCTGGCGAAGCTGCCGCGCATCGGCCTGCTCTGCGGACGTTACGAAGGTGTGGACGAGCGCCTGCTGGCGCACGAGGTCGACGAGGAGCTCTCCATCGGCGATTATGTGCTGTCCGGCGGTGAGCTTGCCGCGGCGGTGGTCATCGACGCGGTAGGGCGCTTGCAGGATGGCGCGTTGAACGACGCGCAGTCGGCCGAGCAGGATTCATTCTCCGATGGCCTGCTGGATTGTCCGCATTACGGAAAACCGGTGCAGGATGCGCTGGGTGAGGTACCGGCGGTGTTGCTGTCCGGCGACCATGCGGCAATTGCCCGCTGGCGCCTCAAGCAATCGTTGGGTCGCACCTGGCTGCGCCGCCCGGACTTGTTGTCGCAGCGTGGCCTGGATGCGGCATCCCGGGCCTTGCTGGATGAATTTCGCCGTGAACATGCCTCCGGGCAGTCGACACGGCAAGACGATGCGGTCGAGTGACGGCCGCAGCCTTGATATCGCAAAAGTGAACCGACAGGTGCGCCATGAACAAGATCATTGAACAGTTCGAATCCGAGCAGATCACCCGCCAGCTGCCGGACTTCGGCCCCGGCGACACCGTGGTGGTCAACGTGAAGGTGAAGGAAGGCAACCGCGAGCGCGTGCAGGCGTTCGAGGGCATCGTCATCGCCAAGCGCAACCGCGGCCTGCATTCGGCCTTCACCGTGCGCAAGATCTCGCACGGCACCGGCGTGGAGCGCGTGTTCCAGGCGCACAGCCCGACCATCGACTCGGTCTCGGTGAAGCGCAAGGGCAAGGTGCGCGGCGCCAAGCTGTATTACCTGCGTGGCCTGGAAGGCAAGGCCGCCCGCATCAAGGAAGACATCGCCGCCGCTGCCGCCGCCAAGGCGAACGCCAAGGCGGCTGCCGCTGCCGAGTAATCCTCGCTGCGAAGGCTGCATGAAAAGACCCCCGCGGATCGCTCCCCGGGGGTTTTTGCTGTTTGATTCCGGCCATTCTGCGAATACCGCCTGATGTTCCTGCGATCGGATCCCGAACCCCGGGTCCCGAGGCAGCATTCATTCCAGCCGCTGCGGCACCTGCAGGAAGTTGCCCTGCACGAAGTCGACGCCGCAGGCGAACAGCAGCGACGTGCTCGTGGCGTCCTCGACCCACTCGGCGATGGTCAGGCGCTTCAGTTCGTGTGCCTGCTGGCAGATCTCGGCGACCTTTTTCTGGCTGTCGGCATGCTGCGGCAGGTCGGCCATGTGGCTGCGGTCGATCTTGAGGTAGTCGGCGTCGATGTGGTTCAGCAGCTGGAACGAGTTCAGGCCCGAGCCGAACTGCTCCAGTGCAAAGCCGCCACCCATCTTCTTCCACGCGTTGACGAACTCCTGCGCGGGTCGCAGCAGCGTCATCACCTTGCTTTCGGTCATCTCCAGCACCAGGCGACCGTGTTTCAGCCCGGCCTTGCCCAGGCGCTCCTTCAGCCATGGCAACAGGCTGTCGTCCTGCAGCGAGGCGGCGGTGAGCTTGATGAAGAACGTGGTCGGCTGTCCCTGCGGCTCGCGCGCCTGCAGGATGCGGATGGCCTGGTCGAGCACCCAGCGGTCGACCGCCCCGGTGAGGTTGTGCTTCTCGGCGATCGGCATGAAGAAGCCCGGCAGCACCTCGCCCTGCGGTCCGTTCATGCGCAGCAGAATCTCGGAGAACTCGCCCTCGGCGTCCTGCAGGCTGATCGTCTGCTGGTGATACAGCACCAGACCGTTATTGGCCAGCGCCTGCTGCAGCAGGTCCAGCCAGTAGCGCTCGCGCTCCTCGTCGGCCTTCTCCCGCGCCGCCGGGTCGTGCAGTTCGACCTGGCTGCCGCCCAGGTTCTGCGCGGTGCGCAAGGCGTGGCTGGCCTGGTTGAGGAGCAGCTCGCTGTTGGCGTTCTTCTCGCCGAGCAGACTGCCGCCGACGCTGGCGGTGACCGTCAGCGAACGTGTGCCGGCATCGAAGATCTCGCTGCCGACGCTGTGCTGCAGCTTGGCGATCCACTCGCGGATCGCCTCGTCCGAACGCGAGTCGAGGGCCACGCCGAAAGTGTGCTCGGCGAGCATGCCGGCGATGTCGGTGGCGCCCAGCAGCATGCGGATGCGCCCGGCGAAGCCGGCCAGCAGTTCATCGGTCTTGCCCAGGCCGATGCCGCTGACCAGCGAGGCCCAGTTGTCCGGTTCGATCAGCAGCAGCGACTGGCCCTTCTTGCCCTTGGCTGCCTCGGTCACCGCATCGTCGATGCATGCCAGCATGTGCTGGCGGTTGTACAGGCCGGTGACCGGGTCGCGTTGCAGCTGTTCCAGCACGGCCGGGTCGACGACCTGGCGGCGGAACACGATCTGCAGGCAGCGCTCGCCCTCGAAGGTCGCCGGGGCGAACTCCACGGTGGCATCAAAGCGGCTGTCGTCGGCGCGACGCGCGCGCAACGGCAACTGGGCCGGGAACTTGCCCTGGTGGGCCTGGCCGCGCAGCAGCGCCTTCATCTCATCGGCATTGGCCGAGTCGATCATGTCCAGCAGCGGCATGCCCAGCAGGTCGTCGAAACTCTCGTAGCCGAAGGTGTCCAGGTAGGCCTGGTTGGCGCGCACGTGCATGCCCTCGTGCACGTAGGCGATCGCGTCCGTGGAGGAGTCGAGCAGGGCGTCGCAGCGGCGCTCGGTTTCGCGCAGCGCGGTGTGCAGCCAGCGCACCTGGCGGCGCGTGTGCAGGGATTCGAATTCGCGCTTCAGCACCGCGATGAGCTGCTTGGGGTGGGTGCGCGAGGCCACGCCGCGGGCGCCATGCACGAACAGGTCGGCGACCAGTTCGTTGTCCATGTTGCTGACCAGGCCTACTAGCGCGAAATCGCGGCCGGAGGCCTCCATCACGCCCATGGTTTCGTCCAGGCTGACGTCGGTGACCGAGGGGTCGAACATCACCACGTCAGGCTCAAGCTCGCCCACCGCCGAGCGGATCTGCTCGATGTTGGTGGCCCGCGCCGGTCGCACCGCGATGCCGCTGTTGCGCATCAGGCTGATGATCTGTTCGGCCTCCTCCAGGGAGTTCTCGACGAACAGGATCTTGATGACGAAGTCTTTTTTCATGGGGCGGGGCGTGGGTTCCGGGCAGGGCGGGCGCCCTTGACGGGTCCGCATGGTCGATGGCAATGAGTGTTTGTAGCGGATTCCGTTGTCGCTCGCCACCGGTGCGGCAGCCCCGGACCTGGCCGGTGGCGGCTCACAGCGGCCGCTTGGCCGGGTCGCCCGCCACCTCGCGTACCAGTCGCGGTACCAGGTAGCCGGGCAGGCGCGCGCGCAGGGTGTCCAGCAGCGCGAGCGCGGTGTCGTCGGCCACCTCGAAATGGGCGGTGCCGTGGACCCGATCCAGCTGGTGCAGGTAATAGGGCAGCACGCCGGCGGCGAACAGGCGTTCGGAAAGGTTGGCGAGCGCGTCGGCATCATCGTTGACGCCGCGCAGCAGCACCGACTGGTTCAGCAACGTCGCACCGGTCTCGCGCAAGGCGGCGCAGGCCGCGTCGACGCCGGCGTCGAGTTCGTTGGCATGGTTGGCATGCAGCACCACCACCTTCTGCAGCGGGAGGCCGGCCAGCCAGGCCAGCAGGGAGTCATCGACCCGCTCGGGCAGAACGACCGGCAGGCGCGTGTGGATGCGCAGGCGGATCACCTGCGGCAGCTCGGCCAGGCCGCGGGTCAGCTCCTCCAGCTTGGACGTGGCCAGCGACAGCGGATCGCCGCCGGAGAGGATCAGTTCGCGGATCGACGGGTCGGCGCGCAGCCGCTCCAGCGCCTCGCGCCAGTGCGAGGCGGCGGCGATTTCCTCGCCGTACGGGAAGTGCCGGCGGAAGCAGTAGCGGCAGTTCACCGCACAGCTGCCGCTGGCGATCAGCAGCGCGCGCCCGTCGTACTTGTGCAGCATGCCGTGGCCGGCCTTGGCCGAGAGGTCGCCCACGGCGTCGAGGGTGAAGCCGGCGACCCGGTCATGTTCGGTGCGCTGGGGCAGCACCTGCAGCAGCAGCGGATCGCGCGGGTCGCCGCGGCGCATCCGCGCGACAAAACCGCGCGGCACGCGCAGGGCGAAGCCGGCGTCGTCCGGCGGCAGCAGGTCGGTGCGGTCGCCCAGGCCCACCGCCTGCAGCAGTTCGGCAGGGTCGGTGATGGCGTTGCGCCAGAGCTCGCGCCAGTCGGTTGCAGGCGACGATAGGCGGGCACTGGGGCTTGCGGTTATCATGGAGAGCCTTCGGCGGGCCTCTTGGCCCGTGAAAAGATACCCATTTTAGCCGTCCTGCGGGGCGGTTTTACCTTTGGAGCAGACAGCGCATGGCGACCCTCGGCCTCAACGACGTCAAGACGGGCAAGAAGATCCTCCACAACGGCGATCCCTGGATCATCACCGAGGCCGACTTCATCAAGCCGGGCAAGGGCCAGGCGTTCACCCGCATCCGCATCCGCAACCTGAAGGACGGCCGCACCACCGAGCAGACGCTGAAGTCCAGCGACTCGTTCGAGGAGGCCGACGTCACCGACACCGACATGCAGCTGTCCTTCATCGACGGCATCGGCAAGGACCGCCTGTGGCACTTCATGAACATGGAGACGTTCGAGATGGTGCCGGCCACGCAGGCCGCGATGGGCGATGCGTGGAAGTGGCTCAAGGGCGAAGAGGAGTGCGTGGTCACCCTGTTCAACGGCAACATCGTGGCGGTGCAGGCGCCGAAGTTCGTCGAGCTGAAGATCGTCGAGACCGACCCGGGCGTGCGCGGCGACACCTCCGGCGGCGGTGGCAAGCCGGCCACGCTGGAGACCGGTGCGGTGGTGCGCGTGCCGCTGTTCGTCGGCCAGGATGAAGTCATCAAGGTCGACACCCGCACCGGCGAATACGACAGCCGCGTCAAGTGACGAACCGGCGCGCGGGCCATGCCCGCGCCTTTGCCGGTTCGTCATCCCTGCGCAGGCAGGGTCCAGTGAAACACTCGTGCGCAGCACGCCTCATCCTGCGCACAAGCAACCGCAGCAACATGGGATCCGGGCTTTGGCCGGGATGACGAACACGGGGCGGGCACCATCGAGGGGTGTGCCGCCCCTTCTCGCATCCACCCCTTGCATAGTGAGTGAACGATGACCCAGACCACCCCGCAATCCATCGACCTGCTGATCGAGGCGCGCTGGGTGGTGCCCGTCGAGCCGCATGCGGTGGTGCTGGAAAACCACGCCGTGGCCATCGACGGCGAGCGCATCGTGGCGCTGTTGCCGATCGACGAGGCCCGCGCCGCCTATGCGCCGCGCGAGCGCGTCGAACTGGGCGAGCACGCGCTGATCCCCGGCCTGGTCAACAGCCACACGCACAACCCGATGACCCTGCTGCGCGGCCTCGCCGACGACCTGCCGCTGATGGTCTGGCTGCAGCAGCACATCTGGCCGGCCGAGGCCAGGGTGATCGGCCCGGAGTTCGTGCGCGACGGCGTGGAACTGGCCGTGGCCGAGATGCTGCGCGGTGGCACCACCTGCGCCAACGAGAACTATTTCTTCCCCGACGTGATCGGCGCGACCTATCGCAAGCTGGGCTTCCGCGCGGTGGTCGGCCTGCCGGTAATCCAGTTCCCCACCGCCTGGGCGAACAGCCAGGACGAGTATTTCGCGCGCGCCGGCGAGGTGCATGACAGCTTCCGCGGCGATCCGCTGGTCAGCACTGCGTTCGCGCCGCATGCGCCGTACACCGTCTCCGACGAGAGCTTCGAGCGCATCCGGCTGCAGTCCGACCAGCTCGACATCCCGGTGCACCTGCACCTGCATGAGACCGCGCACGAGATCGAGGAAGAGAAGAAAAAGAGCGGCCTGCGCCCGTTCCAGCGCCTGCAGCGCCTGGGCCTGGTCAACGACCGCCTGATCGCGGTGCACATGACCCAGGTCACCGAGGGCGAGATCGCCGCCTGCGCGAGCGCCGGTGTCTCGGTGGTGCATTGCCCGGAATCCAACCTCAAGCTCGCCTCCGGCTTCTGCCCGGCGGAGCAGTTCCGGCGCGCCGGCGCGAACCTGGCGATCGGCACCGACGGTTGCGCCTCCAACAACGACCTGGACATGTTCGGCGAGATGCGCACGGCGGCGCAGCTGGCCAAGGCGGTGGCGCAGGACGCCGCCGCCTTCGACGCCGCCTTTGCGCTGCGTGCGGCGACGCTCAATGGCGCGCGGGCGATCGGGCTGGAAGCGCGCATCGGCTCGATCGAACCCGGCAAGCAGGCCGACCTGGCTGCCGTGCGCCTGAGCGACCTGGAGACCCAGCCGCTGTTCCACGTCGCCTCGCAACTGGTGTATGCGTGCAGCCGCCAGCAGGTTACCGACGTGTGGATCGCCGGGCACCGCAAGCTGGCCGCGCGCGAGCTGATCGACATGGATACCGCGGCGATCCTGGCGCGAGCGCGCGCCTGGCGCGAGCGGATCGCCGCAACTTGAGTGGGAGTTTTCCGATGAATCGTTACCTGGTTTTGCTGATCCGCCGGCCGCAGTTCGACGCGGCCGTGGTGCCGCAGCATCTGGCCTATCTGGACCAGTTGCGCGGCGAGGGCAAGGTGGAGCTATCCGGCGGCTTCGGCGACAAGTCCGGCGGTGCCTACCTGCTGCACGCGGCCGACCTCGCCGAGGCAACGGCGCTGGTGCAGCGCGACCCCGCGCATGTCAGTGGCGGCTGGGACATCACGGTGCACGAATGGCAGGCGTCTTGACTTTTGCGCTCATCCATAAGCGCGAAAATCAAGAGGCGGCCATCCATGGCCGCACTTTTCAATAAATTCGTGGATTCAACGTGGACTCGAACATGACCGCCGCCAATGTCAGCCCCGCCGAAATCGCCCGCTTCGACCAGCTGGCGTCCCGCTGGTGGGACCCCGACGGCGAATCGCGACCGCTGCACGACCTCAATCCGGTGCGCACGGCCTACATCGCGGCACGCGCGGAACTGCGCGGTGCCCGCGTGGCCGATGTCGGGTGCGGCGGCGGCCTGCTCAGCGAATCGCTGGCCCGTGCCGGTGCGCACGTCACCGGCATCGATCTGGGCGAGAAGGTGATCGACATCGCCCGCTTGCACCTGCACGAGTCGAACCTGCAGGTCGATTACCGGGTGCAATCCTCCGCCGAGCTGGCGGCTGCCGAAGCGGCGTCGTTCGACGTGGTGTGTTGCATGGAGCTGATCGAGCACGTGCCCGATCCGGCGGCGCTGGTCACCGACCTGGCCGCGATGCTCAAGCCCGGCGGACGGTTGTTCATGTCCACCATCAATCGCACGCCGGCGGCGTTCGGTGCGGCGATCCTGGGCGCCGAATACCTGCTGCGCATGCTGCCGCGCGGGACACACCACTACGCGCAATTCCTCAAGCCCTCCGAATTGTCGCGATTGCTGCGCGGCGCGGGGCTGGAGCTGGAAGACGTCAGCGGCCTGGCCTACAACCCGTTCCGCCGCGAGGCACGCTTGAGCCGTCTCACGGCAGTCAATTACGTGCTTTGCGCGCAGAAGCCGGCATGAGCAAGCCGCTGCCTCCATCCGTCGCCGGCGTCCTGTTCGATCTCGATGGCACCTTGCTGGACAGCGCGCCCGATCTGTACGCCGCGCTGCAGGCGCAGTGCGCCGAGGAGGGCGTGGCATCGCCCGCCTACGCGCCCGTGCGCGAGGTGGTCTCGCGCGGTGCCCGCGCGGTGCTGCGTTGCGCGTTCGCCTCGCGCGGCGAGGCGGTGATCGAGGCGCTGGTGCCGCGCTACCTGCAGTTGTACGAGCAGGTGATGGCCCGCGACACGCGCGCCTTCGACGGGGTCGACGACCTGCTGGCGCGGCTGGAAGCGCGAGGCCTGCGTTGGGGCATCGTCACCAACAAGGCGGCATTCCTGACCGACGAACTGTTGCGCCGGATCGGCTGGTCGACGCGCGCCGCCGCCGTGGTGTGCGGCGACACCTTGCCGGTGAAAAAGCCCGATCCGGCACCCGTGCTGCTGGCCTGCGAACGCGCAGGACTGGTGCCGGGCCAGTGCCTGTTCGTCGGTGACGATCGCCGCGACGTGCAGGCCGGCGCAGCGGCGGGCGTGTTCACCGTGGCCGCGAGCTGGGGCTACCTCGACGGCGGCGATCCGCACGCCTGGGGCGCCGATGTCGTGCTGGATCGGCCCGCCGCCCTGGCCGAGTTGCTGCGACTGGAGTCGGCGACGGCATGAGCGAACCAGCTGGGCAGAACGCGGTGTTGCAGGGCTTCATCGACAAATGGCTGGCCGCGCAGCCGCAGCAGCGCGTGGCGCTGGCCTTCGTCGACGGCCGCCGCCATCCGGGCCACGTGGCGCTGGCCGCGCTGGAGCAGGAGCTGCTGAGCGCGGCTTACGGCATCCGCGAGCCGCAGGTGGCCGCCGCCAAGCTCGGCTGGTGGGCGGAGGAACTGGCCGGTGCGGCGGCCAGCGGCGGGCGGCATCCGCTCACCCAGGTGCTGTTCGATGACGAACGCGCTCACGCGATCGCCACGGAGCTGTGGCTGGCGCCGGTATTGGCGGCGATGGCGCAGCTGGAGCAGGGCACGGCGGCCGATTACGCCGACCAACTGCAGGCGGCGATGCCGCTGCACGGTGCGCTGGCCGCACTGGAGACGGCATGGTGGTATGGCGCCGCGGCCTCGCCCGAGCGCGCGACCCGGGTGGCCGTGCTCAATCACTTGTTGCATGCCTTGTTGCACCTGGACGCAGACGCCGAACGCGACCGCCTGCCACTGCCGATGGCCCGGCTGGCACGCCACGGGCTGGATCGCGCGCAACTGCGCAAGCCTTGCGCACCGCGGCAGCAGGCGATCCGGGCGCAGTTGCAGGATTTGCTCGGCGACTGGCGCGCTGCCGATGCGCTGGGCGGGCCACTCAGCGTGTTTCGTGCACTCGAGTCGCGTCAGGCCTGCGCGCTGGCGCGCCGCGCGCTGCATGCCGACGAGGCACTGGCCGTGTTGCAGGCCGACTGGTCGCGCACGCCGTGGTCGACGCCGTGGCGGGCGTGGCAGGCCGCCCGTGCATGGCGGCGCCAGACACAGTAGTTTTGCGCGAGCGGACGCAGCGTTTCCGTGGCGACACCATTGTGAGGTGGCCGCCTTGCCCCAAGATTGGCGGTTTCGCGGCGGCTCGTCGCGCCGATGCCAGGATCTCCTCCATGCCCAGCCAGGAAAACACCGCCCGCTTGCTCCCCGACGTGGCCGTCCACGCACAGCCGCATCTTGCCGGTGCGCTGGATTGGGTCGGCATGGCCGAGATCCAGGTGCCGGTATTGTTCGACGCGGGCGATGGACAAACGCAGCGCTCCAGTGCCCGCGTCGGTGCCTTCGTCAATCTCAAGCGACCGGACAAGCGCGGCATCCACATGTCGCGGCTGTACCTGCAGGTGGAGCAGGCGTTGAGCACGCAGACCCTGAGCGCCGACATGCTGCGCTCGCTGCTGCGCGGCTTCCTCGACTCGCACCAGGATCTGTCCGACCGCGCCTGCCTCAGCATCCGCTTCGAACACCTCGTGCGCCGGCCGGCGCTGAAGAGCGCGAACAGCGGCTGGCGCGCCTATCCGGTGTGCATCGAGGCCAGTCTGGTTGGCGACCAGTTCCTGCTGGAGTTCGGCACCGAGGTGGTCTATTCGTCGACTTGCCCGGCCTCGGCGGCGCTGTCGCGGCAGCTGATCCAGGACCAGTTCATTCACGATTTTGCGCCCGGCGAGGCGCTCGATCATGCCGCCGTGCTGGCGTGGCTGGGCAGCGAGAAGGGCATCGTGGCCGCCGCCCATGCGCAGCGCAGCGTGGCGCGCCTGCGCGTTCGCCCGGCGGCCGACGCCGGCTTCCATCTGGTCGGGCTGATCGATCGGGTCGAAAGCGCGCTCGGCACGCCGGTGCAGACCGCGGTAAAGCGCGAGGACGAACAAGCCTTCGCCTTGGCCAACGGCGGCAACCTGATGTTCTGCGAGGACGCCGCCCGGCGCATCCAGAAGGCACTCGATGCCGACGACCGCCTCGGCGATTTCCACATCCGGGTGGAACACCAGGAGAGCCTGCATCCGCACGACGCCGTTGCCTATGCCAGCAAGGGCGTGGAAGGCGGCTACGGTTCCATCGGTTAGGCCGCGCGATCGTCAGCGGGAGTGCGGCACATCCGGATCACGCGGCGCGTCGTGGTCGCGGCAACTCGCAAAATGAAAATGTTCCGGCACCGGATCTTCTCCGCCGGGACACAGCGGCTGGCAGCGCAGCAGTCGCCATGCGGCCAGCAGGCTGCCCCGCCACGGACCGAAGCGGATGACCGCAATCCGTGCATAATCGGAACAACTGGGGTGGAAGCGGCAGCGAGGGCCAAGCAGGGGGCTGAGCCAGCGCTTGTACAAACCAAGCAACCACAGTATGAATCGGGAGAGGATGTTCACGGATACCGAAGCGGCGTGCGCCATGTAGTGGTACAAGTATTCCAGAAGCAGGCTTGCCGGTGTTGAATGCATCGGCTATAACACGCGGCCCCCAAGGCCAATCAGGGTGAAGGGATATGGCGAAGACCAAAGCGAGTTCGACCGCCGCCAAGGCGCACAAGGGCAAGACGCCCAACAAGGCTGGCACCAAGGCCGTCAAGTCGAAGCCGGTGGCAGGCAAGGGGCAGGCTGCCAAGGTCGCCGCGAAGTCCCCTGCACGGGCCGCCGCGAAACCCGCCAGCAAGGCCACCCCGAAGAAGGCTGCGCCACACACCAAGGCCTCCAGGCCGACTGCCCACGCACCGGCCAAGAAGGCCGCGGCGGGCAGCAAGGCCGCCAAGGGCAGGACGCCGGCGAGCAAGGCTGCGGTGAAGAAAGCGCCGGCGAAGAAGGTCGTTGTCAAAAAGGCCGTGACGAAACATCCCGTCGTGAAGCATCCCGCAGTGAAGAAGGCTCCCGCGAAGAAGGTATCGCCCGGGAAGGCTGCAGCGGGCAAGGCACCGGCCAGCAAGGTCGCGGCGAAGCCCGCGGCGAAGAAGTCGGCGCCCCGGCCGGTGCACGGCAAGGCCGCCAAACCGGCGGCACCGGCAGCCAAGGCGCCGGCAACCCACGCGGCACGACCGGAGCCGGTCGCGGCGACCATCCACCATTCTCCTTCACCCGCGAGCAGGCTTTTCAAGGGCAAGGTGGCAAGCGCCACGGCCATGGTCAGCGCTCCCGGGAATCATGCTTCCTCCCACAAGAAATCGAAGAATTCGTCGTCCCCAATGAATAAACTGGCAACAAAAACTCTAGACAGCGGCGTCACCCGTGAAGACGGGCGATACGCCTTGCCCTCCACCAGCACGATCTCCTTGCCCAAGGGTTATCGCCCGAGCAGCGACGAGGAGTACATGAACCCGCGACACCTGGCCTACTTCCGCAACAAGTTGCGTGAATGGCGCGACCAGCTGGTGGAAGAGTCGCGCCAGACCATGGACAACCTGCGCGAGGAAGTGCGGGACGTCGGCGACGAAGCCGAACGCGCCACCCGCGAAACCGAGAACTCGCTGGAGCTGCGTACCCGCGACCGCTATCGCAAGCTGATCTCCAAGATCGACAAGGCGCTGCGCCGGATCGAGGAAGGCAGCTACGGCTTCTGCGAGGAGACCGACGAGGAGATCGGCGTCGACCGCCTCGACGCGCGCCCGATCGCCACGCTCTCGCTCGACGCCCAGGAACGCCGCGAACATCTGCAGAAGCAGATGGGGGACTGAGCAAGGCGCGCCGCTTCGCGATGCAGCAAAAAGCCCCGCTTCGAGCGGGGCTTTTTGCTAGGAGCGAGTGAAGATGAGTGGGAGAGGAGCCGGAGCGCGACACGCCGTTGCCTTCTCTCATTCCTCGCTTCTCTTTGCTCGCTTCCCTTCCTTGCTCACTTTTGTCCCGCCGCTGCCGCGGCGTATCCCTTCAACTTCGCCAGCATCGCCGTCAGGCCGTTCGAGCGGGTGGGTGAAAGGTGCTTGGCCAGGCCGATCGTGCCGACGAAGCCGGGTTCGGTGGCCACGATCTCCGCGGCCGGGCGGTCGGAGTAGACGCGCAGCACCAGCGCGATCAGGCCCGAGACGATGGCGGAGTCGCTGGTGGCTTCGAAGTGCATGCACGACGCATCGCCACTGGGCACCAGCCACACCATCGACTGGCAGCCGTGCACGCGCCAAGCTTCGGTCTTGCACTCCTCGGGAAACGGCGGCAATTGCCGCCCGAGGTCGATCAGGTACTGATAGCGCTCGCTCCAGTCGCCGAGAAAGGCGAACTCTTCGGCGATTTCCTGCTGGGCCTGGTCGGTGCTGCTGGCGGCGATATTCATGCGGCCATTATCGCGCGTAGCAGGGCGGGAAATGAAACCCGCTCCGGCATGGCCGTCAGGCCTTGGCGATGCTCCACCGCGTGCCCTGTGCACCATCCTCGATCACCACGCCCATCGCGGCCAGCTCGTCGCGGATCGCGTCGGCGCGGGCGAAATCGCGGGCGCTGCGGGCGACGCGACGCGCTTCCAGCAAGGCCTCGACTTGCGCGGCATCCACGTGCACGCCGCCGGAGTGCTTGAACCATGCTTCCGGATCCTGCTGCAGCAGGCCGAGCAGGGCGCCGCCGCCGAGCAGATCGGCCTTGGCCGCGGGCGTGCCGTGTTGGCGCGCGGCGTCTGCAAGCACGGCCAGTTCGGCCAGCGCCAGGGGCGTGTTGAGGTCGTCGCAAAGCGCCGCTTCGACGGCGGCCGGCACGGGCAGCCGCGATGCGTCGATCGCCACGTCGGCAAGGTCGCGCAGCACCCGGTACCAGCCGTCCAGCGTGCTGACCGACTGCTGGATGGCGCCGTCGGACCAGTCCAGCGGCTGCCGGTAGTGGCCGCTGAGCAGGCGCAGGCGCAGCGCCTCGGGCGGGTGGAGTTTCAGCAGCTCGTGCACCAGCAGCACGTTGCCCAGCGACTTGGACATCTTGCGGCCGTCGAAGGTGAGCATGCCGTTGTGCATCCACCAGCGCGCGAAGGTCTTGCCGCCGTGCGCGCAGGTGGATTGCGCGATCTCGTTCTCGTGATGCGGGAACAGCAGGTCGACGCCGCCGGCGTGGATGTCGATGGTCTCGCCCAGTTGCGCGGCGCACATCGCCGAGCACTCGATGTGCCAGCCGGGGCGACCGCGCCCCCACGGGCTGTCCCAGCCGGCCAGTTCGGGCGTGGAGGGCTTCCACAGCACGAAATCGGTGGGGTTCTTCTTGTATGGCGCGATTTCCACGCGTGCGCCGGCGATCAACTCTTCGGTGTCGCGGCCGGAGAGCGCGCCGTAGTCGGGGTACGAGCCGACGTCGAACAGTACATGGCCTTCGGCCGCGTACGCGTGGCCGCCGGCGATCAGCGCCTCGTTCATGGCGATGATCGCGCCGATGTGCGCGGTGGCGTGCGGCTCCAGGTCCGGCGGCGCAATGCCCAGTCCGGCCATGTCCTCGCGATAGGCGCGCGCGTAGCGCTCGGTGATGATCGAGATCGGCACGCCTTCGGCCAATGCCGCGGCATTGATCTTGTCCTCGACGTCGGTGATGTTGCGGGCATACACCACCTGCGGGTAGTGCCGCCGCAGCAGCCGCGCCAGCACGTCGAACACCACCGGCCCGCGCGCGTTGCCGATGTGAACGTAGTTGTAGACCGTCGGTCCGCACAGGTACATCGTGACGCGCGCGGGATCCAGCGGAACAAACGGTTCGGTGCGGCGCGTCAGGCTGTTGTAGAGCGAAATCGGCATCGGTCACATCCGCGAGGGAGTCGGCGGTCGGGCGGGGCAGGTTGCGCATCTTAACAAGCGACGATGCCGCTCGTGCCCGGCGGATCGCCCGCTCCTGGCCGGACCCGGCGATCCGTGATGCCGTCGGCCTTGCGGCAAACGGTCGCCACGGCTGAACAGGCCGGTCCGGCCTAAGCGTGTATTCATAGTGAATTTGCTGCAATGCTGCCAGTCCGCGCGTGGCGTGGAACGTGCATCACGGGAGCAGGTCATGGTCAAGCTATGGGTTTCCGCGTTGGTGCTGGCCATGATGGCAGCCGGCGCGCACGCGCAGAATGCGCCGTACCCCAACGATGACGGCAATGCCCACTACGGCTGGGCCGACGTGCTGCGCGCCGACCCGGTGCATGGCGTGACGCGCACCAACGTGCCGCGGCAGGAGTGCTACGACCAGCAGGTGGTGCGCCACGAGGGCGGCAACAGCACCGCCGGCACGGTGCTGGGCGCGGTGATCGGTGGCGTGCTGGGCAACACCGTGGGCAAGGGCGACGGGCGCAAGGCGGCGACGGTCGCCGGTGCCGTGGCCGGTGGCGCGATCGGCAACCGCAGCACGCGCGGTCGCGATTACGAGAGCACGCAGACCCAGTGCCGCGAGGTGAACACGGTCAGCGAGCAGCGCCGGATCATCGGCTACGACGTGGAATATCGCTATCGCGGCGAGGTCTACATGTCGCGGCTGGACTACGATCCGGGCGAACGCCTGCGCGTGCGGGTTTCCGTCACCCCGGTGGATTGATCCCGACTTCCGCTCATCCATCCCGCCGCCCCTCTCGGGCGGCGATTTTTTTCAGACGCCGATACTTGCCGGACAGGCACTGACCTGGCGCAGATTTTTGTTGCATGGCAGCGAAATTCTCGCCATGATAGCCGCCGACCACCCGGAACATCGCATGTCTTCAGCCGTCTATACCGCCACCGTACTTACCAGCGCCCGCGCGGCCGCTGGCATGACGTCGCGTGCGCGCCGACCGATGACTCGACATCCGGCCGGGTAGGCAGTCGCACGCGTTTCTTGTGCATCGACGACAAACCCGGCCCTTGTGCCGGGTTTTTTGTGTTTATTTCACGCGGATCCATCCGCAACACCCCGGCCATCCATGGCCGGACTCTTCAATAAGGCATCGACTTCATGACCATTCGGCATTTCTTGACCACCCAGGATTACAGCCGCGCCGAGATCGACGCGCTGCTGGAACAGGCTGCCGCGTTCAAGCGTTCGCCGCGCGGCCAGCAGCTCGCCGGCAAGTCGATCGCATTGCTGTTCTTCAATCCCTCGATGCGCACCCGCACCAGCTTCGAGCTGGGTGCGTTCCAGCTCGGCGGTCACGCGATCGTGCTGGCGCCGGGCAAGGACGCGTGGCCGATCGAGTTCGAGGTTGGCAGCGTGATGGACGGCGATACCGAGGAGCACATCGCCGAGGTGGCGCGGGTGCTGTCGCGTTACGTCGACCTGATCGCGGTGCGCGCGTTCCCGAAATTCCAGGACTGGGCGGTGGATCGCCAGGACAAGGTGATCAGGGCGTTTGCGCACTACGCCACGGTGCCGGTGATCAACATGGAGACGATCACCCATCCCTGCCAGGAACTGGCCCACGCGCTTGCGCTGAAGGAGCACCTGGGCGACCTGCAGAACAGGAAGTACGTGCTGACCTGGACCTATCACCCGAAGCCGCTGAACACCGCGGTGGCGAATTCGGCGCTGCTGATCGCGACCAAGCTGGGCATGGACGTGACCCTGCTTTGCCCGACGCCCGACTACGTGCTGGACGAGCGCTACATGGCGTTTGGCCGTCTGAACGCCGAACAGAACGGCGGCTCGCTGAAGGTCAGCCATGACATCGAGGAAGCCTACACCGGGGCCGACGTGGTCTACGCCAAGAGCTGGGGCGCGCTGCCGTTCTTCGGTCGCTGGGAAGAGGAGAAGCCTGTGCGCGAAGCGAACAGGCACTTCATCGTCGACGAGGCGAAGATGGCGCTCACCAACCACGGCCTGTTCAGCCACTGCCTGCCGCTGCGCCGCAACATCAAGGCCACCGACGCGGTGATGGATTCGCCCGCCTGCATCGCCATCGACGAGGCCGAGAACCGCCTGCACGTGCAGAAGGCGGTGATGGCGTCGTTGATCGGCCAGGGTTGAGCCGCCATGTATACGCCGAAGCATTTTGTGGAAAATCGCATCGAGGCCCTGCACGGGCTGATTCGCGCATACCCGTTCGCCACGCTGGTGACCCGCGCGGCCGACGGATTGACGGCCAATCACCTGCCGTTCGAACTCGTCGGCGAGGTGCTGCACGGCCATGTCGCGCGCGGCAACGAACTGGCGCGACTGGACGGCGCCGAGGTGCTGCTGGTGTTCCAGGGTCCGGACGGCTACATCAGCCCGAACTGGTATCCCAGCAAGCACGAGACCGGGCGCGAGGTGCCGACCTGGAACTACGCGGTGGTGCACGTGCACGGCCGGCTGCGCGTGATCGACGACGCTGCGTGGCTGCGTCGTCTGCTGGAAACCCTGACCGACCACCATGAGGCGGGCCAGCCGCAGCCATGGAAGATCAGCGACGCGCCGGACGACCATATCGAGACTTCGCTGCGCGCGATCGTCGGCCTCGAAGTCTCGATCGACCGCATCGAAGGCAAGTTCAAGCTGAGCCAGAATCATCCCGCGCGCAACCGCGCGGGCGTGATCGCCGGGCTGCGCGAGCGCGACGGCGATGGCGATGCGGAACTGGCCGCATGGATGTCCCGACAAGAGGAGTCGAAACCGTGAATCATCAGCATCACTATCGCGTCGCCGTGGAATGGACCGGCAACCTCGGCAGCGGCACAGACGGCTACCGCAACTACAGCCGCGACCACATCATCCGCATCGACGGCAAGCCGGTGGTCGCCGGTTCCTCCGACCCCGCGTTCCGCGGCGATGCCGCGAGGCACAATCCCGAGGACATGCTGGTCACGGCATTGTCGACCTGCCACATGCTGTCGTATCTGCACATGGCCACCGTGGCCGGCGTGGTGGTGACGGCGTACAGCGATGCCGCCGAAGGCACGATGGCCACCGAAGGCGACGGCGGCCGCTTCGTCGAAGTGGTGCTGCGCCCCACGGTGACCATCACTGCCGCCAGCGACCCGGCCAAGGCCGAAGCGGCGCAGGAGGCGGCGCATCACGCCTGCTTCATCGCCAATTCCGTGAATTTCCCGGTGCGCTGCGAGCCGCGTGTCGTCGTCGAATCCGCCTGACCCTATTTCTTTCCAGGATCTGCAAGCCATGAGCAAAGACATCGTCCTCGCCTTTTCCGGCGGCCTCGACACCAGCTTCTGCGTGCCTTATCTGCAGGAGCGCGGCTGGGCCGTGCACACGGTGTTCGCCGATACCGGCGGTGTCGACGCCGAAGAGCGCGCCTTCATTGAGAACCGCGCGAAGGAGCTGGGCGTGGCCAGCCACGTCACGGTCGATGGCGGCCCGGCGATCTGGGCGGGCTTCGTCAAGCCGTTCGTGTGGGCGGGCGAGGGTTACCAGGGCCAGTACCCGCTGCTGGTGTCCGACCGCTACCTGATCGTCGAGGCCGCGCTGAAGCGCGCCGCCGAACTCGGCACGAAGGCGATCGCGCATGGCTGCACCGGCATGGGCAACGACCAGGTGCGTTTCGACCTGGCGGTGAAGGCGCTGGGCGACTACCAGATCGTGGCGCCGATCCGCGAGATCCAGAAGGAACACACGCAGACGCGCGCCTACGAGCAGAAGTACCTGGAAGACCGCGGCTTCGGCGTGCGCGCCAAGCAGCAGGCGTACACCATCAACGAGAACCTGCTCGGCCTGACCATGTCCGGCGGCGAGATCGACCGGTGGCAGGCGCCCGGCGCCGGCGCGGTGGGCTGGTGCAAGCCGCGCGCCGAATGGCCGTCCAAACCGCTGCGGGTGAAGATCGGCTTCGTCAACGGCGAGGCGGTGACGCTGGACGGCGAGGCGATTGCAGGGCACGCCATGCTGGCGAAGCTCAACGGCCTGTTTGCGCAGTACGGCGTGGGCCGCGGCCTGTACACCGGCGACACCACGATCGGCCTGAAGGGCCGCATCATCTTCGAGGCGCCGGGCCTGACCGCGCTGCTCGCCGCGCACCGCGCGCTGGAGGAATCCGTGCTCAGCAAGCAGCAGAACCGCTTCAAGCCGGAAGTGGCGCGCAAGTGGGTGGAGCTGGTCTACGAGGGCTTCTTCCACGACCCGCTGAAGACCGACCTGGAGGCGTTCCTGGCGTCCAGCCAGTCCACCGTCAACGGCACGGTGACGCTGGAAACGAATGGCGGCAGCGTCGGCGCGGTGGCGGTGGAGTCGAATCACATCCTCAACGCCAAGGGCGCCACCTATGCGCAGTCGGCCGACTGGGGCGTGGAGGAGGCCGAGGGTTTCATCAAGCTGTTCGGCATGAGCAGCACGCTGTGGGCCGAGGTCAATCGCGGATGAGCGCCTTGCTCGATGCCACGCTGAAGCACCTGGCGGCGCTGGTCGGTTTCGACACGCGCAACCCGCCGCGCGCGATCGATACCGGCGGCATCTTCGACTACCTGCGCGCGCAGCTGCCCGGCTTCGACGTGACGGTGACCGACTTCGGTGCCGGCGCGGTGGCCCTGCACGCGGTGCGCGGCGAGCCGAAGGTCCTGTTCAACGTGCACCTGGACACCGTGCCGGACTCGCCGGCGTGGACGGCCGATCCGCACGCGTTGCGGGTCACTGCCGATCGCGCGATCGGCCTGGGCGCGTGCGACATCAAGGGGGCGGCGGCGGCGCTGCTGGCGGTGGCGAATGCCAGTCACGGCGACCTGGCGCTGCTGTTCACCACCGACGAGGAGGCGAACGACGCGCGCTGCATCGCCGGCTTCCTGCGCGAACCGCACGCTTACGATGCAGTGATCGTGGCCGAGCCCACCAAGGGCGAGGCGGTGCTGGCGCATCGCGGCATCCAGTCGGTGCTGATGCGCTTCGCCGGCCAGGCCGGGCATGCCTCGGGCGAGCAGAAGCCGGGCGACAGCGCGCTGCACCAAGCCGTGCGCTGGGGCAACGCGGCGCTGGATTTCGTGGCGGCGCAGTCGCACGAGCGCTTCGGCGGCCTCACCGGCCTGCGTTTCAACATTGGCCGCATCGAGGGCGGCATCAAGGCGAACATGATCGCGCCGACGGCGGAAGTGCGCTTCGGCTTTCGCGCCTTGCCCACGATGAATCCGGATCACCTGCTGATCCGATTCCGCAATCTGGTGGAACCGCCGCCGGTGGAGTTCGCCGAGACTTTTCGTGGCGCCTCGCTGCCGGCCGGCGATACCGCCAACGCCGAGGCGAACCGGCTGGTCGCGCGCGACGTGGCCGACGAGCTGGGCATCCCGGTCGGCAACGCGGTGGACTTCTGGACCGAAGCGGCGCTGTTCTCCGCCGCAGGCTATACCGCCTTCGTCTACGGCCCCGGCGACATCGCCCAGGCGCACAGCGCCGACGAGTGGGTCGCGCTGGATCAACTCGAACACTATGCGCAAACGGTTTATCGAATCGTTGAGAAGTCCGGCCAGGGACGGCCGGTTTTTGACCCCCGCGATCATGGATGAGCGCAAGGAACAAACAATGGACACGGCTAGGCACAACACCCGCAAGACCATCGTGCGCCTGCTCTCCAGCATGGGCAGCGCGAAGGAAATCCAACAGTACCTGAAGCGCTTCTCCGAGGTGGACGCCAAGCGCTTCGCCGTGGTCAAGGTCGGTGGTGCCGTGCTGCGCGACGAGCTGGCCGATCTGGCCTCGTCGCTGACTTTCCTGCAGCAGGTGGGGTTGACCCCGATCGTGCTGCACGGCGCCGGTCCGCAGCTGGACGAGGAACTGGCTGCCGCCGGCATCGAGAAGCACACCATCGACGGTCTGCGCGTGACCTCGCCCAAGGCGCTCGGCATCGTGCGCCGCGTGTTCCAGCAGCAGAACCTGAAACTGGTCGAGGCACTGCAGTCGATGGATACGCGCGCCACCTCGGTGGCGACGGGCGTGTTCATGGCCGACTACCTGGACCGCGATACCTACGGTCTGGTCGGCAAGGTCCGCAGCATCAACCTGGCGCCGATCGAGGCCAGCCTGCGCGCGAACTCCATCCCGGTGATCGCCAGCCTGGGCGAAACCGACGAAGGGCAGATCCTCAACGTCAACGCCGACTTCGCCGCGAACGAACTGGTGCGCGTGCTGCAGCCGTACAAGATCGTGTTCCTCACCGGCACGGGAGGCCTGCTCGACGAGCACGGCAAAGTGATCGATTCGATCAATCTGAGCACCGAGTTCGATCACTTGATGGCGCAGCCTTGGATCAACGGTGGCATGCGCCTGAAGATCGAGCAGATCGCCGACCTGCTGGCCGACCTGCCGCTGACCTCGTCGGTGTCGATCACCCGCCCGTCCGAACTGGCCAAGGAGCTGTTCACCCACAAGGGTTCCGGCACCCTCGTGCGACGCGGCGAGAAGGTGCTGCGCTTCGACTCCTGGGACGGCGTGGACCGCGCGCGCATGCGCAGGCTGATCGAGTCCAGCTTCGGCCGCACCCTGGTGCCGGACTATTTCGAGCGCACCCGGCCGATGCGCATCTACGTCAGCGAGAACTACCGCGCGGCGATGATCCTTGTCGAGGAGGACGGCTTGCCGTATCTCGACAAGTTCGCCGTGCTGGACGACGCGCAGGGCGAAGGCCTGGGCCGCGCGGTGTGGCAGGTGATGCGCGAGGAGAATCCGCGGCTGTTCTGGCGCTCGCGTCACGGCAATCCGGTCAACCCTTTCTACTACGCCGAATCGGACGGCTGCATCAAGCAGCCGCGCTGGAAGGTGTTCTGGTACGGCATCGACGGGTTCGACACGATCTCCCGCTGCGTGGCGCGCTGTGCGCAGCGCCAGCCGACACTGGTGGATTGAGCCATGGACACGAACAGGAAAACGGTAGGCATCGTCGGCGCGCGCGGCCATACCGGCATGGAACTGATCCGCCTGATCGCGGCGCACCCGCTGCTGCAACTGGCCTTCGTCTCCTCGCGCGAACTGGACGGCCAGCGAGTGGCCGATCACGTCGACGGTTTCGCCGGCGAACTGCGCTACGCCAGCCTGGACCCGGCCGCGGTGGTGGCGCAGGGCGCCGACGTGGTGATCCTGGCGTTGCCCAACGGCAAGGCGGCGCCGTTCGTCGAGGCGATCGACGCGGCGAAGCCGGACACGTTGATCCTCGACCTTTCCGCCGACTACCGCTTCGATCCGTCGTGGTACTACGGCCTGCCGGAACTCACCCGCGACAAGTGGCGGGGCGAGAAGCGCATCAGCAACCCCGGCTGTTACGCCACAGCCATGCAGCTCTCCATCGCGCCGCTGAAGGACCTGCTGGCCGCGCCACCGGTGTGCTTCGGCGTCTCCGGCTACTCCGGCGCCGGTACCACGCCGTCGGACAAGAACGATCCGGACAAGCTGCGCGACAACCTGATGCCGTACGCGCTCACCGGCCACATGCACGAGAAGGAAGCCTCGTTCCGGCTCGGCGTGCCAGTGGAGTTCATGCCGCACGTGGCGCCGCACTTCCGCGGGCTCACCGTCACCACCAACCTGTATCTCACCCGCCCGCTGAAACGCGATGACGTGCTGCAGCGTTTCCATGCCGCCTACGACGGCGAGAAGCTGGCCGTCGTGACCGACGAGGCGCCGTGGGTCAGCCGCATCGCGCACCGCCACCATGCCGAGGTCGGCGGCTTCGCCGTATCGGCCGACGGCAAGCGCGTGGTGATCGTGGCCACGCTGGACAACCTGCTGAAAGGCGCCGCGACGCAGGCGATGCAGAACATCAACCGCGCGCTCGGCGTGGACGAATACACCGCGATTCCAGTGGGGCAGGAGTGAGGGAAGAGGAGTGAGGAGTGAGAGAAAAGCTCACACTCCCAGCGCTCCCGCCCCCTCCGCTCTTGATCTCTCTCACTTCTCACTCCTCTCAACTCACTTCTGGCTACCATGACCCAACCCCTCTGGCAAAAAGCCGGCATCCGGATCGACGCGAAGATCATGCAGTTCCTCGCCGGCGACGACGTGCTGCTGGATCGCGAGTTCTTCCTGCACGACATCACCGCCAGCAAGGCGCACGTGGAAGGGCTGGCCAACATCGGCGTGGTCAACGCCGACGAAGCCGCCGCGCTGAAGCGCGAACTGGATGCGCTGGCCGCTGATTTCACGAGCGGCGCCTTTGTGCTGGACGAGCGCTACGAGGACGGCCATTCGGCGATCGAGGCCCGCCTCACCGAGCGCCTCGGCGACGCCGGCCGCCGCGTGCACACCGGACGCAGCCGCAACGACCAGATCCTGGTTGCCACCCGGCTTTGGCTGAAGGACAAGCTGGCCGCGCTGGAGGCGCATTGCCGCGCCATCGCCGGAGTCTGCCTTGAGCGCGCGTCGCAAGAAGCCGTGCCGATGCCTGGCTACACCCACCTGCAGCGTGCGGTGGTGTCGTCCACCGCGATGTGGTTCGCCGGCTTCGCCGAGGGCTTCATCGACAACGCGCTGCGCGCGCGCCAGACGATGACGCTGATCGACGCGAATCCGCTCGGCACCGCCGCCGGCTACGGCGTGAACATGAAACTCGACCGCGAGCACACCACCCGGGCGCTCGGCTTCGCGCGCATGCAGATATCGCCGATCTACGCGCAGCTGTCGCGCGGCAAGTTCGAGATGGCCGTGCTGGAGGCGATCGGCGGCGCGCTGCTCGACCTGCGCCGGCTGGCGTGGGACCTGTCGTTGTTCACCACCGCCGAATTCGACTTCGTCAAATTGCCGCCCGAGTACACCACCGGCAGCTCGATCATGCCGAACAAGCGCAACCCCGACGTGATCGAACTGCTGCGCGCCAGCTACGCCAGCGTGGCCGCCGCGCGCACCGAGATCGAACAGCTGCTGTCGCTGCCGTCCGGCTACCAGCGCGACCTGCAGTTCTCCAAGGGCTCGATCTTCCATGGCGTGCGTCATGGCCTGATGGCGCTGGAACTGGTACCCGACCTGCTGGCGCGGTTCGCGTGGAACGAAGCCGCGATGCGTGCGGCGATCGAGCCGGCGATGTACGCCACCGACGTGGCGATCGAGCAGGCCGCCGCCGGCGTGCCGTTCCGCGACGCGTATCGCGCTGCGGCGGAAACCGCGACATCCGCGGGGCAGGGGCGCACGCCCGAAGGCAGCCTCGCCGCGCGCGTCTCGCCGGGCGCCGGCAACGACCTGCGACTGGATGAACTGCACGCGCGACTACGCGCACTCGACGACTGAAGCGGAGGCACGGGCATGGCGGCGATCGACACGGGGAACACGCACACCGGCCTGCCCGCACAGGCATTGCCCTCCTGGCGCCGCGCCGTGCTGAAAGTGGGCAGCAACCTGCTCGCCGCCGACGGCGGCGGCCTCACGTCGCGTCACGCCGAAGCGCTGGCCGGTTTCATTGCCGCCAGCCATGCCGAAGGCCGAGAAGTGGTACTGGTGTCCTCCGGCGCGGTGGCGGCCGGGCGCGCGCTGCTGCGCCAGCATGCGCGCGACATCGGCGGCCTCGCCGCGCGGCAGGCGCTGGCCGCGCTGGGGCAGGCGCCGATGGTCGCGCTGTGGCAATCGCTGTCCGCGCGGCCGGTGGCGCAGGTGCTGCTGACCCACGACGACCTGCGCAACCGCCGCCGCTACCTCAACGCGCGCGCCACGTTGCGCGAGTTGCTGCAGCTCGGCGTGCTGCCGGTGATCAACGAGAACGACACCGTGTCGGTGGATGAACTGAAGCTCGGCGACAACGACAACCTTGCCGCCATCGTGGCCGCGCTGGTCGACGCCGACCTGCTGCTGATCGCCTCCGACGTCGATGCGCTGTACAGCGCCGACCCGCGGCGCGATTCCGCGGCCGTGCCGATCGCGCAGGTGGCCGCGCTGACCCCGGAGATCGTCGCGATGGCCGGCGACAGCGGCAGCGCGGCCGGCACCGGCGGCATGCGCACCAAGCTGCAGGCGGCGGCGAAAGCTGCCGCCGCCGGCATCCCCACGGCCTTGTTCAGCGGGCGCGAGGCGGCCACCGTGCAGGCACTGCAGCGCGGGCAACTGCGCGGCACGCTGATCGCCGCGGCTTCCACACGATTGCAGGCGCGCAAGTACTGGCTGCGCCACGCACCCGCCGCGCCGGGCCGCATCCGTATCGACGCCGGTGCGGTGAAGGCGCTGGCCGGCGGGCGCGTCTCGCTGCTGCCGGGTGGCGTGCTTGGCGCCGACGGCGAGTTCCACCGCGGCGACCTGGTGGAGATCGTCGACGCGGACGGTGCCGCCGTCGCGCGCGGACTCAGCCAGTACGGCGCCGCCGAAGTGCGCCGTCTGGCCGGCCGGCACAGCCGCGAGATCGACGGCGTTCTCGGCTACAGCTACGGCGACGAGGTGGTGCATCGCGACGACCTCGTCGGCATGAGTCGCCCAGTTGCGTCCGGGCAGGGGATCAGCACATGAGCACGATCCGCGAACAGGCCCTGGCTTGCCGTGACGCCGCCCAAGTCGTTGCGGCGCTGGGCAGCGAGGCGAAGCGCGCGCTGCTGCGCGACATGGCTGCGGCGCTGGAAGCGCAGTCCGCCGCGGTGCTGGCCGCCAACGCCGAAGACATGCGCCAGGCCGCGGCGAAAGGCGTGCAGGGCGCCATGCTCGACCGCCTGCGGCTGGACGAGGCACGCGTGGCCGGCATCGCCGGCGCGCTCCGCGAAGTGGCCGAGCTGCCCGACCCGGTCGGCGTGACGACGCGCCGCGAGACACGGCCGAACGGGCTGTCGGTGGAACGCGTGCGCATCCCGCTCGGCGTGATCGCGATGATCTACGAGGCACGCCCCAACGTCACCGCCGACGCCGCCGCGCTGTGCCTGATGGCCGGCAACGCGGTGATCCTGCGCGGTGGCTCCGAGGCGATCCATTCCAACACCGCGATCGCCGCGGCGCTGAAGTCGGCACTGGAGGCGCACGGCGTGCCGACCGCCGCCGTGACCCTGGTCGACGACCTGCGCCGCGAGACGATGGTCGAACTGCTGCAGCTGGTCGACATCGTCGACCTTGCGATTCCGCGCGGCGGCGAAGGCCTGATCCGCTTCGTCGCCGAACACGCGCGCGTGCCGGTGATCAAGCACTACAAGGGCGTCTGTCACCTGTACGTGGACCGCGCCGCCGACCTCGCGCTGGCGTTGGACCTGCTGCTCGACGGCAAGACCTCGCGCCCCGGCGTGTGCAACGCGCTGGAGACGTTGCTGGTGCATCGCGACGTCGCCGAAGCGTTCTTGCCACGCGCAACGCAGGCACTGCGCGAGCGCGGCGTCGAGCTGCGCGGCGACGAGCGCAGCCGCGCCCTGGTGCCCGACATGCGCGCGGCGACCGACGACGACTACGCCGCCGAGTTCCTCGACCTGATCCTCGCCGTGCGCGTGGTCGACGACCTCGACACCGCCATCGCGCACATCCGTCGCCACGGCTCCGACCACACCGAAGTCATCGCCACCGCCGACGAAACCGCCGCGCAACGCTTCGTGCAGGCGATCCGTTCCGCCGTGGTGATGGTCAACGCCTCCTCCCGTTTCAGCGACGGCGGTGAACTCGGCCTCGGCGCCGAGATCGGCATCTCCACCACGCGGCTACACGCCTACGGGCCGATGGGCGCCGAGGCGCTGACCATCGAACGCTTCGTGCTGCGCGGCGACGGCCAGGTGCGGCACGCCGAAAGCCGCCGGTGAAGGCGCGCCTTCGTGCGCCTCAGCCCCGCACGAAGGCGCGCCGCCGGTGCCGCAGTGCACCGGCCGCCACCAGCAACCAGGCCAGCAGGCTGATGTAGACGCCGAGGTCGGACACCGGCTGCAGCAGATCCAGGTCCAGTGCCTGTGCCAGCGCATTCGTGCCGACCGTGTACATGCCCAGCGGAAACACGATGTCCCAGTCGTCCACCGCGTAGCGCAGGCGCACGTGGCGCATGCCGTGGCGCCACAGCTCGAGGATCGCCAGCAGCGGAATCCACCAGGTGGCGCTGGCCCAGAAGAACAGGGTGAAGCCCTTGACGAAGGGCACCAGCGCACCGAGCGACGGTTGCGCCGGCGCATGCAGCACCAGCAGGCTGCCGGCCAGCGTGGTGATCGCCAGCGCGCCCATGTTGATCCAGTACGGCGGCGTGAAGCCGCTGGCCGGCAGCGGCAGGAACAGCAGGCGGTAGAAGATCAGCGTGATCAGGATCAGGTACAGCGCCGCCCCGACCAGGTACAGGCACAGCGCGGCGAACAGCCAGCCGAGCATGGGCGCCGCATGACCGTGCGCCACCAGCAGGGTGAGCGCCACTGCCAGCGCCTGCGTCGACACCACCGCCACCAGCCAGCCGCCATTGATGCTGCGCCGGAAGCCGGGCTTGCGCTGGCCGGTGATCACGGCGAGCAGCAGCAGGTACAACAGGCAGACCCAGCCGACCGCGCCGAGCACGGTCAGCGCGACGGCCCAACGCGGCAGCGGGACCACCAGCACGCACTGGCTGGCGAGCACGCAACTGGCCGCGACGAAGGTGAGAAAGCCCGCGCCGCGCGCGGGGTTGGTGAAGTCGTCCAGCACCTCGCGCCGGGCATGCACGAGGCGCAGCGCGTTCAGCGCCAGCAGCAGCACGAAGGCCACCGCGTTCAGCACGAACAGCGCACGCGCCAGCACGGGCATGCCGTGCTGGCCGGCATCGATGGAGACGATGCCGGTGGCCATCACCAGCGCGAACGCGCCGGGGTCCAGCTTGCGGATGCTCGATGGAAGGGTGCGGCTCGGCATCATCGTCCTGGCTCCGGCGAGCGGCCGTCCGGGTGACGGCCGGCGGGCGATCCATCCTTGGATTCGCCGTGGTTTGCGCCGGTCAGCTCGACGGGGTCAGCAAACGGGTCAGCTGGTCGAGTTGGGCGCGGTAGTGGTCAAGCACCTGCGCAGTGATCGTTACATAGCGGTTCGCCTCGTCCCAGCGCCGTGCCTCGATCGCCTCACGCACGCCGGGAACCGTCTTGACGCCGTAGCCGGTGAGCATGCCTGGGGCGTAGATGAAGTGCCGGAACCACGGCCGGCCGGGCAGGCCGTCGGCATCGGTCAGCGCCTGTTCCATCCGGCCCATCTGCCGGTTGATCTGGCGCAGCCGCGCGGCGGGCAGGGCAAAGCCGTCGGCGGCCTGCCGCGCGTAGGCGGCCTGGAACGCCTGCGCGCTCTGCTCCAGCTGGCTGGCGGCGCGGTCCAGCGGGGCCAGCTCGATCGCCGGCACATCGGAGTCGCGCGCCGGCGGCAGCAGCGGCCGGGTCGGGTCGCTGTCCAGCGCGTAGGCATGCGCGTCGAGCAACTGGTGCTGTTGCGCCGTTGCCTTGCGTGTCTTCTCGATCAGCTTGTGCAGTTCGCCGACGTAGCGGCCCAGGGTCTGGCTGAAATCGCCGAAGCGCAGCGGCAGCACATCGGCATCGGCGCTGCGCAACACGATGTGGCCGGCCACCTTGGCCAGCGCCACGCCGTACTCGAAGGTGGGATCGCCGAAGCGGACGTAGTGGTCGAACGAGTCGTAGCGCGAGTGATAGATGCCGGCATTGTCGTCCTCGCCGCCGAAGCCCAGGTCGAGCGAGGCGATGCCGAGATGTTCCAGGAACGGGCTGTAATCGGAGCCGGAGCCCAGTGCCTCGATCGGCAAATCGCCGCCGCTGGCTGCCGCCTTGGCATTGGCCTTGGCTTCGGGTTTCGCCTTGGGATCGCTGCCTTCGATCATCAGGTGCGCCCGCCAGCGCTTGCCCACGCTCACGCGGGTTTCCGGATCGGTCACGCCGTCGGCGACCTGGTTGACCAAGTGCTGCAGCGAATGGCTGCCGCCGGCGCCGAGGAAACCGCGGCCGTTGGTATCCGAGTTGATGTAGAGCACGGCCTTGGCCTGCAGCTCCTTCGCGTGCGCCTCCGCCCATTCGGTGGAACCGAGCAGGCCCGGTTCCTCGCCGTCCCAGCTGGCGTAGACCAGGGTGCGCTGCGGCCGCCAACCCTGCTTGAGCAGGCCGCCGATGGCCTTGGCCTCGGCCATCAGGGCCACGTTGCCGGCCAGCGGGTCCCATGCGCCGAACACCCAGCCGTCGTGGTGGTTGCCGCGGATGATCCACTGGTCCGGCGCGCGGGTGCCCTCGATCTTCGCGATCACGTCGTAGATCGGCTTGCGGTTCCAGTCCGACAGCACGGTCAGGTGCGCCTTGGCCGTGCTCGGGCCCACGTGGTAGGTCAGCGGCAGTGCGCCGCGCCAGGCTGCGGGTGCCACCGGGCCGCCCAGCGACTTCAGCAGCGGCGTGGCGTCGGCGTAGGAGATCGGCAGCACCGGAATCTTCAGCAGGGTCTTCGCGTCCTTGATCGCCAGCCGCTTGGCGCCGGGCGTGGAGCCGATGCCGGGGGTCAGCGGATCGCCGGGATATTGCTGCATGTCGGCGACCGAGCCGCGCTGCACGCCTTCGGGCGGGCGCCAGCCGCCTTCGGGCCAGGTGTCGCCCTGGGCGTAGCCGTCATCGTGCGGGTCGGAGTAGATCAGGCAGCCGACCGCGCCATGCTCCTGCGCCAGCTTCGGCTTGAGCCCGCGCCAGCCGCCGCCGTAGCGGGTGATAACGATCTTGCCGCGCACGTCGATGCCGCGGCGCACCAGCTCCTTGTAGTCGTCCGGCATGCCGTAGTTGGCGTAGACCAGTGGTGCGGTGACATCGCCGTCGCCGCCGTAGACGTTGTATGGCGGCAGCGCGCCGGGCAGCGCCGAAGTGGCATCGCCGGCGACCGGCGGCTCGTGCAGGGTGGCGGTGAACGGCTGCGGCCCGAGCAGTTCCAGCGCGACTTTCTTCGGCGTCGGATACAACACCTCGAACGTCTCGATGTGCGCATCCCAGCCCCAGGCGCGGAACTTCTCCAGCATGAACTCGGCATTCGCCTTGTCGTGCGGCGAGCCGACCTGGTTCGGCGCCGATGCCATCTGCTTCAACCAGTCGCGCAGCTCGGCCGGGTCGAGCTGGGCGTCGAAACGTCGTTCCAGGTCGAGTTGGGTGGTGGCATGCGCGGGCGTGAAGCCGAGCAGGCCGGCTTGCGATGGGGCGGCGGGTTCCGCTCCGACGGCGGCGAAGGTCGCAAGCGCACACGCCGTGGCAAGCAGTACGCGCATTCTGTGGTGGGTCATGGAATCAGTTCCCCTGGTCGACGGAGGGTTGCGCCACGTCGCCGCGAACCGGCGTGGACACGGGCCCGGCAGTGGCTGCCGGGGGCTGGGAGGGCGGTGGCCGCGGGTTGCGGTCCCTGATCGTGACGTTCTGTGAAAACAGCGTGGCGTTGTTCTCGCCGCTGTAGACCACGCGGTACTTGCCGGGCCGCAGGTAGAGCTCGCTGGCGGGCGCCGCGCCGCCGCTGCGCACGCGGTCGCTGGGCACGGCGTTGAGCGGCACGGGATCGAGCACCACGCGATCGGCCGGGATGGCATCGTTGCCTTCGCTGGCGTAACGCGCCTCCACCATGCAGGGAAAATGCTGGTTGCAGCGTTCGCCATCCACGTAATACGGCTTGCGTTCGCCGCCCAGGGCCAGCCAGGTCGGGCGGCCGCGACGCATGGATGTCGGCGGGAACCACACGCTGACGTCGTAGCCAGGCCGCAACGACCACGGTTTGCCGGCGTCGTCCACGAACACGATGGGGCCGGTCGGTTGCAACTTCTTCATGACCGGCTCGTAGTACGGATGATTGCCGCCGACATCGGGGTGGTCGTACAGCATGGTCTGCTCGACGGTGAGCGGGTCGATGTCGATCAGCCGGCGCAGGTGCTGGGCCATCGAGGCGCCGCCCAGGTAGGCGCCGAATTCCTGGATGTGCGCGTAGCCGGCGTTGACCACCACGCGCGCGTCGGGATGGTCCTTGAACACCTGCCGGTACAGGTTGCGCGCCTGCTCCGCTTCGCGTGCGTCGCCGGAGGCATCGGACAGCGCCTCGTAGCCGACCACCTTGTAGCCGAGCCGCAACGCGGTGCGCACCATTTCCGCGCAGACCGGTTCCTGCGTGTAGAAGCCGCTGTCCTTGGTCGGGTATCCGCGCGCCTGCAGCCCCTTGTCGGTCTGGTAGACCGTCTCGGCCGCGAAATAGTCGTAACCCTCGGCGCGCAGTCGCGCCAGCATCTGCACCGTCAGGCTGCGGGTGAGCGGGATGTTGTGCGCCTCGTTGAAGAACACCGCCCGGCGCCCTTTCGCCAGCCGCGCGATCGCCGTCAGGGCAGACTCGGCGTGGTGGACCCCGTCGTCCAGCGGCAAGGGGCGGTCGTCGGGCAACGCTCCCTGCCTGATCGAGAAGCTGGTCGCCGCGTCCGGGTAATCGCCGATGAAGGTCTGATACCAGCTCAGGTACTGGCTGAAAATGACCTGGAAAGCAGGGTCGTTGTTGCCGACGGAGGCGTAGCGCATCACCTGGAACTGGGCCAGCAGGCCGTTGCGCTTGTCGGCGTCGCGCATGATCGCCTCGGATTCCTGCGACGCCTTGAGTTGCCTGGCCTGCCAGTGCGCCGGCGATTGCGCATGGCCGGAGCCGGGCAGGCCGGCGATCGCGGCGCAGGCGGCGGCGAACAGAATGCTGGTACAGCGCATGGAACCTCCCGTGAGTCGGTGGGTTTGCGTGGCCATCCCGCGGCGGTGGAACCGCAACCCGTGCACGTTACCGCAAGCACCATCGCATGCCTGTGCCTGTCGACACAGTGTCATCACGCTCAAAGCGGAGCACAATCGGGAACCCCGCCTGCCGATGGAGTACGCCATGCGCCATGCCATGCTTGCCCTCCTGCTGACCCTCCCGTTCCCCGCCGTGGCGACCGCCCAGGTTGCCGACCTGCACAGCGGCGCGATCACCGCTGCCGTGCAGAAAGGCGTCGACGATCCGGCGCGCGCGGCGGACCGCCACGAGGATGCGCGCCGCAAGCTGGCGCTTGTCATGACCTTCGCCGAGGTCAAGCCCGGCCAGAACGTGCTCGAACTGGTGCCAGGCAGTGGCTACTGGACGCGGGCGTTCAGCGCCATCGTCGGGCCCACGGGCCACGTCTATACCGTCTGGCCGGACGAGATGGGCAAGTACTCCGCCAAGAGCCTGGCCAACTGGCAGAAGCTGGCGGCCACGCCGCACTACGCCAACGTGAGCCTGCTGCAGCAGCCGGCGGCCAAGCTGAGCGTGCCGGTGCCGGTGGACCTGGTATTCACCTCGCAGAACTACCACGACTACCACGACCCGTTCATGGGCCCGGTCGACATGGCCAGCTTCGACAAGCAGGTCTACGACGCGCTCAAGCCCGGCGGCCTGTTCGTGGTGATCGACCACGTGGCCCCCGCCGGCTCCGGCCTGGCCGATACCGACACTCTGCATCGCATCGACCCGGAGGTCGTCAAGCGCGAAGTCGAGGCCGCCGGCTTCGTCTTCGACGGCGAAAGCAATGCCCTGCGCAACCCGGCCGACACGCATGCCACCAAGGTGTTCGACAAGTCGATACGCGGCCACACCGACCAGTTCATCTATCGGTTCCGCAAGCCGGCGAAGTAGGCGTGGTCGAAGGGTACGACATGCAGCGCGTCCAGCTTGCGCCCGTGCCGATGGTATTGCTGCTGGCGAGCAGGGATTCCCGCCAGCGTGCCCCGGGAAGCAGGCCGTGATCGCTGGCGAGCCAACTCCGGACGCTGTCGCCGCCGATCCCCCGCCACAGCGCCCGCCTGAGCCCGACGCCGCCGACTGCTGCGGTGAGGGTTGCGTGCGTTGCGTCTACGACATCCACGACGAAAAACTGGAGCGCTACGAACAGGCACTGGCGGCGTGGCGTGCACGGCATCCGGGGAAATGAGCCCGTTGCCAACCTTTCGGTAGCCATCCATGTGGAACGCCATCACCCGCGCCGTCAGCCCTTCCATCGCCCGTTGCGAGCTGTCGCACCTCGCGCGTGTGCCGATCGACCTGGAGCTCGCACGCATCCAGCACGGCAACTATCTGCGTGCGCTGGAACGCGCCGGCTGTGACGTGCTGGTTCTGCCGGCCGAAGTCGAACTGCCCGATTCGGTGTTCGTCGAGGATGTGGCGATCGTGCTGGACGAGTTGGCCGTGCTGACACGGCCCGGCGCCATGTCACGGCGCGCCGAAGTCGCCACTGTGGCCGACCCGTTGCGTCGATACCGGCCTTTGCAGGCGATCGAGGCCCCGGCCACCCTGGACGGCGGCGATGTGCTGCGCATCGGCCGCACGCTTTATGTCGGCCAATCCGTCCGCAGCAATCCGGATGGACTGGGCCAGTTGCGCAACCGGCTCGCCCCGTTCGGCTATGTCGTCGAAGGCGTGCCCACGCGCGACTGCCTGCATCTGAAATCGGCGGTCACCGCCTTGTCCGATGACAGCGTGGTGCTGCAGCCGGCTTGGGTGGATCGCGAATACTTCGCCGCATTCCACATCATCGAGGTCGATCCCGCCGAAGCGCATGCCGCCAACGTCTTGCGCATCGGCGATGAGCTGATCATGCCGACCAGCTTCCCCCGTACACGACAACGGCTGCTCGATGCCGGCTTTCAGGTGACGACCGTCGACGTGTCCGAACTGCAAAAAGCCGAAGGTGCGGTGACCTGTTGCAGCCTGGTATTTCGTTCGGTGACGTGAGCGCATCGCTGTTTCGCACCCCTGAGTCGGGCTTCCGTCGGCGGCTGCGGCGTTTCGTCGGGCCGCCGGGGATTTCCCGCGTCTCGGCCACTATTCTCGATCACACTCCCAAGTCAGCGGAACTGTCGTCGTGATCAGAAGCTTCTTCTTCTACCTGCGCCTCATCGTGGCCTGGTACCTGCTGGTGCTGCTGGCGACGTTGTCCGTGAGCTGGATCTGGTCGGGGTTGGGCAGCCTGGTGCAGTTGCTGGGGCTGGTGGTGATCGTGTTCGTGGTGATCCGCGCGCATTCGCACCTGGTGCGGGTGCGCATGATCGCGGGCAAGCTGACCTCGGCGACGCTGGCCACCCGGCAACGGCGGCAGATCGAGGCGCCGTTCGAGGCGGAGGAGGCGTTCGAGCTGCTGGACGCCGCGATTCGCGAACTGCCGGGCATCGAGCAGGTGGACCGCACGCGCAACCACCTGCAGATCCGCGCCACCGCGGTCTACGCCGATCCTTATGACCTGGCGCAGCTGGGGCGCTGGAATCCGATGCGCTGGATCGTCAGCCAGCGCAACCGCATCCTGGCCACGGTCAATCGCGGCGACGGCAGCAGCAGCTTCAGCCTGGTCTGCGAGCCGTGCAGCGCGCCGTGGAGCGACTGGCTGCAGGTGGACGATGGCGTCAACTTGGAGAATCTCGAGGCGATCGCCCGTGCGGTGACGCTCGGCGTGGCCAGCCGCCGCCGCGGCGAGCAGGCGGCGGCGGCGCAGACGGCGACCGAGAAGGAGCTGGCCATCGCCAGGCTCAGCCTGCTGCAGGCGCAGGTGGAGCCGCACTTCCTGTACAACACGCTGGCCAGCGCGCAGGTGCTGGTGCGCAGCGACCCGGCCGGGGCGGATGCGATGCTGGGCCACCTGATCCAGTACCTGCGCCACTCGCTGCCGCGCGCCGACCGCGCGCTCGCCAGCCTGGGCGAGGAACTGGAGCGCTCGCGCGCCTACCTGGCGATCATGAAGATCCGCATGGGCGCACGCCTGAACGTGCAGATCGACGTGCCGGACGAATTGCTGGCCACGCCGCTGCCGCCGATGCTGCTGCAGACCCTGGTGGAAAACGCGATCAAGCACGGCCTGGAGCCGCGGCCCGGCGACGGCACGGTGTGGATCTTCGCGCGCCGGCAGGATGGCCGCGTGGCGGTGACCGTGGCCGACGACGGCAAGGGTTTCGGCGCGCAGGAAAGCGGCGCGGGCATCGGCCTGAAGAACGCGCGCGAACGGCTGAAACTGATCTATGCCGGCCAGGCCAGCCTGGCCATCGCGGCGAACTTCCCGCAGGGCGTCGCCGCCACCATCAACGTGCCGGAGCACTACAACGAGGAGCAGGCCCATGGCTAAGGGTGTGATCGCCGAAGACGAGGTCTTGCTGCGCCAGTCGCTGCGCGCCGCGCTGGAGACGGCATGGCCGCAGCTCGACATCGTCGCGGAATGTGAGGACGGCGCCAGCGCGCTGGAGGCGATCGTCGAGCATCGGCCCGAAGTGGCCTTCCTCGACATCCGCATGCCCGGCCTCACCGGCCTCGAAGTCGCCACCGCCGCGGCTGAAGCGTGCCCGGCGACCCAGGTGGTGTTCGTCACCGCGTATGACCAGTACGCCATCGACGCCTTCGAGCGCGGCGCGATCGACTATCTGCTCAAGCCGGTCGTCCCGGAACGGTTGCGCGCCACCGTGGAGCGCGTGCAGTCGCGCGTGGGCGCGGATCGGTCCGACACTGCCTCGCTGGCCGACCTGGTCCGGCAGATCGGCAGCCGGCTGGGGCCGGCGCGCCAGCAACCGCCGCTGAGCTGGGTCACCGCCAGCACGGGGCGGGAGACGCGGCTGATCCTGCTCGACGACGTCGCCTATTTCCGCGCGGACAACAAGTACACCACCGTGGTCACCGCCGAGGGCGAGGCGCTGCTGCGCACGCCGATCCGCGAACTGCTGGAGGTGCTCGACCCGACCGTGTTCAAGCAGATCCACCGCGGCACCGTGATCAACATGAAGGCGGTCGCCGCCGTCACCCGCGACGACACCGGCAAGGGCATCGTGCGCCTGCGCGAGCGGCCGGAAACGCTCAGCGTGAGCGCGCCGTTCATGACCCTGTTTCGCAACATGTAACTGCCGCGTTCGCAACGGTTTGTCGGGAGGACGGCCATGCACTATCTCATCGCGCTGATCTGGCTGGTGCTCTCGCTGGCCGGGGTGGAGGGCTACGGCAGCCAGTCGCACGCCACGCGCGCCAGCGTCAACGGCGTCGACGTGCTTTACAGCCGTACGCGGATTGTCGCCGACATCGCCGACATCACCTGCGTGCGCAGCGCCAGCGGGCGTTGCCATTACCGTTTGCTGGCGTGCCCGACGCCGGCCGCGCACGCGGCCAAGGCGCCGGCCTGCGAGCAGGCCGGCGCACGGCAGTTCGTGCTGGCGAGCGGAGCAAGCCGGGACGTGGCGGGCCTGCCCGCACGCTTCATGCTTTGCGTGGGTGCCGGAGACGGCGGCGTCGGCGCGGAATGCAACATGCTTTCCGCATCGCGTTCGCCGCTTGCCGGCTGGTGAGCGGCGGAGCTACTTGTCCTTCTTTTTTTCTTGCTTGGCGGCGCGCTTTTCCTTCAGCGTTTTCTCCGGCTTCTTCTTTTCGCTCTTCTTCGAATCCATGCCCTTGCTCATGCGCGGCTCCTCGATGTGGACGATGGTGGTGGCGGCAAGTCTAGGCGTTTCCTCGACCAAACGGGAGTCGTTGCCGTCGCCGATCAGGCCGTGGCCACGCCGGCGGCGAAGTGCTGGCCGAGGTCGCGCTGGCAGCGTGCGAGCACGGCCGGCGGCATGACGCCCGGCCAGCTGTGCGCCAGGTCCGCATCGGCGGGGAACTCGCCGTTTTCCACCAGCAGGCTCAGGCTGGCCAGACTGTCGGCCACCGCCAGCGCGCGGCCCAGCGGCGAGGTGGCTGCGCTGACCTCGCCCTGGCACTCGGCCAGGGCGCCGAGCACGCGCGCCGGCAGCCCCCATTGGCGGGCAGCCTGCAGCGAGAGTTGCGCGGCCAGCATCGCGCAGTGCCGCACGAAGCCCGCCGACAACGGCGGTGGCGGCGCCCCGGGCAGCAGTTGATCCAGCAGGCGCACCACCGCGCCCGTACCGGCATGGCGCACGATCCCGGCCAGATAGGCCTCGAACGCATCGCAGCCGGTGGTGCGCCCCAGCCACGCGCAGGCATGCGCGCAGCGTTCCGCGTGGCCCCACAGGCGCCCGCCTGCCGCGTGGCCCATGCTGCCGGTGTTGCCCTGCAGGATCGGCTTCATCACGTGCAGGGTGATCACCCGGCGCAGGCCGTCCTGGCCGAGCAGCACCACCGCCTGTTGCAGGCTGCTGATCGGTTGTGCCGAACGGTAGAACACGGTGCTGGTGGCGCGCATGACCTCGCCCACCATCAGCGGGTCGCGGCCGACCAGCTTGGCCAGTTCGGCGCCTGCAGCCTCGTCGCTCTTGAGGGTGCGCAGCAGTTGCGGCAGCACGGTCGGCAGGCGCGGCAGGCTGCGCAGGTCGAAGCGAGCGCCGAGCAGCTCCAGTCGTCGCAGGAGGGCCGCTTCGGCCGGCAGCGGGTCATCCTGGCGGGGCGGCGGCAGGCCGAGCACGAGCCGGTGGAAGCGCTCGTCGATCAAGGCCAGCGACGGCGTTTCCGTCGCGGCGTGGGCGACGGCGGGCGACGGGACGGCGGCAGGGGCCGGCGACCGCGCCTTGCTGGCGCGCTGCGGACTGGCCTTTGCCTTGCGTCGCGAAAACACGCGCCGCCACATGTTTCCCACCATGGGGACTGCCCCTCTGTCGCGCCGTGTCGTCGATGGTTCGCTCCCGTTAGCGGCCGCGCGGCGGGAAAGTTGAGCCGACGGCCGCCGCGCGTGGCTGTGGCTGGCAATGAACCGGTTCGCCCCCAGATAGGGTGCTTCCGTCATCCGGGATTGCGCCATGATTCCATTTTCCATCCTCGACCTGGCCCCGATCACCGAAGGCAGCGACGCGGGCCAGGCCTTCCGCAACACGCTGGACCTGGCGCAGCTGGGCGAGCGGCTCGGCTACCGGCGCTACTGGCTGGCCGAGCACCACAACATGCCCGGCATCGCCAGCGCGGCCACCGCCGTGCTGATCGGCCATGTCGCCGCCGGCACCTCGACGATCCGCGTGGGCGCCGGCGGCATCATGCTGCCCAACCACGCGCCGTTGCAGGTGGCCGAGGCGTTCGGCACGCTGGCCTCGCTGCATCCGGGCCGCATCGACCTGGGCCTGGGGCGTGCGCCGGGCACCGACCAGCCCACGGCGCGGGCGCTGCGCCGCTACTTCGACAGCGCCGACGCGTTCCCGCAGGACGTGCTGGAGCTGCTTGGCTATTTCGAGCCGGCGCAGCCCGGCCAGCCGGTGCGCGCGGTGCCCGGCGCCGGCATCGAGGTGCCGGTGTGGCTGCTGGGGTCGAGCCTGTTCAGTGCGCGGCTGGCGGCGCAGCTGGGGTTGCCGTTCGCGTTCGCCTCGCACTTCGCGCCGGATGCGATGGACGAGGCGCTGGCGTTGTATCGGCGCAACTTCGTGCCCTCGGCGCGGTTGCAGCAGCCGTATGCGATGCTCGGCATCAACGTGGTCGCCGCCGACAGCGACGCCGAGGCGCGGCGATTGTTCACCACCCAGCAGCAGAGCTTCATCAACCTGCGTCGCGGCAAGCCCGGCCTGATCCCGCCGCCGATCGACGACATCGAGGCGTACTGGACGCCGCCGGAGAAGCTGATGGTCGAGCGCGCTCTGGCCTGCGCGGTGGTCGGCGATGCGGTCACGGTGAAGGAGGGCATCGCGGCCTTCGTGGCCCGCCACCGGCCGGACGAGTTGATGCTGACCGCCAACATCTTCGAGCACGCGGCGCGACGACATTCGTTCGAGATCGCCGCGGCGGCACGCGAGGCATGAGCTTCGCCACGGATGCGGTCGGCGTCGGCCATAATGGGCGTTCCCCCGTCGACGCATTGAAGCCACGCCACCGATGAAAACCCCCAAGGGCCTGCAGGAGCTGATCGACGACGGCATGATCGACCAGGTGCTCAGGCCGCTCAAGAGCGGCAAGGAAGCCTCGGTGTATGTCGTGCGCTGCGGCGACGAGGTGCGCTGCGCCAAGGTCTACAAGGACATGGCCCAGCGCAGCTTCCAGGCGCGCGTGCAATACCAGGAAGGGCGCAAGGTACGCGGCAGCCGACAGGCGCGGGCGATGGGCAAGGCGACGAAGTTCGGCCGCCGCGAGGCCGAGGAGGCATGGAAGAATGCCGAGGTCGACGCACTGTACCAGCTGGCCGCCGCCGGCGTGCGCGTGCCGCGGCCGTACGGCTACTTCAACGGCGTGCTGGTGATGGAACTGGTCACCGATGCGGACGGCCATTCCGCGCCGCGGCTCGGCGAGGTCGAACTGTCCGCCGACGAGGCGCGCGCGTATCACCGCTTCCTGATGCAGCAGGTGGCCCGCATGCTGTGCGTGGGGCTGATCCATGGCGACCTGTCCGAGTACAACGTGCTGGTCGGCCCGCACGGCCCGGTCATCATAGACCTGCCGCAGGCGGTCAGCGCGGCGGGCAACAACAGCGCGCGCACGATGCTGCGGCGTGACGTGGGCAACATCACCATCAGCCTGTCGCGCTTCGCGCCCGAGCTGCTGGACACCCACTACGGCGAGGAGATGTGGGCGCTGTACGAGCTGGGCGAACTGCACCCGGACAGCGAACTGACCGGCCGATTCGAGTTCGACGAGCACATCGCCGACGTGGACAGCGTGATGCAGTCGATCATCGACGCCCGCGAAGAGGCGATCATCCGCCAGCAGGGCAGGGAAGCCGCGGAGCGGGAATTGTAGGAAGGCGCCTTGGGTTTCGCCGTGTGACGATGACGGGCAGTGCCCGCCCTACGCTGCTGGCGGTGCACCCGTAGGGCGGGCACTGCCCGCCACGCCCCAGACCGCCTCAGGGCTTCTGGACATCCAGCAGCTCCACGTCGAACACCAGCGAGGCGTTCGGCGGAATGTCCTCGCCGGCGCCGCGCGCGCCGTAGCCCAATGCGGCGGGGATCAGCAGGGTGCGCTTGCCGCCCACGCGCATGCCGGCCACGCCCTAGTCCCAGCCGGCGATGACGTTGCCGGCGCCGAGCACGAAGGAGAACGGCTCGCCATGATCGCGCGAGCTGTCGAACTGGCTGCCGTGCTTGTTGCCGGCAGTTTCGTCGTACAGCCAGCCGGTGTAGTGCACGGTGACCTTCATGCCCGCCATGGCCTCGGCGCCGGTGCCGACCTTGCTGTCGACGACGGTGAGCTGGTCCACGCTGCCGCGGGTTTGTTGCGGCGCCGGCGCCGAGCAGGCGACGAGCGAAATCAGGGCGAACAGGGAAAGCAACCAGCGCATGGAAAGACTCCTGGGCAAGGGGGCAGCGGATGTCCCGATCAAGTCTCGGGTTTGTCATTGCGACTTTCGTCGGGGCGAGAACCTGGTCGGGTTTTTCTTGAGGGAGCCGCGATTATCCGGCAATCGACCGGCGCGTGCCTGCCGCGGTGAGCTCGCACGGGTCAGGCTGCCGCCGTGCCGGCGATAGCGGACCAGCAGCCGACATGCCGGTCAGCTCACCGCTTCGGCGCTCGCCATGCGGATCTGCGGATCGACCGCCACGGCGTCGGCATCGTTCATCAGTTGCAGCTGGCCGTCCTGGATCAGCACCTGCAGGCGCATGCCCCGCTGCAGCAGGGTGACCAGTGCGGCGACGGTGTCGGCGCTGATGTCCAGCACGCTGAGATTGCGGTGGCGAGCCAGCGTGGCGGCGTGGCGGTTCCACCAGAGCTCCGCCGCGTTGCCGCCGTAATTGATCACCACCACCTGGCGCGCACGGCCGCAGGCCTTGCGGACGCGCGTCTCGTCGGGCTGGCCCACGTCGATCCACAACTCGATCTCGTCGGTATACGCCTTGCGCCACAGCGCCGGCTCGTCCTCGTCGCTGAGGCCCTTGCCGAACTCCAGCCGCTCGTCCGCATGCATGGCGAACGCGAGCAGCCGCACCATCAGGCGCTCCTCGGTTTCCGACGGGTGGCGCGCCAGGGTCAGCGCATGGGTGGCGTAGTAATGCCGGTCCATGTCGCTGATCTGCAGTTCGACCTTGTAGATGGTGGAGTTGAGTGCCATGCGCATGCCGGAGGACAACAGCCGAGCATTGTACGCGGCGTAGCGCCGACCTGCCGCCGACCTGCGGCTAGACTGGCCCGATCATGCCGAACGTTCCTTTCCGTCCTGACCGTGGCGCCAGCACGGTGCACCTGCCGCCAGGGTCCTGGCGAAGCGCGCTCGACGCGCTGTGCGCGCACTTTCCCGCGATCAGTCGTGCGCAATGGCTGGACCGGATCGCGCGGGGCCGCGTGCTGGACGGGGATGGCGTGGCGATCGACGCGCAGGTGCCGTACCGCGCGGGAATGCGCCTCCACTACTACCGCGAGGTGGCGGACGAGGCGGAGATACCGTTCGTCGAGACGGTAGTGCACGCGGATGAACACCTGGTGGTGGCGGACAAGCCGCACTTCCTGCCGGTGACTCCGGCCGGAGGTTTTGTCGAGCAGACCCTGCTGCGGCGATTGATCCGCCGGCTCGACAATCCGCAGCTCGTGCCGCTGCACCGGATCGACCGCGCCACCGCCGGACTGGTGCTGTTTTCGGCGAATCCCGCCAGCCGCGCGGCTTATCAGGCCCTGTTTCGCGAGCGCTGCATCGACAAGTGGTACGAGGCATGGGCCCCGGCCTTGCCGGCAGGGGTTTTTCCGCTCTACCGGCGTACGCGCATCGTGCAGGGCGAGCCGTTCTTCCGCATGGCCGAGGTCGAGGGTGAGCCCAACAGCGAGACGCGCATCGAGGTGATCGAGCGCGGCGACACCGACTGGCGCTATGCGCTGCATCCGATGACCGGGCGCAAGCATCAGTTGCGGGTCCACATGGCGGCGCTCGGTGCGCCGATCCGCAACGACGCGTTCTATCCCGAGCTGACGGAGGCGGCGGCGGACGATCATCGGCGGCCGCTGAAGTTGCTGGCGCGGGAGTTGGCGTTCGTCGATCCGTTGTCGGGCGAACCGCGTCGGTTCCGCAGCAAGTTGACGCTCGACGATGGCGCGTGATCGGGATGAAAGGCCGCGGGCAGTGCCGCGCGCGTTCGACCGGGAACTACTCCGCCGGCGTCTTGTGCTTGTAACGACACAGATCGCGGATCACGCAGTGCGGGCAATCCGGCTTGCGCGCCTTGCACACGTAGCGCCCGTGCAGGATCAGCCAGTGGTGGGCGTCCTGCCTGAACTCGGCCGGGATCACCTTGACCAGCTTGTCCTCCACCGTGCGCACGTCCTTGCCGGGCGCCAGCCCGGTGCGGTTGGCGACGCGGAAGATGTGCGTGTCGACCGCGATGGTCGGCTCGCCGAAGGCGGTATTGAGCACCACGTTGGCGGTTTTGCGGCCCACGCCGGGCAGCGCTTCCAGCGCCTCGCGGGTACGCGGCACCTCGCCGCCGTGCTGCTCGATCAGCAGCCGGCACAGCGCGATCACGTTCCTGGCCTTGGCGTTGAACAGGCCGATCGTGCTGATGTAGCGCTTCAGCCCATCCTCGCCGAGGTCGAGGATGGCCTGCGGCGTGTTCGCCACCGGAAAGAGCTTGCGGGTTGCCTTGTTCACGCCAACGTCGGTGGCCTGCGCCGACAGCACCACCGCCACCAGCAACTCGAACGGAGTGCCGTACAGCAGCTCGGTGGTCGGATGCGGGTCGAGTTCGCGCAGGCGCGTGAACAGTTCCACCACGTCGGCGCGCTTCATGAGGATTTCTTCGCCTTCGCGCGTGCCAGCGCCGCCAGTACCGGATTGGTCGACGCGGCGGTATCCACCGCGGCCTTGCGTGCGGCCAGCTCGGCGTTACGCTCGGCGCGTTCGCGCGCCAGCCGGGCGCCGCGGTGCTGGAAGTGAGCGCGTGCGGCATCCGCGTGCGCCTGATCGATCTGCCCCATCGGCATCGGCACCAGTTCGATGCAATCCACCGGGCACGCCGGCACGCACAGCTCGCAACCGGTGCAATCGTCGGCGAGCACGGTGTGCATCAGTTTCGGCGCGCCGATGATGGCGTCGACCGGGCAGGCCTGGATGCATTTGGTGCAGCCGATGCAATCGGCTTCCACGATGCGCGCAAGCATGCGTGGCTTCTCGATGCCGCAGGCGGGGTCCAGCGGCAGCGGTGGCCGGCCCAGCAAGTTCGCCAGTTTCGCGATGCCGGCCGCGCCGCCGGGCGGGCAGCGGTTGATCGCCGCCTCGCCACGCGCGATCGCCTCGGCATACGGCCGGCAGCCGTGGTAGCCGCATTGCTCGCACTGCGTCTGCGGCAGCAGCGCGTCGATGCGGTCGGCCAGGACGGCGATGGGATCACTCATGCGCGGTGCGGGGTGGGCGATAATCGACGCCCATTGTCCCGCAATTGCCGATCACTTGTTGGAGTGTCGCCATGAAACCGTCGTTCCTCGCTTCCCTGTTGCTGGCTGCCGTGCTCGGTGCCGGCGGCTCGATCCTCCTGACCCATGCCGGCACGGCGCAGGCGCAATCGAGCGCCACCGCCGACACGGTGACCGTCTTCGTCGACGCCACGCTGGGTTTCCGCAAGAAGCACATGGCGAACCAGCTCACGAAATCCCACGCCGACTACGCCGCGCGCGGCTACCGCTACGTGGACATGGCGCCGTACAACGAGAACGGCGACCTGGTCGGCTTCTTCGTGACCTACACGAGGCAGTGAACGGTCCGCTGGATCGAGGGCGGGAGCGCACCGCGTGCATTCCTGCGGGTCGCTCGCCGTAAGGCGGGCAGTGCCCGCCCTGCGTGTCAGCGCACGCTGGCGCCGGGCCTGGCGCCCTGGTCGGCATCGAGCAGGAACAGGTCGCTGCCGCCGTCGCCGGCGGACAGGATCATGCCTTCGGACAGGCCGAAGCGCATCTTGCGCGGGGCCAGGTTGGCGATGAACACCACGTTGCGGCCGACCAGTTTTTCCGGTTCGGCGTAGGCGGCGCGGATGCCGGAGAAGATCTGCCGCTTGCCGAGTTCGCCGGCGTCCAGTTCGAAGCGCAGCAGCTTGTCCGAGCCTTCCACGAATTCGCAGGTGCTGACCTTGCCGATGCGCAGGTCGAGTTTGGCGAAGTCGTCGATGGAGATGAGGCCGGGATTCGCCCCTTCGACAGGCTCGGGACGGTGGATCCCGGATTCGGGGTTCATCACGGCAGATTTCGACTTGTCGTTCATGGATTTCTTCGCCGGGGCAGCCGGCGCGGCGGGAACGGATGCGCCAAGCGATTCCCTGGAGGCCTCGACCATCGCCTCGATGCGCTTGGCATCGAGGCGGGCCAGCAGCGGCTCGAAGGTGTTGACGCGGTGGCCGTGCAGTTCGCGGCGGGCGTCGTCGAAGCTGGCTATGGGTGCGGCGAGGAATTGTTCGGCGGCTGCCACGGTGGCCGGCAGTACCGGCTTGAGCAAGCCGGACAGCAGGCGGAAGCCGTGCAGGGCCAGCGTGCAGACCTGCTGCAGTTCGGCGCGGCGGGCGTCGTCCTTGGCGATCAGCCACGGCGCCCTGGTGGCGATGTAGCCGTTGACCAGGTCGGCGATGGCGACGAAACGACGAGTCACCTCGGCGAACTCGCCGGCGTCGTACAACGCGTCGACGCCGTCGTAGTGCGACAGCAGGGTTTGCCACAGCGCCGCTTCCTCCGCCTCGAAACGGTCGGCCAGCCTGCCGTCGAAAAACTTCTGCACGAAGCCGGCGGTGCGGCTGGCGATGTTCACCCACTTGCCGATCAGGTGCGAGTTGACCCGTTCCTCGAATGCCTTGAGATCGAGGTCCACGTCGACCGGCGCCGCGCTGAGCATGGTGGCGAAGTTGTAGCGCAGGAATTCCGGGTGGATGCCGGCGTCGAGATAGGTGCGCGCCTGGATGAAGGTGCCGCGCGACTTGGACATCTTGGCTCCGTTCACCGTCAGGTAGCCGTTGACGTGCAACGCGGTGGGCGTGCGGAAACCCGCGCCATGCAGCATCGCCGGCCAGAACAGGCCGTGGAAGTTGATGATGTCCTTGCCGATGAAGTGATGCATCTCGGCGGTGCTGTCGGGGCCGAGGAAGTCGTCGAACTTCAGGCCGGTCCTGTCGCACAGCGCCTTGAAGCTGGCCAGGTAGCCGACCGGCGCATCCAGCCACACGTAGAAGAACTTGCCCGGCGCGTCGGGGATCGGGAAGCCGAAGTAGGGCGCGTCACGCGAGATGTCCCAGTCCTTCAGGCCGCCATCCAGCCATTCGCGCAGCTTGGCGGCGACGCCGCTGTCGGCCACCGGCTTGCCTTCGGTGAACTTGCCGGCGAACCAGTCGCGCAGCAGCGATTCGAACTTGCCCAGCTCGAAGAAGTAGTGCTCCGAATCGCGCAGCACCGGGGTGGCGCCGGACATCACCGAATACGGGTTGATCAGGTCGGTGGGCGCATAGGTGGCGCCGCAGTTTTCGCAGTTGTCGCCGTACTGGTCCGGCGTGCCGCATTTCGGGCAGGTGCCCTTGATGTAGCGGTCCGGCAGGAACATCTGCTTCTCGGGATCGAACAGCTGCTGGATGTTGCGCCTGGCGATGCAGCCGCTGTCGCGCAGGCGCGTGTAGATCAGCGAGGCCAGCTCGCGATTCTCGTCCGAATGGGTCGTGTGGTAGTGGTCGAAGCTGAAGTGGAAATCGCCGAAATCGGCTTCATGACCTGCCCGGATGCCCGCGATGAAGGCCTCCGGCGTCATCCCGGCCTTCTCGGCGGCCAGCATGATCGGCGTGCCGTGCGCGTCGTCCGCCGCCACGAAATGCACCTCGTTGCCCATCATCCGCTGCGCACGCACCCAGATGTCGGCCTGGATGTAGCCCAGCATGTGGCCCAGGTGCAGCGGACCGTTCGCGTAGGGCAGGGCGTGGGTGACGAGCAGGCGACGACTCATGGGTTGCGTGGCTTCCTTGGGGGGACTGCGCATTATGGCATGCGCCCCCGCCGGTATTGGCCGTCCGGATGGCCATGCCGCAGCGCGCGCGGACTTTGCTCGCCGGGGATTCCGGTGCGGTGGTGCAGAGCGCCTGGCTGCTGTCGCGGGTTGCTGGAGCGCATGTGGGCAGAGTCCTTTCGGCCACGGATCACGGCAGCCTTGCGCCGGGGCCGCGCACCACGCGGCTGGTTTTCCTCGCCTTGGGCATCGGCATGGCAGCCATCGTGCCGGTGATGTTCGGCGCGGTCGGGCGTTTGCCCGGGGCGTCGCCCGGGGTCTCGCTGGCCACGGCGACCATGCCGGGTTACGCCGGCTCAGCGGTGCGGACGCCGGCCGTGCACACAAGAACGCCCCGCACCGGTCGGCGGTGCGGGGCGTGGTCGAAGGTCAATCGACGCAGCGGATGGTCAGGGCTGGCGTTCCCACTGCTGCGAGCGGCCGACCCAGGAAAAGCCGATGTAGCCGCGCACGTTGAGCTTCTGGCCGCCGTCGAGCATCGACAGCTTCACCTTGTAGACCTTGCCGGTCTTCGGGTCGAGGATGTGACCGCCGCTCCAGACGTCGCCATCCTGGTGCACGCCCCACATGATGTTCATGCCTTCGATCGGCTTGTCCTTGCGCTCGCCGTCGCACTTCTTGCACAGCGCCACCTCGCCGTCGCGGGCGATATCCGACGGGCTGCGGTTGAGCAGCTTGACGATGGTGGCCTTCAGCTCGCCATTCTCGTCGGTGATCTGCACGATCGACTTGGCCTGGCCGCTTTCGTCGTCGATGGTTTTCCAGTTGCCCACGGGGGTGTCGTTGGCGGCCAGTGCCGAACCGGCGGCGAGCAGCAGGCAGGTGGCAAAGGCAAAGCGTCGTGCTGACTTCATGGCGTCTCTCCCGTACGAAAGCGTATGGAATCGAGACTGGCGAGGTTCGGCGAGGTCGTCAAGCTGCATTGCGCCATGGCTGCCGGTGCGCCGGTGAGGCGCTGATCTGTGTCAGCCGGCCGTCTGCGGCGCGCTGGCATAATGGGCGTCTCTCTCGACGACCGAACCGACATGACGCAGGTGAATGAAGCCCTGGTCCGCCAGATCCTGGGCGGGTTGATCGACACCCACACCGGTGCCCCGCTGGGCGAGGCCGTGCGCGCCGTGGGCGTCGACGGCGGCCGGGTTTCGGTGGACCTGCAGCTTGGCTATCCCGCCGCCAGCGCGATCGGAGCGATCACCGCGCGGGTGCGCGAGGCGTTGCAGGCCGATCCGGGCATCGAGTCGGCGACGGTGTCGATCACCAGCCGCATCCACGTGCACAAGGTGCAGGGCACGCTGGGGCCGCTGCCGAACGTGAAGAACATCATCGTGGTCGCCTCGGGCAAGGGCGGCGTGGGCAAGTCCACCGTGTCGGCCAACCTGGCGCTGGCGCTGCAGGCCGAGGGCGCGAAGGTGGGCGTGATGGACGCGGACATCTACGGCCCCAGCCAGCCCACCATGCTCGGCGTGCACGGCAAGCCCGCCTCGCCCGATGGCAAGAGCATCCTGCCGATGCAGGCGCACGGCATGCCGGTGATGTCGATCGGCTTCCTCGTCGAAGAGGACACGCCGATGATCTGGCGCGGCCCGATGGTGACCCAGGCGATGATGCAGCTGATCACCGACACCCGCTGGGAACAGCTCGACTACCTGGTCATCGACCTGCCTCCGGGCACCGGCGACATCCAGCTCACGCTGTCGCAGAAAGTGCCGGTGGCCGGCGCGGTGATCGTCACCACGCCGCAGGACATCGCCCTGCTGGACGCGCGCAAGGCGCTCAAGATGTTCGAGAAGGTCGAGGTGCCGGTGCTTGGCGTGGTGGAGAACATGGCCACCCACGTCTGCTCCAACTGCGGCCACGAGGAGAACATCTTCGGTGAAGGCGGCGGCGAGCGCATGGCCACGCAGTACGGCGCGGCCTACCTCGGCTCGCTGCCGCTGGACATCCGCATCCGCGAGCAGACCGATGGCGGCAACCCCACGGTGGCGGCGATCCCCGATTCCGACCTTGCTGCCCGCTACCGCGAGATCGCCCGCAATACCGCCGGCCGGCTGTCGCGCCAGCCGCGCAACAAGTCGCTGGGTCTGGGCAAGATCGTGGTGCAGGGCGTGCCCTCTGCATGACGGCGCCGCGGCGCGTGCTGTGCCTGTGCGGCAGCTTGCGCCGGGTATCGTCGAATCGCGCCGCGCTGGAAGCCGCGTGCCAATTGGCCGCGGCACCGCTCGAACTGGTGTTGCACGACACGCCGGGCGCGCTGCCGCTGTTCAATCCGGATGACGAGGTCGATCCGTTGCCGCCATCGGTGCTGGCGTTGCGCGAAGCAGTCGGCGCCGCGGATGCGTTGCTGATCGCCTGTCCCGAATACGCCCACGGCGTGCCCGGCGCGTTCAAGAACCTGCTCGACTGGCTGGTCGGCAGCCTGGAGTTTCCCGGCAAGCCGGTGTTGCTGCTGAACACGGCCGCGCGCGGTTCGCACCATGCGCAGGAGGCACTGGCCGAGATCCTGTTCACCATGTCGGCCCGGTTGCTGGCGGCACGGCCCGTGCCGGTGGCATTGCCGGGCGCCGGCTGCACCGCGGCGCAGGTGCTGGCCAGCGCGGAACGCTGCGCGGAATTGCACGCAGCGCTGGACCTCCTGGCCGCGCTTCCACCCCGCCCGTAGATACCGTCTTGCCGTCCGTCAGGCAAGCGCGATGCTGGGGTCGAAATTCTTACCTGAGCGGATAACCCCCCAAGCGAGGTGGAGCAGCTTGCGCATGGCGGCACCCAGCGCCAGTTTGCGTGGCTTGCCGCGAGCGACCAGTCGATCGAACAAGGCGCGCACGGCGACGTTGTGGCGGATCGCCGTCATCGCCGGCATGTAGAGCTTGGCGCGCAACAAGGCGTGACCGAGCTTGGACAGGCGGCTTTGACCGATCCACTTGCCCGACTCGCGGATGGCGGGATTCATGCCGGCGAAGGCATCGAGCTTGCGCGGGTCGTCGAACCGGCGCAGGTCGCCCGCACAGCCCAACATGAAGGCCGCCGTCAGCTCGCCAATCCCCGGAATGGAGGTCAGCAGGCCGGCATCGCGGCGTAAGTCCGGATCCGAGTCGATGTGGTTGTCGATTTCCTTCTTCAGCTCTGCGATCTGGGCGTCCAATGTCTCCATCACGTCGGCGATGGAGCCGCGCACCGCCTGATCGCTGACGTCCAGTCGGTTGCGTTCCATCTGGCGCATGCCCTCCAGATCGTTCAGCCGGTGGATCAGGGCGCGCAGTTTGCGCTGGGCGGGCGTGGGCGGCACCCACGGCCGCAAGGTGGTGCCCACCTGCAACTGCGCCATCGCAAAGCGGGCGATCAGCTTGGCATCGGCATGATCGGTCTTGGTCCTCGACAACTCGCTCTTGGCATAGGCGGCGACCTGGGCCGGGTTGGCCACGTAAACGGTCACGCCGCGCTCGACCAGGAAAGTGGCCAATGCTTCGTGATACACGCCCGTCGCTTCCATGCACACCGCCGCTCCCGGCACGTGGCGATCCAGCCAGTCGCTCAGCAAGGTGAAGCCGGCGGGCGTGTTCGGCAACTTCGCTTTGGTGCGGTACTTGCCCTTCGGTTCCAGCGGCGCGGCCACGTCAAAGGTTGCCTTGGCCACGTCGATGCCAACCATGGATTCTGTCATCAGCCAATCCTCGTTCGGTTCAGGTGTCCGACCATCGAAGATCCGCCAAGCCGATCCTTACACGTGCAGGCTCACGCCAGGGGCGGGCCTAAGATACCGTTGCAGCTTGCGGCAGATAAAACGGAACGGGGGCGCGAATCTACGGCGCAGGCGCGAAGCCAGAGGAGCCCGACGGCGTCTCCCCGTTCCCACCGATGATCAGTCGGCGATTCTCCCCCAACCTCCGAGGAGAATCGACACATAAGGAGCCCGCTCGCGGGCGATGCTCCTGGCCGGGATTCGGGGTTCGCAAGAGTATCGCCCGCGAGCGGGCTCCTACGGGTGACGAAGGCCAGCCGGCTGGCGTGGCGGTACCCCGACCATGTATTTTTGCCGCTTTGCGCCCGGTTGGTTCGGGCTGCCCGCAATCGACCGGAGAGCGCGTGAGCATCAAATCCGACAAGTGGATCCGCCGCATGGCCCAGGGCCAGGGCATGATCGAGCCGTTCGAGCCGGGCCAGGTCAAGCAGAACGACAGCGGGCGCATCGTTTCCTACGGCACCTCCAGCTACGGCTACGACGTGCGTTGTGCGCGCGAGTTCAAGATCTTCACCAACATCAACTCGACCATCGTCGATCCCAAGGCATTCGACCCGAACAGTTTTGTCGACGTGGCCTCGGACGTGTGCATCATCCCGCCCAACTCGTTCGCGCTGGCGCGCACGGTGGAGTACTTCCGCATCCCGCGCAACGTGCTGGTGGTGTGCCTGGGCAAGAGCACCTACGCGCGCTGCGGCATCATCGTCAACGTGACGCCGCTGGAACCGGAATGGGAGGGGCACGTGACGCTCGAGTTCTCCAACACCACGCCGCTGCCGGCGAAGATCTACGCCAACGAGGGCGTGGCGCAGATGCTGTTCTTCGAGTCCGACGAGGAGTGCGAGACCAGCTACAAGGACCGTGGCGGCAAGTACCAGGGCCAGCAGGGCGTGACCCTGCCGCGTACCTGACCCCGCCTGCCTGAACGGCGGCGCGCGACAACCGCCGTCGGCGCCACGGACTGCTAGACTTCACCGTTGCCACGACGCCTTCCGGGAGAGCTGCATGAGCCGAATGTCCACCCTGCTTGTCCGCATGTCCGCCGCGATCGTGCTGGGCAGCGTGTTGCTGCTGGCCGGTTGCCACCGCAACCAGGTCAAGAACGAGCAGCACCTGGCGGCGTCGATGAAGGGCGAATTCAGCCTGACCATGCAGGCGTACAAGGACGGGCAATTCCTGATCGATGGCGCGGTGCTCTCGGCGCTCGACGCCGGCAGTCACTTCGCCTACCTGCGCGACCAGGGCAAGCTGCCCGCGAAAGTGCTGTTGATCGACAGCGACGAGGCCAAGGTCGGCAAGAAGCACCTGCAGTATCTGGCCCGCATGTCGATCGACTACGGCTTTGCCGCGTATTTCTTCGACCACAAGGGCCGCCTCACCCAGATCAGCCCGGTCGACGTCAAGGCGCGCAAGCTGGAGGACCACCAGCAGCGCGCGCAGCCGTCCAGCGACGGCGGCGGCTACGAGCCCTCGCAGCAGCACTGAACCGCCGCGACCGCGGCACCGCGAAAAGCCCGTGGCGTGAGCCGCGGGCTTTTTGTCGAACGGCGATCAGGCGATCGTGCCGCCGCCGAGGCGCAGGTCGGCGTGCGTGACGGCCGCCACCCGCAGCGCGATCTCCAGGCCGCGCACCATGTCGTCCAGTGCCATGCTGGGCGCGCCGGGCCGCGATGCGGCCTGCAGCGGCAGCCACGGGATGTGGATGAAGCCGGCGCGCACGCGGCGCTTGGGCGCGCTCCAGTGCAGCGCTGCGTAGGCGAGGTGGTTGCACACGTAGGTGCCGGCCGTGTGCGAGATCGCGGCGGGCAGTCCGGCCTCGTGCAGGGCCGCCAGCATCGCCTTCAGCGGCAGGGTGCTGAAGTAGGCCGCGGGCGCGCCGGGGATCACCGGTTCGTCGATCGGTTGGGCGCCGGCGTTGTCGGGAATCCGCGCATCCTGCAGGTTGATCGCCACGCGTTCCAGCGACAACTGCGCGCGCCCGCCAGCCTGGCCCACGCCCAGCACGATCGCCGGCGTCGTTTCCCGCAGGGCGGCCTTGAGCAGGCGCAGCGAGGCGGCGAACTCGGTCGGGATTTGCCGCGCCACCACCCGATGCCCGTCGATGCGCCGCCCGTGCAGGGCGCGCGCGGCTTCCCACGAGGGGTTGACCGTCTCGCCGCCGAACGGGTCGAAGCCGGTCAACAGGATACGTGGCAAGGTTTTGCTCATCGGGCCTCGCGCGTTCATCGAAACACCAGCAGCCACATCATGGTGAACGTGCTGGCGAAGATCCACAGCGCGCTCCAGGCCTGCGCCTTGATCACGCCGTAGGGGTTGCGCAATTCCAGCAGCGCCGCCGGCACCAGGTTGAAGTCGGCCGCCATCGGCGTCAGCAGGGTGCCGCAGTAGCCGCACAGCATGCCCATCGCGCCGAGGATCGCCGGGTGCGCGCCGTGCTGCTGGATCAGCAGCGGCAGGCCGATGCCGGCCATCATCACCGGAAAGGCGGCAAACGCGTTGCCCATGATGACGGTGAACAGCACCATGCCCAGCGCGAACACCGCCAGTGCCGCGGTGGCGTTGCCAGTGGGCAGGAAATCGGTGGCGATCTCGGCGATCGCCGCGCCCACGCCGCTCCGCGTGAACACCTGGCCAAGCGCCGCGAGCAGCAGCGGCAGCAGGGCGGCCCAGCCGATCGCATCGAGCAGTCGCCGGCCCTCGGCCACACCTTCGTGCACCGGCGTGCGCGCCACCCTTGCGGCGGCCAGCAGGGCGATCACGCAGGCCAGCGCCAGCCCGGTCAGCGTCATCTGCGACTGGGCGAACAATGCGAACTGCCCGATCACCAGGTAGCCGCCGAACAACGCCACCAGCAGGGTCACCAGCGGAATCAGCAGGGCTGGCCCGAACAGCCGGTGGCCGAGTTCGATCGCCGACTGCAGGCGTTGTTCGGCGCTGCGGTTTTCCGGATGCGCCTGGCGGCGCAGCCGCGGCGCCAGGCAGGCCAGTGCGATCACGCCGATGCCGGCGATCTGCGCGGGCAGGGCGTTGCCGGCCGCCGACTGCGCCAGGATGAAATCCCCGGCGCCGAACAGCAGGCCCAGCACGATCCAGAAGGCGGCATGCCAGCGGTGGCCGTCGCGCAAATTGCGCCAGCCGCTGTAGAGCAGGAAGGCGGCGATCAGCCAGTACGCGTGTTCGATCCGCAGCATGCTCAGGCGCCCCGCTCGCGGCGGGCGGCGCGTCGTTGCAGCCGGCGCTGATACAGCCAGATGCGTACCGACTGGATGACGAACGCGGCCACTGCCGTGGGCAGGGCCCACAAGGCGATCGCCAGCGGACTCAGCTCGATGCCATGCTGGGTGTAGAAGGCCTGGATCAGCAGCACCGCGCCCAGCGCGATGAACACGTCCTCGCCGAAGAAGCGGCCGATGTTGTCGGTGGCCGCAGCGACCGCGCGCAGCTCCTCGCGATCGTCCTGGTCCAGCTCGGGCAGGATCTTCTGCGCCGCGGCCTCGCCCATCGGCGCCAGCAGCGGGCGCACGGTCTGCGCCGCGCCGGCCACGCCGGTCAGGCCCATCGTGGCCAGCAACTGGCGCAGCAGCAGGTAGCCGATCAGCAGCCGCGCCAGGGTCAGGTTCTGCAATCGCGCCATCCAGCGCTGGGCGTGTTCGCGCAGGCCGGCGCGCTCGAGCAGGCCAATCGCCGGCAAGGTCAGCACGAACAGCAGCAGCATGCGCTGCGACACGAAACTGTTGCCCAGCAGGGCGAGCAGGTCGGCCACCGACAGGCCCGCCAGCAGTCCGCTGACCAGGGCCGCCACCACCACCACCGGCACCGCGTTGAAGCGCAGCGCGAAGCCGATCACGATCACCGCCACGCCGAGCAGGGGCCAGTAGTTCATGCCTCCCCCGTTGCCGTGATGGTCACCCCGGCCGCTTCCAGCCCGGCGCGCAGGCTGCGCGCCAGGCGTGCGGCATGTACGCCGTCGCCGTGCAGGCACAGCGTGTCGGCGCGCATGGCGATGGTGCTGCCGTCGATGGCGGTGACGGTGCCGTCGAGCGCGATCTGCAAGGCCTGCGCAGTGGCCAGTCCGGCATCATCGATCACCGCACCGGCTTCGCTGCGCGGCTGCAGCGTGCCATCCGGCCGGTAGCGACGGTCGGCGAATGCCTCGGCGGCCACCGCCAGGCCCTGCGCCGCGCCCGCGTCGACCAGTGCCGATCCGCTCAGGCCGAACAGCCGCAGGCGCGGGTCGAACTGGCACACCGCCGCGGCGATCGCATCGGCCAGCGCGCGATCGCGTGCCGCCATGTTGTACAGCGCGCCATGCGGCTTGACGTGGCTCAGCCGGGTGCCGGCGGCGTGAGCGAAGCCGTGCAGCGCGCCGAGCTGGTACAGCGTCATCGCGTGCACCTCGGCGGGTGTCACGCGCATCTCGCGGCGGCCGAAGCCCTGCAGGTCGGGCAGCGAGACGTGGGCGCCGATCGCCACGCCGCGCTCCATCGCGGCGGCCACGGTCTGCTGCATGGTCATGAAGTCGCCGGCGTGGAAGCCGCAGGCGAGGTTGGCCGAGCTGACCACATCGAGCAGCGCAGCGTCCTCGCCCATTCGCCAGGCGCCGAACGATTCGCCGAGGTCGCCATTGAGGTCGATGCGCGTCATGCAAGGCCAGTCATGCGGGGAGGAGTCCGTCGTGTTGCAGTCGTCGCGCGATCTGCCGGTACAGGGCGTCGAGCGCCTGCTCGCGGCGCCGCAGGCGATCGGCAGCCTGTTCCAGTGTGCCACGGCGAAAGCATACGGGATCGCCCGGCCGGCGTTGCGCCAGGCGCGGAAGATCCGCCGCGGCAAGCTGGCCGATGCGCGGATAGCCGCCGGTCACCGGCGCCTCGGCCATCAGCACGATCGGCTGGCCGGACGGCGGCAGTTGCATCGTGCCGGGCAGGGTTGCCTCGGAGATCAGTTCCAGCGGCGCGCGCAACTGCAGGCGTGCGCCGTCCAGACGGCTGGCGGTGCGGTTGCTGTCGCTGGCGACGCGGAAAGTGCCGGTGTGCAGTGCTTGCCGCGACACCTCGTCGAGTTGCGCGTGGTGGCTGCCGGGCAGCAGCATGAGCGGCGTTTGCGCGAAGTCGAACCATGGCCGCGGGTCGAGTCGCCATGGCAGGGCGTGGGGATGGTTCGCCGGCGCCGCGCTGCTGGCGGCGTTGCCGACCGGCAGCGTGTCGCCGGTTTGCAGCGCGCGGCCGAGCCCGGCGTGCAGGTCGCTGCTGCGGCTGCCCAGCACGGCGGCCACGTCGAAACCCCCGCGCACGGCCAGGTAGCTGCGGCAGCCGGCGGCCATGCGGCCCAGTTGCAGCACGCTGCCGGCGGGCAGCCAGCAGGCTGTCCAGGTCGGCAAGTCGGTGTCGCCGGCCCGGGCGGCGATCGGCGCACCGGTGATCGCGATCCATGTCGCGCGCTCGAAGCGCAAGGTTGGCCCGAGCAGGGTGCATTCGAGCGCCGCCTCGTTCCCGCGATTGCCGACCAGCGCGTTGGCCAGGCGCCAGGCCGGCAGGTCCATCGCGCCGGCGCGGCCCACGCCGATCGCTGCATGGCCGGGGCGGCCGCGATCCTGCAGCGTGCCGAGCAGGCCGGGCTTGAGCACGCGCACGCTCATCGGTGCCGCGCCGCATCGAGGTCGGCGAACTCCTCCGCGTCGATCGCGCGGAAGCGCACGCGGTCGCCGGCGGCCAGCAGCGAAGGTTCGCTTGCGTCGGCGTCGAACAGGCGCAGCGGCGTGCGCCCGATCAGATGCCAGCCGCCGGGCAGTTCGGCCGGATAGATGCCGGTCTGCGCGCCGCCGATCGCGACGCTGCCGGCAGGCACGCGGGTGCGCGGGTCGCGTCGGCGCGGCATCGCCAGCGTGGGATCGAGCCCCAGCAGGTAGGGGAAGCCTGGCGCGAAGCCGAGCATCGCCACGCGGTAGTCGACGCCCACGTGGCGAGCCACCACCACCGTCCCGGACAGGCCCAGGTGCTGCGCCAGTTCATGCAGATCCGGGCCGTGCGGGCCGCCATAGCACACGGGGATTTCGTGGATGCGGCCAGCGCCGGCCGGCGCGTGGCGGGTTTCCAGCGCGATGCGCGCGGCCCGTTCCACGCGCTGGTGCGCACTCGCCGCCTCGTCGCCTTGCCACGCCGCCGGCGCGAATCGCAACAGCACGCTGGCATAGGCTGGCACGCATTCCAGCGAAGGCAGATCCCGCAGCGCGGCCACGGCGGCGTGCACGCGGTCGTTGAGCACCGGCTCGATGCGGTCGCCGAAGCGCAGCAGCAGCGCATCCTCGGCCAGCGGCTCGAACTGGATCGCGTCGGCCGGCACGCTAGCCGGGCGCCGCGAGTGCTTGCCGCAGCGCGGTCATCCGCTCGTGCAGCACGGCTTCGGCGCAGGGCTCGCGCTGGCCGTGGCCCCACACCGGGCCGGGCCAGCCGGCATCGCCCTCGCGACGCGCCACCACGTGCACGTGCAACTGCCGCACGATGTTGCCCAGCGCGCCCAGGTTGAGCTTGTCGCACGGCATTGCCGCGCGCAGGGCGGCGGCGGCGCGGTTGACTTCGTGCCACAGCGTGGCCTGTTCGCCCTCGTCCAGGTCGGCGATCTCGACCAGGCCGTCGCGGCGCGGCACCAGCACCAGCCAGCCGTAGCGCGCGTCATCCATCAGGCGCACGTCGCACAGCGGCAGCGAGGCGAGCAGGCGGGTGTCGGCGGCCAGCCGCGGGTCGAGGGTGAACGCCTCGCTCATGCGTTGGCCAGGTGCTTGTCGAAGAAGGCCAGCGTGCGCTGCAGCGCCAGTTTGGCGCTGGCTTCGTGATACGCCTTGCTGCCATCGCGGTTGAACGCGTGGTCCGCCGGGTAGGTGAACAGTTCCATCTGCGGCAGCGCCACGCGATGTTTCTCCACCATCTCCGGCGTGATGTTCTGATCCTTCTCGCCGAAATGGAACATCACCGGCGCCCTGGGCGCCTCGTGCAGGAACGGCAGGTTGCGCGCGCCGTAGTAGCTCACCGACGGCAGCCCCAGGCGCAGCGCGGCGAGCAGGGCGACGGTGCCGCCCCAGCAGTAGCCGACCGTGCCGATTTTCCCCGCCGAGGAAATGGCCTCGGCGGCGCTGGCGACGTCCTCGACGGCACGCTCCAGCCCCAGCTCGTTGACCAGGTTGCGGCCCTTGTTGGTGCCGACCTGGTCATAGGCCAGTTCCACGCCGCTTTCCAGGTGGTCGAAGAACGCGGGCGCGATCGCGGTATAGCCGAGCGCGGCGAAGTGGTCGACCACCCGGCGGATGTGCGCGGTGACGCCGTAGATTTCCTGGATCACCACCAGGCCGCCCTTGGGCTTGCCCTCGGCGGTGGCCATATAGGCGCCGATGCAATGGGTGCCGCCGGTGGGGATGGTGATGTCCTGGCCCATGGCTCTGCCTCGATCAGTTGCCGATGCGGCGATGGTAACCGCAGCGGCGAGGGCGTGGCCGTCACGTATAATCAACCGTTTTCGCGCCCTGCCACGGTAGCCGTCCGCCATGCCCCAGCCCACCCAGAAGATCGGCTTCGTCAGTCTCGGTTGCCCCAAGGCGCTGGTGGATTCCGAGCGCATCCTCACCCAGCTCAAGGTGGAGGGCTACCAGATCGTGCCCAGCTACGGCGAGGCCGACGCGGTGGTGGTGAACACCTGCGGCTTCATCGACGCGGCGGTGCAGGAGTCGCTGGACTCGATCGGCACCGCGCTCAACGAGAACGGCAAGGTGATCGTCACCGGCTGCCTGGGCAAGCGCGCCGAGCTGATCCGCGAGGCCTATCCGGACGTGCTCTCGATCAGCGGCCCGCAGGATTACGCCAGCGTGATGAGCGCGGTGCACGAGGTGTTGCCGCCCACGCGCAACAAGTTCCTCGACATCGTGCCGGACACCGGCGTGAAGCTGACGCCGAAGCACTACGCGTACCTCAAGATTTCCGAGGGCTGCAACCACCGCTGCAGCTTCTGCGTCATCCCCTCGATGCGCGGCAACCTGGTCTCGCGGCCGGTCGACGAGGTGCTGGTGGAGGCCGAGAAACTGGTCAGGGGCGGCGTGAAGGAACTGCTGGTGATCTCGCAGGACACCAGCGCCTATGGCGTCGACGTGAAGTACGCCGAGCGCCCGTGGCGCGGGAAGAACTACCGCACCCGCATGACCGAGCTGTGCGAAGGCCTGTCCGAACTCGGCGCGTGGACGCGCCTGCACTACGTCTACCCGTACCCGCACGTGGACGAGCTGATGCCGCTGATGGCGGGGGGAAAAATCCTGCCCTACCTCGACATCCCGTTCCAGCACGCCAGCCCGCGCATCCTGAAATTGATGAAGCGCCCCGGCAACATCGACAAGACGCTGGAGCGCATCCGGAACTGGCGCAAGCTGGTGCCGGAGCTGACCATCCGCAGCACCTTCATCGTCGGTTTCCCCGGCGAGACCGATGCCGAGTTCGAGGAGCTGCTGGACTTCCTGCGCGAGGCCGAACTGGACCGCGTGGGCGCGTTCGCCTATTCGCCGGTGGACGGCGCCAAGGCCAACGAGCTGCCCGGCGCGGTGTCCGAGGAACTGAAGGAGGATCGCCTCGAACAGTTCATGGCGGTGCAGGCGGAAATCTCCGCCGCCAAACTGCAGCGCAAGATCGGCCGCACGCTCAAGGTGCTGGTGGACGAGGCCGGCGTCGACGGCGCGGTGGCTCGCTCGGCCGCCGATGCGCCGGAGATCGACGGCTGCGTGCTGATCGCCGACGGCCAGCAGCTGAAGCCGGGCCAGTTCGTGGACGTGGTGGTCGAGGCGGCCAGCGAACACGACCTGCACGCGCGCCTGGCGCATCCCGCGCTCAAGATCGTGTAACGCGCCATGCGCTATGTGGCGCCGGCGCGCGGTGCGGTCGATCCGCAAGTGTTCGGCCGGATGCCGCTGGCCGCGTGGCGCGAGCACGCCCGGTTGGTCGAGGGCCGCGACTGGCCATCCATCGATGCGCTCAATGCCGCCCGCCCCGCCGGCATGCACGAACGCTTCGTGGCGCAGACCCGTGAACTGCTGGCCGACGGCCTGCACTACGAACAGCGCATCGCCGAACACGGCGCGATCGCTACCCGCGAACGCAACTGGCACGACCTGTTCAACGCACTCGCCTGGCTGCGCCACTGTGCGCTCAAGCGCGCGCTCAACGCGCGGCAGGTGGCCGAAATCGCCCGCATGGGCACCAGGCAGCGCTCGCGTGCGCAATGCGCACTGACCCATTTCGACGAGGCCGGCGTCGTGGTCGCGCTGCGCAATCCGGCGCTGCTGGCGCTGTGGAATGCGCATGACTGGCATGGCCTGTTCTGGCGCGAGCGGGAGGCGTGGTTCGACGGGCGCATCCATGTCGAGGTGTTCGGCCACGCCTTGCTCGAACACGCGCTGACACCGGCGCAACTGCTGGTGGGCAAGGCGCTGGTGGTCGCCGGGCCGCGGTTGTCACCGGGCGAGGTTCTCGAAGCCTGCGCGCAGGCCATCGGCAACGGCGATGTGCTCGGCGATCCGCTGGAACTGCGCCCCTTGCCGCTGGCCGGCGTGCCCGGCTGGCATCCGGACAACGAGCAGGAGGCTTTCGTGCGCGAGGCGGCGTGCTTTCGGCCGGTGCGGGCCGGGCGGAGTTACCCGCCGCCGCTGGCCGGAGGTTGACCGATCGCCCGGAAACCCTGCATCTGCATCCGGGCCGGCATCTTCCGCGACGCCGAAGCCCTCCCCGTGCTTGCCGGATCGACCGATCGCGACTATATACGAGCAATCGGGGAGCACGGGGTTCGAGGGAGCAGGGCATTGAATATCGCGGGTTTGCGACGACGCCAGGGGCGTCTCGGGCGTGGCGTGACGTGGATGCTTGCAGCCCTGCTCACCCAGGGTGTGCTGCTCGCGTGCGCCGGTGCGGGGACGGCGCAGGCAGCGACACCGATGGAGCCGATCCGCTTCGGCATCCTGCCGATCGGCAGCGCGGCCGAGTCGCTGGAGCAATGGCGGCCGCTGCTGGACGACTTGCACAAGCAGTTGGGCCACCCCGTGACCACCGTGTCGGTGAGCAGCTACGCCGGCCTGTCCGACGCCATCGGCGCGCAGCGGGTGGACGTGGCCTTTCTCTCCGGCAAGCTCGCGGTGGAGGCGGTGACGCAGCAGCAAATGCAGGTGTTCGCCCAGTTCGTGCGCAACGATGGCGTCAACGGCAACGTCGCCATGCTGGTGGTGCGCAGCGACAGCCCCATCCGCGATCTGAACGACCTGCTCGCCACGACCAGCCACGGCTGGCGTTATGCGCGCAGCGAACAGCTTTCGGTCACCGGCTATACCGCGCCGGAAGCCTACGTGTTCGCGCCGCGCGGGCTCAATTCGGACACCTTCTTCGCCAACGTGCGGGTGGGCGACCATCAGAGCAACCTGCTCGCCGTGGTCAACCGCGAAGTGGACGTGGCCAGCAGCAACAACCCGGACATGGACCTGTTCCGGCGCAACTTTCCGCGCGAGGCAGCGCAACTGCGGGTGATCTGGCGCTCGCGGCTGATTCCCTCCGGCGTGCTGGTGATCCGCGACGGCATGCCCGAATCGCTGCGCCACAAGCTCACGGCATTCCTGCTGGCCTACGGCAAGGCGCCCGGCGAGGTCGGCGAGCGCCAGCGCGAGCGGCTGGCGCGGATTCCGGACCTGGGCGGTTTCGCGGCGGAGACCAACCACGTGCTGCAGCCCTTCGTCGACATGCAGTACACCCTGCTGCGGCAGCAGGCCGAGCAGGGCCGGTGGATCAGCCCGCAGGCACGGCAGGCGCGGCTGGCGCAGATCGAACGCGACCACCAGCATGCATTGAAGCTGCTGCGGCCGCATTGAGCGGTCGACTGGCCCGCGTCAGGCTTCCTGCTCGTAATCCACCGACAGCACCACGAACTCCGCCCGCCCGCCCGGCAGCTCGGCGGAGAATTCGTCGTCGACGCGCTTCTTCAGCACGGCCCGCGCCAGCGGCGAGTCGATGCTGATCCAGCCGCGCCTGGCGTCAGTCTCGTCCGGGCCCACGATGCGGTAGCGGTGGACTTCGCCGCTGTCCACGTTCTCCAGCCCGATGCAGGCGCCGAAAAACACGGCGCGGCGATCGCCCGGCACGCCCTCGGCAACTTTCAGTGCGGGAATGCGTTTGCTGAGGTAACGCGCGCGGCGGTCGATTTCGCCGAGCTGTTTCTTGCGATAGGTGTATTCGGCGTTCTCCGAGCGATCGCCTTCGGCGGCTGCCGCGGCGAGGGCCTTCACCACTTCCGGGCGCAATACGTGCCACAGGTGGTCGAGTTCGGCCTTGAGCCGTTCGAAGCCGTCGCGGGTGATGATCGCGGTGGAGCCGGGCGAGGGCGGGCGCCAGCGGCTCATGCCGGGCTGGCCAGTTGTCGTCGCTGGGCGTCGATCTCGCCGCGCAGCGGGTGCTCGGGCCAGGCCGCGACGAGCCGGTCGAGCAGCGCTGCCGCGTCGGCGTGCTGGTCGGCATGGGCGGCCAGTGCGCGTGCGGCCAGCAGGCCGTAGTGCGGCGCCTGCGGGTCGCGTGGCCAGTGCGCGACATAACCCTGGCCGAGATGGATCGCGAGGCGGCTCATGCCCATCCGCACGGCCAGGTCGGCCAGGGCGCCGCAGGTCTGCGGGTCGTCCGGGATGAAGCTTGCGTCGATGCCGCAGCATTCCTGCAGCACGCCGAGGGCGCGCCGCGATTCGCCCTGGGCGATCAGCGCGGCAATCCAGATCTGGCCGTGCACCAGCAGGTCGTCGCGCAGGCCCTGCCGGTGCAGCAGCTCGCGGTAGAACTGGTGCACGGTGGGTGGCGCCGCGCGCTCGCGCAGTCGCGCGGCAAGTTGGCGCAACGCGGCCTGCGGATCGTCGGTTGCCTGCTGGCGCGCGGCATCCACCAGTCGGTCGTCGGCGTCCTGCCCGGAAGCCTTGGCCAGCTCCGGCGCTTCCGGCACCATGCCGAAACGCTCGTGGCGCTGGTGGATCATCGCGCCCATGAGATGAAAGGCGAGCACGATCAGGTAGGTGTAGGCGAATGCGAACAGCGGCAAGGCGAGCAGTCGCGGCAGCCGCGCAGTGGTGACCGAGGCGACCACGATCAGCACGCCGAGCAGCAGGTTGATCGCCACGGGGACCAGATACGCGCCGCCGAAACCGCCGATGATGCGCAACCAGTTGAGCGGATTGATGGCCAGCGCGAGGTTGCCGTCGAACGCCAGCGACATGTCGATCGCCGGCAGCACCAGCGCCGCCAGGAGCAGCACCGGCCACAGCAGGCGCGGGAAGAACACGATGGAGACCACGCACAAGGCGACCACCAGCAGGTGAATCGCGGTCAGTCCCCAGCCGCTGGCGCTGTTGCCGTCACTGCCCACGTCCGGCGGGTCGGCGTAGCCGTTGGCGGTGTGCTGCATGCAGTCCGCGGCATAACGCCAGGTGGCGGCCCAGACCAGCGCGCTGGCCAGCGCACCGACATAGCCCGGCAGCAGGCCGACGTAGTGGGCCAGCGCCAGCGCCACGCAGGTGGCCAGTGCGGCGCCGCGCAGCGGATAGCCGAAACCGTCCCGCAGGCGCTGCGCGAACGGCGTGTCGGCGGCGACGATTTCGACGCGCGGCATCAGAGCCTGCTCCATGTCTCCGCATGGCCCGCGCCGGGAGCTGTTTGCGCGCAGGCCAAGGAAGAACGAAGGAGTGGACGTCCGTCCACGACCGAGTGATGACGCAGGGATGCGGGCAAACAGACCCGGCCCTTCGGGTTGCCTTGCCGTGGCCGCCATGCGGCAGCGCGCGGCTTGACCTGCCAGCCAGGCAGGCGCTGCGCCACGCGCCACCACCTGACGGCCACGGCAAGGCAACGCGGGCTATGCGGAGACATGGAGCAGGCTCTCACTCAGCGCTTGCCGCCGAAGATGCCGCCCAGCACGCCGCGCAGGATCTGCCGGCCGAGCTGGCTGCCCGCGGTGCGCACCATCTGCTTGCCCATCGTCTCGATCATGCCCTGGCGGCGCTTGGTGCCGAACAGGGCGTCATGCACGGCGCCGCCCCAGCCGCCGTCCGCTTCCTTCGCCGAGCCATTGGCCGGCGCGTCGGCCGCCACGGTGGCGGCATTGGCGGCCTTGTCCTCGGCGCGCTTGGCCAGCATCTCGGCGGCCGATTCGCGATTGACCGTGGTGTCGTATTTCGCGCCCACCGGCGAGCGCTGGCGGATGGTGCCGCGCTCGGCCTCGGTGATCGCGCCGATGCGGCAGCACGGCGTGGTCACCAGCACCTGTTCCACCGGCGTGGGCACGCCGCCGTGGGCCAGCGTCGAGGCCAGCGCCTCGCCCACGGCCAGCTTGGTGATCGCCTCGGTGACGTCGAGTTTCGGGTTGGCGACGAAAGTTTCCGCCGCCGCCTTGACCGCCTTCTGGTCGCGCGGGGTGAACGCGCGCAGCGCATGCTGGATGCGGTTGCCGAGCTGGCCGAGGATCACGCCGGGCACGTCGTCGGGATTCTGCGAGCAGAAGTACACGCCGACGCCCTTGGAGCGGATCAGCCGCACCACCTGTTCCACCCGCTGCAGCAACGCCGGCGAGGCGTCGTCGAACAGCAGGTGCGCCTCGTCGAAGAAGAACACCATCTTCGGCTGGTCGAGATCGCCCACTTCGGGCAATTGCTCGAACAGTTCGGACAGCAGCCACAGCAGGAAGGTGGAGTACAGCCGCGGCTTCATGATCAGCTGGTCGGCGGCCAGCACGTTGATGATGCCGCGCCCGCTCATGTCCTGGCGCATGAGGTCGGCCAGTTCCAGTGCCGGCTCGCCGAAGAACTGGTCGGCGCCGTCGCCCTCGAGTTTCAGCAGGGCGCGCTGGATCGCCGCGATGCTGGTCGTGCTGATCAGCCCGTACTGGGTGGACAGCGCCTTGGCGTTCTCGGCGGCGTAGGTAAGCAGGGCGCGCAGGTCGGCCAGGTCCAGCAGCAGCCAGCCCTGGTCGTCGGCGGCCTTGAACACCACTTCGAGCACGCCTTCCTGGGTGTCGTTCAATTCCAGCACGCGGCCGAGCAGGGTCGGACCCATCTCGCTGACGGTGGCGCGCACCGGGTGGCCGAGCTTGCCGTAGATGTCCCAGAACACCACCGGGTTCGCCTGCGCCTTCCAGTCCGCGAGCTTGAGCTTTTCCAGGCGCGCCTTGAGCTTGTCGCCCGGCTCGCCGGCGGCCATCGCCAGGCCGGCCAGGTCGCCCTTGGCGTCGGCCAGGAAGCACGGCACGCCCAGCCGCGAGAAGCCTTCGGCCAGCACCATCAGCGACACGGATTTGCCGGTGCCGGTGGCGCCGGCGATCATGCCGTGGCGATTGCCGTAGTGCGGGTCCAGGCTGACGCTGGTGCTGTCGTTGCGGCCGATCAGGATGTCAGTCATGGCGGTCCTTCCATTGGTAGTGACGCGATTGTAGCCAACCCGGCGCGTGGCTCGCGGTTGTGACGCCGTGCGTTGAGTCCGGCTTCGCGGCCGGCTATGGTGAATGCTTTTTGCAGGTGAAGTTCTTCATGTCGTTGCCCCACGTGTTTCGCCCGCGGCACCTCGCGTCGCTTGTGCTGGCCTGCACCTTGCTGGGCGGCTGCGCCAGCAGCGGCGGCGAGAGGACCCCGACGCCGGCCGATGCGCTGTACGGCCAGTTGAACCAGGCCAGCAAGGGCTACGAGACCGCCTTGCAGCAGGCGCGCGAAGGCGACAGCGATGCGTCGGCACTGAGCCTGCGCCAGTCGCTCGACTTGCTGAAGCAGTCGTCGGCGAAATGTGCGGTCACCGCCGGCTGCGATCCGCAGCGCTTCTTTTCCGTATTCGACCGCCTGCTGCGCCTGAAAGATGGCGATTTCGACGACCTCCCGGATCTGTCCGGGGATGTCGAGTCGTCGCAGGCGGCGCTGGCCACCGGTCATGCCGGTGCGGCCAGCCTGCCGCAGGCGCAGCGCAGCGTGACGCTGCTGCACGGACAGAAGCTGTCGCAGCTGATCGCGATGAACGGGCCGGTGAAGGCAGCGCTGGAGATGTGGCTGACCCAGCGCCGGCCTTACCTGATGGACGCCTGGGTCAATTACCAGTACCTGCGCCACGATATGTGGCCGGCCTACCAGAAGGCCGACCTGCCCGAGGCGCTGCTGTTCGGCATGGTGGCCCAGGAATCCGGCGGCAAGGTGCACGCGGTGTCGCGCTCCGGCGCCTCCGGCCCGCTGCAGTTCATGTATTCCACCGGCATGCGTTTCGGGCTGGGCGTGGACAACGGCTTCGACATGCGCTTCGACCCGGCCGCTTCGGCGCGGGCCAATGCCGAATACCTCAACGAGCAGTTGCGCATCTTCAACAACAACCTGGAGCTCGTCATCGGCGCCTACAACGGCGGCGAAGGCCGCATGCGCCGCGCGGTGGGCGACGACCCGTCGGTGAGTTTCTACGACCCGCGCATCTACGACCAGATGTCGCCCGAGACGCGCGACTACGTGCCGGCGGTGCTGGCGGCGGCGTGGCTGTTCCTGCATCCGGACAGCTACAACCTGCGCTTCCCGAAGATCGACGGCGACCCCGGCAGCATCACGCTCAAGCGCGCCGCGTCGCTTGATGAGCTCACCGTCTGCCTGGGTTCGGCCGATGGCATGGAGGAGGGCTGGTTCCGCACCCTGCGCAACCTCAATCCGCGGCTCGACCCCGATACCAGCCAGCCGGTCGGCGCCACGCTGCGGGTGCCCAAGCGACTGGAGCGTGCCTATGCCGCCCGTTGCGTCGATGGTCCGTGGCCGATCCTCGCGGCGGACCTGCACCGTGCGACGGTGCCGGTGGTACCCGATCCGGCGCAGGCGCCGGCGAAGGCGGGTGCGCAGAGAACGACCACGTATCGCGTGCGCCGCGGCGACACCTTGATCAGCATCGTGCGCAAACTGCATTGTTCCAGTGTGCAGGAGATTTCCGAGATCAACGATCTCCAGCACCACCGCATCCGGGTGGGCCAGCATCTGAAGGTGCCGGTCTGCCGTTGAGGCGTGAGGCGCGGGGTGGGGCGCCGCCGCGCGGTCAGGCGACGGCGCTCTCCTGCATCCAGCTGTCCGAGGTATCGCTGCGGCTGCCGCCGCCGTGGAGCTCCTTGAGCTCGCGCAGCAACTGCAGCAACTGCCGGTGCTGGGCCTGCAGGTTGGGCTGGGTGGCGGTCTTGGTCTCGTGATAGGCGACCGCCAGCCACAGCGCGATGCCGCGCAGCGCGACCTCGGCGTTGTTCGAACGTGCACGCTCGTAGCCCAGGTCGGTGCCTTGTCCCCACGGCAGGTAGCGCGATTCCGGCGTGGTGCCGTACAGGTGCGGGAAATCACAGCGCGAGGCCTGGCCGATCTCGCGCAGGGTGAGCATGCTCAGCCGATCGCGGCTGCGCTTGGGCAGGGTCCGGATGCTGCGTTCGACATCGCGGAACTGGCGGCCAAGCTGGCGCGAACGCACCACCGCAAAGAATGGAGTGAGTATCTGCATGGTTCCCCTCGGCACAGGTTCGGCACGGCATGTTGGCCGGTCCGTCGCGAGGAGGTTAACCGGCCACCCCCGGAATTTGCGCGCATAGCGTCACAAAATGACGCGCAACGTCAGTTTTCGGGAAAGTGGCCGCCTGCCACCCTGATCTGACCGATCCGCTGGCCCACGCGAACCTGCTGTTGCGGCGGCAGCGGATCGACCGTCGCGCTGCCCGGCGGCAACAACACGATCACGGTCGAACCCATGTTGAAGCGCGCCATCTCGGCGAAGCGTTCCAGCGTGATGTCCTGCCCGGCAAACGATTTGCGGCGGATCGACGAGGCGTACGGCGGGATCACCAGGCCGTCCCAGACCGTGGCCACCGAAGAGACCAGGATCGCGCCGACCATCACCACCACGAAGGGACCGCGTTCGCCGTCGAAATGGCAGACCAGCCGCTCGTTGCGCGCGAACAGCCGCGGGATCGCCTCCACCGCGAATGGCGCCACGCTGAAGATGCGCCCCGGCACATGCACGGTTTCGCGCAGCGTTCCCTTCATCGGCATGTGCACCCGATGGTAGTCGCGCGGCGACAGGTAGACCGTCACGAAGCTGCCGTTGCGGTACGGCGCGGCGGCGGCCTCGTCGCCGCCGAGCAGTTCGGCGGCGGTGTAATCCTGCCCCTTCGCCTGGAAAATCCGCCCGTCGACGATGCGCCCGGCCTGGCTGATGCGCCCGTCGGCGGGCGAGAGCAGGGTGGCCGGATCGGCATCCGCCTGGCGCGCGCCGGGTTTCAGCTTGCGCGTGAAGAACGCATTGAAATGCTGGTAGGCCAGCGGGTCGGACTGCGCGGCCTCGGCCATGTCCACGTCGTAGTTGCGCACGATGGTGGCGATCAGCCAGTTCTTCCACGGCGCAAACGTCCAGCGCGTGGCCCAGTAGACCAGGCGGGACAGGAAGCGGTGCGGAAGGACGTATTGGAGGAATACCTTGAAAGTCATCCGGGCAGTATAGGGGCGAGGAGTGAGTGGAGAGGCAAGGAGTGAGTGGAGAGGAGTGAGAAAAGAGAGGAACGCATGGGATCGCCGGCAACTGCCTTGGCTTTCTGTCACTTGTCACTCCTCTCCACTCACTCCTCGCCCCTATACTTGCGGGCCATTCCGCTCCGGGCGCCACCGTGACTGCCGATCTCGCCACCATCATCGACTTCATCCGTTACGGCGCCAGCCGCTTCTCGGCCGCCGGGCTGACTTTCGGGCACAGCCACGACAACCCGATCGACGAGGCCACGCATCTCGTGCTGGCCAGCCTGCATCTGCCGCCGGACATTCCGCCGGCCTACGGCGCCGGCCGGCTCACCGCGGAAGAGCGCGCGAACGTGCTGGCGCTGATCGAGCGGCGCGTCAACGAGCGCCTGCCGGTGGCCTACCTGGTCGGCGAGACCTGGTTCGCCGGGCTGAAGTTCAAGAGCGACCGCCGCGCGCTGGTGCCGCGCTCGCCGATCGCCGAGCTGATCGAGACGGGCTTCACGCCGTGGCTGGACGAGCGCCACGTCGAGCGCGCGCTGGACCTGTGCACCGGCTCGGGTTGCATCGGCATCGCGATGGCCGAGTACAACCCCGAATGGCAGGTCGACATCGTCGACATCAGCGACGAGGCGCTGTCGCTGGCGCGCGAGAACATCGCGTTCCAGCACGTCGAGGGCCGCGTCGAGGCGATCCAGTCGGATCTGTTCGCCGGCGTGGCCGGGCGCAAGTACGACCTGATCGTCTCCAACCCGCCCTACGTCACCGAGGACGAGTACGCCGCGCTGCCGGGCGAATACGCGCACGAGCCCAAGCTGGGCCTGACCTCCGGCGCGGACGGCCTGGACCTGTGCCTGCGCATGCTGGACGAGGCGGCTGGTCATTTGACCGAGGACGGCCTGCTGATCGTGGAGGTGGGCGAGAGCGAGCACGCGCTGTCCGCGCTGCTGCCCGAGGTCCCGTTCGTGTGGATCGAGTTCAAGGTTGGCCCGATGGGCGTGTTCGCGCTGGAGCGGCGCGACCTGGTCGAGCATGCGGCGGCGATTCACGCCGCGGCTGTCGCACGCCGCCCGGGCTGACATGGAACTGGTCACGGCGCGACTGCGGATCGACCCGTTGCGCGCTGAAGACGCCGCGGCGCTGTTCGCCCTGCGCAGCGACCCCGTGGTGGCGCGCTACCAGGGTTGGCGGCCAGCCGATCTCGCCGCCGCGCGTGCCTTCATCGAGCGACAATCGCCCGCAGCCACTCCCGCCGGCTGGTTCCAGCGCGCGATCCGCCTGCGCGAGGACGGCCGGCTGATCGGCGATCTTGGCGTGAACCTGCCCGAGGATGCGATGGAATCGGTCGAGTTCGGCATCAGCCTCGCGCCGGCCGGGCAGGGCCGTGGCTACGCCGGCGAGGCCGTGCGCGCCCTGTTCGGGCAGGTATTCGGCCCGTGGCGCCGGCACCGCATCCACGCCTCGGTCGACCCGCGCAACCAGGCCTGCCTCGCCCTGCTGCGTTCGCTGGGCATGCGTCAGGAAGCCCATCACTGCGAAAGCCTGTGGCTGCACGGCGAATGGGTGGACGACATGATCTTCGCCATGCTCTCCCGCGAGTGGCCAGCGGCGCCACGGCAGGAGCCCGCTCGCGGGCGATGTTCTTGAACCGGGATGACCAGACATTCGTCTGTCGAGAGCCGGGATTGGGGATTCGGGATTCGCAAGATTAAAAAGGCATCGCCCACGAGCGGGCTCCTACAAGAGGGGTGGTGCCGGTATGCTCTGGGCTTTGATCCCGGACGCGCGATGTCAAGCAATTCCTTCGGCAAGCTGTTCACCGTCACCACCTTCGGCGAAAGCCACGGGCCGGCGATCGGCTGCGTGATCGACGGCTGCCCTCCGGGGCTGGCCATCGCCTCGGAAGAGTTCCGCACCGACCTCGAGCGCCGCGCCACCGGCCGCAGCCGCTACACCTCGCAGCGGCACGAGGCGGACGAGGTGGAGATTCTTTCCGGCGTGTACCAGGGCAAGACCACCGGCACGCCGGTCGCGCTGCTGATCCGCAACACCGACCAGCGCAGCAAGGACTACGGCGAGATCGAGCAGACCTTCCGCCCCGGCCACGCCGACTACACCTACTGGCAGAAGTACGGCATCCGCGACCCGCGCGGCGGCGGGCGCTCCTCGGCGCGCGAGACCACCATGCGCGTGGCCGCCGCCGTCGTGGCGAAGAAATGGCTGGCCGAACGCCACGGCGTGCACGTGCGCGGCTACCTGGCGCAGATCGGCGAGGTCGTGCCCGGTGCGTTCGACTGGAGCGCGGTGGAGCAGAACCCGTTCTTCTGGCCCGATGCATCGCAGGTGCCGGCGCTGGAGGACTACATCAACAAGCTGCGCAAGTCCGGCGATTCGGTCGGCGCGCGCGTCAACGTGGTCGCCGAGGGCGTGCCTCCTGGCTGGGGCGAGCCGGTCTACGGCAAGCTGGACGGCGACCTGGCCAGTGCGCTGATGTCGATCAACGCAGTCAAGGGCGTGGAGGTCGGCGATGGTTTCGCCGCCGTCGCCCAACGCGGGAGCGTACATCGCGATGAAATGCGTTTGGACGGCTTTACGTCCAATCACGCCGGTGGCATTCTCGGTGGCATCAGCACGGGACAGGCGGTGACCGCCTCGATCGCGTTGAAGCCCACCTCCAGCATCCTGATCCCCGGCCGCAGCGTGAACCTGGCCGGCGAGCCGGTGGACGTGGTCACCAAGGGGCGTCACGACCCCTGCGTCGGCATCCGTGCCACGCCCATCGCCGAGGCGATGATGGCGCTGGTGCTGATGGATCACGCCTTGCGCCATCGGGCGCAATGCGGCGACGTGGGGCCGGTCGCGCCACGCATCGCCTGAGGCCGAGCCACCGCCACCGGAACCCGTTCGATGACCGACAAGCCGCGCGTCTGGGTGTCCCGCCCCACTTTCCCCGGTGTCATCGCCCGGCTGGAGCCGCATTTCCAGGTGACCGTGGAGGAGACCGAACGCAAGTTCAGTCCTGCCGAACTGGCTGCCCGGCTGGCGGGGCAGGATGCGGTGATCGTCGGCCTCAAGGACCGCATCGGCGCGGCCGAAATCGGTGCGGCCGAGCGCCTGCGTATCGTGGCCAACCTTGCAGTGGGCTACGACAACATCGACGTCGACGCGATGAGCGCTGCCGGCATCGCGGTGTCCAACACCGCCGACGTGCTCAACGAGAGCGTGGCCGACTTCGCCTGGGCGCTGCTGCTGGGCGCGGCCCGGCGCATGACTGCGGCCGAGCGCTGGCTGCGTGCCGGCCACTGGCATGCCACCGAGTTCAAGGCGTGGCTGGGCAGCGACGTGCGCGGTCGCACCCTGGGCATCCTCGGCATGGGTCGCATCGGCCAGGCCATCGCCCATCGCGCGGTCGGCTTCGGCATGCCGGTGATCTACCACAACCGCTCGCCGCTGCCCGAGGCGGTCGAGCGCGCCTGCAACGCACGCCACGTGGACAAGGCGCAGTTGCTGGGCGAGTCCGATTTCCTGGTGCTGGCCTTGCCGCTGACGCCGCGCACCCGACACGCCATCGGCGCGGCCGAGCTGGCCCTGATGAAGCCGACCGCGATGCTGGTCAACGTCGCCCGCGGCGGCATTGTCGACGACGCCGCGCTGGCCGCGGCGTTGCGCGACCGGCGCCTGGCCGGCGCGGCGCTGGACGTGTTCGAGGGCGAACCGAAGCTGCATCCGGCGCTGCTCACGCTCGACAACGTGGTGCTCAGCCCCCATATCGCCAGCGCCACGACCGATACCCGCCGCGCGATGACATCGGTGGCGGTGGACAATGTGCTCGCGTTGTTCGGCCATGGTCCGCACGCAGGACGACCACCCAACCTCCTCAACCCGAACGTGCTGTGACCGGCACGCCTCCACTTCCAGAGCAACCCATTCCATGAGTCACAAGAGCAGTTACAAGGTCGCCATGGTCGGCGCCACCGGTGCCGTCGGCGAAGCCCTGCTGGCCATCCTCGCCGAGCGCGAGTTTCCGGTCAGCGAGCTGGTGCCGCTGGCCAGCGAGCGATCAGCCGGTGGCAAGGTCAGCTTCGGCGGCAAGCAGGTCACCGTGCAGTTGCTGGACACCTACGACTTCGCCGGCGTCGACATCGCGTTCTTCTCCGCCGGCGGCTCGGTCAGCCGCGAACACGCGCCGCGCGCGGCAGCGGCCGGCGCGGTGGTGATCGACAACACTTCGGAGTTCCGCTATCAGGACGACATCCCGCTGGTGATCAGCGAGGTCAACCCGCACGCGATCGCCCAGTACACCAACCGCGGCATCATCGCCAACCCGAATTGCTCGACCATGCAGATGCTGGTCGCGCTGGCGCCGATCCACCGCGCGGCGCAGATCGAGCGGATCAACGTGGCCACCTACCAGTCCGTCTCCGGTGCCGGCCGCAGCGGCATGGAGGAGCTGGGCCGACAGACCGCGGCCCTGCTGAATTTCCAAAGCGTGGAACCGGGCAAGAAATTCCCGGTCCAGATCGCGTTCAATGTGATCCCGCAGATCGACGACTTCCAGCCCAACGGCTACACCAAGGAGGAGATGAAGCTGGTGTGGGAGACCCGCAAGATCCTGGAGGACGAGTCGATCCAGGTGAACCCGACCGCGGTGCGCGTGCCGGTGTTCTATGGCCATTCCGAGGCGGTGCACATCGAGACCAGCGACAAGATCACCGCCGAGGAGGCGCGCGAACTGCTGCGCCAGGCGCCGGGCGTGGTGCTGATGGACGAGCGCAAGCCGGCCGGCTACCCGACCCCGGTGGCGCAGGCGGCCGGGACCGATGGCGTGTTCGTCGGGCGCATCCGCGAGGACATCTCGCATGAGCGCGGGCTGGACCTGTGGGTCGTCTCGGACAACATCCGCAAGGGTGCGGCCTTGAATGCGGTGCAGATTGCCGAGTTGCTGATCGAGGATTATCTCTGACCATGCGTGTCCTGCCGTCTCTTGCCGCCATCGGCATCCTGCTCACCGCGTCGGCCTGGGCCGCGCCGCCGGCCGGACCGGCCCGCGCCGGCTCGACGGCCGTCCCGGCGCTGCCGGCCGTACGGCAGCGGATGCAACGCAATCAGGTCGAGGTGAAGCGCCTGCAGCAGGAGGTGGCGCGTCAGGAATCAGCCAGCCAGCGCGCCAGCCGGCGCCTGGAGCAGCAGGACGCGCAGATCGCCGAGTTGCGCCGCCAGTTGTTGCAGGTGCAGGCCGCGGTGCCTGATGACCACCCATGACGGGGTGTCCGGGGCAAGAACCGGCAGCAGCAATGTGTCGCAAGTATTCGCCGCGGCTATTGTTGATTGCGCTTCTTGTAACTAAAGTGGCGGCACGGTGACGCGGCCGCCGCCCTGGTGGCGGCATCTTTTCAACAAGAAAGCGTCAGGGATCGCTCGGGGGAACATGCATGAATCGTTCGTTGAAATTGTCGATGCTGGTGGCGCTGGCGCTGGGGAGCAGCCAGCTCCTGGCCGTGGACATGGGCCAGGTCCAGGTCAAATCGGCATTGGGACAGCCGCTGCTGGCCGAGATTCCGCTGCACCCGGCCAGTCCGGCCGAGTTGCAGGGTCTCAAGGTGAAACTGGCCTCCAGCGAGCAGTTTGCCCGGGCCGGCATCGTCGGCGGGCGCACCGACATTCCGCTGCACTTCAGCGTTGCCACCGGCGCGCACCCGGTGATCCGCATCACCAGCAGCGAACCGGTGAACGATCCCTATCTCGACCTCCTCATTGAAGTGGACGGCAAGGACGGCCCCAGCGTGCGCGAGTACGCGATCCTGCTCGATCCACCCGGCTCGCACCCGGTCGCGGCAACCCCCGCGCCGGCGCCAGTGGCGGCGCCGCGCCCGGCCAGCCCGGCGCCGCGCCCTGCGCAGCGCGCTCCCGCCCCGGCGCCGCAAGCGGCGGCGGCTACCCGCACTCCGGCTCCCGCTGCCGTCGAGAACGGCCGTCTCGGTCCGGTGCAGAGCGGCCAGACACTGTCGGGCATCGCCCGCAGCGTGACGCCGACCGGCGTCGACGTGCGCCAGATGATGCTGGCCCTGCAGCAGGCCAATCCGGACGCCTTCTATCGCGACAACATCAACGCGCTCAAGAGCGGCGCGGTATTGCGCGTGCCCAGCGCCTCCGAGGCGCAGGCCATGAGCCTGGCCGCGGCGGCCGCCGAGGTGAGCCGGCAGAACAGCGACTGGCGCGCCGGCACGCCGGGCAAGCCCGCGGTGGTGGCCGATGCGGCAACGCGCGCTTCCTCCTCCGGCTCGCCCACCACCGGCGCGGCCGACAACGAGGACCGGCTGGCGCTGGTGCCTCCGCAGGCCGGCACCGCCGGCGGCGGGCAGTCATCCGGCAAGACCGACCAGTCCTCTGCCAGCCTGCGCGAGGAATTGCTGCGCTCCCGCGAAAGCGTGGCCAGCCTGAAGCAGCAGAGCGGCGACCTGAAGGCGCGGCTGAAAGACCTCACCGACATCAACGCCAAGAACGAACACCTGCTGTCGCTGAAGGACAGCGAGATCGCCGAGTTGCAGGCCAAGCTGGCCGCTGCACGCAAGGGCACCGGCGCGCCGGCAACCGCTCCCGTGGCTGCGAGCACGGTAGCGGAACCCGCAGCGCTCGCGCCGGCGGTGGCCAGCGCCGGCAGCAGCGCCGAGGCCAGCGAGAGCCCGGTGGCCTCGGCCTCCTCCGGCGCGGCGACCTCGGCATCGGTGGCAGCGGCAGGCACCGCGTTCGCGCCGGCCGGTTCGGCCTCGCTGGCTACTGCCAGTGCGACACCGGCTGCTGCGGCCACGGTTGCGGCCGAACCTGCGTCCGCACCCGCGCCCGCGCCCGCCCCGGCACGCGTGGTCGAGCAACCCTGGTACATGCAGACTTGGGCCTGGGCCGCAGCGGCCGGCGCGGTCATCGTGTTGATTCTGCTTGCCGTTCTCGGTCGCCGCCGCAAGCCTGCGGCCGCCGCCAAGACGGGGGGAGCCTCGCTGGCCGATCGTTTCGGCGCCACGCCGCCGGCAGGCGAGGGCGACGACGATCTGCTGGCCGATGGCGATACCGACCAGGAGCAACTGCTCGACCAGCTGGCCGAGCATCCGGACGACATCTACCTGCATCTGGAACTGGTCACGCTGTACTACTCGCGCCGCGACGTGGAGCGTTTCGAGGCCGCGGCCGAAGCGATGCACGCCCACATCACCGACCCGGAACAGGACGAGTGGCAGGACGTGGTGCACATGGGCGAGGATCTCGCGCCGGGGCATCCGTTGTTCGACCATCATGCGGAGCCTGCCGACGTCGAGTCCGAGGCGACGCAGGCGTTCGACATCGACGACTACGCCGACGACAGCGACGCACCCACCGTGGTTTCCCCGCTGCCGCCGGCGCTGCCGACCGGCACGAAGAAAGTCACCGAGTACAGCTTCGATTTCGACCTGACCCAGCCCGCAGCCGGTGGTTCGCGCACGACGCCGCCGGCGGCCGCGGACGACATTACCGTGGTCAAGCCGCACGCCGAGCCGAAGGCTTCCTGGGATGCGCCGGAAACCGGCGCGTCCGCCGCGGAGTCGGCTGAGTTCAGCGACGATCCGGTCGATACCAAACTCGACCTGGCGCGCGCCTATCTCGACATGGGCGATGCCGATGGCGCCCGCGCGATGCTGGGCGAAGTGCTCAAGGAAGGCAGCCAGATGCAGCGCGACGTGGCGCGCAAGCTGCTCGACGGTCTGGGCTGAGATCGCATCGCGAACGGGACGGAACCGGGCCGGCCTTGCCGGCCCGATTTCTTTTCGGCGGGCATGACGTCGGTGCCTGCCTGCTAATCTTCGACGCTTCCTTCCGGATCTGCGGCATCCATGCGCATCGCCCTCGGCATCGAGTATGACGGCACCGATTTCTTCGGCTGGCAACGCCTGACCGAAGGGCCGAGCGTGCAGGGCGCAGTGGAGGAGGCCTTGTCGAAAGTGGCGGCCCATCCGGTGCTGGTCAGTTGCGCAGGACGCACCGACGCCGGCGTCCACGGCCGCTGCCAGGTGGTGCATTTCGATACCGATGCACGCCGCGAATTGCGCGGCTGGGTGCTGGGCGCGTGCTCGAACCTGCCGGCCAGCGTGGCCGTGTTGTGGGCGCAACCGGTGCCGGACAGCTTCCACGCGCGCTTCTCCGCGCGCAGCCGCCGTTATCGCTATCACATCCTCAACCGGCCGGTGCGCGCCGCGCTGGACGCGCGCTACGTCACCTGGGAGCGCCTGCCGCTGGACGCGCAGCGCATGCACGAAGCCGCGCAATCCTTGCTGGGCGAGCACGACTTCAGCGCATTCCGGGCGCTGTCGTGCCAGGCGCCGCACCCGCGGCGCTCGGTGCTCGAGATCAGCGTTCGCCGCGAGGGCGAGCACGTCATGCTGGAGATCGAGGCCAATGCCTTCCTGCACCACATGGTGCGCAACATCGCGGGTTCGCTGCTGCTGGTCGGTCGCGGCGAGCAGCCGGTGGAATGGATGGCCGAACTGCTCGCCGGCCGCGACCGCCAGGTGGCCGGACCGACTGCACCGGCCTCGGGGCTGACCTTCATCGGCCCGCGCTACGAGGCACACTGGGGCCTGCCCACCGAAGTCTGCCTGACGGGAGCCGGCCCGTGACCCGCATCAAATGCTGTGGCATGACCCGCGTCGAGGATGCGCTGCTCGCCGCGCGGCTCGGCGCCGATGCGATCGGCCTGGTGTTCACCGCGCGCAGCAAGCGGCAGGTGACGCTGGCGCGTGCGCGCGAGATCGTCGCGGCGCTGCCGCCGTTCATCGCCACGGTGGCCCTGTTCATGGACGACGCGGCGGCGCTGGTGCGGCAGGTGGTCGATGAAGTCGATCCCGCGCTGCTGCAGTTCCATGGCGATGAGGGCGACGACTGGTGCGCACGGTTCGACCGCCCCTTCGTCAAGGCGATCGCGATGGGCGATGGCGCTGCCGCGCTTCCGCGCCTGCGCGATTACCCGCGCGCCGCCGGCCTGTTGCTGGACGGCCATGCACCCGGCGAGGCGGGCGGCAGCGGCAAGGCGTTCGACTGGTCGTTGCTGCCCGGCAATCTGGCGCAGCCGCTGATCCTGGCCGGTGGCCTGCACGCCGGCAACGTGGGCGATGCGGTGCGCGCGGCACGTCCGTGGGCGGTGGATGTGGCCAGCGGAGTGGAATCGGCACCGGGGATCAAGGACGCGGCGCGGCTCGAAGCCTTCATCCGCGCGGTGCGCGCGGCCGACGCGGAGCAGGCGGCATGCCGGGAGTGATCGAGGAATATCGCGGCGCCGGGCAGGCACTCGAACTCGCGGGCCTGGTGGATCGTGCCCGCCCGCTGGTGATCCGCGGCCTCTGCCGCGACTGGCCGATGGTGGCGTGGTCGCGGCGGTCGGACACCGCCTTTGCGCAAGGCCTGGCGAAGCTGGACAACGGCCGCGAGGTCGACGCGCTGCTGATGCCGGCAGGCGAGGGCGGCGTGATCGGCTACAACGCGAATGTCGACGGTTTCAACTACGCGCATCACCGCGTCTCGATCACCCGGGGCCTGCAGCGGCTGGCGGCCTACAGCCGCCAGGACAATCCGCCGGGGCTGGCGATGCAGAGCGCGCTGATCGCCGACTGCCTGCCCGGACTGCTGGAGGATCATGCGGTTCCCTTCATCGACAAGGCGATCCAGCCGCGCATCTGGATCGGCAACAAGGTCACCACGCCGGCGCATTTCGACGAGTACCACAACGTCGCCTGTGTGGCGTGCGGGGTGCGGCGCTTCACCCTGTTCGCCCCGGAGCAGGTGCGCAATCTCTATGTCGGTCCGCTGGATTTCGCGCCGACCGGCGCGGCGATCGGCATGGCGCGGCTGGATCGTCCCGACGATCCGCGTTATCCGCGCTTGAAAGATGCGCTGGCCGCGGCTCAGGTGGCCGAACTGCATCCTGGCGACGCGATCTACATCCCGCCGATGTGGTGGCACCACGTCGAGTCGCTGGAGCAGATCAATGCGCTGGTGAACTACTGGTGGAAACCGGTGCCGGCCGGGGGCGACGCACCGGCCACGGCGCTGGGCTGCCTGATGCACTGCATCCTCGTGTTCCGCGCGTTGCCGCCGGCGGAGCGGGCGGCGTGGAAAGGCCTGCTGGATCACTACGTCTTCGGCGACGACGACCCCGCCGCGCACATCCCCGCCGAGCGGCGCGGGATACTCGGCGCGCTCACGCCGGGGCAACTGGCCGAGTTCCGGGAAACCATCCGGCGTTATCTGTGAACTATCCGCTAAGATGGTCGCTTGCCGCAGTGCGGCATGCCCATCCCCGAGTGACCCCATGAGCAAGATTGCGGACTTCAACCTCTACCCCGACGCCCATGGCCGCTTCGGCGAGTATGGCGGCAGCTATGTCGCCGAGACGCTGATGGCGCCGTTGGCCGAGTTGAGCGAGGCTTACGAACGGCTGAGCACCGATCCGGCTTTCCTCGCGGAACTGGATCGCGACCTGCAGCACTACGTCGGCCGGCCCAGCCCGATCTACCACGCCGAACGGCTGTCGCGGCAGGTTGGCGGCGCGCGCATTCTGTTCAAGCGCGAGGACCTCAACCACACCGGCGCGCACAAGATCAACAACACCATCGGCCAGGCGCTGGTGGCGCGGCACATGGGCAAGCAGCGCGTCATCGCGGAAACCGGCGCCGGTCAACATGGCGTAGCCACGGCCACGGTAGCGGCGCGCTTCGGCATGCGCTGCGTGGTGTACATGGGTGCGGTCGACATCGAGCGGCAGAAGATCAACGTCTACCGCATGAAGCTGCTCGGCGCCGAGGTGGTGCCGGTGACTTCCGGTTCGAAGACGTTGAAGGATGCGTTGAACGAGGCGATGCGCGACTGGGTCACCAACGTGGCCGACACCTTCTACATCATCGGCACCGTGGCCGGTCCGCATCCGTATCCGAAGATGGTGCGCGACTTCAATGCCGTCGTGGGGCGCGAGGCACGCGCGCAGATGCTGGCGCAATACGGCCGCCTGCCCGACGTGCTGACCGCCTGCGTCGGCGGCGGCTCCAATGCCATCGGCCTGTTCCATGCCTTCCTCAACGACGCCGACGTGCGCATCGTCGGCGCCGAGGCGGCAGGCGAGGGGATCGCCACCGGTCATCATGCCGCCTCGCTGGCGGCCGGCCGTCCCGGCGTGCTGCATGGCAACCGCACCTACGTGCTGTGCGACGACAACGGCCAGATCACCGAGACGCATTCGGTCTCCGCCGGCCTCGACTATCCCGGTGTGGGGCCGGAGCATGCCTTCCTGAAGGATGCCGGTCGCGCCGAGTACGTCGGCATCACCGACGACGAGGCGCTGGAGGCGTTCCACCTGCTGGCGCGCACCGAAGGCATCCTGGCCGCCCTGGAATCCAGCCACGCGGTGGCGCAGGCGATCAAGCTGGCGCGCGAGTTGCCCAAAGACGGCATCGTGCTGTGCAACCTGTCCGGCCGCGGCGACAAGGACGTGCACACGATCGCGGCGCGCGAGGGAGTGAGCGTGTAGCGAGGAGTGAGTGGAGAGGAGTGAGAAGTGAGAGGAAGTCTCGCACTCCAGAACCGCTCAGACCCGCCCGAGCTCTCTTTCACTTCTCACTTCTCATTACTCACTCCTGTCTTATGAGCCGCATCGACACCCGCTTCGCCCAACTCAAGGCCACCGGCCGCACCGGCCTGATCCCGTTCGTCACCGCGGGCGATCCCTCGCCGCAGCACATGGTGGCGATGATGCATGCGCTGGTGGAATCGGGGGCGGACCTTATCGAGCTGGGCGTGCCGTTTTCCGATCCGATGGCAGACGGCCCGGTGATCCAGCACGCCAGTGAGCGGGCGATCGCCAAGGGCGTCGGTCTCGCGCAGGTGCTGGGCTGGGTGCATGCATTTCGCGAACGCGATGCGGAAACCCCGGTCGTGCTGATGGGCTATCTGAACCCGCTGGAGATCCACGGCTACGCGCGCTTCGCACAGGAGGCCGTGGCGGCCGGCGTCGATGGCGTGCTGCTGGTCGATTGTCCGCTGGAGGAGTCGACCGTGCTGCAGTCGCTGCGCGGGGCGGGGTTGCAGCAGATCCTGCTCGCCGCGCCCACCACCGCACCTGCGCGTATGGCGCAGTTGTGCAGCTCGGCGGAAGGCTTCCTGTATTATGTATCGTTCGCTGGCGTCACCGGAGCGGCGCAGTTGAGCGTCAGCGAGATTGCCGAGCGCGTTGCCGAAGTCAGGAGCCTCGCCGGTACGCCGGTGGCGGTGGGGTTCGGCATTCGCGATGCGGCCAGCGCCGCAGCGATCGGCGGCTTCGCTGACGCGGTCGTCATCGGCAGCGCGCTGGTCGAAAGCCTGGCGGCGGCCACGGACGCGGCGGATATCACGGGTCGTGTGCGCAGTTTCCTGCAGCCGATCCGCGCGGCGCTGGATGCACGCTGAGGCGGTCGACCCGGCCGTCTCGAAAGTTTGAGGTATTGCGATGAACTGGCTGCAGAAGATCATGAACCCGCGTACCCGCACGCTCCCTTCGGGCGGCGGCAAGGGCTCGGTGCCCGAGGGCGTGTGGGAGAAATGCGCGGGCTGCGGCACCGTGCTGTACCGGCCCGAACTGGAACGCAACCTGATGGTGTGTCCCAAGTGCGGCCACCATCACTACATCAGCGCACGGGCGCGCCTGGGCGCGCTGCTGGACGAAGGTTCCGGCCAGGAACTGTGGGCCAGCATGGAACCGGCCGACCCGCTGAAGTTCCGCGATTCGAAAAAGTATCGCGACCGCATCATCGCCACCCAGAAGAAACTGGGCGAGAAGGACGCCATGGTCGCGATGAGCGGCCGCTTGAAGGGACGTCCGTTGATGGCGGTGGCGTTCGAGTTTGCCTACATGGGCGGTTCGATGGGGTCGGTGGTGGGCGAGAAGTTCGCCCGCGCCGCCGAACGTGCGCTGGCCGACAAGAGCGCGCTGGTGTGTTTCTCCGCCACTGGCGGTGCGCGCATGCAGGAGGCGCTGTTCTCGCTGATGCAGATGGCCAAGACCTCGGCCGCGCTGGCGCGTCTGCGCGATGCCGGCGTGCCGTACATCAGCGTGCTGACCAACCCGACCACCGGTGGTGTCTCGGCCAGCCTGGCGATGCTGGGCGACATCAACATCGGCGAGCCCAAGGCGCTGATCGGCTTTGCCGGTCCGCGCGTGATCGAGCAGACCGTGCGCGAGACGCTGCCGGAAGGCTTCCAGCGTTCGGAGTTCCTGCTTGACCACGGTGCGATCGACCTGATCGTCGACCGCCGCGAGATGCGCGACAAGCTTGCCGACCTGTTCGGCATCCTGACCCGGGCCGATCGCGCGGCCTGAGCGTGCGTCGCGCGTCGCGGAGCGATGCCGCCCACGGGCGGCATCGTCGTATCGCGGGCCGGGTTTTCCACAGCTTCTGTGCGCCGTCGCTGTACAAGCCTGTGGACAACCGCGCTTCGTCCTTTGCCGGCAATGACTTGCCACGCCTTGATGATTTTCTGAGCAACGGCGCGAGAGTTTTCCACAGCGACTGTGGAGCACGTTCGGCAAAGCCTGTGGACAAATTCGCTATCTGCTTGAGCGCAAAGGCAGCCACGACGGCGTGAGCATATTGCGCACAGTGGGCGGCGGCGCGGTGCAGCGCTTACACTGGGAGTTCCCCTTTGCTGGAGGTTCCCTCGATGAATCGCATCCTGCTCATTCTCGCCCTCACCGGTCTGGCCACTGTCGCGATGGCAGCCGAAGCACCTGCGCTGCCGGGCACGTCGGCGCCGGCCGCCGCCAGGGTCTACATCATCTCGCCCGCGGACGGCGCCACCGTCGGCCAGGAATTCACCGTGCGCTTCGGCCTCGAGGGCATGGGCGTGGCGCCAGCGGGCGTGACCAGGGAGCACACCGGCCATCATCACCTGCTGGTCGACGTGAAGACCTTGCCCGCCGCCGGCCAGCCGATTCCGGCCGACGCCAACCACATCCATTTCGGCGGCGGACAGACCCAGACCACGCTGAAGCTGGCCCCGGGTACGCATACTCTGCAACTGGAGCTGGGGGACGCGAATCATGTGCCGTTCGTGCCGGCGGTGGTGTCGAAGAAGATCACCGTCCACGTCAAGTAATCGCGGGGGCGTGCGACGCAATCAGTCGCCGAAGTAGATCGACACGCCCAGATTGCCCTGCCACTGGTTTGCCGAGCCGTGCAGGCGATGGTCGAAGCCCGCGTCCAGTTGCACGCGGGGCGTGACCATCCACTGCACGCCGGCACCGGCGAGGCTGCCGCTGCCCTCGCCGGGCAGGTGCTGCCAGGCGAGTTCGGTGTACAGGGTCAGCGCCGACGACAGCGCATGGCTGTCGTCCAGCGCCACGGTGGGGTTGTCGGCGCCGCCGCGGCGCACGTTCTCCAGGTAAAGGCCCAGCGAGTGGCGCTCGCCGACATCCAGGTTGAACTGCGCGCCGAGCAGGTACTGGCGATGGTCTCCGCGGAACTCCCGCTCGCCGTCGGTGAAGGTGACGCTGCCCAGCAGGCCCCAGCTGAAGCCCGCATGGCTCGACGGCAGCGCCAGCTTCAGCCCCAGCTGGCTGTCGCCGCGGCCTTCCCTGTGCACGCTGCCGCCCGGGCTGGCTTGCCGCAGCACGTTCCAGGAGTCGCTGCCCAATTGCATTTCCAACGGCCCGCCGAGCCCGATGCGCAGCAAGCTGTCGGCGGTGTACTGCGACACGGTGACGCCATCCTGCCGGTCGCGGCTCCAGTCCGGCAGGCCTTGTTCGAGGATTGCCTCGCCAGCGGCCAGCACGCCCGGCGTGAAGCCGTAGCCGGGGCGGTCGAAACCGGGGTTCTCCGCCCTTGCGGGTGCGGCGGCGACAAGCAGCGCCAGCGCGAGCATGGAGGTGGGCAGGGCGCGCATGCGAGGCCGGCGCTGCCCGCGGTATCGGTTAAAATCCATCGTTTCTCCTTGTTGTCCGGAACATCATGGCCGTCCGTACCCGTTTCGCTCCCAGCCCCACCGGCTTCCTGCACATCGGCGGCGCGCGCACCGCGCTGTACTGCTGGCTGGAGGCGCGTCGTCGCGGCGGACAGTTCATTCTGCGCATCGAGGATACCGATCGCGAACGTTCCACCGACGCGGCGGTGCAGGCGATCCTCGACGCCATGCACTGGCTCGGCCTCGATGCCGACGAGGGCCCGTTCTACCAGACCCGGCGACTCGACCGATACAGGCAGGTCGCCGACCAACTGGTCGCCGCCGGCAAGGCCTACTACGCCTACGAGAGCAAGGACGAGATCGAGACGATGCGCGAGGCGGCCATGCAGGCCGGCGAGAAACCGCGCTACAACGGTTACTACCGCGATCGCAACGAGGCGTGCCGCGACGACCCCAACCGGGTGATCCGCTTCCGCAACCCGATCGAAGGCTCGGTGGTATTCGAGGACAAGGTCAAGGGCCGCATCGAGATCGCCAACAGCGAGCTGGACGACCTGGTGATCTTTCGCTCCGATGGCTGGCCGACCTACAACTTCGCCGTGGTGGTCGACGACATCGACATGGGCGTCACCGAGGTGATCCGCGGCGACGACCACGTCAACAACACGCCGCGGCAGATCAACATCTATCACGCGCTCGGCGCGCCGGTGCCGGAGTTCGCGCACCTGCCGATGATCCTGGACAAGGAAGGCAAGAAGCTGTCCAAGCGCACCAACGCGGTCAGCGTGATGGATTATCGCGAGCAGGGTTTCCTGCCCCACGCGATCCTCAACTACCTGGTGCGGCTGGGCTGGTCGCATGGCGATCAGGAGATCTTCTCGCGCGAGGAGATGATCGCGCTGTTCGACATCGCCGACGTCAACAAGGCGGCCTCGCGCTTCGACACCGAGAAGCTGGCGTGGCTGAACCAGCATTACCTGAAGACCGACGAGCCGCAGTCGTTCCTGGCCGAGTTCGAATGGCACCTGCAGCGCGCCGGCGTGGACGTCGCGCAAGGCCCCGCGCCGATCGAGGTCATCGTGGCGCTGCGCGAGCGCGTGCACACGCTGAAGGAAATGGCCGAGCGGGCGAAGATCTGGTACGGCCCGATCACTGCCTGGGACGACAAGGCGGTGGCGAAACATCTCGGCAACGCCAGCGCCCCGGGCGTGCTGGCGGCGGCGAAGACGCTGCTGAGCGCGTGCGAGTGGAAGCCGGCGGCGGTCCACCTGGTCATCGAGCAGGTGGCGGCGCAGCTGGAGTTGGGCATGGGCAAGGTGGCGCAGCCGCTGCGGGTGGCAATGACCGGTACCCAGGTCTCGCCCTCGATCGAGGACACGATCTATCTCACGGGGCGCGAGGAGGCGATCCGCCGCATCGACGCCGCGATGGCCATGACCCATGCCTGAGTTGGCGGCGCGGCGCAGCTGGCGCCAGTCTCCCCGTGGATGAGCTGCTGGCCCGCGCCACCCAGGGCGTCGATCTCGACGCCCCCGGCGCGTTCCGGCACGTCTTCTTCAATCTGTTGAATATGGTGCCCTGGGCAGCCATGTTCTGGTGGAATCTGCTGTTCGTCGCCGTGGGCCTGCTGCTCGGCTGGTGGCGCGGCCGGGTGCTGGAAGCGGTCTTGTGGTCCTGGGTGCTCGGCCCGATCGGCTGGATCGTGATCCTGTGCAGGCCGCGCGGCCAGCCGGCCGTGAAACCGCCGCCGGTGCCGCGCTGAGGCGGGCGGTGGCGGATGTATGATCGAGGCGAGGTGAATGCTTTGAACCACGATGTTGCCGACAACGCGCACGCGCACCACCCGCACCACCATCATGACGCGAAGGGTTTCGTGCGTGCGGTGGAACACGCCAGCGAGGAGCGGGGCCTGCGTCTGACCCCCCTGCGCAAGGAGGTGCTGGAACTGATCGCGGCATCTCGCATACCGGTCAAGGCGTACGAACTGCTCGACCAGCTGCGCGAACAGCACGGCAATGCCGCTCCGCCCACGGTTTATCGCGCGCTGGATTTCCTGCTCGAGAACGGCTTCATCCACAAGCTGGAGTCGATCAACGCCTTCGTCTCCTGCCACCATCCGACCGAGGCGCATCAGGTCCCATTTCTGATCTGCGACAACTGTTCCAGCGCGCAGGAGGTCTGCGACGAACGGGTCGCCGAATTGATCGAGGCGCAGGCCCGCGCGCTGGGTTTCCGGCCGCAGGCGCAGACGCTGGAAGTCCACGGTCTGTGCCGGGCCTGCCGCAAAGCCTGAACGGCGACCATCGCCCGGTAGCGCGACCTATTGTTATAATGTAACATGCCGGCCAGATTCCCCGGCCGCCTCGCGCGGCGACGGCAGGCAGGCAGATGCATTCCGGGCAGGCAGGCACATCGCGTGGATGGCAGAGCGCCGATCGCATCGGCGCGATCGCCTCGTTCCTGTGCGCGATCCACTGTGCCTTGCTGCCCTTCGTCCTGGCCGCGCTGCCACTGGTCGGGCTGGAGTTCCTGGCCGACCATCGCTTCGAGCGGGGTTTCGTGGCGTTTGCCTGCGTGCTGGCGGTGATCGCCCTGGTGCGGGGCTTTCGGCGCCACCAGCAGCCCTTGCCGTTGCTGCTGGCCATCCCGGGGTTGCTCCTGCTGATTTCCGGCGTCACCTGGGCCGAGGGTGGACTGACCCTGGTGCACAGTGCACTGGTCACGTCGGGCGGCCTGCTGTTGGCCGCCGCACACTTCGTCAACCTGCGTCGCGACCGCCGTGTCCAGGTCCACGTGCACGGCCCGCAATGCGCGCATTGAGGCTGGTTGGCGCTGGGCGTGGGTGGCCTATGGCGTTGCCCGCCGCACTGCTATGATGGACGGCCGTACATCCATCGAATCAAGGAGTTCCCCATGGGCAAGGGCGATCGCAAGACCCGCCGCGGCAAGATCTACCGCAGCAGCTACGGCAATACGCGCGCGCACGCGCTGGCCCCGGCCGTGGCCGGCACCAAGCCGACGGTGACCAAGGCGCCGGCGACCCGCAAGGCGGCCCCGCGCAAGAAGTCCGCCTGAGTCGACACGGCTTTCCCGTGTTGCCAGGAACCCCCGCCTCGGCGGGGGTTCCTGTTTTTGGGGCCGGGATGACCGCGCATTCGTCTGTCGAGAGCCGGGATGCGGGCTCCGGGATGCGGGCTCCAGGATGGGGGGGGCGAGCGGCGAGGAACGAGGGGATTGCGGCAGCGCCGCATGGGTGTATGATGCGCGCCACTGTGTTAATGCGTTAGTACATTATGAAGCGTCGATCGCTTGATCCCGAAACACCCGTCGAGTCCGCCGAGCTGAGCCTGTACGAGGCGTTGCTGTCGCTGAAGAACGTCGAGGAAGTTGGCGCGTTCCTCAGCGACCTGTGCACGCCGGCGGAACTTGAAGTGCTGGTGGACCGCTGGCGGGTGGTGCCGTTCCTGCTCGAAGGCGTGTCGTACCGGGAGATCCACGAACGCACTGCGGTCAGCATCACCACGATCGGGCGGGTCGCGCGCTATCTCAACCAGGGCAGCGGCGGCTATCTCGCGGCCGCGGCCCGCGCGGCGCGGCGGCAGGCGCAGGCGGCAAGGAAGAGGGCATGAAGCCGCGCGACCGCCTGCGCATCGCGATGCAGAAATCCGGACGGCTGACCGAGCCGGCGCTGGACCTGCTCAAGCGATGCGGCCTGACCTTCCGGCAAAGCCGCGACAAGCTGTTCTGCTTCGGCGAAGGCGAGCCGGTCGACCTGCTGCTGGTGCGCGACGACGACATCCCCGGCCTGATCGCGCAAGGCGTATGCGACGTCGGCATCGTCGGCCGCAACGTGCTGGGCGAGTTCCAGCTCACTGCCGGGCGCGATGGCGAGCCGCTGGCCGAACTGCGGCCACTCGGCTTCGGACGGTGCCGGTTGTCGATCGCCGTGCCGCAGGAGCTCGACTATTCCGCGCCCGGCGATCTCGCGGGACGGCGCATCGCCACGTCATACCCCGGCCTGCTTGGTGAATGGCTGCGCGCGCAACACATCGACGCCGGCGTGGTGACCCTGGCCGGCTCGGTCGAGATTGCGCCGAAGCTGGGCACGGCCGACGCGATCTGCGACCTGGTGCAGAGCGGCGGCACCCTGGTGGCCAACCAGTTGCGCGAGACCGAGGTGCTGCTGGAGAGCGAGGCGGTGCTGGCCGGGCCGGTGACCCTGCCGGCGGACGAGCGCGGCGACATGCTGGAGTTGTTGCTGAAGCGGCTCGATGGCGTGATCCAGGTGCGCGAATCGCGGCTGCTGCTGTTGCAGACCTCGCGTCACTCGCTGGAGGCAGTCACCCGGTTGCTCCCCGGCGGTCCGCAGCCGACGCTGCTGGCGGTGGCTGGCCAGGCCGACCAGTTGATGCTGCAGGCGTTGTGCGCCGGTGAGGTGAGCTGGCGGCAACTGGAGGAAATCAAGAAGGCCGGCGCACGCGAGATGTTCGTGCTGCCGGTGGAGAAGATGCTGGCATGAAGCAGGGCAGCACGAGGAGTTCGCTTGCATGAAACGTCTGGACTGGAACGCCCTGGACGAAACGGCCCGGCGCGAGGCGCTGGCGCGACCGGCGCAGTCGCGCGCAGACGACGTGCGTCATGGTGTCGAACGGATCGTCGCGGCCGTGCGCAAGGACGGCGACACGGCGTTGCGCGCGCTCAGCGCCCGGTACGATCGCTGCACACTGGATGCACTCGAGGTCGACGAGGCCGAGTTCGTCGCGGCCGAGGCGGCGCTCGATCCCGAATTGAAAGCGGCGATCCGCGAAGCCGCCGCACGCATCGAGTTGTTCCATCGTGCCGCGGCGCTGCGGCCGGTGGCGGTCGACACCGCGCCCGGCGTGCGGGTCGAGCGCATGTTGCGGCCGGTCAACCGGGTGGGCCTGTATGTGCCGGCTGGCAGTGCGCCGCTGCCTTCCACCGCGCTGATGCTGGGCGTGCCGGCGCACATCGCCGGCTGTCGCGAGGTGGTGCTGTGCTCGCCCGCGCGCGCTGACGGGTGCTGCGACGAGGCGGTGCTGTACGCCGCGCGCCTCACCGGCGTGCACAAGGTGTTCAAGCTCGGTGGCGCGCAGGCGATCGCCGCGATGGCCTACGGTACGGAGTCGGTGCCGAAGTGCGACAAGCTGTTCGGCCCCGGCAATGCCTGGGTGACCGAGGCGAAGCTGCAGGTGTCGTCCGACCCGGACGGTGCGGCGATCGACATGCCGGCCGGGCCCTCGGAAGTACTGGTGATCGCCGATGCCGCCGCGAATCCGGTGTTCGTCGCCGCCGACCTGCTGTCGCAGGCCGAGCACGGACCGGATTCGCAGGTGATCCTGCTCAGCGATTCAGTGGAGCTGATCGAGCGCGTGGAGCGTGAGGTCGAACGTCAGTGTGACGGCCTGCCGCGCGCTGACATCGCGCGCCAGGCGCTGGCGCAGAGCCGGTTGATCGCGGTCGACTCGCTGGCGCAGGCGGTCGAGGTGAGCAACCGCTACGCGCCCGAGCACCTGATCCTGCAGGTGGCTGAGCCGCGCGCGCTGCTCGACGGCGTCGACAGTGCCGGCTCGATCTTCCTCGGTCCGTGGACGCCCGAATCGGTGGGCGATTACTGCAGCGGCAGCAATCACGTGCTGCCGACCTACGGCTACGCGCGCAGCTACAGCGGCGTGTCGGTGGCCAGCTACCAGAAGCAGATCAGCGTGCAGGAAGTCAGCGCCGACGGCCTGCGCCGCATCGGCCCGTGTACCGCGACGCTGGCGGCAGCCGAGCAGCTGGAAGCGCACCGCCGCGCAGTGACCCTGCGGCTGGAGGCATTGGCATGAGCGTGCTCGACCTGGCGCGGCCGGAGATCCGCGCGATGCAGCCGTATTCCTCGGCGCGGATGGAGGCCAGCGGCGGCGAGGTCTTCCTCAACGCGAACGAGTCGGCGTGGGCACCGGTGGGTGACGACGGACTCGGCTGCAACCGCTATCCCGAACCGCAGCCCGTCGCATTGGTCGCTGCGCTGGCAGCACTGTATGGCGTGCGGCGCGAACAGTTGCTGGTCGGCCGCGGCAGCGACGAGGCGATCGACCTGCTGCTGCGCGCGTTCTGTCGCGCCGGCCGCGATGCGATCCTGATCCAGCCGCCGACGTTCGGCATGTACGCGGTGTGCGCGCGGGTGCAGGACGCGGGCATCGTCGAGGTGCCGCTGGCGGCGGATGCCGCGCTGAACGTGGACGCGGTGTTGGCCGCGCTGACCCCGGCGGTGAAGCTGGTCTTTGTCTGCACGCCGAACAATCCCACCGGCCAGCCGGTGCCGCGCACCGAGGTCGAGCGGCTGGTGCAGGCGCTGGCCGGCCGCGCGCTGCTGGTAGTGGACGAGGCCTATGTGGAGTTCGCCGACGAAGACAGCGTGGCCGACCTGATCGACCGCTACGACAACCTCGCCGTGCTGCGCACTCTGTCCAAGGCCTGGGCGCTGGCCGGCGCACGCATCGGCAGCCTGCTGGCGAACGCCGGCGTGGTCGCCTTGCTGCGGAAGATCATGGCGCCGTACCCGTTGCCGTTGCCGTGCGTGGACGCGGCGCTGCTGGCGCTGTCCGGCTGGGGCCAGGCGAATGCGCGCGAACACCTCGCCGTCGTGCGTGCGGAGCGCACGCGCATGTGCGAGGCGTTGCGCCGGTTGCCCGGCGTGCGCGAGGTGTTGCCTTCGCAGGCGAACTTCCTTGCCGTCCGCTTCGACGATGCCGCCGACGTCTACCGGCGCCTGCTCGCCGCCGGCATCTTGGTGCGCGACGTGCGCCGCTACCCGAACCTCGCCGACGCGCTGCGCATCACCATCGGCACGCCGGCGGAGAACGAGCGGTTACTGGCCGTGCTGGCTTCGGATCGAGGCATCGCATGACCATCCGCAAGATTCTTTTCGTCGATCGGGACGGCTGCCTGATCGAGGAGCCGGCAGACGAGCAGGTCGACAGCTGGGAGAAGCTGGCCCTGCTGCCCGGAGTGATCGCCGCGTTGCAGCGCTTCGTCGCCGCCGGCTACGCGCTGGTGATGGTGAGCAACCAGGATGGGCTGGGCACCGACAGTTTTCCCGAATCCGACTTCCGTGGCCCCCACGAACTTCTGCTGCGCATCCTCGACTCGCAGGGCATTCGCTTCCGCGAGGTGTTGATCGACCGCAGCCTTCCGCACGAAGGCCTCGACACGCGCAAGCCCGGCGTCGGCATGCTGCGCCACTACCTGGCCGACGACGGCTGGAGCCGCGCCGCCTCAGCGATGGTCGGTGATCGTGAAACCGACCTGCAGCTTGCCGCGAACCTCGGCGTGCGCGGTTTTCGCGTGGGCCTGCAAGGTATCGGCTGGGAGGAGGTGGCGCACCGGCTGCTGGATGCGCCGCGCACCGCCACCGTGGTGCGCCACACGAAAGAGACCCGCATCACCGTCAAGGTCGACCTGGATCGCGCAACCGACCCGCAGGTGCGCACCGGGCTGGGCTTCTTCGACCACATGCTGGAACAGATCGGCAAGCACGGCGGCCTTGCGCTGGAACTCGATTGCGACGGCGACACCCACATCGACGAGCACCACACCATCGAGGATTGCGCGCTGGCACTCGGCCAGGCCCTGAAGCAGGCGCTCGGCGACAAGCGCGGCATCGGTCGCTACGGCTTCACCCTGCCGATGGACGAGGCGCAGGCCAGCGCCGCGCTGGACCTGTCCGGCCGACCGTACTTCGTGTTCGAGGGCAGCTTCCCGCGCGAGCGCGTGGGCGAGGTGCCGACCGAACTGGTGCCGCATTTCTTCCGCTCGCTGTGCGAGACGCTGGGTGCGAACCTGCACCTCGCCGTGCGCGGCGACAACGCGCACCACATGGTGGAAGCCTGCTTCAAGGTCGTGGCGCGCGCCCTTCGCCAGGCGATCGCGCGCTCCGGCAGCGAACTGCCGAGTACCAAGGGCGCGCTGTGATGAGCGTGGTACTGGTCGATGCAGGCGGCACCAATATCGGCTCGGTGCGCTACGCCTTGCAGCGACTTGGCGCAGATGCCGAATTGACCTCGGAGGCTGCCGCGATCCGCGCCGCCGACAAGGTGATCCTGCCCGGCGTGGGTGCGGCCGGACCGGGCATGACGCGGCTGCGCGAGCTGGGTCTGGTCGAGGTCTTGCGTTCGCTGCGCCAGCCCGTGCTCGGCGTATGCCTGGGCATGCAGCTGCTGTGCACGCATTCGGAAGAGGGCGACACCGCATGCCTCTGCCTGATTCCCGCGTCGGTGCGACGCTTCGCCGAGGCTCCCGGTCTGCGTGTGCCGCACATGGGCTGGAATGAGGTGTCGATCCGGCGGGAACATCCGCTGCTGGCCGGGCTGGGCGAGGGCGAGCAGGCCTATTTCGTGCACAGCTACGCGGTACCGGTCGGCGACTGGACTCTGGCCACCGCCGACTACGGCGGCGCGTTCTCGGCGATGGTCGCGCACCGCAACTTCCACGGCATGCAGTTCCATCCCGAACGCTCCGCGGGTGTCGGCGCCCGACTGCTGAAGAACTTTCTCGAACTATGAACTTCGACGTGATTCCCGCGATCGACTTGCGCGGCGGCCAGGTGGTGCGCCTGAAGCAGGGCGACTACGCGCAGCAGACGACCTACGCGGCGGACCCGCGCGAGCTGGCCAGGCGCTACGCCGACGCCGGTGCGCGCTGGCTGCACCTGGTCGACCTGGATGGCGCACGTTCGGGCCGGCTGGACAATCTCGCGGTGATCGCTGCGATCGCCACCGATGGCATGGCGATCCAGGCCGGTGGCGGCGTGCGCGAAGAGGCAGATCTGCAGCGGTTGTTCGATGCCGGCGTGCAGCGCGTGGTGGTTGGCAGCGTGGCGGTGCGCGATCCGGCGCGTGTCGCCGCCTGGCTGGCGAAGTACGGCGCAGAGCGGCTGACCCTCGCGCTGGACACCCGCCACGCGGAGGGACGCTGGGTCCTGCCCAGCGCCGGCTGGACCGAAGTGGAGGCGCGCACGCTGGACGAGCTGGCACCGTGGTACGCAGCACGCGGCGCCCGTCACCTGTTGTGCACCGACATCGATCGCGACGGCATGTTGGCCGGCTTCAATCTCGACCTGTATCGCCACCTCGCGACCAGCGTGCCGCAACTGGCGCTGCAGGCGTCCGGCGGGGTGCGTTCGCTGGACGATATCCGTGCCGCGCGCGATGCCGGCGCGAATGCGGTGATCCTCGGTCGCGCCCTGCTGGAAGGGAGTTTCACCGTGGCGGAGGCGCTGGCGTGCTGAGCCGCCGCATCATTCCCTGCCTCGACGTGCGCAACGGCCAGGTGGTCAAGGGCGTGCGCTTCCGCGACCACGTGGTCATGGGCGAAATCGTCGACCTCGCGCTGCGCTACCGCGACGAAGGCGCCGACGAGCTGGTGTTCTACGACATCACCGCCAGCCCCGAGGGACGCAGCGTGGATCGCAGCTGGGTGGAGAAAGTCGCCCGGGTGATCGATATTCCGTTCTGCGTCGCCGGCGGCATCCGCTCGGTCGACGAGGCACGCGCGGTGCTGCATGCGGGTGCCGACAAGATTTCGGTGAACTCGCCCGCGTTGGCGCGGCCCGCGCTGATCGACGAACTGGCCGCCGCGTTCGGCGTGCAGTGCGTGGTGGTCGGCATCGACTCGTTGCGCGACGGCGACGGCGAATGGCGCGTGCGCCAGTACACCGGCGATCCCGCGAAAATGCAGGCGCTGCCGCGCCGCACGCTGGACTGGATAGTCGAGGCACAGCGGCGGGGTGCCGGCGAGATCGTGCTCAATTGCATGGACAGCGACGGGGTACGCCGCGGCTACGACCTGGACCAATTGCGGGCCGCCCGCGCGATCTGCCAGGTGCCGTTGGTGGCCTCCGGCGGTGCCGGCGCTCCCGAACATTTCCGCGATGCCTTCGTCGAGGCCGACGTGGATGGCGCGCTGGCGGCCAGCGTGTTCCATTCGGGCGCCATTTCGATTCCCGCGTTGAAGCGCTACCTGCAAGCTGAAGGCGTACGGGTGAGGAGTGAGTGAGGAGGAGTGAGAAGTGAGAGACAGCAGAAACCTCACCGCAATGGTGGATCGGATGCTTTCTGTCACTTCTCACTTCTCTCCACTCACTTCTCGCTCCAAGGAGATCAACCCATGACCACCACCCCCGCAATCAACCCCGATGTTCCTGACTGGGCCAAGGGCAATGGCCTGCTGCCGGCGATCGTGCAGCACTGGCTGAGCGGCGAGGTGCTGATGCTCGGCTACATGAATGCCGATGCGCTGGTGCAGACGCAGGCCGATGGCCGCGTCACCTTCTACAGCCGCAGCAAGCAGCGCTTGTGGATGAAGGGCGAGAGCTCCGGCAACGTGCTCGCGCTGAAGTCGATCCGCCTCGACTGTGACGCCGACACCTTGCTGATCCAGGCCGAACCGCACGGCCCCACCTGCCACACCGGCACTTCCAGCTGCTTTGGCGACAGCGCCGACGTGCGCCCGCCGCTGGGTTTCCTCGCCGAACTCGACGCGCTGGTCGCGCAACGCCACGTCGAGCGGCCGACCGGCAGCTACACGACGAAGCTGTTTGACGACGGCATCCGCCGCATCGCGCAGAAGGTGGGCGAGGAGGGCGTGGAAACGGCGCTGGCCGCGGTAGTGCAGGACGACGAGGCGCTGCTGGGTGAAGCAGCGGACCTGCTGTTCCATCTCGTGGTCGTGTTGCGGGCGCGCGGATTGTCGCTGGCGGACGCGATTGCGGTGCTCGCCGACCGGCACCGGGTGCGCTAGCGAGGAGACCGGTCGGTGCAGATCAGGGGGCGCGGCAAGCCACGCCGGCTGCCGACGCGATCTGTTCGCCGGGTTTGAGCTCGGCGAGCCAGGCGTCATGCATGCCCTTGCTCCACCATTGCCAATGCTCGTCCACGTAGCGCGCGCCATCGGCCGAAACCGCCGCGTGCAGCCGATGCGTCTGCGAGTCGAAGTCCAGCATGGCGGTCTGCGTGTCGGGATAGGCGGCCAGCACGGTGCGGCCATCGTCGCAGCGGTAGCGAATGCTGGCCGCGCCGATGGTCCCGGTTGCGCCGGCCACGCGGAACGGGGCGATCGAGTACGTGGATGGCTTGCCGCCGGCGCCGCAGAGTTGGCCGTGGAAGGGTGCGCTCACGGTTCCCGCGCCGATGGCCAGCGTGATGACGGCCGGCGACTCGCAATGGCCGTCGTCGTAGACGTTGCCTGAAACCCAGCGCATGTCGCTCTCCACACTGGCGCCGGGAGCCAGCGTGAGCCGTGGTGGTTGGGCGGCGGGTATTGGCGGGACTTGCGCGGCGATGGCCAGTGTTTGCCGTTGCGCGCCCCGCAAGCCCGGCGCGGGCATGGCGGCGATCGAACAGGCGACTTCGCTTGCGTTGTGCACGACCAGCATGGTGCCGGCATGCGACATCCCGTTGAAGCGGCCGTTGCCGTCGTCCAGCGACAGCTTGAGCTGCGCGGGCACGCATGCGGCGGGGGCGGCGGCTTGCGTCTGGCGTGTCGCGGGCGGCGCTGACGAACAAGCCGACAGCACCAGCAGGGGAATCATGGCTGGCCGCCATGGCGACGAGAACGTCCGGCGCAGGTGGCTCGACATGGCGGGCCTGGTCAGGTGGCTGCGTGCGCTCATGCGGGTCTCCCGCTCAGGAAGGGAGCGCCACGCTAGCAGCCGCTGCAGGTGAAATTCGTGAAGCCTCGCGGCGACCTGCGTGGCGCGTTATATCCGGGATTCATGGCAGCGACGCCCGGCGCGGACCTGGCCAGGGGTTTGAGCTGCGGTCAGGGCGTCGGCGTCGTGTCGGCTGCGCCGGGCGCTGCTGGCTTGAACGACACCGCCGGGCCGGGCACGACGTGCTTGCGCCACGCTGCCAGCTGTGCCGCGATGCCGCTGCCGACGTCGATCTGCGGTTCGGAGGGGGTGAGCTCGTCCTGCCTTTCCCAGTGGGCGATATCGCTGCGTGCCCGCTTGAACGCGTCGACGAAGTTGTCGGTGTGGTTCAGCGCATCGACCAGCCAGGCCTTGCCGAAGTAGGTGATGTCCGAATCGCTGCCGCAGCCGAACGAGCTGCGGTCGCTGCGTGCAGCGGTGAGCACCAGGGTGCCGGAACCGCGCAGCGGCGGCACGAAGCCGCCGGAGTAGCAGGCGTTGACCACCACCACTTTCCACCGGAAGTGGCGCGCCGCCAAAATGTCGGCGAGATCCTGCGCGCCGATCTGATCCAGCGGCAACGGGTCCATGTCGACCAGCAAGGTATGGTCCTCGTCGCCGTGGCTGGTGACGTAGAGCAGCAGGATGTCCTCGTCCGTTCGCATCACCTGCTGCAAGCCGTCGAGCGCCGCTTCGAGATTGCTCCAGCTGGCCAGCGGGTGGGTGGTCAGCGAGGCCGGGTTGTTCTCCAGCACCAGGCTGTGGACGGTGGGGCCGAAGCGCGAACCGAACAGTTGCGCGGCGTATTCGGCCTCATTGCGGAACACGTCCTCGCTGCCGTCGCCGGCGAAAGCGAGCAGGTAGAGATTGGGCTTGCCCGCCACCCGCGGCGTCAGTCGGGCGAGGGCGTCGCGTACCATCTGCGGCTGGGCGTAGAGCACCTGCTCGGGGCTGGGCGCGGATGCCGGCCAGGCATCGGGCGCCGCTGTCGATTCGGCCGGTGTTTCGGCTTGAAGCGGCATGGCGGGCGGCGTGTTGGCCGAGTCGGGGAGAGCGTTGACCGGCAACCACGCGGCCAGCGCCACGCCGGCGCTGAATGCCGCCGCGATGGTCAGCAGAGTACGCACGCCCCGACGCATCTCAGCTGGCCGGGTCGATGGCGTCGAAGTCGCGATAGACCCGATGGCCTGCCGCCTCCGGCAGCGGTTGCGGCTCACGCACCAGCCAGGCGGTTTGGAAACCGGCGGCGCGCGCGGCGTCCAGCTCCTCGACGATATCGGACAGGAACAGCAGGTGGCGGGGCTCCTCGCCCACGGCTTCGGCGATGCGGCGATAGGACTGCGCCTCGCGCTTGGGCCCGGTTTCCGTATCGAAATAGCCGGCGAACAAGGGCGTCAGGTCGCCGGCTTCCGAGTAGCGGAAGAACAGCTGCTGCGCCGGTACCGAACCGGAGGAGTACACATACAGGCGAAGCCCGTCGGCGCGCCAGGCGCGCAGGCGGGCAGCCACTTCGGGGTAGACGTGGGCGCGGTAGGCGCCGCTTTCGTAGCCTTCCTTCCAGATCATGCCCTGCAGCGCCTTGAGCCCGGTGGACTTGCGATCCTGCGCGATCCATTGCAGCAGCAATTCCACCACCTCCTGTCGTTCGGCCTCGATCATGCCGGCTTCGCGCGCGGCCTCGTGCAGCCAGTGCTGCACGTCGGGACGATCGCCATGGGTTTCCACGAACGCGGGCAGGCGCTTGCGGGCGAACGGGAACAGGACGTCGCGGACGAAGTCGATCGAGCTGGTGGTGCCCTCGATGTCGGTGACGATGGCGCGGATTTCGGTCATGGGGACGGGACTCGGGCCTTCGACAGATTCAGGACGATGGATGCGGGGGTTGGAAAAGGCATCGCCCGCGAGCGGGCTCCTACGGGTTCGGCTGCATGCGGGGGAAGCGGGTGGCGATGTCGTCGCCGGTGAAGTTGGCCACCCAGCCTTCCTTGTTGGTGAACAGGCGGATGGCCACGAAGTACGGCGCCTCGCTCATGTCGAACCAGTGCCGCGTGCCGTCGGGCACGCCGATCAGGTCGCCTTGCTCGCACAGCACGTCGTAGACCCTGCCATCCAGGTGCAGGGTGAACTGGCCGGAGCCGGCGACGAAGAATCGCACCTCGTCCTCGCTGTGGGTGTGTTCGCTGAGGAACTTCTGGCGCAGGGCGGCGCGGTCGGGATGGTCGGGAGCGAGGCTGATCACGTCGACGGCCTGGTAGCCGGCTTCGTCCATCAGGCGGTCGATGTCGCTGCGGTAGGCCGCGATCACTTCCTCCTGGCTGGCGCCCGGGGCGATCGGCTGGTTCGCTTCCCATCGTTCGAAGCGCACGCCGACCTTGGCCAGTTCTTCCGCGATGGCTTCGTGGCGGTCGAGCGTGGCGCGGGCGGTGTGCGGTTCGTTCTCGTCGAAAATGCGCAGGCGGCTCATGATGACCTCAGTGTTCGCAGATCCAGTTCGCAGCCGAGCAGGAACTCCAGCGCTTCCAGGTGGCGCTCGCTCTCGGCCATGTCGCGGCCCCAGGTATAGATGCCGTGGCCGTCGATCAGGTAGGCGTGCAGCGGTTTGCCGGCGTCGAGCCAGGCATCCACATGGGCGACCAGTTCGGGCATGTGCTGGGTGTTGGGAAACACCGGGATCTCCAGCACGCTGTCATGGCTGTGGTAGCCGCTGATCGCCTTCTGCAACTCCCAGCCCTGCAGCCGGACCACGCCCTCGCGGGCAAACAGTCGCGACGCCACGCTTTGCGTGCGCGAGTGGGTGTGCAACACCGCATTCATGTCGGGCCAGCGCCGGTAGACCTGGGTGTGCAGCGCAGTCTCGGCGCTGGGGCGCGCCCCGGTGCCCACCGGTCGACCCTCGAGGTCGATCAGCATGATGTCGTCGCGGCCCAGCTTGCCCTTGTCGCGCCCGGAGATCGTGATGGCGGCGTGGCCCGTATCGACGCGCATCGAGAAATTGCTGCTGGTCGCCGGAGTCCAGCCCTTGCCTGCGAGCGCGCGCGCGGTCTCGGCCACGCGGTCGGCGCAGGCGTCGAAGTGGCTGGCCGCGATCGCGTCGGGCAGGGACTGGCTCATGTGATTTGGACGTCCAAATGAGTGATCGATGATAACACGCCGCGCCAGCGGCTCTTGCCGGAATGAGAGCCATTCTCGCGAGTCAGGAAAGATTGCGTGACCGGGCGTACCATCGCCGAGGGGCCGGGGCAGGGTGCGTCGGCTGCAACCCAATGGAGACATGTGCCATGTCGAACGACAAAGATATCGAATCGCGTCGCCGGTTCCTCAAGGTGGCCGCAGGGACCACGGCGGCAGCCGTGGTGATGGGGGGCCTGCCGCGGTTCGCGCGTGCCGCCGACCTGCCGGCGTTGGGCCCTGACGATCCGACCGCCAAGGCCCTGGACTACGTGGAGGACACCACCAAATCCACCAACCCCAAGCACAAGGCCGGCGACGATTGCGCGAACTGTCAGTTCTACTCCGGTGGCCCCACTGGCCGCGGCCCGTGCCAGCTGTTCCCGGGCAAGTCGGTGAACGCGAAAGGTTGGTGCGTGTCGCACACCCCCAAGAAAGCCTGACCGCCACGCGGCAAGCTCTGCAAGGCCGGCGATCTCGCCGGCCTTTTCATTTCATGGGGCGGATTCCGCGGACGAGCCGGTGATGGATGCGCGGATGCTGGACAAAGTGCGGCCCGGCGACGTCAGGCTGAGGAGCTGCTTTGCCTGACGGGCCGGGCCGCGATCCGGGGCCCACTGCCAAGTGATTTACCCTCGGACTGGGGATCATACTCCCGCGTTCGGCGAATGGGCGACCCCGGATGCAACTCGCCGCGATGGCGCACCGACAAGCTATTTAAAATCAATCATATAACACGCATTTTACATTCAAGTTCGCATGTTCTGACGAGAATGGTGGAATCGCGACGTTTGCGTAACTTGTGTGCTTATGGAGTATTTTCAGCGATCTTAAGCGAAGATTACTGAAATTTCGTCACGGACGGTTGATTGGCCGCCTGATGCAGCACGCTGTGCTTGCGGCTGTAGAGGAAGTAGATGGCGAAACCCAGCAGGGTCCAGCCGCCCAGGATCGCCCAGTTGAACCAGTCGAGACTGAACAGCAGGGCGAAGCAGCACGCCACGCCGGCAAGGCAGGTAAACCAGACCCACGGCACGCGGAAGGTGCGCGGCAGGTCTGGCAAGGTGTAGCGCAGGATAAGTACGCCGGCGCACACCGCCGAGAACGCGATCAGCGTGCCCATCGAGGTGAGGTTGGCCAGCAGGTCGAGCGGGAACACGGCCGCCAGCAAGGCGATCATGCTGCCGGTGATCAACGTGTTGATGTGCGGCGTGCGGTGACGCGGATGCACCTTGGCGAACACTTTCGGCAGCATGCCGTCACGCGCCATGATCATGAAGATGCGCGGCTGCGCGATGATCATTACCAGGATCACCGACGACAGGCCGATCATGGCGCCGATCTCGACGATCAGGCGCAGCCAGTCCAGCTCGGGATGCGCGGCCACCGCGGTGACCACCGGCTCGGCGGTGTCCAGCAGGGTGTACGGCACCAGCCCGGTGAGCACCGCGGCCATCGCCAGATAGAGCACGGTGCAGATCACCAGCGACACCAGGATGCCGAAGGGCAGGTCGCGTTGCGGTGTCTTGCATTCCTGCGCCGCCGTGGAGGTGGCCTCGAAGCCGATGTAGGCGAAGAACACCATGGCCGCGCCGCGCATGATGCCGGACCAGCCGTACTTGCCGTCGCCCTGCGGCTCGGGGATGAACGGATGCCAGTTCTCGGGGTTCACGTAGCGGTAGCCGGCCACCACCACGATGATGATCAGACCGACCTTGACCAGCACCATCAGCGCGTTGAGGCTGGACGATTCGCGGATGCCGATGTAGCACAGCCAGGTCAGCGCCATCACGATTGCCACCGCGGGCAGGTTGAACAGGTGGCCCGTGACCACGAGTTCGCCCTTGGTGAAGGCCAGCGGTGCTTCGGTCAGCGCCACCGGCAGGTGCAGTCCCATATGATCGAGCAGGCTGGTGAAGTAGCCGGTCCAGCTCGCCGCCACGGCGGAGGCGGAGATGCCGTATTCCGCCACCATGTTCCAGCCGATGAACCAGGCCGCCAGTTCGCCCAGCGACGCATAGGCGTACGAATAGGAGCTGCCGGAGATCGGGATCAAGGTGGCGAACTCGGCGTAGCACAAGGCCGCAAAGCCGCTGCAGATCGCCGCGATGATGAAGGAGATCAGCACCGCCGGGCCGGCATGTTCGGCCGCGGCCGTGCCGGTGACCACGAAGATGCCGGTGCCGATCACCGCGCCGATGCCCAGCGCCGTGATGCCCCACGGCCCCAGCGTGCGGCGCAGGCCCGGACCGTGGGCGTGGTCATCGTTGCTGAAATCGGTCTTGCGGGCGAGCAACTGGCTGAGCATGGGAAAGTCTTCGTGGCCGGGGCGGAGAGCAGCAAAAGCGTCGCGGCCGGCGTTGGAGGCGCCGGCCGCGGGTTGGTCAGTGGGCGTTCTGGCGCAACTTGCTGTTGCGGTAACCGTAGAAGCCGTAGATCAGGAAGCCGATCGCGGTCCAGCCGAGGATCAGCCACCAGCGCACCACGAACGCCTGCCAGAACAGGAACAGGCAGGCTGCCGCGCCGAGCGGGCAGACGACCCACACGAATGGCACGCGGAATGCGCGCGGCAGATCCGGGCGCGTGTGGCGAAGCACCAGCACGCCGATGCATACGGTGGTGAACGCCAGCAGCGTGCCCATCGAAACCAGGTCGCCGAGCACGTCGACCGGGAACAGGCCGGCCAGCACCGAGGCGATCACGCCCACGATGACCGTGCCCACGTACGGGGTGCGGTGCTTCTTGTGCACCTTGCCCAGCAGCGGCGGCAGCAGGCCGTCGCGCGACATCGAATAGAAGATGCGCGGCTGGCCCATCAGCATCACCAGCACCACCGAGCTGAGACCCGCCAGCGCGGCAAACACCACCAGGATCTTCAGCGTGCCGAGGATATGGCTGGCGCTGCTGCCGGCCGGCACGTTGCCCAGCACGTAGTTGAGCGCGGTGGCCACCGGCTCGGGCGTGTTGAGTTCGGTGTAGGGGGCCAGGCCGGTCAGCGCCGCGGACATCGCGATGTAGAGCAGGGTGCAGATCGCCAGCGAGCCGAGGATGCCGATCGGCATGTCGCGCTGCGGATTCTTCGCCTCGCCCGCGGCGGTCGATACGGCATCGAAGCCGATATAGGCGAAGAACACCAGCGTCGCCGCGCGGATCACGCCGCTCCAGCCGTACTTGGCGCCGCCCTCGTTCTCCGGGATGAACGGGTGCCAGAGATCCGGGTTGAGGTAATGGAACGTCACGGCCAGGAACAGCAGGATCACGATGACCTTGATCGCCACGATGATCGCGTTGACCGTGGCCGATTGGGTGATGCCGCGGTAGCAGAGCCAGCTGATCGCCGCCACGATGGCCACCGCCGGCAGGTTGATCAGGGTGCCGGTGGCGATGATGTGGTGGCCGCTGGCGTCGAAGGTCAGTGGTGCCGAGGCCAGTGCGGCGGGCAGCGAGACATCCACGCCGATCCAGGCGCTGATCATGCGCAGCATTTCATTGAAGTAGCCCGACCAGCCCACCGCGACGGTCGAGGCGGCGAACAGGTATTCCAGCACCAGGTTCCAGCCGACGAACCAGGCGACCACCTCGCCCAGCGTGGCGTAGGAATAGGAGTAGGCGCTGCCCGATACCGGCAGCATCGCGGCGAACTCCGCGTAGCAGAGGCCGGCCAGTGCGCAGGCGAAACCGGCCATCAGGAAGCTGATCACCAGCGCCGGACCGGCGAACTGCGCCGCCGCCGTGCCGGTGAGCACGAAGATGCCGGCGCCGATGACCGCGCCGATACCGAGCATCACCAGGTGACGCGCGGTCAGTGCGCGTTTCAGTGTCACCTCGCCGGTACCGCTGCCCTCGACAGGCTCGCCGGCGTCGACATGAGGCATCGCCTCGATGCCGTGGGTGGCAAAAAGACCTTTTGTCATCGGGTTCCCCTCGGATGGATTTCCTGTCCTTTCCGCGCGATGGCGGCGTGCGTGGACAGGCTGGACAATGGCGGGCCAACATATCCCATGCGACGAAGGTTGTACAAGCTTCGTCCATGTTGCGGCGAAACATGCCGCGCCCACTTTCTTTCACGCGTGCAGGTGCCCATGGGCGAGTCCGCAAGCAGTCTCATCCAGGCCCTTCGTCGCTACCGTGACCAATGGCAGGGTGACGCCGACGTCGTCGCGCAGTTCGAGGATTTCGCGCAGACACACGCGGATGCTTTCGAGCGCGGCAACCCGGTGGCCCATTTCACCGGCTCGGCCTGGCTGGTTAGCGCCGATGGCGAGCGCGTGCTGCTGATGCATCACCGCAAGCTCGATCGCTGGCTGCAGCCGGGCGGGCATGCCGATGGCGATACGGATCTTGCGCGTGTCGCCCTGCGCGAGGCGGAAGAGGAAACCGGCCTGGCCGGCCTTCATGTCGATGGCGGCATTTTCGATGTCGACCGACATCGCATTCCCGCCCGCGCGGACGAGCCGGAGCACTGGCACTACGACTTGCGCTACGTGGTGCGCGCGAGTGCCGACGAGTCGTTCGTGGTCAACGCCGAATCGCACGCGCTGGCATGGCGACCGGTGAACGAGGTGGCCGCTGACGAGACACTCGACACGTCGTTGCGGCGGATGGCGCGCAAGTGGCTGGCGTAGGGCGGGCACTGCCCGCCGGTTTTCGATGTACCTTGCGCAGAGCGGCGGGCGGTGCCCGCCCTACGCGTATTTTCCTGGTGCGGGATGGACGTGGCCGCATTCGCTGCAGGTGCGTGCGTCGGTCGAGCGGTAGAAGCGCTCGAATACCGGCGGGAAGTCCTGCTCGATGCTGGCGAGGGTGAAATACTCCTCGTAGAGCTTGTGGTTGCATTGCTCGCAGAACCACATCAGGCCGTCTTTTTCGCCGGGCAGGCGGCGGCGCTCGATCACCAGTCCGATCGAGCCGGCGGCGCGGTTGGGCGAGTGCGGCACGCGCGCGGGCAGGTAGAAGATCTCGCCGGCGCGCAGCGGGATGTCGCGGGCCACGCCGTCGTCCTGCACCTTCAGCGTGATCTCGCCCTCGAGCTGGTAGAAGAACTCGGGGCCTTCGTCGTAGTGATAATCGGTGCGCGCGTTCGGGCCGCCGACGATCATGATGATGAAGTCGCCGTCGACGATGCACTTGTTGCCCACCGGTGGCTTCAGCAGGTGGCGGTGCTCGTCGATCCAGTGCTCGAGATTCAGTGGCGGCAGCAGGGCCATGTGCATTTGCTCGGGAAAAGCCAGTTCGCACGATAGCGCCGCCATTCCCACAAAAAAAGCCGCCCGGGCATTCCCGGGCAGCTGCTGCGAGCGGTTGAAGGTTTTGCCGTTACGGCATCAGGACCTTGTCGATCACGAAGATCTCGCCGTTGGACTGGGTCACGTCGGCAATCGTGATGTGGGCGACATTGCCCTTGTCATCGGTCACCGTCCACTTGCCGTCGTGCTTCGCCACGGTGATCGAATCGCCCTCGACCGTCTTCAGCACCGCCTTGCCACCATGCGCCTTCGCCAGCTTGGCAAGGTCGTGCGCGGTATATTTGCCCGGCACCACATGGTAGGTGAGGATCTTGGTCAGCGTGGCCTTGTTCTCCGGCTTGAGCAGGTTGTCGACCGTACCCGCGGGCAGTGCGGCGAATGCCTCGTTGGTGGGCGCAAAAACGGTGAACGGTCCGGGGCCTTCGAGCGTGTCGACGAGGCCGGCGGCTTTCACCGCGGCGACCAGGGTGGTGTGATCTTTCGAGTTGATCGCGTTCTCGACGATGTTTTTCGTCGGGTACATCGCGGCACCGCCGACCATCACGGTCTTCTGCATGCTCATCGAATCCATCTGGCCGGCCATCGCCATCGGGGCGAAGGCAGCGGTGGCCAGTGCCATCGAAAGACCAAGAGTGAGGGCGCGCACGCGGGAATGGGTCTTCATGAAAGTTCTCCAGGGGTTTCCGCTTCGCGGGTTGGAAGCACCTGTAGATACGCGACATGCGCTCCAGTGGATGCAAGGTGTCGGCGTGCGATTCAGTGAAGTGAAATCCATGCGAAGCACGGGCTCGTCAGGATGCGGACGATTACACCTCGAGCGTGGCCAGGTCGCCTTTCTCTTCGAGCCACGCCTTGCGGTCGCCGGCACGCTTCTTGGCCAGCAGCATGTCCATCAGCTTCGCCGTGCCGGCATCGTCGTCGACGGTCAGCTGCACCAGGCGGCGGGTGTCCGGGTGGATGGTGGATTCGCGCAACTGCGGCGGATTCATCTCGCCCAGGCCCTTGAAGCGGGTGGTGCTGACTGCGCCCTTGATCTTCTCGCGCTCGATCCGCTGCAGCATCGCTTCCTTCTCGCCCTCGTCGAGGCAATAGAACACCTGCTTGCCCACGTCGACGCGGAACAGCGGCGGCATCGCCACGAACACGTGGCCTTCGCTGACCAGTCGCGGGAAATGTCGCAGGAACAAGGCCGAGAGCAGGGTGGCGATGTGCAGGCCGTCGGAGTCGGCGTCGGCGAGGATGATCACCTTGCCGTAGCGCAGGCCGCTCAAGTCGTCCTTGCCCGGATCGCAGCCGATCGCCACGGCGAGGTTGTGCACTTCTTCGGAGGCCAGCACCGAGGTGGATTCGACCTCCCACGTGTTGAGGATCTTGCCGCGCAGCGGCAGGATTGCCTGGAACTCCTTGTCGCGTGCCTGCTTGGCGCTGCCGCCGGCCGAATCGCCCTCGACCAGGAACAGCTCCGTGCGGGTGAGGTCGGTGGCGGTACAGTCGGCCAGCTTGCCGGGCAGTTGCGGGCCCTGGGTGATCTTCTTGCGCACGATCTGCTTGGCCGCCTTCAGCCGTGCGCTGGCGCGCTCGATCGCCAACTGGGCGATGCGCTCGCCCATGTCCACGTTCTGGTTCAGCCACAGGCTGAAGGCGTCGTGGATGACGTTCTCGATCAACCCGGCGGCGTGGCGCGACGAAAGGCGCTCCTTCGTCTGGCCGGCGAACTGCGGGTCCTGCAGGCGCGCGGACAGCACGAACGCGATGCGCTCCCACACATCCTCCGGCGCCAGCTTCACGCCGCGCGGCAGCAGGTTGCGGATGTCGCAGAACTCGCGGATCGCGGTGGTCAGGCCACTGCGCAGGCCGTTGACGTGGGTGCCGCCCTGCATGGTGGGGATCAGGTTGACGTAGCTTTCCTGGACCAGTTCGCCCTCGGGCAGCCAGGCCAGCGCGACCTCCATGCCTTCGGCGTCGCGCGCCATCTGGTGCACGAACAGCTCGGTCGGCAGCAGCTCGTTGCCGTTCAGTTCTCCGCGCAGGTAGTCGCGCAGGCCGTCCTCGTAACGCCACTCGATGACTTCGCCGCTGGCCTCGTCGGTCAGCTTCATGTTGAGGCCGGCGCACAACACCGCCTTGGCGCGCAGCAAATGCTTGAGCTTGCCCAGCGAGATCTTCGGCGAATCGAAATACTTCGCCTCCGGCCAGAAATGCAGCGTCGTGCCGCTGCGCTTCTTCGGCACGCTGCCGATCACTTCCAGCGGGCTGACCTTGTCGCCATGCTCGAACGCCATCGCGTATTCCGAGCCGTCGCGGCGGATCGTCACCTCGACGCGATCGGACAAGGCGTTGACCACCGACACGCCCACGCCGTGCAGGCCGCCGGAAAAGCTGTAGTTCTTGCCGCTGAACTTACCGCCCGCATGCAGTCGCGTCATGATCAGCTCGACGCCCGACACGCCTTCCTCGGGATGGATGTCCACCGGCATGCCGCGGCCGTCGTCGCTCACCGACACCGAACCGTCGCCGTGCAAGACCACCTCAATCGCACTGGCGTGGCCGGCCAGCGCCTCGTCCACCGAGTTGTCCACCACCTCCTGCACCAGATGGTTCGGCCGGGTGGTGTCGGTGTACATGCCCGGCCGGCGCTTGACCGGGTCCAGGCCGGAGAGGACTTCGATGTCGGCGGCGTTGTAGCGACTGCTCATGTGGGTGTTTCGATGGAGAAAAGACGGCAAAGCATGGGGCGCGCGGGTGGCGACGGTCAAGCCGGACAGGCTCGGGCTGGCGGCACGGAAGGCATCTGGACGGCCCCTTTGACGGCACCAGGCCGAACAGCGCCTGGATCCGAGCGCCGAGTTCGCGGGCCAGTCGTTCGCGGCATCGCACAAGGATGATGTGTGTCACGCTGACAGGCGTGGGTGCACGTTATCCTGTGGCTTCGATGGAGATTTGTCGACCGGGGATCAGGGAAGATGACGGGACTGCAGGGTGCATGGATCGAGCTGGAACGCTGGGCTGCCCGCCGCGTTTCTGCGGCAAAAGGCGATGCCATCCTGCTGGCGGCGCGCAGTCGCTGCCTCAAGGAGGCATTGACGCAATCGGCCCAGCAGGCTGCCGAACAGATCGAGCGCGACTTTCATGATCTGGACGTCGCCGCGGTTGCCCGGGAGATCGCGCGCGTGCTGGCCGAGTGCCTGGCGATCATGGTCGCGACCACCGGCATCGGCGCGCTGCTCGGTGGCGTCGCGGGATTCTTCGGCGGCTTCGGGGTTGGTGCCGTACCGGGGGCGGCGGCGGGCGCAGCGCTGGGCGCGGAAGCCGGCGAATGGATACTCGCCGCGCTGGGTCTGAAGGCGTTGGCCGAATTCGTCGTCGAAGGCCTGCCAGCCATCGGGCGCACCTATTGGAGCGGTATTCGCGAAGCGTGGCTGGCCGCTGCTCCGCCACCAGTGCCCCAGGGGCAACCGCACATCAATGCCTTCGCCATCCGGCACGCGGCCAGCCTGCTTGCCCGCGGTCACGTGGCCATGTTCGTCCTGTTGCTGATGGCGATTGTCGCCTACGTCAGCAAGGGGCGTGGCAGCATGCGGGAACTCGCCGAAAAGGCCAGCCATGGTCGTTTGGGGCGCAAGTTCGGCGAATGGTTGTTGCGAAATGAGTCGAAGCTCAAAGCCGATCCGCGGCTGCGTTCGAGTGAAGAGCCAATCGTTGGGTTCGGCGAATCAAGCAAATCCCCTCAAGGCGGAAGCAGCAAGCCTGCACCGAGGCGTTCACCCGCGGCAAAGCCTTCTACGGCTGCCGTGAAGAGCACCGCCGTGGAGAAGGAGCCGATTGTCCAGAGGGGTGGGGCGCACGGCGACGTCAAGGGGTTGCCGGGTTACGAGTCGCACCACATGCCTGCCGATTCGGTCAGTCCTCTTCCCACGAATCAAGGCCCTGCCATTGCGATGAAGATTGACGATCACCGCATGACAGGGAGTTGGGGCAACTCTCGGGAAGCGCGCGCGTATCGAAAGCGACAGGCGGAACTTCTCGAGCAGGGAAAGTTCGGCGAGGCCCAGAAGATGGATGTGGACGACGTGCGCGCGAAGTTTGGCGACAAGTACAATGAGGCCATCGATCAGATGCTGAAGTACACGGACAAGAAGGGGCCTTGAAGTGAAATACGACATCGCTCCAGGCAAGGGAATCAAAGGCATTCCGTTCGGGACAGGCGTGTCAGGGGTACGGGCGGCGTTGGGCGCGGGCTTCAAGTCGTTCATGCGCACCCCGGGCGCTGCGCATCCGTGTGACTATTTCGCCGGTGCGGGACTGTTCGCCAACTACGACAAGACCGGGCGTCTGGAGGCGATCGAGCTGGCCTCGCCTGCAGCGCCGGAGCTCTACGGGATCAACTTGCTGGGCATGGGTTTCGAGCAAGCTGTGAAATACCTCAAGTCCAAGGATCCGCAGCTTGAGCGCGAGGTCGACGGGGCGATTTCCCTGGCGCTGGGGATAAGCCTTTACGCACCGCACGCGGTGAATGATCCGAAGCTGCCGCCGGAAAGCGTGCTGGTGTTCGCGCCCGGTTATTACGACTGAATTGTTGCTGTGGTCATCACGGCTTCACCGATACCCCTGCGCCTGCAGCGAGAACAGATGCGCGTAGTGCCCGTTCTCGGCCATCAGCTGCTCGTGGTTGCCGCGTTCGACGATGCGGCCGTCCTGGATCACGATGATCTGGTCGGCCATGCGCACGGTGGAGAAGCGGTGCGAGATCAGGATCGCGATGCGGCCGCCGGAAAGTTCGCGGAAGTGTTCGAAGATGGTGGCTTCGGCTTGCGCATCCATCGCGGCGGTGGGTTCGTCCAGCACCAGGATGTCGGCGCGTGAGCGCATGAAGGCGCGGGCCAGGGCGATCTTCTGCCACTGGCCACCGGAGAGTTCGCGGCCGTCGTTGAACCACTTGCCCAGCTGCGTATCGAAGCCGGCCGGCAGGCTGTCGATGAAGTCGCTGGCCATGCCCTTGTCGCTGGCCTCGCGCCAGCGCGCCTCGTCGTCGAAGTGGGTGACGTCGCCGGCGCCGACGTTCTCGCCCACGCGCATCTGGTAGCGCGCGAAATCCTGGAAGATCACGCCGATGCGCTGCAGCAGCACGCTCTCGTCCCACTCGCGCAGGTCGGTGCCGTCGAGCAGGATGCGGCCGCTGTCGGGCGTGTACAGACGCGTGAGCAGCTTGATCAGGGTGGTCTTGCCCGAGCCGTTCTGGCCGACCAGGGCCAGCGATTCGCCTGGGCGGATGTGCAGGTCGATGTCGCGCAGCGCCGGCTCGCCGGCCCCGGGGTAGGTGAAGCTGACCTGCTCGAAGCGGATGCCGTCCTCGGGCTGCGCGCCGCGCTGCGCCATGCCGGTGGCTGGCGGCACCGGGGTTTCCAGGTATTCGTACAGGGTGGAGAGGTAGAGGTTGTCCTCGTACATGCCGCCGATCGCCGACAGCATCGCCGACACCGCCGACTGGCCCTGGCGGAACAGCGCCAGGTACATCGTCATCTGGCCCAGGGTGATGCGCGCCATCACGGTGCTGGCGGCGATCCACGCATAGGCGCCGTACAGCGCCAGCGTGCCCAGCAGGCCCAGCACGAAACCCCAGCTGTCGCGACGCACGGCAAGGTCGCGGTCGGCGCGGTACAGGGTGTGGAAGATGTCGCGGTAGCGTTGCAGCAGCAGCGGGCCCAAGCCGAACAGCTTCACTTCCTTGGCGTGGTCCTCGCGCGCCAGCACGGTTTCCAGATACAGCTGCATGCGCGTTTCCGGCGAACGCCAGCGGAACAGGCGGAACGCGTCGCCGGAGAACTTGGTCTCGGCGAAGAATGAGGGCAGGCCGGCCAGCAGCAGCACCGCCACCGCCCACGGCGAGAACTGGAACAGCAGGCTGCCGTAGCTGAGCAGCGAGATCGCGTTCTGGCCCAGCCCGAACGTGCGCGTGACCAGCGACAACGGCCGGCTCGATGCCTCGCGCCGGGCGCGGGTGAGCTTGTCGTAGAACTCCGAGTCCTCGAAGTGCGCCAGCTCCAGGGTCAGCGCCTTTTCCAGGATCATCACGTTGACGCGCTGGCCGAGCTGCGCGCGCAGCAGCGACTGGCACAGCGACAGGCCGCGTTGCGCGCCGGCCAGCGCCGCCACCAGCATGCCTTCCAGCGCCACCCATTCGAAGACCGATCGCAGCGGCGCGTGGCCGTCTGTGGCCCAGAGGCGGCTGGCGGCCACCACCGCGTCCACGATGTGCGCACCGACCCAGGCGATGCCGGCCGGCAGCAGGCCGGCGACCAGGGTGAGCGCGGCCAGCGCGACGGTCAGCGCGTGGCTGGTGCTCCAGACCAGTTCCAGCGCACGACCGCTGTAGCGGAACACACCCAGGAAGCTGCGGGCGAGTTCCTTCGGTGGCTCGGGAGAAGTGGCGTGGGGTGGCACGTGGGAGGTCGCCGGAAGGCGCGGACGGTGCGCGAAGCTTCCGACATGGGGGTCGTGCCGTCACACGCAAGGCGACCCCTGTCGCAGGAGCGCCCTTGGGCGCGATGCCTTTTCGTTGCGTCACGAAGAGCATCGCGCACGAGCGCGCCCCTACAAAGCGGCCTGGTAGAGCTCGGGGAACAGCCGCTGCAGGTGAGCCACCTTGGGCGCATCGTTGATCACGATGTACGGGTTGCGCGGGTGCAGGTCGTAATAATGCTGGTGATAGGCCTCGGCCGGGTAGAACGCCGTGAGCGGAACCACCTGGGTGACGATCGGCGCGGCGAACGCATGGGCCGCCGTCAGCTGGGCGATGTAGTCGGTGGCGATCTTCTTCTGCTCGTCGTTGCCGTAGAAAATCACCGAGCGGTACTGGGTGCCGCGATCCGGTCCTTGCCGGTTGAGCTCGGTGGGGTTCAGCGCGACCGAGAAGAACACCTGCAGCAGCGTGCCGTAGCTGACCCGGGACGGGTCGAACTCGACCTGCACCGACTCGGCGTGGCCGGTGTCGCCGCCGCTGACCTCATCGTAGTGGGCGGTGCTGGCGGTCCCGCCGGAATAGCCGGCGGTGACCTTGCGCACGCCCTTCACGTGCTCGAATACCGCCTCGATGCCCCAGAAGCAGCCGCCGGCGAGCACGGCCACCTCGTCGTGCGCGGTGGAAGGCGCCGCATCGACGACGGGCGAGGGCAGGCGCACGCCTTCACGAGCAGCCGCCGCGGGCTGGCAGGCCGCGAGGCCGGCGAGCAGGAACGCGGCGACAAACGGAAACAGGCGGCGTGGACGGATCACGGGCAACCTCGCTGACGATGGCATGCGGACGCACTCAACCCATCATTCGTCGACGGGAGGGCGGCGGTTACCTCGCGACGGTGCGGCGCTACCATGGGCGGCGAATTCGCTGGAGGGTTGCATGCCTGACGCCGTCAATCTGGGCGCCTACCTGCGCCGCGTGGGCTGGTCCGGCCCGGTCAGGGTGGATCTGCCGACCCTGCGCGGGCTGGCCATCGCGCACGTGGCCACGATCCCGTTCGCCAACCTCGATCCGCTGATGGCCCGGCCGGTTGATCTCGATCTGGCGGCGTTGCAGCGCAAGCTGGTCGACGAGGGCCGTGGCGGCTACTGCTTCGAGCAGAACTTGCTGTTCGAAGCGATGCTGCGCGAGATCGGCTTCGAGGTGAGCGGCCTGATCGCCCGCGTGCTGTGGGGTCATCCGGAGGATACGCAAACCCCGCAGAGCCATATGCTGTTGCGCGTCGAGCTGGAGGGCGAGAGCTGGCTGGCGGATGTCGGCTTCGGCGGCCACGTGCTCACCGGCGCGCTGCGGCTGCTGCCGGATATCCGGCAGGCCACCGCGCACGAGCCCTTCCGGCTGCTCGAACGCGATGGCGAGTGGCGCATGCAGTCGCTGGCGCATGGCCAGTGGCGCACGCTGTACCGGTTTGATCTGCGCGCGGTGCCGATGGTCGATTACGTGGTGGCCAACCATTACGTGTCGAGCCACCCGGCCTCGCGCTTCGTCAGCCATCTCTTGCTCGGCCGCACCACCGCGGATCGACGGTTGGGCCTGCTCGATTACGAGTTCACCATCCGTCGCGATGGCCAGGAGCCGGAGCGCCGGCAACTGCGCGACGTGGCCGAGCTGCGCGAGGTGATGGAAGGTGAATTCCTGCTGCCAGCTTCCGCGATAGAAGCGCTCGGCGATCGCCTGCAAGGCTTGCCGCGCGCCTGATTCAGCGGTGTCCGCCGGCCGGCGGGCGGCCGTCTTCGTCGCCCAGCGGGTCGGCCAGCACGTGAATCTCCACGTCGTCGAGGGTGACGAACTGGCCTGCGCGGATCTTGCAGGTCTTGCGCAGTTCCACGGTGCCGTCGACCTTCACCGCGCCGCTCGCCACGATCGCCTTGCCGGCGCCGCCGCTGTCGCACAGTCCGACCAGCTTCAGCAGCATGTTGAGTTCGACGTAGCCGCCTTCCAGTTCAAATTCGATGGTCTGCATGGTCTTGCCGTGGGGAGGGATGGTCCGCGCTCAGGCGGAAGGATGGGCGTGCTCGAACGCGCTGTCGGGCAGCGCCAGGAAGGCGAACCAGGGATGGTCGTGCTCTGCGCCGAAGGTGGCGGCGTCGTCCAGCACGCCGAGCAGGATCTCGTAGTCGCGGCTGGCCGTCGCGCGCAAGTCGTCGACGTGCTCGAACAACAGCACGTGGCCCCACGCCGGCAGCCAGCCGAGATCGCGCAAGCAGTCGGCCAGCGCGTCCCAGTTGTGACCGAAGCTGGCCGGCAGCTGCAACGACACCGCCAGGCGGTGCAGCAGTTCATCCTTGTCGTGGCAGCCGGCAAGGTCGGTGCGACACACGTGCAAATCGTCACGCGCCGCGATGCGGGCCAGCCGATCGAGATCGTCGACGCCGACGAAATACACGCCGCTCAGCGCGGGCCGGGTCAGGTCCAGGTCGAAACGGTCCGCGCTCATCGCGCCACCTCGAAGCGACGGAAGCTGCGGTAGTGATCGTCGGTGTAGTACCAGACTTCCGGCGGCGTGCCGCCGGTGACGATGCGCCGCGCGCCGCGGTTGCGCGCGCCGGGCGTCTCGACCGTGTACTCGTGGTAGTAGCCGCGTGGCTCCTTGGGCAGCGAGCCTTCGTAGTTGCCGAACACGGCGCCGTCCTGGCGGTGCTCGAACGGACCGCCGGCGGCGATCCGCTGCACCATCGCGCGCGCCTGCGGCGGCAGCGATGCCATCGCGTCGTCCGCCGGCGCCACGCGCGTGGCGACAGGGTTGCCGGCGGGGCCGGCAGGCGCGCCCGGCGCTTCGCCGTGGCGCTGCCACAGCAGCACGGCGACGATGGCGATCAGCAGCAACAGCAGCGGTCGAAGACGGCGCATGGTTCTCGCGGCAGGCGGTGGCGAGGCGAGCTTAGCAGGGCCGAACGGGGCTGCAGGCTTCCTTCATCGAAGGAAATTACGCACACTCCGCCTTCCACTGGGAGCCTGTCGGACTTTGCTGGCCGGTCCGCGAATCCGCCTGTGTGGTCCATATTTCCGCCGATCCTTGGTCCATGGAACCACTATGGACCGGCGAATCGTCGAAAATCTGTCCTCACACAGCCGAATTCTCGCCTCGACCACCAAAGTCCGACAGGCTCCCGGATACAGCGCGTGCGCTGCCCACCCGACTTCCGGAGCCCGGATGAGCACCACCTCCGACCATGACCGCGGCCGCTTGCCGCGCCAGATCGCCTACATCATCGGCAACGAGGGTTGCGAGCGTTTCTCGTTCTACGGGATGCGCAACATCCTCACTCCGTTCCTGATCACGAGCTTGCTGCTGTACCTGCCCGAGGGCCAGCGCATGCTGGCGGCGAAGGACGTGTTCCACACCTTCGTGATCGGCGTGTATTTCTTCCCGCTGTTGGGCGGCTGGATCAGCGACCGTTTCTTCGGCAAGTACAACACCGTGTTGTGGATGAGCCTCGTCTATTGCGCCGGTCACGCCTGCCTGGCGATCTTCGAGGACAACCGGCTGGGCTTTTTCGCGGGACTGGGCCTGATCGCGCTGGGCGCGGGCGGCATCAAGCCGCTGGTGGCGTCGTTCGTGGGCGACCAGTTCGACCAGTCGAACAAGCACCTGGCGAAGATGGTGTTCGACGCGTTCTACTGGATCATCAACTTCGGCTCGTTCTTCGCCTCGCTGCTGATGCCGCTGTTCCTGCACCACTTCGGCGCGGCGGTGGCGTTCGGCATTCCCGGGGGCTTGATGTTCGTCGCCACCGTGGTGTTCTGGCTGGGCCGCAAGCAGTACGTGATGGTGCCGCCGGGGCCGCCGGACCAGCACGCGTTTTCGCGGGTGGTCCGTACCGCGCTGCTGACGCAGCGGCCGGGTCAGACGCGGCCGGGCTTGTGGCTGGCGGTGGTCGCGGTGGTGGTGGCGCTGGCGTCGTTCGCGCTGGTGCCGTCGCTCGGCTTCGTGATCGCCGCATGCATCGCGCTGGTGGTGCTGATCGGCGGCGTGGGCGGCGGCGCCTGGCTGCAGATGGATCGCGCACGGGGCGCGCATCCGGACGCTGCGGTCGATGGCGCACGCAACGTGCTGCGCGTGCTGGTGATCTTCGCGCTGACCACGCCGTTCTTCTCGCTGTTCGACCAGAAGGCCTCGACCTGGGTGATCCAGGGTGGCGAGATGACGATGCCGTCCTGGTTCCGGCCGGCGCAGATGCAGGCGCTGAACCCGTTGCTGGTGATGCTGCTGATCCCGTTCAACAACCTGGTGCTGTACCCGCTGTTGCGCCGGCTCGGCTACGAGCCCACCGCGCTGCGCCGGATGACCGCCGGCATCGCGTTCAGCGGCCTGGCCTGGATCGTGGTGGGCGGCCTGCAGGTGGTGATCGACGGCGGCGATCCGCTGTCCATCGTGTGGCAGGTATTGCCGTACGCGCTGCTCACCTTCGGCGAGGTGCTGGTCTCCGCGACTGGTCTGGAGTTCGCCTACAGCCAGGCGCCGGCCTCGATGAAGGGCGTGGTGATGAGTTTCTGGAACCTCACCACCACGGTCGGCAACCTGTGGGTGCTGCTGGCCAACGCGGCGGTGCGCAACGAAAGCGTGATCGGTTCGATCGCCCACAGCGGGCTCAGCGTCACGGCGTTCCAGATGTTCTTCTTCGCCGCTTTCGCCTTGCTCGCTGCGCTGGCGTTCGGGCTGTACGCGAGGCGCTATCGCGAAGTGGATCACTACCGGCCGGTGTAGGGCGGGCACTGCCCGCCGGCCCTTGGCCCGTGACGGAAAGCGGCGGGCAGTGCCCGCCCTACGAGGTCGAATCCACGCGTGATTGCAGCGCCATCGCGGCGGCCGGGTTGCGGTGCTTGGCGGCGCTGATGAAGAACACGAACACGTCGCGCGGCTTGCCTCGTGGCTGCACGGCGGCCGCGTGCGGAAGGTCGGCGATGTCCTCGCCGGCAGCCCAGGCTTGTGCACGCGTGGCCCAGAGGTCGAGCGCGTCGGGGGCGTAGCCGGTCGGGATGCCGTCGACGCTGCGCATCAAGCGCGCGTAAGCGAAGTCGCCGGTGAGATCGGCCAGCGACGGGTACTCGGTCGAGTCGGTGAACACGGTGGGTACGCCTCGTGCGCGGGCCAGTTCCACGTACGGTGCGCAGGCGAAGCTGGGGTGGCGCACTTCCAGCACGTGGCGCAGAGGGTGCCCGTTCAACTCGCGCGGCAGGGCGTCCAGGAAGGCCGCCACGTCGTCGGCATCGAACCGTCGCGACGGCGGCAGCTGCCACAGGATCGGCCCCAGCCGGTCGCCCATCTCGACGAGGCCGCCGTGGATGAATCCGCCGATGCCCTTGCCGGTGTCGGCCAGCCGCTTGCCTTCGGTGATGTAGCGCGGCGCCTTCAGCGAGAAGACGAAACCGTCCGGCGTTTCCGCCGCCCACTTCGCGTACGTGGCCGGTTTCTGCGCGCCGTAGAAGGTGCCGTTGATCTCGATCGCGCGCAGCTGGCGGCTGGCGTATTCCAGCTCGCGCCGTTGCACGAGTTTCGTCGGGTAGAAGTTGTTGCGCCACGGTGCGTAGGTCCAGCCGCCGATGCCGACGCGGATCGTGCCGTGCTTGTTCATGGCGTGGCCCCGCCGGGCTGGTGGCGCAGCCATTCGGAGGTGCCCATGCACAGCACCAGCCACGCCGCGCCGATGGCATAACCGGCCATCACGTCACTGAGGTAATGCACCTGCAGCAGGATCCGGCTGACGCCGATCACCCCGACCATCAGCACGGCGCCGGCGATGACCGCGCGATGGAAGCGCGGCGTCAGCCGCAGCAGCACGTAGGCCAGCATGCCGTAGAACACCATCGCGCCGAACGCGTGCCCGCTGGGGAAACTCCAGCCCGGCTCGACGATGAAACCGTGGTCGTGCAGCGGGCGGGCACGGCGGAACAGCGCCTTCAGCCCGCCGTTGATCGGCAGGATGCCGAGCAGGGCCACGCTCCAGCTCGCCGCCAGCGTCCACTGGCGGCGCAGCAGCAGGATGAGCAACACCACGGCCGCCGCGCTGGCAACCCACAAGGTGTCGCCCAGATGGGTGATGGCGGCGATCACGCGCAGCGCCGGCACCGGCACATGGGCACGGAGGCTGGCGGCGAGGCTGGCGTCGAAGCCGTCCAGGCCGGTCGTCGGCTGGCCGGAAATCGCCAGCGCGAGGCCGCCGAAGAACAACCCCAGCACCATGCACAGCAGCAGGCCCGTGCGCCAGCGCAGCATCGTCGGCGCCTGGCCCAGCAGCGCAGCGCGCCGCTGCCAGCGCGCGTTGCGCCGCCAGGCCAGGTCGCCGGCCAGCAAGGCCAGCAGCAACATCAGCGCCCACAGCAGCAGGGAGTGCAGCGCAATCCATTCCGCCAGCGTGTTCATTGCGATCCTCGTTTCGCTTGCCGATCCGCGCATGATCGCGGCTTGCGCGGCCGGCGTCGAGTTGGATGCCGGGCTGGCCTTGCGGGCGATTTCTCGCGATAGTGCGCGGGTCGTCGCCCTGGGGGAGAACTTCGATGGTCCAGCGATTCGGGTCCGTGCGTGCGCTGTCGTTCCGGCTGTTGGCCGGCCATGCCTTGCTGGTGCTCGGCGCGTCGGCGCTGGCGCAGGCTCCGGCCACGCAGCAGCTGCCGCCGCCGGTATCGACCGGCGACATCGTGCAGCCGCTGCTGCCGGCGCAGCTGCAGGATTTCGACGCCTACATGGCGGATACGCTGAAGACCTTCGAGGTGCCCGGCATCGCGGTGGCCATCGTCAAGAACGGCAAGGTGGTGATGGAGCGCGGCTTCGGCGTGAAGGAGCTGGGCAAGCCGGACCCGGTCGACGCGCACACGCTGTTCGCGATCGCCTCCAACACCAAGGCCTTCACTGCCGCGGCGCTGCAGCAGCTGGCCGACGCGGGCAAGCTGGACATGGACGACCGCGTGATCGACCACCTGCCCTGGTTCCGCATGTCCGATCCGTACGTGACGCACGAGATGCGCATTCGCGACCTGCTGGCGCACCGCAGTGGCCTGAGTCTGGGCGCGGGTGATCTGCTGTACTGGCCGCCGTCCTCGTACACCACCAGGGAAGTGGTCGAGCGGTTGGCCAAGGTGCCGCTGAAGAACGGTTTCCGCAGCCACTACGCCTACGACAACATCCTGTTCGCGGTGGCCACCTTGGTGATCGAACAGACTTCCGGCCAGAGCTATGCCGACTACGTGCGCGAGCACCTGTTCAAGCCGGTGGGCATGGAGGAGTCGCTGATCGACATGACTTACCTGAAGCCCGGCATGGACGTGGCTGCCGGTCATGCCCCGTACGAGTTCAAGGACATCAAGCCGGTGCCGCCGATGGCCTGGCTCAATGATCCGGGTGCTGGCGGCATCTACTCCAGCGTGCATGACCTGGCCAAGTGGATGAACGTGCAACTGGCCGGCGGCGCCTTGCCGACCGTGGGCGCCGACGGCAAGCCGCGGCGGGTGTTCTCCGAGAAGAGCCACCACGAGATGTGGTCGATGCTGACGCCGATACCGATCAGGAAGGCGTCGATCCCCGAGCTGGAGCCGCTGACGCCGGACTACTACGGCTATGGCGAAGGCTGGTTCCTCGGCCAATACCAGGGCCGCAAGCTGGTCTGGCATACCGGTGGCTGGCCCGGCTTCGTGTCCCGGGTGACGATGGTGCCTTCACTCAAGCTGGGCGTGGTCGTGCTGACCAACCAGCAGTCCGGCGCCGCATTCAACGCGGTGACGTATCGCGTGCTCGATGCCTACCTCAACCCCTCGCACAAGACCGACTGGGTGGCCGTGTACCAGAAGGCCGTGCAGCACGCCCAGGCCAAGGCCGACGACAGCGTGGCGAAGCACGAGCAGGCGCGCGACAAGCGCAGCAAGCCCTCGCTGCCGCTGGCCGACTACGCCGGCACGTATCGCGACTCGTGGTACGGCGACGTCATCATCAGCCAGGAGCGCGGCAAGCTGCGCATGCGCTTCGGCAAGACCGAACAGCTGGTCGGCACGCTGACGCCGTGGCAACACGACAGCTTCACCGTGCGCTGGGATGACCGCTCGCTGGACGCCGATGCCTTCGTCGATTTCGCGCTGGACATGGACGGCAAGATCCGCGAGGTGCGCATGCAGCCGATCTCGCCGTTGACCGATTTCAGCTTCGATTTCCAGGATCTGCGGCTAGTGCCGGTGGAAGCCGCCACCGGGGCATCAGCAGGCAAGTGATCCATCACGGCGCCGTTCGCGGCGTCCACGCCGAAGGGGAAGGGACATGAATCATCGTCGTCACGCCGGGGCGATCCTGCTGGCTTTCGGCTTGCTGGTCGGCGTTGCCCAGGCACGCAGCGACAAGGCGCTGGAACATCGCTACATCCGTGTCGAACTGGGTGCGGCCAGCACGCAAGCGACTTCGGGCCGGCTGCTGCTGTTCGCGGTCGATGCCAAGGCGGCGCAGGCGGCGGCCGAAGCGGAGTCCAAGGGCAAGAGCAGCGTGGTCGAGTCGGTCGACGCCGATCCGTTCAGCGGCACGGTGACCAGCGTGGCCGCGCGCGAGGTGGACCACTGGGCGCCGGGGCAGGCCATCGACATCGACACCAACCGCATGGCGTATCCCGCGGAGTGGTCGCAGCTGCCGCCGGGCGATTACCTGGTGCAGGCCGTGCTCGACGTGAACCATGACTACAACTACACCGGGCGTGGTGCCGGCGATCTGGTCAGCGACGTGGTCAGGCTGCATCTGCCGGCGACCGGCGTGCCGGAACTGGTCCTGGCGAAAGCGTTGCCGACGGACGGCGATCCCTGGGCCGTGCCGGATTCGGCCCCACCGGACCTGCGCGAACGTGTGGCGGCGGTACGCCCGCACGCGCACCTGGTCGATTTTACCAGCCCGTCGCTGAGTGCGTTCTGGGGCCGGCCGATCCACATGCGCGGTTGGGTGCTGACCCCGCCCGGCTACGACGCCGCGGCTGCCGCGCGTTACCCGACCGTCTATTACACGCAGGGTTTCGGCGGCAACAACGAGCGCGTGATCGGCCCGGTCGTCACCGTCTACACCGCGATGGCGAAGCAGCAGATGCCGCCGATGATCTGGGTGTTCCTCGACGAGTCCAGCCCCACCGGCACCCACGAGTTTGCCGACTCGGTCAACAACGGCCCGTGGGGACTGGCGCTGACCACCGAGCTGATCCCGCATCTCGAAGCGCACTACCGCATGGATGGCGATGCCAACGGCCGCTTCCTCAACGGCCACTCCTCCGGCGGCTGGGCCACGCTGTGGCTGCAGACGCGCTACCCGAAGCTGTTCGGAGGCACCTGGTCGACCTCGCCCGACCCGAGTGACTTTCACGATTTCACCGGCGTGGATCTTTACGCGCCGCACGCCAACGTCTACCGCCGGCCCGACGGCTCGGCCTACCCGCTGGTGCGCAACCACGACAAGGTGCTGGGCACCTTCGAGCAGTTCGCGAAACTCGAACGCGTGCTGGGCAGCTACGGCGGCCAGCTGGCGTCGTTCGAGTGGGTATTCTCGCCGCGCGGTGAGGATGGCCGGCCCGTGCCGATGTTCGATCGCGACACCGGCGCCGTCGACCCGGCGGTGGTGGCGTACTGGCGTGATCACTACGACATCGCGCACCGCCTGCAGCAGCAATGGCCGCAGCTGAAGCCCGACCTGGACGGCAAGATCCATCTTTACGTGGGCACGGCCGACACGTTCTATCTCGACGGTTCCGCGCACAAGCTGAAGGCCGTGCTCGATGGCCTGGGAGCGAAGACGGAGTTCCGCTTCCTGCCTGATCGCACCCACGGCAACCTGTACTGGATCGGCGAGGACCACCACGGCCTGCTCAAGCAGATCAGCTGGGCGATGTATGCGATCGCGCGGCCGGATTCCAGGCTGAAGCCCGTCGTCACGCCCTGATCCTCATCGCGCCGTGGGGCGGGCACCGCCCGCCACCCGCGCGTTTTCGGTTCATTCCGGCTGCCACGGGTCGTAGCTGCCGATGTACCAGAGGTGGCCCTCCGGGTCGTGGCAGCTGTAGCCGGCGCCGCCGTAGTCCTTTTCGGCGTAGTCGTCGACGATCACCGCGCCGGCTGCCTTTGCCCGCTCGTAGTGGGCCTTGCAGTCGGTCACGGTCACGCAGGCACACTGCGTTTCGCGGCCGCCGATCTCGTCGGGCTGCGCGATGTGCCGGCCGAACTCGTTGTCGCGCACGCCGCCCAGCATGACCATGCCGCGGCCGTAGGCCAGTTGCGCGTGCTCGACCTCGCCGGCGTCGTTTTCGTAAACCGCGTGCCGTTCGAAACCGAAGGCCTGGCAGAGCCAGTCGATGGCCGCGTGGGGATCGCGGTAGCGCAGGCAGGGGATGATGGTGCTGCCGCCGGACTGTTCCATGGGTTATCTCCGTGGTGGATTCTCGCAAGGTGGGTGGTGTCGTCATTGCGCCGGCGCGAAACGACGTCGCGGTCCTCAGGGACGCGGGCCAGATTAGCCCCGCGAGGCGTGGCGGTCTTGTAGATTTCCGTCGCTCAATCGAGCGGCAGGTGGTTGGAGTAGGGACCGCGCGCAGCCATGAATGCGGTCGGCGTGACGCCGGCGAACTGGCGGAACTCGTGGGTCAAATGGGCCTGGTCGAAATAGCCGCCATCGGCCGCCACCTGGCTCCAGTTCACCGCCGACTGCGCTGCCGCATGATCCACCACCGCGCGAAAGCGCAGCAGCCGCGTGTAGTGCTTGGGACGCATGCCCACCTGGCGCTGGAACAGCATGCCGAAGCGGCGCTCGGACAAGCCTGCCTCGCGCACCAGCGGCGCGATGCGTTGCACCTGCGGCGGGTCGGCCAACCGATCCAGCGCGTAGGCGATGGCGGGATGCAAGGCGGTGCTGTGCAGGCGTCGCACCAGCCACCGGGTCAGCAGGCGCAGGCGGCCCCGTGGTGCGGGGGTTTCCAGCAGTTGCTCGCGCAGCAGCGCGGCGGCCGGCCCGAACAAGTCACCCAGGTCGACGTCCCGTCCGATCAGCGTGGTGGCGTCCTCGCCGGTCAGCGCGTGGGCGCCTCCCGGGCGGAACACCACGCCCATCACGCGGATCTGTTCGGCGGTGTCGATGATCTCGCTGCGCAGGGTGGGGCCGCCAAGCACGCAGGCGGACGAGCGGATACACCGCCGCGCCGCGTCATCGGTGTAGACACGGGTTTCGTCCTCGTGCAGGTTGATGATGAGCTGCGCCCCGGGTTGCGGCAGCACGCGCTCGTGGCGATGCGCCGCGGGCGGCATGTCCCAGTCCCACACTTTCGCGATCAGCTTGTCCAGCGGTGGCCCGGGCAGGTAGTACTGGAATCCCATCGGCTCGTCTCCGTGGATACGCGGCGGTCTGGCGTGCCGGCTCAGCCCGTCTGTTCGTCTTCCTCGGCCAGCGGTGGCAGGGTGCGCACCAGTTGCGCGCGCACCAGCGGCAGTCGCGCGCGGCGCAGGCGCTGCAGCAGTTCGAACAGCAGGTCGCTCTTGACGCCGCCGGTGTCACGCGGGCTGCCGACGTAGGCCACGCAGTTGAAGGTCATCGAGCCGGCATCGAGGCCCTCCAGTTGCACGTAGGGCGCCGGCGCGGCCAGTGTGCCCGGGTGTGCGCCGAGCACCTCCAGCGCCAGTGCCCGTACCTTGTCGGCGTCGGTGTCCAGCGGCATCGGCAGCTTGATCTGCACGCGGCCCAGCGCGTTGGCCTGGGTCACGTTGCGCACGTTCTCGGTGATCAGCTGCGAGTTCGGCACGATCACGGTGGATCGGTCCCACAACTGGATCTCCGTGGCGCGCACGTTGATCCGGCGGATGTCGCCCTCGACCTCGTTGAGGCTGACCCAGTCGCCCACCTTCACCGGCCGTTCCACCAGCAGGATCAGGCCGGAGATGAAGTTCTGCACGATCGCCTGCAGGCCGAAGCCGATGCCCACCGACAGCGCGCTGACGATCCAGGTGATGCTGGTCAGGTTGACGTGCAGCGCGGCCAGGGTCAGCACCAGCACCAGCAGGCCGCCGAGGTAGCCGAGCAGGGTGACGATGGAATCCTGCATGCCCGGTTCCATCGTCGACTTGGGCAGCAACTGCTCGCGCAGCCAGCGCTTGAGCATGTGCAGCAGCACGCCGCCGCCCACCAGCACCAGCACCGCCCGGAAAATGTTGCCGGGATTGATCGGCAGATCGCCCAGTTTCAGGTTGCCGAAGGTGCGTACGGCGCTGGCCAGCAGGTCGCCCGGGCCGGCGCCGAACGGGGTCAGCACGATGGCGATGGCCAGCAGGGTCAGCAGCACCTTGGCGATGCCGGCGAGCAGGGTGGCGGCCTGGTCCAGCGCATGCGGCGCCAGCTGGAAGGATGCCTGCAGCCGCTGGCCGCCGCGTTCGTGCGGCGACAGCGCCACGTGGATCAGGTCGTTCAACAGGTGGCCGAGCAGCCACGCGCTGGCCACCACCACGCCGACCCACAGCATCTGCACCGCGGCGAAGAACGCCAGCGCGATGTAACCGGTGGCCACGCCGAGCCAGCTCACCAGCACGCCCAGCACCGCGCCGGCACCGAGCGCGCCGACCCACAACGGCTGATGTTCGACCACGCCCTCGGCCGCCGCCTGCCGCCGCGCCCCACGCAAACGCCACCAGCCCGCCGCGATGAGACCGCTGACCACCAGCGCCACCGCGCCGCGCGTGGCCACCGTGGTCGGCAGGCTGGAGCCGATCGTGCGGCTGATGCGCTCGACCAGGCCGAACAGCAACGCGGCGGCGCCGAGCAGCCAGGGAAGCATGCGCAGGCGCTGCGCAGCCAGGTCGGACAGCGGCGGCAGGCGCCAGCTCGGCCGGCGTACGGAGAGCAGCGCGCGGCCCAGCCCGGTGACAAACGCCGCAAACAGCACCAGCCGTACCGCCGAGCGCGCCAGCGCGTCCAGATCCGGCGCGAGGATGTCGTTCCAGTTCAGGCCCAGGTACGCCAGCTGGGCCGCGATGCCGGTGGTGAGCAGCGCGGTGAGCGCGACCGCCACCGCCATCGCGCTGCGGCGCAGGTGGCCGTCCGGCACGTGGCGCGTGGCCAGGCGCAGCAGCAGCCGGTCGAGCAGCCAGCGGCCCACGCCAAGCCACAGCAACGCGCCGATCAGGCACAGCAGCAGCGGCGTGCGGTTCGGCGTTTCCCACGCCTCGCTCCAGGCATCGGCCACGCGACCGCCGAGGCGGTCCAGCCGTGCCAGGTCATCGGGAAAACTGCGCGCCGGCTCGCTCCAGAATGCGCGGCCGAACGGCGATGCCGTGCGCGAGGCCAGCCGCGCCTGGAACGCGTCGTTGCGCATGCCGGTGATCTGCGCGGCCAGTTGCAGCGCGTTCTGGCCCAGCAGCTGCGCCTGCTTGATCCGTGCATCCAGCGCGGCGCCGGCCTTGTCCAGTTGCCGCCGCTGGGCCGCGACCTGCGGCGCTTCCGGCGCCGCGCCCTTGGCCGGCGGCGGGCCCAGCACGTCGAGCTGCGCCTGCAGCGCGGCCAGCTGGGGCGCCAGGTCGCTGGCCAGTTGCCGCGCCTGGTCCTGCACCGCCAGCGCGTCGTTGCGCAGGTCGCCGAGCGAGCTGGCGGCTTGCTTGTCCTTCAGTGCTGCCTTGAGTGCATCGAGGCGATCGTCCAACTGCTCCAGCGACTGCGCCGGCGTGGCGGCGCTCGCCGCCGATGCCGGCGCGGCGTCGCCTTGCTGGGCGTGCACGGCGAGGCTGCCGCAGGCGAGCAGGGCAAGCAGGAGGAGGCGGCATGGTGTGGGCATCCGCGCATGATCGGAGCGGTGCGACAGGCGGTCAATCGTGTTGGCGTCCTGCGCGGCGGAAGGCACGGCGACGGTTCAGCTTGGTTGCGCGGTGGCACGCGCGGGCAAGCGCGCCTGGCCTGCCGCAGTCGCCGCCGCTGGTCACGCGTGGGTCCTTGCATGCAGCCAGCCGCGCACCCACGCTAGAGAACCTGCCTGCTGCGTGCCGCCCATGATCTTTCGCTGGTTCGAATCCCTCATCGACGCGTTCAAGGAACCGGTCGACGGCATGCCGCCGCGGCCGGTGTGGCGTTTCTACGTGTTCTATCTGCGCCAGGTGTGGCCGGTGTTCGCCGCCACGCTGGTGGTCGGCTTTGGCGTGGCGGTGGTGGAGGTGTCGCTGTTCGGCTTCATCGGGCGCATCGTGGACATGGCCAGCGGCACGCCGGCGGACCTGTTCCGCCTGCACGGCCAGGCGCTGATCTGGATGGCGCTGGTCGCACTGGTGGCGCGGCCGCTGCTCGGCGGCCTGCACGACTTGCTGGTGAACCAGGCGATCCTGCCCAGCCTCACCAACCGCATCCGCTGGCAGCACCATCGCTACGTGATCCGCCAGAGCCTGGGCTTCTTCCAGAACGATTTCGCCGGGCGCATCGCCAACCGCATCATCCAGACCGGCGCCTCGCTGCGCGATTCGGCCGTGCAGATCGTGGACGCGATCTGGTACATCGTGATCTACACCGGCAGCGCCATCGCGCTGTTCGCGCAGGCCGACGGCTGGCTGGCGGTACCGCTGACGGCGTGGATCTTCTGCTACATCGGCTTGCTGGCCTTCTTCATTCCGCGGGTGAAACAGCGCTCGTGGAAATCCTCGGAGGCGAAATCGAAGCTGATGGGCCGCGTCGTCGACGGCTACAGCAACGTGATGACGCTGAAGCTGTTCGCCCACACGCGCCGCGAGGAGGCGTACGTGGCCGAGGCGATGGGCGAGTTGATCGACAAGCATCGCCTGACGACCCGCCTGACGACGGCCATGGACGTCAGCATCACCGCGCTCAACGGCTTCCTCATCACCGGCACCTCGGCGCTGGCGATCTGGCTATGGAGCGAGGGGCGGGTGACCACCGGGGCGATTGCGTTGTCGATCGGGCTGGTGATCCGCATCAACAACATGTCCGGCTGGATCATGTGGGTGGTCAACGGCATCTTCGAGAACGTCGGCACCGTGCAGGACGGCATCACCACCATCTCGCAGCCGCGCGCGGTGCAGGACCGCGAAGGCGCGATGCCGCTGGAGGTGACCAACGGCGCGGTGCGCTTCGAGCACATCCACTTCCACTACGGCAAGCGTGGCGGCATCATCGCCGGGCTGGATCTGGACGTGCGCGCGGGCGAGAAGATCGGCCTGGTCGGCCCGTCCGGCGCCGGCAAGTCCACCCTGGTCAACGTGCTGCTGCGGCTGTACGACCTCGAGGCCGGGCGCATCCTGATCGACGGCCAGGACATCGCACACGTCACCCAGGAAAGCCTGCGCTCGCAGATTGGCGTGGTCACCCAGGACACTTCGCTGCTGCACCGTTCGATCCGCGACAACCTGCTCTATGGCCGTCCCGACGCCAGCGAAGCGCAGATCATGGAAGCCGTGCGCAAGGCGCGCGCCGACGAGTTCATCCCGCAGCTCAGCGATGGCGAGGGCCGTCGCGGCTACGACGCGCTGGTCGGCGAGCGCGGCGTGAAACTCAGCGGCGGCCAGCGCCAGCGCATCGCGATCGCCCGCGTGCTGCTGAAGGACGCGCCGATCCTGGTGCTGGACGAAGCGACCTCGGCGCTCGACTCCGAGGCGGAAGCGGCGATCCAGGACAGCCTGGACATCCTGATGCAGGGCAAGACGGTGATCGCGATCGCGCACCGCCTCTCCACCATCGCGCGGATGGACCGGCTGGTGGTGCTGGACAAGGGACAGATCGTCGAGACCGGCACGCACGCCGAGCTGATCGCGCGCGAGGGCCTGTACGCGCGGCTGTGGAAGCGGCAGACCGGCGGCTTCGTGGCGGCGGAGGATGCGCCGGTCTAATCGGCGGTTGCGGCAGGCGGGGGGCGCGGGCTCAACACGTTCCGCTGCAGCAGGCGGGTTTGCCCGCCGTCGCCGCGCTTTCCAGCACCTCGGCCGCCGCCGTCAGCGCCTTCGCCGCGGCGGCACCCTTGCGCTCGCTGTAACGGCTGACCAGGTAGTCGCTGCGCCCGCGCACCAGCAGGGTGAACTTGAACAGCTCCTCCATCACGTCCACCACGCGGTCGTAGAACGGCGAGGGTTTCATCCGGCCGTCGTCGTCGAACTCCTGCCAGGCCTTGGCCACCGAGGACTGGTTCGGGATGGTCAGCATGCGCATCCAGCGGCCCAGCACGCGCAGGGTGTTGACCACGTTGAACGACTGCGAGCCGCCGCAGACCTGCATCACCGCGAGCGTGCGCCCCTGCGTGGGCCGCACGCTGCCGTCTTCCAGCGGCAGCCAGTCGATCTGGTTCTTGAACACGCCGGTGATCGTGCCGTGCCGCTCGGGGCTGACCCACACCTGGCCCTCGGACCACAGCGACAGCGCGCGCAGTTCCTGCACCTTGGGGTGGCTGGCCGGCACGCTGTCCAGGAGGGGCAGTTCGTGCGGGTCGAACACCCGCGTCTCGGCGCCGAAGTGGCGCAGGATGCGCTCGGCTTCCAGCGCCAGCTTGCGGCTGAACGACTGCGGGCGCAGCGAGCCGTACAGGATCAGGATGCGCGGCGGGTGGCCGGCGTCGGCCGGCAAGGACAGCTTGGCCAGGCTGGGGGTGTCCAGCACGTCGGCGGCGACATGGGGCAGGTCCGGGATCACGGCGATTCCTGTTGCGTTGGTTTGACAATTCTATAATCATGGAAATATAGAAGCCAACCCGGAATCATTCCTCATGCACCCGTGTCGCGTCTTGTTCATCTGCACCGGCAATTCGGCCCGCAGCATCCTGTCCGAGGCCACCCTCAATCATTTGGGCGCGGGGCGCTTCGCGGCGTTCAGCGCCGGCAGCCAGCCGACCGGGCGCGTCAATCCGCATGCGATCGAGGAACTCCAGGCCCACGGCATCGCCACCGAGGGACTCGCCAGCAAGTCGTGGGACCGCTTCACCGAAGCGGGTGCGCCGCCGCTGGACATCGTGATCACGGTTTGCGACAACGCCGCGAACGAGACCTGCCCGGTGCTGTTCGGCGACTTCGTGAAAAGCCATTGGGGCCTGCCCGATCCGGCGGCCGCTCGGGACGCGGACGCCGCCGCGGCATTCCGGCGTGCGTACGCGCTGATCGTGCGGCGGATCACCGCGCTGCTGCAGCTGCCGGTGGAAACGATGGGCCGCGACGAGCTGCAAGAGGCGCTCGACCGCATCGGCAGCCTCACCGGCGAGGAAGCCCACGCATGAACCAGCCATCCGCCGCACTCGCCGCCGACGCGGTTTCTCCGGACGGTGCCCGCATCGGCTTCTTCGAGCGCTGGCTCACGCTCTGGGTGCTGCTGTGCATCGTCGCCGGCACGCTGCTGGGCCACCTGCTGCCGGGCAGCTTCGCGGCGCTGGGCAGCATGCAGGTGGCCCAGGTGAACCTGCCGGTCGCCGTGCTGATCTGGCTGATGATCATCCCGATGCTGCTGAAGATCGACTTCGGTGCGCTCGGCGGCGTGCGCCGCCAGTGGAAGGGCATCGGCGTCACGCTGTTCGTCAATTGGGCGGTAAAGCCGTTCTCGATGGCGCTGCTGGGCTGGATCTTCATCCGCCACCTGTTCGCCGGCCAGCTGCCGGCTGCACAGCTCGATTCCTACATCGCCGGCCTGATCCTGCTGGCCGCCGCGCCGTGCACGGCGATGGTGTTCGTGTGGAGCAACCTGTGCAACGGCGAGCCGGCGTTCACGCTGAGCCAGGTCGCCCTGAACGACGCCATCATGGTGGTGGCGTTCGCGCCGATCGTGGCGCTGCTGCTGGGCATCTCCTCGATCACGGTGCCGTGGAACACGCTGCTGCTGTCGGTGCTGCTGTACATCGTGGTGCCGGTGGCGCTCAGCATGCTGCTGCGGCGCCAGCTGCTGGCGCACGGCGGCGAGGCGCGCTTGCAGACACTGCTGCAGCGGCTGGGGCCGGTGTCGCTGGGCGCGCTGCTGGCCACCCTGGTGCTGCTGTTCGGTTTCCAGGGCCGGCAGATCCTTGCGCAACCGGCGATCATCGCGCTGCTGGCGGTGCCGATCCTGATCCAGGTGTATTTCAACGCCGGGCTGGCCTACTGGCTCAATCGCCGCTTCGGCGTACCGCACTGCGTGGCCGGCCCGTCGGCGCTGATCGGCGCCAGCAACTTCTTCGAACTGGCCGTGGCCACCGCGGTGGGCCTGTTCGGCGTGCATTCCGGCGCGGCGCTGGCGACCGTGGTGGGCGTGCTGATCGAGGTGCCGGTGATGCTGTCGGTGGTGCGCATCGTCAACCGCAGCAAGCGCTGGTATGAATCGGCCCGGGAGTAGCGCCATGCAGAACAGGCAAGCCATCACCATCCTCGCCGCGCTCGCCCAGGAGTCGCGGCTGGCGGTCTACCGGCTGCTGATCGAGCATGCGCCGGAAGGACTGGCGGCCAGCGCGATCGCGGAGCAGCTCGGCCTGCCCAACGCCACGCTGTCCTTCCACCTGAAGGAGCTGTCGCACGCGGGCCTGGTGAGCAGCCGGCAGAGCGGGCGCTTCATCTACTACGCGCCGGTGATCGAGACGATGGACGAGCTGGTCGGCTACCTCACTGACCACTGCTGCAGCCAGTCCGGCGGCACCTGCGCACCGGCCACGCGCAAGAGCGCGCCGGCCAAGCGCGTGGCCGCGGTCGGCAAGCGGCGGTCGGGTTCGAGTTGAGGCGGTCGCCATACCGCTCCGGTCGGGGGCCAATGCCCATTGCCAACTCTCGGCGACCGAAGAGCACTGTGTGCAAGGGGCGCTCTTGCAGAAAACGGGATTCTGAGCCTGCGTGAAGCGCCGGCTACCTGGTTTCCCTTGAACGCGGCAACGCAGCAGCCACCTCGCGGAACGACGCCAACGCCGCCTCCAGATGCTCCACGATCTCCTGCGCCAGCACATCCGGCGGTGGCAGGTCGTCGAGGTTGTCGAGGCTGTCGTCTTTCAGCCAGAAGATGTCGAGGCTGGCCTTGTCGCGCGCCACCAGCGTCTTGTAGTCGAAGTATTTGAACCGCTCCGATTCCTTGCGCTTGTGGCGGTTGGCCGGGCGGTAGCAGTCGATGAAGTCCTGCAGGTCCTCGCGCTTGAGCGGGCGGGTTTTCAGGGTGAAGTGCTTGTTGGTGCGCAGGTCGTAAATCCACACGCCCTTGGTGTGCACCTTGCCGTCTTTGGGCTTGGCGTCGAAGAACACCACGTTTGCCTTCACGCCCTGCGCGTAGAAGATGCCGGTGGGCAGGCGCAGCAGGGTGTGCACGTCGCAGGTTTCCAGCAGCTTCCTGCGGATCTTCTCACCGGCGCCGCCTTCGAACAGTACGTTGTCCGGCAGCACCACGGCGGCCTGGCCGGTGGTCTTGAGCATCGACACGATGTGCTGCAGGAAGTTGAGCTGCTTGTTCGAGGTGGTCTGCCAGAAGTCCTGGCGCTCGTAGGTCAGCGCGTCGCGGTCTTCCTCGCCGTCCTCGTTGGTGATGGTCATGCTGCTCTTCTTGCCGAAGGGCGGGTTGGCCAGCACGTAGTCGAATGTCTTGATCGGCTCGGAGATCAGCGCGTCGGAGCGCTCCACCATCGGCGCGCCGTCGAGCGCGCCGATGTTGTGCAGGAACAGGTTCATCAGGCACATGCGCCGCGTGCCCGGCACGATCTCGTTGCCGTGGAAGGTGTCATGGCGCAGGAAGTGCGCTTCGGCCTTGTTCAACTTGCGCTGGTTCAGCCACTCGTGCACGCCAAGAAAGAAACCGCCGGTACCGCAGGCCGGGTCCGCCACGGTCTTCTTGGGCTCCGGCTGCACGCATTCCACCATCGCCTGGATCAGCGGGCGCGGGGTGAAGTACTGGCCGGCGCCGCTCTTGGTGTCCTCGGCGTTCTTTTGCAGCAGGCCTTCGTAGAGGTCGCCCTTGACGTCGGTTTCCAGGCTGAGCCAGTTCTCTGCGTCGATCATCTGCACCAGCCGCGCCAGCTTGGCCGGGTCCTGGATCTTGTTCTGTGCCTTGAAGAAGATCGCGCCGAGCATGCCCGGCTCCTCGCCGAGCTTGTGCAGCAGCTTGATGTAGTGCGCCTCCAGCGGCTCGCCGGTCTTGTCACGCAGACTGGCCCAGTCGCAGCTGCGCGGTACGCGGGTGTCGCGGTTGTGCGGCGGCAAGGAGTATTCGTGCGCCAGCTTCAGGAACAGCAGGTAGGTCAGCTGCTCCAGATAGTCGCCATAGCCCACGCCGTCGTCGCGCAGGGTGTGGCAGAAGTTCCAGATTTTCTGGACGAGGGTGTTGCTGTTCATGCGATTCTCCGAGGGGGCAATCTTCACCGAAGGCTTGCAAGCTGGCCCCGCCTCAGTGGGAACGATCAAGGAACACCTGGCTACTGGCCTCAGTAGGCAAGTCGCCTCGAAATAGATAATGGAATACGAGAAAAATACATCTAAATCAATAAGTTATATCATGTATGCGATTCATTATCCGGGGGCAAGGCTAATGAATCGGGCCCTGTGGATTCCACTTTGGACGCTGGTTTGGAATAGGTTGTATTCCGCTTGCCCCCGGACGTATCCGCTACAAGCAACCCCTGTTCGACCCATCGCTTGAACATCTTCGATGCTTTCAGCGTGTCGACATTGGCGATCCGGCAAAGGTCGCCGTTGGCGATAGGCCCGTGGCGATCCATCCAGTCGCTGACCTGCTCCCAGATCGGCGGGCGCTCTTCGTTCAGCAAGGTGACGATGATGGCCTCCTGCGCCTCCTCCTTTGCTTCGCGGTACTGCGGCGGATACAAGTTGCTGGCGCGCATGACGTTGAACATCATCCGCACTCCCTCGCCTGCGTCCACATTGGGTGGGTCGGGAAATTCGCGCAGGTTGCTGGCAATGACTCCATTGCGGGCAAACGAGCCCATGCGGCTCACCGTCGCCGCCGTGATGCGTCCGGGGAAGAGGCCAGGACTCAGCACCTCGATGCGGTTGTCGAAGATGCGGACGTGGATATCCTTGTTCATGCGGTAGTCGCGATGAATCACGGCGTTCGTGATCGCCTCCTTGATGACGCGCTCGGGATAGCGGTGCACCGTACGAAAGCCGGACCTCGCCAGTGTCAAACCTTCGGCCAGTTCGTTGAGGACGTAGGCATAGGTCTGGTCGATCAGGCGATAGAGTGGTGCGGATAGGGTTTTGGGCGTCTTCTTCAGGTTGGGGACTTCGCCGGCCTCCACCACCGTCCCCTTGTAATGAAACACCCGCACATCCGCGCGGGTTCCGCGGGCCGCCAACAGGGCGCCGGGGTGGTCGGCGAACAGGAGCACCGCCGCCCGCAACGGCCGCAGTTCGCCGCCCACCTTTCTGGCCAGGCCGATGCGGTACAACTGATCTTCAATGCCGGTTGCGGCCAGCCCGCGCCCACGCACGAACAGGCGCCACGTTTCCGTGTCCAACAGGTCGAAATCGACCTCCACCAGTTCCGACTCCGCGCTGCGTACGCCGCGGCGGTAACACAGCTCGGTGACCTCGGTGGCGGTCATTTCCCGATTGCTCGCCTGTCCGCGTGTCCAGGTGCCATCGTCGAGAATGGAGTGCACCTTGTCGCTGGTCGGAACGTACAACGCCACGATCTCGCCCTGGTTGCCTTCGCGCAGCGTCGTGTGCATGCGAAGGCCCACCACACCCTCGACCATCGGCAGGTGATGGGTCATCAGCTTGCGCAACAGCTCATCGACCGCTTCAGGGTTTTCGCCGATGCCGAACAGGCGGTCCGATCCGCTGGCCCTTGCGGCATCTTCCACGCCCAGCAACAGCCAGCCGCCCTGGGTATTGGCGAATGCGCAGATGGTCTCCAGCGCCTTGCTCACCATCTTTCCCGACACCCGCTTGGTTTCGAGATTCTGGGTTTCCGCCAGCGGCAAGGCCCAGCGCAGTACCTGCCGAACCAATGCTTCATCAGCATTGCGTAACTGGATCATGGCTTTGCTCCCTTATCTTCTACTGCCGGGCTTCCTGCTTGCATCACTCACGATCCGCTCGGCGCGGATGCGCTCCAGCAGCACGCTGGCGGGCTCGTCGTTGGGGTCTTGCGGTACCAGTTGGCCGGCGAAGGCGGCTTTGAGGATGTTTTTGCGTTGGGCGGCGGATTGCTTGAGGGATCGCGTTACGGCTTCTTCTTGTTCGTCGCACTGTTCCATGCTGCTCGCGAGTAGATCAAGCACGTGAGCCTGTTCCGTCATAGGTGGCAAAGGCACCGGCATGGTCAGCAGAGTGGACAGGCTGATGTTGTGCTGTCCTGCAGACGAGGCTGCCCGTGCTTCAAGCCACCGACGGCCCGTGTGGGCAGCGAGCACGCTTGAAATCCAGCGGTGCAAGCAAACCCGATCTATGCAGCGCAAACGAAGCAGGTACGAAGCAAAGTAATGCGGAGCTGGCAGAGCCTCGATGACTGCCGCTGCGCGACCAACTAGGCCAATGCTGCCGTTTGTCCGGATGACTAGAACGTCGCCAACGGACAGATAGTCGTCTTCATCCAGTGACAGCGATTGGATCGAGCACTTCATATCACGCAGATCGAGTTTGCCCGCGCTCACGTTCGGGATGCGCAGCACGGGTGTTTCACAACTTTCATAGCTGCATTTGACGGACGTCCCGTAAGACGATTCAGCCACAAGCGCATCTAGGCTCGCCCACACCCATCCGTCCGGCAGCGTCGGCAGGTCGGTGGTATCAGGGGCGACGGGTTCGAGGTATTTGGCTTGCCAGTCTTTGGGCGGGGTCTTGCCTTGCTCGGCGAACTTGACAAGTTGTCTGGTTTCCCAGCGGGTGCGGCGTTCGGTGAGGGTGCGTTGCAGCAGGCCGGCGCCGGATTCCCGCGGTTTGTTGGACGACGCGCGGGCGGCGCGCCAGTCGGCGGTCAGCGTGCCTTCCACCGCCGCCTTCAGCAGCGACTGGCGGTATTGCACCAGCTTGCGCTGCGCGGCCTTCAGTTCGGCCACACTGGCATTGAGGTCGGATAGCAGTTCTTCGAGCTTTTGGACGATACGGGTCTGCTCCACTCGAGGCGGCAAGCGGAACTTGAAGCCATCGATGTCTCTTGGACGTACTGCTGGATACAGCGCGCCTTGCACGACGCCGCACATCGCATCAACAAAGCTATCCGTTTGCACGAGGTAGTAGAGAAAGCCAGCTTCAAGCCAAGGCGAACGCAACACATGGAAGCCGGTTGAAGCAATTGATCCATGCAGCTCTTGTGTAACCTGCGCAACCGCATTCAAGTTAGGTCGCGTCATTGAAACAAGCACATCGCCGACATGAACATGTTGCTTCGCGCGACTTGGCGCCTCAGTGAGTGAAATAACCTTAGGCTCGACAAAAACCTTCCTTTCGCGATCCACGCTGCCAATGTCGAGGTAGACGAAGTCGTCGACGGGTCCGCTCGAATCGATCTCGTCCATCACCACGTCCGCGATACTTACTTCGATTGGCTCGATGATCGGCTGGACGAAGTAAGACCCTGCGCCATCCGCGACATGTTGGGATGAGCGGCCGGTGTCGACACCACTACCTTCCGATGCCGCGACTTTTTTTTCTACTACTTGCTTCAAGCCACAAGTTCCTCATTCATTTCCAACAACAATCCATCCAACTGCTCACCAAACACGCCCCACGCCTTCTGCAACCCGCCCTTGTCCGCCAGCTGCGCATAGTCGAAATCCTCACGGCTGATCGAGCAACTGGAGGCGATGTGGTCCTTGATCAGGCGCAGCCACTCGGTCTGTTCCGGGGTGAACGCCGTCGCGCGCTGTGCATTGTGACGGAAGATCCATTCCTGGAAGCGTTTGTCGACGCTGTCGGCAAACGGACGCAGTTCGTCGTCCAGGCCGAGTGCGAAGCGGACCAGCGCTACCAGATCGGTGAGCTGGCGGCGCGTGTCGGCACCCTTGACCTTGCTGGCCTGCACGCGGGCGTAGGCGCTCCATAGCCGTTCGGTGGTGAGCATCAGCGGTGGGCGCGACAGCGCGTCGTGCAGGTCCTCGATCATGGCGAAGGTGAGCTGGCGGCGCTGGTAGGGCTGCTGGTAGAAGAAATCCAGCGCGGCGATTTCGTTCCTGTGTTCGCGCAGGTAATCGACGAAGGCCTGCACGGTGGCCGTGGCGTGCGCTTCGGCCTGTGCGCTGAAGCCGCTGAAGGTGACCTGGTCGGGGTTGATGTGGTCGATCAGCTGCTCGCGTTCGCGCCGCGCGGATTCGATCAGGTCGCGCAGTTTGGGGTCGTCGAACGGCTGGCAGGCGGCCAAGACGCGCTGGTGGCGAGCGGCGTCGAGTTCGTCGGCGGTGAGCGTGTCGGCGTTGCGGGTGATGCCGGCGGCCTGGGCCGCGTCCAGCGCGTCGGCCACGACGAGATCCGGATCGAGTGCGCTGACCAGTCCGCGGGCAAGGTTGTTGAGCGCCACGCCCCCCGAGATCTGCTTGATCCGCGCCAGGGCCTTGTCATCGAGTTGTTTGGCCAGACGCACCAGACGGTTGCCGAGGCTGAGCACGGTGTCGTCGTCGGCACCACCGACGGCAATGCTTTTCAGCAACTGGTCGAGCGTGGCGCCAGGCTTCTTTTCCAGCGGGCGGCTTTCGGTCTTCAGCGACTTTTCCACGCCGACCGCGTCGATCAGCACGAAGTGGGTCTTGGCGCCGTGCGCGCTGTTGCTGACCTTCTTCAGTGATTCGCCGTCGAGGCTGCGCACGCCACGGCCTTTCATCTGCTCGTAGTAGCCGCGGCTGCGCACGTCGCGCATGAACAGCAGCACTTCCAGCGGCTTCACGTCGGTGCCGGTGGCGATCATGTCGACGGTGACGGCGATGCGCGGGTAATACTCGTTGCGGAAGTTGGACAGGATGGTGTCCGGGTCTTCGTCGGCCTTGTAGGTGACTTTCTTGCAGAACGCGTTGCCCTCGCCATAGACCTCGCGCACGATCCGGATGATGTCGTCGGCGTGGCTGTCGGTCTTGGCGAAGATCAGGGTCTTGGGCACTTCGTTGCGCTGCGGGTAGATGCGGGTTTCCACCGCCGCCTTCATTTCCTCGATCACCTTGCGGATCTGGTTGGGGTTGACCACCGAGCGGTCGAGGTCGGTATTGACGTAGGCGGTGTCCTCCTCGGTCTGTGCCCAGCGTTTGGCGCGGGTCTGGCGGTCGCGGTGATCGACCCATTCCTTCGCCTTCAGCTCGGCGCCGGCGCGGGTGATCTCGGTTTCGATCTCGTACACGTCGTAGCCGACGTTGACGCCGTCGAGCACGGATTGCTCGTAGCTGTACTCGGCCACCACGTTCTGGTTGAAGAAGCCATAGGTGCGGTTGTCCGGTGTGGCGGTGAGGCCGATCAGGAACGCGTCGAAGTAATCCAGCACCTGCTTCCACAGGTTGTAGATGCTGCGGTGGCACTCGTCGATGATGATGAAGTCGAACTGCTCGATCGGCACCGCCGGGTTGTAGCGCACCAGCTTGTGCGGACCGGCGTCGGGCAGCTCGGCCAGCGAGATGTCTTCGGCGGACTCGTCGATCGGGTTGCCGGAGAGGATGGAGTACATGCGCTGGATGGTGCTGATGCACACCTGCGCGTGCGGGTCGATGCGGCTGGAGGCGAGGCGCTGCACGTTGTACAGCTCGGTGAACTTGCGGCCGTCGTCCGGCGGCGTGTAGGCCATGAACTCCTGGTGCGCCTGCTTGCCGAGGTTGCGGGTGTCGACCAGGAACAGGATGCGTTTGGCGCCGCCGAACTTCAGCAGCCGGTAGACCGAGGTGATGGCGGTGAAGGTCTTGCCGGCGCCCGTGGCCATGTGCACCAGCGCGCGCGGCTTAGCCAGCGCCAGCGATTTCTCCAGCCCGGTGACGGCGCTGATCTGGCACTCGCGCAGGTTGCGTTCGGGAAGCGGCGGCATCTGGTCGGCCAGCCGGCTGCGCAAGGTATCGGGTCGTGCGGCACAGGCGGCAAGCGTCTGCGGCTGGAAGAAATGGAACAGCTCGCGGGCGCGTGGGCGCGGGTCGCCGCCATCGGTGAAGTGGATGATCTGGCCGGTGCTTTCGTACAGGAAGCGCAGCGGCGGGCTGTCCTTGCGCCACTTCAGCCTGGCGCTGGCGTAGCGTTCGGTCTGTGCTTCGTGCGCGGTGAGGTTTTCGCCGGCCTCGTCGCGCTTGGCCTCGATCACGCCGACCGGCTGGCGATCTACGAACAGCAGGTAGTCGGCCGGGCCGGTGTCGGTGGGGTATTCGCGCACCGCGACGCCGGAAGCGGCACCGAGATTGGCCGCCTTCATGTCCTGTACGACCCAGCCGGCAGCTTCGAGTTTTCGGTCGATCAGCTCCCGCGCGCGTGCTTCGGGCGTCATTGGCGATTCCCCCTGAATCGTTGCCGGCGTGCCATCCGAAGAGTCTACCGCCTCGGGCAGGGACTGACCTCGCGCAAGCCACAGCACCGAATGGGTGCCGGCCTTCGGCTACGGCGCGAGCGACGCCGGGCAGATTGTCGCGGCGCCGACGGTACCGGGCGCGCTGCGTCAGCGGCCACCACGGCAGCGGACATCATCAACCCGGCGGGATGGCTGCCGGGTCCATCCAGAATGCTTCCCACACGTGGCCATCGGGATCGGCCAGGCTGCGGCTGTACATGAAGCCGTGATCCTGCGCGGGGTTGATGTCGGCCGTGCCGCCGTTCGCCGCGGCCGTGCCGTTCATGGCATCGACCGCGGCGCGGTCGTCGAGCGAGATCGCCAGCATCACTTCGCTGGCGCCTGCGCTCGGCAGCGGCCGCTCGGTGAAGCCGCGCCACCTGGCGTGGGTGAGCAGCATGACGTGGACGGCCTCGCTCCACACCATGCACGCGGCGGTGTCGTCGCTGAAGTGGGGGTTGTTCGCAAAGCCGAGGGATGCGTAGAAGGCCATCGACTTCTTGAGGTCGGCGACCGGCAGGTTCACGAAGATCATCTTGGGCATGGCGGGGTTTTCCGGTGGTGGGGGATACGGAGAGCGGCGCTGCTCGTCTCCCGTAAGACGATTGGCGCGCGGCGATTTCGACACGGCCGGCGAAGGTTGCCGCCGCCGCCCGGGCTGCGTCGTCGCCGAGCCACGTTCAGCGGTCCCGCACATCTGGCATCGCCACGCCCAGCTCGCGGCAATGGCGTTCGTACTCCGCCAGTTGCGTGCTGGCCGAGGCGCGGGCGGTCACCGCACCGCCCGGGCCGAGGAACTCGACCGTGCCCATCACGATCACCAGCGCCAGCATCGGCTCGTCGCCGACGATCTTCCACCAGTCGGTGTTGCCCGGCGGCTCGTAGACGTAGTCGCCCGGGCCGATCAGCTCGCCGGTGCACAGCTTGCGCGTGCCGCTGAGGTTGTACGCGTGGATCTCGCCGGTATGCCGATGCAGCGGCATCACCGTGCCCGGTTCCATGCGCAGCAGCTCGACGAAACCGCGGTCGTCGGCGAAGAAGCGCAACGGGCTGGACGACTTGCCGGGCGTGGAGGAGGGCACCCAGTGCCGCGCGGCGGCGGTGCTGAAGCGGGCGGGCAAATAGTCGTGCAGGCGGGCGGAACGATTCATGGCGTGTCCTCAGGCGGCGATGGCGGCGAGATAGCGTGCGAACGAGGCATCGACCGCCGCGCGGCCGCCGCCGATGATGTTGCGGCCCCAGGTGAAGCCGTAGACGTCCTCGAAGTCGCAGCCGGCCAGGCGCGAGCGCATGCGGTGCACGTCGGCCGCCGGCATTGGCATGAAGTTGGGGTAGCTGTGCATGAACGAGACGTGGCGGCGGTCGCTGGCGACGTGCGGCGCGTCGCCGGAGAACAGCGCGCCGCCGGGTCGCGGCCCGTTCTTCCAGTGCAGCACGGTGCTGCCGGGGAAGTGGCCGCCGCTGTTGATCAGGGTCACCGCGTCGGACAGGCGGTAGACCTCGCCGCGCCAGAACTGCACGTTCGGCGACGGCCGGCGCACCCAGTCGCGGTCCGCCTCGTGCAGCAGGATCGGCACGTTGCCGAACGCCTCGCTCCACTCCAGCATCGAAGCGTAGAAATGCGGGTGCGAGATCGCGATCAGGTCCACGCCGCCGCGCGCCTTCAGGGCGGCGACCGCCTCGTCGGTCACCAGGCTCAAGGCTTCCCACAGGATGTTGCCCGCGTCGGTGGGCAGGTACAGCGCGCGCTGGTTGATGGCGAAATCCGGCGCCAGGCCGATGCCGAGCACGCCGGCTTCGTCCTGCAGGCGCAGCGTGTGGGTGGCTTTCAGGGCGTCGTGCGTCGTCCAGGTCTGGCCGCGCGCGCCGACGTATTGGCGCTCATCCTCGCAGACGGCGCAGTGCGTGGGGACGTTCGGGTATTGCGTGCCGCAGGTTTCGCAGATGGCGTTTGTCATGGTCTGGCCTCGCTTGGGGCGGGGGTGCCCGCCGGCTTTTCGACTCGGGAACGGCGGGCGGCGCCCGCCGTACGGTGCCGACTCTAGGCATAATCTGGACCTGTGATTGATCCATTCCCGAGAGATTCCATGGAACCAGTTTTTCCGTTCCCCGTGCTGCTGCCGCGTGGCTCAGGCACGCTCACGCAGGCGCTGCACCAGCAATTGCGCGCGGCGATCCTGGACGGCCGCCTGCCACCACACGCCGCGTTGCCCGCCACGCGGAAAGTGGCCGAGGCCCTGGGCGTGGCGCGAAATACCGTGGTCGCCGCCTACGACCTGCTGATCGCGGAGGGTTACCTGGCCCCACGTCAGGGCGCCCGGCCGCGGGTCGCCGAGTTCGTTCGGCGGCGATCCAGGCCGGTGCACACGGGCGCGGACGAATCGCGTTTCGCGCCGGCATGGCGCACGCCGTTCCTGCAGCCGTCGCCGGCGCGCAGCCTGCCCGAGCGAAATTTCCGTCTGGGCATTCCCGACCACCGCCATTTTCCGCACGAGGTGTGGCGCCGGCTGATGGCGCAGACGCTGCGCCAGAGCGCCCGCGAACCGTTCGCCTATGCGCCGTCGCAAGGCATCCCTGCCTTGCGCGAGGCGATCGCGCAGCACGTCGCGTTCACCCGCGCGGTGGCCTGCGGCGCCGACGATGTGATCGTCACCTCCGGCGCGCAGCAGGCGTTCGACCTGATCGCCCGCCTGCTGGTCACGCCGGGGCAGACGAAGGTGGCGGTGGAGGAACCGGGCTACCCGCCGGTGCGCGCCGCGTTCGCCGCCGCCGGCGCGCAACTGGTGCCGCTGCCGGTGGACGACGAGGGTCTGTGCGTCGAGCGCCTGCCCGACGACGTGCGCATCATCAGCGTCACCCCGTCGCACCAGTCGCCCACCGGCGTGGCGATGTCGCTGCGTCGGCGTGCCGACTTGCTCGACTTCGCGCGTCGTCGCCATGCGGTGATCGTGGAGGACGACTACGACGGCGAGTTCCGCTTCGGCGACCGTCCGCTCGATGCGCTGCAAACGCTGGACCGCGACGGCCTGGTGTTCTACGTCGGCACTTTCTCCAAGAGCATGTTTCCCTCGCTGCGCAAGGGCTTCGTGGTGGCGCCGGCGTGGGCGCGCAGCGGGCTGGTCACCGTCAAGCACTGCGTCGACTCGCATTGCGACGGCATAACCCAGGCCGCGCTTGCCGCCTTCATCCGCGACGGCCACCTCGCGCGGCACGTGCGCCACATGCGGCCGATCTACGCCGAGCGTCGCGCGGCCCTGCTCGACGCGCTGCAGGGTGAACTCGGCCGCTGGTTGCAACCGATTCCCTCCGAAGCCGGCCTGCATCTGGCCGCGCGATTCCGCGATCCCGCGCGGGCGGCCCGGCTCATGCCGATCATCCTGCGCCACGCCGTCGGCGCCGAATCCACCGCCAGCTACGCGATGACGCGCACGATCGAGCCGGCGGTGACGTTCGGCTACGGCGTGATCGATCCGCACGCCATCACCAGGGCGTTCGCCCAGTTGCGCCGCGCCCTGGCCTGAAGCGCTTGCGGCCACCGGGGTGGCCGTGCATCATCGCGCGGCACGCGTCGGCGGATACGCATCGAGGCGGCTTTTCGCCGCGACAGGCTGGCGAGGGAACGGGGGAAGGGGATGGGAAGAAGGATGTGGGCGATGGTGGCCGCCCTGCTGCTTGGCGGCTGCGCCACGGGCTATCACTCCGACAAGGGGGTGATCCGCGGTTACACCGGCGGTTACTGGGAGCAGCCCGGCCCGGGTGAACTGCTCAAGGTGGGTTTCTCCGGCAACGGCTACATCGACCGCGACACCACCCACGCCTATCTGATGTACCGCTGCGCCGAGCTGGCGCTGCAGCGGCACAAACGGTATTTCCGCCTGTACGAATCGCTGCCGGATGCCATCCGCGACCGCCCCACCATGGACCTCACCGTTGGCCGGGTGGCGGGCGACATGGGCGACTGGGTGTTCGTGCTGTTCGACCAGGACTACTCCGCCGGCGACCTCGACGCGGGCGAGATCGAGAAGCGCTACGTCTCTTATGTCCATGCACAGGCAGGCCACCGATGAGCGCCGATCACGTCACCCGCCGGCTGCTGACCGCCGTGGCCGCTGCCGTTCTTGGCGGCTGCGCGGGGCTGCCGATGTACCAGCCGGCGGCCGGCCAGCCGCTGGCCACGATCAAGCTGTCGCCGAACCTGGCCAGCCAGGCGATGCCGCTGAGTTTCTGCGATGGTCGCCGGTGCTACGACCTCAAGAGCAGCCACGGCGAGCTGAAGGTGCCGACGGGCGAGCGCCTGATGCTGTTCAAGGTGCTGGTGGCCAGCGGCTACCAGCGGATGTATTCGTGTTCGCCCGACCTGACCTTCGTGCCCTATCCGGGCGTGGTCTATTACGCGGACTTTGCGTTGCGCGCGGAGCACTGCGTGCTGGGCCTGTATCGCGATGCGCCGGCCAGCCGCGTGGGCATCCTGTTCGAGCCGACCGTGCGCGCGGTGCCGCACAAGTACGCAGGCTGAGCCATCGGCGGCAGCGGCCGTGTAGGCGCCGCGCGGGCAGGTGATACTGGCTGCCCCTGTCCACTGGAACCGCACCATGACCTCACGCGTGATCCTCGCCGCGTTGCTTGCCGCGCTCACCCTGCCGGCGCTGGCCCGAGCCGATGCCGTGTCGGATCTGCGCACCACGCTGGGCAAGCTGCGGCCCGCGCAACCGCTGGTGGCGACGGCGCGCGTCAACAGCACGGTGAAGCAGGAAGACGGCAAGACCGAACGCGCGCAGTTGCAGCTGGGCGTGCGCAGTGGCGCTGACGGGCTGGAGCTGCGCTTTTCCCCCGAGCTGCTCCAGCGCGCGGCCGCCGAGGCCGCGGTGAACGCGAAGGACAAGGACGCCCCCACGCCGATCCGGGACCTGCTCGCCCAGCTCAGCCCCGTCAGCGTGCAGCCGATGGTCGACTACGCGCCGGTGCTGCTGCGCCAGCTCGACGGCGCCACCCTGGCCAGCCAGCGCGATGACACGCACGCGGGCAGGCCGGCGCGCCTGCTGGTGTTCGACGTGCCGATGCCGCCCTCGGCGAACAAGGAGATGTCGGTCAAGAAGTACACCGGCCAGCTCAGCGTCTGGCTGGGCGCCGATGGCGTGCCCGTGGCGGTGCGCAACGTGCTGGAGATCAAGGGCCGCAAGCTGCTCATCAGCATCGAGTTCGGCACCACCACCGACTACGCGTTGCAGCAGGTCGGCACGCGCCTGCTGGCGGTGTCGCGGCGCACCGAGGAGAACCATTCGATGCTCGGCCACGACGGTAGCAGCGTGACCGAGGCGACGCTGACTCCGCTGCCTGCCGCCGGCGGCTGAGCCCGCGCCGCCGACTGCCCTAGTTCCGGTGCTTCGACAGGGCGTGCAGCAACAGCCCGACGCCGTCGGCGACCTGGCCGCTGCGATCGTGTCCGTCGGCCGTGCCGAGCAAGCCCGGCTTGCTGCGCAGCTGCTGGAAGTCCAGCGAGTACTGGTTGCCCACGCGCACCTTCTGCTGGCCGGGGATGGGCTGCAGATCCTCCACCGGCAGGTCGGCGGCGAAGACGTTGCCGACCGGTGTCGACGCGACACTGCGGCTGAAGATCCAGCTGGCCGTGCGGCTTGATCCCGGCGCGATGGTGAAGTTGCCCTTGACCCCGCTGCGGCTGATTACCGCGATGCCGACGATGCGCTCGGGATAACGCCAGTCGATGGAATAGGTGTTGCCGTAGTTGTCGGTCATGGTCGCGGCGCCGCGCCATGGAAAGGCCAGCGAGACGGGCTCGCTGCCGGTGTTGCGGAAGCGCACGTTGAGGCGCACGAAGTGGGTGCGATGCGCACGGTCCCAGGACGGGTTGAGCGAGATCACCTCAGCCACGAACGGACCGGCATCGAAGCAGGAGACGCCGGCACAGTCGGCCGCGTGGGCGGGGACGTCCGGAATGGCCACGGCGAACAGCGTGGCCAGCGCAAGTGCGGGCAGGCGGGTGGCGATGGCGCGGATTCGGATCATGATGATGGCTCCTGGGCTGGTGGAGGGGTGAGAGGTCTGCGGTCAGTCCTTGATGGCCGTGACGCGCGCCACGGTGCTGCCGCTGCGGCTGTCGCGAAGGTTCCACGAGTCGACGTGCGCCACCACGGTTCCACCGCCGGGGCCCGGCAACACCTTGCGGATGTGCAGGGTGGCATCGAGCAGCAGCGAGTCGTTGCCGATCCGGTCGACGATTGCCTGCGCCTGGTCTTTCGGCACGCTCCAGCTCTGTGCGGTCAGCGCGTTGTCGAACTTGAGGTTTATGGTCTGCCCCTGTGCCTTGAACGTGTAGACCGCGCCGGGCGACAGCGCGCCCACGGTGAACTCGCCGTAGGTGGGGTCGTAGCTGCTGAGGCCTGCCTGGAGGGTGAGTTGCAGGACACCCACGCCGCGCACCGCCGCCAGGCCGGCCTCGAACTCGGCCCGCACGGCGGCGCGGTGCGCTGCCTTGTCGATACCGGGTGCGTAGCGCACGCGGTGATCGTCCTCCACCCACTGGTCGACCGGCGGGGTGATGCCGGCCAGGTCGTAATAGAGGAACACCATGGTGGCGTTGTCCGGGTTGTTCAGCGTGCCGCTGCGGCCGGTCAGGCCGCCGGCATCGGCGCCGGACGCCCCGACGCCGACCGGTTGCGCCGGTGTTGCCGCGGCCGCCGCCGGTTCGCGCGCTGCCGCAGTGGCACTCGGCGCCGCGGGCGATTTGCCGCAACCGGCCAGCAACAGCGCCGCCAGCACAAGGCAGAGCGCGGTGCGCGGGGTCTGAATCATGCGCATGGCCGCGTACCTCACAGTTCCGGCGCCTGGGCGTTCTTGCCCGCGTCGCGCACCTGTTGCGCGCGGCGTTCGGCGTCCATCGCCCGCAGCCCCTGCTGGGTGTCGGTCAATGCCTGGTAGCCGCCGGCCTGGTCGACCACGCCGACCTGCAGGTACTGCGCCAGCGCCGGATTGCTACGCAGCGGAATCACGTTGGCAGCGACCACCACGCCGCAATCCGCCGACAGACTCACGCCGCTGTCCGGGTCGGCGGCGCCGTGGCACCGGTTGAACAGCGGCGAGGTCTCGGTGATCAGGCGCCCGCGCGGGTCGTAGGCCCAGCGCAGCTGGTGGGTGTCGCCCTGGTCGCTGCGCTCGGTGGAGGCGCCGTACTTTGCCAGCAAGGCCTGTTCGACGCTATCCACGGTCGGGTTGCGATCCTGCTCGAACCACTGCTCGCGGGCCACGCTGATGGCCTTCTCATGGCCCGGCATGCCCATCGTGGCGACGAACCACTTCGACTGGCCCGGCTGCATGTCCTGGCGCCGCGCGTTCATGCCCCGCGCCATCGCATCGCGCTGCATCTCCTGCATGATCTGACGGCCGCTCTTGTGCACTCGCGGCTCGGCGAAGCGCGCGCTGAAGCCCTGGCGGACGGTCTGCCCGAAAGTGCTGATCTCGAAGCCGCGACTGTTCTCGGGCTTGATCACCAGCAGGGGGCCGCTGCACATCACGGCGTTGGCGGCCTGCTCATAGCTCATGCCGGGGCGCACGCCGACGATGTCGTCCACCGGCGTCCTCGCAGCGTTCGGTGCGGCATCGGCCGGGCAGTCGACATCGCCTCGTGCGGCGGCGGCGACGTCCTCGGCCGATGCGTCACCGGACGGCGTCGCCGCCGTGGCAGCGGCGCGGTTGTCGCTTCCGGCGGTGGCTGCGCCGGGCTTGTCCGCGCTGCAGGCGCAGAGCAGGCCGGCGATCAGCAGGAGACCTGCAAGCTGTGTGGTGTGCATGGTGCTGGTCCTCATGGAAGGGAAAGGAAGTGCCGGGGTTGCGCAGGCCGGCGCGTTCATGCATCCGGCGGCGGCGTGTTGTTGCCGGTACCGCTGCCGTGCTCGCGGGCGAGCCGGGCGGCGCGGGCCTGTGCCGCGCGCGCCCTCTGCTGCACACGCTCCGCCTGCGTGCGCATCTGCGCTTCGAGGGCTGCCGGGTCGAGGTCGCGCGCGGTGTCGTCGAAGATCACCACCCAGCCGCTGGCGTAGACCACCAGGCCCATGCTGAAGGCGAGGAAGTACAGCACCAGCGAGGAGGCACCCGCCGCGCGCAAGCCGGGCAGCGCGCCGAGCAGGCCGCTGCCCATCCCGCCCATGGCACCGAACATGGGGTTGCCGTAGCCGCCCGGCGGGCCGTAGCCGGCGTGGCCGATGTGGACCATCTGCTGCAGCGCGCCGGACGTGGCCACGCCGAGCGAGACGATCAGCACGGCAAGCACGATCACGAACGCGGCCATCAGGTTGAGCAGCACGCCGCGCAGCGCGGTGTCGAACAGCCGCGAGCGAATCACCAGCACCGTGGTGGCGACGATGCCGAACACCGAGCGCCCGTTGCAGGCAGCCACCGCCGCCAGCGGCACGGCGATGAACAGCAATGCGTACAGCGCCACGCCCACCACCAGGGCCACCACCGGAAACACCACATAGTTGAGCGGTGGCCCGATGCCGGGGATCTGGGTGACCAGGAACAGCGCACCGGCCGCCAGCAGCAACAGCAGCATCGCAAGGCACAACAGCAGCATCGCCAGCAGCACCTTGATCGCGGCAAAGAAGCCGCTGATGGCCGCGACCGCGATGCCGGCGGGTCGCTGCCCGCGAGCGACCTGCAACTGACGCAGCGTCACGGCGCAGTAGCCGGCTTCACCGACCAGCCAGGCGAACACCATCAGCAACAGGCCGAAGGTCGAGCCGATGCTGCCGGCGGCGAAGCCGGCCGTGGCCAGCGCCGCGAGCGCCAGCGCCAGGATCGCCGCCAGCGCGACCAGGGCGAGGTTGGCCGGGCTGCGCAAGGCTTCCAGGGCAGAGAGAAAGCTGCCGGGTCCGGCAGCGCTTGCAGTGGTTGGCGTGGACATCGGGATCACCTCGTGGCGGATGGACGTTCAACGGGTACGACGGTGGTCATTCGCGGCAGGCCACTTGCAGGGTGTTGCCGTGGCAGCGCAGCCGGTCGGCGGTGGCCGCCTTGCCGTTGACCGCGCACACGGCACCCATCTGGTGCACCAGCTCGCGATCGCGGTTCATGGCGCTGATGCGCGCCTCGTTGCAGCCGCTGGCATCGACATCGACCCAACTGGTCCGCTGGTCGCAGCCCGCGGCACAGGCCAGGATCAGCAACAGCGATGCGGCGGACGGATGCGGCAGGGAAGACATGGCGGGTTTTGCGGCAGTGGCGGCGGGCAGGGCCGATTGGCGCACGTCGGCGGCCGTCAGGTCGTCACGGCGGTCTAACCGATCCCTAACGGCGGCGGCAATCGCCCGCGGGGCGCGGCTCGCGCCGCATCGCCATCTGCGGCATAGTGCCCATGGGGGTGCCTATGCAGCCGGTCGAACAGGGCGACGAACAACCGCTTTATCGGTACGCCTTCGGCAACGTCGAATTCGACGAGGCGCGCGGCGAGTTGCGCGTCGACGGCCAGCCGGTGGAACTGGAGCAGCGCCCGCAGCAGGTGCTCGCCTGCCTGCTGCGCCGCGCCGACGAGGTGGTGCCGCGTGAAGAGTTGTTCGCCACGGTATGGGGCGCGCGGCCCACCGTGGACAACGTGCTGGCCAACGCGGTCGCCAAGCTGCGCAAGGCATTCGGTACCGACGGACACCGGCGCATCGTCAATCTGCCGAGGATCGGTTATCGCCTGCAGGGGCCGGTCGAACGCACGGTTTCCGGTCGGCGCCTGCGCAGCCTGCTGGCGCTGGCAGCCGGGCAGAGCGTACCGGGGCGCGAACACTTCCGCCTGCGCGAGCAGCTCGGGCCGGCGCGTGGCAGCGAGGTCTGGCTGGCCCGCCACGACAAGACCGGCGAATTGCGCGTGTACAAGTTCAGCGCCGATGGTGAGCGCCTGGCGGCGCTCAAGCGCGAGGCCACGATCTACCGGCTGCTGCGCGAGAGCCTGGGCGAGCGCGTCGATTTCGTTCGCGTGATCGACTGGAACTTCGCCACCGCGCCGTTCTATCTGGAGTGCGAGTACGGCGGCGAAGACCTGGCGCAATGGGTCACCGGCTCACCCGGCCTGGCCGCGCTGGACTTGCCGCAGCGGTTGCAGCTGTTCCTGCAGATCGCCGATGCCATCGTCGCCGCGCACGGAGTCGGCGTGCTGCACAAGGACATCAAGCCGGCCAACGTGCTGATGCGTCCGGCGGGCGGGGGCTGGCAGCCCCGATTGGCGGATTTCGGTGCCAGCCGACTGCTCGAGCCCGAACGCTTGCAGGAACTGGGCATTACCGCGCTGGGCCTGACCCTGACTCAAGCGGCCGGCGACTCGAACGCCACCCCGCTGTACCTGGCGCCGGAGCTGCTGGCGGGGCAACCGCCGACGGTGCAGAGCGACGTCTATGCCCTGGGCCTGATGCTGTACCAGCTGGCAGTGGGCGACCTGCGCCGGCCGCTGGCACCCGGATGGGAGGCCGACATCGACGACGAGCTGCTGCGCGAGGACATCGCCGCGGCGACCGACGGTGCGCCTGCAAGACGGCTCCGCAGCGTGGCCGAGCTGTGCGCGCGACTGCGCCGGCGCGAGGCGCGGCAGGTCGAACGCAGCCGGCTGCGCGAAGCCGAGGCGCGCGCGCATCGTGCCGAGCGGCGCCTGCAGCGCAGCCGCGCGCGACGGCCGTGGATCGTCGCCGCCGTGCTGCTGCTGCTGGTCGGTCTGGTCACCAGCCTGTGGCAATTCCAGCGCACCCGCGTGGCCCGCGACGAAGCGCAGCGGCAGGCTGCGTTGGCTACCGCGACCAACCAATTCCTCAACGAGGACCTGCTGGGTGCCGGCATCGGCGGTGACTCGCCGGCGTGGTACGAGAAGAACCCCCGCCTGAGCGACATCCTCGATGCCGCGGCCACGCGCGTGGACCAGCGCTTCGGCAAGGCACCGCTGCTGGCGGCCGGCCTGCACCAGACCCTGGGCCGCGCGTATCGCAGCACGGGCGATTACCGCAAGGCGCTGGCCCACCTGCTGGCCGCGGCCGGTTTGCTGCGCCAGAAGCTCGGTCGTGCCGATGAACGCAGCCTGCTGGCCGAGTACGAGCTGGTGGTGATGCAGGCGCACATGTCGCAGTTCAGGCAGGCCATGGCGCGCCTCGACGAGGCCGATGCGGCCGCCGGCGTGCGCCGCCAGACGGTGTCAGAGGTGAGCCTGCGCTCGCACATGGCGCGCGGGGACCTGGCCTACCAGCAGTTGCAAGTGCAGGTGGCGCTGGACAACTACCGTGCCGCGCTGACCATGCAGAAGATCCTGCATCCGGACGACGCCCTGATGTCCGCCCACTTGCTGCTGGGCATCGCCGGCTGCCAGCTGCGCCTGGACCGGGCCGCCGAGGCCGAACGGATCGCCCGCGAAGTGCTGGGCGGGCCGGCCTACACCGCGCAGCGCGTGGGCCGGGCGGTGCTGGCGCTGGCGCATTCGCGGCTGGGCGACGCGCTGCGCGCCCAGGGGCACTACGCTGCGGCCATCGTGGCCACGCAGCAGGCGCTGGCGGACTACGAGGCGACGCAAGGTCCCGGCGGGCAGGGCACGATCACGGCGCTGAGTTCGCTGGGCTACCTGTATTCGCTGAACGGCGACGAGGCCAGGGCGCTGGTGGTGCAGCGCGACGTCTACCGGCGCGCGCTGGCGCGCTGGGGACCTCGCCACCAGTACACCCTGGTCGAGCAGCTCAACCTTGGATCGCAGGAGCAGGAGGCCGGTGACTTGCCCGCTGCGCTGGCTGATCTGCGCGCGGCCGAGGATGGACTGGTGGAGGTCTCCGGCGAGCACAGTCCCACAGTGCAGGCGGCCCGCGTCGCGCGCGCCGACGTGCTCAGCCAGCTGGGTCGTCACGCCGAAGCGCTGGCCCTGATCGAGCACGTCAATCCGGCGGCCTACCAGGCCAGCACTGCCGATCCAGGCCGCGCCTCCGTGCTTGGCGCGTTGCGTGCGCAGATCCTGCTGCGCATGGGGCGGCGCGCCGAGGGCACCGCACGGATGCAGCAGGCGCTGCGCGAGATGAGCGCTGCCGGCGTGGCGGAGGAGGAAATCGCCCGCTACCGCAAGGATCTGCCCGAGAACGCGGTGGCCGCGCAGTGATTGCCGACGGCTTGTTCGCGAACCCGCGAAAGCCGGCCAGGCACCCGGACGTCCAGACCGCCGACTGGAGTGAATGGGCAGAGTGCGACATGGTATCCAGACCTCGACCCCTGCCGGGCGCACGCTGTGCGCGCGGCCAGTGCAGTCGATGCAACTGTTTTCGCGGCGTCGCCAGAGGCGGCACGCGATCGGGACCGGCAGCAATCCAGCGCGCGGTCAGGCAAGGCGAACCACCGCAACACCCACCTGTACAGGAGATGGAAGATGAACACCCGTTTTGAACGTACCGGCCCGCTCACCGAACTGACCAGCTACCCTCAATGGGCGCAGGACATGGTGGCCGATTGCGAAGCCGCCAAGCAAGGCGTCGTGCGGCACGAGATGTGGGACCTGATGAGGGAGGCTTCGCTCAGCCACACGGCGACGCGTCACTTCATGGTCGGGATCTGGCCGGTGATCGAGCGTTTCCCGGCGTACATGGCGCTGAGCCTGCTCAAGACCCGCTTCGGCCGCAGCCCCGGCGACAACCTGGCCCGGCGCTGGCTGGTGCGCAACATCCGCGTGGAGCAGAACCATGCCGAATACTGGCTCAACTGGGCCGAAGGCGCGGGCGTTGAGCGCGAGGACGTGCTGAACGGCCGGGCGCCGCACGGCACCGGTACCCTGGCGGACTGGTGCGAGGAGATTTGCGCCAGCGGTTCGCTGGCGGCGAGCATCGCAGCCACCAATTACGCCGTCGAGGGGGCCACTGGCGAGTGGTCGCAGCGCGTATACGAAAGCAAGGCCTATGCCGAGAGCTTCGCGCCGAAGGAACGTGCCGGCAGTTTGCGCTGGCTTCAACTTCATGCCGCTTATGACGATACCCATCCGTGGGAGGCGCTGGAGATCGTCTGCACGTTGATGGGGACGACCCCGGCCGCGCACGACGTGGAACATATTGCCAGTTGCATCAAGCGCAGCTATGTAAGCATGCGCATCAGCATGGATCATTGCATCGGCACGCGTTACGAGTTGGAGGCCCTGAGGGAAGCCGCCGCCTGACGTACCGAACTGCAGCAACCAAGGAGCACGCAGTGGGTCACAAGGCACCAGTCATGGTAGAAGGGGCATGATGCGCACTTCCCGAGCCACCTTGCAAAAGCCATTGTCGCGGCGACTGATGCCGCTGGCGTATGCGCTGATCGCGATGGTGGGGCTGATGCTGGCCTTGACCTGGGGCGCGTTGCAGATCCAGATCACTCTCGCCGGTTTCCTCAACGGCGAGAGTCTGTGGTCCAAGGCGCAGAAGCAGTCGGTAATCGACCTGGAAGCCTATGCGATCAGCGGCGACGCCGCGGACCTGGCCGGCTTCAGGCGCCACTACGCGGTAGTGCTCTCCGATCGCTGGGCCCGCGACGCGATCGCCTCGGGCCAGTTCGACCACGACAAGGTCGTCCAGGCGTTCGCCCGCGGCAGCGTGATCCCCGATGCCATCCCCGGGATGATCTTCATCCTCCAGCATTTCTCGTCGGCCCCGCACATCAGCGAGGCTTTGCGCGCCTGGTATTCGGTTGACGATGCCATTGCCGAGCTGGACGAGATTGCCGGCGAGTTGCAACGCGCCTACGCGGCCGGTGGCCTGCAGCCGGCCGAACAGCTCCGCCAACGCAGTCGCATCCACGAATTGAACCGTTTCATCGAGCCGCGCACCAACGTCTTCTCGGTCGAGGTGGCGCGTGGCGCCTCGTGGGTCGGCAAGCTGCTCTTCGGTGGCGTGGTCGCGGTCACCCTGGTCGCCGTGCTGCTGTGGCTGGGCATGGCACGGCGCATCCTGGAAAGCATCCGCGGCAGCGAGGAGCGCTACCGGCTGCTGTTCGACAGCGCGGCCGACGCGATCGTGATGATCGACGAGGGCAGCGGGCGCATTCTCGACGTGAACCGCACGGCGGCGGCATGGACCGGGCGCAGCGCGAAGGAGCTGATCGGCGACCGCTACGTGCACCTGTTCCTGCAGCCGCTGGCCGGCCAGCAGGCGGGGCGCGCCGCCACCAATGCGCTGCTGGCCGCCGACGGAAGCACCCGCCCGGTGGAAACGCAGACCAGCGTCGCCCGCTGGGGCGAGCTGCCGGTTTGCCAGGCGATCATCCGCGACATCTCCGAGCGGGTGGCGATGGAACAGGAGCGCCGGGTGGCAGCCGAGGCGCTGGCCAGCATCGCCGAGGGTGTGGTCATCGCCGACGCGCATCAGCGGATCACCTCCACCAATGCGGCGCACACCGAACTGACCGGCTTCAGCAGCCTGGCACTGCAGGGCCGGCGGCTGGGCGATACGCGCCGCCTGCCGGATGGCCGGGCGCTGCCGAAGGCGATCTGGGACGAGGTGGCCGCCGGCGGCAACTGGATCGGCGAGGTGCTGAGCACCCGCGCCGACGGCACGACCTATCCGGAACACTTGAGCCTCAGCGCGATCCGCAATGGCGACGGCCACGTGACGTATTACGTGGCGGTGTGCACCGACATCCACGAGGCCAAGGCCAACCAGCGCCGGCTGGAACACCTGGCCCGGCACGATCCGCTCACCGGCCTGGTCAATCGCGCCGAGTTCGAACGCTACTGCAGCGAGGCGATCGCCCAGGCCGAGCGCGAGCGGCTGGCGGCGGTGGTGCTGTTCATCGACCTGGATGCATTCAAGATCGTCAATGACAGTTACAGTCACGCGATCGGCGACCGCTTGCTGGTGAAAGTGGGCGAGCGCATCAGCCGGCAGCTCTCCGACGGCGACGTGGCCGGACGCATCGGCGGCGACGAGTTCACCGTGCTGCTGCCGCGACTGAGCCTGCGCGAGGATGCGCGGGCGATCGTCAACCGGTTGCTGGCGACGCTGTCCGAGCCGCTGGTGCTGGACGATTACGAGGTCGTGCTCACCGCCAGCATCGGCGTGGCCGGCTACCCGCTGGACGGCAACGACGCGGCCACCCTCATCGCCAACGCCGACGCGGCGATGTATGCGGCCAAGACCGAGGAGCGCAACGCGTTCCGCTTCTACACGCCGATGATGCATGCCGACAACCGGCGCCGCCTGCAGCTGGCGACCGAACTGCGCCAGGCACTGAGCCGGGGCGAGTTCCGCCTGGTGTTCCAGCCCAGCATCGAGCTGGGCAGCGGGCGCATCGTTGCGGTGGAGGCGCTGCTGCGCTGGCAGCATCCGGAGCGCGGCGAGGTACTGCCCGGCGAGTTCATCCCGGTGGCGGAGAGTCTGGGCCTGATCCGGCGCATCGACGAATGGGTGCTGCAGGCCACCTGCGCCCAGATCCAGGCCTGGGACCTGGCCGGCGTGCCGCCGATCCGCGTGGCGGTGAACATCTCCGCGCGCTGGTTCGGCCATCCATCCTTCGTCGACGGGGTCAGCCGCACCTTGCAGTCGCGCCGCGTGTCGCCGCACCGCCTGCTGCTGGAGATCACCGAGAGCGCGATGCTGCGGCTGGGCGACGACACCCAGCGCACCATGCAGACGCTGGACATGCTGAACATCGACGTGGCCATCGACGATTTCGGCACCGGCTACTCCTCGATGGCATACCTCAAGCTGCCGGCCGTCACTTACCTGAAGATCGACCGCTCTTTCGTCACCGGCCTGCCCGGCGACGCCAACGACGCGGCGATTACCGAGGCGATGCTGGCGATGTCGCGCAGCCTGGGCCTGGTCACCATCGCCGAAGGCATCGAGACCGAGGCGCAGCACGAGTTCCTGCTGCGCGCCGGTTGCGTCGAGGGGCAGGGCTACCTCTACTCGTATCCGTTGCAGGCCGAGGAAATCCAGGCGTTGCTCAGCCCCAACCAGCAGAGCGGCTCCCCCCGTCTGCGATTGGTGCCGCCACGGCGCGGTTGATCGGCATGCGGCGCGTGGCATCGACCCGGCTGCTTTGACGTGCATCAGGGCAGGCGCAGGCGTGGCGCGCGACACTGGCGGCAGTCCAGCCAGCCCGCATCCCCATGTCCAGCAACCCTTCCATCCCGGACGGCAGCAAGTTCACCAGTCCGCAGGGCACGCGTGCGGTAAAGGGCGGCCAGAAGCCCAACGCACACAGCCATGAGCCCGACGTCAGCCGCAAGCCGCCATGGCTGCGCGTGAAGCTGCCCAGCGGCGCGCATTACGAGGAAGTGGCCGATATCGTGCGCACGCACCAGCTCAACACCGTGTGCGCCGAATCCAAGTGCCCCAACATCGCCGAATGTTGGGGCCGCGGCACCGCCACGCTGATGCTGATGGGCTCGGTGTGCACGCGCGCGTGCAAGTTCTGCTCGGTGTCCACCGGCAACCCGAACGGCTGGCTCGACCCGCTGGAGCCGGCCAAGGTGGCCGACGCGGTGGCGCTGATGGGGCTGAAGTACGTGGTGCTCACCTCGGTGGATCGCGACGACCTGGCGGACGGCGGCGCCGCCCACTACGCCGCCTGCGTGAAGGCCATCCACCTGCGTTCGCCCGACACCGCGGTGGAGGCGCTTACGCCCGATTTCGCCGGCAACCATGCCAGCGTCGCCACCGTGCTCGACGCCGGCCTGGCCACCTACGCGCAGAACCTGGAAACCGTGCGCCGCCTCACCCATCCGGTGCGCGACCCGCGCGCCGGCTACGAGCAGACCCTGGACGTGCTGGCGTTCGCCAAGCGCCACGCGCCCAGGACGCTCACCAAGACCAGCCTGATGCTGGGCCTGGGCGAAACCGACGCCGAGATCGAGCAGGCGCTGGACGACATGCGCGCCGCCTGCGTGGACGTGGTCACCCTGGGCCAGTACATGCGGCCCAGCCCGCACCACCTGCCGGTGGAGCGCTTCGTCACCCCGGACGAATTCCGTGCCTACCGCGAACTGGCGCTGGGCAAGGGTTTCGTGGAAGCGGTCGCCGGGCCGTTGGTGCGTTCGAGTTATCGCGCCGAACGCGTGCTGGAGCACAACAACCTGGGGCTGTGACCCGCGGCGCGACGGCAGGTCCATGGGGCCTGCCGCAGGGCGCGGCCTACAGCGGCGCGCAGTGGCGGTTCAGCCACTCCAGATCGGCGTCGGCCAGCAGCGGGCTGAGCGCGGCGCGGACGTTGGCGTGGTAGTCGTCCAGCCAGGCGCGCTCTTCCGGGTTGAGCAGGTTCGGTTCGAGCGCGCGGCGATCGAACGGGCACATCGTGAGTGTCTCGAAGGCGAGGAATTCGCCGAACTCGGTGCGGTCGGCCTCGACCACCACGGCCAGGTTTTCGTGGCGGATGCCGTGCCGGCCGGGCTTGTACAGGCCCGGCTCGATCGAGCTGATCATGCCCGGCTCCAGCGGCACCAGCGCGCCGCCGGGCACCGGTGCGCGGATGCCGTGCGGGCCTTCGTGCACGTTGAGGAAATAACCCACGCCATGGCCGGTGCCGTGGCCGTAATCCATGCCCGCCGCCCACAGCGGCGCACGCGCCAGCGCATCCAGTTGCGGGCCGCTGGCGCCTTTGGGAAAACGCGCGCGCGACAGCCCGATCATGCCCTTCAGCACCAGCGTGGCATCGCGACGCTGCTCGGCGGTGGTCTCGCCCAGGGCGAGCACGCGGGTGATGTCGGTGGTGCCGCCGAGGTACTGTCCGCCCGAGTCGATCAGCAGCAGGCCCTTTGCCTGCAGCGTGCTGTGCGACTGCGGCGTGGCGCGGTAGTGCGGCAATGCGCCGTTGGCCTGGTAGCCGGCGATGGTGGCGAAGCTCTCGCCGACCCAGCCGGGTTGGGCCGAGCGTTCCTCGTGCAGCAGCGTGTCCACGTCCAGCTCGGTCAGCGTCATGCCGGCGGCGAGCCGCTGTTCCAGCCGGCGGAAACCGCGCACCAGCGCCGCGCCGTCGCGGCGCATCACGTCGCGGACATGGTCGAGTTCGGCGGCGCTCTTGACCGCCTTGAACGCCGTGCTGGGGTTGGGCGCCTCGATGCGTGTGACCTCCGGCGCGATTGCCGCGGCGATCGAGCTGACCACGCGGCCGCTGTCCAGCAGCAGGCGGTCGTCCGCGCCCAGCTCCGGCAACGCCGAGGTGATCGAAGCGTAATCGGCGATGCCGATGCCGTCGGCGGCCAGTGCCGCGACCAGCGCATCATCGAGTTTGGCGCGGCCGACGAACAAGGTGGCGCCGGCGTTGGCCTGTACCAGCAGGTGGGCGAGGAACACCGGGTTGCACTCGACATCGCTGCCGCGCAGGTTGGTCAGCCAGGCGATGTCGTCGAGGCTTGACACCAGGTGATGGCTGGCGCCGAGCTTGCGCATCGCCTTGCGCAGGCGCGCGAACTTTTCCGCGCGGGGGATGCAGGCCCAGGCCAGCGCGTGCTCGACCACCGGCGACGCCGGCAGGGCGGGGCGATCCGTCCAGATCTCGCCCGGCAGGTCGAGGTCGGTGCGCACGGTGGCGCCGGTCTCCGCCAGCCGGTGTTCGATCTGGTGCCGGGTGGCGACCGCCACGCTGTCCCCGGCCACCGCCAGCACGTCGCCGTCGTGCAGTTGCTGCTGCAGCCATTCCAGATGCTCGGGCGTGTGCGGTACGCGCAGCTTCATCAGCGCGACGCCGCTGCCGGCCAGCTGCTGCTCGGCCTGCGCGAAATAGCGCGAGTCGGTCCACAGCCCGGCCTGCTCGCGACCGACAATGAGCGTGCCGGCCGATCCGTCGAACCCGGACAGCCATGTCCGTGCCGACCAGTGCGCCGGCAGGTACTCGGACAGATGCGGATCGGCACTGGGAACGAGCACGGCAGCGACGCCGTGCTGCTGCATGGCCGCGCGCAAGGCGGCGAGACGGGCGGGGACGGGATTGTTCATCCTGTCATGCTAGCAGGCGCCATCTGCCGTTTTCATGCACGCGCTGCCCCGGAAATGAACCGATGGGGTCGATTTTTCGCACGCCATCTCGCCGTCGGACGGTTCTGCAGCTAAAATGCCAATTTCCCGCACGGCTGCTTTCCATGACCCCCCTGATTTTCGTCACCGGCGGTGTGGTGTCCTCGCTTGGCAAGGGCATCGCGGCGGCGTCGCTCGCCTCCATCCTCGAAGCGCGCGGCCTCTCGGTCACCATGATGAAGCTCGATCCCTACATCAATGTGGACCCGGGCACGATGAGTCCGTTCCAGCACGGCGAGGTCTACGTGACCGACGACGGCGCCGAGACCGACCTCGATCTTGGCCACTACGAGCGCTTCGTGCGCACCCGCCTGTCCGGCAAGAACTCGATCACCACCGGCAAGATCTACGAGGCGGTGATCCGCAAGGAGCGTCGCGGCGATTACCTCGGCGCCACCGTGCAGGTGATCCCGCACATCACCGACGAGATCAAGCACTGCATCCACGAGGCCACCCGCGGCTTCGACGTGGCGCTGGTGGAGATCGGCGGTACCGTGGGCGACATCGAGTCGCTGCCGTTCCTGGAGGCGATCCGGCAGTTGCGCATCGAGCACGGTCCGGAGAAGGTGGTGTTCATGCACCTGACCCTGGTGCCGTACATCAAGGCCGCCGGCGAGATCAAGACCAAGCCGACCCAGCACTCGGTGAAGGAGCTGCGCTCGATCGGCATCCAGCCGGACATCCTGCTGTGCCGCTGCGAGGAGCCGCTGCCCGAGGCCGAACGGCGCAAGATCGCGCTGTTCACCAACGTGCCCGAATCCGCCGTGATCAGCGCGGCCGACGTCGACGTGATCTACAAGCAGCCGCTGTGGCTGCACCAGCAGGGCCTGGACGACATCGTGGTGAAGAAGCTCGGCCTGGCCGCCAAGCCGGCCGACCTGTCCGAGTGGCAGCGCACGGTGGACGCGGTGGAGCACCCGAAGGACGAGGTCACCGTCGCCATCGTGGGCAAGTATGTCGAGCACAAGGACGCCTACAAGTCGCTCGGCGAGGCGCTGCGCCACGGCGGCATCAAGCAGCAGACACGGGTCAACCTGGACTGGATCGACTCCGAGCAGGTCGAGGCCGAAGGCGCCGCCAAGGTGCTGGGCAAGGCCGACGCCATCCTGGTGCCCGGCGGCTTCGGCAAGCGCGGCTTCGAGGGCAAGGTGCTGGCGGCGAAGTACGCCCGCGAGCACGGCGTGCCCTATTTCGGCATCTGCTACGGCATGCATGCGGCGGTGGTGGATTTCGCCCGCCACGTGGCTGGCCTGACCGACGCCGATTCCAGCGAGAACGACCGCAACACGCCGAACCCGGTGATCGCGTTGATCACCGAGTGGACCACCGCGACCGGTGAAGTCGAGCAGCGCAACGACCGCTCCGACCTGGGCGGCACCATGCGCCTGGGTTCGCAGGAATGCCGGCTCAAGGCCGGCACGCTGGCGCGCGCGATGTACGGGCAGGACGTCATGCGCGAGCGCCATCGCCATCGCTACGAGTTCAACAACCGCTATCGGCAGACGTTCGAGGACCTGGGCCTGGTGATCTCCGGCAAGTCGATGGACGACCTGCTGGTGGAGATCGTCGAACTCCCGCAACAGCAGCATCCGTGGTTCCTCGGCTGCCAGGCGCACCCGGAGTTCACCTCGACCCCGCGCGACGGCCACCCGTTGTTCAGCGGCTTCGTGCGCGCGGCCCGCGAGTACAAGGCCGTGCGCGCCGGCGAGAAGCTGGCGCCGGTGCAGGCGACGGCATGACGCGGCAACGCGACACCCTCGTGGCTGTCATTCCCGCGAATGCGGGCATGATGGAATCAAGAACGCTTTGAACGGGAAAGAGTCATGAAGCTTTGCGGATTCGAGGTCGGCCTCGACCAACCCCTGTTCATGATCGCCGGCCCCTGCGTGGTGGAATCCGAGCAACTGCAGCTGGACACCGCCGGCATGCTGAAGGAAATCACCGCGCGGCTGAGCATCCCCTTCATCTTCAAATCCAGCTTCGACAAGGCCAACCGCTCCTCCGGCGAGAGCTTCCGTGGGCCCGGCCTGGAAGAGGGCCTGCGCATCCTGGGCGAAGTGAAGCGCCAGATCGGCGTGCCGGTGCTCACCGACGTGCACGAGTACACGCCGATGGACGAGGTGGCATCGGTGGTCGACGTGCTGCAGACGCCGGCCTTCCTGTGCCGGCAGACCGACTTCATCCAGAAGGTGGCGCGTGCCGGCAAGCCGGTAAACATCAAGAAGGGCCAGTTCCTGGCGCCGTGGGACATGAAGCACGTGGTGGCCAAGGCCAGGGCCGTCGGCAACGACCACATCATGGTCTGCGAACGCGGTGCCAGCTTCGGCTACAACAACCTCGTCTCGGACATGCGCTCGCTCAGCGTGATGCGCGAGACCGGTTGCCCGGTGGTGTTCGACGCGACGCATTCGGTGCAGTTGCCGGGCGGGCAGGGTGCCAGCTCCGGCGGCCAGCGCGAATTCGTGCCGGTGCTGGCGCGCGCGGCGGTGGCGGTCGGCGTGGCCGGCCTGTTCGCCGAGACCCATCCCGATCCGAGCAAGGCGCTGTCCGACGGCCCGAATGCGTGGCCGCTGGGCAAGATGGAGGCGCTGCTGGAAACCCTGCTGGAACTGGACGCCGTGACCAAGCGCCACCGCTTCCTCGAACAGGACGTGTGACCACGCCTGCAGGAGCCCGCTCGCGGGCGATGCTGTTGGGTCGGGATGACCGGACGTTCGTCTGCTGAGAGCGGGGATTCGGGATCTGTAAAAGCATCGCCCGCGAGCGGGCCCCTACGACAACACTTCACTGACGGATAACCATGACCACTCTGATCACCCGCATCCACGCCCGTGAAATCCTCGACTCGCGCGGCAACCCCACGCTGGAAGCCGAAGTCACCCTGGCCGGCGGCGGCTTCGGCCGCGCCGCGGTGCCGAGCGGCGCCTCCACCGGTTCGCGCGAGGCGGTCGAGCTGCGCGACGGCGACAAGTCGCGCTACGGCGGCAAGGGCGTGAAGAACGCGGTAGCCAACGTCAATGGCACCATCGCCGATGCGCTGAAGGGTTTCGATGCGGCCGATCAGAAGGGCCTCGACGCCAAGCTCGTTGCGCTGGACGGCACGCCGAACAAGGGCCGGCTGGGTGCGAATGCGCTGCTCGGCGTGTCGATGGCTGCGGCGCACGCGGTGGCAGCTTCGCGCGGCGAGCCGCTGTGGCAGTACCTGTCGCACGGCAAGCCCGGCGCGTTGCCGGTGCCGATGATGAACATCATCAACGGCGGCGCGCACGCCGACAACAACGTCGACGTGCAGGAGTTCATGATCCTGCCGGTCGGCATGCCGAGCTTCGCCGAGGCGCTGCGCGCCGGCGCGGAGATCTTCCATGCGTTGAAGAGCGTGCTGCACGGCCGTGGCCTCGCCACCGCGGTGGGCGACGAGGGCGGCTTTGCGCCGAACCTGCGCTCCAACGTCGAGGCGATCGACACCATCCTCGAAGCGATCAACAAGACCGGCTACAAGGTCGGCAGCGAGATCCTGCTCGGCCTCGACGCGGCCAGCTCGGAGTTCTACAAGAACGGCAAGTACGACCTCGCCGGCGAAGGCAAGCAGTACAGCTCGGCCGAGTTCGTCGACCTGCTCGCCGGCTGGGCGAAGCAGTATCCGATCGTCACCATCGAGGACGGCATGGCCGAAGGCGACTGGGACGGCTGGAAGCTGCTCACCGACGCGATCGGCGAGCGCGTGCAGGTGGTCGGCGACGACCTGTTCGTGACCAACCCGGCGATCTTCCGCGAGGGCATCGAGAAGAACATCGCCAACGCGATCCTCATCAAGGTGAACCAGATCGGCACGCTGTCCGAGACGCTGGAGGCGATTGCCATGGCCGACGCGGCGAAGTACGCGGCGGTGATCTCGCACCGCTCCGGCGAGACCGAGGACACCACCATCGCCGACATCGCGGTGGCCACCACGGCGACCCAGATCAAGACCGGCTCGCTGTGCCGCAGCGACCGCGTGGCGAAGTACAACCAGTTGCTGCGCATCGAGGAGGCGCTGGGCTCGGCTGCGCGCTACGCCGGTCGCGAGGCGTTCCCCAACCTCGGCCGTTTGCCGGGCTGAGCGGGACACGCCGCCATGCTGCGTTGGATCGCCCTGCTGTTGTTGCTGCTGTTGGTCGGCTTGCAGCTGAAGCTGTGGTTCGGCAGCGGCAGCATGCAGGAGGTGGACAGTTTGCGCATCGCGGTGAACAAGCAGACCGGCGACAACGCGCGCCTGCAGAAGCGCAACCAGGCGCTGGCCGCCGACGTGCACGACCTCAAGCATGGCGACCAGGCGGTCGAGGCGCGCGCGCGTACCGAGTTGGGGCTGATCAAGCCCGGCGAGGTGTTCTACCAGGTGGTCGAGCCCGCGCGCGCGGGCAGCTCGCCGGCCACGGCCGCATCCGCTGCGCGCGGCTCGCCATGACCGGCACCACGTTGTGGTGCGTGGTGCCGGCGGCCGGGCGGGGCGTGCGGGCCGGCGGCGACTTGCCCAAGCAATACCAGTTGCTGGCTGGCCGGACACTGATCGAACACACGCTGGCGCGCCTCGCCGCGCATCCGCGGATCGGCGGCCTGCTGGTGACGCTCGCGGCCGATGACCGGCACTGGCCGGGCCTGCGCGACGTGTGCGGCAAGCCGGTGCTGACCGCTGTCGGCGGCGCGCAGCGCAGTGAATCGGTGCTGGCCGGGCTCGACGCGCTGCCTGCGGGTGTCGGCGATGAGGAGTTCGTGCTGGTACACGATGCGGCGCGTCCCTGCGTGCGGCTGGATGACATCGGCCAGCTGATCGAGCGGGGCGGGCGAGGCGACGGCGGCCTGCTCGGCGCGCCGCTGCGCGATACGCTCAAGCACGCCGACGTGAACGGATGCGTCGCGCGCACCGAACCGCGCGAGTCGCGCTGGCGCGCGTTCACGCCGCAGATGTTCCGGCGTGGCCCGTTGACGGCGGCGCTGCGCGATGCGCATCAGCGTGGCGTGGACGTCAGCGACGAGGCGATGGCGATGGAGCTGGCCGGGTTCTCGCCGTTGCTGGTCGAAGGCGCCGAGGACAACATCAAGGTGACCACGGCAGCGGATTTCGCGCTGGCGCAGTTCCTGCTCGCAAGGACAAGTTCATGAGGATAGGCAGCGGTTTCGACGTGCACGCGTTCGGCGAGGGTGACCACCTCGTGCTCGGTGGCGTGCGCGTGCCGCACGATCGCGGCGTGGTGGCGCACTCCGACGGCGATGTGGTGATCCACGCGCTGTGCGACGCCATCTTCGGCGCGCTGGCACTGGGCGACATCGGCCGTCATTTCCCGCCCACCGACGCACGCTGGCGCGGCGCCGACAGCCGCCAGTTCCTGCGCCATGCGGCAATGCTGATGGCGCAGCATGGCTACGCCTTGGGCAACGCCGATGTCACCGTGATCGGTGAGGCACCGAAGGTCGGTCCGCATGCGCAGGCGATGCGCGAAATTCTCGCTGCCGACCTGGCCTGCGACATCGGTTGCGTCAGCATCAAGGCCACCACCACCGAAAGGCTCGGTTTCTGCGGCCGCGGCGAGGGCATCGCCGCGCAGGCGTGCGTGCTGCTGGAGCGCGCATGACCGAGATCGAGGCCCGCAGCGTCGCCAACCGGCTGCACGATCGGCTCGACGCCATCGTCGAGCTGCTGCATCGTCACGAAGGCGACGGTCGCCTGCCCGCGGACGTGCTGGCGGACCTGCGCCAGCAACTGGACGAGCTGCACCCGGCCGACATCGCCTTCGTCCTCGAATCGCTGCCGCTGGACGAGCGCCTGGCGGTCTGGCAACTGGTCAAGGCCGACCGCGACGGCGAGATCCTGCTGGAAGTGTCCGATGCGGTGCGGGAATCGCTGATCGCGGACATGGATCGCCACGAGATCCTCGCCGCCGCCGAAACGCTGGACGCCGACGAACTGGCCGACCTGGTCGAAGACCTGCCCACGGCGGTGCTGCCGGAGCTGATGGCCAGCCTCGACTCGCAGCAACGCGAGCAGGTGCAGTCGGCGCTGTCCTACGAGGAGGACCAGCTCGGCGCGCTGATGGACTTCGAGATGGTCACGATCCGCGAGGACGTGAGCCTCGAAGTGGTGCTGCGTTACCTGCGCCGCTGGGAAGAACTGCCGCCACAGACCGACAAGCTGTTCGTCATCAACCAGGACAACCTGCTGACTGGCGTCCTGCCGCTGCACTGGCTGCTGGTCAATTCCCCCGAGCGCATGGTCAGCGAGGTGATGGCGCCGGACGTCAACACCTTCCACCCCACCGACGACGCCTACGACGTGGCGCAAGCGTTCGAGCGCTACGACCTGGTGACCGCGCCGGTAGTGGACGAGCGCGGCCACCTGATCGGCCGCATCACCATCGACGCCATGGTGGACGTGATCCGCGAGGAGAGCGAAAGCGAGGCGCTGGGCCGGGTCGGCCTGCGTGAGGAGGAGGACATCTTCGCCTCGGTCTGGGCCAGCCTGCGCAACCGCTGGCTGTGGCTGGCGATCAACCTGATGACGGCCTTCATCGCCTCGCGCGTGATCAGCTTGTTCGAGGGCTCGATCGAGCGCCTGGTGGCGCTGGCCGCATTGATGCCGATCGTGGCCGGCATCGGCGGCAACTCCGGCAACCAGACCATCACCATGATCGTGCGCGCGCTGGCGCTGAACCAGATCAGCGCCGACAGCGCGCGGCGCCTGTGGCGCAAGGAGATGGCCGTGGCGCTGCTGAACGGGCTGGTGTGGGGTGGCGTCATCGGCATCGTGGCGTGGCTGCTTTACGACAGTGCCTCGCTGGGCCTGGTGATGACCGCGGCGATGACGCTGAACCTGTTGCTGGCGGCCTTCGCCGGCGTCGGCATCCCGATCTGCATGACCCGCTTCGGCCGCGACCCGGCGCTGGGCTCCAGCGTGCTGATCACCGCCATGACCGACAGCGGCGGCTTTTTCATTTTTCTCGGACTGGCGACGGTGTTCCTGATGTAATCGTCACCCTTCCGGCCCGGTTTCAGGTTGTCGAACCCGAGCGTGGCAGGACGTCATTCCCGCGAGGCGCCATGCAACGGCCGAAGGGCCGGTCAAGCGGGAATCCAGCCTGCTCTTCAGTCACCCGTCAGATCGAATTCGCCCAAAGAAGCCGTTTCTCCATGCAAGAACTGCCCCATGCTTTCGGCGAACCGCCACTGACTGCCCGGCTGCGCGCCAGTCCCGAGGACTTCCTGGTCGAGGAGATCCTCGGCTACGACGCCGAGGGTGCCGGCGAGCACCTGCTGCGGTGGGTGGAGAAGCGCGGCGCCAACACCGACTGGGTCGCGCGCGAGCTGGCGAAGTTCGCCGGCGTGCCGCAGGTCGCGGTCGGTTATGCGGGCCTCAAGGATCGCCATGCCGTGACCCGGCAGACCTTCTCGGTGCAACTGGCCGGCCGGCCCGATCCGGACTGGTCCACGTTCCCGCACCCGGAGGTGAAAGTGCTGGCGGCGACGCGGCATTCGCGCAAGCTCAAGCGTGGCGCCCTGCGCGGCAACCGCTTCGTGCTGGTGTTGCGCGAGGTGAGCGGCGATCGCGCGCGGGCGGAGTCGGTGCTGCGGCAGATCGCTGCGCGCGGCGTGCCGAACTATTACGGCGAGCAGCGCTTCGGCCGCGAAGGCGGCAACGTGGCACAGGCGCGCGCGATGTTCGGTGGGCGCCGGGTGGATCGCGACAAGCGTTCGATTTTGCTGTCCGCGGCGCGTTCGCACATCTTCAATGCCGTACTGGCGGCGCGGGTCGAGCACGATGCGTGGGACCGGCCGCTGGAAGGGGAAATCTGGTCGCTGGCCGGTTCGCGCTCGTGGTTCGGGCCGGAACCGTTCAACGACGAATTGGCCGCGCGATTGGCGCGCGCCGACATCCATCCGTCAGGTCCGCTGTGGGGGCAGGGCGAGCCGCCGAGCCAGGGCGAAGCAGGAGCGCTGGAGCGCGAAGTCGCTGCGGCGAATGACGACCTGGCCAGCGGCCTGGCCGCCGCGCGCATGGATCAGGAGCGCCGCCCGCTGCGGCTGATTCCGCACAATCTCCACTGGCGCTGGCTTGGCGAGGACGCGCTGGAACTGTCGTTCGAGCTGCCCGCTGGCGCGTACGCCACGGTGGTGGTGCGCGAGCTTAAAGGCGAGGAGTGAGTGGAGATGAGTGAAGAGTGAGAGAAAGAGAAAGCACCAGCGCACCCGTTCCCTCTCTCAGTTCTCACTCCTCTCCACTCACTTCTGCTCTTTCAGCAAGACGATCACCGCCCCGGTGCCACCCTGCGCCGGGCGCGCGGAGGCAAACGCGATCACGTCGTCGCGCCGGCGCAGCATGCGATCGGTGAGCGCCTTCAGCACCGGACCGGCAGCCTTCGAACGCAGCCCCTTGCCGTGGATGATGCGCACGCAACGCACGCCGGCTTGCCGCGCTTCGGCCAGGAACGCGACGATGCTGGCCTGGGCCGCGGCGGCGTTCATCTGATGCAGGTCCAGGTCGTCGCCCACGCTGAACTGGCCGCGCTTGAGTTGCCGCAGCAACCTGGGCGGATAGCCGTCGCGCAGGTAGCCGAGTTCCTCGCCGACTTCGAGCGTGGCCGGGTCGAAATCCATGTCCAGCAACTCGCTGGCCACGGCAGCTTCGTCGGCCTCGAACATGCGCGGGTGTGGCGCGGGTTTCGCGGTCGCCGGCGGCGGGGAAACCGGCGCGAGTCGCTGCACCTCGCCGATCGCCTCGCGGAACAGGCGGCGATCGTCGTCGGTGATCCGGGGCGGGTTGGGTCGCTTCATCTGCGCATCCTAGCCAGAAGCGGCGGCACGATGCGTTGAATCCCGGTGAAACTTGGGGGCGCGCTACGGTAGACTTGCAACCATCACGAAACCGCCGCGCTTGATCTTCCTGCGCCGGCAGGCAGTTTTCGACGGAGCATCATGCGAGTTCTGGTCAGCAACGACGATGGCGTGGATGCGCCGGGCATCCGCGTGTTGGCCGAGCGCCTGCAGGCGGTGGGAGAGGTCACCGTGGTGGCACCGGATCGCGATCGCTCGGGGGCGAGCAATTCGCTGACGCTGGACGCGCCGATCCGCGTACTGTCGATGGGCCAGGGCTACTACCGTGTGGCGGGCACGCCCACCGACTGCGTGCACCTGGCGCTGTCCGGCCTGCTCGACGAAGAACCCGACATGGTGGTATCCGGCATCAACAACTCGGCCAACCTGGGCGACGACGTGATCTATTCCGGCACGGTCTCGGCGGCGATGGAAGGGCGCTTTCTCGGTCTGCCGGCGATCGCCGTCTCGCTGGTCAGCTTAGACCACCAGGGCGTGCACTACGACGCCGCGGCGCAGGCGGTGCTGCTGCTGATGCAACGTCTGCTGGTCGATCCGCTGCCCGCAGACACCATCCTCAACGTCAACGTGCCGGACCGGCCCTGGGCGGAGATCGCCGGCTTCGAGGTCACCCGGCTGGGTAGGCGCCACCGTGCCGCGCCGTGCATCGCGCAGACTGATCCGCGCGGGCGACCGATGTGGTGGATCGGACCGGCCGGCGAGGTGGACGACGCCGGCCCCGGCACCGATTTCAACGCGGTGCGTCGCGGCTTCGTCTCGGTCACGCCGATCCACGTCGACCTGACCCGTTTCCAGGCGCTGGACAAGGTCAGCAGCTGGATGAAGACGCTGAGCGACGGCATGGCCGGCCGCCGCAGCAAGGGCGAGGCGGCCTGACCGATGATCACCTATCCGTTGCCTGCAGCCCAGCTCAAGGGCGAGGGAGTGACCTCGCAGCGCGCCCGCAACCGGCTGGCCGCCTCCCTGCAGGATGCAGGCATCCGCGACCCGCGCGTGATCGAGGTGATCCGCACGGTGCCGCGCCATCATTTCATCGACCAGGCACTGCAACTGCACGCCTACGAGAACGATGCGCTGCCGATCGGCCACGGCCAGACCATCTCCCAGCCGTGGGTGGTGGCGCGCATGACGGAAGCGTTGCTGGAGCACTTCGAGGGGCAGAAGGAGATGCCGCGCAGGGTGCTGGAGATCGGCACCGGGTCGGGTTACCAGGCAGCGGTGCTGTCGTCCCTGGTCGGCGAGGTGTACACGGTCGAGCGCATCGAGGCGCTGCTGCGCCAGGCGCGGCGCCGCTTCCGCCAGCTCGGCCTGACCAACCTGCGCTCGCGCTACGACGACGGCAAGCTGGGCTGGCCGGACGAGGCACCGTTCGACGCGATCATCCTCACCGCCGCAGGCGACACCATCCCGACCCGCATCCTCGAACAGCTCAATCCCGCCGGCGTGCTGGTGGCGCCGGTGGGATCGCCGAGCCGGCAGAATCTGATCCGCATGCGCGGCGACGGCAAGGGCGATTTCGCGCTGGAGGAACTCGGCCCGGTGAGTTTCGTGCCGCTGCTGGGCGGCATCGGCTGATGCGCCTGTTCGAGCCGCTCTACGCCCGCGCACTGGTCTGGGCTCGCGCACCGCGCGCGCTGCACTACCTGTGCGCGTTGAGCTTCTTCGAGGCGTTCATCTTCCCGATCATGCCGGAGGTGATGCTTGCGCCGATGATGCTGGCCAAGCGACTCAAGGCATTCTTCTACGCCAACATGTCGCTGCTGTTTTCCCTGCTCGGCTCGGTGGTCGGCTATGCACTGGGCCACTGGGCCTACGAGTCGGTGAAGCCGCTGCTCAGCATGCACATGCAGGAGGTCATCACCGCCTGGGTGAACAATCTGCGCGTGGACATGAACGAGCATTGGTTGACCATGCTGGGCGCATTGATGCTGGCGGCGCTGCAGCCGGTGATCCCCATGAAGTTCGTCACCTGGGCGGCCGGCATCGTGGGCGTGCCGGTCCTGCCGTTCCTGGCTTGCATGGCGGTCGGCCGCGGCAAGCGCGTGTGGCTGCTGGCGCTGTTGATCCGCCTGTTCGGCGAGCGCGCCGAGCGCATGTTGCACAAGAACATCGAGTGGATCGGCCGGGGCGCGCTGGTATTGCTCGTCGTGCTGCTGGCGTGGTGGCTGTGGCCGCGCTGACTGGCGGCGCGGTGCGCATGAAAATGGCGGCGCGCCTCGGTATGCTGGACCGCATGGATCATTCAGTTCGCTTTCCCTGCCTGGTTGTCGCGGCGGCATTGCTGGCCGGCTGCGGCACCATGCGCAGTTCGGTGGTGATCGAGCCTGCCGCGGGCAGCTACCCGTCGCCTGCCGCCGCGCCGTCCTCCCGCGTGGCGCGCACGCCGATTCCGGGTGGCAGCTACGTGGTGGCAAAAGGGGACACGCTCTATTCCATCGCCTTCCGCAACGGCGTGGATTTTCGCGACCTCGCCCAGTGGAATGCCATCGCGGCGCCCTACACGATCTGGCCGGGGCAGCGCTTGACGCTGTCGCCGTCGGCGGCGACGAAGCCGGCCGTGGCGCGCACGCCGGGTACGGCCGCCGGTTCCGCTCGGGCGCCGGGCACGTCGGCCGCGGCTCCGGTGTTCGAACCGGTCACCGAGGCCGTGCCAGCCACGGCGGCGACGGCCGCAGCGCGGCCCGCCATTCCTTCCGCTACACCGGCGGCGCATGCGCCGCCGGCGGTGGATGCCGTGCCGGTGGCCGGGGTTTCCGTCACGCCGCCGGCGAAAGTACCACCCGCGGCCAAGCCCGTGGTCGCCGGCCCGGCGCGTGATGTCGGTGGGGTGAGCTGGCGCTGGCCCGTCGAAGGCGGGTCGGTGGTCGGGCGCTTCAACGGCAGCGATGCCATTCCCGGCATCGAGATCGCGGGCAATTCGGGTGACCCGGTGCGGGCTGCCGCCGATGGCGTGGTGGTCTACAGCGGCAACGGCCTGGTCGGCTATGGCGAATTGGTCATCATCAAGCACAACGACAGTTTCCTGTCGGCCTACGGGCACAATCGCAGGCGCCTGGTGAAGGAAGGCCAGCGGGTGACGGCCGGGCAGCAGATCGCCGAGATGGGTTCCACCGGCGCGACCCGCAACGAGCTCGAGTTCCAGATTCGCAAGAATGGCAATCCGGTGGACCCGCTCAGCTACCTGCCGCCACGCTGATCGCGGCGGCGCGGAACGTTCCCGATCAGGCGGGAGGCAGGATGAAGCCGGCCACGACCTGGCGATCCTCGCCGGCCAGCAGGTTGTAGGTACGCGCGGCGGCCGCGTTGTCCATCACCTCGATGCCGATGCCCTTGCGCAGGAAGCCGGCCATGAACGCCGCGGCCGGGAACACCTGACGCTCGCCGGTGCCCAGGATCACCACCTCGGGCTTCAATGCCAGCAGCACCGGGACGTCGTCGACGCCGAGGCTGCCTGCGGCCGTGACCGGCCATGCTTCGGTGATGCCGGCGGGGGTGAGCAGGAAGCTGTGTTCGACGACCCGGTCGAGCAGGGTGACACTGCGTGCGTCAACCCGACGCACCAGCAGATAGCCATCGGCTTGTTCCAGTGACAGGTCCATCAGCGCGGCAGGGCGATGCCCGGTTCGTCGGCGTTGCGGCGGAACAGCACCACGACATGGCCGATCTGGTGGATCGTCTCCGCGCCGGTGCCGCTGGCGAGCACGTCGATCTGCGCCTGCCGCTCCTGCTTGTCGCCGCCGGAGAGCTTCACCTTCACCAGTTCGTGGATGTCCAGCGCCTGTCCCAGCTCCTTCACGACAGCTTCGGTGGCGCCCTTGTTGCCCAGCAACACGACGGGTTTCACGTCGTGGGCGAGGCCGCGCAGGTAGCGGATCTGCGAGGGTGTAAGCGGCATGGGGCAGGCCAGGTTCACGATCAAGGGACTGCACAGGGTATCATGCAACGGCCTCCTCCCGATCAGATATTCCCTCAAGACATGGCCCGCAGCAAAAGCAGCGCAGTCTGGCTGCGTGAACATTTCAACGACGAATACGTCAAGAAGGCACAGGCCGAAGGGCTGCGTTCGCGTGCCGTCTACAAGCTGGAGGAGCTGATCGAGCGCGACAAGCTGCTCAAGCCGGGCATCAACGTGGTGGATCTGGGCGCGGCGCCGGGCAGCTGGTCGCAATTGGTGCGCAACCGGCTGGGCGACAGCGGCAAGGTGTTCGCGCTGGACATCCTGCCGATGCAGAGCATCGCCGGGGTGGATTTCCTGCAGGGCGACTTCCGCGAGGAGTCGGTGCTGCGCCAGCTGGAGGCCCGCCTGGAGGGGCACCGGCTGGATCTTGTACTGTGCGATATAGCCCCCAACATGAGTGGAGTGGCGCTTGCCGACCAGATTCGCGCGATGGCACTGGCGGAGTTGGCGCTGGATTTCAGCAGGCAGTGGCTCAAGCCGGGCGGCTCGTTCCTGATCAAGTTGTTCCAGGGAGTCGGTTTTGACGATTATCTGCGTTGCTTGCGCGCAGACTTCAGTCGCGTGACGATGCGTAAACCCAAGGCCTCGCGCGCGCGTTCGCGTGAGGTGTATGCACTGGCGACCGGGCGCAAACCTGCCGCGGTGCCACTGGCGAGTACTGTTCATGAATGAAACGGCGAAAAACGTGTTGCTCTGGGTGATCATCGCGGTGGTCTTGTTCACCGTGTTTGAAAGCTTCAACCCCCGCAGCAGCCGTTCATCCGACCTGGCCTACAGCGCGTTCGTGCAGAACGTGAGCAGCGGCAACGTCTCCAGCGCCACGATCAGCGCCGACCAGCCCGCCACGATCAGCGGCAAGCTGAAGGATGGCAGTGCCTTCCGCACTGTCGCGCCGATGCTGGGCTTCTCCACCAATGCAGTGGTCAAGCAGATGCAGGACCAGGGCGTGGAAGTGCGCCAGGACCCCTCCGAGGGCTTCTCGCTGATCGGCCTGCTGATCAGCTGGCTGCCGGTGCTGCTGATCGTCGGTGTGTTCATCTGGTTCATGCGCCAGATGCAGTCCGGCGGCGGCGGGCGCGGCGCGATGAGCTTCGGCCGTTCGCGCGCGAAGCTGCAGGGCGAGGACCAGGTCAAGGTCAACTTCGGCGACGTCGCCGGTTGTGACGAGGCGAAGGAGGAGGTCGGCGAGCTGGTCGAGTTCCTGCGCGACCCCGGCCGGTTCCAGAAACTCGGCGGCAAGATCCCCCGCGGCGTGCTGATGGTGGGCCCGCCCGGCACCGGCAAGACCTTGCTGGCCAAGGCGATCGCCGGCGAGGCCAAGGTGCCGTTCTTCTCGATCTCCGGTTCCGACTTCGTGGAGATGTTCGTCGGCGTGGGCGCCAGTCGCGTGCGCGACATGTTCGAGCAGGCCAAGAAGCATGCGCCGTGCATCATCTTCATCGACGAGATCGACGCGGTCGGCCGGCATCGTGGTGCCGGCCTGGGCGGCGGTCATGACGAGCGCGAGCAGACCCTGAACCAGTTGCTGGTCGAGATGGATGGCTTCGAGGGCACCGAGGGCGTCATCGTGATCGCCGCCACCAACCGCCCCGACGTGCTCGATCCGGCCTTGCTGCGGCCGGGCCGCTTCGATCGCCAGGTGGTGGTCGGACTGCCGGACGTGCGTGGGCGAGAGCAGATCCTCAAGGTACACATGCGCAAGGTGCCGATCGCCAGCGACGTCAACGCGATGACGATCGCCCGCGGCACGCCGGGCTTCTCCGGCGCGGACCTGGCCAACCTGGTGAACGAGGCGGCGTTGTTCGCCGCGCGCGAGAACGCGCGCGAAGTGCGCATGAGCCATCTCGACAAGGCACGCGACAAGATCCTGATGGGCAGCGAGCGGCGCTCGATGGCGATGAGCGAAGACGAGAAGAAGCTCACCGCCTACCACGAGGCAGGCCATGCCATCGTGGGTCGCCTGGTGCCGGAACATGACCCGGTCTACAAGGTCACCATCATCCCGCGCGGGCGCGCGCTGGGTGTGACCATGTACCTGCCCGAGGGCGACAAGTACAGCATCAACCGGGTGGCGATCGAATCGCAGTTGTGCTCGTTGTATGGCGGGCGCGTGGCTGAAGAGTTGATTTTCGGCAATGACAAGGTCACCACCGGCGCTTCCAACGACATCGAGCGCGCCACCAAGATGGCCCGCAACATGGCGACCAAGTGGGGCCTGTCCGACGAACTCGGCCCGATCACCTATGGCGAGGACGAGGACGAGGTCTTCCTGGGCCGCTCGGTGACCCAGCACAAGAGCATCTCCAACGAGACGGCAAGCAAGATCGACGAAGTCGTGCGTGGCATCCTCGATCGCGCATATGCGCGCAGCAAGGAGCTGCTCACGGCGAACCTCGACAAGCTGCACACCATGGCTGAGCTGCTGTTGCAGTACGAGACCATCGACGCCCACCAGATCGACGACATCATGGCCGGGCGCCAGCCCGGCCCGCCGGCGGACTGGAGCAAGAACGCCCCGGGTGGCTCGACGCCGCCGCCACCGCCGCCGAAAAGCGACGCGGGAGCGCCGGTGGGCAAGGTTGGTGATCCGGCCGCGCAGAATCGCGCGTCGCTGGGCGAGTGATGCGATCCCGCGGGCACGGTGCGAACGCCTGCCTGCGGTCTCCTGCAATCACCGCCTTGACTGGCGGTGTCCCCGAGTCGGAGATGAAGAAATTTTGCGAAAAGGGTTGACGCATGCGCGCGGAGTCTGAATAATTCCGCCTCTTGCTTCGGCGCTTCGATGCACCGGCATCGAAGCACGGCATGACAAGTTTTCAGTGCGCCCGTAGCTCAGTTGGATAGAGTACCTGGCTACGAACTAGGTGGTCGGGAGTTCGAATCTCTCCGGGCGCACCATTTTTATTCGGTGGAGCGGGGTGCTTGCACCCCGTTTCGTTTTCATCGCGACGAGAGCTTCGCGGCGACGGAAACGACAGTTTCATGTGGATGGTGCGGCTTGTACGGATTGACTGGGCCAAGCGTCACCCGTAACATTTCAAGGCTTCGATGGTGCTTGTGTCGAGGGCTCGAAACCGGGGTATAGCTCAGTCTGGTAGAGCGTTGCGTTTGGGACGCAAAAGTCGGGGGTTCGAATCCCTCTACCCCGACCAGCAACATGTTCTACTGGTGATGACTGCGCTTGTAGCTCAACCGGATAGAGCATCGGCCTTCTAAGCCGAGGGTTGCAGGTTCGAATCCTGTCGGGCGCACCAGTATCAAACGATGGTGGATGTAGCTCAGCTGGTTAGAGTCCCGGATTGTGATTCCGGTTGTCGTGGGTTCGAATCCCATCATCCACCCCAGTTCCACCCCGGTTTTCCGGGTTGACCCAGTCTCTGGGCCGTTAGCTCAGTTGGTAGAGCAGTTGACTCTTAATCAATTGGTCGAAGGTTCGAATCCTTCACGGCCCACCACTAACGACAGGCGCTCGGCAAAACCGGGCGCCTGTCTGCTTTTGGGCGGTTGCGGTCGTCAACGGGGCTGCTTGTGCTGCAAGGCCGCGCAACCGTAAAATGATCCGCTTTCGTACCAGGGAATCCGCGACTCGGGCAAGCCTGCCGCAGGGTTCCCGTGGCGGTGTTCGGCAACGGCTGGTGGTCGTCCGGGCCGTCCGGCACGCACGGTCCATGGCGGCAGCATCGCGAAAGTGGCGGAATTGGTAGACGCACTGGATTTAGGTTCCAGCGGGTAACCCCCGTGGGGGTTCGAGTCCCCCCTTTCGCACCATGGTCGGTCGTTTTTGCAGGCGGGGAATCCCGCCATGGCGCCTGTGACAGGGTCACAACACTTAAGAGTAGTACCAGGAGACGTCATGCAGGTTTCGGTTGAGAATGTCGGTTCGCTGGAGCGCAAGCTCACGGTGAAGTTTCCCGCGGAGCGGTTCGAGACGCAGGTCAGCGCGCGGATCGCGGAGATGGGGCGCACCGTTCGCCTGAAGGGATTCCGGCCGGGCAAGGTACCGGTGACGGTGATCAAGCAGCGCTTCGGGGAGCAGGTGCGGGGCGAAGTGCTTTCCGACCTGATCGGCAGCACGCTGCGCGAGGCGGTGGAGCAGGAGAAGCTGCAGCCCATCGCGAATCCGGCGATCAACACCACCGGCCGTCCCGAGAACGGGGAGATCGCGTACACGGCGACCTTCGAGATCATGCCCGAGTTTCCCGAAGTCGACGTCTCCGCGCTGGAAGTGCATCGCGCCGCGGCCGAGGTCACCGACGCCGATATCGACCGCATGCTGGAAACCCTGCGCCTGCAGCGGCGCAGTTTCGAGGAGGTCGAGCGTGCCTCGGCCGCCGGCGATTTCATGATGTTCGAGTATGCCGCCACGGCCGACGACTACCGTTTCCCGGCCGAAGGCCAGGAGCGCGCCGGCAGCGTGCTGGGTTCGGGCACCCTGTTCGCGGCGCTGGACGAGGCCCTGACCGGGCACGTGGCCGGCGACCAGTTCGAGGCGGCGATCGAGTTCCCGGCGGATTTTCGCAACGAGCAACTGGCCGGCAAGAGCGCCAAGGTGAGTTTCCACGTCATCAAGGTGCAGGAGTCGAAGCTGCCGGAGGTCGACGGGGAGTTCGCCAAGCTGTTCGGCATCGAGGATGGCAGCCTGGAGACCTTCCGCAAGGAGGTTCGCGCCAACCTGGAACGCGAACTCAAGGCCGCGCTGATGGCGCGCCTGAAGTCGGAAGTGGCCAGCAAGCTGGCCGATGCGCACGGCGATCTGGACGTGCCCAAGATGATGGTGCAGACGGAGGCACGCACCCTGGCGGCGGGCAACATGCCCGAAGGCCAGCAGCCGCCGCAGCAGCTGATCGACGCCGCCTTGCCGATTGCCCGCAAGCGGGTGATCGCCGGCCTGCTGATGGGCGAGATCGCGCGCAAGCAGGCGCTCAAGATCGACCGCAAGCGGGTCGCCGAGCAGCTGGCCGCGATTGCCTCGACCTACGAAGAGCCTGAGAAGGTCATTGAACTCTACAACGGCGACCCCCAGTTGATGTCGGGGCTGCAGAATCGCGTGATGGAAGATCAGGTGGCAGAGTGGGTTGCCGAGCACGCCAGGACCACTGTGCAGGAAATGAGCTTCGATGACGTGATGCGCCCAGCCAACGCCTGACAACTGCCAGGCCCGTCCACTCCCAAGCCGCGAGCATGACCATGGATCCCATCAAGAATCTCAACCTGGTACCGATGGTCGTCGAGCAGACGGCTCGCGGCGAGCGCTCCTACGACATCTACTCGCGTCTGTTGAAGGAGCGGGTGATTTTCCTGGTGGGCGAGGTCAACGACCAGGTGGCCAACCTGATCGTGGCGCAGATGCTGTTCCTGGAGTCGGAGAACCCGGACAAGGACATCAACTTCTACATCAACAGCCCCGGCGGAGCGGTTACTGCCGGGCTGGCGATCTACGACACGATGCAGTTCATCAAGCCGGCGGTGAGCACCATGTGCATCGGCCAAGCCTGCAGCATGGGCTCGTTCCTGCTGATGGCGGGCGCCAAGGGCAAGCGTTTCGCCTTGCCGAACTCCCGCATCATGATCCACCAGCCATCCGGCGGCGCCCAGGGTCAGGCTACCGACATCGAGATCCAGGCGCGCGAGATCCTGTATATCCGCGAGCGGTTGAACAACCTCTACGTGGAGCATACCGGCCAGCCGCTGCAGAAGATCGAGGCGGACATGGAACGCGACCGCTTCATGAACGCGCAGGATGCCAAGACCTACGGCCTGATCGACGAAGTGCTCGACAAGCGCGCCGTGGATTCCGTGAAATCCGCCTGATTCGACGACTTTACCCGGTGTCCCGTCATGGGCTCTGCGTCTGCAGGCAGACGCGGAGGCCTGTGGTATTCTCGCGGCGCACACGGATTTACCAGCAGGATCGAGAGTTATGAGTGACGACCGGCAGGGGCGTTCCAGCGACAGCGGCAAGATTCTCTATTGCTCGTTCTGTGGCAAGAGCCAGCATGAAGTACGCAAGCTGATCGCGGGCCCGTCCGTGTTCATCTGCGACGAGTGCGTGGAGCTGTGCAACGACATCATCCGTGAGGAGCTGGAAGAGAAGGCCGCCGCCGGCCATACCCAGCTGCCCAAGCCGCGCGAGATCCGCGAATCGCTGGATCAGTACGTGGTGGGGCAGGCGCGCGCCAAGAAGGCGCTGGCGGTCGCCGTGTACAACCACTACAAGCGGATGGAGTCGCGCCAGAAGAGCGACGACATCGAGCTGGGCAAATCCAACATCCTGCTGATCGGCCCGACCGGCTCGGGCAAGACGCTGCTGGCCGAAACGCTGGCGCGCCTGCTCAACGTGCCGTTCACGATCGCCGACGCCACCACGCTGACCGAAGCGGGCTACGTGGGCGAGGATGTCGAGAACATCATCCAGAAGCTGCTGCAGAAGTGCGACTACGACGTCGAGAAGGCGCAGTCGGGCATCGTCTACATCGACGAGATCGACAAGATCTCGCGCAAGAGCGAGAACCCGTCGATCACCCGCGACGTCTCCGGCGAAGGCGTGCAGCAGGCGCTGCTGAAGCTGATCGAGGGCACCCTGGCCTCGGTGCCGCCGCAGGGCGGGCGCAAGCATCCGCAGCAGGAGTTCCTGCAAGTCGACACCAAGAACATCCTGTTCATCTGCGGCGGCGCGTTCGCCGGCCTGGAAAAGGTCATCCAGCAGCGCTCCGAGAGCACCGGTATCGGCTTCGGTGCCGAGGTGCGCAGCAAGGAGCGCACGCAGAACCTGGGCAAGGTGCTGGCCGACGTGGAGCCGGCCGACCTGGTGCGCTTCGGCCTGATCCCCGAGTTCGTCGGGCGCCTGCCGGTCGTCGCCACCCTGGACGAGCTGGACCAGGCCGCGCTGGTGAAGATCCTCACCGAACCGAAGAACGCCGTCACCAAACAGTTCAAGAAGCTGTTCGAGATGGAGGACGTCGAGCTGGAGTTCCGTCCCGAGGCGCTGGAGGCGATCGCGCAGAAGGCGCTCAAGCGCAAGACCGGCGCCCGCGGCCTGCGCACGATCCTGGAGCAGGTGCTGCTGGACACGATGTACGAGCTGCCGTCGCTGGAGCACGTCAGCAAGGTCGTTGTCGACGATGCGGTGATCGAGGGGCAGGCCGAGCCCTATCTGATCTACCGCGGCAACCTGCAGCAACGCGTGGCGGGCGACGGCGGCGACGCCGCGGCCTGATCGACTCCGCTGTGCCCGTTGCGCGGCCCCGGTGGTTTCACCGGGGCCGCGTCGTTTTGCGGCCATCGCAAGCCTTGCGCTGGCACGGGATCGCCTCCACTTGACGTGCTGAAGGGCCCGGTGCAGTGTCGGGACGAAACCCCATTTGAATTCGAGGAATCGCTTTTCCATGGCCAAGCAAGCCCCCGCCCCTGTCGCGCTGGACACCCTGCCGGTACTGCCCCTGCGCGACGTGGTGGTCTATCCGCACATGGTGATCCCGCTGTTCGTCGGCCGCGACAAGTCGATGCGGGCGCTGGAGCGCGCGATGGAAGGCGAACGGCAGATCCTGCTGGTGGCGCAGACCAGCCCGGACATCGACGACCCCGAGGTGGCCGACCTGCATCAGGTCGGCACGCTGGCCGGCGTGCTGCAGCTGCTGAAACTTCCGGACGGCACGGTCAAGGTGCTGGTGGAAGGGCAGTCGCGCGTCGCGATCGAGGATTTCAAGGAAGTCGACGGCATGCTGACTGCGCGTTCGCGCGTCATCGAGCCGGCGTACAACGCGAAGGAACGCGAGCTCGACGTCGTTTCTCGCACGCTGATCTCGCTGTTCGAGCAACTGGTCAAGCAGAGCCGCAAGCTGCCGCCGGAAGTGCTGGCCAGCCTGTCCGGCATCGACGACCCCTCGCGCGTGGCCGATTCCATCGCCGCGCATCTTTCCGTGCGCATGGCCGACAAGCAGAAGGTGCTGGAGACGGCCGACGTGGGCAAGCGGCTGGAACTGCTGATCGGGCTGGTCGATGGCGAGATGGACCTGCAACAGGTCGAAAAGCGCATCCGCGGTCGGGTCAAGTCGCAGATGGAAAAGAGTCAGCGCGAGTACTACCTCAACGAACAGATGAAGGCGATCCAGAAGGAGCTGGGCGACGGCGAGGACGGTCCCAACGAGGTCGAGGAACTGCAGAAGAAGATCGAAGCTGCCGGCATGCCCAAGCCGGTGCTGGCCAAGGCACGGCAGGAATTCGGCAAGCTGCGCCAGATGTCGCCGATGTCGGCCGAGGCCACCGTCGTGCGCAACTACCTGGACTGGCTGGTCGGCGTGCCGTGGAAGAAGCGCAGCAAGGTGCGCAAGGACCTGCAGATGGCGCAGGAAGTGCTCGACGCTGATCATTTCGGCCTGGAGAAGGTGAAGGAGCGCATCCTCGAATATCTCGCCGTGCAGCAGCGCGTGTCGGTGATGAAGGGGCCGATCCTGTGCCTGGTCGGCCCGCCCGGCGTGGGCAAGACCTCGCTGGGCCAGTCGATTGCCAAGGCGACCAACCGCAAGTTCGTTCGCATGAGCCTGGGTGGCGTGCGCGACGAGGCCGAGATTCGCGGCCACCGACGCACCTACATCGGCTCCATGCCCGGGCGCATCGTGCAGAACATCAACAAGGCCGGCGCACGGAATCCGCTGTTCGTGCTGGACGAGATCGACAAGATGTCGATGGACTTCCGCGGCGATCCCTCGTCGGCGTTGCTGGAGGTGCTCGATCCGGAGCAGAACCACGCATTCAACGACCACTATCTGGAGGTCGACCTGGATCTGTCCGAGGTGATGTGGATTGCCACCGCCAATTCGCTGAACATCCCCGGCCCGCTGCTCGACCGCATGGAGGTCATCCGCATCCCGGGTTACACCGAAGACGAGAAGCTCGGCATCGCGCGCAAGTATCTGTTGCCGAAACAGCTCAAGGCGAACGGCCTCAAGCCGGAGGAACTCGACGTCGCCGAAGAGGCGTTGCGCGACATCGTGCGCTACTACACGCGCGAATCCGGCGTGCGCAATCTGGAGCGCGAGATTTCCAAGATCTGCCGCAAGGTGGTCAAGGAGTTGACTCTCGGTCAGGTGAAGAAGGCCAAGGCCAAGACCGGGACGCCGCGGGCGAAAGCGGCTGCAGGCAAGTCGAAGGTCGCGGCAGGCCGCGTCAAGGTGGACGCGGCGAACCTGGGCGACTACCTCGGTGTGCGTCGTTTCGACTTCGGCCGCAAGGAGCAGCAGAACGAAGTGGGCCTGGTCACTGGCTTGGCGTGGACCCAGGTCGGCGGCGAGTTGCTCAGCATCGAGGGCTCGGTGGTGCCGGGCAAGGGTCGTCTTGTGCACACCGGCCAGTTGGGCGACGTGATGAAGGAGTCGATCCAGGCTGCACTTTCGGTGGTGCGCGCGCGCGCCGACCGGCTTGGCATCGATCCGGAGTTCCACCAGAAGCTCGACGTGCACATCCACGTTCCCGAGGGTGCCACCCCCAAGGACGGTCCCAGCGCCGGCATCGCCATGTGCACCGCGCTGGTGTCGGTGCTGACCAAGGTGCCGGTGCGTTCGGAAGTGGCCATGACCGGCGAGATCACCCTGCGTGGTCGCGTGCTGCCCATCGGCGGTCTCAAGGAAAAGCTGCTGGCGGCGCATCGCGGCGGCATCACCACGGTAATCATTCCCGAGGACAACAAGAAGGATCTGGTGGACATGCCGGCGAACATCACCGAATCGCTGGAGATCCACCCGGTGCGCTGGATCGATGAGGTGCTCGACATCGCACTGGAGCATCCGGTGCAGCCCAAGCCGGCGAGCGAAACGCCGCCGGCAGCCGTCGCCGGGGAGTCGGCGGAAGGACACTCACTGACGCATTGATCGCGCGATCGCGGGCGTGCGGGCCGGAGGCACCCGCGCGATAGGCTCGTGATGCAGCCGTGTCGACGTTGATCGGCGAAGTTCCGGGCTGTGTCGGGAGCCGGCTTGCGCATGCGCTTTTTGACCATGCCGAAGCGGCGGAAACGTTGCTGTGCCTTGTGTTGCGGATAGCGGCGGGGCACTGGTATAAAGGCGATGCCGCAGCCCCCGCGCTTGCTGACGACGAGGCGATGCGGAGTTGCGCCACGGCTCTGGCACCAGCCAACCATCCATGCCCGCGTCATCCGTCCCGCGACGGATCGCGCGGGCGAAATCCGAACGAGGGAGTTTTCAATGAACAAAACCGATCTGATCAATGCCATTGCCGAGAAGGCCGAGCTGACCAAGGCAGACGCTGGTCGTGCGCTGGAGGCCTACCTGGAAGCCATCCAGAAGTCGTTGAAGAAGGGTGAGGATGTCTCGGTGGTGGGCTTTGGCACGTTCACCGTGCGCAAGCGTGCCGCGCGCACCGGGCGCAACCCGCGGACCAACGAAACGATCAAGATCAAGGCGTCGAAAGTGCCCGCGTTCAAGGCTGGCAAGACCCTGAAGGATGCCCTAAACTAAGCGGCTTGCGCTTGGTTTCGGGGTGCTTAGCTCAGCGGTAGAGCGTCGCCCTTACAAGGCGGTGGTCGTAGGTTCGATCCCTACAGCACCCACCAGATTGTGCGGAGTGGTAGTTCAGTTGGTTAGAATGCTGGCCTGTCACGCCGGAGGTCGCGGGTTCGAGTCCCGTCCACTCCGCCACGTTTAGCAAGGGCGCCCGTGGGGCGCCTTTGTCGTTTGAGACCTGCGTGTTCCGGCGATGCCATGGCGCCCCGGCATGCAGCGATGAGGCATCCGGTGCCTCGTGTGGATCATGCGCTTCGCGCGCTTCCAAATCACGTTGCGGGAAGATTTCTATGCTGCAGGCAATGCGTAACAAGATGCACGGATGGCCGTCCATCATCGTTCTCGGCCTCGCCGTGCTGGCGATGTCGCTGTTTGGCATGGAGAGCTATTTCACCTCGCAGAACGACACATTCGTGGCCAAGGTGGGCAAGCAGGAAATCAGCCAGAACGCATTCCAGAACCGCATGAACCAGTTGCGGCAGCAAGTCAGCGAGCAGCAGGGTGAGCAGTTCGACCCGACCGTGTTCGAGAAGACGGAAACCAAGCTGCGTGTGCTGGACGCGATGATCGACGAGCAGCTCTTGCTGCAGGCCAATGCCGACTGGGGCATGCGCGTCTCCGATCAGGCGCTGCGCGACGCCATCGCGGGTATCCCGGCGTTCCAGGTCAACGGCAAGTTCGACCCGACCAGCTACCGGGCTTACCTCACCAGCAGCGGCAAGACTTCGGCCATGTTCGAGGACGAGATCCGCTCCTCGCTGGCCACGCAACTGCTGCCGCAGGCAATCAGCGACAGCGCCATCATCAGCCACGAGCGCGTCGACAACTATCTCGGCCTGGCCACTCAGCGGCGCGACCTGCGTTACTTCGTGCTGCAGAAGCCGGAGCCCGCCGAGAAAGAGGTGACCGACGCGCAAATCGAATCCTGGTACAAGGCGCACCAGGCCGATTACATGAATCCCGAGCGGGTTTCGGTGAAGTACGTCGAGGTGGACAGCGCCAAGCTCAAGCCGAAAGCGGCCCCCAGCGACGAGGAACTCAAGGCGCGCTACGAAGAGGAAAAGCAGCGCTTCGTGCAGCCCGAGCAGCGGCTGGTTTCGCACATCCTCGTCAACGTGCCCCCCAACGCCACGCCCGAACAGCAGAAGGCTGCGCTGGCCACCGCGGACAAGATCGCGGCCGAAGCCACGCCGGCGAATTTTGCCCAGCTGGCCGAAAAGGATTCACAGGATCTGGGTTCGCGGCGCCAGGGCGGCGACCTCGGCTGGCTCGAGAAGGGCGTGACCAACGCCGCCTTCGATTCGGCGATGTTTGCGCTGCAGAAGGGGCAGATCTCCAAGCCGGTGCTGTCCTCCGACGGCTACCACATCATCTGGCTGCGCGACGTGCGCAGTGGCGAGTCCAAGCCGTTTGCCGAAGTGCGCGACCAGTTGCTGCAGGAGGCGACCACCGCCGAGCGCGATCGCGAGTACAACGAACTGGCCGGCAAGATGGCGGACCAGACCTACTCGAACCCGGGCTCGCTCGAGCCCGCGGCCGCCGCGCTTGATCTGCCGATCCAGACCCTGCCGCTGTTCTCGCGCACCGACGGCAAGGGCCTGGCGGCCAACCCAAAGGTGGTCGCCGCCGCATTCAGCGACGACGTGCTGGTCCAGGGCAACAATTCGAGTCTGATCGATCTGGGCAACAACCACTCCATCGTGATCCACGTCGACAAGCACGTGCCGGCTGCGGTCAAGCCGTTGGCCGAGGTTCGCGCCAAGGTGCAGCAGAGCATCCTGGAGGAGCGCATCACGGCGGCGGCCCGCAAGCAGGCCGATGACGTGCTGGCGCGCCTGCGCAAGGGCGAGGACATGGAAGCGGTGGCCAAGTCGCTCGGCGCCAGGATCGTCAGCGTGGCCGAAGCCGTGCGCGGCCAGTCGCTGCAGGTGCCGGCGCCGGTGCTGAAGGAGGCCTACCTGTTGCCACATCCGTCGGCGCCCGACAAGCCCAGCTTCGCCGAAGTGAACATGGGTGATGGTGGCTTCGCGCTGGTGGCCGTGGACAAGGTGCAGCCCGGCGATCTCTCCAGGATCACGCCGGAAGAGCGCGACATGCTGCATCGCCAGATGGCCCAGGCTTATGCCGGCGAGGCGACGCGCGAGCTGCTCCAGACGCTGCGCGCCAAGACCAAGATCAAGATCAACAAGAACCTGCTGTAGCCGGGTTCGCTCGGCTGGCGCCGGTGCGCATGGCTCGTGCCGTGCGCACCGGCGAAGGCTGACCCCGAGAGCACGATGTCGCCACGGAGCAGGTCAGTGGCGGCGCAAGCCTTCAGTCGACGTCGCCCAGCTTCAGCACCTGTCCCGGCTGGATCGCCTGGCCCTGGGCCAGGTCGTTCAGTTGCTGCAGATGCGCGACGCTGGTCGAATACTCGCGCGCAATCTGCCACAGGCTTTCACCGGGGCTGACCACGTGCGTGTCAGGACCGCGGGACGATTCGTCGTCTGCTGCGGTGGTGGTGGAGGCCGCGGCGGCATCGAGCATGGCGAGCTCGAACCGACCGGCGTGACCGGCCGGCAGCATGAGGTGCGAAACCGTTCGCCCATCCAGCTTGTTGCCGCGGAATGCCGCATTGAGATGACGCAGGGCCGATTCCGGCATGCCGGCCATTTCGGCGGCGCGCGCCACCGTGACGGGATGCGTCACCGGTGCCTGCACCAGGTGCTCGGACTCCGGGAGGCTGGGCAGGCTGACCTGGAAGCGCGACGGCTCGCGTATCACGCATGCGATCGCCAGCAACTGGGTCAGGTGCTCGCGAGTGACGCGGCGTACCGGCAGGTCGGGGATCGCCGGCTTGTCCGCCGGCATGCCGTGGCGGCTGATCAACCCGCGTATCTTGAACTCGCCGGCGTTGTACGCATAGTCGGCCACGCGCCAGTCGTGGAAGCGGTCGTGGTATTGCCGCAGCAACTTCATCACGGCGTTCGCTGCGGCCGGTATGTCCAGCCGGCCGTCGTAATGGCGATCCACGCGCAGGCCCATCGAGCGGGCGGTCACCGGCATGATCTGCCACATGCCGGCAGCATGGTGCCTGCGTCCCTGCACCGGGCGGTAACGGCTCTCCACCCACGGCAGCAGTGCGAACTCGCCGGGCACGTCGTATTGCTCGGCGACCTGCTGGACATAGGCCAGGCGCGGCATCGCCTCGCGCAAGGTGTCCTCGAACCGCGCCGGGCTGCGCGTGTAGCGCCCGGCCCACGCCAGCACCGCGGGGTCGGCATTGCAATCCGGCATGACAAAACTGCTGCGCAGTCGATCCCACAGGTCGGCCGCCGGTACAGGTGCCGCAGTCGCGACACTGGCGGCAACCGCCGGTGGCGTGCTGGCGGGGGCGACGACGGCGACAGGTGCGCGTGCCGGTTGCGAAGGCATGTTGCTGCAGGCGGCCAGCGCTGTCGACAGCGCCAGCGGCAGCAGCAGGTGTCGGGGCGTCCGGTTCATGCGCGAAAGACGTCCTTGGCCGCCCTCAGTGCGGCGAAGCGGGACACGCGGTTGCCGTCGACGCCGCGTGCAGCGCACCAGTCGATCACGGCGTCGGCGTCGACCCGGAGGAATGGATTGGTTGCCAGCTCCGTGGCCAGCGTGACAGGCAGGCTGGCCTGGCCGTCGGCACGCAATTGCGCCACTTCGCGCCGCCGTTCCCGCAGCGCGGAGTTGCCCGGCTCAACCGTGTCGGCGAAGAGGCCGTTGCCATGGGTGTACTCGTGCCCGGCGCAAACCTGGGTCGAACCGGGCAGCGCCGCCAGACGGTCCAGCGAGGCGAGCATCTGGGTCGGCGTGCCCTCGAACAGGCGCCCGCAGCCGAGACTGAACAAGGTGTCGCCACACAGCAGCAGGCCGGCGCCGACGTAGCCGACGTGGGTGAGGGTGTGTCCCGGAATCGACAGCACCTCGAAAACCAGGTCGGGCGCAGAGAACTCCACGGTGTCGCCATCGCCGACGGCGTGCGTCAGGCCTTCGATGCGCGAATCACGCGGTCCGTATACCGGCACGTCATGGCGTTGCCGCAGTGCAGCCGCCCCGCCGATGTGGTCGTTGTGATGATGCGTCAGCAACACGCCACGCAGGCGCCACCGGTGCTGCGCCAAGGCCTGCTCGACGACCGCCGCATCGCCCGGATCGACGACCACGGCCTGGCCTTCATCGTCATGAAGCAGCCAGATGTAGTTGTCGGTGAGGGCCGGTAGAGGGAGAAGGTGCAAGGCGGTTCCGGATGGTCGGGCGACACCGACGGCGCGTCGATGCCGATGCGTCACCGGCAGACGCGGCCGCCCGGCCGCATGGGAGCGCCCGACTATAAAGGGGCATCGGCAGCTTCTCGTTAGCATGGTGTTAAGAGGTGGGTCGGTCATTCAGATCCGTGCGCCAGGTCAGGCGACTGCGATCGGTTGCCGCTGCAGCTAAACTGGAGGTTCGCGCCAGCCCCCGGACCCCCGCTGCATGCACCCACAGGACGACATCTACGCCAGTGCACCGCTGCGCCGGTTGCGCGATGCCCAGGCGCGGGTGTTGGCGCCGGAGTTGCAGCGTTGTTTCGGCACGCACGCGTTGTTGCTCGGCGTCGCCGCGGACGAGGCGCCGCCGGCGCTGCCGATGCTGGGGAGTTGGGTTCGTCTTTATCTCGACGGCGGTCGCTATGGCGGCGATCTGCGTGCCGCCGTGGATCAGCCGCTGCCGTTCGTGGCCGACGCGTTCGATCTGGTCCTGCTGCGTCACGCCCTGGAGGTATCGCCGGTGTCATCGGCGCTGCTGGAAGACGTGCTGCGCGTGCTGGCGCCGGGCGGGGTGCTGGCGTTGACCGGTGTGCATCCGGTCAGCGGGTGGTCGCCGTGGTTGCGCTGGCATGCGCGGGGCCGGACGCTCAAGCTGCAGCTTCCGCTGCAGCTGGAACGCGTGCTGCGCCATGCAGGCATGGAGATCGAACTGGCCCGCCGCGTGGGACGCGGTTGGCCGGGCCTGCCGGCGACTTCGACGACAATGGACAGCGTGCTGGGTGGCGGCTATGTGTTGCTCGCGCGCAAGCAGCGGCGACTGGCCACACCGCTGCGCATCAAGCCCGTGAAACTGCCGGTGCCGGCAGCGGGCAGGCTGTCGCCGGGGACACGGCCCAACCCGGCCCTGCAGGCAACAAGGGATACCTGAACACCCATGAGTGAAGTGGAAGCATTTACCGACGGCGCCTGCCTCGGCAATCCCGGACCGGGCGGCTGGGCCGCCTTGCTGCGGGCCCCTGGCGGCGAGCGGATGCTGGCCGGCCGGGAGCCCGCCACCACCAACAACCGCATGGAGCTGATGGCGGCGATCGGCGCGCTGGAGGCGCTCAAGCGCCCCTGCGTGGTCACGCTCACTACCGATTCGCGCTATGTCATGCAGGGCATCGAGCAGTGGTTGCCGAAGTGGCGCGCCAACGGCTGGCGCACGGCCGACCGCAAGCCGGTCAAGAACCAGGATCTGTGGCAGCGCCTGTCCGATGCGGTGGGTACGCACCAGGTTCGCTGGCAGTGGGTGCGCGGCCACAACGGCCACGCGGAAAACGAGCGTGTCGACCGCGCCGCGCGCGAGCAGGCCGAGTCGATCAGGAGCGGAGCATGAGGCAGATCGTCCTGGATACCGAAACGACCGGCCTGGAAGTACGCCAGGGCCATCGCCTGGTGGAAATCGCCTGCGTCGAGATGGTCGAACGCAGGCTCACCGGTCGCTACTACCAGACGTATCTGAACCCCGATCGTGCGATCGACGAAGGCGCCCGCCAGGTCACCGGCATCGAGGACGAGTTCCTGCTCGACAAGCCGCGCTTTGCCGATGTCGCCGACGAGTTCCTCGCCTTCATCGCCGGCGCCGAACTGATCATCCACAACGCGGCGTTCGATGTGGGCTTTCTCGACGCCGAACTGGCGCGCCTCGGTGCCGCCAGCGGCTGCATCGCCGATCGGTGCAGCGTGCTGGATACGCTGGCGATGGCGCGCGAGCGCTATCCCGGCCAGCGCAACAGCCTGGATGCCTTGTGCAAGCGGCTGGGCGTGGACAACTCGCGTCGCGACCTGCACGGTGGCCTGATCGACGCGCAGCTGCTGGCCGATGTCTATCTGGCCATGACCTCGGGTCAGGTCGGGCTGGATCTGGAGTTCGATGCAGCGACCCCGCAACACGCGGTGGTACTGCCGCCGGCAACCCTGCGGGTGCGTCCACGTGTACTGTGCGCGTCGGCAAGCGAGTTGCTGGAGCATGAGCGACGGCTCGATGCGCTGGACAAGAGCGCGGGCGGACAGAGCGTGTGGCGCCGGTTGGGTTGAGCCGCGCGGCGCGATGTTTCAGCTGCAGCGCACGAGGACGACGGTGATGTTGTCGTCGCCACCGCCGTCGAGCGCGTCCAACAGCAATTGGTCGGCGCATTCCTGCGCGGCGAGGTCGTTGCGCGCGACAGTACGGGCGATCGCTGCATCGTCGACGCACTCGGTCAAGCCGTCGCTGCACAGCAGGAAGCTCATGCCGGGTTCCAGCGTGCCGCGGGCCATGCCGATGCGCAGTTGCTCGGTGGCGGTGACGCCGAGTGCCTGGGTGAGCAGGTTGCGCTGCGGGTGCTGCGCCGCCTGGGCCGGGTCGAGCTGGCCGGCTTCCACCAGTGCCTGGACCAGCGAATGGTCGTGGCTGACGCGGCGCAGGGTGTGTTGCCACAGGTAGATGCGGCTGTCTCCGACCCAGGCCACTTCATACGCGTCGCCGACGATCCGCAGTGCTGCGATCGTGGTGCCCATCGGCAACAGGTCGAAGCTGGGCCGGGCGTGCGCCAGCAATCGCTCGCCCGCACCATTGACGGCCTCGATCAGGCCCGACCCGGCGCCGACCAGCTCGACCATCGCATCGCGCACCAGTGCCGACGCTACCTCGCCATGCTGGTGGCCGCCCATGCCGTCGGCGACCAGGAACAGGCCGAGCGAGACATCGGCGTGGTAGGTGTCCTCGTTGCGCGTGCGGCGCAGGCCGACATGGGTTCCGTGTCCGAGCTCGATCATGGGGCTAGTGTCAGGGCAAGCTGTGCAGCATGCCGCAAGCCACGGTTGTTGTCACGGTTCCCTTGCTCGCGTATGATTCGCGGCTCGCATGCGCCCATGCACCCGACCGGAGAGGTGGCAGAGTGGTCGAATGTACCTGACTCGAAATCAGGCGTACGTGCAAGCGTACCGTGGGTTCGAATCCCACCCTCTCCGCCAGATACGCAAAACGCCCCGAAAGGGGCGTTTTGCGTATTGCACGATCCGTCCGGTTCGACGGATTCGTCCGGAACGAATATGGACAGCCGCAGGCTGGCCCTGGAGCGCGTGGCGCGGAAGGGTCTGGCCCGGATGGGACGAATAATCCCCTTGCCGAAAGGGCGTTTTGCAAGTCACGCACGTGAAAAAAGGGGCCGGTCGAGACCGGCCCCCTTGCAAACAACGCGGCGTGTTTGCCGCACCGGACGCGCTGGCCTCAGCCAGCCTTCTTCTTTGCCAACCGCAACCAGGTATCGACCACGGTGTCCGGGTTCAGCGAGACCGATTCGATGCCTTGTTCCATCAGCCACTCCGCGAGGTCGGGGTGGTCGCTGGGGCCCTGGCCGCAGATGCCGATGTACTTGCCCTTGGCGCGGGCGGTCTTGATCGCCATGGCCAGCAGCTTCTTCACCGCCGGGTCGCGCTCGTCGAACAGGCCGGCGACGATGCTGGAGTCGCGGTCCAGGCCCAGGGTGAGCTGGGTGAGGTCGTTCGAGCCGATCGAGAAGCCGTCGAAGATGTCCAGGAACTCGTCGGCGAGCAGGGCGTTCGACGGGACCTCGCACATCATGATGACCTTGAGCTCGTGCTCGCCCTGCTTGAGGCCGTTCTTCGCCAGCACCTCGATCACCTTGCGGCCTTCGCCGAGCGTGCGCACGAACGGGATCATCACCCACACGTTGGAGAGACCCATCACCTCGCGCACGCGCTTCACTGCCTTGCATTCCAGCGCGAACGCCTCGGCGAAGCTGGGGTCGACGTAGCGGCTGGCGCCGCGGAAACCGATCATCGGGTTCTCTTCGTGCGGCTCGTAGCGCGAGCCGCCGAGCAGGCCGGCGTACTCGTTCGACTTGAAGTCGGACAGGCGCACGATCACCGGCTTCGGGTAGACCGAGGCGGCGATGGTGGCGATGCCTTCGGCGAGGCGATCGACGTAGAACTCGACCGGGCCGGCATAGCCGGCGATGCGCTCGTCTATCTTTGCCTTGGTTTCGGCGTCCTGCTTGGCGTATTCCAGCAGCGCCTTGGGATGCACGCCGATGTGGCTGGCGATGATCATCTCCAGCCGGGCCAGGCCGATGCCGGCGTTCGGCAGCTGGCCGAAGTCGAAGGCACGCTCCGGGTTGGCCACGTTCATCATGATCTTCAACGGCGCCTCGGGCATGTCGCCGAGATCCGCGGTGATCCGCTCGAACTTCAGGATGCCTTCGTAGATCGTGCCGGTGTCGCCTTCGGCGCAGGACACGGTGACGTCAGCGCCATCCGGAATCAGCTCCAGCGCATTGCCGGTGCCGACCACCGCCGGCACGCCCAGCTCGCGCGCGATGATCGCCGCGTGGCAGGTGCGACCACCGCGGTTGGTGACGATGGCCGAGGCGCGCTTCATCACCGGCTCCCAGTCGGGGTCGGTCATGTCGGCGATCAGCACGTCGCCGACCTGCACCTTGTTCATGTCGCTCAGGGAGCGGATCACGCGGGCCTTGCCGGCGCCGATCTTCTGGCCGATCGAGCGGCCTTCGGCCAGCACCTTGCCTTTCTCGCTGAGGCTGAAGCGCTCCAGCTGGGTCGCATGCGAGCGCGACTTCACCGTCTCCGGGCGGGCCTGCACGATGTACAGCTTGCCGGTGTGGCCGTCTTTCGCCCACTCGATGTCCATCGGGCGGTCGTAATGTTTCTCGATGATCAGCGCCTGGCGGGCGAGTTCCTGCACGTCGTCGTCGCTGATGCAGAACTTGTGGCGCAGTTCGGCCGGAGTGTCCTCGGTCCTCACGCGCTCGCCCGGCGCGCTGGAATAGACCATGCGCAACTGCTTGGCGCCCAGGTTGCGACGAAGCACGGCCGGCTTGCCTGCGCGCAGGGTCGGCTTGAACACGTAGAACTCGTCGGGATTCACCGCGCCCTGCACGACCATCTCGCCCAGACCATAGGAGCCGGTGACGAACACCACGTCGCGGAAGCCCGACTCGGTGTCCAGCGTGAACAGCACGCCGGAGGCGCCCACGTCCGAACGCACCATCAGCTGCACGCCGGCGGAGAGGAACACGTCCTCGTGCTTGTAGCCCTGATGCACGCGGTAGGCGATGGCCCGGTCGTTGTACAGCGAGGCGAAGACCTCCTTCACCTTGTGCAGCACGTCGTCGATGCCGACCACGTTGAGGAAGGTTTCCTGCTGGCCGGCGAACGAGGCGTCGGGCAGGTCCTCGGCGGTAGCAGAGGAACGAACCGCAACCGCGATGTCGTCGGCACCGGCGTCCCTGCACAGCTTGATGTAGGCCGCGCGGATCGCCTGCTCGAGTTCGGCGGGCAGGGCGGTGTCGACGATCCAGCCGCGGATTTCCTTGCCGGCCGCGACCAGGGCATCGACGTTGTCGACGTCGAGCGTGGCCAGTCGATCCTGGATGCGCCGGGCCAGCCCGCTCTTTTCCAGATACTGCTGGAACGCACTGGCGGTGGTGGCAAAGCCGCCGGGCACCGAGACACCCAGTTTGGCGAGGTTGCCGATCATTTCGCCCAGCGAAGCATTCTTGCCGCCGACCTTGCCAAGGTCAGTCATGCGCAGTTGATCGAGCCAAAGCACCAGGTCGTTCAAGGGTGTCTCCTCGGGATGGCGGAACGGGGGGCAGGGAACCAGCGGTCGCGGGCGCGCTGCGGGAAACTGGTATTGTCCGCCGCGGATGGTGCGAAGCACAAGAAGACCAGTGCCACGCGATGTCATTCCAACCCGATACCAGTCAACGCGCGTTCAACACGGGACAGCGTTTTGCCCTTGCGCTAAGGTGCGAGCCTGCGCACTCGGCCCGGCGGAAGCTTCACATGCAGCGAACCGTGTTTTTCATTTCCGATTCCACTGGTATTACCGCCGAGACGATCGGCAACAGCATCCTGGCGCAGTTCGAGGGTGTCCGGTTCGACAAGCACCGGTTGCCGTTCACCGACAACCCGCACAAGGCCGAGTTGGCTGCACTGCGGATCAAGACCAACTACGCACAGACCGGGCAGCGTCCGGTGGTGGTCAACACCATGGCCGACCGCAACCTGTGCGACATCGTGGCTTCGAGCGGTGCGCTGATGCTGGACGTGTTCGCGCCGTTCATCGGTCCGCTGGAGGAAGAGCTGCAGACGCGCCGGTCCGGTGCGGTGAATCGCTCGCACGGCATGGTCGATTTCGACAAGTACGAGGCGCGCATCAACGCCACCAACTACGCGTTGTCGCATGACGACGGGATCGACGTGAATTACGCCGATGCCGACCTGATCCTCGTCGGCGTGTCGCGTTCGGGCAAGACGCCCACCTGCCTGTACATGGCCTTGCATTACGGCGTCAGCGCCGCCAACTATCCGTTGACCGACGAGGACCTGGAGAAACTGGAGTTGCCCGCGCGGCTGCGGCCCTACAAGGACCGCCTCTACGGGCTGACCATCGACGCGGTACGCCTGGCGCAGATTCGCGAGCAGCGCCGCTCCGGCAGCCGTTACGCCACGATCGCGCAATGCCGCTGGGAGCTGGAACAGGCCGAACGGCTGATGCGCCAGGCCGGGATACCCAGCCTCAACACCACTCACGTGTCGATCGAGGAGATCGCCAGCAAGATCTTCGACCGCTTCGGCATCGAGCGGACCATGTTCTGATTTTCATCCGGAGTTTGTGCGTTGCCCACGAGTGCCGTACTGGACCATCGAAACAGCCTGCTGCCGGGACGGTTCGAGACCCTGATGGGTCTGTATGCGGAGAACTATCACCGCCTCGCGCGGCTGTTCGCGCCGCACGAGCTTCCCGCCGGCCGCTACGTGTCGAGCGTGGACGACGGCCTGGACGTGCACCTGCAGGTGCAGGAGCACCACCCGTACACCGTCGAGCTGGAGCTCACCTACGGATTCGTCGATGCGCACACCGGCCAGCGCGCGCCCTCGGCGCAGTTGCGCATGTACACCGATGCGCATGTCGCCGAGGCGCTGCACTGCCACCCGGGCCGGCACCTGTGGCAGGTGCTGGGCCCGTTTTCCCCGGTGCACTCGGTGTTCCAGTACCGCCTGCGCATGAACCGATTCCTGGCCCGATGGCTGGAATACCTCGCCGAGCAGGGGCATTCCACCGGCACCCTGGAGCCGCAGCCGGAGTCGCACGAAGGCGGTGGGGAATAGCGGTTCTATTCAAAGCCATCCATGGCTGCGTCCTGATCTTTGCGCCCATGGATGGATGCACAAATCACCACAACAAAAAACCCGCGCCAGGCGGGTTTTCGTTTTGAATGGTGGCGGAGTGGACGGGACTCGAACCCGCGACCTCCGGCGTGACAGGCCAGCATTCTAACCAACTGAACTACCACTCCGCAGTTGCAACAGCTTCCAGCTTGCGCGGCCCAACTTGGCGTCCCCACGGGGATTCGAACCCCGGTCGCCACCGTGAAAGGGTGATGTCCTAGGCCTCTAGACGATGGGGACGTTGATTTTTCGAAAAGTCCGCACATGGATGCGCGGGTTCTCGCAAAGGACTTGCACTGAATCAAAACCTGGTGGAGCCAGGCGGGATCGAACCGCCGACCTCCTGCATGCCATGCAGGCGCTCTCCCAGCTGAGCTATGGCCCCGCCGCTGGAAGCCGAGAAGAATAGGGTGGGGTTGCTTGCCCGTCAAGCTTTTTTTCGACGCCGTTGCGCGTGCGCATCATCACATCGCGCCACGGCTGCGGCGATGCGGACGCGATCTTCGCCGACGCTCCTTTATGCTGCAGCGACGAGGGCAACGGCGAAGGAAGGCGATGCACGAAATCGGGTTCATCCGTGATCTTGCCGTGGTGATGCTGGTGGCCGGCGCCACCACGATCCTGTTTCAGCGCCTGCGTCAGCCGGTGCTGCTGGGCTACATCCTGGCTGGCGTGCTGATCGGTCCGCACACGCCCGGCGTGCTGGTCGGCGACGCGCGCGCCATCGACGACATCTCCAACCTGGGCGTGGTGCTGCTGATGTTCACGCTGGGCCTGGAATTCAGCGTGCGCAAGCTGCGCGACGTGGGTGTCGGCATGTTGCTGGTGGCGGTGGGCGAGGTCGGCCTGATGCTGTGGATCGGCTACGGCATCGGCAGCCTGTTCGGCTGGAAGGGCATGGATGCGCTGTTTCTCGGCGCGATCATTTCGCTGTCCTCGACCATGGTGGCGACGCGCACCCTGTCCGAGCTGGGCCAGCGTCAGCAGCCGTTCGCCCAACTGGTGGTGGGCCTGCTGGTGGCCGAAGACATGCTCGCCATCATCATGCTGACCCTGCTCACCGCGGTGGCCATCGGCGGCTCGGTGCAGGCGGAGGCGGCGTTCACCCTGATCGGACACCTGGGCCTGTTCGTGGTGGTCGGCATGATCCTGGGCCTGCTGCTGCTGCCGCGGCTGGTGGACTACGTGGCCGGCTTCGGTCGCGACGAAACCCTGCTGGTCAGCGTGCTGGGGATCTGTTTCGGCGCCAGCCTGGTCGCGGTGTGGATGGGCTTCAGCGTGGCGTTGGGTGCCTTCCTGGCCGGGGCGGTGGTGGCCGAGTCGCGCAGCGCCGGCCGGGTGGTCCAGCTGGTCGAGCCTTTGCGCGACATGTTCGCCGCGCTGTTCTTCGTGGCGATCGGCCTGAAGATCGACCCGGCGATGCTGTGGCAGTACGCGGTGCCGGCGCTGTTGATCGCGGGGGTGGTCGTCGTCGGCAAGACGCTGGCCTGCAGCCTCGGCGTGCTGGTGGTCGGGCACGAACCGCGCACCGCGCTGCGGGCGGGCCTCGGCATGGCGCAGATCGGCGAGTTCTCGTTCGTGATCGCCACGCTCGGCCTTTCACTGGGCGTGATCAGCGACTTCATCTATCCGGTGGCCGTCGCGGTCTCGGTGGTGTGCATGGCGTTGTCGCCGTACCTGTCGCGCTCCGGCGACCGCGTGGCCAGCGGGTTGCGGCGGGTCACGCCACGTTCCGTGCAATTGCTGGCCACCAGCTACAGCGGCTGGCTGGAACATCTCAAGCCGGTGAACGAGAACGCCACGCTGGCGGCGATCCTGCGGCGCCTGCTGTGGCACATCGCGGTGAACATTCTGCTGGTGGTGACCCTGTTCATGGTCGGAGCCTATGTCAATGCGCATGGCTGGACCTGGTTCTCCACGGTGGGCATCGGGCGCGAGATGCGGCACACGGTGATCTGGGCCTGCGCGTTGTTCCTGTCGCTGCCGATGCTGATCGCGGTGTATCGCAAGGCCGGCGCGCTGGGCATGTTGCTGGCCGAGATCGGCATACGCGAGAGCTTTGCGCGCTCCTACACCCACGCCATCCGCAGTGTGCTGGCGCGGGTGATTCCGCTGGCCACGCTGCTGCTGCTGGGCATCCTGCTGAGCGCGCTGGGTTCGGCGATCCTGCCACCGCGCGGCATCGCCATCTTCCTGCTGGTGGTGGGGGCGGTGCTGTCGGTGGTGCTGTGGCGGGGCCTGGTGCACATGCATGCGCGGTTGCAGGCGGCGTTGAAGGAAACCCTTGACAAGCCGGAGCCGCCGGCGGACGGGGCCGATTGACAACGACGTCCCACGCGGGGGGCGGGTGCGAGGCGGCGGCCGGCATCCGTGCAACGCTGAACCTTTATGCCGTCTGACGGTCACAAGGCGCGATCGTTGCCAAGAACAGGCCGGCACCGCACAATGCGTGGCCTGCCTCCAACGCGGGGTCCGGCCGGCGATGCCGGCATTTCCATTTTCATGAGGGAGTTACAAATGAAGCACTTTCTGCGTCCCACGCTGACGGCAGTGGCAATGGCCGTTGCGCTGGGCATGACGGCGGGCGCATTTGCCCAGGCCGCCAAGACTGGCGCCGCCGCCCCCGTCGACAAGGCCAAGGCCAGCTACGTATTCGGTTATTACAAGATGGGCGAGAGCGTGCCGCCGATCCTGCGCGACGAGATGGACCCCGCCGCCGTGGCGCGTGGTGTGCAGGCCGCGCTGTCGGGCCAGAAGTCGACCGTCAGCGAGGCCGAGGCCAAGCAGGTCTACGAGGCCTTCATGACCAAGGTGCAGGCCAAGTTCGAGGCCGAGCGCGCCCAGGAGGCAGCCAAGAACAAGGCGGAAGGCGACGCCTTCTTCGCCAAGAACAAGACCGCCCCTGGCGTGAAGACCACGGCTTCCGGCCTGCAGTACAAGGTGATCACCGCCGGTACCGGCGCCCGCCCGGGCCCGAACGACACCGTGGAGATCAACTACACCGGCTCGTTCCTGGACGGCCAGGTGTTCGACGCCTCCGCCAAGCATGGTCCGAAGCCGGCCTCGATCCCGGTCGCCAACGTGATCCCGGGCTTCCGCGAAGGCCTGCAGCTGATGCAGGTGGGTGGACACTACAAGTTGTTCATTCCCGCCTCGCTGGCCTATGGTGCCGAGCCGCAGCCGCCGATGCCGCCCAATGCCACGCTGATCTTCGACGTGACCCTGGTCAAGACGGGCCCGACGCCGGCAGCTCCCAGCGGTTCCGACGGGCAGTAACCGACGGTTCGCCGGCAGGTTCGCCGAAGGGGCGCGAAGCAATTCGCGCCCCTTCTTTTTGCGCGGTGTGTCGCTGTCGGACGGCGCGGTTAGAATAGGCGGTTCACTTTCCAGGAAAACCCTCAACGATGATGAAGGTAACGATCTTTGGTACCGGCTACGTCGGACTGGTTACCGGTGCCTGTCTGGCGGAGATGGGCAATCACGTGGTCTGCGTCGATATCGACGCAGGCAAGGTCGAGCGGCTGAAGCGCGGCGAGATCCCGATCTACGAGCCGGGCCTGGAATCGATCGTGCAGAGCAACCACGCCAGTGGCCGGCTCGATTTCACCACCGAGGCGGCGCCGGCGATTGCCCACGGCGAGCTGATCTTCATCGCCGTCGGCACGCCTCCGGACGAGGACGGCAGCGCCGACCTGCAGTACGTGCAGAAGGTGGCCAGCACGATCGGCCATCACCTGCAGCGTTACGCCGTGGTGGTGAACAAGTCGACCGTGCCGGTGGGTACCGCCGATCGCGTGCGCGAAGCCGTCGCGGCCGAGCTGGCGGCGCGCCAGGCCACGGTGGAATTCGACGTGGTCTCGAACCCGGAGTTCCTGAAGGAGGGCGCTGCGGTGGAAGACTGCCTGCGCCCCGACCGCATCGTCGTGGGTTCTTCCAGCACGCGCGCGGTTGCCCTGCTGCGCAAGCTGTACGCGCCGTTCAACCGGAATCACGACCGCATGGTGGTGATGGACGAGCGCTCGGCTGAGCTGACCAAGTACGCCGCCAACGCGATGCTGGCGACCAAGATCAGTTTCATGAACGAGATCGCGAACATCGCCGAGCGGGTGGGCGCCGACGTGGAACTGGTGCGCCAGGGCATCGGCTCGGACCCGCGCATCGGCTACAGCTTCATCTACCCGGGCGCCGGTTACGGCGGCTCGTGCTTTCCCAAGGACGTGCAGGCGCTGGAGCGCACCGCGCACGCGCATGGCTACGAGGCGCGCCTGCTCGGTGCGGTCGAGGCGGTCAACCGGCAGCAGAAGGGCAAGTTGTTCGAGCTGATCTCGCGGCATTTCGACGGCCAGCTGGGCGGTCGCACGATCGCTCTGTGGGGCTTGGCGTTCAAACCGAATACCGACGACATGCGCGAGGCTTCCAGCCGACGCCTGATGGAACAACTGTGGGGCGCCGGCGCGAAGGTGCGCGCGTTCGACCCGGAAGCGCGCGAGGAAGCCCGGCGGCTGTACGGCGAACGTGCCGATCTGGTGCTTTGCGAGCACGCCGCGGCTGCCCTGCAGGGCGCCGACGTGCTGGCGGTGGTCACCGAGTGGAAGGCCTTCCGCAGCCCCGATTTTGCGGCGATCCGTGCCGCGCTGGCGGTCCCGGCGATCTTCGACGGCCGCAACCTGTACGACCCGGCCGTGGTGGAGGAGGCGGGTCTGGCCTATTACGGCATCGGCCGTGGCCGCAGCCTGCAGTTGTCGTGATGAACAGTTCGAACGACGTGCTCGCCCGCCGGCTCGACGAGATGGAGATCAAGCTGACCTTCATCGACGAGGCGGTGCAGGCGCTGACCACGGCGGACGCCGACCAGTCGCAGCGGATCGCTGCGCTGGAACGCGCCCTGCGCGACCTGCGCGGCGAGGTGGCGTCGATGCGCATCGCGCAGGGCGACGATCCGCACGATGAACCGCCGCCGCCGCATTACTGACCCGGACCCCTCCCACCTGCCGATCACGGAATGCCCGCATGGCCGATTCCCTGCGCGATCAGCTGCTCAAGAGCGGCATCGTCAAACAAGTGCAGCAGGACCGCGCGCACGAACCGAAGCGCCCGACGCCTGCGTCGCCCGGCAAGCCCGCACGCAAGGGCGGCAAGCCGCATGCGGCGCGGCCGTCGGGACAGAGCCAGCAGGACATCGACCTGGCCAAGGCATACGCGCTGCGTGCCCGGACTGAAGCCCGCGAGCGCCAGCGGATCGAGCGCGAGGCGGCCGAGCAAGCCCGGCTGCGGCGTGAGCGCAAGCTGCGCATCCAGCAACTGCTGGATGGCCAGGCGTTGAACAAGGCCGATGCCGACCAGGTGCGCAACTTCGAATACGCCGGCAAGATCCGCCGCATCCATGTCGACGCAACCCAGCTGGCGGCACTCAACGCCGGCGAACTGGGCGTGGTGCAGCATGCCGGTCGCTACCTGCTGGTCAGCCGCGACACGGCCGAGCAACTGCGCGAACTGGACGCCAACCACGTCGCCTTGCTGGTGGCGCCGGGCACCGCCGGCACGGATGACGACGGCGTACCCGACGATCTCATGTGGTGAGGTCGAAGTAGGGCGGGCACCGCCGCCTCACGAAGCAAGCGCGGCGGGCACCGCCCGCCGCGCGATTCAGCGGTCCGGCGCTTGCGTCAACGCCGGATGGTCCCAGCCATGCTTGGGCTTGAAGCGGTCGCCATGGCGGCGGGCCAGCTGCTCCAGCTTCGCCTTCAGCGTGTCGGCGCCTTCGCTGCGCACGTACTGGATCGGGCCGCCACGGAAGGGTGCGAATCCGGTGCCGAAGATCACACCTGCATCCAGCAGATCGGCGTCGTCGACCACGCCGTCGGCCAGGCAGGCCACCGCCTCGTTGACCATCGACAGGATCATTCGATCCTGCAGGTCCGGCGGTGTCACGTAGTCGTTGTCCACTTCGGGCTTCTGCGGCTTGCCGTCCTGCCACACGTACAGTCCCTGGCCGTCCTTCTTGCCGCGCTTGCCGGCGGCGAGCCGTTCGTCCATGCCGGGCGGCAGCTCCAGGCCGAGGAAAGGCGCCAACTCCTTGCCCACCGAGGCGCAGACGTCCAGACCGATCGTGTCGGCCAGTTCGATCGGCCCCATCGGCATGCCGAACTTCTTCGCCTCGCGATCGAGCACCGCGCCGGGCACGCCCTCGCTGTACAGCCGCATGGCTTCGAGCAGGTACGGGACCAGGATGCGGTTGACCAGGAAGCCCGGCGTGCCCTTGACCGCGACCGGCAGCTTGCCGATCGCCTTGCAGAACGCCAGCGCGCGTTTCTCGATGGCCGGGTCGAGCCGGTCGTGGCGCACGACCTCCACCAGCGGCATCTGCGCCACCGGGTTGAAGAAATGCAGGCCGAGGAAGTCTGCCGGACGAGCGAGCTTGCCGCGCAGTTCGTCCAGCGGAATGCTGGAGGTGTTGCTGGCCAGGATTGCCCCGTCCTTGAGCTGCGGCTCGATGGTGGCGTACAGCGCCTCTTTCGCCTCGGCATTCTCGTAGATCGCCTCGATCGCCAGATCCGCCTGGGCGACGCCCTTGCCGTCGACGTCGGCGCGCAGCCGCTGCACTGCCGCGTCGATCTTCTCCGGGGTCTTGAGCTTTTTCTCGTACAGCGCGCGTGCGCGATCCAGCGCCGGCTGGATGTACTTCATCTCGCGGTCCTGCAGGGTCACGTCCATGCCTTTCAGTGCCACCCAGGCGGCGATGTCGCCGCCCATCACGCCGGCACCCACGACGTGCACGCGGTTGATGGCCGCATCGACGCCGCCGCCCTGGCCCTTCAGCCGCTCCTGCAGGAAGAAGATGCGGATCAGGTTCTGCGCGGTGGGTGTCTGCGCCAGCCGCGCCACCGAGTCGGCTTCGATCTTCAAGCGCTGGCCGATGTCGCTGCCGCCGCGCTTCCACACGTCGATCAGGGCGAACGGCGCCGGATAGTGCTCGCGACGGACCTTGGCCGCCGTCTGCCTGACCATGATCGGCGCCAGGATCTGTCGCCCCAGCCAGCTGTTGCTGGCCCACGCCTTGGCCCGACGCGCGAACGGTCGCGACGGCGCGCGTCGCAGCAGAAGGCGCGCCTCGGCCAGCAGCTCCTGCGGGCGTGCGAGGTGATCGACCACGCCCAGCGCGAGTGCGCGCCGCGCCGAGAGCGGCTTGCCGGTGAGCATCACCGGCATCGCCTCGGCCGCGCCGATCAGGCGTGGCAGGCGGGCCGTGCCGCCCCAGCCGGGGTGGATGCCGAGCATCACCTCGGGCAGGGCGATGCGGGTACTGTCCTCGTCGGCCGCCACGCGCAGACGGCACGCCAGGATCAATTCGGTGCCGCCGCCCATGCAGGGACCGTGCACCGCGGCCACGGTGGGGCAGGCGAGCCGGGCCAGTGCTTCGTACACGCGCTGGCCGTGCTCGATGTTCTCGCGCACGGTGTCCTGGCGCGCGTATTCCACGAACTCGCGGATGTCCGCGCCCACCGCAAAGCCCGCGGACTTGCCCGAATGGATGATGACGCCGGCGGGCATGTCGATCGCCAGCCGCTCGACGATCTGATCCAGCTCGTCCAGCACGGCACGATTGATCGCATTGACGCTGCTGCCGGCGCGGTCGAGCGTCAGCGTCACCAGGCCATCGTCCTCGTGGGTCCGCCAGTGGTTGAATCGCAATCCTTCGAACATGGGGGTCGGCACATGGTGGAGGAGGCCTGAACCATACCGTTCCGTGGTCGCGATTGCGAGATGTGACGCGTGCGCTTGACCCGCTGGTGACAGCGGTGTGAAATCGGACCGTTGCGGACGGTATCCGCCGAAACCAGTCGCACGCGCGGGTGCTCCCGAGCGATTCCCGCAGGTGCGATTGGCTAACTGAACCGGGTCGACGAGGGTCGATCGGTTCCCGGCCATTCGAAGGCATCCGCGCTCGCCGCGGGTCCGGATTCAGCACCTGCCGCAGGACGAAACCAGATGACCATCGCCATGGCCTCCGCCGTACCCCAGGCTGGCGCCGAGATATTCGAACGCATCCTGACCGCGCCCAGTGGCCTGGTCGTGTTGCAAAGCAAGGACGCCGAAGCGCTGATCGAACAGGTGCGCGTGCTGGCCAGGCACAGCGGCCAGGCGGTATACCTGTGGCAGCCGGACACCGGGCTGGGCAGCCTGCGCGAGGCCCATGCCCGGGTGCCGGACTGCGAGCGGCTCGGCAATGCGTTGCGTTACATGCAGCAGAGCATGCATTTCGGCGTCTATTTCCTGCGCGGGGTGGAGCTGCCCTTGTCGGCGGTGGATGCAGCCATGCTGCGCCAGTTGGCGCGGGCGCCCAAGGGCCACCTGCGCCGCGTGGTGCTGGTCGATGCGCCGCAGGCGCTGGTGGCCCACCTGGGCGACCTCGCCGCCCAGGTCAGTACCGAAGACGGCAAGCCGCGCCAGCTGCGCCTGCGCGATGGTCGCTGGCTGACATGAGGCCGCGCACATGAATGCCGGCATCCTGCTGGTAGCCGCCCAGCGCGACCTGCGCCGGGCGCTGTTCGACGCGCTCGATCGTGCCGGCTACGCGCGGCTGCATTCGGCGCGCGACATTTCCCACGCGGCGATCCTGCTGGAGGGCAATGCCGCGCAGGAACCGCTGCAGTTGATGGTGCTGGTGCTGGATGGCGACGAAACCCAGGCCTGCGCCGCTTGCGAGCAATTGCGCCGGCTGCCGGGCGCCGCCGATGCGCCGCTGATCGTGGTGCTGGCCGATGGCGCGCCGTGCAGCCCGGCCGACCTGCCGCCGGGGATCGCCGACTGGCTTTGCGCCGGACAGATTGCCACCGAACTGGTCGCGCGCTGGCAGCGCCTGCCGGTCAGCGCCGCCGGTGGCCCGGTCCCGACGGTTTGGGGTGCGGCCGGCGATTGGCGATGGGCCTTCGAGGAAAGCGGCAGCGAATGGTTGATGGTCGACCTGCAGAGCCAGTGCCTGCTCGAAGTCAGTCCCGGCGTGATCCGGCACAGTCGCCTGCCTGCCAGCGAGTGGGCCGGGCTGGCGCTGGCCGAGGCGGTACAGCTCGAGGGCGACACGTCGGCCACCATTTTCAACGACGCGGATCGCCGCTGGCATCCGGCCCGGCGCAAGTCGTCGCTGGGTTACGACACCGGTCAGGTGAACGTGCGGCGGGTCGAGCAGGGCGGCAGCGCGGCTCTGGCGCTGCAGTTTCGCAGCGATCGCGCCGACCTGCGGCCGGAGGCGGCGTTGTCGCTGTTGTCGCGCCTGTTCGCCTCAAGCAGCGGCGTCGACGCGCAGTCCGCCTGCGCGCAACTGCTGTTCGACGAGCTGGCGCTGGACTATCTGGCCGTGTGGTCGGTCCGTCCGGAAACGGCCGACGCCCCCGCCCAGGTCCTGCAACTGAGCCGCGAGGAACACGCGCAGTGGCCGCCGGGCTACCTGCAGAGTTCGCTGCAACTGGTGCTGGGCGGGCAGGCGATGCGGTACCAGAGCGATGCCGGCAAGCTGGCGGCGGTCGACCCGCTGCTGCAGCAGCTGGATCTGGCCGGCTTCGTCGGCTTGCCGATGTACGACGAGCGGCACAGCGTGCTCGGCGCCGTGCTCGCCGGCAGCCGCCGCGGTTTCGCCGAGATGGCGGTGGTCGAGCCGGTGCTGCGTTGCGCGGCGGCGCGTTTCGCCCGCACGCTGGAGTTGCAGCGCACCCGCGAACAGGGTCGCGCCGAGGGCCTGGTCGATGCCTTGACCGGGTTGCCCAACCGGTTGCTGTTCAACGACCGGCTGGAGGCGATCCTGCGCGAGGCGATCCGCAACGGCGAGTGCTTTGCCCTGCTGTTCGTCGACCTGGACCGGTTCAAGGCCATCAACGATACCTACGGCCACGCCACCGGCGACCGGGTGTTGCGCACTGTCACCCAGCGGTTGCGCGGCAGCATCCGCGCCTCCGACACCGTGGCGCGTTATGCCGGCGACGAGTTCACCATCGTGCTGCGCCACATCGTCAAGAACGACGACGTGCTGCGCGTGGCCGAGAAGATCGTGCAGATGATGGAGTCGCCGATCTTCCTGGAAGACGGCGTGGAGCTGCAGGTCACCGTGTCGATGGGCGTGAGCTTTTTTCCCGACGACGCCAACGACGCCGATACCCTGCTCAAGCATGCGGACGAGGCGATGTATTCGGCCAAGCACAAGGGCCGCAACAACTTCCAGATCTACGAGGTCAGTCCGGAGTACGCGCGCCAGCACGGCATGGCGCTGAAGACGCGCCTGCGCCACGCCGAAGGCAACGGCGAGTTGCGCGTGGTCTATCAGCCCCAGGTCAATGCCGAGACCGAGGACATCGTGGGCATGGAGGCGCTGGTGCGCTGGGAGCACCCCGAGCTGGGCATGATCAGCCCCGCCGTGTTCATTCCGCTGGCCGAGGAGACCGGGCTGATCGTGTCGATCGGCGAATGGGTGATGCACACCGCTTGCCGCCAGGCGCGCGAGTGGGAGCAGCGCTACGGCTTGCGCCTGCGCCTGGGCGTCAACCTGTCGGCCGTGCAGTTGATGGAGCCGCAGTTGCTGGAGATGGTGGCGCGCGCGCTGCGCGAGACCGGGCTCGATCCCACCCTGCTGGAAATGGAGATCACCGAGAGCATCAGCATCAAGGCGGCGCCGAACCTGGTGGAGAACCTCAATGCGCTGCACCGGCTCGGCTGTCACATCGCGATCGACGATTTCGGCACCGGCGCCGCCTCGCTGGACTACCTGCGCCGGCTGCCCGCCGACCGCATCAAGGTGGACCAGAGCTTCGTGCGCAATATCGGCGTGGACCCGGACGACGAGGCGATCGTGCGGGCCACCATCGAGATGGCCCACCGGCTGAACCGTGCGGTGGTGGCCGAGGGCGTGGAGACCGAGCAGCACCTGCAATTCCTGCGCGACCACCATTGCGACGAGCTGCAGGGCTACCTGTTCTGCCGGCCGTTGCAGCCGATCAGCTTCGAGAAGATGCTGGCCGAGCGCCAGCGCCTGCTGGGCGTGCGGCAGGCCGAACCGGCTTGAGCGGTCCGCAGGCGGCCCCATAACGGGAGCTGGCGCGACGATTGGCTAAACTGAACTCGGTGGGCCGCTCGTGGTCTGAGCGCCGGGTTCAGCTCACCCCAGGCACCCTCAGCGGATGACGGCATTGACGATGGACACGGCCCGCATGGGCGAAAACGAACTGGACCGCGCGCTGGTCGAGCGGGTCCAGCAGGGGGACAAGCGCGCCTTCGACCTGCTGGTGCGCAAGTACCAGCACAAGCTGATCGGGCTGATTTCGCGTTACGTGCGCAGCCATGCCGAGTGCGAGGACATCGCGCAGGAATCCTTCATCCGCGCCTGGCGCGCGATCGGGTCGTTCCGTGGCGACAGCGCGTTCTATACCTGGCTGTACAAGATCGCGGTCAACACCGCCAAGAACCACCTGGTGGCGATGGGGCGACGGCCGCCCTCCGGCGACGTCGACGCGGACGAAGCCGAGTTCATGGCCGGGGCCGAGCGCATGCACGACAGCGCCACCCCCGAGCACGAATTGATGCGCCAGGAAATTGAACAATCGGTGTTTTCCACTGTCCAAGCCCTGCCCGAGGAACTGCGGACCGCCATCACCCTGCGTGAAGTGGATGGCCTCAGTTACGATGAAATCGCCGAAGCGATGGGCTGTCCGATCGGTACGGTGCGTTCGCGCATCTTCCGGGCGCGTGAGGCGATCGACGAAAAGCTGCGGCCGCTGCTGTCTGGCCGCGAGGATCCGACATGAACCAGGCACAGACCCACCAGGACGCCCTCGAGAATCTCTCGGCCAGCATGGACGGCGAATTGCCTGTCGAGCAGTTGCGTTTCCTGTTGCGCCGACTCGATCACGATGAAGCCTTGCGCCAGGCATGGTCGGGCTACCACTTTGCCCGCGACGGCCTGCGCCGCGAGATCACCCTGCGCGCCTCCGGCGGCTTCGCCGCGCGGGTGATGCTGGCGATCGAGCAGGAGACGGTGGCCGCCGCGGCGCCGTCGCGACGGCACGCCTGGTTGCGCTGGTCCGGTGGTGGCGTGATCGCCGCCAGCGTGGCCGCCGCGGCGTTGATGATCAGCCAGCCGGCGGGCGATGCCGGCCGCGTGGACTCCGCCGTAGTGGCGGGGACCAGCCAGGTGACCTTGTCGACGCCGGCGAGCACGCCGGCAGCACCGCCTTCGGTGCCGCCATGGCTCAGCGGCAACGCCGCCGGCCTGCTCAGCCAGCAGGCTTCGGCTACCCTGGGCGCGCCGCTGGACGACGGCCAGTCGCGTGATGCGCGGCGGATGTCGACCTACCCGGCGATGCATCGTTATCGCACCCTGGACAACAACGACGGCAGCTATCTGCTGCTGCTCGACCCGGCACCGGATGCCTCGCACCAGGCCGCTGCCGGCCGGCGCTGAGATTGTCGGGCGAGTGATGGTTCGCGGCAAATCCTGTTGATGCGGATGTCCCCTCGGTGCCTGCGCCGAAGGTGTTGTGCGGCCGCTCGACTGTGCCGCGGCCCGCTTGCCGCGTCGTCATTGATCGCCGGTTCGCGCCGGCTGCAGTTCAAACCCAAGGAGGAGTCATGAGTCATTCCATCTTGCGTACGCTGGCCTGTTGCGCCCTGCTGGGCCTGGCCGGGGTCGGCGGCGTGCAGGCCCAGCCGGCGGCCGCCGCGGCGCTGCCGGATTTCACTGGCATCGTGCAGCAGAACGCCCCTGCGGTAGTGCACGTGGAGGCCCGGTACACCGGCGAACCGAATCGCTCGATGCGCGTGCAGGGCCAGATGGGACCGGGGCAGGGCATGCCCAACGACCCGGGCGCCGAGATCCTGCGGCGCTTCTTCGGCATGCCGATGATGCCCTCGCCCGAGGAGCAGCGGCATACCTCGCTGGGTTCGGGTTTCATCATCTCCAGCGACGGTTACATCCTCACCAACAACCACGTGGTCGACCATGCGGACAAAGTCACCGTGCGCCTGCAGGATCGCCGCACGCTGACCGCCAAGGTGGTCGGCACCGACCCGACCTATGACATCGCCCTGCTCAAGGTCGATGCCGGCGGTGCGCTGCCGACGGTGACCATCGGCAATTCGCGCAGCCTGAAACCGGGCCAGTGGGTGCTCGCGATCGGCTCGCCGTTCGGCTTCGACTACACCGTGACCCAGGGCATCGTCAGCGCGGTGGGCCGCAACCTGGGCCAGCGCGACCAGCCATATACCTCCTTCATCCAGACCGACGTGCCGATCAACCGCGGCAACTCCGGCGGCCCGCTGTTCAACCTGCAGGGCCAGGTGGTCGGCATCAATTCGCAGATCTATTCCAACACCGGCGACTATCTCGGCGTGTCGTTCTCGATCCCGATCGACGTGGCAATGAACGCGGTGCAGCAGCTCAAGACCAAGGGCTACGTCTCGCGCGGCCTGCTCGGCGTGACTGTGCAGCCGGTCAGCGACGACATCGTCAAGGCGTTCAAGCTCGACAACGGCGTCGGCGCGGCCGTGGTCGACGTGGACCCGGACAGCGGTGCCGGCAAGGCCGGCCTCCAGGCCGGCGACATCATCCTGGCCTACGACAACCACGACCTGCAGCAGGCCGCCGACCTGCCGCCGCTGGTGGGCATGACCAAGCCGGGCAGCAAGGTGCCGGTGGAGATCCTGCGCAACGGCAAGAAGCAGACCGTGCAGGTGACCATCGGCGAGGCCAAGCGCGACGGCAATGCCGTGGACAACCGCAGCGCCGGCTCGCCCTCCGCGCGCAGCGGTTCGGCCGCGCTGGGGTTGAGCGTGCAGTCGCTCGACAACGATACCCGCAAGCAACTCGGGCTGAAGGACGGGCAGGGCGTGGTGATCGACGCCATCACCGGTCCGGTGGCGGCGCAGTCGGGGCTGCGCGCCGGCGACGTGATCCTGATGGTCAACCAGCGCAAGATCGGCAGCGTGGCGGAGTTCGAGGCGGCCACGAAGGACGTCAAGGCGGGCAGCACGGTCCTGCTGCTGGTGCGCCGCGGCGACCAGAGCCAGTTCATCGGCCTGACCGTGCCGGACGGGAAGTAGCCGGACCTCGCCCGGCAAGGGTGCCGCCCGTCGCGGGGCGGCACCGATCCCCTCGCGGATGCCTGCCGGACGGGTGTTCCATGCGATAATGCGGGGTTGGCGTCGCCTCGGGGCGGCGCGTCGTCATGCATGGTGCGTGGCGGCGGACCCCACGACCGAAAGGCCGCTCGCGCTCCATGGAATTGATCCGCAACTTCTCCATCATTGCCCACATCGATCACGGCAAGTCCACGCTGGCCGACCGCATCATCCAGATCTGCGGCGGTCTGGCTGACCGCGAGATGGAAGCACAGGTGCTGGACAACAATCCGATCGAGCGCGAGCGCGGCATCACCATCAAGGCACAGTCGGTGTCGCTGCCCTACACCGCGCGCGACGGCAAGACCTACCAGCTCAACTTCATCGACACCCCCGGCCACGTGGATTTCTCCTACGAGGTGAGCCGTTCGCTGGCCGCGTGCGAGGGTGCGCTGCTGGTGGTCGACGCGGCACAGGGCGTCGAGGCCCAATCCGTGGCCAACTGCTACACCGCGGTGGAGATGGGCCTGGAAGTGGTGCCGGTGCTCAACAAGATCGACCTGCCCACCGCCGACGTCGAGAAGGTCAAGGGCGAGATCGAGGCGGTGATCGGCATCGACGCCACCGACGCGGTGGCGATCAGCGCCAAGACCGGGCTCAACGTGGTCGAGGTGCTGGAGGCAATCGTGGCGCGCATCCCGCCGCCCAAGCCGCGCGACACCGATCGCCTGCAGGCGCTGATCATCGACTCGTGGTTCGACAACTACCTCGGCGTGATCTCGCTGGTGCGCGTCATGCAGGGCGAGATCAAGCCCGGCGACAAGTTGCTGGTGATGTCCACCGGGCGCAGCCACGAGGTCGACGACGTCGGCGTGTTCACGCCCAAGCGCAAGAAGCTGGACAAGCTGTCGGCGGGCGAAGTGGGCTGGATCAACGCCTCGATCAAGGACGTGCACGGCGCGCCGGTGGGCGACACGCTGACCCACGCCGGCAAGCCGGCCGCGGCACCGCTGCCGGGCTTCCAGACCATGCAGCCGCGCGTGTTCGCCGGCCTGTTCCCGGTGTCGTCGGACGACTTCCCGGCGATGCGCGAGGCGCTGGACAAGCTGCGCTTGAACGACGCCGCGCTGTTCTTCGAGCCGGAGTCCTCCGAGGCGATGGGCTTCGGCTTCCGCTGCGGCTTCCTCGGCATGCTGCACATGGAAATCGTGCAGGAGCGGCTGGAGCGCGAATACGACCTCAACCTGATCACCACCGCACCCACGGTGGTTTACGAGGTGCTGCTCAGCGACGGCTCGATCCTGCAACTGGACAACCCGGCCAAGCTGCCGACCAACTCCAGCCTGATCCAGGAAATCCGCGAACCGATCATCGTGGCCAACATCCTCACCCCGCCGGACTACATCGGCAGCGTGATCAAGCTGTGCGAGGAAAAGCGCGGCGTGCAGCGTTCGATCCAGTACCTGGCCACCCAGGTGCAGATCAGCTACGAGATGCCGCTGGCCGAGGTGGTGATGGATTTCTTCGACCGGCTGAAGTCCGTTTCGCGCGGCTACGCCTCGATGGATTACCACTTCGACCGTTTCGAGGCCGGTCCGTTCGTGCGCACCGATGTGCTGATCAACGGCGAGCGCGTCGACGCGCTGAGCCTGATCGTGCACCGCAGCCACGCCGACCGCCGCGGCCGCGAACTGGTCGAGCGCATGAAGGAGCTGATTCCGCGCCAGCAATTCGACGTGGCGATCCAGGCCGCGATCGGCGCGCAGATCATCGCCCGCTCGACGGTGAAGGCATTGCGCAAGAACGTGCTGGCCAAGTGCTACGGCGGCGACGTCAGCCGCAAGAAGAAGCTGCTGGAGAAACAGAAGGAAGGCAAAAAACGGATGAAGCAGGTCGGGCGGGTCGAGATCCCCCAGGAAGCCTTCCTCGCCGTGTTGAAAGTGGATAAATAGCCAAAGGCCGGGAATAGGGAATCGGGAATCGGGAATAGGAAGAGCGGCTTCACTATTCCCCATTCCCGATTTCCCATTCCTGGCTCCAAAGGGAGCCCCTCATGGAATTTGATTTTGCGGCGATTCTGCTTGGCCTCACCGTGCTGTTCGGCGTGGTGTGGGGGCTGGATCGGCTGTTCCTGTACAAGAAGCGCAAGGCGCGGCTGGACGCGGCGGGCGAGGAGTATCGCGACCCGATGCCGGTGGACTGGGCGCGCTCGCTGTTCCCGGTGGTGCTGGTGGTGCTGCTGCTGCGGTCGTTCGTGGCCGAGCCGTTCCGCATCCCGTCCGGCTCGATGATGCCGACGCTGGACGTGGGCGATTTCATCCTGGTCAACAAGTTCGCCTATGGCCTGCGCCTGCCGGCGTTCAACAACAAGATCCTCGACCTGGGCGAACCCGAGCGCGGCGACGTGGTGGTGTTCCGCTGGCCCGGCTTCACCTGCCATCGCGACGACGGCACGGTAGTGCACGGCGGCAATGCGGACTGCAGCGTTCCGGTGCCGAACCAGAACTGGATCAAGCGCGTGATCGGCCTGCCCGGCGACACCATCCAGATCCGCGACAGCGAGATCGTGATCAACGGCAAGCCGGTGCCGGCCGAGAAGATCGGCCCGTTCAAGGGCAACCACGCGCGCCCGGCGGACGAGGAACTGCTCGCCTACGGCGCCACCATCTGGAAAGAGCACCTGGGCAAGGTGACCCACCTGATCGCGCGCATGCCCGACCGCATGCCCACGCCGCCGGTGCCCAACGCGAACATGCCTGCGGTGGTGCCCGACAACTGCTATCTGGTGATGGGCGACGACCGCGAAAACAGTGAAGACAGCCGCTGGTGGGGCTGCATGCCGGAGCAGAACCTGGCCGGCAAGGCATTCCTGATCTGGATGAGCTGGAAGGGCTGGGGCACCGGCGGCGTGGATTTCTCGCGCATCGGCACGGTCATCCACTGACGCATCCTCCGGCCAGGCGCGCGACCGCGAAAACGTGATGCGATCGTGCCGCCCGCTCCCCGCCTGCGGCCAACAAGTGCGAGAATCCGCAGGCGCCATCGGCCCCGGCCGGGCCGGTGCGGCGGGTGCGGGCGACACCGGGACATCCACAGATCGAACGGCCGCCCAGGCGGCATAGCGAGGGGACTATGAAATCGAAACAGTCGGGCATCACCCTGATCGGCTTCCTGCTCATCATCGTGGTAGTGGGCTTCTTTGCCTACATGGCGATGAAACTGGCGCCGTCGTATTCCGAGTACATGGGCGTGACCAAGGCGATGAACCAGATCGCCACCGAAGGCACCAATGGCAAGTCGCTGGACTCGATCCGCCGCGATTTGATGTTCAAGCTCGGCTTCCAGTACGTCGACGATGCCACCGTCAAGCCGGCCAACATCACCATCAAGCGCGACGCCGGCGGCACCAGCGTGCTGACCGTGGCCTACGACAAGCAGATCCCGTTCATGTACAACATCGACTTCCTGCTGCACTTCAACAAGAGCGTGCCGCTGCAGGGCAATGTCGGCGAGTAGACGTTGAAGCTCCGTCACCGATTCAGTGATCCGGCCTGGGCGCAGTTGGCGCTGACCCACCGCAGCGCCGGCAAGCCCAACAACGAACGGCTGGAGTTCCTCGGCGATGCGCTGCTGGGCGCGATCATCGCCGAGCTGCTTTACGAGGTGCATCCCAAGGCCAGCGAAGGCGAGCTGTCGCGGCTGCGTGCGCAACTGGTCAACGGCAACGCGCTGGCCGTGGTGGCGCGCGAGCTGGAGTTGGGCGACGAGCTGAAGCTCGGCCCCGGCGAGCTCAAGAGCGGCGGCTTCCGTCGCGACTCGATCCTCGCCGATGCGTTCGAGGCACTGGTGGCGGCGGTGTACGAGGATGGCGGTTTCGACACCTGCCGCAGCCTGGTGCGCGATCTGTTCGGCGAGCGCGTCGCCGCGCTGCGACGCTCGTCCAAGGACGCCAAGACCCGGCTGCAGGAACACCTGCAATCCGGGGGCTGGCCGCTGCCGCAGTACGAGCTGGTCGACAGCCACGGCGAGGACCACGCCAAGACCTTCGACGTGACCTGCCGCATCACTGAACCGCTGCAGATCGTCGCCGCTGCCACGGCCGGCAGCCGCCGCGCCGCCGAACAGGATGCCGCCGAGAGCGTGCTCGGCCAGTTGCTGGAACTGGCGCGCGACTCCTGAGCCGCCGGCGCCGCGGGTTCACCGTGCGCGCGCCTTCCACGCACTACACTTGCCCTCCGACTCGCCGAGCCTGCCACCATGAACGACCCCCTCGACATCGCCGACGGCAGCCTGCCGCATGAGGATTTCCGCTGCGGCACCGTGGCCCTGGCCGGACGCCCGAACGTGGGCAAGTCGACCCTGCTCAACGCGCTGATCGGCTTTCGCCTGTCCATCATCAGCCCGCGACCGCAGACCACGCGCCATCGCATTCTCGGCATCCACACCAACGAGGCCGGGCAGATCCTCTACGTGGACACCCCGGGCCTGCACCGGGGCGCCAAGCGGGCGATGAACCGCAGTCTCAACCGCGCCGCCCGCTCGGCGATCGGCGACGTGGACCTGGTGGTGCAGGTGATCGAGGCCGGTCGCTTCACCGACGAGGACGAGGCGCTGTACACCGCCCTGGTCGAGCAGTCCGCGCCGCGCCTGCTGGTGATCAACAAGGTCGATCTGAACAAGGACAAGACCGTGATGCTGCCGTTCGTGGCCGAACTGGCGCAGCACCATCAGTACGACGAGATCCATTACGTCAGCGCGTTGAAGGAACAGGGCCTGCAGGCGCTGGAGCAGGCCATCATCAAGCGCCTGCCGGTACGCGCGCCGATCTACGGCGTCGACGAGGTCACCGACCGCAGCGAACGGTTCCTCGCCGCCGAGATGGTGCGCGAACAGTTGATGCTGCGGCTGGACCAGGAGCTGCCGTACGCCACCACGGTGGAGATCGAGCAGTTCGAGGATCGGCCGGACGGCGTCGCCGAAATCCACGCCGTGATCTGGGTCGAGCGCGCCGGCCAGAAAGCCATCGTGATCGGCCAGGGCGGCGCCCAGCTCAAGGCGATCGGCTCCGGCGCCCGCCGCCACATGGAGCGCATGTTCGAGCGCAAAGTGTTCCTGCGCCTGTGGGTCAAGGTCCGCGAAGGCTGGGCCGACGACGAAAACATGCTGAAGAAATTCGGGTATACGGATTGAGAGCAGGGAATGGGGAATAGGGAATAGGGAATCGTCAAAGCCGAATCCGCCGCTCTCCCATCCCGTTTTCCCATTTTGGCTTTCTGCGAGTTATGGAACAGGAAGTAGGGAATCGCCAAGGCGACCACTGCTCTCCTGTTCCCTATTCTCCATTCCCTATTCCCAGCCCCCAAGCCATGCGCATCGACCAGCAACCCGCCTATGTCCTGCACGCGCGGCCGTATCGCGAGACGTCGCTGTTGCTGGAGTGCCTGACCCGCGAGCATGGGCGGTTGGGTGTGGTGGCGCGGGGCGTGCGCGGTGAGCGTGCACGGTTGCGGCGTGCGCAGCTCGAACCGTTCCAGCCGCTGGCGCTGGGTCTGCTGCTGCGCGGCGAGATGGCCACGCTCACCGCCGTCGAGGCGGTCGGCACGCCGCAGCGGCTGGAAGGCGACGCGGCGCTGGCCGGGCTGTATCTCAACGAGTTGGTGGTGCGCCTGACCGGGCGGCAGGACCCGCTGGGGCCGCTGTTCGATGCCTATGCCGCAGCGCTGGCGCGGCTGGCCACGGGCGAATCGATCAGCTGGAGCCTGCGCCGCTTCGAACGCGACCTGCTGCAGGCCACCGGTTACGGCCTGCCGTTGCTGCACGAGGCAGATACCGGCGAGGTGATCGAGCCGGACGCGTGGTATCGCTACCAGGTCGAGGAAGGCGCGCGGCGTTGCGCCGCCGACGCGCCCCGCGCGATGCGCGGCGCCGACCTGCTGGCACTGGCGCACGACCGCATGCCCGACCCGCACGGCCTGAAAGCATTGCGCGACCTGATGCGCGAAATCATCCGCTTCCACCTCGGCGGCGGCGAGTTGCGCGCGTGGCGGGTGCTGTCGATGGCGGTCTCGCGCCGCACTCCCGCCGCGGGCAGCGACCGCGCCAAGCCGCCGGCGTGAGTCCGCGCCGGGAGCGTGGGCGGTAGAAATCTCCCGGGCTGCAAAAGCGTCTGCGCGGTCCATATTTCCGCCGCTTCCTGCCCGTAGAACCACTATGGGCCGGCGAATCGTCGAAAATCTGTCCTCACGCAGCCACTTTTTCGCCTCGAAAGTTTCTACCGCCCACGCTCCTAGCTGTCCAGCGCCTGCAGCGTCGCGGCCAGCACGCGGCGGAAGCTGGCCAAGGCGGCGGGCGCGGAGCCGTCGGGCAGGAGTTGCCGCTGCAGTCGCACCGCCTGTTCGGCCAGCGCCGTGGCACCGCAAAATCCGCATGAGGAACGCAGCCGGTGCAGCCGTTCGGCGAATGCGACGCGGTCGGCGCTGAGCTGGTCCAGTTCGCCTTGCAGCAGCGCGAGTTCCTCGCGCAGCAACAGGCGCAACGCACGCATCGTGGTGGCGTCGCCGCTGCTGCAGAGCGCCGCGCCATCGTCCAGCACGGACGACGACTCGGCCTGGATCAGCGCCAGCACGCGGCGCAGGTCGGTCAGGGTGCAGGGTTTGAGCAGGATGTCGCTGAAGCCTGCCGCCAGCAGGTCGTTGCGGTCGGCCGGCGCGATGTCCGCGCTGGTGGCCACGGCGGTGCTGTCGACGGAGGCGGAGCGGACATCGGCGCGCAGTTGCTCCAGCACGTGCAGGGCGCCGCCGCCGGGCATGCGGCAGTCGAGCAGCAACAGGTCGAACTTGCCCGCACCGGCGCGCTCCAGCGCTTCCCGGCCGCTGCCGGCGGTCTCCACCGTGGCGCCCAGCGAGCGCAGCCCGTCGCTGAGGAAGCGGCAACTGCCGGGGTCGTCATCGGCGACCAGAACATAGGGGCGGGGTGCCTGGCGGAGGGACGAACTGCAAGATTCCGGGCGCTCGCTCAAGACGAAATCCTTGTCGTTCATCTGGATTTGGCAGAATGGCCCGAGATGCGCCCGACTTCAAGCCACATTTCGAGCCGCTTCGCGCTGTGTTGCGGCCTCCTGCTGGGTCTGCTCTGGTTCGCGCCGGCGCGGGCCGACGTGCTGCTGTCGGCCAGGTCGATCAGCATGCCGGGACTTCAACTGCAGGCGGTGACACTGCGCCTGGGCGAGGACGGCGCCGGCACGCTCACCGTGTCGCTGCATGCGGACAAGGCCGACCTGCCGGCCATGGGCTGGCGCCGCCTGCCGCTGGATCTTGCCGGCAGCCTGCGCCGCAACGAGCACATGGGCTGGGTGCTGGACGGCAACCTCAAGCTGGCCCGCGCGCCCGGCGGCGCGCTCGCCGATGCGCAGGTGCAGGTGCAGGTGAGCCCGGCGGCCAACACCTTGCAGATCGACGTGTTGCAGGGCCAGGCCACGCTCAGCGGCGCCTTGCCGCTGGATCAGCCCACGCATGCGCAGATCCGTGTGACAAACCTGCCGGCAGGCTGGCTGCAAGGCCTGCTCGGCACCGTCTGGTCCGGCCGCACCACCGCCGGCCGGGTGGATGCCGAGCTGGCACTGGACCTGCGTGACCCGGGCCTGCGTTCCTCCGGCCAGTTCAGTCTGCACGAGGTGGGTTTCGACACGCCCAGCGGCACGCTTGCCGGGCGGGGCGTCAGCGGCAATGGCCGCTTCAACCTCGACTACGGCGATGGCCCGGCACAGATCGACCTCGATGCAGGCCTGCGCGGCGGCGAGCTGCTGCTGGGTCCGCTCTACGCCAAGCTGCCCGATCATCCCGTGCAGTTGAATCTGCATGCCAACGCTGCGGACGGGGCGGTGGAGCTGAGCCGCCTGCGTTTCACCGATGCCGATGCGCTGCAGCTCTCCGGCGCGCTGGCGTTCGATGCCAAAGGCGCGCCGAGCGCCTTGCGGCTGGACCGCCTGCACGCCAGCTTCCCGGCGGCGTACGAACGTTACGGGCGCTCCTGGCTCGACACGATGGGCCTGCAGGACCTCACGGTGGCCGGCGACATCGACGCCAGTGTCGACTGGCGTGAGGATTCCCTGCGCAGCTTCGCGTTCAAGACCGATGGGTTCGACCTGACCGACGCTGCCGGGCGCCTGGCGATCGACGGCCTGCACGGCGCGCTGGACTGGTCGGCCAAGGGCGACCGGCCCGTCACCACGCTGGGCTGGCGCGGGCTGGGTTTCTACCGGATCGAGAACGGCGCGGCCCAATCGACCTGGCGCAGCCATGACGGCATGCTGAGCCTGCAGCAGCCGCTGACGCTGCCGGTGCTGGGTGGCCAGCTGCAGATCGGCCAGTTCGATTGGTCCCCCGCCGCGGCTGCCGGCCAGCGGCTGGCGACCTCGCTGGTGCTGACCGGCGTGGACATGAAGGCGTTCAGCCAGGCGATGGGCTGGCCCGCGTTCCCCGGCACGCTGGCCGGCGCGGTGCCCTCGCTGCGCTGGGTCGACGACCGGCTGGAACTCGGCGGCGGGCTCAGCGCACACGTGTTCGACGGCTTCGTCGACATCACCCGGCTGTCCCTGCAGCAACCGTTCGGGACCAGTCCGGTGCTCAGCGCGGATATCGACCTGAAGCAGCTCGATCTCGGTGCGATCACCAGCGTGTTCGACTTCGGCAGCATCACCGGGCGGCTGGACGGCAGCATCCAGGGCCTGCGCCTGGTCGACTGGAGCCCGGTGGCGTTCAAGGCCAGCCTGCTCGCCGGCGACGGCGGACGGATCAGCCAGCGCGCGGTGAACAACCTCACCTCGGTCGGTGGCGGCGGCGTGGCTGCCGGCCTGCAGGGCGCGATGCTGAAACTGTTCAAGACGTTCGGCTACCAGCGCATCGGCCTCAATTGCACCTTGCAGGGCACCGTGTGCAAGATGAGCGGTCTGGAACCGACCGACGGTGGCTACACTATCGTCGAAGGCAGCGGCCTGCCGCGCCTGCAGGTGATCGGCCACCAGACCGAGGTCGACTGGCCCACCCTGGTCAAGCGGCTGCAGGACGCCATCAGCGGCAGCGGGCCCGAGATTCACTGAGCGGTTGCCGATTCGACCTCCAAGCCCGGACTGGCGATCGAAAGTCACGAGAACGGGTTTTCTGCACATACTTACTTTTCAGCACCGGAGTCACGTCATGCGCAAGCTCGTCTACGTCATCCTGACCACCATGGCCGTGGCGCTGGTCGGCTGTGTCACGATCAACGTGTACTTCCCCGAAGCCGCGGCGCAGAAGGCCGCCGACCAGTTCATCGGCAGCGTGCTGGACAAGGCCGACGCCGCCGGCAAGCCGGCCGCGAAGGAGCCGCCGCCGGCGCCGAAGAGCGACGCCGGGCACCCCTCGGCCATGCTGCTCGACCTGCTGATCCCCGCCGCGCAGGCGGCCGAGACGCCGGACTTCCGCGTCCACACCAGCGCCACCGACGCCATTCATGCGCGCATGAACCAGCGCATCGGCGGCATCCTCGGCCAGCTGCTGGACAGCGGCGCGGTCGGCTTCACCCACGACGGCATGGTGGCCATGCGCGACGCGGCGAAGGTGCCGCTGAGCCAGCGCGCCCAGGCCAATGCCGCCGTGGCCGAGGAGAACCGCGACCGCGCCGCGCTGTACCGCGAGATCGCCGTCGCCAACAACCACCCGGAATGGGAGGCGCAGATCCGCACCGCCTTCGCCAAGACATGGATCGAGAAGGCGCACGCCGGCTGGTACTACCAGAACGCCGCCGGCGCCTGGCAGAAGAAATAGCTTCCGCCGCAAAGTGATCCCTACCGCGTAGGGCGGGCACTGCCCGCCGGCTCTCCGGAAGCTGGAGCGGCGGGCAGTGCCCGCCCTACGGGGGCGCGGTCCGGCCCGATCTGTGATAATTGGCGGCCAGCCCTTCTGTCTGCGCCCCATGTCACGTTCCAACTCGGTCTCGCCCACACCCTTTGAAGCACACATCACCGACCTCGGCCACGATGGCCGCGGCGTGGCGCGGATCGACGGCAAGACGGTGTTCGTCAGCGGCGCCTTGCTCGGCGAGCGGGTGATGGCGAAGCTGCGCAAGCGGCACCGGCATTTCGACGAGGCGGAAACGGTCGAGGTGATCACCGCCTCGCCGCATCGGGTCGAACCGAAATGCCGCCATTTCGCGCAGTGCAGCGGCTGCTCGCTGCAGCATCTCGATGCGCCCTCGCAGATCGCCGCCAAGCAACGCGTGCTGGCCGAAAACTTCGAGCGCATCGGCAAGGTCACGCCACAAGCCTGGTTGCCGCCGCTCACCGCCGAACCATGGGGCTATCGGCGCAAGGGTCGGCTGTCGGTACGCAACGTGGCGAAGAAGGGCCGCGTGCTGGTCGGCTTCCGCGAGGAGCAGAACCCGCGCTTCGTCACCGAGATCCGGCAATGCGAAGTGATGCATCCGGCGCTCGGCCCCAAGGTCGGTTTGCTGGCCGAGCTGCTGGGCACCATGGATGCGGCCGAGGACATCCCGCAGATCGAATTCGCCGCCGGCGACGAGCTGATGGCGCTGGTGTTCCGCCACATGCAGCCGCTCAGCGAACACGACCAGGCCGCGCTGGTCGCGTTCGGCCGGCAGCACGGTTTCGCGATCTACCTGCAGCCGGGCGGCATCAGCAGCGTGCATCCGTTGTGGCCGGAAAACCCGCGGCTGGCCTTCACGATCGCCAGTGGGGACGCGCGCTTCGCCGACGTCGAGCTGGAGTTCCAGCCGCTCGATTTCGTGCAGGTCAACGCCGGCATGAATCAGTTGATGATGGCGCGCGCGATGGAGCTGCTCGATCCGCAGCCGGCCGATCGCGTGCTCGACCTGTTCTGCGGCCTCGGCAACTTCACCCTGCCGATCGCGCGGCGGGTGGCCGAGGTCGTCGGCGTGGAAGGCGAGCACGGCCTGGTCGAGCGCGCCGCGCAGAACGCCGCGCGCAACGGCATCGCCAACGCGCGCTTCCACGTCGCCAACCTGTTCGAGGACCAGCGCGCCACCGAGTGGGCGCGCCAGCCGTGGGACAAGCTGCTGCTCGATCCGCCGCGTGCGGGCGCCGACAAGGTGCTCGACTACCTGCCGCACAAGGCGACCCGACGCATCGTCTACGTCTCCTGCCATCCCGCCTCGCTGGCGCGCGACGCCGGCATCCTGGTCAACCGGCACGGTTTCCGGCTGGCCTCGGCCGGCGTGATGGACATGTTCCCGCATACCTCCCATGTCGAATCGATTGCGCTGTTCGAGCGCTGAGGAGCGAGGAGTGAATGAAGATGAGTGAGAAGTGAGAGAAATCCAGTGCATGCTTGACGCTCTTGTTCTTGCTCTCTCTCACTTCTCACTTCTCTCCGTTCACTCCTGACTTTTATGCCCATCGAGATCGAACGCAAATTCCTGTTGGCCACCGACGAGTGGCGCGCCGCGATCGAGCGCAGCGAGCCGATCGCGCAGGGCTACCTGGTCGGTGCGCAGGCCTTGCGCGAGGGCCACGCGCGCGCCTCGGTGCGCGCGCGGCTGGCCGGTGAGCAGGCGTGGCTCAACATCAAGGCCGCCACTTCCGGCATCGCGCGGGCCGAATTCGATTACCCGATACCGCTGGCCGATGCGCGCGTCATGCTGGCCAGCCTCTGCGACGGCGTGCTGGAGAAGGTCCGCCATCATGTCCGCGTCGACGGCGTACTGTTCGAGGTCGACGAATTCGGCGGCGACAACGCCGGCCTGGTCGTCGCCGAGGTCGAATTGCCTGCAGTCGATGCCTCATTTCCGCGGCCGGCGTGGCTGGGCCGCGAGGTGAGCGCGCTGACGCGCTACTACAACGTCAACCTGATCGCGCATCCGTACCGGCAATGGTCGCCGGCCGAGCGCGCCGCCGAGGATGCCGCATGCTGATGATCGGCGTGGCCGCGCCGGAACTGGCCGAATCCGAGAAACGCTGGCTGCGCGCGCCCGGCGTCGCCGGCGTGCTGCTGTTTGCGCGCAACTACCGTTCGCGCGAGCAGTTGATGGCCTTGTGCGAGGCGATCCGCGATGCCGGCGGCGAGCACCTGCTGATCGCGGTGGACCAGGAGGGTGGCCCGGTGCAACGCTTCCGCGACGGCTTCACCCGGCTGCCGCCGCTGGCAGCGATCGGTGCCGTTTACGACCGCGACCCCTTTGATGCGATCCGCCTGGCCGAGGAGCACGCCTGGGTGATGGCCAGCGAACTGCGCGCCAGCGGCGTCGATTTCAGTTTCGCGCCGGTGGTCGATCTCGCCCGTGGCAACGCGGCTATCGGCCTGCGTGCTTTCCACGCCGATCCCGCGGTGGCCGGCGAACTGGGCCAGGCCTACGTGCGCGGCATGCACCTGGGCGGCATGGCCGCAGTGCTCAAGCACTTCCCGGGGCATGGCTCGGTCATCGGCGACACCCACAAGGTGGCGGCGGTCGACCCGCGCGGCCTGGACGAGATCCGCCGCGACGATCTGCGCCCGTTCGCCGAATGCATCGAGGCACGCGTCGAAGCGGTGATGATGGCGCACGTCATTTACCCGGCCGTGGACAGCCGTCCAGCCGGCTATTCGAAAGTCTGGATCGAGCAGGTCCTGCGCGGCGAACTGGGCTTCACCGGCGCGGTGATCAGCGACGACATCAGCATGGCCGCCGCCGGCGCGGCCGGCAGCGTGGGCGGGCGAGTGAGGGCGCACCTCGACGCCGGCTGCGACCTGGTGCTTGCCTGCTTCCCCGAGGTGGTCGAGGAGGCACTGGCCGCGCTGCCTGCCGATACCGGCGCCATGCCCGCGTCGATCGCCACGCTGCGCGGCGCCATTGGCGCCACCTGGGCCGGCCTCGCGGACAATCCACAGCGCGACCGTTTCGTCGCCCGCATCACGGCGTTGCACGCCGAAGGAAACGCATGAACACTGCACATCCCTCCCTGGCCGATGCGCTGGCGCAGGCCGACCTGCTGTATGCCCGCGAGGCGCTGGAGCCGGTGATCGCCGACATGGGCGCACGCATCGATGCCGTGCTCGGCGGCGAGCGCGCGGTGTTCCTCACCGTGATGAACGGTGCGTTGATCTTCGCCGGCCAGCTGGCCCTGGCGATCCGCACCGACCTGGAGTTCGACTACGTGCACGCCACCCGCTACCGCGGCGAAACCACCGGCAGCACGCTGCACTGGCTGCGTGCACCCGCCGTGTCGCTGGCCGGTCGCGTCGTGCTGCTGGTCGACGACATCCTCGACGAAGGCCACACGCTGAAGGAAGTGCGCGAAGACTGCTACAGGCGCGGTGCGAAAAAAGTGCTGATCGCCAGCCTGTGCACCAAGCGGCACGATCGCCTGGTCGACGGCATCGCCTCCGATTTCAACGGCGTGGAACTGCCCGACCGCTTCGTGTTCGGCTACGGCATGGACTACTACGAGCAGGGGCGCAACCTGCCGGGCATCTACGCATTGAAGGCCGGGAATGGGGAATAGGGATTCGGGACCAGGGCGCACAAGTGTGGCGCTTCGAATTTGCGCTTGCGCTACCCCAGCCGATCACCCTTCGACTTCGCTGCGCTGCGCTCAAGGTGAACGGTGGTGAATTTCTGGCTGCAACCTGAAAACGGATCATTACGATGCCCCATCACGAAACTACCCCCCTCGACCTCGCCGTCATCGGCGGCAGCGGCCTGTACAACTTCCCGGGCCTGGAAAATGCCGAGCGGCACACGGTGGACACGCCCTACGGCCCGGCCTCCGGCGACATCGTGGTCGGCGACTTCGCCGGCAAGCGCATCGCCTTCCTCGCCCGCCACGGCGAGAGCCACACGCTGCCGCCGCACCGGGTCAACTACCGCGCCAACGTGTGGGCGTTGCACAGCCTGGGCGCGCGGCGGGTGGTCGGCGTCAATGCCGTCGGCGGCATCCGCGACGACATGGGTCCGCGGGTAATCGTGGTACCCGACCAGCTGATCGACTACACCCACGGCCGCCTCACCAGCTACTGCGACGTCGAAGGCGCCGAGGTGAAACACATCGACTTCAGCGAGCCGTATGCCGGATCGTTGCGACGGCAATTGCTTGATGCGGCGCGTGCGGCCGGCGTGGCGGCCATCGACGGCGGCTGCTACGGGGCCACCCAGGGGCCGCGGCTGGAAACCCGTGCCGAGATCGCCCGCATGAAGCGCGACGGTTGCGACCTGGTCGGCATGACCGGCATGCCCGAGGCCGTACTGGCGCGCGAACTGGAGTTGGACTATGCCTGCCTGGCACTGGTGGCGAACTTTGCCGCCGGCTGCGGCGACGAGGCGGAAATCAGCATCGAGGAGATCTTCGCCCACCTCGCCGCCGCCACCGCCGACGTGCCGCGCATCCTGGCCGAGTTGCTGCGGGTCTGAGGGCATCCGGTGAATTTGTGCACGGACCGGACTTCTTCGTATTGCAATGCGGCTTCACCTCTTGCTACTTTTCCCCGGCCAGCGCGGCGAGCCGGGGGGAACAGCCGCACCAGTTCTGGCGCACCATTCCATGGATCCAGAGGTTCACGCAATGACTTTCGGTACGGTCAAATGGTTCAACGACGCCAAGGGTTTCGGTTTCATCGCACCTGAGGACGGGGGAGCGGACGTGTTCGTCCATTTTTCGGCGATCGCCAGCAAGGGCTTTCGCAGCCTGCAGGAAGGTCAGCGGGTGAAGTTCGAAGTCACCCAAGGTCCCAAGGGCGCCCAGGCCTCGGCGGTCGAAGCCGCCTGATCGGCCGACCCCGCGTCGCATGATGCAAAGGAAACCCCGCACTCGCTGCGGGGTTTCCTTTTTTGCGCGAGCCCCCAACCGGAAGCCCCATCCGTTCACCCTGAGCGTAGCCGCGCAGCGGCGAAGTCGAAGGGCCACACCACGAGTCGAGACCCCTACGGCAGCGCATGGCCGCGTCGCTTGGTTAATATGGGGAATTGCCGAACACCCCAGGAGCTCCTCGTGATCATCAAGCCCAAAGTCCGCGGTTTCATCTGCGTCACCGCCCACCCGGTCGGCTGCGAGCGCAACGTGCTCGACCAGATCGCGATCACCCAGGCCGCCGGCCACGACAAGAGCAAAGGCCCCAAGCGCGTGCTGGTGATCGGCGCCTCCACCGGCTACGGTCTGGCCTCGCGCATCACCGCCGCGTTCGGCTACGGCGCGGCCACGCTGGGCGTGTTCTTCGAGAAGCCCAGCAGCCACGAGAAGACCGGCACCGCCGGTTGGTATAACGCCGCCGCGTTCGACAAGGCGGCCAAGGCCGCCGGTCTCTATGCGAAGTCGATCAACGGTGACGCCTTCGCCAACGAAACCCGCGCCAAGGCGATCGAGATCATCAAGAACGAGATGGGCGGCCCGATCGACCTGGTGGTCTATTCGCTGGCCTCGCCCGTGCGCAAGCTGCCCGACACCGGCGAAGTGGTGCGCTCGGCGCTGAAGACCATCGGCGAGCCGTTCCACAACACCTCGGTCGACACCAACAAGGACACCGTGATCGAGGCCACCGTCGAGCCGGCCACCGAGCAGGAGATCAAGGACACCGTCACCGTGATGGGCGGCGAGGACTGGGCGCTGTGGATCGACGCGCTGAGCGCCGCCGGCGTGCTGGCCGAACACGCCAAGACCATCGCCTACAGCTACATCGGCACCGAGATCACCTGGCCGATGTACTGGCACGGCACCCTGGGCCAGGCCAAGCAGCACCTGGACAACACGGCCCGTGAACTGCGCAGCCGCCACCCCGGCCTCGACGCCTACGTGGGCGTGATGAAGTCCGTCGTCACCCAGGCCAGCGCCGCCATCCCGGTGATCCCGCTGTACGTCTCCATTGCCTTCAAGATCATGAAGGAGAAGGGCATCCACGAAAACCCGATCGAGCAGGCCAACCGCCTGTTCCATGACCGCCTCTACCGTGCTGATGGCAAGGCCGCGCCCACTGACGACGAAGGCCGCCTGCGGCTGGACGACTGGGAACTGCGCGACGACGTGCAGGAACCCTGCAAGACGGTCTGGCCCACCGTCACCACCGAGAACCTCAAGCAGATCACCGACTATGCCGGCTACAAGCACGAGTTCCTGCAGCTGTTCGGCTTCGACCGCGACGACGTGGACTACGACGCCGAGGTGGAGGCGGATCGGCGGTTTGATTGTGTGGAGATGTGAGGGCAGGAGATGGGGGACGCGTCTGCATGAGTAACCGTTACGAAGCCGGTGAGGCCCAAGGCAGCCACGAGCCTGGCTCGGACGACCGGGTCTTGCGGAACAAGCTGGGCGTGACCGATCCAGACGAGATGGACGAAGTCGAACTGCAGTTATTGGGGCAGATCTACCGGGCGGTGCTGTTGGAGGCATTGCCTGATCGGCGCCTGTACGTGGCGGACTTGAAAACCTGGCATCGTCGGTGGCTCGGCAATGTATATGAATGGGCTGGCATGGAGCGCTCGGTCAACATGGGCAATGGCGATTTCCATTTTGCCGCGGCAACGCAGATTCCCCGTCTGTTGACGGTGTTTGAACACGATTGTCTTGCACGTTTCACGCCTTGCCATGACATTGATGATGCTTCATTGATCGAAGCGATCGCCATGACCCACGTAGAACTCATCCTGATTCACCCATTTCGCGAGGGGAATGGGCGGCTGTCGCGCCTATTGGCCGACGTCATGGTGGTACAGGCGGGGCGCGGGCCACTCGACTACAGCGCGTGGGAGGCAGACAAGGCAGCGTATTTCGGCGCCATTCGAGCCGGCATGGCGAACGACTACCGGCCGATGCAGCGATTGGTTGAAGCGGCCCTGGTGAACTGAGAGGAGTCAGCTTGCCAGTGCGATTCCGCGAAGCTTGGGGTTCTTGCCGAGCAAGGACTCTTCGACCTGGCGGATGCTCTTGCCGGTTTCGATAGCGGTGGAACTGGCCACTGCACGGACGATGGCCCGCTGGCTGGGCGCTTTGGCGGCGCGGAGCGGCTTCTTGTTGGCGATGGTCGGCGTGGCGGACTTCACGGCGTCCATTGTACCTTAATAGGCCTGTGCGCAATTGGCTGAGTGGCGCCGACCCGAGTTTTCCGCCGCCGCAGGTATCGGTCTACGAAGGGCGTCAGCATTCCTGGCTGGGCTTGCCGGAAGACATGGAGCATTTCGATTGAGCCGCCCCTGAAATGAAAAACCCGATGCCATCAAGGCATCGGGTTTTCAGTGTCGGCAAACGCCATGTCAGTCGCGCGACTTGGCCACCACGCTGCCGTCGTCGGGGTCGACCAGCAGTTCGACATCGGTGCCGCGGGCGGTGTCGGCTTCGGCGCTCCACAGGCCGTGCTCGTATTCCACGTCGCGGATCTTCTCGTAGCCGGCGGCGGTGAGCTTGGCCTCGATTTCGTCCTTGTTGAGCCTGGACGGGGCGTCGGTGACGTAGACCTTGCCGCTGACCGGTCCCACGGTGATTTTCGCCCACTGGTCGTTGCCGCCGCGTGCCTGGCTGCGCCACACGCCGTCCTCGAACTTGAGTCCCTTGACCTCCTTGTAGCCGGCATTGGCGATCGCGGTCTTGATGGCGTCCTCGGTCAGCGCGCCTTCCGGCGGCTGCGTGCCCCAGTGAGTGGTCGTGGTGACGATCTGCGTGGTGGTGCCGGATTGCGCGGGGGCGGGCGCCTGCTGCGCCATGGCTGCCGTGCACACGGACAGGCCGATCAACAGCGGAAGTGTGTGCTTGGTCATCAGTGACTCCTTCTTCGGTGATGTCGCCAGCCGGCCAGGACTGGCCGGGCGCCGACTCATGGGGAGTCCGATGGAAGCAGTGCCGGTGAAATGGCTGCGTGAACGTGATGAATGCTGGTTCAGCAGACAGTGCCACCGGGAAGCCGTCGCCAGTAGGAGCCCGCTCGCGGGCGATGCTGTTTTGGTTTGCGGCTGTCGAACCCCGACACCCGACAAGAGCATCGCCCGCGAGCGGGCTCCTACGGGTGTGACGGGAGTCGACAGGGTGTGAGGGCGATCAACCTTCGCCCATGCCCTCGGCCGGTTCCGATGCGCTGCCGGCGCGGACCTTGTCCTCGATCTGCTGGCCGACTTTCGCGTCCACGCTTTTCCAGTAAGCAAAGGCGCGTTCCAGCACCGGGCTGCGCACGCCGCCGAGCAGGCTGCCGGCGACCTGGTCGACGAACTGCGCGCGCTGGGCGTCGTTCCACACCTCGCGCACCAGGGTGCCGGCCTGGCCGAAGTCGTCGTCCTCCGCGTGCAGCGTGTATGCGCTGCGTACCATCTCGCCGTCGGCTTCCCAGCCGTTCTCGACCGGGCCGGTGTCGTCCGACCACGGGCGCCCGCCGCTGTTGGGTGCATGCACCGGGGCGTTGCTGCTGTGGTGGTAGGCCATCTGGCCGTCGAACATGTACGTGTTCACCGGCACCTTGGGTTGGTTCACCGGCAGCTGGTGGAAGTTGGTGCCGATGCGGTTGCGCTGGGCGTCGGCGTAGGCGAACGCGCGGCCGAGCAGCATCTTGTCCGGCGACAGGCCGATGCCCGGCACCGTGTTGCCCGGCGAGAACGCGGCCTGCTCGATCTGCGCGAAGAAGTTTTCCGGGTTGCGGTTCAAGGTCATCGTGCCGACCTTGATCAGCGGGTAGTCCTTGTGCGGCCACACCTTGGTCAGGTCGAACGGATTGAAGCGGTAGTTCTTCGCCTCCGCATACGGCATCACCTGCACCGACAGGTCCCACACGGGAAATTCGCCGCGCTTGATCGCGTTGAACAGGTCGGCGCGGTGGAAGTCGGCGTTCTCGCCGGCCATCGCGGCCGCTTCGGCGTTGTTGAAGAACGCCATGCCCTGGCGGGTGTGGAAATGGTATTTCACCCAGAACTTCTCGCCGGCGGCATTGATCCACATGTAGGTGTGCGAGCCGTACCCGTTCATGTGCCGCCAGGTGCGCGGCAGGCCGCGCTCGCCCATCACGTAAGTCACCTGGTGAGCGGTTTCCGGATTGGACGTCCAGAAGTCCCATTGCATGTGGTTGTCGCGCAGGCCCGAATCCGGCAGGCGCTTCTGGCTGCGGATGAAGTGCGGGAACTTCATCGGATCGCGCAGGAAGAACACCGGCGTGTTGTTGCCGACCAGGTCGTAGTTGCCTTCGTCGGTGTAGAACTTCAGCGAGAAGCCGCGCACGTCGCGCCAGGTATCCGGGCTGCCCGATTCGCCGGCGACGGTGGAGAAGCGCGCCAGCATGTCGGTCTTCGCGCCCTTCCGGAACAGCGCCGCGCGCGTGTAACGGGACACATCCTCGGTAACCTGCAGCACGCCGAACGCGCCGGCACCCTTGGCGTGCGGCTGGCGCTCGGGCACCTTCTCGCGGTTGAAGTGCGCCATCTGTTCGAGGAAGTGCACGTCGTGCAGCAGCAGCGGGCCGTTCGGGCCGATGCTCAGCGAGTTGCGATCGCTGACGGCAGGGGCGCCGGCGCCGGTAGTGGAACCGCTGGCGGACTTGTTCTTGTCGTGGGACATGGGGACTTGCCTCCTTCGATGCAGGTTGGTCGAGGTGACCGGACCCAGTCTGCCTCCAACCGCGCGGGCACGCCATTCGGTATTTCCAATCGGGACGATAGGCCGCGCTGCAGCGCGTGCGAAACCGGCCACGGGATGGAGAATCGGCGCGATCAGGAATATCGTGCGAGGTCGAACTCTGCATTTTCTCCCCATCCCCGAGCCAAGGAACCGCCATGACCACCAAAGCCTACGGCGCACATGCCGCCGACAAGCCCCTGCAAGCCCTCGACATCGAGCGCCGCGCGCCCGGTCCGCAGGACGTGCAGATCGAGATCGCCTATTGCGGCGTGTGCCATTCCGACCTGCATACCGTGCGCTCCGAATGGGGCGGCACCTTGTATCCCTGCGTGCCGGGTCACGAGATCGTCGGCCATGTGAGCGCCGTAGGCGGCGAGGTGACCGGCTTCAAGGTCGGCGATACGGTGGGCGTGGGTTGCCTTGTAGGCAGTTGCCAGCATTGCGCAGCCTGCGACGAAGGGCTGGAGCAGTATTGCGAGAACGGCTTCGTCGGCACCTACAACGGCCCGACCGCGGACGCGCCCGGGCACACGCTGGGCGGCTACTCGCAGCGCATCGTGGTCGACAAGAAGTTCGTGCTGAAGGTCCGCCACCCCGAATCGCAACTGGCTGCCGTCGCGCCGCTGCTGTGCGCCGGCATCACCACCTACTCGCCGCTGCGGCACTGGAAGGTCGGCCCCGGCAGCAAGGTCGGCGTGGTCGGCATCGGCGGGCTGGGCCACATGGGCGTGAAGCTTGCCCACGCGATGGGCGCACACGTGGTGGCCTTCACCACGTCGGACGGCAAGCGCCAGGCGGCGCTGGACCTGGGCGCGAACGAGGTGGTGGTATCGCGCAACGCCGGCGAGATGAAGGCGCACGCGGGCAGCTTCGATTTCATCCTCAACACCGTCGCCGCCAGCCACTCGCTGGATGCCTACACCAGCCTGCTCAAGCGCGACGGCACCATGGTGCTGGTCGGGGTGCCGGAGCACCCGCATCCGACGCCGAACATCGGCAACCTGATCTTCAAGCGTCGTGCGATTGCCGGCTCGCTGATCGGTGGCATCGCCGAGACGCAGGAGATGCTGGACTTCTGCGCCGACAAGGGCATCGTCTCCGACATCGAGATGATCCGCGCGCAGCAGATCGACGAGGCCTACGATCGCATGGTCAAGGGCGACGTGAAGTACCGCTTCGTGATCGACAACAGCTCGCTGGCCAGTTGATCTGGATGTGCTCCCTCCCCTGCGATGGCAGGGGAGGGCCGGGGCGAGGTTGCTCTTCGCGGCTTGCCCTGCTCAGCGCCAGTTCGCGTGCCGTTCCCAGAACGCCACGGCGCGCCGATAGGCCGCGCGATCCAGTGGCACGCCCGAGCCGCCTTCTTCCACGCCCAGCGCATTGCGCAGCATGGTGATCGGCACCATCGGGATCTCTTCGGGCTCGGCCGTGTAGAGGCAGCCGACCACGCCCCAGTCGGCGTCGATCGGCGAACCTTCCTTCGCCAGCTGTTCGCGGCTGTAGAGGATCGGCAGCAGATAGTTGGCGACCGGCGGGTCGATGCCTTCGAACCAGCGCACCAGCACCGGCAATTCGTCGGTGCTGCGCGCCTCGTAGGCCGAGCGCAACAGGTGGCGGTTGGCCTCGGTGATCGGCGTGGCGGTGCAGCGCGTGGAGGTCCAGTTGCGGTGCACGTGCAGCTTGCAGAACGGCGCGTAGCCGTCGAGCACTTTCAGCGGTGCTTCGATGTTGAGGCGCTGCTCGAACTCCTCGGCGGTGCAATCCTGGATCGCGCTGCGGCGGCGATCGCGAGGGAACAGTCGGGTGCGGGCGAAGGGAGTGAGGACGATAGGCATGGAAGGCCGGGATTCGGGATTGGGGGATACGGATCAGGCCACGAACTGCAACCGTGCCAATTCGGCATACAGGCCACCTTCGGCCAGCAAACTGTCGTGCGTGCCTTGCGCCACGATGCGGCCGCCGTCGAGCACCACGATGCGGTCGGCACGTTGCACGGTGGCGAGGCGGTGGGCGATGACGAGGGTGGTGCGGCCTTTTTCGAGGCGTTCCAGTGCTTGCTGGATCGCTGCTTCGGATTGCGCATCCAGCGCCGAGGTGGCTTCGTCGAGCAGCAGCAGCGGGGCGTCGCGCAGGATCGCGCGGGCGATCGCGATGCGCTGGCGCTGGCCGCCGGAGAGGCGCACGCCGCGTTCGCCCATCTCGGCCTGGTAGCCGTCGTTCAGCGCGCTGATGAAGTCGTGCGCTTCGGCGGCGCGGGCGGCCTCGTGCACTTCCTCGTCGCTGGCGCCGTCGCGGCCGAAGCGGATGTTGTCGGCGGCGCTGCCGCTGAAGATCACGGTCTCCTGCGGCACCAGCGCGATCGCGCCGCGCAGGTCGTCCAGCGTCACCGCGCGCAGGTCGATGCCGTCGATGCAGATGCGGCCGGACTGCGGATCGTAGAAGCGCAGCAGCAGCGAGAACACCGTGCTTTTACCGGCGCCGGAGGGACCGACCAGGGCGACGGTTTCCCCGGGGCGCACGTCCAGCGTGAAGTCGTGCAGCGCGGGCGCGTCGGGGCGGCTCGGGTAGTGGAAGCTGACGCCGTCGAAGCGCAGCGCGCCGCGGAGCGGCTTGGGCAGGGCGAGCGGCTGCGCCGGTGCGACGATTTCGGGACGCTCGTCGAGCAGCTCGCCCAGGCGCTCCATCGCGCCGGCCGCGCGCAGCACGTCGCCCCAGACCTCGGAGAGGCCGGCGACCGAGCCGGCGGCGAACACGGCGTAGAGCACGAACTGGCCGAGCACGCCGGGGTCCAGCGTGCCGGTCAGCACATGGCGCGCGCCGGCCCACAGCACCAGGGTGATTGCGCCGAACACCAGCACGATCACCGCCATGGTCAGCAGCGCGCGCATGCCGATGCGTCGGCGCGCGGTGGCCAGCGCACGCAGGATCGCGTGGCTGTAGCGGGTGCTTTCGATGTTCTCGCGCGCGTACGCTTTCACCGCGGTGGAGGCGTTGAGGGTTTCGTTGGCGATCGCCGCGGCGTCGGCGAGGCGATCCTGGCTGGCGCGCGAGAGTTTCTGCACGCGGCGGCCGAAGACGAGAATCGGCAGCATCACCGCGGGGATCACCAGCGCGGTGAGTCCGGCCAGCGAGGGCGCAGTCCATACCATCATGGCGCTGGCGCCGACCAGCATCACCACGCTGCGCAATGCCACCGACACGCCCGAGCCGATCAGCGTCTGCACCACTTCGGTATCGGCGCTGAGGCGCGACAGCAGTTCGCCGACACGGCTGCGTTCGAAGAACGCCACGTCCAGCCGGATCACCTGCGCGTACAGGGTCTGCCGCAAGGAAGCCAGCGCGCGTTCGCCCAGCAGGGTGATGCAGAAATAGCGCGCCGCCGTGGCCACGGCGAGGACCAGCGCCACGCCGAACAGGGCGATGAAGGTCTCGTTGATCGCCGTCTGGCTGGCGTGGCCGAAGCCCTTGTCGATGATGTGGCGGAACGCCAGCGGCAAGGTCAGCGACGCGCCCGAGGACAACCCCAGGAACACCAGCCAGCCGACGGCGAGCGCGCGGTGCGGTTTCAGGAACGGCCACAGTCCGCGCAGCGCGCCGAGGCGGCGGGACGGGCGGGGCGTGTCGTGGGCGGTGTCGCTCATGGAGGCTCGCAGGATGTCCGTAAGGGATGCGCACGGCGGCACGCAGCCACTGAAGTGGGGCAGAAGGCCGCCGATTCAATCGGCGAACCACACGCCATGTTCTTGCTCTTGCGATTCCCTATTCCCTTCCCGGCCTGAAAGCATCGCCCGCGAGCGGGCTCCTACCCGGGCGGGCGCGAGTAGGGCGGGCACTGCCCGCCATCGCGTCTGGCTGCGATGCATACGAAGAGCCGGCGGACGGAGTCCGCCCTACCCGGGGCGGTCGATCCAGCGAGTAGGGCGGGCACGGCCCGCCATCGCGTCTGGCTGCGGTGCACGCGAAGAGCCGGCGGACGGAGTCCGCCCTACCCGGGGCGCGGTCAATCCAGGCGTTTCGCCCTGCTGCGGCCGCGGGTGAGGTCGCGCACCAGCAGCGCCAGGTCGTCCGCGCGGCTCTGCGGCAGTTGCAGTTGCAGCTCGACGCCGTCGGCGCCGAAGGCCTCGTGTTCGGTCTCGGCCTGCAGTTCCTTCAGCCGCGCCTTGAGCACCCCAAGCACGGCGAATTCCACGTGCAGGCCCAGCCGCGCCATCGCCACGATCGGCACCCGGTCGGCCAGGCGCAGGCACTCGGCGGCGGTGCCGCCATAGGCGCGGGCGAGGCCGCCGGCGCCGAGCTTGATGCCGCCGTACCAGCGCGTGACCACCACCATCACGCCGTCCATCTGCTGGCCCTCGATCGCCTGCAGGATCGGTCGGCCCGCGGTGCCGCCGGGTTCGCCGTCGTCGTTGAAGCGGTAGTCCTGGCCCATGCGCCAGGCCCAGCAATTGTGCGTGGCGGCCGGGTCGGCGACCTCGCGCAGGAAGGCCAGCGCCTGGGCGGGCGAGGTCACCGGCTCGGCGATGGCGAGGAAGCGGCTCTTGCGGATGTCCTGCTGGTGGCGGCAACGCGCGGCGACGGTGGACAGCGGCTCGCTCACGGTTTGGGCAGTTTCGCCTGCAGCTCCGGCGGGAGCGGCCATTGCGGGTGGGCGTGGTGGAAATCGAGCAGGCGCTGGCGTGCCTCGTGCTGCTCGCCTTGCGCGAACAGCTGCTCGATCCGCGCCAGCTCCTCGGCCGGAGTGATGACGCCAGCCGTCGCTGGTGCGGCTTCCTTCGCGACGGTGTCCGCTGGCGGCGCGGGCACCTGGAGCATTGCCGGCAGCGGCGGTGGCGGCGGTGCCGGTGGGGCTGCGGCCATCTGCGGTTGCAATGACGCCTTGGCCATCGGCGTCACCGGCGGCGGCGGTGGGGCCATCCTTGCCGCGACGACGGCAGGGGCGGCGGCTTGTTTCCTGGCAGCCGTCGACTGGCGCTCGGCCACTTCTGTTGCCTGCGTGCGCGGTGACGGCGCCGCGGCGGTAACGGCGCGATCGGCAGCTTGCCCGGCAGTGGGCAGCGTGACGGCCTGCGCCGGCGCGGCCGTTTCGGTCGGCAGCGGCGAAGCCGGCGACGTCGAGCGCATGTGCCAGGCCAGGCCGGCAACCAGCACCAGGCTGGCCGCGCTGCCCAGCGCCACCAGCCAGTGCGGCATGGGGCGACGGCGTGCGCGCGCGGCCGGGTCGACCGACGGGATCGCGCGAGCCTTGATCGCCGACAACGGCTTGGGGTGTACCCAGTCGCCGGACTCGCGCGGGTTCTTGCGGCGTTCGACGTGCAACGGCGCCCGGTCGACGCCGAGCGCATGCGCCGCGGCATGCAGCACGGCCGCGTCCAGCTCCGGACCGGGCTCGCGCCGCGGCAGATGCCGGTACAGCGCGGCCACTTCGGCTTCGCCGGGCAGCTTCTCGTCCGGGGTGGCGGGATCGTTCGGTGGCAGGGGCGTGCTCATTCGGACAGCGCTTCACGTAGGCGGGTCATGGCATAGCGCAGGCGCGACTTCACGGTCTCGCGGCCGCTGCCGGTCACTTCGGCGATCTCCTCCAGGCTCAGCTCCTGCTCCAGCCGCAACAGGATGGCGGTGCGTTGCTCGTCGGGCAACTGCTCGATCGCGCGCTGCAGATGGCGGCGGCGCTCGAAATCGGACCAGGCGTGCTCGGGTTGCTCGTGTTCGGGGATGGCGACGCGGGACAGCGCCAGTTCGGCTTCCTCGCCGTCGGCGGTGGGGCGCTGGCGGCGCAGCGCATCGACCAGAAGGTTGTGCGCGATCTGCAGCAGCCAGGTGCTGAACTTTGCTTGCGGCTGGTAGCGCGCGCGGGCGGCGATCACCCGGCTCCAGGTTTCCTGGAACAGCTCGTCGGTGCGCTGGGGATCGCGCAGGCTGCGCAGCAGGAACCGATACAGCACGCCGCGATGCTTCGCGTACAGCGCCTCGAACGCGGCAAGATCGCCGCGCGCGTAGGCCAGCATCAGCATCGCATCGGGGTCGACCAGGGCATCCATGGAGTGCGAGGGTAAGACAAATCGGCGGTGTCCGGGCGACCCGTGCAGGGGCGCCGGCGCGACGGGTATCGGCCCCGCCGCGCGCTCGTCGTGGGGGAAGGCGGCAGCGGGGGAGCAGGCTGCGGTCGTCACGGCGGTCGACGCGGCGGGGCCGAATGGCTCAGCGCAGGAAAGTTTCAGGGTTGGCGGGGGCGGGCGTGGCCAAGCCCTCGGCCAGCTTCACCAACTGCACGAAGCCGGCGCGGTAGCCGTCGGCATCCTGGCCGCGGGCACCGTTGGCGAGCTGCGCGATCTGGCGGTAGCCGTAGCCGTCCAGGTACTTGCCGCCGCGCAAGGCATCGGCGAACGCGGCCACCGCGGCGGCCCAGCGCAGCCGCTCGCTGGCTTCAGCCTCGGCCTGCGCGGCGATCGGCTGTTCGATCAGGCGGCTCGCCGACTGACCCGGCAACTTGTAGCGCAGGCGCAGGAAGCCGAGTTCATTGCCGTGGCCTTGCGGCTCGGCGCGGCCGCCGTAGCGCAGTGGATCGATCCGCGCGCCGGCAGAGCCGGCCGGGGTGATCTCGTAGATCGCGGTGACGTTGGCACCGGCGCCGATCTCGCCGGCGTCGACCTGGTCGTTGTTGAAATCCTCGCGCTTGAGCAGGCGCTTCTCGTAGCCGATCAGGCGGTACTCCTGCACCTGGGCGGGGTTGAACTCCAGCTGGATCTTCACGTCCCTGGCGATGGTCAGCAGTGTCGCGGACATCTCGTCCACCAGCACGCGACGGCCTTCGGCGAGGTTGTCGATGTAGTGGTGGCTGCCATTGCCCACGTCGGCCAGCATCACCGCCATCGCATCGTTGTAGTTGCCTTCGCCGAAGCCCAGCGTGGTCAGCGCCACGCCGCTCTTGCGATGGTCCTCGATGGTGGTTTTCAGGGCTTCCTCGTCGACCGTGCCCACGTTGAAATCACCGTCGGTGCACAGGATTACCCGGTTTACACCGTCCTTGATGAAGCCTTGTCCGGCCTGCGCATAGGCCAACTTGATGCCGGCCCCGCCATTGGTGGAACCGCCGGCGCCGAGGCTGTCGATGGCGGCATCGATGGTGGCGTGCTGGTCGCCGGCAGTGGAAGGCAGGGCGACGCCGGCGGAACCGGCATAGGTGACGATCGCCACCCGGTCCTGCTTGCGCAGTTCGCGCACCAGCTGTTTCAGCGAAGCCTTGAGCAGCGGCAGCTTGTCCGGCTCGTTCATCGAGCCGGAGGTATCGATCAGGAACACCAGGTTGGCGGCGGGGATCTGCGCCTTCGGCACGCGATAACCCTGGATGCCGACCAGCAACAGTTGCCGCTGTGCATTCCACGGCGCCGGCGCCAGTTCGGTGATGACGCTGAACGGCTGCGCGCGATTCGCCGGCGGCGCGTAGTGGTAATCGAAATAGTTGATGAACTCCTCCGCGCGCACCGCGTCGGCTGGCGGCAGGCGGCCGGCATTCAACATGCGCCGCACGTTGGTGTACGCGCCGGTGTCGACGTCGATGCTGAAGGTGGACACCGGGTGTTCGCTCACCAGCCGCACCGGATTGGCGTCGCGGTGGGTGTAGTTTTCGGTGTTGATGTCGCCGGGCAATGGTTGGTTCGGGGGCATGATGATCGACGCCATCGTCGGCATGGCGGGGGCCATGCGTTTGCCTGCTGCCAATGGCGCCGCGACCATCGGTGGCGGTGCGGGAGGCGAAGGCGGGGTTGCCCGGCGTTGCACATACGGCGGCGGTGGCAGTCGTGGCGGCGAGGGCAGTGTGGTGTCGTTCGCCGCCCTGGGTGCGGTTTCCTGCAACGGGCGGGTGGAAGGTGCCGGCGTGGTCCGGGCCGACTGGTCATTCTGCGTTGCCGCGGCGCTGGCGGCATGGCCGGTCTTGACCGGCTCGGCGGTTGGCCGGTGGCCGCAGCCGGCAAGCATCACCAGCAAGGCCATCAACACGCTGCGCCACAGGGTATTCGTTTTCATCGCGTCGGTTCTCCTCCGGGTGTGGAAGATGAAACGCAGCGCGAACGGAAAGGGGGTTGAGCCTGTGCCGACTGAAACTCGCCGGACCGTCGCGGTAGCATGGCGGCCTTACGCACGCCCCTTCGGAACGACATGATCAACAACGACGTACTGCGCTCCATCCGCTACATGCTCGACTTGAGCGACGGCAAGGTGGTGGAGCTGATCCACCTGGCCGACGCCGCCGCGCCGGTGACGAAGGAAGAAGTGCAGGCGATGCTGAAGAAGGACGACGAGCCCGGCTACGTCGAATGCAGCACCAAGCTGCTGGCGCTTTTTCTCGACGGACTGGTGTTCCACCGCCGCGGCAAGGACGAAAGCCGCCCGCCGCGCCCGCCGGAGAAGCGCGTCACCAACAACGTGGTACTGAAGAAGCTGCGCGTGGCGTTCGAACTCAAGGATGTGGACATGCACCAGATCCTCGAGTCCGCCGGTTTCCCCGTCTCCAAGCCGGAACTCAGCGCGCTGTTTCGCCAGAGCGACCACAAGAACTTCAAGCTGTGCGGCGACCAGTTGCTGCGCAATTTCCTGAAAGGGTTGACAGTGCGGGTGCGCGGCAACGGCTGAGCACCGTTGCCAGCCGGCGCCGGGCTGGCTCCCAGGGCCCGAGGCACCGCAGCCCTCTGGAGTGCGGATGAGCGAGCGTATCCTCTACCACCGTTTCCCTCTGGCCGGCATCGACGCGATGACGGCATCCACGGCGCGCAGCTATCCGCGCCACACGCACGACCAGTACGGCATTGGTGTCCTCGACACCGGCGGACATGCATCGTCGAGCGGCCGGGGTCAGGTCGAAGCCGGGCCGGGCAGCCTGATTTTCGTGAACCCGGGCGAAGTCCATGACGGCCGCGCAATCCATGGACAGCCGCGGTCGTGGCGGATGTTGTATGTCGATCCCGAGCTGCTGGGCAACGTCCTGGACGATATCCACGACGGCGCCCACATATCGCTGGCATTCGCCGCACCGGTATTCAAGGACGAGCGATTGCGCCGGCTTTTCGATGACATCTTCACCCATGTGCCTGCGGGCGGATCGAGCAATGCGATGGCCTGCGAGACGGCGCTCCTGCGCCTGGCTGCGGGCATGCAGGCCAATGCGGCGGGCGGCCGAATGGCGTCGCCGGGGCCGGTGGCTTCCATCCGCCAGGTCCGCGACAGGATCGATGACGACCCGGCCGCGCCGCTGATGCTGGCAAGCCTGGCCGACGAGGCCGGGCTCAGTCGCTACCAGTTGCTTCGCGGCTTTGCGCGCGAGCTGGGGCTGCCGCCGCATGCTTACATCTTGCAGCGGCGGGTCGCTCTGGCGCGCCGGCTCATTCGCAACGGCCATGCGCTGGCCGAGGCGGCGGCGATTGCCGGCTTTTTCGACCAGAGCCACCTGACCCGCTGTTTCACCCGGCAGTTCGGCGTTACGCCGAGCCGCTACGCCGCCGCCGGTTGATTCCGCGCCCGCACTTTTGTCCAAGACCGCCCGCGTCGGTGTCGTCAGGCTTGCACCCGTCCAACCGACAGGAGTGCGGCACATGCAGAACGCCATCATCGACCCCAACCAAGGCGAAGTTTCCCCGACAACCACCGAAGGCGTCGCGCCGGCGATCATCCGGCGCTGTCGCGACGACGAGCGCGCGACGATACTTGCGATCATCCAGGCCGCTGCCGAGGCGTACCGGGGCGTGATTCCCGACGATTGCTGGCACGAGCCATACATGACGTTGCGGGAGCTCGACGGCGAGATCGCCGCCGGGGTCGAATTCCGGGGTTATGAAATGGATGGCGCGCTGGTCGGCGTGATGGGTGTCCAGGCGGTGCGAGACGTCGACCTGATCCGCCACGCCTACGTCCTGCCTGGCCAGCAGGGCTGCGGCATCGGCGGGGAGCTGATCACGCACCTGCGCCGCAAGAGTGCGCGGCGCATGCTGGTGGGCACATGGTCCGCGGCCGACTGGGCGATCCGCTTCTATCAGCGGCACGGTTTCGAACCGGTGCCGACGGCGCAGGCGCCGAAGCTGCTGCGGGCCTACTGGAACATATCGGAACGACAGATCGAGGCATCGGTGGTACTCGCCGACGTTCGGCCTATTCCGGCTGGTACGCCCACACGGTTTCTTCGCTGCTGACGCTGCGGATGCGGCCCAGGCGGCGGATGAGGTGTTCCACCGAACGGGAGCGGGCGAGGGTCATGTCGCCGATGCGCATGGCGCTGGTGATCTCCACGGTGGCGGTCTTGCGGTCGTCGGAGAGTTTGATCGACTTGATCTCGAAGTCGTAATCCGGCTCCAGCAGGCCGCCGGTGCGTTCGCTCAGGGTCTTCATCCGGCGCAGGGTACGGGTGAGGTCCGCGCAGGCGCCGGCCTTGTCCTTGGCGCTCGGCGCGCGGGCCGAACCGCGGGCTGTCACGGTGGCCTGGTAGCTGTCGTCCAGCGCGTCGCACAGCGGCCTGGCGTCGAATCGCTGCAGCGCCGCGATCTGCGCCTGGTAGCTCTCGCGGATCGCGGTTTCGGTCATCCTGCGGCTGAGGTCGAAATACCAGATCGCCGCGGCGATCACGATGATCGCGAACACGATTTTCTTCATGCGATGTCCTCCCTGACCTGATGGATTGAGCTGCAGCGTTTGGGCGCCAACTGACCTGCTGCCCGTCAGGCGGGGCTGACGAAAGTCTGGTGACACACCGGTTGATCCCCTTGGCGCGCGGAACCGCGTCGCCGCCCTGTCGCGCATCGTAACTTCCTGCGCGCGACAGGGCCAGTTGCGCTAGCCGATCACCGGGCCGGGCGACGGCTGGCGGAAGTCCTGCGGCTCCAGGTCGCGGATGAGGCGGAACACGCCGGCGTGGATTTTGCGCGAGAGCACCACGTCCAGCACGGTGGTCTGGTGCGGGCCGAGGATGGCGAACAGGTCATCGGCGGCAATGCTGCGCGCCAGCGCGTGATGCACCAGGCCGCCGAGATCCTGCGGCGTGACGCTGGCACCGTAGGGCCGGTGGCTGGGCATGGCGGGGCGCAGTGTCTTGCGCGAGTTGTCCGGATGACTCACGCGATCGGCGCCCGCGAGCAGCGTGTGGTCGAGATACAGCGTGGTGGTGGCGCGATGGCGCGGGTTGACCTGGCGATCGAGCATGAAGCCCGGCGGCATCCGGTCGGGGCTGGCCTGCGGCCCGGCGGTGAGCAGGAAGCCGGCGCCGGCCAGCGCCTCGCCGCTGTCGTCGCTGATGCGCACGATCAGCTGGCTGCGCGGGTCGTGGATGTGCACGCGGGCGGGGAACGGGTCGGCCGGTTCCAGTTCCACCCGGTGCGCGTCGCGTGCGGCGTTCTCGGCGTCAAAGGCGTCGGCCAGGGTGGCGTAGTCGCCGCCGCTGCGCACCTGCAGGCAACGCAGGATGTCGGCCACGGTGGTCGGCGCTGCCTCGCGCAGGATGCCGTGTTCGCTGCCCGAGTGGGCGGCGTCGGCCACGATCTTGAAGGCGAAGCGCGGGCCGCGGGTCACCCTCAACGCCAGCTCGTCGATGCCGCCGACATCGCTTTTGCCATCCCGGCTCAGCACCGCGTGGCGCGCATTGAGATTGGCCGCGGCAATGCGCACCACGCCGTCGGAGCCGTCCTCGCCGGTATAGGGCACCAGGTAGTCGTACAGCGCGCGGTCGGGGCGATCGCCGGTCAGCACGAACTGATACAGGCCGGTGGTCGCGGGGTCCGCGCCGTGGATGGTGTCCAGGTTGAGGGCGAGCGAGGCCGGGCTGCCCAGCGTCAGCCAGTCGAGCAGGCGCTGGCCCGGTTCCACGCCGTGCCACCACGCCTTCAGCTTGCCGAGCACGCCCTTGCCCAACTGTGCCAATGCGGAACCGAAGTTCGCCGGCGCCAGCATCACCAAGTGGGTCAGGCGGATGGTGCTGTGGCGTCCGGGTTGCATGCGCTGCGCGCGCAACCACTCGCGCACCACCGGGCCGCCAAAGGAGTGCGTCACGCAGGCGAAGCTTGCGTCCTGCAGGTGCAGGTCGCGCAGGGCGTGGTCGAAGGCGCGCACCAGGTCGGCCATGGTTACCGCGTCGTCGAAGCTCACGTATTCGGATAGCCAGATGTCGGCCAGGGTCATCGCCAGGCCGCTGGCGGCCGCACGTTGCTGGAGGCGTTGCGGCATCTGTCCGTAGGTGGCGGTGCTGGTGACGCTCCAGCCGTGGACGAAGACGAGGGTGGTCATGGCGACGCCTGCTCGGCACGCGCCGATCGCGCGTGTCGATCATCCTCGCGCAGTTATCGCCGTCACGAAAGCGCGCCTTGCGTGCGGCCTCGCATCGGTTAACCTGCGAGCCTTCGTGCTGCCGGCCCGACCATGCTGCTTTCGCTCATCGCTGCGTTGATCCTGCTCGCCTGGCTGGCGCTCTGGCGTCGCTGGCGTCGGCTGGGCGGCGGCGCCGCGCTACTGGCGGTGCTGCTGTTGCTGCTGGCCGGATGTGGCGTGTTGCCCCGGCTGTTGCTGCAACGCCTGCAGGCGCCGTATGCGCTGCGTCCGACGCTGGCATGGGCACCGCACAACGCGATCGTGTTGCTGACCGGCGGTTCGATCCATGTGCCGCAGGACAAGGTCGAACCGAGCATCGGCGCGTACGGACGGATCACCGAAGCGGCCGTGCTGTACCACGCCTGCCACGCGGCCGGGACCGATTGCAAATTGCTGGTCAGCGGCGGCGACCCGGAACGCATGGAAACGCCGCTGGCCGTCTCCTACGCCCGCGTGCTGCGCGGGCTCGGTGTGCCGGACGAGGATCTCATCCTGGAATCCCGCAGCAACAACACCTGGCAGAACGCGCAGTTCTCGCGTCCGCTGCTGGCCAGGCTCGACGCACCGAAGGTGTGGCTGGTCAGCTCCGCCTGGCACTTGCGTCGCAGCGTGCTGTACTTCGACCATTTCGGTATCGCAGCCACCCCGGTGCGCGCGGATTACCTGCACGCCAACCTGGGCCTGTGGCCCTCGGCGCAGAACCTGGTGCTGACCGACGTGGCCCTGCATGAGTACCTGGGCGTGCTGCGGTACCGCGTCTACAACGCGATGGACTGGAACGCACCGGTCATGAAACCCTTGCGGTAGGGCGGGCAATGCCCGCCGGCTTCCGTCGCGGCCGTGCAGCGGGCGGCGACTTTCGTGTGGCGCAGGGTCCGGCATGGATCAGCCTTCGCGCATCACCATCAGGCGGATCTCGGTCATGTCCTCGATCGCGTAGCGCAGGCCTTCGCGACCCAGGCCGGACAGCTTGACGCCGCCGTAGGGCATGTTGTCGACGCGGAAGCTGGGGATGTCGTTGATGATGACGCCGCCTTGCTCAAGCTCGTTCCAGGCACGCATGGCGTGGTCCAGATCGTTGGTGAAGATTCCGGCCTGCAGGCCGTAGTCCGAGTCGTTGACCATGCCGATCGCCTGGTCGAACTTGTCGAACGGAGCGAGCAGCGCGAACGGGCCGAACGCTTCCATGCGGTTCGCCTTGGCATCGGCGGGCACGTTCTCCATCAGCGTGGCGTCGAGCATGTTGCCCTCGCGCTTGCCACCACAGAGGATCCTGCCGCCGGCCTGTTTCGCTTCCAGAATCCAGCCGTGCAGGCGTTCGGCGGCCGCCTCGTCGATCATCGGGCCGAGGAATACCTCCTTGTCGCGCGGGTCGCCGGCCTTGAGCTTCTTCGTGGCGGCGACCAGCTTGCGCTTCAGCGCGTCGTAGACATCTGCGTGGGCGTAGATGCGCTGCACGCCGATGCAGCTCTGTCCGGACTGGTAGAACGCGCCAAACACCAGCCGCTGCACCACGCGATCGAGCTGCGCGCCCTGGTCGGCGTCGACGATGCAGGCGGCATTGCCGCCCAGTTCCAGCACTACCTTCTTGCGTCCGGCGCGTGCCTTCAGTGCCCAGCCGATCTGGCCGCCGGTGAACGAGAGCAGCTTGAAGCGCTCGTCCTCGACCAGCGGTGCGGCATGGTCGCCGTCCAGCGGCAGGATCGAGAACGCGCCCTTCGGCAGATCGGTCTCGGCCAGCACCTCGCCGATGATCAGCGCGCCGATCGGGGTCTTCTCCGACGGTTTCAGCACGAACGGGCAGCCGGCGGCGATCGTCGGCGCCACCTTGTGCGCCACCAGGTTCAGCGGAAAGTTGAACGGCGTGATGAATGACACCGGCCCCAGCGGCACGCGCTTGGTGTAGCCGTGATAGCCGTCCAGACGGCTGGCCAGTTCCAGGTTGATCGTCTCGCCGTTGATGCGCACGGCTTCTTCGGCAGCGATGCGGAAGGTCTCGATCAGCCGGGTCACCTCGCCGGCTGCATCCTTGATCGGCTTGCCGGCCTCGATGCACAGCGCCTCGGCCAGTTCGTCGCGGCGCTCGGCGAAGCGCTGCGCGCAATGCTGCAGCACGGCCTGGCGCGCCCACGGCTTGAACTCGCGCATCGGTTTGGCCGCCTTCACCGCGGCGGCGATCGCCTGCTCGGTGGCCTTCGCGTCCGGTACCGCGACGCGGGTGGCGAGCTTGCCGTTGTACTTGTCGCGCACGTCGAGCATGGCCTTCGACGTCTGCGGCCGGTTGGCAAGGTAGTACGGGTAGGTCTTGTTCAACATGGCGCTTGCCTGCGGTTGCGATCCGGCAAGGATAGGGCGTGGTGTTGTTCAGGGGTCGTGAGCTGCTGTCGTCTGCCAGTGGGTGAACCTGGTTTCGCGCTGGCCGCGACGGCCACACGGGCATGATGTCGAGGCTCTCCCGGCGGCGACACAAGGCTGCATGGCCATGCGCCAGCTTGCCGAACATCAATTCACGCCGGCCGCCGCCCCGTCCATGAACAGCCCGATCACCATGTCGAACTCTTGCCGCAGGTCGAGGCCCGGCTCGCTGAGCCAGCGCATCAGGGCACCCAGGTAGAGGTAGTGGAAATAGATGCCCAGTTGTTCGGAGCGATGCTGCGGCGCCAGTTCGCCGCGATCCTGGGCGGCTTCGATCAGCATCACCCAGAGCGGAAGCAGGCCGCGATCTTCCTTCGGCCTGGCGCCCGGGTCGAAATTGGCGAACTTGTAGCGGATGTAGGGCAACAGGATATCGGCGTGCTGTTCGCACCAGTGCGCCGATTCGTGCAGCAGTGCCGTGGCGCCGGCGCGGAAGCCGGCACGTTCGTGCAGGCTGAAGTCGCGTGTTGCGAGGTCTTTCGAGAGGGAAGCTTCCAGCGTGTGTTCCAGCAGAGCTTCTTTGGCCGGAAAGTATTTGTACAGGGTGCGCTTGGATACGCCGGCCCGGGCGGCGACCTGCTCCATGGTCACCTGGGCATAGCCGTGCGATGCGAACAATTGGCGCGCAACGAGGCCCATGTGTTCGGGCAACTCGGCCCGGCTTGATGGCCGGGGACGCGGACGGGAAGATGGCATGGCTCAGACACTCGGTGGCATGTAAAGTATACGCCGTTTACTTTACATGGGAGCGTGACATGAAGCTCGTACTTCTGACCTGCGGCACCGAGGGCGATACGCGTCCGCTGGCCGCGCTGGGTCATGCCCTGCGCAAAGCGGGCCATGAGGTGGTTCTGCTGGGCGACGCGCGAACCCTGGGCACGGCGCATGCGCTCGGGATTCCAGCCACGCCGCTCTCCGGCGACATCCGCGAGCTGTTTGCCGACTGGGGACAACAAGGGCCGCGCGGCACGGCCAAGGCCATGGTGGCATTGACCAACAAGCACACGGCTGCGTGGATGCGGGAGACGCTGGCCGCGGCGGAAGGTTGCGACGCCATCGTGACGTCGGGCCTGGCCGGCTTCGTCGGGCTTTCGGTGGCCGAGCGCCTCGAGGTTCCCGCCGCCATCGCGGGGATGATCCCGCTTACGCCGTCGCGCGAGTTTGCTTCGCCCTTCTTGCCGCCGGCCTGGGTCCCCGCCTGGTTGAACCGGGCCAGCCTCGCGTTCACCAACAAGCTGTTCTGGCTGGCTTTCAAGCAGGCGCTCAACCGTGCACGGGCGGAGGTGCTGGCCCTGCCGCCGCGGAAAACCGTGTGGAAGGATCTGCCCATGCTCTACGGCATCTCGCCGACGCTGCTGCCATCGCCCAAGGACTGGCCGGCGAATGCCACGCTGTGTGGCCAGTGGCTGCCGCCCATGGGTGAAAGCTACACGCCACCTCCGGCTCTGGCGGCGTTCCTTGCCGCCGGCACCGCGCCGGTCTATGTAGGCTTTGGCAGCATGACCGGCATCGACATGGCTGCCATGCTCGGTGCGGTGATCGCGGCGCTGGACGGGCGACGTGCCGTGTTCTGGCCGGGGTGGAACGGGATGGGCGACGTGCGTCTGCCGGACAATGTCCTGTGCATCGACGCCACCCCGCACGATTGGCTGTTTCCACGGATGGCTGCGGTGATCCACCACGGCGGATCGGGAACCACCCACTCGGCCCTGCGGGCAGGCAAACCCTCCATCGTCATGCCGTTCGCCGGGGATCAGGCGTTCTGGGCGGATCGCCTTCGTCGGCTGGGCGTGGCGCCGGCGGCACTCCCGGCGGCAAGCCCGGACACTGCGGCGCTTGCTGCAGCCCTCGATTTTGTCGCGCGGGAAACCGTCGTCGCGCGTGCGGCCGAGCTTGGCCGAGGCATGGCCAGCGAAGACGGCCTCGCCGCGGCGGTCGCCGCTATCGAAGGGGTGCTTGGGAGGTAGGCGGCGCGGATGTCGGTTGCTACGCGATCCCTGCGTCGGCTCCGACCCACGCGTTTGCACAGCTTCAATGCCTTCTGTTTTCGCCATCTTGGCCGCGTTTCAGACCGCGGCTGCCTCGATGATCGAGATGCCGGCCCCGATATCCAGCTCCCGCTGCAGCGCAAAGCCCGCGGCGAGAGCGGACAACGAGCACATCGGACACGCAGCCCTGACCATCGGAAGCGAATACGTCAGTTTCTGGCCTGACGGAGGCGCGGAAAAAAAGGATTTGAAGACCAAACGGAGTCAGCCCGGCATGCTGATGCAAAGCCTTCAGCAGGATATTTACAACGAGGGCAACCGGCAGCCGGTGACCGTGGAACTTCCCCTGCTGGACGAGGCTGCCGTGCTCCGATTCATCATCAACCTTCAGAAGGACACACCGCGCTATCAGATCGCGCGGAACAACTGCTCACACGTCGTCGCGCTCGCTTTGATCGAAGGTGCGAAGCGAGGCCCTTCGTTCACCCCGCACGCAGGCGAGTACAACCGATTCGGTCGCGTGTTGGGTTGGGGTATCTGGACGCCGGCCCAAGTGCTCAAATTCGCCAGAGAGCTGCAGCAATCTTGAAGATCATCTACACCCCTGCGTACAACATCGACTTCGGTCTGCTCAATCGGCTGCATCCGTTCGATGGCAGGAAGTACGCCAAGGTTGCCGAGAGCCTCCACGCACTGACCGGTGTCGAGATGGCAGAACCGCTGGCGCCTGTCGATGAAGCGACAGTCCAAACCTTCGTCGGTTCGATCTTCGGAAACCTGCTGTCGAGCAAACGCTACATTCTGCAGGCACTCGAGCTTCCATGGATTCCCTTGCTGCCGTTCTCGATGATCGATCGGCGTATCCTGACGCCGATGCGCTGGGCGGTGAGCGGCACGCTCACAGCGGCACGCGCGGCGCTACGCGAAGGCGGGCATGTCTGGAACCTGTCCGGTGGCTATCACCACGCCAGCCGCAACGCAGCCGAGGGCTTCTGTGTCTACAACGACATCGGCATCACGGTGGAGCAGTTGCGAGGCGACAACACGCTGGGCACCGAAGACCGGATTCTGATCGTCGATATCGACGCCCATCACGGCAACGGCAACGCGCATGTGTTCATGGACGACAAGCGAGTGGATATTCTGGATATTTACAACGACACCATCTATCCACGCGACGGCTTCACTCGACAGCGGGTCGACATCGACCTTCCTCTGCGCAACGCCGTGTCCGGTGACGAATATCTGGCCCGGTTGCGCAGCGGGCTGGGCGAGGTGATCGGTGGGCACGCGTTGGCTTTCGTGGTGGCCGGAACCGATGTGCTGGCTAGCGATCCACTCGGCGGCATGCGTCTTTCCGTGGCCGATTGCGTCGAACGCGACGCGCTCGTGCTGGATCGACTCTCGTCGCTTGGCACCTCGGCAGTGTTCGTCGGTGGCGGCGGCTACGGCAAGGAGAGTGCCGCGGCCATGGCTGCGAGCATCAGCAATCTTGTTCGGCGGTAGCAAGAGCAGCAAACGCAGAATCAGGTTTGCTCATCCGCGAGGTTTCGTGGCATCACACTCCTCCACCCGCAACCCCAACTCACCATCCGCCAGTCGTGCGCGCAGCGCCGTGCCAGCCTCGACGCCCTGCGTCGAGCGCAGCACCTTGCCGGCCTCGTCGAACAGAATGGCGTAGCCGCGTTCCAGCGTGGCCAATGGGCTGACCGTATGCAGAGCGCGCGCGGCTTGCTGCAGGGTGAGGCGGTCGCGTTCCAGACGACGCTCGATGGCGTGGCGCAGGCGCTGGGTGAGTTCGCCGAGGCGATGGCGCAGCAGGGGTAACCGCTGCTGCGGGTGTTGCCCGAGCAAGCGGGACCGCGCGCGGTCGAGCTGCGACTGGCGGCGTTGCTGCTGTTCGCGCATTGCCCCGAGGAGGCGACGGTGGAGATGGACCAGCCGCTCGCGATCGCGTTGCAGCCGCGCCTGCGGCCGCTGCGCCTGCAATCGCGCCAGCAGATGGTCGACGCGTTGCGCGTTCCCCTGCATGCGTCGTTGCTGCAGGGTAGCCAGGCGCTGCTGCAGCTGCCGCAGGTGGCGATCGACCGCCACCGCGTCGGGCACCAGCAGTTCGGCGGCGGCCGAGGGCGTGGGCGCGCGCAGGTCGGCGACGAAGTCGGCGATGCTGAAATCGATCTCGTGGCCCACCGCGGAAACCACCGGCACCGCGCTGGCGTGGATCGCCCGTGCCACCGCTTCGTCGTTGAATGCCCACAGGTCTTCCAGGGAGCCGCCGCCGCGGGTCAGCAGCAGCACGTCGTAGCGTGCGCTGGCCGATGCCTTGCGCAGCATCGCCACGATCGCCGGCGGCGCCTCGCGGCCCTGTACCGGCACCGGCAAGATCTCGACATCAGCCAATGGCCAGCGCCGCGCCAGCACGCTCAGCACGTCGCGGATCGCCGCGCCGGTGGCCGAGGTGACCACGCCGATGCGCCGTGCGTAACGGGGCAGGGCACGCTTGCGCGCCGGGTCGAACAGGCCTTCGGCATCGAGCCGGGCCTTGAGCTGCTCGAACTCGCGCTGCAGCGCGCCTTCGCCGGCCGGCTCCATGTATTCGGCGACCAGTTGGAACTCGCCGCGCGGTTCGTACAGGCCGACCTTGGCGCGCAGCAGCACCTGCATGCCGTCGATCGGGCGAAAGCGCAGCACGGAGGCTTTCATCTTGAACATCGCGCAGCGCACCTGCGCGCCGCTGTCCTTCAAGGTGAAGTACAGGTGGCCCGAGGCCGGCTTCGCCACGTTGGACAGCTCGCCTTCGATCCACACCTGCGGCAGCGCGTCGCCCAGCAGGTCGCGAACCAGCCGGTTGAGCGAGCTGGGGGTCAGCACGTGGCGGGGGGTGTCGGGGACGGACATGGGGCGAAGAGCCTAGCATGCCGCTACGGTGAAGTCGTGAAAAAACATCCGCTTGGGAGGTGAATCAGAACAAATGTCTCATGTGTCGTGGCCGGCCCCGCGGGCGTCGGCTTCGCGCGCCGTGCGCTGGCGGCGGCGCAGGCGCCAGCCGCGGATGCCCAGGTTCAGCGCGAACCAGGCGCACAGCACGGCGACCGGCCAGCCGATCCAGGCCGGCCACAGTGCCGCGATCACGCCCAGCACCAGCAGCGCCGCGGTGGCCAGGAACAACGGCCTGGCCGAGGTCGCACCGAGCACGCGGCGATGGCCAAGCGCGGCACCGACGCTGTTGGCCAGGCGCAACGCACCCGCCGCGGCACGCCCGGAGCTGCCGCCGCCATGGCGCACGCGCGGTCGCGCCTGGCTGGTGCGTACTTTCTCGGCATGGCCGCGGCGATGGTGCGGCGCCAGCACGATTTCGGTGGCGTTTTCCAGGTCGTGCTCGTACTGGGCGGCGAGCTTGCCGGCGAACGTGGCGTCCTCGATCGCCACGTCCAGCTCCTGGTTGCCCAGCCAACTGGCGAGGTTGAGGTTGGATGAGCCCACCCGCGCCCATTGCCCGTCGGCCACCGCGGTCTTGGCGTGCAGCATCGAGCCGTTCCATTCGAACACGCGGATGCCGGCCTTCAGCAGTGGCCTGTAGCCCGCGCGGGACATGTTGGCCACGGCCGGGATGTCACTGCTGCCGGGTACCAGCAGGCGCACGTCGACGCCATCGCGGGCGGCCGCCACCAGTGCCTGCACGTAGGGTGCGATGCCCACGAAATAGGCGTCGGTGAGCCACAGCGTGCGGGTGGCCAGCGAGGCGATCAGCTGGTCGAGCCGATACATGCCGGCGGTGGAGGGCTGGGTGGCGATCAGGCGCAGTGCGACGTCACCGGCGGGTGTGGTCGGCTCGGCCGCGCTCGGGAATTCGCGCAGCGGCGTGCCGGTGGCGCTCCAGCTTTGCGCGAATGCCGCTTCCAGCTCGGTCACCACCGGGCCGCGCAAGGCGACGCCGGTATCGCGCCACGGCGGCACGTCGCGCGCGGGGTTGCCCAGCCATCTGGCGCTGATGCACACGCCGGAAAGGAAACCGGTCACGCCATCGACCACCAGCGACTTGCGGTGGTCGCGACTGAGCCAGCCGAAGGTCTGCCCCAGCTGCAGCGGGTTGTACACGCGCACTTCGCCACCGGCCGCGCGCAGCGGTGCCCAGAAGCCGCTGCGCGACTGGCCCAGGCAGCCGACCCAGTCGACCACTACGGCCACGAACACGCCGGCCTGCGCGCGCTCGACCAGCGCATCGCGGAATTCGCGGCCCACCACGTCGTCGCGCACCATGTAGTTTTCCAGCAGCACCCGCTGGCGCGCGCCGCGGATCGCTTCCAGCCACGCGGCATAGTTGGCTGCCGCATCGATCAGCAGGTCCACCGCGTTGCCGCTGAGCAACGGTGCCCCGGCAGCGCGGCTCAGCGCTTGCTGCGCCAGCAGGCGACTGGACGAGGACGACGACGGCGACAAGGGGTCGGGCATGCATCGAGTGTAGGCGATGGGGATGTCGATGCGCCGTGGCGGCGGCTTCTGGCATGATCGGAGGATGCCCGCCAAGCCGCGCTACAGCGACACCGACGCTTGCGCCCACGACCTCGCCGATGCGCTGGGGCCGGATCTGCGCATCGCCGCGCCGCTGGGCCTGGGCAAGCCGCACGGCCTGCTCAACGCGTTGTACCGGCTCACCGCCGGCGACCCGACGCGTTCGATGCGCCTGTACACCGCGCTGTCGCTGACCCGGCCGCAGCCGAAGGCGGGGCTGCAGCGGCGCTTCCTGCTGCCGTTCCTCGATCGCCATTTCGGCGCCGACGCGGTCGACCCGCAGTACGCCCTGGACGAGGCGCGCGATGCCTTGCCGCCAAACGTCGTGGTGCACGAGTTCTACCTGCAGAGTGGCGCGCTGCTGCATTCGGGCAGTGCGCAGCGCAACTACATCAGCCAGAACTACACCCATGTGGCGCGCGACCTGGCGTTGCAGGACATCAACCTGCTGGTGCAACTGGTCGCACGCCGCGAAACCGCCGAGGGTGTGCGCTACAGCCTCTCGTGCAACCCCGACCTGACCCTGGATTTCCTGCGCCAGTTGCAGCTGGCAGGTGCACGCCGGCCGCTGTGCGTGGCGGTGGTGCATCCCGACCTGCCGTGGCTGGGCGGTGATGCCGAGGTGCCGGCGGATTACTTCGACGTGGAGCTGCAGCCGGAATCCTCGCCGCGCCTGTTCGCGCTGCCGCGGTTGCCGATCGACCTGGCCGAATATGCGATCGGCCTGCACGCCAGCAGCCTGGTGCGCGACGGCGGCTGCCTGCAGATCGGCATCGGCGCGTTGTCCGACGCCCTGGTCAAGGCCTTGCTGCTGCGCCAGCAGCAGAACACCGCCTGGCGCTGCATGCTGGTGGCGCTGGACCCGGCCGGCAGCACCCATGCGCAGGCAGGCGCGCTCGGTGGCCTTGCACCATTGGGGACCGGCTTGTACGGCGCCAGCGAGATGGTGATGGACGGCTTCATGCACCTGCAGCGCGGCGGCATCCTGAAGCGGCGCAGCTGGGACAACCTTGCGCTGGAGCGCGCCTCGCTGTCCGGCCGGCTGAATCCGGGCACGCCCGGCGGCCATTACCTGCGCGGCGCATTCTTCCTCGGTTCGCGCGACCTGTACGAATGGCTGGCCGCCACCGAGGCGAGCGACCCGGACGCGATCGACATGTGCGCGGTGTCCAACGTCAACCAGCTGTACGGCGACCAACAGGCATTGGCCACGCTGCAGCGACGCGACGCGCGTTTCTTCAACACCTGCATGATGGCGACCCTGCTCGGTGCGGCGGTGTCCGATACGCTGGAGGACGGCGCGGTGGTCAGCGGCGTCGGCGGCCAGTACAACTTCGTGGCGATGGCGCACGAGCTGCCGGGCGCGCGCTCGGTGCTGCTGCTGCGCGCCACCCGCCGCCATCGCGGCGGCATCGAGAGCACGATCCGCTGGAGCTACGGCCAGACCACGATCCCGCGCCACCTGCGCGACATCGTGGTCACCGAATACGGCGTCGCCGACTTGCGCGGCAAGAGCGACAGCGAATGCATCGAGGCGATGCTGTCGATCTGCGATGCGCGCTTTCTGGACGCGCTGTGCGCGGAGGCGAAATCGCGCGGCAAGCTGGCGGCGGATTTCGCCATACCCGATGCCTGGCGCCGGCACCAGCCCGATGCACTGCACGAATCGCTGATGCCATTCCGGCGCAAGGGCCAACTGCCGGTGTTCCCCTTCGGCAGCGATTTCGACGAGGTCGAACAGCGCCTGTTGCCGGCGCTGGAATGGCTGCAGTCGCGCAGCAGTCGCTGGCGCGGCCGCTGGCAAGTGCTGCGCGCCGCGGTGCGTCCCGGCGAGGCGATGGAGGATGAAGGCGCAGCCTTGGCGCGCATGGGCCTGGATGCGCCCAAGGGCCTGCCCGAGCGCATCCAGCGCCGTCTGCTGCAAGCCGCGCTGCGCCGGCGATCGACGTAGGGCGGGCACGGCCCGCCGGCTTTTGCTTTCGCGAGGGCGTGACGACAAGCGGCGGGCGGTGCCCGCCCTACGGCTGGACGCGTCGCATCCGCGAGCGACGCTCCTGCCTCTGCGAATCCCGGGCTCCTACAGGGGCGTCGAAGGGTCTTCGGGGTCTTCGGACGGCTCGGGCGAATCGTCCATCAGCGGCAGCACGCCGGGGCTGTCGAGGTCGTCGAACTGCTGGTGGTTCACTGCCCAGAAGAACAGCGCCACGGCCACGCCGACCACCACCAGGGTGACCGGGATCAGCACCAGCAGGATGTTCATGCCGCCGCCTCGGCGGCGCGGCCGGCGTGTCCGGTGTCGCCGTCGCGCGCGGGTTCGCGGCCGACGCGCATCGCGTTGAGCACCACCATCAGCGAACTCAGCGACATGCCGATGGCGGCCAGCCACGGCGACACCAGCCCGAATGCCGCGAACGGAACGGCGCAAAGGTTGTAGCCCAGGGCCCAGCGACGGCTTTGCGCGATCACCTGCTGCATCTGCAAGGCGATCGTGCGCGCGTGCAGCAGGCCTTGCAGGCGGCCGTCGAGCAGCAGCAGGTCGGCCTGCGCCTGGGCCAGGTCGGTGCCGCTGGCCAGCGCGGCCGAGACGTCGGCGGCGGCCAGCAGCGGCGCGTCGTTGCTGCCGTCGCCCACCGCCAGCACGCGGTGGCCATTGGCCTGCAGCGACCGCAGCAGGGCCAGCTTGTCGGCCGGCAACTGGCGCGCATGCCAGTCGTCGATGCCGAGGCGCGCGGCCAGCGCGGCGACGCGGTCGGCGCTGTCGCCGCTGGCCATGCATGCGTCGATGCCGTCGCTGCGCAGATGCGCCAGCGTGGCCGCCGCGTCTTCACGCGGACGCTCGTGGAAGCCTAACCGCGCCAGGGCGCCATGCTGGTCGGCCAGCACCAGGGCCGCGCTGGCCAGCCGCGGATCGTAATGCGCCTCGCCCAGCGCGTAGCGCGCGCGGCCCAGCCGCAGCGCGCGGTCGCCGACGCGGCCTTCGATGCCTGCGGCCAGCTGCACCCGCACGTCCTGCGCGGCTGGCGCGGCGATGCGCTGCCGGCCCGCGGCGCTCAGCGCGCGGGCCAGCGGATGGGAGCTGGTGCCGGCCAGCGCCGAGGCCCAGGCCAGTACCTGCTCGCGGCTGTCGCCGCGCAGCGGTTCGACCGCGGCGTCGTCCAGGCTCGGGGTGGACAGTGTCCCGGTCTTGTCGAACAGGGCGCGGTCCACGCCGGCCAGCGCGAGCAGGGCGCTGCCGTCGGTGACCAGCACGTGGCGGCGGGCGAGCCGGCCCAGCGCCCGGGTCAGCGTGACCGGCACGGTCAGCGCGAAAGCGCACGGACAGGCCACCACCAGCACCGCGATGGCCGCGTCGAACGCGCGCGAAGGGTCAATCAGCAACCAGCCCAGCGCGGTCAGCACGGTGAGCACCAGTACCCGGCGCACGAAGCGGGTGACCTCGCGATCGCTGCCGGCGATGCGCGTGCGGGCCTGGCGCGCACGCGTGGCCAGCGCGCCCAGCCGGGCCACGCTGGTATCCGCGCCGCCATGCTCCACGCGCAGCTGCGCCGGCCCGGTCAGCAGCACGCTGCCGGCCACCAGCCGCTCGCCGCGCTGGCGCCGCTGCGGGCGCGACTCGCCGGACAGCAGCGCTTCGTCCACCTCCACCGAGGCGCTTTCCAGCACGCCGTCGGCGGGCACCGTGCCGCCGTCGTCGATGTGCACGCAGTCGCCGCTGGCCAGCGTCATCGCCGGCACGGTTTCCAGTTCGCCATCGGCACGGCGGCGCTGCGCCAGCAGCGGCGTCGCGTCGAGCAGGGCATCGCCGCGCGCGTCGCCGCGGTGGCGCGTGCGCAGTTCGACGTAGCGCCCGACCAGCAGCAGGAACACGAACATGCTGACCGAATCGAAATACACCTCGCCGCTGCCGCGCAGGGTGTTGATCACGCTGGCGGCGAACACCAGCGACACCGCCAGCGCCACCGGCAGGTTGATGCCCAGGCGCCGGCCGCGCAGCTCGTCGGCGGCACCGCGGAAGAAGGTCCGCGCCGAGTAGAACACCAGCGGAAGGGTGGTGAGCAGGCCCAGCCAGCGGAACAGGTTGCGCGTGCTGAAATCGACGAAGTCGACCACGCCGAGGTAGATCACCAGGGCGTAGCTCATCACCTGCATCGCGCACATGCCGGCCACCAGGATGCGTTTGAGCGCATCGTGCATCTCGGCGGCGCGGGCATCCTCCACCTCGTCCAGGCGCAGCGGGCGTGCCGGACAGCCGGCGGCGGCGAAGTTCTCCAGCAGGGTGGGCAGGGTGGTGCGCCGGGTATCCCAGACCACCCGCATGCGACGCGCGGCGCGGTCGACGCTGACCCGGCGCACGCCGGCCAGCGCGTTGATGCGCTGTTCCAGCCAGAGCAACTGGCGCGGATCGTCCAGCGCCTCGACGTGCAACGCGATCTCGCTCAAGCCGTCACGTCGCCCGCGCAATACCTGGGCGGCGAGCCGGGGATCGGCCCATGTCGCCGCGCCGCTCATGGCCGCGGCGCGGGGGGATCAGCAGGGGGAGGCGGCGTGCTGTGTGCCGTCACCGGCACGCCGAGTACCGCGTGCGAGCCGGGGCGCAGCGGCGTGTCGGCGTATTGCACGCTGACCACGATGAGCCACACGCAACCGGCCAGCGAGGCTACGAAAACCAACGCTCCCAGCCACAGCACCGGCTGGCGATACCAGGCCGATGCCGCGCGGTTGCCGTTGTCATTGCGGGCTTTCATCGGCCTGGTGCGAGAGGTGGTAGACGTAGGCCGCGATCACGTGGATCTGGTCCTCGGAAAGGCGCGTGCTCCACGGCGGCATGTGACCCTGGCGACCGTTGGCGATGGTGTGCTCGATCTCGGCCGGCGTGCCGCCGTAGAGCCAGATGTCGTCGGTGAGGTTCGGCGCACCCAGCGCCGGGTTGCCCTTGCCCTCGGCGCCGTGGCAGGCGGCGCAGGTGGAGAACAGCGGCTTGGCGGCTGCCGCCTTGGCCGCGTCGTGCGGGGCGCCGGACAGGCTCAGCACGTACTGGGCGAGGTTTTTCACGTTGTCCGCGCCCAGGCTCGCCCATGGCGGCATCACGCCGCTGCGACCGTCGTGGATCGAGGTGGTGATGTCCTTGCCGGTGCCGCCGTACAGCCAGTCGCCGTCGGTGAGGTTGGGTGCGCCGACCAGGATGTTGCCCTTGCCGCTGCGCTGGTGGCAGGCGGCGCAGTTGTCCTCGAACAGCACCTTGCCCATCTGCTGCGCCTGCGGGTCGCCGGCCAGCTGCTCCACCGTGTACAGGCGGAAGCGGTCCAGCAGCGGGTCCAGCCTGGCCTCGTTGGCAGCCACTTCACGCGCCAGCTGGCCGTGCGAGGTCCAACCCAGCGCACCCTTGTGGTTGCCGAAGCCGGGGAACAGGAACAGGTAGATGAACGCCGCGGCGAACATCGAGCCGGAGAACACGATCCACCACGTGGGCAGGTTCTTGAGGCCTTCCAGGATGGTGCCGTGCGCCCACACGTGCCCGGTGGTGCCATCGGGGCGGGTCGGGATCTTGGCCCGCGGCGCCCACAGGAACAGCCCGAAGGTGATGCCCAGGTTGAGCACCACCAGGAACATGACCCACAACGACCAGCCGCTGCTCATGGGCGATCCTCCTTGGCGTCGACATCGCTGTCGGGTAGTTCGTCTTGTTCGAGCGGCAGGCGTGCCATGCGGTCGAACGTGGCCTGGTGGCGCTTGCGCCAGGCCCAGATCCATATACCGATGAAGGTCACCAGCATCAGGATGATGAATACCCCTGCAACGTGGCCCCAGACCGGGCTCATCGGCGTCATGGCGTGGCTCCCGCGACGCCGTCGGTGGTCGCCGGCTTGGCTGCCGGCGGGGCCGGCTCATTGGCGATGCCCAGGCCCTGCAGGTAGGCGATCAGCGCGTCCATCTCGGTCTTGCCCTTGACGGCCTCGGGCGCGGCGGCGATCTGCGCGTCGGTATACGGGTCGCCCAGCTTGCGCAGCGTGCGCATGCGTGCCTGCACGTCCTCGGCGCTGATCGTGTTGTGCGCCAGCCACGGATAACCGGGCATGTTCGACTGCGGCACCACCTGGCGCGGGTCCATCAGGTGCAGGCGCTGCCATGCATCGGAATACTTGCCGCCCACGCGCGCCAGGTCCGGGCCGGTGCGCTTGGAGCCCCACTGGAACGGACGGTCGTAGACCGACTCGGCCGCGGTGGAGAAGTGGCCGTAGCGCTCGGTCTCGAAACGCAGCGCGCGGATCATCTGCGAGTGGCACAGGTAGCAGCCTTCGCGCACGTAGACGTCCTTGCCGATCAGGCGCAGCGGCTCGTACGGATGCACGCCCGGCGGCGCCTTCACCGAGTGCGCCTCCATGAACAGCGGGGTGATCTCCGCCAGTCCGCCCAGCGAGACCATGATCGCGATGCCGATGCCGAGCAGGCCGGCGTGCTTCTCGATCGCTTCGAAATGTTTGTAGGCCATGTTGATCTCTTCCTCAGCCGGCACTTGCCGGCAGGGGAGCGGGCACCTGGTGGGGCGCCGGCTCGGGAATCGGCACCGGGATCGGCTTGATCAGGCGCGCGCGGGCATCGGCGGCGGTGTGCCACAGGTTCCACGCCATCACCCACATGCCGGACAGGATGAACACGCCGCCGGCCCAGCGGATCAGGTACATCGGCTTGATCGCGAGCAGGCTGTCGAGGAAGCCGTAGGTCAGCGCGCCGTCCGGGTTGGTGGCGCGCCACATCAGGCCCTCGGTGACGCCGGCGGTCCACATCGAGCCCACGTACAGCAGGGTGCCGATGATGTGCAGCCAGAAGTGCAGCTCCATGCCCTGGCGCGAGTGCATCTCCGGCCGGCCCAGCGCACGCGGCGCCATCGCGTAGAGCGAACCGATGGTGATCATCGCCACCCAGCCCAGCGAGCCGGAGTGCACGTGGGCGATGGTCCAGTCGGTGTAGTGCGACAGCGAGTTCACCGTCTTGATCGCCATCATCGAGCCTTCGAAGGTGGAGGCGCCGTAGAACACCAGCGACAGCACCATGAACTTGGCCGCCGGATCGGTGCGCAGGCGATGCCACACGCCGTTGAAGGTGAGCAGGCCGTTCGCCGCCGAGCCCAGGCTCGGCATCAGCAGCACCAGCGAGAACGCCATGCCCACCGACTGCACCCAGTCGGGCAGGGCGGTATACATCAGGTGGTGCGCGCCGGCCCACATGTAGACCGAGATCAGCGCCCAGAAATTGACGATCGAGAAGCGGTAGCTCCACAGCGGCTGCTTGGCCTGCCGCGGCACGAAGTAGTACATCATGCCGAGGAAGCCGGCGGTGAGGAAGAACGCCACCGCGTTGTGGCCGTACCACCACTGCACCATCGCATCGACCACGCCGGAGTAGATCGAGTACGACTTGGTCAGCGAGACCGGGATGGCCAGGTTGTTGACGATGTGCAGCAGGCCCACCGCGATGATGAAGGCGCCGTAGTACCAGTTCGCCACGTAGATGTGCTTGATCCGCCGGCGCGCCAGCGAGCCGAAGAACACCACGCCGAAGCTCACCCAGACCACCGCGATCAGGATGTCGATGAACCATTCAGGCTCGGCGTATTCCTTGCTCTGGGTCAGCCCCAGCGGCATCGTGGTCATCGCCAGCACGCAGACCAGTTGCCAGCCCCAGAAGGTGAATGCGGCGAGCTTCCTGAAAGCCAGCCGCGCGTGGCCGGTGCGCTGCACCACGTAATAGCAGGTGCCCATCAGCGCCGAGCCGCCGAACGCGAAGATCACGCCGAAGGTGTGGTCGGGCCGGATGCGGCTGAAGGTCAGCCACGGCACGTTGAAATTGAGCACCGGCCACATCAGTTCGGCGGCGGCATAGACGCCGACGGACATGCCGATGATGCCCCATACGGCGGCCGCGAGCAGGAACTGGCGGACGACCTTGTCGTTGTAGTATTCGGTGTTCGGCATCGGCTTTTCCGGCTGGACAGCGGGGCATTTTGGCGGCAAGCATGCGGCGAAGTGCTGACCTCGATCAAGCAACTGCGGCATTCCGTCCACGTCATCGCGGTGGAGGCCGGCGCTACCGGTCGGGCGAGTATCCTTGGCATCTTCAGTCGCGGCCTGCCGCGACCAGACATTCCGGTTGAATCCATGAGTGAGATCGTTTCGCAACAACCCCGTCCGGCGGCGCCCGCGCCGCGCCGCGCCAGCGTGGGCGTGCAGGTCGGCAAGGTCAAGGTAGGCGGCGGCGCCCCGATCGTGGTGCAGTCGATGACCAATACCGACACCGAGGACCCGGCCAGCACCGCGAAACAGATCGCCGAGCTGGCCCGCGCCGGCTCCGAGCTGGTGCGCATCACGGTGAACACGCCGGCCGCCGCGGCCGCGGTGCCGCGCATCGCCGAGCGGCTGGCGATGATGGGCGTGGACGTGCCCATCATCGGCGACTTCCACTACAACGGCCACCAGTTGCTGGAGCGCGAACCGGCCTGCGCCGAGGTGCTGGCGAAGTACCGCATCAACCCCGGCAACGTCGGTTTCGGCAAGAAGCACGAAAGCCAGTTCGCCTCGATCATCGAGAAGGCGCTGCGCTACGGCAAGCCGGTGCGCATCGGCGCCAACTGGGGTTCGCTGGACCAGTCCATGGTGGCCGCGCTGATGGACGAGAACGCGCGGCGCGCCGAGCCGTGGGATGCCGCGCACGTGGCGCGCGAAGCCTTGATCCGTTCCGCCCTGGATTCGGCCGCGCGTGCCGAGGAGCTCGGCCTGCCGCGCGAGCGCATCATCCTTTCATGCAAGGTTTCCGGCGTGCAGGAGCTGATCGCCGTGTACCGCGACATCGCCGCGCGCGGCGACTACGCGCTGCACCTGGGCCTGACCGAGGCCGGCATGGGTTCCAAGGGCATCACCGCCTCGGCCGCTGCGCTGGCGGTGCTGCTGCAGGAGGGCATCGGCGACACCATCCGCATCTCGCTCACGCCCGAACCCGGTGCCTCGCGCACCGGCGAGGTGATCGTGGCGCAGGAGCTGTTGCAGACGATGGGTCTGCGCTCGTTCACGCCGCTGGTCACCGCCTGCCCGGGTTGCGGGCGCACCACCAGCGAGTTCTTCCAGGAACTGGCCAAGACCGTGCAGGAACACGTGCGCGAGCAGATGCCGCTGTGGCGGGTGAAATACGACGGCGTGGAGAACCTCACCCTGGCGGTGATGGGCTGCATCGTCAACGGGCCGGGCGAATCCAAGCACGCCAACATCGGCATCTCGTTGCCGGGCAACGGCGAGGCGCCGGCCGCGCCGGTGTTCATCGACGGCGAGAAGGCGATGACGCTGCGCGGCGACAACATCGCCAACGAGTTCGTCGACATCCTCGACGACTACGTGGCGCGCAAGTACGCCGCGCGCGCTAGCTGAAAGTCGTGCCGGGCTGCCACAGCCGCGGGCCGAGATCGGTCCAGCTGCCGACCCGCCCAGGCTGCGCGGCCAGCGTGCCGGCCTGCGCCAGGTAGTCCGCGCGCGCCATCTCGAACGCACCCAGGCTCAGCGTGTGGGCGTTGGCTACCTGCGCATCGAGCAGCGGGCAGCCCTGTTCGTGCAGCAGCCGCGCCAGCGCGATCAGTGCCACCCGCGAACCACCGCTCTCGGCGCTGAACATCGACTCGCCGCAAAACAGCTTGCCGACAGACAGGCCGTAGACGCCGCCGACCAGGCGCTCGCCGTCCCAGGTCTCCACGCTGTGCGCGTAACCGAGCTGGTGCAGGTGGAGGTAGGCGTCGATCATGGCCGGTACGATCCAACTGCCCGAGCTGTTGTCGCGCGGCGCCGCGCAACCGCGGATCACCGCCTCGAACGCCCGGTCGATCGTCACCCGCCAGCGCTTGCCGGCGAGCTGGCGACGCAGGCTGCGGTTCGGCCGCAACGCGTCGGTGCGAAACACGCAGCGCGGGTCCGGCGACCACCACAGGATCGGTTCGCCATCGCCGAACCAGGGGAAGATGCCTTGCCGGTAGGCGGCCAGCAGCCGGCCTGGCGACAGGTCGCCGCCGAAGGCAAGCAGGCCGTTCGGTTCGGCCAGTGCGCGGGACGGATCGGGAAAGCGCTCCGGCGCGTCGGCATCGAGCAGGGGCAGGCGGATCATGGCGCAGCCTCGTCGTGCTGCGCGTACGGGCTGTGTTGCCGCAATTCTTCCGCGTAGGCATCCACCGCCGGTGCCTCGCGCGCCAGCGCGCTGGCCACCGCCGCGCGGAAGCCCGGGTGGGCGAGCCAGTGGCGCGACTGCGTGCGCGCGGGCAGGAAGCCGCGTGCCAGCTTGTGCTCGCCCTGCGCCCCGGGCTCGAAGCGGTGCAGTCGTTGCGCAATGGCGTACTCGATGCCGCGGTAATAGCAGAGTTCGAAATGCAGCCCGGGCACGTCGACCATGCTGCCCCAGTAACGACCGTAGAGCACGCCGTCGCCCTGCACGAACAACGCCATCGCCACGATCTCGCCGCCCGCGCGGGCCAGCGCGAGCTGTGCCAGCGGACCGAGTTCGCCGAGCTGCCGGAAGAAGGCGACGGTCAGCACCGCGTGGTTGCCCTTGTCGTCGAAGGTGGCTTCGTACAGCGCGTGCACGCGCTCCCACTCGTGCTCGTCGAGCGTGTCGCCGCTGCGCCATTCGACCGCCAACCCGCTGGCGGCGACCTGGGTGCGTTCGCGCAGGATGTTCTTGCGCTTCTTGTGGGTCAGCGCGGCGAGGAAATCCGGGAAGTGGCGGTAGTCGCGGTTGTGCCAGTGGAACTGCACGTCCGAGCGGGCCAGCCAGTCGTCGCCGAACGCCGGCGCCTCCGTGGCGAGCAGGAAATTCGCGTGCACCGAGGACAGCCCCAGCCGCTTCGCCTCGGCGCGCATCGCCTCGACCAGCGCCTGCCGCAGCGCTGGCGTGTCGGCCAGCAGGCGCGGGCCGGGCACCGGCGAGTAGGGCACGCCGCAGAGCAGCTTCGGGTAGTACTCGCCGCCGGCGCGCTCCCACGCGCTGGCCCAGCTCCAGTCGAACACGAACTCGCCGTGCGAGTTGCCTTTCAGGTACAGCGGCGCGGCGGCCACCAGGCGATCGTGGTCGTACAGGCCCAGGTGGTGTGCCTGCCAGCCCCAGTCGGGACGGATGCAGCCGGTGTCTTCCAGCGCATGCAGGAACGCGTGCGACACGAACGGATTCGCCCCGCCGCGCAAATCGTCCCACGCCGCGGCAGGCAGTTCGGCGATCGCGTCGTGGAAGCGGATGTGCATGACTCGGCAGGTGCCGCAGGAGCCCGCTTGCGGGCGATGCTTCTGTTTTTTTCAATCCCGGCCAGAAGCATCGCCCGCGAGCGGGCTCCTGCGGGCAGGTCAGCCCGCCGGCGTCTGCTGGTCGAGCCAGCGTTCGGCGTCCAGCGCGGCCATGCAGCCGAAGCCGGCGGAGGTGATCGCCTGGCGATAGACGTGGTCGGCGACGTCGCCGGCGGCAAACACGCCGGGGATCGAGGTCATCGTGGCCATGCCGTTCTGGCCGCTGTGGATGCGGATGTAGCCGTCGTGCATGTCCAGCTGGCCGGCAAAGATGCCGGTGTTCGGGGTGTGGCCGATCGCCACGAAGAAGCCGGTGGCCGCGATGTCGCGGGTGGCGCCGGAGTTGACGTCCTTCACGCGCACGCCGGTGACGCCGGTGTCGTCGCCGAGCACCTCGTCGATGGTGTGGTTCCAGACCAGCTCGATCTTGCCCGCGGCCTCCTTCTCGAACAGCTTGTCCTGCATGATCTTCTCCGCGCGCAACTTGTCGCGGCGGTGCACCAGGTACACCTTGCGGCCGATGTTGGCCAGGTACAGCGCTTCCTCCACCGCGGTGTTGCCGCCGCCGATCACCACCACGTCCTGGTCGCGGAAGAAGAAGCCGTCGCAGGTCGCGCAGGCCGACACGCCCTTGCCCTTGAACTTCTCCTCGCTGGCGATGCCCAGGTACTTCGCGGTGGCGCCGGTGCTGATGATCAGCGCATCGGCGGTGTACTCGCCGGAGTCGCCGACCAGCCGGAACGGGCGCTGCTTGAGGTCGGCGGTGTGGATGTGGTCGAAGATCATCTCGGTGTGGAAGCGCTCGGCGTGCTCGGCCATGCGCTGCATCAGCGCCGGACCCTGCAGCCCCTCGACGTCGCCCGGCCAGTTGTCCACGTCGGTGGTGGTCATCAGCTGGCCGCCCTGCTGCAGGCCGGTGATCATGGTCGGCTTGAGATTGGCGCGGGCAGCGTACACCGCGGCGGTGTAGCCGGCAGGACCGGAGCCGAGGATCAGCAGGCGGCTGTGCTTGGGGGTGGGCATGGCAGGTATAATCCTTGGGTTTGCTGGTGGCTTGAGCGGCTATTCGCTGCAGCTGCAGCCGGGGTTTCACCGAAACCGGGCCTGCAGGTGGCAACAACGAATGCGACCCCCGGAGAATGGGGAATCCGCGTGGCTGATTCAAGTCGCCGGCAGATCAACGACACCACCGCGGCAGTTGCGCGATGGACTTTCCACGTGTTCCCACAGGATTCTTTTGCCATGCGTATCGGTATCCCCTCCGAAACCAAGACCCTCGAAGGTCGTGTCGCCCTTGTTCCCGCCGCTGCTGCCGACCTGGTGCGTCGCGGCCATGAGGTGTTCATCCAGGCCGGGGCCGGCCTGAAGAGCGGTTTTTCGGACGAGGCGTACGTCAACGCCGGCATCAAGATCGTGGCCGATGCCGCCGCGCTGTACGAGGCGGGCGAACTGATCGTCAAGGTGAAGGAGCCGATCGCCGGCGACCTGGCCCTGCTGAAGAAGCACCACCTGCTGTTCTGCTATCTGCACCTGGCGGCGGAGCCGGCGCTGACCCGCAGCCTGCTCGACATCGGCCTGACCGGCGTGGCGTTCGAGTCGGTGGAAGATCACGGCGGCCTGCCGCTGCTGCACCCGATGTCGGTGATCGCCGGGCGTATCGCCACCCAGTGCGGCACCACGCTGCTGCATCGTCCGCAGGGCGGCAAGGGCAAGCTGCTCGGCGGCATGGCCTCGACCCCGCGCGGCAAGGTGGTGGTGCTCGGTGCCGGCGCGGCCGGCGGCAATGCCGCGGCGCTGGCGGCGCAGGCCGGCGCCAACGTGGTGGTGTTCGACAAGCGTCAGGATCGCCTGGCCGAGATGATGGCGCTGGGCCCGAACGTCACCGCGCTGTACGCCTATGAATCCTCGGTGGCCGAGGAAGTGCGCGACGCCGACCTGGTCGTCGGCGCCGTGCTGATCCCCAGCGCCAAGGCGCCGCACGTGGTGACCGAGGCGATGGTCAAGTCGATGGAGCCGGGCAGCGTGCTGGTGGACATCGCGATCGATCAGGGCGGCTGCTTCGAGACTTCCCGGCCGACCACCTGGGAGCACCCCACCTACGACGTGCACGGCGTTACCCACTTCTGCGTCACCAACATGCCCGGCGCGGTGCCGCAGACCTCGTCGGTGGCGATCTCCGCGGCGATCCTGCCGTACGTGCAGCGCCTGGCCGGCGGCAACGCGTGGCGCGAGTTCGAGCCGCTCAAGGTCGGCATCAACATCGACGGCGGCAAGCTGGTACATCCGGCGCTGCAAGGTATGCTCTGACCCTGGTCACGAAGAAAGGGGCACCCCGGGTGGCGCGCGGCGCGAACGCAAGGCAACAACCCAAGGCAGGCCTCAGCGATGAGTTGAAACGCCGGCTGCGCGAAGCCGGCGCCCTGCTGCTGCTGCCGCTGGCGGTGTACCTCCTGGTATGCCTGTTCAGCTACGACCCGCATGACCCCAGCTGGACCAATGCCGGCCAGCTGGAGCATGCGCGCAACTTCGGCGGCACCGTCGGTGCCTACGTGGCCGATCTGCTGCGCTGGATCTTCGGCCTGGTGGCGTACTGCTTCCCGTTGCTGCTGTTGCTGCTCGGCGTGCAGGTGTTGCGCCAGCGCGGACAGCAACCGCAGCATCCGTGGGAACCGGCATTGCGGCTGGTCGGCTTCGTGTTCTTCTTCATCACCGGGCCGGCGCTGCTGTATCTGAACTTCGCGCAGGAGCCGGTGCAGCCGCAGGGCGTGGGCGGCATCATCGGCGTGTGGGTGGGCCATGCGGTGCTGTCGGCGTTCGGGTCCACCGGCGCGCCGTTGCTGCTGCTGGCGCTGTTCCTGATTGCGGTGACGCTGGCCACCGGGCTGTCCTGGTTCGGCGTGATGGACTGGACCGGCCAGGCCGTGCTGCAGCTGGCCGGCTGGCTGCGCGGCAAGCTGCGCGAGGCACCGCAACTGCTGGCCGCGCGCCAGGCGCGCAGCGAGCGCGAGGTGATCAAGAAGGCCGACGCGGTGAAGCAGGCCCGGCGCGAACCGGTGCGCATCGAGGCGGCGCCCGCGCCGGTGACCAAGAGCGAGCGCGCGCGGCTGGAGACGCAGATCCCGCTGTTCGCCGGCGCCGCCGCGCCGGGTGAACTGCCGCCGCTGTCGCTGCTCGACGAGGCGCCGGAGCAGGGGCCTGGCTATACCGAGGAAACGCTGGAAGTCCTCTCGCGCCAGGTCGAATTCAAGCTGAAGGATTTCAAGATCGACGTGAAGGTGGTCGGCGCCTATCCGGGGCCGGTGATCACCCGTTTCGAGATGGAGCCGGCGCCCGGCGTGCGCGGTTCGCAGGTGTCGAGCCTGGACAAGGACATCGCCCGCGGCCTGTCGGTGGTGAGCGTGCGCGTGGTCGACGTGATCCCCGGCAAGAACGTGATCGGGCTGGAGATCCCCAATACGCGCAAGCAGATCGTCTACCTGTCCGAGATCCTGCGTTCGGACAAGTACGACCAGGCGCGCTCGCCGCTGGCGCTCGCGCTGGGCAAGGACATCGGCGGCAAGCCGGTGGTGGTGGACCTGGCCAAGATGCCGCACCTGCTGGTGGCCGGCACCACCGGTTCGGGCAAGTCGGTGGCGGTCAACGCGATGGTGCTGAGCCTGCTGTACAAGGCCAGTCCCAAAGACGTGCGCATGATCATGATCGACCCGAAGATGCTGGAGCTCTCGGTGTATGAGGGCATCCCGCACCTGCTGGCGCCGGTGGTCACCGACATGAAGGAGGCCGCCAACGCGCTGCGCTGGTGCGTGGCCGAGATGGAGCGCCGCTACAAGCTGATGGCCGCCGTGGGCGTGCGCAACCTGTCCGGTTTCAACAAGAAGGTGAAGGACGCCGAGAACGCCGGCCAGCCGTTGCTCGACCCGCTGTTCCGGCCCAACCCGGACATGCCGGGCCTGGCGGCCGACCCGCTGGAGCCGCTGCCGAACATCGTGGTGTTCATCGACGAATTCGCCGACATGATGATGATCGTCGGCAAGAAGGTCGAGGAGCTGATCGCGCGCCTGGCGCAGAAGGCGCGTGCCGCCGGCGTGCACCTGATCCTGGCCACCCAGCGCCCGTCGGTGGACGTGATCACCGGCCTGATCAAGGCCAACATCCCCACCCGCATCGCGTTCCAGGTGTCCTCCAAGATCGACTCGCGCACGATCCTGGACCAGTCCGGCGCCGAGGCGCTGCTGGGTCACGGCGACATGCTCTACCTGCCGCCGGGCACCGCCACGCCCGAGCGCGTGCACGGCGCCTTCGTCGACGACCACGAGGTGCACGGCGTGGTCGCCTGGCTGAAGTCGCAGGGCGGGCCCGACTACATCGAAGGCGTGCTGGAGGAAGTGCAGGCCACCGGCGACGGCAAGTTCATCAACGACTCCGGCCTGCCGCAGGACGGCGAGGAAGGCGGCGACGCCGACACCCAGCTCTACGACAAGGCCGTGGCGGTGGTCACGCAGACGCGCCGCGCCTCGATCTCGGGCGTGCAAAGGCATCTGCGCATCGGCTACAACCGCGCCGCGCGACTGGTCGAGCAGATGGAGGCCGACGGCGTGGTCAGCGCGCCGCAGCACAACGGCAACCGCGAGGTGCTGGCGCCGCCGCCGCCCAAGGATTGATCCGGTATCCCGCTGCCGGCACAAAACCGGCATGATGCGCTCCTGCCGCGCGCGCCGGGTCCGTGGATCGGACGCGCGACGGCCTTCATGATTGCTCTTGGACGCGTACGTCGGTCATGGTGTCGAACTTGCCGCAACACGATGGGAACGATGCCGCGTGGGCGTCGCTGGCCGGCGACGTCCATCGCCTGGTCCAGCAAAACCGCGCGCAGGACGCGCTGGCGATCGTCGAGCGATTCCTCGGCTCGACGCCGGATTGCCGGGTCGTCGAGCCGCTGCGGTTGCGCGCGCAGCTGTTGCTGGCGCTGGGGCGTCCGCGGCAGGCCGTGCCGGCGTTCGAAGTCGCGATGGCCGCCGCGCCCGGGGACGGGCGCATGCTGCTGGGGCTTGCCGTGGCGCACGGCGAAAGCGGCCAGCCCGAGGCAGCCGAGGTGGCGGCGCGCGGCGCACTCGCGCAGTCGCTCGACCATCCGCACGTGCATTACGTGCTGGCTCGCGCCCTGTTCGAACAGGATCGGTTCGTCGAGGCCGAAGCGGAGCTTCGTCAGGTCGTGGCGACGGCGCCGCAGCACCTTGCGGCGCATACCACGCTGGCCGAACTGGTGTGGATGCGCAGCGGCGACATGGATGCGGTCGCCATCGCGCTCGATGCGGGCAGCGACGCCCGCTCGCGCGTCGAGCTGCGCATGATCAAGGCCCGGCTGTGGCGTCAGACCGGCGCGGCCGAACGGGCGTACGCCGAGCTTGCGCCGCTGCTCGAAGCGCACCCGCAGCACGCCGCGCTGCACGTACTGGCGGCGGAATGCGCGCTGCAACTGGACCCGCCCCGGGCGCTGGCGCTCATCACCCACGCGCTGCAACTGGAGCCGCGCAGCCGGGAGGCGCACCGCTTGCACGGCGACATCCTGCTCGCGGCCGGGCTGCCGGAAGCGGCGGCCAGCCTGGCCGGGCGACTGCTGGCGCTGGACCGCAACGACGTGTCCGCCTTCGCACTGCAGGCCGCGGCGTGGCATGCGCTGGGCGATCCGCGCTATCCGGCGTTGTACGACTACCCGCGGCTGGTGCGCTCCTGTCGCATCGACGTGCCACCGGGCTGGGCCAGTCTCGACCATTATCTGCACGACCTCGCGGCCAGCCTGCACGCACGGCACGACCCGTTGCAGGCGCACCCGCCCACGCAGTCGGCGCGCACCGGCACGCAGGTCGAGTTGCGGCCCGGCAGCCCCTCGGCGGATCGGGCGGTGCGGGCGTTTCCGACGGCGGTCGATGGCGCCATCCGCCGCTACATGGAGACGGTGATGGCCACGGGTGCCGACGCCTTTTCGCGGCGCGGCACCGGCCGCTATCGTTTCAGCGGCATGTGGTCGGTGCGGCTGAAGTCACAGGGGCACCATGCGAGCCATTTCCACGGCAAGGGCTGGATATCCTCGGCCTGTCACATCGAGGTGCCGGCGTCGCTGTCCGATGACGACCGCGGCGGATGGTTGAAGTTCGGCCACGAACTGCCGTCCGGATCGCCCCCCGGGCACTGCGTCAAGCCGGTGCCGGGCGTGCTTACCCTGTTCCCTTCGTGGATGTGGCATGGCACGGTGCCATTCGTGGCCGCTCCCGGCGACTACCGCCTGTCGGTCGCCTTCGACGTGGTTCCCGATTGACGCGGAAGCCTTTGATTAAGCCAGTGGATGACACACTTGTCTTTACCCATTCGGAAATGGCCATGACCCGCAATCGCATCATTCTCTGCATCGTCGCCCTGTCTGCCCTGGGCGTGGCTGGCCTCGCGCAGGCGGCCACCGGCCCGGCGCGGGCGCGGCTGGATGCATTCGCCACCGGCCTGCATTCGCTGACCGGGCATTTCAGCCAGACGCTGACCAACGTCAACGGCCAGGGCAGCAAGACCAGTTCCGGCACGCTGGCCCTGGAGGCGCCGCGGGAGTTCCGCTGGGACACCACCACGCCGTACAAGCAGACCATCGTCGCCGACGGCGGCCGGGTCTGGATGTACGACCCGGAGCTGGAGCAGGTCACCGTGCGCAGGCAGAGCACCGAGGAGGCGCACAGTCCCTTGACCGTGCTGACGGACCTCAAGCAGCTGGACAAGGAGTTCAACGCCAGCGAACGCGGCGAAAAGGACGGGCTCGTCTGGTTGCGACTGACCTCCACCAGCAAGGACGCGCAGTTCGCCTGGGTCGACCTCGGCTTCGACGCGAACGGCCTGGCCCGGATGACCTTCCGCGACCAGCTCGGCGCGACCACCGAGATCCGCTTCTCGCAGTGGCAGCGCAACCCGGTGCTGCCGCCGGGCACGTTCAACTTCGTGCCGCCGGAGGGCGCCGACGTGATGGGCGACGTGCCGCAGATCAGCATCCAGCCGATCCGGGACTGAGCCGGCGATGGCCGTACTGCGGCAGTTGCCGCGCTGGGCGTGGATCGGTGGCGGCGTGCTGGCGTTCATCGCCGGCATCGTCAACGCGGCCGGTTACCTGGGCTTTCGCCACCAGGCAATCACCAACCTGACCGGATCGACCACCTTGCTCGGTGCATCGCTGGGCCTGGCGGACGGGCCCGAAGCGGTGCATTGGGGCCTGTCGGTGGCGGCGTTCGTGTTCGGTGCGCTGCTCAGCGGATTGATCGTGCAGCAGCAGACGCTGAAACTCGGCCGCCGCTACGGCGTGGCGCTGGTGCTGGAGTCGCTGCTGCTGTTTGCGGCAGTGCCGCTGCTGCATGCCAATGATTCGGCCGGCATCTACCTGGCCTCGATCGGCATCGGTTTGCAGAACGGGATGGCCAGCACGTACAGCGGCATGGTGTTCCGCACCACCCACGTCTCCGGCATGTTCACCGACCTGGGAATCTACATCGGCCAGCGGATGCGCGGCCTGCCGGTGGATGCGCTGCGCGTGGGCGTGTGCCTGCTGGTGGTGACCTGTTTCACCCTGGGCGGCACGGCCGGCGCGCTGTTGTTCCGCGCCATGGGCGAGCGCGCGCTGCTGGTGCCGGCCGCGCTGACCGGCCTGTGCGGTATGGGCTACGGCATCTACCGGCAATACACCTTGAGTCGGGGCACCGCGGGCGCCGATTGAGCGGGCATGTCAGCTGGCTACCGCGTAGCGGTTGCGGCCGTTGCGCTTGGCCTCGTACAGCGCCTTGTCCGCGCGCGACAGCCACTGCTCGATGGATTCACCCTGACGCAGCGCGGTGACGCCGATGCTCACCGTGACCTGGATCGGCCGATCCTGATAGCTGACGGCCGTGCCGGCCATGGCCGCGCAGATGCGCTCGGCGATCTCGCTGGCCTGCGCCACGCTGGTGTCGGGCAGGCACAGCACGAACTCCTCGCCGCCGTAGCGTCCGAGCAGGTCACCCTGCCGGCAATGGCGCTGGATCACCGCCACCGCGCCGCGGATCACGGCGTCGCCGGCGAGGTGGCCGTGGATGTCGTTGACCTGCTTGAAGCGGTCCAGGTCGAACAGCGCGATGCAGATGGATTGCTCGCGCGACCGTTCGCATTCCGCCTGGGCCAGCTCCAGGAAGCGGCGCCGGTTGTAGATGCCGGTGAGCCCGTCGGTGCTGGCCAGCTCGTCCAGGCGCCGGTTGGCGGCGCGCAGGTCGCGCGTGTGCTCGTTGATCTGTCGCTGCAGCTGCAGCGCCTGTCGGCGCAGGTAGAGCGTGCGCAGATGCACCAGCAGCACCACCAGGCCGATCAGCAGCGCGACCGCTGCCAGCTTGCTGTACCAGGTCTCGTACCAGCGGGGGGCGACCTTCACGAGCAGGCGGCTTTCGACCGTGCGCGGGTACATGCCCTGCGTGCTGGCGCGCAGATACAGCACGTAGTCGCCGTGCGCGAGGTTGGTGTAGTTCGCGCCGGGTTTGGCGCCGGCCGGGATGTCGACCCAGCCGTCGTCCAGGCCGGTCATGCGATAGCTGTACGAGGTTTCGCCGGGGGAGCGGTAATCCAGCAGGGAAAAGTCCACGCGCAGGTTGCGGTTGCGCTGGTCCAGCGTGATCGTGTCGCCGTCATGCGGCAGCTTGCCGAACGGCAGTGCCACCGCGCCGAGCACCGCGTGGGTGATCGCCAGCGGGGCGTCGTCGTTGTCGTCGATCTGGATGGCCGGGCGGATCACCGTCAGGCCACCCAGGCCACCGAACAGCAGCGAACCGTCGGGCGCGTGGGCGGCGGCGTCGGCATAGTGGTAGCTGCGGATGTGCAGGCCGTCGCGCGAGCTCAGGTTGCGCACCGCGTGGCTGCCGGCATCGACGCGCGCGACGCCGCTGGAGGTGCTGGCCCAGATGTGGCCCAGGCCATCGCTGAGCGCGCTGGTGACCTTGTCGCTGAGCAGGCCTTCGGCGACGCCGATGCTGGAAAAGCGCCAGGGGTTCTTGCCGATGCTTTCGGCCAGCCCGCCGGAGGTGCTCACCCACAGGTGCCCTCGCGGGCCGGGCGTTGCCGCGCTCACCGAATCGCCGGGCAGGCTGGCCGGATCGCCCTCGCGATGGGTGAGCGTGCGGAAGCCGCGGCTGGCGCCGCTGTCGGGGGCGATGCTGATGCCGCGCGAGGTGCTGTACCACCATTCGTCGCCGACCTTGAGGATCTGCCGCACCGTGTTGCTGACCAGGCTGGTCGGGTCGTCCGGGTCGTGCCGGATGTGGTCCAGCACGCCGGTGCCGGTGTCGTAGCGGAACAGTCCGTCGTAGGTGCCGATCAGCAGGCGGTTGCCATCCATGCGCAGGCACAGCACCGGCGTATTCTCCAGTGCGGGCAGCACCGACGAGCTGATCTCGAACGTGTGCGGGTCCACCTTCGCCAGGCCCTGGGTGCCGACCCAGATCGAGCCGTCTGCCGCCTCGGCAAAGGACTGCACGTCGCGCAGCGTCTGCGTGCCGCCGAGCCGCAGGTGGCGCATCTGCCCGGCGCGCAGATCGATCACGTCGATGCGGCCGGCGCTCAGGCCGATCCAGACCAGCCCGCGACTGTCCACGTAGACGCCGCGCACGCTGGTGTCGCTGAGCATGTTCGATTCCAGCGGCGATGGCAGCACCGAGAACGCGCCGCGGTCGCCCAGATAGGCGCGGGCCAGGCCCAGGTCGGTGGCCGCCCACAGGTTGCCGGCGCGGTCGTGCAGCAATGCGCGCACGGCGTCGCCGGGCAGCGAGGAGGGCACCGCCGGATCGTGCTCGATCCGCTGCAGCGAGGCGTCGCCGGGGCGGTAGGCCAGCACGCCGCTGCCGTCGGTGGCGATCCACATGGTGCCCGGCGCGGCCTCCTGGAAGTCGCGCACGGTGGCGTGCTGGGCGCCCTTGCGATAGCCGCTGAACTGCGGCACCGGATGCCAGTTTCCGTGCGGGCCGCGGTACACCGCGCCGGCCTGGCCGCTGCCGATCCACAGGCGCCCGGCGCTGTCCTCGTCGATGGCCCAGATCTGGTTCTCCAGCACGGTGGCCACCACGGCGTCGCCGGGCGGCGCGGGGCGCTCGAAGCGATCGCTGCCTGCGTGCCGCACGAACAGGCCCTCGTTGTTGCCCAGCCACAGGTTGCCCGCACGGTCCTGCATCACGCTGAAGTTGCGCGGCGCGGTGTCGCTGCCGGTGTCGACGTGGCGGATCGCGTTGCTGCGCAGGTCGAGATGGTCCAGGCCCTGTTCGGTGGCCACCCACACGCCGCCGGCGTGGTCGTCGGCGAGGGCGAAAATCTTGCGGTCGGAGATGCCGTCCGGGCCGCCGGGATAGACGCGGAAGGTGTTGGTCGCCGGATCGAAGCGCACCAGGCCGCCGGCGTTGGTGCCGATCAGCATGCCGCCGTCGGGCAGGGCCAGCAGGCAGCGCACGTAGGCGTCGGGCAGGCCCTTGACAGGTTCGCCGCGGACGTCGAACAGCTGGGTGCGGTAGCCGTCGTAGCGGGCCAGCCCGACCATCGTGCCCACCCACAGCAGGCCTTCGCGATCCTGCGCCAGCGCGGTGACGATGGCCGGCGGGAATCCTTCCGCACTGGATACCTTGTCGAACCACGGCGACTCGAACGGCGCCCACGGATCGACCGGAGAAGCCGGAGCAGCCATGCCCGCGCCAGCCCGGAGCAACAGCAGCAGCGCTCCCAGCAGGCCCAGCAACGGGCAGCGCAAGGGCTGCCGCTTCACCCCGGCCATCCATGCCGGCACGGCAAGGCGCCGGGCCGCTGCGCGCGTCCGGTTTTCGTGGTGTGGTCAATGATTCCGTGCACGATCACGTTCTGGTTGTCCCCCGCCACGCCCGGTCGAATCGGCTAGACAACGCGGGCGACGCCATGATACCGGCATGCACTGCGTTTCGGCAGGCGGGTGCCGCGAGTGCATGCTTTATCATCGGCGCATGAATCCTCCCGTTGCCCCGGCCGGCTCCGGCCTGTTCGCCGAGCCCGACGCGCTCAAGCCCCTGGCCGAGCGCATGCGCCCGCGCAGCCTCGACGAAATCGTCGGCCAGCAGCGTCTGGTCGGCCCGGACCAGGCGCTGCGCCGCGCGCTGGAGGCCGGCAAGATCCATTCGATGGTGCTGTGGGGCCCGCCCGGCTGCGGCAAGACCACGCTGGCGCTGCTGGTGGCGCGTTACGCCGAGGCGGATTTCCGTGCGATCTCCGCCGTGCTGTCCGGCCTGCCTGACGTGCGCAAGGCGCTGGCCGAGGCCGAGGTGAACTTCGCGCAGGGCCGCCGCACCGTGTTGTTCGTGGACGAGGTGCACCGCTTCAACAAGACCCAGCAGGATGCGTTCCTGCCGCACATCGAGCGTGGCGTGATCATCTTCATCGGTGCCACCACCGAGAACCCCTCGTTCGAACTTAACTCCGCGCTGCTGTCGCGCTGCCGCGTGCATGTGCTGGAGCCGGTTTCCACCGCCGACATCATCGCCGCGCTGAAACGCGCGCTGGCCGACAGCGAGCGCGGCCTCGGCGAACTGCAATTGCAGGTGTCCGACGAATCGCTCGATTCGATCGCCCAGGCCGCCGATGGCGACGTGCGCCGCGCGCTGACCCTGCTGGAAATCGCCGCCGAACTGGCGCACGAGCGCACCATCGACGAGGCCACGCTGAGCCAGGTGCTGGCCGACCGCACCCGTCGCTTCGACAAGCAGGGCGAGCAGTTCTACGACCAGATCTCGGCGCTGCACAAATCCGTGCGCTCGTCCGACCCCGACGCCGCCGTGTACTGGCTGTGCCGCATGCTCGATGGCGGCGTCGATCCGCTGTATCTCGCCCGCCGCATGACCCGCATGGCGGTGGAGGATGTCGGCCTGGCCGAGCCGCGCGCCTGGCGCATGGCGCTGGACGCGTGGGACACCTACGAGCGCCTGGGCAGCCCCGAAGGCGAACTGGGCCTGGCCCAGCTGGCGATCTGGCTGGCCATCTCGCCCAAGAGCAACGCCGCCTACATGGCCTACAACAAGGCCCGCGACGCGGTACGCAAGGGCGGCACGCTGGAAGTGCCGATGCACTTGCGCAACGCGCCCACCAAACTGATGAAGGGCCTCGGCTACGGCAAGGGCTACCAGTACGACCACGACGCCGAAGGCGGCATCGCGCTGGACCAGCAGTGCCTGCCCGACGCGCTCGTCGGCACGGTGTTCTACGAACCGGTCGAACGCGGCCTGGAACTGCAACTGCGCGAAAAACTGCTGGCCCTGCGTGCCGCCCGCGAAAAGGCCCGCAATCCGTAGGAGCCCGCTCGCGGGCGATGCTTTTCTTTCGGGTTCGGGATACGGGATACGGGATTCGCAAGAGCATCGCCCGCGAGCGGGCTCCTGCCGCGTACGCCCTTGCCGCACGCGCTTTCCCGACCTAGATTGGCTCAACCAACCGGGGAGGGATGAACCATGCGCGTACTGGTGGCGGGTTTGATCGGCGGCATCGTGATGTTCATCTGGGGCGTGGTCGCGCACATGGCGCTGGGGCTGGGCAGCGTCGGCATCCACCAGCCGCTCAACGAGAACGCGGCGCTGAGCGGGCTGCAGGAAGGGCTGGGCGATCAGCCGGGCGTATACCTGCTGCCCTCGCTCGATCCCAAGCAGATGGGCGACGCGGCCGTGGTGCGCGCCTATTCGATCAAGGCTGTGCGCTCGCCGTACGCCTGGGTGGTGTACCAGCCGCGCGGCACCGACATGATGCAGATGGGCCCGCAGATCGGGCGGCAGTGGGCATCCGACACGCTGGCGTCGCTGGCGCTGGCCTTCGTCATGGGGCTGGCCGTGGTGGGCTTCCGCCGGCGCGTGGCGATTGCCGCTGCGGCGGCCGTGTTTGCCTGGCTCAGCAGCATGCTCCCGTACTGGAACTGGTACCGCTTCCCGCTCGATTTCACGCTCGCCGCCCTGGCCGAGCAACTGATCGGCTGGCTGCTCGCCGGTGCCGCGATGGCGTGGTGGCTGGGTCGCGGCGAGCACCCGCGCGTCGCCGCCGAGTAAGTCGACGGGCATGCCGGATGGCCGCTTCATTGCGGCCACCGGCCACGCGCAGCGATAATTCGCGGTTCAAGCCGTTACCTGGACCTCGCTCATGCTCGATCCCGCCCTGCTGCGTTCGCATCTGGCCGAAACCGCCGCACGCCTCGCCGAAACCCGCGGCTACATGCTGGACGTGGCCGCCGTCGAGGCGCTGGAGAGTTCGCGCAAGCAGTTGGCGATGGAGACGCAGGAGCTGCAGAACCTGCGCAACACCCGCTCCAGGGCGATCGGCCAGGCCAAGGCGAAAGGCGAGGACGTGGCACCGCTGATGGCCGAGGTCGCCGGCATCGGCGACAAGCTCAAGGCCAACGAGCAGGCCCTCGGCGACGTGCAGGCGAAACTTGCCGAGATCGCGCTGGGCATCCCCAACATTCCGGATGCCTCAGTACCGCTGGGCAAGGACGAAAAGGACAACGTCGAAGTCAGCCGCTGGGGCACGCCACGCGAGTTCGCGTTCGCGGTGAAGGACCACGTCGAACTGGGCGAGCGCCACGGCTGGCTCGACGGTGACGCCGGCGCCAAGCTCTCCGGCGCGCGCTTCACCGTGCTGCGCGGCCAGCTCGCGCATCTGCACCGCGCGCTCGGCCAGTTCATGCTCGACCTGCACACCGGCGAGCACGGCTATCTGGAATGCAACGTGCCGGTGATCGTCAACGCCGACACCATGCAGGGCACCGGCCAACTGCCGAAGTTCGAGGAAGACCTGTTCGCCACCGAAGTCGGCGAGACCAAGCGTTACCTGATCCCCACCGCCGAGGTCTCGCTGACCAACCTGGTGCGCGACACCATCCAGGACGCCGACGCGCTGCCGCTGCGCATGACCGCGCACACGCTGTGCTTCCGCGCCGAAGCCGGCAGCTACGGCCGCGACACCCGCGGCATGATCCGCCAGCACCAGTTCGAGAAAGTGGAAATGGTGCACATCGCCCGCGCCGACCAGTCCCGCGCGCAGCTGGAGGAGATGGTCGGCCACGCCGAGACCGTGCTGCAGAAGCTCGGCCTGCCATACCGCAAGATGCTGTTGTGCACCGGCGACATGGGCTTCGGCGCGGCCAAGACCTACGACCTGGAAGTGTGGCTGCCCAGCCAGCAGACCTACCGCGAAATCTCCAGCTGCTCCAACTGCGTGGACTTCCAGGCCCGCCGCCTGCAGGCCCGCGTGCGCAACCCCGAAACCGGCAAGCCCGAACTGGTGCACACGCTCAACGGTTCCGGCCTCGCCATCGGCCGCACCCTGATCGCCGTGATGGAAAACAACCAGAACGACGACGGCTCGATCACCATCCCCGAAGCACTGCGCCCGTACATGGCTGGGCTCGACCGCATCGCATGAACACGCCGGCGCCCGCACGCGGCAACTGGGGCAGGGTGGAGTTCTACACCAGCTTCTTCCTGCTGCTGGTGCTGGCCGGCGTGATCGCCACCCGCCTCGGCTTCGACGGCGTCTGGCACCTGCCCACCGTGGACCTCGATCTCTCGATGGTCGCGCTGGCGCTCGTCCTCGCCAGCTTCTGGTTCGCCCGCCACAGCCGCCGCCGGCGCCTCGCCATCATCGCCTTCGCCAGCGCCACCCAACTGGTGCCGATGGTCGTGCGCGAACCAGTGCTGCTGCTGCCGCTGCTCGGCGCCCTGATCCCGGTGGCGATCCTGGTCGGCTGCCTGGTGGCGCTGTCGAGAAAAAAGCCCAAGCCGCTGTAGGAGCGTACTCGTGCGCGATGCCCTTCGTCACGCCACCGAAAAACATCGCGCGCAGAGTGCGCTGCTACAAAGTCCCGGCGCGCCTTCCGCGGCATCCATTGCAACGTTCCTGATAGCATGTGCACCCCGCACAACTTCCCACCGTTCACCCTGAGCGTAGCGAAGCGAAGTCGAAGGGCCAGAGTTCCCAGAGCGACAGTTGGCGGGAAAATTTTTCGGAGAGATGGCCGAGCGGTTTAAGGCAGCAGTCTTGAAAACTGCCGTAGTGGCAACACTACCGTGGGTTCGAATCCCACTCTCTCCGCCAATGTAGTAATAAAATCAGTAACTTACGAAAGTAAATCTGATTTTCCCAACATCCCGCCCACAGTGGCGGGATGTTCTGTTTCAGGGGTCGGAAAAAGCACCCGGTCATCGGTTCCACCTGACTTCCGTTGTCGGCATATGCCTGACAGCCATCGGATCACGCCAGACTCGCGGGCATGGACAGGGTGCCCTAAGCGCGGTCTGTAGTCATGAAGCGAACGCCGTACTGGTGTGTAGGCGCACACCTCAATTTCGCTGCTATTGTTCACATCGGACCAGCAGTCAATCAAAGAGCGTCGCAAAAAATGCTGAACGTTGACAATAAAACTCTTCTCGATATCTACGGTAACAAGGGTATTGAACTTTCCGGAAATATTTCTATCAACGATTTGGCCCAAATGATGGTGGAAAACTGGATTCCATACTTGGAGTGCCATAAATGTGGAAGATCAGACTACTGTAAATTTGCTCAGCCGCATCCCGTCAATCCACTGAAGAAGTTGGAAATCAGATGCGGGGTCGCAGAGGCAGTAATCAGAAATTTTCTCAAACAAACGGAGTCCATTGCGCAAGGCCTTGAGCCCAACGCTTTGCAAGCTTATCTTGATGGCGCGTATTATCTAACAAAGTTCACTCAAGAGGCCGAACAGCGGATAGGGATGGTAATGAATCCAGATGTATTGGATTGGTGGGGGGCTTACGCACCTAGGCTGTTTGGAAATCTAACTGAAATTCGCGATACGCTGAATAGCGTTGCACAGAATCTCAAAGGCGTGCCGGAATTAAGCAGCGAAAGAAGCCTATTTCTCGTGGAGGGTTGGGCTGAAAAGGCATTCCTTGACAAGCTGCGTGAATCACATTCAACCTGGTTTTCAGATCTTATGGTCGAATGCTATGACGGCAGCGGTAATCGTAGGTCTAAACGCATTGCAATGTTGTTAGGTAAATACATTGATCTTGGCTACACGATATTTATTCAAGGAGATGCCGACGGGAAGCCCGAGGAGATATTCAAAGGTCTGGTAGATGCCGGTAAATTAAAGCGTGAAAATACATTTATTTTCGCCCATGATTTCGAAACATCCATACCTTTAGATATTTTTATTGAAATTATTGATCGGATTGGAGTGCAAATAAACTTTGATCGCGATTTGCTCAAGAAATCACTTGCTGAAAAGCCAAGGTCTATCATAAGAGTTTTACAGGAGAACTTTGGAGTTGATCTTAATGCTAAAAAAATGGGTATTGCGGTTGCCCTAGGCGAATTCTTGAATGACCATCAGTGGGCGTGGTGGCAGGACGATGATTTCATGAATACAGAACTTGGGCAATTTCTTAGGTTTATTCAAAACATGGGATAGAAAAAAGCCCCCGACGACTGCCAGGGGCTTGGTGCAGTTTCGCAGCTCGCAACGCCGCCTCTGCTGGTGCGGTTTTTCCTTCGGCGGCACTCACACCTAATCCGCCCTCGCTAATCGACGATCCGCAATTGTGGCGGCGCAGCCTTCGGCGTGAACTTGCCGCGCCGACCATTGATGGCAGAACGCGCACGCTCTTTCGCCGATTCCTTTTTGCCTTGCTCGCCCAGGCGCGCGTGCTGATACGGAAGCAATGCCTTAGCCGCTTCAAATCGCATCGCCACCGGAAGTTGCGGATGGTTCATGGTGTCAACCATGAATTGCAGCGAGTCGGCGTAATGCTTTTTCGGCATCGCGTGCTTGTCCGGCGTGATGGTCACGCTGCCGGGCTTTGCTGCGGCCTTGATTGCTGCTTTAATTTCAGGGCGGCGCATCAGTTCGGCGGCGCGAACATCAGCGGACGCCATCGAATAACCGGCAGCCGTCGCGGCCTCACGATTCGTCACGCCTGCGGCTTTGTTGTCAATGAACGCTTGCTGTTTTTCAGTGAATTTTGTCATGGCGGTAAGTAGCCTTCACAGGTGAAAATAATCGCTCGATGAGGGAATGGGCGGTCTAGGTGTCAACCAGTTCCCAGCGATTTCCCGTCAACCTCACGTTGCGGCAAGTTCTCAAGCCGGCGCACTTCGGCAACGTCAAGCCAGCCAGCGTCAATGCCGGATTTGTAGAACTCGGCGCGTTCGTTCGGCTGCGCACGCAGCAGCCCTTCCAAGCTGTGCTCCGCGTAGTAACGTCCGCGCGCGATCGGGCCTAGCAGCTGGTGAGTGACAGCTTCCTCCCAACAGGTCAGCCAACGTTGCAGACTGAAACGTGCGAACTGCAAACCCAGCTCGGTGATGTTGCTAAACGTCGCGTGCGTAAGCTCCGCAACAAGCGTTGGCGGAACACGGAACAACCTGCAAATTTCTGTCACGCCGAACTGCATGGCCTGCAACCACTCGGCGTCCTCATTGGACAGGCCAACGGTCTGATACTTCATGCCGCGCGGCATGATGAGCGTCTTGCCTGCATTCTGCGGCGTCGCGTATTGCTCCAAGCGGTCACGCATCGCGTTCATCTGCTCAGTGTTTAGGTCGCGCGTTCCCTCATTGGTGATAACGGATGCCGGACGCGCGCCACGGCCAAACACGCCAGCGCCGTGCGCGCGTAGTGACAGGCTAAGGCCCAGCGTTTCGCGCGCAATGGCAATGCGGGACTTGCCGACAATGTTGCCGGGTTCGGTGCGGTCGCGCAGATGCAGGACTTCATGCGGCAACAGGCGCACCATCTGCCCATCGTCGTTCGTGTGATCGTAGCGGTAGCGTCCACCGTCCAGGCGCACGATAGCCACGCGCAGCGGGTGCAGCGGATGCAACGCGATAACTTCGCCGGCGCTGTTGAACTCCTTGCGGGCATACGCATTGCCGTGCAACAGGATGGCGGCGGTCTGCGACTCGCGGAACTCCATCCCGGACTGCCAAGCGTTCGGCCGATCCAGCAGGCGGGACAGCCAATGACCATCAGCCCGTTCGCGGTCGCCCGTGTCGGTGCGCCGGTAGACATGCAACGGAAGGCATGCCGTCGATTCGCTCAGGGCTTGCACGCAGGCATACACGGCCGAAATGGACTCGGCCGATTTGGCGTCAACGTAAGCACCTGCCTTACTCAGCGAGCTACCGGCCAGTGCTGACCATGACGGATCAGCGTCGCGCCGTTCGGTACGTCCGCGCAGCATGTCAAAAATTTTCATTGGGATTACCTCACGGTATCAAGCCAGTACCGCAAAACGGTCAACTGACTTTGTGGCTGCAATGAGCGCAAATGAACTTCAGTGTCGGAATACGCCGGCCAGCTTTGGACGATTGACACTTCTTGCAATTCCACGCTGCGCAGTTCTCGCGTGTCGCCGCTCCACTGGTCGCCACCTTCCGGCACCGTGAACGCAAACGAACAGCCGCCAAGGTCGCCACGCTCGGCCAGGGCAACCAGGTCGCGGCCGGCTTGCGTGTCGGGCATCTGCAGGGTGAACGCCAAGCCTTCGGTATCCTCGTGCAGTTCCAGCGTGCCGCTACGTGTGCGGCCTAGAACGCGCGATGGATCATGGTCAGCCAGCGCCAGAACGTCGCGGCCCGATGCCAGCGACGCGGCAAATGCACCGCGCCGGATCACTTCGGAGAATCCACCGATGCGCGTGGCGTTGTCATATTTGGCGATGTAGCCGGTCAGCTTGCGGCCGTTGGCGGTCACGCCGGCAGTTGCGCGTTTTTCGATCATGGCGATTACTCCAAAAGACACACCCCGCCACTTATGCGGGGTGTGCTGTTGCGGACGATCAGACGAGCGGAACATCATCCGCATACTGGAACGCTTCGATATGGCGCATGGCGATGTCACACGTTGCCATTGCCCGCACCATCACGCCGCCGCGTGCGTACGCCGTGGACTCGTACGGGTTCACCAGAACATCCAGTTCCGACCAGATGCCAAGTAGCACCTGCGACCAATCGCCGAAGATGGCACCGGCTGCAGTTGCGGCAGGGACTTGATTGGTCGAATAAGCCGCGTGGTCGCCGATCTTGCCGCCTTCCAACAGAAAGCCTGCGCCAGCATCGCCAGTTACCTTCAACGTGCCGGCAAGCTTCGCTTTTGCAGCCGGATTCAACAGCCACGAATGCACGCCCAATGCATTGGCAACCTCCACGTCTTTGACGATTTCCAGCACCTGCGCCCATGTCGGCGTTGCCAACGTGGCGTTAGCGACGCCAAGGGTGGCAATGATGCCGCTCGGTTCATTCGCGCCGCCGCCGCCGATAGTCACGCGGTCCAGCGCGGTCGCAAGTCCGGCAGCCATGTCATCGCGCAAAAGCTGTTCGATGTCAGGGCTGCTTTGCATGATGAGCGAACGCGACATTTCCGACAGCGAACCGGCGTGCTTCGGCGAAAGCGTCACGCTCCCGTGCGTCATGTCGCTGGCGTTCAAGCTGGAATTGTCGGCAACCCATCCCGTGGTGACGCCGGAACCGTATTTCGGAATCGACACATTGCCGCTCAGGCCCGACAGCACGCGCACGCCAAGGCGACGCGTCAGCAGGCTGTTACGCAGCGCTCCAATGTACTGGTCCGCGCGGTGGTCAGTCGGGATGATCGCGCCGGAGTTGGCGGCCGTGTTGACACGTTGTTCAATCGTGCGCAGCGGCATGAACACGCCCTGCGCCTTGCGGCCATTGCGGCGCTCCATTTCGGCGTTGTACTCGGCTTCCGCGCCGTCCAGGCTGCGGCCTTCCACGCCGGCCTGCAGAACGCGCAGCAATGACACGCGGCTTTCCAGTTCGCCTAAACCATGCTCACCGCTGCCGGAAATGACAGTGCCAGCCTGCCGGCGTTCGGCGTCATCCAAAAACTGCTGGCGCGCTTCCTGCGTTTCCAGTCCGGTAATTTCAGCCTTGAGCGTGTCGAACTTGGCCGTTTCGTCGGTGGTCAACGAACGTTTCTCGCTCTCAGCCTTGTTGATGATGGCGCGTGCTTCGGCCGTTTTTGCCGCGCGGCGTTCGCGGATTTCCTGCAACGTCATAGTGCTTTCTCCGGGTGTTGGGGAACGTTCCCGGTTCGAACAATTACGGTTGCGGGATGTGAAGTAAATCCTTAAACGGCATGATTCAAAATGAGACAAACGCCACTCTTTAAATCATGAAGTTACAGACATCGAACGTGTGTTTCCTCTTATACCCTGTCCAAGCTGTCCAACCTGTCCAACCTGTCCACCGTTAATTTAAAAGTTGGACAACTTGGACAGCTTGGACAGGACAATCGTGTGTGTATCACAGGGGCAATTTCACGCTGCTAGGTAACGGCGGAAGTTTAAGGTTGTTTTCCTTAATTGACAGCAGCGTGAACATTTTTCCAGACTTCATGATCTCCCCAGCTTTCGCCATGCGCTGTAACCGCTTGTAAAGCGTTGGGTGCGTCACGGGGTTCTCAAGTTCGCCATGTATCTCCCTTGACGTGCCAACGCCGCCCAGGCTCGCCAACGCCCTCAGAACGTCTCCGCGCTCATCGGTGCGTTTAACGTCGGCGATATTTCCCACGCACACCCAGCCGCCATCTTTCAACGTGCGCAGCGCCAATTCCTGCGGTTCGCGGATGTCGCGGCCGTTAACAACCAGCTCGGCGTCCATGTTCCCAGCGGCGCGGGACAGGATCATGTAATTGTCCACGCCGCCGACAAGTCCCTGCGTTCCGCTAATTTTATCCATTACATCGGTGGCGCCCATCTTGCGCGTGTGCGTAACAATGACAATTGCCACCGGAAATTCACGCGTCAACGGCTTGAGCATTTCGCCAACGCGATAATCATTTTGATAGGCGGACATGCGGCCGGGATCGGGATCGCGCCAACTCGCCAGCGTGTCAATAATGACAAGACGCGCCTTGGGGTGTTCCGCCAGCCATTCGCGCAACTTTGCTGCGCCAGCTTCGGCACGCGGCCATTCGGTCTCGTAAAAAAATTGGTCCAACGATATGCCGCGTGGAAAGGATTTAAGCAGGCCTGCAATGCGCTCCTGCAATCGGCGGTCATTGCCCTCAAGGTCAAGATAGAGCGTGTCGCCTTGCGCCTCCGGCTCGCGTCCGGGCCACAACGGAACGCCGGCAGCAACAGCGATGCACGCCTGCAACACAAGCCAGCTTTTGCCGGCCTTCGGTGGCGCCGACAGAATTTCAGTTCCTTGCGGGATTAGACCGCGCAGCGCCCATTGGACTGGTGCAAATTTCTGTTGCATCAGTGCCGCGCCGCTGCGCACGTTCGGTTCTACGGCCGGCAATGGCAACGGCAACGGTTCCCGCTCAACATACACGTTCGTACACGCTACACACGCGGCATTGATGGTTGTCTGCAGATAGGTGCGATGGGTGCGCCACTTGTCGCGCACCAGTCCACTACGCAGCATCAGCCGCCTCATGCGCTCGCCATCGCAGCCCGTCCAGAACGCCAGGTGCGATGCCAGGGCCATGTCTGATTCGCTGTTACATTCGGCCTCACCACGCCATAACTGCGGCAGTGAAGCCTTGCCACCAAATGCCGCCGCGGCACTCACACGCGCGGCCAGCATCCGTTCAATCAGTGCGTCATCATCGGCAGGGCCGCGCCACTCCGGCCGGCGCTCGCCACTACCGGTAGGAACATCACGCGGCGGGAAGTATTGCGCCACCAGTGCGCTTACATCGTGCACGCTGTCCATGCTGCCCGTAGGGGTGGCGTCGATGTTTAGCGCAATGCCACGCTCGGCTGTGTAGAACTCAAGGTGCAACGGATCATTGCGGCGGCTGTGCGCCACTGGCGTGGTCATCTTTCCCACGATGTGCAGGCCGCGCTTTCCGGTTGACCATTCCACAAATGCACCGGGAAACATCACCAACAACTGCTGCGCGCGTGCGTCCGGCGTGTAGTCCGCTGGCAAAGCGTCAATGTCCAAAAAGAACAGCCCGCTATCGGGAGTAATCCACATCCCCACAGTTGACAGCTGACCAGTTTCGCGCAGGCGCATCGTTTCCGCATGCGCCTGCGCGTAGGTCATGCTTGCGGTGGCAGGTGACCCGACCGGCTTCTTATCGTATTTGCCGCGCGTAGCATTCCAAGTCAACAAGTACACAAAGAACCGGCAACACTCACCCATCCTGCCCATAGCAGGAAGCATTGCATTGGGCATGGGGATACTCCTTAATTCGCCGCCGCGTAAGGCGACAGCAATTCCACGGCGGCGAACATCAGCGCTTGCTTCGCTTGCGGGTTGTCTACCGTGCAGATGGCTTGAACGCGCAACAGTGCGGCAGACTCAAAAGCTGCGGGGATGTTGCCGGGGGTCAGGTGCTGCGGCTTCACTTGATCTTCGACCCAGGCGCACGCCATCGCCCACATGACCGACAACCCTTCGCGCCGCACGCCGGGGAAACGTTCAAGGAAGTACATCCCCAAGTCAGGGCTTAGCGTTCGCATTGATCGCTTCTCCCATTTCTATCAACCGATCAATGGCAATACGGATCAGTTGTTTATCGCCGGGATCACTCTGCAACGTATACCGGAAGTGCAGCTGTGCAACGGCGCTCTTGATGGTCGGCGGCGCATGGGACGCGTAGCGTTCGGCGTACTCGTCCGCACAATTCAACGCGTATTGCAGGGTGGCTTCCGGGTTGACATGGCGATAGCGGGCGCGAAACCACTTCAATTCATGGTCAGTGATGAACGTCATCTAGTGCGCTCCTTTCCGAAGCGCGGCCAGTTGACGTTCTATCTCTGCGTCGATCTTGGCGGCTTGTGCGGGAGTGGCGTCTGGTCTTATCAGGGACAAAAATGCAAACGCGCGGATTTCAGCGGGCACGTCGCGGGCGTCCGGTTCAATGCAGAAATGCTCCAAGACGAACGCTTCCGTTGCGGCTATACGCAGGATTGCAATGTGTTCACTGCTGCGCAGGTGTTCATTGCGCCAGGCGGCGATTTCAGCGGGCCAAATGCTCATGCTTCTTGACCCTCCAACCACTTGCGCACGTCGCCATAACGCCATGACGTGATAGCGCCGTCTTTCTTTGGCTTGGGAAAGGTGCCTTTCCGAACACCACGCCAGAGCGTCGCGCGGCTGCGGCCGATCAGAGGGATAACATGTTTCTCGCGCAGCCTTGCCGCATCGGGCAGGCCGGCATAGTCGATTTTTGTGGTGTTACTCATTGCCGTCTTACCTCGTCGTGTAGTGGCGAGGTGACACGGTATGGGCAGCTCTCCGCTGCGTCGAAAACCTATTCGGGATTAGGTTATTGGATTGATTCCAAGATGCGCGTAGGCGTCCGGTAACAACGGTTTGATTGCCTTCCAAACCGCAGCTTCTGACTTATCCAGATCGTCCGACACTTCGCCCAAAGCTTGCGCGTGTGACTTTTTCCGATCACGAAGTAGCACGTAAGACAATGCGGCATCCGCATGGGAAAATTCTGGCGATTGACCACGCGGACGCTTTGGGTTGTATGCGTCCGCCCATTCACGCAACGCCACGGCAGTAAAGTCGCGCTCCGGTTCTGTCAACGGTTCACCGTTTGCAACCTTGCCCGAAATTTGTCGCGCGAAAGCCTGCAGGCGTTCGACATGCTCACGCCGTTCTTTGTCGGTGAGCTTGAATGAAAGGTGATAGTTGTTCACTTCGCACTTCCTGCGAACTTCGCCCAATCGCTCATCATTTTAGTTCGCTTGGCGAACAGGTCGCCGCGCCGGTACGCTGCTTCTACCTTGTCGCCGATGGTGTGCGCCAAGGCCATTTCCGCAACGTCGCGCGGATAGTTGGTGCGTTCGCTCGCCCAATCGCGGAACGTGCTGCGAAAGCCGTGCGGCACCGCGTCCACTTCCATGCGCCGCATGACTGCAGACAGCGCCATATCTGACAATTGATCGCCACGCGCAGCGGGGAACACAAGATCGGTGCCAGCCATGCGTGGCAATCCTTCCAGTAGCTTCACGGCACGCGGTGACAGTGGCACGCGGTGTTCTTTGCCGGCCTTCATGCGCTCGGCGGGGATGGTCCACACGTTGCCGTCTATTTCTTCCCACGTTGCACCGCGTACTTCGCCGCTGCGCGCAGCGGTCAGGACGAGGAATTCCAGCGCACGTGGTGTGATGCCTTCGCGGCCGCGCAATGCCGTCATGAAGCCGGGCAAGGCGTCTATGCTTAGCGCCCGATGGTGCTTGACCTTGGCAACCTTGCCAGGCTTTGCCAGTACCGCGTCCAGATTGCCACGCCAGCGGGCAGGGTTATCACCTTTGCGGAAGCCGCTCGCCGTCGCCCATGCGAGCACCGCTTCAATACGCATGCGCAGCCGTGACGCGGTTTCGGTTTTGGTTGTCCAGAGCGGAGCCAGTATGTCCACCACGTGCGACAACTCGATTTGATCCACCGGCATTTTTCCAATGGCGGGCTTGGCGTAAGTGTCGAGCGTACTAGTCCATTGGTCGGCGTGTTTCGCTGATTTCCATTCCGGCCGTTTCGCTTCAATGGTGCGCTTGGCACACTCAGCGAATGATGGCGTTTCGCGCAGCGTGGTCATGTTCGCCTTGCGCGATTCAATGGGGTCTATGCCTTCCTCGATCTTCCGGCGCGCCTGCCTTGCACGGTCGCGTGCTTCGCCCAGCGGCACATCCGGCCAACCGCCCAGGCCCATATCTCTGCGACGTGCACCGATGACCACGCGCAGAATCCAGTTGCGCGCGCCGGTCGGTGCAACGCGTAGATAAAGACCTGTTGCACCGCCAGCCGCATGCAGGCCAACAGGTAAACGCGGCAATTGCACCGCCGCCAGTTCCTTGGTTTGCTTCGCCACAGTTCGAATCCCACTTCGCCAAATTTCGCCCCGATGTTGGGCGGGATGTCGGGCGGGATGATGGGAAGATTTCGAATTCGGCGGAGTACCGTTTAAATCCTCCGCCGAACTCATCTTTCCCAACATCCAAGCCAACACTAAAGGGTGCGATTGGATGGTATCGAAGGCGACTAGATGAGACAAGCAAATAGCGAAAATTCAGTCGTTTATGTTGCGTGCGATGCGGCATGAAACGGCATGAAACATGGCGGATGCAGGCACTCTCTCCGCCAGAAAAGCAAAACGCCCCGAGTGGGGCGTTTTCCTTTTCTGGCGGTGATGGCAGGAATGAGAACCCACTGGTTATTCGGCGCATCCTGCACCTCACCCTTCGGTCCGTCGGCTTCGCCGACGTTCGCTCTGGCATCCTGCCTCCGCAGTCGGCGAATTCGCCGGGAGCGAATTCGGGCAGCCGCAGGCAGGCCCCGCAGTGCGCAGCGCGAAGGGGTTTGGCCCATGGATGGGCCCAACAATCCCCGCGGACGGCACGCAACAGCGCAATGTAATGACCCAGTGATTTTCTGCTCAGGTGCCAACTTTTTACGGAGAGCACGATGAGCCAAGTGATGGAAGAAGAGATCAAGCGTTGAACGGCGTCCGCTACGCTCTCAGCCCTTGCGCCGCGCCGCCATCATCATTGGCTACGATGAAACCGTCACAGGGGGCAGCATGACCACGCTATCCGATCGCTTCAGCCAGGCCGTTGACTACGCCCGCATCGCCCACGCCGCGCAGGTGCGCAAGGGCTCGAACATCCCGTACCTCTATCACCTGCTCGGCGTGGCCAGCCTGGTGATCGAGTTCGGCGGTAACGAAGACCAGGCCATCGCCGGCCTGCTGCACGACACCATCGAGGATTGCGGTACCGGGCATGAGGCGGCGATCCGCAAGCAATTCGGTGATGCCGTCGCCAACATCGTGGTGGACTGCACCGATGGCACCGCCGAAGGCAAGGCCAGCCACACCGATCCGGAAGCCAGACGCCGCGACTGGATCGAGCGCAAACTCGCCTACCTCGCACACCTGAAACAAGCCCCGGACGCCACGCTGCTTGTCTCCGCCTGCGACAAGCTGCATAACGCCCGCGCCATCGTCCAGGACCTGGAAGATCCCGAAGTTGCCACGCGCGTATTCGATCGGTTCACCGGCGGACGCGACGGGACCTTGGGCTACTACCAGGCGCTGGTAGAAATCTTCTCGAGTCGTGGCACGAAGGTCGCCAGGGTGCTCGACAGCACGGTGGACCTGATGCATGCGCTGGCAGGCGCGGGGGAACGCAAGGCGCTTGCTGGCTGATTCGCCGGCTTGGACCCGCGGCATTTGACCGGCTGCGGGCCGTCGGCTAGATCATGTACAGAATAATGTACATATCGCGATAGCCCATGGACACCATCACCTACACCAAGGCCCGTTCCAGTCTCGCCGAGACGATGGAGCGCGTCTGCGAGGATCATGCGCCGGTGATCATTACCAAGAAGGACGAGTGGTGATGATGTCGCTGGCCGATTGCCAGTCGTTGGATGAGACCGCGTACCTGCTGCGTAGCCCCAGGAACGCGCGCCGCCTGCTGGAATCGATGGCGCAACTGGAATCCGGTGGCGGCAAACCACTCAGGCTGGCCCGCTGAACCTAACTCGCTGAGCTTGGCCGGCATGCAGCTGATCTTCTCTGACGCGGCCTGGGAGGATTACCTCCACTGGCAGGCCCACGACCGCAAGCTGGTGGCGCGCATCAACAAGCTGACCGACGCCACCATGCGCCACCCCCTCGAAGGCATCGGCAAACCCGAACCCTTGCGACACGGGCTGGCCGATTATTGGTCGCGCCGCATCAACGGCGAGCACCGCATGGTGTACAAGCCCGTTGCCGACGCGCTGCTGATTGCGCAGTTGCGGTATCACTATTGAGCAACAGGCAACGGTCGCGGCTGGCTTTGAAAAACCACCCACGCGGCGGTGTAAAGACATCGACATGCGCCGTCGACTGGTCGGGGTCGATCCAACGCCCTATGCTCTGGCGTGTTCGAGTCGGGGGAGTCGCCAGAGTCATGCTTCATGGATAAGAGAAAACTGTCCGAAGCGGACATCTGCCTGAAGTTCATCACACCCGCCCTGGTCGCCAGCGGTTGAAACGTGAATGAGCAGGTGTTTCAGGAGTTCACGCTCAAGGCCGGCCGCATGGTGGTGCGGGGCCATCGTGCCGCGCGCGACAAGTCCAGCATCCGCCGCGCCGACTACCTGATCTTGCATCGCGATGCTCGCACGGGTTCGAGGCCGCATCTTGTCCACAATTGACTTCTGTCCACAAAACATGGACAAATCCCAATCATGGACAAACACCGCCGTCAACACGAACCGGATCTGCTGCAGGCTGCCTTGACCGCGGTGCAGCTGCCAGGCCTGCAATGGGAAGTCGTCGAACGGGAGCCTGGCGGCCAGGCGACGCGCGGCGATGCCGTGCTGTGCCTGCGTTTCGATGGCCGCGAGCTGCGCTACGTCGCCGAGCTGAAGCGCGGCCTGCGCCGTGCCACGCTCGGCGCGGCGCTGCATCAGCTGGCGAACCACGGCGAGCAGGGGCTGCTGGTGGCCGACTACGTTACGCCGCCGATGGCCGACGAGCTGCGCCGGCGCGGCGTGCAGTTCATTGATGCCGCGGGCAACGCCTGGCTGACGCAGCCGCCGCTGCATGTCTGGGTGAAGGGTGAGCGGCCGAGGGAAGCCCTCGCGCCGCCGACGCAGGGCGGCCGTGCGTTTCAGGCCACCGGGCTGCAGGTGCTGTTCGCCCTGTTGTGCCGGCCGGCGGCGGTGGACCTGCCGTATCGGGAGATCGCCGCCCTGGCGGGCGTGGCGCACGGCACGGTGGGCTGGGTGATGGCCGAACTGCCGCAGCTCGGCTTCGTCGCCACGTTGCGCAAGCGGCGCCGGCTGATCGATGCGGAACGGCTGCTCAAGCGCTGGGTGGATGCGTATCCGCAGCGGCTGCGGCCCAAGCTGCTGCTGGGCCGCTACGACACGCGCAAGCTCGACTGGGTCGAGGCCATCGACGCAACGCGCTACGGCTTGCTGCTGGGCGGCGAGCCGGCAGCGGCGCGTCTGACGCAACACCTGCGGCCCGGCACAGCCACCTTCTACGGCAACAAGGTCGAACCGAATCTGCTGACCGATCAGCGTCTGCAGCCGGATCGTAACGGCAACGTGGAAGTGCTGCGACGCTTTTGGAATTTCGAGGGCGAGACCCCCGGCATGGTGCCGCACTTGCTGGTGTACGCGGACCTGCTGGCGATCGGCGATACGCGCTGTGTGGAAATCGCAGGGGAAATGCATGCAGGGATCGCCGCTGGATTTGCGTGAGCAGCCCGGGCTGGCGGTGTTGGCCAGGCTGGTGGCGACGATGCACCGGGCCTGGCCGGATGCCAAGCCCTTGCTGGTGGGCGCGATGGCGCGCGACGTGCTGCTGTCGTTCGCGCATGGCATACGCGTGGCGCGCGCCACGACCGACATGGATTTCGCGTTTGGGTTGGATGGATGGAACAGCTTCGCCGGTTTGAGGAACGCCCTGCTCGCCGACGGATCTTTCGCCGAAGTGCCCGGCGTGCTGCATCGGTTGGTGTTCGAGCAGTGCCATCGGGTGGATCTGCTTCCCTTAGGCGGCGTGGAGCGGGCCGATCGCAGCATCGCCTGGCCGTCGCCGCATGTCGTCGAGATGACCATGCTCGGCTACCGCGAGGCGGCGGCGCAGGCAGTCGCGGTACGGCTGCCGGATGACGTGGTGGTGGCTCTCGCCTCCTTGCCGGCGCAAGCCGTCCTGAAGCTGCTCGCCTGGCGTGACCGACGCCACGAACGGCCGGGCGTCGATGCCGGTGACCTGCGCCTGCTGCTGCGCAGTTATCTAGAGGCGGGCAACATGGAACGCCTGTATGCGGACGCGAGCCAACTGCTCGAAGCGAGCGATTACGACCATGCCCGTGCCGGCGCATGGTTGCTGGGCCACGACGCCAGAAAGTTGCTGCACCCGTTGGCGAACGCCGGTGTCACAGTCGCATTGGACGCGGTGCTGGATCTGCTGGCGACGGAGATCGACCCGGATGGCCGGCTGCTGCTGATAGGCGACATGCGGTCCGGCGACGTGCAGATCGACCTCGACCTGCTGGGCGCCTTTCATGCGGGATTGCGGGGCGCCGCGACCCCTTGAGCGAATCAGTCCAGAAAATGTGTCGGGGACAATCTTGGTTCCGGCTGATTGGCTGGTAGCGGGCAGGTGGCGCGCTACGCTGCGGCGTCGGCCAACGGACCGGCTTGTCTGCAACTCAATCAATGCAGTGAACATGCCTCAGAACCTGATCGATATCGACCTGAATGCCGAAGTGCTGGCGGCCATTGACGATGCCCTGGCTGCACTGGAGACGGGCTTTGCCTCGCTGATCGCGCTGACGCTCGAGCAGCGCCACGGGCTGACCAAGATGGGCGACAAGTCCGAGGCGTTCTGCCGGCAGGCCGGTCACGTGTTCAGCGACAACCCCGGGGTGCTGCCGCGCAATTTCGACCTGGCGGGTTGCCAGCGCGACATCGCCACGCTGGATGCGTTGCGCCCGCGCCTGGTGCGGTTGGGCAAGCTGCACCAGCGCGGCGTCGATACCGAGATGGCGGTGGGCAGCGACCTGATGACCAATGCGCTGGAGGGTTACGCGGTGCTGAAGGTGGCGGGCAAGGGGCAGGGGCTGGACGAGGCGCGCAAGGCGCTGGCCGCCCGCTTTGCCCGCGGTCCGCGCAATCCCGCACCGGCCAGTGAGCCGGCGCCGAGCGAGCCGCTGCCGGCCTGATTCGTCATTTCCTGAAGTGGAAGAGGCCCCGCAAGCGGGGCCTCTTTTTTTTCTGGCGCTCAGTGGCGCTGGCGGTGGATGTGGCGGCTGTTGCGGTTTTCCGCGCGGTTGAGGCGGCGGGTTTCGCCCTTGGTCAGGTGGCCGTTGTGCTTTGCTTCGGCGGCGCTTTCGCGCTGGGCGATGTTGGCGGCGCGGCGCTGGTCGTTGGCTGCCTGCTTCGGCGTGATGGTGCCGTTGGCGACGCCTTTCGCGATGCGCGCCTGCTGGTTGTCGATGCGCTGGTTGACCTCGTTGACGCGGGGGTGACCGGGGACGGTGGTGTCGGCGGCCATCGCGCTGGCGCTGGCGAACGCGGTGCAGGCGATCAGGCTGAGCAGACCGAGACGGATCATCGAAGCGTGGTTCATGACGGTGTCCTTCAGTGTGGGAGGCCGGCGGTTGGGTACTGCCATGTCGTGCCGGACGAATGGCGGCATGCCGGAAGGAGAACGCCGCTCGGGGTCACCGGTTGACGGCGTCACCAACGGCACCAACGGGGTCAGGTCCACTTTCCCGAACCTGCCTCGTTTCGAGCGGTTTCGCTACGCCGCTCCCGCCGCCCAATCATTTCTGTTGCCCCGGTGGACAAATGCCGGCGAGTCGCTTGATGAGTGCACCCATCGGCAAGGCTGTCGCCACGAAAGTGATCTCGCGCACGTACTACCAATGGAGGCCTTTTGGGACGCCAGGGGTCGGAGTAGTTTGCGTTGAGGGGGGAATGCAGCGGCCATCGGGAGGGAGACAACATGCATAACCATGCAGGGATCAACGTGGTTCTTTTGCGCGCCATTCGCGCGGCGCTTGCCGCTGCGGCGCTGGTCGCGTGCTCGGTGCAGGCGCAGGACACGGGCGCGTCGGACAGCGGACAGGCCCAGGCCAGCCAGGCGATCGCGGCACAAGGAAGCAACGATGCGGCGAAGGCCAAGTCGACCACCACCCTGCAGGAAGTGGTGGTGACCGGTACGCACCGGGCCGGCCTGTCGCCGACCGAATCCATTTCGCCGATCGACGCGTTCAGCGGCAGCCAGATCGCGAAGCAGTCTTCGGCGGACCTCACCGACGCGCTGACCAACATCGTGCCGTCGCTGACTACCCAGCGTTTTCCCATCGCTGACGGCACGTCGTTCGTGCGGCCGGTGTCGCTGCGCAACCTGTCGCCCGATCAGACCCTGGTTCTGGTCGACGGCGTGCGCTTCCATCGTTCGGCGCTGGTCAACTTGCAGCTCGATCCGCTGGGCACCTTCAACCAGGGCGCGCAGGCGGTGGATTTCTCGGTGTTTCCGTCCAACGCCATCGAGCGCGTCGAAGTGCTGCGCGATGGCGCCTCGGTGCTGTATGGATCGGACGCGATCGCCGGCGTGGTCAACGTCATCCTGAAGAAGGCTTCCTCGGGCGTGACGGTCAGCGCGCAGGTGGGCCAGTACGGCAAGGGCGATGGCAACCTGCGGCGCTACGACGTCGATGCGGGATTCCCGCTCGGTGCCGATGGCTTCGTGCATGTGAGTGCCGAGCGCGAAACCACCGACCCCACCTCGCGCGGGATGCCGCAAGCGGACGCGGCGGCCGTCGCGGCCGTGGTCGGTGCGGACCAGGTGCCGTATGACGGCTTCGGCCAGCGCTGGGGCGACCCGCAGACCAAGACCAACAAGCTGTTCGTCAACGCCGGCCTGCCGCTGTCCGGCGACGTGCAGCTCTACGCCACGGGCAGCTTCATGGACAAGAAGGTCCTGTCCAGCTTCTTCTACCGCAACCCGGTCTTGCCGGCCCAGTACGGCATCGGCGGCCGCTCCACCCTGGTCAGCTACGCCGATGGCACCCTGACCCCGGCGAACGCGCCGCAGTCGCTGGTGGACAACATCGTGGCCGGTGGTGGCGACCCGGCGAATTACCTGACGGCCAACGCGGCGAGTCCGAGCGGCTGGGTGCTGCTGAACCCGATCTACACGAAGTTCCCGGGCGGCTACAGCCCGCTGTTCGGTGCGGACATCAGCGATCACCAGCTGGTCGGCGGCGTGCGTGGCGGCGGGCAGAGCAACCTGCAGTGGGACCTGCACTACCGCACCGGCAGCAACGAGGTCGACTACCAGTTGAAGGGCTCGATCAACCCGAGCCTGGGCAGCCTGTCGCCCACCAACTTCCATCCCGGCAAGCTGACCCAGCGCGAGCAGGGCGCCGGTGCGGATTTCGTCCGTTCGTTCGACGATTCGCCGCTCACGCTCGCCTTCGGCGCGAACTGGCGCCAGGAGACCTACATCATCCACCAGGGCGACGCCGGTTCGATCGAGGTGGGGCCGACCGCGTCGGTGTTCGGGGTGGGCTCGGATGCCTTCCAGGGCTTTCCGGCCAACGCGGCCGGGCGCTTCACGCAGAACAGCGAGGCCGCCTACGTCGACGCCGAGACGAACTTCACCGACCAGTGGTCCGGCGCGGCGGCGGTGCGTTACGAGCGTGCGGAAAACTACGGCTCCAAGGTCGTGTACAAGCTTTCCAGCCGTTACGCGTTCACCGACGCGTTCGCGCTGCGCGGTACGTACAACACCGGCTTCCGCACACCGACCCCGGGCCAGGCGAACACACTCAATGTCACCACCACGGCTAACGCCCAGGGTGGCCTGATACCCGCCGGCACCTATCCGGTCGACAACCCGGTGGCGCGCGCGCTCGGTTCCAAACCGCTGAAGACCGAAACCTCCAGGAGCCTGTCCGTCGGCGCCGTGTGGACGCCGCTCGATAGCGTCACGACCACCCTGGACTACTACCGGATCAGGATCGACGACCGCATTGGCCTGGTCAGCAACCGCGTGAGCCAGGCCACCGTCGACCAGCTCGCCGCCGGCGGCTATCCGAACGCGCAGCTGCTGCTCGGCAGCGACGCCAGTTATTTCGGCAATGCGTTCGGGTCTGACATCCGCGGCATCGACTTCGTGCTCGATACGCGGCATCAGCTGGGCAATGGCAGGCTCAACATCGACTTCCGCTACAACCGCAACAAGCAGAACGTGGTCAAGGTGCAGCCGGACACGCTCAACGACGATTTCGTGTACGACCTCGAGCACCAGGTGCCCAGGAGCCGGTCGGTGCTCAGCTTCGACTACGCGCTGCACGGGTTCGATGCCATCGCGCGGATCAACCAATACGGCAGCTGGAGCACCACGGTCGGCCTGTTCGGCAGCAACAACCCGCCGGACGACGTCAATCACTACAGCGGCAAGACGCTGCTCGATCTGGAGGCCAGCTACAAGTTCAACGACACCTTCACGGTGGCCATCGGCGGCAACAACGTCTTCGATACCTACCCCGGCAAGGAGCAGAACGCCACGCTGCAGTTCCTTGGCGTCAAGTACGCGCTGACCTCGCCGTTCGGTTTCAACGGTGCGTTCTGGTACGCGCGCGTGACAGCAAGCTTCTGACCGGTCGTCGCCATGGACCGTCTCCCCGGGTGTGCCCGGGGGGACGATAGTTGATGGCTCAGCCGACGAGCGCGCTCTCCGCTGACCCAGTAGCCTCACGCCGCCCCGCGCCATTGCAAGCAAGACTTTGCCGCCACTTCCATGTACGGTTTGCGGACGGCGGCAACGGATGCGCCGCACATCGCAGCCAGGGCTGGCGTGGCATTGGGGCCAACTTGGGAGCGAAGATGAAATCGTCACACTTGCGCGCGGCGGTGCTCGCGGTTTTGCTGGTGGTGTCCGCCGGGGTGGTCGCCCAGGCTGCAACGCCGCAGCCCACCGAATTTCCGCCGGACGCCTTCCCGTCCACCTACCAGCCGCTGCCTTCGCAAGTCACGCTGATCGAGCACGCGACGATCTACACCGGTACCGGCGAGCGCATTGACGATGGGTCGGTGCTGTTGCGTGACGGCAAGGTCGCGGCGATCGGCAAGCAGGTCGAGGCGCCGGCCGGTGCGGTGGTGATCGATGCCAAGGGCAAGTTCGTCACGCCCGGACTGATCGACGTGCATTCGCATCTGGGCGTCTATCCGTCGCCATCGGTGGATGCCACCGCCAACGGCAACGAGATGACCAACCCGACCACGCCGCAGGTGATGGCCGAGCATTCGGTGTGGCCGCAGGACCCGGGCTTCAACACCGCGCGCGCCGGTGGCGTGACCACGCTGGAGATCCTGCCCGGTTCCGGCAACCTGATCGGCGGGCGCAGCGTGGTGTTGAAGAACGTGCCGGCCACCACCGTGCAGGCGATGAAGTTTCCGGATGCGCCGTATGGCCTGAAGATGGCCTGCGGCGAGAATCCGATGCGGGTCTACGGAAGCCGTCACCAGTTTCCGTCGACGCTGATGGGCGACGTCGCCGGCTACCGGCAGGCGTTCGCCGACGCGCAGGCCTACGACCGCGAGTGGAAGGCGTGGGAGGCGAAGGTCAAGGCCAAGGGCGCCACGGAGGCCGGCCCGCCGCCCAAGCGCGATCTGGGCAAGGAGACTCTGGCCGAAGTGCTCGGCGGCAAGATCCGCGTACAGATGCATTGCTACCGCGCCGACGAGATGGCCGCCTTGCTCGACGTGGCAAACGAGTTCGGCTTCAAGATCGCGGCGTTTCACCATGCCGTCGAGGCGTACAAGATTCCGCACCTGCTGGCGAAGACGGACACCTGCGCGGCGATGTGGGCCGACTGGTGGGGCTTCAAGATGGAAGCGTGGGACGGCATCCGCGCCAACATCGCGATGGTCGATGCCGGCGGTGCCTGCGCGATGATCCACTCGGACGACGAGAACGGCATCCAGCGCCTCAACCAGGAAGTAGCCAAGGCGCTGGCCGCAGGGCGGCGTGCCGGGCTCGACATCAGCAAGGAGCACGCGGTGATGTGGATGACGCTCAACCCGGCCAAGGCGCTGGGCCTGGCCGACCGCATCGGCTCGCTGGAACCGGGCAAGGATGCCGACGTGGTGATCTGGAGCGCCGACCCGTTCAGCGTCTACGCGCGCACCGAGAAGGTGTTCCTCGACGGCGCCGTGGTCTACGAGCGCGACGAACCGCAGCGGCAATCGACCTCCGATTTCATGCTGGGCAGCTTCATCGACCCGCATGCCACCGATGCCGCCGCAGGGGAGGGCGCACGATGAAATACCTGGCCATGATCCTGGCGATGCTCTGCGTCGCCTGCAGCCCGGCCGACCATTCGGACGGCCATGCCGATACCGCGGCGGCCAGTTCCGCGGCGCCTGCGAATGGCAACGCTGCCGGCGATGGCAAGACCTACGCCATCACCGGCGGCACCGTGTACACGCTGGGCGCCGCCGGCAAGATCGAGCACGGCACGGTGCTGGTCAAGAACGGCAGGATCGCCGCGGTGGGCGCCAACGTCGAGATTCCCGCCGATGCCGAGCGCATCGACGCCACCGGCAAGATCGTCACGCCCGGCATCTTCGACCCGCAAAGCCAGTTCGGCATCGTCGAGGTGGGCGCGGTGAAGGAAACCCGCGACGCCTCGGCCGGCGACTCGCGTTTCAGCGCCGCGTTCGACGTGGCCGACGCGATCAACCCGCGCTCGATGCTGATCCCGGTCAACCGGATCGCCGGCGTCACCCGCGCGATGGTGTCGCCCACCAACGGCGACAAGCACATCATCGCCGGCCGTGGCGCCATCATCGACCTGGGTTCCACCGAAGGCTTCATCCATCGCGATGCGGCAGCGATGTTCGCCGCGCTGGGCGAGACCGGTGCCGCCCAGGCCGGCGGCTCGCGCGCGGCCGCCATGCTGGCCCTGCGCGAGGCGCTGCAGGATGCGAAGGACTACGCCGACAACACCAGCGCCTATGCCAGCAACCAGCGCCGCACGTACGCGCTGACGCGGCTGGACCTGGAGGCGCTGGGCCCGGTGCTGGCGGGCAAGGAGCCGCTGGTGCTCCACGTCGAGCGTGCCAGCGACATCGAGGCGGCGTTGCGGCTGGCCGGCGACTTCAAGCTGAAGCTGATCGTCTCCGGCGGCGCCGAAGCCTGGATGGTCGCCGACGAACTCGCCGCCGCCCACGTGCCGGTGCTGCTCAATCCGCTGGAAGACCTGCCGGCACATTTCGAGACGCTGGGCTCGACCCTGGAAAACGCCGCGCGCCTGCAGAAAGCCGGCGTGATGATCGCCTTCGCCACCGGCGACACCCACAACGCGCGCAATGTCACCCAGGCTGCCGGCAATGCGGTGGCCAACGGCCTGCCGTGGCTCGACGCGTTGAAGGCGCTGATGCTGAACCCGGCGCGGATCTACGGCATGGACCAGGATGTGGGCACGCTGGAGCAGGGCAAGCTGGCCGACGTGGTGATCTGGAGCGGCGACCCGCTGGAACTGTCCAGCTTCGCCGACCAGGTATTCATCGCCGGCCGCAAGATTCCCATGGTCAGCCGCCAGACGATGCTGCGCGACCGCTACATGCAGGCGATGCGGGAGAAGCACGCCTTGCCGCCGGGTTACATCATGCCGACGGCGCCGTAGGCATGTGCCGCGTGCTCCTTCGCCTGCAGGCGAAGGAGCCGGTCGTCGCAGGCCAGGCACTGTCCGCCGGCTCTTCCCCATATCGCCATGCGCGTGGCGAGTGCATCTGCCGCTGCTCCGGCAACCTGGATGGCGGTGCTGTTCCAGTAGCCGGTGGCACGGGTCGACTCCTTCGACATGCCGTGTTCCAGGCTACTCGGCCGCCGCAGTCGCCTTGGCGTCCGTCACCTCATCCACCGTCCACAGCTTCGCCTCCACCTTGCCGCCCAGCATCTGCTGGCGCACCAGCGGAATCGGCGGGCCGCCGTAGCTGAGGAACTGGTCGTGGAAGGCTTTCAGCGCATTCGGGCCGGGGTGCGCCGCGATCCAGTCCTTGCGCAGCTGCATGATCATCAGCTTGCCCATGGTGTAGTTGAGATAGGCCGGGTCGTAGGTGCCGCGGGCGGCCTGCTGGCGGGCGTTGCCGGGGTCCTGGAAGGCCTTGTCGCGGAACATCTGCTCGGACTGGGCCATGCTCATGCCGCCGGTGTGCAGGCCGATTGCCGAGAGATAGCGCACGTCACGCAGCAGGGCGTTGGTGAGCTGGCCGATGTGGACTTCCGGCGTGGCGCCGTCGAGGCCGGCGTCGAACATCATTTCCTCGGCGTAGTGCGCCCAGCCTTCGGCGAAGGCGTAGCCGACGAACAACTGGCCGAACTTCCAGTGCGCGCGATTGGCGTGCAGGAACTGCAGGAAGTGGCCCGGCCACACTTCGTGGGCGGAGACGAACAGCAGCGCGGCCTTGCCCGGCACATAGGCGGCCTGGTCAGCCTTGCTCCAGGTCGGGTCCGGCGGGGCGATGTAGTACACCGACGGCAGGTTTTTCTCGTACGGGCCGGGGATCTCGATATAGGCGAAGTTCCAGCGGTTGAACGGCGGTGCCTCTTCGGCCTTGGCCTGCTCGGTGCCGGGAATGCTCACCAGATCCTTGTCGACGATGAACTGGCGCAGGCTGGCGAGCTGCGCGCGGGCGCCTTCAACTGCTCCGCCGACGGGTTTGTCGGCGCTCTCCTTCGCCACGCAATCCTTCAGCGATTGGCCCGGGGCAAACTTGTCGCAGGCGCTCTTGAGCGAGGCAAGGTTGCGCGCAAGATCGGATTCGCCGATCGCCTTGAGCTGGTCCAGCGGAAGGTCGACCCGTTCGGTGGCATGCAGCATCTTCGCGAACTTGTCCGCGCCCAGCGCGAAGTCCTGGGTGGCGTGCGGTTTCTGCGCCTTGAGCCAGTCGGCCAGCTCTTGCGAGGCCTTGATGGCGGCGGCGTTGCTGGCCTTGAAGCGCGCCTGCAGGGCATCGTCCTTCACCTGGGCGAAGATGCCGGGCACGTCGGTCTTGAAGAAGCTGGCGAAGCCTGCGAACGAATTGACGCCCACGTCGATGTACGAGGCGGGCAGTGGCAGCTTGAGGTTGGCCTTGATCTGCGCCAGCGCCTTGGGCAGCGCCTCCTGGTAAGTCACGAAGGCCGCCATGCGCTGCGCCAGCGGCGCGTATGGCCGGGTCAGGTACATGCTCGGCGACAGGTCGCCGGTGTAGAAGGTGGGGTTCTTGTACGGAGCGCCCGAATCCTCCAGCCAGAACAATTGGCCGTCGATCACCGCCAGTACGTAGTCGCGCTGGAATCGGCCGCGGGCATCCAGCTCGTCATCGGTGAATGCGGCAAAGCTCTTCCTTTGCGCATGCAGCCAGTCCGCGTTGGCCTTCAGGCCTTCGGCGCTGAAATCGGGCAGACGGCCGTCGAACTCGTGCTTGCCGGCGTTGGCCGCGAACACCGGGTAATGCTGGAAGTAGCCGGCAAGGAACGCGTCGACGTCCGTTGCCAGTGTCGCGTTGCGGCCGGCGTCCGCCGCGTGGACGCTGGATGCGGCGGCCGGCGTGGACTGGCCCGACAGCGAGGCGTCGGCGGAGCAGCCGGCAAGAAAGGTGGCGGCAACGACGGCAGAGAGTGTGAGCGCGCGCAATGGATGCATGTCGACTTCCCCGGGATGATCGCAAGCGCCGAGCCTAAGGCGTACTGCCGGTTCGACGCAATCGCGCGGGGGGTGGTGCCGGTTGTCGTGCCGCGCGGAGCGGTCAGATTTCCTTCGCCAAGCGCTCTGCCAGCCCGATGTAGCCGGCCGGCGTCAGCTCCAGCAGGTGCTGCTTCGCATCCGCCGGAAGTTCAAGCCCGGCGATGAACTCGCGCATGGAATCCCTGGTGATGCCGTGGCCGCGGGTCAGTGCCTTGAGCTGCTCGTAGGGTTGCGGCAGGCCGTAGCGACGCATCACGGTCTGTACGGCTTCGGCCAGCACTTCCCAGCTGGTGTCGAGGTCGGCGGCGATGCGTTCGGCGTTGATGTTGAGTTTGCCCAGGCCCTTCTTCAGCGATTCCAGCGCCACCAGCGTGTGGCCGAAGGCGGTGCCGAGCGCGCGCAGCACGGTGGAATCGGTGAGGTCGCGCTGCCAGCGGCTGATCGGCAGCTTCTCGGCGAAGTGACCCAGCAGCGCGTTGGCGAGGCCGAAGTTGCCTTCGGCGTTCTCGAAGTCGATCGGGTTGACCTTGTGCGGCATGGTCGAGGAGCCGACTTCACCGGCCTTCAAGGTCTGCTTGAAGTAGCCCAGCGAGATGTAGCCCCAGATGTCGCGGGCCAGGTCGATCAGGATGATGTTGGCGCGGCGCACCGCGTCGCAGTATTCGGCGACGTTGTCGTGCGGCTCGATCTGGGTGGTGTAGGCGTTGTAGTCGAGACCGAGGCTTTCGACGAAGCGCTGCGAGAAACCCCGCCAGTCCATTTCAGGGTAGGTGATCACGTGGGCGTTGTAGTTGCCCACCGCGCCGTTGATCTTGCCGGAGACTTCGACCGCCGCCAGCTGCTTGCGCTGACGTTCCAGGCGCGCCACCACGTTGGCGATCTCCTTGCCCAGCGTGCTGGGCGAGGCGGTCTGGCCGTGCGTGCGCGAGAGCAGCGGCAGGCCGGCGTTGTCGTGCGCCATCTGGCGCAGCGTGTCGATCAGCGCATCGAGCTGCGGCAGCAGCACGCCGCGGCGCGCGTCGCGCAGCATCAGTGCGTAGGAGAGGTTGTTGATGTCCTCGCTGGTGCAGGCGAAGTGCACGAACTCCTTCGCCTGCGCGAGGCTGGCGTCGGCGCCGATCTTCTCCTTGATGAAGTACTCGACCGCCTTGACGTCGTGGTTGGTGGTCGCCTCGATCGCCTTGATCCGCTCGCCGTCGGCTTCGCTGAAGTCCTCCGCGATGGCTTTCAGGGTGGCGACCTGGGTCGCGTCGAAGGCGGGGAGTTCGACGATCTTGGGCTCGGCGGCAAGGGCCAGCAGCCATTCGATCTCCACCTGCACGCGGCGATGCATCAGCCCGAACTCGCTGAAGATCGGACGCAGCGCTTCGACCTTGCTGGCGTAGCGGCCGTCCAGCGGCGACAGGGCGGTCAGGGCGTGGTGGGACATCGGGGCGTTCCGGCGAGGGGAAACGGGCATTTTACATTGCCGGCGGCTCCGTGCCCGGCGGCTTATAGTGGGCGGACGTGACCGTCTCCCGTTCACCCTGAGCGTAGCGCCGAAGGCGCGAAGTCGAAGGGTATCAAGAGGGCTTCGACTTCGCGCCTTCGGCGCTACGCTCAGCCCGAACGGTCCAGGCGATGCCACGGTCCCACCCCGAAGGAATTTCCCCAATGAACAACTTCCGCATCGAACACGACAGCATGGGCGAACTGCAGGTACCCGCCGACGCGCTGTATGGCGCGCAGACCCAGCGCGCGATCGACAACTTCCCGATTTCCGGCCTGCACCTGCCGCGGCCGTTCATCCGTGCGCTGGGGCTGATCAAGGCCGCGGCGGCCGACGTGAACCTGTCGCTGGGCCATCTGAAAAAGGGTCAGGCGGCGGCGATCCGCAAGGCGGCGCTGGCGGTGGCGGACGGCCAGTACGACGCGCAATTCCCGATCGACATCTTCCAGACCGGTTCGGGCACCAGCACCAACATGAATGCAAACGAGGTGATCGCTCACCTGGCGGTTGCCGCGGGTGCGAAGGTGCATCCGAACGACCACGTCAATTACGGGCAGAGCTCGAACGACGTGATCCCCACCGCCATCCACGTCAGCGCCACGCTGACCGCCAGCGAGCAATTGCTGCCGGCGCTGAAGCACCTGCAGAAGGCGATCGACAAGCGCGCGCGCGAACTGAAGAACACGCCCAAGACCGGCCGCACCCACCTGATGGACGCGATGCCGATCACCTTCGGGCAGGAACTGTCGGGCTGGGCGGCGCAGGTCGGCGCGGCCATCGAGCGGATCGAGGATGCGCTGAAGCGCATGCGCCGACTGCCGCAGGGCGGCACCGCGGTGGGCACCGGCATCAACGCCGACCCGAAGTTCGGCCCGGCGATGGCCGCCCAGCTGAGGAAGCTGACCGGGGTGAAGTTCGAGTCGGCGCAAAACTACTTCGAGGGCATGGCCGCGCAGGATGCGGCGGTGGAGCTGTCCGGCGCGCTGAAGACGCTGGCCGTCGCGTTGATGAAGATCGCCAACGACCTGCGCTGGATGAACTCCGGCCCGCTGGCCGGCCTGGGCGAGATCGAGCTGCCGGCGCTGCAGCCGGGCTCGTCGATCATGCCGGGCAAGGTCAATCCTGTGATTCCCGAGGCCGTGGCGATGGTCGCGGCGCAGGTGATCGGCAACGATGCCTCGATCACCATCGCCGGCCAGAGCGGCAATTTCCAGCTCAACGTGATGCTGCCGCTGATCGCGCACAACCTGCTGCAGTCGATCGGCATCCTGGCCAACGTCAGCGTGCTGCTGGCGGACAAGTCCATCGCCGGCTTCAAGGTCAACAAGGCGCGGGTGAATCAGGCGCTGGCGATGAACCCGATCCTGGTCACCGCGCTGAACCCGGTGATCGGCTACGAGAAGGGCGCGGCCACCGCCAAGCAGGCGTACAAACAGCACCGGCCGATCATGGACGTGGCGCTGGAAACCACCGGGCTGAAAAAGGACGAGTTGAAGAAGCTGCTCGACCCGATGGCGCTGACCCGCGGCGGCATCCACGAAAAATAGACAACCAGGGATTCGGGATACGGGATTGGTGATTTGCAAAGGCATCGCCTTTGCTTTTGCTCTCGCGAATCCCGAATCCCGTCCTCAGAACGACAGCACGGTCACGCCTTTCTTGTGGCCCGAGTTGGCAATGTTCTTGTCGCAGTCCTGCACGTCTTCCTCCGTCATCGTCGCGTAGGGCTTGAATGCGGGCATCGTGGTTGCCAGCTGCTGCTGGGCGGCGCGCAGGTCGGGCAGGCGTTTGCACAGTTCGAGGGCGGCGGCCTGGATGCGGTCGGTCTGCGGCTTGATCGCCGCCTCGATTTCCGCGTCGCTCTTGCCGCTGAACGCGCCGCTCAGCGCTGCGCTGGCGGCATGCATGCCGAGGTCCGCGCCTTGCGTGCCGATCGCCATGCCGGCCTCGGCGATGTCGATGATCCGCTGGCGGTAGTCGAGCAGCATCTGATGCTGTTCCGGCGTGGCCGCGACCTTCTCGCCGTCGATCAGAAGGTCGCCCTGTGGCGTGATCTGGGCCTTGGATGTCGTGCGGCCCTGGCGCAAGGTTTTGCCGATGTGGACGGTGTCCACGTCGATGTTCTTGGTGGCCAGTTCGCGTTTGGCCTGCTGCATCGCGTCGTCGACGCGGCGGGCCACCCACGAGCTGGGCGCCTTGTCGCCGGCCTGCGCAGTGGTGGCCGGCGAGGCCGGCTGGGAGCCAGCCTGGTCCGGTCTGCCGCAGGCCGCCAGCGGCAGCAGCAGGGTCAGGGCGAGGGTGTTGAGCGTAAGGGATTTCATGGGTGCTCCTTCAAGTCGAGGGCTTGATCGCGACTCAGCTGTCGTCGCGCCAGCGGCGGAACCAGACGGCGCCAACGAGCATGGCAACGCCCACTATGGCGCCAATCCACAAATCAGGTGTCGCGAGTAGCGCGTAGGTCTGTTCGATATTCATCAGGTCCAGTCCGGGCTGGCCGGGAACTTGCCCCATGGAGATGTTCCCGTCGTTCCAGAGAATGCTTATGCCAGGGAACGCGCTGAACAGCCCACGCAACACGATGTTGATCCAGAACCAGCTCGACGAAAGGTTGAAGAGTCCCATGATGCCGAACCAAGTGATCAACAGGCCGGTCGCAACGGGCAGCGCCAGCGCCCAGAGGAACGGCTTGCCGCGGGCCCATGCCGAGCAGAGCATCAACCATCCGATCGTCGGCAGCGCCCACAGCAGATACACCGGGATATAGCCGATCACATTGAACATGACACGGAAGGGGTGCGCCAGGATCAGGATCTGCCATACGTTGACGCCGTGGAATGAGAGCGTCACGGCCAGCATGAGTAGCAACAGCACACCTACGAGAATACCTGCGACGGTCGCGATCAAAGGCGCGAGAACAGCCGCACTGACGACCTTGGACAGCACGGTGGCTGAGTCGGATATCGGCAACGATTTCCAGAACAGGATGCTTCGATCGCGCCGATCGTCATACAGTGCTCCGAGGCAATAGAAAAAGACCACGAAGCCCATGACGACCATGGTCATACTCAGTGCCGCGTACAAGGCCATATCAAGCAAGCCGCCGATTTGGCTTGTATCACCGGCATCCATGTGATCGATAGCGTTGCGCACCAGACCGCTGGCACCAAAATTGATGCCGGCGTGCGCACCGAGCACTTCGGCGGTGATTATGGCCATGATTCCCAGCAGCAGGAACACGCCGCCGGTGATGACCGGAGCCCAGAAGAAACCGCCGCGATGTTCCCAGAACTCGCGCTTGACCAGCCAGAACAGCGTGTTCATCGTGGAGGTTTTCATGCGTAGGTTCCCTTCATGGTGGCGACGAACAGGTCGCTGATGGATGGCCGCCGGGTTTCGCCCAGGGCTTCCAGTTGCGCGCGTCCGACACCGTCGAACAGAAAGATGCTCTTGCCGAAGACCTGGCGCTCGTCCAGCGGCTTCAGCGCACGGGCGGCCTCGGACCGGTCGGCGTTGACCATCACCTCGATGTAGCGCTCGCCCACGGCGTCCATGTCCGCGTCGAGCACGATCCTGCCGTCGCGGATGAACATCAGGTCGGTGAGGATGTGCTCGACTTCCTCCACCTGGTGGGTGGTGACGATGATGGTCTTGTTCTCGTCGAAGTAGTCCTCCAGCAGGTTCTGGTAGAACTGCTTGCGGTAGAGGATGTCCAGGCCCAGGGTCGGCTCGTCCAGGATCAGCAGCTTGGCGTCGATCGCCATCACCAGCGCCAGGTGCAACTGCACGATCATGCCCTTGGACATCTGCCGCACGCGCTGTTCGGGCTGCAGCTTGGTGCGGGCAAGGAAGGCCTCGCACTTGGCGCGGTCGAAACGCGGATGCACGTGGGCGACGAAGTCGACCACTTCACGCACGCGAATCCAGCGCGGCAGCACCGCCACGTCGGCGATGAAGCACACCTCGCCCATCAGCCGGTCGCGCTGCTTGCGCGGGTCGAAACCCAGCACGTTCAGCTCGCCGGTGAAGTCGGTCAGGCCCAGGATGGCCTTCAGTGCGGTGGTCTTGCCGGCACCGTTGGGGCCGATCAGGCCGACGATGCGACCGGGTTCGACCTGGAAACTGACGTTGTCCAGCGCGACCGTCGACTTGTAACGCTTGCCGAGGCCGCTGGCCGTGATGACCGCGCTCATGCTGATGGCTCCTGGTGGTTGCCGGCTTCCCGCATCAGGGTCTTGAGATCCAGTCCGAGGCGCTGCAGGCGGGCATGCAACGCCGGCCATTCCTCGCGCAGGAAGCGTTCCCGTTCGGACTTGAGCAGCGCATCGCGCGCCCCTTCGATGACAAACATGCCCAGACCCCTCCTTTTTTCCACGAGTTGTTCGTCGACCAGTTCCTGGTACGCCTTCGATACGGTCAGCGGGTTGATCTGATAATCCGCCGCTACCTGGCGTACCGACGGCAGCGGGTCGCCTTCATTCAAGGCGCCGTCCAGGATCATCGCCACCACACGCTGGTGCAGTTGGCGATAGATCGGGACGCTGTCGTTCCAGGCGATGGTCATGGTTATTCCTTGGTGATGCGATCGAACTTCTTGCCAAACGAATAGTAGGGCATGACCCACTGCGCCCCGAGCAGGCCCAGCGGCTCGATCGTGTCGCCCAGGCGCAGCTGCGCGTCGGCGGGCACGACGGCGAGGTTGGCGGCGCTGCCGTCGTCGATCAGCGCCGCGGCGCGCCATTCGGCGGCGCTCGGATGCACGGTGACGGGGGCCAGGTTGGTGACGTGGGCCGGCGTGCTGGTGTGGCTGTTGCCGACCGGCTGCCAGGCGTCGACGTTGTACAAGACGGCGCGCAGGCTCGCGAAGGTGAGCAGGATGGCCGCGGCGCCGGCGATCAGTTTGTACGCTTTCATGTCGAACCTCCTTTGGTGCTCTGGGTTAGTGGTGTTGTAGTGAACTATAACACCGACTTTTGAGCCGTCAAGGGGAAATTCGGATTTGACTACATGACTGATGGCCTATGGGGCGGGGGAATAGGGAATAGGGAATAGCCGAAGCCAAGAGCATCAGGGCGGCGCTTTTCCGCTCTTTCTATTCCCTATTCCCTATTCCCCATTCCCTATTCCCTATTCCCTGCTCCAAACAAAAAGCCGGCTTCGCAGCCGGCCTTCTCGGGTCGTCAGGGGAGGTGATCAATCCTTCTTCGCGTACACCTGCCTGCCGCCGACCCAGGTCTGCAGCACCTTGGTGTTCCAGAGCTTGCTGGCCGGGTCCTTGAAGATGTCGTGGTCGACCAGGATGAAGTCGGCCCACTTGCCGGGCTCCAGCGTGCCGATGCGGTTCTCCGCATGCTCGGCGTACGCCGCATCGAGGGTGAAGGCGCGCAGGGCCTGGGTCAGGCTCAGATCCTGCTGCGGATACCAGCCGCCGGGCGGCTGCCCCTGGTGGTCTTCGCGGGTGACGGCCGAGTACAGGCCGAAGAACGGGTTGGGCGACTCGACCGGGAAATCCGAACCCGCGGCGATCACCGTGCCCTGTTTCAGGAAGCGCTGCCACGCGTAAGCCCCCTTGATGCGTTCGTGGCCCACGCGATCCTCGGCCATGTTCATGTCGGAGGTGGCGTGGGTGGGCTGCATCGAGGCGATCAGCTGCAGCGGCACGAAGCGCGGGATGTCCTCCAGCGAGACGATCTGCGCGTGCTCGACGCGGTTGCGCAACGCCTTGGCGTCGGGGTGGCTGCGATAGGCCGCGGCGAAGCTGTCCAGCACTTCGCGGTTGGCGCGGTCGCCGATGGCGTGGATGCCGACCTGGTAGCCCTTGGCGAATGCCTTGTCGATTTTGGCCGTCATGGTGGCAGGCGACATGAACAGCAGGCCGCTGTTGTGCGGGTCGTCGGAGTAGGGCTTGAGCATCGCGGCGCCGCGGCTGCCCAGTGCGCCGTCGGCGAACAGCTTGACCGCGCGCACGGTGAGGAAATCATTGCCGTAGCCGATCAGCGGACCGTCCTTGCTGATGACGTCGAAGGACTCGCCGGTGTCGCGGATCATCGCGTAGATGCGGGCGGTCAGCTTGTGTGCGTCGGCGTACTGCCGGTAGAGCCGGTAGTTGTCCAGATCGATGCCGGCATCGCTGACGCCGGTGAGGCCGACGCGGGCCATCTCGGCCAGCGCCGTGTCCAGCGCAGCGGCTTTCTCCGCCGCGGTCAGCGCCGGCACGTGGGTGTCGACCAGCTCGGTGGCGCCGTCGACGAACACGCCGGCCGGATTGCCTTGCGCGTCGCGCTCGATGCGTCCGCCAGCCGGGTCGGCAGTGGCGCGGGTGACGCCGGCGAGCTTGATCGCTGCACTGTTGGCCCACGCGGCGTGGCCGTCCACGCGGCTCAACCACACCGGCCGGTCGGCGACCGCGGTATCGAGCTCGCTGGCGGTGGGGAAGCGGCCAAGTTTCCAGATCACCTGGTTCCAGCCGCCGCCGCGGATCCATTTCGCCTGCGGATGCGCCTGGGCGTAGGCCTTCACCTTGGCCAGCGCTTCGTCCAGTGAGCGGGTCTCGCTGAGGTCGACGCTGTTGCGCGCGTAGCCCAGTTCCAGCACGTGGCCGTGGGCGTCGATCAAGCCGGGCAGCAGGGTCTGGCCGCGGCCGTCGATCACGCTGGCGCCATCGGCGCGTGGCTGCAGTTCGGCCGTGCTGCCGGTGGCCACCACCTTGCCGTCATCGACCAGCAGCGCCTGGAACTGCTGCAACTTGCCCTGGCTGTCCAGCGTGTAGCCGTTGACGTTGCTGACCAGCAGCTTGGCGGCATGGCCCAGCGGGGCGCTCGCCAGCAGCACGGCGAACAGGAGCACGCGCGGGAACGGAGTCATGTGGAGATTCCGGCAGTCGGGTGCGCCAGTGTGTCAATGCCGGCCGGCAATTTCCAGCGGCGGCTGGCGCAGTCGAACCGCGGTGCTACGCTGGCGCGATGGCCGTGGTTCGTAGATGGATACGAAGATGACGCAACTGAGCGGTGCCTTGCAGGATCTGAACGATCTGTACTTCTTTGCGGCGGTGGTCGAGCACGGCGGCTTCTCCGCCGCCGGCCGCGCGCTGGGCGTGCCCAAGTCGCGCCTGAGCAAGCGGGTGGCCCAGCTGGAGGAGCGGCTCGGCGTGCGCCTGCTGCAGCGAACCACCCGCCGGTTCGTGGTTACCGAGGTCGGCGAGCGCTTCTACACCCATTGCCGTGCGGTGCTGGAAGAGGCCCAGGCGGCGCAGGACGCGGTGGACGAGTTGCGCGCCGAGCCGCGCGGTGTCGTGCGCCTGAGCTGCCCGGTTTCGCTGGCGCAGACCGTGCTGGCGTACCTGCTGCCGGATTTCCTGGCGATGTACCCGAAGATGCAGGTGCGTCTGCTGGCGAACGATCGCCGTATCGACGTGATCGGCGAGGGCTTCGACCTGGCCATTCGCGTGCGCAGCAAGCTGGACACCGACGCCAACCTGGTGATCCGCAGTTTCGGCCATTCCAGCACCACCCTGGTGGCCAGCCCCGCGCTGCTGAAGGTCACCGGGCGCCCGGCGACGCCGGAGGAGCTGGCCAGGTTGCCCGCTCTGTCGATGCGCGAGCACGAAGGCGCGCAGACGTGGGAGTTGATCGACGCCGGCGGGGAGCAAGTCAACGTGGAGGTGCAGGCGCGCCTGATCACCGGCGATTTCGCCGTGCTGCTGGAGGCGGCCCGCCGCGGCCTGGGCGTGGCCCTGCTGCCGGAGTTCGTGTGCGCGCCGGCGATTGCCGCCGGCGAACTGGAAGTGGTGTTGCCGGACTGGACCATGCCCGAGGGCATCATGCATTTCGTCTACCCCAGCCGGCGCGGCATGCTGCCGGGCGTGCGCGCGCTGGTCGATTTCCTGGCCGAGCGCCTGCCGGAAACCACGTTGCTGAAACACCAGCAGTGCCGCAAACGCCCGCAGGCCGAGCTGCCGCCTGCCTGATGCAGGCGACCCGGTCCATGCGCTACGCTGGTTCCCTTATGGACATCCAAACGGCCAGATGACGATGATTGAAACCAAGCTGCCCAAGGTCGGTACGACGATTTTCAGCGTGATGAGCCAGTGGGCGCTGCAGCACCAGGCAGTCAACCTCGGCCAGGGCTTCCCCGATTTCGAACCGCCGCAGGAGCTGCGCGATGCTTTGACGCGGGCGATGAACACCGGCAGGAACCAGTACGCACCGATGCACGGCACCGCCGGCCTGCGCGAGCAGATTGCGCTGAAGACCGCGCGTCTGTACGGGCGCAAGCTCGACGTCGATACCGACATCACGGTCACCTCCGGCGCCACCGAGGCGATCTTCGCGGCAATCGCCGCGACGGTGCGCGCAGGCGAAGAGGTGATCGTGTTCGACCCGGCCTACGACTGCTACGAGCCGGCGATCGAGCTACAGGGCGCGCGCGCGGTGCACATCCCGCTGACCGTGCCGGCGTTCGCGATCGACTGGCAGCGCGTGCGCGACGCGGTGACGCCGAAGACGCGCATGATCCTCATCAACACCCCGCACAATCCTTCCGGCGCGGTGCTCTCGGCGGCCGACCTGGACGAGCTGGCGGCGATCGTGCGCGATACCGGCATCGTGGTGCTGTCCGACGAGGTGTACGAGCACATCGTCTACGAAGGTGCCCATGAGAGCGTGCTGCGCCACCCGGAACTGGCCGAACGCAGCATCGTGGTCTCCTCGTTCGGCAAGACCTATCACTGCACCGGCTGGAAGGTCGGTTACGCGGTGGCGCCGGCCGCGTTGTCGGCCGAATTTCGCAAGGTGCACCAGTACCTGACCTTCTGCACGTTTCACCCGGCGCAGGTGGCATTTGCCGAATTCATGGCCAGCACGCCGCAACACTACCTGGAATTGCCGGCGTTCTACCGGGCCAAGCGCGACCGCTTCCGCGCGCTGCTGGCGCCCTCGCGTTTCAAGCTGCTCGACGTGCCGGGCGGCTATTTCCAGCTGGTCGATTACTCGGCGATCCGCGACGAGGACGATCTCGCCTTCAGTCGCTGGCTGGTGGAGCAGGGCGGCGTGGCGACGATTCCGCTGACGCCGTTCTGCGAACGCCCGCCGGGCACGCGCCTGCTGCGGCTGTGCTTTGCCAAGAGCGACGCCACCATGGAGGCGGCCGCCGAGCGGCTGTGCCGGCTGTGACGATGCTGCCGCTGACCGTGTCGCTGGTGCAGGGCGCCACGCGCTGGCACGACGCGCCGGCCAACCGCGACTATTACGGCGAGCTGGTGCGTCGTGCGCGCGGCAGCGATCTGGTGGTGCTGCCGGAAACCTTCCTCTCCGGCTTCAGCAACGATACCCGCGCCAGCGCCGACACGATGGAGGGCGAGGGCATCGCCTGGCTGCGCGCGCTGGCCGTCGAGGTGGGGGCGGTGATCTGCGGCAGCGTGGCGATCCGCGAGGACGAGGTGGTCTACAACCGCCTGCTGTGGATGCGCCGGGATGGCAGCTTCGAGCAGTACGACAAGCGCCACCTGTTCCGCATGGCCGGCGAGCACACCCGCTACGGCAGCGGCAGGCGGCGGCCAATCGTCGAGCTGAAGGGTTGGCGCATCCTGCCGCAGGTCTGCTACGACCTGCGCTTTCCGGTGTGGTTGCGCAATCGCCGGCTCGCATCGGCCAGTGGTGGCATGGATTACGACCTGGCGGTGTTCGTGGCGAACTGGCCGGCTGCGCGTCGGCATCCCTGGCGTACCCTGCTGCGCGCGCGGGCGATCGAGAACCTCGCCTGCGTGGTCGGCGTGAACCGGGTCGGCGTGGACGGCAACGAGATCGCCTATGCCGGCGACAGCGCGGTGATCGATCCGGTGGGCGAGGCACTGGTGGAACTGGGTGCGCAGGAGCAGGTGGTCACCGTCACTCTCGACCCGGCCCCGCTGCTGGCGCATCGCGAACGCTTCCCGGCATGGATGGATGCGGACTCATTCACGCTTGACGCGGATTGACGAGCGCTGACCGGCACCGGGCGCGAGCGGGCTCCTACAAAATGGCCAGCACCGATTCGGGCGGCCGGCCGATCACGGCCTTGCCGTTGGCCACCACGATCGGTCGTTCGATCAGGCGCGGGTGCGCCACCATGGCGGCGATCAGCGACCGGTCATCGAGCGAGGGCGAATCCAGGCCGAGCTCGGTGTACTCCGCTTCGCCGGTGCGCAGCAATTGCCGGGCGGTCATGCCCAGTTGCTTGAGCAGGTCGACCAGTTCCGTCGCGGTGGGTGGCGTGTCGAGGTAGTTGATTACCTCGACGTCGTCGGCGCGTTCCTGCAGCAGGGCCAGCGTGGCGCGCGACTTGGAGCAGCGGTTGTTGTGGTAGATGCGGATCATCGCTCGCCCTCAACGGTTGCCGGAGCGGTTGCCGCCGCGACCCGGCGGGCGTCCGCCGCCATGGCCCTTGGGCCGCGGGCTGCCCGGGGCGCGGTTGCCGCCCTGGCCACGACCGGCGTGGCCGGGTCGGTTGGCAGGCGCGCGGTTGCCGCTGCCGCCCGTGCCGGCGTAGGGGCTGCCGGCAGCGGGGGCGCCGCGTGAGCGGCCACCCGCCGCGCCACGGTTGCCGGTGGTGGCGCCGGCCAAGCCGCGCCGACCGCCGGGACGGGGGCTGCCATCGCGAGACTCGCCGGCAAACCAGGTGCGCACCGAAGGCAGCTCCTGGCCCGGTGCCACACGACGGCCCTTGCCGTGCCGCTTCGCATTCCCCGGCGCCCGCTCAGGTGCCGCCACGTTGCCGTTGACCTCGCGGCCGTTGCGCGGCGCGGATTTGCGTCCGCGTGCGGGTTCTTCGCGAATGCGGTCGTAGGCACGCAGCTCGCGCGCCTCGTCCTGGCCGCTGGTCCAGGCGCTGCCGGTGCCGTGCTCCGGGCGATATTCGGTGACGCCGCGGGTGGCACGGCGCTGGTGCAGGATCGGGCTCAGCGTCAGCACCGGCTGGGGGAGTCCGAGCCCGCTGGTCTGGCGCAACTGCTTGACGCTGTCGGCGTCGAGCGCCTCGCATTCGCCGCGACGCAGGTTGCGCGGCAGCTCGATCCGGCCGTAGCGGATGCGCTTGAGCCGGCTGACCAGGAAGCCCTGCGAATCCCACAAGCGGCGCACTTCGCGGTTGCGGCCTTCGCGGATCACCACGCGGAACCAGCTGTGGCTGCCGCCGCGGCTGATCACGGCGATCTCGTCGAAGCGGGCCGGACCGTCCTCCAGCTCCACGCCGGCTTTCAGGCGTTCGATGACCTCGTCCGGCACCTCGCCGTGCACGCGGCACAGGTACTCGCGCTCCATGCCGCTCTTGGGATGCATCAGGCCGTTGGCCAGCTCGCCGTCGGTGGTCAGCAGCAGCAGGCCGGTGGTGTTGATGTCCAGCCGGCCCACGGCAACCCAGCGCGCGCCTTTGAGTTGCGGCAGTTGTTCGAACACGGTCGGGCGGCCATCGGGATCGTCGCGGGTGGTCAGCACGCCTTCGGGCTTGTGGTAGATCAGCACTTCGGCGTCATCGCGGTTGTCGGTGGCCACCACGAACTGCTTGCCGTCCATGACCACGCGATCGCCAGCCTTGACGCTCATGCCGATCTCGGCGGGGCTGCCGTTGAGCTCTATCTCTCCGGCCTGGATGCGTTGTTCCAGCATGCGGCGCGAGCCGAGGCCGGCGTTGGCGAGCACCTTGTGCAGGCGTTCCTCCAGGGCCGGTCCGTCAGTGGCTGCGCGGGTGTCGCGCTTCAGGGTAAGAACGGATTTTTGCGGCGCAGTCATGCGCTTTGCTCCTTGGTATCTTGATCGTCGGCGTCGGTTTCGACGGCCGTGGTCGACGGGCTGGCGGAAGGCGAACCGGGATGGTCGGCAGCTTCGTCAGGCCCGGATGAGCCGCTGGGCGCCTGGGCGTCGGCGGCGAGGGTGGGGTGGTGGGCGTCGATCGGTGATCCGGTGCCTGACTCGGCGTCGGACAGCGGTTCGCGCGGGGAGTCGGTTTCGCCCGGATCGGTCGCTTCCGCAACCTGGTCGTCCGCGTCGTCGTCCGGGTCGATGGGCAGGTCGCGGCCGACGTGCGCCGGCAGCGGGTCGGGCTCGAAGCGCATCTGCGGATCTTCCATGTCGCGGATCTCCGACAGCGGCGGCAGCTGATCGAGCGATTTCAGGTTGAAGTAGTCGAGGAACGCGCGCGTGGTGCCGAACAACGCCGGCTTGCCGGGCACGTCGCGATGGCCGACCACGCGAATCCACTCGCGCTCCTCCATCGTCTTGATGATGTTGGAGGACACCACCACGCCGCGGATCTGCTCGATCTCGGGACGGGTGATCGGCTGCCGGTAGGCGATCAGCGCCAGTGTTTCCAGCAGGGCGCGCGAGTAGCGGCTGGGTCGCTCGGTCCACATCCGCGAGATCCACGGATGCACGTCCTGGCGCACCTGGTAGCGGAAGCCGGAGGCGACCTCCTTCAGTTCGATGCCGCGCCCTTCACAGTCGCCGGCCAGTGATTCCAGCGCCTGGGCGATCTGCTGCGAGCCGACGTCCTCGTCCTCGTTGAACAGGTCGCCAAGCTGGGGCAGGGTCATCGGTTGGGTCGACGCCAGCAAGGCGGCCTCGATGATGGGTTTGAGTTGGTCGATCTGCATGGGTTCGAGTCGGTGCCGGGTCGGCGTGGGTCGGTCCAGGGATGGATCGGTCGATGGGTGGATCAGTCGCCGGACGGTTCGGCCAGCGCCGATTCGCCCGTTCGTGTGTCTTCCGCCGGCAGTTCGGCGGGCTCCTCATGGCTGGCCTTGGCCTTGACGTAGATCGGCGCCAGCGGCACTTCCTGCACGATCTCGATCAGCATTTCCTTGGCCAGCTCCAGCATCGCCAGGAAGGTCACCACGATGCCCGGGCGGCCTTCGGCCAGGTCGAACAGGTCCTCGAACCGGTGGAAGGTGTCGTCCTCCAGCCGGCTCAGCAGCTCGCCCATGCGCTGGCGCACGCTGAGCGCCTCGCGCTTGATCGCGTGATGCCCGAACAGTTCGGCCCGGTGCATCACGTCCTTGAGTGCCAGCAGCAGCTCGGTCAGTTCCAGCGGGGGCGGCAGCCGGATCACGTTGCGCTCGCCGGTGTCGGCATGCACCACCACGCTGTCGCGCTCCATGCGCGGCAGGGCCTCGATGTCCTCGGCCGCCCGCTTGAACCGCTCGTACTCCTGCAAACGGCGTACCAGTTCGGCGCGCGGGTCGTCTTCCAACCCTTCTTCCAGCGGCGGACGCGGCAGCAGCAGGCGCGATTTGATCTCGCCCAGGATCGCCGCCATCAGCAGGTACTCGGCGGCCAGCTCCAGCCGCATCACGTCCCGCATCAGTTCGATGTAGGTCATGTACTGCCGGGTGATCTCGGCAACCGGGATGTCCAGGATGTCCAGGTTCTGTCGGCGGATCAGGTACAGCAGCAGGTCCAGCGGACCTTCGAACGACTCCAGGATGACCTCGAGCGCATCCGGCGGGATGTACAGATCCTGCGGCATCTGCAGCATCGGTTCGCCGCGCACGATGGCCAGCGGCATCTCCTGTTGTTGCGGTACCGCGGCAAATGCGTCGGGCGTGGCGGCGCCCGGATCGGACTGCTCGACGACGGATTCAGTGCTCATCAAGGCCTGTCTGGAGAGCCGTGTTCCACGGCTGGCAGTGGGTAGCGCATGTTCATGGTTGTTCGTGGGCAGGCGCGACGTGGTGCTCGCGCCCGGCATGTGCCCGCGCTCAAACGCGTCGTTGGGCGGCGTCCCGGTATCCCGTTTCCGTGCAACATCAAAACCGAGGCGCGGTCGGCGCCATCGTTTCGCCCGGCATGATGAATCCACGCGTCGTGGTTCGGTCAGGCGGGTCGTCAGCGACCAAGGCGCTGCTGTTGCGGGTCGTCGGCCACGACAACAGAGCAAGCCAACTGGCGAACAACTTCGGCGCCGCTGGCTCTTTGCCGGTCAGTCTGGGTACTTCGGTGGACAACCCTGGAGCGCCGAAGGGCCGGCAGCAAGCAGGTTCCATGGGTCCACGCGTGGCCACAGGGTAATGGCAAGCCGGACACAAGTCCAGTCGGTCGCGGGTGGACGAAAAGCGCGTGCGGGGTTCATGTCCGCGTCGGCAACAGGCAGAATAGGGGGTTCCGCCACTACCGCGGGGATGCCGGTGGCCCCACGTGACCCAATGTGACGCTGCGGGGCAAGCGCGAAAGCGCTCGAAGCACCCTTCCAGAGGGGCTGTCGACAGCTGAAAGGAAGGTGTCCTTTCGGCGGCCGGCAAATGCGGCGTCTGCCCACGGCAAGCGGCCTGGCGAGGGGTTTGGCGATGTACGTACGCCGTGGCACGGCAATTGCTACGAGCGGAGGGAGGCCGGACGCACGACAGCCGGTTTCGATGGGGCCGGTGCGGTCGCCGGACATGAGGGTGGTGCGTTCCTGCCCCGGGCAGGCGCAAACGCAGACAGGCGGTAAAACTGATGGCGATCGACAAACAGGGACATGATCGAGGCGAGCCGGAGAAGTTGCGTCCGGCGCGCATGCAGATCGAGACGACGGTGCTGATCAGCCGTCATGGCGAGTCGCACCCCACCGAACTGGTGGATATCTCGGCGACCGGAGCATTGCTGCGCCGCCCGCTGGGCTGGACCGGCGAAACCGGGCAGAGCTGGGTGCTGGACATGATTTTCGGGCACAACCTGCATATCCATCTGGAGGCGACTGTCGCGCGCATCTCCGATCATCACATCGGTTTTTCCTACAGCCGCATTCCGGAGGACAAGCAGGTGCCGCTGTGGAACCTGCTGGGCGGTTACGCCGATATCCTGGAGTACTGGAAGGACGGTTGAGCCGGTTCCGTCGCGCCTGCACGAAAACGCCCGCGATTGCGGGCGTTTTTGCAGGTGGATGTGCGAAGGTTCAGCCCGCGGGTTTCTTCTCGTCGCGCAATTCGCGGCGCAGGATCTTGCCCACGTTGCTCTTGGGCAGGCTGTCGCGGAATTCGATCAGCTTGGGCCGCTTGTAGCCGGTCAGGTTCTCGCGGCAGAACTGCCTGAGCGCTTCCTCGGTGAGGTTCGGGTCCTTGCGCACCACGAACAGTTTCACCACTTCGCCGGAATGCTCGTCGGGCACGCCGACCGCGGCCACTTCCAGCACGCCGGGGTGCGCCATCACCGCGTCCTCGACTTCGTTCGGATACACGTTGAAGCCGGAGACCAGGATCATGTCCTTCTTGCGGTCGACGATGTAGAAGTAGCCGTTCTCGTCCATCTTCGCGATGTCGCCAGTGTGCAGCCAGCCATCGGCGCCGAGCACCTTGGCGGTTTCATCCTCGCGCTTCCAGTAGCCCTTCATCACCTGCGGCCCGCGCACCATCAGCTCGCCGACTTCGCCGACCGGCAGCGGCTGGCCGGCCTCCGACCAGATTGCCACGTCGGTGGACGGTACCGGCAGCCCGATCGAGCCGTTGTACTCCTTCAGGTTCAGCGGATTGATGCACACCGCCGGGGAGGTTTCGGTGAGACCGTAGGCTTCGGCGAGCGTGCAGCCGGTGGTCTGTTTCCAGCGCTCGGCCACCTTGCGTTGCACCGCCATGCCGCCGCCGAGGGTCAGGTGCAGGCGGGAGAAATCCAGTTCGGCAAAGCCCGGCGTGTTGAGCAGGCCATTGAACAGGGTGTTGACGCCGGTCAGCGCAGTGAAACCGGACTTGCCCAGCTCCTTGACGAAGCCGGGCATGTCGCGCGGGTTGGTGATCAGCCAGTTGAGGCCGCCCAGGCGGGTGAAGACCAGGCCGTTCGCCGTCAGCGAAAAGATGTGATACAGCGGCAGCGCGGTGATGATCACTTCCTTGCCGGGCTTGACCAGCTCGGTGCCGATCCAGGCGGCTGCCTGCAGCATGTTGGCGATCATGTTGCCGTGGGTCAGCATCGCACCCTTGGCCACGCCGGTGGTGCCGCCGGTGTACTGCAGGAAGGCGATGTCGTCGTGGTCCATCGTGACCGGCTGCAGCGGGTGCGCCGCGCCCTGGGCCAGCGCGTCGCGGAAACGCACGGCTTCGGGCAAGTGGAACGCCGGCACCATCTTCTTGACGTGCTTGAGCACGAAGTTGACCAGCGCGCCCTTGGGGAAGCCGAGCAGGTCGCCGATGCCCGTGGTGACGATGTGCTTGACCTGGGTCTGCGCTGCCACCTGCTGCAGCGTGGCAGCGAAATTGTCCAGCACCACGATCGCCTTGGCGCCGGAATCCTCCAGCTGATGCTTCAACTCGCGCGCGGTGTACATCGGGTTGGTATTGACCACCACCAGCCCGGCGCGCAACGCCCCGAACAGCGCGATCGGATACTGCAGCACGTTGGGCAGCATGATCGCGATGCGATCGCCCTTGCCGAGCTTGAGCACGCCGGTGAGGTAGCCGGCGAACTGGCGGCTCATCTCGTCGATCTGTCCATAGCTGAGCTGGCGGCCGAAATTGGCGAAGGCGGGACGATCGCGGAAACGGGTGAACGCTTCCTCGAGCACCGCCGGGACCGAAGCATACTGGTTGACGTCGATCTGACCGGGCACGCCGGCCGGATAATGTTCCAGCCAGGGACGTTCGTTGCTCATGCTCTGGGGTTCCCCGTGTTTTCCGTGATGGCGCCGCCGATGGTGGAATCAGGATGCCGAACGCATCCATGATGGCCCATGCGCCGGTTCATTGGAGCATACGCCCGCGCACGGCGGCAAGCCGCGTTGCCATGGAGTCCATCGATGATCGGATCGCGAAAAATCTTCCTGCTGTCGGCGGCACTGCTGTGGTGCGTGGTGATGCTTGCTGCCTGCCACCGTGCGCCGGACGAGGAGCGCATACGTGCCGCAATCACTGCGACGGCGCAGGCGGCGGAAGCCGGTTCGGCCAGCGGCGTGGGCGAGTCATTGAGCGAGGACTTCGACGGCAACGCCGGCGAACTGGACCGGCGCCGGTTGATGGCGATGGTGGGCCTGTTGAAGCTGCGCGGCGAACACGTCGGCGTCTTGCTCGGGCCGGTCTCCGTCGAGCCACGCGGCGAACGCATGGTGGCGACTTTCACGGTCACCCTGAGCAGCGGCGGACGCCTGCTGCCCGATCGGCTGGGGGTCTACAGGGTGACCTCGGGATGGCGCGAGGAAGGCGGCGACTGGCACTGCTATACCGCCAGCTGGGAGCGTTCGATTTAGCAGCCGGCGCGCAGGCGACGCTGCGGTACCCCACAAAGAAAACGCCCCGGCCAGCGGGGCGTTTTCTTGTCAGGGTGTCGCCGGATCAGGCGGCCTTGCGGCCGGCCAGCTGGCGCAGCACGTACTGCAGGATGCCGCCGTGGCGGAAGAACTCGCGCTCCTTCGGCGTGAGCAGCATCACGTGCACGCTGAACTGCTTCTTGCTGCCGTCCTCGGCGGTGGCGGTCACCGTGGCTTCCTTCGCGTTGCCGTTGTCCAGGCCGGTGATGTCGAAGCTCTCGCGACCGGTCAGGCCCAGCGACTTGGCATTCTCGCCGGCCTTGAACTGCAGCGGCAGCACGCCCATGCCGACCAGGTTGGAGCGGTGGATGCGCTCGAAGCTCTCGGTGATCACCGCCTTGACGCCCAGCAGCAGGGTGCCCTTGGCAGCCCAGTCGCGCGAGGAGCCGGTGCCGTATTCCTTGCCGGCGATGACTACCAGCGGCGTGCCGGTTTCCTTGTACTTCATCGCCGCGTCATAGATCGCCAGCTGTTCGCCGCTGGGAATGTGGCGGGTGAAGCCGCCTTCCACGCCATCCAGCATCTGGTTCTTGATGCGGATGTTGGCGAAGGTGCCGCGCACCATCACGTCGTCGTTGCCGCGGCGCGAGCCGTAGGAGTTGAAGTCGATCGGCTGCACGCCGCGCGAGATCAGGAAGCGGCCGGCGGGCGAATCCTTCTTGATCGAACCGGCCGGGGAGATGTGGTCGGTGGTGATGGAGTCGCCGAACAGGCCCAGGCAGCGCGCGGCGTGGATGTCCTCGACCGTGCCCAGCTCCATCGTCATGCCTTCGAAGTAGGGCGGGTTCTTGATGTAGGTGGAAGCTTCGTCCCAGGCGTACAGCGCGCCGTCCGGCGAGGCGATCGCGTTCCAGCGCTCGTCGCCCTTGAACACGTCGGCGTAGTTCTTCTTGAACATGGCCGAGGTGACCGCGCTGGCCATCAGGTCGCTGATTTCCTTGTTGCTCGGCCAGATGTCCTTGAGGAACACGTCCTTGCCCTGCGCATCCTGGCCCAGCGGATCGGTGGAGAGGTTCACGTCGAGCGAGCCGGCCAGCGCATAGGCGACCACCAGCGGCGGCGAGGCCAGGTAGTTCATCTTCACCTCGGCATGCACGCGGCCTTCGAAGTTGCGGTTGCCCGAGAGCACGGCGGCCACCGCCAGGTCGCCGTCGGCGATGCCCTTGCTGACCTCGACCGGCAGCGGGCCGGAGTTGCCGATGCAGGTGGTGCAGCCGTAGCCGACCAGGTAGAAGCCGGTCTTCTCCAGCTCGCTCAGCAGGCCGGTCTGCTCCAGGTAATCGGTCACCACCTTGGAGCCGGGGGCCAGCGAGGTCTTCACCCACGGCTTGGCCTTCAGGCCCCTGGCAGCGGCCTTCTTGGCGACCAGGCCTGCCGCCAGCATCACTGCCGGGTTGGAGGTGTTGGTGCACGAGGTGATCGCGGCGATCACCACCGACCCGTCAGCGACGCGGAAGCTCTGGCCGTTGCGTTCCACCAGCACGCCGGTATCGCCGATCGCGTTGGACGGGTTGCCGATCGCGCTGGCGCCGCCCTCGTTGGAGAAACGGTCGACGTCGCCATTGCCGCGGCGACGATTGGCAGTGAGCGGGCCCACCACTTCGTGGAAGTTCTTCTGCACGTCGGTCAGCAACACTCGATCCTGCGGGCGCTTGGGGCCGGCCATCGAGGGCTTCACGTCGGCGAGGTCGAGTTCGAGCACGGCGGAGAACGCCGGCTCCGGGCTGTTGGCGTCATGCCACAGGCCCTGGGCCTTGGCGTACGCCTCCACCAGCTGGATCTGCTCGTCACTGCGGCCGGACAGGCGCAGGTAGTTCAGCGACTCCTGGTCGACCGGGAAGATGCCGCAGGTGGCGCCGTATTCCGGCGCCATGTTGCCGATGGTGGCGCGGTCGGCCAGGGCCAGGTGCTGCAGGCCCGGACCGAAGAACTCCACGAACTTGCCGACCACGCCCTGCTTGCGCAGCATCTGCGTCACGGTCAGCACCAGGTCGGTGGCGGTGGCGCCCTCGGGCAGGCGGCCGGACAGCTTGAAGCCGACCACCTGCGGAATCAGCATGGAAGAAGGCTGGCCGAGCATGGCCGCCTCCGCCTCGATGCCGCCCACGCCCCAGCCCAGCACGCCCAGGCCATTGACCATGGTGGTGTGCGAGTCGGTGCCGAACAGGGTGTCGGGATAGGCCCAGGCCTGGCCGTCGATCTCGGTGTGCATCACCACCCGCGCCAGGTATTCCAGGTTCACCTGGTGGACGATGCCGGTGCGCGGCGGCACCACCTTGAAGTTGCTCAGCGCCTTCTGGCCCCAGCGCAGGAAGCTGTAGCGCGCCTGGTTGCGGTCGAACTCGATCGCGACGTTCCTCTCCAGCGCGTCCTCGCTGCCGAAGACGTCCACCTGCACCGAGTGGTCGATCACCAGCTCGGCCGGCGACAGCGGGTTGATCAGGGTGGGATCGCCGCCCAGCGCCTTCATCGCGTCGCGCATGGCAGCCAGGTCGACCACGCACGGCACGCCGGTGAAATCCTGCAGCAGCACGCGCGCCGGCATGAAGGCGATTTCGGTATCCGGCTCCTTGCTGGCGTCCCAGGTGGCCACCGCCTCGATCTCGCGGGAAGTCACGTCCACGCCATCCTCGTGGCGCAGCAGGTTCTCCAGCAGGATCTTCATCGAGTAGGGCAGCCGCTTCAGGTCGAAGCGTTCGCCAAGCTTGGCGAGGCTGGCATAGGCGTATTTCCTGCCGTTGACTTCGAGAGTGTCACGGGTGGCGAACGTGTCTTTCATGGTGCTGCTCCTGGCTGAATCCTGCGGCTGGGACGACTGGCAAGCATGCGGAAACGGCGCGGCCGGCCCCGCCAAAAGGGGAATTATCGCTCAAACGCTGCATGTCGGCGTCGAGGAACCCGGGCGTGTCGGCGCGTGACGGGCTGCTGCGCCGGTTAGACTGCACCCGGCGCCCGGGCGGGGAATCACGCGGTGCCTGCAGGATGCCCGCCTTGACCATCACAGACAAACGCCTTTGACGACATGCAGCGTTCGATGATTTCGACCCACCTCGCCGCCGTCTCGCTGCGCGACCTTGCGCTGGTGCAGGCGGTGCATCGGAACGGCAGTTTCAACAGTGCCGCGCGCGCGATGCACATCAGTCCGTCCGGCTTGTCCCACCAGGTGCAGAAGGTGGAGCAGGCGCTCGGTGCACCGCTGTTCGAACGTGGCGGGCGGCGGGTGGTGGTGACCGCCGGCGGCCAACGCCTGTTGCAGCAGATCGATGCGGTGCTGGTGGCGGCCGAGCACCTGCAGCAGGTCGCCCGTGCCGGCGAGGTGGCTTTCGGCGGCGCGCTGCGGCTGGGCTTGCCGGCGTCGCTGGGGCCATATCTGTTGCCGCATTTGATTGCGCCGTTTCCGCAGCATTTTCCCGGCGCCCGGCTGGGCATCTCCGAGGGCAAGCCACGCGGCTTGTTGCGCAGGCTGCACGAGGGTGAGCTGGACGCGGTGCTCGCCCCATCGGCATCGACTGTCAGCGGGATTGCCTCACGGGCGCTGTTCTTCGAACCGTGGGAGCTGATGCTGCGCGCCGATCATCCACTGGCCGGCCGACCGTCCATTGCGCTGGAACAACTGGACCAGGCCGAGGCGATCCTGATGGCGGAAAGCCATGCCGACGGGCTCGACGGCAGTGAGCGTGGCAACGTGCAGGACGTCAGCCTGGAAAGCCTCGCCGCGCTGGTCAGCTTGCGCGGTGGCTACGCGCTGGTACCGGCGCTGGCGCACGAGCGGCTCGCCTCGATGCCAGGGATCGTGCTGGCGCGGCTCAAGGGTTCGGCCGGCGGTCGCGAAATCGCGCTGTACTGGCGCGATGCCTCGCCCTGGCACGACGACCTGCACGCCTTTGCCGAGCTGTTGCGAAAGCTGGCGCGGCAGCGACCGGGCTTGCGCGTGCGCAGCGGCAAGGGCTGACGCGTCGACGCGCGAAGGTCAGGCCAGGCCGAGGTCGCGTGCGGCTGCCTCGTAACGGTCGATCACCGCATCCACGTCGATCAAGTCCATCACGCCGGGGCGTTCGATCTTGCTGCCCCACGGAATCTCCGCTGCCGGTCGGCCCAGGTACTTGCGCGCGGCCTCGTCGTACTTGTTCACGCACCAGCGTCGATCGGAGTAGGGGCCGGAGCGCTCCGGGTTGCTGGCGGCATGCAGGCCGAGCACGCGGGTGCCGACGCTGTTGGCCATGTGCATCGGACCGGAATCCGGGCCCAGCAGCAGCTGCGCGCGGGCGAGCAGGGCCAGCAGTTTCTTCAGGGTGTCCTTGCCGGTGAGATCGAGCGGCGCGCGCCGGCAGGCGGCCAGCACCGCGTCGGCCATGGCGCGCTCCGATGCGGATGGTCCGCCAATCAGGGCCACCCGCCAGCCGCGGGAGGCGACATGGTCCATCACCGCCGCGTAGCGCTCGGGCCGCCAGTTGCGCAAGGCATGGCTGGAGGCGGGGCTGACCAGCAAGGTGGGTGTGTCGCCGGGCAGTTGCGTGGCGGCCCAGGCGTGCGCATCGCCGGGGATCGGGATGTCCCAGCGCACCTGCGTCTGTTGCAGGCCCAGCGGTTCGCAGAAGCTGCCGATCGCGTCGAGCACGTGTTCGCCGCCGCGCGCAGGGATGCGCTCGTTGATGACCAGGCCGTGCAGGTCTTTCGCACGGGCGCGGTCGTAACCGATGCGCCGATCCGCCTTGACGGCCAGGCTCAGCAGGTTCGAGCGCATCGCCACCTGCATCTGCAGCAGCGCGTCGAAGCGACGTCCCTGCAGGGCGGCACGCACTGCACTCAGGCCGGTCCAGCCGGCGGCCTTGTCGAAGGTGACGAACTCCACGCCGGGCAGGTCGCCCACCAGTTTGCGTTCGAGCTTGCCGACGATCCACGTCAGCGCGGTCTGCGGCCACGCCTGTTGCAGCGTGCGCACCAGTGGCACGACGTGGGTGACGTCGCCGATGGCGGAGGTGCGCAGCAGGCAGATCGAGGAAGGTGCATTCATCGCGATGGTCGTTGGCCCGCGCCAGCGGAAGGCAGGGCGGGCCTGTGGGTTAGAATCGGTGTCCGGTCACAAGGCATCATGATGCCCGAACGCATCCAGCAAGACGCCCACGGCGCGATTCTGTGTGACGCCGCCGTATCGTCACAAGTCGACAACGACTGGTTTGCGCCGGATTACTGGCGCGAACGCGGCGCCTTGCGCATGCAGGCCGGCGGCCGCGGCGGCGTGGCGATCATCGCGAGCCCGCTCGGCGAGTGCGTGCTGCGCCACTATCGTCGTGGCGGACTGGTACGGGCACTGCTGGGCGATCGCTACCTGTGGCTGGGGGCGCGGCGCAGCCGGCCTTTCAGGGAGTTCCGGCTGCTTGCCGAGATCGCGCGGCTGGGCTTGCCCGGGCCATGCGCGGTCGCCGCGCGTTACCGTCGCCAGGGTCTGCTGTATCGCGCCGACCTCATCACGCATCGCATCGCCGGCGCGCGGACGCTCGCCGAGTGCCTGGCCGGCGGTGACCTCGGCAGCGAGCTTGCGGTCGAGGTCGGCGCGGTGGTCGGGCGTTTCCATCGGGCCGGCATCTGGCATGCCGACCTGAACGCGCACAACGTCCTGGTCTCGGCCGCCGGCCTGCATCTGATCGACTTCGACCGCGGTCGCCAGCGTGCGCCCGCACCCGGTTGGCGCCGGGCGAACCTGCAGCGGCTGCGCCGGTCGTTGCTCAAGCTCGGCGCCGCCGCGGCAGGCGAGCGGGCGTTCGAGCGCGAAATCTGGCAGCCTCTGCTGCATGGCCACGAGCGCGCACTGACGGCATGAACTGGCAACTGCATTTTCTCGGCGTGGGCGCCGCGCATGCGACGGCGCTGGGTGCCTCTGCCGCCGTCCTCGAGCGCGCGGGCAAGCCGGTGCTGCTGATCGACTGCGGACCGGGCACGCTCGACCGCTACACGGCAAGCTACGGCACCCTGCCGGACGCGGTGTTCATCACCCACACCCACATGGATCATGTCGCGGAGCTGGAGCAGTTGTTCATCCGGCTCTGGTTCGATCCCGCGCGGCGTGGGCGGATGCGCCTGTTCACCCACGCCGCGCTGGTGCCATGGCTGCAGACGCGGGTGGCCGATTACCCCGGTGCGCTGGCCGAAGGCGGAGTCAATTTCTGGGAGGCGTTCCAGCTGGTGCCGTGCAGTCGCGGCTTCTGGCTGGATGGCTGCTGGTTCGACGTGTTCGCCACCCGCCATCACGTGCCGGGCACCTCGTACGGCCTGGCGCTGGAGGGCAGTTTCGTCTACACCGGCGACACCCGGCCGATCCCGGAAGTGCTGGCGCGGCATGCCGGCGGCGCGGCGCTGGTCGCCCACGACTGCAGCCTGCTCGGCAATCCGTCGCACACCGGCATCGACGACATCGCGCGGGAATACCCGCAGGCGCTGCAGCGACAGTTGCTTCTTTACCACTACGGCAGCGCGGCCGATGGCGATGCGCTGGCGGCACGCGGTTTCCGTATCGCCACGCCGGGGCAACGCGTCGCGTTGCAGGCGCCGGCCGCGCCGCGCGCCGACGCCGGTTGACTCCCGTTCGATTTGCTTGCCTGCATCCGGGCCTGCGGCTATCCTTCCGCTTCTTTGTCGGGCGGGATGCCCCGCAAGGAAGATCCGGGCGTCCTTGCCGGGTTGCTTCGAAAAGTGGAGAGGTGTCCGAGTGGTTGAAGGAGCACGCCTGGAAAGTGTGTATACGGCTTATCCCCGTATCGCGGGTTCGAATCCCGCCCTCTCCGCCAGTTTCTGAACAAACTGCGACGGCATGAAGCTGGCGCAACAGCAACAGCAACAGCAACAACACAGCAACAAGCGTAATCGCTTGACGTCCATGGTGGCCCCGTCGGTCCCCCCGCGACGATAGTTCGCAAACTCCGCCAGGTCCGGAAGGAAGCAACGGTAGCGAATGACTCGGGTGCCGGGGTGTGGCTGGCGGGGCCGCCACCATTTCGGGCCGGACGTTTGCTGACTTGCGTGCGCCGACTTGGCACAATCGACCTTTGTCCCCACGTTGGCAGTCATGTCCTATCAGGTACTCGCCCGCAAGTGGCGCCCGCGCAAGTTCTCCGAGCTGGTGGGGCAGGAACACGTGGTGCGCGCGCTCACCAACGCGCTCGACACCGGCCGCATGCATCACGCCTACCTGTTCACCGGCACCCGCGGCGTCGGCAAGACCACCATTGCGCGCATCTTCGCCAAGTCGCTGAACTGCGAGCGCGGGCAGTCGGCCGATCCCTGCGGCGAGTGTTCGGTGTGCACGGCGGTGGACGAAGGCCGCTTCGTCGACCTGCTGGAGATCGACGCGGCCAGCAACACCGGTGTGGACGACGTGCGTGAGGTGATCGAGAACGCGCAGTACGCGCCGTCGCGCGGCCGCTTCAAGGTGTACCTGGTCGACGAGGTGCACATGCTGTCGAAGAACGCGTTCAACGCGTTGCTGAAGACGCTGGAAGAGCCGCCACCGCACGTGAAGTTCCTGCTCGCCACCACCGACCCGCAGAAGCTGCCGGTGACGGTGCTGTCGCGCTGCCTGAAGTTCAACCTGAAGCGGCTGCTGCCGGAGCAGATCTCCGGCCAGATGCGGCACATCCTGGGTGCCGAGAACATCGCCTATGAAGACAGCGCGATCGGCGAGCTGGCCCGCGCCGCGGACGGCTCGCTGCGCGATGGCCTGTCGCTGCTTGACCAGGCCATCGCCTATGGCGGCGGCGCGCTGCACGCCGACGACGTGCGCACCATGCTGGGCAGCGTGGCGCGCGGGCAGGTGCTCGGCGTACTGGAGGCGCTGGCTTCGGGCGACGGCGAGCAGCTGCTGGTCGAGTGCACGCAGATCGCCTCCTATTCGCCCGACTTCGGCGGCGTGCTCGACGACATCGCCGGCCTGCTGCATCGCCTGCAGCTGATCCAGCTGATTCCCGGCTACCGGCCGGAAGCGGATGACGCCGACGGCGCGCTGGCCGACCTCGCCGGGCGCATCACGCCGGAGGACGTGCAGCTGTACTACCAGATTGCAGTGACGGGCCGGCGCGACCTCACGCTGGCGCCCGACGCCCGCACCGGTTTCGAGATGGCCTTGCTGCGCATGCTCGCTTTCCGTCCGGGCGACGAACCCGCGGCGGCGCGCGTGGCGCCGCGTGCGCCGACGAGTCAGGCGCACGCGCGTGCACCCGCACCGCCGTCCGCAGATACTCGCGCTGCCACGCCGACACCCGCGCCAGCACCGCGCGAGCCCGCCGCGCAGGCTCCGGCGCCCGCGCCGATTGCACGCGATGCGAGCGGCCGGCCGGATTGGGAGGCGCTGATCGAACGGGCCCAGCTGCGCGGGCCGTTCAGCGTGGTGGCGCAGAACGCGGTGCTGCGCGAGCGTGACGGCCAGACCCTGGTGCTGGCGTTGCAGCCGGCGCACATGGGCATGGCGGTGGAGCCCATGGTCAGCCAGATGGAGGATCGCATCAGCCAGGCGCTGGGCGAGACCATCCGCCTGCGCTTCGTCAGCGAGAGCCAGGCCGACGCCATGCAGACCCCGGCGGCGCGCGCGGCCAAGGCACGCGACAGCGCGCAGAGCGCGGCCGAGCAGGCGATCGATGACGATCCGCTGGTGCAGAGCCTGAAGCGCGACTTCGGCGCCCGCGTCGTGCCGCAATCCGTCAAACCCTTGGGCAACGAACCCGGAGCCAGATGATGAGAGGACAAATCGGTCAGTTGATGCAGCAGGCGCAGCGCATGCAGGAAGACATGAAGCGCGCGCAGGAGGAGATCGCGAAACTCGAAGTCACCGGCAGCGCCGGCGGCGGCCTGGTCAGCGTGGTGATGACCGGCGCGCATGAAGTGCGCCGCGTGCAGATCGACCGGCAGACCTTTGCCGACGACCCCGAGATGGCGGAAGACCTCGTCGCCGCCGCCGTGAACGACGCCGTCAACAAAGTTGCCCAGGCCAGCAAGGACAAGCTCGGCGGCGTCACCGCCGGGATGAACCTGCCGGCCGGGTTCAAGATGCCGTTTTGAGCCGGAAATCGGAAATGGGGAATCGCGAGACCAGGCGCGGGAGCCAGCGAGCCGTGCTTTCCCGACTCTCCATTCCCGATTCCCCATTCGCGGCCAAGGGCCCATGAACAGCTCCCCACTTCTTGCCGAACTGATCGAGGCGCTGCGCTGCCTGCCCGGCGTGGGTGGCAAGAGTGCGCAGCGGATGGCGTTTCATCTGCTTGAGCGCGAGCGCGAGCGCGGGTCGCGGCTTGCGCGGGTGATGGCGCAGGCGATGGAGAAGATCGGCCACTGCGAGCGTTGCCGCAATTTCAGCGAGGAGCCGCTGTGCGCGTTGTGCGCCAGTGCCAGTCGTGATCGACAGGTGTTGTGCGTGGTCGAGTCGCCGACCGAACTGGCGGCGATCGAGCAGGCCACCGGTTATCGTGGCCAGTACTTCGTGCTGATGGGCCGGCTGTCGCCGCTGGACGGGCTCGGGCCGGAAGAACTGGGGCTGGCGAAACTGACCCGGCGCCTGGGCGAGGGCGAGATCGAGGAGATGATCATCGCCACCAATCCCACCGTGGAAGGTGACGCGACCGCGCACTACCTCGCGCAGCTGGCGCGTGCCGGTGGCGTGCGCCCGACCCGGCTGGCCTACGGCGTGCCGCTGGGCGGCGAACTGGAATACGTCGACCGCAGCACGCTGGCGCATGCGTTCGGCGGTCGCCAGATACTGGACTGATGACGGCCACCGCGCCGCCGGATCGAGGGAGTCAAGCATGAGCGATACCATTTTCAGCAAGATCGTCCGCCGCGAGATTCCCGCCGACATCGTCTACGAGGACGACGAGGTGCTGGGCTTCCGCGATCTGAATCCGCAGGCACCGGTGCACGTGCTGTTCATTCCCAGGCAGTCGCTGGCGACGCTCAACGACGCGACTCCGGAACAGGCGGCACTGCTCGGAAAACTGCTGCTGGCCGCCGCGGCCTACGCCAAGCAGGAAGGCTTCGCCGAGCAGGGTTATCGCACCGTGATCAACTGCAACGAGGATGGCGGCCAGACCGTCTTCCACATCCATGTCCATCTGCTGGCCGGACGCCGCATGCATTGGCCGCCGGGCTGACCGGCGCGGACCTGACGAAAAACGGAAAACGCCGGCTGCGAGCCGGCGTTTTCGTAGGCAGATGGTTACTTCTTCGGCGGCGGTGGCGGTGCCGGCGGACGCACCACGATCACCCGCGGGCCGCCCCAGTACGGATAGCCCCACGGGCTGCCCCAGTACGGGCCGAAGCCCGGGCCCCAGAACGGGTCGTAGAAGCCGGGCGGGTAGGCTGCGCGGGGCTGTCGCTTGGGCCACAGGTAGACCACGTTCGCCTCGACGCGCGGGTAGGCATAGTCGTACTCGCCGACCTTCTTGGTCACGGTGCCGTGCAGGGTGCCGGTCACGGTCAGCTCGCGTCCGCGGGTGAACACCTCAGGGTCGTAGAAACCGTCACGGCAGGCGACGAAGCGGCCGTCGTTCTCGCCCGAATTGCCCAGGCGCGGTCGTGCCTGCTTGTCCAGCGGGCGCGACAGCACGAAGAAGCAGGTCTGCTGCGGGCCTGGTTCGGTCTTGATGATCTCGCCACCCCAGCGAACCGGGGTGTCGCCGGCGCCGCCCTGTCGCGCACTGGCGGTGGAGACGGTGGCGTAGTTTCCCTGCAGCGGTTGCGGGATCGTCGCACAACCACCCAGCACGGCAACCGCGGCGGCGAGGGTGAGAGGACGGTAAAGAGACATGAGGTTTTCTCCGTCAGGAACGATGGTGTCCACCATCGCATCGATGTCATTTGACCACGTTCGTTACCCGAAAATCCCGCACCATGCGCCGGAACGCGTGGACTGATTCAGGCGCGGGTTCGTCGCTGGCATAGCAAAGCTCCAGGTACTGCTGCATCAACTCCGTCAGCCGGCCGCGCTGCGCCGGCAGGGCACGTGCCGCGCGGCTCAGGTAGTGCTGCGGGCCTTCGCCGGTCCGCCGGACGATCCGTTGCCGTGCGAGCTTGCGTTCCAGCGCGCGCAAGGCCTCCCGCAACGGGTCGCGCGGCTGCCGCCGCCGCAATGCCCACGCCAGCCCGATGGCGACGAACAGGCTGCTGCCGATGGCCAGCAGCACGCCCAGCGTTCTCGTGTCGGTGTCGCGGATGCCGAACGGGGTCAGCAAGCCGCGCTGGCGTAGCGCATCAAACGCCACAACGCCCTGGTCCCACCAGCGGTTGACAATGTCCCAGCGATTGCGGAACTGCTGCAGCCAGTCGCGTCGGTACCAGTCCAGCTGATCACCCGCGGCAGCGGCAGCGCCCAGGCTGACCCGTTCGGGGCGCACGGCGGCCGTGGGGTCGACGCGCACCCAGCCGCGACCGGCCAGCCACACTTCGCTCCAGGCATGGGCATCGGAGTTGCGCACCAGCAGATAGTTGCCCAGCTTGTTCCAGTAGCCACCCTGGTAGCCGGTGACCACGCGTGCCGGAATGCCGGCTGCGCGCATCAGCACGGTGAATGCGGACGAGTAGTGCTCGCAATAGCCTTCGCGCGTGGCGAACAGGAAATCGTCCATGGCGTCGCGGCCCAACGGCGCCGGCGCGAGCGTGTAGCGAAACCCGCCATCGTGAAACAGCGCCAGCGCCTCGCGGACGATGGCGTTGTCGTCGCTGCCGTGGCGCTCGCGCCAGGATTGGCCGAGCGCCAGCGTGCGCGGGTTGAAGCGGGCGGGGAGCTGCAGCCAGCGCTGGGGTCGCGCGTCCAACTGCGGTTCGAGCCGGTATCGCGTGGCCGAACCGAGCGCATAGCTGAGCGCATCGTCGACCGGTCGGCTGGCTACCACCACGCGGTCCCTGTGCATGACGGCCCCCGCGGGCGCCTCGATCGGCACGTCCAGGGTCGGCAGCACGCGGCGGTGCGTGGGCAGCAGGTTGATCCGGTAGCCGATCGACTGCTCGACCTCGAGCGGCACCGGTGCTGCGTGGGCCACGTCGTCATAGCTCCAGCTCACGCCGTCGTACCTGGCCATGACGAAGGCGCGAAAGTAGCGCTGGTCCGGCGGCGGCGGTGGGCCGTCGAAGGTGACCCGCATGGCCGGGTGATCGTCGGTCAACAGCTCGGTGAAGGCACCCGGACTCATGCGGTCGCTGAGGCCGGTGCGCGCCTGGTCGCGGCCGGGTGCGCCCCACAACGGCGAACCCAGCCGGGGCACCAGCACGAAGGCGAGCAAGGCCAGCGGGAGTGCCGCCGCCAGCAGCGCCAGCGCGGGCATGAAGCTGCGCGCCATGCCGGTCGCCGGTTGCGCGGGTTCCAGCGCCCGCAGGGTGGCCAGCGCGGGCACCAGTCCCAGCGCCACCACCAGCGTGCTGACCATGCCCTGGTCGAACAGCAGGGCGGTCATCAGGGTGAAACAGGCAAAGCCCACCCCGACGCGCACGTCGCGCAGCGTTTCGGTTTCCAGCAGCTTGAGCACCAGCAGGCCGATGCCCAGCGCGGTGCCCGGCGCACGCCCGAACAGGTTGCCGTAGTAGGCGATGATCGCCAGGGTCAGCAGGGTCAGCAGCGGCAGCTTGATCGCCTGCGGCAGGCGACCGGGGTGGCGGTGACGCTGCCACCAGCGGCTGCCCAGGATCACGGCAAGCGCGGCACTGAGCCACCACGGCAGGTGGCTGGCGTTGACCGCCAGCACGAAGGCTGCGCTGAGGCAGAGCAGGTCGAACGCGCGTTGTGGCAGCGCGATCGCCGGCTTGCCCGGTTTCCTGCGCCCGCTCACGGCAGGCCCGCCAGCGCGTCCATGCAGCGGACGTAGTGCTGCAGTCCGCTGCCGCTGCCGATCTCGGTGCCCGGCAGCCACAGGCTGTAGCTGCAGCGCTGCGCCTGCGCCTCGTTGAGCCAGCGTGCCAGTCGCGCGATGCGGGCTTCATCGTCCAGACCATGCAGTTGCCGCCAGTCCAGGCGCCACTGCGGCCGGCTGCGCGGCTGTTCGAAGTCCTTCACCAGCAGGTCGTCGTGGCGGGCGCTGGGTTTCCAGGCGATGTGCCGTTGCGGATCGCCGGCGCGATAGTCGCGCAACGCGGCCAGTTCCTCGCCGCGGTGAAGTTGCATGCGGCGGGCGTCGTCGGCCATCGCCCGTGGCGCCGGACCGGTCGCCTCCGGGCGCGGCCAGACCAGCACGGATTGCTCCGGGTGCAGCCAGCTCCAGGCGCGGAACATGCCCAGCGGCCAACTGGTCCACAGGCGCAGTCGCGGCAGCGGTTGCCAGCCGCGCCGGTGGGTCGGCAGGCGCAGGCGGACCTGGGCGGCGTCGGCGCTGTCCACGGCGAAGACAGTCGATTCGTCGTCCAGGTCCAGCCGGAGGGCGCCGCGCGGGCGATCCGAATGGAACGAGCACACCAGCTCGATCGCCTCGCCGGCGATCGCATGGCCGGCGCGCAGGTGATCCAGGCGCAGCCCGTCGAGGTTGCGGAATGCCACCAGCATGCTCGCCGCACTCGCTGCGCCGAGCAGGCAGGTCAGCAGCAGGGCGGCGTTGTTGTTGTAGTTCAGCGCGCCGACCAGCATCACCAGCAACAGCACGGTGAAGCCGAGGCCGAAGCCGCTGGGCACGATATAGATGCGTCGGCGATGCAGGGTGATCGGCAATCGCTCCGGGCGGCGGTAGCGGGTCAACGCCGGCAGGCGCTTTTCCGCCCGGCGTTGCAGGCGTTGCATCAGGTCTCGCATCAATCCACCGCCACCTCGGTCAGCAACTGCCGCGCCAGCTGCGCTCCGTCGGCCCCCCGCGTGGCCGGCAGTCGGTGAGCTGCCAGCGGCACGAACAGGGCCTGGATGTCTTCGGGCAGTACATGACTGCGGCCGCTGAGCATGGCCCAGGCGCGGGCAGCGCCCAGCAACGCCAGGCCCGCGCGTGGCGACAGGCCCGCGCGGATCTCCGGATGGCGCCGGCTCGCGGCCAGCAGCGCCTGCAGATAGTCGAGCAGGGCGCTGCTGGCAGTGATGGCCTGCGCCCGCTGGTGCAGGGCCAGCAGCGATTCGGCGTCCAGCTGCGGGGTGAGTCGGGCCAGCATGTCGCGGCGATCGCTGCCGGTGAGCAGCGCGCGCTCGGCGCCGGGGTCGGGGTAATCCAGCGACAGCCGCAGCATGAACCGGTCCAGTTGCGAATCCGGCAGCGGGAAGGTGCCGTTGAGATCGAGCGGATTCTGCGTGGCGACGACGAAAAAGGGTGGGGCCAGCGCGTGGGTCTGGCCGTCCACGGTGACCTGGTTCTCCGCCATCGCCTCGAGCAGCGCGCTTTGCGTCTTGGGGCTGGCCCGATTGATCTCGTCGGCGAGCAGCAGGCCGGTGAAGATCGGCCCGGGATGGAAGCGGAAGCTCCCGCTGTCGCGCTCGTAGACGCTGACCCCGATGATGTCCGACGGCAGCAGGTCGCTGGTGAACTGCACGCGCTGGAACTCCAGCCCGAAGGTGGCGGCCAGCGCATGCGCCAGGGTGGTCTTGCCCACGCCGGGCACATCCTCCAGCAGCAGGTGGCCGCCGGCGATCAGGCAGGTGAAGGCGAGTTTGACCTGATGCGGCTTGCCCAGCAGGACGCGATTGACCTGGTCGATCGCGGCTTGCAGGCGTTGTTGCAGGGCTTCGGCGCGGGGCTCGATGGTGGCGGACATGGTTTCTCGACGGTCTGGAGCCAAGGCGGGCGCGGTCCGCGCCGTGTGTCCGGCAGTGTAGCGGCACGCCCGTCGCCGCTCAGGGCACGGCGACGCCGGCCTGGCGCAGCATGCGCGCGAGTGCGATCAGCGGCAGGCCGATCAGGGCGCTGGGATCGCGATTGTCGATTTCCTCGAACAGGCTGATGCCCAATCCTTCGCACTTGAAGCTGCCGGCGCAATCCAGCGGCAGCTCGCGTGTGACGTAGCGCTCGATTTCCGCGCTGCCCAACTCGCGAAAGCGGACCCGGGTGTCATCCACGTGGGTTTGCGAGCGGCCATGACGGGTGTCGAGCAGGCACAACGCGGTGTGGAAATGCACGACGCAGCCGGAGCTGGCGCCGAGCTGCTCGCGGGCCGCCTCCACGCTGCCGGGCTTGCGCAGGATGGCGCCGTCGAGCGCGGCCACCTGGTCGGAGCCGATCACCAGCGCGTCGTCGAAATCCGCGGCCACGGCGGTTGCCTTGGCGATCGCCAGGCGCAGGGCACGCGACGCGGGAGCTTCCCCGGCCTGCGGTGTCTCGTCGGTATCGGGCGCGGCCTGCTCGAAATCCGCCAGCAGGCGGCGCAGCAGGTCGGCGCGGTAGCGGGAGGTCGAGGCCAGCACGATGCGGCGTCGCGTGTGCAGTTTGTCCATCAGTGGTCCGAGTCGCGGCGGATCTGCTCGCGCATCGCGCTGTTCAGCTCGGTTTGCGCCTGGGCCAGTGCCTTCAGCAGCGGCTGCAGGCGGTCGCGCGCCTCGCGCATCGAGCTGGCAGTTTCGTCCAGTTCGTGCTGGCTCGCGGCGGGGGACCGGTCGCGAATCCACAAGCGTTGCTGCAGCAGCGCGCGCAGCCCCGCATCGACCGCGTGACGGGCGTCCTTTTCACTGGCGGCGGGCAGGTCCGGGTTCAGCGACATCACCGCATGCGCCTGCTGCAGGCCGGAGCGGCAGGTTTTCAGGTCGATCTCCAGCCGATCGGCGAGGTCCAGCAGGTCGCGGATGCTGCCGGCGCGCCGGTTCTGGTGCTTGCGCAGCAGCATGGCCGTGCCGGCCAGCAGGATCAGGATGGCGAGGCAGGCCGCCACGCTGAGCGTGAGGTACGGATTCAAGGGCGCGGCTTCGTCGTGCGGGAGTGGCCCAGTCTGCCGCATCGGGGCGGGATCAGGCAAAATGCACCTGACAGGCGTCGGCGTCGGCGGTCCGGCGCAGCCGCGGGTTGACTTGGCGGCCCGGCAAACCTACCATTCCGCGATTATGTCCGTGACACTGCCAGAGTCCGTGGACGCTTGGCGCATGGTCTCGGCGCGGCGTTCATTCGAGGGAACGCTGCCCATCGCGAGCCTGCGGCGCCTCGGCGAGGCACTTGCCGGCACCGATGGCGAGGTCAGTTTCACGCTTGATTTCGGGCGCGACGATCTCGGCACCAGCTACGTGGATGTCCGCGCCAGCGCGCCGCTGACGTTGATCTGTCAGCGTTCGCTGGAACCGTTCGTGCTGCCGGTTGCGGTGCACACGCGACTGGGGCTGATCGGCCAGGAGCGCGACGAGGCGGGATTGCCGCCCGATTGCGAACCGCTGCTGGTGGCCGAGGATGGCCGCCTGCGACCGGCGGATGTGATAGAGGACGAATTGCTGTTGGCGCTGCCGCTGGTTCCGGTCAACCCGGACAGCCGGTTGCCCGACGAAGTGACAGGCCACGACCCGGCGCAGGATCATGCCGAATCGGGGCGCTCGGAGAATCCGTTCGCGGTATTGCGCGAGCTGAAGAAATAACGTCGGCCCGGCTCGCCTGATCCGGGCCGTTCGATCAACGATCATCCCGTTTCATTTCACCACGTTTCAGTTGGAGAACTACCATGGCTGTTGCCAAGAGCCGCCGTACCCCGTCCACCCGCGGCATGCGTCGTGCCCACGACAAGCTGAGCACCGTGCAGCTTTCCACCGACCCGACCAGCGGCGAGGTGCACCTGCGCCACCACGTCACCAAGGACGGCTACTACCGTGGCAAGAAGGTGATCCAGGCCAAGGCCGCGGTGTCGGTCGAGGATTGACCGGGTTGCCGGGGCCCTGCGGGGTCCCGCCGGGCGATCAACCGGAACGGCGCGGCGACGCGCCGTTTTTGCGTTCCGCCACCCGGGCACGTAACGTACGGCGTCGGCCCAGCGGCCGATCCCGCAGTCCCTGCCGATGGAAAGTTGAATGACCCAGATTTATTCCCGCCTCGTCGCCACCGGCAGCGCCTTGCCCGAGCGTATCGTCACCAATGCCGATCTGGAAAAGATCGTCGACACCAGCGACGAGTGGATCCGCACCCGCACCGGCATCCGCCAGCGGCACATCGCCGCCGACGGCGAAACCACGGGCGACTTGTCCTTCCGGGCCGCGCAGAACGCGCTGGAGGCGGCGGGCGTCAAGGCGTCCGAACTCGACCTGATCGTGCTCGGCACGACCACGCCGGACCTCATCTTTCCTTCCACCGCCTGCCTGCTGCAGCATCGCCTGGGCGCCAACGGATGCGCGGCGTTCGACGTGAATGCGGCGTGCTCGGGCTTCGTCTACGCGTTGGGCGTTGCCGACAAGTTCATCCGCAGCGGGCAGTCGAAGAAGGTGCTGGTGGTGGGCGCCGAGACGCTCACCCGGATGGTCGACTGGACGGAGCGCGAAACCTGCGTGCTGTTCGGCGACGGCGCCGGCGCGGTGGTGCTGGAGGCGTCCAGCGAACCGGGCGTCTACGCCACCTGCCTGCACGCCGACGGCGGCTACAAGCACCTGCTGTACAACCCGGTGGGCGTGTCGGCCGGTTTCAGCGACGAGCCCAATCACGGCGTGCGCATCCGCATGTCCGGGCGCGAGGTGTTCAAGGTCGCGGTGAAGACGCTGGACGCCCTGGTCGGCGAGACGCTGGAGGCGGCCGGCATGCAGGAGTCGGACATCGACTGGCTGATCCCGCACCAGGCCAACCTGCGCATCATCGAGGCGACCGCCAAGCGGCTGAACATGTCGATGGAGCGGGTCATCGTGACGGTCGACAAGCATGCGAACACGTCCTCGGGTTCGGTGCCGCTCGCGCTCGATTACGCGGTGCGTTCGGGCAAGGTGCAGCGTGGCCAGAACCTGTTGCTGGAAGCATTCGGCGGCGGTTTCACCTGGGCCTCGGCGTTGCTGCGTTACTGAGCCACCGCGGTTCCGGCGAGTTCTTCGTGATGCCGCCCAGCCGGGCGGCATCATGTTTTGTGTCCCGGAAAATGCGGAATACAGCTGCGTATGGCCGTCGATGCTGGCACCATGGCGGTTTTCGTCGACGGGATTTGCGCCTCCATGAGTTCCACTTCCGCTTCGCTGGCTTTCGTTTTCCCCGGTCAGGGCTCGCAATCGGTCGGCATGCTGACCGAGCTGGCTGCTGCGCACGCCGAGGTGCAGTCGGCGTTCGGGGAAGCTTCGCAGGGCGCCGGCGTCGATCTGTGGAGCCTCGCCATGCAGGGGCCGGAGGAACAGCTCAACCGCACCGAGCACACCCAGCCGGCGCTGCTGGCTGCCAGCGTGGCGGTGTGGCGCGTGTGGCAGAAGCTGGGTGGCGTGGATCCGGCACAACTGGCGGGCCACAGCCTGGGCGAGTACAGCGCGCTGGTCTGCGCCGGTTCGCTGTCCTTGCACGACGCGGCCGCCCTGGTGGCCGAGCGCGGGCGCCTGATGCAGGCTGCAGTGCCGGCCGGCGTGGGCGCGATGGCGGCCATCCTCGGTGGCGATGATGCGCAGATCGCGGCTGTCTGCGAAGAGGTGGCGCAAGGGCAGGTCGTGTCACCGGCCAATTTCAATTCACCGGGACAACTGGTGATCGCCGGCAACACCGAGGCGGTCGATCGTGCGCTGGTCCGGCTCGCCGAGCTGGGCGTGAAGAAGGCGATCAAGCTGGCCGTGTCGGTGCCGTCGCACTGCGCACTGATGCGCGAGGCGGCCGATCGGTTGGGCGAGCGGATGGCCACGATCGACTGGCAGCTTCCGCGCGTGCCGGTGATCCAGAACGCCGAGGCGCGCAGCTACGGCACGGTCGAGGAGATCCGCGGCGCCTTGCAGCGCCAGTTGTACCTGCCGGTGCGCTGGACCGAGTGCGTGCAGGCACTGGCCGCGGGCGGTGCCACGCGCATCGCCGAATGCGGGCCGGGCAAGGTGCTGGCCGGACTGATCAAGCGCATCGACAAGAGCATCGAGGCGCGCCCGCTTGGCGATCCGGCCCAGCTCGATGCCGCCCGCGCCGAGTGGGCGTGAGTTTTCCGTTTTCCGATTCCCCGAAGGAACACCCGACAATGAGCAACCCACTGCAAGGTGAAATCGCGCTGGTCACCGGCGCCAGCCGCGGCATCGGCGCGGCGATCGCGGACGAGCTGGCGGCCATGGGCGCCATCGTGATCGGCACCGCCACCAGCGAAGGCGGCGCCGCCGCGATCGGTGAGCGGATGGCTGCGCACGGCGGTCACGGCCGCGTGCTGGACGTCACCGACGGCGCCGCCGTCGAGGCGCTGGTCGACGCCATCGCGAAGGAATTCGGCCCGGTCTCGATCCTGGTCAACAACGCCGGCATCACCCGCGACCAGTTGCTGATGCGGATGAAGGAGGAGGACTGGCAGGCGATCATCGACACCAACCTCACCTCCGTGTACCGCACGTCGAAGGCGGTGATGCGCGGCATGATGAAGGCGAAGAAGGGCCGCATCATTTCGATCGCCTCGGTGATCGGGCTCACCGGCAACCCCGGCCAGGCGAACTACGCGGCGGCGAAGGCCGGCATCATCGCGTTCTCCAAATCGCTGGCGCGCGAGATCGGCACGCGCGGCATCACGGTCAACGTGGTGGCGCCCGGCTTCATCGACACCGACATGACCCGCGCACTGCCGGAAGAGACCCGCCACGGGTTGCTCGGCCAGATCGCGCTCGGCCGTCTGGGCGATGCCGGCGACATCGCCAAGGCCGTGGGATTCCTGGCTTCGCCTGCGGCGTCCTACATCACCGGCGAGACCTTGCACGTCAACGGCGGGATGTACATGCCGTGAGGCCGGCGCACGGAGTTGTCGCCAGCAGGCTCTTTTTAGGCGACAATTGCGCTTTCGCGTCGGTCAACGGCGGCCGTGGCCAGCCATCGCCGGCGAATCGTGGCAGCACTGGCGCTTAGCCACTACAATGCCGCCGGTCTTGAGCCATGCAGTCGGACCGGTACCGACAAACAATCACCCCTTGAGAGGTATGGGCAACATGAGCACCATCGAAGAACGCGTCAAGAAAATCGTCGTCGAGCAGTTGGGCGTGAAGGAAGATGAAGTCACGGCGAACGCTTCGTTCGTGGATGATCTGGGCGCGGACTCGCTGGACACGGTGGAGCTGGTGATGGCGCTCGAGGAAGAGTTCGAGACCGAGATCCCGGACGAGGATGCCGAGAAGATCACCACCGTGCAGCAGGCCGTCGACTACATCAAGGCCCACTCCAAGGACTGATCGGTTCCGGAGGCATGTCCATCCCGCCTGGCACGCCCCGTGCGAGCCGGCAAGGATGGGCAGCGATATCGAATGCTGCGCCTGAATGGCGCAGTTTTCGTTTCTGAATTTCGCAACGTCCGAACCCGTATGGTGCATCGCGCATCGTCGGGCGCCACGGACGACGCACCCGGAGCGCGCCGCGCCGGCCATCGGTCGTGGCAGCTTCCCGGGAATAACGAAGGAACAAGCATGAGCAAGCGTCGAGTAGTAGTGACCGGCATGGGCATCATCTCGCCCGTCGGCAACGACATCGCCAGCGCGTGGGATCGGGTGGTCAAGGGCGAGAGCGGCATCGGCCCCGTCGTCCACTTCGACACCTCGGCCTACTCGACGCGCATCGCCGGACAGGTCAGCGGTTTCGACCCGGCCGAATGGATGCCGCTCAAGGACGTCAAGAAGATGGACCCGTTCATCCATTACGGCGTGGCGGCGGGCACCCAGGCTCTGCGCGATTCGGGCCTGGAGATCACCGAGGCCAACGCACCTCGCGTCGGCGTGGCGGTGGGCGCCGGTATCGGCGGCCTGTACACGATCGAATCGACCACGCTGGAACTGGCCGCCAAGGGCCCGCGCCGCGTGTCGCCGTTCTACGTACCCAGCTCGATCATCAACATGGTCTCGGGCCAGCTGTCCATCATGTTCGGCCTGAAGGGGCCCAACATCGCCTGCGTCACTGCCTGTACCACCGGCGCGCACAACATCGGCCTGGCTGCACGCATGATCCAGTACGGCGATGCCGACGCGATGATCGCCGGTGGCGCCGAGTTCGCCACCACCGGCACCGCGATGGCCGGCTTCTGCTCGGCCAAGGCGATGTCCACCCGCAACGACGAGCCGACCAAGGCGAGCCGCCCGTGGGACAAGGATCGCGACGGCTTCGTGCTGTCCGACGGCGCCGGCGTGGTGATGCTGGAGGAGTACGAGCATGCCAAGGCGCGCGGCGCGCGCATCTACGCCGAGCTGGTCGGCTTCGGCATGAGCGGCGACGCCTACCACATGACCGCGCCCAGCGAAGGCGGCGAAGGCGCGGCGCGCTGCATCCAGACCGCGCTGAACGACGCCGGCCTCAATCCATCCGACGTGCAGTACGTCAACGCCCACGGCACCTCCACGCCGCTGGGTGACCTCGGCGAGGTGATGGCGGCGAAGAAGGTGTTCGGCGACCACGCGTACAAGCTGGCGATGAGCTCCACCAAATCCACCACCGGCCATCTGCTGGGCGCGGCCGGTGGCGTCGAGGCGATCTTCAGCGTGCTGGCGCTGCGCGACCAGGTGCTGCCGCCCACGATCAACCTGGACGAGCCGGGCGAAGGCTGCGACCTCGACTTCGTGCCCAACGTCGCGCGCGAGGCGAAGCTCGACGTGGTGCTGTCCAACTCGTTCGGCTTCGGCGGCACCAACGGCACGCTGGCGTTCCGTCGCGTTTGACCGACGCGGGCATGGCTTGCCATCGGCGCCGGCTGGACGGCCGGCGCGATCTTCTCGCGCCGGCGGCGACGCTCCCCGAGCGCTATCCGTGCCTGTTGCAGAGCGTCGTGCACGGCAGCGCGCAATCGCGCTACGACATCCTGTTCGCGTTTCCCGGCGAGCGGCTGGAACTGGTCGCCGATGGCGTGTTGCGCGACGGTGACGGTCGCGTGCAGCCGGGTCGCTTTCTCGATGCGCTGGACCGGGTGTGGCTTGCCGGGCGGTGCCCGGCTGGCACCGACGAGTTGCCGTTCCACGGCGGTTGGGTTTTGCTGCTGAGCTATGAACTGGCCGCCGAGATCGAGCCCCGATTGAAGTTGCCGCCCAGCTCGACGCTGCCGTTGGCGCTGGCCGTGCGCTGCCCGGCGGCGATCATCGTCGACCATTGGCACGAATGCACCTGGCTGGTCGCCGAGGCCGGCTTCGAGCCGTTGCTCGACCGGCTCGAAGCCGATCTTGCATCGCCGGCGGCATGGCCGCCGTTGCCCGCACTCGAGACCATCGAGGAAGACCCGCCCGGCGACTTCCTCGATGGCGTGCAGCGCATTCACGAACACCTCCGGGCCGGCGACACGTTCCAGGTGAACCTGTCGCGCGGCTGGAACGCCCGCTACGCGCTGCCTCCCCAGCCGGCGGCGCTTTACGACGCCTTGCGCCGCGCCAACCCGGCGCCGTTCGCCGGTTTGCTGCAACAGCCGGGCTGGGCCGTGCTGAGTTCCTCGCCCGAACGCCTGGTGGAAGTGCGCGGCGGCGTGGCGCAGACGCGTCCGATCGCCGGTACGCGCCCGCGGCTGAGCGGCGACGACGAGCACGCGCGCATCCGCGAACTGAGCGCCCACCCGAAGGAGCGTGCCGAACACGTGATGCTGCTCGACCTGGAGCGCAACGACCTGGGTCGCGTCTGCGCGCCGGGCACGGTCGAGGTCGACGAGCTGATGGTGGTGGAGAGTTACGCCCATGTTCACCACATCGTCTCCAATGTACGCGGACGGCTGCGCGCCGGCGTGACGCCGGGCGAGGTGATCGCCGCCACCTTTCCCGGCGGCACCATCACCGGCTGCCCCAAGGTACGCTGCATGGAGATCATCGCCGCGCTGGAGCGCACGCCGCGCGGCGCCTATACCGGCGCGCTGGGCTACCTGGACTGCAATGGCGAGCTCGACTTGAACATCCTGATCCGCACCCTGACGCTGAGCGGCGAGCACGTGAGCCTGCGCGCCGGCGCGGGCATCGTCGCCGACTCGGAAGCCGCCGCCGAGTTGGACGAGACGCGCGCCAAGGCACGCGGCCTGCTGCGCGCGCTCGGGACGCCGGGCTGATGGCGGCGCGGCTGCTGGTCGACGGCGTGGCCGCGGATCGGGTCAGCGTGCTCGACCGCGGCTTCGGTTACGGCGACGGCCTGTTCGAGAGCATCCGCATGGTCGGCACGCGCGCGCCGCTGTGGGCGCGGCACATGCAGCGGCTGACGGCCGGTTGCGAGCGCCTGCTGATTCCCGCACCCGACCCGGACCAGCTCTGGCACGAAATGCAGCAGGTCCGGGCGGACATGGCGCATGCGGTGGTGCGTATCACCGTGACGCGCGGCATCGGCGAGCGCGGTTATGCGCCGCCGGCAACGCCGCGGCCCACCCGCGTGGTGGCCGCGTTCCCGCCGCCGCCGGTGGGAGAGGCGGCCATCCACGGCGTGCGCATGCGGGTGTGCCGGCTGCGGCTGGCCGAGCAGCCGCGACTGGCCGGCGTCAAGCATCTGAACCGGTTGGAGCAGGTGCTGGCGCGCGCCGAGTGGAACGATCCGGCGATCGCCGAAGGCGTGCTGTGCGATGGCCACGGCCATGTGATTTCGGCGACCATGGCCAACCTGTTCGCGGTGATCGACGGCGAGTTGCTGACCCCGGCCGTGGACCGCTGCGGCATCGCCGGGGTCGCGCGGGCCGAGGTGCTGGAGGCGATGTCGGCGCGCGTGGCCGAGATCGGGTTGGAGGCCCTGGCCGGGGCCAGCGAGCTGTTCCTGAGTTCGAGCGTGCGCGGCATCGTGCCGGTACAGTCGCTGGAGCGTTGGACCTGGGCACCCGGCGCAGTGGCGCGCCGGTTGCAGCAGCATTGGCGCGATCTGGGATTTTCAATGGAGCAGGGCGGATGAGTGTTCGAGCGATGCGCGGGGCTGCGCGGCTGCACGGGTTGCTGCTGGTGGTGCTGGCGCTGGCGCTCGCTGCGGCGCTGGCGGTGGGCTGGAACGACTACCATCGTTTCAGCGTGACCGCGTTGAACGTATCGCCGCAACAGCAAAGCATCGACGTCAGCCGCGGCACCAGTTTCCGGGGCATCGTCGCCGAGCTGCGGCGACAGGGTCTGACCACGGCCAGCCCGTGGTACTGGCGATTGCTGGCCGAGCAGATGCACGTGGCCGGCAAGCTGCACGCGGGGGAATATGCGCTCGCGCCCGGCATCACGCCGCGCCAGTTGCTGTCGGACATGGCGGCGGGCAAGGTCCTGCAGCGCAACTTCACTATCGTCGACGGCTGGACGTTCGCCGAGCTGCGCCGCGCGCTGGCCCAGGCCGACGTGCTGCAGCACGACACCAGCGGCCTCGACGACGCGACGATCATGCAGCGCATCGGCGCCGGCGGCGAGGCGCCGGAAGGACGCTTCCTGCCAGAGACCTACGCCTACGTGAAGGGCGACGGCGAGCTGGACATCCTGCGCCGCGCCCATGCGGCGATGGAGCGTACGCTGGCGGCGCTTTGGCCGGGGCGTGCGCCGGACTTGCCGCTGGCCAATCCGTACCAGGCGCTGATCCTGGCCTCGATCGTGGAGAAGGAAACCGGCCGCGCCGACGAGCGTGCGAAGATCGCCGGGGTGTTCGTCCGGCGCCTGGAGCATCACATGCTGCTGCAGACCGACCCCAGCGTGATCTACGGCATGGGCGCGCGTTACGACGGCAACATCCGCAAGAGCGATCTCGCCGCCGACACGCCCTACAACACCTACACCCGGCCCGGCCTCCCGCCCACACCGATCGCCCTGCCGGGCCGGCCGGCGATCGCGGCCGCGCTGCATCCCGCCGCCGGCGATGCGTTGTATTTCGTGGCGCGCGGCGATGGCAGCCACGTGTTCTCCAGCACCCTGGCCGAGCACAACCGCAACGTCGACTGCTACCAGCGGAAGCGCTGCCGATGAGTCCCGCGCGCGGCAGGTTCATCAGCCTCGAGGGCGGCGAGGGCGCCGGCAAGAGCACCTTGCTGACCGGCGTGCTGGCCTGCCTTCGCCAGCGCGGGCTGTCGGTGGTGCAGGCGCGCGAGCCGGGCGGCACGCCGGTGGGCGAGGCGGTGCGCGCGATCGTGCTGGATCCGGCGCTGGCCCCGCTGGCGGCGGAGACCGAACTGCTGTTGATGTTCGCCTCGCGCGCACAGCTGGTGCGCGAGGTGATCGAGCCCGCGCTGGCTGCGGGGCAGTGGGTGGTGTGCGACCGCTTTGCCGACGCGAGTTACGCCTACCAGGGCGGTGGACGCGGCCAGCCCGCCGCGCGCATCGAGGAACTGGAGCGCTGGGCCTGCGACGGCGTGAAGCCCGATCTCACTTTGCTGCTCGACCTGCCGGTCGCGGCCGGGCGCGCCCGTGCCGCCGGTCGCGGCGAGGCCGACCGCATCGAGTCCGAGGCGGACGCGTTCTTCGAGCGGGTGCGTGCCAGCTACCGCGCCCGCGCGGCACAGGAGCCGAACCGCTTCCGCGTCATCGACGCCAGCCAGGCTCCCGGGCAGGTGCTGCAGGCGGCCACGCATGCCTTGATCGAGTGGCTGGAAGGGTCGGCCCGATGAACGCACTGCCATGGCACGAGAATCATTGGTCGCGGCTGCAGGCCCGTCGCGAGCGCGGCGCGCTGCCGCACGCCCTGCTGCTGTGCGGTGCCGCCGGCCTGGGCAAGCGTGCGTTCGCGCAGCGTTTCGTGCGCGGCCTGCTGTGCACCGAGCCGGTGCACGGCGAAGCCTGCGGGCATTGCCGGGGTTGCCGGTTGAGCGCGGCCGGCTCGCATCCGGACCGGGTGGAACTGACCTTCGGCTTGCGCAAGGACGGCACGCCACGCACCGAGATCGTGGTCGACCAGATCCGCGAGTTGTCCGCCCGGCTGGCCATGCGCAGCCAGCTCGGCGGCTGGCAGGTGGTCACCATCGACCCGGCCGACGCGATGAACGCCGCGGCGGCCAATGCCTTGCTGAAGACGCTGGAGGAACCGGCTGCGCAAACCATGCTGATCCTGCTGGCCGATGCGCCGTGGCGGTTGCCGCCGACGATCCGCAGCCGTTGCCAGCGGATCGAGTTCCATCTGCCCGAACCGGCGCTGGCGCTGGCCTGGCTGCAGCGCGAAGGCGTGGCCGACGGCAGGGCGGCGCTGGCGGCAGCCGGTGGCAACCCGGGACTCGCCATGCAATGGAGCCGGCATGGCGCGCTGGAGCAGCGCACCGAAGTCCGCCGCGACCTGGCGGCGCTGGCCGGCGGGCGCGGCCAGGCGGCCGAGGTGGTCAAGCGCTGGCTGGACGACGAGCCGGCGCAGCGGCTGTGGTTTGCCGCGCAGGCCGCGGCCGACGAACTGCGCGCCCGTTCGCTGGGCGATCGCCCGCCACTGGGCAGCGCGCTGGACGCGGCGGCGCTGGGCGATTGGCACGACGCCAGCAACCGTGCACGCGAGGGCCTGCGCGGCCCCTTGCGCCCGGATCTGCTGCTGCTGGAGCTGCTGTCCCGGTGGCGCTGATGGACAGTGCCCGGGGCGACGGCGGGCCAGAGTTCTCCGCGAGCACCCGTCTGCTGGTGATCGCGCCGCATCCCGATGACGAAACCCTGGCCACCGGCGTGCTGCTGCAGCAAGTGCTGGCGGCCGGTGGCGAGGTGCGCATCCTGCTGCTGACCGCCGGCGACAACAATCCCTGGCCGCAGCGCGCGCTGGAACGCCGCTGGCGCCTCGGCGCGGCGGATCGGCGCCGCTGGGCGCAGCGGCGCGCGGCCGAATTGCAGCATGCGCTCGCCGCGCTGGGGGTACCGGCGACTGCGTTGCAGTCCCTGGACTGGCCCGACCTCGGCGTCACCGACCTCTTGCTGCAATCGACCGACCGGGCCGTGGCCGCCATCCGCGATGCGATCGACCGCTTCGCCCCCGACCTGATCGCCGTGCCGTCATTGCAGGATCGGCATCCCGACCACAGCGCGGCGCACGTGCTGGTGCGGCTGGCATTGGCCGGCCACGCCACGCCGCCGGCGCTGCTCGCCTACCTCGTGCATGGCGACAAGGGGGATCGGCGCGCCTTGAAGATGCCTGCCACGGCCGCCCAGCTCGCCGGCAAGCGGGCCGCCCTGCAGGCGCATCGCAGCCAACTCGCGTTGAGCGGCAAGCGCCTGCGCCGAATGGCGGAGCGCGACGAAACCTATTTCGAGCCGGACGCTCCGATGCCGGCAGCCCTGCCGTGGCACCCGCCCCGCGTGTGGTGGCGCTGGCTGCGGCTGGACCTGGTGAACCCGGCAACATCGCAGCGCTGGGCCTGGCAGAGCGCGCCGCTGCGACATGACGCGGACGGCACATTGCGCCTGCAGCTGCCCGCGGCTGCGCGTGCGGCGCCGTGTTTCGTGCGGCTGTCGCTAGACTTGTGCTCGCCGTGGATATTCGACCATTGGGGCTGGTGCCAGATCCAAGCCGACGAACCGACCCCCACCGTCGGTGTTGCGCCCTTGGACCGACCCAGCTAGGTTGCTGCGCAAGCAGGGGAAGACGGCATGCACCTCGAAGAGCCGGACGCGATGCGGGTCAATACGGGCGCCACGGCTGCGACCAGCGAGAGCTATTACGCGGCGCTGTCCGAGATCGGCCAGCTGCTGGTTCGCGCGGTGGAACCTCCGGAACTCTACGACGCCATCATCGAGGTGCTGCAGCGGCGCCTGGGCGCGATGCTGGTGATGATCGGCGAGGCCGACCACGCGGCCGGATGGTTCCAGCGGGTGGCGCCGGTGGCGGTGGCCGCGGACATGCAGGACATCTACCCCGAACAGACCCCGCTGTCGCTGGTGCGGCCCTCGTTCTGGCGCGGCGTGCCGCAGATCGAGCCGGACCTGCGCCGCGTGCCGGGCCTGCAGCGATTGCGCACCGCCTACGAGCGCCATGACGTGGTCGCCGCGATGGCGATACCGGTGATGGTGTTCGGCGAGGTGCGCGCCGGACTGGTGATCCGCGCATCCGACCCCGCGTACTTCTCGACACGGTTGACCGAGCTGCTGCAGCAGGCCGCCGCCAGCATCGGGCTGGGGCTGGAGGCGCAGTCGCAACGCCATCAGTTGCAGCGCTCGGTGCAGCAGGAGGCTCGCCAGCGCCGCGCCTTGCGTCTGCTCAGCGAGATGATCAAGGTGGTCACGCACAGCCCTGACGAAACCCTGCTGCTGGCCGAGAGCAGCGACGTGGCCTGCCGCGTGGGCGGCTACCGCTTCGCGTGGATCGGCCTGTTTGCCGACGACGCGGCCACAAGCTTGCGCCTGCATGCCCACGCCGGCATGGATGGCGTGGTGACGCCGGGGGAGGGTCTCGCCCTGGACGAGCAGAAGCATGCCGGCGATGCCGCGGTCGTCGCCTTGCGCCGCGGCGAGCCGTGCGTTCGCCAGTACGCCGCGGGCGCGCCGCGCGAATGGCCGCTGCCGGGCACGACGCTGGGAGACGGCGCGGTGCTGGCGTTGCCGCTGCGCGTGGGCGAGGCGGTGGTGGGCGTGTTCGTGGTCGGTGCCGACCAGGCCGACGCTTTCACCCCGGTCGAGGTCCAGGTGTTCGCGGAGATGGCGGTCGAGCTTGGCCTGGGCATGCAGATGCAGCGGGCGCACGCGGCGCGGCTGCTGGCCGAGCGCGATCTGCGTTTCAACCTGCAGCACGTGCGCACGGTGCTGTCCAACCAGCATTCCGGGGTGCTGGTGACGACGGCGAACGGGCTGGTGAAGTTCGCCAACGAGGCATTCTGTGCCTTGTTCGGGCTGGCCGAATCGCCGGGCGAACTGGAGGGCCTGCCGTCGGCCGCGCTGCACGCTCGCATCAGTCATCTCTATTGCGAGCCCGAACGCGAGCTCGAACGCATGGCCGGCATCGTGGCGCGCAACGAGGAGTCGCGCGACGAGGAAGTGCTGCTGGCCGACGGGCGCGTACTGCTGCGCGACTTCATGCCGATCTGCATTGACGGCGTGGCGCAGGGCTGCATCTGGCAGCAGCGCGACATCACCGAGCGGAAACTGCACGAGGCGCGCGTCGAGCGGCTGGCGTTCTACGACGTGGTCACCGGTTTGCCCAACCGGCGGCTGTTGTTCGAGCTGCTGGAACAGGCGCGGACCCGAGCCACCGCCGACGATTCCCTGCTGGCAGTGGGCATCCTGGACCTGGACCGGTTCAAGAGCGTCAACGATACCGCCGGCCACAGCGGCGGCGACCGCGTGCTGGCGGAGGCGTCTTCGCGCATCCGCGGCATGCTGCGTGACGCCGACGTGCTGGCCCGCCTCGGCGGCGACGAATTCGCGTTGCTGATCCCCGGCCTGGACAGCCGCGAGCAGCTGGACGTGATCAGCCGCTGCATCCTGCAGGCGCTGCGGGTGCCGTTCAACCTGGACGAGGAGCAGTTGTTCCTGTCGGCAAGCATCGGCTGGACCCTGTTTCCGCTCGACGGCTCCAGCGCCGAGGGGCTGGTCCGCCACGCCGACATGGCGATGTACGAGGCGAAGGAGGCAGGCAAGGATCGCGGCTCGCTGTACGAGCCGGCCATGGAGCTGGAGCAGGTGCGTCTGCAGGCGATGCGCGAGCGGATCGCCCAGGCCCTGCAGCAGTCGCGCTTGCAGCTCCTGTTCCAGCCGATCGTCTACATCGACGGCCTGCCCGGGATCAACGGCGTGGCCGGGATGGAGGCACTGCTGCGTCTCAACGATCGCGAGCAGGAGCTGATCGGCCCGGCCAACTTCATGCACGTGCTGGACGACCCGCAACTTGCCCGGCCGATCGGACGCTACGTGCTGGACGAGGCACTGCGCTGCTGCCAGGGCTGGTTGCATGCCGGCGTGCCCGTTCCGGTGTCGGTCAACATCAGCACCCGCCACCTGTTGCACCCGGCGTTCTTCGCGGACATCGACGCCGCGCTGGACACCTATCCTGACGTGATGGACGTCGGCTTCGGTATCGAGATCACCGAGACCGGGCCAAGCATGGACCATGCGCGGGCCAAGGTGGTCATCGAGGAATGCCGGCGGCGCGGCATCCGCGTGGGGCTGGACGATTTCGGCACGGGCTCGGCGTCGCTGAGCCACATCCAGCAGCTCGACATCGAGCACATCAAGCTCGACCAGAGTTTCGTGCGCGACATCCTGCATGATGACCGCAACATGGCGATCGCCGCGGGCGTGATCACCACCGCGCGCATGCTGGCCAAGGCGGTGATCGCCGAAGGGGTGGAGACGCCGGTGCAGGGGGATCTGCTGGCGTCGCTGGGCTGCCACCAGTTGCAGGGCTTCTCGATATCGCGGCCGATGGCCGCCGCTTCCGTGCCGGCATGGGTTGCCGGCTGGGCGCCGCCGGCAACCTGGGGCAACCTGGTCAACGAACGGCAGTCGCTGCTGGCCGGCGAAACGACCGGGCAGTGACGCGCGGCAGTGCCTGACGCGCTGCGCCGACCTGCTAAGATCGACGCCGTTGACCGGGACGCAGGCCCGGCGGGGAGCGTGGCATGAAACCGATGGCTGGCCGGCAAGGCATCATCTCGCTGAAGATCAAGGACGCGGCGTCGCTGTACAACGCGTACATGCCGTTCCTCAAGCATGGCGGCCTGTTTGCGCCGACGGCGCAGTCCTATGCCCTGGGCGACGAGGTGGTGCTGCTGGTGACCCTGGCCGACGAGACCGAGCGGCTGTCGGTGGTGGGCAAGGTGGTGTGGATCAGCCCGGTCGGCGCGCAGGGCAATCGCACCGCCGGCATCGGCATCCATTTCAACGAATCCAGCGACGCGGAGGCCGCGCGCAGCCGCATCGAGAACATCCTCGCCGGCACGCTCAATTCCGAGCGACCCACGCAGACCATGTGACGCGCCCGGCGCAGGCCGTGCGTTAGTTCGCAACGCAGCAGCCGTCAAGGCTTGTTGTACCCCATCGCACTGATACAATGCGCGGATTCGCAAACGCGTTTTGCGAGACATCGGGCGCCGGTGGCTTCGATCCGCCGGCGTAGTCGGAGGCCCAGGCCACGCCGATGCACCGAACTGAAGTCGTCGGACCGTGAGCACTTGATCCAAGTTCCCACCGGTCACTGATGCGCCCAAGCGGCGCGGAGGTAGGTTGCATCGTGCTCGCCGAATACTGGCCTGTCCTGTTGTTCATCGCCGTTGCCGCCGGCCTTGGCGTGGTGTTGCTGGTGGTCGGCCTGCTCGCCGGCCCGCGTCGCCCCGAGGCGGAGAAGCTCGCCCCCTACGAATGCGGCTTCGAGGCATTCGAGGACGCACGCATGCGCTTCGACGTGCGCTATTACCTGCTCGCCATCCTGTTCATCATCTTCGACCTGGAAATCGCCTTCCTGTTTCCGTGGGCGGTGGTGTTCAAGCAGATCGGCCTGATCGCGCTGATCGAGATGGGGCTGTTCCTGCTGCTGCTGGTGATCGGCTTTGCTTACGTGTGGAAGAAGGGAGCGCTCGAATGGGAGTGATCGATTCCATCAGCCGGGTGATGCACAACCCCGAGCCGCTGAACCTGGTCGACGACATCCTGCGCCCGGCCGGCGACAACCCCGTCGTGCAGCGCGGCTTCGCCACCACCAGCGTCGACGCGCTGATGAACTGGGCGCGCACGGGCTCGATGTGGCCGGTGACCTTCGGCCTGGCCTGCTGCGCGGTGGAGATGATGCACGCCGGCGTGGCGCGGCTCGACCTCGACCGCTACGGCGTGATCTTCCGCCCCAGCCCGCGCCAGTCCGACGTGATGATCGTGGCCGGCACCCTGGTCAACAAGATGGCGCCGGCACTGCGCAAGGTCTACGACCAGATGCCCGAGCCGAAGTGGGTCATCTCGATGGGCAGCTGCGCCAACGGCGGCGGCTACTACCACTATTCCTACTCCGTGGTGCGCGGCTGCGACCGCATCGTGCCGGTGGACATCTACGTGCCGGGCTGCCCGCCGACGGCCGAAGCATTGATCCACGGCATCCTGCAGTTGCAGAAGAAGATCCGTCGCACCAGCACCATCGCGCGTTCGTGAGGCCCGACATGTCCGATACCTCCGCGAAGTCGCTTGCCGACCAGCTTGTCGCGCGCTTCGGCGACACGCTGGAAGTCAGCACCGAGCGCAACGAGATCATTGCCGACCTGGCCGCCGCCGACCTGGTTGCGGTGGCCACCGCGCTGCGCGACGAGCCGGCGTTCCGCTTCGGCGAGCTGATCGACCTGTGCGGCATCGATTACCTCGGCTACGGTCAGGTCGAGTGGGACACCACCACGGTCAGCGGCTCGGGTTTCTCGCGCGGTGTCGAAGGGCAGGCGCTGGGCCGCTTCAGCTGGGCCGAGCGCCCCAGCGGCGACAGCCAGCCGCGCCGCTTCGCCGCGGTGGTCCAGCTGCTTTCGATCGAGCACAACCGTCGCTTGCGCCTGCGCGTGTTCTGCACGGACGACAGCCTGCCGGTGGTGCCGTCGCTGACTCCGGTGTGGCCTGGCGTGAACTGGTTCGAGCGCGAGGCGTTCGACCTGTTCGGCATCATCTTCGAAGGGCACCCGGACCTGCGCCGCATCCTCACCGACTATGGTTTCGTCGGCCATCCGTTCCGCAAGGATTTCCCGCTGATCGGCAATGTCGAGGTGCGCTACGACCCCGAGCAGAAGCGGGTGATCTACGAACCCGTGTCGATCGAGCCGCGCGTGCTGGTGCCGCGCACGATCCGTGACGACGCCGACCTGCTGCAGGCCCGGGCTGAAGCCGCCGACAAGTGGCGGGAGAACTGAAGATGGCCCAGGAAATCCGCAACTACACGATGAACTTCGGCCCGCAGCACCCGGCTGCGCACGGCGTGCTGCGCCTGATCATGGAGATGGACGGCGAGACCATCGTGCGCGTCGATCCGCACGTGGGCCTGCTCCATCGCGGCACCGAAAAGCTGGCCGAGTCCAAGCCGTTCAACCAGTCGATCGGCTACATGGACCGGCTCGACTACGTGTCGATGATGTGCAACGAGCACGCCTACGTGCGCGCGATCGAGACCCTGCTGGGGATCGAGGCGCCGGAGCGCGCGCAGTACATCCGCACCATGTTCGACGAGATCACCCGCATCCTGAATCACCTGATGTGGATCGGCTCGAACGCACTCGACCTGGGTGCGATGGCGGTGATGCTCTATGCGTTCCGCGAGCGCGAGGAGCTGATGGACGTCTACGAGGCGGTGTCGGGTGCGCGCATGCACGCCACGTACTACCGCCCGGGCGGCGTCTACCGCGACCTGCCGGCGCAGATGTCGCAGTACCGCGAGTCGCCGTGGCACAAGGGTGCCGACCTCAAGCGCATCAACAGCTGGCGCGAAGGTTCGATGCTCGACTTCCTCGACGCGTTCACCGCCGACTTCCCCTCGAAGGTGGACGAATACGAGGCACTGCTCACCACCAACCGCATCTGGAAGCAGCGCACCGTCGGCATCGGTGTGGTCAGCCCGGAACTGGCCCAGCAGTGGGGCATGACCGGCGTGATGCTGCGCGGCTCCGGCGTGGAATGGGACCTGCGCAAGAAGCAGCCGTACGCGAAATATGCCGAGGTGGACTTCGACATCCCCGTCGGCGTCAACGGCGACTGCTACGACCGCTACCTGTGCCGCGTGGAGGAGATGCGCCAGTCCAACCGCATCATCCGCCAGTGCGTGGAATGGCTGCGCGCCAATCCCGGCCCGGTGATCCTCAACGACTACAAGGTCGTGCCGCCCCATCGCGAGGTGATGAAGGAGAGCATGGAAGCGCTCATTCATCACTTCAAGCTGTTCACCGAAGGCTATTGCGTGCCGGCCGGCGAAACCTATTGCGCGGTCGAGGCGCCCAAGGGCGAGTTCGGCTGCTATCTGGTTTCCGACGGTGCCAACAAGCCGTTCCGCGTGCACCTGCGTGCTCCCGGTTTCGCCCACCTCTCCTCCATGGACACCGTCGTGCGCGGCCACATGCTCGCCGACGTGGTGGCCATGATCGGCACCTACGACCTGGTGTTCGGCGAGGTGGATCGATGAATACGGGAATAGGGAATAGGGAATGGGGAATCGGAAGAGCGGCACGCTTCCGACCGATGCCCCTCGCCGAGAGCTCCGGTGCGCCGCATGCGTTGCCTTTCCCATTCTCCATTCCCCATTCCCCATTCGCTGGTTCAAACCCATGAAAGCCACCGGCAACTACAACCAGGTGAAGCACGTCGATCCGCTCCTCGTGCTTTCCGAGCACACGCGCAAACACATCGACGCGTGGGTGGCCAAGTTTCCGCCGGATCGCAAGCGCTCGGCGCTGATCCAGGCGCTGTTCGGCGCGCAGGAGCAGAACCGCGGCTTTCTCACCGACGAGCTGATCACCGCGGTGGCGAAATATCTGGACCTGCCGCCCATCTGGGCCTATGAGGTGGCGAGCTTCTACTCGATGCTCGAAACCCGGCCGGTGGGCCGCAACAACGTGGCTATCTGCACCAACATCTCGTGCTGGCTCAACGGTGCCGAGGAGCTGGTCCGCCACTGCGAGCAGAAGCTCGGCATCAAGCTGGGCCAGAGCACGCCCGACGGGCGCGTCTACCTGAAGGCCGAGGAAGAGTGCATCGCCGCCTGCGTGTACGCCCCGGCCGCCACGGTCAACGGGCATTACCACGAACGTCTCACCACCGAAAAGCTCGACGCGATCCTGGATGGCCTGACCCTCGACGGTCCGGCCGCTCACGGCGCGGAGGGGAGTCACTGATGGCCGTCGGACCCGCACCCCAGGAACACCAGGTCGTCTACACGACGCTGCACTTCGACACGCCGTGGGCGATGGAAAGCTACGAGCAGGTCGACGGCTACAAGGCCTGGCGCAAGATCCTCGCCGAGAAGCCCGATCCGGCGTCGCTGGTCGAGGAGATCAAGAAGAGCAGCCTGCGCGGCCGCGGCGGCGCCGGTTTCCCGACCGGGCTGAAGTGGTCCTTCATGCCCAAGGGCACGATGCAGAAATACATCCTGTGCAATTCGGACGAGTCCGAGCCGGGTACCTGCAAGGACCGCGACATCCTGCGCTACAACCCGCACGCGGTGATCGAGGGGCTGGCCATTGCCTGCTACTGCACGGGCTCTACGGTGGCCTACAACTACCTGCGCGGCGAATTCCACCACGAGCCGTTCGAACACTTCGAGGCGGCGCTGAAGGAAGCCTATGCCGCCGGCCTGCTCGGCAAGAACGTGCAGGGCAGCGGCATCGACGTGGACATCCATGCCGCCCTGGGCGCCGGCGCCTACATCTGCGGCGAAGAGACCGCGATGATGGAGTCGCTGGAAGGCAAGAAGGGCATGCCGCGCTTCAAGCCCCCGTTCCCGGCCAATTTCGGCCTGTACGGCAAGCCGACGACGATCAACAACACCGAGACCTACGCTTCGGTGCCGGCGATCCTGCGCCGCGGCGCGGACTGGTTCCTCAACCTCGGCAAGCCGAACAACGGTGGCCCGAAGATCTTTTCGGTGTCCGGCCACGTCAATCGCCCCGGCAATTACGAAGTCCGCCTCGGTACCTCGTTCAAGGATCTGCTGGCGCTGGCCGGCGGCGTGCGCAACGGCCACAAGCTCAAGGCGGTGATCCCGGGCGGCTCCTCGATGAAGGTGCTGCCGGCCGAGATCATGCTCGAAAGCACCATGGACTACGACTGCCTGCAGAAGGCCGGCTCCGGCCTGGGCTCGGGCGCGGTGATCGTGATGGACGAGACCACCTGCATGGTCAGGGTCTGCCAGCGCATCTCGCGCTTCTACAAGGCCGAGTCCTGCGGCCAGTGCACGCCGTGCCGCGAAGGCACCGGCTGGATGTATCGCGTGCTGACCCGCATCGTCGAAGGCAACGGCACACAGGAGGACCTGCACCGCCTGAAGGCCATTGCCGGGCAGATCGAGGGCCACACCATCTGCGCTTTCGGCGAGGCGGCGGCATGGCCGGTGCAGGGATTCCTGAACCGGTTCTGGAACGAATTCGAGTACTACGTGGAGCACGGACACTCGATCGTCGATTCGCGCGATGAGGTCAAGGCATGACCATGCTCTCCATCCGCGCGAATCGGGAATCGGGAATCGGGAACAGGGAATCGCGCCGCGACATCCGGCGGCCCTTTCCATCTCCCATTCTCCATTCTCCATTCCCTGCTCCCCAAGGAGTTGCTGCATGAGTACGCAGCCAACCAGCACCGCTCCCGACCTGGTCAGCATCGAGATCGACGGCAAGCCGGTGCAGATCCGCAAGAATGCGATGATCATCGAGGCAGCCGATGCCGTCGGCGTCGTGATCCCGCGTTTCTGCTATCACCGCAAGCTGCCGATCGCCGCGAACTGCCGCATGTGCATGGTCGAGGTGGAGATGGGCGGGCGCCCGGTGCCCAAGGGGCTGCCCGCGTGCGCCACCCCGGTCACCGAGGGCATGAAGGTGCAGACCCGCTCCAAGCTCGCGCTGCAATACCAGCGCGACGTGATGGAGTTCCTGCTGATCAACCACCCGCTGGATTGCCCGATCTGCGATCAGGGCGGCGAGTGCGAACTGCAGGACGTGGCGCTGGGCTTCGGTCGCAGCGTGTCGCGCTTCACCGAGCGCAAGCGCACGGTGGCCGACGAGAACATCGGGCCGCTGGTGGCCACCGAGATGACGCGCTGCATCCACTGCACGCGCTGCGTGCGCTTCACCAGCGAGATCGCCGGCACCTACGAGCTGGGTGGCATGAGCCGCGGTGAGGACCAGGTCATCGGCACCTACATCGGCAAGACGGTGGAAACCGAGCTGTCCGGCAACATCATCGACGTCTGTCCGGTCGGCGCATTGACCGACAAGGTGTTCCAGTTCAAGGCGCGCGCCTGGGAATTGATCGCCAAGCCGTCGATCGGCGCGCATGACGCGCTGGGTTCCAACCTGTGGCTGCACACGCGCCGCGGCGAGGTGCTGCGGGTGGTGCCGCGCGACAACGAGGCGATCAACGAGTGCTGGCTGTCCGACCGCGACCGCTACAGCCACCAGGGCATGTACGCCCCCGATCGCCTGCATGCTCCGCAGGTGAAGCGCGACGGCCAGTGGCACGACACCACCTGGGAGGACGCGCTGGCGTTCGCCGGCGAGGCACTGAAGAAGGCGCCGGGCAGCGAGCTGGGCATCCTGGCGCACCCGTCGATCTCGAACGAGGAGGGCGACCTGCTGGTGCGCCTGGCGCGTGGCCTGGGCAGTGCCCACCTCGACCACCGTTTGCGCCAGCTCGATTTTGCCGATCACGCCGTGGCGGTACCGTTCGGCATGCCGGTCGCCGAACTGGAAAGGGTACAGGCCGCCTTGCTGGTCGGCTCGGACCTGCGCCAGGAACTGCCGCTGGTCAATCACCGGCTGCACCAGGCGACCAAGAAGGGCGCGCGCGTCTTCGTGGTGAATCCGGCTCGTTTCGATTTCAACTACAAGCTGGCGGGCGAGACGATCGTCGCTCCGCAAGCGCTGGTCGACGCCATGCTGGGGCTGGCCAAGGCTGCAGTGGAAGCCGGTGCCACGGCGCCGGCATCGCTGGCCGGTGCGCTGGACAGCGCCCGCAGCGGGCAGGGCGATGGTGGGGTGATTGCCGCGCTGAAGGCGGGTACCTCGGCGGTGATCCTCGGCGAAGCCGCGGCGACACACCCGCAGGCCTCGTGGCTGCGCGCGATCGCGCACTTCATCGGCGAAGCCACCGGTGCCGGCGTCGATGAGGTGCCGGTGGGCGCCAACGCCATCGGCCTGGGTCGCATCGGCGTGGTGCCGGGCAATGGCGGGCTCGATGCCCAGGCCATGCTGGCGCAGCCGCGCAAGGCGTACCTGCTGTACGGCGTCGAGCCGCCCCACGACTTCGCCGATGGCGCCGCGGCGCTGAAGGCGCTGCGCGGCGCTGACAAGGTCGTGGCGTTCAGCGCCTTCGGCGGTGCCGCGCTGCGCGAGGTGGCGGACGTCATCCTGCCGATTGCACTGCTGGCCGAAATCGACGCGACCCTGGTCAACGTCGACGGATTGGCGCAGGGCGTGATCGCGGGTGCCAAGGCGCCGGGCGAGGCGCGGCCGGGCTGGAAGGTCCTGCGTGCGCTCGGCGGGGCGATGCAGCTGGCCGGTTTCGAGTTCGACGACATCGCCGGTCTGCGCGACGGCATCGGCGAGCGCGCGCAGGCAGCGCGCCAGGGCCTGTCGACGCGTGCGGCGCCTGCCGCGCTCACCCGGTTGGCCACCTGGCCGATCTACCGCGTCGATGCGGTGTTGCGCCGGGCCACCGCGCTCAATGCGCACCCGCTCAATCGTGCGCCGGCGATCCGCCTCAATGAAGCCGAGGCGGGGCGGCAAGGCCTGACCGCCGGCGCGCAGGCGCGCATCGGCGAGGTGCAGTTGCCGGTGCTGGTCGATGCGGCCGTGCCCGACGGCGCCGTGTGGATCGAGGCAGCCCAAGACCTTACCGCCACGCTGCCGCCGCACGGCGCAGCCATCACCTTGAGCAAGGCATAGGCATCATGGCTGATCAACTCATCAACCAGGTCATGTGGCCGCTGATCTACATCCTGTGCATCGTGCTGCCGCTGGTGATCGCGGTGGCGATGTTCGTGTACTGGGAGCGCAAGGTCATCGGCTGGATGCACGTGCGCATGGGACCGAACAAGGTCGGCCCCGGCGGCGTGCTGCAGGCGTTCGCCGACGTGGTGAAGCTCTTGATCAAGGAAGTGATCCTGCCGACCAAGGCCAACCGCTTCCTGTACTTCCTGGCGCCGCTGATCGGGCTGGTCCCCGCGCTGGCGGCCTGGGCGGTGATCCCGTTCAGCGGCAAGATGGTGCTGTCCAACGCCAACGCAGGCATCCTCTACCTGCTGGCGATGACCTCGATGGGCGTCTACGGCATCATCATCGCAGGCTGGGCGTCCAACTCGCGCTACGCGCTGTTGGGCGCCATGCGTTCGGCGGCCCAGGTGATCTCGTACGAGCTGGCCATGGGCCTGTGCCTGGTCTGCGTGATGGTGCTGGCCGGCAGCCTCAACCTCAGCGAAATCGTCAACGCGCAGGCCGGCGGCAAGGGCCTGTTCGACTGGTTCTGGCTGCCGTTGCTGCCGGTCTTCGTGATCTATTTCGTCTCCGGCGTGGCCGAGACCAACCGCCTGCCGTTCGACATGGCCGAAGGCGAGTCGGAAATCGTCGCCGGCTTCCACGTGGAGTATTCCGGGTCGGCCTTCGCGCTGTTCTTCCTGGCCGAATACGCCAACATGATCCTGGTCAGCTTCCTGTCGGCGATCTTCTTCCTCGGCGGCTGGCTCAGCCCGCTGCAGGGCTGGATTTCCGCCGACGCGCCCGGCTGGATCAGCTGGCTGGGGGCAGGCGGCTTCATCTGGCTGTTCATCAAGGCGTTCGTGATGTCGTTCTTCTTCCTGTGGTTCCGCGCCACGTTCCCGCGCTACCGCTACGACCAGATCATGCGCCTGGGCTGGAAGGTATTCATCCCCATTGCCATTGCCTGGGTGTTCGTCGCCGGTCTGCTGAAGTACTACGACCTGGTCAGCATCGGGGTGGGAGCGTAAGCCATGAACGCGGTAACCCGTTATTTGAAGAGTTTGATGCTGGCGGAGCTGGTTGCCGGCATGGGCGTGACGATGCGCTACATGTTCAAGCCCAAGTACACCATGCGCTACCCGATGGAGCACATCCCGAAGTCGAATCGTTTCCGCGGTCTGCATGCGTTGCGCCGCTATGCGAACGGCGAGGAGCGCTGCATCGCCTGCAAGCTGTGCGAGGCGGTCTGCCCGGCGCTGGCGATCACCATCGATTCGGCTCCGCGAGAGAGCGACGGCCAGCGCCGCACCACGCGCTACGAGATCGACCTGTTCAAGTGCATCTACTGCGGTTTCTGCGAGGAGAGCTGCCCGGTCGACTCGATCGTCGAGACCTCGATCCACGAATACCACTTCGAGAATCGCGGCGAGAACGTGGTGGACAAGCAGAAGCTGCTTGCCATCGGCGATCGCTTCGAACAGCAGATCGCTGCGGATCGTGCCCAAGATGCGCCGTACCGCTGAGGCCCTTCGATGAATCCCCAAACGCTGCAAATCATCTGCTTCTACGCCTTCAGCCTCGTCACGGTGGCGGCGGCGCTCTCGGTGATCACGCTGAAGAACACCGTGCACGCCGTGCTCGCGCTGGTGCTCACCTTCTTCAGCGCTGCCTGCCTGTGGATGCTGCTGGACGCCGAGTTCCTCGCGCTGGCACTGGTGGTGGTCTACGTCGGCGCGGTGATGGTGCTGTTCCTGTTCGTGGTGATGATGCTCGACATCGACCTGGAGAAAATGCACGAGGGTTTCGTGAAGTTCCTGCCGGTCGGGGTGATCGTGGCCATCGTGATGCTGGTCGAGATGCTCGGCCTGATCGGCGTGCGGGCGATGCATGCGCGCGACCTGGGCGCTGATCCGGCTGCGGTGGCCGGCATGTCCAACACCGCGTGGCTGGGCCAGGCGCTGTACACCAAATTCCTGTTGCCGTTCGAAGTGGCTGCGCTGGTGCTCACCGTGGGCCTGGTGGCTGCGGTAGCGCTGACCCTGCGCGAACGTCGCGGCGCACGTTACGAATCCGCCAGCCGGCAGGTCAGGGTCGATCCGCGCGATCGCGTGCGTATCGTCAAGATGGACGCCGTACGCCCGACGCCGGCCGCCGCCGACGAGGGCGCCGCAGGAGAATCCAAGCCATGATTTCGCTCGCACACTACATCGTGCTCGGCGCCGTGCTGTTCTGCATCGCCGTGGCCGGGCTGTTCATCAACCGCAAGAACGTGATCGTGCTGCTGATGTCGATCGAGCTGATGCTGCTTGCGGTCAACATGAATTTTGTCGCGTTCTCGCGCTTCCTGGGCGACGTGTCGGGGCAGGTGTTCGTGTTTTTCATCCTCACCGTGGCTGCGGCGGAAGCTGCCGTCGGCCTGGCGATCCTGGTCCTGCTGTTCCGTACGCGCAGCACGATCAATATCGCCGACATCGACAGCATGAAGGGCTGAACCCATGGGTCTTTCCACGAGCGTCCTGTTGACCATCGCACTGGCGCCGCTGCTCGGTTCGCTGGTGGCCGGTTTCGTCAGCCCGTTCCTCGGCCGCGCGGGTCGCGCGGTCGCCCACACCGTCACCATCGCGTGCATGATCGTGTCGGTCGCGCTGTCGTTCCATGTGCTGTACCAGCTCACCGTGGGCGGCGCGGACAACTACAACCAGAACCTCTACACCTGGTTCCAGATCGGGCAGGTCAACGCCAGCGTCGGTTTCATGGTGGACAGGCTCACCGCGATGATGCTGGTGGTGGTGGGCTTCGTCTCGCTGGTGGTGCACCTGTACACCATCGGCTACATGCGCGACGACCCGGGCTATACGCGCTTCTTCAGCTACATCTCGCTGTTCACCTTCTCGATGTTCATGCTGGTCATGAGCAACAACTTCATGCAGCTGTTCTTTGGCTGGGAAGCGGTGGGCCTGGTGTCCTACCTGCTGATCGGCTTCTGGTACAAGCGGCCGACCGCGATCTTCGCCAACCTGAAGGCGTTCCTGGTCAACCGTGTGGGTGACTTCGGCTTCCTGCTGGGCATTGCCGCGGTGTTGACCTTCCTGCACACGCTGGACTACGCCAGTGCGTTCAGCGCGGCGCCGGGGCTGGCTGGCCAGACGCTGCAGATCACCGCGAATACGCAGTGGGATGCGGCGACCGTGATCTGCATCTTGCTGTTCGTCGGCGCCATGGGCAAGTCGGCACAGGTGCCGCTGCACGTGTGGCTGCCCGATTCGATGGAAGGCCCGACCCCGATCTCGGCGCTGATCCATGCCGCGACCATGGTCACCGCCGGCATCTTCATGGTGGCGCGCATGTCGCCACTGTTCGAGATGTCCTCGACTGCGCTGAGCTTCGTGCTGGTGATCGGCGCCACGACTGCGCTGTTCACCGGGTTGATTGGCATAGTCCAAAATGACATCAAGCGCGTGGTGGCGTACTCGACGCTGTCGCAGCTGGGCTACATGACGGTGGCGCTGGGCGTGTCGATGTACTCCGGCGCGGTATTCCACCTGATGACCCACGCCTTCTTCAAGGCGCTGCTGTTCCTCGGTGCCGGTTCGGTGATCATCGCCATGCACCACGAGCAGGACATGCGCTACATGGGCGGCCTGCGCAAGTACATGCCGATCACCTGGATCACCATGTGGATCGGCTCGCTGGCGCTGGTGGCGGTGCCGTTCACCTCGGGTTTCTACTCCAAGGATGCGATCATCGAGGCGGTCGGCCTGTCGCATCGCTGGGGCGCCAACTATGCGTACTTCTGCGTGATGGCAGGTGCGCTGGTCACGGGCCTGTACACGTTCCGCCAGATGTACCTGACCTTCCACGGCAAGGAACGCTTCACTGTCGTCGCCTCGCATGGTCACGGTCATGACGATCACGATCACCATGAACCGGGCGTGCTGGCGCATGCGCCGAAGGAGTCGCCGTGGGTGGTGACCGTGCCGCTGGTGCTGCTGGCGATCCCGTCATTGCTGATCGGCTACGTCACCGTGGCGCCGATGCTGTTCGGCAACTGGTTCGGCAGCGCGATCCACGTGGGCGAGGCCAACAACGTGCTGGCCGAGCTGGGCCAGGAGTTCCATGGCGCGGCGGCGATGGCGTTGCACGGCTTCACCCAGCTGCCGTTCCTGCTGGTGGTGGCGGCCTTCGTGATCTGTACCTACATCTACGTGTTCAATCCCGCGCTGGCCGGTCGGATCAAGCAGGCGCTCAAGCCATTGTGGACGGTGCTCGACCGCAAGTACTGGGCGGATGAAGTGGAGTACGCGCTGTTTGCCAGCGGCGGGCAGAAGATGGGGCGCCTGTTCTGGAAGTTCAGCGACGCCGGCGTGATCGACGGCGTGGCGGTGAACGGGTCGGTGCGGCTGGTCCATCGCGGCGCGGCATTGCTGCGGAGACTCCAGACCGGTTATCTCTACCACTACGCGTTCGCCATGATCATCGGCGTGATCGTGCTGTTTGGCGGCTATCGACTGTTCGGCAACTAGGGGAAGCAGGCTCCATGTTCAATCATCTTCTCAGTCTGCTGATCTGGCTGCCCATCGTCGGCGCGGTGCCGGTGCTGCTGGCCGGTTCCGCCCGGCCGATGCTGGCGCGCTGGCTGGCGCTGCTGATTACCATCGCGACCTTCGTGATCAGCCTGTGGCTGCTGCGCTACGACCCGGAAGGGTCGGTGATGCAGCTGCAGGAAACCCATGTGTGGATCGCGACCTGGGGCGTGCATTTCACCCTGGCGGTGGACGGCATCTCCGTCGCGCTGATCATGATGACGACCTTCGTCGGCATCCTGGTCATCGCCGGCGCGTGGAAGGTCATCCAGAACCGTCCGCACCAGTACATGGCCTGCATGCTGTTGCTGGAGGGCCTGCTGATCGGCGTGTTCTGCGCCACCGACGCGCTGGTGTTCTACGCCTTCTTCGAGGCGGTGCTGATCCCGATGTACATCCTGATCGGCATGTGGGGCGGTCCGCGGCGCGTGTACGCGACGTTGAAGCTGTTCATCTACACGTTCACCGGTTCGGTGTTCATGCTGATCGCGCTGCTGTACCTGTACCAGAAGGCGCACACGTTCGATCTGGCGACGCTGGCGGCGCTGCCGCTGACGATGAAGGAGCAGGCCTGGCTGTTCTTCGGCTTCCTGATCGCCTTCGCGATCAAGGTGCCGATGGTGCCGGTGCACACCTGGTTGCCCGACGCGCACGTCGAGGCGCCCACCGGCGGTTCGGTGTGGCTGGCGGCGGTGATGCTGAAGATCGGCACCTACGGCATGGTGCGCTTCATCCTGCCGATCACCCCGGACGCCGGTGCGCACTTCGCGTGGATCGTGATCGTGCTCAGCCTGGTCGCGATCGTCTACATCGGCTATGTCGCGCTGGTGCAGGAGGACATGAAGAAGCTGGTGGCCTATTCGTCCGTGGCGCACATGGGCTTTGTCACCCTGGGCATCTTCATGGCCTTCATGCTGGTGCGCGAAGGCGGCAATACCGACATGGCCAGCCTGGGCATGCAGGGCGCGATGGTGCAGATGATTTCGCACGGTTTCGTCTCCGGCGCCATGTTCACCTGCATCGGCGTGATGTACGACCGCACCCACACGCGCCAGATCAAGGACTACGGCGGCGTCATCAACATGATGCCGTGGTTCGGCCTCTTCTACGTCTTGTTCGCGATGGCGAACTGCGGCCTGCCGGGCACCAGCGGTTTCGTCGGCGAGTTCATGGTGATCCTGGCCAGCTTCAGCGCCAGCCCGTGGATCGCGTTGTTTGCCACGTTCACCCTGATCATCGGTGCCGGCTACACCTTGTGGTTGGTCAAGCGCGTGCTGTGGGGCCCGGTGACCACCGAACACGTCAAGCACATGACGCCGATGACCCCGCGTGAAACCTGGGTGCTGATCGGCTTTGCCGTTGCGGTCCTTGCCATCGGCGTGTGGCCGCAGCCGCTGATCCACCTGATGGACAGCTCGGTGGCGCACCTGGTGCAGCAACTTGCCGTCCACAAGATCTGAGCAGAAGCGAACATGCCCACTCTCTATGACATCCTGACCCTGCTGCCGGAGCTTTACCTGGTGGCGGCGGTGTGCCTGATCCTGCTGCTGGACGCGTTCATGAAACCGGCGCAGCGCCCGCAGCTGCACTGGATCTCCATCGCCGTGCTGCTGGTGGCGATCTACCTGGTGGTCGCCGGCCAGCCCGAACAGACCGCAACCGCGTTCAACGGCATGTTCGTGCGCGACCACGTGGCGGAGATCCTCAAGGTCTTCGCGCTGGGCATCACCGCAGTGGTGTTCGTGTACGCGCGGCCCTACATGATCGACCGCAAGCTGTTCGGCGGCGAGTTCTACGCGTTGATGATTTTCGCCGCGCTCGGCGTGATGGTGATGGTGTCGGCCGGCAACCTGGTAACGATCTACCTCGGCCTGGCGCTGCTGTCGCTGTCGTCCTATGCGCTGGTCGCGCTCAACCGCGATGCCCGCCTGCCGCCGGAGGCGGCGATCAAGTACTTCGTGCTGAGTGCCCTTGCTTCCGGCATGCTGCTCTACGGCATGTCGATGGTCTACGGCGCGTCGGGCATGGGCGGCACGCCGACACTGGATCTGGCGCAGCTGCATGGCGTGATGGCCTACACCACGGCACCCAAGCTGTTGCTGCTGGGCCTGATATTCATGCTGGTGGGCATCGGTTTCGAGCTGGGCGTCGCGCCGTTCCACATGTGGCTGCCGGACGTCTATCACGGAGCGCCGACGCCGGTGACGACGTTCATCGGCGCGGTGTCGAAACTGGCGGCATTCGGCCTGGCCTGGCGCCTGCTCGAGGTCGGGATGGGCGATCTCAGCCGTTACTGGCAGCCGATGCTGGCCGCACTGGCCACCGCATCGCTGGTGATCGGCAACCTGGTCGCCATCGTGCAGACCAACTTCAAGCGCATGATGGCGTACTCGACCATTTCGCACATGGGCTACGTGTTGCTGGGCCTCTCGGCGGCAACCCCTGAAGGCTACTCGGCTGCACTGTTCTACGTGATCTGCTATGCGCTGATGAGCGCGGCGGCGTTCGGCGTGATGCTGGTGCTCGCCCGGGCCGGGTTCGAGTGCGAGGAGATCAGCGATTTCAAGGGTCTGAACCAGAAGGCGCCGTGGATGGCGTTCCTGATGCTGTTGGCGATGTTCTCGCTGGCCGGCGTGCCGCCGCTGTTCGGCTTCTGGGCCAAAGTGCTGGTGCTGGAGGCGGCGATCCACGCCGACATGTTGTGGCTGGCCATCGTGGGCGTCGTCACCGCGTTCATCGGGCTTTACTACTACCTTTACGTCATCAAGGTCATGTACTTCGATGCGCCGGAGGAAGGCGCGGTGGTGGAGGTCAAGACCGACACCTCGCTGCGCGTGGTGCTGTCGGTGAATGCCTTGGCGCTGCTTGCGCTCGGCCTGTACTGGGGGCCGCTGCTGGCATGGTGCCAGCGCGCGTTCGGCGTCTGACGCCCATGTCGGCGGATGGTTTTCCGGCCAGCGCGACGATCTTCGTGCTTGCAAGAAACCCGCCATCCCGGTAGACTTTGCGGACTCTGATGCGGGGTGGAGCAGTCTGGCAGCTCGTCGGGCTCATAACCCGAAGGTCGCAGGTTCGAATCCTGCCCCCGCTACCAGATCTTTCTTGATGCAAGAAAGCCTCCTCGTGAGGCTTTTTTGTTGGCTGCAAGGATGTACCGCACGGCGCGAAATGCGAGCGCCGGACATGGAACGCGACACGAGGACGATCATCGGCGAGTTAGGGAAATGGGCCGTTGGAGCCCATTTTTTGTTTCCGCGACCGAGTTCAGGTGAGTGATGGATACCCAGGCTCTGGCACGACGATTCAGCGAAGTACTGGCCGATCTGGGCCTGGAATGCCTTGGCGTGGAGTTCACTCCATCGCAGGGGCAGAGTACCCTGCGCGTTTACCTTGATTTGCCCGAGGCGGATGGCGCGGAGCGTCGTGAAGTCGGCATCGAGGATTGCGAGAAGGCGAGTCGCGAGCTGTCGGCGCTGCTCGACGTGGACGACCCGATTCCCGGCCATTACGTGCTGGAAGTCTCCTCGCCGGGCATCGACAGGCCGTTGTTCACCGCGGCGCAGTTCCGCAAGGCCGCGGGACAGGAAGTGAAGGTGCTGCTGAAGGCACCGCTGGATGGCCGCCGTCGCCTGCGCGGCAAGCTGGCCGTGGTGGAGGGCGACCGCATTTCGCTCGAAGCGGAAGGCCGCACCTTCGATTTCGAGCACAACCAGGTCGAGAGTGCGCGCGTGGTGCCGGACTGGGTCGCGCTCGGTTATGCGCCCCAGCCCAAGCCCGGCGGCAAGCGCCCTGCGAAGAGTTAGCAGAACCCATTGAAAAGCCTGCCACGGATGGCGGACCTTTGATCCACGTGTTCATGGACGAGCGCAGAAAAATCAACAATTGGACGCCGCCTGGCGCCTGTGGAGTTGCAGCAATGAGCAAAGAACTTTTGCTGGTCGTCGATGCGGTCGCCAACGAAAAGGGCGTATCGGAAGACGTGATCTTCGACGCGATGGAGGCCGCACTGGCTTCGGCCGCCAAGAAGCGGTACCCGGACGAAGAGCCGGATATCCGCGTGTCGATCGATCACGCTACCGGCGAGTACGAGACGTTCCGCCGCTGGGAGATCATCGCCGACGACGGCGAGATGGAATCCCCGGCGTACCAGCTGCGCCTGATGGATGCGCTGGACGAGCGTGCCGACGCCCAGGTCGGCGAGTACATCGAGGAGCAGGTCGAGAACGCCGAATTCGGTCGCATCGCCGCGCAGGCCGCCAAGCAGGTGATCGTGCAGCGCGTGCGCGAGGCCGAGCGCCAGCAGGTGGTGGACGCCTTCGCCGATCGCGTCGGCGAACTGGTCACCGGCATCGTCAAGCGCGTCGAGCGCGGCAACATCTATCTCGACCTCGGCAGCAACGCCGAGGCGTTCATCCCGCGCGACAAGACCATTCCGCGCGAGTCGGCGCGCGTGGGCGACCGCGTGCGCGGCTATCTCTACGAGGTCAAATCCGAGGTTCGTGGCCCGCAGCTGTTCGTGTCGCGCGCCGCGCCGGAGTTCATGATCGAGCTGTTCAAGCTGGAAGTGCCGGAAGTCGGCCAGGGCCTGGTCGAGATCAAGGGCTGCGCGCGCGACCCGGGCGACCGCGCCAAGATCGCCGTGCTGGCGCACGACAGCCGCACCGACCCGATCGGCGCGTGCATCGGCATGCGCGGTTCGCGCGTGCAGGCGGTCTCCAACGACCTCAACGGCGAGCGCGTCGACATCATCCTGTGGCACGAGAATCCGGCCCAGTTCGTCATCAACGCGATGGCGCCGGCCGAGGTGCAGTCGATCATCATGGACGAAGAAAAGCACTCGATGGACATCGCGGTGGCCGAGGACAAGCTGTCCCAGGCGATCGGCCGCGGTGGCCAGAACGTGCGCCTGGCCAGCAAGCTGACCGGCTGGCAGCTCAACGTGATGACGCAGGACCAGGTCACCGCCAAGAGCGAGGCCGAGCAGGAAGCGGCACGCGTCCTGTTCATGGACAAGCTAGAGGTCGACCAGGAGATCGCAGTCATCCTGGTGCAGGAGGGTTTCTCCAGCATCGAGGAAATCGCCTACGTGCCCAGCGCCGAGCTGCTGGCCGTGGAGGGCTTCGACGAGGACATCGTCGAGGAGCTGCGTGCCCGCGCCCGCGATGCGCTGCTGACCGAGGCGCTGGCGGTGGAGGAGGGCGTCGACGATCACCAGCCCAGCGCCGAGCTGCTTGCCCTGGAAGGCATGGACGAGGAAACCGCTTATGCGCTGGCCGCGCGTGAGGTCTGCACGGTCGACGACCTGGCCGACCTGGCAGTGGACGACCTCATCGATATCGAGGGCATGGATGAGGAGCGCGCTGCGGCGCTGATCATGGCGGCCCGCGCGCCGATGATCGCGCGGCTGGAGCAGGGTGGCTGAGCGCGGGTACGGCGGCACCCCGGACGGGTGCGCCGGGAAGAACCCCGGGGTTCTTCACCAGGGATGGAAAGGGCGGCGATCATGATGCCGCACGAAATGACAAGCGCGGGAACGGCGGAGCAGAGAACAGAATGTCGGACGTCACGATCAAACAACTCGCCCAGGTACTGGGCATGCCGGTCGACAAGTTGCTGACGCAGCTTGGCGAAGCGGGCATGAAATTCTCCGACCAGGAGCAGGTCATCAGCAGCACCGAGAAGGTGAAACTGCTCGGATTCCTGCGCCGAACCCACGGCAAGGCCGAAGCCGCCGCCGAGGTTGCGGATGCGGCACCGCGCCAGATCACCCTGCGACGACGCACGGTGGGCGAATTGAAGGTGGCCGGCTCCGGTGGTCGTGGCGCCGCCGGCCCCGCCAAGACGGTAAACGTGGAAGTGCGCGCCAGGCGCACCTACGTCAAGCGCAGCGTGATTGCCGAGGAGGCCAGCGCCGAACCCGAGCGCGAGGAGGCCGTGCGCAAGCTGCAGGAATCGCAGCAGCAGCGCGAGCGCGAGGAGCGCGAACGGCTGGATTCCGAGCAGCGCCGCGAGAAGGACGCGCGTCAGCGCGAGCTCGACGAACAACAGCGCCAGGAAGAAGCCCGGCGTGCCGAAACGGCCGCCGAAGCGCAGAGCGCGGCGGATCTCGCCGCACCCGCGCCGGAAGCGCCTGCCGAGGAGCCGGTGGTCGCCAGCGAACCCGTCGACGAGGAGCCGGGCGTGCAGCGCATGGACCAGCGCGAGCTGGGCATGATCCTTCCGCGCATTCACGAGCCGCGCAAGCGCGAAAAACTGGTCAAGCCGCCCGCCCCGGCACCGGCTCCCGCACCGGCGCCCGCGCCGGCAGCGAGCGATGCGGCTCGCGGCGGCAAGGCACGGCATGGCCGTGAGCGCAGCGAGGACGTCGGCAGCAAGCACGAGCGCGACGGCAGCAAGCGCTTCGCCGGCGGCCAGATGCACCTCAGCGAGGCCGATCGCGCACGCCGCTCGTCCTCCAGCACCAAACGCGGCAAGGGCGGGCGCAGTGGCGGTCGCGACCTGCTGGCGCGCGGCAGCGGCGTGTCCGGCGGAACGCACGGGTTCTCCCGTCCCACCGCACCGGTGGTGCGCGAGGTGGTGGTGAGCGACACCAACGTGGTGGCCGATCTCGCCCAGAAGATGGCGGTGAAGGGCTCCGAGGTGGTGAAAGCCCTGTTCAAGATGGGCGTGATGGCGACGATCAATCAGACCGTCGACCACGACACCGCCGTGCTGGTGGTCGAGGAACTCGGCCATACGCCGGTGGCGGACAACCAGAACAACGCCGAGGAGACGCTCGCGGCGCATACCCAGAACATCGAGCTGGAAGGCGAGAAGGTTCCGCGGCCGCCGGTAGTGACGATCATGGGTCACGTCGACCACGGCAAGACCTCGCTGCTCGACTACATCCGGCGCACCAAGGTGGCATCCGGCGAAGCCGGCGGCATCACCCAGCACATCGGCGCGTACCACGTGAAGACCTCGCGCGGCGTGATCACCTTCCTCGACACCCCGGGCCACGCGGCGTTCACCTCGATGCGCGCCCGCGGTGCGCAGTCAACCGACATCGTGATCCTGGTGGTGGCTGCCGACGACGGCGTCAAGCCGCAGACGATCGAGGCGGTCAAGCATGCCCGCGCGGCCAACGTGCCGATCATCGTGGCGGTCAACAAGATGGACAAGGACGGCGCCAACCCCGACAACGTGAAGCAGGGCCTGGTTGCGCAGGAAGTGGTGCCGGAAGACTGGGGCGGCGACGTGCAGTTCGTGCCGGTGTCGGCCAAGACCGGCATGGGCATCGAGGAACTGCTCGAAGCGATCTCGATCCAGGCCGAGGTGATGGAGCTCAAGGCGGTGGCCGACGGCCGCGCCTCCGGCGTGGTGATCGAATCCAGCCTGGATCGCGGCCGCGGTCCGGTGGCCACCGTGCTGGTTCAGCAGGGCACGTTGCGCAAGGGCGACTTCGTGGTCTGCGGCATCGAGTACGGGCGCATGCGCGCGTTGATCAACCAGTCCGGCAAGCAGGTGGACGAAGCCGGTCCGTCGATTCCCGTGCAGGTGCTCGGTCTGTCCGGCGTGCCCGAGACCGGCGACGATTTCGTCTGCGTCGAGGACGAGCGTCTGGCCCGCGAAGTGGCGCAGGAGCGTGAGCTCAAGCGGCGCGAGACGCGGATGGTCAGCAAGAGCAACCGTCTGGAAGACATCATCGCCAAGATGGGCCAGGGCGACGAGCAGCAGACGCTCAACATCCTGGTCAAGGGCGACGTGCAGGGGTCGGTGGAGGCCTTGCGCGAGTCGCTGACCCAGATCGGCAACGAGCGCGTGCGGGTCAACGTGGTGTCCTCCGGCGTGGGCGGCATCAACGAATCCGACGCCACGCTCGCCGCTGCGTCCAAGGCGCTGGTGATCGGCTTCAACGTCCGTGCCGACGCATCGGCGCGCAAGGTGATCGAAACCAACGGCCTGGACGTGCGTTACTTCTCGATCATCTACGACGTGATCGATCAGGTCACCCAGGCGGCCACCGGCCTGCTCGGTATGGAAGTGCGCGAGGACATCATCGGCATCGCCGAGGTGCGCGACGTGTTCCGCAGTTCCAAGTTCGGTGCCGTGGCCGGTTGCATGGTCACCGAGGGCCACGTCAAGCGCAGCAAGCCGATCCGCGTGCTGCGCGACAACGTGGTGGTGTTCGAGGGCGAGCTGGAATCGCTGCGCCGCTTCAAGGACCTCGTGGAAGAAGTCCGCAGCGGCATGGAGTGCGGCATCGCCGTCAAGCAGTACAACGACGTCAAGGTCGGCGACCAGATCGAATGCTTCGAGCGCACGGAAGTGGCTCGCACCTTGTGATGCCTGCGGCATCGCAAGGTGCAAGCGGGAATAGGGAATAGGGAATCGGGAATAGTCAGAGCGGCTGTCCCGACTTCCCTGGCCTCCATGCTCCCGTGACGCACCTTTGCCTTTCCGATTCCCTATTCTCGATTCCCTATTCCCGGCTTTCCAATCATGCCTTCCCGCGATTTCAAACGTACCGACCGCATCGGAGCCGAGCTGCGCCGCGAGCTTGGGCTGCTGGTGCATGCCGCGGTGCGCGACCACGGCCTGCCGTCGGTGAGTGTTTCCGATGTCGAGATCACCCGGGACCTGGACTGGGCGACGGTGTGGGTCACCGCGCTGGTACCGGAGCAGGGTTTGCCGGCGGTGAAGGCGCTCAACCAGATGGGGCACGAGATTCGCCACGCGCTGGCGCACAGCGGCATGCGCATGCGGCGCGTGCCCGAACTGAAGTTCAAGTACGACGATTCGGTCGACAAGGGCGAGCGCATCGAACGCCTGCTGCGCGAACAGGCTGATGCACCCAAGCCGGACGATGACGCCAACGCGGTCTGAGTCTGGCGGCACGAATGCGCAAACCACCCCGCATCCAGTACCGCGACCTGCACGGGATCGTGCTGCTCGACAAGCCGATCGGCTTGAGCTCGAACCAGGCCTTGCAAGGCGTTCGCCGGCTGTTGCGCGCGGCCAAGGGCGGTCACGCCGGTGCGCTCGACCCGCTGGCCAGCGGTCTGCTGCCCTTGTGTTTCGGCGAGGCCACCAAGCTGGCCGGCACCTTGCTCGGCGCGAGCAAGGGTTATCTGGCTGAATGCCGGCTCGGCATCAGCACCGACACCGGTGACCGCGAGGGCGAGGTGATCGCACGCCAGCCGGTGCCCCGACTCGACCCTGAGCTGATCGAAGCCGCGCTGGCACCGCTGCGTGGAGCGATCCGTCAGGTGCCGCCGATGTATTCGGCGCTCAAGCAGGATGGCGAAAGACTGTACGTGAAGGCGCGCCGCGGCGAGTCGGTGGAACGGCCGGCGCGCGAGGTGGTCGTGCATCGACTGGAGCTGCTCTCCCGCGACAGCGACACCTTGCAGTTGCTGGTGGAATGCGGCTCGGGAACCTATGTGCGCTCGCTGGCGACGGATCTGGGTGCCACCCTGGGTTGCGGCGCGCACCTGACTTCGCTGCGGCGCACCTGGGTGGATCCCTTCCGCGATCCGCGCATGGTCACCATGGCCGAACTCGAGCAGGCAGCGGAGCAGGGCGACGAGGCCTTGCTGTGCCATCTGCTGCCGGTGGCCGAGGGTCTGCGCGACCTGCCGTCGGTTCACCTGGACGAGGCGCAGGCGATGGCCGTTTCGCGTGGCCAGCCGATCCAGCTTGACCCCTCGGTACCCGCCGGTCGCTGCGCGGCATTCGCGCCCGATGGTGCCTTGCTCGCCGTGCTCGAACTGGACGACATGCGCCGCAGCAGCATCCTGCGCGGCTTCAACCTGCCGCCAGCGGACGGATTTGCCTGAAAAGCGGGCTGCGCACTTGTTGTAACACCACTGGCATCAGTAGAATAGACAAGTTATTTCAACGCTTTCACTCCAACCAGGGCGAAGCTTGCGCTTGCGTCATCTCGCGATGATGCAAGCGCAAGCTTCGCATCGCCTTTCAAGGAAACGTACAACCATGTCCCTTACCGCAGAACAGACCAGCAAGATCATTGCTGATTTCGGCCGCGTGCCGAACGATACGGGCTCGACTGAAGTCCAGGTGGCCCTGCTGTCCGCCCGCATCGACCATCTCACCGGTCACTTCAAGGATCACATCCAGGACCACCACTCGCGTCGTGGCCTGCTCAAGCTCGTCAACCAGCGCAAGCGCCTGCTCAGCTACCTGAAGGATCGCGATCTTGCGCGCTACCAGACCCTGATCGAACGCCTCGGCCTGCGCCGGTAACGCTGGGCGCCGTTCGCGGACGCGAGGATCATGCAGCGCCCGTGCGCGGGCGCCTTTCCCAATTCAGATCAGGAAACAGTCACGTGGCAAAAGTAACCAAGTCATTCCAGTACGGTAATCACGAAGTCACGCTGGAGACGGGCGAAATTGCCCGCCAGGCATCCGGTGCGGTCATGGCCAGCATGGGCGGCACCGTGGTGCTGGTCACCGCCGTCGCCGCGACCAAGCAGAAGGAAGGCCAGGATTTCTTCCCGCTCACCGTCGACTACGTCGAGAAGTTCTATTCCGCCGGCCGCATTCCCGGCGGCTTCTTCAAGCGCGAAGGCCGTCCGACCGAGAAGGAGACGCTGACCTCGCGCCTGATCGATCGCCCGGTGCGCCCGCTGTTCCCGGATGACTTCAAGAACGAAGTGCAGGTCATCGCCCAGGTCGTCTCGCTGAACCCGGAAGTGGACGGCGACATCGTGGCCCTGCTCGGCGCCTCCGCCGCGCTCAGCCTGGCCGGCATCCCGTTCAAGGGCCCGATCGGCGCCGCCCGCGTCGGTTACGCCAACGGCAAGTACCTGCTGAACCCGTCGACCACCGAGCTGAAGACCTCCCAGCTGGACCTGGTCGTCGCCGGTACCGCCGGCGCCGTGCTGATGGTGGAATCCGAAGCGCAGCTGTTGTCCGAGGACGTGATGCTCGGCGCGGTGATGTTCGGCCACCAGCAGATGCAGACCGCCATCCGCGCGATCGCCGAACTGGCCACCGAGGCCGGCAAGCCGTCGTGGGACTGGCAGGCACCGGCGCGCAACGAGTCGCTGGCCGCTGCCGTCAAGGGCGCGGTCGGCGACCAGCTGGCCGCCGCGTTCCAGGTGCGCGACAAGCTCGAGCGTCGCGACGCGATCTCCGCGATCAAGGCCGACGTGCTGGCCGGGCTCAAGGCACAGGCCGAAGAAAACGGCTGGTCCACCGCCGCGATGGCCAAGGAATTCGAGGAGCTCGAATACCACACCATGCGCGACAGCGTGCTGAAGACCAAGGTGCGCATCGACGGCCGCCAGCTCGACGACGTGCGTGCGATCACCGCCCGTGTCGGCGTGCTGCCGCGGACGCATGGTTCGGCGCTGTTCACCCGCGGCGAGACCCAGGCGCTGGTCGTCATCACCCTGGGCACCACGCGTGACGCGCAGATCATCGACGCTCCCGGCGGCGAGTCGAAGGACCCGTTCCTGTTCCACTACAACTTCCCGCCGTTCTCGGTGGGCGAAGCCGGTCGCTTCGGCGCGCCGAAGCGTCGCGAGATCGGTCACGGCCGTCTTGCCAAGCGTGGCGTGCAGGCGGTCAAGCCGAGCATCGAGGAGTTCCCGTACGTGGTGCGCGTGGTCTCGGAAATCACCGAGTCCAACGGTTCCTCGTCGATGGCCTCGGTGTGCGGTTCCTCGCTGGCGATGATGGATGCCGGCGTGCCGCTGAAGGCGCCGGTGGCGGGTATCGCCATGGGCCTGGTCAAGGAGGGCAACGACTTCGTCGTGCTGTCCGACATCCTGGGCGACGAGGATCACCTAGGCGACATGGACTTCAAGGTGGCCGGCAGTGCCGAAGGCATCTCCGCGCTGCAGATGGACATCAAGATCGACGGCATCACCGAGGAGATCATGAAGGTGGCGCTGGAGCAGGCCAAGCGCGGCCGCCTGCACATCCTCGGCGAAATGGGCAAGGCGCTCAGCACCGCCCGCACCGAGATGAGCGAGTTCGCCCCGCGCCTGATCACCATCAAGATCCACCCGGACAAGATCCGCGAAGTGATCGGCAAGGGCGGCGCCACCATCCGCTCGATCACCGAGGAGACCGGCACCACGATCGACATCAGCGATGACGGCACCATCATCATCGGCTCGGTCAATCGCGAGGCGGGCGAAGCGGCCAAGAAGCGCATCGAGCAGATCACTTCCGACGTCGAGCCGGGCCGCATCTACGAGGGCAAGGTCGCCAAGCTGATGGACTTCGGCGCGTTCGTGACGATCATGCCGGGCAAGGACGGTCTGGTGCACGTATCGCAGATTTCCGACGAGCGCGTCGAAAAGGTCTCCGACAAGCTCAAGGAAGGCGACATCGTCAAGGTCAAGGTGCTGGAAGTCGACAAGCAGGGCCGCATCCGCCTGTCGATGAAGGCCGTGACCGAGGAAGAGCGCGCCAGCGTCTGAACTCCGCCACGAGGCAATTCCGCAAGGCCCGGCCCATGCCGGGCCTTGCGCGTTTCGGGGCCGGTGATTTTGTGCAACCTGCTTTTGCTAGGATGGATGGACCTTGCGCGAGGATGCACCGATGGCCGATCCGGCGAATGATTTCATCAGGGATTACCAGGCGCTGGCACAGCAGTCGTGGGACGCCTGGACGCGCCAGTTCCAGCAGCCTCCCGCGGCCAATCCGTTCGCGCCGCCCCCGGCGCCTGCCGCGGGCAATGACATGCTCGAACGCACCCTGGCCGGGCTGAAGGGATACTTCGACTGGATGCAGGCAGCGGCCAGCGGCGGCGCGGCCCAGCCGGCCACCGACTGGCGTCAGCAATTGCAGCAGATGTTCGGTGGAGCCAGTCAGCCGTTCGCGCAGGCTTTCGGCGGCATCGACACTGCCGGCGCGGAGGGCTTCGCGCGGCAATGGCAGTCCTGGCTGCAGGCGGCCCAGCGCGGTGGTTTCGGTGAGCTGTCGGGCTTGCAGGGGCCGACCCCGGCATTCGGCTTGAACCGCGAGCAGCAGATGCAGCAGCAAGCCCTGGCCACGGCCTTGCTGGAGTCGATGCGGGCATCCGCCCGCTATCAGGAACTGATCCAGCGCGCCAACGCGGAAGGCATGCAACGCCTGCAGGCGCGGTTGGCCGAACCGGGGCGCCAGGTCGATTCGCTCAAGGGGCTGTACGACTTGTGGGTGGACGCCTCCGAAGAGGCTTATGCGGGAATCGCGCTGTCCGACGAGTTCCGCGATGCCTATGGCGAGATGGTCAACACGCAGATGCGCGTGCGCCAGCTCCAGCAACAGCAGACCGAGCAGATGTGCCAGCAGCTCGGCGTGCCCACGCGCAGCGAAGTGTCCAGCCTCGGTGAACGCCTGCAGGCGCTGCGCCGCGAATTCCGTGCCAATCTGGCCGATGGGTCCGCCGACCATGCCGGGGAGATCATGGCCTTGCGCCGGGAACTCGCGGCGTTGAAGCGCCGGCTCGCCGATCGTCCGGCGGTACCCGCAGTGAAGAAGCGCGCCGCTGCCAAGCCTGCGGTCGCCGTGAAGAAGGCGCCGGCGAAAGCGGCGCGCAAGCCCACCAGCCCGTCCAAATCGGGCTCCGGCCAGCGCAAGCGCAAATAAGGAGAGCAGCCATGCAGACACCATTGCGCATCGACCCGACCCGGGCCCTGGCCGACATCGCCACCTTCCAGCGCAAACTGGCCGCCGGCATGGCCAACCTGCGCAACATGCGCGAGCCGGAATACGCCAATACCCCGCGCGAGCTGGTCTACAGCGAGGACAAGCTGAAGGTCTGGCACTTCACCGGTCACGGCAAGGCGACCTCGAAGACCCCGCTGCTGATCGTCTACGCCCTGGTCAACACGGTGTGGATGACCGACCTGCAGGCCGACCGCTCGATGGTGCGCAACCTGCTGGAGCAGGGCGAGGATGTCTACCTGATCGACTGGGGCTATCCCGACGGCGCCGACCGCTGGCTGACCCTGGACGACTACATCAACGGCTACCTCGACCGCTGCGTCGACGTGGTACGCAAACGCCACGGTCTCGACGCGATCAACCTGCTCGGCATCTGCCAGGGCGGCGCGTTCTCGCTGTGCTATACCGCGCTGCACCCGGACAAGGTGAAGAACCTGATCACCATGGTCACCCCGGTGGATTTCCACACGCCGGACAACATGCTGTCGCACTGGTGCCGCCGCATGGACGTGGACCTGTTCGTCGACACCATGGGCAACATCCCGGCCGGGTTGATGAACTACGTCTACCTCACGCTGAAGCCGCTGCGGCTGAACCAGCAGAAGTACATCGGCATGGTGGACATCCTCGACAACCCGACCGAGCTGGAAAACTTCCTGCGCATGGAGCGCTGGATCTTCGACTCGCCCGACCAGGCCGGCGAGGCGTTCCGCCAGTTCATCAAGGATTTCTACCAGGGCAACAAGCTGGTCAAGGGCACGCTGGACATCGGCGGTCAGAGCGTGGATCTGGGCATGATCACCCAGCCGGTGCTGAACATCTTCGCCGAGCAGGATCACCTGGTGCCGCCGGATGCCTCGCGCGCACTGGGCAAGCACGTGGGCACCACCGACTACACCCAGCTCGCATTCAAGGGCGGCCACATCGGCATCTACGTGTCCGGCCGCGCCCAGCGCGAGGTGCCGCCGGCGATCCACCAGTGGTTGCGCCAGCGCGACTGAATCGCGCGCCCGCACGTGATCGCCTGTCGTGCGGAATCCACGCACGACAGGCGATAATCACCGGATGACCACATCCGCCGATACCCACGATTCCATCCGCGCCGTGCAGTGGCAAGGCGATCACCTGCGCCTGCTCGACCAGCGCCTGCTGCCGGGCGAGGAACGCTGGATCGACTGCCGCGATGCGGCCCAGGTCACCCAGGCCATCCGCGACCTGGCCGTGCGTGGCGCGCCGGCCATCGGCATTGCCGCCGCCTGGGGCGTGGCGATGGCGGCACAGCAGGGCGTTCCGCTGGAACCGGTATTGGCGCAGTTGCGCGCGGCCCGGCCCACGGCAGTGAACCTGATGTGGGCATTGGACCGGATGAAAAAACGCATCGCTGCCGGTGCCGATGCCGGTGCGCTGTTGCACGAGGCGCAGCTGATCCAGGACGAGGATCTGGCTGCCAATCGCCGCATGGGTGAGCTCGGTGCAGCACTGATCGCGCCGGGCTCGGGCGTGCTGACCCATTGCAACACCGGTTCGCTGGCCACCGCCGGTTACGGTACCGCGCTCGGGGTGATCCGCGCCGGCGTCGCCGCAAACCGGATCGCGCGCGTCTATGCCGGCGAGACGCGTCCGTGGCAGCAAGGCGCGCGGCTGACCATGTGGGAACTCGTGCGCGAGGGCATCCCCGCCCGGCTGATCGCCGACTCTGCCGCCGCGCACCTGATGAAATCCGGCGCCGTGCAGTGGGTGATCGTCGGTGCCGACCGCATCGCGGCCAACGGCGACACCGCCAACAAGATTGGCACCTACCAACTGGCGATCAGCGCGAAATACCATGGCGTCAAGTTCATGGTGGTGGCGCCGTCGTCGACGGTGGACATGGCGACCGCCAACGGCGAGGAGATCGAGATCGAGCTGCGCGACCCGGCCGAGCTTCTGTCCAGCGGGGGCAGGCGCGTGGTGGTGGAGGGAGCGCAGGCATGGAATCCGGTTTTCGACGTCGCACCCGCCGAGCTGATCGACGCGATCGTCACCGAGCGCGGCGTGATCGAGCGACCTGACACCCTGTCGATGCAGGCCTTGTTCGGCCATTGATTCCCCGGGTTCCGATGCGGCATCCGGCCGTCCTTGCGGCGCTCGCGGTGTTCGTCCGCTGGTTGCCGAGACGACCTCGCTGGGGGCCTGCGCGTCCGGCGCGCTGCTCAATTCTTGAGCACATTTCCGATGGCCTCGTGCCGGTCTCGCAATGGCAATACAAGTCATTGATTTCAAAAGCTTAAAACCTGTCATTTTGCAACCATCCATGCTACAATCCTGCGGTTCATTTCGGGTCGCTCGCGCACGCGCTTGAGACGCGGCGCCAGCGTCCTTTTTTTGTCTCCAGGGAAGTCAATCCATGGCAGAAACCGCCAAAGAAATCATTCGCGTCAACATCGAAGACGAGATGCGGCAGAGCTACCTCGATTACGCGATGAGCGTGATCATTGGCCGCGCGCTTCCCGATGTACGCGATGGACTCAAGCCGGTGCATCGTCGCGTATTGTTCGCGATGAACGAACTCGGCAACGTGTGGAACAAGCCGTACAAGAAGTCGGCCCGCGTGGTCGGCGACGTCATCGGCAAATACCATCCGCACGGCGACCAGTCGGTGTATGACGCGATCGTGCGCCTGGCGCAGCCGTTCTCGCTGCGCTACATGCTGGTCGACGGCCAGGGCAACTTCGGCTCGGTCGACGGCGACAGCGCCGCCGCCATGCGTTACACCGAGGTGCGCATGTCGCGGCTCAGCCACGAGCTGCTGGCCGACATCGACAAGGAAACCGTCGACTTCGGCCCGAACTACGACGAGAGCGAGCACGAGCCGCTGGTGCTGCCCACGCGCGTGCCGAACCTGCTGGTGAACGGTTCGGCCGGCATCGCGGTCGGCATGGCCACCAACATCCCGCCGCACAACCTCAACGAGGTAATCGCGGCGACCATCGCGCTGATCGACGAGCCCGCGCTGTCGATCGACGAATTGATGCATTACATCCCGGGCCCGGACTTCCCGACCCACGGCATCATCAATGGCTCCTCCGGCATCATCGAGGCCTATCGCACCGGTCGCGGCCGCATCCTGGTGCGCGCGAAGGCGGAGATCGAAACCGAGTCGAACGGCCGCGAGACGATCATCGTCCACGAGCTGCCGTACCAGGTGAACAAGGCGCGGCTGATCGAAAAGATCGCCGAGCTGGTCAAGGAAAAGAAGCTCGAAGGCATCAGCGAGCTGCGTGACGAGTCCGACAAGGACGGCATGCGCGTCGTCATCGAGATCCGCAAGGACGCGATGGGCGACGTGGTGCTGAACAACCTGTTCCAGCAGACCCAGTTGCAGGTCACCTTCGGCATCAACATGGTGGCGCTGCTGGACGGCCAGCCGAAGCTGCTGAACCTCAAGGACATCCTCGAAGCGTTCATCCGCCACCGGCGCGAGGTGGTCACCCGCCGCACCATCTTCGAGCTGCGCAAGGCCCGCGCCCGCGCGCACATCCTCGAAGGCCTCACTGTCGCACTGGCCAACATCGACGAGATGATCGAGCTGATCAAGACTTCGGCGTCGCCGGCCGAGGCGCGCGAGCGCATGCTGGCCAGGAAATGGCAGCCGGGCGTGGTCGGCGCGCTGTTGTCGGCGGCCGGTGCCGGTGCCTCGCGACCGGAGGACATGGACCCGCGCGATGGCCTGAAGGCCGATGGCTACCAGTTGTCCGACGTGCAGGCGCAGGAAATCCTGGCGATGCGGCTGCACCGCCTTACCGGCCTGGAACAGGAAAAGCTTTCCGACGAGTACCGCCAGATCCTGGAAACCATCCGCGGCCTGATCGAGATCCTGGAGAACCCGGACCGCCTGCTGCAGGTGATCCGCGAGGAGCTGGAAGCGATCAAGGCCGAGTTCGGCGACGCGCGTCGCACCGAGATCCAGCATTCGCAGGAGGACCTCAACGTCCTCGACCTGATCGCCCCGGAAGACATGGTGGTCACGCTGTCGCACACCGGCTATGTCAAGCGCCAGCCGGCCAGCACCTACCGCTCGCAGCGGCGCGGCGGCAAGGGTCGCTCGGCCTCGGCGCTGAAGGACGAGGACGTGGTCGAGCAGCTGTGGGTGGTCAACACGCACGACACCCTGCTCACCTTCACCAGCACCGGCCGCGTCTACTGGCTCAAGGTCTACCAGATTCCCGAGGCCGGTCCCGGCGCGCGCGGCAAGCCGATCATCAACCTGCTGCCGCTGGGCGAGGGCGAAAAGGTGCAGGCGGTGCTGCCGATCCGCGAGTATGCGGAAGATCGCTTCGTGTTCTTTGCCACCAAGCACGGCACGGTGAAGAAAACCCCGCTGACCGAATTCGCGTTCCAGCTGCAGAAGGGCAAGCTGGCGATCAAGCTGCACGACGACGACGCACTGGTCAACGTCGAGCTGACCGACGGCGACAGCGACATCCTGCTGTTCGCCTCCAACGGCAAGGTCAATCGTTTCGACGAGAACACCGTGCGCTCGATGGGCCGCACCGCCGCGGGCGTACGCGGCATGAAACTGGTCGGCGGCGCCGAGGTGGTATCGCTGATCGTGGCGGCGGAAGGCGACATCCTCACCGCCACGGCGCGGGGCTACGGCAAGCGCACCGAACTGGCCGAGTTCACCAAGAAGGGCCGTGGCACGCAGGGCGTCATCGGCATCCAGTGCTCCGAGCGCAATGGCGCGCTGGTCGGCGCGGTGCAGGTCACCGAGGCGCACGAGCTGATGCTGATCTCCGACCAGGGCACCCTGGTGCGCACGCGCGTGGCGGAAGTCTCGCAACTGGGCCGCAATACCCAGGGCGTCACCCTGATCAAGCTGCCCGCCAACGAAACGCTGGTCAGCGTGATGCGGCTGGACGCGGAAGAGGACAACGGCGACGAGGCCGTCGTCGAGTCCGGGGATGCGCCGGTCGGCGAAGCGGGTGAGGGCGCCACGGGAGACGCTTCCGCGGACGAGTGATCCCGCTGTGGTGAAACGAACAGGCCCCGGCATGGCCGGGGCCTGTTCGCGTTCATGGCATGCCGCGCGTCGGTCAGCGATGGTCCAGCGTGACACCGGTCAGCAGGCCGCGGGCCAGCATGCTGCATTGACGCCGGTACACCAGAAGCTGCCACTGGCGTCCGCCGACCTGGCGCCACAGCACCGCCGAGCGCACCGCGGCGAGCAGGTTGGCGCGCACTTTCTCGACCACGGCCGGTTGCTGCAACTGCTGCGGATTGCCGCTGACCATCACCCGCGGCCGCAAGGTGGACAGCGTGGAGGCATACAGCTCGGCGAGACGGCCGCTGACCTGGCTCGAATCCTGTCCGAAATGCTCGACCTGGCGCTGCGCCGCCTGGATGCCCTGCTGCAGCTTCTCCAGCAGCTCCGGGCGGCCGGCAAGGCTGCGTTCCAGCCGCATCACGGTGACCACCATGCGGGTAACCGACATGTCGCGATCGCTCTCGTCGAGCTGGGCGACCAGGTTGCGCAGGCCGAGTCGCACGCCCGAGACGCCACCGTACACGGCCACCACCGAGGGCGCGTCGATGCGGAAGATGCTGGCCACGCCCGCTTGCATGGCGATCTCGTCGCAGCGTCCGTCGTTGGCCAGTTGCTGGGCCAGCGAGCAGGCCTGAAACAATCCGGCCAGGGCGAGTACGCGTTCCTCGTTCATGCCTAGGGTTTCAAACACGGATTTGCGATTCCTTGAGTTGCGCTGTGGTGGTGAGGGTGAAGGCTGGCAGCAAGCCGCCGTAGGCGGCATCGGTTGCCATGATCACCGCGCCGCCGAGACAGACCTCGCCAGCGTAGAAAACGACCGATTGACCCGGCGTGACGGCACGCTGCGGCACATCGAACGTGACGGCAAGACCGGTCTCGCCGACGCTGACCGAGCACGCCTGGTCGGTCTGACGGTAGCGCGTGCGCGCCGTGCAGCGAAACTCGGTGCCCGGCGGCTCGCCGGCGATCCAGTGTGGTGCCTCGGTATGCAATCGCCGCGACAGCAGCCACTGGTTCTCGCCGCCCTGGGCGACGATCAGCACGTTGGCCGCCACGTCCTTGCCCACCACGAACCACGGCTCGCCGCTGGCGCCATGCCGGCCGCCGATGCCGAGTCCGTTGCGCTGGCCCAGGGTGTAATACATCACCCCCTGGTGTTCGCCGACCCGCCGGCCGTCGGGCGTGCGCATCTCGCCCGGGCGTGCGGGAATGTACCGCGCCAGGAAGCTGCGGAAGTCGCGCTCGCCGATGAAGCAGATGCCGGTGGAATCCTTCTTCGCATGGGTCGGCAGCGCCGCCTCGCGGGCCAGTTCGCGCACGCGCGGCTTCTCGATCCCGCCCAGCGGAAACAGCGTGGCGGCCAGTTGCTGCTGGCCCAGCGCATGCAGGAAATAACTCTGGTCCTTGGCCGCGTCCGTCGCCCGCAGCAGCCGGTGGCGTCCGTCCACGCAATCGACGCGGGCGTAATGGCCGGTGGCGATCTTTTCCGCGCCGAGCGTGCGAGCCTCGTCGAGGAAGGTCTTGAACTTGATCTCGCGATTGCACAGCACGTCCGGGTTGGGGGTGCGGCCGGCGCGGTATTCGGCAAGAAAGTGCTCGAACACGCCATCCCAGTACTCCGCCGCGAAGTTGCGCGCGTGGAACGGGATGCCCAGGCGGCCACAGACCGCCACCGCGTCCTTGCGGTCCGCGTCGCTGGTGCACGGACCGTCGCGGTCGTCCTCTTCCCAGTTCTGCATGAACAGGCCTTCGACCTCGTGGCCCTGCCGTTGCAGCAACAAGGCAGCCACCGACGAATCGACACCGCCGGAGACGCCCAGCATCACCTTCATCCGCGCGACCCTCCCGGCACCCAGCTCAGGCTGGCCAGCGGCAGTCGCTGGCCGGCCAGCCAGGCGTCGATGCTGGCCAGCACCAGCGGGCTGCGCAGGCGCTCGCCGAGGCCGGCGATTTCGTCGCGAGTCATCCACAAGGCGCGGCGGATACCGGTGTCCAGCGGCCGATCGGCGTCGTGCCCGAGTGCCCGGGCGGCGAAACTGAAGCGGATCACTGCCTCGCCGTGCTCGCTGCTGCGCCATTGCTGCACGCCGATCAGGTGCTGCGGCTCGACCGTCCAGCCGGTTTCTTCCAGGGTCTCGCGCACGGCCGCGGCGGCCAGCGTTTCGCCGTCCTCCAGGTGCCCGGCCGGCTGGTTGCAGACCAGTCGGCCGGCAACCTCCTCCTCCACCATCAGGTAGCGCCCGGCCTCAGCCACCACGCACGCAACGGTGACGTGCGGGCGCCAGATCTCGGGGCGGGGCGTGGGGTCGGCCATGAAAATTCAGGGGTGGAAAAGTGTCCATTGTGCCACTACCTGCAGTAAACGCCGACGCGCCGGGCACGATTGGCGGCGGCGTATACTTCAACCGAAAGCGAATGCCTCCCACGACACCATGGCCAACGAAAACGAACACGAACAAGACAGCGGCCGCGGCCTGGCGCTGGAAACCGCCAAGCCGGAAGTGGCACGACCGCCGCTGTTCCAGGTGCTGCTGCTGAACGACGATTTCACACCGATGGATTTCGTGGTGGAGGTGCTGCGCAATTTCTTTACCCTGGACCAGGAACAGGCGGTGCAAATCATGTTGCACGTGCATACCCGCGGACGCGGCGTGTGCGGCGTGTTCACGCGGGAAGTGGCAGAAACCAAGGTCACCCACGTCAACGAGTATTCCCGCTCGCATCAGCATCCGTTGTTGTGCACTATGGAAAAGCTCTGAACGCCCCCATTTCGTGCCCATCGCGGCGCTGAAGGCCGCCCAACAAGCTAGCGGAGACGATCCGAATGTTCAGCAAGGATCTGGAAGTCACCATCGGCCACTGCTACAAGCAGGCCCGCGAACAGCGTCATGAGTTCATGACGGTGGAACACCTGCTGCTGGCGCTGACGGAGAACCAGTCGGCGCTCGGCGCACTGCGCGCCTGCGGCGTCGACCTGCCGCGCATGGCCGGCGAGCTGACCCGCATCATCGGCGAGACGGTGCCGGTGCTGCCGCCGGGCGACGAGCGCGACACTCAGCCCACGCTGGGCTTCCAGCGGGTGCTGCAGCGCGCCGTCTACCACGTGCAGTCGTCCGGCCGAAAGGAGGTTACCGGCGCCAACGTGCTGGTGGCGATCTTCGGCGAGAAAGACTCGCATGCGGTGTTCTTCATGCACCAGCAGGAGATCACCCGGCTCGACGTGGTCAACTACATCTCGCACGGCATCGCCAAGATCGGCGACGAGCCGGCCGCCGGCGTGTCCGGCGGCGAGCGCGAGGGCGAGGAGGGCGGCGAGCCCAAGGGCAACCCGCTGCACGAGTTCGCCAGCAACCTCAACGAACTGGCGCTGGAAGGCAAGATCGACCCGCTGATCGGGCGCGCCGACGAGATCGAGCGCACCATCCAGGTGCTCTGCCGCCGGCGCAAGAACAATCCGCTGTATGTCGGCGAGGCCGGCGTGGGCAAGACTGCGCTGGCCGAGGGCCTGGCCAAGCGCATCGTCGACGGCGAAGTGCCCGAGGTGCTGGAGAGCGCCACGATCTGGGCGCTGGATCTCGGTGCCCTGGTGGCCGGTACCAAGTACCGTGGCGATTTCGAGAAGCGCCTGAAGAGCGTGATCGCGCAGCTCAAGAAGCAGCCCGGTGCGATTCTGTTCATCGACGAGATCCACACGATCATCGGCGCCGGCTCCGCCTCGGGCGGCACCATGGATGCCTCGAACCTGATCAAGCCGATGCTGGCCTCGGGCGAACTGCGCTGCATCGGTTCGACCACGTTCCAGGAATACCGCGGCGTGTTCGAGAAGGACCGTGCGCTGGCCCGCCGCTTCCAGAAGATCGACGTGGTCGAACCGACCGTGGCCGACAGCGTGGAGATCCTCAAGGGCCTGCGTTCGCGCTTCGAGGAACACCACCATGTCGCCTACACCAACGACGCGCTGAAGGCGGCCGTCGACCTGTCGGTGAAGCACATCCCCGACCGGCTGCTGCCGGACAAGGCGATCGACGTGATCGACGAGGCCGGCGCACGCCAGCGACTGCTGCCGGAAGACAAGCGCACCGGTACCGTGGACGTCAGCGAAGTCGAGTACATCGTGGCCAAGATGGCGCGGATTCCGGAGAAGCAGGTCTCCGCCTCCGATCGCGACGTGCTGCGCAACCTCGAGCGCAACCTCAAGATGGTGGTGTTCGGGCAGGACCCGGCGATCGAGGCGCTGGCCGCGTCGATCAAGATGGCCCGCTCGGGCCTGGCCGACCCGTCCAAGCCGATCGGCTGCTTCCTGCTGGCCGGCCCCACCGGCGTGGGCAAGACCGAGGTGACCAAGCAGCTGGCGATGCAGCTCGGCATCGAGATGATCCGTTTCGACATGTCCGAGTACATGGAAGGGCATTCGGTGTCGCGGCTGGTCGGTGCGCCTCCGGGCTACGTCGGTTTCGACCAGGGCGGCCTGCTGACCGAGGCGGTGACCAAGCACCCGCACGCGGTGCTGCTGCTGGACGAGATCGAGAAGGCGCATCCGGACGTGTTCAACATCCTGCTGCAGGTGATGGACCGCGGGGTGCTGACCGACACCAATGGCCGCGAGGCGAACTTCAAGAACGTGGTGGTGGTGATGACCACCAACGCGGGCGCGGCGATCGCGGCACGGCGCAGCATGGGCTTCGTCGAGCAGAAGCACGAATCGGACGCGATGGAAGTGATCCGCCGCATCTTCACGCCGGAGTTCCGCAACCGGCTGGACGCGATCATCCAGTTCGCCGCGCTCGACTTCGAGCACATCCTGCGCGTGGTCGACAAGTTCCTGATCGAGCTGGAAAGCCAGCTGACCGAGAAGCGGGTGAGCCTGGACGTGGATGCCGACGCCCGCCGCTGGCTGGCCGAGCACGGCTTCGACCCGCAGATGGGCGCACGGCCGATGGCGCGGGTGATCCAGGAGAAGGTGAAGCGCGCGCTGGCCGACGAGCTGCTGTTCGGCAAGCTGGTCGACGGCGGCGTGGTCAAGCTGAGCGTGGCCGACGGCGAACTGAAGGTGGAGTGCAAGGCCGTCACCAAGCTCCCGGCCATCGTTGAGTAACGGCCCGCTGAGGGCTGGCTCCACAACGCAAAAGCGGCGCCATGCGCCGCTTTTGTCATATCGGTACGTCGATCCCGTCGGGGCCGCCTACTTCATGCGGTAGGTGATGCGTCCCTTGCTCAGGTCGTACGGGGTCATCTCGATCTTGACCTTGTCGCCCGTGAGGATACGGATGTAGTGCTTGCGCATGCGCCCGGAGATGTGCGCGATCACCACGTGACCGTTCTCCAGCTGCACGCGGAACATGGTGTTGGGCAGGGTCTCCTGGACCGTGCCTTCCATTTCGATGACGTCGTCTTTGGCCATATGTCCCGGGCTTCACGCGCAGCCGAGATGGCTGCGTAAGCCGTCGATTATGCCACGAATGGCGGCGTGGTTAAAGAATCATCAAGGCCGTCGCAAGTTCAGGCAAACAGCTCCTCCAGCTTGCGCCGGATCTCCTGTTCGATCATGCCGGTCAGCGGCGTCAGCATCATGCCCAGCCTCGCCTGCACGTCGATTGCCTCGCGCTCCACGGCAATGGAACCGGTGACACCGGGGCGCGAGAAACCCAGGGTGTCGCCTTGCCAGTCGCCGGCCAGGCCGAACTTCTCGTGCATGCGCGCGGCCACCTGCTCGACGCGGGCGCGGGCCTCGGCGATCGACAACTGGTGGGCGCGGCGAATATGGATGCTCGGCATGGCATGCTTCCGGCAAAGCGGCCATCTTACTGCGATGCAGGCGCATGGTAGAGTCTCGCGATTGATCGACCTGGCACGCCATGCGCATCGAATTTCCCAATGCCGCTCGCGAGGATTTCCGCTGGACGCAGGCGCGACTGTGCATCGGCAGCGACGCCGCCAATGACCTGGTGCTGGCCGCCGGCCAGGCGGCCGCGCGGCACGTTCGCATCGAGCAGGATCGTCGCGGCTGGGTGCTCCAGGTGCTGCCCTCGGCCGACCGCATCTACGTCAACGCCAGGCCCGTGCGCGAGCGTGCGCTGGTGCGTCCGGGCGACGTCGTCAGCATCGGCGATTGCCGCATGTTGCTGCGCGACGACGACGATCCCGCGCTGCGTGAGCCGCGCCAGGTCCCGGCGCACGAACGCTGCATCGTGGCGCTGCGCGCGGTCGCCGGACCGCTGTCCGGGCGGCTGCTGCCAGTGCAGGATGGGCTCGAGTTCGGTCCCGCCGGCCGTTGCCTGCCGGGCCTGCCGGCGGGCGAGGCGGTGGGCTTGCGCATCGGCTGGCAGGAGGGCCGGCTGATGCTGGAGTCGACCCTGCCCTCGGCGCGGCATCCGTTGCGGGTGAACGGCGTCGCGACCCAATGCGTGGCGCTGCAGGACGGCGACCAGATTGGCGTGGCGATGCACCGCTTCGTACTCGAGGCTCCCGGCATGGAACCCGAACCGGAACCGGTCGAATCCGCGCCGCGGGCGACGCCCTTGCCCGAGGCAGCGGCCGGGCCTTCCGGCGAGGTGTGGTGGCTGATCGCCACGGCTGCCGCGCTGGCGCTGGCCATCGCCTTGGTGCTGCTGGTGCGCTTCTGAGCACTGGTTGACGAAAGCATGTTGCGCCGCGGCATAATGCGGAACAACCTCGACGCCGCAGGAAACCCCGTGAGCAGAGTCTGGAATTTCAGTGCCGGTCCCGCCGCGCTGCCGCTGGCCGTGCTCGAACGTGCCCGCGACGAGCTGACCGACTGGCAGGGCAGCGGCGCTTCGGTGATGGAGCAGTCCCATCGCGGCAAGCGCTTCATCGCCATGGCCGCGCAGGCCGAAGCGGACTTGCGCGCGCTGGTGGGTATCCCTGCTGACCATGCCGTGCTGTTTCTGCAGGGCGGCGCGACGCAGCAGTTCGCCCAGATCCCCATGAACCTGGCGGGCGACGGGGAAAGCGCCGACTACATCGACAGCGGCCACTGGAGTGCCAAGGCGATCAGCGAGGCAGCGCCGTACGTGCGGGTCAACGTGGCCGCCAGCGCGAAGGCCGCCGGCTATCGGCAGCTGCCGCCGCGCGAAAGCTGGCAGCTCGATCCGCGCGCCGCCTATGTGCACTACACGCCGAACGAAACCATCCACGGCGTGGAGTTCCCCGACGTGCCCGAGACAGGCGAGGTGCCATTGGTCGCGGACATGTCCTCCAACATCCTGTCCGCGCCACTGGACGTGCGCCGATTCGGCCTGGTCTATGCCGGTGCGCAGAAGAACATCGGCCCGTCCGGACTGGTGCTGATGATCATCCGTCGCGACCTGCTCCAACGAGCGGGCCGGCCGATGGCGCGGATCTTCCGCTATGCCGACCATGCCGCGGCCGACTCGATGTTGAACACCCCGAACACCTGGGGCTGGTATCTTGCCGGGCTCACTTTCCAGTGGCTGCTGGCGCAGGGCGGGCTGGCCGCGATGGGTGCAGCCAACCGCGCCAAGGCCGACTTGCTGTACACGAGCATCGACGGCTCCGGCGGCTACTACCGCAATCCGGTGGAGCCGGCCGCGCGTTCGCGCATGAACGTGCCATTCACCCTGCATGACAGTGCGCTGGATGCGCCATTCCTGCAGGAGTCCGAGGCCGCCGGGCTGCTTGCGCTGAAGGGGCACAAGGCAGTGGGCGGGATGCGCGCATCGCTGTACAACGCCGTGCCGCTGGAGGCGGTCGAGGCGCTGGTCGCTTTCATGCGCGACTTCGCCACGCGCCATGGTTGAACATCATTCGCGGAGCATGGGATGCTCGCGTGCAAATGGACTTCTTTCCATCCAGACGGCCAAGGCATGAACGACCCCAAGACTCCGCTTAGCGAGATGCGCGAGCGCATCGACAGCATCGACCGGCAGATCCAGCAGCTCATCTCCGAGCGCGCCAACCATGCCCGCACGGTGGCGAAGGTGAAGGGCGAGGGGCTTTCGGCGATCGACTACTACCGCCCCGAGCGCGAGGCGCACGTGCTGCGCATGGTGGTGGACCGCAACCAGGGGCCGCTGTCCGATGCCGAGATGGTGCGCCTGTTCCGCGAGATCATGTCCTCCTGCCTGGCGCAGGAAGACCCGTTGAAGATCGGCTTCCTCGGCCCGGAGGGCACCTTCAGCGAACAGGCCGTGCGCAAGCATTTCGGCCATGCCGCCTACGGCCTGCCGCTGGGCAGCATCGAGGAAGTGTTCCAGGAGGTCGCCGCCGGGCACGCCGATTTCGGCGTGGTGCCGGTGGAGAACTCGGGGCAGGGCATGATCCAGGTGACGCTGGACATGTTCCTCACTTCCGAGGCCACCATCTGCGGCGAGATCGAGCTGCGCGTGCACCAGTGCCTGCACTCGCGCAGCGGCAGGCTGGAAGACGTGCATCGCATCTACGCACATGCTCAGTCGCTGCAGCAGTGCAAAACCTGGTTGCGCATCAACCTGCCCGACGTCGAGTGCATCGCGGTGTCGAGCAATGCCGAGGCGGCTCGGCTGGCGTTGCATGCCGATGATGTCGCGGCGATCGCCGGCGAAAGCGCAGGCAAGGTCTATCGGCTGAAGACGGTGGCGCAGGGCATCGAGGACCGCGCCGACAACACCACGCGCTTCCTGGTGATCGGCCGCACGCTGTTCCCGCCCTCGGGCAACGACCGCACCTCGCTGCTGGTCACGGTCAACGACAAGCCGGGCGCACTGTACGACGTGCTCAGCCCGTTCGCGAAGCACGGCATCAGCCTGAACCGGATCGAGTCGCGCCCGGCGCACACCGGCAAGTGGCAGTACGCATTCTTCATCGATGTGTCCGGCCACATTGACGACGATGCGCTGCAGGCCGCCGTGCGCGACATCGGCGAGTCGGCCGCGTCGATCCGCGTGCTCGGCTCCTACCCGGTGGCCTTGCCTTGAGCGCACGGCTGGACTGGCTCAGCGGCGCAGGTGGTCCCTTGCACGGCAGCATCGCCGTGCCGGGCGACAAGTCGATCTCGCATCGGGCGCTGATGCTGGCGGCCATCGCCGAGGGGCGTTCGCATATTCGCGGCTTTCTCGAGGGTGAGGACACGCGCGCCACGGCCGCGGTACTGGCCCAGCTCTGCGTGCGCATCGAAATTCCGACGGAGGGTGAACGCGTCATTCACGGCGTCGGCCTGCACGGCCTGCATGCCGCCACGCAGCCGCTGGACTGCGGCAATGCCGGTACCGGCATGCGTCTGCTCGCTGGCTTGCTCGCGGGGCAGGCGTTCGACAGCGTGCTGGTGGGCGATGCTTCGCTGTCGAAGCGACCGATGCGCCGGGTGACCGACCCGCTGGCGCGGATGGGCGCGCGCATCGACAGCCAGGACGGCCTGCCGCCCCTGCGGCTTCACGGCGGCAACACCCTGCGCGGCATCCGCTACGAGTTGCCGGTGGCCAGCGCCCAGGTGAAGTCCGCCCTGCTGCTGGCCGGCCTGTATGCACAAGGCACGAGCGAGATTCTCGAACCGCACCCGACCCGCGACTACACCGAACGCATGCTGGCCGCGTTCGGGTGGCCTATCGAGTTCACGCCGGGTCGTGTCCGGCTCGACGGTGGCCACGCCTTGCGTGCGGTCGACGTCGAGGTGCCGGCGGACTTCTCGTCGGCGGCATTCTTCCTGGTTGCCGCCAGCATCGTGCCGGGTTCGCAGCTGCGCCTGCCGGGGATAGGCCTCAATCCGCGCCGCACCGGCTTGCTGCAGGCACTGCGCCTGATGGGCGCGGACATCGTGGTGGAGCGGGAACGCGAGGCCGGCGGAGAGCCGGTGGGCGACCTGGTGGTCCGCCATGCGCCGTTGCATGGCATCGAGTTGCCCGTCGCGCTGGTGCCGGACATGATCGACGAACTCCCCATCCTGTTCATCGCTGCTGCCGCGGCGTCGGGACGCACGGTGGTCCGCGGCGCGGCCGAGTTGCGGGTGAAGGAATCCGACCGCATCGCCACCATGGCGGCGGGCATGCGCGCGCTGGATGTGGCGATCGAGGAGACCCCGGATGGCGCGGTCATCGACGGCGGCCCGATCGGCGCCGGCACGGTGGAAAGCCTCACCGACCATCGCATCGCGATGAGCTTCGCGGTGGCCGGCTTGCGCGCGACCGGGCCGGTGCGGATCAACGACTGCCGCCACGTGGCCACCTCGTTCCCCGGCTTCCGTGAGCTGGCCAACGGCTGCGGGTTTGCCCTGCGCGAGGCGTGCTGAACCTGGCGCGGCACTCGTTGTATCGTGATCGTCCGCGCCGGCGCGCACCCCAAGGATTGACCGATGTCGCTTTCCCCCTCGTTCATCGTGGCCATCCCGGCCCGGCATGGCTCGACCCGGCTGCCGGGCAAGCCCCTGCGTGACATCGGCGGGGTGCCGATGGTCGTGCGCGTGGCGCAGCGCGCACTGCAAGCCGGCGCCAGCTGCGTGGTGGTGGCGGTGGACGACGAGCGCATCGCCGAGGCGCTGGCCGGCCAGCGCGAGGTGCAGATCTGCATGACCCGCCGCGACCACGCCTCCGGCAGCGACCGGCTGGCCGAGTGCGCGGAGCAGCTTGGCTGGGCCGACGACAGCATCGTGGTCAACCTGCAAGGCGACGAACCGTTCGCGCCGGCCGCCGGCATCCGCGCCGTCGCCCAGGCGCTGGCCGGTGACGATGCGCCGGTGGCCACGCTGGCCACGCCGATCATCGACGCCGAGGAGCTGTTCGATCCTAACGTCGTGAAACTGGTGCGCACCGGCAACGGGCGCGCGCTGTATTTCAGCCGTGCGCCGATGCCGTGGGCGCGCGATGCGTTCGCGACGGACCGGCACGCGCTGCCGTCCGGCACTCCGTTCCTGCGCCACATCGGCATTTATGCCTATCGGGCCGGGTTCCTGCGTCGCTACACGCAGTTGTCGCGCACGCCGCTGGAACAGACCGAATCGCTGGAGCAGTTGCGCGTGCTCGAGCACGGCCACGCGATCGCGGTGCGGCTGACACCCGAGCCGTTTCCCCCGGGCATCGATACCGAGGCGGATCTGGAACGCGCCGAGCTGTGGTTGCGCTCACACCCGTGAGGCTCCATATCGGGAGCGTCGCCATGTGCTGCCGCTAGAATCCTCCCATGCAGTCCCCGCAACCGCCCCCCTTCGACGGCAAGGCCTTCGTACGCACGCTCGCCACTTCGCCGGGCGTCTACCGCCACTTCGACGCGGCCGGCGAGCTGCTCTACGTGGGCAAGGCCGGCAACCTGAAGAAGCGCGTCGGCAGCTATTTCCTGAAGCCGCCGACAGAGGCGCGCATCGCCGCGATGGTGGCGCAGATCGCCCGCGTCGAGATCACGGTGACGCGTACCGAGGGCGAGGCGCTGCTGCTGGAATCGCAGCTGATCAAGTCGCTCAAGCCGCGCTACAACATCCTGCTGCGCGACGACAAGAGCTATCCCTACATCTACCTCTCCAGCGGCGAGGACTATCCGCGGCTGGCCTTCCACCGCGGCGCAAAGAACCTGCCGGGTCGCTATTTCGGGCCGTACCCCAGCGCCCATGCGGTGCGCGAAAGCCTCAACCTGATGCAGAAGCTGTTCAAGGTGCGCCAGTGCGAGGACAGCTACTTCCGCAACCGCACGCGCCCGTGCCTGCTGTACCAGATCGGCCGCTGCAGTGCGCCGTGCGTGGGGCTGATCAGCGTCGAGGATTATCGCCAGGACGTGCGCCATGCCGAGATGTTCCTGGAGGGGCGCAGCAACGCGGTGATCGACGAACTGGCCACGGCGATGGAGCAGGCCAGCCAGTCGCTGCAGTTCGAGCGTGCCGCGAAACTGCGCGACCAGGTCGCCGCGCTGCGCCAGCTGCAGGCGCAGCACCACGTGCGCGGGGCCAGCGCCGACATGGACGTGCTCGCCTGTCGCATCGAGGCCGGCATGGCCTGCGTCAGCGTGCTGTTCTTCCGCAACGGCATCAGCCTGGGGACGCGGGATTTCTTCCCGCGGCTGCCGCTGGACGCCACGCCGGCGGACGTGCTGGCGCAGTTCATCGCGCAGTACTACCTGGACCGGCCGGTGCCGCGCGAGCTGATCCTCGGCATGGCGCTGCCCGACCAGGCCCTCCTCGCCGAGGTGCTGGGCCAGCACGCCGGTCATGTGGTGGAACTGAAGTCCAGCGTGCGCGGGGATCGTGCGCAGTTCCTGCAGATGGCCGAGCGCAATGCCCAAGCTTCGCTTACCGCGCGGCTGGCCAGCCGGCAGACGCTGGGCACGCGTTTCGACGATCTGCAGAAGGTGCTGGGGCTGGACAGCATGCCGCGCCGGATCGAATGTTTCGACATCAGCCACACCATGGGCGAGCTCACGGTAGCGTCGTGCGTGGTATTCGGCCCGGAAGGCCCCGAGAAATCGCACTACCGCCGCTTCAACATCGCCGGCATCACGCCCGGTGACGATTACGCGGCCATGCACCAGGCATTGACCCGACGCTTCCGCAAGGTGGCCGAAGGCGAGGGCGTGCGTCCCGACGTGCTGCTGATCGATGGCGGCAGCGGCCAGGTGGCACAGGCGCTGGAGGTGTTGTGCGACCTGGGTGTCGACGGTATCGAGGTGGTCGGCGTGGCCAAGGGGCCGGGCCGCCGCGCCGGCGAGGAAACCCTGGTGCTGGCGCGACATGAGGCGGGCAGCGTGGGCCGCGAGCTGCATCCCGGCTCGTCCTCGCCGGCGCTGCACCTGGTCGCAGCGGTGCGCGACGAGGCACATCGCTTTGCCATCAGCGGCCATCGCAAGCGGCGCGAGAAAGCGCGCGAGCGCAGCGTGCTGGAGGACATCCCGGGCATCGGGGCGCGGCGGAGGTCGTTGCTGCTGAAGGCCTTCGGCGGCATGCAGGGCGTGGAGGCAGCCGGCGTCGAGGAGTTGATGCAGGTGAAGGGCATCGACCGAAACCTGGCCGAGAAAATCTATGCCAGCCTGCATGGCTGAATGCCGGCAGGTACCATCACGTGGCAGCGGCATGCCGGCGTGCGAAACTGCAACAAATCCTCAGGACGAACCATGCGCATCAATTTGCCGACCTGGCTGACCCTTTTCCGCGTGGCATTGCTGCCGGTGATGGTCGTGGTGTTCTACTTGCCGTTCCGTGGCCACAACATCACGGCCGCCATCGTGTTCATCCTGGCCGCCATCACCGACTGGCTGGACGGCTATCTCGCCCGGCGGATGAAGCTCACCTCGGCGTTCGGCGCCTTTCTCGACCCGGTGGCGGACAAGTTGATGGTGGCGGTGACGTTGTTTCTGCTGGTGCAGTCGCATCCGAGCAGCGGCTGGTCCGGCATCCTGATGGCGGTGACCGCGGCGGTCATCGTCGGGCGCGAGATCAGCGTGTCGGCGCTACGCGAATGGATGGCCAAGATCGGCATGAGCGCCACCGTGAAAGTCGCCATGATCGGCAAGCTGAAGACCGTGATGCAGATGGTGGCGCTGGTGGTGCTCATCGTGCAGCACGAGAAGGAAGCCACGGCGCTGCGGCTGTATCACATCGGCGAAGGACTGCTGGTGATCGCCGGCATCCTGACCATCTGGTCCGGGCTGTACTACCTGCGCGCAGCCTGGCCGATGCTGCGCGACGACGCCTCGGGCAAACCGACTTGACGACACCGTTTCACGTATTAGAATGCGCGGCTCCGATGCGGGAATAGCTCAGTTGGTAGAGCACGACCTTGCCAAGGTCGGGGTCGCGAGTTCGAGTCTCGTTTCCCGCTCCAGATTTCGCCCGTGGCGACGCAAGGCCCTGACTCGTTCAGGGCCTTGTCGTTTCCGGCCATCAGCCATGGCGCAGGGACGCACGCGGGAGGGCCGGGCGCTATTCACAAGCGATCTGGTTCTGCTATCATTTGCGGCTCCGATGCGGGAATAGCTCAGTTGGTAGAGCACGACCTTGCCAAGGTCGGGGTCGCGAGTTCGAGTCTCGTTTCCCGCTCCAGGATTTGCACGGAACCCCGGATCGCCGGGGTTTTGTTTTCCGGGGAATATGCGATCATCTCCGTGTCACGATGATCGCGTGCATCAAGCAACGGCCTGGTGGCAGAGTGGTCATGCAGCGGACTGCAAATCCGCGTACGCCGGTTCGATTCCGACCTAGGCCTCCATTGCATCGCGGCTGTCACGGCAGCCCGACAAAAAGCCCGCCATCGGCGGGCTTTTTGCTGTCTGGCGGTGGCTGGTGCCCGGGGCGGGGGTCGAACCCGCATGGCCTTGCGGCCGAGGGATTTTAAGCCAGAGCATGGCATCCGCACCGTGCTAACGCTGGACTTGGATGAGGCTTGCTGTAGCAGGTTTTCCGCCAGACCAATGCCTTCGATCATATCCCGGTGCGCGATGCAAACCGCCCCGGTTCCCCTCCGCCTGGCTCCTAGCCGGCCCCTGGAATCGGGGCCTTTCAGGAGCACCTCATGGCAAAGATCAAACTCACCAAGTCCGTCGTTGACACGGCGCAGGCGCAAACCTGCGACGTGGAACTCCGGGATACGCTCGTTCCGGGCTTCTTGTGCAAGATAACACCAACGGGCCGCAAGGTCTTTATGGTTCAGTACCGCACGAACTCCGGCGTGCGGCGCAAGCCCGCCCTCGGCCAGTTCGGCGAGCTGACGGTCGAACAGGCCCGATCGCTGGCACAAGACTGGCTGGCCGAAGTCCGGCGCGGCGGCGACCCCGGACTCGACAAGGCCGAGGCCCGCAAGGCGCCGACGGTCAAGGAGCTGTGCGGCCGGTTCATGGACGACCACTCCAGGCCGCACAACAAGCCCAGCACGCAGGCCGGCTACCAGTACCAGATCGACAGCTTCGTCATCCCGGCCTTCGGCAGCAAGAAGGTTCACGAGGTCACACGCCACGACATCACCGCGCTGATGAAGCGCATGGAGAAGTCTCCGACGCAGGCCAATCGCGTGCTGTCGCTTGTCCGCAAGATGTTCAACCTGGCCGAGCTGTGGGGCTACCGGCCCGACGGCTCGAATCCCTGCCGCCACGTGCCCAAGTACCCGGAGAAAGGCTCGACCCGCCTCATCACCGACGAACAGATGGTCAAGCTGTTCGCCTATCTGGACAAGGCCGAGGCCGAGGAACTGGAGCATCCGATCCACCTGCTGGCTGTCCGGCTGCAATTCGAGTTCGCGGCCCGCATGTCGGAAATCCTGCTGTTGCAGTGGGATTGGCTCGACTTGCCCAATGGCCGGGTTGTCTGGCCGGACAGCAAGACGGGCGATATGTCGAAGCCGTTGAGCGAGGAAGCCCGTCGGCTGCTGACGAACGCACCTCGCTATGGCAAATCGCCCTACATCTGTCCAGCCATCAACGATCACGACAAACCACTCGGCCCCCATTCCTACTACCAGGCATGGCGCCGCATCCTTGATCGCGCCGGCGTACCGAAGGTCGGCACCCACGGCATCCGCCACCGCTCAGCGACCGACATTGCCAACTCCGGCATCCCGGTCAAGGTCGGCATGGCGCTGACAGCGCACAAGACCGTGGCGATGTTCATGCGCTACGTCCACACCGAGGACGACCCGGTACGTAAGGCGGCCGAATTGGTGGCCAGCCGGCGCAAGTCGGTCATCGGCATGCGCCAGGAGCCGAAAGAGGTGACCACATGACCAGTGGCCAGCGGTCAGCCCTGTCGGCCCAGATTGTCGTATCGCTGTCACGACAATCTGCCCAGCGACCCTCCCCGCCCGGGCATCGCGCGGGGGTCTGGAAAAGTGTACCCGTTTCGGGTATAGTTTGGAGGTCAAGATGAAGCGCGTTCTCAAGCGAAAGGACTTTGCGCGGTGGCAGGCAAGCGAGAAGCTGCCTGATGCCGCCTTGTGCAAAGCGGTTCAGGAGATGGAAAGCGGTCTGATTGAAGCGGACTTGGGCGGCTTCCTCTATAAGAAGCGGGTTGCACGCCCCGGCAGCGGCAAGAGCGGTGGTTACCGCACGCTGCTGTCGGCCCGCATCGGTAGCCGCTACGTGTTCCTGCATGGGTTCCCCAAGAGCGACAAGGCGAACATCACGCAAGACGAGAAGAAGGCGCTGCAGTTCGCCGGTAAGGTGTTTCTGGAACTGTCCGCGGAGGCTTTGTCGAAGGCGTTGCGGTCGGGCGCGTTATTGGAGGTGCATTGTGAGCAAGATCATTGAATCCCTGCGTGGCGACTTGGCTGCGCTCCACGAAGCGGGAGCGATCAGCAAGGTGACGATGCGCGAGTTCGACGCGATCTGTCCGCCGCCGGTGCGGCAACTCAGTGCTGCCGACATCAAACGTCTGCGCGAAGCCTTGAAGTTCAGCCAGCCGGTGTTTGCTCTTCATTTGCACACGTCGGCCTCGACCGTGCGCAAGTGGGAGCAAGGCGAAACCCATCCCACCGGGCCGACCCTCAAGCTGCTCAACGTCATCGCCGACAAGGGACTACAGGCAATTCTTTAAGCGAGCAAGCTGGCCAGTAGCCCCTACTGCACCAGCCACAAACCCGGTTACGATCTTCAAAACATGCAAAACCATGGAGGTGACAGATGGCAGACAAAAGGAATGTATTCATCAGCCATGTCCATAAGGACGATCATGGGCTCCAGAAGCTCAAGGATTTGTTGGCTCCGAAAGGTCTGGAGGTCCGGGATTCCTCGATCCATACAGGAAAGTTCAACAATGCCACTGATGAGCACTACATAAAGACGCAGATCCTTGCGCCTGCCATCAATTGGGCTGGGGTGTTCATTTGCTATGTCTCTCCCCAAACCAAGAACAGCGATTGGGTGAACTGGGAAATCGAATATGCGGCCAAACAGGGCAAGCGCATTGTTGGTGTTTGGGAGCATGGTGAGAAGGAATGCGACCTACCAGATGCGCTGAAAGAACATGCGGACGCCTTGGTTGGGTGGAACGGTGATTCAATCATTGACGCGATCAACGGGAAGGACTCGTGGGAAAAGCCTGACGGCGGTGCCTGCGACCCGGTTCCACTCAAGCGGCATCCCTGCTGATGACACGTATTCACTCCTATGTAGTGCGGTACGACAGTGGTTTTGCACCCAACCCCTTCTATAGCTACTGCACGCTCGCGACTTGCAAACCCAGTATCCGCAGAAGCGCTGACATCGGCGATTGGGTGGTCGGTAGTGGAAGCAATGATCGAAGTGTCCGACGCGGTGGGCATCTCGTGTATGCGATGCGGGTCACCGAAGCAATGACATTTGACGAGTATGGCCGAGACCCGCGGTTTGAATCCAAGAAGCCGTACCGCAATGGCAGCCGGAAGCAAAGTTGCGGGGACAACATCTACTTCAGGGCTGCGGCTGGGGTTGCTTGGCAGCAGCGAGACTCATTTCACTCCCGCCCCGATGGCTCGCTCAACCCTGACCATGTGGCCCGTGATACAGGCGTCAACAGGGTTTTGATCAGCAACGATTTCGTATATTTCGGGGGTGAGGGCCCTGCGTTTCCTGATGAATTGCAAGATCAGCAAGGTCGCCCTCTATGCAAAACGGGAATAGGCCTCACAGCCTTTGACGATGCGCAATTGGTTGGAAATCTTGAGCAATGGATTCGCAACTTGGCAGTGAGCGGCTACCAAGGCGCCCCATTCGAATGGCTGACTCTTCGCAGGTGACCGATGAAAAAGGAAGGCTCCCTCTTGCTCTCGGATTACGCTGCGGGAATTGCAGCCACAGACGTACTCAATCCGAACGACTTCAATCCGGTTCTCCAAGGGCTATATGGAGAAGTTGGCGGAATAATGGCCACGGCCAAAAAGCACGTTCGAGATAAATCAGCATACCCTGGCTACAAGAGAGCGGCGGAAGAAGAATTCGGCGACACTCTTTGGTACTTGGCTGCAATCTGCAGGCGCCTGAATATCCCTCTTGAGGATATCTTCGGGGAAGCCGCCAACCACGGAAATTTTAAGAATGTTGGCGCTGCAAGTGATATCGCTGAAGGTGCATTGGCCTATATCGCAGTGCCTATTGCGGCGACTGCATCGTTAGATGCCACCCTGGCACGTTTGGGGCAGTCAGCAGCAGCCCTAATGGGAAGCACCCCTGCGCGCACTGATTTGGTCGCGTTCGCGCGGGCTTACCTGGATGCAATCCATGCGGCCGAACTAGCATTTTCGGAAGTGGCTCGCGCCAACCTTCGGAAAGCGCGCGGCGCGTTCTTGGAACCACAAGCAGATGATCTGGTTGACCTTGATTTCGACAGTAAATTTGGAATCGAGGAACAGCTACCCAGAGAATTCAGAATCCGAGTCAATCAACGAGGCAGTGGTAAGAGTTATCTCCAATGGAATGGCGTATTCATTGGAGATCCCTTAACCGACAACATTGCCGACCGCGATGGTTACCGGTTCCATGACGTCTTCCATTTTGCGAATGCGGCGATCCTGCACTGGTCACCCGTGATGCGGGCATTGATCAAACACAAACGAAAGAGCAATCCGAAATTCGATGAAGAGCAGGACAGCGGTCGAGCCATCGTCGTTGAAGAAGGGGTTTCAGCTTGGATTTTCTCAAGAGCCAAAGAATTGAATTTCTTCGAGAACCAGGAAAAGGTCTCACTCGGAATTCTCAAGACCATCGGCGAGTTCGTGAGTGGTTACGAGGTAGAGAAGTGCCCACTGAAGCTCTGGGAAAAGGCCATCTTGGAAGGGTATGCGGTCTTCCGACAGCTTAAGGAAAATCAAGGCGGCTGGATCATTGGAAACCGAGAACAACGCACCATCAAATACATGCCACTTGAGTCTGAAAAATGAACATCCACCCATTCGTTGAGGCAGTTGCTTCGCTGCAATTCGAAGACTGCTTCAATCCGTATTCGGATCGATGTGAAGTCCATGATCGGCGCGATGCGCCGCGTCGCCGTGCTGCAGCACTTTCCGCCATGTTGCGTCGTGCAACAGAGGAGCCTGTAGATGCGATCTGGATCGGGAGAGACCTCGGATATCGCGGAGGGCGCCGCACTGGGCTAGCCCTGACTGACGACGTTCACATGAGCCAGCACGCCAAGCGCTGGAATCTCGATCTGATCGCTGAGCGGCCGACGATAGGAAGTGCTGTAGCTGAACGAACCGCGGCGGTCATATGGGGCATGCTAGAACACATTGATGCTCGCATCTTCCTCTGGAATGTCTTTCCCCTTCATCCGCATGAATCTGGAGATCCATTCACCAACCGCCAGCACAACGCGCACGAAAGACGCGCCGGCGAAGAACTGCTCCAACAACTCATTGTCTTGCTGAAGCCTTCTCGCATCGTTGCCATCGGCAATGATGCCACCGCTGCGGCCCATCGCATCACGGATTCTGTACCGGTAATTTGCGTGAGGCACCCTAGCTACGGAGGACAGACACAGTTCCAGACGCAAATCTCGGAACTCTATGGGCAACCAATGAGTACCGGATCGTTGTTTTGACGAGATGTTCTGACTTCTAGCGAGCGGCGATCGCTGCTTCGATCCAACTCGACAGGCTGTCGCTGATGGAGGTATAGACCGCGCTACTGGTGCCTCCCGGCGGATCGTAGACGCGGACGACGGAGGATAGCTTTCTACCGTCGTTCAAGGTAAATGAGTCGAACGGATTGGCCCCTGCCACTGATGGTTGCTGGTTGTGGTCCAAGAGCTTGTGGACACGTATCCCCAGGAGTCCCTTTCCGCTGTTCCATGACTGCTCAATCTCATATCGAATCCAGGGGCGATTTGCCGTTTCCGCACCAACCAAAACAATTGTGCATGTCCGCCCTTGCAATTGATCGTCAATCCAGCGCTTGATCGCGGTATCACCGCCTCGCTTCACTTCTTCCCATTTATTATCGCTTGCTGACGGGTTGCCCTCTACAACCCCAATATTGCGTATCTTGGATGCGCGCCAACTGTCGCGTTGATAATGAAAGCTGTAGAAAACTTTCCGTGGCATGAATAATCCTCGGTTGATTTTTTAGAGCACGGGATCGGGAAACGAACTGACTCTACTTGCCAGCCAAGGGCACCGCCAGATGCTCATGGAAGAGCTGAGCAAAGTCCACATCGACAAGCGCTTCCCCGGTGAAATAGCTATGGTCCTTGGCGAGATTCAGCGCCGCTCCGCCTGGCGAGGACACCGGGAGCACCTTGGCTGCAGGATGGAAGCGCCTGAAAAGCTCATGTTCAGCTTCTACCCCATCCATTCCACCAATAAACACAGCAGCGCTTAAGTCCTCACGCGAGAGCATCTGTTCGCGCATGACAAGCAAGCTTGCCGCCCTGTCATTAGGGACTGCATCGGTGAAGACTACATTTTGGAAATGCTTGTTCTCTTCAGGGAAGATTTCTGCAAAGAACGTGCTCTGATACAAGACAACAGACTGCGAGTAGTCGACCCCCAAGTCTTCACTTATGCTCCAAATCATCGGGGTAATCGCAGGATGCCCACCCCACACGATCTTGTGCTGGCGAATGACTGCTATGACCAGTTCTCTCACCGCACATTGGATAAGAAATGGATCGGCGGTTTCGTGGTAAGTGCCACGCCCTACAAGTGGCACGCTGGCCGAGAGGAAGATTGCACTCATGGCTACGCCTCCCAGTCCGCGAATTGCCAACCCGCCTCGCTGGCTTTAACCCACCTAGCGGAGTGAATGTGCTGTCCTAACCAGTCCAGATGGCCCAGCCACCTGGGATGCAGACCTACGTGATCGTAGACCACGGCAACGGATTGTTCCGGTGAGTTCGTAGACGCATCGTGCAGCGTAGTTGACGTGGGAACACCGACCGTTGGATAAACAACTACATTCCGCCCATCGGGCAGTTGGACATATACAGCTCTATTGGCGCCCACTCCGACGACTTGGCCGCCGATTGTTTGAATGGCATTGCGCAGATTGCTTACGAGGTTGACAGAGCGAACCGCGTGACTCTGGCTGCGAACTTCCTCCAGTTGAAGACAAATGCGATCCACCGCACCGTCTGCGATGCGTCCGGTCGTCGGATCGACTTCTTCAGGTAACAGTTCCGCCCGACTGGCCGTTGCCGTGCGCGCAGAAGGCGTTGTGTCAGGCCAACCGACCCGCAAGACGCTGATGCCTTTGGCCAAAGCGCGTCCGAACTCAGCACTCGTCCAACGGCTTTCAAAATATCCTGGCGTGTCGAGCATCAGCAGGACATCCGAGTCACAAAGCCGGTGCCATAGCATTGTCTGGAAATCTTCTGCAGGTGGAATACCATGTGTATCGAGAAATACATCAAATAGCCGAGCAGACAGCGCATCGAATAGCTGCAAGGCTGCTTCCCTAGCCTCGCCCCGACGATAGCTTACGAACACCCGGCGCTGTCGAGGAAGGAGCCCAGCACACTCCAGCAAAGCAGACGCGACACGTTGCGGCCCACCTGCGGCGTATGCTAAGCAGTTGAGCGGCTGCAGCAATGCGGGGATTTCTGCACTGACTCGATTGACGTCAGAGGCGACCGGGAGCAATGGGATGCCTCGCGCCAGCAGTCTTGCCACATTGGCAAGAGGAGGCTCATGACCTCCGAAAAATGCCGCAGCAGACGATCGCTGTTGGTCTGGATTGAATTCATCGGGACAAACCTCCCATCCAATCTCATGCCCCAACCGCAAATTGAACATGCCGACAGCCTTTCCGATGACTTCTTCAAGTTCGGAAATTTGAACTGCAGTTGGTGTTCCAAGCAGGGCAAGTTGATATAGGGCTGGCATGCCGTTCCTTGCAATGGCAGTGTTCTAACCAAGCGAGACCCAATACGGGAATCTGTTGTTTCTAAAGATACCCGATTTTGGGGCGTCCCCGAATGGGCCGCGCTGTCGTACTTCGCATCGAGCCACCGTTGGCGTCTCGCCCCTACGGGCGTCCATCGCTGACGCCTCCGGCCTGGACAGGCCTGCGCGCTCCGCTTGCCAGAGTTCATGCGTCGCATGGAGACGGTCTTGCTGTCCCTACACCGTACCACGGCGTTCTCGCCGTCAAGGGCCTCGCGCCTTCGGCGCTTGCGGCCGTGGCCGTCTTCGACCCTGTGACAGCTTGCGCTGCGCCGTGCTGGGCCCGGTTGCCCCGCGATCCTCGATCACAAGAAGCCGTTAAGCCTCCACTCCTACTATCAGGCGTGGCGGCGCATCCTTGACCGTGCCGGTGTGCCGAAGGTCGGCACCCACGGCATCCGCCACCGCTCGGCGACGGACATTGCCAATTCGGGCGTGCCGCTCAAGGTCGGCATGGCGCTGACAGCGCACAAGACCGTGGCTATGTTCATGCGCTACGTCCACACCGAGGACAATCCTGTGCGCCAGGCGGCCGAGCTGGTGGCGACCCCCGGCGCCAGACCATCACGAAGGCGCGGCAGCGCCAGCCCCAGGAGGCCACGACATGAGCGCCCGGATGCCCAAAGCAGTAAAAGGTGCCGCCCCTGCCTGCCGGCTACGCCGGCATCCACGACGGCATGACGGCCAGCTATTGAGAGATTGGCCGCCGCATCGTGGAGGCCGAGCAACAGGGCAAGCGTCGCGCGGGATATGGCGAACAGTTGATTGCCCGGCTGTCCGCCGACCTGACCGTGCGCTTCGGTCGCGGGTTCAGCCCGGACAATCTGGAGAACATGCGGCGGTTCTTCGCCGCATACCCCCGGCCTGTGATTTCCGAGGCACTGTCTCGGAAATCGGGGAACGGGCTGCCCGCCGAGAAATCCGAGACAGTGTCCTCGGAAATTCGCCCTTCTGCACTACAGATGGATCGACCGCCTAAGCAACGCCGCGCTGGCAGGACACAAGTTCGCAGCCTGCCGCGTCGCCGGTACTGAAGCCGGTGCGCTTGTACGCTCCATCGGCTTGAAGCCCGCGCGCTCGAAGAACGGCGCGGCCGTCGTGGTCAGCAACCAGGCTTCGCGCCCCCCTTCGTCGAAGGCGCGGCGCAGCAGCAGCGCGAGCATGCCGCCGCCGATGCCGCGATGGCGCGCTTGCGGCAGTACCACCAAGGAGCGCACCAGCACGTTCTGGCCCATGCGCTCGAAGCCACCAAAGCCCACGCGCTCCCCTGACACCGTGACATAGGCGAAGAATCGGCGTCCCGGCTCGGTCAAGTCATCCGTGGGAAGCCCGGCCCCCTGCAGCGCCAGGGCAAGGTCGGGATCGCCGCCGGCGATTGGCGCGTCTATGAGGAGCAGCGTGCCGTCCTCTTTGCGGATCTCGCCTGCCTGCCGCTGCGGCAACAGCTCGACCACAATGTCCGAAGGACGGCACAGCCGCACACCCAGCGCAGACACCACGATGGGCCGATTGATGAGGATCGGGTGCGCCAGCATCTGGTCGATCAACTGGTCGTCGCTCCAATGCATGGCGTCCAGGCCCAATTCCTTGTAGGGCGTGCCCTTGACGCGCAGCACATCCCGCACGCGCATGCCCATCCGCGCGATCAGTGCCTTCAGGATTTCCCGGTCAGGCGGCGCTTTCAGGTACTCGATGATCGTGGGCTCGATGCCGCTTGCACGGATCAGTGCCAGCGTGTTGCGCGACGTGCCGCAATCCGGGTTGTGATAGATCGTGACGATACTCATGCCGGATGTCTCGCTGCGTTGCGCGGGGCCTGTTCGTACCAGCCACGAGATCGGTTGACCAGGCGCACGACCAGCAGCATCACCGGCACCTCGATCAGCACGCCGACCACGGTGGCCAGCGCAGCGCCGGAGTGGAAGCCGAACAGGCTGATGGCCGCTGCCACGGCCAACTCGAAGAAGTTGCTCGCGCCGATCAGCGCCGAGGGGCCGGCAATGCTGTGCTTCTCGCCCACCTTGCGGTTGAGCCAGTAGGCCAGGCCGGAATTGAAGAACACCTGGATAAGGATCGGCACCGCCAGCATGGCGATCACCAGCGGCTGCTGCAGGATGGCTTGGCCCTGGAAGGCGAACAGCAGCACCAGCGTCAGCAGCAGCGCCGCGATCGACAGTGGACCGATGCGCGCCAGCGCGCGGTCGAACGCCGCCTGGCCCTGACGCAGCAGCGCTCGGCGCCACACCTGCGCGATGATGACCGGGATGACGATGTAGAGCACCACCGAGGTCAGCAGCGTGTCCCAGGGCACGATGATGGCCGACAACCCGAGCAGCAGCCCGACGAGGGGCGCAAAGGCGAAGACCATGATGGTGTCGTTCAGCGCCACCTGCGACAGAGTGAACATCGGATCGCCGCCGGTCAGCCGGCTCCAGACGAACACCATCGCCGTGCAAGGTGCGGCGGCCAGCAGGATCAGGCCGGCGACGTAGCTGTCGAGCTGGTCGGCCGGAAGCCAGTCGGCGAAGACCTGGCGGATGAACAGCCAGGCCAGCAGCGCCATCGAGAACGGCTTGACGGCCCAGTTGACGAACAGCGTCACGCCGATGCCGCGCCAGTGCTGGCGCACCTGGCCGAGTGCGCCGAAGTCCACCTTGAGCAACATCGGGATCACCATGATCCAGATCAGCAGGCCGACCGGCAGATTGACCTGGGCCACTTCCATGCGGCCGACGGCCTGGAACGCGCCGGGCGCGAGCTGGCCCAGGGCGATGCCCGCGACGATGCACAGCAGCACCCACACGGTCAGGTAGCGCTCGAAGACGCTCATGGCGGGCGCCGCCGGCGCGCGGCCGGCGGTATCGGCTCCTGCGGTCATCGTGCTGGCCTCACTGGCGGCCAATGTCGCGCAGCTCGCGCTGCAAGGACATGGCATCGAGACTTTTCAGGGGCAGCGACAGGAACAGCTCGATGCGCCGGCGCAGCGTGATCGCGGCGTCCGTGAACGCTTTGCGCTGCTGTTCCTCCGTGCCTTCGACGGCCGCTGGGTCGGGCACGCCCCAATGGGCCGATACCGGCTCGCCCGGCCACAGCGGGCACGCCTCACCGGCGGCGTTGTCGCAGACGGTGAAGATGAAATCGAACACCGGCGCATCCGGCGCCACGAACTCGTCCCAGCTCTTGCTGCGGTAGCCGGTCGCCGGCAGATGCAGGCGCTCCAGCGTGGCGAGCGCCAGCGGATGGACTTCGCCCTTGGGATGGCTGCCCGCCGACCAGGCGTGAAACCGGCCCTTGCCCAGCTCGTTGAGGATGCCTTCGGCGAGGATCGAACGCGCCGAATTGCCCGTGCAGATGAACAGCGCGTTGTAGGTGGCTTCAGTCGTCATGCGTGCCTCGCGTCAGCAGCAAGATGCAGCGGGCTTCGCGGCGCGGCCATCGCTTGGCGCGCAGCACGCCGCAGCGGCGCCGCTTGCGGGCTGGGATGCTTCGTTGAAGACGGGGATGTTGCCCAGCGTGTGGAAATGCTCCCAGGCCACACCTTGCGGGTCGGTGATCCAGTGCTTCTCGCTGCGCGCGTAGCAGCAGGTCGTGGTGCCTTCGTCGAGCAGTGCCATGTCGGCGGCCTGCGCGCGGGCCTTCAGGCCAGCCAGTTCCTCGGCATCGTCGGTCTGGATGCCCAGGTGGTCGATGCCCGGCTTGCCGCTGCGCGTGGAGATGGCGAAGTTGACCGGCGGGTCTTCGAGCATCCACTTCGCGTAGTCGCTCTCGGTGCGCGCGGGCTGCGCGGCGAACAGTTGGGAATAGAAGCCGATGCTGCGGTTCAGGTCATCGACGTTCAGGTGGACGTGGAAGCGTTTCATGGGAAGTCCTTTCAGCAGGTGGTGCAGATGGCGGAAGACGGGCTGACCTCGCACACGCCGCCCTGGCAGCAGTGCTCGGTCAGGTAGCCGATCAGGCCGTTCATGCGGCTGTACTCGGCGCGGTAGATCAGGTTGCGGCCCTGCTGCTCGATCGTGACGAGGCCGGCGTGCGCCAGCTCCTTCAGATGGAAGGACAGGGTGTTGCGGGCCACGTCGAGCTGGTCGGCCAGGATGCTGGGCGTCAAACCCTCGGGGCCGGCGACGACCAGGGCGCGGAACACGCGCAGACGCTGGGCATGGGCCAAGGCACTCAGGGCGGAAACAGCTTGGGTCTCGTTCATTATTCGATAATACAACATTTATTGAATCATTGTGCAAGTCATCAGTAGGCAGAACTGCATGGCGTCCCGGCGTCCCGGCGTCCCGGCGTCCCGGCGTACCGGCGTACCGGCGTACCGCCGTCGGGCTCGCGGGCTGCGCCCCGCGCTTCGTGCCGAATCGCGGCCATCCGGCTTGATCCCTGACGCCTCCGGCCCTTGAGGGCCTGCGCGCTCCGCTTGCCCCAAAAGCCGACTGTGTGCAGTGGGCGGGGTGTGGGCGGTCTTGCTGTTCCCTTCACCGTATCACGGCGTTCTCGCCGTCAAGGGCGGCGCGCGCTTGTGCGCGCTTGCGTCCTGGCGGCCGTCTGCGACCCCTGACTGCTTGCGCTGCGCCGTGCTGGCCACGGTTCCGGGCAATTCCGCCCGAGCAACCGGAGCACGATCATGTCGCAACTGTCCTTTTCCTCGTTCGATGCCTCGCTGATGGTGCGTGACGCACAGGGCCGCTACCTGCTGGCGACGGCAGACCAGATTTTGGAGGCCGCGCGCCACGCCATCGAGCAGAAGATGCAGCGTGGTGCCTCGTTCAGTTCGCCGGCGGCAGTCAAGGAGTACCTGCGCGCCAAGCTGGCTGGCTTCGAGCACGAAGTGTTCGCGGTGCTGTTCCTCGATACGCAGCATCGCCTGATCGAGTACGCGGAGATGTTCCGCGGCACCATCGACAGCGCATCGGTGTATCCGCGCGAGCTGGTCAAGGAGGCGCTCCGGCTCAACGCGGCGGCGGTCATCGTTTCGCACAACCACCCGAGCGGCAATCCAGAGCCGAGTGGCGCTGACAAGGCACTGACCCAGCGGCTCAAGGAGGCGCTGGCGCTGGTGGATGTCCGCACGCTGGATCACATCATCGTGGCGGGCGACAGCACTACGTCCTTCGCCGAACGCGGCCTGATCTGACCAAGGGGGCTTCGGCCCCCTTTTTGCTGTGCCCGGTGGGCAACTCCGGCCCTCGCGGGCCTGCGCGTGCTACGTACTTTGCCGAAAGCCGGTGTGCTTGGGGGGTGCGAGGGAGGCGGTCTTGCTGTTCCTTCATCGTGCCACGGCGTTCTCGCCGTCAAGGGCAGCGCGCCGTTGGCGCTTGCGTCCTGGCGGCCGTCGTTGACCCCTGACTGCTTGCGCTGCGCCGTGCCCCGGAAGGGTCGGGCAATTCCGCCCGGCAACCTTTCAGGAGTTCACCATGAACAACGCACTCATCACCGACGAGCAGCACATCATGCTGCTGGCCAACGGCCGCGAATCCTTGGAGAACCCGGACTTCGATCCGGCGCCCGTGGTCAAGCTGTTCACGCCAGATGCCGGCGCGACCTGGCTGCTGACCGAGATTGATCCCGATGACCACGACCACGCCTTCGGTCTTTGCGACCTGGGCCTGGGAATGCCGGAAATCGGCTGGGTCAGTTTGGGCGAGCTGGCGACGGTGCGCGGCGGGCTGGGCCTGCTGATCGAGCGCGATTTGTCCTTCCGCGCCGAGAAGCGGTTGAGCGCCTACGCGCGCGATGCGCGGCTGGCGGGAAGGGTCATCGTGTGACCTCGCAAGCGCGTCGCCCTTCGGGGTGACGCGCTTTCTTTTCTTTTTGCGGCGCCTGCATCAGCAGCAAATATCAGACTTCACTTCAACGCCGTCAGCCGACAACGCAGCGGTTCGTGGCTATGCGCCGCCGCCAAATATCTCATCAAATGTTGAGTGATTGAAAAACTCATCCGTAGCCGGCACCGAGTAATTCGGCACACTCGAAACATACCCGCAGAAAGTTCCGAACGTGGGATCTCGTCCCAACGCACCCGGCGATGTGACATTCGACTTGTAAATCACGGCCGCGCTCGGGTCTATGAATCCAGTGACGACAAAGCAATTCGCTACAAGCTCGGAACAAAAATAGCGGCCTTTCTCGATAGGTGCGGGTGTGTACGTTCCATTGAAGAACGCATGGAGCTGTTCAGTGAGTGAAAGCTGGTGAACGTCGCTTCTCTTCTTGAAAGTCACCACGTCGCGCAGGTTGTATTTCGCCCCGGACGCCACGATGGAATCTACAAAAGCGTTCATGGCTTGAACGCGCTCTGGCGGTCGCCACGCATCGGGTTGGCGGAACACTGCGACATGATCGTAGCGTTTGATTAGGTCTTCAATCTGAACCTTGCCTACGCCGCCTGAGACCGTTGCTTCTGCCGCGACACAAGGTCCGATACAAATTGCGGCGTGCGTGTATTCGCTGTCCGTAACGCGAGTGATGCCCTTCCCAACCGGGTCGATTTTTGCATCTTTATAGCAAAGCAGAACGTCGCCTGCGCGAATCTCGTTGGCGTGCATCATCTTCATTTTCTTCTCGTCATTGAGTTCAAGTCACACATATCAAGCGTAGAGAATAAACGAGCAATTTGTGCGTCTCCGCTTCGCGGACCGCGCTGCTCCAGGTTCGCTGTTCGCTCATCCCTTACGGGACTGGCATTCGCCAGCCTTCCACATCCCTGACGCCTCCGGCCCGGCTTCCAGCTTCGGGCCTGCGCGCTTCGCTTGCCGTGCGGTCTGCATATCGAGGCGGCCGTTGCCATGTCCAGCCGTCTTCCCTGACTCCATCACCTTGTCCGCGACTGTAGCCCGCGGCCGGGTGCCGTCAAGGCGCGCAGGGCCGTGTCCTCGGCTGCGCCTGCGGGCCGCACCAACCCTGCGCTTGCCTCCTTGACGGCCCCCGTCCGCGCGCTCCTGACCGTCGCGGGCGATGAACTCAGGAAAGACGGTGGCAACAGGGCCAACCGGGTTCCTCGTGCCGACCGCACCGAACAGCCGAAAGGCTGGGCTCCGAATCTAGGAATCCGGTGTGCGGTGTGAACAGCAAACCCTTCTTTGTCAGGAGAAAGACCATGCAACTCGCATCCCGTTTCGCTTCCCGTTCGCCGGTGCTGCGTTCCGACTATCCCTTGTCGGATGACCAAATCCGCGCCGTGGCCCCGTCCATCTTCGCGGACGCCCCGCACGAAAGCCGCTCCGAGCGGTACAGCTACATCCCCACCGCGACCGTGCTGCAAGAACTGCGCGGGGAAGGCTTCGAGCCTTTCATGGTGACGCAGACCCGCGTGCGCCACGACGACCGCCGCGACTACACCAAGCACATGATCCGGCTGCGCCACGCCAGCCAGATCAACGGCCGCGAGGCCAACGAAATCATTCTCCTGAACTCCCATGACGGTACCAGCAGCTATCAGATGCTGGCCGGGATGTTCCGCTTCGTGTGCAGCAATGGCCTTGTCTGCGGCGACACCGTGGCCGACGTACGCGTGCCCCACAAGGGCGACGTAGCCGGGCACGTCATCGAAGGCGCTTACGAAGTCCTGCATGGCTTCGACCGTGCGCAGGAATCCCGCGATGCCATGCGCGCCATCACGCTGGACGCCGGGGAATCGGAAGTGTTCGCCCGCGCTGCGCTGGCGTTGAAGTACGACGAGGACAGGCCCGCGCCCATCACGGAATCGCAAATCCTGATGCCGCGCCGCCATGACGACGACCGCCGCGACCTGTGGAGCGTGTTCAACCGCACGCAGGAGAACTTGACCAAAGGCGGCCTGTCCGCCCGCGCCGCGAATGGTCGCCGCCAGACCACCCGGCCCGTGCAGGGCATCGACCAAAGCGTGCGCCTGAATCGCGCCCTGTGGCTGCTGGCCGATGGCCTGCGCCAGTTGAAAGCCTGAATCCCCACGCGGCAGGGGCAGGCAGCAGCCTTTGCCGCTTCTCTCGCTGCTGCATCCCAACCGCTAGGAGAAATCACCATGAACGCCGTACTCAAAACCGAAACCGTCGCCATCGAAGCCGCCGCACCGCTGGAAGTGGCCGACCCGACCAAGAACCTGATTTTGGTTCCGCTGTCGCAACTGTTGCCGCGCCGCTCCAAGCGCAACGTCCGCACGACCCCGCGCCAGTCCATCCCCGAACTGGCCGCGAGCATTGCCCGCATCGGCCTGCTGCAAAACCTGATCGTCATCCTTGCCGCCGATGGCGAGGCTTACGAGGTGGTGGCAGGCGACCGCCGCCTGACCGCCTTGAGGCTGCTGGCGAAGAAGAAGCGCATCCCCGCCGACTACGAGGTGCCGTGCCTGCTGGTGGCCAATGCGTCCGCCCGCACCGTCAGCCTCGCGGAGAACGTGCAGCGCGAGGCCATGCACCCCGCCGACCAGTTCGCGGCTTTCGCCGCGCTGGTCAAGGAAGGACGCCCCATCGAGGACATTGCCGCCGACTTCGGCGTGTCCCCGCTGGTGGTGCAGCGGCGCTTGAAGCTGGCGAACGTCTCGCCGCGCCTCATGGCCGATTACCGGGCCGGAGGCGTCACGCTGGAACAGTTGATGGCCTTGACCATCACCGACGACCACGCCGCGCAGGAAGCCGCGTTCTATGGTGCGCCGGAATGGCAGCGCAGCCCGTCCAAGCTGCGCGAGCGCCTGACCGAGCGCGAAATCGACGCCGCGCACGCGCTGGTGCGCTTCGTCGGGCTGGACGCCTACCGGCAGGCAGGCGGCGGCATCCGCCGCGACCTGTTCGCGGAAGGCGATGCCGGAACCTACCTCACCGATACCGCAGTGCTGGAAACGCTGGTGCGCGGCAAGCTGGATGCGCTGGCCGAGGACGTGCGCGCCGAGGGCTGGGCATGGGTGGAGGCCGTGCCGCATCTGGCCTACGAGGAACGGCAGGCTTTCCAGAACGCCCCGCGCCATCGCCGCGAGCCGACCACCCGCGAGGCCCGCCGCATTGCCTCGCTGCAAACCCGCCTCGACAAGATCGACGCCGAACTGGAAGAAGCCTGCCAAGGTGAAAGCAGCGAGGACGAGGCCAAGGCCGAGAAACTGGAACAGCGGCGCGATCAGGTGATCGGGGAACTGCAAGACGCGGAGGACGCCTTGCAAGGCTATGCGCCCGAGGTGCGCGAGGTGGCCGGTGCCATCGTCACCATCGACCGCAACGGCGAGGCCGTCATTCATCGCGGCCTGCTGCGCGAAGCCGAGGCGAAGGCGCTGCGCACGCTGGAAAAGCTGCGGCTCGGTTTCGGCAGTACCGAAGGCGAAGCCGCCAACGACGAGCACGAGGACGCCGACGACGCGCCCAAGGCCGCGAGCCTGTCCGACCGGCTGGCGCAGCGGTTGAGCGCCCACCGCACGGCGGCGCTGCAAATCGAAGTCGCCCGGCATCCGCAGGTCGCGCTGGCCGCGCTGGTGCATGGCATGGTGCAGAAGGTCTTGCAGCCCGACGCCTACGGCGATGGACTGCCACTCGGCGTGCGCCTCACGGCGCAAGACAGGCTGGAAGGCATGGCCCCGGACTGGCCGGAATCGCCTGCCGCCGTGGCGCTGCGCGAACTGCAACAGGTAGCCGGTGAAGCCTTGCCGGAGGACAGCGCCGAACTGTTCGCCGCGCTGCTGGCGAAGTCGCAAGACGAACTGGTGCGGCTGCTGGCCGTGTGCGTGGCTTCCACGGTGGACGTGGTGACGCCCCGTGCCACGCCGCACCAGCCCGGCAAGGAACTGGCGCAGGCCGTGGGCCTCGACATGGCCGCATGGTGGAAGCCGACCGCAGAAGGCTACTTCAAGCACGTTTCCAAGGCCGTGATTCTGGATGCCGTGGGCGCGTTTGCACCGGAATCCGTCACCCGGCTGGCGAAGCTCAAGAAGGCCGACATTGCCAGCGAGGCCGAGCGGCTGGCCGATGGCACCGGCTGGATGCCCGCCATATTCAAGGCCGAAGGCCCGCAGGAGGCCGCGCAGGAAGAAGGCCCGGAGCAGGACGCCCCGGAGGATACCGAGGCAATGGCGGATGAACCCGCCGAGGCACTGGCCGCTTGACCCGCGCCGAAGGCAAGCGCCCCGGCCTCGACCGGGGCGCTTCGCTTTGTGTGGTGGCGCATCGAGACGAAGGAATAACCGCGATCAGCACCGCGCCCAGGCCGTTCCGCCCTAGGCGCGGTGGACGCGAAATCCGGGTGCGACAGTGGCCGCGCCCGGTGTTCAAGGCCAATAGCCGAATTAAAACGCCGCCGCCTTCGCGCTGGCTCAGGCGGCGGCGTTGAAGGCATCGCTGTAGTGCGCGATGCCTTCCGGCACTGTCCCATGCAGGGCCAGCGCCATGAAATAGCCGGGCGGCACGCCCGGCAGTTGCAAGCCCGCATGGGCCTGGAAGCCAAAGCGCGTGTAGTACGTTGGATCTCCCAGCAGCACGCAGCCTGCGGCCTGCATAGCCCGCAGTTCAGACAGCGCCTGTTCCATCAGGCGCGAACCGATGCCTTGCCCCTGCCTTGGCGGCAGGACGGAGATCGGCCCCAACCCATACCAGCCCTCGGTCTTTCGCCTGTGCTCATGGGTGATCGTTACTGGCGACAGCGCGACGTGACCGACGACGCGCCCATGTTCTTCGGCCACGATGGAAAGCGTCAGTTCGTTGGCGGCACGCAAGGCGCGCACGATGAATTGCTCGGTGTGGCTGGTGTGTGGTGCATCAGCGAACGCGGCGATGGTCACGGCCTCGATGGCGGCAATGTCGTCCGGGGTTTCGTGTCGGAGCTGGAGGGTCATGGGCTTGTCTTCGATTGCTTCCTGAAAATATAGAACAGCCTGGGCGTGTCGGCGCACTGCGCCGCCGGGCTTTCGGGCTGCGCCCCGTGCCGCCTTTGCCGTCACGGCCATTCGGCTTCAATCCCTCACGCCTTCGCGCCTGCGGCGCTGCGCGCTTCGCTTGCCTCCAGGGGAAAGTCCCGCGGGCTATCCCCGCCGCGCGATGCTTGGCGCCCCTCGATGACGCCGAACCGGCTGCGCCGGATCGGCCCGGCCAGCGCCCCGCCGCGATGGGCGAGGCGCTGGCGAACACGCTGGCGCTCGCTGCGGCAGGTTGTGCAGGTGCGAGCCGTCCTCAACGCTGGCGGTTCCTGCCCATCACGTCACGAAGGACGGTTCACGGACAACCCGCCCGGCATCGCTATGGAGCTTCCACGCCACGCCTCAAGAGCGGCGCCGCAAGGTGCGGCGGGGGCGTTCTCGCCTGTCGTCGGGTGGTTGACCTGGCCCGCGTCAGTGGGCGAGCCGGAGAAGCCTTCGTGCGGGGATGCCGAGCCGGCCCCATCTCCTTTCGGAGCGGTCCGGCCCAAGGCGTCCTTGTCTCGTTGTGAATCCTGGCGGTGGCGCGGCTGCGCCTCGGGCTTCATGGCTGCAACCGTCCGGCGAAAACAATTTCCCCTGCGCTGCGCGCATTCCTCGCGGGCCAAGTTCTTTTCGCCTCCCGGCTCTCCACTGCGTTGCGACCGCAAGCGGTGCAGCCAGCCCGTCCCCCGCCGGCCGGATCACAACAAGGACGCGATGGGCGCGAACCTTGTTCAACCGAAAGGAGAAAACATCATGGCCAACATCGGCACCTTCACCACCGACAAAGACGGCTTCACCGGCACGCTTCGCACCCTGACGCTCAACGTCAAGGTCAAGCTGGTTCCCAACGACAAGGGCAGCAGCGAGAACGCCCCCGATTTCCGCCTCCAGGCCGCCAGCCACGACATCGGCGCGGCGTGGAAGAAGACCAGCGAGGCTGGGCGCGAGTACCTGTCCGTGACCCTCGATGACCCTTCGTTCCCGGCAGCGGTCTATGCCCGCCTGATCGAAGGTGAGGACGGCACGCACGACCTGATCTGGTCGCGCAGCAAGCCCCAGGCGGCGTGACCGCCGCAGCGCCCCGCCCATCGCGGCGGGGCGATGTGCTGCTAATAGCAGCACATCACCGCATCACGCGCGCGGCTCCGCCGCGTCGCGTTCGCTCAACACCGCCTCCAGCTCTTGGCGCACCTGCGCCAGCAGCTCGTCGGCCTTGCGCGGGCTGTCGCCCGCGTAGGCCAGCGTCAGCAGCGTGAGCGGATGGATCTCCATCACCTCGCACAGCTCGGCCAGCTTGTTCAAGGTGGGGCTTTTCAGGTCGCGTTCGAGGGTACTCATATAGGTGCGGCTGGACACGTCAGAGAAGGCTTCCTGGCTCAAGCCACGCGCCTTTCTGACTGTCTTCAACGCCTTCGCCAATGAGTTCCCAGCCGCCACCTATGGTTTCCTCTCAAAAACCAAGATGACATCCCATTGCGCCCTATAGGGCTACAATCTATAGTGTTCATTTGGTGTTCTCCGTTTTTGTGCCTCTACGGAAATCCGTATCGGCGGATTCCGGCAAAGCCATAGAACCGCATCCGTGCTTGCGCACGAAGGCGCAAATCCGGTTTCGTGGTTCTGCGCTTCGACGTGAAACCGCATTCGTGCATCATTGGATTTGTGGGATTGCCGACCATGCCCCAGCCATTCGCCACCGCCCCGGAGCGCGCGCAATTGCTCGCCAACGGCGAGGCCCGCGCCGCTGGCCGGGCCATCGACCCGGTGCCCGTGGTGCGGCTGTTCACCCCGGACGCGCACGTGACCTGGCTGCTGGCCGCACTCGATCCGGCCGATGGCGACACGGCCTGGGGCCTCATCGACCTGGGGATCGGGATGCCGGCACAGGGCACCGTCAAGCTGTCCGAGCTGGCCGGCATCGTTGGGCCGCGCCAGCAGCCCGTGATGCGCGACCTCTATTTCCGTCCCACGCGCACGCTGTCGGAGTACACCCGCGCGGCCGAGCGTGACGGAGCCATCCCGGACTGAACACAGCCCACTGTGACTTTTTCAGTCTGATGTCATGCCGGGCAGGTCTCAATCGGCATTCTTGCAGCGTAGCCCCACCAGTCTGATCCAAATAGACATGATGGCTGGCGCGGGCTGCGGCAGGCTGGCCTGTGCAGCACTCCAACTCGGGGCGCTGCCGCCGCAGCATTGAGACGAATACCGCAACGCATCGGAGCCAATCGGTCTTGACAACCCGATCCATCTTTTTGACCCATAACCTTTTGACGATGGCGATGTAGCGCGTAGTTCTTCCGTGGCGGCGAGTCCTGTTCGCAGGAGGAGGCGTCATGGTCGATCACAGCGCCGAGCCTTGGTATCCGACTGCCGCGTATCTGTACGTGCTGCATCTGGACGGCCTTGCGCTTGCCTGGGAATACCTGCGCCGGCATCCCGACTACCGGCTCGACTGGCTGCGCCGTCATCGTCGGCCACAAGCAGCCCAGCAGGCGGCGCATCACTGGGGCTTGCGCCTGCTGGAAGACCCGGCACTGGATGCGCGTGACGCGCATCCGGCCTGGCTGCCTGGTCATGCCGCCGTGGTGCAGCTCTACCCCGATGCCGATCCGCCGCTGGACGCGGCGACGTTCGCGTTCTGGCGTATCCCCGGCCACAAGCAACTGCTGCATGACGGCAAAGGGCTGGCGCTAATCGCGCGCAGCCCAGGCCACTGCCTGCGCTGCGCGCTCGCGGCCGGCCTGGAGGACGGCATGGCTGTCGCCTATGCCTATCGCGGCGGCGCTGCCGCGCCTGCACGCGGACAGGTGCCCGGCGCCGCTCTGGCCGATGCCAAACCCAGGCCAACACCTACCGCGCTGCTGGAACTGCACAGCTTGCAGGCGCTCGACGCGACCCTGGCGGGCGCGTCCTTGCGTGAAGTCGCGGAAGGACTGTTCGGCGTGGATGCCGCAGCCGATTGGTACAGCGATGGCGGGCTGCGCTCCAAGGTGCGCCGCCTGGTGCGTCGCGGCGATGCGCTGATGCGCGGCGGCTACCGCCACCTAGCACAGCTTCCGCCGCTTGAGAAGGGTCGTTTTGAAGACCAAGAAAAACGACCCTGAGCAGGAGAGCTTCGTTTTCTGAGACTGCCTCCATCCCGGTTGCGCTGGTGCAGCCGGCGTTTTCAACCGATGGAGGTTCACACCATGCGTCCCGCTCCCTTGCGGCCTGCCGCCACTGTCTCGACCGCTGCTGCGCAGCCCCAACGCTATCTCACCAACGACGAAGCCGCCGAGTACCTCCGCCTGTCGCCGCGCACGCTGGAAAAGCAGCGCGTGATCGGCGGCGGCCCGCGCTTTCGCAAGTTCGGCCGTCGCGTCATGTACGCCGTGGCCGACCTCGATGCCTGGGCTGCCGACCGCAGTTTCGAGACGACTTCCGATCCCGAATACGCCGAGCACCACTCGGCCGACAGTCGTGCGCGCTGATCGGCGGCGCGCGGCAGGCCATCGCCATGTCCAGCACTGCGCTGCCGCCCCGGCAGCGGCCGTTGCAGGAGCGCGAACAGCTCGACCTGTTCCGCGCCTTGCCCGGCGACATGGCGCCGCGCGACAGCCAGGACTTGATGGCCTATCCGTTCTTCTCGCTCGGCAAGTCCAAGCGGGTCAGGCCCATCGACTTCCGTGCGGGCAACGTGACGATCCGCGTGGAGGGAACAGCCGAGCACGGCATCGCCACGATTTGGGATGCGGACGTGCTGATATGGGCGGCCTCGCAGATCGTGGAAGCGAAGGACGCGGGCCTGCGGCCGTCGCGGCTGATGCGCGCCACGCCTTACGAGATCCTGCGCTACATCGGGCGCGGCAAGTCGCTGCGCGACTACCAGCGCCTCAAGGCCGCGCTCGACCGGCTGCAATCGACTACGGTGGCCACGTCCATCCGCGAGACGACCGGGCGGCGCCTGCACCGTTTCTCGTGGATCAACGAATGGAAGGAACTGGCCGATGCTCGCGGCACGCCGCTGGGCATCGAGCTGATCCTGCCGGACTGGTTCTATGCGGGCGTGCTCGACGCCGCCTTGGTGCTGACCATCGACCCGGCGTACTTCCGGCTGACCGGCGGCATCGAGCGGTGGCTGTACCGCCTGGTGCGCAAGCACGGCGGCAAGCAAGCATACGGCTGGCAGTTCGACTTTCGCTACCTGCACCAGAAATCCGGCAGCACTGCGAAGCCCTACGACTTCGCCTGCGACCTGCGCGCGCTGGTCGCGCGGCAGTCGCTGCCCGGCTACGTCCTGGGCATCGAGCGGATGCCGGACAGCGGCATGGAGCTGCTGACGTTCCGACCCGTGCCGCATACGGCACGGGGATAACTCCGGGAAAACTTGTGAATGGTGTCGTGCTATCAGGCGTGCGGGGTATCGTGCTATCAGGCGTGGGACTATCGTGCTATCAGGCGTGCCGATCGGCCGCAAACCCGCGCCAGCATTGGGTTTCGCGCCCCTCTAACTTCCCTAACTTAAATTCTCTAACTTTTAGTAGGGAAACGCCGCTGCGGTGGATAACCACCACGCGGCCACAAACGGCAGGCAATACCAGCCGGCAGCCGACAGGTTTTGCAGACCGATCAAAGCAAGGCTTTCCAGCATGGAGGGCCTCGTCATGATCGTCGCTCTGCTCAACCAGAAAGGCGGCGTGGGCAAGACCACGCTCGCCACGCACATCGCCGGCGAGCTTGCGATGCGCGGCCAGCACGTCGTCCTGCTGGACGCCGACCCGCAGGGTTCATCGCTGGACTGGACGCAACGCAGAAGCCAGCAGGGTTTGCCAAGGTTGTTCAGCGCCGTGGGCCTGGCACGCGAAACGCTGCATCAGGAAGCACCAGAGCTCGCCAGGCGGGCCGATCACGTCGTCATCGACGGCCCGCCACGCATCGCGGCACTGGCGCGCTCCGCGCTACTGGCGGCCGAGCGCGTGCTGATCCCCGTGCAACCCAGCCCCTACGACCTGTGGGCCAGCGCCGAGATGGTGGCGCTGATCCGCGAAGCGCAGGTGTTTCGGCCTGCGCTGCGTGCGGCCTTCATCATCAATCGGCGCATCAGTACCACCGTCATCGGGCGCGAAGCGCGCCAGGCGCTGGCCGACCAACCGCTTCCTGCGCTGCGCTCTGAAGTGCATCAACGCATCGTGTTCGCCGACAGCGTGGCCGCTGGCCGGCTTGCACGCGAGACGGCGCCGGACAGCGCCGCCGCGCGGGAAATCACCGCCCTGGTGGACGAACTGCTGCGGTGGCCGATATGACAGCGAAGCCGCCGATACGCGCAAAGCGCGTCGGCATCGGCGCGCGTCCGCCCGCGAATCCGCACGCCGAGGCGTGGATTCGCCAAGGCGACGCCGATGCGCTGGGCAAGGGCGACCTCTACACCGCCCGCCTGACCCTCGACATCACGCCCGCGCTGCGCGCGCGCATCAAGGTGTCGGCCTTCACGCAGGGCGTGACCGTGGCCGATCTGCTGCGCGGCCTGCTGGAGCGTGAGTTTCCAGAGCATCGCAGGGAGAACGCACCATGACCGCATCCGCTTCGCCTGCCGCTGGCGCGGCCACGGCTGCGCTCGAAGCACCTTCCGGCCAGCCTGCCAGCGCGCCGCTGACGCGCGTGGCACTGGCCTACATCGAACCGCGCTTCAAGCTCTACCTGCGCTTCGGTGAACCTGCGCGCACGCACCAGCTCGACCGCTGGCGGCGCTGCGCGGTGTTCCAGCCGGGCGCTATGTTCTGCCGCATCCGCTGGCAGGCCAACGACTACGGCACGATTCGCTGGCAGCTCATGGTGATGCAGGCTTGCACGCCGCTCGATGCGGCGCAGCGCATTTCCGGCGTGCAGCCGGGCGCGCGCCTGCTGCTGCACGCCGAGGGCGAGAATCAGGTGCGCGCCGTGCTGGAGCGCATCGACGCCATCGAGGCGCTGGGCATCGCGCCTATCGGTGCCTCGCCCGTGTACTGGCGCACGCTCGCCAACCGGCTCGCTGCGCGCTTGCCGCTGCCCGAATACACCGCCGAGCGGCACGCCGCATGGCTCATCGGGAGGGCGCTGCCATGACCGCCGTTTCGACTGCCGGCACCGCGCCGCGTCCTCGCTCGCCCCGCGCACGTTTGCGCGCTCGCATCGTGCTGGCGGGCCTGTCCGCTTGCGGCCTCGCTGCGCTGGCCTGGGCGTCCTTCGTGCATCCGCTGCCGCGCCTGATCTACAACCCGTCCGACAGCGTGGCGGTCGGCTGGTATCGCGTCGATCCGCTGGGCCACGGCACCGGCTCGCTGCCACGTCCTTTGTCTGTGGACAGCATCGTCCTGACCACGCTGCCGCCAGATGCCGCTGCGCTGGCCGCGCAGCGCGGCTACCTGCCGGCGCGCGTGCCCCTGCTCAAGCGCGTGGGCGCCGTCGCGCCGCAGGAGGTGTGTATCACTGACCGCGTTGTCCGCATCGACGGCGTGCCTTCGGCCGCCGTGCTGCCTGCTGACCGCTGGGGTCGGTCGCTGCCATCCTGGCAGCAATGCCGCCGCCTCGAACCTGGCGAACTGTTCCTCTTGAGTGTGACCAACCCGGCGTCGTTCGACAGCCGGTATTTCGGGCCGGTCAGCGCATCCGCCGTGATCGGCGTCGCGCATCCGGTCTGGCTGGAATCCCGCCCATGAAGGCCGTCGATTCGCTGCACGTCGCCGTGCATCTCATCGTGCCATCGGGCGTGTCGTTCTGCTGTTCGTCGCCGTGTCGTCGCGCGTGCAGTGCGGGTGCCAATCCTACGCATTGGGCACCGCACTTCGCGTTGCCTTCGGCGCAGCCGTCCAACGTGCAGGCGTCTTGCCTCGAACGCGCCCGGCCTGCGGCCGTGTCCGCGTTCGCCGGCGCGCTGGCTGCTCGCGCAGCAGCGCCGCCGGGCCGCCGCTGCCCGGAGCGCCAGCGAGGGGCAAAGGCGGAAGGCAAGACAAAAGGACGCGGCACCGGGCCGCGTCAAAAGCCAGTCTGCACATGGGGGTTGCGCGGCACGCAGCGGCTTCGCCGCCGTGCCGCTTGTGGCGCGAAGCCGGCGCCGATGCGGGCATGTCTGCGTGCTTCGCACGACCGGACACGCCGGAGCTTGCAGGGAACGCAGCCATGACCGACCGCCGCGACGACGATTTCCGCATCCGCCCCAGCGCCCCGAAGAATCGGGGCCAGGGCTTCGTCTCCAAGGTGCTCAAGCAGGCAGGCAAGGCCAGCAGCGGCAAGTCCGCTGTGCGCCGTCCTGGCACTGCCAGCGGCACCGGGAGGGGCACCGGCCAGCGGCCCGGCTCGCGCCTGGGGCGCGGCCACACGGCGGCGCGCTTCGCCGGGGCGAAGCTGACGCCCATGTCTCGGCGTGTGACCATCAAGACGCTGTTGGTCAACCAGCGCCAGGCCAGCCCGCAGTCGCTTGCCAAGCACCTGCGCTACATCGAGCGCGACGGTGTGGGCCGCGATGGCGAGCCGGGCCAAGCCTACGGGCCGCAGACCGATGCCGCCGACCTCGACGCCTTCAAGGAACGCTGCGCCGACGACCGGCACCATTTCCGCTTCATCCTCGCCCCCGAGGACGGCGCGGAACTGGAAGACCTGCGCACCTACACGCGCCACCTCATGGGCCGCATGAAGGCCGACCTGGGCACCGGCCTCGATTGGGTGGCGGTCAACCACTGGAACACCGACAACCCGCACACGCACATCGTCGTGCGCGGACGTGACGACACGGGCAAAGACCTCATCATCGCGGGCGACTACATCGCCGACGGCCTCCGCCACCGGGCCGCCGAACTGGCGACCGAATGGCTGGGGCCGCGCACCGAGCTGGAGATCCAGCAGACCTTGCAGCGCGAGGTGGAGCAAGAGCGGTGGACGAGCCTGGATCGCACCTTGAAGCGCGAGGCCGGCGACGATGGCCTGGTGCATGTCGAACGGCTCAACGAACCCCGCTTGCAGCGCCAACGCCTGCTGCTGATCGGCCGCCTGCAACGCTTGCAGCGCATGGGCCTGGCCGACGAGACGCAGCCGGGCACCTGGGCCGTTCATGCCGATGCAGAGAAGACCCTGCGCGCCCTGGGCGAGCGTGGCGACATCATCCGCACGATGCAGCGGGCAATGAGTGGGCAGCCGCGAGAACTGGTGGTGTTCGAGCCGGGCGACGATGGCCGAACTATCCTCGGGCGCGTGGCCGCGAAGGGGCTGGCCGACGAGCTGCGCGACCGGGGCTATCTGGTCATCGACGGGGTGGACGGCAAGGCGCACTACGTCGCGCTCAATGCCCGCGACGAGCTGGCGAACTACCCGACCGGGGCCGTGGTGGAGGTGAAGGGATCGGCCGACGTGCGCGCGGCCGACAGGAACATCGCCGCGCTGGCGAGCAATGGCCTGTACCGTACCGACCATCACTTGGCCGTGGCACAGGGCCAGGCCGTGCCGGGCCGCGACCCGCAGGAGGTTGTGGCGGCCCACGTTCGCCGGCTTGAAGCCCTGCGCCGGGCCGGCATCGTGGAGCGCGTGACCGAGGGGCTATGGAAGGTGCCGGGCGATCTGCCCGAGCAAGGCCGCCAGTACGACGCGCAGCGCCTGGGCGGCGTGGCCGTGGAACTGAAATCGCACCTGCCCATCGAGCGGCAGGCCCGCGTGATCGGGTCCACCTGGCTCGACCAGCAGTTGATCGGCGGCGGCTCGGGCCTGGGCGATCTGGGCTTTGGTGGCGACGCCAAGCAGGCCATGCAACAGCGCGCCGACTTTCTGGTCGAGCAGGGGCTGGCCGAGCGGCGCGGGCAGCGCGTGATCCTGGCGCGCAACCTGCTGGGCACGCTGCGCAACCGGGAGTTGGCACAGGTCGCCAAGGACATTACGGCCGAAACGGGCCTGGAGCATCGCCCCGTGGCCGACGGACAGCGCGTGGCTGGCATCTACCGGCGCTCCGTCATGCTTGCCAGCGGGCGCTATGCGATGCTCGATGACGGCATGGGGTTCAGCCTGGTGCCCTGGAAGCCGGTGATCGAGCAGCGGTTAGGGCAGCAGATTGCAGCGACAGTGCGCAGCGGCAGGGCGACTTGGGAAGTTGGTCGGCAACGCGGGCAATCAATCGGCTAACCACTTGCTACCGATCACAGTATTCAGTTCAAGCCGTTTGTCGTTCCTTGGCGATGAATCTCAGTCCAACCCCAGGTTCAGTCACGATATAACGGGGTGCGGAAGCATCGTCTCCAAGTTTGTGACGCAACTTGCCGACAAGAATGCGTAAGTAGTGAGCATCTTCGTCGTGCGTCGGTCCCCACAGTTCCCTTAAAATTTGCGTTTGCGTGATCAACCGTCCTGGTTGGAGAGCCAATAGAGACAGTAGAGAAAACTCCTTACGACTTAAAGTGACGATCTGGCCATGAACCGTCACTTCCCGGTTTACCAGATCTATGCTGACAGTCCCATCGTCATAGACTGGACCTTCCTCCAGACCAGATCCTACGGTTCGCAGGAATGCGCGAATACGCGCCATGAGTTCCTCGACACCGAATGGTTTGGTCACGTAATCGTTAGCGCCCGCATCTAACAAGGCTACCTTTTCCTCCTCGCCGGACCGCACCGTCAACACTATGACAGGCACGCGTGACCACTGCCGAAGCTCTTTGAGAACTTCCTTTCCGTCCTTGTCCGGCAGCCCCAGATCAAGAACGACGAGATCCGCCCCCTTACTGGCTAGCAGCGTTAGTCCCTCGCGTCCCGTTCCTGCCAACAGGGTGGCATAGCCCTGCGAACGCAAACTGATGTCGATGAACTTGCGAATCTGCGGTTCATCATCGATTACAAGAATCCTGGCAGCCGGCGCGCTCGCAGTCGATTCATTAGGTCGTCCCATCATCTTCTTTCGCCTCTTGCTTGGCATATTCGCCCCACGGCAAGGTCAGACGGATCGTGGTTCCCTTGCCTTCCCGTCCGGGCAGTGCCTGGACGCTGCCCATATGGGCGCCCACGATGCCTTGGACTATCGTCAATCCCAGACCAGTCCCTTGCTTGCCCCGGTCGCCACGCTCCACGCTGTAGAACATATCGAAGATGCGTCGTCGTTCGTCTTCTGGAATGCCGGGACCACGGTCCGAGACGTCTACTTGCAATTGACCATCTTCATTGCGCTGGACCTTCACGTGGATGGGAACTTCCAGAGGGGAGAACTTTGCCGCGTTTTCCATCACGTTGAACAAAGCCTGCTCGATTAGGGCGGGATGGACATGAATCGGCGGCAGCCCCGAGGGAATGTCGAGCTCCAGGCGGATATTCGGCTCGTACCGTTGCAGACGCCTTGACGCCGACCCCACTAATTCGTCTATACCGATCCAGTCGCGCGTCAACGTCAGGCCCTGCTGCCCAAGTCGCGTCATGTCGAGCAGGTTCTGAATGTAGCGATCCAGGCGTTCGCCCTCAATATGAATGGTTTCCAGCAAACTCTGCTGATCCTCCGTTCCCATGTTCTTGCCGTACCGCGCCAGACTGTCGGCCGCCCCTATCATCGATGACAAGGGCGAGCGCAGATCGTGCGACACGGATGACAACAACGCGGACCGCAGACGCTCCGTTTCTCCCGTGACCCGCGCCTCCTCCAATTGTGATACCAACCGCGTGCGTAGCGCCGCCTGACCAATGTCTTCCACCATGCTTTCTGCGAGGCGGCGCTGCTCAAACGATAGACGACCCATATCCGACCGGAACCTTAGTCCGGCCACGCCTAGCGCGTCTTTGTCCGAACGCACTGGGAGGAACAGCCAACTGGAACTACTCAAGGTGTCTGTGTAACGCCCGCTCATTTGTCCGTGTTGTTGCGTCCAGTCCGCCGCCATCAAATCTTTATCGGTAAGCGGGGTTGTGGCTGCGGTAGGCCCCGATTCCCCGTTGATGCGTATCCATGCTTCGGCATGAAGGGTCGATCTTAGTATCGAGGCGCCTGACGCAATAACCTGTCCAAGATCGGCTGCCTTGGCAAGTTGGCGTCCCAATTTCTGCATTGCTGTAGCGTGAGTGTTGGCGGCTCGCAGTGCCACTACTTGTCTGCGTAGTTGCGAAGCCAAGCGCCCCGCGATCAGTGCTGCTGCGAGAAACAGCATTACGGTTGCGACGCCCCGAGGGGCGCTGATCAGAAAGGTAAGCTTTGGCTCGATAAAGAAGAAATCATAGGCCAAGAAGCAGAGAACTGCAGTGATAACTGCTGACGCCATGCGAGTGCGTGACGCGACCAGCACAACGGCGACGAGAAAGATCAGCGACAGATCCTGTAATCCTAGAACTCGTTCAGCCAAGGCTGCTGAACCTATGGCGGCAGCGCTGGCCAGAAGAATCAGCGAGACTTCCCGTTTCGTAATTCGGCTGCTGGCCGTGTCCGTCCAATATATCGTCTGCTGCCGCGCCTGCGGTGTGCTGACAATCGTCAGTTCGTAGCGAGCGCCGCGCTGAAGCAGTTGCTGCGTCAATGTACGGTTGAACATTCGGGCGAAAGGACGCTCGCGTGTGCGACCGATCACAATGGATCTTGCGCCGCGCGCTTCCGCAGCGTCCAGCAATGCCTGCGTGACGTCGGTGTTGTTCATCACCTCCGTCTCCCCGCCAAGATTGCGCGCTAGCGCAAAAGCCTTGTCGATCTCCATCAAACGTTGCTGCTCAGCACGCGCGTTCCTTCTGAGCCATGAGATCGGCTGGGCGATGCTGCCTACTTGCTGTGTCGCGTCGGCAGACCTTCCTGTGTCTACGGTGACCACTGACCATGGCGAGCCACGTCGCTCGGCCATTCTGGAACCCGCTCTCACGAGATATTCGGATTGTCCCCGGCCATCAATGGCGATCAGCACATGGTGTTGGATGGGACTGCCTGCCAGCCCGCGTGCGGCACGCTTTTCGCGAAGGTCGACATCGACGTGCTCCGCCACCGTTTGCATTGCAAGCTCACGCAAGGCGGTGAGATTGGACGGTGAGAAGAACGCCTGTAGCGCTCTCGCAGCCTGTTCGGGAATATAGACTTTCCCATCGTTCAGACGTTCTATCAGTTCGCGCGCAGGCAAATCGACCAGACGAATGTCACGCAAACGCTCAAAAATAGTGTCAGGAACAGTCTCGCTTACTCGAATACCTGTAATCTGGTGCACAACGTCGTTCACACTCTCCAGATGCTGGATATTGACCGTCGTGTAAACGTCGATACCGGCGTTGAGCAATTCCTCCACATCCTGCCAGCGCCGCTCATGACGGCTTCCAGGGGCATTGCGATGGGCCAGCTCATCTACTAAGGCAATTGCCGGCTTGCGTGCTAGCAAGCCATCCAGGTCCATTTCCTCCAGTTGCCGCCCTCGATACTCAATTGTTTTGCGAGGCAGCAGTGGGAGCCCCTCGACCAGAGCCCGGGTCTCGCCACGGCCATGGGTTTCGACGATACCAATAACGACATCCACCCCTTGGCGGTGCAGTTCTCGCGCACGGGCCAGCATGGCGTAGGTCTTGCCAACGCCAGGCGCAGCACCCAGAAATACCGTCAACCGCCCGGCAGATTCTCGCTTGAGTTCACCCAGTATGGCGTCGGATTTTATGGGTTGGGTCGCTCCCATAAGGCGGTCCTCGTAACTCGGTAACGTCCTAGAGTTTTGGGCAACGTTTTTAGCGTTGCCCAATTATTCCATAGGATTAAATTTCAGAAGAATGGGGTCAGTAGAATGTCTATCAGCTTGATTCCAATGAACGGCGCGATGAGGCCACCGACCCCGTAGATCAGTAGATTGCGCCTGAGCAGGTGGGATGCAGGTTCGGACCGATATTTCACGCCACGTAGGGCAAGCGGTATCAAGGCGACGATGATCAGCGCATTGAAGATCACCGCGGATAGAATCGCCGAGCTGGGACTGTGCAAGCCCATCACGTTCAATGCTCCCAATGCCGGATAAGTGGCGACGAACGCGGCCGGAATGATCGCGAAGTACTTCGCCAGGTCATTCGCTACACTGAACGTGGTCAATGCCCCTCGCGTCATGATCATCTGCTTGCCCACCTCGACGACACGCAGAAGCTTGGTGGGATTGCTGTCCAGATCCACCATGTTGCCCGCTTCTTTCGCGGCTTGAGTGCCGCTGTTCATGGCCACTGCCACGTCAGCCTGTGCAAGGGCGGGTGCGTCGTTGGTGCCGTCTCCCGTCATCGCCACCAAGCGGCCTTCGGCCTGGTATTTGCGGATCAGGCTGAGCTTGTCTTCAGGCGTCGCTTCTGCAAGAAAGTCGTCCACTCCAGCATCAGCGGCAATCGAGGCAGCGGTAAGCCTGTTGTCACCCGTGATCATGACCGTCTTGATGCCCATGGAACGCAGCTGGGCGAAGCGCTCCTTGATTCCATGCTTGATGATGTCCTTGAGTTCAACCACACCGATGACGCGGGGGCCGTCAGCCACAACCAGGGGGGTGCTGCCGCGCCGAGAAATTTCCTCGACTGTCAGATTGACGGCCTCAGGGAACGTCCCACCGGCATGCTCCACATAGGCACGAATCGCCGATGCAGCCCCTTTGCGCAGTTGCCGATTATCGATGTCGATGCCACTCATGCGTGTCATCGCACTGAATGCAATGGGCTGCGCACCATCCAGTGTCCGAGGCTTGACATTGAAGCTGCGCTTGGCCAGCGTCACGATGGAACGGCCTTCCGGCGTTTCGTCGGCCAGCGAAGCCAGGTAGGCAGCGTCGGCAACAGCCTGCTCCGAGAGGCCTGGAGCGGGTACAAACCTGACGGCTTCACGGTTGCCTAGGGTGATTGTGCCAGTCTTGTCGAGCAGGAGCACGTCAACGTCACCAGCAGCTTCGATCGCACGGCCGGAGGTCGCCAGAACATTGGCGTTCATCATCCGGCTCATGCCGGCGATGCCGACCGCCGATAGCAGCGCGCCGATGGTGGTCGGGATCAGGCACACGAGCAAGGCAATGAGGACCGTGATGCTCACCGGCTGCCCTGCGCCATTGACCTGTACGCCGAACATGGAGAACGGCAACAGGGTCACGCACACCAGCAGGAAGATCAGCGTCAGGGCGACCAACAGGATGTTCAGCGCAAGCTCGTTAGGTGTCTTGCCTCGCTTGGCACCCTCAACCATGGCGATCATGCGGTCAAGGAACGCCTCACCAGGCTTCGCTGTGACGCGCATGATGATCCAGTCTGAGAGCACGCGGGTTCCGCCGGTAACTGAGCTGAGATCGCCCCCAGCCTCGCGGATCACCGGGGCCGACTCCCCTGTGATGGCTGACTCATCGACGGAGGCAACCCCAACCAGTACCTCACCGTCCGCTGGGATGGTTTCTCCGGCGTTGACGTGGACGTAAGCACCCACGGCCAATTCGTCGCTGGGGACGGGCCAGCTCGTACCGTCTAGCTTAGGTTCCTTGAGCACACGGGCAACCACTCGCCGCCGAGAGGCGCGCAGCGCTTGAGCATGCGCTTTGCCGCGGCCCTCGGCCAATGCCTCGGCTGCGTTGGCGAAGAGCACGGTGAACCAGAGCCAGGCAGCCACTGCAAAGATGAAGCCCGCCGGGGCGTCGCCATCTCCTCGCACAGCCTGAATCCCCAGAACCGTTGCCACGATGCTGCCGATATACACGACAAACATCACTGGGTTCTTCATCTGCACCCTTGGAGACAGCTTACGGAACGCTTCACCAATAATCGAGGACCATGGCAGGGCGCCGGGCTGAGGGTTTGGCGGCTTACCAGATGGGCCGGTGCTATTAGTAGACGTGATGACTTTTGTTTGGGACATAAAAACTCCCAGCTTTATTGAGTGACTGGCCGGGCCTTGAAGGCCTCGTCCAGTGCAAGGTTGAGTTCCAGCACATTGACGCGGGGTTCGCCAAGAACGCCGAGCTGACGTTGCGCTGTGTTCTGTTCCAGCACCGACAGCACATCCTTCTCAGGCACATTGCGCGCCTTTGCCACCCGGGGCACTTGCAGCCGGGCGTTCGCTAACGAAATGTGCGGGTCAAGGCCGGAGGCAGATGCGGTCACCGCATCGACCGGTACCTTCGCGTCAGCTGCCAGACCGTTTTCCTCCCGGTAGGCTTTGGTGCGCTCTGCCACGGCGTCGAGCAGTTTCTTGCTCAGCGCCCCCTGGTTGCTCGCGCCGCTGTTGGCAGCGTTGTACGGCTGGTCGATCGAATTGGCTGGATCGTTCGGGTCAGTGCCGGAGGTGGCACTGGGGCGGCCATGGAAATACTGAGGCTGCGTGAAAAGCTGGCCAATGACACGCGAGCCGACGGCCTGTCCGTTGCGAGTAATCAAACTGCCTTGCGCCTGATCGCTAAAGAGCAGTTGGGCCACACCAGTAGTGGCCAGTGGATACACCAGTCCGGTCACGATCATGAAGAGCACGGCAGAAACAAGCACCGGGCGGGTGACACCGCTGAATGCCGATGTCACAGCCGGGCTGACTTGTGTTTGAATTTCAGTCATAGCTACTCCTTAGAAGGTCTGGCCCGTGAGCAACAGTAAGTGCTCCACGATGGGACCCAGAGCGAGAGCGGGCAGGAAAGTCAGTCCGCCGACGATGAGGACGATGAAAACCAGCAGCCCCGTGAACAGGGGCGTGGCTGTCGAGAGCGTTCCTGCGCTGGCCGGAATGCTGTTCTTGGCTGCCATTACTCCAGCGACCGCGAGCATGGGCAGCAGCGTGAAGTAGCGGCCCACGAGCATGGCCAGGCCGATGGTCGTATTGAAGAAAGGCGTATTGGCATTCAGGCCCGCAAACGCAGAGCCGTTGTTCGCCGTGCCTGACGTATACGCATACAGGACTTCACTGAAGCCGTGTGGCCCGAGGTTGGCCAAGCTTTCCATGGTGGCCGGGACCAGGCATGCGATGGCCGTGAATCCGAGGATGCTCAACGGATGGGCGAGCACGGCGATCATCACGTACTTCATCTCCCGTGCCTCGACTTTCTTGCCAAGAAACTCAGGAGTGCGGCCGATCATCATGCCCACAAGGAACACCGTGAGGATGGCGTAAGTGACCAGATTGATCAGACCCACGCCATCACCACCGAATACGTTGTTGAGCATCATCTGCGCCAACGGAACGAAACCGCCCATCGGGGTGTAGGAGTCGTGCATCGAGTCCACCGAGCCGGTGGTTGCGGCTGTGGTTACTGCTGCAAACATGCTGCTTTGAGCCACGCCAAAGCGCAGTTCCTTGCCTTCCATGTTGCCGCCACCCTGCAGAGCGCTTTGCGTCTGATCCACGCCCAGGGGCGTCAACATCGGATTGCCGCTATGCTCCGCGTTGTAGATCAACGCAAGAAAGCCTACGAACATCACAACGAAGGCGCCAAAGAAGGCCCAGCCTTGCCTGCGGCGCATGATCATCGAGCCGAACGTGTAAGTCAGCGCAGATGGGATCAGCAGCATGCTGAGCATGTGCAGCGTGTTGGTCAGCGGCGTCGGATTCTCGAACGGATGTGCGGCATTCATGCCGAAAAAGCCACCGCCGTTGGTGCCGATGTGCTTGATCGTCTCGAAGCTCGCGACCGGCCCCATGATGATCTGCTGCTTGGCTCCTTCGAGCGTGGCGACAACTGCGTCGGCACTCAGCGTTTGCGGCATGCCTTGCCAGACATAAACCAGTGCCATCACGAAGCACAGTGGCAGCAGGAGCCGATAGAGCACACGAGTGAAATCCACCCAGTAGTTACCGATGTCGCCGGTGGACCTGCGGCTCAGGCCCCGGATGAACCCCCCTGCGGCAGCCACGCCCGTTGTTGCGCTAACGGACATCAAGAAGGTGATGACCGCCATTTGTGAGAAGTTGGACAGGCTGCTTTCGCCTGAATAGGCTTGCCAGTTGGTGTTGGTGATGAAAGAAGCCGCAGTATTGAATGCCAGATCAGGCGTTTGAGACGCCCTCTCCAGCGCATCGCCAGGCAAATACTGCTGCACGCGCAGCAGAACGTAGCCAAGGAGCATCATGGTGGCGTTGCTCAGGACGAGCACCATCCCGTAGCGTTTCCATGACATCTTCTCCGACGGGTCAACGCCAAGAACTCGATAGGTACCACGCTCCAGAAAACTATGCGCAGGACTTGTGAAAAGACGTGCCATCCATTTCCCGAGCACCACGACCAGGCCGGTCATGATCACAAGGATGATGGCGAATTGGACAATGTCGACAGTCATCTTGGACTCCGATCAAATTTTTTCGAGGCCAACGATGAACCCCGCCGTGATTACGAAAAATCCGCAAGCCAATGCCAAAAACAAGAAATCACCCATAAATGCACCTCGATTGATTTGAATAATTTTGTGATCAGAATTTTTCAGGCCTAATCAGTGCGTAAAGCAAATATGCAAATAATCCGAACGATATCAATCCGATAATCAAATTCATGATCCACCTTTATTGAGAATTGCCAGGCTGCTGGCAAGTTAATGATTTCTAGAAAGAGGCTTGCAGAGCGAACTCAACACGAGAGCCCGCCATACTGGGAAACATTCTTTTTGCGGCGGAGTCCGTCCCGTGCAGCGTCAGCCTTGCCTCGAATGGGGCTTGAAATCCCCACACCACGCCCAGGGAGCCGTGGGTGTAGCTATCCGCGTAGGCGCTGTCCAGGAAGTAGCGCGCTAGCGTGCCCTCGAAACGCCATTTTTCATTGACGGGGTATCGCACGCCGATGAGCGCATAGGTACCAGTTGTCTTGCTGGCCATCGCGTTCGTGGAGCGCCCCACCGACAGCCAGTAGTTGTCGCGCCAAGTAAGCGCCGCGTTGACTTCGTTCCAGTTGGGGGAGCCTTGTGTACCGGGGTATTGATAGCGCAGGTAATACGCATCAAGCGCCCAGTCTTCTGCCAGCTTGCCGCTCCAGCCCAGAGCGATATCGAATTCGCTACTGGCATTGTTATCTGGCTTGAACTTGACGTTGGAACCCCAGGCCGAAGCATAGAAGCCGGAGTCGTGGGCGTACTTGACTCCTGCTTGAACCGCTGGCTTCTCACGTGTCTGTGAAGAGCCGCGCCACACGTAGTCCGACGTCAATGCAACATTGCCGGAGACTTGCGCTTGAACGCTGGTTGCCGCCCCAAGCAGCAGCACGCTGATCGCAGCAACGACCTTTCTAATCGCCTGAATTTTTTCGAAATGCATGATTTTTCTCGCGAACGAATAGCGAAATGCCCATGCAACCAAGTATTCAGTGAAGGCGCGTAAATTTTCCATTCATGAACAATCTCCACGCATAAATTCTACGTAAATTATGAGGATCTTCGCTGTCGCACACGAGTTTAGTGAAGTCGGTCAAGCGCCTCGACGTTCGCGTACGCGCGCGGCGGCTGTGATCGTAAATTTATGTTGAATTTACGACGAGCGGAGTCTGCTTGAGGTATGGTTTTCAGGCCTCCGGCGTAAGAGTATTCAATCAAATACAAGACGCTATCCTCATTGACACTGTTGTGGTTGGATTCGTCTCCTTTTTGCGCACTGCAAAAATGAGCTGCATGGCTTGCAAGTCGACTTAAAGAATCGCTACCGAGCTGAAATTTTCAAATATGCGCCAATCTTCTTAAAGCTGCATATATGGGTGATTGATTTGACCGAAAATGAAACGTCAGCGAGATAGAAAGAATGGAGTTACGCCACCTTCGATACTTTCTCGCAGTTGCAGAGGAGCTTCGCTTTGTTCGTGCTGCCGAGCGACTGCACATCGAGCAATCACCGTTGTCGCGCGCAATCAAGGAGCTTGAGGAGGAGTTGGGTGTCCTGCTATTTGCGCGCACCACGCGCAGCACGCAATTGACCCGTTCTGGCAAGTTGTTCTTGGAGCATGTGCGCCGTGTATTCACCGCCTTGGAGCAAGCACGGGATAGCGTGCGAGCGGCAGCTAACGGCTTTCACGGACAATTGCGCGTAGCATTATCGGACGGCATTACACCGTCGCGCTTGCCGGCATTGCTGGCGCAATGCCGGCAGGAAGAACCCGAAGTGGAACTCAGATTCTTCGAGATTCCACTGTCGCAGCAGATCAAGGGACTGCATGACGACTCGTACGACGTGGGATTTGCGCAGTCCGACGAGGTAGGCGATGGCATCTTCGCTCTACCTGTCTGGAGCGATCCGCTCATGGTTGCGGTGCCAGCTCGGCATCCACTGCTGGCCCACAAGCGGATTCCTCTGGACGAACTGCTGCGCTATCCGCTTGTCCTGTGTGACCCACAAATCTGTGAAGGCCATGCCAAGCATGTCGAGCGAGTATTGCGCCGTACCGAAATGGAGCCGCTGATCGCGGAACGAGTGGCATCCGCCGACCTGATGATGGCGCTGGTGGCGGCAGGCTTTGCGCTTGGGCTGGCAGGTGCGGCGCGCATTGCTGCCAGCCGTGAACCTGGCGTAGTGGCCCGGCCTCTGGCGTCGCGCGTACCGCCGCTGACCACTTATTTGCTGTATCCCGAAAGTGAGCCGCTGGAAGTGCTAGAACGATTTATTGGGCGCGTACAGGCGATCGAATCCCTGGAATCTCCCAGGCCTATGCGAGGCCGCTGTTCTGACATATCGGAGGAACCCGCATCATGAGGAAGATACTTCCGCTTTTACTGGCTGCCGCGTTGACTGCTTGCGGCCCGTCTGAGATGCCTCAGAAGGCCGACACCTCGGAAGCGAATATCCCGACGGTGGAAGAACTGGCGGCCAATCCCGAGCGGCTCAAAGAGCTGCGCCAGCAATGCAAGACCGACCGACCGAAGCTGGGCGACTTGCTGTGCAACCGGGTGACCGAGGCCACGCGCAAGCGATTCTATGGCGACGGCGAAACGCCGTACACACCACCGAAGGAACCTCCTAAGTTCTGATCGTTGGCGGTTCGCCGAATCGCCTTAATTTTTTTTGCTCGATACGCCGCAATGCGCCTGCGCTTGCGGCGTTTTTCGTTGGCTCGCCGTCGCACTCATTCTGTCTTTTTGCTCGACTTTTCTGCCGAAAACGGTCTTTGACCGGCACTGACCCGGCACCGATCCTGACGCCTGCGGCACGCCTTTGTGTCGCTCTTTCCATGAGGAATCAGCTCAGGAGAAATCGGAGGCCAGGCCATGCAAGGGACGAACGTGCTGTTCGGTCAGATCGCCGTCGTATTCGGCATCGTGATCGCCGGCGTGTGGGGCGCCACACAATGGACAGCAGCCGCCCTTGGCTATCAAGTACGCCTTGGCTCGCCCTGGTTCGACTTCCTTGGCACGTCGATCTACCACCCCTGGAAGCTGTTTGAGTGGTGGTTCTTCTTCGGGGCCTATGCACCGGAAGTATTCGACACCGGCGGCGCCATCGCCGGCGCCAGCGGCATGGTCGCCGTGGGCGTTGCCATCGCCATGTCGGTCTGGCGCTCGCGCCAAGCTCGCCTCGTCACCACCTACGGCTCTGCGCGCTGGGCCAACGCGCAGGACATTCACAAGGCGGGCCTCACGCAACCGGCCGGCGTGTTCCTCGGCCAGCACGACCGCCAGTACCTGCGGCATGAAGGCCCGGAACACGTCCTGACCTTCGCGCCTACGCGCTCGGGCAAGGGCGTCGGCCTTGTGGTGCCGACGCTGCTTTCCTGGCCCGCATCCGCCGTCATCCACGACATCAAAGGCGAGAACTGGCAGATCACCGCAGGCTGGCGCTCACGTTTCTCGCATTGCCTGCTGTTCAACCCGACCGATGCAAAGTCGGCGGCCTACAACCCGCTGCTGGAGGTGCGGCGAGGCGCGCATGAGGTGCGCGACGTGCAGAACATCGCCGACATTCTGGTCGATCCCGAAGGCGCGCTGGAGAAGCGCAACCATTGGGAAAAGACTTCGCACGCGCTGCTGGTCGGGGCCATCCTGCATGTGCTCTACGCAGGCGAAGACAAGACGCTGCGCGGCGTCGCCAACTTTCTGTCCGACCCGGCCCGCCCGTTCGAGCTGACCTTACACCGGATGATGACCACGCCGCACCTCGGCGATGGGCCGCATCCGGTCGTCGCATCGGCGGCGCGTGAAGTCCTCAACAAGAGCGACAACGAACGCTCGGGCGTTCTGTCCACGGCCATGTCGTTCCTCGGCCTGTACCGCGACCCGACCGTGGCCGAAGTCACCTCGCGCTGCGACTGGCGCATCGCTGACCTGATCGCGGCCGAGCATCCGGTATCGCTGTATCTGGTGGTGCCGCCTTCGGACATATCGCGGACGAAACCGCTCATTCGCCTGATTCTCAACCAGATCGGGCGGCGCCTCACCGAATCGCTCGATGGCTCCGATGGGATCGAGCGCCGCCACAAGCTGCTGCTGATGCTCGATGAGTTCCCTGCGCTGGGGCGCCTGGACTTCTTCGAGACGGCGCTGGCCTTCATGGCGGGCTACGGCATCCGCAGCTTCCTCATCGCGCAGTCGCTCAACCAGATCGACAAGGCGTATGGGCAAAACCACTCCATCCTCGACAACTGCCATGTGCGCGTGACGTTCGCCACGAACGACGAGCGCACCGCCAAACGGATCTCCGAGACGCTGGGCACGGCCACCGAGCTGCGCGCCCAGCGCAACTACGCGGGCCATCGGCTCGCGCCGTGGCTGGGGCACCTGATGGTGTCGCGCCAGGAAACCGCGCGCCCGCTGCTGACGCCGGGCGAAGTCATGCAGCTTCCGCCTGAGGAGGCCGTGGTGATGGTGTCCAGCGTGGCGCCGATCAAGGCGAAGAAGCTGCGCTACTACGCGGACGCTAATTTCAAGCGTCGCGTGCTGCCACCGCCCGCGCTGGCGGATGGGCAGTACGCCGACGCGCCGCCATCGCGGCCCGACGACTGGAGCGGGCTGGCGATTCCTGCCGTGCCCGCCACACCGGCCACGGCATCCGCCGATGGCCTGGAGAACTTGGGAGCAGCCGACGACGGCGGCCCGCGCCGTCAGCCCGAACTCTCCGAAACCGTCGCCTACGACCCCGAGCTGGCCGCGCCTGTGGCCGACCTCGGCCTGCTGGACGACGACGACCTGCCGCTTCCCCTTCCTCGCCAGCTTGATCCGGCCATGCAGCGCACGGCCCGGCTGGCTTCCCTCGACCCCAACGACGGCATCGAGCTATGACCCAGCACCGTTTGAATCTCTTCATTCAGCCCGAGCACGCCAAGCGGCTGGACGAACTGGCCGCCAAGAAAGGCGTGTCCAAGTCGTCCATTGTCGCAGCGGCGCTCGCATCGTGGCTGTCGCCCGATGCAGCCGACCAGCGCGAGGCGGCCATCGCCAAACGCCTTGATCGCCTGTCGCGCCAGGCGGAGCGCATGGAACGTGACCAGAACATCGCCATCGAGACGCTGGCACTGTTCATTCGCTACTACCTCACGGTCAGCACGCCAGTCCCCGAAGCGCACCAAGAGGCCGCTCGCGCCCAGGGGAAGGCGCGCTTCGAGCAGTTCGTTGAACAGTTGGGCCGCCACCTGCTGCGCGGGCGCAGCCTGGTGCGCGACGTGGTGGAGGAGCTGCATCCCGACCCGATGCGGATGGAGGACGCGGCGGCAGCCGCGCAAGCGCGGGAGCGTGCGTCATGAGCGCCGCTCCGCAGTCCATGAGCGCCACGTCGCTCGACCGCCGCATCCAGATGTTGCGCACGGCGATGGGGCCGCTGATCGCCACCGCGCTCGAAGACCCGGACGTGGTGGAGGTGATGCTGAATCCCGATCGCACCCTTTGGGTGGATCGGCTGTCCAGCGGGCGCGCACCGATGGGCGTGGAGCTGTCCGAAGCGGACGGCGAGCGAATCATCCGCCTCGTGGCCGCCCACGTCGGCGCGGAGGTGCATCGCGGCCAACCACTGCTGTCGGCCGAGTTGCCCGAAACGGGCGAACGCTTCGAGGGCATCTTGCCGCCCGCCTCACCGGGGCCGGCCTTCGCGTTGCGCAAGCGCGCCATCGGCGTGATCCCGCTGGAGCGATACGTCATCGACGGCATGATGACCAGCGCCCAGGCGGGCTTTCTCGTTCGCGCGGTGCGCGAGCGGCAGAACGTCTTGATCGCCGGCGCCACCAGCAGCGGCAAGACCACGCTCGCCAATGCCTTGCTCGCGGAGATCGCCGCCACCGGCGACCGCGTGCTGGTGCTCGAAGACACGGTGGAGCTGCAATGCGCGGCTCGCGACCACGTACCGCTGCGCACGCGCGCAGGCGTGGTGTCCATGACGGAGCTGGTGCGTTCGTCCATGCGCCTGCGCCCGGATCGTGTCGTCGTCGGCGAGGTGCGCGGCGCCGAGGCACTGGATCTCATCAAGGTGTGGGGCACGGGCCACCCCGGCGGCATCGCCACGATCCATGCCGGCTCCGCGCTCGGCGCGCTGCTGCGCCTGGAGCAACTGATTCTCGAAGTGGCGGTGAACCCGCCGCGTGCGCTGATCGCCGAGGCGGTCAACGTGGTGATCCACATCGCCGGGCGCGGGCGCAAGCGCCGCATCGAGAGCATTGCCCGCGTCGTCGGCTTCGACGGCGTGGGCTACCAACTGGCGGATGCCCTGGAAACGCCGTTCCCCGAGCTGCTGCCGATCCCCGATGCCGCACCTGCTGCGGCGACATCCCTGTCCCCTGACTCTCTTGGAGAACTGCCATGACACACGCCCATGCTTTCCGTGTTTCCGTAAATCCGCCTTCCCACCTGGCCGAGCTGTCCGGCTTCGCGCGGTTGCGCAGTCTGGCCCGCCCTGCGGCGCAAGGGCTGCTGCTGGCCGCGCTGCTGCTGTTCCTGGCCGGAACCGCGCAGGCCGCCGGTTCCTCGATGCCGTGGGAAGGCCCGCTGCAATCCATCCTTGAATCCATCCAGGGGCCGGTGGCGCGCATCGTCGCGGTCATCATCATCATCGCCACCGGCCTCGCGCTCGCCTTCGGCGACACGTCGGGCGGATTCCGCAAGCTGATCCAGATCGTGTTCGGTCTGACTATCGCATTCGCGGCTTCGAGCTTCTTCCTGTCGTTCTTCAGCTTCTCCGGCGGGGCCGTCGTATGAGTGCCCCGGATACCTTCGCAGCCGGCTTCGAGGTGCCGCTGCATCGCTCGCTGACCGAGCCGATCCTACTGGGCGGCGCACCACGAACGGTCGCCATTGCGAACGGCACGCTGGCCGCCGCTGTCGGGCTGGGCCTGCAACTGTGGATTCCGGGTGTGGTGCTCTGGATCGTCGGCCATTCGCTGGCGGTGTGGGGAGCGCGCGTCGATCCGCAGTTCATGGCCGTGTTCGCCCGGCACATCAAGCACCGCCCGCTGCTGGACGTGTGAGGGGACGCCGCCATGCTGAACCTTGCCGAATACCGCCAGCGCCCGGCCTTGCTCGCCGACTGGCTGCCGTGGGCCGGATTGGTTGCGCCGGGCGTCGTCTTGAACAAGGACGGCAGTTTCCAGCGCACGGCCCGGTTTCGTGGGCCCGACCTCGACAGCGCGACGCAAGGCGAGCTGATCGCCACGTCGGCGCGATTGAACAACGCATTGCGCCGCATGGGTTCGGGCTGGGCGCTGTTCATCGAAGCCGAGCGCCGGCTTGCCGCCGACTATCCGCACTCGGAGTTCCCAGAAGCCTTGTCATGGCTGGTGGACGAGGAACGCCGCGCCACCTTTGAGGACTCGGGCAACCACTTCGAGAGCGGCTATCACCTGACGCTGGTGTACCTACCGCCCGAGGAGTCGCGCGCCCGAGCGGCGGGGATGCTGTACGAGAACCGGCCCACCGAAGGCGTGGATTGGCGCGGCCGGCTCGATGCCTTCGTGGCGGAGACCGATCGCGTCTTCGACCTGCTCGATGGCGTGATGCCGGAAATCGCCTGGCTCGATGACAGCCAGACGCTGACCTACCTGCACGCCACCATCTCGACGCGGCGCTATTCGCTGGCGGTGCCCGAAGTGCCGTTCCATATCGACGCGCTGCTGACCGACTGCGCGCTGGTCGGTGGACTGGCACCCATGCTGGGCGATCAGCACCTGCGCGTGGTGTCGGTGCGGGGCTTCCCGACTTCCACTTGGCCGGGGATTCTCGATGACCTCAACCGCCTCGGCTTTGCCTATCGCTGGAGTACGCGCTTCCTGTGCCTGGACAAAGCCGAGGCGGAAAAAGAACTTGCCCGCCTGCGCCGCCAGTGGTTTGCAAAAAGGAAGAACGTCATCGCGCTGCTGCGCGAAACCATCTTCCAGCAGGAGACGCCGCTGGTGGACACGGATGCCAGCAACAAGGCCGCCGATGCGGATGCCGCATTGCAGGAGCTGGGCAGCGATCAGGTTTCTTTCGGCTACCTCACCGCCACGGTGACGGTGCTCGATGCCGACCCGGCCGCAGCCGACGAGAAGCTGCGCATGGTGGAGCGCGTCATCCAGGGCCGGGGCTTCGTGACCATCCCCGAAACTCTCAATTCGGTGGAGGCATGGCTGTCCTCGCTCCCCGGCAATGCTTACGCCAGTGTGCGCCAGCCCATCGTCTCGACTCTGAACCTGGCGCACATGATGCCAGTGTCGGCAGTATGGGCCGGGCCTGAACGCAATGCCCACCTCGACGGCCCGCCGTTGATCGTCACGCGCACCGAAGGCGCCACGCCGTTCCGGCTGGTGACGCACATCGGCGACGTAGGCCACACGCTGGTGGCCGGCCCGACCGGCATGGGCAAGTCGGTCTTGCTCGCCACGCTGGCGATGCAGTTCCGCCGCTATCGCGGCTCGCGCATCTTCGCGCTCGATATGGGCCGCTCGATGCGCGCCACCATTCTCGGCCTGGGCGGCGAGCATTACGACCTTGGCACGGATGGCGAAATCGCCTTCCAACCCTTGGCCCGCATCGACCGCGAGAGCTACCGCACCTGGGCGGCCGAATGGATCGAGGGCCGCTTGCTGCACGAAGGCGTCGCAGTCGGCCCCGACGAGAAGGCCGCTATTTGGTCGGCGCTGGGAAGCCTCGCAGGCGCGCCGGTGGAGCAGCGCACGATGACGGGGCTTTCCGTGCTGCTGCAATCGAACGCGCTGCGCCAAGCGCTCGCGCCCTATGTGCTAGGCGGCGCGCACGGCAAGCTGCTGGACGCCGACCATGACCGATTGGGCATGGCCGACGTGCAGTGCTTCGAGATGGAGGAGCTGATGCACAGCAAGGCCGCCGTCATGGCCGTGCTGCATTACCTCTTTGCGCGCTTCGACGAACGCTTTGATGGCGCTCCCACGCTGCTGATCCTCGATGAAGCGTGGCTGTTCCTCGATGACCCAGTGTTTGCCGCGCGCATCCGCCAGTGGCTCAAGACGCTGCGCAAGAAGAACGTCAGCGTCATCTTCGCCACGCAGTCGCTGGCCGACATCAAGGATTCGAGCATCGCGCCCGCGATCATCGAAAGCTGCGCTAGCCGCATCTTCCTGCCAAACCCTCAGGCTACCGAGCCGCAGATTCGCACGATCTACCAGGGCTTCGGCCTCAACAACCGGCAGATCGAAATTGTCGCCACCGCGCAGCCCAAACGCGACTACTACTACCAGTCCCGCCTCGGCAATCGCGTGTTCGACCTCGACCTGGGGCCGGCGACGCTGGCGTTTGCGGGCGCTTCTACGCCGCAAGACCAGCGCGACATAGACCGCGTGCTGCTGGACGCCGGCGTGCCCGGCTTCGCGGGCGCCTGGCTGCGCCATCGCGGCCTCGATTGGGCGGCCGACCTGCTGCCCACGTTCCCCGGCCTCGCGCCGGGTTCCCTCGCTGACCAACCCCTGGAGAACCTGCCATGAAAAAAAAGCGTTTTGTCGCCGCCGCCATCGCGGCCATGCTTTGCACCGCCACCGCCCATGCGCAATGGGTCGTGGTCGATCCCACGAACCTCGTGCAGAACACGCTGACCGCGATCCGCACGCTGGAGCAGATTAACAACCAGATCCAGCAGCTTCAGAACGAAGCGCAGATGCTGATGAACCAGGCGCGCAACCTCGCCAGCCTGCCGTCCAGCGTGGTGAACCAGTTGCGCGCCAACCTGGCGACGACCGAGCGGCTGATCGCCCAGGCCCGAGGCTTGGCCTATGACGTGACGAATCTGGATCGGGAGTTCGCGCGCCTGTATCCCGAGCAGTACGCCGCCACCGTCAGCGGCGACCAGATGTACCGCGACGCGCAGGAGCGTTGGCGGAACACGCTCAACGGCTTGCAGACCACGATGCAGATGCAGGCGCAGGTGTCGCAGAACCTGGGCGAAGACGAAAGCGTGCTGGCCGATCTTGTGGGCAAGAGCCAGTCGGCCGAAGGCGCGCTGCAGGCGATGCAGGCCATGAACCAGTTGCTGGCCTTGCAGGCCAAGCAGTCGATCCAGTCGCAGCGGCTTCAGATCACGCAAGACCGGGCCACTTCGCTGGAGCTGGCGCGGCAGGCGGCGGCCACGGAGCGCGCCCGCGAAGTGCGGCGGCGTTTCCTGGGCGAAGGCACGCCGTACACGCCGCAGCGCGTGGATTTCTACGGTAACTGACGGGAGGCCGCCATGCGATGCGTCCTCGCCCTGTCGGTTTCGCTGCTTATGGCACTGGTGGCCGCGTGCAGCGACCAGCCGGCCGACAACCTTGCCGATGCCCTGGCCACCGATCCCATACGGCTCAAGGCATTGCGCGCGCAATGCGCGGCCGACCGCCAGACCACGGGCGAGGACGCTTGCCGCGCCGCCGCCGAAGCCTTCCGACGGCGCTTCTTCTCCGGTCAGACCGGGCCGGATGAATACCAGACGCTGGCCGACCTGCCGCCGATCCCGCCGAGCTTCGATGAACCGGGCGATGGCACGGCGCCGGCATCGCCGGCCGAACCGGAGGGCACGCCATGAATGACGTGACCATCATCGACCAGTTCCTCAATATCTTCTCCGCCTACATCGACTCGGGTTTCGGGCTGTTGCAGGGCGAAGTGGCCTTCCTCACCGCCACGCTGATCGTCATCGACATGACGATCGCCGGACTGTATTGGGCGATGAGCCACGCCACCGGCCAGGGCGAGGACGTGATCGCCAAGCTGCTGCGCAAGGTGCTCTACGTCGGTGCCTTCGCCTACATCATCGGCAACTTCAACTGGCTGGCCGGCATCGTGTTCCGATCCTTCGCCGGGCTGGGCCTGACGGCCACCGGCTCGGCGATCACCATGGAAAACTTCTTGCAGCCGGGCCGGCTCGCCAAGACCGGCATCGACGCCGGGGCGCCGATTCTGGAGCAAGTCGGCGAGATGGCCGGCTTCCCCGAGGTGTTCGTGAACCTCGATGCCATCACGGTGATGTTCCTCGCGTGGCTGGTCGTGGTGCTGTGCTTTTTCGTGCTGGCGATCCAGCTTTTCATCACCCTGATTGAGTTCAAGCTGACCACGCTCGCCGGGTTCGTGCTGGTGCCGTTCGCGTTGTGGAACAAGACCTCGTTCCTGGCAGAGAAGGTGCTGGGCAATGTCGTTTCCGCCGGCATCAAGGTGCTGGTGCTGGCCGTGATCGTGGGCATTGGCTCGGGCCTGTTCGCTCAGTTCCAAGTCCATCCCGCCGAGCCGTCCATCGACCACGCACTGGTCATCATGCTGGCCTCGCTCACCTTGCTGGCGCTAGGGATCTTCGGCCCTGGCATCGCCACGGGCCTCGTCTCCGGTGCGCCCCAGCTCGGCGCGGGCGCGATGGCCGGCGCTGCGGTGGGTGCTGCCGGAGCCGCTGTTGCTGTCGGTGCCGCCGCGACGGGCGTAGGCGGCGCGGTCATGGCCGGGGCGCGCATGGCGCCTGCCGCGGCCAAGCTCGCCGGCAGTGGTGCGCGTGCTGCCACCTCGACGGCCAGCAGCGCACGCTCGGCGTTCCAGGCCGGTTCCGCCGCCGCAGGCGGTGGCGCGAAAGGCGCGATGGCCGGCTTGGGAAATGTCGCCAAGACCGGCGCGCAGTCTGCCGGACGGGGTGCAGCGTCCCGCGCATCCGCCTTCGGCCAGAAGATGACCAGCTCCTTCCGTGCCGGGTGGAACGGCCCGACTGACGACGGTGCGGGTGCGGCATCCGGTGGAGCCGGAGCATCCAGCCAGGCCTCCACAGGCGAAGCCGCAGCGGGCGGCGCCAACGCGCAGAAGCAAGAACAGCCCGCTTGGGCCAAGCGGCTGCACCGCCGCCAGCAACTCACTCATGCCGCGACCACCACCGCCCACGCGCTGCGCGGTGGCGATGGCGGCGGCTCCGGCCAGGGGCCGAGCCTGCGCGATTCCAATTCATAAGGAGAACTGACCATGCGATTTAAACGACCGCAGGTGCGCTACGCCGACACGCCGCAGCCTGCCACTCCGTACCAAGCTGCCGGCCAGGTGTGGGACGAGCGCATTGGCTCGTCCCGCGTGCAGGCGAAAAACTGGCGCCTCATGGCCTTCGGCTGCCTCGCGCTTGCGCTGCTGATGGCGGGCGGCCTGGTCTGGCGCTCGGCGCAGTCCATCGTCACGCCCTATGTGGTGGAGGTGGACAACGCGGGCCAGGTGCGCGCCGTGGGCGAAGCCGCTACGCCGTACCGGCCCAGCGATGCGCAGACGGCGCACCACATCGCGCGTTTCGTCACGCTGGTTCGGTCGCTGTCCATCGACCCGATCGTGGTGCGGCAGAACTGGCTGGACGCCTACGACCACACCACCGACAAGGGCGCGGCCGTGCTCAACGACTACGCGCGCGTGAACGATCCGTTCGCGCGCATCGGCAAAGAGTCGGTAACGGTGCAGATCACCAGCGTCGTGCGCGCCAGCGACACGTCGTTCAACGTGCGCTGGACGGAACGCCGCTACGTCAATGGCGCCGCGGCTGGGCTGGAGCGGTGGACGGCCGTGGTGTCCATCGTGCTCCAGCCGCCGCGCACCGAAGAACGCCTGCGCAAGAACCCCCTGGGCATCTACGTCAATGGCCTGTCGTGGAGCCGCGAACTGGATTCTTCCGAAGGAGCCAAGCCATGAATGCACTTTTCCGTAGATCCGCTTTGCCGGTGATCCTGCTTGCATCAACCATCTTGTTCACAGGCTGCGCCACGCAGGGCAAGCCGCCGCCGGTGATTTCGCTCGATGAGCCGGTGCAGGCGCAGCCACTGCCCGAACCGCCTCAGCCAGTGGAAGTTGTGACTGTGCCCGAGGTGTTGCCGATGCCGGCGCAGTTGAAGCCAGTGCCCGAGGGCGAGGAAGCCAAGCCTGCGCCGGAACCGGCCGACGAGAAGGTGCGCGTCTCGCGTGCCAACGCCGAGGCACGCATCGCGCCCACGCGCGAGGGCTATGTCAACGCGATTCAGGTGTGGCCCTTCACCGATGGCGCGCTGTATCAGGTCTATGCGGCCGTGGGCCGAGTGACCGTGATTGCACTCCAGCCGGGCGAGGAACTGGTGACGGTGGCCGCTGGCGATACCGTGCGCTGGATCGTGGGCGACACGTCCAGCGGCAACGGCGCCGACCTGCGCGTGAACGTGCTGGTCAAGCCGATCCGCTCGGGTCTCAAGACGAATCTGGTCATCACCACCAGCCGCCGGACGTACCTGCTGGAGCTGACCTCGACCGAGAAGACGTGGATGGCGTCGGTGTCCTGGGAGTACCCGCGCGACCGGATGCTGGCCTTGCAGCGCCAGGCGCAGGCGGCCAGCGCCGCCGCGCCTGTCGGTACCGGGCTATCGCTGGAAAACCTGCGCTTCCGCTACGCGATCAGCGGCAGCAGTCCGCCGTGGAAACCACTGCGCGCCTTCGATGACGGCGAGAAGGTCTATATCCAGTTCCCGCCGGGCATCGCACAAGGCGAGCTGCCGCCGCTGTTCGTCATCGGTGCGCAAGGCGACGGGCAACTGGTCAATTACCGTTTCCGTTCACCGTACTACATCGTCGATCGTCTTTTCGGCGCCGCCGAGTTGCGCTTGGGTGGCGACAAGGGCGACATGGTGCGGATCGAGCGCACGGATGGCACGCGGAGGAACTGACATGGGCCAGGACGACACCCCCGACCTTGCCACGCCGCAGGCGGGCAAGATGGCGCCCGAGGCGGTGGCGCTGCGCGCCCAGCCGCGTCCGGTCACGCGCCTGAACCGGCGCACGCTGGCCATCCTCGTCGGCGGCCTGTCGGTCGCCGTGCTCGGGGCCACGATCTGGTCGCTACAGCCGCAGCGGCGCGGGGCCAACGAGCAGACCGAGCTTTACAACGTCGATCGCGTGTCCAAGTCCGAAGGGCTGGATGGCCTGCCGGCCGACTACTCGAAGCTGACGCCGAAGGTGCCCGAGCTGGGGCCGCCGCTACCGGGCGACCTCGGACCGGCCATCGTGGCCTCGCAGCAGCCGGCCGTGGCCGCCTACTCGGCGCCCGGCCACGACCCGAATGACGCCTTGCGCAAGGAGGCGGAAGCCGCTGCGGCTTCGTCGGTGTTCTTCCGCTCGGGCGGCCAAGCCGCCGCCATGGTGGCGCAGGCGGCGCCGGGTGCAGCAAGCACGCTCGCGGCCTTCGACCCGCTCGCTGCCGGGCCCGCTTCGACATCGGCCCAGCCCGCCGACCCGACCGCCGTGCAGAACCGGCAAGATCAGAAAGAGGCATTCCTGAAAGCCGGTTCTACGGAAACCCGCAATTCCGGCAACCTGGCGTTGCCGGCGTCGCCGTATCAGGTGATGGCGGGAACGGTGATCGCCGGTGCGCTGGTGACGGGTATCAAGTCGGACTTGCCGGGCGACGTGATCGCCACGGTGACGGAGCCGGTCTATGACTCGGCCACGGGCAAGTTCCTGCTGATCCCGCAAGGATCGCGCATCCTCGGGCGCTACAACAGCCAGGTCAGCTACGGGCAGAGTCGCGTGCAGGTGGTGTGGAACCGGGTCATCCTGCCCGACACGTCCTCGCTGGCGCTCGACAACCTTGTCGGCACCGACCCGGCCGGCTACGCCGGCCTGGAGGACGACGTGGACTGGCATTGGAATCGCATCATCGCGGGCGCGGTGCTGACGACGCTGCTGGGCGTCGGCGCTGAGTTGGCTGCGCCGGAGAACCGGCAGGACGGCAACCGCATCGTCATTGCCGGACGCGACAGCGCACAGGACAGCATCAAGCAGGTCGGCCAGGAGATGACCCGGCGCAACATGAACATCCAGCCGACGCTGACGACGCGGCCGGGCCTGCCGGTTCGCATCATCGTCAACCGGGATCTGGTGCTGCGGCCGTACCAGCCGCTGTTCTTCAATCGGGGAGTTTCGCAATGAGCGCGACCAAGAAGCTGCGGCTCGGGCCGCTGCCCAAGACCGAGAGCGTCAAGCTGACCTTTGCCTGCCCGGCCAGCCTGAAAGCCGACCTCGACCGCTACGCCGCGTTGCACGCGCAGGCGTATGGCGAGGCGGTCGATGCCATGACGCTGATCCCGCACATGCTGGAAGCCTTCATGGCCGGGGATCGTGGCTTCAAGCGCACACAGCCCAAGAACGGAAAAGCCGCCCCTGCGTGAGCAGGGGCGGCTCTGGATTGGTGCCCGAGGCCGGAATCGAACCGGCATGACCGTGAGGTCGAGGGATTTTCTTACCACTTCGGCTTTCGCCGCCGTCCTGCTCACACAGGGCGTTCGTGGTCTGGAGCACGCCTTCACCATAGCCTTACAGCCGTAGGTGCCCGCCGTCTGCTCTCTACACCTTCCCAAGCGCATAGCTTGGGCTTGGCTCGGCGTTGGCTCGGATGCCGAAGCATCCAGGGCTTTCGCCGAATTTGACGGGCTTCACTTCGGGCGTTTCCCCCCGAAGGCTCAAATTGTTCAAGTCCCTTGTGTCTACCGATTTCACCACTCGGGCGTAGCGCGGTGCGCTGGAAACACCTACCTCTATCTACTGGCGCCTAGTTGGCTCCTGATCGCCAAGCCAAGCTATGAAGCTACATCTTGGATGCTCGCAAACCGTTGTCACTATTGACCTTCTGGCCCGGTAGTTCAAGCAGAAAGGACTTGACAGAACAGATTTTAAGTCCCTTGCGTATACCAGTTTCGCCACCCGGGCCGGAGTGTGCTCGCCGCGAAGGGCGCCGCGCGCAGCGGCGCGAATGCTAGCACGCGGGTCAGAACAGGCTCTTGACGATGTGGAAGCCGGCACTGTACTCGCCGATAAGCGTGCCCACGCTGACCAGGATGAAGTTGAGCAGGGTGCGCGCCACGCGGTTTTTCCACCAGCCGGTCCAGTGCACGATGTCTTCGCGCAGGCTGTCGAAATCCGCCACGCGTGGACGACGCACCCAGGCTTCGGCCATCGCGCTGATGCCGCCGGCGGGGATGCCGGGGCGGAACGGCTTGATCGGGGCGGCGACGAAAGCGGCGGCGACGCTCAATGGATGACTGCCGGCCGCCACCGCGCCCAGGGCAGCGAAGCCGCCGGTGAACAGTACCCATGCCATCAGCGCCTGCGTGCCCAGCGCCGCATTGCGGTGGAATGCCCAGGCGATGGCGGCGAACACCAGCAGCACCAGGCCGGCGGCAACCCATTTCGGCCAGCGTGCCTTGGGCGGGGTCTGCGCCAGTTCGGCAACGGTACGCGCCGGGTCTTCGTGCTGCTCGCGCAGCAGCGTGCACAGGCCCTTGAGATGGCCGGCGCCGATCACCACCAGCACGCGCCGGGGCTCGTCCGACGGCGTGTGCGCGGCTTCCTCGCGCAGTCGCGCCGCCATGTAGGCATCGCGTTCGCCGATCAGGCTTTCATACAGCGGCTTCGAGCCGCTGGCGAACTCGCTGAAGGCGCTTTCCAGCAGGTCGCTCTGCTTGAGCTTTTCCACTTCGTCTTCGGCGATGTCGTTGCGCTCGAAGATGCTGGCGGCGAGCCCGCCGAGCAGGCCGAATCGTTGCCAGAAACCCACGCTGCGCCAGGCGCGTTTCAGCGTGGTGCCGACTTCGCGGTCGATCAGCCACAGCGGCACGTCGTGCGCCTCGGCGCCGTCCATCGCTGCCTTCATCTCGGCGCCGGGCTGGATGCCCGACTGCTCGGCAAGGCGCTTCTGGAAGGTAGACAGCACCAGGCTGGCGACGACCATGCCGGCCTTGCCTTGGCGGATCACCTGGAACAGGTCCATCTGCTTGAACGCTTCCGGATCGCGCATGCCCTGCGCGCGGCTTTCGCACAGCTCCACCGCCACCGCGTCGAAATGCTCGCTGGCCAGCAGCGCCTCGACTGCTTCCTTGCTGCTGCGCGAGACGTGGGCGGTGCCCAGCACCACGTACTCGACGCCATCGCGCTGCACGCGCTCCAGCGGCTGTCCTCCGAGGGCTGCCGGCGGGGCGACTGCGGTTTCGGGAACACTCATGCGGACGGCACGCCAGTCAACGGGGAGAGAAGCCATGAATGGGGGTGACGCCCCTGTGGCACAAGCCAAAACTTGAAACTGCGGCCATGGCTGGCCGCTTTTTGATCTTCGCGATCAAGGATGATCGCAAGGGCTCAGTCACGGAAGCGCTTCAGCAGGTCGGCGTAGGCGTCGATGCGGCGGTCACGCAGGAACGGCCAGATCCGGCGCACGTTCTCGCTGCGGCCCAGGTCGATGTCGGCCAGCAGCAGCTCGCGGGCATCGGTGCCGGCGCGGGCGAGGAACTCGCCTTGCGGGCCGGCGACGAAGCTCGAACCCCAGAACTGGATGCCCGAGGCGGCATCGGCAGGATCGCTCTCGAAACCGGTGCGGTTGCAGGCGAGCAGGGGCAGGCCGTTGGCCACCGCGTGGCCGCGCTGCACGGTGATCCAGGCGTCGCGCTGGCGGTCCTTCTCGGCTTGCTCGTCGGACGGGTCCCAGCCGATCGCGGTGGGATAGAGCAGCAGCTCGGCGCCGGCCAGCGCCATCAGGCGCGCCGCCTCCGGATACCACTGGTCCCAGCACACCAGCACGCCCAGGCGGCCGACCGAGGTATCGATCGGCTCGAAACCCAGGTCGCCGGGCGTGAAGTAGAATTTCTCGTAGAAGCCCGGATCGTCCGGAATGTGCATCTTGCGGTAGACGCCGGCGATCGCCGCCGAGCGGTCGAAGACGACGGCGGTGTTGTGATACAGCCCGGCGGCGCGGCGCTCGAACAGCGAGGCGACCACCACCAGCTTCAGTTCCGCAGCCAGCTTGCCGATGCGCTCGGTGCCGGGGCCGGGGATGCTCTCGGCCTGGTCGAACACCTCGACCGATTCGCGCTGGCAGAAGTAGGGGCCGTTGTGCAGCTCCTGCAGCAGCACCAGTTCGGCGCCGGCAGCGGCGGCTTCGCGCAGGCCGGTCTCGATCGCATCCAGGTTGGCGTCGCGGCTGCCGCGGTCGGTTTCCTGCAGCAGCGCGACCTTGAGGGTCTTGCGGGTCATGATGGTTCCTGCCGCCTGTGGCGTGACGCCCTAGTGTAGCGAACCGCGCCGAAGCGATTGTGCAGGCGAGGTTGCCGGCCATGCCGCAGCGGCAGGTATGCGCCGCGCGTTGCCTGTTTCAGATCATCCCCGCCGGCAGTTGCATGGTGATGCAGTGCAGGCTGCCGTTCTGCCAGATCAGCGGGCGGCAGGGAATCTGCACCACCTCGCGGCCGGGGTGTGCGGTGCCGATGATGCGCGCGGCTTCGTCGTCGGCTGTGTCGCCGTAGGCAGGCACCAGCACGGCACCGTTGACGATCAGGTAGTTCGCGTAGGAGGCGGCAAGCCGACGGCCCTCGTCGAGGATGGGCCGGGCCCAGGGCAACGGATACAGTTGGTACGGCCGGCCATCGGCGGTGCGCAGCGCGGCCAGCTCGGCAGCCATGCGCTGCAGCTCGTCGTGATGCGGGTCGACGGGATCGTCGCAGGCCTGGAACACGATGCGCTCGCCGGGGGCGAAGCGGGCGAGGGTGTCGATGTGGGCGTCGGTATCGTCGCCTTCGAGGTAGCCGTGATCCAGCCACAGCACGCGGTCGGCGTGCAGGCTGTCGCGCAGGATCGCGCTCATCTCCTCGCGCGACTGCTCGGGATGGCGCTGCACCAGGCAGCGCCAGGTGGTGAGGATGCTGCCGGCGCCGTCGCTCTCGATGCCGCCGCCTTCCAGCGCCCAGTCGATACGCTGGTGTGCGGCGTGACCGAATACGCCGGCGTCGACGAGGCCGGCGACCAGCGCGTCGTCCTGTTCGGCGCCGAACTTGCCGCCCCAGCCGGTGAAGCGGAAATCAGTGAGCTGGAAATATCGTCCAGAATCGGCGGTGTCGCCATGCTTCAGCGTGATCGGGCCGGAGTCGCGCAGCCAGGTGTCGTCGTAGGGCAGCTCGACGAAGCGGACCTTCGCGGGGTCCACGCCGGCGCCGTGCAGTTGCGACTGCACGTGCCCGCGCAGCGCGGCGTCCGCGACCACGACAATCAGCGACTGGAACCGCGTGATCGCGGCGGCCAGCGCCACGTAGGTGGATTCCACCGTGTCCAGCCGTTCGGCCCAGTCCGTGCCGGCATGCGGCCACGCGATCAGTACCGCGGCCTGCGGTTCCCATTCTGCCGGCAGGCGCAGGGTGGAGTCGGTCATGGCGGGGTTCTCGTGCAGATGGGCCGCCTATTGTAAAGCGCAGGCAAACGCAGACGCGGCCCGTGTCGCCACGGGCCGCGTCTGGGTGAAAGGGATCAGTGGACCGCGGACGGGTCGGTGTTGTTGCCCGCGGGCGTGTTGAGCACCGAATGGATCACGTGGCTGTGCTCGAAGTACACGATGAAGTTGGAGTATTCCCAGCGGTTGATCTGCGGGTGCTTCGCCGTGTCCCCGCCGCGCGGCGACAACTTGCGCTGCGGCGCACCCCAGGTCTTCTCGACCTGGGCCATGCTCAGCCCGCGGCCGGGCAGGTTCATGCCTTTTTCCTGCTGCACGCGGTGGATCAGCAGGCTGTCGCCATGTTCGCGCGACTGCGCTGCACTGGCTGCCGACGGCACGGCCAGGCCGGCGGCAGCGGCCAGCAGGATGGCGATCGGCAAACGGCTCGTGAACTTGACCATGGCTCCCCTCTCCATACAAGGCTGTATGCGGCGTCGTTGTAGCAGACCCCGCCATGTTACGCCATGCCGGGTCGCGGCGATTGCGATGGATTGGGCATTCGCTGCGGCCATGGGCGAGCCATCGCCGTTATCATGGGCGGCTGCAGTGCCCGCTTGCGCGGGCAGGACTCGCCCATTCCATGATTTCGTTTCGACATTTCGCCCTGCGCCGCGGCAGTCGTTTGCTGCTTTCCGACATCGACCTGGTGATCCAGAGCGGCTGGCGCCTTGGCGTGATCGGCCGCAACGGCTGCGGCAAATCCAGCCTGTTCGCCGCACTGCAGGGCAGGCTGGAGAGCGATGCGGGCGAGCTGGAGATGTCGGGCAAGCTGCGGCTGGCCTCGGTGGCGCAGGAGACGCCGGCGCTGCCGGACGCCGCGATCGACTACGTGTTGGCCGGTGACGAGGAACTGGCCGCCGCCATCAACGACGAAGCGGAAGCCGGCGATCGCGGCGACATGGAGGCGATGGCGAAGGCGCATCACCGCATCGAGGAACTGAACGGCTACGACGGCCGCGCCCGCGCCGGCCGCCTGCTGCATGGCCTGGGCTTTCCCCCGGAAACGCACGAGCGCGCGGTGCAGGAATTTTCCGGCGGCTGGCGCGGACGGCTGAACCTGGCGCGTGCGCTGATGTGCCCGTCCGACCTGCTGCTGCTGGACGAGCCGACCAACCACCTCGACCTCGACGCCGTGCTGTGGCTGGAAGAATGGCTGCGTCGCTACCAGGGCACCTTGCTGATCATCTCGCACGACCGCGAGTTCCTCGATGGCGTGATCACCCACACGCTGCACCTCAACGACGGCAAGGCCAAGCTCTATACCGGCAATTACAGCGCGTTCGAGCGCCTGCGTGCCGAGCAGTTGCGCCAGCAGCAGATCTCGCACGAGCGCGAGCAGGCCGAGCGCGCGCACCTGCAGTCCTTCATCGACCGCTTCAAGGCCAAGGCGACCAAGGCCAAGCAGGCGCAGTCGCGGATGAAGCGGCTGGAGAAGCTGGCCGGCACCGAGGCAGTACGCGCCGAGCGCCCCTTCAGCTTCCAGTTTCCCGCGCCGGGGCGACTGCCCGATTCGATGCTGCAGCTGGAGGACATCACCGCCGGCTACCTGGCCGATCCTTCCACGCACGCGGACGAAGTGGCGAACATCGTGCTCGCCGACGTGCGCTTCAGCATCGAGGCGGGCGAACGGATCGGCCTGCTCGGCCCGAACGGCGCCGGCAAATCCACCCTGGTGAAGACCCTGGTCGGCGAGCTGGAACCGTTCGGCGGCGAGCGCAAGGTGCACAAGGACTTGAAGATCGGCTACTTCGCCCAGCACACGGTGGAAAGCCTGCGCGAAGGGTCGAGCCCGCTCGACCATCTGCTGGACAAGGCGCCGGGCGTGGCCACCCAGGTGATGCGCGATTTTCTCGGCACCTGGAATTTCGCCGGCGACCGCGCGTTCGAGTCGGTCGACGGTTTCTCCGGCGGCGAGCGCGCACGCCTGGCGCTGGCGCTGATCGCGTGGGACAAGCCGAACCTGCTGCTGCTGGACGAACCGACCAACCACCTCGACCTGGACATGCGCGAGGCGCTGGCCGACGCGCTGGCCGATTTCGACGGCGCGCTGGTGCTGGTTTCTCACGACCGCCATCTGCTCGGCATGGTCTGCGACAGCTTCTGGCGCGTGGCCGACGGCGAGGTGGCGCCGTTCGACGGCGACCTGGACGACTACGCGCGCTGGTTGAAGACCCGCACTGCCGCGAACAAGAAGGCGGCCAAGCCGGTGGTGGCCAAGGTGGTGGAGGTTTCGCCGGAGGAGCACAGGCGCCAGACTGCCGCCCAGCGTGACGAGGAAAAAGCCGCGCGCCAGCGGGTGAAGAAGATCGAGACGCGCACCGCCAGCATCGATACCGAGCTGGCCGCGCTGGAGGCGCAACTGGCCGACCCGGCCACCTACAACGGCCCGACCAGCGAAATGATGCGCATCGGCCAGCGCCAGGCGCAGCTGCGCGGCGAGAAGGAATCGCTGGAAAACGAGTGGCTGGCGCTGGTCGAGCAACTGGAGGCCTGAAGAGATGTCCAAACCGGAGCCGTCGCTGCAACTGTGGCTGCCCTCGCTGGCGCACGTCGAGCCGACCCATCCGCTGCACGCGTGGCTCCCGCGCGCCGACCGCCTGGCGGATGGCGGCGTCGGTTATCTCGATGGCCTCGGCGGGCATTTCACCGGCGTCGAGGCGCACGTGCCCGCGGCGGCGATCACCCGCCAGTTTCTCGCCGGCGACGCGGGCGATGCGCTGTGGCTGTCGGCCGACCCGGCCTGGGTGCAGCCGGACATGAACGGGGTACGCCTGCTGGCCTGCGGTCGCATGGGCCTGGGCCTGGACGAGGCGCAGGCGCTGGCCGAAACGCTGCGGCCGGTGTTCGACGACGCCGGCATGCAACTGGAGATTTCCACCCCGGATCATTGGCATCTGTGCCTGCCGGCCGATACGCCGCTGCCCGGCCTGGCCACGCCATCGCAGGCGCTGGGCGAGGACCTCGCGCAGCACCTGCCGCAGGGCGCGCACGGGCGCCGCTGGCGCGTGTTGCAAAACGACATCCAGGTGCTGCTGCACCAGCATCCGCTCAATGCGCAACGACGGATGCGCGGGCAATCGCTGGTCAACAGTCTGTGGCTGTGGGGCGGCGGACGCCTGCCCGCGCCGCCGACCAGTGCCCTGGCCGGCGTGGTCAGCGACGACCTGCTGCTGCGCGCACTGGCCGCGCGTGCCGGCATCGCGCATCCGTTGCGCACGGCCGATGCGGTCGCAGCCGCGGGTGCCGGCTGGCTGATCGACCTGCAGGATCTGCCGGCGCACGAGCTGGCCTCGCGCTGGTGGCCGCTGCTGCAGCCGCTGCTCGAACGCCAGCCCGTCACGCTGCATTTCGCCAGCGGCGAACGCTGGCTGCACAAACCCGCTCATCGCTGGCGCTTCTGGCGCGGGGCAGGACGTTGAGCGTGCTGCAGCTGCGTCGGCGCGAAAGCCGGGGCGCGCCGCATGGCTGGCCGGATGCGGTGCACCCGGTGTTGCAGCAGGTCTACGCCGCGCGCGGCGTGCTGGAACCCGGCCAGGTCGAGCACCGGCTGGCGCGGATGCTGTCGCCGCAATTGCTGGGCGGCATGGCGCAGGCGGTCGACTTGTTGGCCGAGGCGATCCGCGATGACTGGACCATCCTGATCGCCGGCGACTACGACTGCGACGGCGCCACCGGCACCGCCGTGGCCGTGCGCGGCCTGCGTCTGCTCGGTGCGCGGCGGCTGGATTACGCGATCCCGAACCGCTTCGTGCACGGTTACGGGCTGAGCGCGGCCTTCGTCGCCTCGATGCAGCCCACCCCGCAGCTGATCGTCACGGTCGACAACGGCGTGGCCAGCGTGGCCGGCGTGGCGGCGGCGCAGGCGCGCGGCATCAAGGTCATCGTCACCGACCATCACCTGCCCGGCGAGCGGTTGCCGGCGTGTGATGCGATGGTCAATCCGAATCTCGCCGGCGACGCGTTCCCCAGCAAGGCGCTGGCAGGTGTCGGGGTGATGTTCTACCTGCTGCTCGCCCTGCGTGCGAAGTTGCACGAGCAGGGCGCTTTCGGCGCGGCGAAACCCGACCTGTCGCCGCTGCTCGACCTGGTCGCCCTGGGTACGGTGGCCGATCTGGTGCCGCTGGATTTCAACAACCGCGTGCTGGTCGAGGCCGGCTTGCAGCGCATGCGCAGCGGCCGCGCCTGCGCCGGCATCGCCGCGCTGGTCGAAGCGGGCAGGCGCAGCCTGACCACGCTGTGCGCCAGCGATCTCGGCTTCGCAGTCGGGCCGCGGTTGAACGCGGCCGGGCGCCTGGAGGACATGCGCCTGGGCGTGGCCTGCCTGCTCACCGACGACGTGGCACAGGCGCGCCGTTACGCCGAGCAGCTCGACGCGATCAACCGCGAGCGGCGCGACCTGCAGGCCTCGATGGTGGCCGAGGCCGAGGTGATGGTGGCTGGCCTGGGGCCGCTCGATGCGATCGGCGTGGCATTGTTCGAGCCGTCGTGGCATGCCGGCGTGGTCGGCCTGGTCGCCTCGAAACTCAAGGAGCGGCTGCACCGCCCGGTGATCGCCTTCGCCCCGGCCAGCGAAGACGACACCGAAAACCTCCGTGGTTCCTGCCGTTCCATCCCGGGCTTCCACATCCGCGACGCGCTGGCCGTGATCGACGCCCGCCAGCCCGGCCTGATCGAACGCTTCGGCGGCCACGCAATGGCTGCCGGGCTGAGCCTGAAAGCCGCCGACTACCCGCGCTTCGCCGCCGCCTTCGACGCGGTCGCGCGCGAGTTGATCGAGCCCGAGCGGCTGCAGGCGGTGCTGTACACCGACGGCGAGTTGCCGCCCGGCGCCGCCACGCTGGCGCTGGCCCGCCAGTTGCGCGCCGCCGGCCCATGGGGCCAGGCGTTCCCCGAACCGCTGTTCGACAACCTGTTCGACTGCGCCGGCTGGAAGGTGATGGGTGAGACCCATCTGCGCCTGCAACTGCGCGACCCGCGCGATGGCGCCGTGCACGACGCGGTGATGTTCAATGCCTATGACGGCCAGCCACCGCCGCCTCGGCTGCGCACGGCCTACGAGCTGACCATCAACGACTGGCAGGGTCGCGAGACGCCGCGCCTGCTGCTGCGGCACATCGAGCCCGCCTGATCGGAAATGCAGGATTCTCGAAAGCCTGCTCCCATGCCTTCGACTTGCACGCTTTTCACGTGCCTGGACCCAAACTGGGGCACCCCATCCCAGGAGCACGCCCGTGATCGCACAGATCGAAGGATTGCCTGCCGGCACGCTGGGTTTTCGCGCGCACGGCCAGGTCACCGCGCAAGACTACGAGAACATCGTGGTGCCGGATGTCGAGGCGGCGTTCGCTCTCAATCGAAAGCTGCGCCTGCTCTACGTCACTGCCGACGACTTCACCGGCTTCGACCCCGGCGCCATGTGGAACGACGCAAAACTCGGCGCGCGGCACTTCAGCAGTTGGGACCGTGTGGCGCTGGTCACTGACGTGCCCTGGCTGCGCGGTACCGCCACGGCCTTCAGCTTCGCCATCCCCGCCCAGTTCCGCCTGTTCCGTGGTGCCGAGGTCGACGAAGCCACGCGCTGGATTACGGCGGACTGAGTACCTCGACGGTGCCGTGGCGGCCGTCGATGCGCACGCGCTGGCCATTGGCCAGCATGCGCATCACGTGGCGCACGCTCATCACGGCCGGCAGGCCCAGTTCGCGCGCGGTCACCGCGCCGTGCGACAGCGGGCCGCCGCTTTCGGTGATCACTCCGCGCGCCTGGTAGAACAGCGGCGTCCACGCCGGGTTGGTGGTGCGCGCCACCAGGATCGCGTCCTTGGGGAAGTGCGGGAAATCCTCCGGGCTGCGCACCACGAATACCTCGCCCTCGACGATGCCGGGGCTGCCGCCCAGGCCCTTGAGCACCTGGCTGCCGTCGACCTCGACCGGTTCCGCCTCGCCGAAGATCCAGTCCGGCGTGCGTGCGCAGGCCGCCAGGTAACCGGCCTTGTGGCGGGCGGCGGCTTCCGTGATCGGGGACAGTTCACCGCTGTGCAGCGCGCCGTCGAGCAGGGCCAGCGGCACGAAATAGACGTCCATCGGATCAGCCAGTACGCCGCGTTCGACCAGCTGTGCGCCGATCGCTTTCAGGCCGCGGCGAAATGGCAGGTGTAGGCGGGTGGTCTGGTAATGCTCCAGGTCGTCCAGCGCGGTATACGTGCGGGCCAGCCGGATCACCTCGTGCACCAGGTAGCGCAGTTCCTCCGGCGCATGGCTGAGCACGTTGTGCTCCATCGCCGCCTGGGCGGCTTTCTGCGCCAGTTCGGCGGCGGCGCGGTCCTCGTCGGGACGATCGACCAGCATCTTCAGCTGGTCCAGCACGATCTGCGGTGCCTCGACCCAGGTCGGGTGGTAGGCGTCGAAATCCAGTTCGCGATGGCCGTGGCGGGCCAGGAAGCGCTGGAACTCGGCGTGGAAGGCGGGGTGCTGCGCCAGTTCTTCCAGCAGTTCGACGCTGGGTTCGCTGCGCAGCCGGTCATGCAGGACGGCATCCATGCGAACCAGCCGCGACAGCGACCACAGCTCGGCATTGACCTGGCCGGTCTTGGTGTCGGTGACTGCCAGCAACTGGTCGAACACCTGCTGCGCCTGGTCGGCCGGCAGCGCCAGTCGCAGCATCTGCTGCAGGGCCACGTACAGCGTGCGCTGGGTCAGCGAGATGGCGATGTTCGGCAGGAAGTAGCTGGCGCCCAGCGCATTGATGCGCAGCACGTAGTCCCACAGTTCATTCAAAGGGCGGCCGTCCAGCGACTCGCGCATCAGGGCGCCGATGCCGAGCAGATAAGTGTCCAGGTCGCGCATCCAGCGCACCGGCAGCTCCTGCACCCAGGCAAACTGCGCGGCGATCTGCGGCAGCGCGGCGCGGATGCTTTCCACGTCCTTGAGCATCTTCGCCGGCGTGCGGCCGCTGTAGAGTTCGACCGCGTTCTGGTTGCCGTAGATGTAGTAGTCGCGCATCGCGAACCACTTGTCGCCGAACGGCGGCAGGCCCATCAGCTTGAAACTGTGGTTGAGCGAGGCATGGAAGCCGGCTTCGCACAGATCCCAGGTCAGCGGGGTGACCGGGTTGGGAAAGCGCTCGGCCGATTCGTCGCGGGTCCAGCGCGCCGGGATGCGCGTCACCGCACGCGACTGCAGCAGGTACAGCGTGCCGTCCTGCCACGCCCACTCGATGTCCTGCGGGAAACCGAAGTGCTGCTCGGCGGCCAGCGCCAGCTGCGCCACGGCGCGGCGTTGCGCTTCGGCGAGGGCAGGGGCATGCGCCTGTTCGGCGGACAACGTCGAGTGGCGAGTACCGCCGGCGGCATCGGTCACCAGCGCCTGCGGCTTCTCGGCGATCACCGCGTCGACCTCGCTCATGTCGCTGCGCCTGAGCCGGTACTCGTCGACCGGCTCCTCGCCACCGACCACGGTTTCGCCGAGGCCGAACGCGGCGTTGATCAACACCTGGTCCAGCGCCCCACGCACCGGGTCGATCGAGAACGCCACGCCGGCGGCCTCATGCTCGCCCACCTGCACCATCTTCTGCACCACCACGGCCATCGCCGCGTCCAGGTGGTTCAGCCCCATCCGCTCGCGATACGGCAGCACGTGGGCGTTCCACAGCGAGGCGTAGCAGCGGCGGATCGCGTCGAGCACGGCATCGACGCCGCGGATGCCCAGCAAGGTATCGTGCTGGCCGGCGAACGCAGCGCCGGGCAGGTCTTCCAGCGTGCCGGAGGAACGCACCGCCACCGGCGCATCGGCCAGATCGAGTGTTTCCAGTTTCGCGGCGAGCTCGTCGCGCAGTGACGACGGCAACGGCTGCGCGAGCAGCAGGGCCTGGATGCGCTCGCTGCGGGCGGCGTGGTCGAGTGTGGCGTCTTCCAGCACGTGGCGGATCGCCTCATGCAAGGGCGCCACGAACTCGCGATAAACCTCGCTGCCGACCACGATGCCCGGCGGCACCGGCAGGTGCTGCGCGGCGCGCGCCAGGTTGGCGCCCTTGCCGCCGCTGACGGCATGCTCGGCGGCCTGCGGATCGGTGAAGACGAGGAGTTGGGTCATGCGAGGGTTTCCTTGCGGTAACGCTGAATGAAGGCGAGCACCGCGGCGGCGAGGGCGATCCCGCACAGCACGTCGATGCCGTAGTGATAGCGCAGGTACAACGTGGCCACCACCAGCGCCAGGATGATCGGCGCCAGCAGGGCGGCGATGCGCCGATACCTGCCCAGCGCGAAGAAGCCCAGCACATACACGCCGATGCCGCTGTGCAGGCTGGGGAACACGTCCATGCCGGTGATCCCGGCCTTGACCACGCCGGCCAGCAATGCCGTCATCGCGCCGCCGTGCACGGGATACGGAAACACCTCGGGAAACGCCATGTACGGTCCACCGGCCGGCACCAGCAGGTAGCCGGCAAAGCCGACCAGGTACATCAGGGTCAGGCCGAGGAAGAACGCCTTCGCCTCGGGGCTGCTGCGCTGCACGCTGAACACGATCGCCGGCAGTAGCACCACGAAATAGAACAGGAAGTAGCCGCTGCTGAGCAGCTCCGACAGCCACGGCCGTTCCCAGCCCAGCAGGTGCTCCGGCAGGCTGCGGCCACCCCACAGATCACGATCCAGCGCGAGCAGCGTCGCGTCGGCGGTGTGCTGGATGAATACCTCGCGGATCGCCTTGAACAGCGGAAAGATCAGCCAGCAGGCGACGAACTGCAGCGTGCCTTTCCAGCTGGCCCAGCCACTGCCCGGTGCAGCCAAGGTAGCGACCAGCAACAGCAGCCAGGCGATACCGCCAAGCAGGCTGGCGGCGTGCAGGTCGCCGTCATCCAGCCGCCAGGCACCGATGCTGCCGAGCACCAGGATCAGCAACAGCTCGGCGGCGAAGGCATGGCCGATCCAGCGCGCGATGCGTGGCATGTTCACGGATTCCCCCGATGCATCACGCGCGGCCAGCGCCACCAGCCGAGTGCGGCCAGCGGCCACAGCACCAGCAGCGGCCATGGCCAGAACCAGGTCATCAACAGCAGACAGGGCAGCCAGACCATCGCCACCAGCAGCCCGCCCACGATGCGGAAAAAGCTCACCGTATTGCGTGCATCCGCCTTGCCACCGGCGACCCGGCCGGCCAGCAGCACCGGCGCCGCCAGCAGCATGAACGCCGCCACCACGAGCCAGTCCAATGGCCATGGACGAGCGCGTGGTGGTGGCGGCGGTGGCGCCTGTGGGCGTTGCTGTGCGCCGATGAACGCCAGCGCGTAGGACTCGCCCGCCGCGGCCCGCACCGTCGCCCAGGCTTCCGTCGTCGCAAAGACCTCCGGGGTCGGACAGTTCACCGAGACCGCGTCGAGCGCGGTCGCGATCGCCTGATGGATGCGTCGTTCCCAGTCGCGATCGGATTCATCGGCATCGCGTGCGGGCAAGTTCACCGGCACTCCGACCAGCGCCTCGACGCGCGAACGGAAGCGGTCCGGCGCCTGGTAGTGCAAACCCAGCGGCAGCACCTCCAGCGACAATCCCTCGTCCAGCAAGGTGCGCGCGATGCGCGCTGCGCCGCGCTGGTAAGGCAGCGGCTGCCAGCCCCATTCGCTGCTGCCTTCGGGAAAGATCACCAGGTCGCCGCCCGCACGCAGTTGGGCGCAGCCGGCGTCGACGGGATGAGCGAACGCGGCGCGCCGCTTGGCGTAGCGCTCGCGATCCTTGTCGCGCACCACCGCGATGCCGTCGAACATCCAGCGCAGCAGCGGATGCCGCAGCAACTGGATCGAGACCAGCCCTTGCGCGCCGGGAAACACCCGCAGCACGGTGTAGCCGTCGATCGCCCCGTTGCGATGACTGCTGACGATCAGCCGACCGCCGCGTCGCGGCACGGGTTGCCGATGGGCACCGAAGATGCGGATGCGGCCGAAATAGAAACCGCGCAGCAACCAGGCCAGCAGCGGAATCCACCAGCGCAATGGCCGCCCTCCCGCGGGCATCGGTGCCGGGTCGGTGCGGGAGCGGGCAGACATCCGTGTTGCGTCATGGCTCATTGGCGGCAATGTAGCGGCAAGCGGCGGCTGGCGTCACTGCTGTGCCAGCACTTGCCAAGCGTCGGATGATCTGTTCAAGTTGATCCATGCATTCCTTCGCCACCAGCGGCTTGAACTCCACTGCGCCTTCCGCGCGCAGCTTCGTGCTGGCCGGCAATACCAATAATCGCGCGAACAACAACGCCAACCGTTGGCGGGCCCTCGCGTAGCTGCAAGTTTCATCGAATACGCGAAAGAGGTCCGCCCAGTGCGGGCCTCTTTCGTTTTGTGGTGTTTGATTTTTGCGCGGGTCCGCCCACGCAGGGCAAACCCGGTCTCCATGGCCGATTTTTCAGAAGAGCGGTATCCACAGACAGCAACGAGGAAACTTCCACCATGTGCTCGATATTCGGAATGTTCGACCTGCAGCCGGGCGACGACCTGGCCGCGTTGCGCCGGCAGGCGCTGGAGTTGTCGCAGCGCCAGCGCCATCGCGGGCCGGACTGGAGCGGGGTGTTCGTCGACGCCGGGGTGATCCTGGTGCACGAGCGGCTGGCCATCGTCGACCCGGCCAGCGGCGCGCAGCCGCTGCGTTCGCGCGACGGCGCGCTGGCGCTGGCGGTGAACGGCGAGATCTACAACCACCGCGAACTGCGTGCGGCCAGCAGCTACGAATTCACCACCGCTTCGGACTGCGAGGTGATCAACGCGCTGTATCGCGAGCACGGCAGCGACTTCGTGGGCAGGCTCAACGGCATCTTCGCGTTCGCGTTGTGGGACGGCGAGGCGCAGCGCTACCTGATCGCCCGCGACCCGATCGGCGTCTGCCCGCTGTATTGGGGCCACGATGCGCAAGGCCGCCTGTGCGTGGCCTCGGAGATGAAGGCGCTGGTCGGCGTGTGTGCCGACGTGGCGCCGTTTCCGCCCGGCCATGTGTACGACAGCGCCAGCGGCGAGTTGCAGCGCTACTACGCCAGGCCATGGCGCGACTACGCCGCCACGCGCGGCCATGACGTGGCTGCTCCGGCCTTGCGCAAGGCGTTTGAGCAGGCCGTGCATCGTCAGCTGATGACCGACGTGCCGTATGGGGTGCTGCTTTCCGGTGGGCTGGATTCGTCGCTGGTCGCCGCCTGCGCCGCGCAGTTCGCGCGCGAGCGGGTCGAGGACGACGACCGCAGCGAAGCGTGGTGGCCGCGCCTGCATTCGTTCGCGATCGGGCTGGACGGCTCGCCCGATCTGGCCGCCGCGCAGGTCGCCGCCGACGCGCTGGGCACCGTGCACCACGGCTTCGTCTACACGTTCTGGGAAGGGCTGGATGCGCTGCCCGAAGTGATCCGCCACATCGAGACCTACGACGTCACCACCATCCGCGCCGCCACGCCGATGTACCTGCTGGCGCGGCGGATCAAGGCGATGGGGGTGAAGATGGTGCTGTCGGGCGAGGGCTCGGACGAGATCTTCGGCGGCTACCTGTACTTCCACAAGGCGCCCTCGGCCGAGGCGTTCCACGAGGAAACCGTGCGCAAGCTCGACGCGCTGCACAGCTACGACTGCCTGCGCGCGAACAAGGCGATGATGGCGTGGGGCGTGGAGGCGCGCGTGCCGTTCCTCGACCTGGAGTTCATCGACGTGGCGATGGGCCTCGATGCGAAGCACAAGATGGCAGGGCAGGGGCGCATCGAGAAGGCGGTACTGCGCGAAGCGTTCGACGGCGCGCTGCCGGATTCGATCCTGTGGCGACAGAAGGAGCAGTTCAGCGATGGCGTCGGCTATGGCTGGATCGACGGCTTGAAAGCGCACGCGGAGCAGGCGGTCAGCGACCGCGAGTTCGCCGCGGCCGCGGCGCGCTACCCGTTCAACACGCCGGCGACCAAGGAGGCGTATTTCTACCGACGCATCTTCGAGCAGCACTTTCCCGGCGAGGCCTGCGCCGCGACCGTGCCCGGCGGCAAGTCGATTGCCTGCTCCTCGCCGGCGGCGCTGGCGTGGGATCCGGCGTTCGCGAACGCGGCCGATCCGTCGGGGCGTGCCGTCAGAGGCGTACATGCCCAGGCGCTCGCCTGAATGCGGCCGGCTGCTTAGGGCGGGCACCGCCCGCCGCTTTCCGTCGCCATGGATCAAAGGTCGGCGGGCAGTGCCCGCCCTGCAAGGGGCGCCGGCTGCAAACGGGTCTGTTATTCTTGCGTGCTTGCCTCCCACCAAGATTTCACGATGATCGAGACCAATCCCATCCATGCGCAGATCGACGACCTCCGCGGTCGCGTCGAAGCGCTTAGGGGGTATCTTTGACTACGCCACCAAGCGCGAGCGCCTGGAAGAAGTAACCCGCGAACTGGAGAGCCCCACCGTGTGGGACGACCCGGCCAACGCGCAGGAACTGGGCCGCGAACGCGCCCGATTGCACACCATCGTCCACGGCATCGACACGCTGACTGCCGGCCTGGACGACGCCGGCGACCTGCTGGAGATGGCCGTCGCCGACGGCGATGACGACACCGCGCAGTCGGTGATCGACGACCTGGACAAGCTGGAGTCGCAGGTCGGCAAGCTGGAGTTCCAGCGCATGTTCTCCGGCAAGATGGACGCGATGAACGCGTTCGTCGACATCCAGGCCGGCGCCGGCGGCACCGAGGCGCAGGACTGGGCCGAAATGCTGCTGCGCATGTACCTGCGCTGGTGCGAGCACCGTGGCTGGAAAGCCGAGCTGATGGAAGTCAGCGGCGGCGACGTGGCCGGCATCAAGTCCGCCACGTTCCGCGTCGAGGGCGACTATGCCTACGGCTGGCTGAAGACCGAGATCGGCGTGCACCGGCTGGTGCGCAAGAGCCCGTTCGATTCGGACAACCGCCGGCACACCAGTTTCACCTCGGTATTCGTTTCGCCGGAAGTGGACGACAGCATCGAGATCGACATCAACCCGGCCGACCTGAAGACCGACGTATACCGTTCGTCGGGTGCCGGCGGCCAGCACGTCAACAAGACCGAGTCGGCGGTGCGCATCACCCACGTGCCCACCAACACGGTCGTGGCCTGCCAGACCGAGCGCAGCCAGCACGCCAACCGCGACCGCGCGATGAAGATGCTGGCCGCCAAGCTGTACGAACTGGAAGTGCAGAAGCGCAATGCCGAGAGGGACGCGCTGGAAGCGACCAAGTCCGACATCGGCTGGGGCAGCCAGATCCGCAACTACGTGCTCGACCAGAGCCGCATCAAGGATCTGCGCACCGGCATCGAGCGTTCGGACACCCAGAAGGTGCTCGACGGCGACCTCGACGAGTTCATCGAGGCAAGCCTGAAATCCGGCCTCGAAGCCGGCGCCAAGCGCATCGATGCCTGACGCCCGATTCCCTTCGACCCGCCCATTGACGAGGTGACGCGCATGAACAGCAAGAAGATCGGCATTTTCCTGATCGCCTTGGTCGCGCTGATGGCGTTCGGCGCGGCAGCGCAGTCGTCGCAGGGCAGCGCCGGGCAGGGCATCAAGCAGGATGCCAAGGCGGTCGGCCACGGCGTCGCCGACGGCGCCCGCGATGTCGGTCACGCGACCAGGCATGTGGCCAGGAAGATCGGGCACGGCGCGAAAGAGGCCGGCACCGGCATCGGCCATGGCGCGAAGAAGGCAGGCGTCGCCATCGGCCACGGCGCGCGCGAGGGCTGGGATGCCACCAAACGCGGCGTCAAGCAGATTTTCGACAAGGGCAATTGAGCGCCGCCCCATCCACGAGACATCCACTGTCCAGCGCGCGCTGGCAGCCACGGAACCATCCATGAGCGAAGTCACCGACACCCTTCCCGACGAGAACAAGTTGATCGCCGAGCGCCGCGAAAAACTCAAGGCGCTGCGCGGGCAGGGCATCGCGTTTCCGAACGACTTCAAGGTCGACAGCTTCGCCGGCGACCTGCAAACCGAGTTCGCCGACAAGGACGTGCACACGGCCGAAGCCGTCGAAGCGGCCGCGCGCCGGGTGAAGATGGCCGGGCGCATCGTACTCAAGCGCGTGCAGGGCAAGGTCAGCTTCGTGCAGTTGCAGGATTTCAGCGGACGCATCCAGCTGTTCATCCATGCCGGCACGGTTGGCGAGGTCTACGAGGCGTTCAAGGGCTGGGACATGGGCGACATCGTGGGTGCCGAAGGCACGCTGATGCGCACGAAGACCGGCGAGCTTTCGGTGCGCGTGGATCACCTGCGCCTGCTGACCAAGAGCCTGCGCCCGCTGCCCGACAAGCATCACGGCATGGCCGACGTGGAGCAGCGCTATCGCCAGCGCTACGTGGACCTGATCGTCACCGAGGAAGCGCGCCGCACCTTCATGCTGCGCTCAAGGATCATCGGCACCATGCGTCAATGGCTGGAAGCGCCGTCGCGCCGCTTCATGGAAGTGGAGACGCCGATGATGCACGTGATCCCCGGCGGCGCCACGGCCAAACCGTTCGTCACCCACCACAACGCGCTGGATCTGGATCTGTACCTGCGCGTGGCACCGGAGCTGTACCTGAAGCGCCTGGTGGTCGGCGGCTTCGACCGCGTCTACGAGATCAACCGCAACTTCCGCAACGAAGGGGTGTCGACCCGACACAACCCCGAGTTCACCATGCTGGAGCTGTACCAGGCCTACGCCACCTACCACGAGATCATGGACCTCACCGAGAGCGTGATCCGCGACACCGCGCAGGCCGTGCTGGGCACGACGCGGCTGCACTGGGACGGCGCCGACATCGACGTGGGTCCGGCGTTCCGCCGCTGGCGCATGGAAGACGCGGTGCTGGAGCACAACCCCGAGATCCGGCGCGAGGAGCTGCGCGACCGCGAAGCGATGGCCGCGCACGCCAGGCGGCTCGGCATACAGATCAAGGACGGTTACGGCTGGGGCAAGCTGCTGCTGGAGATATTCGAAAAGACGGTGGAGCACACCTTGATCCAGCCGACCTTCATCACCCAGCATCCGGTGGAGGTGTCACCGCTGGCGCGGGAGAACGATACCGACAAGGGCATCACCGACCGCTTCGAGCTGTTCGTGGGCGGCAAGGAAATCGCCAATGGCTTCTCCGAGTTGAACGACCCGGAAGACCAGGCCGCACGCTTCCAGGCCCAGGTCGACGCCAAGGACGCCGGCGACGACGAGGCCATGCACTTCGACGCCGACTACATCCGCGCGCTGGAAGTGGGCCTGCCGCCCACCGGCGGCCTCGGCATCGGCATCGACCGCCTGGTGATGCTGCTGACCGGCGCGTCCTCGATCCGCGACGTGCTGCTGTTCCCGTACATGCGACCGGAAGCATGAGCGCCGACGTGCCCGCGCTGCAGGACCTGGCCGCGCCCGACGGCGTCTGCTACGGCTGCGGCAGCGCCCATCCTCACGGCTTGCACATCAAGAGCCACTGGCACGAGGACGGCGTGCACGTGGTCAGCACGCACCTGCCGGGAGCGGATTTCCACGGCTGGCCGGGGCTGGTCTACGGCGGGCTGATCGCGATGCTGGTGGACTGCCATTCCAACTGGACCGCGATGGCATACCACTACCGTGCCGAGCAGCGCGCGCCGGACAGCAAGCCGCGCATCGACTGCGTCACCGGCAGCCTCGGCATCAAGTTCCTCAAGCCCACCCCGATGGACGTGCCGCTGACGCTGAAGGCGCGCGTCGAGGGCGAAGTCGGGCGCAAGACCCGCGTGCTGTGCGAGGTCCACGCGGGCGAAGTGCTCACCGCGCTGGGCGATTCGATTTTCGTGCGTGTCGACACCGCGCAGCTGGCCGCAGCCGCGCGCCACGCATGAGCCAGACTCGCGACCCATCCCACCAGGAGGCTTGATCATGTGGTTTGCCATCATCGGAACGGACGTTGCCGACTCGCTGGAGAAGCGCAAGGGAGCGCGGCCCGCGCACATCGCACGGCTGCAGGCGCTGCTGGATGAGGGCCGCCTGTTCGTGGCCGGCGCGTTCCCGGCGATCGAGTCCGAAGATCCGGGCCCGGCCGGCTTCAGCGGCAGCCTGATCCTGGCCGAGTTTCCGTCGCTGGCTGATGCCCGCGCCTGGGCCGATGCCGACCCCTACGTGGCGGCCGGCGTCTACGCCGAGGTGCAGATCAAGCCATTCCGCAAGGCCCTGCCGGCGTGAGCGAGGCGATGATCGAGCAGATGCGCCAGCGCCTGACCCAAGCCCTGGCGCCGACCGAGCTGGAAATCGTCGACGAAGGCCACCTCCACGCCGGGCATGCGGGTGAGGGCAAGGGCCATTTCCGCGTGCGCATCGCCAGCCCCGCCTTCACCGGGCTGTTGCCAATCCGCCGGCACCGAATGGTCTACGCGGCGCTGCAGGGGTTGATGGACAACGGGATCCATGCCGTTTCCATAGATGCCGTCGAGAAATAATATTTATCAATGAGTTGTATCGTATTCTTTACACTAAATCTCACGCGGACACGCATTGCAGCAGGCCCCCGCGTTTGGCACAGTGCCCTGTCATCCGGCTGCACCGGCCGTAGCACCCTACCGTTGAACACTGCATGCGCCTGAGCACGATCAAACTCGCCGGTTTCAAGTCCTTCGTGGACCCGACCACCCTGCACCTGCCGAGCAACATGATCGGCGTGGTCGGCCCCAACGGCTGCGGAAAATCCAACATCATCGACGCGATCCGCTGGGTGATGGGCGAAAGCGCGGCCAGCCGCCTGCGCGGCGACTCGCTGACCGACGTGATCTTCTCCGGCTCCAACACGCGCAAGCCGGTGGGGCAGGCCACGGTCGAACTGATCTTCGACAACGCCGACGGCTCGGTGCAGGGCGAGTACGGCCAGTACGCCGAGATCTCGGTGAAGCGCCAGGTCACCCGCGACGGGCAATCCTCGTACTACCTCAACGGCGCGCGCTGCCGCCGGCGCGACATCACCGACCTGTTCCTCGGCACCGGCTTGGGCCCGCGCAGCTACTCGATCATCGAGCAGGGCATGATCAGCCAGATCATCGAGGCGCACCCGGACGAACTGCGCACGCACCTGGAGGAAGCCGCCGGTATCTCCAAGTACAAGGAGCGCCGCAAGGAGACCGAAAGCCGCATCAAGGCCACCCGCGAAAACCTCGACCGCGTGCGCGACGTGCGCGACGAAGTCGACAAGCAGCTCGAACACCTGAACCGCCAAGCCCGCGCCGCCGAGCGCTGGAAGGCCTTGAAGGAAGAACAGACGCGCAAGGAAGCCGAGCTGCGCGCGCTCGAATACCGCGGCCTCAAGAGCCAGCACGACAGCGAAGGCGCCGGCTTGTCCGCCGCCGAGATCGAGATCGAGAAGCAGCTGGCCGGCCAGCGCGAGATCGAGGCGCAGATCGAGGTCATGCGCGAACGCCACACCGACGCCAGCGAGCACCTGAACGCGGTGCAGGCCGAGGTCTACAAGGTCGGCGCCGAGATCGCCCGTGTCGAGCAGCAAGTGCGCCACAACAAGGAAAGCGCCGAACGCCTGCAGCGCGCCCACGCCGACAGCGAGCGCGAGCACGCGGAACTGGCCGCGCACATCGCCACCGATCACGCGCAGGTCGAAATCCTGCGCCAGGCGCTGGCCGAAGGCGAACCGAAACTCGAAGCCCTGCAGCAGCTGCAGGACGACACCGCCGAAGCCCAGCGCAGCACCGAGGCCAGGCTGGCCGACTGGCAACAGCGCTGGGACAGCCACACCCGCAATGCCGGCGAATCCAACCGCGCCGCCGAAGTGGAACGCACCAAGCTCAATTACCTCGACCGCCAGGGCATCGACCTGGCGCGCCGCCGCGAAGCACTGGAAACCGAGCAGAAAGCTACCGACGTGGCCGCACTGGCCGCCGCCGGCGAGCAACTGCACAGCGAACACGACGCCCAGCGCGAGCGCGTGGAAACCCTGGGCAGCCTGCTCGACCAGTACAAGTCCAACCATGAAAAAGTGCAGGAAGAAGAGCGCCAGGTGCAGTCGGCGCTGAACGAGGCCCGCCAGCAACTGCAGGCCGCCCGTGGCCGGCACGCCTCGCTCGAAGCGCTGCAGCATGCCGCGCTCGGCCAGGAAGAAAACGCTGCCAGCAGCTGGCTGGCTCGTCTCGGGTTGAACACGTCACGCCGCCTCGGTGAGTCGCTGCAGGTCGAAAACGGCTGGGAGACCGCCGTGGAAACGGCGCTGAGCGGATTTCTGGACGCGGTGCTGGTGGATGGCTCGCATGCATTGGCGGCGGAGTTCGATGCGCTCGACAACGCCGACATCGCCTTGCTCGACAACGCCGAGGGCGGCGTCGGCGCCGCTGGCACGCTGGCCGCCCACGTACGCGGCCCGGCGGCGGCGATGGCCATACTGGGCCACGTGTTGACCGCCGAATCGCTGGCCGACGCCCACCGGCAGGTGGCCTCGCTGTCCGCACTGGCACCGTATCAGTCGGTGATGACGCGCGGCGGCGAATGGCTCGGCCCGGGCTGGGCGCGCGTGCGCCGGGCGCAAGGCAGCCAGGTCGGCGTGCTGGCGCGCGAGCGCGAGCTGCGCACGCTGGCCGAACAGATCGCCATGCTGGAAGCGCAGCTGGAAGAAGCCAGCGAACGGCTCGACAACCTGCACACCAGCAAATTCGAAACCGAACGCGCGCGCGACGACGCCCAGCGCGAGCTGTACAACGCGCACCGTCGCCAGTCCGAACTGGCCGGCCAATTGCAAAGCCACCGCGGCAAGCTGGAGACCGCCCGCGCCCGTGCCGAAAAGGTCAGCGGCGAGCTGGCCGACCTGTCCACGCAGATCGACGAATTGCAGAACCAGACCCGTGAGGCGCGCGCGCGGCTGGACGAATCGGTCGGCCTGATGGGCGACCTGGAAGACCAGCGCCGCGAACTGGAAAACGAACGCCGCAGCCTGCTCGAGGCGCGCGAGGAAGCCCGCATGAATGCGCGCGAGGCGGCCGATCAATCGCACTCGCTGGCGCTCTCGCTGGAGTCCAAGCGCTCGTCGCTGAGCTCGCTGGAACAGGCGCTAGGTCGCATGGATGCCCAGCTGCGCCAGATCGAGGCGCGCCGCAACGAGATCGCCGAACAGCTCGCTGCCGGCTCCGACCCGATCGCCGAACTCGAAGCCGAGCGCCAGGCGTATCTGGACCAGCGCCTGCTGGTCGACAAGCAATTGGTGGAAGCGCGCCGCGCACTGGAAGACTGCGACCTCGAATTCCGCAAGCTCGAACAGCAGCGCCACCTGGCCGAGCAGGGCCTGTCGGCATTGCGCGAGGGCCTGTCCGAGAAGCGTCTCGCCGCCCAGGCGCTGCAGCTGCGCGCCGAACAACTGGCCGAAGCGATCACCGCTTCCGGCCTCGAACTGGAAACCCTGCTGGCCGAACTGGCCGACGACATCGACGCCAGCCAGTGGCGGTCACAGCTCGCCGACATCGGCCAGAAAATCGCGCGGATCGAGCCGGTCAACCTGGCTGCGATCCAGGAACACGCCGAACAGAGCGAGCGCAAGACCTACCTGGACAACCAGCTGGCCGACCTGGTCAGCGCGATGGAAACGCTGGAAGGCGCGATCAAGAAGATCGACCGCGAAACCCGCCACCGCTTCAAGGAAACCTTCGACAAGGTCAACGCCGGCGTGCAGGAACTGTTCCCGCGCCTGTTCGGTGGCGGCCATGCCTATCTGGAACTCACCGGCGACGACCTGCTCAACACCGGCGTGACGATCATGGCGCGCCCGCCGGGCAAGCGCCCGTCCAACATCTCGCTGTTGTCCGGCGGCGAGAAGGCGCTGACCGCGGTGTCGCTGGTGTTCGCCATCTTCGGCCTCAACCCCGCGCCGTTCTGCCTGCTCGACGAAGTCGACGCGCCGCTGGACGAGGCCAACGTCGGCCGCTTCTCCAGCCTGGTAAGCGAGATGAGCGAACACGTGCAGTTCATCTTCATCAGCCACAACAAGGCCACCATGGAAGCCGCCACCCAGCTGTGCGGCGTGACCATGCGCGAGCCCGGCGTGTCGCGGCTGGTGCAGGTCGACCTGGCCGAAGCGGCTAAACTGGCGGGAGCTGCCTGAGGAACCGATGATGACCGTGCAACCTTTGCTTGCCTTTGCGTGGAACGCCGCCGTCGGCATTCCGATGCTGATCGTGGGGCTGGTCGTGCTGGCACTGATCTGGCTGTTCGGCCAGCCGCGGAAAGAGCAGGGCAAGCGCAGGGCAGCGGGCGATACGCACACGCACGGACACGCGCGGCGCGAGCCCACCATGGGCGGCTCCAGCCTGGCCGACGACCCGGCCTTCAGCCTGGGCGACACCTCGGCGACGCCGCAGCAAGGCGAGCTCGACGTCGGCCTGCGCGAGGAACTGGAGCGCCTGGGCGCCACGCTTTCCGGCGAACGCCATGCGGCCAAGCCGGCCGAGCGCCTGACCGAACGCCTGGCCGGCCACGCCGCCTCGATCGTGGATACCTTGCGCGCGCCCGCCGAACCCGTCGCCGAAGCGCCCGCCGCCGCACCGGCACCGGCACCGGCGCCGCCTGTCACCAAGCCGGTGCCGCGCTCGGAGCTGGGTCGGCGCCCGGCCGACACGCCGGTGGAACGCATCGTCACCTTGTTCGTGGTGGCGCGCGATGGCGCGCGTTTCAACGGACCGGACCTGGTCGTCGCCACCGAAAAGGCCGGGCTGGAATTCGGCGACATGGGCATCTATCACCGCCTGGTGGACGGCAAGCGCGAGCTGGGCCCCATCTTCAGCGTCGCCAACATGCTCAAGCCGGGCAATTTCGACCTGGCCCGGCTGGATGCGCTGCAGACCTCCGGCGTCAGTTTCTTCATGACCTTGCCCGGGCCGGTCCCCGCGCTCGACGCCTGGGACGCCATGCTGCCCACCGCGCAGCGACTGGCCGAGCTGCTCGACGGCCAGGTACTGGATGAGGAGCGCAATGCGCTCGGCCGGCAGGGTATCGCGCACATCCGCGACCAGCTGCGCGGCTGGGACCGTGACCACGAGGGTGAAGAAATCATCTTCGGTCGCTGAATCGCCGCGCGGGAGCGGGAGCCATGACGATTGCCTTGCGCTGGAAAATCGCCGCCGCTGTCGCCGCCCTCGTCGTGGCGATCCTGGGCTGGAACGGGGTGTCGCGCTGGCTTGCCGCCCGCCATGCCGACGAGCTGATCCAGGAAACCGAGCGCGCCGCCGCGCTACAGGCCGAACAAGCCCGTGCCAGTGCGCGCCAGCGCCACGACGAACTGGAGCGCGACCTGCGCCAGCGTCGCGAGGAGCTGGCCAGCAATTACCGCCAGGTCGCCGACCAGGCGCGCGAATACCAGGCCCGCCGCGCCGTGCAGCTGCAGCGCCAGCAGCAGGAGGCGCAGCGCGTCACCGCCAGTTACCTGCTGGACGCCAACCAGCAATGTGCCAACGGCATCGTGATCAACCGCCGCGGCTCCAGCTTCACCCAGGCTCGCGGCCGCGACGGCGGGCCGATCCGTTGCCAGGGCGACAGGGCCGCCGAACCGCTGCGCTGATGCCGGCTCACCGCTCGTTGCCCGGGGCTGCGGATACTCGATTCTCCGGCAGCGTCTTCCCCGGGCAAATCCCGAGTCCCGATGCGGTCTGCGTGGCACGGCGCCCCGGCAGGCAATCCTGGCACTTTGCCGCCGCGCGCACGGGTTACACCGATTTGGCCAGGACGATCACGGTGTCGGCGGGGCGCTCAGTGAAAAACGCCAAGCAACCACAGCACCAGCACGATCAGCAGGATGATGCCGATGCCGCCGGTCGGACGATAACCCCAGGAGCGGCTGTAGCCCCAGGTCGGCAACGCACCGATCAGCAGGATGACGAGAACGATGAGCACCAGCAGTGAAATCGACATGTTCGTATTCCTTTGTGCACGAGGAGTTGCGGAGATCGCGGACAGCATCGCGACGCCTGCACCTTCGCAGCGTCCCGGTGCAAGGGCCGTCAACGATGCGTCGCGGCGGAAGGGCTGAACATGACCCCGTTTTCGCGCGGATGACGATGGGGTGAACGACGGTTTGCTTCGTCATGCCGCGGGCTCTCTCGCGGCGGGGTGGCGGGCGTAGCTCGCACTTGAGTCACGCCGCGCTCACGACAACCGCACGCTGCCTGCATGTGGCAGCGGCGATGCTGCGGCTTTCCGATCCTGGAGTGCCCCATGTCCTTCAACCTCACCGGCCGCCGCATCGCCATCCTCGCCACCGACGGCTTCGAACAGTCCGAACTGACCGAACCCAAACGCCTGCTGGAACAGGCCGGCGCGCAGACCGACGTGATCGCCCCCGGCCACGCCGGGGAGATCAAGGGCTGGAGCGATGGCAACTGGGGCAGGGCCGTGCCGGTGGACGTGCCCCTGGACGAGGCCAAGGTCGAGCATTACGACGCGCTGGTCCTGCCTGGCGGCGTGATGAACCCGGACAAGCTGCGGCGGGTGCCCGCGGTGATCACGCTGGTCAAGGCGTTCGACGACGCAGGCAAGCCGGTGGCGGCGATCTGCCACGCTCCGTGGACGCTGATCGAAGCCGGCCTGGTCAAGAATCGCCAGGTCACCTCGTGGCCGTCGCTGCGCACCGATCTGGAGAACGCCGGCGCGCACTGGCAGGACAGCGAGGTGGTGCGTGACGGCCAGCTGATCATCGTCGCATGATGCAAAAGGCATCGCGCACGGAGTGCGCTCCCACGGATTTGCGACGGAACCATGCAGGGCGGGCCGTGCCCGCCCTGCGTCGGCGTTGGACCAGGTCGACGTCGACGGCGTTACGCGGTAGCGCCAAGCGCGTCGATGATCGCGTCGGCAAAGGCGGGGATGTCGCCCGGGCGGCGGCTGGTGATCATCGCGCGAAAGGCGCGGGCGATCCTCAGCCGAGTTTTTCCATCACGTCGTCGAGGTTCTGGCGCAGCTCGCCGATGCCGGCCCACGGGTCGCTGCGCAGCCGCGCGAGGCGCTGGGGCGCGGAATGGATGTCGAAGTCGTGGCCGCTTTTCAGCTTGCCCAGTTCTGTCCAGCGCAACGGCATCGCCACCGGCGCGCCGGGTCGTGCGCGCAACGAGTAGGACGCCACACTGGTGGCGCCGCGGCTGTTGCGCAGGTAGTCCACATAGATCAGGCCGCCGCGGCGTGCCTTGCTGGCGGTGGCGATGAACTCCAGCGGATGGGCCTGCGCCAGGGAGCTGGCAAACGCCTGGGCGAAACCCTTCACCTGCGGCCACGGGCAGCCCGGATTCAACGGCAGCACCACGTGCAAGCCCTTGCCGCCGGTGGTACGCAAAAATGATTCCAGCCCCATCTGCGACAGCAGCTTGCGCACCAGCCGCGCTGCCGCCACCACGCGGTCCCAGGCCACGTCCTCGCCGGGGTCGAGGTCGAACACCACGCGGTCGGCCAGGTCCGGCTGCCTGACGGTCGCGCCCCAGGGGTGGAACTCCAGCACGCCGAACTGAACCAGCTCGATCACCGAGTTGGCATCGCGCGGATAGATGTAGCTGGCCTGCCCGCCGGATTCCTCCTTGAGCCTGGCGCTGCCTACGTGCTTGAGGCCGGCGATCATGTGCTTCTGGAAGAAGCAGGCCTTCCCGGTACCTTCCGGGCAACGGATGACCGAGGTGGGACGGTCCACCACGCCAGGCAGGAACCAGTCCATCACGCGGGTGTAGTAGTCGGCCACTTCCTGCTTGGTGATGCCGTCGTCGGGATACACCACGCGGTCGGGATGGGTGATGGTGATGTCGGCGGCGGACATCCCGCCGCCGCGCCGTCGCCGGTTGCTGGCGGAGCGCGTGGATGGGGCGCGATCGCTGTCGCGCAGGTCTGCGGCGGACTTGTCGGTACGCATGGTCTTCAGGCTCGGTTGGCGCAGCAGGTTCTTGTTGCCGATGCCGCGGTAGTACACCTCGGCCACGGCCTTCGGTTCGACCCAGTGTGCACCGCGCAGCAGCGGATCGATCGCGGCAAGTTTCACCGTCGGTTTCTTGCTGCTCTTGTCGGTGATGGTCCTGCTCAATTGCCGCAACTGTTCGTCGGAGAAGCCGGTGCCGACGCGTCCGACATAGATCCAGCCGTTCGACACCTCCGGATCGGGTCGGGCCAGCAGCAGCGAACCGAAACCGCTGCGACTGCCTTTGGGCGGCGTGTAGCCGACCACCGCGAACTCGTCGCTTTCCAGCCGCTTGATCTTCAGCCAGTCGTCGCCGCGTCCTGCTCGGTAGATCGAATCGACGCGCTTGGAGATGATGCCTTCCAGCTGCTGCTCGGTCGCCGTGCGGAACGCGCCTTCACCGTCGCCGACCGCATGGCTGCTGAAGGCCAGGTGTTTCGGCGCGTGGGCCAGCAGCCGTTGCAGCAGCGCCTTGCGTTGCAGCAGTGGTACCCGGGTCAGGTCGCTGCCTTCGAGGTAGGGCAGGTCGAACAGCATGTAGACCAGCGGCAATTGTGCTTCGCCGGACAGGGTGGCCTGCAGGCCGTTGAAATCGCTGTGTCCGCGGGCATCGAGCGCGATCAGCTCGCCATCGAGCCGGGCCGAATGCAATCCCAGCGATTCGAGCGCCTGCACGATCTCTGGCAGCCGCCCGTTCCAGGCCAGCGCGTTGCGCGACCACAGCTTCACCTCGCCGTCGGCGATCGCGGCGAGGATGCGGTAGCCGTCCCACTTCACCTCATGCAGCCACTGCTCGCCTGGCGGCGGCGACTCGCGCAGGCGTGCCAGTTCCGGTTTGAAGAACTCGGTGCCGGGTGGCGCCGGGCGCGCCCCGTCCAGCGCGGCGGCTGCCTTGGCGAGGCGCAAGCGCGGCACCCTTCTTCCCTTCGGCACGGCTTTCTTGCGTGCGGTGGACTTCTTTGCCACCGCCCTGGTCGCCGATGTTGTCGCGGCCGCGCGGGTGCTGCGGATCATCTTCGCGTCGAGCAGGTCGTCCGCTTCCACGTCGCCGGCGAACGCGTCCTTGGCCTTGATCAGGAACCACGCCGGCTGGCGTTCCTTGCGGCCGCTGCGCACCAGATGCCAGCCGCCCTTGAGCCGCTTGCCGAACAGCTCGAAGCGCAGGTGGCCCTTTTGCAACTGCACTTCGGCGTCGCCTTCGGTGGTCCACACGCCGATGTCGAACTGGTCGACGTGGCCCTTGCCGTAGCCGTGTTCGATGTCGCCCTCGAAGCCGGCATAGGACACCGGATGATCCTCCACCTCGACCGCCAGGCGTTTCACCTGCGGGTCGTAGCTGGGTCCTTTCGGCACCGCCCAGCTCTTCAGTACGTCGCCCAGTTGCAGGCGGAAATCGAAGTGCCTGCGGCTGGCATGATGCAGTTGCACCACGAAGATCGCGCGACTGCCCCGGCGTCCCGCCGCGTTGTCGGCCGGTTCGCGCGTTTTCGAGAAATCGCGCTTGCGTTGATAGTCGCGCAGGTTGCCCATGATCGCTCAGCCGGTCGGGCCGCTCGTCACCGGCAGCACCGCGCCGGAAAGGCAGCTGGCGCACGACGGCGCCGCGAGGAAGACATGGGACGGCGCCAATTGCTCCGGCTGCACCGGGCGGCCCATCGCGCTGGATGCGCCGAACTCGCCGACCTTCTGCGCCGACTGGTCCGCCGAATTCGGCGAGGTCCACACCGGACCGCTGGCAGGCTTGCGTCGTTCGGCCTGTCCGGTGGCAGCCCGAATCGGACGCCGGCGTTTGACGGCGGTTCGGGCAGCCTTGCTGCGTTCGGCGACAGGCATCGGATGGCTCCGCGGTGGCGACGCGACGCACCGTAGTGCGCCCGGCGTGCGCCGCAGGTGAAGCGTGTGCGTGATTCGCACGGCACGTTTGACGGCCCCTGCACGCGCAAACCGGAATAGTCTGTCGACCTGCTCGCCGCCGGAGTCTGAAGCCATGGCACGACCCATCTGGAGCGGAACCCTGTCGTTCGGCCTGCTCAACGTGCCGGTGTCGCTGATGACCGGCGAGCGCAGCGTGGACCTGCATTTCCGCATGCTGGACAGCCGCAGCAACACGCCGGTCCGGTACGAGCGCGTGAACGCCGAGACCGGGGAGGAGGTGCCTTGGAAGGAGATCGTCAAGGCGTTCGAATACGCCAAGGGCAACTACGTCGTGCTGGAGCCGGAGGACATCAAGTCGGCCGCCGCCGAGGGGCGCGAGGCGGTCGACGTGAAAGCCTTCGTCGAGGCCGACTCGATCGGCCCGGAATACTTCGAGAAGCCGTACTACCTGGTGCCGGGCAAGAAGGCGGAGAAGGGTTACGTGCTGCTGCGCGAGGTGCTCAAGCGCACCGGCCGCATCGGCATCGCGCGGGTGGTGATCCGCACGCGCGAATACCTCTCCGCAGTGGTGCCGCGGGGGGATGCGCTGATGCTGATGCTGATGCGCTACCCACAGGAGCTGGTCGACGCGGAGGATTACAAGATTCCCGCAGGGACAGCGTCGGATTACCGCATCTCGGCCAAGGAGCTGCAGATGGCCGAGCAGCTGATCGAGTCGATGAGCGACGAGTGGAATCCGGCCGAGTACCGCGACGAGTTCCGTGATCGCCTGCGCAAGGTGATCGAGAAGCGGATGAAGTCGAAAGGCGTGGTGACCACCGAACCGGAAGACGAGGAGACGATGCCGGAGAACGCCACCACCAACGTGGTCGACTTCATGTCGCTGCTGCAGCAGAGCCTGGCCAGCAACAAGCGCACGCCGGCGAAGAAGTCGGCGGCGGGCGGGAAAGGGGACAAGCGAACCACCACGACCACGGCCAGGAAGAAGTCCGCGACGAGAAAAGCGTCAGCGAAAAAGCGCGCCTCCCGCCACAAGGCAAGCTGAACTACCCCGGTTCAAAACCATGCCGAAGCCAGCGTGCAGGTGCTGGCACTGCCACGAGCACGCCAGGTGGGAGCAACCGGGGCTGTCGGCGGCGACCATTCACTTGCTCCGCTCCGCGTGCGTGCCGATACCGGGCGCTGCCGCCGTGCGCGGGTCGATTCCGATGGGACAGGCGCAATCTCCCGGGCCACGGGCGAGCTCCCGGCAGACCGCGCGGTGCGGCAAGCGGGCGTGACACTGTCGTGCCGCAGCGATGAGACGGCAGCATCGTTCAGACGCCACACACGCGCGCCATAGCCACCACCGACAGCAGGGCCTGCCGGCCGTACGGCTTGGGCTGGGCAGGAACAGCACCTTCATGTCGCGGGCGGCGATGGATGCTTCCTCGTGCGCGGAGGTGAGCACGATCGGGGTGCGCGAGCCGCTGTCCCGCAGGCTGCGAATCAGCGAGATGCCGGTCTGGCCGCGGCCCAGATACATGTCCGTCACGATCACGCCGAAATCCTGCCGTGCTTCCGACTCCGCCACGCCGCTGGCGATGTCGTGCGCCACGATCACCGTGTAGCCTGCGTGCTGCAGCAGCAGTGCGGTGATCTCGCGGGTATCGGGGTCGTCCTCCACCAGCAGCACCCGTTTGGGAAACATGCGCGTGACTCCCGTCGTCGGCGTCGTCGTGACCTTGGCATCGGCCTGGTCCGCACGCCGTGAAAGACGTCGCAGAACGTCGGCTGCCGTTCAGCTGGCGCGACGCTCGGGGCCGCCGTCTTCGGCCGACGGCGCGCGCTGCGGTGCCGGCGCCGGCGGCATCGGCGCGGCGGATTCTTGGCCACGATCCAGCTCGCCGCGCCAGCGTGGCAGCGCGTGCGGGTAGTGCGCCTGAACGAAGGCGATCAGTCCCTCGCGCACCTGGCAACGCAGGTCGAAGTTGCGGCCCGAATCGGTGGAGCTCACCAGCATGCGCAGTTGCATCGTCTTCTCGGTGGCGTCGGTGACCTGCAGCACGCATACGCGACGATCCCACTGCTCCGAGGCCTCGCACAGGCGCTTGAACTCCTCGCGCAGCGGCGCCAGTGGCGTGCGGAAATCCAGCATCAGGAACACGGTGCCGATCAGCTGCGAACTGCGGCGCGTCCAGTTCTGGAATGGATGCTCGATGAACCAGTTGAGCGGCACCACCAGCCGGCGCTCGTCCCAGATGCGCACCACCACGTAACTTCCGGCGATCTCCTCGATGCGGCCCCATTCGCCTTCGATGATCACCACGTCGTCGAGACGGATGGGCTGGGTCAGCGCAATCTGCAGGCCGGCGATAAGGTTGCTCAGCACCGGCCGCGCCGCCAGTCCTATCGCCAGCCCGGCCACGCCGGCGGAGGCGAGCAGGCTGGCGCCGAGCTGGCGCACGCCGGGAATGGTGAGCAGGATGATCGCCGTGCCCAGCACGATCACCACCACGTCGGCAGTGCGCGCCAGCACGCGCACCTGGGTGACCACGCGACGAGCCTGCAGGTTGTCCGCGGCATCCATCGGATAGCGCCGCACCGCGGCGCCCTCGAACGCGCCGACGCAACGCACCACCAGCCAGGTGCCGGCAGCCAGCAAACCGATCAGCAACAGATGCTCGACCAGTGCCATCGGTGCCGAGTCCAGTGCGGGGCCATAGCGCAGCACCAGCAAAAGCGAGAGCAAGGGCAGCAGCCACTGCAGCGGCGCGTGGGCGCGCTGCATCAGGTCGGCGATCACCGGGCGATCGCCCGCGAGCCGCCGCAGCACGGCGTGGATCGCGACACGCAGCACCAGCGCCAGCAACAAACCGGCCACCACGGTCACGCCCAGCCGCACCGCGACATGCTGCTGCCACAACTGCCACCACACGGTGAAGATATCGGCCATGCACCCAGCCTGCACGGCGCGGTGTCGACATCGCGTGGGCATGCGGCCGGGCCATGCCCTCGAGCTTCCAGCGATGGCGCCCCGGCGAAGGCCCTTGATGCAGCGCTCGTACCCTTGCGCGCAGGGGAGGGCTGGGGTGGGATCGCTCCTGGCGAGTCAACAGCAAGCGTCACTTCTTCGGCGAAACTTGCTCACGATCGCGTCGCGCGAATCTCACGGGAAATCGGCGCGGAAACGGCGAGGATCGAGCCACGTCCCGAGGAGACCGCTCATGCCATCGCACTCCCTGCCGATCATGCTGTCCAGCGTCCCGCCATCATCCGCCGGCGATCCCGAATACCAGCCGCCCGATCCCGCGCCGCCGCCGTTCCCCGATCCCACGGAACCGCAGCCCACGCCGAACGAACCCGAGCTGCCGCCGTCGCAGCCGCCCCCCGGGCGCGACCGGCCGTCGGCGGCAAGGCCGTGCAGGTGAACGCCGCCCCATCCCCGCCACCGGAGCTGCCGACGCGCGAGGGCATCCGTCGCTGGCCGCCGGATGGCTACCTGCGATTGAATGGCGCGGTCGACGTGCGCCGGCGGGCCGCTTGCACCTGCACCGAACGTTGCGGCGAGTGCCACGGCGATTGCGGCTGCGCCGCGTGCGAGCTGGGCTGGCGGGTCTGGCAGGACGACCAGGCGCTGTGGGACGAGGCGGGCAATCTGGTCAACGTGGTCGAACTGGGCGCCGCACGGCGCTCACGGCCTCCCGCCGCGGATCAGCTGGGTTCGAGCCGCGCGGTGACCACGGTGGCTTCATCCTCCAGGCCGGCCGCGTGCAGCGCCCGTTCTACCGCCGCTTCGGGCAGCCGCGTGCGGCAGCTCACGAGGTCAGCTGGTCACCCGCGGCCTCGACGTACCGGCGCCGCTCACGCCAGGTTTCGGCTGTCTGCGGTTTGATGAACAGCGACAGCAGTTCGGGATGGATCGTCTTGGCCTGCGCCTCGATGCGGTTGATGCACGCCTCGATCTGCGGCGTGGTCAGTGCATCCTCGAACTCGGCGCTCAGCGTGGCCACCACCTGGTTCGGTCCCATCTGCACGGTCAGCACGCCGTTGGCGGCATGCACGCCGGGGTCCGCGGCGGCGATCGCCAGGATCGAACCGCTCACCCTCGGGTGCGCCGGTTCGCCGATCAGCAGGCCCTTGGTCTCGCGCGCCAGCAGCAGGGCAAACGAGGCCAGCACACCGGCGATACCGAGCGAGGCGACGCCATCGAGTGCAGGCTCGTCGAAGGCCTGCGCACCCACCACGCCGGCCAGCGCGATCAGCAGGCCAAGCAGGGCCGCGCTGTCTTCCAGCAGGACGGTGAAGGTGCTGGGGTCCTTGCTCAGCCGGAACGCCTCGAAGTAGCCCAGCTTGCCCTTGCGCGCGCGGAACTCGCGCAGCGCCACCAGCCACGAAGTGCCTTCGAACAGGAACGACACGCCAAGCACCGCGTAGTTGATCCACGGCCGCTTGATCGCCTCCGGTTCGCGGATGTGCATCACGCCTTCGTAGAACGACACGCCTGCGCCTGCCGCCAGCACCAGCAGCGCCACGATGAAACTCCAGAAATACAGCTCGCGGCCATAGCCGAACGGATGGCTGCGATCCGGCGGCATGCCGGCGCGATGCAAGCCGTACAACAGCAGCACTTCGTTCACCGTGTCCACCAGCGAGTGCACGCCCTCGCTCAGCATTGCCGAGCTGCCGGACAGCCCGGCCGCCACGAACTTGGCGATCGCGATCATCAGGTTGCCGCCCAGCGCGACGTAGACCACCTTGTGCGAAGCGGAGGCCATGACTCAGCTCGCCATGCCCGATACGCGGTTGCGGTTGCCAGCCAGGCGCGTGGCGAGCACGGATGCGTGCCGGTGCGTGGTGACGATGGTGCGTTGTTCTGACATTGGCGTGGGCTGTGCGGGCGGTCGTCCTGGCTGGCGTGGCTGGCAACGCCCGCGGGGGCGGTGCATAGTGATCGCGCCACAGACTGGGGATGGCGCCGTGAGACGGTCGTGAACCATGCCGTCGCACGCGGGGTTTCTTCCTGACGGGACAGGCTGCTTTCGAATCGGGACGGGATGCGTTGCATGGCAGATTCCACCTCACCACCCCATGCGGCCGGGCACGGCGGCGACAGGAAGGGGATGAGCGACGCGGAGGATTTTTTCGAACATGCCGCGGTGGGCATGCGGCTGGTCGCGGCCGACGGCACGATCCTGCGTGCCAACCAGGCCGAGCTGGACCTGCTGGGCTATCGCCGCGACGAGTATGTGGGCCACAACCTGGCCGATTTCGATGCCGACGACGACAACCTGTGCGCGCTGCTCGCGCGGGTGCGCGCCGGCGAATCGGTGGACAAGCGGCCGGCGCGGCTGATCGGCGGTGACGGCCGGGTGCGCCAGGTGCAGATCAGCTCCAGTGGACGCTTCGAGCGAGGCCAGTTCGTGCACTCGCGCTGCATCACCATCGACGTCAAGGAACAGAACTCGCGCCAGCGCGCCACGGCGGAGCGCGGTCGCCTCTCGCAGCAGTTGCTGCAGGCCTTGCCGATCGCCGTGCATGGCACCGATGCCGGAGGCGCCATCACCTTCTTCAATGAAGCGGCCGTGGAGCTGGCCGGGCGGCGCCCGATGCCGGGCGAGAAATGGTGTCTGTTTGCGCGACTGTTCCAGGCCGATGGCGCGCCGCTGCCGCACGAGCAGTGCGCGATGGCGCGGGCGGTGCGCGAAGCGCGGGCGATTCACGGCGACATCGCCTTGGCACAACGGGCCGATGGCCGGCGGATCGCGTTCGCCGCCTATTCCACGCCGTTGTTCGACGGGGGCGTGCTGACCGGCGCGGTGAACATGCTGGTGGACATCCCCGATCCGCGTGAGGCCGGGCAGGCCAGCAAGGATCTGAACAGCCACCTGAAGCGACGGATGGCCGAGCGCACCCGCGTCGCGGAAGCCGGCATGGCGGGCGTGAGCCGCAGCGAACGGTATTTCCAGCTGCTGGTGTCCAACGTGACCGACTACGCGATCTTCATGCTGGACCCGCGCGGCATCATCACCAACTGGAACACCGGCGCGGAGCGCATCAAGGGCTACCGCGCCGAGGAGATCATCGGCCAGCATTTCTCGTGCTTCTATCCGCCGGAAGAACGCAGTCGCGGCACGCCACAGACGGCGCTGGAAACGGCCAGGCGGGAAGGCCATTACGTGGCCGAGGGATGGCGGGTGCGCAAGGACGGCAGCCGCTTCTGGGCCAGCGTGGTGATCGACCCGATATACGACGATGGCGTGCTGGTCGGCTACGCCAAGATCACCCGCGACATCTCGCGGCGCCGGCAGGCCGAGACGGCGCTGGCCGAGAGCGACCAACTGGCACGCGGCATCATCGACTCCGCGCTGGACGGTTTTGCCCAGCTCGATGGCGCCGGCCGCATCGTGCGCTGGAACCCGCAGGCCGAGGCAATGTTCGGCTGGTCGCGCGCGGAGGCCCGCGGCAAGCCGCTGGCGACCCTGGTCGGTCCGCCCGGTCATCCCGAGCGACTGTTGGCCGACCTCGAACCCAGCCCGGCGCGGGGCGCCAGGCGCGGGGCGACACGGCAGAGCGAGATGGTCAACCGCGTGGGCGAAACGATCCCGGTGGAACTGAGCGTCAGCAGCCTGTCCTTGCACGGCGAATCGCGTACCAACGTATTCATCCGCGACCTCAGCGAAAAGATCCGGATCGAAGCGCAACTGCGCCAGGCGCAGAAGATGGAAGCAGTCGGCCAGCTCACCGGCGGCCTGGCCCACGACTTCAACAACCTGCTGCAAGGCATCATCGGTTCACTGGATCTGATCCAGCTGCACGCCAGCTCGGGCGACGCCGCCACGTTGCAGCGTTTCGTCCAGGGCGCGCTCAACTCGGCCAATCGCGCCGCGGCGACGACGCATCGCCTGCTGGCCTTCTCTCGCCGCCAGCCGCTGGACCCGCGTCCGGTGGCGGCCAACCCGTTGATCGCGTCGATGGAAGAACTGCTGCAGCGCACGCTCGGCGAGGCGGTGACGCTGCGCTTCGAGCTGGCGGACGACTTGTGGTTGACCCTGTGCGATCCGAACCAGCTGGAAAGCGCCTTGCTGAACCTGACCATCAACGCGCGCGACGCGATGCCCGACGGCGGCGACCTGCTGATCCGTTCGAGCAACCTGGACGCGGGCTCGATCGAGAGCGGCAACTGGCTGGAGGCGGACAGCGGGCAATACATCTGCATCGAGGTCGTCGACAACGGCACCGGCATGGCCCCGGAGGTGCTGGAGCATGCCTTCGAGCCGTTCTTCACCACCAAGCCGACCGGGCGGGGCACCGGCCTGGGCCTGTCGATGGTCTATGGTTTCGCACGGCAGTCGAACGGCTATTGCGACATCCGCAGCGCGGCGGGAGAGGGCACCTCGATCAAGCTCTATCTGCCGCGCCATGTCGAGCTGGCGCGCCCAGGGCACGATCAGGCCGAGGCCACCCCGCGCCCGTCGAACGGCGAAGTGGTGCTGGTGGTGGAAGACGAACAGGTGGTGCGCCAGGTGGTGGTAGAGGTACTGCACCAGCTGGGCTACGCGGTGCTGGAGGCGCCGGACGCCGATGCCGCCCTCGCCGCGTTGGAATCGCACGGCCACTTGCACATGCTGATCTCCGACATCAGCCTGCCGGGCATGAGCGGCCGCTCGCTGGCCGACACGCTGCGCGCGCGCCAGCCCGAACTGAAAGTACTGCTGATGACGGGCTATGCCGCCGACGCGGCCTCAAGCAAGGGTTTCGCCGCCGGCATGGAGCTGATCACCAAGCCGTTCACGGTGAGCGCGCTGACCGAGCGGTTGCAGCGGATGCTGGGCGATGTCGCGGACGGCGACGACGCGAACTGAGCCGGTCGGGTTGCTCAACCGCCCGCCGAAGCGGGCGGCGAAGCCAGCAGCTCGCGCACGATCTGCTGCAGCGTATCCACCGACACCGGCTTGTTCACCATGCGAACCCGCGGAAACTCCTGCGCCAACCCGCTGAGGTCGCCACCGGACATCACTGCAAACGGGACGTTGCGCTTCTGCAAGGCGGCCATCACCGGCCACGCATTCTCGCCGCGCAAGCCCACGTCGATCATCGCCGCATCGAGCCGGCTGGCCTCGACGTCGTTGAGCGCGTCGACCAGATTGAGGTCGACCAGCACCTCCAGGCCCATCGCCCGCAGCATGTCTTCCATCACCATGGCCACCACGGGGTCGTCTTCGACCACCAGCACGCGCTTGCAGTCTTCCATTTCCGCTTCCATTTCCGTGACCCTGGCGCCCGTCAAAGTCGCATTGTAGGCCGCCGACGGCGGTTTGGGATCGCCGTCCGGGGTGTCCGTCTTTCCCCGTTGCGTTCGCGGTTCAAGCCTTGCCGCGCGAGCCACCGACTTGCTTGGCCAGTTCGACCTTGCGCTGTTCCATGCGTGCGCCCAGTGCCTTGAGCTCGGCGGCCGAAAGCAGCTTCTTCGCCTCCTTGAACATCTCCTCCTCTTCCTCCTTGACGTGGTGTTCGACCAGTTCGCGCAACACCTTGGCGCGGCCGGAGAACTGCTCGCTGCCGACGTCGGTGTCGAGCAGGTCTGGGAGCACCAGATCGCCGGCGGCGCGATGCTCCTCCAGCGCCTCGAAGTACATCTTTGCATCGTCCTTCGTACCGGCCTTCCTGAAGGCGGGATAGAAGATCTCTTCCTCGATCGTGGTATGGACCTCCAGGTCGACGCGGATTTGTGCGAGCAGCTCGCTGCGTGTCTTCGCGGCGCGGGTGGTCGTTTTCGCAAGCTCGGCGAGCCGTTCCTTGACCTTCTTGTGATCGGCTTTCAGCAGTTGGATGGCATCCACGGGGCGCTCCGGTTCTGGCGGGGGAGGGAGTGGCGAGCATTCCATCCCAGGCGTGAATCCGGTGTCCCGCGAAGGCCCGGCCATCATCACGCCATCGCAGCGAATCGGGCCTGGTCCGGCCATCGGTAGCGGGACCCGCGACCGCGCGTGCACGCCGGCCACACCGAGGCTTCACCCGGCAAAACGCAGGCTGCCATCGTTCCCTCCACACACGAGCAGCAGGCATGGCAACCCACGACCGCAAAGACCGGCAACATCCCGGGCGCAAGAACGACAGGGAGCCACCGGAGACTCCCGAAACGCGGCGGCAACGCAAGAAGAAGGAAAGCGAGAACCAGGACGAGGCACTGGAGGAAACCTTTCCGGCCAGCGATCCTGTCTCGCCGTTCATCCCGTCCAAACCGCCGGAACCGGATTGAGTGAGAACATCGCCGACAACGGAGTACGCGCACAACTGCGCATGGCCCAAGTCGAACACCTCGACCAGGCAAGAACGATGTCCTTTGAAGACGACGGCTCTTCCAACGTCCGGAAGAAGCTGATTGGCACCTGGCGAGGCAGTGGCGGAGAGGGTCGATGCGCCGCTGGAGGAAGGTTGCCGTGGAGGCTGTCGCCTTCTATCTTTAATTTCGCATAATGTATATTATGTAAAATATAGAATACATCATCGAGGCATCGACTCTGCAGGCCCAGCAGATAAATGCATTCCCCTGGGGTTAATTGCGCTGGAGCCAGCGCTTTAGTGCAGCCAAACCATCGGTTCTCTGCACTATCGGGATTTATCCGACATTGTAGTCAGTGAGCTATTGACTCACTTTGTTGATTTCTTAGCCTTGGCAGCCTTCGACGATCCAACCGATCGAGGGGTGTGCTTCGCTCTGGGACGGGCGCTGGCTTTGGCGAGCGAGGTTTCGAGTGCGGCGGCTTTTCCTGACAGGCGCGCCACCTCCTTCTCGGCTGTCTGCAGTTGCCGGTGGGACGCCTCGCAACGTGCCTCAAGGGCTTGAACCGCCTCACGATAGCTCCGCTCAGTCGCTTCGTGGCGCTGCTGCCACTGCTTGGTTTCTTGCCGGGCGCGATCCACTTCCTGGTGCGCCCGGTCCTCAGTGGCTCTGATGTGTACCGCGGTACGCTCGCGTTCCTGATCCGTAGCAGCAAGGCGGGCGGTCTTCTCGGCCTGGAGCGCTTCGAGTTCACTCGTTTGCCGGTCGACCACCGCCTGCAACCGATCCCGCTGCTGCACCAGATCTTCCCGCAGGACATGACTGTCGCAGAGCTGGCTGTCCAGGTTGGCGCAGGCATGTTCGGCAAGCTCCTGGCGCGTTCGCGCTTGGGCCACCGTGGTCTCGGCCTCGGCCAAGGTGGCCGTCCAATGCGCTCGTTCCTCTTGGAGACGGGCTTCGCTCGCCGAAAGGGCGGCCCGGTCTTCGGCCAGCCGTGCTTGGAGGAGGCGTTCGGCATGGGCTACCGCTAACTGCCACAGCGCGGTCATGGCCTGCCCTGCCTCGGGCGGGAGATCCGGGAGCTGCAGGACGTTCTGCAGCCGTTCCGCCAAACCGCCGCGCCACGTGTCTAGCATGCGCGTGACCGTGTTCGGCGAGCCGGTGCCCAAGGCGGCTCGCACTTTTTCCACGGTGGGTTTGTCGCCGGCGGCGACCAGCGTGTCGGCGGCGGCGTTGACCTGATCCTGAGTGATTCCGCGTGGCATGAAACGGTCTCCTCGATCGATGCCCTGCCCTAGCCTTGACGTACTCACGATAAGTGATGATTATCGCCAGTAGATGCTCTATTTCGTAATATACATTACATATTATGAAGCATAAAAACATATCTTTCGCCCTTACCGCACCCGCTGCTAGCCTGGTGCTACCGGAACAGCTGGCCCAGCAGGCGGCCGACGCTGTGCGCGAATTGCTGGCCGAAGCCGCGGCGGCCAATACCACGCGCAGCTACGCGGCGGCCCTGCGTTACTGGGCCGGCTGGCACCAGGCCCGCTTCGGCCTTGAACTGACGCTGCCGATGAGTGAGGCAGCAGTCATCCAGTTCCTGGTCGACCATATCCAGCGCAAGAACAAGGCCGGCCTGGTCAGCGAGTTGCCGCCAGCCGTCGATGCGGCGCTGGTGGCTGCCGGCCTCAAGGCCAAGCTCGGGCCGCTCAAGCTCTCGACCGTGGTCCAGCGTGTGGCGGTGCTGTCGACGGCCCACAAGCTCAAGCGGCTGGCCAATCCATGCGAACTGCCCAGCGTGCGCACGCTGCTGAGCCGCGCCAAGCGTTCGGCCGTGAAGCGCGGCGAGCGGCCGACCAAGAAGACGGCCATTACGCGCCAGGAGCTCGAAGCCATGCTGGCCACCTGCGACGATTCGCTGGAAGGCCTCCGTGATCGCGCCCTACTCTGCTTCGGCTTCGCCAGCGGCGGGCGCCGGCGCAGCGAGATTGCCGACGCGGATCTGCGAGACCTGCGCAAGGTCGGCGAGGATGGCTATATATATAGGCTGGAGTATTCGAAGACCCAGCAGGCCGGGGTGAAGGCGGATTCGACGCCAGACAAGCCGATCCTGGGGCGCAGCGCGCAGGCACTCACTGCCTGGCTGGAGGCGGCGGGGATTCGCGAGGGCGCGATCTTCCGGCGGATCTGGAAGGAACGGGTCGGCCCCGCCCTGCTCCCGGGCTCGGTGGCGACGATCGTCAAGCGGCGGGCGGCGCTAGCAGGGCTGGAAGGCAACTTCGGAGCGCATAGCCTGCGCTCGGGCTTCGTCACTGAGGCGGGTAAGCAAGGCGTACCCTTGCCCGCGGTCATGGCGATGACCGAGCATCGCTCGGTGGCGAGCGTGATCGGGTATTTCCAAGCAGGTTCGGCAGAGGATAATCCGGCAGCACGACTTCTAAAATGACGGATCGGATATGCAAAGGCTGTAGCCGCGCATTGCAGACAGGATGCAAAACATGGATCTGAAGATGATCGACCTGGTTCGGTTACACCTGAGGATTGGGTATCTCGGCGACCTAACTCACCTAGTAGCGAAGCCACCAACTCGTGGCGCTGGTTCCCTGCGGGTGCTTGCTTGACACCCGAGACAATCGCTCGATTGTTAGCCTCAATGAACGCCGGCCGCCTTCTTGTGGTCTGCGGCGCAGGGCTATCGATGGCGCCGCCCAGCAGCCTGCCATCGGCCCGGGTGGTCGCCGAGCGGTGCTTTGACAAATATCGTCTCGAATCCGATCCGAACTGTAACCCCGCTCTTCGGGATAATTTGGAGGCCCTTGCCGAGCACTTTGCGGGCCTCAACACCCTACAGTCGGTCTTCATCGAACACCTCGTGCCTTGGCCTGAGTTCGTGCGGCCTTCAAATGCTGGGCATGCTGCAATAGCAGACTTCCTCATCACACGCGCCGCCGTTGCTGGCATATCGAGCAACTACGACACGTTGATCGAGAGGCGCGCCTGGGACTATGGCGCGGACTTCCGCGGCTCGCTCGACGGAGACGAAGCCACCGCCGATTCCGTTCGTCAGGCCCCTTTGCTGAAATTCCATGGCTGTTCCCATCGCGATCGGCGAGCCACAGTCTGGGCACCTTCACAGCTCGACGATCCGATCATCTCGGCTCGCATCATGCGAAGCAAAGTCTGGATGGCAGCCAACCTTCGCCAAAAAGACCTGCTGGTCGTCGGCTTCTGGTCAGACTGGGAATACCTCAACGCCGTAATCGGTGAAGCACTGATCGACGTGCAGCCACTGTCCGTAACAGTGGTCGATCTGTCATCCACAGATGCACTCGAGCAGAAGGCGCCGCAGCTCTGGCAGATAGCGCACGCACGAAACGTGACGTTCGAACATGTCCGAGAGTCCGGAGCTGCGGCGCTAGACGAGCTTCGTCGAGCGTTTTCATTGAGCTACCTTCGTCAGGTCTTGGACGCCGGACGGGCTGCCTTTGAAGAAGCCACTGGAGTCCAGTGCGACCCAGCTTGGCTTAACGTCGGAAATTTCGATAGCGAGGCGCTGTATGGTTTGAGGCGGGATGCCGAAGGCGTTCCGGCGGTGGAGCCGGCTAAGCTCCTGCGCCCAGGAAATCCAGAAGCTCTTGGCTTCTTCCACTTGCTGCTCCGTCAGGCTGGAGCCGTTCAACGCGCCGACGGTTACGATCTAAACGGCCGGAGCATTCGCGTCCTCAACGGAGCACAATTCATCCTCGGTACGCTACGCCAGAAGTTTGTCGAGCCGCCTGCCACGAAGCAGTCTGACATCGTTGTAGCAGTGGGTGCGACCGACTTAGGCGTGCCAAGCAACGTCGTACGCAGCGGACGGGCCGGCGACATCATTCGCGCTGACCCAGCAGGCGAATGGTACGACCTCCCTGGGGCAAGAGCTGCACTGGGTATCTGATGGACATCTTCACACAAGCTGAAATCCTCCTTCGCGATTCACAGTATGAAACCTGGACGTGGGCTGGCTCGACCAACTCTGTGACTTGTTTCGAAAACGCTGCGTTGATGGGATTCATCCATGTCTTCGCCACCGCAGATGCTCTCCTCAGCACGTGGAAGGAGAACCAGCAAGTCGCGTTAGCTCGGCACGCCGCTTCTTTTCGCGGCGCTGGAGCAAAAGCGTGGAATGTCTATTCGATTTTTTTGACACCGGATCGGGATGTGCGTCGAGGGCGTGAAATCGAGCGCATCGAAGAGGATTTTTCTTTGACCCGCAAGATCGCCAGGGCCTCCATCGTTACCGCCGATGACGTTGAGCGATCGCTGCTACCGCTGCTGTCTATACGTTCCAAGCCGCTGCTTGGTGCATCTGATTTCGAAACAAGACTGCGCACCAGATTGAAGGACATTCCTCCGGACGCCGTTACGGCGTTCCTCAATGAGGTGACACCGGCGGAAATCGCTCGCATCTTGGGGGCGACATCATGAGGCTTGATTTCATCGAAGTATGCGGCTTTCGTGGATTCAGAGATATCATCCGGATCAACTTCGGGCGGGGCTTCACGGTCATCACAGGCCGAAACGGCGTGGGCAAGAGCACACTGTGCGACGCTGTCGAGTTCGCGATCACCGGATCCATCGGGAAATATGCTGTCGAGAAAGCGGCTAACGAAAGCCTCCGCGATTATCTATGGTGGCGTGGCGAAGGTGTTCCGAAAGCCTACTACGTCACGGTCTCGTTCCTCGACGGCAACGGAAAGCCATTCACCATCACGCGCACGCGCGAGTCAGGCGCTGATCACTCAGCGGACGAAATCCACGACGCGCTTTGCCGCGGGCCTGCTCCAGACGACGCGCTTCGGCAGCTTACCCGGACATCAATCATTCGTGACGAGTGGATCGCAGCGCTCAGTCTGGACCTCACTGAAACGGAGCGATTCGACCTCGTCCGGTCGGCGCTCGGTGCTTTAGAGGGTTCGGAGGCAGGCAGCAGAGCCAAGGGGGTTGTGACGGCCGCCGAAGCGGCACACTCTAAAGACGAGGTCGCTTATGAGGCTGCTCGTACACAATTGGCGTACAAGCTGAAGGAACAGTCTGAGACGCAAACTGCCCTTAGCAGGTCGGGCGATGTGTCCTCTGCGCTCCAAGTAATCAGCGCCACCATGCCAGATGCGCCTTCCGAGCTGACGGCACGACTGACTGCGGGGCGAGATGCACTTGCTAAAGGACGAGCACGATTGGGTCGAATGGGTGAAGCGCTCCAACTCGGTCGTGAGGTCGCGTTAGCGCAAGCGATCTACAACGCTCCGGAGGCTGTTGCAGATCGAGAGGCAGCGTCAGCGGCGCACGAAGCAGCGCAGCGCGAGCTTCAGGCCGCCCAGCAAGCAGTCTCAGAAGCCGAACAACGCCTTGCGCGCGAAGAAGAGACGGACGCGATCGCGGTGTCGCTGAGTCTTCTCGTCGAGCATGGTGAGCGCCTCGGGCTGAACGAAGACCATTGCCCGCTGTGCGCTGCCCATCGGACGCCGGGCGAGTTCGCTGCTGGTCTGGCCGCTGCGCGGCGAAGGATTTCATCACTAGCGTCGGGCGTTCAGGCCGCTTACGAAGCACTCGCCACGGCAAAGGAGAACGCGCGCCAATCCGACCTCACGCTCCATGCTGCCGCCGCCGTGGTTCAAACTCATGCGGACGATCTGCGCAGGCTGCGCAAGCAGGAAGAGGCGCATGTCGAGTTCTACGATGAGTGGGGCCTCGAGCATCGCTTCATTAATCATTCTGAGGGGCTGGAGCGAGCCATTGCTGCCGAACGCGATCGGCTGATCGACCTTGAGCATGCACTACTCGTGCTGGAGGCCTCACAAGCAGTAACGCGAATGTCGTCGATCGAAAGCAACATTGCAGCACTGCGAATTGAAATTGAGAAGCTGGCGCAGGCGGTCAACCAATCGCAAAGTGCAGTCGTAGCGGCTCGTGAAATTGAACGCTCCGTTAGGCGTGTGAGCGCCGAAATCATCGACGAACGTCTCGCCCAGATCAGCCCACTCCTCAACGAACTGTATCAGCGTCTGAGACCGCACGCCGACTGGCGAACAATCGATTACAGCATTCGCGGCGACGTCCGTCGCTTCTTGAGCCTTAAAGTTGGAGACGGCCTGAACCCTCAATTTGTCTTCAGCAGCGGTCAGCGTCGCGCTGCAGGTCTCGCTTTCCTTCTCTCGGTCCATCTCGCACGGGCATGGACACCACTCAAATCCCTGCTGCTCGACGACCCTATTCAGCACATCGATGATTTCAGGGCACTTCACCTAGTTGAAGTACTAGCCGCTCTTCGCCTAGACGGGCGCCAGATCATCTGTGCCGTTGAGGACCCCGCGCTCGCCGATCTACTTTGCCGACGTCTAGTGAGCACCGCGACTGAAGGAGGCCGGCGTGTTGACATCGACCTCGGACCGCTCGGCGCAACCAGTGTGGCGACAGAGCAAGAGATCAATCCGATGCCAGTCGGTGTTTTACGTGGTGTCGCCACCGCATGAAAGCCAAAAGCGCTTTAAACGAGCCTCCTGCACCATATGAGCGTCGAGCGCACGGCCCTTGGAGCGACTTGGCGCTCCATACCATCGGTTGGCGTGCGTTTCAGGACCTGTGCTCCCAGGTGTGTGAGGTAGTACTCGGTCGGTCCGTGGAAATCTTCCGCGAAGCCCAAGACGGCGGTCAGGACGCGGTGTTCCTAATTCCTGCGGGAAACGGCGCCTTACCAATCGGCACGGTTCAGTGCAAGCACACGTCCGATGCCGCAAGAACATTGAAGATCAGCGATCTCACCGCCGAACTCGATCACGTCGAGGAGTTGGTCAAAGCTGGCCAAGCAGACACGTACGCCTTCATGACGAACATGAGCGTGGATGCGCCCGTCGCAGCTGCAATGCGTGCCAAGCTCCGGGAGCTCGGCGTGCGTAAGCCGCACATTTTCGGCCGCCAATATATCGTTCGTGTTATCAAGAGCAGTTCGCGTCTTCGGGCACTTGTCCCGCAGGTCTACGGCTTGGGGGATCTCACCTCGATCGTGGATGAGCGGCTCAGCGAGCAGAGTCGGGCGTTACTTGACAGCTGGATTCCAAAGCTTCGCACCTATGTACCTACCCAGGCCCATCGCGCTGCGGTCAATGCGATCTCCGAACATGGAGTAGTGCTGCTGCTCGGCAATCCCTCAAGCGGCAAATCGGCGATCGGTGCCATCGTATCGACCATAGCGTCGGAAAATCCGAACAACACCGTACTTGCTCTGACAAGCCCACGCGACTTTGAGGCAGGCTGGAATCCCAATGACCCCGGGCGCTTCTTCTGGATAGACGATGCCTTCGGCTCGAATGTATTACGCGACGACTATGTGCAGGACTGGGCATCAGCCTTTTCCAAGCTACAGGCCGCGATCAAGCATGGCAACCGCTTTCTACTAACTTCTCGCAAACATATTTATGAGGCAGCGAGGCGTCGGCTCGGACAGCGCAACCTTGCTCAATTCGTAGATGGCAGCGCTGTCGTGGATGTCGGCGAGCTGACATTCGAGGAGAAGACCCAGATTCTTTATAACCATATCAACTTCGGCGAGCAGAGCCAGAGCTGGCGATCAAGCGTAAAGCCGCATTTAACCGCGGTCGCCGCAGTTAGCAATTTTCTTCCTGGGATTGCCGAACGCCTCGGCGATCCAAACTTCACGAAAGGCCTAGCGCCTCGCGAGAGTTCACTCGTCCGCTTCATGGAGGAGCCGACAGAGCATCTAATCGATACCATTAACGCTTTGGACGATCATCTGCAGGCCGCGCTTATCCTCGTTTATGTCCATCAGGCCGGCTTCGATCCTAGCAACCATGACGCTTCGGCCGCACAGGCGGTAGCGGAACTGACTGGGTACCCTCTCTCTAAGATTCAGGATTGTTTTGCTGAGCTCAAGGGCTCGTTTCTGAAGCTCTCAGGATCAAGATGGATCTTCGCTCATCCGACAATCTCCGACGCCCTAACGGAAATTCTGCGCCAAAGGCCTCATATGATGGCGGCACTCTTACGGGGTGCCACTATCGACACTATTCTCAGCAGCTTCACGTGTGAGGGCTCGCCGCACATCCAAGACGCACTTCTAATTCCGGCTGCGCTCGACGACGCTCTGGTAGCTCGACTTGGCCGTACGCCTGACGAATTGCACCGCAATAGGATGCTATTTCACTTTCTGTCCTATCGTTCAAGCGAAGCCGTGTTCGTCAAAACCGTCGAACAGTTTCCAAATCTACTTCGACGGTTCTGCTGGCGCTCGGATCTCGCCAGCAACGACCCCAAAATTGCCACCTGCGCACGTGCCCATCATCTCGGCGTCTTGCCTGACGATCTGCACTCGGAAATCGCCGACAGGCTGGAATCTGCCATGCTCAGCGACCTCGACGTATCCTTCTTCGACGAGCCTCAGATGCTGGCAGCCATTCCGGCGCTAAGACTTATTGAAATGGGCTTAGCGCTGCGGACGACTGTGCTGCCGTCGATCGAAGAGCGGATCGACGAGATCGCGGCCGATGCCGACTTGGACGAAGAGCCTGACAGTCACTTTAATAAGCTTCTCGACATACTTGATCGCATTGAGACGATTGGTGTCGACACGGACGCCATGGCCTTGATCGGCGTAGCACGCGATCAGGTCAAGCGTTCGATCGAGACGCTTGAAGAGCGCAAACGAGAGCATGATGAAGGCTCCGAGGATGAAGTGGATTGGACGCATATCGTGACGCAAAACAAGGATGAAGCTCCGTCCTCCACCCCCGCCGTCACAAAGCGCTCGGTGTTCGACGACGTCGACAAATAGCTGCCCAAACATCAATCAATCCTGTTCTCCGGAGCCAGTCGCTGACGCGATGCCAGAATCCATTCGTGATGACCGACATGTGCCGGACATTTCGAGTATTGCGATCTGTTCCGACCAACCGTAAACGCTACAAAACAGCCGTGGGCTTGGGTGAACCGAACTTCTACTTTGGGGTCGAAATCGGCCCTACCCTACCCCCGATAACACCGGCTAATCGCTCTGCCTGACGCGCGCTTTGAAACTCCACCGAACATCGAGAATTCCACATGCTGACCCGGTTGCGAAACGGTGGCGTATGCTTATAGGAAGGACTGGGAGCGGTATCCGGGGGAGTTCAGATGGCGAGACGTTCGGCCGGAGGCGGCTTATGGCTGGTCTTTGGGACACTGGCGCTATTTGCAATGGTGCCCAAAGAGGTCTGGATCGGGCTCGGGGTAATTGGCGCGATTGCCCTGGTCGCATACTTGGTCATCAAGCATCTAGGCCAAAAGGAGAGGCACGATCCCTACCGGGATGAACCTACTCTGGGCGAGCTGATGGTCAAGAGCGGGCCCCAACGATCTGCCCGTCGGCCTGAGGCCTTGTCCTCTGGCCGGCCTCGCGCAGTCTCTGAACGCCCACGCCCTGCTGCGCTTGCTCCAGCGGTGAAGCGTTCCGGTCTGTCGCCCGAGTCGGGCACAGCTCGCCAAGCCACTATCGACGCGAACCGTGAGCGAGCGCAACTCCTGCGCGACAAGTTTCCTGCGACTCCGGCGCGAGCGAATGAGAGAGTGAGTGCGCCAGTTGTGCGTGCACCGTCTCCCGGTGCATCCCAACCCACTGCACCACCCCCAATAAGCGGACGAGCAATCACGCCGAGTTCGCCCTCAGATCCTATGTCTCCTCCCAGCCCTATCGCCGCGTCCACGACTAAGGTCGAGCCCTCGGCCGAGCCCTCCTTTGGAGGCTCCATGCTCAGAGGTTCGCCTGAGCCCGAACGCATGTTCTCGGTAGCAGCGAATACGAACCCTCCTTCGGCTCACACTCTACCTGCGGCGCCCGCCGGCTTCGGTGAGGGACGCTGGATACCCCCTGGCGAAAGCGTCGAAGTCGCCGGGATGAACTTGCCAGGCGGAATGCTCTATGTCGGTGGGAGGCTGAAGGCGCTCAATGGTGGCACTGATCCATGCCTGATCAGCGGCCAATACAATGTGGCGCGCGTGGGCAACTACTGCGCACGGCAGATGGGCTATTGGCCGAGCTACGCGGAAGCATCCCCAGAGGAACGGCGCGCTTACTTGAACTGGTTGTCGGAAGGTCGCTCGCACCCCGACTGCGACATCGGGTACGTATTTTTGTTTTTCTACGGACTCGAACGTCGCGTCATCGCGGACTCCCCCAACGACCCCTCAGCGCGAAATGACTGGCCAGCCATCGTCGTTGAGCTCCGGCGACTGCTTGCAATCTATGGCGAGAAGTCAGGATCGTTCAATCGCTACGCCGGCGAACTTCTGAGTTGGATTGAACTAGACGGAAAATCGAGCCAGCTCTATAAGCAGCCCGTCCCGGATTTCCCGAAAACCTATGATCTGCCACTGTATCTTCGACTAGCCCTCGGCCAAGCTGCCGTCGATCGAGTTCCGCTTTCCTCACACCTTGCGCTGGCTTGGCTCCGGTTAAGTCCGGAATGCCACTTGCGGACGGCGGCCACTCGTTGTCCCAACGAGTTCGAGCGGCTGTTCGCTCAGCGCTATCACGAAGTTCTCGGCCCGGGGCTAGTGCTTCCGAAAAACCGCACCAAGCTCAAGTTCGTGTACAAAGCCGCCTCCGCGGGGCTGCAGGGTGCCAACGTCACGATGTCGTTCGGGGACGTCCCGGACGTCACTGCCTTGACCGCACCTATCAGGAAGCTGATGGACATTTCGAGCCAGTGCACGGATGAACTTAGTTCTTACAGCCGCCTCATCGGAAAGGATCCTGGGGCAGCCGAAGCGTTGGAAGGACTGTTGCTGTTGCCCGCTACCCTCTGGCCTGCAGCTACTCAAGCAAAATTGCGAGCGTTGACCGCACAGATGCACGAAGGCCGGCTGTCGCTGCCACTGAAAGAACTTCTTGCAGTGTTGGGTGGTGCCAACCAAGCGTTCAATCGAGATCGCGCGCGAGGCTTGGCGCGAGCGCTTGAAGGCGTCGAAATTGGGATGGAGCCACATGTCCTCGGTGGCGCCAAGGCACCAGGCGAGCAGGACACGATCGTGTTGTTCGCTCAACCGCCCATGGACTCGGATGTGGGTTCGCGTACCGAGTATCAAACGGCTGCGTTGACGCTGCAGTTGGCGTCGGCCGTGGCCCAGGCTGATGGAGACTTCGATGATCGAGAGATCGCACATCTGCGGGCGGAAATCGAAGGATGGGCGCACCTTACCCACGCCGAGCGCCGCCGGCTGCACGCGCATCTGCAATGGTTGACCACCTCGCCAATGAACTTAACGGCGCTGAAAAAGAAGCTGGAGCCCTTGCCCACCGCGGCGCGCGAGACGCTCGCTGCCTTCATGGCGGCTCTAACCCAGGCCGACGGCTTCGTCTCGCCCGATGAAGTGAAATTTCTGGAAAAGGTTTACAAAGCTCTCGGCGTAGAACCCAAGCGCGTCTTCAGCGACATCCACACTGCGGGTTCCGGCGGCGCGGCTGTGTCCCCTGTCCAAGCTGGGAAGCAGGGTTTCCACTTGGATGCTGAGCGTATCGCGGCATTGCAAAAAGACACGATACGGGTCTCGGCACTGCTTTCGGAGATCTTCGCCGAGGAAGCTGACAGTCTGCACGAGTCTGCTGCGCCCACCTCGGAACCGGAGGTCGAAGACAAAGCCAATGCGCCGCTGGGCCTGGACGAGGACCATTCCGCCCTGCTGCGCTTGCTACTGTCGCGGCCCGAGTGGGCGCGTGCCGAGCTGGAGGACGCTGCCGCCGACTTGGACCTGATGCTCGACGGCGCGATGGAACAGATCAACGAGGCGGCTTTCGAGGCGTTCGACGAGCCCCTGTTTGAAGGCGAAGACCCGATTTCAGTGAATACCCAACTACTTGAGAAGATCGAAGCATGAATGCTGCCATTCGCCCCAAGGATCGCGATGCCGTCATCCAATCTCTGCGCGCCGGTGTCGTGCCCCGTGCGGGGCAACACCTGATTCAGGTTGCCCGAGGTAGGGAGATCGAAGCGTTGGTCGCGGATACTGACCGCGTTGCCGATGGTGGCTCATCGTTCCGCTTCGTCATCGGCGAATATGGTGCGGGTAAGACGTTCTTTCTCAATCTGATCCGCGCCATTGCCATGGAGCGGAAGCTTGTCGTTGCCAACGCCGACCTCAATCCCGATCGACGCCTGCACGCGTCCGGCGGGCAGGCACGGTCACTGTATGCCGAGCTCATGCGCAACTTGGCCACGCGAACCAAGCCAGACGGTGGCGCCTTGTCCGGCGTGGTCGAGAAGTTCATCGCCACGGCCAGGTCCGAAGCCAAAGCACAGAACCAATCCACTGAACAGGTCATCCGCTCGAGGCTGGAACAACTGACCGAGCTCGTCAACGGTTACGACTTTGCCGATGTCATCGCGGCCTATTGCCGCGGCGTCGAAGAAGGAAACGAGCAGCTGAAGTCAGACGCGGTTCGCTGGTTGCGCGGTGAATTTGCGACCCGGACCGACGCGCGCGCGGCACTGGGCGTTCGTACGATCGTTGATGACGCATCGGTCTACGATCAGCTGAAGCTCATGGCAAGATTCGTGCGCTTGGCTGGATACGCGGGGTTGTTCGTGTGTCTGGATGAAATGGTCAATCTCTACAAGCTTGCCAATTCGCAAGCGCGCAGCTCCAACTACGAACAGATCCTGCGCATGCTCAACGACTCCCTGCAGGGCACGGCTGTAGGCCTTGGATTCGTGCTGGGCGGTACACCGGAGTTTCTGATGGACACGCGCCGCGGGATTTACAGCTACTCGGCACTTCAAAGTCGGCTTGCTCAGAACACTTTCGCGACCAATGGGCTTGTCGATTTCTCGGGCCCGGTGCTGCGCCTTTCGAGCTTGACCATGGAAGATTTCTACCTGCTGCTGGGGAAGATCCGCCACGTATATGCCGCCGGTGACACCGCCCGATATTTGCTTCCGGATTCGGCGATTGTGAGCTTCATGGAGCACTGCGCCAATCGCATCGGTGACAGCTTCTTCCGCACGCCGCGCACCACGATCACGTCCTTCATCAATCTCTTGGCCATCCTGGAACAGAACCCTGGCACCGACTGGACAAGCCTGATCGAAGAGGTCCGGGTAGAAGCTGATGAAGGTGGTAAGAGCGATATGGCCGTAGATCCGGAAGACGAGTTGGCTTCGTTCAAACTCTGATGGCAACGTCACAGGCTTTCCTGCAGCTAGATCCTCGGATACAACGCTATCTGTGGGCCGAGGGTTGGGGCGCGCTGCGCGATGTGCAGGAACAAGCCATTCCACTGATCCTGCCTGGTGACCAAGATGTCATCGTGGCTGCCGGCACGGCCTCGGGGAAAACCGAAGCTGCTTTCCTCCCAGCCCTAACCCATCTGCTCGACCGGTCAAACGACGGTTTGATCGTCTATATCAGTCCGTTGAAAGCGCTGATCAACGACCAGTTTGGGCGCTTGGACCGTCTCTGCGAGAACCTGGACGTGCCCGTTTGGCCGTGGCACGGGGATATCAGTTCAACTTCCAAGAGGAAGTTCGTGCAAAAGCCAACTGGCGTGCTCTTGATCACGCCAGAGTCTCTGGAAGCCACATTGTGCAATCGTGGCACGAGCATCGCCGCCCTGTTCAAGCAGATGACCTTCTTTGTCATCGACGAACTCCATGCGTTCATCGGCACCGAACGCGGGAAGCAACTGCAGGCGCTGATGCACCGTATCGAAGTCGCACTGGGGCGCACGGTGCCTCGCATCGGCCTTTCCGCCACGCTGGGCGATATGGGCTTGGCGGCCCAATTCCTACGGCCCGACTGCCCGGTAGCGATAGTCGACGCGGCATCGACTGGTGGCCAGTTGCTGATCTTGGTCAAAGGGTTTGAAGAACCCGTGGCCGCCGACGGAACGGGCGGCAAGGACGATCCGGAAACGGAGCGTGCGCCGCTGGCGATAGCCCAACACATGTTCAAGACTTTGCGCGGCTCCAATAACCTCGTATTCCCGAACAGCCGTCGGGAGGTCGAGCGCTATACACATCTTCTGAATGAGTTGTGCGATCGGGCCCAAGTTCAAAAGGAGTTCTGGCCACATCACGGCAACCTGTCGAAGGAGATCCGGTACGAAACCGAGGCGGCGCTGAAACAGCGCGAGCACGCGGCGACTGCCGTTTGCACTAGCACTTTGGAGCTAGGCATCGACATCGGGGCGGTCAGAAGCGTAGTGCAGATCGGCACGCCACCATCCGTTGCAAGTCTCCGACAACGACTTGGCCGTTCCGGCCGACGCGAGGGCGAACCGGCAATCCTGCGCGGCTATGTCATCGAAAGCGCCTTGGATGCGAAGGCTGGCCTGGAAACTCGGCTTCGATTGGACACGGTACAGGCTGCGGCCGTCATTTCGCTCCTGCTGGAAAATTGGTTCGAGCCGCCCGCCGTGAACGGGGCGCACTACTCCACGCTCGTGCAGCAGCTCCTGTCTTCCATCGCGCAGTACGGTGGTCTTCAGGCAACGCAAGCGTTCCACCTTCTCTGCACTCCCCCCGGTCCGTTCGAGCGGGTGTCCAAAGACGCCTTTGCCGAGCTGCTGCGCACCCTGGGGCAAAAGGAGATCCTGACGCAGGATCACTCAGGGCTGCTGCTTCATGGTCGCATCGGCGACAAGATCGTCAATCACTATTCCTTTTATGCGGCGTTCTCGAGCGACGAGGAGTTCCGCATCGTTTCCAGTGGCAAAGCATTGGGGACGCTACCTGTCTCTCAAATGATGACCCCTGGCCAGCGCATCTTGTTCGGGGGGCGTACTTGGCTCGTTGAAGCGATCGACGAAGAACACAAAACAATCCATGTCGCGCCCGCCAAGGGCGGCGCTCCGCCGCTGTTCAATGGTGGTAGCGGGCGTGTACATACACGGGTGCGGCAGCGTATGCGCGATATCTATGTTGCGCACGACGCGCTGCCCTTTCTCGACCCCACGGCACAACGCTTCTTGGGGGAAGGACGTGAGGCGTTCGCTACGCTTGCGTTGGCCGACCGTTTGCTGCTGGATCAGGGAAGCCAAGCGATCCTGTTGACTTGGCTGGGCGACGCGGCCAACGAGGCCATCGCTTGCGTACTGATGTCGCGTGGCGTTCAGGCATCTACAGGCCGGCTGGGGGTCGAGATCCAGCGCGCAGGCCGTAGCCTCGAAGAGATCGAAGGTTTGTTAGGTGACATCTGTTTGGAACCTGCCGCATCTGTGGACGAACTGCTCGCGAAGGTAGGCAATCTCGTCCGCCAAAAATGGGATGGATTGCTTTCGCCGCACCTACTGCGGCAAAGCTATGCCAGCTCCAACTTGGATCTCGATGAGGCTCTGGCTTGGCTTCGCGCGACGTTTGAATCGCAGCGATATCAGATCAGCGACGGTGCCTAACTCATTTGCCGGCCAGATCTTTAGGGAAAGTCCCAGCTGGCGGTTCGAGGGGCACGTTCTGGCGAGGCTGATATCTGCTTCGAAAATAGCCCTGCCCTACCCCTGATAATTTGACCTTATCACCCTGCCCTGGTACCTGCGCCGAATTGAGTTTGGTGTCGCTGATGCCGCGTAGACGCACCTGTGCCCAGCCGACACGCCCCTAAACTTTTGTCCCGTCCCCCGGATAGGTTCCTGAGGTGGTCGCCATGGTGGCGGACACGGCAGGAAGGTCAGGGGCAGGACGATGGTCGCAGTCATCGCAGGAAACGGGCTCGGTCTGGACAACAGTTCCTTGCGGCAGCTGGGCCCGGGAGGCCAGGCGACCGTGGGCCAAGGCCGTGTCGGCCAGTATCTCAACATCGCCAGTGGCAACCTCGTCCTGCAAAACGCCGACGAGGGGATGATCTTCGGCGGACTGCCGCTGAGTGCGCTTCGCACCTACAACAGTCAGGGTCAGCTGAGCGGGAACGAGGGCTGGTTGTTCGGCTTCAGCCGAACGGTTGGCGGTCTCACCGGGACGCTCGACACCGCCGGCAGCACGATCACGCGCACGGATGACGACGGCTCGTCGGTGGTGTACGCCTACGACACCACGGCGAGCCGATACGTCAGCACCGGGCAGAGTGGTCCGTCGGACACCCTGAGCTGGGATGCCGGTACCTCGACCTGGACCTGGATCGACACGGCGGGTTCATCCGACCAGCGGCAGGAGACCTATGACGCCAGCGGCCGACTGACCGCACTGAGCGATCTGCAGACCGGTGCCAGCTACAGCTTCAATTACAGCAACGGCCAGCTCGCCGCGATCACGGCGGCCGATGGCGACAGCCTGATCTTCGCCTACACCGGCAGCCAGCTGACGAGTCTGACGATCCAGGAAGTGCCGCCCGGCGGCAGCACGCCGGTCACCCGTCAGCAGGTGAGCTATCACTACGACAGCCAAGGCCGGCTGGACGTCGTGACCACCGCCTTGGGTTCGGACACTGACGCCACTCCGGCGAGCTACACCACCACTTATACGTATGACGGCACCAGCGACCGGGTAGCCTCGGTCAGCCAGAGCGACGGCACGGTGGTGAGCTACACCTACGCCGCCCAGACTGACGGCAGCTGGCGTCTGGCGACGATCACGACTGGAAGTGGCGCGGCGGCGCAGGCGATCGCCCTCAGCTACGACTTGGACGGTCGCACCACGACGGTGACCAATGCGCTGGGTCAGGCGACCACTTACCAGTATGACGATGCCGGCCACCTGATCCAGGTGATGGCGCCGACCGTCGACGGTCAAACGCCCACCACGAGTTACCAGTACGACCTCAACGGCAACCTGCTGGCCGCGACCGATGCCGATGGTGGTGTGACGAGCTACAGATACGACGCCAGGGGCAACCTGCTGGCCAAGGAGGATCCCACCGGCCACACCGTCAGCTACACGTACAACGACCTCAACCAGATCCTTTCCCGGACCGCCTACACCACGCCCGCGCAGGGCGTGGTGGGCCAAGCCGGCTATGTTCCACCCAGCGGCGGGGAGACGACGTACTACGTCTACTACGACGCCACCGACGGCAACCGGCTGGCGGCGGTCATCGATCCGCTGGGCCACGTCACCGGCTACACCTATACCGGCACGAGCGACGGCCGCGTGGTGCTGAGCAGCACGCAGCATGGTCTGGTGTCCACCTTCGATTTGACGGGAGCAAGCCCGGACACGCCGCCGACGCTGGCCCAGTTCATGGCATGGTTCGCCAGTGCACCGACCCAGGCCTCCCTGGGCCAAAGCACGCGCACCGACTACAAGTACGACGTGCGGGGCCAGCTGGCGACGCAAACGCAATGGGCGACCGTCGACAGCACCGGTGCCGGCGTGCTCGATGCTGGCACGGTGGTCAGCACCTTCGTCTACGACGTGCGGGGCCAGTTGCTGCAGAGCGCGACAGAACGCGGGGCCGGCCACGCCACCCCCGAGATCACCAGCTACGCCTACGACGGTCTGGGGCGCCTGATCAGCCGCACCGATCCGTTGAACCAGGCCACCAGCTACGTCTACACCGACAGCAACGGCACGTTGGCGATCGTCCAGGCCAACGGACTGACCACCACGCAGGCCTACGACAGCGCCGGGCGGCTGCTCAGCAGCACGCAGTCGGCCAGCGGTCAGACCAGTCGCGTCACCACCTACCTCTATGACGCGGCCGGTCGTCAGGTGGCCACCATCGATCCGGCTGGCAACGCCAGTTACACCTTCTACGATGCCGACGGTCGCGTTGCTGGCACGGTGGACGCGACGGGCGCCGTCAGCTCCATTGCCTACGATACTGCTGGGCACGTCATCGGCACCACCCAGTATGCGACCGCGATCAGCACTGCGGGCTGGATCAGCGGTGGCGCGCTCACCGCCAGTTTCCCCGCCAGCTTGCCGGTGCCGGCGCCCAGTGCCGACGACCATATCCAACGCGTGGTGATGGACGCCACCGGACGCGTACTGGCCACGATCGATGCCGAGGGTCACGTCATCACCACGCGGTATGACGGCGAGGGCCGGGCCATCGCGACGACGGCGTTTGCGACGGCGCTGACGGCCGCACAGTTGGCGACTCTGGGCAATGCACCCACGTGGGCGGCACTGCAGGCGGCGCTTCATCCCGACGCGCAGGATCGTACCGACTACACGCTCTATGACGCCGATGGCCGGGTAGCGGCGACAGTCGATGCGGCCGGCTTCGTGACGGTCACCGAGTACGACGGTGCCGATCGAGCGACGCGAACCACCGCGTACGCGGTTCCCCTGAGCCCAGCGCAGCGCAGCGCACTGGATAGTGCGCCGACGCTGGCCACGCTGCAGGGAGACGCTCTCACGGTCAGTGCGGACGATCAGGTCGTGCGCACCTATTACGACGGCGACGGCCGGGTCGTAGCGCAGGTGGATGCAGACGGCTACCTCACCGCGATGGGGTATGACGAGACCACACACACCACGACGACGGCGCGTTACGCCATGGCCCTGACCGCCAGCCAGCAGGCCGCCCTCACCGGAGCGGAAAGCGTGGCGACCCTGGTAGGCCTGCTCGGCAGCACGCCTGCTAGCCAGGTCAGCACGGCCACGTACGACGCGGATAACCAGATCGTCTCGAGCACCGCCGCGGACGGCACGGTGACCGCATACCACTACAACGCAACGGGACAACTGCTGAGCACCACGGTCACGCCAGGTGCAGGCCAAGGCGCGGCGCGCACAGCTAGCGCGACCTACGATGCCTTCGGCGAGACGCTGACGCATACCGACGGTACCCAATCGACGACGACCTACGCCTACAACGTTCTAGGCCAACGCATCCGCGCCACCGATGCGCTGGGCAACACGGTCTGGACCTGGTACGACGCCGAGGGCCGGGTCGCCTACACGGTGCAGGGACAGCCCACGGGCAGCACGCGCAATGCGTTGGGCAACGTCACGGCGTTCACCTATAACGCCTTCGGGCAGGTGGCCAGCACACGCACGTATGCCGCCGTCCTCACGCTTACCGGCGGCAGCAGCAGCGGCACCACGCTCAACCCGGCCACGGCGACACTGGCGCAGGTCTCGGCGGCGGTCGCGGCGCTGCCGGTGGTGGCGGATGATGCCAACGCCCTGACCACCTACCACTACACCCTGGATGGTCAGGTGGCCAGCGTGACGGATGGCGCGGGTTACCAGACAGCCTACGTCTACGATGCCTTCGGCGATCGCATGCAAGTGCAGCAACAGCTGAGTGCACCGGGCAGCGCGTTGAGCGCCTCCAACAGCACTCTTAGCACTTTCACCTACGACGCACGCGGCGAGCAGGTCGGCGAGGCGGACGCTGTCGGTACCGCGGTGGCTCGCAGCGTATCGACCACCTACGACGCGTTCGGGCGGGTAACGAGCCGCACCGATGGCGACGGGCACGTCGTCACCTTCGGCTATGACCGCCTAGGACGCCAGGTCAGCAGCAGCCAGACCATCGGTGGAGTGGCGCGAACCACACAGACCACCTACGACGCTTTCGACCGCGTGCTGACGCGGGCCGATGCGCTGGGCAACCTCACGACGTACCAGTACGACCTGACCCAGCACAAGACCCTGGTCACCACGTCCGATGGCGTGACCCTGACCACGGTGACGAACGCATACGGCGACACGGTGAGCGTGACGGACGGCGCTGGCAACGTCACGACGTACACGTATGACGCCGAGGGCCGGCGGTTGACCACCACCGATGCCCTGGGCCATACCGCCACCGATGTCTACGACGCCGACGGCGAGTTGATCCGCACCACCGACGCTACCGGGCACGCGATCGCCTACAGCTACGATGCCGCCGGCCGCGTGCTGTCACGCACGGTCGACCCGGATAGATTGGCACTGCGGACGACGTACGCCTACGACGGCGAAGGCCGCCAGCTGAGCATGACTGATCCGACCGGGACGGTCGCCACCTACACTTACGATGCCGATGGCCGCGTGCTCACCGAGGTCCAGGATGCCGGCGCCGGCAAGCTCAACCTCACCACCACGTACACGTACGACGGCGCCGGCAAGACGCTGACTGTCACGGTCGGCGCTGGTACCGGGGCGGCACGCACCACCCGGTACGTGTACGACAACCTCGAGCGCCTGAGCCAGCAGATCATCGATCCCAGCGGGCTGGGGCTCACCACGAGCTACACCTATGACGCCGACGACCGGCTGGTCGCCGTCACCGACGCCAACGGCCACGTCACGCGAAGCGTCTATGACGAAGCGGGCGAGAAGATCTTCACCATCAATGCGGCCGGTGCGGTCACCCAGGCGACGTACGACGCCGACGGACGAGTAACAGCGGTGCGCGCGTACGCCACGCCGTTGAGCACGGCCCAACTCGCCGCGCTGGGCAACGCCCCGACGGCGTCAGCCGTAGGAGCGGACATCGTGGCCGATGCCGGCGACACGGTGTCCTACAACGCGTACAACGCCGAAGGCCAAGTACGCTACCGCATCGACCCGCAGGGGTATGTGACCGAAACGCGCTACGACGCCGCCGGCCGAGTCAGCGAAATGCTGGCCTACGCCCACGCGATCAGTGTGAGTGCGGGCGAGGCCACGGTCTTGCAGACGTCGCAGGCGACGGCGCTGTCCTCGCTGGCCAGCCTGATCAGCGGGGCCGGCAACACCGACGCGAACGCACACGCCACGCTCAACTTGTACGACGCCGATGGCCATGTCCGCTTCGTGGTGCAGCAGAACACGGTCGCCGGCCAGCTCGTCGGCATGGTCAGCGAGCAGCGCTATGACGCGGCTGGCCGGGTTATCGCCCGCGTCGCATACGGCAGCACCTTGCCATTGGCCCTGGGCTCGGCCCTGAGTGCCCAGTTGAGCACGGACAGCGTGACGCAAGCGCTGGCCAGTGCACCGAAACAGGTCGACCAGAGCGTATACGACGCCGCTGGGCGGTTGCGCTACCGCATCGACAACGCCTTTCAGGTGACCGAAACCCAGTATGACGCCGACGGCCGAGTCCTGAAGACGCTGGCCTATGCCCACGCGATCGTCCTACCCGGCGTACTCACCGTCGCGAGCCTGGCCGCCGCCGTGAACACCGCTGGCACCGACGGCGCCCATATCGGCACCACCACCTACGACGCCACCGGTCGCGTGCTGACGACGGGCGATGCGCTGGGTGTCAATGCCACCTATACCTACGACGCCACCGGCCTGTCGCTGACCCAGGCCGACCGCGACGGCCACCTCACCACGACCACCTACGATGCGGGCGGGCGCAAGATCCTGGTGCAGTCGCCGACGGTCACCGTCGGCAGCGAGAGCAGCGTCCACCTCTACACCGAGTACCAGTATGACGGCATAGGCAACGTTACTGCGATCAGCCAAGGGGCCGGCAGCACCGTCGGCACGGCGACATGGACGAGCACGACCACCTACGCCTATGACGCCGTCGGCCACCAAGTCACGACGACGTACCCCGGCGGTATCACCACCCAAGTCACCTACAACGCCCTGGGCCAGGCCGTGGTCGACAAGGATGCCAACGGCCACTACCAGTACAAGGCCTACGACGCCGACGGCCAAGTGGCTTATGCCGTCGATGCCGATGGCTACGTCACCGGCACCTCGTACGACGCCTACGGCAACGTCACGGCGCTCACCCGTTACGCCGCTGCGCTGAACACGGCGGCCATTGCCGGTTGGAGTGCCGGCCAGCCGCTGAGTTTGGCGCAGGTCCAGCAGGGCCTGACGACCTCCGGCAGCGACCGCACGCTCACCACCACCTACGACCAGCGCAACCAAAAAATCGAGGTCATCCAGCCGTCCATCAGCTATACGCTGTCCATGGGACCGTTGGCTGGCACCTGGACAACCGGGGCGCCGACCACCCGCTACACCTACGACGCCTATGGCAACGCCACCAGCAGCGCCACCCTGATCCAAGGGGCGTTGACCGTGGGTAGCACCACCACGCCAGCGATCTGGGCCACCACCTACACCTACTACGACAACCTCGACCGCGCGGTGATGACGGTCATGCCCACCGGGCAGTACACCGCTCCACAAGGGTACGTGACCACCACCAGCTACGACGCGTTCGGCCAGGTCACCGGCACGGTGCAGTATGCGCAGGCGATCAGCACCAGCGCGATCACCACTGCGGCGGCCCCTGCCCTGCCCGCGGCGCCGACCGCCGCCAGCGGCGGCAACCGCAGCAGCACTTTCAACTACGACCTGATCGGCCGCAAGGTCGCCGAAACGGACACCGGCACCGTCACCTATGCCGGCGGCACGCTGGGCCAGCTCGACGGCGCTCCCGGTGCCGCCACAGCCAGCAGCGTCACCAGCTACACCTACGATGGCGAGAATCGCCTGCTCAGTGTCACCGTCAACGGCGCCACCACGAGCACGACCTACGACGCTGCCGGCAGGGTGGCCAGTGTCACCGCACCGGCGCGCCTGGCGCTGGTGGCCGACTGGCAGTCGAAACTTCAGAACACCCCGGGGGATGACCTCACCAGCGGCGAGCTGTACACCACAGTCAGTCCGGTGACGACCTACGTCTACGACGCGCTGGGCCACGCACTGAGCACCACCACCTCGGCCGGTGGCCTGTCGCAGACCACGCAAGCCACCTACGATGCGCGCGGCAACCAGCTGACCAGCACGGATGCCATGGGGGTGGTGACCACCAGCACCTACGACAACAACGGCAACGTGCTGACCCAGAGCTATGCGCTGACCGCCAACGGCGCCTCCAGCACGGTCACCACGACGTATCGCTACGACGCCAACAACCAGCAGCTGAGCACCGCCGTGCAGCGTGCCGGCCAGAGCGGTAACGACAGCTACACCCAAGTGAAGTACAACGCCTTCGGCGAAATCGTCGCCAAGGGCGACCAGCAGGGCTACGAGGCGGCCTACACCTACGACAACGGCGGCAACTTGATCGATGAGCCCGATGCCAAGACCGGTATCGTGCACAACCTCGGTTACGACCTTTCCGGACGCCTGCGAGGCGACGGTTACCAGGGGCCGGGCGGCTATGTCTGGACCGCCTATCTTCGCGACCTGGCCGGCCGCGTCATCTCGGAAACCGCGCCCAGCGCCACGGCCGCCACCGGTGAGAGCGCCAATCCGGTGATCCACTCCTACGACCGCTGGAACAACGTCACCTCCACCACGGATGCCAACGGCAATACCACCACCGCCACCTACGACAGCCAGAACCACCTGATCGGCGAGGTCGAGGCCCGGGTGCTGGTGGTGTCCGACAGCGGCGTGCGCACCTGGGCCACGCCCACCAAGACCTGGTACTACAACATCGCCGGCCAGCTGATGGGCGTGACCGACGAGAACGGCCATTCCGCATGGAACGCCTATGACGACGCCGGCAACCTCACCACGGCCGAGGATGCAGCAGGCGCACTCACTTACACCGCCTACGATGCACTTGGCCGCGCGGTGGCGCAGCAAACCCCGCCGGTCAACACGGCGACCGGCCCGGTGGCTCACATCACCTACTCCGCCTACGACGCCCGCGGCCAGGTCACCGCCCAAGGCGACTTTCTGCTGAATAGCGATGGCACCAAACGAACCCAGCAGGCGCAGCAAACCTACACGCTCAACAGCCATGGCGACCGCATCCGGGTCACCGACGCGCTGGGCAATACGGCGTATTACGACTACGACAGCCAGCACCGGGTGATCCGCAGCCAGACCCCGATCCAGCACGCCAACGGCTGGGCCGAGACGTTCACCTACGACGTCAACGGCAACAAGATCGGCAACACCACCGCCAACGGCGATAGCCAAAGCTGGGACGTCGATTACTTCGGGCGAGTCCAGTCGCACACGGATCTCAGCGGTGCGCAAACCAGCTACGCCTACGATGCCAACTCCGGCCTGTTGACCAGTATCACCAGCCACTGGGTGCCGGCCGGCCAAACCGATCCGGCCTATCTGGCCGCGGGCTGGAACGGCAGCACCAGCGTCCAGGTTTACACGTACGAAGCCGACGGCCAGATCGCCCAGGTGTCCGAAAGCGTGGATGGCGTGGCGCGCGCTTCGGATACCTACCAATACGACGCAAACGGCAACACGGTATCCGACATCACCTCGACCAGCGACGGTGCCGGGCTGCAGATCCAGGACCAGACCGACATCAGCTACGACAGCCACAACCGGATCAGCGTGGTCAGCACCCGCGACAACAGCACCGGCATCATCACGTCGCGCGAAGTCATCAACTACGATGCAGTCGGTAACCGCCGCGCCGTGTTCGTGCAAAGCGCGTACGGCCCCTCAGCCTCGCCCATCACCGGTACCGGCGGTGCACCGACCGGCAGCCTCGCTGGCCAGACGGCCGCGCCGGGCCAAGCCTGGACCTTCAACGCGGCCGACTACTTTGTGGACAACATCGGCTTCGGACTCACCTTCACCGCCAAGCAGGCCAACGGTAGCGCGCTGCCCGGCTGGATGCACTTCAACGCCAACGGAACCTTCAGCGGTACGCCGACCACCGCCGGCAGCTGGTCCGTCACCGTCACCGCCACCGACGTCAATGGCCAGAGCGTCAGCAGCACATTCGGCGTCACTGTGCCGGTGGTGGATCCGGTATTTACCGGCGGCACCACCAACTCCACCGGCAGTGTGCATGGCGCGCTGAGCTTCACCGTCCCCACCGCCACGGACGCCAACGGGTCGGCCCTGACCTACAGCGCCACCCTTGGCAGCGGGGCGGCTCTGCCGTCCTGGCTCAGCTTCAACCCGAGCACGTGCACCTTCACGGGCACCCCGCCCGTGGGCAGCATCGGCAGCTACGCGCTCAAGGTCACCGCCACCGCGGCCAACGGTGGCAGCGCGAGCGAAACGCTGACCCTCACCATCGCGTCGACCCCGCCGGTTTACGTCGGCGGCGTAGGCGACCAGAGCATCCCCGCCACCCGCGCCTTCAGTTTCAGCTACCCCGCCAGCGACTTCAGCGAGGCCGACGGAGACGCGCTGACCTTCACCGCCGGCAGTTACAGCATGAGCGGCGGCATCGAAAGCGATGCCGCCCTGCCGAGCTGGATGAGCTTCAACCCTGCCACGCTGACCTTCAGCGGGACACCACCGCTCAGCGCCGAGAACCAGATCTTCACCCTGTACCTCAAGGCTACCAATCCTCAGGGCCAGGCGGCCGAGGCGCACTTCACCGTCACCGTGGTGCATTACGTGCAGCCGGCGCCGGTCTACCAAGGCACGCTGACCGATCGCACCGGCGTCATCGGCGGCAGCGCCGTCAACTTCACCTTGCCCAGCGGTGCCTTCACCGAGCCCGATGGCGGCGCGCTGACCTACAGCGCCATGGTGCTGGTCCCGGCGCACGAACAGGACTACCCCGTCAACGGTGGCACCGACGTCGGCACCCGCACCATCGCGGCGCAATGGGTCGCCTTGAGCACGGTGGGCCTCACCATCAACGCCACCACCGGAGCGATCGCCGGGGTGCCAACCACGCTGGACTACAACATTTCCACCGTGGGCGCCGGAACCTTCCAGCACGATGCCAGCTACCAGATCGAGATCATTGCCACCAACGGCCAGGCCGAGACCGCAGCGGGCACCTTCACGCTGAGCAATGACTTTGCGCCGCCGGCCGTACAGCAGGCGCCGTCCAACCTGTCGGCCAATCCGGAAACGGGAGCGATCGCCGTCGCACTGACCGGTGTGTTCTCCGACCCCTACGGGCAGGGCTTGACCTATACCGCCGCACTGGCCGGCGGGAGCGCATTGCCAAGCGGCTTGAGCTGGAGCGGGCAAAACCTGTACGTGGGCGTCGTCGCCAGTGGCAGCTACACGATCACCATCACCGCCAAAGACGGTCTGGGCCGCACGGCCAGCGCCGACTTCACGCTGACCGTGAACAATGCCGGGCCAGTGTTCACGGCCGCCCCGATCAACCTCACGACGGCCGCTGGCGTCGCGATGGCCGCCTACCAGGCACCGGCAGCCACCGATGCCAACGGCGATGCCATCACCTACAGCGCCAGCGGCATGCCGGCCGGCATGGCCTTCAATGCGTCCACTCGCACGTTCAGTGGCACGCCGACCGCCAACGGCAGCTTCACCGTGACCTACACGGCCACCGACATCCACGGCGGCGCCACCCATGCCACCTTCACCGTGACCGTCACCAACGCGGCGCCTGTGTTCAGCGCCGTGCCGCCCAACGTCAGCGTGATGAGCAGCGTGGCCATGGCCGCGTACCAGCTCCCTGTAGCCACCGACGCCAACGGCGACGCCATCACCTACAGCGCCAGCGGCTTGCCGCCAGGCCTCAGCTTCAACGCCTCCACGCGCACCGTCAGCGGCACGCCAACCACCTTGGGCACCTACACGGTGACCTGCAAGGCTACCGACAGCCGCGGAGCCGCCACTCAGGTCAGTTTCGTCATCACGGTAACGGCGTATGTGCAGCCGCCGCCGGTGTATCACGGCACGCTGACCAATCGCACCGGCGTGATCGGCGGCGCGTCGCTGAATCTGGCGCTGCCCAGCGGGGCCTTCACCGAATCCGACGGCGGGGCCCTGGCCTATACCGCCATGGTGCTGATCCCCGCACACGATCAGGACTACCCGGTCGGCGGCGGCACCGACGTCGGCACCCGCACCATCGCCGCACAGTGGGTGGCGCTGAGCACCGTCGGCCTGAGCATCAATGGCGCCAACGGCACGATCACCGGCGTCCCGACCACGCTGGACTACAACATCTCCACGGTGGGCAGCGGCACGATCCAGCATGACACCAGCTACCAGATCGAGATCACCGCGACCAACGCCCAGAACGGCAGCGCCACCGGCAGCTTCACCCTGACCAACAGTTACGCGCCACCCGCCGCCGTGGGGACACTGGCCAATCACACGGTCAACCCTGCCTCGGGCGCGGTCGTGGAGGTCGCGGCCGGCACCTTCAGCGACCCCTACAACCATGGCCTGAGCTACCAGGCCACGCTGTCCAGTGGCGCAGCGCTGCCGTCTGGCCTGACCTGGAGCGGTACGAGCTTCAACGTGGGTGCGTTGGCGGCAGGCAGCTACACGATCAAGGTGATCGCCACCGACGGCCTGGGCCGCACCGCCAGCGCCAACTTCACGCTGACCGTCAACAATGCCGGCCCCGTGTTCAGCGCGTCGCCGACCAACCTTTCGACCCTGGCCAGCGTGGCGATGACGGCCTACCAGGCGCCGGCCGCCACCGACGCCAACGGCGACGCGCTTACCTACAGCGCCAGCAACCTGCCCCCGGGTATCACCTTCAACGCCGCCACCCGCACCTTCAGCGGCACGCCGACCGCCCTCGGCACCTGGACGGTCACCTACACCGTCACCGACGGCCATGGGGCCACGGCAAGCAAGACCTTCGCCATTACCAGCACCAACGCGGTTCCGGTGTTCAGTGCATCACCGGCCAATCAAGTCGTGATGGCCAGTGTGGCCATGGCCTACCAGGCGCCGGCAGCCACCGACGCCAACGGCGACGCCCTCACCTACAGCGCCAGCGGCTTGCCGCCAGGCCTCAGCTTCAACGCCTCCACGCGCACCTTCAGCGGCACGCCAACCACCTTGGGCACCTACACGGTGACCTACACGGCCACCGACAGCCACGGTGCCACGGCGAGCAAATCCTTCACCATCACGGTCACGGCCTACATCCAGCCAGCGCCGGTGTACCACGGCACGCTGACCAATCGCACCGGCGTGATCGGCGGCGCGTCGCTGAGTCTGACGCTGCCCAGCGGGGCCTTCACCGAATCCGACGGTGGGGCCCTGGCCTACACCGCCCTAGTGTTGATCCCCGCACACGATCAGGACTACCCGGTCGCCGGTGGCACCGATGTCGGCACCCGCACCATCGCCGCACAGTGGGTGGCGTTGAGCACCGTCGGCCTGAGCATCAATGGCACCAACGGCACGATTACCGGCGTACCGACCACGCTGAACTACAACATCTCCACGGTGGGCAACGGCACGATCCAGCACGACAGCAGCTACCAGATCGAGATCACCGCGACCAATGCCCAGAGCGGCAGCGCCACCGGCAGTTTCACTCTGACCAACAGCTATGCGCCACCGGTCGCTGTGGGGACCTTGGCCAATCACACGGTCAACCCCGCATCAGGCGCGGTCGTGGAGGTCGCGGCCGGCACCTTCAGCGATCCCTACAACCATGGCCTGAGCTACCAGGCCACGCTGTCCAGTGGCGCAGCGCTGCCGTCTGGCCTGACCTGGAGCGGTACGAGCTTCAACGTGGGTGCGTTGGCGGCGGGCAGCTACACGATCAAGGTGATCGCCACCGATGGCTTGGGCCGCACCGCCAGCGCCAACTTCACGCTGACCGTCAACAACGTGGCGCCAACGCTGGCCGCGCCCAGCAACCTGACGGCGGTGCAAGGCTCGGCCATGACGGCCTACACCGCACCGAGCGCCACTGACGCCAACGGCGATGCGATCACCTACAGCGCCAGCAACCTGCCGCCGGGGATCTCTTTCAATGCCGCCACGCGTGCCTTCAGTGGCACCCCGACCGGTACCGGCACCTGGACGGTCACCTACACTGCCACCGACAGCCATGGGGCTGCGACGAGCAAGACCTTCACGATCACGGTGAGTCCGCCGGCCAACCAGCCGCCGGTCTACAACGGCGGCATACCCTCCGACATCTTCTTTTCCCCCGGCTCGTTGAGCTACACGTTCCCCGCCACGGCCTTCACCAGCCCGGCAGGGCTTGCGTTGACCTATACGGCGACCACGCCCCTGTATATTCACTTCGATGCCGGCACGCGGACATTTACCGCCACCCAGGCCCGAGCCGAGCGCTTCGGCACCGTAACGCTGACCGCTACTGATAGCCAGGGCCGGGCCACTTCCTATACGTTCAGCGTCGACGTACTGGGAACTGCCAACAACTTGATGGCGGCGCCGGACATGGGCAGCCTGTCGTCCTCGGCATCATCCACAGACGAAGCTTCGACAAGCTTCGCCCCATCGGCCTCGCCCCAAACCGTTCAGGCCCAGACCGAAGCCACCGGCACCACGCCCAACACCCAGAGCTATTGGTTCACCTACGACGCCGACAACCGGGTGGTGGTGAGCAACGGCGCCCTCAGCAACGGCCAGATCGTGATCACCGCCGGGGGCTACAACGAACCTTCCTACACCAACCAGTACGACGCGGCCGGCAACGTGGTGGTGCGCAACACCCTCAATGCCGACACCTACACCGTCAACGGCGGCACGCCCTACACCAAGAGCTACTCCGCTGGCGACGTGATGAGCCAGCGGCTGGTGTACGACGTCCGCAACGAGCAGGTGGAGGTGGACTACGCCACCGACCTCACCCAGAACGAAAGCAGCCTGGGCGTGCAGCAGCGCATGACTTACGACCCCGACGGCCACCAGGTCGGCGCCAACAGCTTCCTGCGCAACGATTCCGTCGTCGCGGTCTATGGCACCCAAGACAAGCCCTACGGCTACACCTACGTGCCCGATGGCGGCTGGCTGCAGTCCGGTCAGGCGATGGCATACAACGCCGACGGCGCGGTGGTCGAGCAGGTCAGCTTCCAGGCGCCCTACCGTAACTGGTTGCAGATCGCCAACCGTTGGATGAGTGGCGACCCCCTGCCCGATGGTGGCCAGGATGCGGTGCCCAGCGTCACCGCGGACGGCCCACTCGTGGTGGCTTCCACCACCACCTACACCGCCTTCGACCACGCCGGCAACGTCAAGGCCTACTCCTACGCGCAGAATCCGCCGCCCAGCGGCGGGGGCAGCGCCTTCGGTGCCGACTACACGGTGAACTACATCCGGAAGGACGGCTACCTGGAGCAAAGCACCACCGGCACGGCCACGGTGCAGGGCTACATCCCGGCCACCGACACCAGCTACTACGACGCCTTCGGTCGGCGTACCGCCGTGAGCCAGACCAGCCAGGGCACCAGCGGTGCCAAGGACGACACCCGGCTGTTCGCCTACGACACCCGCGGCGAGATCCTCGAACGGCGGCGCGGCACGGTCAGCAACGATACCTTCACCGCGGACAGCGACAGCACCATCGACCACTACGCCTACGTCGACGGCCAGCAGGTCGGCAGCCTGGACGAAGGCGGCGGCATCCACGTGCTGGGCAGCCTCACCGGCTTCAGCAGCGGCGCCAGCCGCCAAAGCTATGTCGTCCAGGCCGGCGACACCCTAGCCGGCATCGCGCAGGCGGTGTACGGCAACAGCCAGTACGGCTACCTCGTGGCCGAGGCCAATGGCCTCACTGGCGACGACGACCTGGTGGTGGGCCAGGCGATCACCCTGCCCTCGATCATCACCAGCAGCAATGCGGCGAATACGTTCAAGCCGTATGACCCGGGGCAGATCGTGGGGAGTACGACGCCGAGCCTGCCGATGGTGCCGCCGCCGCCGAGTCAGGCGGGGTGCAGCACGCTGGCGATGATTGTGGTGATCGCGGTGGTTGTCGTGGCGACCGTTTTGACCGCGGGTGCCGCAGCCGTCGCCATGGGTGCTCAAGGCGGCCTGTGGGCCGCAGGCGGCGCCGCCTTGGCGGGCGGCGCGGGCACCTCGCTCGGCTTAGGCGAAGCCATGCTTGCTGCCGCCGCCGGTGGCTTTGCTGGCAGCGTGGCGGGTCAATTGACGGGGGATGCGTTGGGCGTCAGTCACGGCTTCTCGCTGAAAGAAGCGCTCGGCGCGGGTCTCGGTGCGGGCCTCACCGCCGGCCTCGGCGGCGAAATCAGCGGCGGCGCGAAACTGTCCGAATTGAGTGCCGCTGCCCACGGCGGCAGCGCCGTTGCCTATGCGCGGATCGCCGGGATTGGCGCGGCGAGCGCGGTGGGCAACTACGCCGGCGAGAAGCTGGTCAATGAGCCGGCCCATTTCAGCTGGGTGGACGTGGCGGCAGCGGCAGTCGGTACGGAAGCCACCACTGCCCTGCACCTACCCAGCACGTTGCAACAGCAGTGGGGCGACGTGGCGGGCGGTACGTTTGCCTCCAACGTGGTGGGTGGCTTGGTCAACGGTGTCATCGACAGCGAAACGGCTAGGCTGCTCGGTGCGCGAGGCGCCAACAGCCGCCAGATTACGGAGGATGCCTTTGGCAATGCGTTGGGGAATATGGTGGGAGATGTCGTCAGTGAAGCCGAGTGGAAGGCCGTGGAGCCTTCGGCAAAGAAGCAGATCGGTTCGTTCGTTGAGGGAGTCCTCGGCAACGATCCGCATCGAGGGGTGGATTTCAGCCACGTCGATCCGCTGAACCAAGCAGCAATGTGGGCGGAGATAGATGCGGAGAATCCTGTCACCCAGTTGAGTGACGTCGTCTCGGATAGCGGCAATGGTGGCGGAGGCTTGACCGCCTACGAGAAGGCCCATCTCGCGACCACGACCGTTTACAGCGGCACCTATGTCGACCCGTACCTCATTGCGCGCAACGGCCGCGAGGCGGACTGGTTGAATACCGTACAGACCTTTGGGGTGCCGGACGACCTGCCCATCACCGTCAGGGACGATGTACTGCCTGCAGAACCATCAACCCGGGCGACTTCGGGTTCGATATGGAGTGTGACTGCCTCTGCGGCACGGGGCATCTGGCACGGTTTCAACTACTCGCGGGAAGCCATCGCGTCCTACATCGCCGACCAGGCCATCGCCTTCAATCAAGGCGGCATCGATGCCACCGTCATTGGCCATGCGTACAACGGCGCGAGGAACTTCGTCTCCAACGAGTTTACGCGAGCTCATGAAGGCGGCCTCAGCAGCACGGAGACGGCGCAGGCGCTGTCCACGACCGTTGGCTTCCTGGAGTATGTCGCCAAAGATCGCAGCCTCAGTGAGGACTATCAAGGTGCCGTTGGCCTGACCAGCAACCTGGAAGGGAGCGCGATCAACTACTATGGCACCCACAGCGCCGAACAGATTGCCTATGATGTGGGCAACTTTGTAGGTGAGCAGGTACCGCTGTTTGCGGTGACGGCGGGTGCAGGAACGGCTGCCCGCGTAGTGGGTGAGCTGGGGGACTTGGCCGTCGCAGGAGCACGTACGGTTATCAGCATGGCTGGTGATACATTGGGCAGCCTGAATTTCGTGGGCTCCACTGGCGGCTTCAGCGCATTGGGTAGCCAGTTGGGAGTCGTCGGGGATTTGGGTGGGCTTAGGCCCTTGGCGGGTGGTAGATTCATTGTTGCAAACAGCACGGGTGATACCGTCAAGATATTCCGTGTTCAAGGCGGAACTCCGCCCAACGCAAGCTGGCGTCACATTGCTCTAGACGCGGACAACAATGTTTCTATTGCGAACAAGACATTGAATGTCAGCATAGGCACCGAAGAACATGCGGCATATTTCTTGAGCAAGCGGCCCGGTGGAGAAGTTGTATCTTTCGATGTGCCGAAGTGGATGGGGGACTTCATTGAAAGTGAGGCCATTCCTCAGTTCAGATACGGCTCTAATCCAATGAATCAGGGTGGCTTGGCCCCGAAGATTGTTGATACAACCACGCCGGGCGTTTCTTACGAATTGCCCCCGATTTGGGCGAAATGGCTGGAAGAAGTAGCCATTCCTGGCTCCGGCAAGGTAACTAAGTAGGACTACGGAATGACTGAGTCGAGCGTAGAGAATGTTGTGGCCGTTGTTCGCCACAAGGGGCGCATCCGATGGTTTCGGAGTGGACGGGACCTTTGGATTCTGGACTATCGGAAGTGGCGAGATAGTTTCATCAATCGCGGCTACTCTGCACCCGAGTTAGATGACTCCGATCGCGGAGGTGTTCATGTGGTAAATCGAGAGTCGGCTGAGCGATTTCTCGATTTCATGAGCGAGTACGAAGTGGGCAAGGATCAGTTGAGCGTCGAACTGGCCAGGCGCTACTCTCAGGCCCAATCTTGGTGGGACGTGGCTGATCTTTTCCCAATTATTTTTGTGGACTTCGATAACGAACGAGTTGCTGCCTTCTACCCGAGAGGCACGCCGATGGAGAAATATCTTCCTGATGGATGGGACGGGGAATTCAGAGACTTCGCCACTGAGTACCCCGCTGAAATATTTCCCGAAGACGAGAAGTTCTGGGTGAAAGGAGGGGCTGATCTGCTTCAGCTCTTGAATGAGCGAGGAAAGGGGCGCGCTGAGAGCTGATAGGAAGGACCGGCTACTGCCCGGGACCTCGCGGCGGAGAATAGGCGACCTCTCTTGGAAGTAGATCGGTGGCTTTATCGAGCTGACCTACCGTCACAAGTGAGTGAACTTCGTGAGCCAGCGGCGTGACATCGGTGATCCGCTGAATCCATTCCCCCACGTACAATCGGGCGGCCTCCTTGCTGAGGCCGACTTGGATGGCGCGATGTTCTAGCGGTTGCAGTAACAGATCCCGTTCCGGGTCCCACTGAAGACGCACGGGGGAGCGACTCTTGAGCTGCTCCCATTCGTCGTGGCTCATGCCCAGTTCGGGATGGCTGGGGCAGCTGTGCGCCAGCGCCCACTCGAAACCATCGCACGTGATGTCTATGGCGAGGATGCGTTTTTGCTCTTCGTCCTTAAAGCCCCAGCCGGCGCGATACATCATCCAGAGGAACGAGGGTTTGATCCACGTCATCCGCTCCATCTTGAAGGGCGGCGCGACGAAGGTTTGATGCTTCAGTGCACTATCGGCGATCACATCCGAATAGGCCTGATACACGCGGATGGTTTTATCGTCGTAGACGGCGCGAATCTGTCGTGTTGGAATGGTTGCGATCATCTTTATTCTTAGCGAAAACAGGGAAACAGGGGTGTGCCGTATGGTGTCCGAATAGTGATTCCTGCGGTGTGTCGTCTGGTGTCCGAATAGGTGATTTCTGTGGGCGGGAAAGGTAATTTTTTGAGACCTATCGGCCGGTTTTGGTTACTTAGGATGCCGAATCATGGGCTTCATGTGCACTGTTGACTCAGCCTGGCACACGAATTCATCAGATTTCCGCCTTCTTGGCCACCCGTGCTCCTCCGCAAAACGGACAGTGGCACGCCTGGCTTGAGATAGCACTCAGCGCTGCAGGTATTCGCCCTGCAGCAGGCCGTCCCAAGCCTCGAACCAGACCCGGCGCACCACGGGGCGTGCCCGGAGGCCGCTGCCGCTCCAGGCTTCCATGGGTGTCATGCCTTGCAGGTGCTGGTGCGGCCGCACGTGGTTGTACCAGGCTACGAACTGGGCTAGCAAGGCGTCGAGGCCGGCGCGGTCCGGCACGACCCAGCGGTCGAGCTTCTGCTTCAACGTGCCGAAGAAGCGCTCGATGCGGCCATTCTGCCAAGGACAGTGGCGCTCGATGGTCTGGTGTTCGATGCCGAGTCTGTGGAGTACGAACTCGAACAACGGGCTATTGAAGACGGCCTCGTTGTCGGTGCGCAGGCGCCTGGGTTTGCCATGCCGTTCGATGGCATCGAGCAGGTGGCGCAGGATGGTGATCGTAGCCTTGTCCGGCAGGGCCTTGAGGCGGAGGCAGCGGCGCGTGCCGTGATCGACGATGCCGAGCAAAAAATGCGTACGGCCGGCCTGGTCGGTCTTGCCGGTGCCATCCATGCCCCAGACGACATTGGGTTTACCGGGGCGGTAGGTGCGCCGCCTGAGTTGCCGGCGTTGAAGGCGGATCTCCGCCCGGTGGTCACGCATGACGCGCCAGACGAAATCGTGGCCGATGGAGTCTTTTTCTTCGTGGCGCCTGTTGAAGATGTGCTGGAGCGTGCGGCAACCAAGCTCGGGCGCCCGCACCGCCAGGGCAATGACTTCCTGGCGTATCCATGCGGGCTTGGCGCGTGTGCGTACCGGCGAGACGGGGAGCTCCCTGCGCCAGCCTCGAGGGCGGAATGGCTGGCGTGGCCCGCGTCGTTGCCGAAGGTATTTCAGCAGGCGGCGAAGCCACGTGAGAATCCAGTGCAGCAGGGACACGGAGGTTTCCTTCATCGAAGATGATGAGGCACTTCTCCTTGGATACGTCGAAACGGTTTAGGGCGTGTGCGTTGCGCCGACATCATGACCCAGTGGTTTCTGCACGGGTCAGGCCGCCAAGGCGTAGGCCTCAGCGGAGGTCTTTATGCTCAGTGCCTGGTGCGGGCGACGTCGTTCACAGGGGTGAAATACGCCGGCGCCAGGATCAGTACTCCGCCCATGCACGGCTGCCCAGTACCGCCCTCAACCGATCCAAAGCCCGCTTGTGCAACTGCGACACCCTGCCCTTGGTGACGCCGAGTTGGGCCGCAATGTCGACGAACGGTACGTGGTGGTAATAGTGCAGCGTAATAATCAGTTGCTCGCGCTCATCCAACTGCCCTAGCCCTTCGATGACGGAGGCCCTCAACTCCTCCTTCTCCAGCTCGGCATAGGCGTCCGGCGGAGCATCCGCGCCAGGGGGAAAGGACTCTTGATCAAGCAGAAAGCCGAGACCCAATCCCACGGTGATGGCCACGAAGGCATCGAGCGGGTCGGACGCGGAACCGTCATCGAGCGACTGGGTACGTTCCGCCAGCGCGCTGGCCTGATCGCGCGCCCAAGCATCGCCCCGGGCTCCTGGTGCACGACCTTCGCGCAAGGTTCTCAAGCCATTGAATACGGCACCCCGTATGCGGTGGCGCGCATAGGTCTCGAACTTGATATGGCGATTCGGGTCGAAGCGGTCGATCGCCTCCAGCAATCCTATCAGCGCATTCTGGACGCAATCCTGCCAGGCATCTCCCAGGGAATGCACGCGCATGTATACGTCGCGCGCCACCAGCCGTGCCCAGGATGAATACTTGAGGATGAGCGCATCGCGGGCGACGGATTCGCGCCCACCACGCCATCGCTCCCAGAGCGTCTGTTCACCGCCGTCCAAGGTGCCTGCTCATCCGCTCAAATGTGATAACCACTCAGCAAAGCCTGGGCGAGCAAGGTCCACCCGTTCACCAGGAGGAACAGCAGGATCTTGAGGGGCAGACTGATGCTGGTCGGCGGCAGCATGATCATGCCGAGCGCCATGAGAATCGCCGCGACCACCAGGTCGATGAGCAGGAACGGCAGGAAGATCACGAAGCCGATCTGGAAGGCGGTATGCAGCTCGCTCAGCATGAATGCCGGTACGAGCTGCAGAACCCCGATGTCGTCGACCGACTTGGGCGTCGGCATTTTTGCCATGCGCAGGACGGCAAGCAGGTCGCCCTCGCGCGTCTGCCGGACCATGAACATCTTGAACGGCACGAACCCGCGCTCGACAGCGGCTTGCGCAGGGATCTCATGCCGCAGATAAGGGTCTACTCCCGCTTGCTTGGCCGCCTGGAACACCGGGTTCATCGCAAACAACGTGAGGAAGATGGCCAGTGTGAGAAGGACACTGTTGGGAGGAGTCTGCTGCAGGCCCAGCGCGCTTCGAACCATGGACAAGACGACGATGATGCGCGTGAACGAGGTCAACGCGATGACCAGCAGCGGGATAAACGAAAGAAGCGTAAGCAGCAGGAACGAGTGCAGGATCGACGAGTTGTCTTCCGTCGCGGCACGGGCGATCGCATCCCGGATGGGTTCGGCGCACCATGCCAGCGCCGGCAGCGCGAGGCCAGCGAAGACCACGGCCGCCACAACGAAAATCTTGCCTTTCCTCATGGCGTGCCACCCGGCCCAGTCGGCAAGCGACTCAACGGCGTGACGGTAGCCACAGTCCCCCGCACAGTCTCCACGACGAGGTACTCCGCCCCCCGATAAGCGATGACATGGGTGGTCGTGGCCATGCTCAACCGCCGTGAGGCCTTCACCTCGATGCCCTCCGCCGCCATCCCGCGCGCTCCTGGCCTTGAACCGATCGTCCAGCCGCGTCGGCGCGCGTACGCCAAGCCGCCCACCAGCGCCATCAGCGCGAGCAAGGTGATCGTCATCGCCATGGCAAGGCTGCCCGTCGAAACGGCGGGCGCATTTCGGTAGGGAATCGCCGACTGCGCCAGCTGTGCGCCGGACGTGACCGCCGCGAAAAGCCAGGCTGAACCCAAGGTGGGAATGCTCACAGGATCTCGGAGATCTTCAGGCCGAAGCGATCGCCGGCCGCCATCAGATGGCCGTGCGCAACGGGTTTGCCGTCAAGCATCAGCGTGACGGGGTCGTCGAGACTGGTATTCAGCTCGACGGCTTCGCCCTTGGCGAGCGAGAACAGCCGCTCGACACTGAGCTGGGCGCTGCCCACCAGAACCTCCAGACGGACGGTGACGTGGCCCAGCAATGCCACATTGCGTTCAACGAGCGGCGCCCCGGCACGCTGTGGCTCGTCCGCTTCCTGCAATGCAATCGGTGCAACAACGACTTCTTTCATGGCTTGTACTCTTCCTGCGAATGGATACCGTCCAGCATGACGGCACGTTTGGCTCCGACTCGGCGCAAGTAGCCACCGGTGATGGCAATGCCCCCTTCGATCCGCATCGACAGCGGCTCCTCCAACGCCGTGTCTCCGACCAACAGCTCGCCAACGCGCAGATCCGTGAGTTGCGCGAGATTGACCGACCCGAAATCCATGATGGCGTCCAGGCGCAAGGGGACTTTGCCGAGCGCTTCCCGTCGCGATGCCAAATCGGCTTTCTTCCCTGTTTGCGGCGGCACCAGGCGGTCGATCAGCCGCCGGCTGCACGCCAGGTTCAACCCCAATCGCCCCACCGCGATGGCCAGAATGCAGCTACCCAGTTCGGGGCGTGACAAGTCGGGAGAAGCCGCGGACTGCCGCAGACCGGGGCCGCCGGCGACCCCGCCCCGCCGGAAGACGCGGGCTGCGAAATCGCCCAGCGCCTCTTCGCCAATCCGTTCCGCCCAACCGGCGTCCTCTTCCTCCACCGACCCGGCGAGATGGCGCCCGACCCCTGCCGCACCTCGTCCACCGAGAAACAGCGCCAGCGATCCGGCTTCCCCGGTCGACATGTACGGTGCGGCCCCCTTGATGACGAAGCTTCCATGGTCGACCGCGCGGACATGGATCTCGGCCGGCTCATGCTCGATCCACCACTCCTGCGACCACTCGGACACTTCGGCGGCTATCAGCGCCCGCAGGGCTTCGCGACGCGTTTCGCCAAGCCAACTGAATCGAAAACCCTCCATCGATCAGCCGCCCCTGGTGGAGTCATAGAGCTGCTGAAGCATGTCGCTGGACACGGTCATGACGCGGGAGCTTGCCTGATAACCTCGCTGGATCACGATCATCGCGGCCAGTTCCTGGGTCAGGTCGACGTTGGCCATCTCGAGGCTGCTGCCTTCGATCTTTCCGAATCCTGGCGTGTTGGCTTTGCCGACGCGTGCGACTTGGCCTTTCGGCCGCGAATACAGGTTGCCTTGGGTCAGCTGCATGGAGCTCTCGTCCGGGAACGATGCCAAGGCAAACTGCGGGCCCGCCTTCGTCTCGCCGTTGGAGTACACCATCTGCAACGTGCCATCGATGTCGAAAGACTGGGATGAAATGCCAATAACACCGTGCCCGTCCTTCACTGACGCGGAGAGATCCGATGTCACGCCGGAAAAACTGGTCACGCCACCGAGACCGTTGGCCGCACCGAAGTTGAACGTGATCGACTGGGAATGTCCGCCGAGCGTGCCGGTCATCGTCACGGCATTGAATCCGCTTTGAAGCGTGCCGTCGGTATTGAAACGAACTTCGCCGCTGCCGACCGTGTTGCCAGCGGCATCCGTGATCGTGACCAGCCAACTTCCCGGCGTAACCGAGGTGTTGTTGGCCATCGATAGCCCAAGAACGTGCGCATTTCCCTGTGCGTCGTACACCGTGACGGCGCTGACGCTATCGGTTGGGTCAGCCGGCATAAGGTTGCCGGTCATGTTCACGATGGTCGTCGGTTGCGCGGGTAGCGTCTTGTAATTCGTGATGTCGATATTGCCCAGAGCGCCGCTGGGGTCGAATCCCTGGACGAAATACTTGTTGACCGAATCGACCAGTTGCCCGGACGCGTTGAATTCGAACTGACCCGAACGCGTGTAATAGGTGTTGCCTGACGAGTCTTTGAGGATGTAAAAGCCATCCCCCATGATCGCCGCATCCGTTGGCGTACTGGTTTGCTGGATCTTTCCTTCACTCAGGTTCTGGCCCGTTCCGGCCACCCTGGTGCCGGCCTCGCCCATGATGTTTTCGAAGAATGACTCGCTCTCTCGAAAACCGGGTGTGTTCATGTTGCTGATGTTGTTGCTGATGGTGCTGAGGCTGTTCGAAAAGCTGAATAGCCCCGAGATGCTGCTGTAAAGCGCCTGCATGATGCCCGACATGTCTTGTTCTCCTTGTTAAGGCGTGACGAGTTGCACTTGGGAAAGGGCGACATCGGTGAGCACATTGCTGCCCGACGTGGTTATCGTCAGCCTGACCCCATTCGAGTCGTACTGGATACCAACGACCTTGCCGGACGTCGTTGTGCCGTCGGCGTTGGCGATTTGGACGTTATGCGTCAGCAATGCCAACGGCTGTCCTTGGGAGCCCAGCGTCAACAGGTTGTTGATTCCGGAGACCTCTTCGCTCTGCTGCTCGATGCTGACGAACTGCGCGAGCTGCGTGAGGAACTGGCTGTTGTCCAGCGGTTGCATGGGGTCCTGAAACTGCAACTCGCTGACAAACAGCTTGATGAAGTCCTGTTCATTGATACCCGAACTCGCGTTGACGGAATTCCCTGACGGGTTCAGCAAGGTTCCGATGGCGTCGACCGACATGAGGTTTCCTCGATCAGGATTCGTTGAGCGAGGTCCAGACCTCGCGACCGTTCCACAGAACTTTTTCCAGCTTCAGCCCTTTGGATCGAGCCTCTTGCACCATGGCTTCAACCACAGGGGTCGCAGCGGTGTCGTCCATGCGGTAATCACGCAACCAAAGTGTCAGGCCACCATTGGCGTTTTTTGTGAGGCGTAGCGAATCCTCGGGCCAAGGCACCGCGCGCGGGGTATCAGAAATTGCCGCCACCGCTGCTGGCTCAGCCTCTTCCCGTGGAGCACCGACCGCCGTTCTCGCCATATCGCCCCATACCTGCATGGCCCCGTACTGCGGCGGATATGGAGTCATGGTGGAAACCATGAGACCAGCTGTCTCCCGCACCCCAGCGTGCGGCGCGACCGCCGTGCCTTCTGTGTCGGCGATGCCGGCCCTCGACGGGAGGGGCGGCAGACCACAGGACGCTGACGCGTACAGTTCAGAAAGGTACCTGCCGGCGAAGAGATGGATTCCAAACACCCGGGACCCGGCCAATGTTTCGGTAACGCCCGTAGGCTGGACCGTTGCGTTCGGCTGCGGCACCGGCCTCCCCCCCAACTCTGCCGGAATGCCGGCGGTTGGTCCCATCTCTGAACCAGTGGCCGGGGCTTCGAAAGCAACCGATTTGCTTGCGACCCTGTCCATTGTCGGCTCGTTGTACTGTCCGACAAGTGGAGTGGCCGCGGGCGCCGCGTGAGGCGCACCACGATCCGTGGTCGAGCTACAGGGATCAGCCGGCTTGCCTTCCGGGACCAGCCGGTGAAGATGAACCTCCGGTTCACGACTATCCACACTCGTGTAATGTGAAGGAGTTTCCGATGCCGCGTGCCCCGTCTTGCGCAGCTCATCGGCAAAGTCACTGTCATTCGCCCGCACACCTTGCTGAATGGATGCGACCAGCGAAGCCCTGACATGGCCTATTTTGCTCATCGTCCCCTACCCCGAAGCCAGCATTCGATTGCTTCTTCCTGCAGGCCGGCGAGCTTCGTTCGCTCCTGCGTTCCGCGGGTCTCCCGCACTTGGGCGTCTGCCTTTTCGCGATATTGCTTGGCTTTTACTGCGGCAAGCGCGCGTTCCCGGCAAAACGTATCTGCGGAATCGAGCTCGTCGCGAGCCGTCTCCAGGTTCATGGCAAGCAAGGCGTCCAGGTTCGAAAGCAGCTCGTAGCGGGCGAGATCCAGATTCGATTGGCCCGCAGCCAACCCGCGGCCCGCAGCCGCCACCACCGCATGGGCCGCGCCGGCCTCGTCGTGCCGCACACTGCAGGCGTGCGCTTCGGCGGAGGCCTCGGCCAGTGCCGAGGACGCGCGCACCTCACGCACCTTCGCCACGCGCAGCAGCACTTCGTACGCGTGCAATCGCCCATCCTTCATGTTCGATCCTCACGCGACACGATGGCCCGTAGCAGCTCGACGCTCTCGGCGCGGGTGGACCATTGCATGGGCCGTTGGCTCAGGCATTCGACGATGCGCGGGTACAGCACGGTGGCCTCGTCCAGCGACGGATTCGTTCCAGGCTGGTAAGCCCCCATGTCCACCAGATCGCGCGATGCCTGAAAGGTCGAGAGGATGGACCTGACGCGCTGGATGATCTTCTGCTGTTCCTCGTTCGCCACGTTCGACACGAGGCGACTCACGCTGGACAGCAGGTCGATCGCCGGAAGTTGCCCACGCGAAGCGAGGTCGCGCGACAACACCACGTGCCCGTCCAAAATGGCGCGCATGTGATCGGCAACCGGCTCGTTCATGTCGTCGCCCTCGACCAGCACGCTGTAGATGGCCGAGATCGATCCTCCATCGCGTATCCGCCCACCCCGTTCGAGGATCTGCGGGAGCAGATTGAATACCGAAGGAGGATAGCCGCGCGAAGTAGGAGGTTCCCCAACGGCCAAGCCGACCTCGCGTTGCGCCATGGCAAAGCGAGTTATCGAATCGACGATCAACAGGACGTCCATGCCTTCGTCGCGGAAAAATTCCGCCACGGCATGGGCAGCGTGTACCGCATGGGTTCGCACCAGCGCCGGCTGATCGGCGGTCGCCACCAGCATCACCGAGCGCTCGCGGCCTTCCTGGCCCAGCGCGTTGTCCAGAAAATCGCCGACCTCGCGCCCGCGTTCGCCGACGAGCGCAATCACTACGACATCCGCGCGAACGTGGCGGGCCATCATGCCGAGCAGGGTGCTTTTGCCCACACCGCTGCCCGCGAATACACCAACCCTCTGTCCTTTGGCAAAAGGCAGTACGCCGTCGATTGCCCTTACACCGGTTTCCAGCGCTTCTTCCAGCGGTGCCCGGCGCATGGGGTTGATGGGTGGACGATGGACTTCCCGCAGACCTTCGGCAGCGATGCAAGGCCCTCCATCCAGGGGAGCACCAAACGCGTCGATGACGCGCCCGATCAAGGCATGCCCGACAGGCACCCGCAAGGAATATCCCAAGGCACGCACACGGGCGCCAATCGACACGCCACGCAGGTGCCCGAAAGGCATCAGGAGCACCCTGCCCTCGCGGAACCCGACGACCTCGGCACGGATATTCTGTCCATCGGCGCCGCTTTCGACCTCGCAGAGTTCGCCGATCGTGACATCCGGCCCGCGGGCCTCCGCCACCAGGCCGTTGAAGCCGAGCAGCTCGCCGGTCCGGCATACCAGCGGCTGATCGGCAAGCAGATTGCGGTAGCGATCGAGCAGGGAGATGGTGGTCATGGCGTATCGACCCCCAACGCCTGAAGCATGGTGTCGTGGATCACTCTCAAGCGCTGGCCAATCGAACTTTCCATCCGGCCCCGGTCAGTCTCAAGCAGGCACTCGCCGGCCACCAGCTCCCGCCCGGTTTCCACTTCCAGGCCATCGATACGCGCGGGAAGCAGTGGCCGGTCCTGCTCCGCCACCACCAGCCGTACGGCTTCGGCGCGAACTTCCGCCGCCATTTGTGTGCACAGCCTGCGCAGCAGTTGGCCATCGTCCTGCATCTGGCCGAAGGTTCGCGCCAAGCTTGCCAGCGCCAACTCGAAGGCCATCTCTTCCATGGCATTGCCATGGCGGTGCAAAGCCTCGCCGAGGCCATCCGCAAGTACCGAGAGTCGTTCGCGCTCGCACTCGAGCTCATCCAGGCGGTCACGAGCGGCATTCTCCTGCTGCTGCATGCGCTGCGCCGCGTCGCGCAGGCCATCGCTCTCGCCCGCTTCATAACCCTCGGCGTAGCCGACACGGTAGGCTTCGACAGAGGGATCCAGAACCGTTGCGGGTATCTCGGCCACCTGAGTCGCCGGTGGCTGGCCTCCACCTACGACCCGACGAGTGGCAGCCTCGAGAAGCGCGTCATGCGGTAAGCGCTGGATCATCGGCTAGCCTCCGCCGCGACCAGCGTCCGACCGGCCTCGTCGAGACAGCGCACCAGAGCCGCCGCCAACGCGCGGGGGAACGGGCGCTGCAACTGCGCCAGTTCATCGCGAATCGCATCGCCTCGCTGTTTGCCGCAAGCCGCCAAGTAGAGTTCCGCGTGATCCATCGCCGTTGCGGCCAGCACCCTGGCGGCCCAATGACTGGATAGCTCGTTGAGCACGGCGATCAGGACGCCCGGCGACGGCAGGTCGACTCTTGGCACGTCGACCGAACCATCAAGAGCTCCCTGCAGGGCATCCGCGTCGATCACGGTGAAACGCCGGGCCTCCCGAACCAACGGACCCAGCAGCGCCTGCCATGTTCCCGGCAGGCGCGCCATCATCCAACGACGATCTGCCGGATGCATGGCAGCGATGGCCAACGCCGCCTTGCGGATACCTACGTTGTTCACTGTCCCACCTCGTTACCCGCGTCCATCCACTGCCGCAGTTGCGCCAGTGTTTCCTCGCGCTCCGACGGCAACAGACGACGCGGCGAACTCCGTCCGAGCATCATCAGGGACAGAAGGAACACCAAGATCAGCGCGGCAACCGCCGCGTAAGCCCAAGAAGGAAAGCCGGCGTGCGATGAGGCGGGCGCGCTCGTCAGGGGAACCGGGTCGGTCGACGTGGGAGGTGTCGGGGAAACCGCGTCAGCCGATGCAGCCTTGAGGTTGGGCGCGGGAAGCATACGTTCCGGCGTTGCCATGGCGGCAATGTCGATCTTGTCGCCCCGCGCCGGATCGAGACCAAGACCAGCCGACACGACGTCCGATAGTTTTCCGACTTCTGCCTTGGTCAACGCCGACGAAACGACAATGCCCACCGATATGCGCTCGATGCGCCCAGGAGCCCGCTCGACCTCCTCCTGTTCGTGCCCGTGGGCGTACTCAACTTCGCGCCGCTTGTCAGCCAGGCCGACCTTCACGTGATCGGGATCGGAGCTGTCGGCAGGATGTCCGGTAGCATCGACCTTCTCCCGCACCAACAAACCGTTGCCATCCCTCCCTTGGGCCAGCAGACGATCGCTGACCCGTTTGACGTGGTCATAGTTGAGGCGCACCCCCACCGACACGGTGAAATCATCGTTGGGCAACACACGATGCAGCATCTGGCCGACGCGCTTGCGCATTTCCGCCTCCAGCCGGCTCTGCTGGTCGAGCCTGTCGCTGACCGGCACACCGCCCTGTCCGTCCGTGGCAACTCCGGAAAGAACGAGGCCCTTGCCGTCCAGTACGACCACGGATTCCGGTACCAACCCTTCGACGGCGGATGCGATCAGGCGCTGGATACCGGCAACCTCACGGGCATCCAGGTGTTTTTGCGGCTGCAGATTTAACGTTACTGAAGCCTTCGATGCTTCCTGATCCTGTTCGAACAAACTGGCGTGATGGATGGTCAGATGTACTCGCGCCGAAGCAACTTCACTCAGCGAGGTGATCGTCCGCTCCAATTCACCCTGGAGAGCTCGTTGGAAATTGACCTTCTGGGCAAACTCGGTGACGCCGTAGTCGGAGTCCTTGAACAACTCGAATCCGACGCTCCCCCCTTTCGGCACACCTTGAGAGACCAGCTTCATGCGCGTCTCGTACACCTGCTCCGCGGGCACCAGGATGGTTCGGCCCTCGTCGGCCAGCCGCCATGGCACTTGCATCTGACTCAGCGCCGTCGTGATCTCGGCAGCGTCCGATTCGCGCAGCTCGCCGAACAGCAACCCATACGGCGGGTGCATGATCCACCACGTGGCGCCGCCGACCAGGCACAGGATCAAAAACAGCCCCGTCGCAAATGCAATGCGTGAACGCCGTGACATGGATGCAAAGAAATGCCGCATTGCCTACTCCGTAAAAATTCCCCGACGCCTGCACACCTGCGATGAACCGGATGATGCCGGATGCTCCCCATCCCTTACCCCAACCCGCCTACCCCGCCGCACCCGCACTACACGCAAGTGCGGATGGAGCCGAACCGGCTACAACTGCATGTTCGTCAAGTTCTGGTAGGCATCCACGATGCGGTTGCGTACCTCGACGGCGAACTGCAACTGCAGATGGGCATGCTCCATCGCCATCATCACGTCCTGGACCGGGATGTTCTCCCCCGCAGCAAGCGCACGCGCCGAGGCATCCGCCGCGTTCAGGCTGCCATTGACCTGATCGAGCGCATGACCCGTCATCTGCAGGAACGACGGACCCGCCGGGAGAGATTCGTCCGGGCCCTGCTCCGGCATGACCGGCAGGCTGAAGGAAACGCCATCGATCGGCATCACGCTCATGAGCCGCTCCCGATATCCAGCGCATGCAGCGCCATGCCGCGCAGCGTGTTGAACGCACGCACGTTGGCCTCGTATGCGCGACTGGCCTCCAGCAAAGTGCTCATTTCGGTCACCATGTCCACGCGCGGATAACTCACCATGCCGCGCTTGTCCGCTGACGGATCCGACGGATCGTGGACTTCGCGCTGGGCGACGTCGGTGGCGATCAGGACCGGGTGGTCAAACTGTTCTGACCCACCGATCGCTGCATCGAAACCAGTGGTGTGTGGCGCCACCGCGCGCATCAGCTGCGTCGGCCGCCCAGGTGCGCCCGGCGTGTTGGCCACGGCGATGTTGTGGCTGGCCGCCTCTAGGCGCAGGCGCTCGTACTCCAGCCCAAAACGCGTGGCGGCAAGGATCGAATCGACGCTCATCCGTTTCTCCCGGTCAAAGCCAGCTGCATCAAGGCAAAACGCCGCGACAAGACCGTCGTCAGCGACTGGAAATCCACGCCGGCGGACTCAAGCTCCGCCACCTGCCCGTCAAGGCTTGCAGAGCTGTCTGCTTCGCCGTCCGCACGGTTCACCGAGCTCCGCAGCACGGCGGGCGTCAGCTCCGTCAGGCGATCGACGGCCATGTCCGGATCTGCTGCGGCTTCACGCAGCAGCCCCATGGCGGCTCCAAAATCCGCGCGCTCCGCGCGATAGCCCGCGACGTGGACATTGGCGATGTTCGTGCTGGCGACTTCGGCACGCAGTTGCGCCATGTTCATGCCCAGACGTATGGCTTCGACGGTCAGATCCATGTGCTCCCCCTCATTGGATGATCAGTTCGCCGCGTAGGGCGCCGGCGTCCTTTATGGACTGCAGGATGGTGATTACCTCGCGCGTGGAAAGGTGAATCGCGCGGAGCGCACCGATCAGGTCCGCCACGGTGGCGCCGCCCGGGATGGTGACCAGCTTCGCCTCTGGCTCCCTCACGTGGATGTCGGATTGCGGAACCACCGCCGTACCGATGTTCGCGGACGGCCTCACCAGCACGCCGTCGGGCTGCGAGACCTGGTAGGTGGTCTGCACCACGATGCGCAGGTCGCCCTGCGAAATCGTGACGGCGCCAAGCCTCACGTCGCCGCCGGAGACCACCGTGCCGGTGCGCTCGTTGACCACCACGCGAGCGGCCTGATCCGGCGTCACGGGCACGTTCTCGATCATCGAGATCGCACGAATCAGATCCTGTGGCGGCGAAGCGAAGGTCACGCGGATCTTGCCCGCATGCTCGGCCACCGCATCCACCCCGGCGTTGCGGCGCAGCGATTCGACCACCCGCTCCGCGGTGGTGAAATCCGGCTGATAGAGCACCACGTCGAGCGTGCGCCCGCTGGCTTGCAGGCCCAGCGGCGCCTCGCGTTCGACCAGGGCGCCGTTCGGCACGCGCCCCACGGTGGGATGGTTCTTCTGCTGCGAACTGCCGAACGCGTGGACCTCGTATCCGCCTACCGACAACGGCCCTTGTGCCAGCGCATAGAGCTTGCCGTCCGGACCATCCAGCGGGGTTTCCAGTAGGACACCTCCTGCCAGACTGCGCGCATCGCCCAGCGAGGACACCGACACGTCGAGTTTCTGTCCCGATTCGGCGAATGCCGGCAACGTCGTGGTCACCATGACGGCTGCGACGTTGCGGCTGTTGAGGTCGTCCGGGCTGATGCTGATCCCGAAATGACTGAGCGCATTGGCCACCGACTGCACGGTAAGACGATTCTTGCTGGAATCGCCGGTACCGGCTAGGCCGACGACCAGACCATAGCCGGTGAGCGCGTTGTCCCGTACTCCCTGCACGCGCGCGATCTCCTTGAGTCGGACGCTGTTGTCATCGGCCCGTGCCACTGCACAGCAACACGCAAGGAGCAACAAAATAACAAGACAGCGACTCATATCAGGCCCAGCCAATGCGTGATGCGATAAAGAATGCTGCGTCGCTGGGCCTCGGAAACGTCACCCTGACCGGTGAACTCGATGTTTGCCTCGCTGATGCGGTTGGACGGAATCGTATTGGCCGCCGATATGTCCTCGCTGCGCACCAACCCCGTCAGCGTGAAGTGCTGCTTCTCGCCATTGACCACCACCAGTTGCTCCCCATGGATACGCAGCAGCCCGCTGTCGTCCACGCCGACCACCCGCACCGCCAGCTCCGCCTGCAAGGTGCCGACACGCGACGTCTTGCCCTGGCCCGCGTTGTCGCCGGACAAGCCGACTCCGTAGTCGTGGCGGCCGAAACGCGTCTGCGTGGTGGCGCCCAACTGGACGCCACTGCCTGCATCAGTATTGGCGCTTGCCGAGGCGCGCGACGTCTCGGTCACCAGCACGGTCAGCGTGTCGCCGGGCCGGTGGGCGCGCCGGTCGGCGGTCAGGCCGCGGTAATCGTCCGGATCGATCATCGAACCGGGAGAGGTCTGGGCGTGCACGGCGGGAACGATCAGCATCCAGGCCAGGCACAAGAGGAATCCACGCTTATCGGACAACTTCCACCTCCCCCTTGTCGGTCACTCGGGCGCGTACGGGCGACACCGCGCCGTCGACCAGAACGGGCACGACGTCGCCCGCATCGCCCTTGGCGATGGCCGTGCCCTGCGCCTGCATGCGGATTGCACCCAACGCCACGTCGACGTGCACCCGCTGCTGACGATCGACGTCCGGCACGCGTTCGAAATCGCCGACTCGCACCATCGAACCGGCGAGTACCGCGTGGCGCAGCCGCATGCCATCGATCTGTCGCGCGTCCCGCACGGGTTCCCCCCGCGCGGCCGCCATGTCCACGTCGCGCGGAACCAGCGTCAGCGCTCCAGCCGCCGTACCCAGGGCCGCGTCGCCGGCATAGCTGAGCACCTTGCGCTGGACTTCGAGCGCGAACCAGACCATGGTCGATCGCGCAACCTTTCCATCGACGGTCACGGCTACCGGCACGCCGGCGCGCGCGCGTGGCCAGCGGCCAGCCAATGGGCGCACGACCAGACCGACGGTTCCTGCGGGAACCGAGATGTCCGCGGGCGCGCCGATCACGCTTACCTTCGATGTGGCTGCTTCGCTGCCCAACCGCGCATCGACCTGCGCACGCGCGGCGGCCACGATGCGTGCCGCCGCAATGCGCTGGGTCGCTTGCGGAGCAGCCGACACAATCGCTGGTGCCGCCGCCAGCAACACGATGGAAAGAATCCGCAGCATGGTCACTGGCGCAGGTTGTTGATGGTGTCGAGGATCTGGTCCGACGCCTGCAGCACGCGCGCATTCAATTGGTAGGCACGCTGGGCGATGACCAGGGTCGACATCTCCGAGACCATGTCCACGTTGGATCCTTCCAGCATGCCCTGCATCAGTGCACCGACGCCGTTCTCGTTCGGCCTGCCAACGCTCGGATCCCCCGATGCCTGGGTCGGCGCGAAATTGTTGTTGCCCACTAGTTGCAGCCCCTCGGGCGACGGGAACGTACTCAACTCGATCTCCCCCAGCAGCGTCTGTTCCTGATCCGCGCCCACCGTCGCGTAAACCTGGCCGTTCTGGTTGATCCGTATGTCGGTCACGTCCGGTGGAACCTGGAAATCCTGGGCAAGGTGATCGCCTGCGGCGGTGACCAGATAGCCCTGGTTGTCCACGTGCAATTGCCCATCGCGGGTATACAGGTGGTTGCCGTTGCCATCGACGACCTCCAGGAAACCCTCGCCCTGGATGCCGATGTCCCAGACTCTGTTGGTCTGCTGCATCGCGCCCTGCGAAAACACCGAGCTGGTCGACAGGATCTCCGATCCGGCGCCTGCGCTCTGCGGCGACATGCCGGCCTGAACCTGTTCAGGCGATATCACGGCAACGTCCCCGAAGGCCACGCGCCGGCTTTTGAAACCGGGCGTCTGCATGTTCGAGATGTTGTTCGACAAGGTGTCGATCTGCGCCTGCTGGCTCTTCAGCCCCGCCGTGGCGATATAGAGTGCGTCGATCATGATCCGTCCTAGGCGTTGTCGCCGATGTGGTTGATGCCGGTCTGCATGGCCTGGTCGTAGGCCTGAATGGCGCGTTGTACCGATTGCGCATGGCGCGTGAGCTCGATCAGCCTCACCATTTCCGAGCTCGCATCGACATTGGACTTTTCCAATGCGCCCTGATGGACGCTTCCCTTCCACTCGGCCGCCGCGCCGGCGTACGCATACAGGCCGCCTCCGGCTTCCCGCAGGGCCTCGGGGGTTGCGACGGCGACCACGCGCAGGCTGTCGATGCTCTGGTTGCCGTCGAAGATTTCACCGGCCGCGCTGATGCGTACACTGTCGTGAACGAGCGTGACCGGTCCCGACTGGCCCAGCACCGGGTGGCCAGAGGCGTCGACCAATTGCTGGCTCGCGTCGATATGGAACTGGCCGTCGCGCGTCAGCATCTCCCGGCCGTCCACGTCCACGACGAAGAATCCCGGCCCTTGCAGCGCCAGGTCCAGGGGCTTGCCGGTCATGTCCAGATCGCCGTCGGCGAGATCCAGCGAAGGAAGCGGATCCGGAGCCCCCGTCCTGAAGTCCGTACGGATGCGCTCGGCGCGATAACCCGTCGTGCGCATGTTCGCCACGTTCTGGCTGATCGCATCGAGCGCCTGGACGTCGTTGCCGAGATAGCGGGCAATGCTGGAAATGGTGCTGATCATGGTGTCCTCATGCGGCGGTAGCCGTCGGGGTCGCGGTGACGGTGCCGAACGCCTTTACCACCAGGGTGGACGGCACCTCGTTGATGCCGAGCACGGTGACGTGCGGCAGGCTGCGCTGGATCAAGGCGCGGATGTGCCGGCGCACCACGCCCGGGCACAGCAGCACCGGCAGGTGGTTGCGCGACATCATGGCCTCGGTCTGCCGTGCCAGTCCGCCAAGCAGCGCGTCCAGCTGGGCCAGGTCGCCGATCAAGGCTCCGGCTCCGTCGCGCTGGCGCACCGCGGAAACGATGGATCGCTCCAGTTCCGGCGCCAGGGTCAGTACGTACAGTTCGCCCTGTGCGTTGCTGACACGCTGGCAGATCGCCGGGCCGAGGCGCTCGCGTACGCGCTCGACCAGATCCTCGGTTTGCTTGAGCGTCTTGCCCGCGTCGACCAGCACCTCGAGGATGGCCTCGATGTGGCGGATGCTGACCTGCTCGCGCAACAGCTGCTGCAGCACTTTCTGGATATCCGTATGCGACATCACGCCGGGAACCAGCTCGTCGACCAGCGAGGGCTGCCGTTCGCGTACGCGCATGACCAACCGCTCGGTCTCGGCGCGCGTAAGCAGATCCGGCGCATGCCGCTTCACCACCTCGCCCAGATGGGTGATCAACACGGTTTCCGGATCCACAAGCGTGTAACCCGCGCCGCGGGCGTACTGGCGCTGTTCCGCGCCTATCCACTGAGCCGGAAGACCGTAGGCCGGGTCGCGCGTCTCGCGCCCTTCCAGCTTGGCCCGTTTGCCGCCAGGATTGATCGCCAACAACGAATCGAAGTGTAGTTCTCCCCGCCCGGCGGGCGTCCCTTGGACGTGCAATTCATAGGCATCGGCGGCGAGCGGCAAATCCTGCACCATCTTCACCTTGGGCAACACGAAGCCCGCCTCCATGGCAAACTGCTTGCGGAAGGCGGCGATGCGCTCGCCCATGTCCAGGCCGCGGGCGTTGTATGCCGCAACGATTCCGCCGCCCAAGTGAATCTCGATCGGCTCTACGCTCAGGAGCTTGTACAAGTCCTCTTCCGGTCGCGCCGCAGCCGGCTTGGGAGCGTCCGTCGAGGTGTCTTCCTTCATTGGCGTCGCGCGTGAGCTGATGAAAACCAGCGCACCGACGCCCAGCAGCACCAGCAGTACCGGCCACGCCGGCAAACCCGGCAGAAACAGCAGCCCTGCCAACGCCAAGGCCACGATCAGCAACGTGTAGGAGTTCGACAGTACCTGCCGTGCGATCTCGGTGCCGAGCAGCGAATCCGACGCCGCCCGCGTGACGATGATGCCGGTGGCCACCGCGATCACGAGCGAAGGGATCTGCGTGACTATGCCATCACCGACGGTCAGCAGCGTGTACCGGTGCGCCGCATCGCCCCACGCCATGCCGTGCTGGATCATGCCCACGGCAAGTCCGCCGACGATGTCAATCAGGATGATCACGATGCCGGCAATCGCGTCGCCTTTTACGAACTTGGTCGCCCCGTCCATGGCGCCATAGAAACTGGCTTCCTTTTCCACTTGGCTGCGCCGTCGCTTCGCCTCATGCTCGTCGATCAGTCCCATGTTCATGTCGGCATCGATGCTCATCTGCTTGCCGGGCATGCTGTCGAGGGTGAATCGCGCGGCAACCTCTGCCACACGTTGCGCACCGCTGGTGACCACGACGTACTGCACCACCACCAGGATCAGGAATACCACCAGGCCGATCACATAGTTTCCGCCAACGACATAGTTGCCGATCGCATTGATCACGCGGCCAGCGTTGCCGCTGTCGAGGATCAGCCGGGTCGCCGAGATGTTCAGCGCCAGGCGGAACAACGTGGTGATCAGCAGCAGCGACGGGAACGTCGAGAAGCTCAGCGGCGAATCGCTGAAGAACGTGATCAACAACACCAACAGCGCGCCGGTAAAGTTGAGCACCAGCAGGAAGTCCAGCAACGCCGACGGAATCGGCGTGAACAGGATGACCAGGATCACGATCACGCCCAGGACGAGCACGACGTCGCGTTTGCTGCGCCAGAGCTGGCCGAGCATGGGGTTCACGAAAAGATCCTCGTGCCGGGGCGCTTCATCAGCCAGCGATAGACCGGGGCCAGCTGGGCGAACAAATGCGGGGGCACCGCCTGATCAATCCGGCATTCCCGGAATATCGCGCGCGCCAGCTCGGGCGAGTGCAGGCAAGGAACATCAGACCGCGAAGCGCTCAGGCGCATTTGCGCCGCCATCACATCGGTGCCCTTGGACAGCACGATGGGCGAGCGCATGCTCTTGGGCCGATATTGCAGCGCAACCGCCAGATGCGTGGGATTGGCCAACACGATGTCGGCCTCCGGTACCCGGGCAAGCGATCGGGAGTGTTTCAGCAACTCGGCGATCAGTCGCTTGCGCTTGCTGCGGATATCCGGATCCCCGTCTCGGCGTTTCATCTCGTCCTTGAGATCCCGCCGACTCATGCGCAGCTTGCGAATGTATTCGCGCCGCGCGAACCACAGATCGAGCAATGCCACCAAGCCCAGCAATACCAGCACCCAGGTTGTTACCCACGTGTATACCGAACGAAACAGCATGGCCAGGCCGGCAGGTGCAGAGAGTGCGGCGGCGTCCACCTCGCGATGGATACCAGATGCAACGAGCCAACCCACTCCGCCGAGCAGAGAAACCTTCAGTATCAGCTTGAACAGCTCCCACAAGATCTGTAGCGAAAAGATGCGCTTGAGACCTTGCGCCGGATTGAGCCGGCTGAAGTCGGGTTTCAATGGTGTGGTACTGAAAGTGGGTCCAGTCTGCACGACGTTGGCGATGACTGCGGCGACCAATACCGCCAGCAGCACCGGGAGCAAAGCCTGCCAGAACGGCGCGAAAGTCATTCGCAACCAAGCGGTCAGTCCCGCCGACGGCGCCGGTGCATTGCCCGCCATCAGCAAGGTACGGCGCAACGCGCGAGCTAGGGCAGCGGCAGCCGCATAACTCGTGACGGCAAACGCGATACTGAACACGATGGTTACCAATACGCCGCTGAGATCCGCACTGCGCGAAACCTGCCCGCGGTCGTGCGCTTCCTGCAGGCGATACGGTGTGGGTTGCTCGGTCTTGGATTGCTCGTCGGCCATGCTCAACGGACCCCTGACAGAACCGGCAACGACGAAAACGCATCGCGATAGAGCCGCCCGATAAGCTGGGGAGCCCAGCGCAACGCGCCTCCCAACAACACGAATGCCGCCAACATCTTTATCGGCAGCGCTACGAAGTACACATTGGCCTGCGGCATCGACCGGCTGGCATACGCCACCGCCAAGTCGATGGCGAACAATCCCAGCACCACGGGCACCACCACCATCATCCCGAACAGGAACTGGGAGCCGAGCAGTCCCATGAAGGTTTCTGGCGACAACAGAAAGCTTCCGGTACCCAACGGCACCAGCTGGATCGACGCAACCAATCCCTGCAGCAATACAAGGTGCAAGCCCGTCGCGAAGAACACCATCATGCCGGCCCACTGCACCGCGGTACCGACCAGCGCCTCTGCCACGCGGGTCGACGGGTTGAACAGGCTCGCTGCAGCGATACCCGACTGCATGTCGACCACGCCGGCGGAGAACCCCAGTGCGGCCGCTGGCAACACAACTGCCAAACTGAGAGACAAACCCAGCAAGCTCTCTCCGACCAGTGCCAGCAAGAACGCCAGTGGCTGTGCCATGTCGAACTGAGTTGCCGGGTGTGTACTGACACCTACGGCAACCAGCGTCAATGCGAGCAGAACGATCGCGCGCACGTAAACCGGTACCCACGCGAACGGAGTAAAGGCAGGCACCATCAGCAGAGGCGCAAAGCGCGCCATGGCGAGCAGAAAAACGGCGACGTCCATGTCCACGAAGTGCTGCATCGTCACATCCCTGCCACCAGGCCGAAGAGATGCTTGGTGAACTCCACCACTACCGCCATCATCCAGGCGCCGGTGACAAGAAACATCACGACCACGACCACCAACTTGGGAATGAAAGTCAGCGTCATCTCCTGGATTTGGGTCACCACCTGCAACACCGAGATCAGCAACCCCACCACCAGCGTGGCCAGCAGCAAGGGGGCCGAGACCTTCGCCGCGGTAAGCAGCGTTTCCGAAAGCAGATGCATGGCGGTATCACTATCCATGGCTAATCTCGCGGACGCACGATTTCACGCAGCCTGAAAATGAAATCTGCCGGCACCGCAACAGCATGTCCTGGTGACTTCAGGATGTCGTCGACGATCGCCTGCGCCTCCTCCTTGCGCCCTTCGTCCAGCAGCAAGACGCTGCGCGCGTAGCGCGCCGACAAGCCGTTCGCATCGAGTCGCGTCGCACGTTTGATCGACTCCTCGGCGGCAAGGCGATCGCCGCGTAACGCATGCACGAGTGCCATGCCTCCATGGGTCTCACCGAACGTGCGGTCGATTGCAAAGGCCCGTCCGAAGCTGTCCGCAGCCCCGGCTAGGTCGCCCTCCAGCAATTGGCACCAGGCCAACGCGTGCCAGCTGCCGATATGCCCAGGCATCGCCGCCGTGGCGCGCTCCAGTGCCGCACGCGCGGCCGGCATGTCCGCGCGCAGCATCCGGTTCTGGCCGATGCCGAGCAGCGCCCGTCCCGAATGCGGATCCATTGCCAGCACGCCGTCGAACAGCGCTTGCGAAGCGTCCAGACGCCGTTCCCACAGCGCTATCGTGCCGGCCACGATAGCCGCCTCGTACTGCGAGGGGTCGATGTCGAGCGCACGGGCCGCGACCGCAGAAGCTTGTGCCGTATCGCCGCTGTCGAACAGCAGCATCGCGCGCAGTCCAAACGCTTCGGCGAGGCGTGGGCCGCCGGCAACCGTCTCGAGCAAGGCCAGGGCAGCGGCGTACTGGCCCTGATGGTGGAAAATTCTCACCTTGAGCAGAGCGATCGAGATGGCGTCCACGCCCTCTGGGCGCGCGTTATCCAGCGCCCGCATCGCTTCCTCGAAATGACCCAACGACAAATGGGCATAAGCGAGGTCATGGACGATGCCCGCCGGCACCTCGGCGGCACTCGCCAGAGGCTGCAGCAGCTCCGTCACTGCGGCGAAATCCCCATTCATCAGCGCACAGCGCGCCTCGCGAAATTTCACCGCGGGCAGTGCGCGCACGTTGTCGGCGGTCGCCCGCAATCGTGCGAGCGCCTCATCCACCCGCCCCTCACCCAGCAGTTCATCAAGCAGGTCGCATAGCAGCACGGGGTTCGATGGGTCCCGGGCGGTAAACGCCAGGAGACGCGAAGCGCGGCTCATGCCGCACCCCTAAACTTTTTCTGCCGAAGCGGGATAGGGAGACGTAGTGGAATGGAAGCAACCGCTGACCTCTCAACGGAAGTCAGGTCGCAAGATCCGCGACGGTCACGCATGGCGTCCATGCAATCCCCTACTGCGTACTACACAGCTTTTCAGCACGGCGCCCCTGCACGGTGCGGCGGGTTTCCAACGCTCTGAAAATCCCGAGCTGCAACGCGCCGAAGAGTAAGCACGGCTGCAAATCGTCGTCAATGAAAATTTTGTCGTAATATTTTGCGATTGCCGGAGAACCGCAGAACGTAACCATTTGCGAGGATTGAAACGCAATATTTTACGTCGTCATGGGCACGGTCTCGTTACTCTCAAGACGCGCGACGAAGCATCATGCCGGCGGGTGCGGTCGAGCTAGACTGCTCACACTCCCGAGACTCTCCCGGATGAGGACTCATGCCGACCGACCGTATTTCGCCGCCGTCCTCACTGATCGAGACCATGCGCGCCATGGCGCGCGACCGCGCTTCTGGCGCTCGTCATGGCGGGAAAACCCACGCAACAAATCCGTCACCAACCGAGTCTTCCGCACCGGCCCACGCGCGCCAGATTGGCGAACTGCAATCGCGCCTGCGTGAACTGGCCCGCAACGTGGACATCGCCGATCCACGATCACTGGCTGAGGCGCGCGCCCCTGTCCTGCGCGAGATACTGCTGTGGGAGTTCGGCAGCGATTTCCGCAACGACTCGCAGTTCCTGCCCATGGTGGACGCGATCAATAGTTCGCTGGACAGAGACGCCAGCCTCCAGCAACGATTTGCCGAACTGATCGCGGGCCTCCAAAAAACCTGACTTTGACCCGGCTCTGGCAACGATTTCCCGGAGACGCTAGGTTGAGGGACGCTCCACGTGGTCGCGAACGTACGGCACCGGCGCCGGTGGAAGCGCTAGCGTTCTACCCTCGATAACGCTCCCTAATCACCGACAGTCATAGGATCGTGACTCAAAGCCAGCTTCGAGACGCTGCCGATGTCTCAGGATGTCGGTGGTGAGCGACGGCCTTGGCTCCTCAGGTTCCGTAGAACTGGATACCGTGATGGCATAGCTCGGGGAGCGGCTCGTCGGGAAGAACGCACGTCATCGTAACGGGAAGCGCCAACGGCGGTGACACGGAGGTCAGCTCCAGCGTCGTGAGCTGCACCATACGTTCGTTGTTTCCCTTGGCCACCACCAAGGTGAGCAACAAGAAAACGTCTGAATCGTCCGACCCGCGGTGGGCTTCCACCAGATAGGCGGCTCGCACGGAGGGCTCACGCTCGTAGAGACCGCGGAGCGCCAGCACCAAGGCATCCGTCGGCACGGATGGTAGGCACACTCCGACCTGCTCATTCGTCCCCAGCGTTTCCCTAGAAAAGACGCCAAGCGGGCGGCCTTCCAGGAGAGCGCCGATCTCCGGCGGATAGAACGTCAGCTGATCTCGGTTAGGGTTGAGTATCAGGGTTGCGCCGCGAGTCAGCTCAAAGAGCCGCCGCCCGGCCATGGCCACGATCATGACCTTGCCTGTGGCTGCCACTACCTCCGCTTGTTCCCGATCACTGAAAAACGGCAACACCGTCTGACCGTTGTCGGGCCTGATGAACTGAACGAACCGGATGCGATCGGGCGGCGCGGGTCCGGTGGGAACGTGCGCATACACCGTGGCCTCCATGAGTGCCTTATAGAAGCGCTGCTCGGCATCCATGATATCCGTGGGGTTCGAGGCGGCCCTCGCCGCTTCAAGCAACGCGTCAAGTGGTGATCTGGCTACCTTGGGCATGGGGCGTTCGTCATCTTGGTCATTTGCTAGATCGAATCCATGGACAGCGGGAAATACGGCTGAGAAAACGTGCCGATACACGCGGGCTGTCACGCATTTGCTCATGCGGTCATTTTGCGGTGCGGGGCATTCGTGGCGTTGGCCAGTTGGGCGAAGGCGATCCGTCTATGCTCATGTCAAAGACTGGCTCCAGGATTAGGAGGGGATCGGCAAGCGCTTGCCACCCCGCATGGAATACATCGCTCGGGCTTGGATAGTGGCGCAGCAGAGTCCGCGCCTGCTCGCGAACGACGACAGGAACGCGCCGATTGGTCAGCACTTCTGTCAGGAAACGCCGCGTTTCGACGACAGCCCAAGTGCGTTCGTAAGGTAGGGTCATGATCAACTGATACATGGTGATACATGGTGATACGTGGTAATGCCTGCGATCAGCACCCTACGATTTGTTTGACGCCGTTTTGGCAGGTCATCCGGGCGAAGCTACCCACCGGCGGGGCTCGTCGCGCGTCGGCGTCGTTCGCGGCTGGTGCGGAATGCATTCTCGAAGCGATCGATGAACTCGTGCGCCGCGCCGCGGAAACGTAGCGCATCGGCAGGTAACGACACACCCAGTTCCCGAGCAATGTCCATGGCGTACTTCACTTGGCTGTCAGTTGGTAGCTGCAGGTCGGCATCGAGGCATGCTGCGAGCGAGTTCGCAAAACATTCGGATAGGCGCTCGACGAATGCGAGGTCGAACTCGTCGCGGCAGGCCCGCTCACGCTGCACCCCAAGCGCTTCCTCGAGCCGATCGTCCATCGGCACGGGGATGGACCACTGATCTTCGAATACCAGTTGCAGGGGCATGGTTCCGGCTTCCCATCGGTCGGTACGGTGACCAAGTGTGGGGCTATCGACAAAACTACGAATATCGTAGTATCGGCAGCACGGCAAAGCAACGAATCTCGTAGGGGATCTTCCTCCACGAGAACTCCATGCTTCGCCCTCGCGAACCGTCATCCATCTTCAGCAAACGCTTGAAGCAGGCGCGTCAGGATGCCGGTCTATCTCAGAAGGAACTGGGCATCCTTGCTGGTCTGGATCTTTTCGTGGCTAGCACACGCATCAATCGCTACGAGAAGGGCATCCATGAGCCTGACATGGCGACCATCGCTCGCCTCGCCGCGACCTTGAAGGTACCGACCGCCTACTTCTTCGCCGAGGATGAACGCCTGGCCCGGATGATCCTTGCCTTCGAACTGCTTACACCGACGGAGAAGGAGCGGCTTCTCAAATCGATTGAGCGACTATAGGTCATGGCACTCTAGCCTCGCACCATATTCCGCCAGCGCCCCACCATTGGATGCCAACCTGCGGGCCAGGCGCGCGCTTGATCGTCGAGCCATGCCCACGCCGCATCGGGAAGATGTGGCAACACCCGGAACCATCCCCATGACGGCTGCCGCTTCAATCCCACGATCCGTTTCTCCGACAACCCATACAAAGCATCCATGACTGCCACGATGCATGTCCGCCGAGCCGCGGGATCGATCATGGTTCGAAAGGCCTGTAGTGAAGGAGCGGGTTCCATACACGGAAGAACATTCCGACAGCGGAAATAGGTTGACCCGATCATCCAAGGCAAGGCCTGGGTCGCGATCGGCGGCGAAGCCGTCGTACTCCAAGAAGATGCACAAAAAGCGAGCAGATCGTGCCAAACCAGCAGGGAACCTGACGCCGCCGTCCCGCTACGCTCGTTGGCGAAATGTTCGCGCCATGCTTCCATGATCTGGACTTCCGCACTGAATACAACTTCTCGAAGATAGGCCGGCACCTTCCTCCAGCCTTCGATGAGGCGTGCAGCCTCACGATCGGGTCGTCGCATGAGCGCACCATGCAACCGCCGACTCTGACGGGACAATAACGTCCAAGAGGCGCCCATCGCGGGCACTTCAACAAGGGGCAACTGATGCATCGGGCACGTGGTTCGCCAACTCTGCAGCCAGAGTTCGTGCACGTACTGTGCCGTGACCAACGGCGCCTCGGACAGACAAAGAAGGCACGCGCTCCGACGGCATCCAGGTGCCAGAAACCAAGGCGATGACGGCCATCCAATCGCCTGAAGCCCTTCTGCAGGCACCGCCACTAGACCCGCCACGGCCTTCCGCCAAAATCGCCCCTCCGGAAAATCTGGGTCTTTTGTCAACGCCGCCGCCACCTCCGGATACTGCTTGACTAATGCATCGTCAAAGACGGCACGCTCCAAGCCCAACTGATTCAACCGACGCGTCAGCCAGGATGAAAGCACCTCATCCTTGAGAGGAAGGCGCTGAATGAACGGCTTACCCATTCTTCGCCCCCTTTTCGGAGGTATTGGAGATTTCCTTCTCGGTATAGCCCTTCGATACGGTACTCAGTTGCTGAAATGCTTGACGCAGGAGCTCTTCGGTGATGCGCTCTGCTTGGGTTATTACCGCCAGCTCAGCAGCTAGCTTTATGAGATTCATCATTCGACGCATGTGGCCGCGGGAAAGCCGCATCAACAAAGGAAGGAGCACCGGGCCAGCCAGCTCAGAAGTAAGTTTCAGTGGGGTGCGCGATTCCCATGTGGCGAGAAAATCGCGGAGATCATCCGATTCTTCCCATGCCTTAAGTCGATAACGCGAAAATCGTTGCTCCAGCTGATCATCCGCCAAAATACAAGTCTCGACGACACCGGTGCCGGACCCAACTATGGAGATAGGGATATTGGCAATATCCCGAATAGCCGCCATATGCTCAGAGAGGTGAGCCTTGACACCACCACCGAGAAAATTATGAAACTCGTCAATGACAAGCACTTGCGCTCCAGCGTCATGCAATGCGTCGATCACCTGTTCGTGGAGAAAATCTGGCCTGTCATCTTTTCGATACGGAATGCCAAGGCTCTTGAGGATGCGGCCGTAGAACAACCGCCGATCGTTGGTCATTTGCGCAAGAATCACACACACAAGGCGTCGTCGAGCCTCCTCTCCTAGCAACTTCACGTATCGCCGTTGGGCAAAATCTAGAATCGCGGTCTTCCCCATGCCTGAAGCGCCTACCAGTGCGAGACACTGCGCACGCACGGCCGATGGGGTCAGCATGATCTTGTCCATCTCCTCCATCACCACTTTTCCCCGCGTGTAGGGAATGAAGCGATCGCGACGAATCGCATTGATGCGCTCCTGCATCGGTGTATTCAGCAAGAGGCGAGTTGCGGGATTGACGTGCTCAGATGTCATCACACATCCCCTTCATCCCAGTTGACGACCGGTGCCCTGCGGTAATCAGCTCGGCTGTGCGATCCAGTTTCCGGCGAAGGGGGAGCGAGCTGCTGCGGGTCTTGGTGGAAGGCCGCCGTTGCAGCCAGACTCTGGCGAATCTTTTCCTCACGTCGGGCCTCTTGGAGGGATCGTTTCGACCGCCGTCGGCGCTCGTCGCGTCTCGCCATGGCTGCGAATCTAGCGTCGTGGTCGAACTCCTCATTGTGGTCCCGTCGAGCTTGACGTCGACGATATCGGTGCTCAAAAAGAGGCAGAGCCTCCTGAGACGGGTCGGCGAACGGAACATCAATGTAGATCCCGTCGTCGACTTCGACATAGACACGGGAGTTATTCCGGGCGTCGTATTTGACGCGAAACTTGTGCTCTGAGCCAACGTACGTAGACAGTGCACTCGTCCAGTAGCGCGAACCGAAGAGGTGAATCCCGTTCGGGCTGATGACGCGTGCCTCGAAAGGCAAGAAGCTAAGAAGAAGTTCCCTCTCGTCAGTCACCACGGCCGGAAGTACCAGCCCATCTTCCGTGGTATGCGCCAGCTCCCACGCCTTGGCCGCCGACATCTGCAACCTGTCATGCCATGCCGTGTGATAAAAGCTGATGATTTGCTCCGCCACCCAAACTTCAGCCTCCTGAAGGGTCATCTGTGCGTCGCGTGAAGGGTCGTATTCCCTGCGTTCCCTTGGACGATTTCCCGTGGCGCCAGGCTCATCGGCTGCAGCAAACTGGATTTTGCCGATGCTGCGCTCGATGATTCCTCCGTTTTCTTTATCTCCTCGCGGCACCCGCTCGATACCCCACTTCAAGCAGCCGGCCATCGCCGCTTGACCATTCAACTCCGCTCCGCCATCGACCTGCAGCGCTTCAAAGACGCCATACATGGGCCACGATAAATACCCAAGACCCCGCTCGGCCAGCCAACGCTCTTTCGGAAGAATGGCGTGATGGATCGCAAGCGCGACGGATGTTGCGCAGGGGTCATCAAGAGAAATGTGAAAACCCAAGATGGCGCGCGTGTGGCAATCGATGACGATCGTCAGAAAGGCACGACCGATGTTCTGGCGACTCGTCGAGTCGACGATGAATATATCCAATGGTGTATGGTCGCACTCGACCAGCGCCAGGGCGGCTGTCGTCCGAATGACACCCGCCTTGGCTGATGTGCGCTCTCTGGCACGCTTGACGCCGTACCTTTGGCGAAGTGCCAACTCCCGGGCGCGAAGCTCGATGCGTTGACGAATCGTCTCTCGCGAAGGTGTTTTTAGGCCCGCTTGATGGCAGGCGAGTTCAATAGCCTCGCGTATAGGTTTGAGCCCCGACGATTGCTTGCTTCGGACTCGTAACTTCAGTTCTTTTTGAACAATGAGTTCGACGGCCGGATCCAGCAGGTGCCTTCCTTTTCGAGGACCACGGAGGCGACTAGCAATCGCCGCGGGCGTCGGATTAGCCCTTAACCTTTTAACCAGGCTGTAGATTTGCCGCGACTTCAGCGACAGCGTCTTCGACAACACCTCCATGGCCGGGCTCGTCAGTCTCTGATGCCCCAGAAAGTAGGGTCGCAGAGCCCTTTCCCGCGCTGCGGCCTGCTCCAAATAGACCTTGGTGGTATAGCTGGGCTTCGGCGCTGGATTCAGTTCCGGAGCGAGCACCGGCAGAACGTCGCCGACGTTCACCTGGTGCTCGCCGCCCGTGAAAGGGTCCCGCAAGAGCAGGTGCTGCAAGGAAATAATTCGAACAATCTCGTGATGCCGCCCAGACCAAAGGACGATATCGCCAGGTTCCAACGTCACACGAATGGCTGACGCAATATTCAGTACCTCGTTCATGTGTTACCTCCATACCTATTTCGGTTGGAGGCCAGGCGCAAGCTGATCCCTCACGCTTGACAGGTGGCGCGAAACGGGTCCAAGCTGAGGGTGTCACACGGGTAGCGTGACTGGTTTATGGACTGGCCTCGGTGTTCGCGCACCGGGGCCAAGTCATATCTGCGCTAGGCCAATAGACATGCTCCTCCGAAAATTCGCCACCTGCGCGCTGAGGGTGGGATGACAGCGGCGAAAAGTGAAGCCCCTTTTTTGTCAGAAAAGATGGCCTAACCCTTTGATTGGCACCGTTTTATGGCGACTAATCGATTTTCCGGTGTGGTCGATCGCAGGACCCAGGCATTAGGCCCGACGTTCGAACGTGCGATTAGAACTACGCAGACCGCCGTCTGGGCCTCGGTAGCCGGTACTGAACACGACAAGCAGGCCACCAACCTACGTCGCCAGCATGCGAGTTCATCGGCTGCGCGCGAACGATTCACCCTTCCTGCCGAAGGTTGGTGGGCTATTTCCGCCTCTCGCCAAGCGCTCTACCTGGAGGGAAAACGCCACCCTCAGAAACGCATGATTGATGGCGTCGCGAAACACGCCCCGTTGAGCCGCGATGCTTTCTACAGCTCTTTGTGGCCAATGTTGTCGCCCCAGACAGATCTGAATGCGTGCACGCGAACAGTGGTGATGTTCGGCAAGCCGAAGCTCGACACATTAGTCAATGGCCTGCTGACCGGCCGTGCCTGGGAGGTAAGCACATGCCTAGAAGACCTCAACGCCACGGCAGCCTTGGTTGCGCAGATCCGATTATCGGTCAATGACGCGGAGCTCAATGACGCCTTTGACACTGGGTGCGCCCTCGCTCAGGCGCTTTGCTATCACTCGGTGAATCCACTGTTTGCGTCGAAAGCTACAGCGTTATGGCACTTAGTGTCACAAGGTGTACTTGAAGGTCTGCGCAACGGTGGATTTCAGTTCTCCCGCTGTCGCGAAGGTTTTGAGCATTTTAGCAATGTGTTACAAACGCGCCTTGGGGACGCGAAATGGCATTACGGCATCCATCGCCTTGTCTCTGGACCAGAGCTGAGATGGAGCACAATCGTCGACCTCAATCAGGAATGTATTCGTGGGTTCGCGACACCGGAACTTGATCGACACGACAGTCTGCAATCCTTTCTCGACGCCGACAAATCCGCCAGGCCACGCACTGCCGACCCCCTCGATAAAGACCCACTATTTATACCAGCCAAACGTTAGCTGCTGCAGAGCCATAGGCAGCCACACATTCGCAAAGACGTACGCTCATCACGCCTCAAAGCGAGCGAAGAACGAACGTCACCAAAGCCGTCAACAGCTCGATACCTGGCACACCGAGCCGGGAGCCCGACCTGCCCGAGGCTAGTGGAAAAATGCAACTTTAAAGATCCACCCGGAAATAATTGAAGGTTTCGGCGCCGCTCTCTTTAAGTGCAAAGAATCAGCGGCCAAAGAAAATTGCATGCCACTGTTTTTCATGGCGATTTCCATGGATGCCCGGATTGCATCAAGTCACCGAGTCTTCAGATCGACCTCCACACGCTATCGGCACGTGCTCTTGTCGATCTCGGTCGACTCTGTGCCGGGCACACGCTCGCGAAAGAACGGCATCTAGCGCCGGGCGCCCAATGTGGCTGGCGGACCTTCACCCTCGCCGACCTTGCGGCGTTGGCGAGAAGCAATCCTCAGGCGCTGCCCATTGTCCGGGTCGCTCTCGTGCGGCCGACCCGCTGCAACCAGTCGTAACCGTCGTCGGAACTCAGTCCGCCCATGCTCGCGGTGTCCTGACGGGAGGCGTCGCGACCGGCACGGCCGGAGACGCCGCGCTGATGGTGCTGGTATGGCTGCCGCAGTTTCTGTCTGTTGTCGCGTGTCATGGTGTTGAGTCCTGTGGACGAGGCAATGACCGGTCAACGAGCACACCGGTCCGGGCGTGACCAGGGAATCAGGCCGGAATGGCCCGGGATCAATGGCGCTGCGGTGATCGCACCGTTCCCGGCAAGAAACAGCGGTGGGCTGGCGGACTGTTCGCCCCGGGAAACACACCGGTCATCAGTCACGGGTTTTGCCGAGGGGGATCGGCACCATCTGGCTGCCGAGTTCTTCGGAAATCCCCGCCATGAACAACAAGATCGTGTTCTTCCTGTGGCTCGTCGCCGCCGGCTTGCTGTCGAGCCTGCCGGCAGGCGCGCGCGCAGCGACTCTGGGCGATGGCGACTACGCCAGGATCGGCGTGCCGGATCTGCGGCAGGCCTCGGCGTTCTTCCACGACGTGCTGAATTGCCACCCGGTTGGCGACCCCGCGCCAATCGCGGCGGGGGCATCAGGCTCCCGCCTGCTTTCCTGCGGCAGCGGTTCGATGCTGGAATTGTTCGTCGAGCGTGGCCACTCCCCTGCCCGCGGCTCGGCCGCCACCGGCGAGACCTTGCAGTTCCTCGCAGATGGCACCCTGCGCACCGATGCCTGGCTTCGGCAGCGCGGCGTCATCGTCAGTGGCGCACCACACCGGCTGACTTCCGGTCCGTGGGCTGGCCGCATGGCGCTGGACTTCGTGGCGCCCTGGGGCATGCGGATGCGGCTGCTCGGCAGCAAGCCGCCGGATACCGCCTACGGTGATATCGACACCGTGGCGGCGGCGCCGCGCGGCCACTAGCGCCTGGCGCGGAAGAAGTCGCGCAGCATGCGGGCCGATTCCTCGGCCAACAGCCCGCCGGCCACCTCGATGCGATGGTTGTGCCGCGCGTCGATCAAGGTATCGAACACGCTGCCTGCCGCGCCGGTCTTGGGATCGGCGGCGGCGTAGACCACGCGGCTGATGCGTGCGTGGATCAGCGCCATCGCGCACATCGAGCACGGTTCCAGCGTCACGTACAGCGTGGCGCCGGACAACCGGTGGTTGGCGAGCTGCTCGCCGGCGGCGCGCATGGCCATCACCTCGGCGTGGGCGGTCGGATCGTGCAGGGTGATGTTGCGATTCCAGCCCAGCCCCACGACTTCGCCGTTCAACACCAGCACTGCCCCCACCGGCACCTCGTTCTCGCTGTCGCGGGCGTGCGCGGCCAGTTGCAGCGCACGCTGCATGTGGCGCACATCGGCGGGTGAGAAACCACTTGAGGTTTCCGATTTTTCGTCTTTCATCTCAATAAGTTGCCGACTTTATCTGGGAAAGATTGGAGCCAAGCTGGCCTTTCCCGACATACGCAAGCCATTGATTTGCCTATTCCCACTCTATTGTAAACAAGACATTTTTATCTTTTATATTCAATGGCTTATTTTCCTGCTAATTGGTAATACCATGAAAAATACCATGCTCAGAAAAGGCTTAACAATATTTTGAAAAATTGCCTACTGAGCGCTGCCGCACAGCTCCATAGGCCGCTTTCCTGGCTTTGCTTCCAGATGTATGCTCTTCTGCTCCTGCAGCTAATGGATCACCGCAAACAGGTTACTCGCCTGGGGATTCCCTTTCGACCCGAGCATCCGTATGAGACTCATGCTCGATTATTATTATTATAGAAGCCCCCATGAATAAATCGCTCATCATTTTCGGCATCGTCAACATAACCTCGGACAGTTTCTCCGATGGAGGCCGGTATCTGGCGCCAGACGCAGCCATTGCGCAGGCGCGTAAGCTGATGGCCGAGGGGGCAGATGTGATCGACCTCGGTCCGGCATCCAGCAATCCCGACGCCGCGCCTGTTTCGTCCGACACAGAAATCGCGCGTATCGCGCCGGTGCTGGACGCGCTCAAGGCAGATGGCATTCCCGTCTCGCTCGACAGTTATCAACCCGCGACGCAAGCCTATGCCTTGTCGCGTGGTGTGGCCTATCTCAATGATATTCGCGGTTTTCCAGACGCTGCGTTCTATCCGCAATTGGCGAAATCATCTGCCAAACTCGTCGTTATGCATTCGGTGCAAGACGGGCAGGCAGATCGGCGCGAGGCACCCGCTGGCGACATCATGGATCACATTGCGGCGTTCTTTGACGCGCGCATCGCGGCGCTGACGGGTGCCGGTATCAAACGCAACCGCCTTGTCCTTGATCCCGGCATGGGGTTTTTTCTGGGGGCTGCTCCCGAAACCTCGCTCTCGGTGCTGGCGCGGTTCGATGAATTGCGGCTGCGCTTCGATTTGCCGGTGCTTCTGTCTGTTTCGCGCAAATCCTTTCTGCGCGCGCTCACAGGCCGTGGTCCGGGGGATGTCGGGGCCGCGACACTCGCTGCAGAGCTTGCCGCCGCCGCAGGTGGAGCTGACTTCATCCGCACACACGAGCCGCGCCCCTTGCGCGACGGGCTGGCGGTATTGGCGGCGCTGAAAGAAACCGCAAGAATTCGTTAACTGCACATTCGGGATATTTCTCTATATTCGCGGTTCAGCAGGCATGTCCCCTTTGAGGGCGACCCGACGACAGGATAATCGACCTTATGGTGCGCAAATATTTCGGCACAGACGGTATTCGTGGCAAAGCCAACGAAGGCGCGATGACGGCGGAAACCGCCTTGCGCGTCGGCATGGCGGCTGGCCGTGTCTTTCGTCGCGGTGACCACCGCCATCGTGTCGTGATCGGCAAGGATACGCGCCTGTCGGGCTATATGCTTGAACCCGCGCTCACAGCCGGTTTCACCTCGATGGGCATGGACGTATTCCTTTTTGGCCCGCTGCCGACAACGTATAGGAAGAATAAACGCCCTTTTCACCCAAGTCCAACAGCTTTGGACCGCAGTTGACTCTTTCGACACCCCTGCGATGCAACCCAATCCGGCTGACGGGGAGCCAGCAACGCTGAAAATTTACCCTCCTCTTTCCCACTAGCGGCTCCTTTTCCGACAACCAGCACGGCGGATCCCTGCCGCGGCGCTGTGAACGCAGCATTTTGATTGGTATCGTTGGCCTTCAGGCTCGTCAGTCAAACAGACCCAGGAGCAGCTCAGCCGGTGGCGCCCGGCTTTCGGGTAACGCCCTGGTCCCGCTGGTTTCGGCTTTGTGCTTCAGGTGATCAAGGATCTGCTTGATCACTATAGGGTCTTCAATGCAGGCGATGACTTTCATGGCGCCGCCGCAGCCGCTGCAGGTCTCGATGTCGATATTGAAAACACGCTTGAGCCGTTGCGCCCATGTCATCGACGCTCGCCGTTGTGCTGGTGTTGCCGGTTCATCAGCCACCCTGACCTTGTTGCCCCTGCCCCGTTTTGCCGGCGTGACCAACGCCCGGTGCCGACTGTTGGGTGCGAACACCCCGTGGAAGCGGGTTAGGTTGACTCTGGGCTTCGGTACCAGGGCGGCCAGCCTTGCAATGAAATCCAATGGTTCGAAAATGACGTGCGTGGTGCCGTCCCGGTACGGCGTCTTGAGCTGGTAGCGCACGTTGCCGCCTCGTGTTAACGACAGCCGCTTCTCGGATACCGCCGGGCGGCTGATGTACCGGCACAGCCGTTCGAGCTTCTTGCGTTCATCGGCCCTGGCCGCCACGCCGGCGTGCAGGCTGGACCCGGCTACCTTGCCAATCCCGTCACCGAACGGATCACCACTGGTCGGCAGAGTTTGCAAAGTGAACACCTTTCGCCCCGCCTGTGAACCGACAGCGATACGGTAAGTGATCGAGTGCCCCAGCAGGGGTGTCATCGGGTCGTCATCCACCGCATCCGAGGCCAGATAGCTGTTTTCGACATCCCGTTCCAGCAGGCCTTGCCGTTCCAGATAGCGACCCACCCGGTGGGCGATGGTGTGCGTCAGCTGGGTGAGCTCTGGGCTGGTCGGCGCCTTGACCCAGCGGAAACGCGCTGAGCCGTGGGATTGCTCGACATACACACCGTCGAGAAACAGCATGTGGAAGTGAACATTCAGATTGAGCGCCGATCCAAAACGCTGGATCAGGGTGACCGCGCCCGTCTTGGCCACTTGGTGGGTATGGCCCGCTTTCTTGACCAGGTGCGTGGCAATGACGCGGTAAACGATGCCCAGCACCCACCCCATGATCTCGGGCCGGCTGGCAAACAGGAAACGCAGCTGAAACGGGAAGCTCAACACCCACTGACGCATGGGTTGTTCAGGCAGTACTTCATCAACCAGCAAGGCGGCACTTTCGGCCATCCGCCGCGCCCCACAGCTCGGGCAGAAACCGCGACGCTTACAGCTGAAAGCGACCAGGTGCTCGGCGTGGCAAGACTCGCAGCGAACCCGTAGAAAGCCATGCTCCAGCCGCCCGCATTGGAGAAATTCTTCAAATTCCCGTTGCACATAGCCCGGCAATTCCTTTCCCTGCTCTGCCATAAGCGCAGCGAATGCCGGGTAATACTCGTCAACGATCTGATAGAGAAGGGTTTGCTCGGGTCGGTGGCTCTGGTAACGACCAGTATCCCGATCCCGGCTGGCCGTCCTGGCCGCCACATGAGGCATGTTCCGCGTCCTTGCAATACTGTGTTTACATACAGTCTATCGCTTAGCGGAAAGTTCTTTTACCCTCAGCCGAAATGCCTGCCGTTGCTAGACATTGCCAGCCAGTGCCCGTCACTCCCACTCGATTGTAAACAAGCACACAAAACCCTTTAGTGACAACAATTTGCAAGAACTATCAGGCTCAGTGCCATGAAAAATACCATGACCAGATCATGAGGTTGAACACGGCTTGCGCCGGCAGCGTTCACGCTCCTGGTCGGCGATCTCGCCCGGCTGCAATGCTAGCTCAGCATCGGTCATGCGCTCCAGCACGTCGCGTAGGCGGATGGTGCAAGGAATGGGCGGCAGCTCGAACTCATAGCCGCCGGCGATCATTTCGGCCGCAATCTCCTCGGTGATGAAAAACGGCTCGTCGTCTTGGTTCGGCTTCTTCATGCCCTTTCCTCCTGGCGCTCATCCTGGCCGACAGCGGCCAGGGCATCGGCTTCCGTCAATGCGTCCTCCACGAACGCGCCGTGCTGCTTCGCTTCGGCCTGGCTGACCTCGGCCCATATCCGTTTCACCTGGGCCGCACTGTACCCGGCCAGCTCGGCGGTCTTGTTGATGCTGTAGCCGGACTTGCGCAGCGCGACAACTTGGGCGCGGCGCTTCGGATCAGCACGGCGGCCCTTGTACCGCCCGGCCTGGCGGGCCAACTCAATGCCTTGGCGCTGGCGTTCGCGCCTGTCCTCGTAGTCGTCGCGGGCCATCTGCAAGGCCAGGCGAAAAAGCATGATCTGCACGGCTTCCAGCACGATCTTGGCGACGCCCTGGGCCTCGGCCGCCAGGTCGGATAGATCGACCACGCCAGGGACGGCCAGGCGTGCGCCTTTGGCCTGTATCGAGGCCACCAGGCGCTCGGCCTCGGGCAAAGGTAGGCGGCTGATGCGGTCGATCTTCTCGGCAATGACCACCTCGCCGGGCTGTAGGTCGCCGATCATGCGCAGCAGCTCAGGCCGGTCGGCGCGTGCGCCGGATGCCTTCTCACGGTAGATGCCGGCGACGTAGTAGCCGGCGGCCTTCGCGGCCGTAGTGATCGCCTCTTGGCGTTCCAAGTCCTGCGCGTCGGTGCTGACGCGCAGATAGACCCGCGCCACCATCGGCGCGGCTACTGGCTTCGTCCTGCGCATACTTGCGGGCTCCTTTGGGCATACTCAAATGCACCCATCTTAAACTGGCAGGCCAATTTATCACATATCGATCTAAATGCGCCTAGCTCATTTTTACAGCTTAAATGAGCTATTGAGCACACTCCATATTTCGACTATTATTGAAACATGGAAACGATAAATGCTGTAGCCGCCCTGGCGGCCATCGCTCAAGAATCGCGCCTCGCGGTGTTCCGGCTTCTCGTCCAGGCCGGCCCCGCCGGCATGGCCGCCGGAAAAATCAGCGAAGCGGCCGGCATCCCGCCGTCTTCGCTATCCTTCCACCTGAAAGAGCTGGCACACGCCGGCATGGTCACGTCGCGGCAAGAAGGCCGATTTGTGATCTACGAGGCGAACTTTTCGACGGCCACTAACCTGGTGGCCTTTCTCACGGAAAACTGCTGCGGCGGCCAGGTGTGCAACCTGTCTTGCACCACGGAAGCCGGGAAGGTGTTGGCATGAGACTTCGCCATCTTTCCGACCCCGATTCTTTGCCCGCTTTGGACAAATCCTTTGCCATCGAGCGCCCGGCGCTCGGGCTGGCACCCGACGCCCCGCCGGTGCGTATCCTGCTGCTGTATGGCTCGCTGCGCGCCCGCTCGTTCTCACGGCTGGCCGTCGAGGAAGCGGCCCGGCTGCTGCAATTCTTTGGCGCAGAAACACGCATCTTCGACCCGTCCGATTTGCCGTTGCCCGATCAAGTGCAAAGCGACGATCACCCGGCCGTCAAGGAGCTGCGCGCCCTGTCCGAGTGGTCAGAGGGACAAGTCTGGTGCAGCCCGGAACGCCACGGTCAGATTACCAGTGTCATGAAGGCGCAGATTGACCATCTGCCGCTTGAAATGGCCGGCATCCGGCCGACCCAAGGCCGCACCCTGGCCGTGATGCAGGTATCCGGCGGCTCGCAGAGCTTCAACGCCGTGAACACCTTGCGTCTGCTCGGCCGCTGGATGCGAATGTTCACCATTCCGAACCAGTCGAGTATCGCCAAAGCGTTCCAAGAGTTCGACGCGGCGGGCCGCATGAAGCCCTCGCCGTACTACGACCGAATAGCCGATGTGATGGAAGAACTGGTGCGCTTCACGGCGCTGGTACGGCCGCACCGTGAAGCACTGACAGACCGCTATTCCGAACGGAAAGCGGCCGGCCACGTCATCGACGAGGCCACCGATCTTTCATCCATCGCCATTGCTCCCCAGCCACTACCAGAAAGCGAAACATCATGACCGAAAGAATCTATAACGTCCTCATCCTCTGCACCGGCAATTCGGCGCGCAGCATCATGGCCGAAGCTCTCATCAACACGATGGGGCAAGGGCGCTTCCGCGCCTACAGCGCCGGCAGTCACCCAACCGGCAAGGTCAATCCCTTCGCCGTCGAAAAGGTGGAGTCGGTGAATTACCCGACCGAGAATCTGCGCAGCAAGAGCTGGGACGAGTACGCCACGCCCGACGCACCGAAGATGGACTTCATCATCACCGTCTGCGACAACGCCGCCGGCGAAATGTGTCCGGTGTGGCCTGGTCAGCCGATCTCGGCGCATTGGGGATTTGAAGACCCGGCCGCCGTCGAAGGCACTGACGCCGAGAAGCGCCGGGCCTTCGAACAAACCTTCCGGCACATGATGAACCGCGTCCGCCTGTTCGTGAATCTGCCTCTCAAAATGCTTGACCAGACGGCCATCAAGCGCGAGCTGGCGAACATCGGCAAGACCGAGCAGGAAGCATGAGCGCCGGCGCACAGGCCATCGCCGCGAAGCCGCGCCAGGCCCCGATGAGCGGCTTCGAGCGTTACCTGACGCTGTGGGTGGCCCTGTGCATCGTCGCCGGTGTTGCGCTCGGCCAGGGCCTTCCTGACGTGTTCCAGGCCATAGGCCGCATGGAAGTGGCCCAGGTCAATTTGCCGGTGGGCCTGCTGATTTGGGTAATGATCGTCCCGATGCTGGTCAAGATCGACTTCGGGGCGCTGCACCAGGTCAAAGAGCATTGGCGCGGCATCGGCGTCACGCTGTTCGTGAATTGGGCCGTCAAGCCATTCTCGATGGCCCTGCTGGGGTGGCTGTTCATCCGACAAGTGTTCGCTCCGTTCCTGCCGGCCGATCAACTGGACAGCTACATCGCGGGCTTGATCTTGCTGGCCGCCGCGCCCTGCACGGCAATGGTGTTCGTGTGGAGCCGCCTTACCAACGGCGACCCGCTTTTCACGCTCTCGCAAGTGGCTCTGAACGACGCCATCATGATCGTGGCCTTCGCGCCCATCGTCGGCCTGCTGCTGGGCATGTCCTCGATCTCGGTGCCTTGGGACACGCTGCTGATTTCGGTCGTGCTCTACATCATCGTGCCGGTGATCCTGGCGCAGCTCTTGCGGCGGCATCTGCTCAAGCAAGGACAGGCCGCCTTTGAACGGGCCATGCAGAAGATCGGGCCGTGGTCGATGGCCGCGCTGCTGCTGACGTTGGTTCTACTGTTCGCCTTCCAGGGCGAGGCCATCATCCGGCAGCCGTTAGTGATCGCCATGCTAGCCGTGCCGATCTTGATTCAAGTGTTCTTCAATTCCGGGTTAGCCTACTGGCTGAACAAGCGGGCGGGGGAAAAGCACTCTGTCGCCTGTCCTTCGGCCCTGATCGGTGCCAGCAACTTCTTCGAGCTGGCCGTGGCGGCCGCCATCAGCTTGTTCGGTCTGCACTCCGGCGCTGCATTGGCAACCGTGGTCGGCGTCCTGGTCGAAGTGCCGGTGATGCTGCTGGTCGTGCGCGTGGTGAATCGCTCGAAGAGCTGGTACGAACGAGGTTGAACATGAGTAGGAAAAAACTGAGGAAATGATTGCAGATTGCCGCGCCGGCCGCTTCCTGGCGCATTCGATCACTGACCTGGAACACCTAGTATCCATGCTTGCTGAGGTCGCCCGATGACAGACCCAAAGAACCTAGAGAACAGGCTGCATGAGAAGGCCGACCCGGCCCGCGCCGTTTCCACTGGTCGGGTGCGCTACACACTGGCCGAACTACTGGCCGACGCGGAAGCATCCGGGGCTTACCCGCTGCCGCCGGAGGAACGCGAATGGATGGATGCGCCGTCTGTGGGTCGGGAATGGCCAAACAGTGAAGATTGAAAAAGGCGGCCAGTTCGAGTGGCCGCCCTTTCGTCATTAGCTGCACGCTTGGCGCAAGGCGTTCATTGCTTCTTGAAAATCAGCCTGTGTCGCCCGGCCCGTTTCAGCTTGGTAGTACACCACCATAAAAGCATTAGCGACGGCTTCGGCCAATGGCCCAAGGCTCCGCGCTTCCGCTTGGTTGATGTACTCCAAAGAAGAAAGAATAGCCGCTGCTTGATGCACTGCTTGCCCTGGTTCGATAATATGTTGTGTTGTCATAATTCACCTCTCCAGTAGGTGTTGATTGAAAGTGCCGGGCTGGTTGTGGCCAGCCCGGTGCGCCTACAGGTACAGCCCCGCCGCCTCCGCGAATGCTGACCGCTCATTCCTGCCGCCATTAACCTCAATACTTATCGGCTTAGTTTCGCTCTCTCTCATAGGGTCTGGCCGTGATACAAAAGCGGCTGTTTCTGTCTCTGCATCGACCTCGGTCGATTGATCACCCAGCGGCGAAATAAATACCTGGCTGACTTCTTCCCTTGGCGCTTCATCCAGGGCCGCCAATGCGGCCATGTATGTTGATGTCGTCATCGTGCTAACTCCTGACTTCGTTACTATCTGGGCCAGAATCGGCGCCCAAGCTATTGCCCTCGAACTGGCCAGATTGGCTTGCTTCTTTCGGCTCCATGCTTTCGCGTATCGAAGCAGCCAGTTTTCCGCCTGTGGTTTCGCTCACTCGCTCCTGGAATCCCTGCTTCACTTGAGAGCCGACACCCTTGGCTAACTCGGAGGCCGTGCCTGTGGCCAGCTTCGCGGCCTTGGCAAAGCCGCCACCGCTTGAGCTACTGCCGCTGTCACCAAAGCCAGCCGCTTGGGCGAATGGGCTACTGCCAGCAGTACCCGCTTCACCACCACCGTTTCCGCCACTGCTGACAACTGACCCCATGCTGGACATGTCACCGCCGGTTTCCATACTCGCTGATGCTTTCTGAAAAGCCGCTTGGAGTGCACTTGCACCTCCGGCTGCACCGGCTGCGGCACCCATAACCGCTTTACCTGCCAGGGCAGCGCCGCCAGTTGCCATACTGGCCGCCGTCACCGCCGCCCCAACTGCCGCACCCGCACCGAAGTTTCCAATTCCACCGGCTGCGCCAATACCACCACCAGACACAAGACCAGAAATCATCGGCGGAACTTTGTTGACCAAGAAAAGCAAGATGACCGATATAACCAACATCACGGCCAGTTCCTGGGATGCCATGTTCTCGCTGATTTGCGTGTAGTAGTGATTGATGAACTCTTTGCCAATCGCAACCAGAAGCACCATTGCCATAAGCTGTGCGGCCAGGCCCAGCACGGTCTTGTAGTAATTGATCGCCATGTCGGAAGTCCAACGACTTCCACCAAAGCCAAGGAAGAACACACCGGCATACAACAGAATCCAGGCTGATGCGAGCAACAGCAACAGGTTGACCGCAATCAACGCCAGGACAAACAAAACAGCCAGGGCCATTAGCTCCATGACCAGAGCAGTTGCCATCTGCCGCCATCCCAGCTCCGAGGTGGCCTGTACTGTGCGGTTGTATAACTCGAAACCAAGATCAAGGATGCTGGAGGGCCCAAGATTGCTATTGGAAAGTCCCCCCGCCTGCGCGCCCAGAGTTTGCAATGACTGAACAATCGTACCGGCGATATTCATGCCCTGGTTCGCATTCGTCAGCAACCACCAGAAAAAGCCGGTGAAGATCGTGAAGCGAACGAACTCCGCGAAGAACTCGCCAATGTCGGCCTTGCGCAAAGCCATCATGCCGAATGTCCAGACCATCGAAATCACAACCAGCGTCCAGAACAAACGCGATGCAGCGGACTCAATAGCTGGCCCCCATGTTGCGGCAGCATCATGAAAACGCTTGAGCACATCATTCATAACACCGCTGCTACTTAGCTCCTGCGCCATTGCAGGTTCAGCCAGCACCATTGTGGCGATCATCATCAAGCCACCTAGAGCAATTTTCTTTCTCATGGCGACCACCTCAATAATCATCTTTAGGGCTGGGCTTGAACTCCCACTGACGCATCTGCTTGGCCTTCTGGAATGCTCTGCATTCCTCGGTAAAGGCCTCTCGGTTCGCTTCGCTGCGCATTTCATTCAGTGCTGCCTGGAACGCATCGGGGGCACACGTCGCCGCATTTGGTTCGGGCATCCTTTCCTGTTCACATCCAGCCAACAACAGCAACGTAGCCGCGGTAGTAAAAAAGATTTTTTTCATCTCACCGCCTCCCTAGTAGTTGTCTGCCGGACTCGGGCGAAACGTCCAGGTACGCATTTGCTCGGCCCTGGCATCACCTCGCGCCTCGGCATCGAGTTCTGCTGCAATCCGGGCTGCCTCCGCGTTGTGTTGGGCGGTCAACATGGTGCGAATCTGCAAGAGCTGATTGGCCTGCTGGCTGGCGAGCTGGTTGGCGTAGCCGATGGCCTGTAGCTGGCCAGTTGCACCCTGGGCCGCGCCTTGCAGCCGCTCCAGGGTACGGGCGTCATCCTTCAAAGCCTTTTGCTGGTCGGCAACGGTCTGGAACAGGGCATCGTTGGCCTTCTTTTGCGACTCTGACGCCAGGCGGCGGTTCTCTTCCATCGCTGCCTTTTCGGCCGGCGTGCATCCGCCGCTGCCGTTGAAGCATGGCGAGCTGCGGTAATAGGCCACGTCCTGAAACTTGGCCAGGTAACGATCCAGGCTGCCTAGCTGGTTCTCGTAATAGGCCAGCGTGTTTTGCGCGGCAATCAGCCGGTTGATCGTAGTCTGCGCCTGATCCCAGATATACGCGGCTGGGGCCATCGTGTTCTGGAGCTGATTTTCGTACTGCTGCAACTGGGTCTGGTACTGCTCAATCTGCTTGAGCGTCTGCGCCACCGACTCGATGGCCGTCATGATGTTCTGGGCCAGGTTGCCGCCGTCGATGACGGGGATACCAGCTTGCACAGGGGCGGTGGTAGTGGTGATAAAGCCGGTTGCGAGTGCAACGGCTAGAGCGGTTTTTTTAGCCGCTAAAATTTTGGACTTCATGGTCGTACTCCGTCGATGAAAAGAAGGCATTGCCTTGACCAAGCGTTGTGCTTGTTCTCGGCAACGTTTCATCGAAGAGCTACGCCACTAGCTGATCGGTATTGCCCTTGGCGCTGAGGCCCGGACTTACAAACGTAAAACTACTCTGTTTTTTTATCGCTTTCGGACAAGCCAACTTCCCGGCCAATCTCTTCAAGCTCTAGCGGCTGTACTGCCGCCGTCAGTATTTCGCGTATTTCCGCGTCGGTGCTCCTATCGTTGAGCGCTGCTCGAACTTTCAACGCACGGTGCACCTCGGCGGGTAAATTCCTGATAAGCACATTTGCCATATCAATACCCTTTTGGTGTACCCGACAACCATGCTATCAAAGATATTAAAAATAGCAAGACCTATACTCTTGCAACCGGCGGTAGCCGATCAGCCCCGCAGGGCAGGATTCCCGTTGAGTGCCCCCGGCGCGAATAAGGGACAGTGAAGATAGATAACCGGCTTGCCGGTTAGCTAACTTCACCCATCCTGCCCGCATTTCACCCACTATTGAAAATCTAGCGCATATCGAACGTAAAGCGTTTTATCGTCAAACAAACACCGATTCTTGGCAACATAACCGTAATCGTCACCAAATCGGCCTGCAATCGACATAGTCGCTTCAAAATCGCTGCTCAATCGGCTTTAAATCGGAACCTAAAATGCCAACAATCGACACAAACCATTCGCCCCGATGGGGCGAGTTGGACGCCAAAAAAGAAGGGCATAACCCGCCCCTCAAGTGTCAATGAACACAAGAAATTTGCCTCCCCTCCCGTCATACCACTAAGGCGACGTATTGATACTTGAGGGGCAACCTTTCCTGATGTTGACACCTTCACGCAGGTTACTGGTTATGGGCGTCCAACACACACGGCTCATTCCTGCTTGGTAATAATAAGAATAATAATCTTCTTATTATTCTTACCGAACGAATGGGCACTGCTTAGCCATTTCACGTTTCGAGCCAAGGTTTCAGTACAGATAACTACAAGTGCACACAGCGGCCCTCCAGCACCGTTAGACGCAGATTCTGCTTCAGCTCATGGAATAAGGGACTCCGGGTTGTTTTCCCCTCTCACAAGGCGTTTCAGCGGCCACTGAAGCCGCCTTCTCTTCTTGGCGTTAAACCATCGGCCTATGGCCGATTGATAAAGCCCGCCAGGGCTTTATTGGCAAGGTCAGAACGCGCCCTCAAGGCGCGAGCTGCACCGCGCATGATGGATTATCTTTAGATAATCTTGGATGGATTTCCCAAACTGCCCGCAAAGCAGCGCACCGTCTGGGTTTTCCAAATTGGGACGGGGAACGTTACGACGGCAGAAGGGGAGCGTTACGACGGTAACAAGGGAACGTTACGACGGTAAACGGGTGCAGTTGCCGTGGGGCCAGGCCTCTTGATCTCCCATTTTCCCTTGGCGTATTCGTTCACTACCCAACCCACGGCGGCAAGTTCGGCCAGTGCCTTCCGGGCAGTCTGACGGCGTTTTTTCATAGCTTCGGCATTGGCTTCATCTGGCCAGACATAGCCGCAAAGCGTGTCCAGTTCCACGCGCCCGGATTTGCCGGGGTCGATCCAGCCGCATAGCCGTTGGTGCATCAGCCGTGCCGGATCAGTCTGTAGCACCCGCACTTCCGCCATGTCGATACGGGCATATGGACGATGCCCCAGGATCGCTTCGGCAATACGCGGATTCAGGGCAACCCATAGCCTGCCGTCCGTCTCGTCAAAAGCATGACTCATCAGGTGGAACGCGGCTTGCCGCCGTCCCTTCGTCACAAGGATGGTGACGTTCGACATGCGCAGCAGGCTGGCTTTGAGCGCCTTGATGTTGTCGCCGCTATCCGTCATGCCCGTTTCTGAGAGCAGTTTGGTCAGGCTCTCACGAACCACCAAGCCGTCTTGCTCAATGGCTTCGAAACGGGGTTCAAGGAATAGCCGTAGCTGTCGCCCCGTCTCACTGGTCGGTTCCGGGGTTAGCAAGATGCCGTTCGGGCCGCCAAGGGCCACGATGCCTTGCAAAAGACGCATATCATCGGCCCCGAGAGGTTCGAATCCGACGAAACGCATGGATTCGTCCTCGCCAAAGGTGTAGGTCACGTCCAGCTTGCAGCGTTTGCGATCGCCACGCTTGAGGCTGCGGAACAGGCCAGGTGCCAAACAGTGCGCGGGATCATGTCGGACGTGGGTCAGGTCATGCTTAGGCTTCTTCACGCTGTCTCCTTTTCACCTTGCACTGCCGCTCCAGTACAGCAGGCTTCAACACGCCGCCGTCGTGCCGTCTAAACCAGAGTTCTTGAAAAGGTGCGCCATAGTTGGCCTTGCTGACGCCAAAGCGGACAAAATACCCACGCTGACAATCATCGACCCCCAGTATCTCGGCCTCGCCTTGCGTCATGCCGGATAGGTACGATTGCCAACGGATGTTATCAACCAGTACGGACGATCCACGACTGGCCTGCTGTTGATCGCCCGACCCCATCATGGCTGCGCTTTTACTCGCGTGGTGCAGAAACACAATGGAGCAGCCTGTATCAGCGGCTATGGCCTCCATGTGCCCAACAACCTGCGCCATCGGCCCGCTAGCGTTCTCCTCCTCAATGTGGAAGCGCCGCAAAGTGTCCAAGATCATCAAGCGACGACCTTCAGCGGCTCGTTTGAGAGCATCGAACCAGCTAGCAGCCATGATGTTTGGGCATTTACCGATCAAGGGTTCAATGAGCAAACCATCAGCCACGGCTTGCCGTTCCGCTGCGCTGAGGTGTGCCCCAAGGGCGTGCAGACGATGGTGAATAGCGGCCGGTGGATCTTCAGCAGGCAGATAGACCACTTGCCCGGTGGGAAACTCGCCTATTTCAAGTAAATCAGGCCCGCCTGCAATCTGTGCAGCCAATTGAAGGGCCAACATGGATTTACCAGCCCCACCAGGCGACACAAGAGCACCAACAGTGCCAGCAACCATATTAGGCAGAACATAATCAATGGGTGGCGGCAATTCCGTGAAAGCCGCCATAAGATCAAGAGCCATATAACTAGCCCTCTATAGGGCCAGGTCGCGCAGCTTGATCACCCGATGATTTACGTGCCTCAATCCACTCTTCGACCTCTGACAAATCCCAGGCGACATTTCTACTGGTTAACGCGATACGGCGTGGAAAATCCCCTCGCTGCTCCAGGTTATAAATTGTTCGTGTCGAAAGCGGGATCATCTCCAGGAGCTTCTTCCTGTTGATGAGGGTCTTTATATTTTGCATGGGTCAATACCTCTCAAATGAATAGTTGCTATTCATCGAGTAGCTGCGCGAAGCAGCTAATCGGTAATTGACCTGCCCGATGCCAATGGCGGCCTTATTTATAAATTCACGGCATCAACTTCAATGCTATCAAAGATAGCAAAAACATCAACCCTTACTGCCTCCCGAAGTCCACTCATCAATCATATCGGCCCAATCCTGCAACATCGCCGCCCGCTGCTCGCGGTACTCAGCCTTGTTGTAGACAGCCCTCACGCCCTTCTGCTCGTGCGCCAGGCACTTCTCGATCCAGTCGGTGTTGTAGCCGGCCTCATGCAACAGCGTGCTGGCTGTGCGCCGCAAATCATGCGGTCCGAACTTGGTAAGTGACTTCCCATCTTTCTGCGCCGCCTTGTAAGTCAGCGTCAGCACCTGGTTAAGTGTGGCAGCGCTCATCGGCGCATCCGAGTCGTACCGTGATGGCAAAACGAAGTCGGAACCACCGGCAAAGGTTTTCATGGCAATGAAAATATCCAGAGCCTGCTGGGACAGAAATACCAGGTGCGGGTTACGGCGTTTCATCCGCTCCTTTGGAATCGTCCACAACGCTTCGCTGAAATTGATCTCGCTCCAGGTCGCATTGGTCAGCTCGCTCTTGCGCACCATCGTCAGCAATAACAGCTTGGCCGCCGCACGGTTTGTTGGGCTTGTGCCCACTCGCTCCATGTACTGGTACATCAGCCCAATTTCTTCTGGCGTCAACGCTCGGTCACGTGGCTCGAATCGAGCGATGCTTGTTGGGCGCACCAGTTCTGCCGGGTTTTCGACCTTCTGCCCACGCTCGATGGCCCAGCGAAATACCTGCAACACGATTTCACGCACATGAACGGCGGTGGCCGGTGCGCCTCGCTCAACAATGGCATCAGCCAGCGCCCGCAAGTCTTCGTGGGTGATCTCCACCAGCTTCTGATTGCTGAATTTCGGCTTCAGCTCACGCTCATAAACCGAGCGGCGCATATCGCGGGTGGAGTCGGCCATCTGGTAGCCACGCAGCCACTTCTCCGCCCAGGCACCGAACGTCTCTGCATCTTTCACCCGCGCCTTGTCTCGGGCTTTCTCCTTGGCCGGCGACTTGCCCGCCGCAACCATCTTCTTGGCGTCACCCAACAGCTCGCGGGCTTCGGCCAGGGTGATGCCACCGACACCATAACGCCCAAAGGTGATGGTCTCCTGCCGACCGTTGATTGAGTAGTTGTAACGGAACGAGATGGAGCCGGCTGGAGTCACTGCCACATAGAGACCTTCCCGGTCATTCACTTTGTAGAGTTTGTCCCTGGGCTTGAGATTGCGCAGCTTGGTATCGGTCAGCATGTACCTTGTCCTTCTTCGTCTCCGATACCATGCTGAAAAAATCTCGAATTTATCGTATTTTTTCTTACGAAACAGTAACTTATAGAATATTAATACCATGAACACACAAAAGAACGCAGCATGGTATCGGCATCAATCATGGCATCGCCAAACCATAATACCAGCTTTAATGCCATGCTCAAACGGTGCTTGGCGCTTCCTCCCGTTGCCAGATCGTGCCAAACACAAACAAAAAAAAGCCCGCAATTACGCGGGCTTAGCGGCATTTCATGCCATCAGGTGCCTGGCTGTGCCAGACGCGGAATCATTCCCACTCGATCGTGGCGGGTGGCTTGCCGCTGATGTCGTAAACAACGCGAGAAACACCACGCAACTCATTGATTATTCTATTTGAAACCCTGCCAAGAAACTCGTACGGGAGGTGCGCCCAGTGAGCGGTCATGAAGTCGATGGTTTCCACCGCGCGCAAGGCGATCACCCATTCGTAGGCGCGCGCGTCGCCGACCACGCCCACCGACTTCACCGGCAGGAACACCGCGAACGCCTGGCTGGTCCGGTCGTACAGGTCCGCGCTGCGCAACTCCTCGATGAAGATCGCGTCGGCGCGCGCCAGCAACTCGGCATATTCGCGCTTCACCTCGCCGAGGATGCGCACGCCCAGGCCCGGCCCCGGGAACGGGTGGCGATAGACCATTTCACGCGGCAGGCCGAGCTCCACGCCGATGCGGCGCACTTCGTCCTTGAACAGCTCGCGCAGCGGTTCGACCAGTTTCAGCTTCATGTGCGCCGGCAGGCCGCCGACGTTGTGGTGGCTCTTGATGACGTGGGCCTTGCCGGTCTTGCTGCCGGCCGACTCGATCACGTCGGGGTAGATCGTGCCCTGCGCCAGCCACTTCACCTTGCTGCCGTCGGCGGTGATCTTGCCCGACTCCTCGTCGAAGATCTCCACGAACAGGCCGCCGATGATCTTGCGCTTGGCTTCCGGATCGGAGACGCCTTCGAGTGCCTCGAAGTAGCGGTCGGCCGCGTTGACGCGGATCACCTTGACGCCCATGTGCTCGGCCATGGTGGCCATTACCTGGTCGCCCTCTTTCCAGCGCAGCAGGCCGGTGTCGACGAACACGCAGGTAAGCCTCGCGCCGATCGCCTTGTGCAGCAGCGCGGCCACCACCGAGGAATCGACGCCGCCGGAGAGGCCGAGCAGCACGTGGTCGTCGCCGACCTGCTCGCGCACGCGGGCGATCTGGTCGTCGATGATGTTGGCCGGCGTCCACAGCGTGGCGCAACCGCATATCTCGGTGATGAAGCGCTCGAGCATTGCCCCGCCCTGCTTCGTGTGGGTCACCTCCGGGTGGAACTGCACGCCGTACCAGCGCTTGTCGTGGTTCTCCATCACCGCCGCCGGAATGCGCGCGGTGGTGCCGGTGACCACGAAGCCCGGCGGCACGCGCGACACGTGGTCGCCGTGGCTCATCCACACGTCCAGCCGGTGCGCGTCCGCGTGGTCGGTGAGGCCTTCGAACAGTCGGCTGGTGCCCGCAATGTCCACTTGGGCATGGCCGAACTCGCGCTGGTCGGCCGCCTCGGTGGCGCCGCCCAGCTGCGCGGCCAGGGTCTGCATGCCGTAGCAGATGCCGAGGATCGGCACGCCCGCATCGAACACTTGTTGCGGCGCCTTGGGCGCGCCCGGCAGCGTGGTCGATTCCGGCCCGCCGGACAGGATGATGCCCTTGGCGCCGAACGCGGCGATCTCGCCCGGATCGTGGTCCCAGGCCCAGATCTCGCAATACACGCCCAGCTCGCGCACGCGCCGGGCGATCAACTGCGTGTACTGCGCACCGAAGTCGAGGATGAGTATTTTGTGGGAGTGGATGTTGGTCATGGGCGGCGGACGGGTATCGGGAAAGGATGGGCCAACGAGTGCGACGGGTGACGGAAGCTGCATGCCGGTCGCCGCGGCGAAAGCAGGAAGCTACGCGAGGCGACGATTCCCCATGCCCGTCATCCCGGCGAAAGCCGGGACCCGGTGACTTGTGCCGCGACGCTTGGGAAGGCGCTGGACCCCGGCTTTCGCCGGGATGACGGCGGTGTGGTACGGCGTGTGGCGGGAGGGGCGGGCATGGTAATGACCACCCTTCCCGGCCGGATCACGAGTTCAAGCGGTAATTCGGCGCTTCCTTGGTGATCTGGATATCGTGCGGGTGCGCTTCGGTGACGCCGGCGGAGGTGACCTTGACGAACTGCGCCTTGCTGCGCACGTCCTCGACGGTGGCCGCGCCCAGGTAGCCCATCGACGCGCGCAGGCCGCCGATCAACTGGTGGATGATGTTGCGCAGCGGCCCGCGGTACGGCACGCGGCCCTCGATGCCCTCGGGTACCAGCTTGTCGGCGTCGGCCTCGTCCTGGAAGTAGCGATCCTTGGAGCCGAGCTGCATCGCGCCGATCGAGCCCATGCCGCGGTAGCTCTTGTACGAGCGGCCCTGGAACAGCTCGACCTCGCCCGGGGATTCCTCGGTGCCGGCGAACATCGAGCCCAGCATCACGCTGGATGCACCGGCCGCCAGGGCCTTGGGGATGTCGCCGGAGTAGCGGATGCCCCCATCGGCAATCAGCGGAATCTCGTCCTTCAGCGCGGTGGCGACCAGGTCGATCGCGGTGATCTGTGGCACGCCGACACCGGCAACCACGCGAGTGGTGCAGATCGAGCCGGGGCCCACGCCCACCTTGACCGCGTCCACGCCCACGTCGAGCAGTGCCCGCGCCGCCTCGCCGGTGACGATGTTGCCGGCCACCACCTGCACCTGCGGATAGTGCTTCTTGACCCAGGCCACCCGGTCGATCACGCCCTGCGAATGGCCGTGTGCGGTATCCACGACCAGCACGTCGACGCCGGCATCGACCAGCGCCGCCACGCGTTGCTCGGTGTCGCCGCTCACGCCGACGGCAGCACCCACCAGCAGCGCCTCGTGACTGTCCTTGGCGGCATGCGGGTTGTCGCGCGCCTTCTGGATGTCCTTCACGGTGATCAGGCCGCGCAACTGGAAGTCGTCGTTGACCACCAGAACTTTCTCGATGCGATGCTTGTGCAGCAACAGCATCACTTCGTCTTGGCTGGCGCCTTCCTTTACGGTGACCAGCTTGTCCTGGCGGGTCATGATGTTGCGCACCGGATCGTCCGGCTTGCGTTCGAAACGCATGTCACGGCTGGTGACGATGCCGACCAGGCGATTGCCCTCGACCACCGGCACGCCGGAGATGTTGTGCGCGTGGGTGAGCCGCAGCACCTCGCGGATCGAGGTCTCCGGGCCGACCGTGATCGGGCTGCGGATCACGCCGGCCTCGAACTTCTTCACCAGCCGCACTTCGGCGGCCTGCTGCTCGGCGGTCATGTTCTTGTGGATGATGCCGATGCCGCCGTTCTGCGCCATGGTGATGGCCAGGCGCGCCTCGGTGACGGTATCCATCGCGGCGGAAACGATCGGGATGTTCAGCCGCAGGCCGCGGGTGAAGCGCGTCGAGGTGTTCACGTCGCGCGGCAGGACGATGGAATGGCCCGGAACCAGGTAGACGTCGTCGTAGGTCAGGGCCTCGGCGAGGATGCGCATGCGAAATGTCCCGCTGCAAAGAGGGAATTATACGTTCCCTTCACTGCCCTCGCCAGCGCCGGACCCGCGGGGCGCGGCCAATGTGATGACATAGCACCGCACCCGGCATGTATCTTGGCGACCTTCGCAGGAGCCGCCGTGCACGCCCATTCCTCTCACGATCACCCCCACGATCACCCTCGCGATCACGCACAGGGACACGACCATGCCCATGCGGCCGGTCATCCGCATGCCCACGGCGTGGCCCGTGATGCCGATCGGCGTTATCTGACGATCGCCCTGCTGTTGCTGCTGGGTTTCATGATCGTCGAGGTGGTGGTCGGCATGCTGGCCCAATCGCTGGCGCTGATCTCCGATGCCGGCCACATGCTGACCGACGTCGGCGCGATCGCCCTGGCGCTGGTGGCGATGCGGCTGGCCAGCCGACCGGCGCGCGGCAGCTACACGTTCGGGCTCAAGCGGGTGGAAATTCTCAGCGCGCAGGCCAATGGCGTGACCTTGCTGTTGCTCTCGGCGTGGTTCGTGGTCGAGGCCGTGCGCCGGCTGATCCACCCGCCCGCCGTGCACGGCCTGCTGGTCACCGTCGTGGCGGTGGCGGGCATCGGCGTGAACCTGCTGGCGGTGTGGGCGATGCACAAGGCCAACCGGGAAAGCCTCAACATCCAGGGCAGTTACCAGCACGTGCTCACCGACCTGTATGCATTCATCGCCACGGCGGTGGCCGGCGTGCTGGTCTGGTGGACGGGGTGGAACCAGTTCGATTCCCTGGCGGCGCTGGTGGTGGCGGCGCTGATGCTCAAGGCCGGCATCGGGCTGGTGCGCGACGCCGGCCGGGTTTTCCTGGAGGCGGCGCCGCGCGGACTGGAACCGGACGCGATCGGCCAGGCCATGCACGCCCTGCCCGCGGTCACGCGGGTGGACGACCTGCACGTGTGGGAAGTGACCTCGGGCATGCCGGCGCTGTCGGCACACGTCTTCGTCGAGCTCGACGTCGACTGCCACGACGTGCGCCGCGAACTGGAAGCCATGTTGCGCGATCGATTCGCGATCACCCATACGACCATCCAGACCGACCATGCGGCCAGCGGCCAGGTGGTCGCGACGCCCTGTTCGCTCGAGGCGCACGACACCGGCCACCGCAGCTGAGCGAACGACCTAGCCGGCGCTGCCGCGGGCAGCCTGTGCCTCGGCCGCTTCCAGCGTGTTCTCCATCAAGGTGGCGACGGTCATCGGCCCCACCCCGCCCGGCACCGGCGTGATCCAGCTGGCGCGCTCGGCGGCCGGGGCGAACTCCACGTCGCCGACCAGCCGGCCGTCCTCCAGCCGATTGATGCCGACGTCGATCACCACCGCGCCGGGCTTGATCCAGTCGCCCCGCACCAGGCCGGGCTTGCCGACCGCGACGATCACGATGTCGGCCTGGCGCACGAAACTTTCCAGCTCCCGCGTGAAGCGATGGCACGAGGTGGTGGTGCAACCGGCGATCATCAGCTCCAGCACCAGCGGCCGGCCGACGTGGTTGGACACGCCCACCACCACCGCATGCTGCCCGCGCACCGGCCGATCGGTGTGGCCGAGCAGGGTCATCACGCCGCGCGGGGTGCACGGCCGCAGGCCGAACCGGCGCAGCGCCAGCCGCCCCACGTTGACTGCCTGGAACCCGTCCACGTCCTTGTCCGGGTCGATGCGGTCGACCAGCGCGTCTTCGTCGATGTGTGCCGGCAGCGGCGACTGCACCAGGATGCCGTGCACCTGCGGGTCGGCGTTGAGGCGGTCGATCAGCGCGAACAACTCGGCCTGCGTGGTCTCGGCCGGAAGGTCGTGATCGAAGGAACGGAAGCCCACCTGGTGGCAGGCCTTGCGCTTGTTGCGCACGTACACCGTCGAGGCCGCGTCGCTGCCGACCAGCACCACGGCCAGCCCCGGTGCAGGCAGGCCCCGACCGACCCGTTCGGCCACGCGCAGGTGCAGCTGTTCCAGCAGTTCCCGGGCGATGCGTTTGCCGTCGAGTATGCGTGCGCTCATGCTGATCCCTGGCCGTAAAGGATGCATTATCCGGGCTGGACGACATGCGCACAAACGGCAGCGCGCCGGCAACCAGGCAGGCTGATGGAACACGACCCGCAATACACGATCGAGCTGGGCGACGCGCGCGTGCGGTTGCGCCCTTGGAACCACGCTGACGCCGACGCCCTGGTGGATGCCGTGCGCGACTCCGTGGACAGCGTCGGGCGCTGGCTGCCCTGGTGTCGCGCCGACTACGGCCACGATGCCGCCCATGCATGGATCGCGCATTGCCAGGACGGCTGGCAGGCCGGCAACCATTTCGCCTTCGCGGTGCGCAGTGCGGCAGACGGCTCGCTGTTGGGCGGCGTGGGGCTCAACCAGTTCGAGCCGATCCACCGCCGCGCCAATCTCGGTTACTGGATGCGCCAGGCCTGCCAGCGGCGCGGGCTGGCGACGGCGGCGGCGCAGCACGTCGCGCGCTTCGGGTTCGAGCAGCTGGGGCTGATCCGCATCGAGATCGTGGCGCTGCCGGACAACGCAGCCAGCCGTGCCACGGCGCTGCGCATCGGCGCACGATTCGAGTCGATCGCGCGCCAGCGCTTGCTGGTGGAGGGGCAACCGCGGGACGCGGCGGTGTACGGGTTGCTGCGGTCGGACCTTCCCTGAGCGTCGAAGATCAGCGCGTGCGCTTGATCAGTTCGCTGAGCCGGCGGCGGGCCTTGTGCTGTTGCTCCTTGGTCAGCACCTTCTTGCGTCCGGCGTAGGGGTTTTCGCCCTCGCGGAAGGCAATGCGGACCGGCGTGCCTTCGAGCTTGTAGCGTTTGCGGAAGAAGTTTTCCAGGTAGCGCTGGTAGGCCGGCGCGATGTGCTTGGTGCGCGTGCCGTGGATGACGATGGTCGGCGGATTGGTGCCGCCCGGATGCGCAAAGCGCAGCTTCGGCGCATGGCCGTTGACCAGCGGCGGCTGGTAGCTTTCGTACGCCTTTTCCAGCGTGCGGGTCAGGTCGGAGGAGCTCAGCTCCCTGGTCGCCGACGCGTGCGCGCGCACCACCGCGCGCATCAGCTCGCGCAGCCCGGAACCGTGCAGCGCCGATATGTGCACGCGCTTGGCCCAGTCGACGAACACCAGCCGACGATCCAGCGCGCGCAGGCATTCCTCGCGCTGATAGGCGTCCAGGCCATCCCACTTGTTGAGCGCGATCACCAGCGCCCTGCCCTCGTCGATGGCGTAGCCGATCAGGGTAAGGTCCTGGTCGGCCAGGTTCTCGCGCGCGTCGACCATCATCACCACCACCTGGGCGGCGGCGATCGACTGCAGCGTCTTGATCACGCTGAACTTCTCCACCGCCTCCTCGACCCGCGCCTTGCGTCGGATGCCGGCGGTGTCGATCAGGGTGTAACGCTTGCCGTCGCGCTCCAGCGGCACGCGGATCGGGTCGCGCGTGGTGCCCGCGACGTCGGAGACGATCAGTCGTTCTTCGCCCAGCAGGCGGTTGATCAGCGTGGACTTGCCGGCGTTCGGGCGGCCAACGATCGCCACGCGGATACTGCCGTCCTCCGTGGCCGGCTCGTTCGCGGCATCCTCGTCCGGCGGCAACAGCGGCAGCACGGCGCGGATCAGCTCGTCGGTGCCGCGACCATGCGCAGCGGAAATCGGCAAGGTGGTGGCCATGCCGAAGGCGGCGAATTCCGCCAGGGCGGCCTGTTCATCCAGGCCGTCGATCTTGTTCACGGCGGCGATGATCGGCTTGCCGCTGCGGCGCAACTCGCCAAGGATCACGTGATCCTGCGGCAGCAGGCCGTCGCGCGCATCGACCACGAAGACCAGCACCTGGGCCTCCTCGATCGCCAGTCGCACTTGCCGCGCGGTAAGGACGTCGATCGCCTCCTCGACACCCGACAGACCACCGGTATCGACCGCGAGAAACGGGCGCTCACCCAGATGGCACGCACCGTAGTGGCGATCGCGGGTGACCCCGGGCATGTCGGCCACCAGCGCGTCGCGGCTGCGCGTGAGCACGTTGAACAGGGTCGATTTGCCGACATTGGGGCGACCGACCAGGGCGACGACGGGCAGCATGGAAACTTCGTCCCGCGATCAGGGCGAGGACAGGCGGTAGGCGCCGATGTGGCCCTTCACGTCCTGGACGTACACGACATCGCCAACCACCAGCGGCTGCGCGCGGATCGCCTTCTTGGAAAGCCGCTCGCGCGCGGCCAACGCGCCGTCGCCGGTCTGCAGCCAGTGCACATAGCCTTCGGCATCGCCGACCACCACGTAGTTGCCCTGCACGGCCGGCCCGGTCAGCCAGCGGTAGCGGAGCGCGTCGTTCTTCCACATGTCGGCGCCGCCGGACTTGTCGAAGGCCCACACGCGCGACTGATCGTCGACGCCGAAGATGGCATTGTATTTCACCGCCAGCGAGGTATAGCTGGAGAACGGATGCGACCACAGCGGGCGGCCACTGGGGCCGTCGATGGCCACCACGTTGCCGTGGTAGGCGGTGCCGTAGAGGGTGCTGCCGTCGAGCAGGATCGCGCCGTCGGCATCGTTCAGACGGTCGATCTCGGTGCGGCCCTCGCCGCTGGCCAGGCGCTGCTCCCACAGCTTGCTGCCGTTGTCCAGGCGCAGCGCGACCAGCAGGCCGTCGTCGCTGCCGAAGAACACCACGCCGTTGGCGACCAGCAAGCCGCCGTTGCCGCGCACGCTCAGCAGCGGCACGTTGCCCTGGTCGTTCACCCACTGGCGCTCGCCGGTGGCCGCGTCAAGGGAATAAACCCGGCCGTTGCTGCCGCGCACGATGACCTGGTTGCCGATGATCACCGGCGAGGCCAGCACCTGGGTATTGAGTTCGGCTTCCCAGCGCGGGCTGCCGTCCTTTGCGTTGACGCCGTAGACGTGGCCGTCCAGCGTGCCCACCGCGAGCAGGTCGCCGCCCACCGCCGGACCGCCGGCATACTGGGCGTCCTTGCGCTTCTTGTCGCCCCAGCCGAACCAGCCGTGCGTGCGCGAACTCTTCGACCACAGCGTCTTGCCGGTCGCCGCGTCGAAGGCAGCCAGCTTGCCGTCGGTGCTGTCGGCGTAGAGCACGCCATCGACCACGGTCGGACGCAGCCGCACGCCACTGTCGCCCGCGCCGTCGCCCACTCGTTCGCGCCACAGTCGCGTCACCTGCACCGTCGGCTTGAAATCCTTGGCCAGCGGCGTCGGCGGCTGCACGTTCTCCTTCTTGAAGGAGTGGCAGCCGGCGAGCGTCAGCAGCGAAACCAGCGAAACCAGCATGGCGCGTTTGATCATGTGAACTTTCATGCACCCTGCTTCCCGGCCACGGCCAGGTCATCGAGTTTCATCTGCAAGGCGCCGCGTTGCGGGGCGTCCTCGCTCAGTGCCGACATGGCCGCCTGGTAGGCCTTGCGTGCATCGTCCATGCGTCCAAGCTTGACCATCGCATCGCCGCGGAGTTCCTGCACCATGCCCTGGAAGCTGCCGGGCGGCACGCGGTCGAGCGTGGCCAGCGAGGCCTGGGCCTGGTCGCGCGCCAATTCGACCCGCGCGATGCGCACCAGGGTCAGCGACTTCAGCGGCTCTTCGGTGGTGTGGCTTTCGGCCCACTCCAGCGAGACCTGGGCCTTGTCCAGTTGCTTGTCCTGCACTTGCTGGCGGGCGCGGTCGCTGACCGCGAACAGCGCATACGGCGATTTGGCGTAATCCTTCATCAACTGGTCGGTCAACTGGGCGGCCACGTCGGGCTTGCCCGACAGCTGCGCCACCTTGGCCTGCTGGTAGAGCTGCGAGGCCGCGCTCTCGTTGCGGGCCTGGTGGTTGCGCCATTGCTGCCATCCGAAGATGCCGACCAGTCCGATAAGAACACCGACAACGATCGAAACGCCGTTCTCGCGCAGCCACTTCTGTACCAACTCGCTCTGTTCGTACTTGTCGTACTCTTCAAATGCCATGCAATCACCGTTCAATAGGCCGCGCACCGCTTGGCGCAGTCCAGCGCGTAAACACAGGTAATGGGTGGATCAGACCCGCCTGGTCGCAGGCGGGCAGTGCGCAAGCATAACCGAATTGGGTCGCCGGCAGCGGCGGCGATGCCGATCAGAGGGCAGTGGCGGAGGCCTTGCCGTCCTGCACTTGCACGCGGAAATGCGCGACGTTGGCGCGGCGGAAATCATCCATTCCCACTGCCTGCCCGTCGATCGCGACCTGGGCGCCGCCGACGTTGCCGATGCTCACGTTCAGCGGCTGGTCGCTGTGATAGACGGCGTGACTGCCCGCCGGCAGCAAACCGTATTCGAGACGCGTGCCGTCGGCACGGGTCACCTCGACCCAGCTCGGCGCGCTGAGCGTCAGCTCCAGCTGATGGCCACCGCTGCCGGCGGCGACCATCGCTGCCGGCGGCGCAGGCACGGCCGGACGAGTGTCGCTGGCGAGGCTCGGGAACGGCGCCATCGAGGCCAGCAACGGCTGCTCTGATGCCGTGTCGGCGGCCGCGGCCTGCACCGGCGCCGCCGGCTGGCGGGCGCGGTCGGCGGCAACCATCGCCGGGGTGCTGGTGCCGGCTTGCTCCTGCTGTGCCACCGGGGCGGCGTCCAGCGGGGCCAAATGGGTGATGTCCCGATCCAGCGTGCTTTTCACGCCGAACCAGAGCGTGGGCACGGCGATCACCAGCGTCAGCACCACGTAGGTGGCCGCAGTGGCGTAGCGGTCGAACAGGAAGCGCGAATGGGAGATGCCGCCACTGGTCACCAGCGGCGCGTCGACCTGGCGGATGCGGTCCACTTCGAGCTGGATGGAGGCGTCGTTGATGCCCAGGTGGCGCCCGTACTTGGCGATGTAGCTGCCCAGGTAGACCTTGGAGTCGGTGCCGTCGTACTGATCCAGTTCCAGCTTGCGCAACACCCGCACCGGCAACCGCAGCGCGTTGGCGCAGGCCTCGAGATCGAGCCCGCGTGCCTCGCGCGCCGCGCGCAGCCGGCTGCCGAAACTCGGCTGGGCCGATTCACCGGCCATCGCTCCCTGCCCCGCTCCATGGGCGAGGGAAGAATGGGTGCCGTCAGGCGCGTGGTCGAACATGGGAGACTGCTGCATGGACGTCATGGGTTGTCGATGGAGTCAAGGGCGTGCGCCTGTTCCGAGTCCGGGAACTGGCTGCGCAGTCGCTTGAGATAATTGCGGGCCCCCTCCGGGTTGCCCATGCTTGATTCGATGTCGTACCCCAGTTTCAGCGCGGCGGCAGTCGGTTTGCCCAGCGCGTCGAAACGCTGCAGGAATGCCCTTGCGCGAAACGCATCTTTCCCCTGGTAAAGAAGGTTTGCGAGCTGGAAGAGTGCCTCGCCATTCTGCGGATTTCGCGCGATGGCGTCACGAAAATCCGCTTCTGCCTTGGTTTTGTCGCCTGCCATCAGCTGGCAGACGCCGGCGTTGGCCAGGGCCTCCGAAGGGGTAGCGTAGAACGGATCGGCCACTGCCTTGCGAAAATAGGTTTCGCCCTCGGCATAGTTGCCCCGCGAACACAGGAACTGGCCGAGGTTGTTGTTCCAGGCACCCTTGGTCGGCTCCAGCGCCACCGCCTTGCGGTAGTGCTGCTCCGCTTCGGCCAGCTTGCCGATCCGCGCGTCGATGTAGGCGAGGACGGTATGGGCGGGAGCGTAGTTCGGGTCGAACTGGAGCGCCATCTGCACCTTGCTCAGCGCCGTCTGCAGGTCGCCGGTGGCAAGGTAATGCTGGCCCAGTTCGGTGTGGATGCGCGCCGCGTCCGTGGCCTGCTCGGCCTTGCTCTCCTGCGGCAGCGGCTTGCCCAGCGCACCGGTGTTGGTATGCGTGGTGACGCAGCCGGCCAGGGCGAACAACAAGCAGGGAATCACCACCCGGTCAAAGCGCATGCAAAGCCCCCTGGTTTTGCCGTTTGCGAAGTTCGGCGCTGCGCCGGGTACGGTCGGCGACCTGCCCCGCCAACTGGCCGCAGGCCGCGTCGATGTCGTCGCCGCGGGTTCGGCGCAGCATGGTCAGCACGCCGGCATTGAGCAGCTGACTCTGGAAATCGTGGATCGCAGCCGCGTCCGAGCGCGCGAACTGCGTACCCGGGAAAGGGTTGAACGGAATCAGGTTGACCTTGCACGTGGGCAGCTTGCGCATCAGCTTGATGAGCTGGCGGGCGTGCTCGGGCTGGTCGTTGACGCCTTTCATCAAGGTGTATTCGAAGGTGATCGAGGTGCGCGGCTTGCGCGCGACCCAGCGCTGGCAGGCCGCCAGCAGCTCGGCGATCGGGTAGCGCTTGTTGATCGGCATCAGTTCGGTGCGCAGCTCGTCGTTGGCCGCGTGCAGCGACACCGCCAGCGACACGTCGATGGCATCGGACAACTGGTCGATCAGCGGCACCAGGCCGGCAGTGGACAAGGTGACGCGCTTCGATGCCAGGCCGAAGCCCAGGTCGTCGCGCATCAGCTTCATCGCCTTCAGCACGTTGTCGAAATTGGCCAGCGGCTCGCCCATGCCCATCATCACCACGTTGGTGATGCGCCGGTTCTGGTGGGTGACGTTGCCCAGGTACTTCGCCGCCACCCACACCTGGCCGATGATCTCGGCGGTGGACAGGTTGCGGTTGAAGCCCTGCGCGCCGGTGGAGCAGAACTGGCAGTTCAGCGCGCAGCCGATCTGCGAGGACACGCACAAGGTGCCGCGGGTCGGCTCGGGGATGTAGACCGTCTCGATCGCATTGCCCGAATCCATGCCCAGCAGCCATTTGTGCGTGCCGTCGGTGGCGACCTTGTCCAGCAGCGTCTTGGGCGCGCCGATGTAGCAAGCCTCGGTGAGCTTGGCGCGCAGCGCCTTGCCCACGTCGGTCATGTTTTCGAAGTTGTCTTCCAGGTCGTGGTAGATCCACTTCATCACCTGCTCGGCGCGATACGGCTTCTCGCCGATCTGCGTGAAGAAATCACGCAGACCCTGGCGATCGAAATCGAGCAGGTTGACCTTGTTCGAGCTGGCGACAACTGAGTTCAAAGAGTGGCTCTTGTGAAGAGTGCGGCCACGGATGGCCGCTGTTTGATCTTCGCGTTCAGGGACGAACGCACTTGTTTCTACTGTGCGGCCACGAGTGGCCGCTGTCTGATCTTCGCGTTCAAGGATGAACGCACGAAATTAACGCGAAACCACATCCGTCGCCGCAAAGAAATAGGCGATCTCCACCTTGGCGGTTTCCACGGCGTCGGAGCCATGCACGGCGTTGGCGTCGATCGACTCGGCGAAGTCGGCGCGGATCGTGCCCGGCGCAGCTTCCTTCGGGTTGGTGGCGCCCATCAGGTCACGATGGGCCAGCACGGCGTTTTCGCCCTCCAGCACGCTGATCATCACCGGGCCGGAGATCATGAACTCGACCAGGGCCTTGAAGAACGGGCGCTCGCGATGTACGGCATAGAAGCCTTCGGCCTCGGCGCGCGACAGCTGCTTCATGCGGGCGGCGACGATTTTCAGGCCGGCCTTTTCGAAACGGGCGTAGATTTCGCCGATGACGTTCTTGGCGACGGCATCGGGCTTGATGATGGAAAGGGTGCGCTCCAGCGCCATGGGATCTGCTCCGGCTGACGGATTTCGGGAAAAGTGATTGAGCGGGCAACTACCGGCAAAGGTAGCCAATTCCGACAAGGAATGAGGATTTAGCCCACTAAAGTCTGACAGATTCTAGCTCATTGGCAAGGATCGCGCAGGCCTGATCCATACGCTCGTTTGACGCCCGGGAAGCGCTTCCCGTATGCTCAAACGATCGTTTGAATCGCGTCAGCTGCCAAAGGACGTCCGCTTCCGTGAACTCGACCAGCTCCACCCGGGATCGCATCCTCGGCACCGCGGAAAAAATGTTCGCCCAGCGCGGCTTCGATGGCGCCTCGCTGCGCCAGCTTACCGCCGCCGCCGGGGTCAACCTGGCCGCCGTCAACTACCACTTCGGCTCCAAGGAGAAACTGGTCGAGGAGGTATTCCGCCGGCGCCTGGACGCCTTGAATGCCAATCGCCTGGCCGCCCTGCACAAGCTGGCCGGCGGCGAGGCCACGCTCGAACAGGTGCTCGCCGCCTACATCCGCCCGGCGCTGGAGCTGTCGCACGACGGCAAGGGCGCCCTGTTCATGCGCGTGCTGGCGCGCGCCTTCGCCGAGCACGACGACAACTTGCGCCGTTTCCTGTCGGAGAACTACGGCCACGTCATGCGCCAGTTCACCGCCGAATTCGCCCGGCTGCTGCCGCACCTGGGCAAGGCCGAGCTGTACTGGCGCATCGACCTCGTGACCGGTGCGCTGACCCACGCCATGTCGGGCTTCGGCATGATCCAGCGCAAGGGCGACGTCAGCGAACAAGAGCATCTTGAGCAGACCGTCCAGCACCTGATCCGCTTCGCCGCCGCCGGGCTGAGCCACCCGTGAACTCGCCCTGCCAGCGCCGCCTGCCCCATTGATCGCACCACCCCTCGCACCATCGGAGAAGCCAATGACTGCTGCATCCTCACCCACCCTCGGCTTGCGCATCCGCAAGGCCGCCGTGCTGGGCGCCGGTGTCATGGGCGCGCAGATTGCCGCGCACCTGACCAACGCCGGCGTGGAAACCGTGCTGTTCGACCTGCCCGCGAAAGAGGGTCCGAAGAGCGGCATCGCGCTGAAAGCGATCGCCAACCTGGCCAAGCTGTCGCCGGCCCCGCTGGCCGACAAGGCCCTGGCCGCCTCGATCATCCCGGCCAACTACGACGATGATCTCGATCACCTGAAGGATGTCGACCTGGTCATCGAGGCCATTGCCGAGCGCATGGACTGGAAACTCGACCTGTACAAGAAGATCGCCGGCCACCTGTCGAAGACCGCGATCATCGCCTCCAATACCTCGGGCCTGTCGATCAACACGCTGGCCGAGGCGCTGCCGGAGGAAATGCGCCACCGCTTCTGCGGCGTGCACTTCTTCAATCCGCCGCGCTACATGCACCTGGTCGAGTTGATCCCGACCCGGCTCACCGACCAAAACGTGCTGGACGGCCTCGAGGCCTTCCTGGTCACCACCGTCGGCAAGGGCGTGGTGATCGCCAAGGACACGCCCAACTTCATCGGCAACCGCATCGGCGTGTTCTCGATGCTCGCCACCATGCATCACACCGAGCAGTTCAAGCTCGGCTTCGACACCGTCGACGCGCTGACCGGCCCGGCCGTGGGCCGCCCCAAGAGCGCCACCTACCGCACCGCCGACGTGGTCGGCCTGGACACGATGGCCCACGTCATCAAGACCATGGCCGATACCCTGCCCGACGATCCCTGGCACCGGTACTTCAAGGCGCCGGCATGGCTGGCCGGCCTGATCGAGAAGGGTGCGTTGGGCCAGAAGACCGGCGGCGGCTTCTACAAGAAGGTCGGCAAGGACATCCAAGTATTGGATGTGGCCAAGCAGGACTTCCGCCCGTCCGAACAAAGGCCCTCCGATGAAGTCGCCGCGATTTTGGCGATCAAGGACCCCGCCGAGAAGTTCGGCAAGCTGCGCGCCTCCAGCGACCCGCAGGCGCAGTTCCTGTGGGCCACTTTCCGCGATCTGTTCCACTACACCGCCTATCACCTGGCCGACATCGCCGACACCGCGCGCGACGTGGATTTCGCCATCCGCTGGGGCTACGGCTGGAAGCTCGGCCCGTTCGAGACCTGGCAGGCCGCGGGCTGGCAGCAGGTCGCCGAATGGATCAATGAAGACATCAAGGCCGGCAAGGCGATGAGCGATGCGCCCCTGCCCGCCTGGGTCACCGACGGCCGCACGGGCGTGCACGGCAAGAACGGTTCGTATTCGGCCAGCGCCAACGCCGACAAGCCGCGTTCGCGGCACCCGGTGTACCAGCGCCAATTGTTCCCCGATCCGATCCTGGGCGAGAAGTTCGACACCGGCAGCACGGTGTGGGAGAACGACGGTATCCGCCTGTGGACGCTGGGCGACGACGGCGTCGGCATCATCTCGTTCAAGACCAAGATGAACACGGTCAACGACCACGTGCTCGACGGCATCCAGCACGCGATCAGGCTGGCCGAGGAAAAGCTCAAGGCGGTGGTGATCTGGCAGACCGGCGAACCGTTCTCTGCCGGCGCGGATCTGAAAGGTGCGCTGGGTCTGCTGAAGGACGGCAAGTTCGACGACTTCGAGCACATGGTCGCGAACTTTCAGCGCACCAGCATGGCGATCAAGCACGCCCTGGTGCCAGTGGTTTCCGCCGTGCGCGGCATGGCCTTCGGTGGCGGCTGCGAATTCCAGATGCATTCCGCCCGGACGGTTGCGGCACTGGAAAGCTACATCGGCCTGGTCGAGGCCGGCGTCGGCCTGCTGCCCGCCGGCGGCGGCCTGCATGAACTGGCCGTGCGTGCGTCCAGGGCCAATCCGGCCGATCCGTTCGAGGAACTGAAGAAGGTGTTCGAGACCGTGGCGATGGCCAAGGTTTCCCCCAGCGCCATCGAGGCGAAGAACATGGGCCTGCTGCGCGACAGCGACGTGGTCGTGTTCAACGCCTACGAACTGCTGTACGTCGCCAAGAAGGTGGCATTGTCGCTGGCCGAAGCCGGCTACCGCCCGCCCCTGCCTGCCCAGGTCATCGTCGCCGGCGACGTCGGCACCGCCACCTTCAAGGCGCAACTGGCCAACCTGCAAGCCGGCTATTTCGCTTCCGAACACGATGTCGACATCGCCTCGCGCATCGCCGACACCTTGTGCGGCGGCGTGATCGAGCGCGGCTCGACCGTCGACGAGGAATGGCTGCTGGCACTGGAACGCAAGCACTTCGTGGAGCTGGCGAAAACCGAAAAGACCCAGGCCCGCATCGCCCACACCATGACCACCGGCAAACCTTTGAGGAACTAGTGAGCGCGCTGCGCGCGCAGAAGTGAGGAGTGAGAGTCGAAGCCCAGGCTTTCTTTCACTTCTCGCTCCTCTCCACTCTTTTCTCACCCTTTTGGAGTTCCGTCATGACCAAACAAATCCAGGACGCCTACATCGTCGCCGCCACCCGCACCCCGGTCGGCAAGGCGCCGCGCGGCGTGTTCCGCAACACCCGCCCGGACGACATGCTCGCCCACGTGATCCGCGCGGTGATGGCGCAGGCGCCCGGCATCGACCCGCACCAGATCGGCGACGTCATCATCGGCTGCGCCATGCCCGAGGCCGAGCAAGGCATGAACGTGGCGCGCATCGGCCTGCTGCTGGCCGGCCTGCCGCACACCGTGCCCGGCGTCACCGTCAACCGCTTCTGCTCTTCCGGCCTGCAGTCGGTGGCGATGGCCGCCGACCGCATCCGCCTGGGCCTGGACGACCTGATGCTCGCCGGCGGCACCGAGAGCATGAGCATGGTGCCGATGATGGGCCACAAGATCGCCATGAACCCCGCGATCTTCCAGGACGAGAACATCGGCATCGCCTACGGCATGGGCATCACCGCCGAGAACGTGGCCAAGCAGTGGAAAGTCAGCCGCGAGCAGCAGGACGCGTTCTCGGTGGAAAGCCACCGCCGCGCCCTGGCCGCCCAGGCCGCTGGCGAATTCAAGGACGAGATCACCCCCTTCCAGCTCGACGATCATTACCCCGACCTCGCCAGTCGCAACATCACCACCGACAGCCGCGTCATCGACCAGGACGAAGGCCCGCGCGCCGGCACCACGCCCGAAGTGCTGGCCAAGTTGAAAACCGTATTTCGCAACGGCCAGTTCGGCGGCACCGTCACCGCCGGCAACTCCAGCCAGATGTCCGACGGCGCCGGCGCCGTGCTGTTGGCCAGCGAAAAGGCCATCAAGCAATACAACCTGCAGCCGCTTGCCCGGTTCGTCGGTTTCTCCGTCGCCGGCGTGCCGCCCGAAGTCATGGGCATCGGCCCGAAGGAAGCGATTCCCAAGGCGCTGGCGCAGACCGGCATCAGCCAGGATCAGCTCGACTGGATCGAACTCAACGAAGCCTTCGCCGCCCAGGCACTCGCCGTGATGGGCGACCTCAAGCTCGACCCGGCCAAGGTCAACCCGCTCGGCGGCGCGATCGCGCTCGGCCACCCGCTCGGCGCCACCGGCGCGGTGCGCATCGCCACGCTGGTTCACGGCATGCGCCGCCGCAAGCAGAAGTACGGCATGGTGACGATGTGCATCGGCACCGGCATGGGTGCGGCGGGAATCTTCGAGGCGCTCTGACTCCCCCACTCGTCATGCCAGCGAAGGCTGGCATCCGGCAACTTCGCTGAGAACACAACGGCGCCGCAGCAATGCGGTGCCGTTGTTCGTCACGAGACCCCTGTCACTTTTGACGTATTACGCTGAACGCATCTGTTGGACTGGATCGAACTCGACGAAGCGTTTGCCGCCCAAGCCCTCGCCGTCATCGGCATCAACTTCTGCTCCAGCGAGTCAGCGCCGACGCAGCGAGATTTTTTCCGCGCGCCTCGATTTCGGCAGCGCCCCACTTGGGGTATCGAAGAACTTCGCGGCTCAATTCGAAATGCGTGTTCTGCAGCTTGAGCTTCTTCTCGTCGAACGGGAGATTACCCAGCTCGGGGTTGTATCCGGTAAGCGTCAGGTTGCCCAGGGTATCCAGCCACTTCGCATGGATGGCCGGGTAATCAGGGCCAAGCTCCACCTTCCATGGCTCGGACAGTGTCTGCGGCATGATGTGTTCCATCGTCGCCGTCGAGGAATCCACGGGTTCCTTGTGCTCATGAGCTTCCTCGAGCGCGACCAGCATGTAACGCGCAATGCGGCGGCGCGGATAGAGGTACTGCATTACCAGCGCTTCCTCGAACTCCTCGTCTGTCGGCCATCGGCGGCCACCGGAGCCCTGCGCGAGCCTGTCGCGCAACCAGGCCTGGGGTGCCTCGTCCGGCAGATTCAGGCACAGCTCGAGGGTCATCTTGTTCAAGGCGTTGGTGGGAACGCCGCAGACCAGGCGCCGAACGTAGAACGACTCGAGAATATCCAGGGCATGGACGAACTCGTCGCCGCTCATCAGGTCGTTCTTCCAGCCGCGGTATAGCCGCAGAAGCAGCGGATAGAACACAGTGGAGTCCAGCTCCTGTATGCCCCTCAGGCGCTTGGCGATCTTCTCGTCGGGTTCCTGGTCCGGGTCGATGAACTTCTCGTACCAGATGGCCGCCTGCTTCATGTCGCGCAGCAGGCAGCGGACGCTGTCGACATCCTTTGCCTTCTCGAACTCCGCTTTCGCCGCGGTGTAGATATCCCCCTTGCGGACGTTTCGGCCATGACGCATCCCGTAGTGCCGAAGAAACTCCGTCATGGACGAACCCAGATGCGCCTCCATCGGTCGCCACAACTCCTCGTACGCAGTTTCCTGCTCACCACCGGCGGTCGTGGAGTGCTGAAACCGCATCAAGACGTAGTTGCGTACCAGATCGGCCTGATTGAGCGGCTTTCCCTTGTGGTTGAGGCTCTCGAAGATCAGGTACGGGTCGTCGGACTCGCCCAGATTGATCATCACCACCTGCAGGGATTGCTGGATGGCTTGCAAGGTCGTGCCGGGGACGACGGGCTGGCCATCGTCGTCCGTCCCCGTCAGCTTTTTCCTGAAGTAGCGATACGACTGCACCACGCCCGATTCCTCGTATGGAACCAGGTCGCGGCCGTAGACCACGGCGTTGTACGCCGCGCGATCCACCTGGGTGGGCACGAGCTTCAAATCGTCGGGAGCCTGGTAATGGCGGTTCAGCAACAGGTCGCCGATGATGCCTTCGGTCACCTTGTCGTCCGTGGCCCGAGCCTGATCGCGAATGGCGGCCAGCAATAGCGACAGCGTCGTCAGGCGTTGCTGTCCGTCGATGACCAGGTGCTTGCCCACGCCCACGGGCACGGATTTCACCGGCACCGTGACGATCGCGCCCATGAAATGAGAGCAGCGATCCTCTTCGTCGTACTGCGCCATCAAGTCGTCCCAGAACGTCGCCCAGTCTCTGGAGTCCCACGAGTACGCGCGCTGAAACAGCGGGATGATGCCCTGCTTGGAGCCATCGAAGTACTGGATGATGTGTACGGGCGCTGCTTCCATGTGAACCTCTGCTTGAGCAAATGGGAGGGGAACGGCTTACCCGTTTTGTTGCGCCCGGAACACCCGCCGCACCGCCGGGTCCAGCACGTCCACCTGCCGCTTCGGCTGCAACAGCGCCCGCTCCTCTGCCCCGAGCTGGCAATTCCGCGACAGCGTGTCGGCGCCTGCCGACGTCGTCGCCATCACGTCCTGCACGTTGACGACCACGCTCAGCGTGTCGCCCAGCGGTTCCAGTGCGAGGCAGACGTTGTCGATGGTGGCCATGCTGCGGTACTGGCTGCCGCCGACCATGACCAGCAGATTGGCCTGATCGATCCACACGGCGGATTGCACGCCCTGCAACGGACGCACGGCGGCGCGGGCGGCTTCGCGGTCGATGCGGCGCGCAGGGTCGGCCAGATGCATGGAGCGCATCATGTCCTTGTGCATCGCGTCGACATGGCCTTGAATGGCGCGCTGGTCACCGGTCATGCCTGCGGCTTCGATGCCGGCGAGGTGGCCAGCAGTGGCGAGTGGATTCGTCGGGCCGGCCTGTTGCGGTCGACGTGCGTTTGATGGCACTTCCGCATCAGTCCGGCTACAGCCGGTGGCGGCAATGCAGATGATGGCGGCGGCAATCAGCCAGCGTTTCATGGTCATCCATTCCCCCCGGAATACCGGCCGAGCATAGCGCGGGCGGCGATCACGTTTCACGCTTCGTGACCGGGAGGCAAAGCTTCACTGTTGAAGGTCATGGCTGCGACGCGGGGCGAAGGACCCCCAACGCCGCCCTCCCCACACCGTGGTCGTGGCGCGTGGTGCCGACGCCGGTCCGGCGAAATGGCTGCCTCAAGCACGTACACTTTTGCCATTGACCGACACGGAGGCAGCAGCCATGGGTATCGGCATCGGAATGCGCGGCATCGACCTGCAGAAGTTCCTCATGGTGGCGCGGGAGCGCAAGGTCATCCTGCTCGTGCGTCATACCAACGAGGATTCGCTGCGCTACGTCGGCATGCCCGGCTATTACCCCAAACCGGCCCTGTTGAAAGCCAAGACCGCCGACGTCAACCCGCCGGGCCCCATGCGCTCGGTGGCGGGGCGCATGGTGAAACAGGACTACGTCATCGCCGGGCTGGTGGTGCACCCGGGCATGCACCCCGGGGCTTTCAAGCCAGCCAAGCGGGACAAGGCGATGAAGGCCTGGCACGACGGCATGCAATACCTGGCGGCCGAGAACAAGATGCCGCCCATGGGCGATCCGCAGCGCCCGGAAAGCTGGGCGGCCTGGGGCGTGGGCCGCGCCGCCGCCTGCTCGGCCGAGTGGCGCTGGCGCGTCGACGTCGACCCCGCATCCCGCCACTACGGCTGCCTGCAGCTCGACCACGCCGGCAAGGGCTGGGTCTACATCCACGGCGACTACGATCTGAAGGATGTGATCGTTCGCGGCAAGGAAACCGACAACCGACGCCATGAAGGCCAACTCCACGGCGTCAAGAACTTCACCCCGCTGCTCCCGGACATGGAGTTCGAGCGCATCCGCAGCTCGCTGAACCAGCTGATCGGCGCCGACATGGTGCAGCACGGCGCGGAGGCGCAGTTCGCCTGGCACGGCGACGAACCCGTCACCGTGGTGTTCCCCGACTGGACCTTCCTCCTGCTGACCGACGCCACCACGGTGCAACGCTGGTACGAAGAACTGAACCGGTCCGTGCTCGCCGAGAAAGGCCACGACTACGCGCGCGACCGCTCCCGCATGTTCCACTTCGGGCCGCAGGGGATGTTCGCGCCCGGTGCCATGCCGTTGTCGAGCTGGGGATAGGCGAAAGGTGGAAACCCGAGTACCCGGGTCAGGCGAGGCTCCGCAGTCGCATGGATTTCACGACCGCCTTCGCAAAGTACGCCGCTGGCGATGGACGATTGCAGCGAAGCCGTGATCGGCACGCAGCAGAAGGCGGGTGAACATGCGGCGACTCATCAGAGTGCTTGGTGCGGTGATGCTCGGCGTGGCCCTGGCGGCCTGCTCGCCGCCCGCGCCCGTGGTCAAGCCGGTGTCGAAGGCGTTGCCGCCGACCGTGGGCACGCCGGCGGCGCGCTACGTGCACGCGGAAACCGCCAAGCACCAGGATCAGTCGGGTTTCCGCCTGCTCATCCGCAGCACCGATGCGCTGATGAGCCGCGTGGCGCTGGCCGACCACGCGCAGCATTCGCTGGATCTGCAGTACTACATCTTCGACAACGACGCGACCGGGCGACTGATGGCGCAGCGCCTGCTGGCCGCGGCCGACCGTGGCGTGCGCGTGCGCCTGCTGGTGGACGACATCAACGCCAGCCAGGCGATCGACCTGTTCGATGCGCTGGATACCCACCCGAACATCGAGGTGCGCCTGTTCAACCCGTTCGCCACGAAGAAGCCGTCGGTATTCTCCAAGGCTGCCCAGTTCCTGCTCGACACGCACCGGCTGAACCGGCGCATGCACAACAAGTCGTTCATCGCCGACGGCAACGTGGCGATCGTCGGCGGACGCAACATCGGCGATGCGTATTTCGACGCGGGCGAGGACACCCATTTCCGCGACCTCGACCTGATCGCGATCGGCCCGGTGGTGCCGCAGGCCTCGCATGCCTTCGACGAGTACTGGAACTGCGACGCGGCTTATCCGGTGAAGGCATTCCATGGCAAGCATGCCGATCATGTCGACCTGGCGAAACTGCGGACAGAACTGGCGCACGATGCGCGCGCGTTCGCGCAATCGGATTACGCCCAGGCCACGCTGGACGCCCTGCCCTACGGCGCCTCCGCCGACCGCAAAGGCCAGTGGTTCTGGGGGCCGGCCACGCTGGTGGCCGACCAGCCGGCCAAGATCGAGGCGACCGAGGACCAGCCCGAGCTGCGCATCGGCCCGGACATCAAGGCGATGGCGGATGGCACGCAGCACGAGTTGCTGCTGATCTCGCCCTACTTCATCCCCGGCGAGCGCGGCACGGCCTATCTCGATGCGCTGGCCAGGCGCGGGGTGACGGTCAAGGTGCTGACCAATTCGCTGGCCTCGAACGACGAGCCGATCGTGTATTCGGGATATTCGCGCTATCGCCGCCCGCTGCTGGAAAGCGGCGTGCAGCTGTACGAATTGCGACCTGCCGCGGGTGCGCCGCAACGGGTCACCACCGGGGGCACCTCCTCCGGCGTCAGCCTGCATGCCAAGGCCATCGTGGTGGATCGGCGCAAGGTGTTCATCGGCTCGATGAACATGGATGCCCGCTCGAAACTGCTCAACACCGAGATGGGCATCATCGTCGACTGTCCGCCGCTGGCCGCGGCGGTCACCGCGTTCTTCGACAGCGCCACGCGGCCCGAACACGCCTACCGCGTGACCCTGAAGCAGGACGGCTCGGCGCATGGCGGGGCCATGCAATGGCAGGCCACCGAACACGGCAAGCCGGTGACCTACGACCACGACCCCGGTGCCACCACCGGTCGCCGGGTCGAGGTGCAGATGCTCAAGCTGCTGCCGCTGGAAAGCCTGCTCTAGGCCCGCTCAAGCGCGTGACCGCACCGACGCCGGACGGTCGTCGGCATGCGCTGCCCACAAGCGGCGCAGCTGCCGCGCCGAACCCAGGCCCGCACACTCGGCCGCCCGCTCCACGTTGTCGCCGCTGGCCAGCGCCTGCCGCGCGAGCGCCAGCCGCAGGCGCGCGTGGTAGCGGTTGACCGACATGCCGCTGGCTTCGCGGAAGTGGCGCGTGAGGCTGCGCACGCTCAGGTGGCCGATGTCGGCCAGCCGCGCCAGCGGCCAGTCCTGCGCGGGCGCCTTGAGCAGTGCATCCTGCACGCGGTGGATGGCCATGTTCATGTGGTTGCGCCCTTCCAGCCACGGCGACAGCGCCGGGTCGCCGGCGGCGCGGCGCATGTAGACGGCCATTTCCCGCGCCACGGCGACGGCCAGGCGCGGCGAGCCGAGCCTGGCGATCAGGTGCAGCGCGAGGTCGATGCCGGCGGTGATGCCGGCGCTGGTGCAGACCTCGCCGTCTTCGACGAACACGCGGCTGTCCAGCACCTCGGCCGCCGGCGCCAGTTGGCGCAGCTCGTCGAGCAGGCTGTGGTGCGTGGTGCAGCGTCGCCCGTCGAGCAGGCCGGCGGCGGCCGCCAGCAGCGCGCCGGAACAGACGCAGGCCAGCGGTCGGCCAGCGACGACATGGCGCCGCAACCAGGCCACCAGCGCCTTGCCGGCCGCCGACGACAACAGGCGCGCGGCGCTGCCGGTGGCACCGCACACCACGATCAGCACGTGCTCGGGCAACTTCGCCGGCAGCGGTTCGACGCCGGCAAGACTGACGCCCAGCGCGGTTGGTGCCGCCTCACCCGCCACCACCGGCGCCATCAGCCGCAGGCGCACCGGCAAGCCCATCGCCGCGGCAATGCGAAAGGCGTCGGCGGCACCGGCCAGATCCAGCAGGATCAGGTCCGGCGGCAGCACGAAGCACACCTCAGTGATCGGCGAGGACGTCATCGACGGTGCGGATGCGGGCAAAGCGTCCATCCAGAACCAGTTCCGTGCGTTGCTTGATGTCCTGCGCATCGTAGCGAGTGCCGCTGCCGGCGTGGACCATCGGAAAGGTCAGCGTCGCCTCGGTGACGTAGTCGACGTCGAAGCCGAGATCGGAAGCGACCCGGGCAGTCGTCTCGCAGCATTGCTCGCTGCGGATGCCGCTGATGATGACGCGGCCGATGCCGCGCTCGCGCAGCCATGCCTGCAGGCCGGTGCCGGTGAACGCGTTGTGCACCTGCTTGCGGAACACCGTGTCGTGCACCTGCGGCACCCACGCCATCGGCTGCACCAGCCCCGACGCCACACTGAAGTGACCGGTGGCCTCCTCGTGCAGGATGCGCACGATCGGCCAGCCGCGGGCGCTCGCGCCGTCGATCAGCTGCAACAACTTCTCGCGGAACGCCGGCAGGTCGTCTTCGCGCCAGTACGGTGCCTGCAGGAACGATTGCTGCACGTCGATGACCAGCAAGGCGGGGGTGTCGGACATGGGGCGACTCCATCATGGGGGAGCCGTCACTCTAGGCAGCCGCTGCGTCCTCGACGAGCCCTGCACCGGACCCGGAGCGGACCGATCCGGCCAACCCTTTCCGGCCAACCTCGCCGGCAGAACCCGCCTCAGTGCGGCGCCCGTCCCGCCACCCGTTCGATGCGCCGGTCCGGCACCAGCCACAGCAGGGCGGCCACGCCATACAGCAGTTGCGCGATCCACGCGGCGCGGAACGAGACGAGGATGGCACTGGCGTAGATCACCGGCGAGAGTTTTCCCTTCCAGTCGCCGCCGACGGCGCGGGCCAGCGCGGATGCCCTGCCCTCGGCGCGGATCAGCGCGCGTTGCAGCATCCAGTACGCCAGCGCCGCCATCAGCAGCACCACGCCGTACAGCGCCGTCGGCCCCTGCGCGAAGTGGTTTTCGCCCATCCAGCCGGTGGCGAACGGCAGCAGCGACAGCCAGAACAGCAGATGCAGGTTGGCCCACAACACCGCGCCGCTGACCGGGCCGGCCAGTTGCAGCATGTGGTGGTGGTTGTTCCAGTAGATGCCCACGTAGACGAAGCTCAGCACGTAGCTGAGAAACACCGGCGCCATCGGCAGCAGCGCCGCCAGCGTCTCGCCGTGCGGCACCTTCATCTCCAGCACCATGATGGTGATGATGATGGCGAGCACGCCGTCGCTGAACGCCTCGAGTCGGTTCTTGTGCATCGTCGCCCCCGGGATCGATCGAAGCCGAGTATCCGACGAGGCGCCCCGGGGCGCGAGCCCCGGTTGCCATGCAGCCGCGCTCAAACCTCGTCGGAACCCTCGTTGACGCCCTCGAACAGGAAGGTCGACAGGTAGCGTTCGCCGGTGTCGGGCAGCATCGCGAGCAGGACCGATCCGGCCGGCGCGTCCTTCGCCACTTCAAGCGCCGCGGCCAGCGTGCCGCCGGAGGACAGCCCGGTGAAGATACCCTCGCGCCGGGCCAGTTCCCTCGCGGTGTCGCGCGCCACCACGTCGTCGACGGTGACGATCCGGTCGACCACCTTGGCATTGAGCACGGCGGGCACGAAGTCCGGCGTCCAGCCCTGGATCTTGTGCGGCTGCCACTCCTTGCCGCCGAGCAGCGAGGCGCCGGCCGGCTCCGCGCCAATCACCTTGACCTGCGGCCGAGCCACTTTCAGCACCTCCCCCACGCCGGTGAGCGTGCCGCCGGTGCCCCAGCCGCTGACGAAGTAGTCCAGTCGCCGGCCGGCGAAGTCGCCGAGCACTTCGGCCGCCGTGGTCTGGCGGTGGTAGGCCGGGTTGGCCGGGTTCTCGAACTGGTCGGCGAGGAACCAGCCATGCTGTTTCGCCAGTTCGGCGGCCTTCTCCACCATGCCGGTACCGCGTGCCGCACCGGGGGTGAGCACCACCTTGCCGCCATAGGCGCGGATCAGCTTGCGCCGCTCCAGCGAGAACGTGTCGGACATCACCGCCACGAACGGATATCCGCGCGCCGCGCACACGGCGGCCAGCGCCACGCCGGTATTGCCGGACGTGGCCTCCACCACGGTCTGCCCGGGTTTGAGCGTGCCGCGCTGCTCGGCGTCCAGGATGATCGCCAGGGCGAGTCGGTCCTTCACCGAACCGGCCGGGTTGAACGCCTCGATCTTCACGTAGATGCTCACGTGTGCGGGCGCCAGGCGGTGCAGTTTCACGATCGGTGTGCGGCCGATGGTGTCCAGGATGTTGTCGTAGATCATGGGTGTCTCCTCGGGGAATCGGGCGTGAGGAACGGGCGCATGGACGAAGGCAGATGATGCGCCGATTCGGGATCGGTCAACAGGCGGCGCGATGGATCGCCTCGAGCACGCCATCGCGCGCCGCGGCGGCGGCGGGCAAGGCGTGCACGGTCGCGCCCAGCGGGGCGGCGCCGAACCAGGCCAGCGACGGCGCCAAGGCGGCCACCTCGCCCAGGATCAGCAGCGCCGGCGAGCTCACGGCGTGGGCTGCGGCTCGCTCGGCAAGGTTGCCCAGCACGCCGCAGACCACGCGCTGGTTCGGCAGCGAGCCGTTTTCGATCAGGGCGAACGGCGTGGACGCAGCGCGGCCGTGTTCGACCAGGCGCGCCTGCAGGGTCGCCAGCTCGTTCACGCCCATGTAGATCGCCAGCGTCTGCCGCTCCTGCGCCAGCGCAGGCCAGTCCACGGTGTCGTGCGAATCGCGGCAATGCGCGGTGACGAAGCGCACTGACTGGGCGCGCTCGCGATGAGTCAGCGGCACCCCCGAGTACGCCGCGCAGGCCACGGCGGCGGTGATGCCGGGCACCACTTCGAAAGGAATCGCGTGGGCGTGCAGGAACTCCAGCTCCTCGCCGCCGCGACCGAACACGAACGGGTCGCCGCCCTTCAGCCGCACCACCCGCTTGCCGGCACGCGCATGCTCCAGCAGCAAGGCGTGAATCGCCTCCTGCGTGGTGTGGTGCCGGCCAGCCTGCTTGCCGACCTCGATCCGCTCGGCATCGCGCCGGGCCAGCGCCAGCACGCCGGCACCGACCAGCCGGTCGTGCAGGATCACGTCGGCCTCGTTGAGCGCGCGCAATGCACGCAAGGTCAACAGGCCCGGATCGCCGGGGCCGGCGCCCACCAGCACCACCGAACCGGTGGCCGGCGACGGCGTATCGGCGAGAGCATGTTCCGCCGCCGCCTGCGCCTCGCCATCTCGCTGCTGGCGCAACAATTGCGCCACCGGCCCGGCCAGCAGGCTGTCGTAGAAGGCGCGTCGTGCCGCCAGTGCGGGAAAACGGGCACGAATGCGCGGGCGCAGCCGGGCCATCAGCCGGGCCAGCGCGCCCAGCGAATCATCCAGCAGCGCTTCCAGCCGCTCGCGCAGCAGGCGCGAGAGCATCGGCGCCTCGCCGCCGCTGGAGATCGCGATGGTCAGCGGTGCGCGGTCGATCACCGCCGGCACGTGGAAGCTGGACAGCGCCGCATCGTCGACCACGTTGACGAAGATCCGGCGCAACTCGCCCACACTGGCCACCAGCGCGTTGATCTCGCGATCGGGCGTGGCCGCCACCACCAGCCACACGCGCTCCAGCCAGCTCTCGCGGAACGGATCGGTGCGATGGGCGATACGGCCCTGCCGCACCCAGCGCTGCAGGCGCGGCGTGAGGCTGGGCGCGTTCACCGTCACCTGCGCCCGAGCCTGCAGCAGTGCTGCCACCTTGCGCTCGGCCACCGCGCCGCCGCCGACCACCAGCACGGCGCGCTGCGACAACGAGGCAAAGATCGGGTAGAGCTTCATGCGCAGGAATGGCCGGAGCAAGGGGTTCGCCTACGCTACGAAGCCGCCGCCGGCACCGCAAATGATTTGTGCCTTGGTGCTTATGCCGTCGCGGCATGACCGGCAGGCCCGATTGACATGCAACACGAATGGACGTATAGACGTCCAATATGAAAGTATGTCATTCCATCGACAAGGGTATCCGTGGCGACCGGCCAGGGGCTCGTCACGCCGGCGGCCGGGGGATTGCACGATGTATGCGCAGCTGCATCGCCCATCCGTCCCCCGACCATCGCCCACGGACTCCTGCCCATGACGCTTACCCAGCTGCGCCATCTCATCGCCATCGCCGACTCCGGCCTCAACATCACCCTGGCGGCCGAGCGCGTGCATGCCACCCAACCCGGTCTCAGCAAGCAGCTGCGCCAGCTTGAGGACGAGCTGGGTTTTCAGCTCTTCGTGCGCAAGGGCAAGAGCCTGGATGCGGTGACCCACGCGGGCGAGCAGGTGATCGAACGGGCGCGGATCATCCTGGCCGAGGCAACCAACATCCGCGCGATCGCCGCGAACCTGCGCAACGAGGCCCACGGCGAGCTGCGCATCGCCACCACGCATACCCAGGCTCGCTTCGCCCTGCCCGCGGCAATCGCCGCGCTCAATGCCAGCTTCCCCCAGGTCAGCGTGCATCTGGAGCCGACCCGCGACGCCGACGTGCTGGCCCGGCTGGAAGCCGGTCAGGTCGATCTGGCCATTATCAGCAGCGCCGGCAGCGCGCCGGCCGTCGGCATGGCGTTTGCCGCCTATCGCTGGCAACGGGTGATCGTCACCCCGCGCGACCATCCGCTGGCGCGGCGCGCCGCCGCGCCCACGCTGACCGAGCTGGCGGGCCTGCCGCTGGTCAGCTACGACTCCTCGCTGCGGCCGGAGTCGTCCTTGCGCCGCGCGTTCGAGGAGGCCGGGCTGTCACCGCAGATCGCGATGACTGCCGGTGACGCCGACCTGATCAAGACCTACGTGCGCGCCGGCATGGGTGTGGGCATCCTCGCCGAAATGGCCATGCAGCCCGGCGACGCCGACCTGCTCGCGCTGCCCGCCGATGCGTTGTTCGCGCCGTGCACGACCTGGGTGGTACTGCGCAGGGACAGCGTGCCGCGTGAGTACACGCTGGCCTTCATCCACCAGTTTGCACCCCATCTCGGTCGCCACGAACTGCGCCGCGCGCTGGCCGGCGAACCACCGCGCGACGGCTGGGCCGAGGTGCCGCACTGGCGCGAACGTCAGCGGTCGCCTGCCGCGCAAGTCGCCTGACGCTCCTGGTCGGGCCCGCTCCCGCAAGGACGGCTGACGATGCCGTGACGGCCGCGCGCCATCTCACCCGGTGAGACGCGCACGCGGCCTAATCCGCGGACCTTCGCGCGGAGCCTGCCGATGAACACATTACCCGACCGCTACGCCAGCGACGACCTCGTGCTGGACGGGCCGGGCGACGGCCGCAGCCTGGCCCGGCGGCTGTCGAAGCGCTATGCCGCGCGGATCACCGGCGCCTTCGTGGTGCCCGGTCGGGAGGGCACGTTCGCGCCGCTGCCCGACGATCTCCCCGATGCGCTGGCCGGGGCGCTGCGCACGCGCGGCATCGAGCAGCTCTACAGCCATCAGGCCGAGGCATGGCAAGCCACGCGGGCGGGCGCGCACGTGGCCATCGTCACGCCCACCGCCTCGGGCAAGTCGCTGTGCTACACGCTGCCGATCATCAGCGCTGCCATGACCGATCACGCCAAGGCGCTGTACCTGTTCCCCACCAAGGCGCTGGCGCAAGACCAGGTGGCCGAGCTGCTGGAGCTGAACCGGGCCGGCGCGCTGGGGGTCAAGGCATTCACCTTCGATGGCGACACGCCCGGCGATGCGCGACAGGCGATCCGCCTGCATGGCGACATCGTGGTCAGCAATCCGGACATGCTGCACCAGGGCATCCTGCCGCATCACACCAAGTGGGCGCAGTTCTTCGAGAACCTGCGCTACGTGGTGATCGATGAGGTACACACGTATCGCGGCGTGTTCGGCTCGCACGTGGCCAACGTGATCCGCCGGCTCAAGCGTGTCTGCGCGTTCTACGGCGTCACCCCGCAGTTCATCCTGTGCTCGGCCACCATCGGCAATCCGCGGGAACACGCCGAGGCGCTGATCGAGGATGCGGTCACCGCGATCACCGAAAGCGGTGCGCCCAGCGGCGACCAGCACGTGCTGCTGTGGAACCCGCCGGTGGTGAACCCCGACCTTGGTCTGCGCGCCTCGGCGCGCTCGCAGACCAACCGCATCGCGCGGCTGGCGATCAAGAGCGGCATGAAGACGCTGGTGTTCGCCCAGTCGCGCAGCATGGTCGAGGTGCTCACCAAGTACCTCAAGGACGTGTTCGACCACGACCCGCGCAAGCGCCCGCGCATCCGCGCCTACCGCGGCGGTTACCTGCCGAAGGAGCGCCGCGCGGCCGAACGGGCGATGCGCGAAGGCAGCATCGACGGCATCGTCAGCACCTCGGCGCTGGAGCTGGGCGTGGACATCGGTTCGCTCGACGTGGTGGTGCTGAACGGCTACCCCGGTTCGGTCGCCGCGACGTGGCAGCGCTTCGGCCGCGCCGGCCGACGCCAGCAATCGGCGCTTGGCGTGCTGGTGGCCAGCTCCGATCCGCTGGACCAGTACCTGGTGCGCCACCCGGAGTTCTTCCAGGGCGCTTCGCCGGAGCACGCGCGCATCCAGCCCGATCAACCGCTGATCCTGCTCGACCACATCCGTTGCGCCGCGTTCGAGCTGCCGTTCACCGGCGACGAGATGTTCGGCACCGAGGTCGCCACGCCGTGGCTCGACCTGCTGCGCGAGGAAGGCGTGCTGCACCGCGAGGGCGATCGCTGGGAATGGATCGCCGACAGCTACCCGGCCATCACGGTGTCGCTGCGCTCGGTGGCCGACGGCAACTTCGTGGTGGTCGATCGCACCGACGGCCGCCAGACCATCATCGCCGAAGTCGACTACTCCGCCGCCGCGGTCACCTTGTACGAAGGCGCGATCCACATGGTGCAGTCGCTGCCCTACCAGGTGGAGAAGCTGGACTGGGAAGGCCGCAAGGCCTACGTCACGCGCACCAGCGTCGACTACTACACCGACGCCATCGACTACACCCGGCTCAAGGTGCTGGACTGTTTCGACAGCGCGCACGCCGGCTGCGGTCAGGCCCATCACGGCGAGGTGCACGTGGTGCGCCGGGTGCCCGGCTACAAGAAGATCCGCTTCTATTCGCACGAGAACATCGGCTACGGCCCGGTCAACCTGCCCGACCAGGAACTGCACACCACGGCGGTGTGGTGGCAGCTGCCGCAGATGGTGCTGGAAGCCGCGTTCGAGCAACGCCAGCAGGCGCTCGACGGTTTCCTCGGCGCGGCGTACGCGCTGCACATCGTCGCCACCGTGGCGGTGATGGCCGAGGCGCGCGACCTGCAGAAAGCCGTGGGCTCGGGCGACGGCGCCTGGTTCGCCAGCACCGACCTCCACGGTCGCGGCCAGCTGCGCGGCAGCGATGGCCAGCCCGCCGCGCTGGCGCCGGATGCGCCGTTCACGCCCACCGTCTACCTGTACGACGCGTTCCCCGGCGGCATCGGACACAGCGAACCGCTGTTCCGGCGTCGCGAGGACTTGCTGGCGCAATCGGTCAGCCTGATCGAACGCTGCGACTGCCGCGCCGGCTGCCCCGCCTGTGTCGGCCCGGTACTGGCGACGGACGAGCAGACCGCCGACGATCCGGCCGTCGCCACGCCCAAGGCCCTCGCCCTGCGCGTGCTCGCGCTGCTGGTGGCGTTGTGAGCGTGAACCCCCTCATCGCGAAGCTGCGCCAGCTGCGCAGCGAGGCGGGACAAGCCCACGCCGCCGTGCCTGCCCGCCATGCGCTGGATGCAGCGACGCCGGGAACCCCCTGCGTCGCGCCGCCCTCTTCCGCGATGGCGCCCGAGCTGCGCCGGCTGCTCCGGCGCCACGCCCGGCTCAAGCGCGGCACCGCCGCGGTGCCGTCATCCCGCGACCGCGAGGTGCCCGGCTTCGAACTTTCCCCCGGCCTGCGCTACACCGAGGCGTTTGCCGACTGGCTCGTTCCGCCGCCGGTCATCGACGCCGGCTTCGCCCGCATGGAACCCGTGCACCACGATCGCCTGCTGCACTTCGACACCGAGACCACCGGCCTGGCCGGCGGCACCGGGACCCGCGCCTTCATGATCGGCGCGGCCGACTGGCAGGGTGGCCGCCTGCGCATCCGCCAGCTCACCATCACCACCATGGCGGCGGAGACCGCCATGCTGCGCACCTTCGCCGGCTGGCTGGACGAGGACACCGTGCTCGTCAGCTATAACGGCAAGTGCTACGACGCGCCGCTGCTGGCAACGCGCTACCGTCTCGCCCGCCTGCCGAACCCGCTGGCCGGCCGCGGCCACCTGGACCTGCTGCATCCGGTGCGCCGCCACTGGAAACACCAGTGGCCGAACTGTCGCCTCGCCACCGCCGAGCGCCAGCTGCTCGGCGTCGTGCGCGAGGACGACCTGCCCGGCGCGGAGGCCCCCGCCGCCTGGCTCACCTACCTGCGCGGCGGCTCCGCCCGCAACCTGCGCCGCGTCGCCGCGCACAACGCGCAGGATCTGAAAAGCCTGGCCGGGGTGCTGCTGCACATGGCGAACCTGCGGGCACCATGACCGGCGGGCGGCACGGGGGTATCCCGCATCGCGCGGCGAGCAGTCGTCAGCGCCTGCCCGATTCGACGACAGGTTTGCCGCCTGCCATCTTGAAATCGAATACGTACCAGAGGCTGAAAGGTTTCTGCGTCACCTCATACGTGCCATCGCCCCGCGGATGCCGCACCCACATCGGCGTGAACGTCCATTGCATGACCGCCTGCTCGACTGCAGCCTCGAACAAGGCATGCGCCGGACCATCCGCAGTGCCGGGCTGCGGGTGCACGGCCTGGACGCGGCCGTTCTCGTCCATCACCAGCTGCACCACGACAGTGACCGGCGCAGCGCCCGGGCGAACCAGGGTGGGCGGGTACACCGGCGAGACCTGCTTGTCCAGCACGGGCTTCACCGCCGTATCCCCGGGTTGCAAGGTGTAATGCGGTGCGCTCGCAGGCGCCGCCATCTCCGCGTAACTGGTCCGGGGCTCCCCAACCGGCTTGCGTTCCTCTTGCGTACTGCAGCTGCAAACCACGGTGGCAACGAAGGTCCACAACACGAGCACCGGCCAGCTCGACAACACCTGCATGTCCAACCTCCATGATCGAATCAGAATCCGGTTGGGGCGACCCGTCGCCCGCGCGTCAAAATGACAGGGCACCTGCCCATGCGCAATACGGGAAGGATCGAAGATACCGGCGCCCCACCCTTCGACTTCGACCCCGCGGGCCTGCACTCAGGGAGAACGGCATGGGCCACCACACCCCCCGTTCGCACTGAGCTCGACTTGGAACAGCAAGCGGCGTCGAAGTGCACGCGCAATGCACCACCCTTGGCCCACGGGGCTGCGCACTTGCGCCCGGGCAAAACGACACAAGGCGCCGGGTGAAGCCCGGATGGCGCGGACTCAGCCCGCGCCGATCACCACCGGTTCCGGCTCCAGCCGCACGCCGAACTTCGCGTGCACGCCATCCATCACCTGTTGCGCCAGCGCCCACAACTGCGGGCCATTGGCGTGGCCGTGGTTGACCAGCACCAGCGCGTGGCGGTTGGAGATGCCGGCGTCGCCTTCGCGTAGCCCCTTGAAGCCAGCGGCCTCGATCATCCACGCGGCGGAAATCTTGCGGCGACCGTCACGCTGCGGCCAGGCCGGCAGGTCGGAGTGCTCGCGCTGCAATGCTTCCGCCACGGAAGCATCGACGATCGGATTCTTGAAGAAGCTGCCGGCGTTGCCGATCACCGCGGGGTCAGGCAGCTTGCGCGTGCGCAGGCGTACCACCGCCTCGGCGACGTGGAACGGCGCAGGCTTGTCCACGCCCATCCGCGCCAGTTCCTCGTCGATGCCGGCGTAGTCGGTGCGCAACGGCCGGCTGCGCGGCAGCACGAAACGCACCGCGGTGACGATGTAGCGGCCGGGCTCGTGCTTGAACAGCGAGTCGCGATAGGCGAACGCGCAGGTGGCGTGGTCCAGCGTCACCACGCGATGCTCGCGCAGGTCCCAGGCTTCGACGCTTTCGATGAACTCGGCCACCTCGCAGCCGTAGGCGCCGATGTTCTGGATCGGTGCGGCGCCGACGGTGCCGGGGATCAGGATCAGGTTCTCCAGCCCCGCGTAGCCCTGTCCCAGCGTCCAGCGCACGAAATCGTCCCAGCGCTCGCCCGCGGCCACCGCGATGCGCGCGCTGTCGCCGCCACTTTCAACTTGCACGCCGCGCGTCGACATCCGCAGCACGGTGCCGTGGAAATCGTCGGTGAACAGCACGTTGCTGCCCTCGCCGAGCACCAGCAGCCGCCCCTGGCGGATCGCCGGGAAGTCCAGCAGTTCGGGCAACTTTCCCGCATCGCGGATGTCGGCGAGCAGGTTCGCCCGGGCATCGACGCGCAAGGTGTTGAGCCGCGCCAACGACGCGTTCTCGGTGAGCGTGTAGCCGCCCATGTCCACGCGCTCAGACGCCATCGACTGACGCCTCGCGCTGGCGGCGGATCTCGTTGACGCATTCGGCCACCAGGTGCGGGCCGCGATAGATCAGGCCCGAATAGAGCTGCACCAGCGAGGCGCCGGCGTCGAGCTTTTCCACCGCGTCGCTGCCGTCGAGGATGCCGCCCACGCCGATCAGCGGGATGCGCTCGCCCAGGCGTTGGCGCATGCCGGCCAGCACGGCGGTGGAGCGCTCGAACAGCGGCTTGCCGGAGAGCCCTCCTGCCTCGCCGCCGCGCGGGTCGTCAGCCACCGTGGCGCGGTCGGTCGTGGTGTTGGTGCAGATCACGCCGTCGATGCCGGTACGCAGCAGCACCTCGGCCATCGCATCGAGCTCGACCCCGGAGAGGTCCGGCGCGATCTTCAGCAGCATCGGCTTGCGCCGACCGTGCTGCGAGCCCAGCCGTTCCTGCGCGGCGCGCAGGAGCGAGATGAACTTGTACAGCGTGGCCTGTTCCTGCAGGTCGCGCAGGCCCTGGGTGTTGGGCGAGGAAATGTTCACCGTGACGTAGCTGGCCAGCTCATGCACCTTGGTCAGGCAGGCCAGGTAGTCGTTGACCGCCTTGTCGTTCGGCGTGTCCTTGTTCTTGCCGATGTTGATGCCGAGCACGCCGTGGTAGCTCGACTGCTGCACGTTGCGCACCAGCGCATCGACGCCGTCGTTGTTGAAGCCCATGCGGTTGATGATCGCCTCGTGCGCGGGCAGCCGGAACAGGCGCGGCTTCGGGTTGCCCGGCTGCGGCAAGGGCGTGACCGTGCCCACCTCGATGAAACCGAAACCCAGCGTGTTCAGCGCGTCGAGATGCTCGGCGTTCTTGTCCAGGCCCGCGGCCAGCCCGACCGGGTTGGGAAACTCGATGCCGAACGCGCGCACCGGCAGGTCGGCCGGCACGGTGGCGACGCGATGGGCGAAGCCGCTGCGCTGGGCCACGCCCAGCCCGTACAGGGTCAGCCGGTGGGCCGACTCCGCCTCGAGCGAGAACAGCAGCGGACGCAGGATGTCGTAGAGGGCCAAATCGAAACGCCGGCAGTCGTGGAATGTCGCGCAGTTTAGCGTGCCGGGCAGCGCGCCGAAGGCGGCTGGATCACGCTCAGCCGGCCAGCAGCTGGCCGCCGTCCACGACCAGGGTCTGGCCGGTGATCCAGCCGGCCCACGGCGAGGCGAGGAACAAGGCCGCGTGCGCGACCTCTGCCGGCGTGCCGTAGCGGCCGAACGGGATCTTCGCCAGCACCTCGGCGTAGCGCGTCGGATCATCCTTGCGGCATTGGTCCCACAGGCCACCGGGAAACTCGATCGACCCGGGCGCAATCGCGTTGACGCGGATGCGCCGGGACGCCAGGGCCTGCGCCTGGGAGGTCGTGTAATGACTCAGCGCAGCCTTCATCGCCGCGTACGACGGGCCGCCCGGACGCGGCCGCAGCGCGGAGATCGAACTGGTGTGCAGGATGCACGGATGCGCCGACCCGGCCAGGTGCGGCAGCGCGGCCCGCGAGGCGCGCACGGCCGCCATCAGGTCCACGTTGAAGTTGGCCAGCCAGTCCTCGTCCTCGTCGCGGAAGCCGTAGCCGCTGGCGTTGTTGACCAGCACGTCGATGCCGCCCAGCGCGCTCGCCGCGTCGTCGACCCAGACCTGGATGGCCGTCGCTTGCGCCAGGTCGACGGATTGCGCGTGCACGGTCACGTCGTGGGCGGCGATCTGCAGGCGCGTTTCCTCCAGTGCCGCCGCGCCGCGTGCGCAGATCGACACCGCGGCGCCGGCCTGGGCGAAACCCAGCGCGATGCTGCGGCCGATGCCGCGGCTGCCGCCGGCCACCAGCACGCGCCAGCCATGAAAATCGAACGGCGGCGGCGCACTCACCATCCGTGCCAGCCGCCGAGCGCGAAACCGAAGAACAGCACCGCGATCACCAAGGACACGAACAGCACCGACAGCAGCAGTTGCACGTAGCCAAGCACCAGCCCGGCAACCGCCATGCCGTCACCTTCGGGGCGGTGCTCCGGGTGGCTGTTGCGGATCTCGCTGCGCGCGAGGTGTCCGCAGACGATGGCCACCACCGCGCCGAAGAACGGCAGCACGCACCAGGCCAGGATGCCGAACACCAGGCTCACCACCGCCAGCGTGCTGGTCGGGGCGGCGGCGCGATAGGACACGGGATCGTTCATCGGCTTGCTCGCGGAATGCGCCGGGTCGGCGTCGAGAGCATCGTAGCGTGATCGACCGCGGCCGGCGAACCGGCCGCGAGCCTGTTGCCCGTACTTACAGGTCGAACTTGATGCCCTGCGCCAGCGGCAGCGAATCGGAGTAGTTGATGGTGTTGGTCTGGCGGCGCATGTAGACCTTCCACGCGTCCGAGCCGGACTCGCGGCCACCGCCGGTTTCCTTCTCGCCGCCGAACGCGCCGCCGATTTCGGCGCCGGAGGTGCCGATGTTGACGTTGGCGATGCCGCAGTCCGAACCGGCCGCCGACAAATACTTCTCGGCCGACTTCAGGTTCTGCGTGAAGATCGCCGAGGACAGGCCCTGCGGCACGTCGTTCTGCGCTTCGATCGCCTCGTCGAGATGCTTGAACTTCATCACGTAGAGGATCGGCGCGAAGGTTTCGGTCTGCACGACTTCATCGGCGTTCTTCAGGCCGGTGATGATGGTCGGCAGCACGAAGTTGCCCTTGCGGTCGGTCAGCGCCGCGCCGCCGGTGGCCACCGTGCCGCCAGCCGCCTTCGCCTTCTCGATCGCGGCGAGATAACCCTGCACCGCGTCCTGGCTGTTCAACGGGCCCATCAGCGTGGTGGCCAGCGTCGGATCGCCGATCTTGCCCTCAACCTGCTTGTAGGCCTTGACCAGCGTGTCGAGCACGCTGTCGTGGATGGATTCATGCACGAACAGGCGGCGCGTGCTGGTGCAGCGCTGGCCGGCGGTGCCGACCGCGCCGAACACGATGCCCGGAATCGCCAGCTTCAGGTCGGCCGACTCGTCCAGGATGATCGCGTTGTTGCCGCCCAGCTCCAGCAGCGAGCGGCCCATGCGCTGCGCCACGCGCTCGCCGACCATGCGGCCGACCTTGGTCGAGCCGGTGAAGCTGATCAGCGGGATGCGCTTGTCGTCGACGAAGGCCTGCGCCAGGTCGCTGCCGGCGTCGTTGAACAGGAAGAACAGGTCGGGGTAGCCGCCGTTTTTCAGCGCCTCGTTGCAGATCCTGATCGCGGCGATCGCCGACAACGGCGTTTTCGGCGAGGGCTTCCAGATGCAGATGTCGCCGCAGGCGGCAGCCAGCATCGCATTCCAGGCCCACACCGCGACCGGGAAGTTGAACGCGCTGATGATGCCGACGATGCCCAGCGGGTGGTACTGCTCGTACATGCGGTGGCCGGCGCGCTCCGAGTGCATGGTGTAGCCGTACAGCATGCGGCTCTGGCCGACCGCGAAGTCGGCGATGTCGATCATCTCCTGCACTTCGCCGTCGCCCTCGGGCTTGATCTTGCCCATCTCCAGCGCGACCAGCGAACCCAGTGCGTCCTTGTGCTTGCGCAGCGCCTCGCCGCAGAGCCGCACGGCTTCGCCGCGCTGCGGCGCCGGCGTGGTGCGCCACACCTTGAACGCTTCCTGCGCACGCTTGACGATGACCTCGTAGTCGGCAGCGCTGGAGGCATGCACCGTCGCAATCACCTCGCCGGTGGCCGGATTCACCGGCTGCAGGGCGCCGGCGTCGGTGGTCTTCGACCACTCGCCCTGGCCGAGATAGGTACCCGAATGTTCGGTACCGATACCGAGCGACTTGAGGATGGCATGCGACATACGTGGCTCCTGGTCGTGCGGCGCCCGCCGGCGCCGTGGATGAAGTAGGCAATTGGCCATTCTAGCAGGGTGGCAGGAATGGCTTCTTCCCTGCGCGCTGGCGAGGATCGGGTGGGTCGCTCTCGGCCCCGGTTTGCAGCGACCCTGCGCGCGCCCCCGCAATCTGCCTCCGCAAGCTGAAGGGAGGAGCAGAACCGCGCGATCCATGCGAAAATCGCCTCCCCGCCCTCGTAGCTCAGTTGGATAGAGCGGCCCCCTCCTAAGGGGCAGGTCGGACGTTCGAATCGTCTCGGGGGCACCAATCGCAGCGAACGCAAGGGTCGGCCATGTCGGCCCTTGTGCGTTTCAGGAACTGCACGACAGCATCGAGCAACCCGCCTTGTGCCGCGCCCAGTCCGGCCGCCTCGAAGCAAATGCCTCGTGGCCGGGCTGGTCATCGTACGGATGGCGCATCACGTCGAGCAGCTCGCGGATGCCGGAAGGATCGCCCGCGCTTGCCTGGTCGATCACCTGTTGCGCGAGGTAATTGCGCAGCACGTAGCGTGGATTGACCGCCCGCATGCGCGCGCGGCGCACGTCGGCCGAAAGCGGATCGTCGATGAGCCGGGCGGCATAGCGCACCAGCCAGTCGGCAAGCGCCGGCTCGGTTTCGCGCCGTTTCGCCTCATCGTAGAAGGCATCGTCCATCGGCTGCAGGGTTGGCCTCGCCGGATCGATGTCGGCGAGTGCGCGAAACCACAGCGTCATGTCGATTTCGGCCGACGCCATCAGCGCATGAAGATCCTGCATCAGCGCCACATCCGCGTCACGGCACTCGGCCAGCCCGAGCTTGCGCGCGATGTTGACGCGATCCGCGGCGGCGTAGACCTCGGCGTAGCGGTCGAGTCCGGCCTGCAACGGCGCCACGTCGTCGAACAGCGGCGCCAATGCCGCGGCCAACCGGCTCAGGTTCCACCACGCCACGTTCGGCTGCTGGCCGTAGCGGTAGCGGCGGCGCTGCGCGTCGGTGGTGTTCGGCGTCCAGTCCGGGTCGAAGTTGTCGACCCAGCCGTAGGGGCCGTAGTCGATGGTGAGGCCGAGGATCGACATGTTGTCGGTGTTCATGACGCCATGCACGAAGCCCACCCGCATCCAGTGCGCGATCATCGTGGCCGTGCGTTCGCAGACCTGGGCGAACCACTCGGCATGCAGCGCCTCGCCCTGCCCCGACAGCTCCGGAAAGTCGCGCCTGATGGTGAAATCGACCAACTGCCGCAACAGCGCGGCATCGCCGCGCGAGGTCGGCAGCTCGAAATTGCCGAAGCGGATGAACGAAGGCGCCGCACGGCAGACGATGGCGCCGGGCTCGGGCGCGGCGTGGCCGTCGTAGAACATGTCGCGCAGCACCGGCTCGCCGGTTTCGAGCAGGCACAGGGCGCGCGTGGTCGGCACGCCGAGGTGGTGCATCGCCTCGCTGCACAGGAACTCGCGCACCGACGAACGCAGCACCGCGCGACCGTCGGCGCCGCGCGAGTACGGCGTCTGGCCCGCTCCCTTCAACTGCAACTCCCAACGTTCGCCAGCGGCGCCGATCACCTCGCCCAGCGAAATTGCGCGGCCATCGCCGAGCTGGCCGGCCCAGTTGCCGAACTGGTGGCCACCGTAATTGGCCGCCCACGGCTGCATGCCTGCGAGCAAGGCATTGCCGCCGAACACCCGGGCGAATTCGTCGCTGGCGACATCCGCCTCGCTGAAACCCAGTGACGCCGCCATCTCCGCCGAATGCGCCAGCAGTCGCGGCGCGGCCACCGGCGTCGGATCGACCCGCGAGTACAGCGCCCCCTCGACCTGGCGCAGCCGCGCACCTGCCTCCTGGTCCCCGGGCAGCTCGTGCACGAACGCGTTGTCGAAACGAAGCTTGAACATCGGCATACCCGACCGATTGTAGGTGAGCAGCCTGTCCACAAGGGACTTCCTTTGGTCGCGCGCGATACTTTTTGCGTCACGTGATGAAGAGCATCGTGCACAGGGTGTGCCCCTACAAGCATGGCGCTACGGCGTCGGCATCGCGGACAGCTATAGTCGGCGCGCCCAGCCTGCGAGAAGCGCATGAACGACACACCCGCCGACCTCAACGCCGACGCCCTGCCCGAAGACGCGCCCTGCCTCGCCGCCACCACGCGCTGGATCGAGCGTGCAGTGGTCGGGCTGAACCTGTGCCCGTTTGCCCGCGCGCCCCACGCGCAGGGCAAGCTGCGGCTGCGGGTAAGCCACGCACGCGATACCGATGCGTTGCTCGACGACCTGTGCGGCGAACTGCAATCGTTGAACGCCCTGACGCCGGACGAATGCGAGACGGGCCTGCTGATCCATCCGTTCGTGCTCAATGACTTCCTCGACTACAACGATTTTCTCGACGTGGCCGATGCCGCGGTGCAGACGCTGGGGCTCGAAGGCGAATGGCAGGTGGCCGGCTTCCACCCGCAATACCGGTTCGCCGACAGCGCCGACGACGCGATCGAGAACTTCAGCAACCGCTCGCCCTTTCCCACCCTGCACCTGCTGCGCGAAGCGAGCGTGGAACGCGCGATGGAACAGATGAGCGACACCGACGCGATCTACCGGCGCAACATCGAGACACTGCGGCGGCTGGGTGTCGAGGGTTGGCAGGAGCTGTGGCGCGGCGAAACCGGCTGAACTTGCGCCACCACACGGCGTTCATGCCCGCCGTGCCATGCTGGCGCGTGAATAACATTCCCGACCCTCATAGCGACCCTTACAGCGAAAGCATCGACCCCGGCGTGCAATGCACGACCTGCGAAGCCGTGTGCTGTCGTCTCACCGTGGTATTGATGCCCGAAGACCACGTGCCCGCCTGGCTGGTCGATCACGACGCACACGGCATGGAAATCCTGGCCAAGGGCGAAGACGGCTGGTGTGCCGCGGTGGACCCGAACACCTCCCGCTGCACCATCTACGAGGACCGCCCCGCGATTTGCCGCAAGTACGCCATGGGCAGCCCGAGCTGCCGCGACGAGCGCCACAAATGGTTCGGCAACGTCATCCCCACGGCGGTGCACGTGCTGTAGGGCGGGCGCCGCCCGCCATCGGATTGCAAAACAGCCGGCGGCCCTACGCGAAAATCAGCGCGACCTCGGCGGCATCGAGGGCGCGCCATTCGCCGGGCCGCAGGTCCCCCAAGGCGAGTCCACCGACTGAAATCCGCTGCAGCGTTTCCACGTGGTTGCCCGCCGCAGCGAACATCCGGCGAACCTGGTGATAGCGGCCCTCAGTGACGGTCAGGCGGGCATGCCGCGGCCCCAGCACATCGAGTGTCGCCGGTGCCAGCGGTTCCTTCTCCGATTCCAGCAGCAGCGTGCCGCTGGCGAACAGCGCGCCCTCGTCGCCGCGCAGATCCTGTGCGAGGGTGGCCTCGTACACCTTGGCCACCTGCGCCTTCGGCGAAATGATCCGGTGCAGCAACGGGCCGTCGTCGGTGAACAGCAGCAAACCCGAGGTGTCGCGGTCCAGTCGCCCCACGGTGGACAGCGCGGGCGTACGCACGCTGTAGCGCGGCGGCAGCAGGTCGTAGACGATGCGGCCCGGGTCCTTGCGCGAGCAGGTGACACCGAGCGGCTTGTTCAACATCAGCACCAGGCCAGGCGGCGGGTCCAGCGGCTCGTCGTCGACGCGGACGGTTTCCAGCGGCACCACGTCGTCGGCGTAGAGCACCTCGCCATCGGCGTCGGTGATGCGACCGCTGCGGAACAGACGGGTCACGTCCTTGCGACTGCCGTAGCCGAGGTTGGCGATCAGCTTGACCAGTTTCATGCGTGTACTCCGGTGGCCTCGATCACCTTGAATCCTTCCTGCGTCGCCAGCGTGCGCACGGTCTCGAAGCGCTGGCCCAGGTGCGCCTCGTACGGCAGGTGCCGATTCGCCACCAGCAGCAGGCAGCCGTCCGGTCGCAGCGCATCCGCTGCACTGGTGATGAAGGCGCGGCCCAGCTCCGGCAGGTCCGCGCGGCCCTGGTGGAACGGTGGATTGCTGACGATGGCATCGTAGCGTTCGGGCAAGCCGCGGGTCACGTCGTGCCAGTGCACGTTCACCGCCAGCTCGCGACCAGCATCGCGTTGTGCCCGCGCCAGGTTGACGCGCGCCGGCTCCAGCGCGCGCGCCTCGGCCTCGTACAGGTCGATCGCCGAGACCCGCGGGCAACGCGCGATCAGCTGGCAGGCGAGGTAACCGTAACCGGCGCCGAGGTCCGCCACCCGACCGTGCAATTCCACCGGCAGGTGTTCGGCCAGCAGCGCCGAGGCGCGGTCGACGCGGTCCCAGGCGAACAGCCCCGGCCGGCTGACGTAGCCGCCGGCAATCTCGCGTGGTGCATCCAGTGCCAGCCATGGCTTCAGCAACGCCTGGTCGATGGCAGCGTCGTCCCGCGCGGCCCAGAACACGCGGCATTTGTGCTTGGACAGTTGCTGCACGGGGCCGGCAAGCCTCTGCAGATCCGCCTCACCGGATTTCGCCCCCTCGGCATTGGCCATTGCCGCCAGCACGGTGCCGCCCGGTGCGGTGTGCTGCAGCGCCCGGGCGAACAGCGCGCGCGCCTCGTCGCGCTGGCGCGGCGGCAGCACCAGCACCAGCGCGAAACGTTCGTCGGCCGCCGGTTCGCCGACGTGCAGGCCCTGTCGCGCCAGCTCCTCCGCGAACGGCAGGAAACCCTGCTCGCACAACCAGCCCGGCTGCGCCAGCTCGCGCAGGCGCACATTGGCGCGCGCACGCAAGAACAGCACCCGGCCATCCGCGGGCAAACTCAACCGCGCCGTCTCGAACGGCACGAACAACGCCGCCAGCGCTGCGCTGGGGGGCGCGAATACTCCCGCCATGCTCACTCGATGTCCTGACCCGGGAAACAGGCGCGCAGTGTATCGCGGCGCCTTTGCGCGCCTGCCGCCTGCACGGTGCTCAAGGCCGTGCGGCGGTACCCGGTGACGCCGGCAATTCGTCCAGCATCTGTTGCGCCAACGGGCCGTAGCCTTCGTCGAAATGATGACCACCCTGCTTGGCGTGCACGGTGACCCACGTCGGCAGACCGGGCTGGTCGCACAGACTGTCGGCCGCATCGTCCAGGCCGTAGTAGCACACCACTGGCGGCTGGCCGTGCAACGCCCGCAGCGGCGGCAGCGGGTCGTGATGATCGATCGGGTTGACCCACTGCAACGCGTCCTTGAGGCGCTCCTTGAACCAGCCCTGTTCGATCATGTAACCCTGCAGCTCGATCTCGAAGGTCACGTCGCGGCTGGGCGAGAGCAGCACCATCTGGGTGATCCGCGCACGGTTCTCGGCGCCGAGCTGGTCGGTGATGGTGGGCAGCACGTCGGCGCCGAACGAAAAGCCGATCAGCCAGATCCGCCGCTTGCCCCACGCATCGAGCTGCTTCGTCATCAACGCATCCAGTTCGCGCGCAGTCTGCCGCGGGTCGTGCCCGCGCCAGTAGTACTTGAACGAGTTGATGCCGAGCACCGGCACGCCGCGGTCGATCAAGGCGATGCCCAGGCGCCGATCCACGTCGGCCCAGCCGCCGTCGCCGGAGACGATCACCGCCATCACGTCGTCCTTCCCCTCCGGCGGCGCGACGGCATGCGCGGCCACCGGCCAGACCACGGCCGCATCGGCCAGGCTGACCGACGACCAGGGCCGCCACGCCAGCAAGGCGCCAAGCACACCAAGCACCAGCACACCGGCCAGCCAGGTCTTCCATCGTCTCATCGGCGCACGACTCCTCCCAATCCGCCGGCGATCAGGCTGGCCACGTTGGCCAGGATCATCGGCAAGGCGATGCCGCGGGGCACCGCCATGTAGCGCGGCTCCCACTGCGGGTCGAACTTCTGCTTGTAGCGTTGCAGGCCGCGGAAGTTGTAGAAGCGCTCGCCGCGACCGAACACCATCGCGCCGAACCGGTTCCACCATGGCGCATGCCGCCGGCTGTGCAGCCCGGCCAGCGGCGCCATGCCGAGGTTGAACCAGCGGTAGCCCTCGGCGCGCGCCCACAGCATCAGCTCCACGAACAGGTAGTCCATGATGCCGGCCGGGGCGTCCGGGCGATGGCGCATCAGATCGACCGATGCCTCTTCACGGGTGTCGCTGAGCAGCAGGTTGGCGAATGCCACCAGCTCATCGCCCTGCCACACCAGCGCCATCGGCGTGCGCGCCAGGTAGTGCGGGTCGAAGGCACCGAGCGAGAAGCGCTTTTCGCGCACGTGCTTGTCGCGCAGCCAGGCGTCCGACACCGGCCGCAGCTTCGGCAGCAGGCCGGCCACCGCGTCGGCCGGCACGATCTCCAGGCGCAGGCCGTCGCGCTGCAGCCTGTTGACCGTGTTGCGCAGCACCTTCTTCGACTTGCCGTCGAGGTTGAAGGCATCCAGTCGCACCCGCGCCTCTTCGCCGATCTTAAGCAGGTTCAGGCCCACCTCCAGGTACAGGTCGAGGTTGGCCGGGCTGACCTGGTAGAACACCGGCCAGCCACCCGCTCGCTCGCACTGTTCGAGGAAGGTCCACACCAGCTCGCGCCGTGCGGCCTCGTCGGTGCCCACCGGATCGCCCATCGCGACCCAACTGCGTCCGATCGTGTCGAACATCACGAAGGCCTTGTGCTCGTCGTCGAACAGCAAGGTCTTGTCGCCCATCAGGGCCAGGTGTGCCTGCGCCGAGGGAAACTGCTTGATCAGCGGCAGCGCCTGCGCCAACTCGGCCTCGCCGGGTCGTTCGCGCTGCAGTTTCTGCGGACGGATCAGGCTGGCCGCCGCGAACAGCATGCCGGTGACGGCCGCGGCCACCAGCGCGCGCAGCGCGCGCGGCGCGCCGCCGTGTTGCAGGCTGAACTGCCACCACAGGTCGGCGCTGTAGTCGACGTGCTTGTAGCTGAACACCACCAGCCACGCCGCGCAGCCCAGCGTCGCCACGATCGCCACGATCCAGCCCACGCCGAAGCTGGTGCTGAACAGCGACGCGCGCCGATGGAACAACCGGTGGGCCGGCGCCAGCGCCAGCGCCAGCAAGGTCATCAGCGCGGCCTCCTCGTAGTCGATGCCCTTGAGCAGCGAGAACACCGCGCCGGCCAGCAGCAACACCAGGGTCAGCCAGTAGGCGGCATCCAGCCGCCGTTGCAGGCCGCGCGCCAGGATCAGCAGCAGCATGCCGATCACGCTGGCCAGCAGGTGCGAAACCTCCAGCACCGACAGCGGCAACAGCTCGCCGAGGATCGCCATGCGCACCGGCAGCGCGCGGGTCGCGCCGGAGAACAGCAGCACCGCCCCGCAGACCAGGGTCAGGCCGGCGAAGAACGAAGGCAGCAAGCCGGTGAACCATGGCGCCAGCACGGCCTTGCGGCGCCAGCCCTGCGCCTCGCGCTGCAGCACCAGCACGGCGGCGGCGCACAGCGGCAGCAGGTAATAGATCACCCGGTACGCGGCCAGCGCACCGAGGATCGGTGCCGTCAGCTGCGCGTTGCCGGTGGCGCCGAAGCCGGCCAGCATCACCGCCTCGAACACGCCCAGCCCGCCGGGCACGTGGCTCACCAGGCCGACGATCTGGGCGATCACGAAAATCGCCAGGAAGTGCCCGAAGCCGTTGTTCAACGCATCCGGCATCAGCACGTAAAGCACCGCGGCAGCGAGGCCCCAGTCGCAGGCGCCGACCAGGATCTGTTTCAACGCGGTGCCCACCGAAGGCAGCGTCACGCGCCAGCGCCAGATGCGCAGCGGGCGATGGATCAATCCGCCAGCCAGCCACGCCAGCGGCAGTGCGACCAGCACCGCGCCCAACGGCTGGCTCAGACTGGCCAGCGGCAGCTCCGGCGGCAGCGGCACCCACAACAAGGTGGTGCCGGTGAGCGCCAGCAGGCCGAGCCAGAAGCTGCTGGTGCAGAACAGCACCACGCGGGCGATCTCGCCGTTGCCCAGCCCGTTCTGCACGTAGAAGCGATAGCGGATCGAACCGGACACCAGCAGCGACATGCCCAGGGCGTTGCTGAAGGCGTAGCTGATGAAGGAAATCAGGCCGACCCGCCGCCACGGCAGCCGACGTCCGATCGCGGCCAGCGCCAGGCGGTCGTACATCGTCATCACCGCGTAGCCGGCCAGGGTAAACAGCACCGCCAGGCCCAGGCGTTCGTGCGACAGGCCCTGCACGTACTGGCGCACCTGGTGGTAATTCACCTCGCGCGCCAGCAGATGCAGGGCGAACAGCGCCAGGCACAGCATGCCCACCGAGAACAGCGGGCCGGCGATGTGGCGCAACCACGCGACCCTCTGGCTGGGGCCATCGGGAATCCCGTCCGCACGCGGCGCCCGTTCGACTTGTTCCTGCACCACGCGGCTCGCATCCCCCCGGAAAGGCCGCCAGTTTAGGGCCAGTCGCGTGGCAGCCGCTGAACGGCAGCCACGCGGCAAGGCGACCTCAGCCGCCCTGCCCCATCCGCGCGATCCAGCGGTACATCACCACGATCGTCGCGGTGAAGGCGAGGCCGCCGATCCAGATCGCCGGGGTCGCGAAACTTTCGCCCACCACGGCCAGCGGCGACTGGTTGCCGGACAGCGCCACCGCTGCCGCCACGATCACGCCGAGCAGGCTCTCGCCCACGATCAGGCCCGACGCCAGCAGCACGCCCAACTGCTTGGTCGGCTCCGCCTTGGGGCCGCGCTCGGCACGCTTGTCGAACCAGGCGCCGACCATCGCGCCGACCACCACCATCAGCGTGGTCGAGGTGGGCAGGTAGATGCCCAGGCCCACCGCCAGCGGCGGCAGGCGCATCGACTTGCCGGTCTTGCCCAGCACCTCGTCGACCACGATCAGCACCGCGCCGATGCCGCCACCGATGGCGATCAGGCTCCAGTCGATGTTGCCGGTGATCACGCCCTGCGCCAGCGCCGAGATCAGCCCGGCCTGCGGCGCCGGCAACGCGCGCGCGGGGTCCACGCCCGGCGCGCCGAGGAAACCGTAGGCCTGGTTCAGCAGGTCCAGCACCGGCGGAATCACCAGCGCGCCGGCGATCACGCCGATCACCAGCGCCCATTGCTGCAGCGAGGGCGTGGCGTCCACCAGCTGCCCGGTCTTGAGATCCTGCAGGTTGTTGTTGGCGATGGAGGCCACCGCGAACACGATCGAGGTGATGAACAGCGCGAAGGCCACCAGCGCCTTGCCGGCCTCCTCCGGCACCAGCGACTTCACCCCCAGCACCAGCAGCAGCGCGGCGATGATCACCACCAGGATGCCCACGCCCGACAGCGGGCTGTTGGACGAGCCGATCAGGCCAGCCATGTAGCCGCATACCGCGGAAACCAGGAAGCTCATGATGATCACGAACACCACGCCGCCGATCACCAGCAGCGCCATGTGCTCGCCCAGCCCGCTGATGTTGGCGAAGTGGCCCAGCAGCCACGCCACCGGGATCAGGCACAGCAAGGTGATGATGCCGACCTGGCCGATCGGCATGTCGTGTTCGGTGCGCGGCAGCGAATGCAGCGTGCCCGCCTTGCGCGCGCTGGAGGCGCGCATCGCGCCGGCCAGGCCGCCGATCACCGGCTTGACCAGCTTGGCCAGCGTCCAGATCGCCGCCACGCCGATGGTGCCGGCGCCCACGAAACGCACGTAGTGGCTCCAGGTGGCCTGGGCAGCTTCCGCCGCCGCGCCGCCCTCCGGATGCAGCAGCAGGAAGTGCGGCACCGCCCAGCCCCAGCCGATGATCGCGCCCAGCAGCATCGCCACGCCCACCCACAGGCCCACCAGGTGTCCCACCGCGAACAGCGCGAAGGAGAGACCGAAGTCGAAACCGCTAGCCGCACCCCGATCACCGATGCGGAAATAGCTGGACACCGCGGCGGCGAAGATCTTGGTCTGCACGACCACGTAGAACGCCGCCGAGACGATCGAGCCCACCACCACCGCCTTCAGCCCGGCACCGCCGGACTCCACCGACTCGGCGGCCTCCGGCGAATCGCCCGAGCCCACCTTGAGCACCTCGGCGCAGGCCACGCCTTCCGGATACGGCAAGTCGGAATCGGTGACCAGCGCGCGGCGCAGCGGGATGGTGTACATCACGCCGAGGATGCCGCCGGTGGCGCAGATGCCGAAGCTCATCCAGAACGGGAAGCCGTTCCAGTAGCCCAGGATCACCAGGCCCGGCAGGACGAAGATGATCGCCGACAGCGTGCCGGCGGCCGAGGCCACCGTCTGCACGATGTTGTTCTCCTGCACGGTGGAGTTCTTCAACGCGCGCAGGATCGCCATGGAAATCACCGCGGCGGGGATCGAGGTGGCGAAGGTGAGTCCGGCCTTGAGGCCGAAGAACACGTTCGCAGCGGTGAACACCACGGTGATCACGATGCCGATGATGACGCCACGAAGGGTGAGCTCGCGGCGCGATGGGCTGGACAAGACTGGCTGGGTCACTTCGTGCTCTCCCCCGATGAAAACTGCCGCGCACGATAGCGCGGAACCGTCGCCCGGCGATACGCCGGCCTTCGTCAGCCAGGCAGCCGCGCGCGCTCCAGCGCGGCCACATGCTGCTCCAGTCGCGGCCCGAGATAGCAATGCGATCCGCACGGCAACAGGCCCACGCGGCCGAACTCGCGCAAGTACCAGGCGGGAGCGCGCGCGATGAAACCCTGGCGGTCGCCCGCCACGTCGTCGCGGCTGGTGAACACTTCCAGAAAGGCCACGCCATCGAGCATCTCGCCGATACCATGCAGCCCGGCACGGATCTCGGCTGGCTTGAGGTAGTGCAGCACGTCGCTGCACACGATCAGGTCGAAGCGGGTGTCGAAGCGCAGCTGTTCGAGCTGGCCGAAGCGCGCCAGGCCGATCCGGCGGCTGCGGCCGTAACGCGCCACCACGTACTCGCTGGCATCCAGCCCGCGATACTCCGCGCCTGGTCGCAGCGCGCGCAGCGGCGCCCGCCACGTGGCTTCGCCGCAACCCACGTCCAGCACGTTGCGGATCGTGCGGCCCAGGTAGTACTCGGTTTGCGCCACCGCCATCGCCACCTTGCGCCGCAACTCGGCCGGGGAGCCGACCGCGTGGCGCGGGTCGCGATACCACTTGTCGAAATAGCTGCGGTCGTAGGTCTTGGGCATGGCTTCCCGGCGCGGGCCGGAGTGGCTGGCGGATGAACGCCCATGGTAGCGCGCGGCACGGCATCACTTTTCGCATGCGTTTCGCTTGCGATGCTCGCCCCGCCCCCGACCACCCGGAGCCAACACCATGCCCATGATCCGTTTTCGCCTGATCGGCAGTCGCGCCGACGCCGACACCCTCATCATCGGCCTGCACGGCATCGACGGCGTCGAGCACATCGAGGAAATCGACGACCCCGCGCTGGGCATCCGCGACGACTCCAGCTCGCTGGGTTCGGCCGGCGACAGCGACGCACATGCCTATCTCATCGAAGTGGGCGCGGCCAGCGACAGCCTGGCCGACGACGTGCGCATGAACGCCGAGATACTGGCCAGCGAATGCAGCGCCGGCATCGAGTTCGTGGATGATTTCTGAAAGCCGCGACGACGCCGGTCACCCCGGCGCGCCGGGGCTACGGGACGCGACGGTAGCTGCCCTGCATGACCTTCTCCCAGCTTGTACCGCCGTCGAACGAGCTTTCCAGCACCAGGGTGAACTCGTCGTTGCCCAGCCAGTGGTACACATGTCGTGTCTGCCCGCGCGACGAACTGCGCACGAACACCAGCCGATCGCCGTCGCGATATCCGGGCGCAGGTTCTGCGGGAGTGAAGCCGTAGCTGTCGAACCAGTGCAGCGCGAAGTCGCCGGGACTGGCACCGTCGGCGAATACCGCGTGCGCCTGCAGCGCGGGTTGGCCGTCCCGCGTTTCGCGGTAATCCATCAGCAGCACCCTGCCGCCGAGGGCCAACCGCGCGCTGATCTGCGCGAGCGCCGGGCCGCCCTCGCCCCAGCGAGTCGTCGCGATGGTTTCCTCGCCTTCCCATGCCCCATCGAAACGGGCGAGCAGATCGTCTCTCATGATGTGCTCCGAGTCGTGCCGCGCACCAGCAGGTGTTTGGCCATGGCGCCGTGCAAGCGGCCGATTCCGCGTACCAGGTGCAGGGTGGCGAACAGCAGCACGGCGCCGAGCAGGAACATCGCCAGCACCTCGGCCCAGCCAGGTACGTGCGGACCGGAACCCCAGTCCAGCAGGATCGTGTGATCCACGTACAGGCCCTGCAGCCAGTCGTGGCCAAACAGCATCAGCACCGGCAGTCCCAGCAGGCCCAGCGCGACAGCCAGCAAGACGGCGGTGAGGATGAAGTATACGATGCCCAGCGGCAACATCAGCACCATGTAGAACAGCGTGGTCCAGGTGCGCGGGTCGGTAAACATGGCGCCGATCCGCCCCAGCAGCGGCACGCCGCGTTGCGGGTACGGTGGCCGCCGCGGCATGCGCACGCCCAGCAGCGCTTCCACGATGCGCCCTTCGAGCAGCGAGAGCCCCCGCATGCTGCCGATGAACAGCACTATGAACGGCAGGCCGATGATCAGCACGGACAGGCCCGCCGACAGCGCGATGCCACCCACAGCCAGCGTGAAATAGGCGATGCCCGTGGCCGACCCCAGCAGGATGTAGAACAGCGCACCCCAGGTATGCAGGTCGGTCGCCACGCCGAAGAAGCGCCCGGCCAGCGAGCGACGCGGCGGTGCTGGCGGCGGGCGGATCGCCCGCTGCACCTTTATCTCCTGGTCGCGGTAGATCTCGGCCACCTCGTCCGGTGCGCCGTAGCTCTGCACCACTTGTTCGAGCATCGCCCCCTCGTCGCGTCCGGGGCGTTCGTAAAGCTCGGCGCGCAGGTGTTCCTCGGCGTCGTAGAGCGCATCCTGGATCAGCGCAGGGTCGGCCCCGCGCAGCGCGGCGCGCAGCTGATCGAGATATTGGGCAATCGTGCGTGGCGCGTTCATGAAACCCCTCCTTGCAAGACGTTGTCGACCGAATCGCGGGTGGCGATCCACGCGGCGGTCCAGTCGCGCAGCGCGTCGCGCCCGGGCCGGGTGATGCGGTAATAGCGTCGCGGCGGTCCGCTGATCGAAGGCTCGACCTCGCTGGCCAGCAATCCCGACGCCTCGAGATTGCGCAGCACCGGATACAGCGCGCTCTGCTTGCCGGCGAGCACGCCCTCGCCCACCGCCTCCAGCCGCTTGGCGATCTGGTAGCCGTACATCGGCTGGCGCGACTGCGCCAGCACGGCCAGCAGGACCAGCGCCACCGTGCCGGTGGACAGCTCCTTCTGGAACTTCTTCAGTTGACTGCCGTCATCCATCGCGCTCACCCGCACTGTCACCTGTTACGGTATTCATTCTAGTGTGCAGTTATGACTAGTGAATATGCCTGAAGTCATGCGCCTGCCGGCGACGCGGACGCTCTGCTAAGTTGCGGGTCTCGCCGTTGCAAACCTTGAGGGGATAGCCATGCATGCACGTCGTCAATTCGCGGCCCTGACGCTGCTGGCCAGCCTGGTCGCCGTGCCGGCGCTCGCCGCCACGGATACCCAGGCGCCCACGCCGAGCCGCGCCGAGCTGTTGGCCAAGTCCACCGCGGCCGAATGGCGCACGCCCGACCCGCACAACCTGCTGGTGATGCAGCTGCAGACGGGACGCGTGCTGATCGAGCTGGCGCCGGACTTCACCCCGCTGCATGCGGCGAACATCCGCACCATGGCGCGCCAGCACTATTACGACGGCCTGGCGATCGTGCGTGTGCAGGACAACTTCGTCACGCAATGGGGCGACCCGGCGGGCGACAACAACGATCCCGCCAGCAAGCCGCGCTCGCTTGGCAAGGCGCACGCCACGCTGCCGCCGGAATACACGCGGCCGATCGACCCGAGGCTGGAATGGACCCCGCTGCCCGACGGCGACGTCTATGCACCCGAGGTCGGTTTCAGTGAAGGCTTCCCCGCCGCGCGCGACCCGGCCAGCGGCGAGCAGTGGCTGACCCATTGCTACGGCATGGTCGGCGTGGGACGCGACATCGGCCCGGAAACCGGCAGCGGCAGCGAGCTGTACGTGGTGATCGGCCAGTCCCCGCGCCGGCTCGACCGCAACCTGGCGATCGCCGGCCGCGTGCTGGAAGGCATGCCGCTGCTGTCCGCCCTGCCGCGTGGTACCGGCCCGATGGGCTTCTACGACAAGCCCGCGCAACGCACGCCGATCGAATCCGTGCGACTGGCCTCCGAACTGCCGCCGGCGCAGCGCCCGGCCGTGCAGGTGCTGCGCACGGACAGCGCCACCTTCGCCGCCCTGCTCGACGCCCAGCGCCACCGGCATGACGATTTCTACAAGGTGTCGTCCGGCAAGGTCGGCCTGTGCAGCGTCGACATCCCCGTGCGTGAGCCGAAAGCAGCGCATTGACGCAGGGCGGCCCTGCCCGCCTGCTCTTCAACGCACCCGGACCAGGAGCGGCGGGCACTGCCCGCCCTGCGGGGACCCACCGTTACGCGATGCCGTGCAGTCCGCACTCGCGCTTGAGGCCGAAGAAGCGTGTTTCCTCAGGGTCCATGCCGGGCTCCCAACGGCGGCTGGTGTGGTGGTCGCCGATCGAGACGTAGCCCTGCTCCCACAGCGGGTGGTACGGCAGGCGATGGCGGCTGAGATAGTGGCCGACGTCGCGGTCGCTCCAGTCGGCCAGCGGGTGCAGTTTCCAGCGGCCGTGGCGGAGTTCGAGAAAGTCGATCGCGGCGCGGCTGCGCGATTGCTGCCGGCGCAGTCCGGCGATCCAGCTGCCGGCATGCAGTTCATCGAGCGCGCGCTGCATCGGCTCGATCTTGCGAACGCGGTTGTACTGGTCGATGCCACTCACTCCCTGGCGCCACAACTGGCCGTGCCGCGCCTCCATCCGCGCGGGGCTGAGCGGCGACTGGTAGACCTTGAGATTGAGCCCGAGCCGCGCCGTCAGTTGGTCGACGAAATGGTAGGTCTCGGGGAACAGGTAACCGGTATCGATCAGGATCACTGGGATGTCCGGACGCTGGCGGCTGACCAGATGCAGCGACACGGCGGCCTGCGCCCCGAAACTGGACGACAGCACGTGTTCTCCGGGCAGGTGCTCCAGCGCCCACGCCACCCGCTGCGCAGCGCTGCGCGTGGCCAGCATGGCGTTGATCCCCGCAAGCGCCTGCGCGTCGGGGGCGGTGTCCGCCGGCAGCGGTTTCACGCGAGCACCGTGGCGGCGATGCGCCGCGCAGGTGGTGGCTGCAGAACAGCCGCGCGCAGCAGGAAATCACCGAAGCCCTCGCCCGCCTCGCGCTCGGCGGCATAGCGCGCGAACAGCGGGTCGAGTGCAGCGAGGATGGCCGCTTCGTCGACGTTCTCGCGCCAGACCTGGTTCAGGCGTTGGCCGCGGAAATCCGCGCCCAGGCGCAGGTCGTAACGCCCCGGGCCGCGACCGACCAGGGCGATCTCGCCCAGGTAAGGACGCGAGCAGCCGTTGGGGCAACCGGACAGGCGCAGCAGGATCGGCGTGTCGAGCAGGCCGTGCCGGTCCAGCAAGGCTTCCAGTTTCGGCAGCAGCGTCGGCAGGTAGCGCTCGCTCTCGGCCATCGCCAGGCCGCAGGTGGGCAGCGCCACGCAGGCGATCGCGTGCTGGCGGATCGCGCTGTGCCTTTTGTAGCCGTCCATGCCGTGGCGGGCCACCAGGGCGTCGATCGCGGCGCGATCGGCGGCCGCCACGTTGGCGATGATCAGGTTCTGGTTGCAGGTGAGCCGGATGTCGCCGGTGTGCACGCCGGCCAGTTCGCGCATGCCGCTGAGCCAGGTGTGCGCTCCGCGGTCGAGCAGGCGGCCGGACTCCACCTGCAAGGTCAGATGCCAGCGCCCGGCATGGCCTTCGACCCAACCGTAGCGATCGCCGTTATTGTCGAAACGGAACGCGCGCGCCGGCTCCAGCGCGAAGCCCAGGCGCTGCTCGATCTCGGCCTTGACCGCACCGAGCCCAAGCGTGTCGATGGTGTACTTCAGCCGCGCATGCTTGCGCTCCTCGCGATCGCCCCGGTCGCGCTGCACGGCGATGACGGTTTCGGCCAGCGCGATGAGTTGCGACGGCCGCACGAAGCCGATCACGTCGGCCAGCCGCGGATAGGTGGCCGGGTCGCCATGGGTGGCGCCCATGCCGCCGCCGATGCCCACGTTGAATCCAAGCAACTCGCCGTGTTCGACAATGGCGATCAGGGCCAGGTCCTGGGCGAACACGTCGATGTCGTTCTGCGGCGGGATCGCCAGCCCGATCTTGAACTTGCGCGGCAGGTAGGTGGCGCCGTACAGCGGTTCGCTTTCGTTGGCGGCTTCCTCGCCCACCAGCTTTTCGCCATCGAGCCAGAACTCGTGGTAGGCGCGCGTCTTCGGCTTGAGGTGCTCGGACAGGCGCACCGCCCACGCGTACGCCGCTTCGTGCGCCGGCGATTCGACCGGGTTGGTGTTGCACACCACGTTGCGGTTGACGTCGCCGCAGGCGGCGATGGTGCTGGCCATGGCCGCGTTGATCGCCGCGATGGCGGGCTTCAGGTCGCGCTTGATGATGCCGTGCCACTGGAAGGTCTGCCGCGTGGTGATGCGCAGTCCGCTGGAGGCGTAGTCGCCGGCGATCCGGTCGAAGGCGAGCCACTGCGCCGGGGTCATCACGCCGCCAGGCAGGCGCGCGCGCACCATGAAGGCATACGCCGGTTCCAGCTTCTGGCGGCGGCGCTCGTCGCGGATGTCGCGATCGTCCTGCATGTAGCTGCCGTGGAACTTCAGCAGCTTGGTGTCGCTCTCGGCGATCGCGCCGGTGACGGCATCGGCCAGCCCCTCGGCGATGGTGCCGCGCAGGAGGCGGCTTTCGATCTTGATCTTTTCCAGGTGGGAAGGCATCGGGATTGAAGCCAGTTCGCGTTCGGGTTGCATGCTTATTTGTTCGTCATTCCCGCGAAGGCGGGAATGACGACGCGGTTCACTCAATAGACATCGCGGGCGTAACGCCCCTGCTGCAGAAGATCGGCCAACCAGGCCCGCGCGCCCTCGGCGGACAACCCGCCGTGGGTGGCGACGATCTCCAGCAGGGCTTCGTGCACGTCCCGGGCCATGTGCGCGGAATCGCCGCAGACATACAGATGCGCGCCTTCGCGCAGCCATGCGTACAGTTCACGACCGTTCTCGCGCAGGCGCTGCTGCACGTAGACCTTGTGCGAGTCCCTCGCAACACCCCGCACATCCCTGGGCGGACTCTCTGAACGAGCCACGCCGTCGCGCGAGAAGGCCAGGTCGAGGCGGCTCAGGCTGCCGCGGCGCAAGGCGTCCTGCCACTCGAGCTGGTAGAGGAAGTCGCGGGCGAAGTGGCGGTTGCCGAAGAACAGCCAGTTGCGGCCGCTGGCGGCAGTCGCCTCGCGCTCCTGCACGAAGGCGCGGAACGGGGCGACGCCGGTACCGGGGCCGATCATGATCACGTCGCGGCTGCCGTCGGCCGGCAGGCGGAAGCGTTCGTTCGGTTCGATGAATACCGGCACTGTCGCGTCATCGCCCGCGCCGGCAAGGAAGCTCGATGCCGCGCCGTAATGCGTGCTGCCATGCGCAGCGTATTCCACCACCGCCACGGTCAGGTGCACCTCGTCCGGCCCCACGGCTTTCGGGCTGGACGCAATCGAATACAGCCGTGGCGTCAGCGGGCGCAGTGCGGCGACCAGTTCGGCGGCGTCCCACGCGGCGGGAAACTCGCGCAAGAGATCGATCGGCTGGTGGCTTTCCAGCAAGGCGGCGAACTCGGCGCGCTGCTCCGGAGCCAGCAGGCGCTGCAGACCTGCATGCCTCGTGGCTGCGGCCTGCGCCGCGACCAACGGACGGGTCAGTCGGGTGATTTCGCGCTCCTCGGCCAGCCAGCGCGCCAGCGGCAGGTGCTTGCCGCCATGTTCGACTTCCGCAGCGCCATCCAGCCGCAACGTCGTCAGCCACTGCTCGACCAGCGCCGGCGGGTTGCGCGGCCACACGCCGACCGCATCACCGGCTTCGTAACGCAGGCCCGAACCTTCCAGCGACAGTTCGACATGCCGCACGTCGCGCTCGCTGTCGCGCGAGACGATGCGCTGGTTCTCCAGCACGGCGGCGGCGAACGGTTGCTCGCGCGAGTATGTCGCCACCGTGCGCACCGCGTGCAGTGCCGCGCCCTGACGCGGAGCCGTCGCGGGCACGTCGAGCGTCTCGCGGGCTGCGGCGAGGGCGCGTTCGGACCAGCCCGCCGCCACCGCCTCGAAATCCACGTCGGCCTCGCCCAGCTCGGCAAAGCGCTGTCCACCCAGCTCGGCCAGCCGCGCATCCAGCGCCTGGCTGACCGCGCAGTACTTCGGGTAACTCGAATCGCCCAGGCCCAGCACGGCGAACTTCAGTTGCGGCAACTTCGGTGCGCGCTTGCCGGCGATGAACTCGACGAAACCCACCGCATCGTCCGGCGGATCGCCGTCACCCTGGCTGCTGATCACCACGCTCAGGAAGCGCTCCTGGGCCAGCTCGCGCAGCGGGTAGGCGCCGGCGCGCAGCAAGCGCACCGGCAGGCCGGCGGCCTCGGCGCGGGTCGCCAGTTGCTCGGCCACACGGCGGGAGTTGCCGGTCTGGCTGCCATAGACGATGGTCAACCGCCGGCCCGCGTCCGCCGGTTGCTCGCCCATGCCCGGCAAGCTGGCCGCAACCGCGCCGCCAGCGGCAGCCGCGGCGCTGTACGCCGCGATCCAGTACAGGTCGGCCGGTGCCAGGCCGTGGGTCAAGCGGGCCAGCAGCGCCAGCCGCTCCGGATCGAGCGTAGGTGCAGGCGGCAGCGATTTCAGCGCAGCGTTCACGGTCATTCCTTCTGGACGTCTTTACGTCCATATGACAATGGTAGGTTTCGGTTCGAACTCGGGGAAAGCATCTGTCGGCATGTCGTTATGTCCGCTGCTCATTTCCTGCGCGCGGCCGGGCGCGCCGTATACTGCGCATCCACCCGATGTGGTTGCCGACGCGCTTGAGCGAACTGCTTGCATTCATGGTCGTGGGCGCCCTCGCCCAGCTGGTCGACGGCGCGCTGGGCATGGCCTTCGGGGTCACCGCGTCCGGCCTGCTGCTGGCGCTGGGCGTGCCGCCGGTGGCCGCCAGCGCCAGCGTGCATTACGCGGAGGCCTTCACCTGCGGTGCTTCCGGCCTCAGCCACCTGCTGGCCGGCAACGTGCGCCGCGCGCTGTTCCTGGCACTGGTGATCCCCGGCGTGTTGGGGGCGCTGATCGGCGTGTGGATCGCCGTGCACGTACCGCCTTCCTGGCTGCGCGCCTTGCTGGCGCCCTACCTGCTGGGCATGGGCGGCTTCCTGCTGCTGCGCTGCCGACGAGCGGCCGGCGCACGCATGGACGTCCCGCGCGGCACCGGCATCACCGGCGGCATTGCCGGCCTGGTCGACGCCATCGGCGGCGGCGGCTGGAGCGCAATCACCGTCACCACGCTGCTGGCGCGCGGCCTGCAGCCGCGAGCGGTGATCGGCAGCGTGCACCTGGCCAAGTGCGTGGTCAGCGTGGCCGCCAGCTTCAGTTTCCTGCTCACCATCGGCGTCAGCCATGCGGCCGCGGTGGTCGGGCTGATCATCGGCGGCGCCCTGGCCGCGCCGTTCGGCGCCGTGTTCGTGCGACGCGTGCCGGCGCGCGTCGCCACCGCGCTGGCCGGGTTGGCAGTGCTGGCGCTGGGCCTCAACAACACCGTGCGCCTGTTCACCTGAGCCGGCCACTACAATGGCCGGATGAACGCCACCCCGACTTTTCCGATCGAAGTGCGCGGCAGCGCCACGCGCCCGCTGGGCATGAGCCCGGCCCGTTTCCTGCGCGACTACTGGCAGAAGCGCCCGCTGCTGATCCGCAACGCCTTCCCCGGCTTCCGCCCGCCGCTGCAACCGGACGATCTCGCCGGCCTGGCCTGCGAGCCCACCGCGCTGGCGCGGCTGATCGTGCACGACGAGGTGCGCGACCGCTGGCGGGTCAAGTCGAGCCCGCTGGAGGAGGCCGATTTCGCCGCCACGCCACCACGCAACTGGACCTTGCTGGTGCAGGACGTGGACAAGTGGGACGCCGACGTGGCCGGCCTGCTGCAACACTTCCGGTTCCTGCCGAGCTGGCGCATGGACGACGTGATGGTGTCCTACGCCGAACCCGGCGGCGGCGTCGGCGCGCACATCGATCAGTACGACGTGTTCCTGCTGCAGGGCCTGGGCCAGCGCCACTGGGCGATCAGCGACGATCCGCTGGCACCGAAGGCGTTCCGGCCCGACATCGAGCTCAAGCAACTGGTGCAGTTCGAGCCGACCCACGAATGGCTGCTCGACCCGGGTGACATGCTCTACCTGCCGCCGGGCGTGCCGCACGACGGCGTCGCCTTCGGCGGCCCGTGCATGACGTTCTCCGTCGGCATGCGCGCACCCTCGCAGGCCGAACTGACCGGCGACCTGGCCGACTACATCGCCGAGCAGCTGCCTGACGAGTTGCGTTACGCCGATCCCGACCTGGCCCCGGCCCGGCATGCCGGCGAGATCGACCGCGCCGCACTGGAGCGGCTCAAGGCGGCCCTGCCATTTGCCGCCGCCCTGCGCGAGGACCTGCTGCGTGACTGGTTCGGCCGCTTCATCACCCGCTACCGCAACGCGCAGGTGCCGGTGGCGCCGGACCATCCACTGAGCGAGGAGCGGTTCGCCGCGCGCCTCGCCGCCGGTGCCCGGCTGCTGCGCCACCCCTGGGCGCGCATGGCCTGGGCGGGCGGCAAGACCGGTGGCGTGCTGTACGTGTGTGGCCAGGCCTATGGCGCCTCGGTGGAACTGGCGCAACGGCTGTGTGCCGAACGCGAACTGGCCTTCGACCGCACGCCTGTCGCCGCCGACCGCGAACTCCTGCTCGCCCTGGTCAACGACGGCCACTTGCTGCTGCGCCCGGCGCGCCGCCGCCGATGAAGCTGCAGCACTTCCACGTCGAGATCGCCGACTGGTCGCGCGAGGACCAGCGCGCCGCCCTGCTCGACCTGCGCGCCACGGTGTTCATCCACGAACAGGGCGTGAGCGAGCAGCGCGAGCGCGACGGGCTGGACGTCGACTGCTGGCACGTGCTGGCCCGCGACGATGCCGGCCACCCGATCGGCTGCGGTCGGCTCACGCCGCAACACAAGATCGGCCGCATGGCGGTATTGCCGGACTGGCGCGGCCAGGGTGTGGGCGCGGCGCTGCTGCGCGAGCTGCTGGGCCTGGCGCGCGCGCGGGGCTGGCCCGAGGTGGCACTGGACGCCCAGGTCAGCGCGATCGGCTTCTACACCCGCGCCGGTTTCGTGGCATATGGGGACGAATTCGAGGACGCGGGGCTGGCACACCGCGCCATGCGGCTGGTGTTCGAGCGGGACGCGACGGTCGAGCATCCGCCTGGTCGCGATCCCGGACAGCTGGCGACCGGCACGGCGGCGGAATGCGTGCAGGCGCGGCTGCAACTGCTGCGTGATGCGCGTCATCAGCTGGCCGTGCGCCTGCCCGCGCTCACTGCCGACACCTTCGCCGATGCGGAACAACTGGCCGAGTTGCGACGCATCGCCACCTCCGGCCGCAGTGCGCTGATCCGCGTGCTGCTGCACGAGCCGCAGGCCGCGCTGCAGGCCGACCATCCACTGATCGGCCTGGCCCAGCGCCTGTCCAGCGCGTTCCAGATCCGCGTGCCGGTGGACGACGTCGACCTGGCCTGGCCTTCGGCCTGCCTGCTCAACGACGTCGGCGGTTACCTGTTCCTGCCCGCGGCGGAGCGTCCACCTGGACGCGCGGCGCGCGACGACCGCGCCGGCGCCGCGCCGCTGCAACAGCAATTCGACGAGGTGTGGGAGCGCTCCGAGCGCGCCACGGCGCTGCAGCGGCTGGATATCTGAGCGAGACGGCCGCGCGGACTGAACCGCAGCTGGCTCGTGGCCATCCGCGTCCGCGACGATGCGCAACGCGACCAGGCCACACCCCTTGCGCGTTTGCGGCCGTGCATCGTGGCCGCGGAGCCGCGCCGCAGGCCGTCTGCGACCATTTCACGGGTTGCCGTGCCGTGGCGGGCGAAGGGTATAATCACGCAGATTGATACCAGTCATCCGCACGAGCCACCGGTCGGACTTGAAAACCGGTCGCAAGCCGCGACGTTCAGCTCACATGGATGGCTGCAAGCCTCTTTTTCTGCCGGTGGTGACGTGAGTACAAACCTGATCCGCGAGTTCTACGAATCCTCCCAACTCGCTGGCGGCAACGCCGATTACGTGGAATCGCTGTACGACGCATGGCTGGCCGACCCCACGGCCGTTCCCGCCGAATGGGCAGGTTATTTCGAGACGTTCAAGGGTCGCGAATCGGGCGATGTCCCGCATGGCGCCGCCATTGCGCGGATCGAGGCGGCGCAGAAGCAGGGCCGCAACGGCGCCGCCGCCGTACCGATGAGCGACGAGTACGCGCGCAAGCAGGCCGGCGTGCTGCGCCTGCTCACCGCCTACCGCTCGCGCGGCCACCTTGCCGCCGACCTCGACCCGCTGGGCCTGGCCGACAAGATGCCGGCCCCCGATCTCGGCCTGGCCTTCCACGGCTTGTCCGACGCCGACCTGGATACCGAATTCGACACCGGCAACTACGCTGGCGGCGGCCAGCGGCTGAAACTGCGTGACCTGCTCGATCGGTTGAAGAAGACCTACGCCAGCTCGATCGGCGCGGAGTTCATGCACATCAGCAACCACGAGCAGCGCAACTGGATCTACAGCCGGCTCGAACAATCCGCCGGCCAGAGCGGCCTGGACAAGGCCGGCAAGCAGCGCGTGCTCGACGGCCTCACCGCCGCCGAGGGCTTGGAGCGCTACCTGCACACCAAGTACGTCGGCCAGAAGCGCTTCTCGCTGGAAGGCGGCGACAGCCTGATCCCGATGCTCGACGACGTGGTGCGCGCGGCCGGCGACAACGGCATCAAGGAGCTGGTGATCGGCATGGCCCACCGCGGCCGCCTCAACGTGCTGGTCAACATCCTGGGCAAGCCGCCGAAGACCCTGTTCGACGAGTTCGAGGGCCGTTTCGACCACCCCGACGACCCGGCCCACTCCGGCGACGTGAAGTACCACATGGGCTTCTCCGCCGACGTCAAGACGCCCAAGGGCGGCGTGCACGTGGCGCTGGCGTTCAACCCCTCGCATCTGGAAATCGTCAACCCGGTGGTGACCGGCTCGGTGCACGCGCGCCAGACCCGCCGCCGCGATACCGCGCACACGCAGTCGATGGCCGTGCTGATCCACGGCGACGCCGCGTTCGCCGGCCAGGGCGTGAACATGGAACTGTTCAACATGTCGCAGGCACGCGGCTTCAAGATCGGCGGCAGCCTGCACATCGTGGTCAACAACCAGGTCGGCTTCACCACCTCCAATCCGGAGGACGCGCGTTCCACCATGTACTGCACCGACCTGGCCAAGATGGTCAACGCGCCGGTGCTGCACGTGAACGGCGACGATCCGGAAGCGGTGATCCTGGTGACCCGGCTGGCCTACGACTTCCGCAAGCGGTTCCGCCGCGACGCGGTGATCGACCTGGTCTGCTACCGCCGCCACGGCCACAACGAGGCCGACGAGCCGGCCGCCACGCAGCCGGTGATGTACCAGATCATCCGCAAGCGTCCGACCGCGCGCGACCTTTACCAGCAGCAACTGGTGAAGGCCGGCGTACTGGCCGAGGGCGAGGCGGCGAAGCAGTTCGACGCCTACCGCGAGCGCCTGGAAGCCGGCGCACCGATGACCGACCTGGACCCCAGCCCCGTCCGCGACGGCCACGTCGACTGGGCGCGCTTCATCGGCGGCAAGCTGTCGCTGCCCACCGACACCACGGTGCCCATGCGCAAGCTGCAGGAACTGGCCAGCAATATCCTCACTTTGCCCGCCGACCTCACCCTGCAGGGCCGCGTGGCCAAGATCTACGAAGACCGCCGCAAGATGGCCGCCGGCGAACAGCCCGCCGACTGGGGCTTCGCCGAGAACCTGGCCTACGCGACCCTGGTCGACGGCGGTTTCGACATGCGCCTGGTCGGCCAGGATTCCGGCCGCGGCACCTTCTTCCACCGCCACGCCGTGCTGCACGACCAGAAGGACGGCCATACCTACATGCCGCTGGCCACCGTGCGCGCGGGCGCCGACGTCGAGGTGATCGACTCGCTGCTCAGCGAGGAGGCGGTGATGGCGTTCGAGTACGGCCACTCCACCACCGACCCCGATACGCTCAACATCTGGGAAGCCCAGTTCGGCGACTTCGCCAACGGCGCGCAGGTGGTGATCGACCAGTTCATCAGCTCGGGCGAATCGAAGTGGAACCGGTTGTGCGGCCTGGTGCTGCTGCTGCCGCACGGCTACGAAGGCCAGGGGCCGGAGCACTCCTCCGCCCGGCTGGAGCGTTTCCTGCAGCTGTGCGCGATGGACAACATGCAGGTCTGCGTGCCGACCACGCCGGCGCAGGATTTCCACATGATCCGCCGGCAGATGCTGCGCGCCGCGCGCAAGCCGCTGATCGTGATGACGCCCAAATCGCTGCTGCGCCACAAGCTGGCGGTGTCGAGCCTGGACGAGCTGGCCAACGGCAGCTTCCAGCTGGTGATCGGCGAGCATCGCAAGCTGACCGCGAAGAAGGTCAAGCGCGTGGTGCTGTGCTCAGGCAAGGTCTACTACGACCTGCTGGAGGAAGCCGAGAAGCGCGCCCTGACCGACGTGGCGATCGTGCGCGTCGAGCAGTTGTATCCGTTCCCCCGCGTGGAGGTCAGCGCCGAGCTGGACAAGTATCCGTCGGCGAAGGAAGTGATCTGGTGCCAGGAGGAACCCATGAACCAGGGCGCCTGGTTCCAGATCCGCCATCACCTGCAAGCCTGCACGGGCAGCAAGCACAGCCTGTCGTACGCCGGTCGCGCGCGCTCGCCGGCGCCGGCCGCCGGCCACCACAACACGCACGTCGCCGAACAGGCGGCGCTGGTCGAACAGGCCCTGGTCGAGCCGGTCGGTACCGACCACGCCGCCGAGTAATCCGTTTCGAACGGGCCGGTCGCGATTGGCCGCCCCTGCTCCTTGTGTCCATCGACAGTCGCACAAACCCAAGAGCCTCTTATGTCCATCGAACTGAAAGTCCCCGTGCTGCCCGAGTCCGTCTCCGACGCCACCATCGCCAGCTGGCACAAGAAGGCCGGTGACGCGGTGAAGCGCGACGAGAACCTGGTGGATCTGGAAACCGACAAGGTGGTGCTGGAAGTGCCCGCGCCGGTTGACGGCGTGTTGAAGGAGATCAGGCACGAGGTCGGCGACACGGTGAACAGCGAGCAGGTCATCGCGATCATCGAGGAAGGCGCCACGGCGGCTGCGCCGGCTCCGGCCGCCGCCGCTCCGGCGCCCGCGGCCGCGGCGCCCGCCCCCGCCGCGTCGAAGGCCGCCGCCGAGCTTTCGCCCGCCGCGCAGCGCGTGGCCACCGAGAGCAAGGTCGACACCTCCGCCATCGCCGGCACCGGCCGCGACGGTCGCATCATCAAGGAAGACGTGGTCAACGCCGGTTCGCGCCCTGCCGCAGCTCCCGCCACCGCGCCAGCCGCGAAACCGACCCCGGGCGTCCGCCCGGAAGAGCGCGTGCCGATGACCCGCATGCGCGCGCGCATCGCCGAGCGCCTGATGCAGTCGAAGAACTCGATCGCCATGCTGACCTCGTTCAACGAGGTGAACCTGGCCGAAGTGGTGAAGATGCGCAAAGCCCTCGGCGACGCGTTCCAGAAGGAACACGGCATCAAGCTCGGCTTCATGAGCTTCTTCGTCAAGGCGGCGGCCGAGGCGCTGAAGCGCTATCCGTTCGTCAACGCGTCGGTCGACGGCAACGACGTGATCTACCACGGCTACCAGGACATCTCGATCGCCGTGTCCACCGACAAGGGCCTGGTCACGCCGGTGCTGCGCGACGTGCAGGACATGAGCTTCGCCGACGTCGAGAAGGGCATCGCCGACTACGCCGTCAAGGCGCGCGCGAACAAGCTGTCGCTGGACGACCTGCAGGGCGGCACCTTCACCATCACCAACGGCGGCACCTTCGGCTCGCTGCTGTCGACGCCGATCGTGAACCCGCCGCAGAGCGCGATCCTCGGCATGCATACGATCAAGGAGCGCCCGATCGTCGAGAACGGCCAGATCATCGCCGCGCCGATGATGTACATCGCGCTCAGCTACGACCACCGCATCATCGACGGCAAGGACGCGGTGCTGTTCCTGGTCGACATCAAGAACCAGCTGGAGAATCCGCAGCGGATGCTGTTGGGTCTGTGATCGCTTGAGCCCCTCTCCCGCCGGGAGAGGGGTTGGGGCGAGGGTTCGGTGATACCGCAACGCCTCGCTCCGCCCGCACCCTCATCCGGCGCTTCGCGCCACCTTCTCCCGGCGGGAGAAGGAAAGAGCAAAGAGGAAAATCATGAGCGACAAATTCGATGTCATCGTCATCGGTGCGGGCCCGGCCGGTTACCACGCCGCGATCCGCGCCGCGCAGCTGGGCCTGAAGACCGCCGTGGTCGATGCCTTTGTCGGCAAGGATGGCAAGCAGGCACTCGGCGGCACCTGCCTCAACGTGGGCTGTATCCCGTCGAAGGCGCTGCTCGACTCCTCCAAGCAGTTCTACAACCTCGCGCACAATCTTCCCGTGCACGGAATCACCGTCGAAAATGCCAAGGTCGACCTCAAGACCTTCATCGGCCGCAAGGAAAAGATCGTCAAGCAGTTCACCGGCGGCGTGGCGCAACTGTTCAAGGCCAACAAGATCACCAGCTTCTTCGGCACCGGCAAGCTGCTGAAGGGCAACCAGGTCGAGGTCACCGGCAACGACGGCGCCAGGCAGACCATCGCTGCCACCAACGTGATCCTCGCCTCCGGCTCGGTGCCGATCGAGTTGCCGTTCGCGAAGTTCGACGGCAAGAACATCATCGACAACGCCGGCGCGCTGGAACTCGATGCCGTGCCGAAGCGCCTGGGCGTGATCGGCGCCGGCGTGATCGGACTGGAGCTGGGCAGCGTGTGGCGCCGTCTGGGCGCGGAAGTCACCGTGATCGAGGCGCTGCCGGAATTCCTCGCCGTCGCCGACGCGGACGTCGCCAAGGTCGCCGCCAGGGAATTCGCCAAGCAGGGCCTGGACATCAAGCTCAACGCCAAGCTCAACAAGGCCGAGGTGAAGAAGGACGGCGTGCACCTGGTCTACACCGACAAGGACGGCGAGCAGAAGCTCGTCGTCGACAAGCTGCTGGTCGCCGTGGGCCGCCGCGCCTATACCGCCGGCCTGCTGGCCGACGACACCGGCGTGAAGCTGGACGAGCGCGGCCGCATCGTGGTCGACGAGCATTGCCACACCGGCGTGGACGGCGTGTGGGCGGTCGGCGATGCAGTGCGCGGCCCGATGCTCGCGCACAAGGGTTTCGAGGAAGGCATGGCGGTCGCCGAGTGGATCGCCGGCAAGGCCGGCCACGTCAGCTACGACACGATCCCGTGGGTGATCTACACCGAGCCGGAGATCGCCTGGGCCGGCAAGACCGAGAAGCAGCTCAAGGACGAGGGCGTGCCGTACAAGGTCGGCACTTTCCCGTTCGCCGCGATCGGCCGTGCCGTCGCGATGAACGAGGCGGTCGGCCAGGTGAAGATGATCGCGCACGCCGAAACCGACCGCATCCTGGGCGTGCACATGGTGGGTCCGGGTGTCTCCGAGCTGATCGCCGAGTGCGTGGTGGCGATGGAGTTCAAGGGGTCCTCCGAGGACCTCGCCCGCATCGTCCACGCCCATCCGACCCTGTCCGAAGCCGTGCACGAAGCCGCCTTGTCGGTCGACAAACGCGCCATCCACAAGGGCAACTGAAGCCCGCGCAGAGCCAACGCGGCCCGCTCGTGGCGACATGGGCGGGTCGCTCTTTTTCAGAAATGAGTGGAGAGGAGTGAGAAACGAGAGAGAGCATGCAAGCGCACACTCTTTTCTCACTCCTCTCCACTCTCCACTCAGGTAAGCCCATGGCCCAACCCACCGCCATCTGCGTCTATTGCGGCTCCAACAGCGGCCGGCATCCCGAGTACGCCGAACAGGCGCGCGCCTTCGGCAGCGAGATGGCTCGACGTGGCATCGCGCTGGTCTACGGCGGCGGCAAGGTCGGCCTGATGGGTGTGGTGGCCGACGCGGTGCTCGCCGGCGGCGGCAAGGTCATCGGGGTGATTCCTCGGCAACTGGTGGAACTCGAAGTGGCCCATCCGGGCCTGAGCGAGCTGGTGGTCGTCGAGACCATGCACCAGCGCAAGACGCGCATGTACGAGCTGTCCGATGCCTTCGTCGCCCTGCCCGGCGGCTTCGGCACGATGGACGAGATGTTCGAGATGCTGACCTGGGCCCAGCTCGGCCTGCACCGCTACCCCTGCGCCTTCCTCGACGTGCGCGGCTACTACCGCGACCTGCGCACGCTGATGGAGCACATGGTCGACGAATCCTTCGTGAAGGCGGCGCAGCGCGACAGCATCTGGTTCGGCGACGACATCGCCGCATTGTTCGACTGGATGCGGGACTACGAAGGCAGCTACACGCCCAAGTGGATTTCCTCCCGCAGCGTCGACGCCTGATTCCGCAGGAGGTCGAAATGACCCGTTTCCGCGCGTTCCGCATCCACAACGACGACGCCGGCTACCGCGCCGGCATCGAGACCATGGACACCGGTGCGCTGTCGCCCGGCGAGGTGCTGGTCAAGGTCGCGTATTCCTCGGTCAACTACAAGGACGCGCTGGCCGGCACCGGCAAGGGCCGCATCCTGCGCACCTATCCGCTCAACGGCGGCATCGACGTGGCCGGCCACGTGGTCGCCTCGACCGATCCGGCGTTCAGGGAAGGCGACGCGGTGCTGTGCACCGGCAGCGGCCTGTCCGAGACGCGCGACGGCGGCTATGGCGAGTACGCACGTCTCGACGCGCGCTGGACGATCCCGCTGCCGGCGTCCTTGAGCCTGCGCGAGAGCATGATCCTCGGCACCGCCGGCTTCACCGCCGCACTGGCCCTGCTGCGCATGCAGGACAACCGGCAAACACCGGCGCTCGGCCCGATCGCGGTGACCGGCGCCAGCGGTGGCGTCGGCATGCTGGCGATCGACATCTTCAGCCGCGCCGGTTACGAAGTGCACGCGATCAGCGGCAAGCCGGACCACTTCGACTTCCTGCGCAGCCTCGGCGCCACGGACTGCATCGACCGCCACCAGATCGCCTTCAGCGGCAAGCCGATGGACTCGGCCCGCTTCGGCGGCGCGCTGGACAACGTCGGCGGCCGCATGCTCGCCGGCCTGCTGCCGCTCATCGCGCCCTACGGCAACGTGGCAATCTGCGGCAACGCCGGCGGCATCGCGTTCGACAGCACGGTGATGCCCTTCATCATCCGCGGCGTGAGCCTGTTGGGCGTGGCTTCGGCCGGCACCGCGCGGGACATTCGCGACGACATCTGGCGGCGCCTGGCCAGTGAGTGGAAGCCGCGGCACCTGGAGCGCATCCGCACGCGCGACATCGCACTGGAAGAGTTGCCGCAGGTGTTCGAGCGCATGCTTGCCGGTGATTCCTTCGGGCGCACGCTCGTGCACATCGACCATCCGGTTTGACAGCGACGTGCTTGGAAGTACCATCGTCACGCCTTAGAATCATCGAAACCCGCAGGGAACCCCCAACCCATGGCACGCATCCTGATCGTCGACGACTCCCCCTCCCAGTTGCTGGGCATCAAGCGGATCGTCGAGAAACTCGGGCATGAGACGCTGTCGGCCGAAGACGGCGCCGCTGGCGTCGAGGTGGCCAAGGCGGAGCTGCCCGACCTGATCCTGATGGACGTGGTCATGCCCAACCTCAACGGCTTCCAGGCCACCCGCACGATCAGCAAGAACGCCGACACCGCGCACATCCCGATCATCCTGGTCACCACCAAGGACCAGGAAACCGACAAGGTGTGGGGCATGCGCCAGGGCGCCAAGGCCTACGTGACCAAGCCCATCAAGGAAGAGGAACTGGTCAAGGCGCTGGACGAATTCCTGCCCCACTGACCCGTCTCCCATTTGCACGAAAAACGGCGCCCGCGGGCGCCGTTTTTCGTGAAGCGGCCGGCCGGCGGTCGGTCAGCCGGCGCGGTAATCCTGATACGACTTTTCCTCGACCAGCTGCGAACCGAGCTTGAGGTTGATCGCGCGTTTGAACGCGGCGCGCTCGTCGTTGCGGAAATACACCGAGCGGGCCAGCTCGATGAAGTCCCGGTCGAACTCCTGCGCGCGTTCCTTCAACCGGATCTTGTCCTCGATATCCCACAGCAGCTCGTTCACCGCGAGCAGACTGGCGCGCTCCTCGCCGATGTCGATCCGCGACGCCGCGTCGTTGGCCCAGATCGCGTTGAGCAAGTCCAGCTCGTTGCGCACGTTGGCCAGCTTGGCCTCGTCGGTCATCCGTCGCGACTTGATTTCGAGGATGGTGATCTTGTCGATCAGTTCGCCGGGGGAAACGGGGGTCTGGATCAGGCTCATGCTCGGCTCCGTGGAAGTGTGTTTCAAACCGTGGCGCGGAAGGCGCCCTGCTGCACCAGCGCGCAGGCCGCGGCCACGTCGCCGTCCAGCGCGCGATCGCGATGCATGAAGGCAATGCGCTGACGCAGGATCGCGTGTGCCTGACGCACCCGTGCGCCCGCGTGGAAATCGCCGGCGCCGGTCAGGGCATCGGCGAGCTGCTGCACCTCGGCGACGAACTGCTCGTAGTGCGGCTGGCCCTCGCGCGGCGCATTGGCCACCTTGGCCGCCAATGCCTGCCAGCCGCCGCGGCGGGCCAGCCGGCGCGCGGCGTTGAGCATTTCCTGGCGGTAGTCGAGCGCCTGCGCCGCGGTGTACAGCTCCAGCGCCAGCGCGTGGCTCAGATCCTCCACCATGTCCAGCACGTGGCGGGCTTCGTTCGCCCCCATCGAAACGTGATCCTCGGCGTTCGCGCTGGTCGGCACCGAATACACACTGGCCGGATGCGCGCGCGTGGCGAGGTCGTTGACCAGGGCCGCGGCGGTGTACTGCACGATCATGAAGCCGGAGTCGGTGCCGTCCTCGTTTCCGGTGAGGAAGGCCGGCAGGCCGTCGTTGTTGGCCGGGTCGACCAGCTTGTTGAGGCGGCGCTCGGAAATCGACGCCAGCACCGGGATCGCCGCCTTCACGTAACTCATCGCCAGCGCCAGCGGCATGCCGTGGAAGTGGCCGGCAGAGATCACCTGCTCCTCGATGAACTGCGCGTCCGCGTTGTCCGGGAAGATCAGCGGGTTGTCGGTGACCGAGTTGAGCTCGATGTCGAACACGCGGCAAGCCTGTGCCCAGGCATCGCGTACCGCACCGTGCACTTGCGGCATGCAGCGCAGGCTGTAGGCATCCTGCGGCTGGTGCTTCTTGCCGCCCTTGAACGGCAGGAAGCGCTGGTAGAACGCCTCGCGGCCGTGGCGCTGGTTGGCAGGCACCCAGTCCCAGCCGATGTCGAAACTCAGCGCCTGGTCGTCCGGCTCGCTCCAGGCATCGGCGCTCCACGGCTTGAAGCGCGGCACCAGGTGATACGGAATGTCCAGCAAGGTGGAACCGTCCAGCAATTCGCGCACGTGCGCCGCAGTCTCGACTTGCCCGGGATGAGGACGCAGCGCATGCACCTCCGGTCGCAAGGCGCCACTGCGGCCGGCGAAGGCGTCCAGTGTCATCGCCGCGGCGAGATCGGCGACGTCCAGCAGATCGCCCAGCACGTCCAGCGCCAGCGCGCCGGTGGCGAGCATCTGCGCGGTGCCGTTGTTGAGCGCCAGCCCTTCCTTGAACGACAACCGGATCGGCTTGAGGCCGGCACGCTCCAGCGCCTGCGCGCCCGGCATGCGCTCGCCTTCGTAGAATGCCTCGCCGCCGCCGAGCAGCACGATCGCCAGATGCGACAGCGGTGCCAGGTCGCCGCTGGCGCCGACCGAGCCCTTCTCCGGCACCACCGGCACCACGCCGGCATTGAGCATCGCGGCGAGCGCTTCCAGCGTGCTCACGCGGATGCCCGAGTGGCCGCGCATCAAGGTGTTGATGCGGATCACCAGCATCGCGCGCACCACCTCCGCCGCAAACGGTTTGCCGACGCAGACGGCGTGCGTGATGATCAGGTTGTGCTGCAACTCCTCCATCAGCGTGCCGTCGGCGGACTGATGCCCCGGCAGCTCGTCGCGCACGCGATGCGCGCCCAGCAGCTTGTCGGCGTTGCTGCCGAAGCCGGTGGTCACGCCGTAGGTCGGCTCGCCGCAATTGACCTTGTCGGCCAGGAAATCGGCGGCGCGCTGCACGCGCTTGAGCTGCGCCTGATCCAACGCCACCGATGCGCCCTGCCGCGCCACCGCCACCAGTTGCGTGCGCGTCAGGCTGCTGCCATCGAGAAGAATCGTTTCACTCACCGCAGTCATGCTCCACGTTGTTGCCGTCATTCCCGCCAACACGGGAATGACTGCGTCAAAGGCAATAGCGCCCTCACCCCATCGCCGCAGCCTGCTCCAGCTCCACCCGCAGCGTCTTGACCAGTTCGCCGCGCGCCACCTCGAACTGGTCCTCGCGGCGCAGGTCCTTCACCGTCACCACGCCGCGGGCGAGCTCGTCCTCGCCCAGCACCACCACGAAGCGGATGCCGGCGCGGTCGGCGTACTTGAACTGCTTGCCCAGCTTGCCGCCTTCCAGCACCACCTCGGTGGCGATGCCGGCGCCGCGCAGCTCGCCGGCCAGCGCGAGATAGGCCGGCAGCTGCGCCTCGTCCATCTGGGTCACCAGCACCTCGACGGTGCTCTTCGCCGTGTCGATCAGGCCGGCGTCGCGCAGCTGCCAGTAGAGCCGGGTCAGGCCGATCGAGATGCCGACGCCGGGCAGGTGCGACTTGGTGTACTGGCCGGCCAGGTTCTCGTAGCGGCCGCCGGAGCAGATCGAGCCGATCTGCGGGTGGTCGTTCAGCGTGGTCTCGTAGACGGTGCCGGTGTAGTAGTCGAGGCCGCGGGCGATCGACAGGTTCAGCGCGTAATGTGTTTCCGGCACGCCGAACGCGTGGATCAGACCGAGCACTTCCTTCAGCTCGTTGCGGCCCTGCTCCATCGCTTCCGGGCCGGCGCCCAGCGCATCGAGCTTGTCGAACGCGTCCTGCAGCGAGGTCGAGCGCACCTGCACGAAGGCGAGGATGCTGGTGGCAACCTCGGTGCTCAAGCCGAACGCTTCGCCGGTCAGCGTGTCGCGCACGTAGTCGGCGCCGCGCTTGTCCAGCTTGTCCACCTCGCGCAGCACCAGCATCTGCTGCTCGCCGTCGACGATGCCCAGGCTCTCGAAGTAGCCGCGCATCAGCTTGCGGTTGTTGAGCTGGATGGTGAACGGGCCGATCGCCAGTTCGCGGAACACGCTGTAGATCACCGCCGGGATCTCGGCGTCGTAGCGCACCGACAATGAGTCCTTGCCGATCACGTCGATGTCGCACTGGTAGAACTCGCGGAAGCGCCCGCGCTGCGCGCGTTCGCCGCGGTACACCTTCTGCATCTGGTAGCGGCGGAACGGGAAGCTGAGGTCGCGCTCGTGCTCGGCCACGTAACGCGCCAGCGGCACGGTGAGGTCGAAGCGCAGCGCCAGTTCGGGCATGCCCTCATCGGCCTTGCCCAGCGCCCCGGTGGACTGCACGAAGTACACCTGCCGCTCGGTCTCCCCGCCGCTCTTGGTCAGCAGCACGTCGGAGTATTCGATCACCGGCGTCTCGATGGCGAGAAAGCCGAAACGCTCGTAATTGCGACGGATCACGTCGAGCATGCGCTGGAACGCGATCTGGTCGAGCGGCAACAGCTCGAGCACGCCGGGCATGGTGCGGGCCGGGGTAAGCGCCATGGAATCCTCTGCTGACGATGGGACGGGTCGCCGTGCGAGCGACAGCGACGGCAGCCGTCAAGATTAGCAGAACGAGGCGATTTTCCCCCGCGTGCACGCGGGGGCCGCGACGCAGCCGGGGCCACCTTCCCGCCGCAACCAACACTTGGCGAACCGCCTCGCACGCTGCTAAGATGCGCCGCTCACGTGGGGCGGTAGCTCAGCTGGGAGAGCGTCGCGTTCGCAATGCGAAGGTCGTGGGTTCGATCCCCATCCGCTCCACCACGTCATGCAAGAGGCCGGATCGTCCGCAAGCGAGGGCGCCGGCCTTTTTCCTGTCCGGCCCGCACAGGCGTACCATCGGCCCCGACCAGCTCCGCGTCGGGGCGGTGCGCGCAAAAGCATGACGGGGACCGGATCATCCTTTGCCGAAGGTTCGACGGACGCCCTGTTCGCCGAGGTCTACGCGCGCCTCAAGGCGATGGCCGCCCGGCAACTGAATCGACGCCAGGGCGCCACGCTGGACACCACCGAGCTGGTGCACGAGCTGTACCTGCGCATCGGCCAGAACGAGGCACTGCACTTCGAACACCCGGCGCAGTTCTTCAGTTACGCCGCGCGTGCCATGCGCCACCTGCTGACCAACCGCGCCCGTGACCGGCTGCGCCTGCGCGCCGGCGGTCAATGGATGAAGGTCACCCTGGACGAGGACGATGTCCGGCTCGCGCTGGATACGGCCGCCCAGGCGCTGACGCTGGATGCCGCGCTGAACGCGCTGGAACAGACCGATGCGCGCGCCGCCCGAGTGGTGGAGCTGCACTATTTCGCCGGGCTGGGCCTGCAGCAGATCGCCGACACCCTCGGCCTGGCGCGGCGCACGATCGACCGCGACTGGCGCTTCGCCCGCGCCTTCCTCAAGGCGCACATGGACTGAGCCGGTCACGTCGCAATCGGGCGCGCAGCGGGGTTAAACGCAGGCAGGTCATTCGGCAAGGGCGCTCCACGTGGACTCCACACCGACATTGCGCGAGTTGTTCGAAACAGCGCTGCAGTTGAGCGGCGCCGCGCGCATGGACTGGCTGGCCGCGCACTGCCTCGACCCGCAACAGCGTGAAGAGATCGAACGCATGCTCAGCGCCGACACCGCCGACGACGACTGGCTGCCCGGCGACGCCGTCGACGCGGCGCGCGTGATCGGCGAGGCCGGTGTCGCCGCGGCGATGCCGCCGGGCAGCCGGATCAACGCGTTCGAACTGATCGAGGTGCTGGGCGAAGGCGGCTCCTCCACCGTATTCCGCGCCGCGCGCCAGGAAGCCGGCGTGCGCCAGGAGGTCGCCATCAAGCTGCTGGCGCGTGGCCTTTACACGCCGGCTGCGCGCGACCAGTTCCGGCGCGAGCGCGAGGCGCTGGCGCGGTTGCGCCATCCGGGCATCGCGCGGCTGATCGAGGGCGGCATCACCGAACAGGGGCTGGCCTATATCGTGCTGGAACTGGTCGATGGCGTGCCGATCACCGACTACGCGCGCGATCGCCGCCTGCCACTGCGCCCGCGCCTGCTGCTGTTCCTGAAGGTGTGCCGCGCGGTGGCCGCAGCACATCGCGCGCTGATCGTGCATCGAGACCTGAAGCCTTCCAACGTGCTGGTCACCACTGACGGCGAGGTGAAGCTGCTCGACTTCGGCATCGCCAAGCTGCTCGACGACCGCACCGATGACGCCACCCGCACCCAGCACCGCGCGCTCACGCCGGCCTATGCCGCGCCGGAGCAGTTCTCCCGCGAGCCAGTGACCACGGCCACGGATGTCTATGCGCTCGGCGTCCTGCTCGACGAACTGCTGTCGGGCCGGCGACGGACTGCCGGCGAGACCGGCCCGCCGTCCACGCGTTCGGACGCCGTCTCGCGCAGGAGCAACTCGCGCACCGCGCGAGCATGGCGGCGCCAGTTGCGTGGCGACCTCGACAACATCGTGCGGATGGCCACCGCCACCGACGCAGAGCGCCGCTATGCCTCGGCCGGCACGCTCGCGGACGACATCGAACGCCACCTCGATCACCTGCCGGTGCTGGCGCATCCGCCCTCGCCCTGGTATCGGGCCGGCAAGTTCATCGACCGCCATCGCGGCGGCGTGGCGATCATGACGGTGCTCGTGCTCGCCATGCTCGTCTCGCTCTCCACCGCGCTGTGGCAGGCGCACGTTGCGCGCCAGCAAGCCATCCGCGCGACCATGATGCGCGACTTCGTCGAGGACCTGTTCGCACCGATCCAGTACGGCGTTGCCCCCGCGAAACAGCCCAGCCTCGGCGAGCTGCTGGCGCGCGGCGTGGCAAAGCTCGACCACTCGCCGCAACTGGACGACGCCGGTCGCGTGGACCTGCTGGCGATGTTCTCGCGCCTGTACGAGAACCTCGGCGAACCCGCGCAGTCGCGCAGGCTCGCAGACCGGGCCGTTGCCCTGTCCGCGCGGGCGCTGGCGCCCACCGACATCGAGGCGATCCGCGCGCTCACCGCACGCGGTTACGCCGAGGTGCGCACGGAGGATTTCGCGGCCGGCGGCGCCGACCTGCGCCTGGCCCGCCGGCGCATGCGCGCGCAAGGCATCCATGGCGAGGACCTGATCCGCCTGCTCGGCCCGCTGGTCGCGGTCGAGAACAGCGAAGGGCATGCCGACGCCGCGCTGCAACTCTCCCGCGAAGCGCTGTCGGAGCGGATCGCCACCTGGGGACCGGACGACGCCCGCGTCGGCATCGGCTACAACGACGTCGCCTCCGCGCTGGAAGGCCTGGCGCGCTACGACGAGGCGATCCCGATGTGGCGCAAGACCCTGCAGTTCGAACTCGCGCATTTCGGCCCGTCCAGCAACGAGTCCACGCTGGCGCTGGCCGGCCTGGCCTCGTCCGAATATCGCGCCGGCGACTGGGCGCAGGCGCACCGGCATTTCACGCAGGCGCTGGCGCTGTACACGCGCCATGGCGGCCAGCCGCAACTCACCCAGGTGTACGCGGCGCAGAAGGCGTGCGTGCTGGAAGGGTTGCGCGCCGATCGTGCCGCTGCGCAGGCGCGTTGCCGCCAGGCGCAAGCATGGTCGGCGGACGGTTTCGGAGAAACCAGTGCGCTGCATGGCGATTCGCTCGAAGCCACCGCGTTCGGCCTGGAGGAAGCCGGCGATCTGGCCGGTGCGCGCGAATTGTTTGCCGCCGCGCGCCAACGCTACGGCGACAGCCCGGCCAATCGCATGCGGATCGGCCGCATCGACAGCGAACTGGCCGGCATCGACCTGCTGGAGGGCCATCCCGAACAGGCACGCACACTGCTGCCGGCGGCGATCGCCGGCCTGCGCACGCGTTCCTGGCCGATGCCTCCGCTGATCGCCGAGGCGCGCTTGCTGCTCGCCTGCACCGAGGCTCCCGGCGCGGGGTGTCCCGACGATCTCCAGGCCAGCGTCGATCGCGACGTGACTGCCGCCGCTTCGCGCCACGACCCGCAGCTGCTGTGGGTGCATACGCTGCGCGCCCGGGTCGAACTGCTGCGCGGCGAACCGGAGCTGGCCAGGACCGAGCTGGCCACCGCGATCGCCAACGCCGCCCGCGAATTGCCACCGGCCCATCCACGCCAGCTTGCCGCGCAGCTGTGGCTCGCCATTGCAACGGCGCGCACGGGCGATTGCGCCGCGGCATCGGCCAGGGCACGGGCGGCCAGCACGATCATCGAAGCGAACCGGCTTGCCGCCCATCCCGGGCTCACCGGCCCGCAGGCGATGCTGCGTCAACCCATCGCCACCTGCGTCGCCTTGCCGAACTGACGGGAAACCCGTCACCTCCTCGGCAACCCGCTGTCCACATGGTTCACGCGCCTGGTCTGGCGCATGTCGCAATTGCCGCCGCGTCGGTGTTCTGCGCAGTGTCCACCCGCGCAAGGGGCGCGCGTGCGCACGAGCTACCAGGGAGGTCGACCATCATGTTTCATCATCACGCGATCCATGCGGCCGCGCGGCAGCTGGCTGCCGTGGCTGCACTCTTGCTGCTCGCGTTTGCCGGCATGGCGTCGGCCCAGGACAGCCGACCGGCGCCGGCATCAGCAGACAACGCCGTCACCGCCGACCCGTCCGGCTGGCTGCAGACCAGCACGCCCAGCGGCCGCATCGACATCGACAACCCGTTCTTCGCCAGCCTCGGCAGCAACGGGCGCTCGTGCGACTCCTGCCATCGCCAGGCGGAGGGCTGGACGATCTCCGCCGCCGAGGTGCGTAAACGCTTCCGGCAGAGCAACGGCACCGACCCGATCTTCGCCCTGGTCGACGGCGCAGTTTCGCCGCTGGCGGACGTCTCCAGCGTCTACGCGCGGCGCATCGCCTACGCCATGCTGCTCAAGCGCGGCGTGCTGCGCATCGGCATGCCGATGCCGGCGCACGCCGAGTTCAGACTCACTGCCGTGGACGATCCCTACGGCTACGCCAGCGCGCGCGAGTTGTCGCTGTTCCGCCGCCCGCTGCCAGCCACCAATCTGATCTGGGACACCGCAGTGATGTGGGACGGACGCGAGACCTTTGCCCCGTTCAAGCCGCCGATGGATGCCGGCATCGACATCGGCGACATCGACGCCAGCCTGGCCTCGCAGGCGCGCGATGCCATCCTCGGCCACGAGCAGGCGGGCAGCGTGCCGGATGCCGCCGTCATCGACCGGATCGTCGAGTTCGAATCGCACCTGTTCACCGCGCAGTCGATCGACCGGCAGGCCGGGCGCCTCAACGACGACGGCGGCATGGGCGGGGCCAGCATCCTGGGCCAACAGCGCTTCTGGGTCGGCATCAACGACACTTTCGACAACGATCCCACCGGTGAACCGTTCGACCCGCGCGCCATGCGCCTGTTCGACAGTTGGAACGATCCGCGCGCGTCACTGAGCCGCGACCCGCGCGATCGCGCACGCGCCGCGATCGCCCGCGGCGAGCAGTTGTTCAACCACATGCCGATCGACATCAGCGGCGTGGCCGGCCTCAACGACGTCACCGGCGTGCCGGTCATCCACGGCAGCTGCAGCAGTTGCCACAACGCGCCGAACATCGGCAACCACTCGGTGGCATTGCCGGTAAATATCGGCATTGCCGACGCCAGCCGGCGCACGCCGGATCTGCCGCTGTACACGCTGACCCGCTACAGCACCAGCGAGGTGGTGCGCACCACCGACCCGGGCCTGGCCATGCTGACCGGCAAGTGGGCCGACATCGGCAAGTTCAAGGGACCGATCCTGCGCGGCCTGGCCGCCCGCGCGCCGTACTTCCACAACGGTTCGGCGGCGACGTTGATGGACGTGGTCGATTTCTACGACAGCCGCTTCAACATCGGCATGAGCGCCGGGCAGAAAAGCGATCTGGTGGCATTCCTTTCGGCGTTGTGAAAGCCGGCCGGCAACTCAGCGGCTCGACGTCGCGGGCTGCGCCGAGCCAAGTCGTTGTGCGACGGCGGGACTGAGGCCGCGCATGAAGCGTTCGACGGCATCGGTGTAATCCGAAGGCAAGCCGAGTTCGGCATTGATCCGCCCATGCGAGAGGCCTTCCTCCAGCACGCGAGCCTCTCCACCGAAAGACTTCGCCTTGCGCACGAAATCGTGCGCACGCGGGCAGGACTCCCGCCGCTCGCTGGAGCACACCGCCAGAAACGGCGCCATGCGGCCACGCATCTGCTGGTACGGCGATGCCGCCAGCCAATCGGCGGGCTGCGAACCGAAGGCATCGTCGTACAGGCGCGGGTGCCGGCCCTGCATGATCTGCACGACATCCAGCGCGGCGCTGTCCAGCGAGACCGTGCCCAGCCAGGGCTGCGCGCCCTGCTCGCGCGCCAGCGCCGGTTCGGCACTCAGCAGGGCCACCAGATGCGCGCCGGCCGAATGCCCCATCAGGATGAACGCGCGAGGATCGGCTCCCCAGCTCTGTGCCTTGCGTTGCGCCAGTGCCAGCGCGCGGGCCACATCCTGCGCCTGCTGCAGCGGCGTTGCATCCGGCAGCAACCGGTAGTTCGCCGAAATGACCACGAAGCCGCGCGGCAACCAGCGATCGACCTTGTTCTGGACCACGCCACGCGCCGCCTTGTCGCCACGCCGCCAACCGCCACCGTGCACCATGAAGATCACCGGTGCTGCGCTGGCATGCGCCGGCAGATACACATCGAAACGCTGGCGCGGATCGCTGCCGTAGGCCACGTCCTGCACCAACTGTGCGCCCGGCGGCAAGTTCACCGGCCCGCGCGATTCGTGCTGCACCGTTGCACCATGCCGCTGCAACAGCCGCTCGCGCAACGCACCGGATTGTGCCGTCGCCACCAACGGCAACAGCACCAGGCTCATCCATGCGAACGATTGGAACGCCAAACGAAAGTTGCGACCCATCATCCTCTCCCGGAAGCCACGAAGCCAAAACTCTCGCGCGCCACGCCGGCGCACGTCGCCCGCCTTCAACGGATCGCGAGCACCCGGGTTGACTCGCCGCACGCGGCACGGCCCCTCAGTCCCGTTCCCGGGCAGACGGGGCCGTCGCTGCAATCGGCATCCGGTGCGGGGCGGGCCAAGGACCAGTGCCCGCATACAAAAAACCCATCAGGCGAATCACTCGCCTGATGGGTTTGCATTGGTGGAGGTGGCGGGAGTCGAACCCGCGTCCGAAGGCGTTCAATGCCCGGATCTACATGCTTAGCTCACCGTTCGATCTCGTTTCGCGACAAGCACGGCAGGCAAAGCGCACCGCGAAACCAGCCTGATTGATCTTGCCTACGACCGCCAGGCGACAGTCTTCGGCGATCTCATGATAATGACCCTACACCGACGAGCATGAGCACAAGTGGGTTCGGGGCTTACGCCTTAAGCGGCGAGAGCGTAGTTGTCGTCGTTGGCAACTATGAGTTTGCTGCTGGATTAACGAGGAAAGCTGCCCCCTCGGCATGCACCAAGCCATCTCACTGCCCCCGTCGAAGCCAGAACACCCCCGGGGAAAATGGTGACTCGCACGAAGTATATGGGTCCGTCGCCGGCAACCGCAATCGAGGCTGGCGCCGTTCGCGCGATCCGTTCATGTCCGGCCGCGCGGTCTTGACGGGGACGCATCGGCAAGCGCCTTGCCGGGGGCCATTTCGAAGCGCGAACCTCGCTTCCATGGCAGGTCCGATTCGGCGGAGTGTTGTTCAGGCGCGAGGGCAACGTCTATACTTGCGCGGTTGCATCACCCAAGTCGCCGTACCAGTGGGAATGAACTCGATGACTCGATTGCACATGCTTGGCCTCGTTGCGGCCACGGCTCTTTTCGCTGCAACCAGCGCCCATGCCGAAGGCGACAAGGCCGCCGGTCGCAAGCTGGTGTACACCTGCGCCGGCTGCCATGGCGTGCCCGGCTACACCAATGCCTATCCGCAATACCCGGTGCCGAAGATCGCCGGCCAGAACGAGCAATACATCGTCAACGCGCTGCATGGCTACCAGAGTGGCGACCGCAAGCATCCGACCATGGATGCGCAGGCGCAGAGCCTGTCCGACACGGACATCCAGGACATTGCCGCCTATCTTTCCAGCCTCGCCAAGTAATCGCCAAGGATCTTCCGCATGAACCGTGTGCTTACCCTGATCTCCTTCGGCGCCGTGCTGGCATTCGCTTCCACCGCAGCGCTCGCCAACGGCAATGCCGCCAACGGCAAGACGAAGGCCGCCACCTGTTTCGCCTGCCACGGCACGGACGGCAACTCGGTCGATCCGCAATACCCGCGGCTGGCCGGCCAGTACAACCTTTATCTGCAGCAGGTCCTGCACGAGTACAAGAGCGGCCAGCGCGACAATCCGATCATGAAGGGCATGGTGGCCACGCTGTCCGACCAGGACATCGAAGACATCTCGGCCTACTTCTCCAGCCTGCCCGGCAAGCTGGACACGCTGAAAGGCCATATCGGCGGTGACAACTGAAGCTCGCCGACGTGGCAACAAGAGGCCCGCCATGCGGGCCTTTTTGTTGACTGCGGGATAGGCGGGCCCGGATTCAGGCCATCGCCGACTTGCCCTCGTGCCGGCTGTAGTACGGTTTCTCGCCGCCGGAGTGATCGGTGGCGTCGCGCACCGCGGTGACTTCGGGGACCTGCTCGCGCAAGGTCTTTTCCACACCTTGCTTCAAGGTGACATCGACCATGCCGCAGCCATGGCAGCCGCCGCCGAACTGCAGCACCACCGCGCCATCGGCATCGACTTCCAGCAAGGTCACCCGCCCGCCATGCGACGCCAGCCGCGGATTGATCTCCGCCTCGATCACGTAGCGCACGCGCTCGATCACGCCGGCATCCACGCCGGGCACGTGCCCCTTGATCTTCGGCGCGCGGATGTTGAGCTGGCCGCCGGTGGCGTTGGGCTCGAAGTCGATGCTGGCCTGGTCCAGCCAGCTGGCGCTGTCGCCATCGACATGGAACTCGAAACCGGCGCACTCGATCGTCCATTCGCCACCTGCCAGGTCGGCAGGCTCGCAGAACTCCAGCTCGCAATTGGCCGCCGGCGTGCCCGGCGCCGTGACCCGCAGGCGAATGCCCAGCCCCTCGATGCCTTGCTGGTCAAGCAGGCGCAGGAAGTGCTGCTGCGCCCGCGGGGAAATGTCGATCATGCCTGGCTCCGCTGTTCATGGACCGGGGGCGGCGAGCCCTCACCGGTGAATCAGCACCATTTTAGTCCAGTTTCGAGTCCAATGGCTGGCGTCGCCATGCGCTTTGACTTTTCGCTTGCCAGCTTCGACCCTTCCCTTCTCACTTCAAACCTGCATGGAGCCTTGCGATGAACGCCACCGAACTGTCGAACCAGCACTGCCAACCGCGCAAGGGCAAGCAGCACGCGCTCGCTGCCGAGGAAGCCGCCAAGCTCCTGCGCGCATTGCCGGGCTGGCAACTGCGCGAGGACGGCAAGGCCATCGTCAAGGATTTCAAGTTCGAGGATTTCCACCGCACCCTGGGCTTCATCAATGCCGTGGGCTTCATGGCCAACCACGAGGATCACCACCCGGACATCGAAGCAGGCTACGGCCATTGCCAGCTGTTGTGGTCGACCCACGACGTGGGCGGGCTGTCGATGAACGACTTCATCTGCGCCGCGCGGGTCGACGCCCTGCTGGCGCGGTGATCAGAAGTCGGTACGCGACTTCTCGCGGGTATAGACCAGCCGCTTGCCCTTGACGGCCAGCGTGTCGAGGAAATCCTTCAGGTCCGCCGGCAGCGGAGCCGAGAAACTGTAGGAGCGCCCATCCAGGTCGAAGCTCAGGTGGGCCGCATGCAGGAACATCCGGTGCAGCCCCATCTCGCGGTAGCGCTTGTTCATCTCGCGATCGCCGTACTTCGGGTCGCCAGCCAGCGGATGGCCGATGTGCGCTGCATGCACGCGAATCTGGTGGGTGCGGCCGGTTCCCAGGGTGGCCTGCATCAGGCGCGCGCTGGGGTACTGCTCCATTTCGCGGAAGAAGGTCAGCGACGGCTTGCCGCTCTCGGCCACCCGCACCATGCGCTCGCCGCCTTGCATGATCGACTTCAGCAGCGGCGCATTGACATCGAACCTGGCCTTGGCCGGGTGTCCCAGCATCAAACACAGGTACTGCTTGGTGACCTCGCCGGCCCGGATCGCCGCCTGCAGCCCGGTCAGCCCCGCCCGGGTACGGGCAAACACCAACACACCGCTGGTATCGCGGTCGAGCCGATGCACCAGTTCCAGGTGTTCCTGCGGACGCGCCGCGCGCAGCAGCTCGATCGCCCCATGGCTGATCCCGCTGCCGCCGTGGCTGGCCACGCCGGCCGGCTTGTCGATGACCAGGAAATGCTTGTCCTCGAAGATGACCGCCTCGGCGACCTCGGCCACCTGTCCCTCGGCCGGCCCCCGACCCTCGACCTTGTCGGCCATCCGCACCGGCGGGATACGCAGCGTATCACCGTCAGCGAGACGCGTATCGGGTTTGGCCCGTTTCCCGTTCACGCGCACCTGTCCGGTGCGCAACAGTCGGTAAATCATGCTCTTGGGTACGCCCTTGAGCAGGGTCACCAGGGCGTTGTCGATGCGCTGCCCGTCGCGCTCCGGGCCGATCTCGACTTGACGTACACCGTGAGGTGCGTCCCGGGAAGTTGCCGTCTGCATTGAAAAAAACCTGCTTAGATAGGATACTCGCCGGGCGCTGGTTTCCATCCGTCTGTTGCCTGGATCGGGTGGAGTGCCCGCCCGTGACGTCGGCGAGGATTGCGCCGGTTGCCCTTGGGGTAGCCGGTCGCGGCTCCCTTTCATCGTAACGGTTTGGGCTGGTGTTTGTCCGTTGCCATACGGCATTGCGACAGCAGGCGCAGCTGACCGAATCATCCCCGACACCGGCAACGGTGCCGTTTTTTTGCCGCTTAACCGCTGCGGCGCGATTCCCGGCAGGCCGCCATTCCAGGCGCCACCGTGGCTCGCGACGCGCGGCCAAGCCGAGGATAACCACCATGAAACGCATGTTGATCAACGCGACTCAGCGTGAAGAGTTGCGCGTGGCCATTGTCGATGGCCAGAACCTGTACGACCTGGACATCGAAATCCCTTCGCGGGAGCAGAAAAAGTCCAATATCTACAAGGGCCGAATCACCCGGGTCGAGGCTTCGCTCGAGGCCTGCTTCGTCGAGTACGGCGCCGAGCGCCACGGCTTCCTGCCGCTGAAGGAAATCTCCCGCGAGTACTTCACGCCGGGCCTCGACCACCACAAGTCGAGCATCCGCGAGCTGGTCAAGGAAGGCCAGGAAGTGGTCGTGCAGGTGGAGAAGGAAGAGCGCGGCAACAAGGGCGCTGCGCTGACCACCTTCATCAGCCTGGCCGGCCGCTACATGGTGCTGATGCCGAACAACCCGAAAGCCGGCGGCGTGTCGCGCCGGATCGAGGGCGAGGACCGGCAGGCGCTGAAGGAGGCGCTGGACCACGTCACCGTGCCGGATGACGTCGGCCTGATCGTGCGTACCGCCGGCCTGGGCCGCGACGCCGAAGAACTGCAGTGGGACCTGGACTACCTGCTGACCCTGTGGAAGTCGATCTCCGAGGCGGCCGGCAAGCAGAAGGCGCCATTCCTGATCTACCAGGAATCCAAGCTGTTCATCCGCGCCCTGCGCGACTACCTGCGCAGCGACATCGGCGAGATCCTGATCGACGACGAGCCGCTGTTCAACGACGCGCGCGAGTTCATGCAGCAGGTAATGCCGAACGCATTGCGCAAGCTCAAGCTGTACCAGGACGACACCCCGCTGTTCACCCGCTACCAGATCGAGACGCAGATCGAAAGCGCGTTCGACCGCCAGGTGCGGCTGCCGTCGGGCGGCTCGATCGTGATCGACCAGACCGAGGCGCTGACCGCCATCGACGTCAACTCGTCGAAGGCGACCAAGGGCAGCGACATCGAGGAGACCGCGTTCAACACCAACTGCGAGGCCGCGGTGGAAGTGGCGCGCCAGGCGCGCATCCGCGATGCCGGCGGCCTGATCGTGATCGACTTCATCGACATGGACAGTCCGCGCCACCAGCGCGAGGTGGAGGATCGCCTGAAGGAAGCGCTGAAGCTCGATCGCGCCCGCGTGCAGGTCGGCCGGATCTCGCGTTTCGGCCTGCTCGAGATGTCGCGCCAGCGGCTGCGCCCCAGCCTCGGCGAAGCCACCCAGATCACCTGCCCGCGTTGCGAAGGCCACGGCCATATCCGCGGCGTGGAATCGCTGTCGCTGTCGACCCTGCGCCTGATCGAGGAACACGCAATGAAGGACAACACCGGCCAGGTGCTGGTGCAGGCTCCTTCGAGCGTGGTCAATTTCCTGCTCAACGAAAAGCGCGCCAGCGTGGTGGAGATCGAACTGCGCCACAAGGTGCACGTGATGATCGTCGCCGACGAAAAGCTCCAGACCCCGCACATCGAGATCCAGCGCATCCGCGAAGCGGACATGGGCGAGCACAGCAAGCCCAGCTACGAAATGCTCACCGCCGTGACCGCCACGGACTTGCCGAAGATGGGCCAGACCCTGGGCAGCGGCGAGCAGCCCGCCGTGAGCGGCATCGTGCCGGGCAGCCCTGCCCCGGTGCGCGAGGAAGTGCCGGCCCCGGTGGCGGCAACGCAGCCGGCGCCGCGACGCCCGATGCCTGCCCCGCGTGCTGCCGTCGCCGCTCCGACCGGCGGCCTTCTCTCGCGCCTGTTCGGCTGGTTCCGCAATGCCGAAGCCGCCGCGCCCACGCCCGCCCCGGCACCGACCAGCAGCGCACGCAATCGCCGCGAGGAGAACGGTCCGCGCAACGCCACGCGCGGCACGAATGGCACGCAGGCATCATCCGCCCGCCAGCCGCGCCGCGACTCGCCATCGCCGCAAAGCCAGAAGTCCGGCGCCCAGCAGCAAGCGCGCAACAATCGCCAACGCACCAACGAAGCGGCGTCGCGTTCGCCCGCTCAGCCGCAGAGTCAGAGCGCGCGTGCCGAGCGGCCGGCCAGGCCCGCGCCGGCCGTCGAGTCCGCCGCCGCGTCACGCCCCGAACGCGCACCGCAACAGCCGCGTCCGGAGCGGGCGCCGCGCCCCGAGCGTGCCGAGCGCGCGCCCATCGAGGCAACGGATGAGGCTGCCAAGGCCGCAGCCCTGCTCGCCGCCGGTGCCGCCGAAGTGGTTCCGACGGCGCCGGGCGAGAACGAGAATCCGACCGACTCGGCAGCCGAGGGTGATGCCGGCACGTCGCGTCGCCGCCGCGGCCGCCGTGGCGGCCGTCGCCGTCGCCGTCATGACGACACGACCGCCGTCGACGGTTCGCTGGATTCGACGCAAGCCGAAGCGCTGGACGACGAGGACCGCGACGAGCCCGGCAAGGCGCCGGCTACCGCCGACACCGTGACCGCCGCTGCGCGCCGCACGCCACGTCCCGCCGCGACGCCGGATGCGCTGGCCGCAGCATCGAAGGAGACGGAGTCGCACCACGCTCCGGCCCCTGCCGGCATCTCCGCCGTGACCGCACCTTCGTCGTCTGCACCGACGAGCGCGCGGGAACCGGCAACCGACAAGATCCTCTCGGCGACCGGCACCGTGCCTTCCGACAAGTCCATGGACAAGCCGGCTGTTGCCTTGCCCGCCGCCAGCTTCATCCTGCCGACGCTGCCGCCGATCCCCGATTCCGCTGCGCCATCGACCGATGCCGAACCGGCGCCGGTCCAGGCCACCCTGTCCGCTGCCGCGACGCCACCGCGCAGTACCGATACCCAGGTTCGGGTCGAGTCGCCGCTGCCGCGCCATGCTGATCGCGTCGCTGGTGATGCGACGTCCCTCCGCCCGGAACCGGCGGTGGCCCAGACGGGGGCATCCAGCCTGCCCGCCGGCCCGCGGCCGACCGAATCGCCGGTTCGCGTGGCAATCGCTGCGGCACCGGTGGCCGCGCCATTGGCAACTCCGACGCCGACCACCCCAGCGGCCGACACTGCCGACACCGTTCGGCCGACCACCGCGCCGGCGGCGCCTGTCGTCACGCCTGCCGCGACACCGCTTGAGCCATCGACGGGCCCGACGACCCACGCGCAGGCACCGGTCGCCGCATCGTTGCCCAAGCAGGGCGACCTGCTCGCCTCATCCGGCAACGCGACGCCTCACGTCCAGGCAAGCGAAGCCGACAAACCGCGAGCGGAGCCGCGGCCGGAGGACGGTCGTTCGAGTGGTGAATCGCACGGCTGATTCAGCCTGGTGTCGAAACGAAAAAACCGGACGCGAGTCCGGTTTTTTTTGTGCCCGGAATCCGGTACCGGCGGTCAGCCGGACCGAACCGCGCTCAATTGCCGACGTGATGGCTGGGCGTGTCGATCAGGCCATGCACGGTCATCAGATGCGCAAGGCTGAGCACATGATCCACCTGCAACTTCTCCATCAGGCGCTGCTTGTAGGTGGAGACGGTTTTCGGGCTCAGGTTGAGCTGCTCGCCGATGATCGTGAGCGGCTTGCCGCGCACCAGCATCATGGCCACTTCCAGCTCCCGGCTGGAGAGCGCATCGAACGGCGAGACGCTGCCGTCGAGCGTGGCCAACGCAAGTTGCTGAGCCACCGCCGGGGCCAGGTAGCGGCGCCCGCCAGCCACCTGTCGCACGGCCGCCACCAGCTCGTCCGCGTTGCAACCCTTGGTCAGGTAACCCAGCGCGCCGGCATCGAGCAGGCGCTTGGGGAAACGCGCGTCGTCGACCACGGTCACGATGACGATGTGGGTCGACAGCTTGGATCGGTTCACCCGTTCGGTGAGCTCGATCCCGCTCATCCCGGGCATGTGCACGTCCACCAGGGCGATGTCCGGCGACAGGTTGCGAATCAGGCGCAAGCCTTCTTCCGCACTGCCCGCCTCGCCGCTGACCTCGATGTCCGGCTGCTGTTTCAGGATCATCCGAAAGCCGGTGCGCACCAGCTCATGATCGTCCACCAGGACCACACTGATCACGTGACGCCCTCCTTGGTTGGGTTGTTTGAAAGTAGGCCGGCCGCCACCCCATTGCAAGCGGCCGGCACAGATTCTTGCACTGAACTGCACCGACCGCGCGCGCCCGCCAATCAGGCCCCTGTGCAGCGGGTGTCGAGGGCCGGATGCATCCCCTGACCGTCGACCGCCTTCGCGAAACGGGCCAGCACGACATGCCCGCGCGCACCCGCCATCTCGACGCGGACCGGCTGGCGCGAACGCCGGTGTTCGTCACGCGCAACGGTTCGCGCCAGTTCGATCGCCTGCCGCAGCGGCAACTGGCTGAACAGTGCGGCATCGTGCCGACACACGCTCCAGCCGTATCCCGAGCAGCGCAGCGAAATCGTCAGCATGCAGCCATCCCCTTGCATGACGCCGGACATCAGCCCCCAACCCTCATCCCCGCAAACGCAGGCAGGATGGCACGCCAGATCGCTGCCGATATGTCGGTGCAATCCTACGGAAGCTGTGCGGAAACTCGCCGTGCACATGCCTGGAACGATCGAGATGCAAGCGCCATGGCCCACGCAGCCATCGAACGAAAAAGCCGCCTTGCGGCGGCTGTTCGCGATCCTGGCCGCAGATGGCCAAGGTCAGGGTTGGTGCCCAAGGGGGGACTCGAACCCCCACGCCTTTCGGCGCTACCACCTCAAGGTAGTGCGTCTACCAGTTCCGCCACCTGGGCAGGTGTGTTGCTTCAGTGCTTTGTTGGCTCCGACGGCTTTGCCGGCGGCACGTCGCCCTGGCTCTGGGCCGGCGCTGCGTTCGTGGCGGCGGGCGTCGCTGCCGGAACGGCCTTGCCGGCGGCCGGCGTGGCCGCGGGTACTTCCGAACCGTTGGTTGCGGCCGGCGGTGTCGCCGCTGCGGGTGCAGGCTGTTCCGTCGAACCGGCCATCACGCCCAGGCCGCCGCCGGCGGGCTGTGGCGCGCCGTTGGCATGCAGGTAAATGCCCATGCCGAGGCTGAGCAGGAAGAACAGCCCGGCCAGCACGCCGGTGGCGCGGGTCAGGAAGGTCGACGAACCCCGCGCGCCGAACACCGTAGCCGACGCGCCGCCGCCGAAACCGGAACCGGCATCCGCGCCTGCACCGTTCTGCAGCAGGATCAGCACGATCATGGCCGCAGCGATCAGGATGTAAAACACGCTGAAAATGACGAACATAGGTTTGTATTCGAGCCTGTGTACTAGCTGCCCTGGGGCGCCTGGTGTGCGGCGGTGCAGATGGCCAGGAAGTCCGCAGCAGTCAATGAGGCACCGCCGATCAGGCCACCGTCCACGTCCGCCTGCGCGAACAACTCGGCGGCATTCGCCGCCTTGACGCTACCGCCGTAAAGCAGTCGGGTCAGACGGGAAAGTGTAGCATCTTCGGTTTCCAGTTGGCTACGAATGAACGCATGCACCTGCTGCGCCTGTTCCGGCGTGGCGGTACGGCCGGTGCCGATCGCCCAGACCGGCTCGTAGGCGATCACCGCGGTGTCGAAACTGGCGATGCCCGAGCTGCGCAGCACGGCCTGCAGCTGGGCGGCGATCACGCTTTCGGTGGCATCGGCTTCGCGCTGCTGCAGGGTTTCGCCCACGCACAGGATCGGCGTGAGGCCCGCCGCGCGTGCAGCGGCGAACTTGCGCGCCACCAGCTCGTTGTCCTCATGGTGGTACTGCCGGCGCTCCGAATGGCCCACCAGCACCCAGCGCGCGCCGACATCCGCCAGCATCGCGCCGGACACTTCGCCGGTGAACGCGCCCTGCCCTTCGTGCTCGCTCAGATCCTGCGCGCCAAAGCCGATGCCGCTGTCACGGTGCTGCGCGGCCAGTTCGGCCAGGTAGGGAAAAGGCGGGAACACGTTCACGTCGATCGACGCCGGCTTGGCGGCAGCAAGCTCGTCGACGAGCGCGGCGGCCATCGTGCGACTGCCGTGCATCTTCCAGTTGCCAGCGACCAGTTTCTTGCGCATGGTGTGCTTCCGTAGCCGTCAAAACGGCAAGCTTAGCCAGCGCCCGCGACATCGGCAAACCGGCCGGTCACGCGCGGCGGCACTCACAGGGAACACCGATGACACCTGCTCGCCCGCTCAGCCTGGTTACTGGCGCCTCTTCCGGCATCGGTGCGGCGTTCGCCCGCCAGCTTGCCGCACGGGGCCATGACCTGGTGGTCACCGCGCGCCGTACCGAGCGCCTGCAGGAGCTGGCGACAGAACTGCACGCGACGCACTCGACCACGGTCACGGTGCTGTCTTGCGACCTGGCCGAGCCGACGGCGGTGGTGGACCTTTGCCATGCCATGGAGCAACGCGCCCTGCGGGTGGACTGGCTGGTCAACAACGCCGGCTACGGCGTGCCCGGCAGGTTCGACGCCAATGACTGGCCGGTGCATGCCGATTTCCTGCGCGTGCTGCTCACCGCGCCCACCGAGCTGGCCTGGCGATTGCTCCCCGGCATGCGCCAGCGCGGATACGGTCGCATCATCAACGTGGCCTCGCTGGCCGGGCATGTTCCGGCGCCGGCCGGCCACACCTTGTATGCGGCGAGCAAGGCTTACCTGATCAAGTTCTCGCAGGCGCTGGCACTGGAAAACAGCGCGTGCGGCGTCCATGTCAGCGCGCTGTGCCCGGGCTTCACCTGGTCGGAGTTCCACGACGTCACCGGCACGCGCGCAAAAATGGACAAGCTGCCCGGCTACATGTGGCTGACCGCCGACGAGGTCGTGCGCCGGGGCATTGCCGCGGTGGAGCGTGGCGACGCGGTCTACATCCCGGGCCGGATCAACCGTTTCATCAAGACGGCGCTGCAGCTGATGCCGGACCGATTGGCACTGCGGCTGTCGGCACGGCAAGGCACGCGTTATCGCGACACGGAAACCCACTGACATGTCGCTGATGCCGACGCAGATGCGTCCGCTCCCCTATCGCAAACCACAACAAGGCCGCGATTACTGGGTGGTGGACGATGTCCTGGCGAATGCCGGTGAAGTGCGCGAACGCTGCCTGGCCCGCACCGACTGGGAACTCGGCTACCCGCACACGGGTGAAGTCTGGCCCGGCATGCGGGCCATGCCCGCCTTGCTCGATGGGGAACTGGCGGCACTGGATGCGCGAGTCTGCGCACTGACCGGTGCGGCCAGGGTCTGGGTCGAGCAGAGCGAAGCCGGCACCCGGCTCAACCACAATTGCGTGCAGGTCGTCGGCTCGGTCGAAGGCTCGGTGAAGCCGCACACCGATTCCTCGCACCTGTGTCGCTACGCCGCCGTGCTCTACCTCAACCCGGACGTGCCGGACCACTGCGGCACCAGTTTCTTCCGCCAACGCATGCCCGGCGGCCAGCTCGGGGGCAACATCGTGCTGGCGCCGCATCGCAACCTGGCCGAGGCCCTGGGCAACCGTTTCGTGCGCCCGGATGCGTTCGTCGAAGACGTGCGCGTGGCGCACCGCTGGAACCGGCTGCTGGTCTACAAGGCCAACCTGATCCACAGCGCCAGCGCGTACTGGGGACTGGAGATGGCGGCCAAGCGCATGACCGCCGTGTTCTTCTGGATGGCGTAATCCTTCGGAATCAGCTTGCCGCGGACCGCCTGCGTTCGTCGGCTATGATCCTGCGGCGCATGTCCGCGCGCTTGCACCACACAGGGGAAATTCTCATGGATCGACTGTTGAAAAGGACGGTACTCGTGCTTCTGGCCACGCTGGCGCTCGTTGCCTGTACTTCGGCGCCGCTGAAGCCCGCCGCACCGATCGCCGTGCCGGCCGGGGTCAGCCAGGCGCAGGTCAAGACCAGCATCATCAATGCTCTCGAAGGTCGCGGCTGGACCCTGGACAATCTTGCCGACGGCGACATCCTCAGCACGCTGCACATTCGCGAACATACCGCCACCATCCGCATCACCTACGACGCCGCGGCGGTGAACCTCACCTACCTGCGCAGCACCAACCTGAACTATCGCGAGAAGGGCGCTCAGCGCAGCATCCATCGCAACTACAACGGCTGGATCGACTACCTGGAACAGGACATCCGCCGCAACCTGCAGAACACCCACGCGCTGGAAAACCAGTAGCAACGGCATCGCGGGGCGCCCGACGGGGCGCCCCGCATCCCGGCCCTAGATCAGCTTGATCTCGCGCAATCGCTGCAGCAGGTATTCGTGCGAGCTGATCGAGGTGTCGTAGCGACGCGGGTTGTCCGGCGTGATGCAGGAATCGAGCGGATCGAGCATCACGTCCGGGTTCGGGTGCAGGAAGAACGGCACCGAGTAGCGCGGCTTGCGCGCGTTCTCGTTCGGCGGGTTGACCACGCGATGAGTGGTCGACGGATACACGTGGTTGGAGAGGCGCTGCAGCATGTCGCCGATGTTCACCACGATCGCGTCGCCCTCGGTGGTGATCGGCAGCCACTCGCCCTCGCGGGTGAGCACTTCGAGCCCTTCGGCGCTGGCGCCGACCAGCAGAGTGATGAAGTTGATGTCCTCGTGCGCACCGGCGCGCACGTTCGGCACATTCTCGTCGGTGATCGGCGGGTAATGGATCGGCCGCAGGATCGAGTTGCCGACGTCGGTCTTGTCCTCGAAAAAGTTCTCCGGCTGCCTGATGTGCAGCGCCAGCGCGCGCAGCACGCGCGTGCCGAGCTGGTCGAGCGCCTCGTACAGGCCGTAACCGTAGCGCTTGAAGTCGGGCACCTCGGCCGGCCAGAGGTTCGGCGGCATCAGCTCGGCAAACTTCGAATCGCGCGGGATCTCGCGGCCGATATGCCAGAACTCCTTGAGGTCGGCGTACTGGCTGTCCTTGGCCGTCTCGACCTTGAAGGGCGTGTAGCCGCGCGCACCGCCGCTGCCCGGCACGTGGTACTTCATCTTGGTTTCGGTGGGCAGCGCGAAGAAACGCCGGAACACGTCGTAGGAGCCGTCGATCAGCTCGCGTGCAATGCCGTGGCCGCTGATGCAGCAGAAACCGAATTCGCGGTAGGCAGCACCGATTTCCGCGACGAAGGCGTCGCGGTCGCTGTCGTAACGGCGGATGTCGAGGGTGGGAACGTGCTTCATGGGTGAACGTCCATTGGAGGGTCGTGCGGTCGATTGATCCGCCACCGCAGGGGGCGGGGCACGTCGGGCCAATCCATGGCGACCCGGTACTACCTCAGGTTCACGAGCGTTCGGCGGCGGATTTTACCGTTCCGGCGAGGCGATCCGCCAGTTGCCGCACTTCGTCCGCGTCGGCGCCCTCGACCGTGACCCGTACCACCGGCTCGGTGCCCGAAGCGCGCAGCACCACCCGGCCGCGCCCCTGCAGGACGCGCTCGACCTCGCCCAATGCAGCGCGCACCGCGTCGCTCCGCAGCGACTCGCGCGCACCCTCGGCGCGCACGTTGAGCATGACCTGCGGAAACTTCTGCAGCCCCTGGCGCGCGCTGGCCAGGTCATGGCCGGCGTGCGTCAGTGCTTCCAGCACGGCCAGCGCTGCGATGATGCCGTCGCCGGTGCTGGCCCGGTCCAGGCAAAGGATGTGGCCGGAAGTTTCACCACCCAGCACACCCTGGTGCTGCTGCAGTTGCTGCATGACGTAGCGGTCGCCGACGTTGGCGCGGATGAATGGCACGCCGAGGTCGTCCAGCGCCTGCTGCAACCCGAAATTGCTCATCAGGGTGCCGACCACCGGACCGGCCAGCAGGCCCTGCGCACGCAGGTGCCGGGCGAGGATGAACAGGATGTCGTCGCCATCGGCGAGTTCGCCATGCCGATCGACCAGGATCACCCGATCGCCGTCGCCATCGAACGCCACGCCCAGGTCGGCCGCATGCGCCAGCACCGCCTGCTGCAACGCCTCCGGATGGGTCGAACCCACTCCATCGTTGATATTGAAGCCATCGGGCTTGTCGCCGATCGCCACCACCTCGGCGCCCAGTTCGGCAAACACTTTCGGCGCGACCTGGTAGGTGGCGCCGTGCGCGCAGTCGAGCACCAGCTTGATCCCGCGCAGGCTGAAATCCTCGGCTACCGTGGCCTTGCAGAACTCCGCGTAGCGGGCCACCGCATCGGCGACGCGCACGGCCTTGCCCAGGCGTTCGGAGGCGACCGTGGTGAACGCCGCCTCCAGTTCAGCCTCGATCGCCAGTTCCACCGCATCGGAGAGCTTCTCGCCGGCCGCGGAGAAGAACTTGATGCCGTTGTCGTGGTGCGGATTGTGCGAGGCACTGATCACGATGCCGGCCTGGGCACGCATGGAGCGCGTCAGGAACGCCACGGCCGGCGTAGGCATCGGACCGAGCAGGCCGACGTCGGCACCGGCCGCCACCAGCCCGGCCTCCAGCGCGGCCTCGAACATGTAGCCTGATACGCGCGTGTCCTTGCCGATCAGCACCGTGGGCCGCTCGCCGCCCTCGCGCCCGAGCACGGCGCCCACGGCGCGACCAAGCTGCAGCATGAAATCGGCGCTGATCGGCCACTGCCCGACCAGGCCGCGAATGCCGTCGGTGCCGAAATACTTGCGTTCTGTCATCGTGGTATTCCGAGAAAGAAAGGGATCGCGTCGAGTCGGGCGTTTCAATCGTCGTCGGGCCAGCGCGGCGCCGCCGGACGATCGTCCCGGCGCGGCACCGTGTCGGCTGCCTGCACCGCACTCCATACCGCCAGCGCATCGACCGTGGGCAACACATCATGCACACGCACGATGCGGGCACCACGCTGCACTGCGATCAGCGCCGCGGCCACCGAACCGGCCGCGCGATCGGCCGGCGTGGCGCGGCCGGTCAGGGTGCCGATCATGCGCTTGCGCGAGAGACCGGCGTACACCCCGCTGCCCAGGCTGGTGAAACGATCCAGTGCGCACAGCAACGCAATATTGTGTTCCAGCGTCTTGCCGAAGCCGAAGCCGGGATCGACCACCACCTTGCGCCGGTCGATGCCCGCCAGCTCGCAGGCAAACAGGCGATCGGTGAGGAAACGATGCACCTCGGCGACGACGTCGTCGTAATGCGGGGCGTCCTGCATGCTGCGCGGCTCGCCCAGCATGTGCATCAGGCACACCGGCACGCCCAGCTCGGCTGCCGCCTCCAGCGCCCCGTCGCGGCGCAGCGCGTACACGTCGTTGATCATGCCCGCACCCGCGGCCACCGCCGCGCGCATCACCTGCGGGCGCGAGGTGTCGATGGAGATCGGCACCGTCGTGCGCGCCGCCAGCTGCTCGATCACCGGCAGCACGCGGCGCAACTCCTCCTCGACGGAGACCTCGTCGGCGCCGGGACGGGTGGATTCGCCACCCACGTCGAGCATGTCCGCGCCCTCCTCGACCATGCGCACGCCGTGCGCCACCGCGTCGTCCACGCTGGCGTGGATGCCGCCGTCGGAAAACGAATCAGGCGTGAGGTTGAGGATGCCGACCACGCGCGGGCGATCCAGCGACAGGGCGCGACCGGCGCAGTCCAGTACCGGTGCAAACCATTCGTTCGTCATGCTGATGTCTCCGCGCCGTGCCCTGCTGCCCGCGGGCTCATCCGCCCGTGCCGCCCAGCTCGCCCATGTAGCGCCGGTAATGGCGCAGCTCGGCGATGGAATCGCGGATGTCGGACAACGCCGTGTGCGCCGATTCCTTGCCCACGCTCTTGGCGATTTCCGGCGCCCAGCGACGCGCCAGTTCCTTCAACGTGGACACGTCGAGGTTGCGATAGTGGAAATAGCGCTCCAGCCGCGGCATCTGCCGGTGCATGAAGCGCCGGTCCTGGCAGATCGAGTTGCCGCACATCGGCGACTTGCCTGGCGGCACCCAGGCGCGCAGGAACTCCACGGTGGCCTGCTCGGCCATCGCGTGGTCGGTCTGCGAGTTCAGCACCTGGCGCCACAGGCCGGATTTGTGATGCTGGTTGATGTTCCAGCTGTCCATGGATTCCAGCCGGTCGATTTCATGGCGTATCGCGAAGACCGGGCCGTCGGCCAGCACGTTGAGGTTCTTGTCGGTAACCACCGTGGCGATCTCGAGAATCGAATCGTTGTCGGTGTCGAGGCCGGTCATCTCCAGATCGATCCAGATCAGGTTTTCTTCGTTGGCTTGGCTCATGGAATCTCCTTGTGCGACCCAGTTTATCAGCCTTGCCCGTGACGGATGCCTGCATGCGATCATCGCCGGATGCAGACCTTCTTCTGGCACGACTACGAGACCTCGGGCGCCGATCCACGCCGCGACCGCCCACTGCAGTTCGCCGGCATCCGCACCACGTTGGAGCTGGAAATCGTCGGCGAACCCGTGATGTTCTACGGCAAGCCCTCGCTGGAGATGCCGCCCCATCCGGACGCCTGCCTGATCACCGGCATCACGCCGCAGCAGGCCGAGCGCGAGGGCGTCGGCGAGGCCGACTTCGCCGCCCGCGTGCATGAACAGCTGGCCGCACCGGGCACCTGCGGAGTCGGCTACAACTCGCTGCGTTTCGACGACGAATTCACCCGGCAGATGCTCTACCGCAACTTCCACGACCCGTACGGCCGCGAATGGGAGAACGGCAATTCGCGCTGGGACCTGATCGACCTGGTGCGCATGTGCCAGGCGCTGCGCCCCGAGGGCATTATCTGGCCGACCCGCGAGGATGGCTCGCCGAGTTTCAAGCTGGAGCACCTGGCCAGCGCGAACCGGCTCAGCCAGGAGCGGGCGCATGATGCCCTGTCCGACGTCCGCGCGCTGATCGACCTGGCCCGGCTGATCCGTGTGCGCCAACCGCGACTGTGGGACTGGTACTACGCGTTGCGCCGCAAGCAGAAGGTGTTCGACCTGCTCGACGTGGTGAACATGACGCCGCTGGTGCACGTCTCCTCGCGCTACCCGGCCAGTCGCCACTGCCTTGCACTGATCGCGCCGCTGGCCGCGCATCCGGGCCGCGCCGGCGAAGTGATCGTGTACGACCTGGCCACCGATCCGGCCGAATGGCTGGCGCTGGACGAAGACGAGATCGCCGACCGCATCTTCACGCCGCGTGCCGATCTCCCCGAAGGCATCGAACGCATCCCGCTGCGCACGGTGCGGGCAAACCACGCACCGGCGCTGGCGCCGCTGTCGGTGCTGCAAGGCGTGGACCAGCAGCGCCTGCAACTCGACCTGGAGCGTTGCCTCGCGCATCGCGACACCTTGCGCGCGGTCGACGGGCTGGCCGAAAAGCTGCGTCGCGTGTTCCAGCGCGCCGCGGAGTTTCCTCCGCCGGAAGATCCGGAGCTGGCGCTCTACAACGGCTTCCTGCCCGATGCCGACAAGCGCCTGCTGGCCCAGGTACGTGCCACGCCACCGGCAGAACTGGGCACGCGCGCGTTTCCATTCCGCGACCCGCGCTATCCGGAGCTGCTGTTCCGCTACCGCGCGCGCAACTGGCCCGAGACGCTGGACGCGGAGGAACACGTGCGCTGGGGTGCATTCCGCCAGGCACGGCTGACTCGCCACACGCCGCTGACCGGACTCACGCTCGATGACTACTTCGCCCGCCTCGGCGAGCTGCGCCACGATCCGGCCGCGCAGGACAAGCTGCCCCTGCTCGACCAGTTGCAGGCCTGGGGCGAGCAACTCGCCCACAGCATCGACGGAACGTAGGGCGGGCGCTGCCCGCCACCGCGACACGCCCAAAGCCCGGCGCAATGCCCGCCCCACCCTCGACGAACCACCATGCCCAAGAGCTATTTCACCCCCGCCACCTTCCGCTTCCTGCGCGCTCTGGAACGCTACAACCATCGCGACTGGTTCCACGCGCACAAGAACGACTACGAGCGCCACGTGCGCGAGCCGTTCCTCGTCCTGATCGCCGATCTGCAGGCGCCGCTGGCGGAGATCAGCCCGCACTACCGCGCCGACCCGCGCAAGAACGGCGGTTCGCTGTACCGCATCTACCGCGACACGCGCTACTCCAACAACAAGCTGCCGTACAAATCCTGGCAGGGCTCGCGTTTCACCCATGAGCGACGCCACGAGATCCAGGCGCCCGGTTTCTACCTCCACATCGAACCCGGCGACTGTTTCGCCGGTGGCGGCATGTGGCATCCGGAGCCGGACGCACTGAAGCACATCCGCGAATTCCTGGTCGACAATCCGGAAGCATGGAAGCGCGCCACGCGAAGCAAGACCTTCCGGGAGCACCTGCAGCTCGCCGGTGAATCGCTGATCCGCCCGCCGCGCGGCTACGACCCGGCGCATGAGCTGATCGAGGATCTCAAGCGCAAGGATTTCATCGCCAGCACCGGCTTCAGCGAAGCGCTGGCCTGCTCTGACGAACTGCTGCCGTGGACGGTCGCCACCTTCAAGCGCGTCGCGCCGCTGGTCGACTATCTGTGCGCCGCGCAGGAGCTGGAGTTCTGATCGCCCACGGCAGGAGCCCGCTCGCGGGCGATGCTCTTGTCTTCGTGCGCGCAGGGAAAAGCATCGCCCGCAAGCGGGCTCCTACGCATGCCGGCGACGAAGTTGCGTGTACGCCACGCTCATCCCGATCACCGCGGCGAACGCCACGTAATGCGCCGGCGCCAGCACGCCGAACTGCTTCACCAGCAGGCCGATCAGCGGCGGCGTGATGCCGCCGAACACTGCGTAGGCGATGTTGTACGAGAACGACAATCCGGAGAAGCGCACCGCGGGCGGGAACGCCACCACCATCAGCGCCGGGACCACGCCGACCACGCCGACGGCCAGCCCGGCGAGCGCGTACAGCACGAGGAAATGCGCCGCCCCGAAGCGCAGATCCAGATACAGCGCGTAGCTGCACACCACCAGGCCGGCCGCGCCGAACAGCAGCGCGCGCGCAAACCCGATTCGATCCGCCAGGACGCCATAGCCCAGACAGCCCAACGCCAGCGCGACGGAGGCCACGGTGTTGCCGAGGAACGCCCGCGCCGGCGCCACATGGAACACCGACTGCACCAGCGACGGCGTCATCAGGACGATCACCAGGATCGCCGCGGTGAGCATCCAGGTCACCAGCATCGACAGCAGCACACTGGGAAAATGCTGCTCGAATACTTGCCGCAGCGGCAGGCCGCTGGCCAGCTCTCGCCGGGCGTGCATCGCCTCGAATACCGGCGTCTCGCTGAGCCAGCGCCGCAGCCACACCGCTAAGAAACCGAACACGCCGCCGACCAGGAACGGCACGCGCCAGCCCCAATCGAGCACGGTCGCCGGGCTCATCCGGCTGTTGATCGCCGCCGCCGCCAGCGAGCCGATCACGATGCCCACGGTCAGCCCCGAAGTGAGGCTGGCGCAGGCAAATCCCACCCGTCGCGCCGGCACGTGCTCGGCCACGAACACCCACGCGCCGGGTACTTCGCCTCCCACCGCGATGCCCTGCACCACCCGCAGCGACAGCAAGGCCAGCGGCGCCAGCATGCCGACCTGCGCGTATACCGGCAGCAGGCCGATACCCAGCGTGGGCACCGCCATCAGGAACACGCTGAGCGTGAACATCCGCTTGCGCCCCAGCTTGTCGCCGTAGTGGGCCATCACGATGCCGCCCAGCGGCCGCGCGAGGTAGCCCGCCGCGAAGATGCCGAACACCTGCAGCTGCGCCAGCCACGGCGCGGTGTCGTGCGGGAAGAACAGCTGGCTCAGCGGGATCGCGAAAAACACGAACACCACGAAGTCGTAGAACTCCAGCGCGCCGCCCAGGGCCGCCAGGGTCAGCGTGCGGATGTCGCGGCGACCGAGAGTCCGGTCATCCGTGATGTCACGCTGCAACACGAGGCCATGTTCGATCATCGTCAGTTTTCCGGGAGCCGCCGTGGCCGCCGCGGAAACATAACCCAAAAACCGGTCCGCCCGATCGACCTGGGTGCTCGGGCTGCGAGCCGTTTTCCGATGGGTCTCCGGCGCGACTGGCCGGGGATTTCAAGCCCGGTCGACCGGCTGGAGCAACCGGCGGGGGCGACTCCGCCTGAGCGACAAGGCGTGCGGCCGGCCTGGTCGCGCGCCGCGTCTCACGCCCGGGCAAACGGAAACGCCAACACGTCGGCGATCGCGTCGGTGTCGGCAAGGCACATCAACAGACGCTCCACGCCCAGCGCCACGCCGGCGCAAGCGGGCATGGCATCGAGCACGTCCAGCAGGTTCTCGTCCAGCGGGACCTCGCGCAGGCCGCGCTCGCGGCGTACCGCGTTGTCGCGCTCGAAGCGCCCGCGCTGCTCGGCCGCATCGTTCAACTCGTGGTAGCCGTTGGCCAGCTCGTAACGGCCCAGATACAGCTCGAAGCGCTCGGCCAGCGGCGGTTCGCCGGGGCGAATCTTCGCGAGTGCACACTGGCTGGCCGGATAGTCGTGGATCACCGTGATGCGGTCGCGCGGAAACGCCGGCTGCAGCTTGTGGGTGATCAACAGGTCGAGCCAGTCGTCACGGCCAAGCCCGTCCGGGCCGATGCCGAACGCGGTCAGCGGCGCACGCAGTTCGTCCACCGGCGCATGCAACGGGTCAATGCCCAGCCCGTCCAGGAACAGCTGCCGGTACGTGGTCACCCGCACCTCGGCGCGCCGCCCCACCAGCCCCAGCGCAGCCTCCACCAGCACGATGGTTTCCTGCATCAGCCGGCGATGATCCCAACCGACCCGGTACCACTCCAGCATGGTGAACTCGGGGTTGTGACGCCCGCCCGCCTCGCCGTTGCGAAACACCCGGCCCAGCTCGTAGCAGTCGCCGACACCCGCCGCGAGCAGCCGCTTCAGCGGGTACTCCGGCGAGGTGCGCAACCAGCGCTCGCGCGCACCGGCATCGACATGGCCGCTGAAGGTCGTGCTGAAACCCTGCATGTTCGGATCGGTATTGCCGGCTGCCGACAGCACCGGGGTTTCCACCTCCAGCACGTCGCGCGTGGCGAAGTACGCGCGGATCAGGGCGTACAGCCGTGCACGCAAGCGCAGGGCGTCAGGCAGGGCGAGACTCATCAACCCGCCCCGTGCTCGTCGAGCAAGGCCAGCAACTGCGCCTCGTCCCAGACCGGCACGCCAAGCTCCTGCGCCTTGTCCAGTTTCGAGCCGGCTTCAACGCCTGCCACCACCACGCTGGTCTTTTTCGAGACCGATCCGGACACCTTGGCGCCCAGCGCCTCCAGCCGATCCTTTGCCTCGTCGCGGCTGAGCGAGGCCAGCGTGCCGGTGAGCACGAAGGTCTGCCCGTCCAGCGGCGCCGCGGCCACGGCCGCGCCGGCGGGAATCGCATCGAGCAGGCGGTGCATCGCTGCCTCGGCATCGCGCAACGCAGCCTGTGCAGCGGGATCGGCCAGGAAGGCTTCCAACGCCGCCGCCGCGGCCTGCGGCACGCCAGCGGTGATCCAGTGCGCCGCGCCCGCGGCGAGCAGGCGATCGAGCGTGGGGAAATGCTGCGCCAGCAGCTTGCTGCTCTTGGGACCGAGCTTGTTGATCCCGGCCATGTCCAGCAGCACGCCCAGATTCAGCCGCTCGCGCAGCTGCGGCGAAGGCGCGCGCTCGTCACTGAACACGATGCCGGCCTCGAGCAGCGCATCGACCACCTGCTGGTTGCCCGCCTGCGCGAAGAAGCCGGCGATCGAGGTGGCCACTTCGGCGCCGACGTCAGGCAGCACGCGCAGTACCGGCGCCGGCATGGCGCGCACGACATCGAGCCGGCCCAGCCACGCGGCCAGCGTCTTGGCCGTGCTCTCGCCGATATGCATGATGCCCAGCGCGAACAGGAAGCGCGCCAGCGTGGTGTGCTTGCTGGCCTCGATGCCGGCGACCAGGTTCTCGGCCCACTTGGTCGCCACCTTGCCGGCCTTGACCGTTTCGGGCGTGGTGCCATCCCGTTCGTCGATCGCCTGCTTCATCGCCACGAAGCTGTCGACGGTGAGCGCGTACAGATCGGCTGGCGAGTGCACGATGTCGAACTCCACCAGCGCCTCGGCGAAGCGCTCACCCAGGCCTTCGATGTCCATGGCACGACGCGACGCGAAGTGGATCAGTGCCTCCTTGCGCTGTGCCGCGCAGATCAGTCCGCCGGAGCAGCGCCAGGCGGCGGCGCCCTCTTCGCGGATCAGCGCGGAACCGCACACCGGGCATTGCGCGGGCATCGTCCACGGCACCGTGCCGGGCGGGCGCTGGTCCTCGACCACGCGCACCACTTCCGGAATCACGTCGCCGGCACGGCGCACGATCACCGTGTCGCCGATGCGCGCATCCAGCCGCGCGACCTGGTCGGCGTTGTGCAGCGTGGCGTAGGTGACGGTGACGCCGGCCACTTGTACCGGCTCCATCCGCGCGCGCGGCGTGGCGGCGCCGGTGCGGCCGATCTGCACCTCGATGTCGAGCAGGCGGGTGGTTTGCTCCTGCGCGGGAAACTTGTGCGCGATCGCCCAGCGCGGCGCGCGCGAGACGAAACCCATCTCGCGCTGGCCTTCGTAATCGTCCAGCTTGTAGACCACGCCGTCGATGTCGTAAGGCAGGCTGTCGCGCCTGGCGCCGATGCGCCGGAAATAGGCGATCAGGCCATCGAAGCCACGTGCGATGTCCACTTCCGGCGACACCGGGAACCCCCACTCGCGCAGCTGCCGCAGCGTGGCCGAATGGGTCGGCGGCAGCTCGCCGCCCTCGACCACGCCGATCGCGTAGGCGAAGAAGCTCAGGCGCCGCTTCGCGGTGATCGCCGGGTCGAGCTGGCGCAGCGAGCCGGCAGCGCCGTTGCGCGGATTGGCCAGCGGCTTCTCGTCGTGGGCGCGGGCGTATGCGTTGAACGCCTCGAAATCCTTGCGCAGCATGATCACCTCGCCGCGTACTTCGAGCACCTCGGGCCAGTCCTTGCCGCGCAGCTTCAACGGGATCGCCCGCACCGTGCGCAGGTTGGCGGTGACGTCCTCGCCCGTTTCGCCGTCGCCGCGGGTGGCGCCCTGCACGAACACGCCATGCTCGTAGCGCAGGCTGATCGCCAGGCCATCGAGCTTGGGTTCGACCGAGAAAACTGGTTCAGTCCGTTTTGTCGTCTGCTCGATGCGCCGCTCGAACTCGGCCACCTCGTGGAAGCGTTCGCGATCGGTCTCGCCGTCCTGCTCGAAGGCATTGCCGAGCGACAGCATCGAGATCGCGTGGCGCACCTCGGCAAAGCCGCCGTGCGCGCGTGCGCCGACCTTGCGCGTCGGTGAATCGGGTGAGGCCAGCGCCGGGTGTGCGGCTTCCAGCGCTTCCAGTTCGCGCATCAGGCGGTCGTACGCGGCATCGGTGATGTCCGCGTCGTCGAGCACGTGGTAGCGGTAATTGGCCTGCTCGATCTGCGAGCGCAGTGCGGCGGCGCGGGCCAGGATGTCGGCGGGAACGGCGGTTGCGGCCATGCGGGTCTCCTTCTTCGCGCAGTTTAGCGACCCGCCGGTGCGCCCGCCGCGCGCGCGGCGCTCAGCGGTGCAGGTGGCCGGCGGCCTCGGGCTGGTAGGTGATCTCCAGCACTTTCAGGCGGCGCTTGCGCCCGTCGGGCATCGGCCAGTCGATCTGCTGGCCGCGCGCCAGGCCCAGCAGCGCACTGCCCACGGGGGCGAGGATCGAGACCGTACCGGGCGCACCGGCGCCGGCCGGATAGACCAGGGTGAGGGTCAGCTTTTCGCCGTCGGACTCGTCTTCGAAGACCACGGTGGAGTTCATCGTCACGATGTGCGGCGGCATGTCCGCCGGCTCGACCACGTCGGCGCGATCCAGCTCGGCGCGCAGCGCCTGCAGCTTGTCGGCCTCGGCTGCCGGCAACCGCTCCAGCAGGGCTTCGATGCGATCCAGGTCGATGCGCGACACGGTGATTGCTGAATGACTCATGGTGATTCCTGGTTCCCGCGGCTCCAGCCGCACAAAAACACGCGCCAGAACATGGTGTCCCGGCGCGTGAGGTCGGTTATCCGCTGCCGCGCCTGGCACATCACCGGCGGCAGGTGCATCAGACGTGACTGTGCAAAATCCCGGCGCCAAATGCAAGCTGTCACAACAGTTATCATGCCCGACATGGCCAGCCCAGCCGCCGCGGACGCCCCTTCAGCAACGGTTTCGGCCGCCTTGCCCGAGCCGTCCACGCGCGAGCGCTTCCGCGGCCTGCTGTGGCTGGTCGCGGCGGCCTTCTTCATGCAGGCGCTGGATTCCACCGTGGTCAACACCGCGGTGCCGATGATGGCCGTGGCGCTGGAGGTAACCCCGCTGGGCATGCGCACGGCGCTGACCAGCTACGTGCTGACCCTGGCGATCCTGATCCCGGCCAGTCCGTGGCTGTGCGACCGGCTGGGCACGCGGCGGGTGTTCGGCGCCGCGATCGTGGTGTTCGGGCTGGGTTCGCTGCTGTGCGGGCTGGCGCAGACGCTGCCGCAACTGGTCGCCGCGCGCGTGCTGCAGGGCATCGGTGGCGCCTCGCTGATGCCGGTCGGGCGCTACGTGCTGGTGCGCAGCATCGACAGGCGCGAGTTCGTGCGCGCGATGAGCACGGTGGCCACCTTCGGCCTGCTGGGTTCAGTACTCGGCCCCCTGCTCGGCGGCGCGCTGGTGGAGTTCACCTCGTGGCGGCTGATCTTCCTGATCAACGTGCCGGTGGCGATCGCCGGGGTGTGGATGAACCGGCGCGACATGCCGGACTACCGGCTGGAGCGCGCACACCGTTTCGACCTGTTCGGCTTCGGGCTTTTCGCCGCCGCTTCGGCCCTGCTGCTGATCGCCTCGGAGCTGGCCGGCGCCACGCCGGTGCCGTGGATGCGCATCGGCCAATGCAGTCTGGCGGCGGTGCTGCTGGGCCTGGCCTATGTGTGGCACAGCCGACGCACCGCCTTTCCGGTCGCCGACCTGACCCTGCTCAAGGTGCGCAGCGTGTGGGTGGCGCTGGCCGGCGGCCTGTTCACCCGGCTCGGCATCTCCGGCATGTTCCTGTTGCTGGTGCTGTTCCTGCAGGTCGGTTGCGGCTGGTCGCCGCTGATGGCCGGCCTGATGATGGTGCCGCAGGCATTGGGTTCGATCTGCGCCAAATGGGCGATCAATCGCGTGCTGGTGCACCTGGGTTACCGCCGCCTGCTGCTGGGCAACACCTTGATCGTGGCCGTGCTGCTGGCGGCGTTTGCCCTGCTCGGACCGGCCACGCCGGTGTGGGCCATCGCGACGTTGACGTTCTGCTACGGCGGCTTCGCCGGGCTGCAGTACACCGCGATGAACACGCTGATCTACCACGACCTGGACATCGCGCACGCCTCGATGGCTTCGTCGATGGCCTCGACCGTGCAATACCTCGCGATGAGCTTCGGCATCGCGCTGTCCACGCTGCTGATGCAGGCGCTGCTGCAGGGACATGAGCGCGCGGATTATGTCGAGGCGTTCCGCTGGACGGTGCTGCTGCTGGCGCTGGTCACGGCGGCGGCCAGCCGCGTGTTCGGCCGGCTGCGGCACGATCGCCCGCTGTCGCGAGCCGGCGCGGCGGCAGGTTGAACCGCGGCAAGGCGCCGCCCGGCGAGAGGCTGCGTGTAGCATGCAGTCTTTGCCGCAAGCTCGGGCACGTATTGCATGCACCACGCCAGCGAAATCCTGTTCACCCTGTTTGTCGTGTTCGTCGCCGCCCAGATCGGCAGCGAGATCGCGCAACGACTGAAGCTGCCCGGCGTGGTCGGCGAGATCGCCGCCGGTTGCGCGATCGGCCCTTCCCTGCTCGGCTGGATCAGCCCGGGGCAGATCGCCACCGGCACCCCGCTCGACGTGCTGGCGGAGATCGGCGTGATCCTGCTGCTGTTCGCGGTGGGCCTGGAAACCCGGCTGGAAGACATGAAGAAGGTCGGTGCGGTGGCGTTCGCGGTCGGCGTGGTCGGCGTGCTGGTGCCGTTCGGCATGGGCAGCGTGTGGGCCCACGGCAACGGCTTCGACTGGGACCGTTCACTGTTCGTCGCGGCGGCCTTCGTGGCCACCTCGGCCGGCATCACCGCGCGCGTGCTGCAGGAGCTGGGCGCACTGCAGCGGATCGAGAGCAAGGTGATCCTGGGTGCGGCGGTGATCGATGACATCCTGGCCATGCTGCTGCTCGGCGTCGTGATTTCACTGCAGGGTGGCGGCAGCGTCGATGCCTCGCACCTGCTGGTGGTACTCGCCGGTGCGGCGGGCTTCATCGCGGTGATTGGCTGGGGCGGCGCGCGGGTGATGCGCTGGAACTCCGCCTGGCTGGACAAGCCGCTGGGCCCGCATTCGCCGCTGATGATCGTGCTGGCGCTGTGCCTGGGGCTGGCCTGGCTGTCCACCCGCTTCGGCCTGGCCGCGATCATCGGCGCGTTCCTGGCCGGCATGATCGCCTCGGAAACGCGCCAGCAGCACACCCTGGAAAAGCAGACGGCCCCGCTGCTCGCCCTGCTTACCCCGTTCTTCTTCGTGGTCACCGGCAGCAAGGTCGACCTGCACGAACTGGCCAGCGCCGAGGCGCTGTGGATGCTGGCGGTGGTCACCGCGATCGCGGTGGTATCCAAGCTGGCCGGCGGCTGGCTCGGTTCGCTCACGCTGGGCACGCGCAGCGCCACCATCATCGGCTTCGGCATGGTGCCGCGCGGCGAGGTGGGCATCGTGGTCGCCACCCTGGGGCTGGCCGCCGGCGTGTTCGACAACCGCATCTACGCGATCATCGTGGCGATGTCGCTGCTCACCGCCATGGTCACGCCGCCGATCCTTGCCTGGCTGCTCAAGCGCGGCGATCAGGCTGCCGGCACCACGGAGTTGCCCGAGGCACCGAACTGACCGCTGCCGCTTGCGGCAGCGACGAAACGACAACGGGCCGGCGCAAGCCGGCCCGTTGGAGTGCCGCCGTGGCCCGCTGCCCCTGCGCAGAGGGCGGGCCGGGCATCGCGGCGGGATTACTTGGCGAACAGGTGCTCCACGCCGGCGCGCTCCTCGCGCAGTTCCTTGTCGGTGGCGTCCATGCGTGAACGCGAGAAGGCGCCGATCTCCAGGCCCTGCACGATCTCGTACTTGCCGTTCTTCACGGTCACCGGGTAGCCGTAGATCACGCCCGGCGCGATGCCGTAGGAGCCATCGGCAGGAATGCCCATCGAGGCCCAGTCGCCCTCGGCCGTGCCCTGCGCCCAGGTGCGCATGTGGTCGATCGCCGCCGAGGCAGCCGAGGCGGCCGACGAGGCGCCGCGTGCCTTGATGATGGCCGCGCCGCGCTGCTGCACGGTGGGAATGAACTCGTTCTCGTACCAGGCCTGGTCGACCAGGCTCAGCGCCGGCTTGCCGTCGACGGTGGCGTGGTGCAGGTCGGGATACTGGGTGGAGCTGTGGTTGCCCCAGATCGTCATCTTCTTCACGTCGGTGTTGTGCTTGCCGGTCTTCTCGGCGAGCTGGCTCTTGGCGCGGTTGTGGTCGAGGCGAACCATCGCGGTGAAGCACTTCGGATCCAGGTCCGGCGCGTTCTGCTGGGCGATCAGGGCATTGGTGTTGGCCGGGTTGCCGACCACCAGCACCCTCACGTCACGCCTGGCATGCGCGTTCAGGGCCTTGCCCTGCGGTGCGAAGATCGCGCCGTTGGCTTCCAGCAGATCCTTGCGCTCCATGCCCGGGCCGCGCGGGCGCGCGCCGACCAGCAGGGCGTAATCCACATCCTTGAACGCGACATTGGCGTCATCGGTGGCGACCACGCCGGCCAGCGTCGGGAACGCGCAATCGTTGAGTTCCATCACCACGCCCTGCAGCGCCGGCAGGGCCGGGGTGATCTCCAGCAGATGCAGGATCACCGGCTGGTCGGGGCCGAGCATGTCGCCGGCGGCGATGCGGAACAGCAAGGCATAGCCGATCTGGCCGGCAGCACCGGTAACGGCAACTCGAACGGGGGCTTTCATGGACGATGACTCCTTCTGGGGGTGTTCATTCTCGTGCAGGAGCGCACCCTGCGCGCGATGTTCCTGTCGCGAAAGGCATCGCGCACAGGGTGCGCTCCTGCAGGCACTGATTCACGTCAGTTCGGCGAAAAATTCGGCGATACGGTCCAGGCCGGGTTGCAACTGGGCCTGCGGGCAGGTGTAGGAAATGCGCATCGCCCGCGGCTCGCCGAAGGCCGAGCCGGGCACGCAGGCCACGCCCTTGGCTTCCAGCAGCGCGGCGCAGAACTCCACGTCATTGTCGATCTTCATGCTGCCGTGGCGCTTGCCGAATGCCGCCGAGATGTCCGGGAACGCGTAGAACGCGCCCTGCGGCCGCGGGCAGGCCACGCCGGGAATCGCCGTGAGCGCGGCAAACACCGTGTCGCGCCGGCCGGCGAACTCCCTGCACCTGGCCTGCGGCACGTCCTGCGGGCCGGACAGGGCTGCGACGGCCGCGGCGGTGATCACTTCCGGCAGGCTGGTGATGTGGTTGGAATTGAGCGTGGTGACCGCCTTGGCCACCACTTCGGGGCCAGCCAGCAGGCCCACGCGCCAGCCCGGCATGCCGTAGGTCTTGGAGACCGAATCGACGAAGATCACCCGCTCGCGCAGCTCCGGCCTGGCGAACACGAAGTTGTGGTATCCCAGCCCGTCGAACACCATCGCGTTGTAGATGTCGTCGGTGATGACCCAGGTATCCGGGTGCCGGGCGATCACCTCGGCCAGTGCGGCGATTTCCGCGCCGGTGTAGACCATGCCGGTGGGGTTGGACGGGTTGTTGAACAGAAACACCTTCGGCTTGCGCGCCAGCGCGGCGTCGAGCTGGGCCGGGGTGAGCTTGTAGTTCTGCTCCGCCCCGCACGGCATCACGTGGATCTTCGCGCCCACGATGTCGGCGATGTCGCGGTAGGTGGTCCAGTACGGCGCGGCGAAGCAGATCTCCTCGCCTTCGTCCAGCAACGCCTCGGCCAGGTTGTACAGCACCTGCTTGGCGCCGATGCCGATCGACAGGTTCGTGCGCGTGTAGCCGCTGAAGCCGAGCGCCTCGATGTGCCTGAGGAATGCATCCAGCAGCGCGTCGGCGCCCCGGTTGCTGCCGTACTGGCCGGAGTCGTGCGAGAGCGACTCGCGCGCGGCGGCGTAGACATGCTCGCCGGGCAGGAAGTTCGGCACGCCGATGGAGAAGCTGATGATGTCGCGGCCGGCAGCCCTGAGCTGTCTGGCCTTCTCGGCGATGAGCATGATCGCGCTGGGTTTGGCGCGGCCGACACGCTTGGCGAGCTGGGGCATTGCTGTCTCACGCAGTGAGGAAACAAAGGCCGCAATTTTACCACGCCGCCCGCCCCGGGCGCTCGTCTGCCATGCGCTTGCGCCACCGCCGTCCAATCGGGGCATCATGGATGCGCCCGCGCACCGGGCTTCGCAGTCAACCCGCTACAAGGAGAACCGCATGCATTGGCTCTGGGTTTTCGTGATCGGACTGGTCGTGGGCGTGGTGGCCAAGCTGTTGACGCCGGGCAAGGACCCGGGCGGCTTCATCATCACCGCCATCATCGGCATCGTCGGCTCGCTGCTGGCGACCTGGGTCGGCCAGCACTTGTTCGGCTGGTACCAGGAGGGGCAATCGGCCGGCTTCATCGCCTCGGTGGTCGGCGCCATCGTGTTGTTGCTGCTCTACCACCTGCTCAAGCGCAAGTCGACCTGACCGGCCTCCCGGCGGGGCGATCACCCCGTCGGGACGCTCCGCAGCCTCAGCCCAGCAGCTTGCCCGCCAGCCCTTCAAGCATGCCGAGGTTGAAGCCGCCGCCCTGCCCGTCTGCCGGCACCTGGCCATCCGGTGTCAGGTGGTCGACCGCCTGCGGCAAGACCTGCGAAAGTCCATTGAGCACCACGCCGGGATCGACGCCGAGCTTGCTGGCCGCCTCCTGCACCAGCGAGCCCATGCCGCCATGCTGCAGCGCCTGGCCGAGTTGATCGCCCGATACCGGCTGGTTCGCCCCGCTGCTCACCCACGACTGCACTGCGCCACCCAGCCCGTGCTGCTGCAGCATGCTGATCAGGCCCTGCACGCCGCCAGCCCGCTGCAACAGGTCGCTGGCCACCGAAATCATCGAGCCGGCACCGCCGGCCGGCTGTCCCTGACCGCCAAGCAAATCGTTGAGGAATGACATGGGCGCTCTCCTGGATGAATGAACACGCGTGTAGCCCGCCGATCATAGGCCGGTGAAAGTAGTGGAGCCATGACTCATTCGCCCAAAAAAATCGCCGGCTCCGGCCGGCGATTTCCTGCGTATCCGGCGGCAAGCTCAGCCGCGCTGATCCAGCACCTCGTTCCATTCCTTGACGCGGTCGACCTGCGCCGCCAGCAAGGCGTCGACGTCGCCCTCCACGGTGACCTTCTCGATCGTGTCACCCTGCTGGATCGCATTGACCACGTCCATGTCGGACGCGTCCAGCACTTCGCCGAACACGCTGTGCTTGCCGTCCAGCCACGGCGTCGGACCGTGGGTGATGAAGAACTGGCTGCCGTTGGTGCGCGGACCGGCATTGGCCATCGACAGCACACCCGGCTTGTCGTGGCGCAGCGACGGGTTGAACTCGTCCTCGAACTTGTAGCCCGGACCACCGCGGCCACTGCCCTCGGGGCACCCGCCCTGGATCATGAAATCGGCGATCACGCGATGGAACGACAGGCCGTCGTAGTAGCCGCGGCGCGCCAGGTTGACGAAGCTGGCGACCGTCACCGGTGCCTTGTCCTCGTGCAGGCGCAGGTGGATCGGGCCGCGGTTGGTGGTGAAGGTGACGTTGATGGTCATGGCGATCCTTGAGGCTGGGGCGAAAGACCGAAAGGATAACCCAGCCGCCGGCTGCAGCCGTGAACGGATGATCCTCAGTGCGCCGCCGCCGGCTTTAGCGCCGCCTGCAGCAACTGGTGCAGTTTGAGGTAGACCGCGTTGGTCCAGCCGAAGCCGATCACGTTGGTGGTGTAGCCGGCGGTGATCTTCACGTCCGCGTTGCCCAGCGCCATGTTGTATTTCTCGCGGATGGTGCCGTCATGGGCGAAACCGGTATCCACCGTGGCCGTGAACTTGCGCGCCAGGCGGCGGGCGTCGTCATGGAAACCGTAGGCGTCCAGGCCCGAGATCGCCAGCCAGTTGGTGGGCGCCCAGCCGAACGGCTCGTCCCATTGCGCGCCGCTGCCCAGGTCGTCCATCGACAGGCCGCCCTTGCGCTCGAACACGGCCAGGTGCTTCTCCAGCGCGGCCGCCTGCGCCTTGCTGGCCAGCCCGGCCCACAGCGGCCAGTAGGTGGTGACATAGGGCTGCGCCGATGCCTTGCTGATGGTGAAGTCGTAGTCCATGAACATGCCGCGTTCCGGCTGCCACAGGTACTTGTCCATCGCCACCTTGCGCCTCGCGGCGGCGTCCGCCCATTGCCTGGCCTCGGCCACCTTGCCCAGTTGCAGGGCGAAGTCGTGCAGGTCGCGCTCGTAGCGATACAGCAGGCTGTTGAGGCCCACGCCGGCGTAGTGATGGGTGGTTCCGCCGTACGGACCGAAGTGGAAATTGGTGTCGAAGCCGGACTCGCGCATGGCGCGATCACCCAGGTAGTAGTCGGCGCTCAGGCGATGGCCCTGCGACCAGGCGCCTGCGCAGACATGGGACGCCTCGATGTCGCAACTGGTGGATTTCAGGCGCGCTGTCTCGGCGGCGTCGGGATGCTCGGCGGCCTTGACCAGGTAGCCGGGGTCGTCCTTCGGATGCGCCAGCACCCAGTCGATCACGCCGCGGTAGTAGGCGCTGCCGTGCATCTCCGGCACCGGGCCGGCGCCGAGGTCGAAGTAGCGTGCCAGGCCGGTGTCGCCGGCACGATGCTCGGGTCGGGTCCAGATGCGGTAGTTGGCCACCGCCAGCGGATAGGCGTGGACCAGCCATGCATGCCGCTCGGCCTCGCCCTTGAAGGCGCCGGGCGCGGCCAGCACGTCGCCGATCATTCGCGACAGGAACGGCGGCTGCGAACGGGTCAGGTAATAGGTGCGGTTGGCGTTGAGCACGCCGCCGTAGTGCTCGACCTCGAACAGCATGTTGTCGGTCATGTCGCGGGCCAGCTCGACGCGCCCGTCCGCCAGCAGGCCGAGCTGGATGAAGTAGCTGTCCCAGCCGTACATCTCGTTGAACTGCCCGCCCGGCACCACGTAGGGCCTGGGCAGGTAGAGCAGGCCTTCCGCCGGCAGCGCGGACGGCATCAGGTCGCCGAGCTTTTCGATGCGCCGAGGCAGCGTGTGCACGTCGATCTTGCAACGCTGTCTGATGTCGGCCATCGCTGCGGGCGCAGGGAAGCCGGCCGGCAGGTAGAGTACCGGGCGCGCATCCATTTTCGGATCGTGCAGGGCCGAGCAATCGTCCAGCGAGCGCGTCAGCGTGTCCCAGGCCTTGTGGATGTATGCCTGCGTCTGCGCCGGGTCGGGCGTGGCGGCACCGGCCGCGGTAGCGAAGGCCAGCGCCATGGCGGCGAACAGGGAGACGACTTTCATGGGCGGGCTTCCTCCTGCAATGGATCAGGGTGGCGCATGCCAGTTGCACGCAACGGCTGGCGGCTGAGCACCACCTTGCCGTCGGCGTCGCGGCTGATGCGGATGTCGTAGCGGCGCCCGCGGAACTTCACGTCCTTGAGCGTCAAGGCGTTCCAGCCTGGCGGCAACACCGGGGCGTACTTCGCGCTCAGCCCGTCGTCGTCGATGCGCAGTCCGGTGAGACCGTACAGCATGCTTTGCACGAAGCCGGCCGAGGTGGCCAGGATGTAGCCGGCGTTGTTGGCCGCGGTCTCGGTGCGCACGTTGAACGGGGGTTTGAGGAAACCGACCAGGTTGCGATCGATCCATTCGCCGGCCGCCTTGCCGTCGCCCAGCTCTGCGGCACCGACGGCGAGCATCACCATCATCATCTCGTTGGGGTCGTCGCCGTGGCTCTTCAGCGCCTGCAGCTGGAAGTCGAAGTCGTTGCGGCGCACCTGCGGCGACATCGGCAAGTCCAGGTTCGGATACATCAGCCAGGCCAGCGAGGAGCCCATCCAGGTGATCTTGTCGTGCGGCACCGACTTGTCGAAATCCAGATGGCGCTGTTCATCCTCGTCGAACGGGATGTACATCTTCGCGGCGATCTCGCTCCAGCGCGGGTCCGCCTTGGCGCCCACCGCGCGCGCTGCCTTCACCGCGATCTCGAGCGCCTTGCGGGCGACGGCATTGGTGAAGGAGTCGTTCGGCACGTCGTTGTAGGCCTCGTCGGGCGACGTGACGTGGTGGATCTCGTAGCGGTCGTGCGACTTGTCGTAGGTGACGCGGCTGGTCCAGAACGTGGCAATGCCCTCCAGCACGGGCCACGCATGCGTTTTCAACCATGCCTTGTCACCCGTCGCCAGGTAGTACTGCCATTGCGCGATGGCGATGTCGGCGTTGACGTGGACCTCGCGGTAGACCTCCCAGGCGAAGTGCGGGGTGACGTCCACGCCGGTCTGCGGATCGGCTTCCCACGGGTACATGGTGCCTTGCACGCCGTACTGGCGGGCACGCGCCCGCGCGGGTTCGGTGGTGCGGTCGCGGAACATCACGATGGGTCTGGCGCGCTCCGGGTGCAACAGCAGCAGCGCCGGGAACACCCACGAGTCGCTGTCCCAGAACGCATGGCCCGCGTAATTGGGCGTCAGCGCGCAGGCACCCATCGGCCAGGCGGTGCCGACGGTGGTGTTGGACAACAGGTAGTAGAGGTCCGAGTGCACCGCCTTCTGCACGGCCGGTTTGCCGTCGATCACGATGTCCGATTGCCACAGCTTGTGCCAGGCCGCCCGGTGATCGGCGAGCAGGCGGTCGAAGCCGGCCTTGCGCGCGGCGCTGGCCAGGGCGAGCACGTCCCCGTCGTCGCCCCAGCCGTCGCGCGAGAGCGCCACGTACTTGGTGAAGACGTAGCGCTGGCCCTTGTGCAGCGTGGCGGTGATGTCCAGCGAGAGTCTGGTGGAGGTCCGTTCCAGCTTCACCGTGTCGGGCGAGAGCCCTTCGGGCAGCCCGATCGCGGCCGCCTCGGCCATGCCGAGTCCGTGTTGTGCCCTGCCCTTCAGCGCGAGCGTCAGCGCCTTCGCATCACCCTCGGCGGAACGCACCTGGGTGTAGCCCGGATACCACACCGGCGCACGGTCGGGCGTGGGTACCGGCTTGTTGTCCAGGCTCTGCCCGCTGGCGATCACCGCGGCGATCATTTCCTCGCCGCCCATGCTGGCGATCGGGAAGCGCGGCTGGTGCTCGGACCACAACCGGATCGGAAAACTCAGCTGCACCTGGCCGTCGAACTGAGGCGTGATCGCCATGCGGATAGCCGCGAGGTGCGGCGAGGCCTGGCTGACGAAGCTGGTGACCTCGATGTCGCTGGCCTTGTTGGCGTAAGCGAAGCGGTAGCGCGTGGTCAGCGTGGCGTCGTGCATGTCCAGCGTCTGTGCGTAGCGCTGGAAGATGCCCGCATCCAGTCGCGTGCGGTTGAGCCAGCCACCGCCGGGGTTGTAGTCGATTTCGCTCCAGCCGGGAATCGCCGCGGGACGCGAGATGTCGCCCGGCTTGTAATCCATGAAGGCGACCATGTACGACGCGTTCGGCTCGGTGCCGCGCGGCGAGGTCATGGTGGAGAAGTAGCCGTTGGCGAGGTAACCAGGGAAGTAGCTGGCGAAATCCTTCGCCGTGGCGGTGAACAGGAAGCTCGGATCGGTGGCGGCCGATGCCGGCGCAGCGAGCAAGGTGATGGCGAGCAGGAACGCCGCGAGTCCGGCGGAAAAACGCTTCATGGGGCATGCCTCTTTGTTGCCCGGCTTCCGGAAGGCTGCGTACCCCGGGGTCATTCCAGCTTTCGCGGGAATGACCCCGGGAAAATGGGTGGCACTCCCGCACCCGTGGAAGCGCCACCTGCGCAGGTCAGAACATGTATTTGACCTCCATGTTGACTTCACGCCCCTCCAGCGGACGGGCCAGGATCACGCCGGTGGTTCCGGCCGCCGAACCGAAGATGCGCGAGTTGCTCTCGGTCAGCCCCAGCTCGTTGGTCATGTTGGTGCCCTGCACGCGCACCTGCCAGTTCTGCTGCAGGTTGGCGACCACGCCGAAATCCCAGGTGTGGTAGCTGCCCAGCTGCTGCAGGCCGGAAATGTCCTGCGTGTGCGGGCCGACGTGGGTATAGGTGACGAAGGCCAGCACGTCGCCCCAGCCGAACGGGATCTTGTAGCTGGGCGTGAACATGTAGCGCACTTTCGGCTGGCGCTGCAGCTGCACGCCGTTGATCAGCGCGCAGCCGTTGCCGGCCACCGGGTTGGTGTACGGCAGGCATGAGCTGTTGTGCGAGTAGTGGCCATCGAGGTAGTCGCCGATCAGCTGGAACTTGAGGTTCTCGGTCGGGCTCCACGCGGTGTTGACGTTGACGCCCTTGGAATCCGAACCGTAGGTGCTCTGCGGGCCGTTCGGCACGCCGCCGGCGTCGGTGGGCTGGTACAGCAGACCGATGAACTGGCGGTGGTACACGCTGATGTCCGCATAGAACTGCTTGGACTGGAACTTGAAGCCGCCCTCGACGTTCTGGATCTTCTGCACCGGCGCGACGTTGTCCGACGCATTGCCGCGGATGCCGTTGTCGAAATCGGGGAAGTGCGCGCCCTTGTTCGCCCGGAAATACACGCTCATGTTGTCGGCCAGCTCGTAGTTCACGCCGAACGTCCACGAGGGATGCGTCTTGTCGTAGCGCGTATGCGAGAAGCTGCCGTTGCATACCGGCACGGCGTTGTCGTACTTGGTGTTGGGGTCGCCGTCCAGGTTGACGTTGGTGAGGTTGCACACGTCGTTGGTGGCGTTCTGGTTCTCCACCCGGCCGGACAGGTCGATCAGCCACTTGCCCAGGCGCCAGATGTCGGACAGGTAGAACGCCTTGTTGTTGGCGTTGCCATGCTCGGTGATGTTGAAGCCGCCGTAGTCGAGGAAGCCCTGGTTGTCGGTGAGCTGGTTGACGCCGTTGGCATCGACGTAGCTGACCGTGATCGGGCGTGCGTTGGGCGTGTTGGTCATCAGCATCTGGTTGCCCAGTGCCCACTCGTCATCCATGGTGTAGTGCGCCAGGTACAGGCCGGCGGTGAGCGTGTTGCCGTCGAAGATCTCCTTGCTCAGGCGAAAGTCGTTGTTGATGTTCTTCAGGTGCTTGTGGATGAACCACCAGCCCTGGTGGATCACGCTCTGGTTCGGATCGACCGCGCCGCCACCCACGTAGGTGGCGGTGGCCGAACCAGGCGCCAGGTTGAACGCGCCGATCTGGCTCTGGTCGGTGTACAGCATGTCGTTCATGCTGCCCGGGTTGGTGCCGGAAAACAGCGCATTGGTGTCGACGTCGCCGCCGTCGATGAGGAACTTGTTCGACAGCCGCCAGCCGTTGCCCAGGTCGTAGTCGAAGTTGCCGCCGAAGAAGCCGAACTTGGCGCCGCGGCCGTTGGCCAGGTCGGCGTTGCGGCCCCCACCGGGATAGCCGCGCAGGAACACGTGCTGGATGGCCTTGCTGTTGTACGTGTCGGTCAGCGGATCGAAGCCCGGATAGGCATGGAAGTTGTCCGTGCCGGTCTGGATCAGCGGAATCGGCGTGATGAACTGGTTCTTGTCGTCGAGGTAGCGCGCGTACAGCGTCATCGTGCCGTTGTCGCTGTCGTGGGTCAGCGTGCCGGTGAGCTGGCCGCCCTTGTCGGCGGGAAACTGCGGATCGCGCACGCCGTCCGAATCGCGGTAGAAACCGCCCACGCTGCCATACCAGTCCTGCGCGATCGGAAAGCCGAAGAAGCCATCGACGCGCTTGAGGTTCTCGTTGCCCCAGGTCACCCCGACGCTGCCCGAAGGCACCTCGGTGCCCTGCTTGAGGATGAAGTTCTCGCTGGCGCCGATCTGGCCGTCGGCGAATACCACCGAGGGCCCGCCCTGGATGATCTCGACGCGATCGACGGTGTCGTCGAGGCGGAAGATCGAGGTCTGCTCGAAGAACGACAGCGTCGGCATGCCGTACAGCGGCGAGCCCATCAGTTGCACCGTGTTGAACGGCGCATCGCCGCCGCCGGGGAAGCCGGCGATCTCGATGTTGGCGCCGGTCTGGCCACCGGTGGACTCCGGCCACAGGCCCGGCGCGATCTTCAGCAGATCGGCCGTGCTCTTGGGGTTGGCCATCTTGATCTGCTCGGCGGTTGCCGTGGTGATCGTGTAGCTGGTGTCGATCTTCTTCAGGCCGCCGGTGGCCGCGTTGCCCGTCACCACCACCTGTTCGAGGTTCTTGGTATTGGCGGTACTGGGCTTGGCTGGCGCCTTGCTGGCAGCAGGCGGTGCCGTGGTTTGCGCCGAGTCGTCATCCTGTGCCAGCGCGAGTCCGGGCACGAGGCAGGCGGCAATCGCCGCGGACAAGACCAATCGCATGTGTCTGTTCATCAAGTTCTGCTCCCGACGTAAGGCGGTTCGCCGGTATCGGCCGCATTCGCGACCGGCCGCTTCGCCGTCATTGAGCCCCTGATTTTTGTTGTCCCTCGCCTGCGACGATTTGCCGCAACACTGAACATGGTCGCGCCGTTTTTCCGGTCAGGTCAACACCCGCCCCCGCGAGGCAGCGCCTCAGTCCAGCCCCAGCGACTCCCGCGTGAGCACGGATGCGCCGCGCGGGTGGCCTGCAGGCGTGGGCACGCTGGTCGGCCAGGCAGCCCCCTCGTATAGATGCGCCCACAATCGGTCGAGGGCGGCGTAGCCGTAGGGCAGCAGCGGCAGATGGCGCTCGCCGAAGCCTGGCAGCGGCAGGAACGCATCGAAATGCTGGGCGTGCGGCACCTTCCAGTACAGCAGCCGACGGCCCTCTTCGCGCAGCCAGGCGACATAGGGTTCGGAGGTGAAGGCGGTCGGCAGCAGGCCGTCGTCGGCACCGTGCACCACCCACAGCGGCAAGTCGGCGCGTGGCAGCTTGGCCGCCGTGGCAGCAATGGAGGCCTGCAGCATCTGCGCGGCCGACTCGTCGCCGGTCCACAGCGCGCGCAGGCAATCCTCGCCGAGCAGAGTCGGATCGGGCGACACGTTGACGCCGCCGAACAGCCCCACGCCATTGCCGGGAGGAATGCCCGAGGCGTCGGCCCACCACGCCGCGCGCGCCATCGGATCAGTCACGCCCGGGAGGGCACCGACACCCATCGCCGCGTAATGGAACCCGCATGGCATGTCGGCAGGGCCGCGGCGCAAATAGGCCGAGGCGTAACCGGCGGTGACCACGCGCCACAGGCCGAACGCGGTGGTGCTGGCCGCGGTGGCCATCGCCGCGTCGTTCCAGCCACGCTGCTGCAGATAGTGGCGCGCCTGCGCCGACTGCTCGGCCAGCGTGCTGCCTTGCAGCTTGCCCTGCGCGCGCAGGCTGGCGCAGCGCAACGCCCACGCCGGCGGCGGCTGACGGGTTGCCCCGCGCGCCATGGGCGTGTCGTCGAAGCGGGCGTCGGCAAGCGCGCATGGCAGCCAGATCGCCGCCTCGGTCGCGTAGTCGTACAGCGGCCGGCCGCCGTCCGCGGCGTAGACATTGGGTTCCAGCGCCACCACGCCGGCGAAGAACCCATCATGGTCGAGCCCCGCCGCCTGCAGCACCGCGCCGCCGCCATTGGAGATGCCGGTGGCGATGATCTTCGTGTTCTGCGCCGTGAACGGCGCCTCGCCGGGATAGGCGCGGTCGAGCATGGCCAGGCCGAACTGCGCGGCCTGGATCACGTCGCGGCCCCAGTCCGCCTCCGGGTTGTCGCCGGAGTGCGCGTGCTTGACCGCGATGCCCGTGCCGGCACCTGCCGGCGGCGGCTCGAACTCCAGTTCCTGCTCGCCGCGTTTCGCACGCCGGCCGTCCAGCGCTACCCCGCTGTCGTCGGAATAATCGAAATAGCCCGAGCCGGTGCCCTTGTCGGTGTACGCCACCGCGCAACCGCGCGGCAGACCCCACGCGCCGGCTACGGCGATCGCGCCGTAGATACCGCGCGAACCGGACGAGGCGGTCACCACCAGGCAGCGCTTCGCGTGGTCGAATCCGTCGGGCAATTGCAGCAGCACCCGATGCGGCGAACGCGCCCCCGGCAGCCGAGCGAACATCTGGTACTCGCGCCCCGGCACGTCCGGCACGCCGCCGTACACGCGGCCGTAGCCGCCCAGCGGGCCGAGATCGGCGATGCCTTTCCAGCTGGCCTGGATCGCCCGGCGGCGCAGCTCCGCCGCGGTAGGCGCCAGCGGATTGGCGAACGGCGCCGGCAAGCCGGCCAATCCGCTCAGGCCCAGGCCGGCGCTGAGCAGGTCATCGTGGCCGCGGTGCTCGGTGGCAAGCACCTTGCCCAGTTCCAGCTCATGCATCTTCGCCCCTCGCGTGGTCGCCCCTTCGACACAAGCGGACAGCATGACGGAAACCAGCACGCAGATGCACGGCGCGGCCAACCAGCGAAGGGATGCATTCATTGCCACACCATAAGCAGGCACGCGACGCGTTGCCATCGTACGAAGGTCCAGCCTCGCCGCCACGGCAACTCGACGCCGGCAGTTCGTCCGGCTACCTTGGCGCTCATGCCGAGTCTGTTGATCGCCGACGACCACCCGCTGTTTCGTGCCGCGTTGCGCCAGGCCGCCGAGCACAGCCTGCCCGACTGCACCGTGCGCGAGGCCACCGACCTGGCCACCGCACTGGCCGCGTTGCGTGCGGACCCGGACATCGACCTGGTGCTGCTCGACCTGCACATGCCGGGCAGCCACGGACTGACCGGGCTGGCCGCGGTGCGCGGCCAGCATCCGGCGGTTGCCGTGCTGGTGGTATCCGCGCACGACGAACCGCAAGTGGTGCGCCGCGTGCTCGACCACGGCGCCGCCGGTTTCATCTGCAAGAGCGCCAGCCCCACCGAGATCGGTGCAGCGATCCGGCAGGTGCTCGACTGCGGCAGCTGGCTGCCCGCCGCACTCGCCGACGCCGTCGCCGCCCTGCCCGCCGATTCCACCGACACCGATCTCGCTGGCCGGCTGGCCCGGTTGACCGAACAGCAGTCGCGGGTGCTCGCCCTGCTCGCCGAGGGGCTGCTGAACAAGCAGATCGCCGACCGGCTCTCGATCCAGGAACGCACGGTGAAGGCACACGTCACGGCGATCTTCGAGAAGCTGCGGGTGCGCAATCGCACGCAGGCCGGCATGCTGTTGCGATCGCTCGACCTGGGGGAGCCAGGACGGGTGGGATAGCCGCACGCGGCGACACCAGGCCACGACACCGCCCTTGGCGGGTTTCCATCCGTGGCCGGCCAGGCGCACACTGCGCGCGCCCAGACCGAGACGCCTCTGCCCCGTTCCCGGAGGATGGGCGCTACCTCATGATCTCGTCCGCTGCACCGGCGGGTTCGCCCGCCGCACGTGACTTCATCCAGCAGAAGGATGTCAATCATGAATCTGTCGCGTCGTCTTCGTCTCGTCGTCCTGGCTCTCGCCGCCTTCGTCTGCGGAATCCTGTGGCCGGGCCTGCTGACCGGCGCCCAGGCGCGCGAAGCCACCCCGATGCAAACCATCGCCGGCCTCGGCAGCATCTCGTTCCCCACGTCGACCCATTCGACGGCTGCGCAAACCGCCTTCCTGCGCGGCGCGCTGCTGTTGCACCTGTTCGAGTATCCGGATGCCGCCAAGGCATTCCGCGAGGCCCGGCAACTGGACCCGGGCTTCGCCATGGCCTGCTGGGGTGAAGCGATGACGTACAACCACGGCATCTGGAACCAGCTCGATGCCGATGCCGGTCGCGCGGCACTCGAACGGCTCGGCCCTACCCCGGCCGCGCGCGCCGCCAAGGCGCCGACGCCGCGCGAGAAGGCCTATCTCGCCGCCGTGGAAATCCTGTATTCCGGCCACGGCACCAAGCCGGAACGCGACGCGCAGTACGACCAGGCGATGGAGCGATTGGCCAGGACCTGGCCGCATGACAACAACGCCCAGCTCTTCCACGCGCTGGCGCTGATGGGACGCAGCGAAGGCGTGCGCGACATCCCGGCCTATCTGCGCGCCGGTGCCATTGCCGAGCGCATCTTCCGCCTGAACCCGCAGGACCCCGGCGCGGCGCATTACTGGATTCACGCGATGGACGATCCCGCGCACGCCGCCGGCGCGCTCGAGCCTGCGCACGCGCTGTCCAAGATCTCGCCCGACGCCGCCCACGCCCAGCACATGACGTCGCACATCTTCATGGCGCTCGGCTTGTGGGATGACGTGGCGAAAGCCAACGAGGTGGCGATGCGCGTGGTCAATGCCCAGGCCAAAGCCGCCGGCCGCCCGCCCGCCGAATGCGGTCACTACATGGAGTGGCTGGAGTACGCCTACTACCAGCAGGGTCGTTTCCGCGATGCTGAAAGGGCGCTGCAGGCATGCCAGCAGTCGATCGAGCCCTCGATAGCCTGGGCCAACGCCCACGCCGACCGGCTGGCCACGATGCAAAGCACGCCGACGAAGTTCGCGCAAATGCTCAACAAGTCGCTGTTGCAGATGCGCGCGATCGCCGTGGTCGAATCCGGCGACGGCAACGGCCCGGCCGCGCACACCACGGTGGATACGACCGGCATGGGCCCGGACGCCGGCTGGAACGATTTCACCGAGGGCTATGCCGCGATCGAACGCCACGACCTGCCGGCTGCGCAGAAATCGCTGGCCGCGCTGTCGGCGCGGCACGCCGGCAACGAGACCTCCGGCGACGCCCAGACGACCAGCTACCTGGCCATCCTCCGGGAGGACCTCGGCGGCATGCTGGCGATCGGCGAGGGCAAGCCGCAGAGTGGCCTGGATGCCATCCGCCGCGCAGCCCGCCGCTACGAAACACTGGCGTTCGACTTCGGTCCGCCGGTGCCGATCAAGCCGCCACACGAACTGCTGGGTGAACAGTTGCTCAGGCAAGGCAAGGCGACCGAGGCGCGCGCGGCATTCGGGACCGCACTGAAAAGCGCACCCCGCCGCACCCGGTCCCTGCTCGGCCGCGCCCGCGCGGAATCGGCCAGCGGCGACACCGCGGCAGCCACCGCCACCTACAAGGAACTGATGACCATCTGGCACAGCGCCGATGCGGATCTGCCGGCGCTGGCCGAAGCGAAGGGGTTCGTCGCGGCACATCCGTGAATGCACGGCGTCCCGCCGCGATCCCCGTCACGTACCAACACGCACTCAGGCGAAATGCGTGGCATCGACCTCGCTGCTGGCCGGCGCCATGAAATACTCGTGCAGGTATTTCTCGCCTTCGTCGCAGAACACCGTCACCACCGTCTTCAACTCGGGGAAGTTCTTGCGGATGCGCTGCGCCGCCAGCATGTGCGCGCCGGAGCTGGGGCCGCAGAACAGGCCGTGGCGGCGTGCCAACCGTTTCATCTCGGCCACCGCATCGACGCTGGATACCGACAGCACCTCGTTCACCAGGCTGGCATGGCGTTCGAAGATGCCCGGCACGAAGCCGTCGGAAATGCCCTCGATGGTGTGCGCGGCGATCTCGCCGCAGAGGATCGTGCACGATTCGGATGGCTCCATCGCGAACAGCCGCACATCGGGATTGACCGCGCGGAACGCCTGCCCCACACCGATCAGCGTACCGCCGGTGCCCACGCCGAGCACCAAAGCATCGGGCACGCAGCCGGCGGGCAGCTGGGCAAGGATCTCCGGGCCGAGGATCTCGCGGTTCTCCTCCACGTTCCATTCCGACTCAAACTGGCTGGGGCAGAAATAGCCGGGCTGCTGGCCCAGCTCCTTCGCCCGCGCCAGCGCCTCGTTGACGTGGAAATTGCCGCAGAACAGCACCTCGGCGCCGAATGCGCGGGAGATCGCCACGCGCTCGCTGGACAGCCCCTCGGGCATCACCACCTGCATGCGGTAGCCCTTCACCGCGGCCACCATCGACAGGGCGTTGCCGGTGTTGCCGCTGGTCGCCTCCACGATGGTGTCGCCCGGCTTGAGCAGGCCTTCGCGCTCGGCGCGCTCGATCATGTACCTGGCGATGCGCGCCTTGATCGAGCCGGACGGGTTGAGGAACTCGATCTTGGCGTAGACGCCCTCGATGTTCAGCAGCGGCGTGTCGCCGATGGCGTCGAGGATGGTGTCGGAGACCGTGGCAAAACGGGCGCTCATCTCAGTGGCCCTCGTGCGCATGCTGCATCACGTCCAGCGCCAGCGCGGAATGCGCATAGGCGGCGCCGGCGCGCATTTCGGCGGCGACCCAGATCGCCTCCATGATCTGCTGTTCGGTGGCGCCCTGCTTGAGCGCCTCGGCGGTATGGCCCTTGATGCAGTACGGGCATTGCGTGGTGTGCGCCACCGCCACCGCGATCAACTGCTTGGTGACGCTGGGCAAGGCGCCGTCGGCGAACACGGCGGCACTGAAAGCCTTGAAGGCCTGCAGCGGCGCGGGCGCCAGCTCGCGGCGCTTGCGCGCCAGTTCCACGGTGGAGGGGGGATACATGGGTGGCTCCATGGGGTTTGCTCCTGTTCGTTTCTCGGACGCGCACGCCCGCTCGCCCTGCGGCGACCGGACGCGCGGGGTCGGGTCGATCGCCTCAGAGTGGCGGCCGCGATGTGCCGAGCACCCAGCCGGGCGGATCGCTGGCGGGAAAGCTCTGCGCCAGTTGCTCGTCGATGCGTCGTTCGCGCCGTTCGCGCGACTGGCGCGCATCACCCGGCGTTTGCCGCCGCACGTCGGATTCCGCTGCCCTTCTGCATCGTTTCATGGTTGTGCACCCGGCATGGCGCCAAGCGGGCGTCGCGTACCCTCACCTTAGGCGCGGCCGCATGACGCAGCGCTGATCCACGTCAGGGAATGGCTGGATCGCCGGCATGATGGGCGCGCACCGGTGAAAACACTGTGGTCGCGCCGGCCACGCGCGGCGGCAGCGATCAACCGTGCGACGGTGCGGCCGGCTGCATGTAGGTCGGCGTGTTCGCATAGGGCGCGGGCACCTCCCACATGCGCGCGGCGTAGAACACCGCCCAGGCCACCACGAACAGGCTCAGCACCCACACCCACACCGGGATCGACGAACGCGCCTCGGCGCGGCGCGGATCAAACGGATCGTCCGTGCTGAACGCATCCACGTGCAGTTGCAACTCGCCGCGCCGGGTCGAGCCCGGACGCAGGCCGGAGACCAGGATGCCGGGACCGTTCTGCACGACGAACGGAATCTCCTCGATGCCTTCGGCACCGCCCTGGTCCTCGGCACAGACGATCAGACGATGCGGACCGTCGCTCAGCTGGCGCGTATCCAGCGTCAGCGAGGTGGGCAACTCGCGATCGATCACCGGCTTCGGGTTGTCGTCGATGTAGATGCGCACGTGCGGCTTGGCCATCGCGGATACCTCCCTCACCGATCCGGCCGCAGGATGTTGTTCTTGCAGTGGCGCGGATCCTTCTCGCCGGGCCGGAAGATCATCCAGAACATCGCGACGAAACAGCCGATCGTGATGGCACCGGCGATCCCGATGATCGCGATGTTGCCCCACAGCGGCCCGGTCATGTGATGCATGTCATTGCCCCTTCGCGCGCACGACAGCGACCTCGGCCGGCGTGACCGGCTTGGCGTGGTTGCCCCACGAGCTGCGCTCGTAGTTGACGATGTCGGCAATGTCCGCGTCGCTCAGCTGGCCGGCGAACGGCGGCATGGCGCTGTCGTATTTCACGCCGCCGATGATGACGCCGTGCGCGCCCTGCAACACCGTGTGGATGTGCAGGGTCGGGTCCTCATCGTCCACCGCGGCATTGCCCTTGAGCGGCGGAAAGGCGCCGGGGATGCCGGTGCCGGTGGCCTGGTGGCAGGCGGAACAATTGGCGGTGAACAACGCCTCGCCCTTGCTCGCCACGTACTGGTACGCACCGGCCGGAGCAGTCGCCGGCGCAGGTCCGGCCTTCGCCATCGGCGCCGCGTTCGTCGCGCCGCCCATGCTGCCGTTCATCGTGTAACCCGGGATCGGCGTCTGCTTCAGGGACAGCAGATAGGCAACCAGCGCCCTGGCCTGCGGCGTGGGGATCACCTTGCCCGTCGTCGGTGCAAAACCTTCCGGAATCGGTACCGCGGTCTCGCCGGGCGGCACCTTGTCCACCACGCGGAACAGGAACCTGAAGTTCGGCATGATCGACTCGGGCACCACGGCGCGCGGGTCGAACAGGTGGATGTACTGCCACACGTCGCTCGGCTTGCTGGCGCCCACGTTGGCGAGATCCGGGCCGGTGCGTTCGGAACCCAGCAACTCCGGCGTCTGGTAGGCGAAGTCGCCCGGCGCGGAAGGCCGGCCGAACACCTTGTCCTCGTCCAGCGGGCGTACCTGTTGCGTGTGGCAATAGCTGCAGCCGTTGGCGACAAAAACCGTGCGGCCTTCCGCCTGCAACGCGGTCAGCGGTTCCACGCCCGGGCCCGCCGGTGTGCCGGACAAGTCGATCGCGGGCAGCACCGCCACCAGCAGCACGATGACGATGTAGATGCCCAGCGCCCCGCCGGCGATCAGCAGGAGCTTTTTCATGCCGTGACCTCCCCGGTGACGTCGGCATCGAGCACCGGCGAGGCGGCATTGCCGGGCTGGCCCGAGGTCATGCGCCACACGTTCCACGCGAACACCAGGTGCGAGCCGAACATCAGCATCCCGCCCACGCCACGCCACACGTAGTACGGCTGCATGTCCACCACCGACTGGATGAACGGGAGGCCGTGCAGCCAATCCAGTCCCTGCACCGTGCCGCCGATCGACAGCGAGATCACGTAGATGAAGCTGCCTACCAGCGCCATCCAGAAATGCGCCGCCAGCCCGATGCGTCCCGCGGTCTTGCCGGTGGCCAGCGGCAGCAGCGCGTAGATGCCGCCCCACAGCGCGAACGTGACGAAGCCGTACATCGTCAGGTGCGAATGTCCGACCGTGAAGTTGGTGAAGTGCCAGATCGCCTGCATCGAGCGGAACGCCTCGACCGTGCCCTGGGTCGAGCCGAACAGATAACCGATCACCCCCACGAAGATGAACATCAGCGGGTAGGAATGGATCATGTCACGATAGCGCCCGCGCATGGTCAGCAGATAGTTCGCGCTGCCGCCCCACACCGGCACCAGCATCGCCACGCTGAACACGATCGCGGTGGTCTGCAGCCACCACGGCAGCGGACTGAACAGGAAATGGTGCGCACCGAGCAGCGGATAGAACAGCAGGTTGGTCCAGAACGCGAACACGCCCAGCGCGTAGGAATAGATCGGTCGGCTCAGGATCTTGGGTATCGCGTAGTAGAACGTGCCCAATGCCAGCGGCGTGAACCACATGCCGACCGCGTTGTGCATGTAGAAGCCGGAGATGGCCACCTGGCCCAGGCCATGCTGGTACCACGGCAGCACGCCCACGGTGGCGATCACGCACGTCCACAACACGCCGGCGATGGTGTACCAGTTGGAAAGATAGATGTCCTCGCTGCTGCGCCTGAGCACGGTGCCGATGAGGTTCCATCCCGTCACCAGCAAGGCGGCCAGGAAGATCAGCCGGATCGGCCACGGCCATTCGCGATATTCCAGATCGCCGTCGTTGCAGCCCAGGTCCAGCGCAATCGTGCCGGCGATCGCGGCAAGGTTGAACAACGCCAGTCCGAGCCACGCCAGCCGGGTGCTGTACAGGCGCGTGCCGCAGCTGCGCGCGGCGATGTAATACGCCACGCCGACCAGGCCGATGCTGGCCCAGCCGTAGAACGTCGCGTTGGTATGGATCGGCCGCAGGCGACCGAAAGTCAGGTATTTGGCCGCCCAGAAGTCCGGTGCGCCGAACTTGAACGCCAGCAGCAGACCGACTGCCGTGGCAATCACCAGCCAGATCGTGGCGGTGGTGACGTACGCCGTGAATACCGCCGTCAACGCACGGTCGTCTTCCGCCTGTCCGATCGCGCGGGGTGCCGCTGCGCTTGCCTGCATCGTTCCATTCCGTCGAATCCGGTATGGCGCCCACCCGGGCGTCGAGCCCCGTGACCATAGGCCTCGATCTCCGGTGCGGCATTGATCCAGATCAGGTCTCGCCGGCAGTGGCGCCGCAAGAATCGCCCGGCTGCGGCGCGGTGGACGAAGGCGCCGTGCCCGCGCTGACGGCGCGGGGATGCGCAACTTGTTGCGCGGCATGTACACCGCGCGCACCGAGACGCAACAGCGTCTGCCGCAGTGCCAGCGGCTTGAGCGGCTTGTACAGCACACCCGCGCCGGCATCGAGCAGTTGCTGGCGCAGTTCGCCGTCGCGGTCCGCGGTGAGCATCACCGTGGGCACGTCAGGGTGACCTGCCGCGAGTTGTCGCCAGACATCCAGGCCGTTCTGGCCGCCATCCAGATGGAAGTCCAGGATGTTGACGTCCGGCCGCCACGGCACCGCCAACGCCTGCGCCGCGTTGCGCGCGGCGTGCACCTGCCAGCCCCAGCTGGCCAGCAGCGTGGTCAGCGCCGCCAGCGCCGCCGGTTCGTTGTCCAGCACCAGCGCGCGGCCCGCCGGCAGCGGCTGCATGGTGTCAGGAGAGGGCGCGCGGTGCGGCGTGGGCGGTGCCAGCGGCACCTCGAGATGGAACACGCTGCCGTGCCCCGGCGACGAGCGCAGCCCGAGCGGATGGCCGAGCAGGTCCGCCATGCGCTGTGCGATCGACAGGCCCAGCCCCAAGCCCTGCCCTCCGGCCGTACTGCCGCGACGGAACTCCTGGAAGATCAGTTGCTGCTCCTCCGGCGCAATGCCGCCACCGGTATCCCACACCTCCAGCCGCAGCATGGCGCCGCGCCGGCGCGCGCCGAGCAGCACGCGGCCATGGCCGGCATGGCGCAGCGCGTTGGACAGGAAGTTCTGCAGCACCCGCCGCAACAGCTGCGGATCGGACTGCACCCATGCCCGCGTACTCACCACGCGCAACCGGACATCGCGATCGGCGGCCATCGCGCGAAACTCGGCGCCGAGCGGATCGAACACTTCGGCCAGCGCAAACGCGCGCAGCTGCGGATGCAGGCGGCCGCCCTCCAGCCGCGCCACGTCGAGCAGCCCGGTCAGCAAGCCCTCGGTGGCGGCGAGCGCGCCGTTGAGGTGCTGCGCCGTGCGGCTGTCGCCACCGCGCTCGGTCAGCGCATGCGCGAACAACTGCGCCGCATGCAGCGGCTGCATCAGGTCATGGGTGACCGCGGTGAGGAAGCGGCCCTTCGCCTCGTTGGCCGCCTGCGCATCCGCCGAGGCCAGCGCCAGTGCACGGGTGCGCTCATCCACGCGCAGTTCCAGTGTCTCGTTGACGCGCTTGAGCGCCGCCTCGGCCTGGCGGAACGCGGTGACGTCGGTGAAGGTGGCCACGAAGCCGCCGCCGGGCATCGGATTGCCGCGGACCTCCACGATCCTGCCGTCGGGAAAACGGCGCTCGGACAAATGCCGGGTACCCGCGCGCATGTGCTCCAGCCGGCGCTGCACGCGTGTCTCGACCGCCCCGGGGCCGAGCATGCCGGCCTCGATGTTGTGGCGGGTCAGCTCGGCGACCGGGCGGCCCACCCGCAGCATGCCCGGCGGATAGTTGAACAGGCGCGCATACGGCGAGTTCCACGCCACCAGGCACAGCTCCGCGTCGACCACGCAGATGCCCTGGCTCATGTTCTCCAGCGCCGCACCCAGCACGCGCTGGTTGAAACGCAGGTCCTGCGCCGCCTCGCCCACGATCGCGACCACCGTGTCCAGCTCGTCGCGACCCTGCCGATGCACCACCTCCAGCAGCAGCCGCGCCGACGCGGCACCGATCACCGCGGCCAGTTCGTGCTCCACCTGGTTGACCCGCGTGGTGCCGGACGAACCATTGGCCGGTGCGCCATCGAACAGATGCTCGACGCGCTCGGGCGGCAGGAAGCGCGCCGCCAGGGCGCGCAGTTCGGCGACGTCGACATGGCCCACGCTGACCGCGCGTCCGCCCTGCCCGTAGCGCGAACCGGCGACGGCCAGCATCACCGCCACGTTCGCCGCCAGGCTCACCACCACGGCGCGGCCGAGGCGGTTCCAGTCACCCAGGCCGAGCAGGTCGTCCGGCGCCAGCCAGTGCACGCCGAACGGTCCCTCGCGCAGCCACGGCAGCGACGTCGGCAGCAGCGCCGGCAACACCGCGTAGATCCACACCACGGTGCCGGCAGCCAGCCCGGCCATCACCGCGCGCGAGCCCAGTTGCGGCCGGTACATCGCCGCAAGCACGGCCGGCGTCAGTCCGGCCAGCGCCGAGAACGAGATCGCGCCGATGTCGGCCAGGGCCTCGTTGCGCGCCAGCAGGCGGCTGTATGCCCACGCCAGCAGGATCACCACCACGATCGCCACGCGCCGGTAATTGAGCAATGCCCCGCGCAAGTCGACGCGCTCGCCGCGCCCCCAACCCGAACGCACGCGCAGCGGCGCGATGAAATGGTTGACCACCATCAGGCTCAGCGTCAGCGTGGCGATCACCACCATGCTGGTCGCCGCGCTCAGACCGCCGAGAAACGCGACCAGCGCCAGCCCCCGCTCGCCCTGCGCCAGCGGCAGGGCCAGCACGTACATGTCCGACGACACCCCGCTGGGCCCGAGCAGCGCATCACCCAGCCGCGCCAGCGGCAGGATCGGCAGCGAGATCAGCAGCAGGTACAACGGAAACAGCCAGCGCGCGGTGCGCAGGTTGCCGTCGCTGCGGCACTCCACGATGCCGGCGTAGAACTGGTGCGGCATGGTGAACATCGCCAACGCGCCGAGCAGGATCAGCGCCGGGAAGCCGCCGCTGTCCGGCGGCCCTGGCACATGCGCGGGCAAATCCGCCGGCAGCGCGGCAAACAACAGGCTGCCCAGCGCCAGCATTGCGCCAAGCTTGAACAGCGACTCGAACGCCATCGCCAGCACCAGCCCGCGATTGTGCGCCATGGTCGAGGCGCGCCGCGTGCCGAACAGCATCGCGAACAGCGCCATCAGCAAGGCCACGTACAACGCGCTGTCCTGCCACGGCTCGGATTCGGCCAGTTGCCCCTGGCTGAGGATGCCGTAGCTCATCGCCACCGCCTTGAGCTGCAGCGCGATGTACGGCACGATGCCGATCACCACCACCGCGGTGACCAGCGCCGCCAACCCCGAATGCCGGCCCAGCCGCACCGCGATCAGGTCGGCCAGCGAACCGGCGTTGTACTCGCGCACCAGCTGCACCATCCGGCCGAGGAATTTCAGCGCGAACAGGTACATCACGATCGCCCCCACGAACGTCGGCGGCAGCCACCAACCGGAGCGGCTGGCCTGGGTGACGGTGCCGTAGAACGTCCACGAGGTGCAGTGGATCGCCAGCGACAGCGCATACACGATCGCCCATCGCTTCTCGAATATGTGCGGCTGCCGCTCGCCAAGCAACGCCACCCCGAACAGCAGGCCGAGCCAGCACAGCGCAGCGATGGCAATGACGCTGGCGCTCAGCATGGTTTTTGCGCCCTTGCTTGCGGGCGTGGCCCCGGCCGCGATACTTCTGCCGCGGTGTGCACTGTCTTCAAGGCAAAGAGCCTCCTTGCACCTGCACCTGTAGGAGCGCACTTCTGCGCGATGTCCTTGACTCCATCCGAAGCCAACAGCGTCCGATCGCCGGCCCCTGTAGGAGCGCACCCTGTGCGCGATGCTCTGGCTCGTGACACCGGTGAAGCGAACAGCGGTCGATCGCCTTCGGCGACCGAGTCACTTTGAGCAAAGGCATCGCGCACAGGGTGCGCTCCTACAAGGACGGGCGGGCGGCCAGTCTCCGTTTTGCACGGAACCAAAAGTTTTGCACGGAACCAAAAGCATCGCGCGCGAGCGCGCTCCCACGATACCGTCGAAGCCATCCGCATGGGGGGACATCAATGCCCGGCAGGCAAACCCAGCGCGTGCACCGCGTCCACCAGCCAGCGCAACTGCACGCCCTGGCGTGTGTCGTAGTCGGCTCCCGAATAACCCCACCAGTCCCAGCATGCCTGCGGATTCAAGGGCGCGAAACTTGCGCGTGTCTGAGGATATAGCACGGCCACGTCGTAGACGTCCGCCCAGCGATTGAAGCCCGCGTCCTCGACGAAGGCCTTGCCCACGGCGTCGGCATTCTGCTTGCAGCCGTGGAAGGCCACCATCAGGCCGCAGGGCTTGCCGGCGATGCAGGCCGGCGGCAGATAGACGTATCCGGTGCTTGCCAGGAACGCGTCGGCGCCCCCGGGGCGCAGCGCATCCTGGTCGAACGTGCGCAGCTCGCCGCGTGCCGCGGTGGCGGCATGCGCCGGCTCGCCGAACATCCGCGCGAAAATTTCGCCGGCGGCGTCGAAGCCGCAGTGGCCCAGGTACGGCGCCACCGACTTGTCGCAATCGTCGCCGCTGCCGGCCACCGGCAGGTTGTGCGCAAACGCACGCTGGCCGTCCTCGTGCACCTGCATGCCGTCCAGGCCGGGCGTGCCGTCGCGCAACTGCTCGTAGAAACGGGCGCCGGCCTCGGCCACGGCCGGGGCGACCAGGGCGTCGTCCTTGCCATGCAGCAGGTAGACGCGGGCGCCGGCGAGATCCTTCAGCGGACCGATCCGGCCGTCGGCCGAGCGCTCACGGGCACTGGCCACCAGTTTGGCGACATCGGGCGCCGGCACTCCCTTCATGCAGGCGCTCAGCGCCACCGCCAGCTGCCCCCCGGCACAACCGTACGGGCCGCCGGCGACCAGCGCGGCATCGGGAAACAGATCGGGATACGCGAGCTGCGCCTGGCCGGCCATGTAGGCCCCCGAGGAAAGCCCCACCACCGCGACGCGGGCGGGGTCGATCGCCAGATGCGGCAGGCGCCCGGCGGTGTCGGCGGCGCAGGCGCTGCCGCTGCCCAGCAGGGTCAGCAGCAGCAAGCGGTTGAACCATCGGCTGTTCATGGGTCTGCTCCGTCGAATGGTGGGCCTGCCGGCCGGGAAGCGGCGGATCGCCCCTGCCCACCGCTGCGCCGCAGGCCATGCTTGCCCGTGGTGCAGTGGCGGTTGGCCCGGCGCACCGGGACCCGGTGCGTTCCGCTCAGAAATTGTACCGGGCGCTGAAGTACCAGTTGCGTGGCGCGCCGTAGTAGGCGGTCTGGATGTTGCCGACGCTGGAGAACTCCTGGCCGTCGGTCTTGTAGACCTTGTCGCCGAGGTTGCGCACGCCGGCGCGCAGCTGCCAGTGCCCGTCGACCGAATCGAACACGCCGAACACGCCGGTGACCGTGTACGCCTGCTGCATCAGCCCGTCGCGGTTGTCGACGCTGAGCCAGGTGTCGCTGCGATACGAGGCGTCGGCGCCGAAGGTCAGCGCGCTGCCGCTGGGCAGGCCGAAGGTGTGCGCCAGCGCCACGCGGGCGGTGAACTTCGGCGAGAACGGCACGTGGTCGTGCAGGTCGGCCAGGCTCGGGTCGTACTGCGTGCGGGGGTCGACGAACTTGTCGTAGCGCGCATCCATCCACGCCAGCTGCGTCGAAAGCCTGGTGCCCTCGCCCAGCACGGCGGCGCCCTCGAACTCCAGGCCGTCGATCTTCAGCTTGGCGGCGTTGAGCACCGGGAAGCTGAAGGCCGGCGTGGCCGAGCCCGGGTTCTGCACCTCGGAAACGCGCGCCTGGAAGTCGGTGTAGTTGGAGTGGTAGGCGGCGAAATTGCCCTGCAGCCGGTTGTCGGCCGAGCGCATCTTCAGGCCCAGCTCGTAGGTCCACACGTACTCGGGATCGAAGGTCGGGTCGGCCGCTTCCGCCGGATCGTTGGCGCGGCCGTTGAAGCCGCCGGACTTGAAGCCGCGGTTGACCGAGACATAGCCCATCGTCTGCGGCGTGAACTGCTTCTCCAGGCTGAGCGACGGCGTGACCGCGCTCCACGACTTGCTGGTCGGCTGGATCACCGCCTGCGGGTCCTGGCTGAACGCCTGCAGCGGCGCGCCGAAGAACGCGCTGGTGGTGCGCCAGTAGTCCTTCGTTTCGTGGGTGTAGCGCACGCCGGCGGCGAGCGTCCAGGTCGGCACGAACTCCCAGTTGAAATGCGCGAAGCCGGCCCAGCTCTTGTTCTCCAGCTTGTCGTCGATCGTGCGCAGGAAATCCACCGGCAGCGTGGCGAAGCGCAGCAGGTCGTCGGCGTAGGCCTCCTGGTGCGAGGGCACCTTCTCGTCCAGGTAATACAGGCCGTACACGGCCTGCAGGTTGCTGCCGTTGTCGTACTGCAGCTGCAGTTCCTGGCTCAGCTGTTTCTGATGGAAATCGACCAGCACGTCGCCCAGTTCCAGCGTGGTGGCGTCGATGTCGATGAAGGAATTGCTGTGCAGCTTGCGCCACGCCGTGATGCTCTTCAGGTCCCAGCGGTCGGCCAGGTGCCAATCCATGTGCAGCGACGCGCCGTAGTGAGTGAGCTTCTGCCCGTGGCCGGGGCCGAACGAGGTCGCGCCGTGGAAGTCGTACTTGCCGGCGGGCGGCGTGTAGAGCAGCACCTGGCCCAGTGCGAGGTCGGTGGCATACAGCGGCGCGGTCGCCTCACCCAGGGTCAGCTTGGTGTCCTGCCTGGTGTAGTCGGCCGACAGCGTGGCGCTGAAGGCGTCACTGGGTTGCCACTTCAACTTGCCGCGCACGGCCTTGGTGTTGTCGTTGTTGTATTTCTGGCCGGTGGCCGGATCGGTGACGTAACCATCGGTGCGCGTGTAGACGCCGGCCAGATTGCCCGACACCGTTGCGCCGAGCGGCCCGGAAACATAGAAACGACCCTCGCGCCGGCCATAGTTGCCGACCGTGCCCTCGATCGAGCCCTCGGGCGTGTTGCTCGGCTCTTTGGTAATGATCTTGATCGCGCCGCCGGTGGAGTTCTTGCCGTACAGCGTGCCCTGCGGCCCGCGCAGCACCTCGACGCGCTCGATGTCGAACAGGCTGAACAGGGCGCCCTGGATGCGCGAGTAGTACACGTCGTCGACGTACATGCCGACGCCCGGGTCGAAGGTCTGCAACGCGTCGGGCTGGCCGATGCCGCGGATGAACACGTTCACCGAGGAGGACGAGCCACGGCCCTGCACGATGTTCATGCCCGGCACGGCTCCCTGCAGGCCGTCGATGTTGTTCGCCTGCAGATCCTTCAGATCCTCGTTGGTGAACGCGCTGACCGCCACCGGCACCTTCTCCAGCGCCTCGCCGCGACGCCGCGCGGTGACCGTGACCGCTTCCAGCTGTGTCGCCTCGGCCTGCTTGGCGGCCGCCGGCTTGACCGTGCCTGACGGATCCGTGACCTGCTGCGCCTGCAGCGGCGCCATCAGCGCGAAACCCAGTACCAGACCGATCGCCGAGCTCAGTTGCGTGCGTTTCATGACGTCCCCTTGGCGGTGAATGCATCGCTCGCGCGGATGCTGAATGCAGATCAGCTTAGGTGCCCGTGCAAGCCGGGGCACTCGTACCTTCGTACAGTGCCCGCGCCCTGGTGCCTCCGGGATACTCGACGCCTGTCGCATTGACGAGGCTGGGGAAATCACGGATGGCATTCTTGATCGTGCTGGCTGCGCTGTGCTTCCTGATGTTCGCGGCCTACCGCGGCTACAGCGTGATCCTGTTCGCCCCGATCGCCGCGCTGGGCGCGGTGCTGCTGACCGAGCCGGCGCTGGTGGCACCGATGTTCACCGGCCTGTTCATGGACAGGATGGTCGGTTTCCTCAAGCTGTATTTCCCGGTGTTCATGCTGGGCGCGGTGTTCGGCAAGCTGATCGAGCTGTCGGGGTTCTCCAAGTCGATCGTGGCGGCGACGATCGGCCTGGTCGGGCGCAGCCGGGCGATCCTGTCCATCGTGCTGGTGTGCGCGCTGCTGACCTACGGCGGCGTGTCGCTGTTCGTGGTGGTGTTCGCGGTCTACCCGTTCGCGGCGGAACTGTTCCGCGCCAGCGACATCCCCAAGCGGCTGATCCCCGGCACCATCGCGCTGGGCGCGTTCACCTTCACCATGGATTCGCTGCCCGGCACGCCGCAGATCCAGAACATCATCCCCACCGCGTTCTTCGGCACCGATACCTGGGCCGCGCCGTGGCTGGGCACGATCGGCGGCATCTTCATCCTGGTCGTGGGCCTGGGCTATCTCGACTGGCGCCGGCGCAAGGCCGCGGCGGCCGGCGAGGGCTACGGCAGCAACCTGGTCAACGAACCGGAGCCGTTCGACGCCACCCGCCTGCCGCATCCGCTGATCGCCCTGCTGCCGCTGGTGCTGGTCGGCGTATGCAACAAGCTGTTCACCGACTGGATTCCGCACCTCTACGGCGAGACGCAATCGTTCCTGCCCAGCGTGGTCGGCAGCGCCAGGCCGGTGGTGCAGGAGGTGCCCAAGGTCGCCGCGATCTGGGCGGTCGAGGGCGCCCTGCTGGCAGGCATTCTTTGCGTGCTGGTGTTCGCCTGGCGTGCAGTGATGGGGCGGCTGGCCGCAGGCACTCAGGCGGCGGTCGGCGGCGCCTTGCTGGCCTCGATGAACACCGCTTCGGAGTACGGCTTCGGCGCGGTGATCGCCGCCCTGCCCGGCTTCAAGCTGGTGGCCGACGCGCTGCACACCATTCCCAACCCGCTGGTCAACGAGGCGGTCACCGTCACCGCGCTGGCCGGCATCACCGGCTCGGCCTCTGGCGGCATGAGCATCGCGCTGGGCGCGATGGCGGAGACCTTCATCCACAACGCGAACGCCGCCGGCATCCCGATGGAGGTGCTGCACCGCGTGGCCGCAATGGCCTCCGGCGGCATGGACACCCTGCCCCACAACGGCGCGGTGATCACCCTGCTGGCGGTCACCGGGCTGACCCATCGCCAGTCCTACAAGGACATCTTCGCGATCACCGTGATCAAGACCCTGGCCGTGGCCGTGGTCATCACCGCGTACTACCTGCTGGGCGTGGTCTAGCGCACTCCGCCCGCGCCGCCCGCCGCTTGAACCCCGGGACGGCGCCCGCCTCGGGCGATGACCGACCCATGCCACCGGCCTTTCGCCGAGGCGGGTGGTGTCGCGTGCCTTGACCGGCTGTCGCACGGGTGCCCACACGCGGGCGCACAAACCCGTATAATCGACCGGTTAACCCTCAAATTACCCACGTGGTGGCTGCACGCGCCACCCGAGTCGATCCCATGTCCATAGAAAATCTGCGCAACATCGCCATCGTCGCCCACGTCGACCACGGCAAGACCACGCTGGTGGACTGCCTGCTCAAGCAGTCCGGCACGCTGAACGAGCGCACCGTGCTGGCCGAGCGTGTGATGGATTCGAACGACCAGGAAAAGGAACGCGGCATCACCATCCTGGCCAAGAACACCGCCATCACGTGGCGGGGCAACCGCATCAATATTGTCGACACGCCCGGACACGCCGACTTCGGCGGCGAGGTCGAGCGCGTGCTGTCGATGGTCGACTCGGTGCTGATCCTGGTCGACGCGATGGACGGCCCGATGCCGCAGACCCGCTTCGTGACGCAAAAGGCGTTCGCGATGGGCTTCAAGCCGATCGTGGTGATCAACAAGGTCGACCGCCCCGGTGCGCGCCCGGAGTGGGTCGTCGAGCAGGTATGGGATCTGTTTGACCGCCTCGGCGCCACGCCCGAGCAGATGGAGTTCCCGATCGTCTACGCCTCGGCGCTGAACGGCTACGCCGGCCTGGACGAGAACGTGCGCGAGGGCGACATGACCCCGCTGTACGAGGCGATCATGCAGCACGTCAGCAAGCCGGACGTGGACCCTGACGGCCCGTTCCAGATGCGCATCAGCCAGCTCGATTACAACAACTTCGTCGGCGTGATCGGCATCGGCCGCATCCAGCGCGGCACCTTGAAGAAGAACATGCCGGTGGCGGTGATCGACCGTCACGGCAAGAAGCGCCAGGGCAAGGTGCTGCAGGTGCTCGGCTTCCTCGGCCTGGAGCGGATCGAGCAGGAAACCGCCGAGGCCGGCGACATCGTGGCCATCTCGGGCATCGCCGACCTGACCATCTCCGACACCATCTGCGCGCTGGACACGCCCGAGGCGCTGCCTGCGCTGACCGTGGACGAACCGACGATCTCGATGACCTTCCAGGTCAACAATTCGCCGTTCGCCGGCAACAAGGATCTCTCCGGCGGCAAGTTCCTCACCAGCCGCCAGCTCAAGGACCGGCTGGAGCGCGAGCAGGTGCACAACGTGGCGCTGAAGGTGGAGCAGGGTTCGGATGCCGACAAGTTCCTGGTCTCCGGCCGCGGCGAGCTGCACCTGTCGGTGCTGATCGAGAACATGCGCCGCGAAGGCTACGAACTGGCCGTGTCACGCCCGGAAGTCATCATCAAGGAGATCGACGGCCAGAAGATGGAGCCGATCGAGCAGTTGGTGGTCGACGTGGAGGAAATCCACCAGGGCGGCGTGATGGAGAAGCTGGGCATGCGCAAGGGCCAGCTGAAGAACATGGAATCCGACGGCAAGGGCCGCGTGCGGCTGGATTACGAAATCCCGGCGCGCGGCCTGATCGGCTTCCAGAACCAGTTCAAGACCCTGACCCAGGGCTCGGGCCTGCTGTTCCACGTGTTCGACCACTACGGCCCCAAGGAAGAAGGCCAGATCGCCAAGCGGCAGAACGGCGTGATGATCGCCAATGCCGGCGGCACCACCCCCGCCTATTCGCTCGGGCCGCTGCAGGATCGCGGCAAGCTGTTCGCCGCCGAGGGCGACAACGTGTATGAAGGCCAGCTGGTCGGCATCCACGCCAAGGACAACGACCTCACCGTCAACGTGATCAAGCCCAAGCCGCTGACCAACATGCGCGCCTCGGGCAAGGACGACGCGATCCAGCTCACCCCCGCGATCAAGTTCACCCTGGAACAGGCACTGGACTTCATCGACGACGACGAGCTGGTCGAGGTCACCCCGAAGGAAATCCGCCTGCGCAAGAAACACCTCACCGAGATCGACCGCAAGCGCGCCTCGCGCAGCTGAGTGGTCATCTCGTGTGATTGAACGGAAGGCCGCCGCGAGGCGGCCTTTTGCTTGCCGGCGGCCGCGTCATCTGCAGGAGCGCACCCTGTGCGCGATGCTCTTCGTCATGTGAGGGAAAGCACTGGGTAGGGCGGGCACTGCCCGCCGACCGCCCTTTCCGGCGCGCCGATGGCGGGCGGTGCCCGCCCTACGACGTGCGGAACTTCAGCCTCGCGGATCGTAGTCCGCGAAACTCTTCCGCAAGACCTCATAGGCCTTGCGCTGCGCATCGCTGTCGGCCGCCGGCGTGCGAATGGACAATTCCACCAGCTGATCGCCCGGATTGCCGCCAGGCATGCCGCGGCCCTTCAGCCTCAGCTTGCGGCCTGACTGCGAGCCGGCGGGGATGCGCAGGTCCACGGTGCCCGCCAGCGTCGGCACCGGTACGGTCGCGCCCAGCGCGGCTTCCCACGGCGCGATCGGCAGCACGTGGACGACGTTGCGACCGTCGAGGCGAAAGCGCGGGTCGTCGCGGATGATCACTTCCAGCAGCAGGTCGCCCTTGGGTCCACCGCCCATGCCCGACTGACCCTGGCCCGAGAGACGGATCACCTGGCCGCTCTGGATGCCGGCGGGGATCTTCACCTCGAGCACGCGCTCGCCGCCGGACGAATCGTGCATGGCCAACCGCGTAGGGCCGCCGTCGAAGGCGGTCTGCAGGTCGATCTGCACCGAGGCCTGCACGTCCTGCCCACGCCGCGGCCGCGGCTGGCCGCGATGGCCGCCATGCGCAGCGCCGCGACCGAACAGGCTTTCGAAGAAATCGCTGAAATCACCGGCGTCGCCACCGAAGCCCTGTTGCTCCTGCCAGCCCGGCGGCGGGCGGAACTGCTCGCCCTGGCGATAACCGCCGGCGCGCAACTGGTCGTAGGAGCGCCGCTTCTCGGCGTCCTTCAACACCTCGTTGGCTTCGTTGACCGCCTTGAACTTCTCCTCGGCGCCCGCGTCCTTGTTCTTGTCCGGGTGGTACTTGCGCGCCAACTTGCGATACGCCGCCTTGATGTCGGCCTCGCTGGCGTCAGGCTTGACGCCGAGGATCTCGTAATAATCTTTGAATTCCACACCCGCTCCTTTTCGTCGGTACCGCAGCCCGAAAGGCTGCGCCCCGCCGTGGAGCATTATCCACGACGGGGCGGGTCTTCATACCGCGTTGCGTGTGCAGCGCAGGTCAGTTGCCGGTGTCGATCGCGATGCGACGCGGCGTGGTTTCGGGCTTCTTCGGAATCGCGATCTCCAGCACGCCGAAACGGCCATGCGCGCTGATGTTCTCCGCGTCGGCGCTTTCCGGCAGCGAGAAGCGGCGATGGAAGGTGCCGTAGACGCGCTCCTGCCGGGTCAGCCTGCCGCCGTCCTTTTCGTTGTCGACGGTGCGTTCGCCCTTGATGGTGAGGATGCTCTTGTCCATGCTCACCTCGATCGTGGACGGGTCCACGCCGGGCACGTCGACCAGGATCATGAAGCGCTTGTCTTCCTCGCGGATGTCCACCCGCGGCGCCCACTGGCTGGTTTCCACGGTGGACTGGTCATTGTCGCCGGCGCCGAAAAAGCGGCTCATGACCTGGCGGAAATCGTCCGGCGTACCGAACTCGCGGTTCCACACGGATTGACGGCTCACGTTCATTTCAGTGCCTCCTCTGACGGGTTTGCGGCGTGATCGCCGCCTGCTCCGGAAATAGGTGCTCGCCGCGGCGATTCAAGGCACCCGACCGCCAAAACCACTAGCATGCAAGCGTTGTTCACCATTGAGCGATCCATGACCATCCAACCCGGGGACACCCTGCCCGACGTCGCGATCAAGATGATCGACGGCGACATCCGGCCCGTGCACACAGGCGCGCTGTTCGGCGGACGCAAGGCCGTGCTGTTCGGCGTGCCTGGCGCGTTCACGCCGACCTGCTCGAACCATCACCTGCCCGGCTACGTGGCGGCGTTCGCCGAGTTCCAGGCGCGCGGCATCGCGGTGATGTGCCTCGCGGTCAACGACGCCTACGTGATGCAGGCGTGGGCCACCGCGCAGCACGTGCCACGCGGGCTGCTGATGCTGGCCGACGGCAACGCCAGCTTCACCCGCGCGCTGGGCCTGGAACTGGATGGCAGCGACTTCGGCATGGGCATCCGCGCGCGCCGGTTCGCGCTGTATGCCGAGGATGGCGTGGTGCGGCAATTGCAGCTGGAAGCGCCGGGCGAACTGCGCGTGTCCACCGCCGAGGCGATGCTCGCGGCGATCGGCCAGGCGCCGGGTGCACCGCACGGCGGCTGATATGCTGCGCCGATGGATATCGTCAACAACCCTGCCGTGGCCCGCATGGCCGAGCGTTTCCGTGGTTTCCTGCCGGTCGTGGTCGACGTGGAGACGGGCGGCTTCGATGCCGAACACGATGCGCTGCTGGAAATCGCCGCGATACCGCTGCGCATCGACGAGGCCGGCTTCCTGAGCACCAAGGAGCTGGTCACCACCCACGTGGAGCCGTTCCCCGGCGCCAACCTCGATCCCCGTTCGCTGGAGATCACCGGGATCGATCCGGACAATCCATTGCGCGGCGCCCTGCCCGAACGCCAGGCGCTGGACCACGTTTTCCAGGTGGTGCGCGAGGCGGTGCGCGAGGCGGGTTGCCAGCGCGCGATCCTGGTCGGCCACAACGCCGCCTTCGATCTGGGCTTTCTCAACCAGGCGGTGCGCCGCTGCGGGTACAAGCGCAATCCGTTCCATCCGTTCAGCTGTTTCGACACGGTCACCCTGGCCGGCTTGGCCTATGGCCAGACCGTGCTGAGCAAGGCGGTGCTGGCGGCGGGCTTGACCTTCGACAGCCGCGAGGCGCATTCGGCCGTCTACGACGCCGAGCGCACCGCCGAGCTGTTCTGCAGCATCGTCAACCGCTGGCGGCAACTGGAGCTGGTGGAACGGGCGAGCCTCGACCTCGGCGCGTCCGGTGCGCGAGGTGGCGACGTCCCGATCGCCTGACGGGCCACCCGCGGAACCGGCGGCACGCGGATTCAGGCAGTCAACCTATGGCGCGTGGCCAGCCGGCGGCGGCATCGTGCGACGACGACGCCAGTTGTTCACCACGCCATAGACGCCGATGGCGATCCAGGCGGCTTCCAGCAGGAAGGCGGACAGGTTGAAGCTGCCGAATACCAGCGACAACAGCACACCGAGCGCGCCGAAAATGTTCATCGTCTGGTAGATCAGCCCGTTGCCATGCAGGCGATGCCCCTGCAGCAGCAGAAAGGCCAGCAACACCAGCGCCACGCCGAGATAGCCGGCCCAGTCGTACCAGAAGAAAGTCATCGCTTCGCTCCGCGCTGGCGCAACGCCTCGAACAAGGCCACGCCAGTGGCGACGGAGACGTTGAGGCTCTCCATCGAACCGGGCATGGGGATCTTCGCCACGAAATCGCACAGTTCGCGGGTGAGCCGGCGGATGCCCTCGCCTTCGCTGCCCAGCACCAGCGCCACCGGTCCCTTGAAGTCGATACAGTAGATCGTGGTCTCGGTGTCGCCCGCCAGGCCGGTGATCCACACGCCGGCATCCTTCAGCTCGCGCAGTGTACGCGCCAGGTTGGTCACCGCGATCAGCGGTACCCGGTCGGCGCCGCCGGCCGAGGCGCGGCGCACCACCGGCGTGAGGCCGACCGCGCGATCCTTCGGCACGATCACCGCGGTGACTTTCGCCGCGGCGGCGCTGCGCAGGCAGGCGCCGAGGTTGTGCGGATCGGTGACACCGTCCAGCACCAGCACCAGGGTATCGCCGCCGTCGCGTTCGAGCAGGCCGGCAAGGTCGCTTTCGTGCGCGGCCGGCGCCGCCTCGTAACGCGCCGCCACGCCCTGGTGGCGCGCTTCGCCCGCGTGCTTGTCCAGCTCCTCGCGCGGACGGTGGCGTACCGCGATGCCCAGCTTCTTTGCGCGCTCGGCCAGCTCCAGCACGCGGGCGTTGCGCTGGCCGTTCTCCACCAGCAGCTCACGCACGCGCTCGGCATCGTTGCTCAATGCGCCCTCGACGGGATTGATGCCGACGATCCAGCTCTCACTCATGGCTTGCCTTTCGGTTTCGGTTTGCGGCCGCCGTGCTTCTTCGGCGCCGGCGGGACGGCAGCCGGGGCCGGCGCGCGCCTGGCGGAACCGTCCTTGCGCGGGCGACGATCGGACGACGGTTCGACCCTGCGGCCCTGATGCTGGCCGCCGGCATGCTGGCGCCCTGCCGGCGGCTGTGCACGCGGCGGCGGACTATCGCTCGCCGCAGCCTTGCGCAGGGCCGGCGCCGGTGTGGCAACCTCGGCCTCCTTGCGGCCGAATGCGCGGCCGATCGCCTTGGCGGCGCGACCGAACATGCCCGGTGCCTTGGTCGTGGCGGCCGCCTTCTTCGGCAGCGAATAGCGCTCGCCCGCGGCGGCATAGTCATACGCCTTGCCGCTGCCGGTCGGGGCTGGGGCCGGGGCCGACGTGCGCGGCGAGACCAGGCGGAAGTCGATCTTGCGATCCTCCAGGCTGGCGCGCAGCACCTGGATGCGCACGTGGTCGCCGAGGCGGAACTGCGCGCCGGTGCGCTCACCCTTGAGCAGCTTGCGCACCGCGTCGAAGTGGTAGTAGTCGTTCACCAGCTGGCTGATGTGCACCAGGCCGGAAACCTTCGATTCGTCCAGCTCCACGAACAGGCCGAACGAGGTGACCCCGGTGACCACGCCGTCGAACTCGCTGCCGATGTGCTTCTCCATCCACGCGCACTTGAAGCGCTCGTCCACGTCGCGCTCGGCCTCCTCGGCACGACGCTCGCGCTGCGAGCAATGCACGGCCATCGCCGCCACCTCGGCGGGCGTGTAGGTGTAGTCGCTGGGCTTGCCGCCGGTCAGCGCGTAACGGATCGCGCGATGCACCAGCAGGTCGGGATAACGACGGATCGGCGAGGTGAAGTGCGCGTACGCCTGCAGCGACAGGCCGAAGTGGCCGCGGTTGTCGGGCTGGTAGGCGGCCATGCTCTGCGAGCGCAGCAGCACGCTCTGGATCAGTTCGCGCTCGGGGCGATCGCGCACCAGTGCGAGGATCTCGGAGAAGTCGGCCGGGGTCACCTCCTCCACCGGCGGCATGCGCAGCTTGAACTCGCGCAGGAACTGCTGCAGGTCCTCGTATTTCTCCGCCGGCGGCGGCTCGTGTGCGCGGAACAGCGCGGGGATTTTCCTCTTCTCCAGGAACAGCGCGGCCTGCACATTGGCCGCGATCATGCACTCCTCGATCAGCTTGTGCGCGTCGTTGCGTTCGGTGGCACCCATCGACTCCACGCCGCCGCTCTGGTCGAGACGGAACTTCACCTCCGGCGTCTCGAAGTCGATCGCGCCGCGGCGCTTGCGCTGCGCCGCCATCGCCTTGTACAGCGCGTGCAGGTTCTCGAGCTGCGGCAGCACGTCGGCGACTTCGTGGCGTGCGTCCTTCTCGCGCAGGCCGACCGCCTGCCACACCTTGTCGTAGGTCAGCCGCGCATGCGAGCGCATCACCGCGTCGTAGAACTTCGAACGGGCGACGTTGCCCTCGGCGTCGACGGTCATGTCGCAGACCATGCACAGCCGCTCGACCTTCGGGTTCAGTGAGCAGATGCCGTTGGAAAGCGTCTCCGGCAGCATCGGCACGACGAAGCCGGGGAAATAGGTGGACGTGCTGCGCTCGTATGCCTCGCGATCCAGCGCGTTGCCTGCCTGCACGTAGTGCGACACGTCGGCGATCGCCACGATCAGCCGCCAGCCACCACCACGCTTCGGCTCGGCATACACCGCATCGTCGAAGTCGCGGGCATCGGCGCCGTCGATGGTGACCAGCGGCAGCTTGCGGATGTCGGTACGGCCTTCCCGCTCGGCAGCGGTCACCTCCGCTTCCACCTGCGCCGCATCACGCAACACTTCGGCCGGCCATTCGTGCGGCAGGTCGTGGCTGGCGATCGCCATCTCCACCACCAGCGAGGGCTGCAGGCGATTGCCCAGCACCGCGCGGATCTCGCCCAGCGGACCGCGGTAAGGCGTCGGCGGGTCGGTGATCTCCACCACCACGATCTGGCCGGACTCGGCGCTCTGCTCCTGGCCCGGCTTGATGATCACGTCCTGGTTCAGGCGGCGATCGTCGGGCGTGACCAGGGTGACGCCATCCTCGATCAACACGCGGCCAACCAGGCGCGGCGAGCGACGTTCCAGCACTTCGGCGATCGCACCCTGCTTGCGGCCGCGACGGTCGATGCCGACCACGCTGGCCAGCACGCGATCACCATGCAGCACCGTACGCATCTGCTGCGGCGACAGGTACAGGTCTTCGCCGCCCTCGTCGGGGCGCAGGAACCCGTAGCCCTCGGCGTTGGCCAGCACGCGGCCGGCGATCAGGTCGAGCTTGCGCGTCGGCGCGTAGCCGCCGCGCCGGCCCAGCAGCAACTGGGCATCGCGCACCATCGCCGCGAGCCGCTTGCGCAGTGCCTCGAGGTCGACTTCATCGTGAATCTGCAGCGCGTCGGCGATGCGCGCTTCGGTCAGCAGTTCGCCGCGCTCTTCCAGCAGGGCGAGGATCGCCTCGCGGCTGGGGATGGGGCGCGCATAGCGCTGTGCCTCGCGATTGGCATGCGGGTCGCGCACGGCGCCGGTGGCAGCCTTGCCGCGCTTGTCCGGCGCGGATGGCCCGCGCGACGAGCGACTGCCGGTTTTCTTCGGGGGGCGCGCATCCGGGGAACGGCCGGACGTGGGGGGAGTTTTTCTGGTCACTAAGTATCCTTGTGGTGTCACGCGGCGCAGAGAATGACACGGCGCGTGCGATGAGGGTGAAAAAGAGTTGACAAGCCAGCGGTCGATGCCTACATTACGCGGCTCACGCAGCTCGCTGAGCGGTGTGGCACCTTGCCCAGGTGGCGGAATTGGTAGACGCACTAGCTTCAGGTGCTAGCGGGGGCAACTCCGTGGAGGTTCGAGTCCTCTTCTGGGCACCAATTGTAAACGAAGGCCGCCTTTCAAGGCGGCCTTCGTCTTTTCAGGGTTTGCATTGAAGTCAGGAAGGCCGCCTTCCGGCCCACACCGCTCACCCTGAGCGTGCGGGGAGCGCAGTTCTTCGCGCTTCAAGCGACTGCCGGCCCCTTCAGCTCGATCATGTTGCCCTGCGGATCGTAAAGGTAGATCGACGGGCCCTCGCCGCGTGCGCCATAGCGCGAACCCGACTCGCCGATACGCACGCCGTGCGCCCGCAGATGGGCCAGGATCGCCGCCTCGTCGTAATCCTCCACGCGCAGGCACAGGTGGTCCATGTTGTGGCCCTGTGCAGCCGGTGCCGCGCCGCCGAGACGGCCGAGCTTGCCGTCGATCGCCACCAGATCGATCAGCGAGGCGCCGGCACGCAGTTGCACCAGGCCGATCTCGTCCTGGCGCCGCTCCTCGCGGCAACCCAGTACGTCGCAATAGAAGCGCTGCATGGCCACCGGGTCGATGGCGCGCAGCACCACGTGGTCGATCTCGCCGATGCGGAGCATGCGGGTTCCTCCACTGGACGGGGCGCCAAGCATAGTGCCGGTTCCACCTGAACCGCGCCCGCCGCACACGTGCCCGACCTGTATAATCGCCGGGGTAAAACGCATGGTGGGAGAAGCCGCGCGCTCCCGACCGGAGCACCGGCTGCCGAAGGCGCAACGCCCGTAATCGCTCAGGCTCCATACCATCCTGCGTCAAACACTCTGGAGAGAGCGGTTGAATCCGCCGCCGAAGGGGCACGAAACGCCGCCGCGTTTCCAAACTCTCAGGCAAAAGGACAGAGGGGCGCCCCACGTGCGGCACGGCACGTTGTCTGCGGATGCCCTTTCATGACCTCGAAGAACCCGACCTCCCTGCGCGACCTCGAACACCACGGCGCGTTCATCGAACGCCACATCGGTCCGGACGACGCCGAGATCGCACAGATGCTGCGCGTGATCGGCCACGATTCGCTGGAGTCGATGACCGACGCCATCGTTCCCGGCTCGATCAAGTCCGCCGCCCCGCTGGCCTTGCCCGAAGCGATCACCGAGGAGGCCGCGCTGGCCAAGATCCGCGCGATCGCCGGCAAGAACCAGGTGTTCCGCAGCTTCATCGGCCAGGGCTATTACGGCACGCTGACGCCGAACGTCATCCTGCGCAACATCCTGGAGAATCCGGCCTGGTACACCGCGTACACGCCGTACCAGGCGGAGATCTCGCAGGGCCGCATGGAGGCGCTGATCAACTTCCAGACGATGTGCGCCGACCTCACCGGGATGGAGATCGCCAACGCCTCGCTGCTGGACGAGGCCACCGCCGCGGCCGAGGCGATGACCCTGGCCAAGCGCTCGTGCAAGTCGAAGTCGAACGTGTTCTTCGTGTCCAGCGGCGTGCACCCGCAGGCGCTGGAAGTGGTGCGCACGCGCGCCGAACCGCTGGGCATCGAACTGGTGGTCGGCGCGGACAGCGATGCGGCCGGTACCGATGCGTTCGGCGTGCTGCTGCAGTACCCGGACACCTTCGGCAGCATCAACGATTACCAGGCGATCGCCGACGCCGTGCACGCGCGCGGCGGCGTGGTCGCGGTCGCCACCGACCTGCTCGCGCTGACCCTGATCGCCGCGCCCGGCGAATGGGGCGCCGACATCGTGGTGGGCAACTCGCAGCGCTTCGGCGTGCCGTTCGGCTTCGGCGGCCCGCACGCCGCGTTCATGGCCTGCCGCGACGCGTACAAGCGCTCGATGCCGGGCCGCCTGATCGGCGTGTCGATCGACACCGAGGGCAAGGCGGCCTACCGCCTCACCCTGCAGACGCGCGAGCAGCACATCCGCCGCGAGAAGGCCACCTCCAACATCTGCACCGCGCAGGTGCTGCTGGCGGTGATGGCCAGCATGTACGCGGTCTACCACGGCCCCGCCGGGCTCACCCGCATCGCGCGCCGCACGCATCGCCTGGCCGCGATCCTGACCGTCGCGCTGCGTCGGGCCGGCGTGAAGGTGGGCGGCGATTTCTTCGATACGCTGCACATCACCGGCATCGACGCCGCCGCTGTCCATGCCAAGGCCCGCGCTGCAGGCATCAACCTGCGCGAGCTGGACGCCAGCAGCCTCGGCATCAGCCTGGACGAGACCACCACCCGCGCCGACGTCGTCGCACTGGCGGGCCTGTTCGGTGCCGAGATCGACATCGACGCGCTCGATGCCGAAGTCCACGACGCGCTGCCACGCACGCTGCTGCGCAAGAGCGACTTCCTCACCCACCCGGTGTTCAACACGCACCACAGCGAGCACGAGCTGCTGCGCTACATGCGCGCGCTGGCCGACAAGGACCTGGCGATGGATCGCACGATGATCCCGCTGGGCTCGTGCACCATGAAGCTCAACGCCACCGCCGAGATGATCCCGGTCACTTGGCCGGAATTCGCCAACATCCATCCGCTGGCGCCGGCCGCGCAGGCGCAGGGCTACAAGGAACTGATCGACGGCTTGGAAGCGATGCTGGTCGAATGCACCGGCTACGACGCGGTGAGCCTGCAGCCGAACTCCGGCGCGCAGGGCGAGTACGCCGGCCTGCTGGCGATCCGCGCCTACCACCGCTCGCGCGGCGACGCGCATCGCGACATCTGCCTGATCCCCGAATCCGCCCACGGCACCAACCCGGCCTCCGCGCACCTGTGCGGCATGACCGTGGTGGTGACCAAGTGCGACAGCAACGGCAACGTCGACGTCGAGGACATCCGCCGCGCCGCCGAGAAGTATTCGGACCGTCTCGCCGCGCTGATGATCACCTACCCGTCCACGCATGGCGTGTTCGAGGAAGACATCGTGGCGATCTGCGAGATCGTGCACGCGCACGGCGGCCAGGTGTACACCGACGGTGCCAACATGAACGCGCTGGTCGGCGTGGCCAAGCCCGGCAAGTGGGGCTCGGACGTGTCGCACCTGAACCTGCACAAGACCTTCTGCATCCCGCACGGCGGTGGCGGCCCGGGTGTCGGCCCGTGCGCGGTGAAGTCGCACCTCGCCCCGTTCCTGCCGAGGAAGTTCGGCGAGGAAAGCCCGGTCGGCATGGTTTCTGCGGCAAGCTTCGGCAGCGCCTCGATCCTGCCGATCAGCTGGATGTACATCACCCTGATGGGCCAGCAGGGCCTGCGCAAAGCCACCCAGGTCGCCCTGCTCAACGCCAACTACATCGCCAAGCGGCTCGAAGCGCACTACCCCACCCTGTACACCGGCCGCAACGGGCTGGTGGCGCACGAGTGCATCCTCGACCTGCGCCCTCTCAAGGACGCCACCGGCATCGGCGCCGAGGACGTGGCGAAGCGGCTGATCGACTTTGGCTTCCACGCGCCGACGCTGAGCTTCCCGGTGTCCGGCACCTTGATGGTGGAACCGACCGAGAGCGAATCGCAGGTCGAGCTGGACCGCTTCATCGACGCGATGATCCAGATCCGCGACGAGATCCGCGCGATCGAGGAGGGCAAGCTCGACCGCGAGGACAACCCGCTGAAGAACGCCCCGCACACCGCCACCATGGTCAGCGCCAGCGAGTGGACCCACGCCTACCCGCGCGAACTGGCCGCCTTCCCGCTGGCCAGCCTGAAGCTGCAGAAGTACTGGCCGCCGGTCGCCCGCGTCGACAACGTCTACGGCGACAAGCACATCATGTGCGCCTGCATCCCGGTGGATGCGTACAAGGAAGAAGCCGAGGCCTGAGCCCGAAGGGCAGGCTCAGCCGGTTGCAGCCCGCGGCATGCCCGCGGGCTGCGCGTTCCCGGCACGCGGGCCGACCCCGCTGGAGTGCGCGCGCGTCGACAACACCAGCGCGACCTGATGTTCGGCACGCATGCGGGCGGCCTTGGCGGCAAACCACGCCTTGGGCCCCGCCAGCAGCACCGCGCAGACTGCGTTGGCCCGGCAAAATGCGTCGATGCTCTGGCGCAGGTGGACCAGCAGACGTTCGTTGAACGCCTCGTTCAATGCCTCGACGCGGAACGGCGGCGCGACATGTTCATCGAGCATGCCGGCCAGCGACGTTGCCACCTGCAGCGCAAGCCGCCGGTTGTGGCGCGTCACCTCCGGCGCACCGGCCGGAGCCTGCCAGGCACCGTCGAGCGCGTCGACCAGCTCGTGGAACTCGCGGCGATTCAGCGGACGCTGCTGCACCGGCAGGCTGCGTCGGCGGATCAGCCATGCCTGATCCGCCGCAGGCAATGCATGCGAACGGTGGGTGGCGCGGTCGAGTGCCTCGCGCGGCGACAAGCCATCCGCGCCCAGCAGGTCGGCCAGTGCCTCACGCGTCAACGGTTGCGCCCGCGCGCTGCCATCCGGCGTGTACCAGCGGCGATATTCGAGCGTGGTGGGGGAAAACAGGTCGCGTGGCGGCTTGACCGTGGCGCGCGCTTCATCCGCATCGTCCAGTGCCGGCGCAACCGCGCGCAACCCGGCCGTCTGGGCGGCGGCGATGCGGTCGAGCAGGATTTCGGCCTTGACCAGATGGCCGTGGTAAGTCGCATGCCGGTCGCAAGCCTCGCGCGCCGGCAGGAAAAGAAAACGAAGGCGGGACCCGGGGTTGCCGATCACCGATGGCCCGAAATGGGCGAGGAAAACTGAACTGGACTTGCGCACAAACCGACCTGTTTGCCGGGGCTGATGCGAATGTCCTGCCGCGATGCCCCGGATCTGATGGACTGACCGCCCTCACCAGGCGGCCTCGCGCTCACGATGGCACACGTCGAAGGCACGAAATGTGGCACAGAGCTCATTCCGGGGTTGATCCCGTCGACACCCGATTACCGCGATTGGCGCAAAAACAGGCATCATGGGCGGCTCGCTTCCCGCGCAACCCGCGTGCGGCCCGGCCCGCAGCGCGCCGGCGATGCCCTGTTCGACCACGACCGACGCCCTCATGACCACGACCTGCCCGCCCCCTGCCGACGAAACGGACGCCGAACTGCTGGCGCAGGCGCGTGCCGCCATCCGGCTGCTGCAGACCATTGCCGACGACCGCGGGCTGCTCGAGCGGCTGCCCGTCGCGGAACGCCAACAGCTGCACCAGGCCGTGGCGCGGATGTACCACCCCGAACCGGGCGCGCGCCGGATTCGCCTCAAGGCCGCGGAGAAACAACGCCACGCCGCGCGCATCCAGGCCGAAGACACCGTGCTGAACCAGACCGGCATCCGCGCCCTGCGCCGCAAGCCGGTGTTCACCACGCCGAACGCGTTCGCGCCGGAAGGTTTCCTGCCGCACGACGTGCCGCCCGCGGCCGACGCCGCGCAGCCGCGCGAGTCGGTCGAGCCGAAGCACTGCTACGTGTGCAAGCGCAAGTACTCGACCATCCATTTCTTCTACGACCAGCTGTGCCCGGAGTGTGCCGCGTTCAACTATGCCAAGCGCGGCGAACTGGCCGACCTGCGCGGGCGCGTGGCACTGCTCACCGGCGGCCGGGTGAAGATCGGTTACCAGGCCGGCCTGAAGCTGCTGCGCGCCGGCGCCGAGCTGATCGTCACCACGCGCTTCCCGCGCGACTCGGCGGCGCGCTACGCGGCCGAGCCGGACTTCGCCGACTGGGGCCACCGCCTGCAGGTCTACGGCCTGGACCTGCGCCACACGCCCAGCGTCGAGGCGTTCTGCCAGGAGCTGGTGGCAACCCGGCCGCGGCTGGACTTCATCATCAACAACGCCTGCCAGACCGTGCGCCGCCCGCCGGATTTCTACGCACACATGATGGAAGGCGAGACCGCTGCGCTGCACGAGCTGCCCGAGCACGTGCGCCGGCTGGTCGGCCATTACGAAGGCCTGCGCGGCGCGGAGATCCTGCCCGGCAGCAGCGCGCTGGCCAGTCGCGGCGCCGACCTGCCCGGGCTGAGCCGGGCCGCCGAGCTGTCGCAGCTGCCGCTGCTGCCGGAAGAACTGCTGGCGCAGAGCCACCTGTTTCCCGAGGGCCGACTGGATCAGGACCTGCAGCAGGTCGACCTGCGCCAGCGCAACTCGTGGCGGCTGCTGATGGCCGAGGTGCCGTCGGTCGAATTGCTGGAGGTGCAGTTGGTCAACGCGATCGCGCCGTTCATCATCAACGCGCGGCTGAAGCCGCTGATGCTGCGCACGCCCGAGCGCGACAAACACATCGTCAACGTGTCGGCGATGGAGGGCCAGTTCTACCGCAGCTTCAAGACCACCCGCCACCCGCACACCAACATGGCCAAGGCCGCGCTGAACATGATGACGCGCACCGCGGCCACCGATTACCACAACGACGGCATCCACATGAACAGCGTCGACACCGGCTGGGTGACCGACGAGGACCCCGCCGAGCTGGCGGCGAAGAAAGTGCGCGAGGAACGCTTCCACCCACCGCTGGACATCGTCGACGGCGCCGCACGCATCGTCGACCCGATCATCCACGGCATCAACACCGGCGAGCATGTGTGGGGCCAGTTCCTGAAGGACTACCGCCCCACCGACTGGTGAGCCACTGGTGCCGGGGCGACGACAATCCGTTTCCTTCGCGCCGGTTTCAGACGGCACTGCGTAGCCTTATCTTGCGGACAGGCGCCATCCGGCGCGATCAAGCATGAGGAGCAACGCCGTGATTGAACGCAGACCCTTCGACCGCCTGGGCGGAGCCGACCACGGCTGGCTCAACGCCAAACACCATTTCTCCTTCGCCAGCTACCACGACGCGAATCGCATGGGCTGGGGCGCGCTGCGCGTGTGGAACGACGACACCATCGCGCCGCAGACCGGCTTCCCGCCGCACCCGCACGCGGACATGGAGATCATCACCTACGTGCGCGAAGGCGCGATCAGCCACCAGGACAGCCTGGGCAACGCCGGCCGCACCGAGGCCGGCGACGTGCAGGTGATGAGCGCCGGCAGCGGCATCACCCACAGCGAGTACAACCGGGAGGATGTGACCACGCGCATCTTCCAGATCTGGATCATCCCCGACGAGAACGGCCAGCCGCCGTCGTGGGGCGCGCGGCCGTTTCCCAGGGGCGATCGTTCCGGGCGCTTCGTGGCACTGGCCAGCGGCTTCAAGGACGACACCGAGGCGCTGCCGCTGCGCACCGATGCGCGCGTGCTGGGCGCCACGCTGAAGGCCGGCGAAAGCACCGAGTACCTGCTGGCCCCCGGCCGCTACGCCTACCTGGTACCGGCCACCGGCAAGGTGGACCTCAATGGCGTGCAACTGGACGCCCGCGACGGCGCCGCGATCCGCCAGGAGTCGACGCTGAAGGTCACCGCGCTGGAAGACGCCGAGCTGGTGCTGGTCGATACCGCGCCCTGAGCTTCGCGCATGCGGGCACGAGTGGCGCCCGGTGCCGACGCCCCGGCGGGCGCCGGCACGGCCAGCTCCAATTCGATCGCAAGACCCGGAGTGCCGCGGTGGCTGCCGGTCCGTAGATTGCGCCTTGAGCGATAATCCGACGGAAGGAACAGCCATGAAAACTCCCGAGAAACAGGCCGCACGTGCCGCCACCCTCGCCGACCCGCGCTGGGCCGCCGTGCAGGCACGCGATGCGCGTGCCGACGGCAGCTTCTTCTACTCGGTGCGCAGCACCGGCGTGTACTGTCGGCCGTCCTGCGCGGCGCGCCCCGCCCGCCCCGAGAACGTGGCGTTCCACGCCACCGCCGCCGAGGCGGAGCGCGCCGGCTTTCGCCCGTGCAGGCGCTGCCGGCCCGACCAGCCATCGCTCGCAGAGCAGCAGGCGGCGATGGTCACCGCCGCCTGCCGACTGATCGAGCAGGCCGAGACCGTACCCACGCTCGAACAGTTGGCGCAACCGAGCGGACTCAGCCCCTTCCACTTCCACCGCGTGTTCAAGGCGGTTGCCGGGGTGACCCCGAAGCAGTACGCCACGGCGCATCGCAACCGCCGCGTGCGCAGCGGCCTGGAGCGCAGCCACACGGTGACCGAGGCGATCTTCGATGCGGGCTACAACGCCAGTAGCCGCTTCTACGAAACGGCGAACGAGGTGCTGGGCATGACGCCCTCGCGCTATCGCGCCGGCGGTGCCGACAGCGAGATCCGCTTCGCCATCGGCGCCTGCTCGCTCGGCGCGATCCTGGTGGCGCAGAGCGCGCGCGGCGTGTGCGCGATCCTGCTCGGCGACGATCCGGACGCGCTGGCGCGCGACCTGCAGGACCGTTTCCCAAAGGCCAGGCTGATCGGCGGCGACCGCGACTACGAGCGCCTGGTGGCGCAGGTGGTCGGCTTTGTCGAAGCCCCTGCGCTGGGACTGGATCTGCCCTTGGACGTGCGCGGCACCGCGTTCCAGCAGCGCGTGTGGCAGGCGTTGCGCGAGATCCCGGTCGGCAGCACGGCCAGCTACAGCGAGATCGCGCGGCGCATCGGCGCGCCCAAGGCTTCGCGGGCGGTGGCGCAGGCATGTGCCGGCAACATGCTGGCGGTGGCGATCCCCTGCCATCGCGTGGTGCGCAATGACGGCGACCTGTCCGGCTACCGCTGGGGCGTGCCGCGCAAACGCGCGCTGCTGGAGCGCGAGGCGCAGGCATGAACGCGCAACTGCGCCCTGCCCCCGACACCGGTGCGCGGCTGCAGGCATGCGACTGGGCCGGCATCGGCGATGAACTCGACGCACACGGCTGCGCGATGCTGGAGGCCCTGCTGTCGCCGCAGGAGTGCGCGAAGCTGGCAAGCATGTACGCGGACGACGAACGTTTCCGCAGCCGCGTGGTGATGGGCCGCCACGGTTTCGGCCGTGGCGAATACCGCTATTTCGATTACCCCCTGCCCGAGCTGGTGGCCGGGCTACGCGGTGCGGTCTATCCGCGGTTGGCGCCGATCGCGAACCGCTGGAACGCGTCGATGGAACTGCCCGCGCGCTACCCCGCCACGCACGCCGAGTTCATCGAACGCTGCCACGCTGCCGGCCAGCGCCGCCCCACTCCGTTGCTGCTGCAGTACGGCGCGGGCGACTACAACTGCCTGCACCAGGACCTGTACGGCGAGCACGTGTTTCCGCTGCAGCTGGCGATCCTGCTGTCGGAGCCGGGGCGCGATTTCAGCGGCGGCGAGTTCGTGCTGACCGAACAGCGCCCGCGCATGCAGTCGCGCATCGAGGTGGTGCCGCTGCGCCAGGGCGATGCGGTGCTGTTCGCGGTGCACCAGCGGCCGCTGCAAGGTACCCGCGGCAGCTACCGGGTGAACATGCGCCACGGCGTCAGCCGCATGCGCCGCGGCCATCGCCACACGCTTGGCATCATCTTCCACGACGCCACATGATCAGCGCCGACCTGTTCGCCGCCACGCCTGCGCCTGCCCGCCGGGACGAGCCATTGTGCGAGGGCGCGATGGTGTTGCGCGGGTTTGCCCTGGCCAGCGAGGCGGTGTTGCTGCAGGCGCTCGATGCGATCGTGGCGCAGGCACCGTTCCGCCACCTGGTCACACCCGGCGGCTTGCGCATGTCGGTGGCGATGACCAATGCGGGGCCGCTGGGCTGGGTCAGCGATCGTCGTGGCTACCGCTACGACCCGATCGACCCGGACAGCGGCCGGCCCTGGCCACCGATGCCGGCGGTCTTCCTGCAACTGGCCGATGCCGCGGCGGCGCACGCCGGTTTCACCGGCTTCGTGCCGGATGCCTGCCTGCTCAACCGCTACGAGGCCGGCGCCCGGTTGAGCCTGCACCAGGACCGCGATGAACGCGACCTGGGCCAGCCGATCGTGTCGGTCTCGCTGGGCATCCCGGCCGTGTTCCTGTTCGGCGGCCTGCAGCGCGCGGATCGCCCGCAACGCGTGCCGCTGGCGCACGGCGACGTGGTCGTGTGGGGCGGTCCGGCGCGGCTGCGCTATCACGGCGTGCTGCCGTTGAAGCCACATCATCACCCGCTGCTGGGCGAGACCCGGATCAATCTCACGTTTCGTCGGGCGGGCTGACGCCGAGCCGGTGTCCGTACACCAGCTTGCCGCCCAGCCAGCCGGCCACGGCCAGGCACAGGAAACCCGACACGCTCAGAGCGATCGCCAGCAGGCTCGGCGCGATGAAATGCGTGCCGTGCAGGCGCAGGAACAGGCTGGCCACGTAGCAGCAGAGCGCGCCCATCACCATCAGCATGTGGCGGTTGACGTCCTTGAGCGCCGGGTTGTCTTCGGCGACCTTGGCCAGTTCGACCAGGCCGGCCAGCATGGCGGGGATCGAGAAGCCGATCCCCGCCAGCAGCAGGATGCCGGCGAAGCGCCACGCCGGTTCGCCCCAGGCCAGGCTGGCCAGATCCGCCGCGGTGGCCAGCGACCAGCAGGCAATCGGGAAATGCACCAGGGCCGGATGCAGCGGATGGCGCATGGCAGCGACTCAGGCCAGCAGCAGGCTGAGCAGGGTCAGGAAACCCGCCACCGCGACGCCGGCGTGCACGAACACCACGGCCTTCGGCGCAACCTGCTTGCGCAGATGGAACGAGGCGAGGAAGAAACCGCCCAGCGCGGCCAGTACCAGCAGGGCCAGCGCCGCGGTGAGCCGCGCCGGCGCCGCACCCTGCAGCACCACCAGGATCAGCAGCACCAGGCCGCTGGCGCCCAGCAGCGCGTGCAGCAAGGAAATTGCCCACGGCGCCAGCTTGCCGCGCAGCACGCTGGAAGCCAGCACCAGGCCGCCGATGGCGGCGATCGCAAAAACCAGAATCGCATAGAGCAGCATGTCGTTCCCCCGATTGGCACGTTGATGAAGTGAGCAACATTCGATCCGATGCGGCGGGTTGCCCAAAGGTTCCCGCGCTCGACCATGGTGCAGGTGCCCGCACCGCCGCGGCTTGCTACCCTCGTCGGATCGTCCGGTTCGCGAGGCAGACATGACACCCACCCACGGCATCCACACCATCGACACCGGCTTCGTGCGACCGCGGTTCGATGCGGCCTACCTCATCGTGGAGAACGGCCGCGGCGCCTTCATCGACTGCGGCACCAACTTCGCCGTGCCGCGCATGCTGGCGGCACTGGATGAGGCCGGCATCGCGCCGGCGGACGTCGACTGGCTGATCCTCACCCACGTGCACCTGGACCACGCCGGCGGCGCCGGCGAGCTGATCGCGCAACTGCCGAACGCGAAGCTGGTGGTGCATCCGCGCGGAGCGCGCCACATGATCGACCCCAGTGTGCTGTGGGCCGGCGCCAGCGCGGTGTACGGCGAGTCGGTGATGGAACAGACGTATGGACGCTTGCGGCCGGTGCCTGCCGAGCGCGTGGTCGAGGCGGGGGACGGCCACGTCGTCGACCTTGCCGGACGCACCCTGCGCTGCCTCGATACGCCGGGCCATGCGCGCCACCACATCGCCATCCACGACGCACGCGCCAACGTCTTTTTCACTGGCGACGTGTTCGGCCTCTCCTATCGCGACTTCGACACCGCGAACGGTCCGTTCATCCTGCCCACCACCTCGCCGGTGCAGTTCGATCCGGAGGCGCTGCATGCGTCGATCGACCGGCTGCTCGCGCTGAAACCCGAGGCGATGTACCTCACCCATTACGGCCGGGTGGAGAGCGTCGAGCGCCTGGCCGCCGACCTGCATGCGCAGATCGACGCGATGGTGGCCCTCGCCCGCGCCGCGCACGGCTCGCCCGAGCGGCATGCCGTGCTGGTGGAATCGCTCACCGGGTTCTATGCCGCCCGGGCGGAGGCCCATGGCTGGCAGCAGGGACGCGACGCGCTGCGCCAGTTGCTGGGCATGGACATCGAACTGAACGCGCAGGGGCTGGAGGTGTGGCTGGGGCGCTGAGCGCCCGCCGCTGGCAGCTCACTTTGCGCGTGCGTCGCGCCGCTCTTGTGCCAGCCGCGCCTCGAAACGCGGCTGCGCCGCCGCGGCATAGGCGCGGCAGGCACCGGCGTCGATCAGGGCCGCGGAGTCGTGCTCGCGATCGCGTGCGGCAATCTTCTGCATGAAGCCGCTGGATTCGGGATGCGGGGTGATCAGGATGTCGCACGGCAGCGCGGCGACGGTCGCGAAGGACCGGCGGAAAGCCGCCACGCGTGCCGGGTCGTCGCTGTAGCGGAAGCCGTCGCGGCTGAGCGCGGTGAGGCTGTCGACATAGGCCAGCGCAAGGCAGCGCCCCTGCTCGCACGAGCGCCAGGTCCAGGACGTGCTGCCAGGCGTATGGCCGGGCGTGTAGTGCGCCGTGACCGCGATCGGCCCCACCCGCACTGCCGCGCCATCGGCGACCACTTGCACCGATGCCACCGCCGGATAGCGTGTCGCCATGCCGTACTGCGGATCGTCCGGGTCGTTGCCGCCGGACCGCAGCTCCTTCGCCCCGGCCGCACTGGCCGCCACCGAGGCGCCGCTGTCACGTGCCAAACGCGCGATGCCACCGGCGTGGTCGAAGTGGGCGTGCGAGTTGAGGATCAGCTTCACGTCGCGCAAGCGGAAACCGAGCGCGCGGATGTTCGCCTCGATCTGCGGCGCGTTGCCTTCCAGCGTGCCGTCAATCAGCACATGGCCCTGCGGCGAGGTGATCAGGATCGCGCTCAATCCCTGCGTGCCCACGTACCAGCTGTTGCCATGAATGTGGAAGGGCTTTTGCGGCGCACTCCAGCGCACCTCATCCGCTTGCGCGAAACCCGCCACCGTCAAGGTGACAACAAACCATAACGCGCGGAGAGATGGATTCATGCCGGGGATTCCGTGGGGACGAGGCCGTCATGCTCGCCGACGACGCGGCGCTGGCGCGGGCGCATCGCTGGCAAATTGCGGGCGCGGCTCGCTCAGGCCAGCCGCGTACCGTTCGGCACCGGGCGTTCGACCGCGGTGAGCACCACGCCCTCGTCGGTGGGAAAGCCGGTGAGCAGGAATTGCGAGCGGAACGGGCCGATCTGCTTTTCGGGGAAGTTGATCACGCCCACGACCTGTCGGCCGAGCAGGTCGTCGGCCTGGTACAACGCGGCGATCTGCGCGCTGGTCTTCTTCTCGCCGTAGGGGCCGAAATCCACCCACACTTTCCACGCCGGCTTGCGCGCTTCGGGAAACGGTTCGACCCGGATCACCGTGCCGGCGACGACCAGCACTTTCTCGAAATCGGCCCAGCTGATTTCGGGGCAATTCGCTGCACTCATCCTTCCAGCCTCGTCTTCAGACAATCGCGGCTCTGCTGCCACCAGTAGCTGGCTTGCGCCGCCAGATAACCGAACGGACGGTGCGTGCTGCCCAGGCCATAGTCGGCAAAACGTTTCCAGCCATCGTCGCCCTCGGCGATCGCCGCCGCCAGCAGTTCACCGGCCGCGCAGGTCGGGGCCAGGCCGTGGCCGCCGAACGCCTGCGCCCACCACAGGCCGTCGCCGCTGCCGCCGATCTGCGGCATCTGGTGCCGTGCGTAGCTCATCAGGCCCGACCAGGCGTGCTCGATCCGCACGCCGGCCAGTTGCGGGAACACCCGCAGCAGGTCCCGCGTCAGCAGGCGCTGCACGCCGCGCGGCGAGCGGTTGAGCACCGAGATGCGCCCACCCCACAGCAGTCGCGTATCCGGCAGCGCGCGGTAATAGTCGAACGCGAAGCGGCTGTCGTAGATCGCCGCGCGGGTGTGCAGGCACTCGTCCAGTCGATCGCCGAGCGGTTCGGTCACCATGACGTAGGTGGCGATCGGCAGGATCGCCCGGTCGATCGGCTTCTGCAGGCCGGCCAGGTAGCCGCCGCAGGCCAGCACGACCTCATCGGCCAGCAGCTCACCTTGCGCCGTGCGCAGGCGCCACTGCCGGCCTTCGCGCGCGAGGCGGCGCACGCCGCTGTGCTCGTGGATGCGCACACCCTGCCCGGCCGCCGCCGCGGCCAAGCCGATCGCGTAGTTGAGCGGGTGCAGGTGCAGCGCATCACGCTCGTACAGGCCGTCGTGATAACGCTCGCTGCGGATGCGTGCGCGCAACTCCGCTTCGGGCAACCACTGCCAGTTCACGTCGTAGTGTTCGGCCAGCAGTTGCTGGCGCCGGCGCAGCACCGCGGGGTCACGGAACCAGTTGGCCCAGATCACGCCTTCGTCGACCGCGTCGCAGGGGATGGCGTAGTCGGCGACACGTCGTCGGATGCGCCCGACCGCCGCGATGGTCAGCTGGAACAGGGCCTGCGCACGCGCTTCGCCCAACTGGTCGAGCAGCGCCTGCTCGCCCAGCGAATAGCCGGCGAAGACGAAACCGCCATTGCGACCGGAGGCGCCGAACCCGACCTGCTCACGTTCCAGCAGGACCACGTCGCGCACGCCGCGCTCGGCCAGGCCCAGCGCGGTGTTCAAGCCGGCAAAGCCGCCGCCGATCACGGCAACACGTGCGTGCGTGCTGCCCTGAAGCGGCTCCCAGGCCGGGTACGGCGTGGCAGTGGCGCGGTAGTAGGACGTGGGCGAGGGGGATTTCATGCTGCAGCGACAGGCGGCACCAGTGTCCGTGACCGGGCAAGCATATCCTTCATGCCAGGACGTCGTGGCAGCCGTGGTTCAAAGCTGGCCGAGGAACTCTCGCACAGTGAGCGCGAGTTTCGGGTCCTGCATCGCCATGTGCATGGTGGCGCGCACCAGGCCGGCCTTGTTGCCGCAATCGAAACGGGTGCCTTCGAAGCGGTAGGCCAGCACCTTGCCCTGCTCTTTCAGCAGCGCGTCGATCGCGTCAGTAAGCTGGATCTCGCCGCCGGCACCGGGCGTGGTCTGCTCCAGCAGCTGGAAGATGCGGCCAGGCAACACGTAGCGGCCGACCACGGCCAGGTTCGACGGTGCGTTGGCCGGCTTGGGCTTCTCGACCATGTGGCGGATCAGGGCGCTGCGATCGTCGACCGGTGTGGCATCGACGATGCCGTACTTGTCAGTGTCGGTGTGCGGCACTTCCTCCACCGCGATCACGCCGGCCTGCTGCGCCTCGGCGAGCTCCGCCATCTGCCGCAGCGCGCCCTTGCCGGCGCCGTTCCAGATCAGGTCGTCAGGCAGGATCACGCCGAACGGCTCGTCGCCGACCACCGGCTTGGCGCACAGCACGGCATGGCCCAGGCCGAGCGCCTCGGGCTGGGTCACGAAGATCGCCCGCACGTGCCGCGGCAAGGTGCCTTGCACCAGCGCCAGCAGCTCGGCCTTGCCCTTCTCGTGCAGCTTCGATTCCAGCTCGTAGGCCTTGTCGAAGTAGTCGGCGATCGCGTGCTTGTAGCGGTTGGTGACGAACACCAGGGTGTCGGCACCTGCATCCACCGCTTCGTCGACGGCGTACTGGATCAGCGGCTTGTCGAGCACCGGCAGCATTTCCTTGGCGACCACCTTGGTCGCCGGCAGGAAGCGCGTGCCGAGTCCGGCTACGGGAAACACCACTTTGCGCAGGGGCTTGCTCACTCATTGATCTCCGGGTTGGCACGGCGGATCGACACCACGTTGTCAGGCTGCGCCGCTTCGCTCCAGCGGAACGAGGGCAACAGGCTGGACACGCAGCGGCGAAGTTCTTCCTCATTGAAAATGTCGGCCGCCTCGGCGGCCTTGTGCAGCAGGGCCTGCAGCAACTCCCACGACACCTCGCGATGCTGCGCCAGGAAAATCTTGGCATGCGTGGTGGCGCTGTAGTTCTCCAGCGGATGGAACAGCTCCTCGAACAGTTTCTCGCCCGCGCGCAGGCCGGTGTAGACGATCGGGATCTCGCTGCCCGGCTTCTTGCCGGCGAGGCGGATCATCTGCTCGGCCAGGTCGCGGATCTTCACCGGCTCGCCCATGTCGAGCGCGAAGATCTCGCCGCCCTTGCCAATGCTGGCGGTCTGCAGGATCAGCTGGCAGGCCTCGGGAATGGTCATGAAGTAGCGCGAGATTTCCGGGTGCGTCACGGTGACCGGGCCGCCGTCGCGGATCTGCCGGCGGAACAGCGGCACCACCGAGCCGGCCGAATCCAGCACGTTGCCGAAACGCACGGTCATGAAGCGGGTATCGGTCTGCGCGTCGAGGTTCTGGCAGTAGATTTCCGCCACGCGCTTGCAGGCACCCATCACGCTGGTGGGGTTGACCGCCTTGTCGGTGGAGATCAGCACGAAACACGCCACCCCGACCGAACAGGCCGCGTCGGCCACCGTGCGGGTACCCAGCGCGTTGTTGCAGAACGCGGCGCGCAGCTGGCCTTGCAGCATCGGCACGTGCTTGTACGCCGCGGCGTGGAATACCACCTGCGGCTGCGCCTCCGCAAACACCTTGCGCATCGCCACCTGGTCGCAGCAATTGGCCAGGATGCCGTCGAGGATCAGCTCCGGGAAATGGTTGCGCAGCTCCTGGGTGATCCGGTAGAGGTTGTACTCGCTCACCTCCACCACGGTCAGCGCCTGTGCACCGAGCCGCGCCACCTGCCGGCACAGTTCCGAGCCGATCGAACCACCACCACCGGTGATCAGCACGCGCCGCCCGCTCAGGGTCTCGCGGATCGCGGTCCAGTCCAGTTCCACCGTGTCGCGGCCGAGCAAATCCTCGATCGCCACCTCCTTGATCTGGTTCAGCTGGGCACGGCCCGCCACGATGTCCTCGATGCGCGGCACCGTGCGGTAGGGCAGATCGGTGCTGTCGCACAGGGCCACCACGCGCCGCATCTCGGCCGTCGTGGCCCCGGGCATGGCGATCAGCAGCATGTCGGCGGCCGCGCTGCGCACCAGCTCGGGCAGCTCGTCGAGCCGGCCCAGCACCGGGCGACCGTTGATGCTGGCGCCACGCAGGCTGGGCGTGTCGTCGACAAAGCCGACCACCGCATAGCGGTTGTCGCGGCGAAGATCGCGCGACAGCACTTCGCCGGCGCGGTCGGCGCCCACGATCAGCACCCGTTTGGCGTCGCTCCCCTTGAACAGATCGGCGCGGCTGTCCTTCCAGTAGCGATAGGCCAGCCGGGGACCGCCCAGCGACACGGCGAGCAGCCCCGGATACAACACGAACACCGAGCGCGGTACGCCCAGCAGGCGGTCATACAGAAACAGGCACAGTCCGATCGCCAGCGTGCCGATGACCGCGGCACGCACGATGTTCACCAGATCCGGCAGGCTGGCGAAGCGCCAGACGCTCTTGTACAGCCCGGTCCAGCGGAAGATCAGCCCCTGCACCAGCAGCACAATCGGGAACTCGAGCAGCTGGAAACCGAACACCTCGTCCGGGCGCAGCGTGTAGCGCAGCCACTTGGCGATCCACCAGGCCAGCGCCGCCATCAGCAGATCGTGGACGACGACCGCTACCCGCGGGTGAATGAAGCCGACAAGCTTACGCAGTGACATGGAGGCCCTTGCTCGGGTGGCGCCGCACCAGGCGACGTTTCAGATACAACCACATGATCGCTGCCCCTGCATAAACGACCATGGTAATCGCCAAGGCGGCGTGCAGATGACTCCAGGCCAACCAGGTCATCGGGGCCGCTACCAGCAGGTTCCAGCCAAGGTAGGCCGCATCCACCGATGCATGGCTGCCGGCGCGGCGCGCCAGCCATTGATACAGGTGTTCACGGTGGGCGCTGTACCAGCGACGCCCACGCCACACCCGCGTCAACAGGGTCAGGCTGGCATCCACCACGAACGCCGACGACAGGATCAACGCCGGCCACAGCCACGCCGGATTCGCCCGCCACAGCATCGCACTGAATGCGAACACCAGCAGGCCCACGCTGCCGCTGCCCACGTCCCCCAGGAAGATCCGCGCCGGCGGCCAGTTGAACCACCCGAACGCCAGCGCCGACGCCGCCAGACAGGCCGCGGCCAGCGCCAGCGCAGGCAGGTTCGCTGCCCACGCCAGCACGGCCAGGCCGCCGCCCACGAAAGCCGCCTGCTGCGCCAGCAAACCGTCGATGCCATCCATGAAGTTGTGCAGGTTGATGCTCCACGCGCCGCCGACCAGCAACAACGGCAACCACCACCAAGCCGGCGACCAGGCCTGCAGCCCGACGCACAGCAAGGCGCAGGCAACCAATTGCACGGCCAGTCGCGGCCAGGCCGGAAGCGGATGATGGTCGTCCCACCAGCCCGCCAGCGCCACCAGCAGCAAGGCCACGCAGGACAACCCGAGCAGCCCGGGCGCGGGAACCGCCGCGTGCAGGCTCCAGGCGACGCCGGGCAGGCACACCAGCATGGCGACGACGATGCCGATGCCGCCGCCGCGCGGGGTCGGCACCTGATGCGAGCGGCGTTGTCCGGGCAGGTCGAGCATGCCGCGCCGATGCGCGTAACCGACCGCGGCGCGTACCAGCAGTGCGGTAACCAGGAAGGCTGCCAGCAACCATCCGATGGTCATCAGCATGGCCATGTCACTCGCCGGCCACCCCGTGGATCGGCCGGATCGTGCTCCAGCTCTTGCAACTGGGGCACTGCCAGTGGTGCGCCTTGGCCCCGAACCCGCAACGGTTGCAGCGGTACATCGCCTGCCCTTCGAGCAGCTTGCGGGTGAGATCGCGCAGGATCAGGAAATTCTCGCGCGCCTCGCCTTCGATCTTGTCCATCGTGGCGTCGAGCAGGGTCATCAGCCCGCGCACCGACGGCCGCTGGCGCAACTGCGCGGTGAGAAAGTCGACCGCCACGCGCTCGCCGTCGCGCTGGCGATACAGGTTGGTCAGCGCCAGGATCGGCGAAACGCCGTGATAGCGCGCCATCAGGGTGCGCAGGAAGGTCTCGGCGCGGTCCATCTGCCGCACGCGGGCATAGCTGTTGAGCAGCGGCGGCAGGATGTCGGGAGTGAAGGCGCTGTCGGCCCTGATCGCCGCCTCCAGCGCGTCGATGGCCTCGGCATGCTGCCCGTCCTCGGCATGCAGGCGTCCGGTGAGCATGAAGGCGCGCACGCAATCGGGCTGGCATTCGAACGCCTGGCGCAGGTATTCCCGCGCCTCGGCACGGGCGCCATGCTGACGCGCGCGCTCGGCGAGCTCACAGTAGAACTGGGCGATCATCGGCGCCTCGTCGTCGCCGGTCATCACCTCCAGCCGCCGCGCGTGCTCGATCGCCTTGTGCCAGTCGCGCTCGTGCTGGTAGATCGAGATCAGATGGCGCAGCGCCGAGGGCGCGTGCGAGTTCATCGCCACCAGGTCGGCGAACAAGGCCTCGGCACGATCGAGCAGGCCCGAGCGCATGTAGTCCTCGCCGAGCTCCAGCAGGGCCACGGTCTTCATTGCGTCGGACAGGCCCGGTCGCGAGACCAGGTGCTGGTGCAGCCGGATCGCCCGATCCACCTCGCCGCGACGGCGAAACAGGTTGCCCAGGGCGAGGTGCGTCTCCACCGTGTCGCGGTTGTATTCGGCGAGTTTCAGGAAGACTTCGATGGCCTTGTCCTGCTCCTCGTTGAGCAGGTAGTTCAGGCCGCGGAAATAATCCGACGACAAGGTGCTGACGTCGACGCCGGCCCGCCGCGCAACCACCAGGCGCGAAGCCCACCAACCCAGCACAAAGGCGACGGGGAGCAGTGCGGCCAGCACATACAGGGGATTCATGGCTTGGCCGGCGGCTTCCTGTCCGCGCCCGTAGTGCGTCGCGAACGCCGTGGCCGCACACCGAGCCACGCGGTCACCCCGCCCAGCAACCAGCCCACCACCAGGGCGCCCAGCAACGCGGCTCCCTTGGGCAACTGCAGTTGGGCAAAGCCGAAGTCGTAGCCGACCATTTCTGCATTCAGCGCGCCCAGCACGATGCCGGCGGCGACGAAAATGGCCAGAATGATGAGGGCAAGCAATCGCATGCTCGAACTTTACCCGATTGGCGCAGTCGGGCACAGGCGCTGCCGCCGCCAGCCGTCCTGCAGGCAAAAAGAAGGCAGGACCGGCTCGCGCCGCCTGCCTCGCATTCTCCGGTCGATGGACTCAACCGGCACTGTTCTCCAGATCAAGATTGACGCGCTCGCGCAATTCCTTGCCCGGCTTGAAATGGGGAACGTGCTTGCCTGGCAGGGCCACGGCTTCGCCGGTCTTGGGGTTGCGCCCCATCCGCGGCGGCCGGTAGTGCAACGCAAAGCTGCCGAAGCCGCGCACCTCGATGCGTTCGCCCTGGGCCAGCGCCAGGCTCATCTGTTCGATGACGCTCTTGACGGCCATCTCGACGTCGGCGAACGCGAGGTGGGTCTGGCGCCTGGCCAGCGCTTCGATCAATTCGGATTTGGTCATGGGCCCCAATGTCCGTGACGTGAAACAGCGGGGCGGCGACGTGCCGCCCCGCGTCGTGCCTGCAACGAGAGATCAGTCGGCCTTGTTGAACTGTTCCTTCAACAACGCGCCGAGCTTGGTCGTGCCACTGGCGGCCGAAGAGTAGTCGACCGCGGCTTCGGGGGCGTCTTCCTCGTCCTTGGCGCGAATCGAGAGCGCCAGCTGGCGACCCTTGCGATCCATGCCGGTGAACTTGGCCTCGACCTTGTCGCCCACCTTCAGGTGCTGGGTAGCGTCGTCGATGCGCTCCTTGGCGATGTCGTTGGCGCGCAGGTAACCCTCCACGCCCTCGCCCAGGTCGATCACGGCACCCTTGGCGTCGACTTCCTTGACCGTGCCGTTGACGATCGTGCCACGCGGGTTGGCCGCCATGAACTGGCCGAACGGATCCTGCTCCATCTGCTTGATCCCGAGGCTGATGCGCTCGCGCTCCGGGTCGACGGCCAGCACCACCGCCTCGATCTCCTCGCCCTTCTTGAAGTCGCGCACGAGGTCTTCGCCGGACACCTGCCAGGAGATGTCGGACAGATGCACCAGGCCGTCGATGCCGCCTTCCAGGCCGATGAACACGCCGAAATCGGTGATCGACTTGATCTGACCCGACACCTTGTCGCCCTTCTTGTGCATGGCGGCGAAGGCTTCCCACGGGTTCGAGCGGGTCTGCTTGATACCCAGCGAAATGCGGCGACGCTCTTCATCCACGTCCAGCACGGTCACTTCGGTCTCGTCGCCGACCTGCACCACCTTGGCCGGGTTGACGTTCTTGTTGGTCCAGTCCATCTCGGACACGTGCACCAGGCCTTCCACGCCCGGCTCGATCTCGACGAAGCAGCCGTAATCGGTGACGTTGGAGACCTTGCCGAAGATGCGGCTGCCGACCGGATAGCGACGCGAGATGTTCACCCACGGGTCGTCGCCCAGCTGCTTCAGGCCCAGCGACACGCGGTTGCGCTCCTTGTCGTACTTCAGCACGCGCACGTCGAGCTCGTCGCCGACGTTGACCACCTCGGACGGATGGCGCACGCGCTTCCACGCCATGTCGGTGATGTGCAGCAGGCCGTCGATGCCGCCCAGGTCCACGAACGCGCCGTAATCGGTGAGGTTCTTCACCACACCCTTGACGACGGCGCCTTCCACCAGGCGTTCCAGCAGCTTCTCGCGCTCCTCGGAGAACTCGGTCTCGACGACGGCGCGGCGGCTGACCACCACGTTGTTGCGCTTGCGATCCAGCTTGATGATCTTGAACTCGAGTTCCTTGCCCTCGAGGTAGGTCGGCTCGCGCACCGGGCGCACGTCGACCAGCGAACCGGGCAGGAACGCGCGGACATCCTTGATGTCGACGGTGAAACCGCCCTTGACCTTGCCGGAAATCATGCCGACGATGGTCTCTTCCTTGTCGAACGCCTGCTCCAGGTCGTCCCACACCATCGAGCGCTTGGCCTTCTCGCGCGACAGCTTGGTCTCGCCGAAACCGTCTTCCAGGGCTTCGAGGGCTACCTTCACCTCGTCGCCAACCTGCACCTCCAGCACACCTTCCTCGTTCTTGAACTGCTCGATCGGGACGATGCCTTCGCTCTTCAGGCCTGCATTGATCACGACGACGTCGTTGCGGATTTCCACGACGATGCCGGTGACGATGGCGCCGGGCTTCAGCTTGGAGATGGCCTGCTGGCTCTGTTCAAACAGTTCGGCAAAACTTTCAGTCATGTTGATTCCATAGTGGGAAAAGACCTTGGGTCCGCTGCGCTGGGTTGGTTGTTGCGCACGAACTTCCCGGTCCACCGGTTGGGGGTGGCCGCGACGGCCCTGCGGGGCCGAACGTTGTCACCGTGGTTCAAAACCCCCTGCCGCGGCAGGGGCACAAAAGCCGCCGCGCAATCCGCTCAGGACTGCACGACGGCAAGTACTTTCGCCACGACCTCGTCGATGGCCATGCCGGTGGTGTCCACCAGCACCGCATCATCGGCGGGCTTGAGTGGCGCGACCGCACGCGATGCATCGCGGCTGTCACGCGCCTCAATTTCGCGCTGAAGGCCGGCAAGTGTAACGCTGAGCCCCTTTTCCTTCAACTGCTTATAGCGTCTTTTCGCCCGCTCGGCGGCGCTCGCGGTGAGGAAAACCTTGAACGCGGCATCCGGGAAGATCACCGTGCCCATGTCGCGCCCGTCCGCCACCAGCCCGGGCGCCTTGCGAAAGCCCAACTGCAGCGCCACCAGGGCCTCGCGCACGCTGGGCATGGAGGCGATCGCCGACGCCGCGGCACCGGCCGTTTCCGTGCGCAACTCGTCGGTGGCATCGTGCCCGTTGACGATCACCCGCGCCCCGCCTCCCGTCTCGGCGGCGCGAAACTGGATCTTCGTCGTCTGGGCGCAACGGGCCATCGCATCGGCATCGGACAGGTCCAGCCCGGCCATGCCGGCGGCGTAGCCCACCGCGCGATACAACGCCCCGGAATCCAGCAGGCGCCAGCCCAGCCGCTCTGCCACCAGCGCACTGATCGTGCCCTTGCCCGACCCGGACGGCCCGTCGATGGCAAGCACGGGAACGGCGGCGGCATGGCTCATCGAAGCATCCTGGCGGCGTGGAGAGCGCGCAGTCTAACGCGTTGACCCACTTCCGAACGCGTGCTATCCATCCCGTTTCCCGCCCGCCGCAGGTCCATTGCCCCATGAACGATCTGCGTCGAGAGTTCGAGCAAGCTGCCGAAGATGTCAAAGGCCTGGCCAAACGGCCGGACAACGACACCCTGCTCAAGCTCTACGCCCTGTACAAGCAGGGCACCGAGGGGGACCTCAAGCGGACCCAGCCGGGCTTTTTCGATTTCGTGGGCACTGCCAAGCACGAAGCCTGGGCGCAGTTGAATGGCGTTCCTGTCGAGGAAGCCATGCGCCGCTACATCGCCCTGGTGCAGCAACTGCTGGCCTGACAGCTCCGTCTCCCGCCCCGCTTGCTTTTGCAGGCCCATTGCCGGCACATTCATACGATCGTTTGAAGCCGCGTGGATCGCATGAACTATCCTAAGCTGTTCGCCCCGCTGGATCTGGGCCACGTCACTTTGCCCAACCGCATCCTGATGGGTTCGATGCACACCGGGCTGGAAGATCGCGCCCGCGACTACGACAAACTGGCCGCCTATTTCGCCGAACGCGCCCGCGGCGGCGTGGGACTGATGGTCACCGGCGGCATCTCGCCCAGCATCGAGGGCTGGCTGAAGCCCTTCGGCGGTCGGCTCACGATGCCCTGGCACAAGCCGCGCCACCGCAAGCTCACCACCGCCGTCCATGCCGAAGGCGGCCGCATCTGCATGCAGATCCTGCACGCCGGGCGCTACGGCTATCACCCGCTGTCCGTGGCGCCGTCGCGGATCAAGTCGCCGATCACGCCCTTCACGCCGCGCGCGCTGTCGCCACGCGGCGTCGAGCGCACCATCGGCGACTTCGTCCGCTGCGCGCAACTGGCCCGGGAAGCGGGCTACGACGGCGTCGAGGTGATGGGATCGGAGGGTTACCTGATCAACGAATTCATCGCCGCGCGCACCAACCGGCGCGACGATGCATGGGGCGGCGATGCGCAGCGACGCATGCGCTTTCCGGTGGAGGTCGTGCGGCGCACACGCGAGGCCGTCGGCCGCGACTTCATCATCATCTATCGCCTGTCGATGCTGGACCTGGTCGACGACGGCCAGAACTGGGACGAGATCGCGGCCCTGGCCAAGGCCGTCGAGACCGCCGGCGCCAGCATCATCAACACCGGCATCGGCTGGCATGAGGCGCGCGTGCCGACCATCGTCACCAGCGTGCCCCGCGCCGGTTTCGCCTGGGTCACGCGCCGTCTGATGGGCGAGGTCTCGATCCCGCTGGTGGCCACCAATCGCATCAACATGCCGGAGGTGGCCGAACGCATCCTTGCCGATGGCGACGCCGACATGGTCTCGATGGCGCGCCCGCTGCTGGCCGACCCGGCGTGGGTGAACAAGGCCAGGGCCGGCCGCAGCGAGCGCATCAACACCTGCATCGCGTGCAACCAGGCCTGCCTGGACCACGTGTTCCAGAACAAGCGCGCCAGCTGTCTGGTCAACCCGCGCGCCTGCCACGAAACAGAGTTGAAGATCGAGCCGACCCGTGTGCCCAAGCGCATCGCGGTGATCGGCGCCGGCCCCGCCGGCATGGCTTGCGCCAGCACGCTGGGCGAGCGCGGCCACCAGGTGACCCTGATCGACCGCGCCGACGAGATCGGCGGGCAGTTCAACGTCGCCAAGCGGATCCCGGGCAAGGAAGAGTTCCACGAAACCCTGCGCTACTTCGTCCACCAGCTGCGCGATACCGGCGTCGAGCTGCGTCTGGGCGAGAACGCCGACGTTGCCATGCTGCGCGATGGCGGCTACGACGAGGTGGTCGTTGCCACCGGCGTCACCCCGCGCCAGGTCGATTTCCCCGGCAGCGACGACCCGCGCGTGCTGGGCTATCTCGACGTGCTGGCGCGGGACCGACCCGTGGGCGCAAGAGTGGCCATCATCGGCGCTGGCGGGATCGGGTTCGACGTGGCCGAGTTTCTCGTCGAACGCGCGCCCTCGCCCACCACCGACGTCGCCCGCTGGACGCGCGAATGGGGCGTGGACATGGCGCTGCACGCTCGCAGCGGCCTGCTGGACGCGCGACCGGAGGCGCCAGCGCGACAGGTCTGGCTGCTGCAGCGCAGCGAAGGACGCCCCGGCGCCCGACTCAACAAGACCACCGGCTGGGTGCATCGCGCCACCTTGAAGGCCAAGCAGGTGACCATGCTGGGCAAGGTCGGCTACGAGCGCTTCGACGACCGCGGATTGCACATCACGCTCGACGGCAAGCCGCAGGTCCTGCCGGTCGACAACGTGGTCGTCTGCGCCGGCCAGGAGCCAGATCGTCGACTGGCCGATGCCCTCATCGCCGCGGGCATGAGCGTGCACGTGATCGGCGGGGCCGACGTGGCCGCGGAGCTCGATGCCAAACGCGCCATCGCGCAGGGCACGGCGCTGGCGGCGCGACTCTGAACGGGTCGCGACGACGCCAGCGCGGCACCGCAAAAGAAAGCGCCCCGCATGGTGCGACGCATCGACATGGGTTCAGGGGGGGAGTTGAACCAGATGTCGTATTCAGCGTCGCTGCGGGGCGAGGGCCACCGCCACTGGGGGAGGGGATAGTGGGGCGACGCGGTGATTTTATGATCGACCGAATAAAGTATCCAATATATATTTACGCTCGTTTTTATTCGACTTTGCTATATGTTTGATTTCCGCCAGTTGCGCTATTTCGTGGCCGTCGCCGAGGAGCTGAGCTTCACGCGGGCCGCCTTGCGCCTGCATCTTTCGCAGCCGCCCCTGTCGCAGCAGATCAAGTCACTGGAGCAGGATCTGGGCGTGCGCCTGCTGGAGCGGAGCAAACGCCACGTCTCGCTGACGGAACCGGGCCGGGTATTTCTCGAACAGGCCAGGCACCTCCTTGCCAAGGCAGACGAGGCGCGCAGCCAGGTCGTCGCCGCTGCCGCCGGCCACAGCGGCCACCTGCGCCTGGCCTACACCGTGTCGGCATCGTTCCACCCGGCACTGCCGCGAATCCTGCTCCGTTACGGACAAGTGGCGCCCAAGGTGGGACTGAAACTCGACGAGATGTACACCGAGCCGCAATTCGCCGCGCTGCTGGGCGGCGAGATCGACGCCGGCTTCGTCCGTGGCGAGCCGGCGCACCTGCAGGACGCGCGCAACCTGAGACTCAGCGTGATCGACCGCGAGCCGCTGTTGCTTGCCATGCCGGCGGGGCACCGGCTGGCCGGACGCAGCAGCGTCGACCTTGCCGAGGTTGCCAGTGATGCCTTCGTGTCGCAGCCACGTGCGCTCGCCGCGACGCTGTATGACCGCCTGGTGACGCTGGCGCAACACGCCGGGTTCCAGCCCGCCATCGTCCAGCACGCCCAGCAGATCAACGGCTTGCTGGCGCTGGTCGCCGCCGGATTGGGACTGGCGCTGGTGCCGTCCAGCCTGCGGACGGTGCGGCTGCCCGGTGTTGCCTATGTGCCGCTGGAGGACCCGAACGCCTTTCTGCTGCTGGCCGTGGCCTGCCGGGCCAACGACCCCTCACCGGCGCTGCAACAGTTCCTGGCCACCGTCACGGAAGTGGCTGTCGCGCCAGGCTTGTGAGCTGCCGCGAGCCTCGTTATACTTGCGAGCTTGAGTTTTTCATTTGGTGTCAGGAGCCTGCCGTGAAGGTGCTTAATTCTCTGAAGTCCGCCAAGGCGCGGCACCGCGATTGCAAGATCGTGCGTCGTCGCGGCAAGGTGTTCGTGATCTGCAAGAGCAACCCCCGTTTCAAGGCTCGCCAGCGCTGAGTCGTCGCGCACGTGCCGGCAGAAAAGGCCGCTCATGCGGCTTTTTTTGTGCGCGTGTGGAATCGGGCCTGCGAGGTGCTTCACGACGGCTGAAGGGGCGGTCATGCGAAAGCCGTCGTGATCCCGGGCGGACCGCAAGATGGATTCCGCCTTCGCGCGAATGACGAGAGCAGGCCGGCACGCGACCATCCCCGCCCTTGGCGTCGAGGCTGAGTCTTTCCAACCCCTCAGTCGTAGTGGACGTCGATGATTTCGTAGTGTTTGACGCCGTTGGGCGCGGTGAACTCGAAGCTGTCGCCGGCGCTCTTGCCGATCAGGGCGCGGGCGATCGGCGAGGAGACGGCAATCAGGTTCTGCTTGATGTCCGCCTCCAGGTCGCCGACGATCTGGTAGGTCACCGGGGTGCCGCTGTCCTCATCCTCCAGGTCGACGGTCGCGCCGAAGACCACCCGCTTGCCCGCATTGAGCCGCGACACGTCGATGACTTCGGCGGTCGACAGCAACCCTTCGAGCTGGGCGATGCGCCCCTCGGTGAAGCTCTGCAGTTCGCGCGCGGCGTGGTACTCGGCGTTCTCCTTGAGATCGCCGTGCGCCCTAGCCTCCGCGATGGCCGCGATGATGCGCGGGCGCTCGATGGATTTCAGCCGTTCCAGTTCCGCGCGCAGGCGTTCGGAACCGGTTTTGGTGATCGGGGCACGACTCATGCGCTCAGCTCCTGATGCAGTTCCTGCAGGCTGTGGACCTCACCACCGCCACGGAAATCCAGCGAGTGCACCAGCGCGCGGGCACCAGCCACCGTGGTCGAGTAGGTGACGCGGTGCTGCAGCGCCTCGCGGCGGATCGAGAAGGAATCGGCGATCGCCTGTTTCCCCTCGGTGGTGTTGACGATGTAGACGATTTCGCCGTTCTTGATCGCGTCGACGATGTGCGGCCGGCCTTCCATCACCTTGTTGATGCGCTCGCACTTTACGCCATGCGCGGTCAGGTAGCTGGCGGTGCCGGCGGTCGCCACCAGGCTGAACCCGCGCGCGATGACTTCGGCGGCCACCGGCAACAGCAGCTCCTTGTCGCCGTCACGCACCGACAGGAACACCTTGCCCAACGACGGCGGCCGGATGCTCGCGGCCTCGTGGCCACGCGCGAACGCCGCGCCGAAGCTGCGCCCGACGCCCATGACCTCGCCGGTGGAGCGCATCTCCGGTCCCAGGATGGGATCGACGTTCTGGAACTTCAGGAACGGGAAGATCGCCTCCTTCACCGAGAAGTACGACGGGATCACTTCGCGCGTCGCGTTCATGCTCTCCAGCGAACGCCCGGCCATCACGCGCGCGGCAATCTTGGCCAGCGGCACGCCGGTAGCCTTGGACACGAACGGCACCGTGCGCGAGGCGCGCGGGTTCACTTCCAGGATGTAGACCGTCTCGCCCTGGATCGCGAACTGGGTGTTCATCAGGCCGACGACCTTCAGCTCCTTCGCCATCGCGCTGACCTGGCGGCGCAGCTCGTCCTGGATATCGGCGCTCAGCGAATACGGCGGCAGCGAGCAGGACGAATCGCCCGAATGCACGCCCGCCTCCTCGATGTGCTCCATGATGCCGCCGATCAGCACGGTGCCAGCGGCATCGGCGATCACGTCCACGTCGACTTCGACCGCGTGGTCGAGGAAGCGGTCCAGCAACACCGGCGAATCGTTCGACACTTTCACCGCGTCGCGGATGTAGCGCGACAGGTCGGCGTCGTCGTGCACGACTTCCATCGCGCGGCCACCAAGCACGTAGCTCGGGCGCACCACCAGCGGGTAGCCGATCTCGCGGGCCAGCGCCAGCGCCTCGTCGGCGTTGCGCGCGGTGCGGTTCGGCGGCTGCTTCAGCCCGATCTTCTCGATCATCTGCTGGAAGCGCTCGCGATCCTCGGCCAGGTCGATCGAGTCGGGGCTGGTGCCGATGATCGGCACGCCGGCCGCTTCCAGCGCACGCGCCAGCTTCAGCGGGGTCTGCCCGCCGTACTGCACGATCACGCCCTTGGGCTTTTCGAGGTGGACGATTTCCAGCACGTCTTCCAGGGTCACCGGCTCGAAATACAGCCGGTCGGAAGTGTCGTAGTCGGTCGACACGGTTTCCGGATTGCAGTTGACCATGATGGTTTCATAGCCGTCCTCGCGCAGCGCGAGCGACGCATGCACGCAGCAATAGTCGAACTCGATGCCCTGCCCGATGCGGTTCGGGCCGCCGCCGAGGACGATGATCTTGTCGCGATCGGTGGGCAGCGCCTCGCACTCTTCCTCGTAGGTCGAGTACATGTAGGCGGTGCCGGTGACAAACTCGGCGGCACAGGAATCCACCCGCTTGTACACCGGACGCACGCCCAGAGTGTGGCGCAGGTGGCGCACCGAGGCCTCGTCGGTACCGAGCAGCTCGGCGATGCGTGCGTCGGCGAAGCCGAGTCGCTTGAGTTCACGCAGACGCGGGGCGTCGAGCGCGGTAATGCCTTGCCGGGTGATCTCCGTCTCGGCCAGCACGATGTCCTCGAACGCGGCGAGGAACCAGGGATCGACCCGGCTTAGCTCGAACACCTCCTCCAGCGACAGGCCGGCGCGGAACGCATCGGCCAGGTGGAACACGCGATCGGGACGCGGCTCGCGCAGCTCCCGCTTGAGCACCGCCAGACCGTCGTCGGTGCCGATGTCCAGGCCGGTGGGATTGAGGCCGGTCTTGCCGATTTCCAGCCCGCGCAAGGCTTTCTGCAGCGACTCCTGGAAGGTACGGCCGATCGCCATCACCTCGCCGACGGATTTCATCTGCGTGGTCAGGCGCGCATCGGCCGCGGGAAACTTCTCGAAGGCGAAACGCGGGATCTTGGTAACCACGTAGTCGATCGACGGCTCGAACGAGGCCGGGGTCCGACCGCCGGTGATGTCGTTCTTCAATTCGTCCAGCGTGTAGCCCACCGCCAGCTTGGCGGCGACCTTGGCGATCGGGAAGCCGGTGGCCTTCGACGCCAGCGCCGAGGAGCGCGACACGCGCGGATTCATCTCGATCACCACCACGCGACCGTCGTCGGGGTTGATGCCGAACTGCACGTTGGAGCCGCCGGTATCCACGCCGATCTTGCGCAGCACCGCGATGGAGGCATCGCGCAGGCGCTGGTATTCCTTGTCGGTGAGCGTCTGCGCCGGTGCCACGGTGATCGAGTCGCCGGTGTGCACGCCCATCGGATCGAGGTTCTCGATGGCGCAGATGATGATGCAGTTGTCCGCGGTGTCGCGGACCACTTCCATCTCGAACTCCTTCCATCCCAGCACGGATTCGTCGATCAGCACCTCGTGGGTGGGCGACATGTCGAGGCCACGCTTGACGATGGTCTCGAACTCTTCCTTGTTGTAGGCGATGCCGCCGCCGGTGCCGCCCAGCGTGAAGCTGGGCCGGATGATCACCGGGAAACCGAGTCGGGCCTGGATCTCCACTGCATGCTCGAAGTTCTTGGCCACGTCCGACTTGGGGCTGTCCAGCCCGATCTCGGTCATCGCCCGCTTGAACAGCTCGCGGTCCTCGGCCATGCGGATCGCTTCGCGCCGGGCGCCGATCAGCTCGACGTCGTACTTCTCCAGCACGCCGTGGTCGGCAAGGTCCAGCGCGCAATTGAGCGCGGTCTGCCCACCCATCGTCGGCAGCACCGCATCCGGGCGCTCCTTGGCGATGATGCGTTCCACCGTCTGCCAGTTGATCGGCTCGATGTACACCGCGTCGGCGGTGTCCGGATCGGTCATGATCGTGGCGGGATTGGAGTTGACCAGGATGACGCGGAAGCCTTCTTCCTTCAGCGCCTTGCAGGCCTGCGCGCCGGAGTAGTCGAACTCGCAGGCCTGGCCGATCACGATCGGGCCGGCGCCGATGATAAGCACGCTCTTGATGTCATTGCGCTTGGGCATCTCAGCGAGCCTCCTGCATCAGCTTGGCGAAACGTTGGAACAGATAGCCCATGTCATGCGGTCCCGGGCTGGCCTCGGGATGGCCCTGGAAACAGAAGGCCGGGCGATCTGTCAGCGCGAAACCCTGCAGCGAACCGTCGAACAGCGAGCGGTGGGTCAGCCGTACATGGGCCGGCAGACTGGCCGGATCGACCGCGAAACCGTGGTTCTGCGAGGTGATCAGCACGCGGCCGTCGTCCAGATCCTTCACCGGATGGTTGGCGCCGTGGTGGCCGTATTTCATCTTCAGCGTGCGTCCGCCCAACGCCAGCCCCATCAGTTGATGGCCCAGGCAGATGCCGAACAGCGGAATCTTCGCGTCGAGGAAGACGCGCGTCGCCTCGATCGCGTAATCGCACGCAGCGGGATCGCCCGGGCCGTTGGAAAGGAACACGCCATGGGGCTGCATCGCCAGCACCTCCGCGGCGGGAGTCTGCGGCGGCACCACGGTAATGTCGCAACCCTGCTCGGCCAGCAGGCGCAGGATGTTGAGCTTGGTGCCGAAGTCGTAGGCCACCACCTTGAACTGCATGGCCGGCTGGTTGAACGCCGTGCGATCGAGGTCATAGCAGCCCTGATTCCATCTGTAGGGCTTGCCGGTGCCCACGACCTTGGCCAAGTCCATTCCGGCGAGGCCGGAGAAGCCGCGCGCCTTGGCCAGGGCATCTTCCGCGTCGACCTGCGCGCCCGCCACGATGCAACCGGCCAGCGCGCCCTTCTCGCGCAGTATGCGGGTCAGCCGGCGCGTGTCGATCCCGGCGATGGCCACCGTGCCGTGGTCGGCGAGGTAGTCGGGCAAGCTGCGAGTGGAGCGCCAGTTGCTGGCACGCCGCGGCACGTCGCGCACGATCAGGCCGGCGGCATGCACGAGATTCGACTCCACATCCACCTCGTTGACACCAGTGTTGCCGACGTGCGGGTAGGTCAGCGTGACGATCTGGCGCGCGTAGGAGGGATCGGTGAGGATCTCCTGATAACCGGTCATGGCGGTATTGAAGACCACTTCGCCGACCGTTTCGCCAACGGCGCCGATGGCGTGGCCATGAAAAATGCTGCCGTCTTCGAGGGCCAGCAGGGCAGGATGCGACATAACAAGGACCGCCTTTTTGATGCAGCAAAGTCCGCAAGCCGCAGTATTGCTGGCTTGTGGAGTTTGGAGGGGAAGCTTTCCGGGCGGGTCGCAATGATAGGCTGCAGGCACGTTCCTGTCCACCTTGCGGCAGCATGAATCGGCCGATGCCCGGTGCGTCGCGTATGGAGCGCGAACGGTACACTAGGCCTCATTTCAATGGAGCTGGACGTCCCATGGGTGCCGTCGTACTGCTGGACCCCGCGCGTCTCGATCGCCCGGATACCACGATCCGGCACCAGCCTTTCCCGTTCATGGTCGCCCACGGACAACTGCCCGACGAGATGCGTGCGGATCTCGATCGCGATTTCCCGCGCTATGCCAGCGCCGGATTCTTCCCCTACGAACCGGCCGATTGCGGCGCCAGCGTCAATGCGCTGATCGAGGGCCTGACCTCCCCGGAGTTCGCCCGCGCCATCGGCAAGCGCCTGGGCATCGAGGAGCTGGACCGCTATCCCACCCTGGTCACCCTGTGTCGCATGCTCAACAAGCGCCACGGCACGATCCACACCGACAGCCGGTCGAAGATCGCCACCGCCCTGCTCTACCTCAACGGCCAATGGCCTGACACCAGCGCCGGCTGCCTGCGATTCCTGCACAGCATGGACGACATCGACGCGATGGTGATGCCCGAGCTGATTCCACTGTACGGCGAGTTTGCGGTGTTCAAGCGCTGCGACAACTCCTTCCACGGCCATTTGCCGTACGAGGGCGAACGCCGCGTCATCCAGGTCGCCTGGCTCACCAGCGAGGAAGAGAAGCTGCGCAAGACCCGCCGCGGCAAGTTCTCGCGGGCGTTCAAGAAGGTTTTCGGCGGCCTCGACCGGAAGTTCGGCGCCAGCCGGGGCCGCAACGCCGCACATCGCGATTGAGCCGGGATCAGGCTCCGGCAGCGCCGGAGGAAATGCTTCAGGGCCGCGTGGCGATGACGTCCTCCAGCCGCCACTGACCGGCTGGCCGGCCTGCGAGCCAGTGCGCCGCATGCAGCGCGCCACGCGCGAAGATCGAGCGATCGGTGGCGCGGTGGACCAGCTCCAGCCGCTCGCCCTGACCGATCAGCATGACCTGGTGCTCGCCCACGATGTCGCCACCGCGGATCACGGCGAAACCGATGCTGCCGTCGACGCGCTCGCCGCCACGCTCGAATGCCGCCGCAGCCTCCAGCGTGGTGTGGCGTGCGGCCGCCGCCACCTCGCCAAGCGCCAGGGCGGTGCCGGATGGTGCATCGCGCTTGCGACCGTGGTGCGCTTCGACGATCTCCAGATCCCAGGCCGGCAGGGCCGACGCCGCCTCGCGCAACAGCCGCGCCAGCATCGCCACGCCGAGGCTGAAGTTGGCGGCGCGCAGGACCGCGATCTGCCGCGCGGCATCGGCCAACCGCGACGTCAGCGCGCCGTCGATGCCGGTGGTGCCGCTGACCAGTGCGATGCCGCGCTCCAGACAATGGTCGAGCGCAGCTCCCAGCGCCGCAGGCGTGCTGAAATCGACAATGACGTCGATCGGCGGCGCCTGCGTCCAGTCATGCGCGTAACGAAGGGTTCCGTTTGCCACACCGGGCACGGGCTGGCCGGCGTGGATCGACCCCGGCGCCACCACGGCATGCACCAGTTCGGCGTCGCCGTCGGCACCCAGCAAGTCGAGCAAGGCGCGGCCCATGCGGCCGGAGGCACCGTTCACGGCGAGTCGAAAGGGGCGTGTCATCGGCGCAGCATTCCTCGGGGTCAGGCGTCCATGCTAACCGCGCAGCCCGGCCGCGGGGTGGCGGCCGCAGGCCCGCTTCGCCTCAGGCGGTCACGCGGGACCAGAATTTCTTCACGCCGTCGACCCAGCCCTTGGCGCGCGGCGTGTGCTTGTCGGCGTCGCTGCCGCTGAACGTGGCCTCCAGCGACTCCAGCAGCTCGCGTTGCTGGCGCGTCAGGCGCACCGGCGTTTCCACCACCACCCGACAAATCAGGTCGCCGTGGCGGCTGCTGCGCACCGACTTGACGCCGCGGCCGCGCAGGCGGAACTGCGCGCCGGTCTGCGTCTCCGGCGGAATGCTTATCGGGACTTCGCCCTCCAGCGTCGGCACCGGCAACTGGGCGCCCAGCGCAGCCTGCGAAAAGCGGATCGGCAGTTCGCAATACAGGTCGCTGCCGTCGCGCTGGAAGATCGCATGCTCGCGCACGCGCACTTCCACGTAGAGGTCGCCGGCAGGCGTGCCGGACGGGCCGGCCTCGCCCTGCCCGCTCAGGCGAATGCGGTCACCGTTGTCGACGCCCTCGGGGATCTGCACGGACAGCGTGCGGGTCTCCTCGATGCGTCCCTCGCCGTGGCACTTGCGGCAGGGATTCTCGATTGCCTGGCCGGTGCCGCCACAATGCGGGCAAGCCTGCTGGATCGAGAAGATGCCGTTCTGCATGCGCACCTGGCCGTGGCCATGGCAGGTCGCGCACTTGGCTACCTTGCCGTCGGCCGAACCGCTGCCGTTGCAGTGATGGCAATTGACCTGGGTGGGGATCTCGATCTGCTTGCTGACGCCGAACACGGCTTCCTCGAGGTCGAGATCCATGATGTAGCGCAGGTCCGAGCCGCGGCGCGGCCGGCCGCGGCCACCGCCATTCCTGCCGAAGATGTCGCCGAAGATGTCGCCGAAGATGTCGCCCACGTCGCCGAACCCGGCGCCGCCGCGGCCGCCCATGCCGCCTTCGAACGCCGCGTGGCCGTGCTGGTCGTACAAGGCACGCTTGCGCTCGTCGGACAGCACTTCGTAGGCCTCCTTGGCCTCCTTGAACTTGTCCTGCGCGGTCGGGTCGTCGGGGCAACGATCCGGGTGGTACTTCATGGCCAGCCGACGGAAGGATTTCTTCAGTTCGACTTCGGTGACGGTGCGTTCCACACCCAGCACTTCGTAGTAATCACGCTTGCTCATTCATGCATCCACATGCTCGTCCGCCCCATGGCACCATCCGCAAAACCGCCCGCGCCAGGAACGTTCCTGGCGCGGGCTGGCCATCGGGCCGTGCCGATGACGATGCCGCTTACTTCTTGTCGTCTTTCACTTCGGTGAACTCGGCATCGACCACGTCGTCCGGCTGCGCCGAGCCGCCCGGCGCGGACTGCGCGCCGGCATCGGCCGGGCCGCCCTGCGCCGCGGCGTAGAGCGCCTGCGCCACCTGCTCCAGCTTCTCGACCTTGGCCTCGATCGCCGCCTTGTCGTCACCATCCTTGGCCTTTTCCAGATCCGACAACGCGCCTTCGATCGTGGACAGCTGGTCGGCCGGCACCTTGCCACCATGCTCCTTCAGCGCGCTGCGGGTGGCATGCACCAGCTGGTCGGCCTTGTTGCGGGTGGCGACCAGCTCGTGGAACTTCTTGTCCTCTTCCTTGTTCGCCTCGGCATCGGCGACCATGCGCTGGATTTCCTCGTCGGACAGGCCCGAGCCGGCCTTGATCTCGATCTTCTGTTCCTTGCCGGTCTTCTTGTCCTTGGCCGACACATGCAGGATGCCGTTGGCGTCGATGTCGAAGGTGACCTCGATCTGCGGCATGCCGCGCGGCGCCGGCTCGATGCCCTGCAGGTCGAACTTGCCCAGCGACTTGTTCGCGCTGGCGCGCTCGCGCTCGCCCTGCAGCACGTGCACGGTCACCGCGGTCTGGTTGTCGTCGGCGGTGGAGAAGGTCTGCGCCGCCTTGGTCGGCACGGTGGTGTTCTTCTCGATCAGCTTGGTCATCACGCCGCCCATGGTCTCGATGCCCAGCGACAGCGGGGTCACGTCGAGCAGCAGCACGTCCTTGACCGAACCACCCAGCACGCCGCCCTGGATCGCCGCGCCCACGGCGACGGCCTCGTCCGGGTTGACGTCCTTGCGCGGCTCCTTGCCGAAGAAGTCCTTCACTGCCTCCTGCACCTTGGGCATGCGGGTCTGGCCGCCGACCAGGATCACGTCGTTGATGTCGGACACGCGCAGGCCGGCGTCATTCAGCGCGGTGCGGCACGGCTCGATGGTGCGCTTGACCAGATCCTCCACCAGCGCCTCGAGCTTGGCCCGGGTCAGCTTGATGTTGAGGTGCTTCGGGCCGGACGCGTCGGCCGTCACGTACGGCAGGTTCACGTCGGTCTGGTGGTTGGAGGACAGCTCGATCTTGGCGCGCTCGGCCGCATCCTTCAGGCGCTGCAGCGCCAGCGGGTCCTTGCGCAGGTCGATGCCCTGCTCCTTCTGGAACTCCTCGACCAGGTAGTCGATGACGCGCATGTCGAAGTCTTCGCCACCGAGGAAGGTGTCGCCGTTGGTGGCCAGCACCTCGAACTGCTTCTCGCCGTCGACTTCGGCGATCTCGATGATCGACACGTCGAAGGTGCCGCCGCCGAGGTCATAGACCACGATCTTGCGGTCGCCGCCCTTCTTGTCCAAGCCATAGGCCAGCGCGGCCGCGGTCGGCTCGTTGATGATGCGCTTCACTTCCAGGCCGGCGATCCGGCCGGCGTCCTTGGTCGCCTGGCGCTGGCTGTCGTTGAAGTAGGCAGGCACCGTGATCACCGCCTCGGTGATCGTCTCGCCGAGGTAGTCCTCGGCAGTCTTCTTCATCTTCATCAGCACCTTGGCGGAGATTTCCTGCGGCGCCATCTTCTTGCCGTCGGAGGTCTGCACCCAGGCGTCGCCGTTGTCGTGCGCCACGATGCCGAACGGCACGATGTTCAGGTCCTTCTGCACCTCGGCGTCGTTGAACTTGCGACCGATCAGGCGCTTCACCGCGTAGAAGGTGTTCTTCGGGTTGGTCACGCTCTGGCGCTTGGCCGAGGCACCGACCAGCACCTCGCCGTCCTTGGTGAAGGCGACGATGGAGGGCGTGGTGCGATCGCCTTCCGAGTTCTCGATGACCTTGGTCGTGCTGCCGTCCATCACGGACACGCAGGAGTTCGTGGTGCCCAGGTCGATGCCGATGATCTTGCCCATGTTCATGCTCCGAATCTATTGGCGGCCCGGCGGCCGCGATGGTTTCCAGATGGGGTTCTGCCGCAGCGATTCAATGCCGACGGCGGCGTGCGATGCGCTCAGTCCTTCGCCACGGCGACCAGCGCCGGGCGCAGCAGGCGATCGTTCAGCACGTAGCCTTTCTGCAGCACGCTGACCACGGTGCCCGGCGCCTGGCCGGGGGCCGCGACCATGCTCACCGCGTGGTGGCGCTCGGGATCGAGCGGCTGGCCGATCGGATCGACCTGCGCCATGCCGTGGTTCCCGGCGACCTTGAGCAGCGCTTTCAGGGTGAGGCCGAGGCCCTCGCGTATCGAGGCGACGTCGCCGCCCTCGGCTGCCAGGCCGCTCTCCAGTCCGTCGTATACCGGCAGCAATTCGTTCAGCAGTTTCTCGTTGGCAAACCGCCGGGCCTGCTCCAGGTCCCGATGCAGGCGCCGACGCTGGTTCTCGATCTCCGCCTTCTCGCGCAAGACCGTTTCCTGCAGCTCGGCGTTGATCGCCTCCAGTTCGGCCACGCGGGCCTGCAGCTTGGCGAACTGGTCGCCGTCGACGGCTGGTGCCGACCCGGGGTCCATGGCCTCGTCATGCGCCTGGGTGTCGTTGTCGTGCATGCGTCACTCCCAACAAAAAGTTCGCGGCCGGCACCGTGGCCCGCCATCCAAATCAACCAGAAATCCCGCCTCTGCTGCCGGTTATAGGGTCACCGCGACCCGATTCAAGGCGTCGCTCAGCAATCCGGCCGTGGCCTGCACGACCGGAATCACCCGCTCGTAGGCCATGCGCGTGGGTCCGATCACGCCGACCGCGCCGAGCATTCGCCCCTGCGCGCCATAGCTGGCCGTGACCACGCTGCAACCATCCAGTGCCGCGAAGCCCGACTCCTCGCCGATGAACAGCCGTACCCCCGGCGCCTTCGCGCAGACTTCCATCAGCTGGAGCAGCTCGTTCTTCTGCTGGAACGCGTCGAACAGGTCGCGCAGCCGCTGCAGGTCGGCCAGCTCGGCGCAGGCCATCAGGTTGGTCTGCCCGCTGACCAGCATGTCGGCATCGCTGGCCTGCGGCGCGAACGAGGCCGTGGCCAGCTCCACCGTACTGGCCAGCAGCCGGTTGAGCTCGCTGCCGGTTTCGCGTACCTCGGCCAGCAAGTGGGCGCGGATATCGTCCACGCGCAGCCCGGCGAAGTGGGTGTTGAGATAATTGGCCGCCCGCTCCAGCTCACCGGCGGGCAACGGCTTGAGCAGTTGCACGATGCGGTTCTGCACCTGGTTGTCGGTAAACACCAGGATCACCAGCACCCGCGCATCGGGCAGGGCCACGAAATCGATGTGGCGCAGCGGGAAGTCGGCCTGGCGCGGCACCGTCACCACGCCGGCAAAGCGGGTCATCGCCGAGAGCAAAGTCGACACGTTGCCGAGCAGGTCGCGCGTGGTGGCCGGCCCCGGTGGCAGTTCGCTCTGCAAGCGCGCCAGTTCGGCGCGCGGCAAGGGCTGCAACTCGATCAGGCTGTCCACGAACAGGCGCAGGCCGCGCGGCGTGGGTACGCGGCCTGACGAGGTGTGCGGCGAAGCGACCAGGCCGGCGTCTTCCAGGTCGGCCATGATGTTGCGGATCGTCGCCGGACTGACGTCCAGCCCCGAGGAGCGCGCCAGCGTGCGCGACCCCACCGGCTCGCCGTCGACCAGATACTGGGAGATCAGCGCGCGCAGCAGGCGCCGCGTGCGGGCATCGAGGTCATGGCCGTGTGGAAGGATCATGTCCGTAGCAGTTCCTGAGACCCGACAGAAATAAGGTCTGCACGCGCGGCTTGCAAGCGAATGCGGTGTTTTGCCCACCCGGGCTCCCGCTACAATTCTCCCATTCCAATGCCGAACTGCCCATGCTCACTTCGCTCTATGTCCGCCATTTTGCCGTCGTCGAGGCCGCCGAGGTGTCTTTCGGCCCCGGCCTGACCGTGGTCAGCGGCGAGACCGGCGCCGGCAAGTCGCTGCTGGTCGACGCGTTGATGCTGCTGACCGGCGCACGCGCCGACAGCGGCATGATCCGCGCGGACAGCGACCGCGCCGAGTTGGCCGCGGAGTTCGATTTGACCGGACTGCCCGACGCGCAGGCATGGTTGCGCCGGGAGGAACTCGACGAAGACGGCAACTGCCAGTTGCGGCGAGTGTTGCGTGCCGAAGGCAGCTCCCGCGCCTGGATCAACGGCCGCCCCGCCAACACGCGCCAGCTCGGAGAGCTGGCCGCCTTGCTGGTCGAGATCCACGGCCAGCATGAACACCAGGCGCTGCTCTCGCGGGCCCATCAGCTGGCCTTGCTCGACGCTTATGCGGGCCACGATGACTTGATCGCCCAGGTGCGCCGCCAGGCGGAGCAGTGGCGCGAGTTGAACCAGCGCATGCACAAGCTCAGTGGCGGCGAGGATCACGAACTTCGGCTGGAGCTGCTGCGCCATGAATTGGCGGAACTGGAGCAATGGGCGCTGCCACCCACCGAACTGGCCGAACTGGAGGCCAACCACAAGCGCCTGGCCAACGCCGACCGCCTGGCGGAAGGCAGCGCCGGCGTGGTGGAACTGCTCGATGGCGAGGGCGAGTTCGCCCTGCGCCGGGCACTGGGTCGAGCGCATGCCGAGCTGGGCAAGCTCGCGGCCCTGGACGACCGGCTGACACCCTGGCTGGAGCTGCTCGACAACGCCGGTATCCAGTTGGGCGAAGCCGCCGACGGACTGGGCCGCTATGCGCAAGACGTGGATCTCGATCCGGCCGGCTACGCCGCGCTCGACCAGCAGCTGAGCCATCTGCACGCGCTCTCGCGCCGCCACCGGCTGCCGCCGGAAGCCCTGCACGAGAGGCTGCTGGCGCTGCGCGCCGAGCACGCCGAACTCGAAGGCGCCGGCGACGCACTGGAACAGTTGAGCGGTCAGCTTCAGCGCCTGCAACAGGAATACTCCCGCGCGGCGGACCTGCTGGGTCAATCGCGCATGGCTGCCGCGACGAAGCTCGGCGAGGAAGTCAGTGCGCTGATGGGCGAACTCGGCATGGCCGGTGGCGTACTGCGCGTCGAGCTGGTGCCGACGCCCGGCGACGAACCCGACGCCCAGGGCCGGGAGCGCTGCGAGCTGCTGGTCAGCGCCAATCCTGGCCAGCCACCGCGGCCGCTGCGCAAGGTCGCCTCCGGCGGCGAACTTGCGCGCATCAGTCTGGCCATCGAAGTGGCTACGTTGGGCAAGGATTCGATCGGCAGCATGGTCTTCGATGAGGTCGACAGCGGCATCGGCGGCGCGGTCGCCGAGGTGGTCGGCCAGAAACTGCGTGCGCTGGGAAGCCGTCGCCAGGTGCTCTGCGTGACCCACCTGCCGCAGGTCGCCGCGCAAGGTCACGCCCACTTGCGGGTGAGCAAGCAGAGCGACGGCGACACCACCCGCACGCGGATCGAACAACTGGACGCCGCAGGCCGGCGCGACGAGCTGGCTCGCATGCTCGGCGGCGTGGAAATCACCCGCGAGACCCGGGCTCACGCCAGGCAGATGCTGGAGCGCGCGCAGGCGACCTGAAGGCGGCTGTCCTCAGACCGTCGTCGACAGCAGGCCGCGCTCGGTCGCCATGCGATAGAGGTCCAGTTCCGATCCGGCGCCGAGCTTGCCCATCAGGCTGGCACGGTGGATGTACACGGTTTTCTGGCCAATGCCGAGGTCGGCAGCGACCTGCTTGGGCGTGCGCCCCCCGGCCAGCAACAGGAACACTTCGCGCTCGCGGGCGGTCAGCCGGTTGACCGGATCGAGCGCGTCGTTGGGGCGCTCGGTGCGGCGCTGGCGCAGGTCCGAGCTGAGGAAGCACTCGCCCTGCATCACGGCGCGCAGGCCCGCCACCAGTTCCTCCGGCGCGACGCCCTTGGTGACGAACCCGCTGGCCCCGCGGCGCAACGCCTCGGAAACGTAAGCGTCGCCATCATGCATGCTCAACACGACCACGCGAGTGGCCGCATGCACGCTGAGCAGATGCTCGATCAACGGCAAACCGCTGCCGTCGGGCAAGGAAAGATCCAGCGCCACCAGGTCCGGGCGCCAGTGGCCGACCGCCTCCACCGCGTCGTCGCCGTTGCGGCATTCGGCAACCACTTCCAGGTCCGATTCCAGCTCGATCAGGCGCTTGAAGCCCTCTCGAACGATGGCGTGGTCGTCAACCAGAACGATGCTGTACATCTTCCTACTCTGACACAGGAAGGCGCGCCCGGGACAGCACGCCAGGCCAAGTACCCCGGCACGCCACCCCGCGCACGGCGCATGTACCATCGCCGGATGCGATTCAAGCCATCTCTCCTGCCCGATTCCGGGCCGCTCATCGGCGCAGGTTATCTGGTGCTGTGGCTGCTGCTCGGCGCCACGGCACAACCCTACTGGATGCTGCCCTACGGCCTGCGTTTCACCGCACTTCTGCTGGTACCGTTGCGCCACTGGGGCTGGTTGCTCGCCGCGGAACTGCTCGCCTGCGCCGGCGCCGCCTGGTGGCATGGATCACCGCTGCACATCAGCGGCGTGCTGGCAGACGTGCTGCCGGCATTCCTGGTGATGATGGCCTGCATGTGGCTGCTGCGCCGGCTGCACCTGCATCCCAGCCTGCACAGCCCGCAGGACGTGACCCGGCTGCTGCTTTCGGTGGTGCTGGTGGTCACGGTCACGACCGCCGCGGACGCCGCGCTGCTCGCATTCACCAACTGGTCGGAAACGCCAGAGTTGATGGTCCGCGTCATCGCCGAGGAATTGCTCAGCCACTATCTGGCCATCCTGCTGGTGGCGCCGGTGTTGATCATGCTGCTGCACACGCGGCTGGAGCGTGCCTCGGTGATGCGCCTGCTGACGGACGTGCTGCTGGTGCTGGCACCATCCATGGCCATCCTGCTGGTGCTGTCCGAGCGCGCCGCGCCGCAGCCGCAGTTCGCGCGGGTGCTGTCGCTGGCGCCGGTGCTGTTTTTCGCCTTCCGCCATGGCTGGCGCGGCGCCAGCCTCGCCATGCTGATCACCAGTCTGGGCATGACCCTGGTGGACGTGCACCTGGGCCACACGCCCTCGACCGCCGCCGCCTACCTGTTCCTGGCCGTGGCAGGCACCGGCGCGCTGATGCTCGGTTCGGCCACCGACGCCCTGCGGCGCAGCAGCGAACGGGTGGCGGAGCAGAACGTCTACCTCGGGGCCGTCAATCGCCGCCTGGATCATCTGGCCCAACAACTGCGTGACGCCGCACGCGGCAACCTGCAGGCCGACGAGAACCAGCGGCGGCATCTTGCGGCCGAACTGCATGACGAACTGGGCCAGAACATCACCGCGATCCAGACCCACGTGAAACTGGCCCAGGCGCGTTTGCACGAGGTCGGGATGGACGACGTGAGCATCTCGATCAACACCATCCTGGCCCACATGCGCCGCGCCCTGCATCGCCTGCTGGACGACCTGCGCCCGGCGATCCTGGACGAGTTCGGCCTGCTGCGCGCGCTGGATGAAGGCCCGATCCGCGACCTGCTGACCAGTGCCGGCATGCGCTACCACGTGGAACTCCACGGCGACCCGCGATTGCTCGACGATGACACCCGCACGGCGATCTACCGGCTGGCTCAGGAAAGCGCCACCAACACCGTCAAGCACGCCTGCGCCAGTGAATTCCGCCTGCGGCTGCGCATCGGCGAACGCAACGGCATCGCCGTCGCCCTGCTCGATCTGCGTGATGACGGTACCGGCCTGCCCCATCGCCTCCCGCGCGGCGGGCGGGGCCTGCAGGGCATGCGCGACCGGGTGACCTCGCTGGGCGGACAGTTCCGCCTGCGCACCGACCACCCTGGCGTGCACCTGCGTATTTTGCTGCGAGGCAACAAAAGCGGCACCGAACGCAGTCGCTTGGACTAGGAATTTTTCCGATATGCGCAACGTGAAGACATCGTTAGGATGTCGTCATCGATGTGGGGGAACCGCCGTCGTGAGATGGCGGATCAGGGTCACCGTGGGGACGGTGATTCTGAGAAAACGGCAGGATGCCGTTTCGCCGCTGCCGGATGGATACGCGCGCGCACCGCGCGCCATCCGACCGGCAAGGCATCAACCGTAGGCGGACAGGAGTCCACCTGCGGTTTTTTTCGTGGCATGACGAATACGAACGAGGCGTCGGGCGCCCGGCTTCAATCCTTGCGGGCGCGCTGTTTCGGGCGCACGTAGAGCACCAGGCTGTGATCCTCGATCACGTAGCCGTGCTTGGCGGCGATCTCGTGCTGCAGGCGCTCGATCTCCTCGCTGATGAACTCGATCACCTTGCCGCTGTCCACGTCAATCATGTGGTCGTGGTGTTTGCCGCGATCGAGTTCGTAGACTGCCTGGCCGCCTTCGAAATTGTGCTTGACGATGATCCCCGCCGCCTCGAACTGGGTCAGCACCCGATACACGGTCGCCAACCCGATGTCCTCCTTCTGGGCCAGCAGGTGCTTGTACACGTCCTCGGCCGTCAAGTGGCGTTCGCTCTCGTCGTCGAACACCTGCAGGATGCGCATGCGCGGATGGGTCACCTTGAGACCGACCCGACGCAGCTCTCTGGTTTCCTGTTCCATAGCCTCTCTCCACGCACGGCGAGCCCGAGCCGGTAGTGTATCATCCGACACCTTCACGACCCTGGACGCAACACGCATGCAAAAGCTGATCATCCTGCCGGTTGTTGCGCTGCTGGCACTTGCCGTCGCCGGTTGCCACATCGCGTACACGCCGGACGTGCAGCAAGGCAATCTGCTGGACGAAAAGATGGTGGATCAGCTCAAACCGGGGATGACGAAGCACCAGGTCCTTCTGCTGCTCGGCACGCCATCGGTGCGCACGCCGTTCGACAACAGCCGCTGGGACTACGTGTCCACCCAGTCCCGCCGCGGCGGCAAGCCCAAGGTGCGCACGTTCAAGCTGACCTTCAACAACGACACCCTGGTGCACACCGAAGGCGACTTCTTCGCCCGCGACCCGCAGCAGCTGATCAGGGAAAGCCGCAAGTACAACTCGGGTTATCCGGCGAACGAAACCCAGGGCGACAAGAGCCAGTCACCGGATGACAAGAAGAACGACGGCGGCCTGGGCCAGGGGACCGACGGCGGCCATTGAGGCTGGCGCGCGGGCGGCAGGGTTTCAGCGCGAACGCCGGCGCCGCGCCTCCATCGGGTCGAGTGTCAGCGGTCGGCAGATCTCGATGCGGTCACCGTCGCGCACGCGCTGCCCGGCAACGACCTTGTGTCCGAAGATGCCCAGCCGGGCCGGATCGATGGCACCTGCCGGCAGCGACGACGCGATGCCGCTGGCGGTGACCGCCTCGGCCACCGTGCAACCGTCGGCGACCTGCACGCGACGACGCACCACCACCGAATCGCCATCGGCAAACACCACCTCGATGCCGATCGACGGCTCAACCATGGAGGCGCTCCGCTTCGCGGCAGAAGTCATCCACCATGCGCCCGGCCAGCCCCTGGAAGCCGAGCCGCAAGGCGGCACCGCCGAGCCTGCCCGCGTAATCGAAATCAAGCGCAAAGGCGACCTTGCTGCCGGCATCACCCAGCGCGGTGAAGTCCCACACGCCATGCAGGCTGCGAAATGGTCCTTCGACCAAGTTCATCTCCAGGCGCCGCGGCGGGTCGAGCACGTTGCGCGTGGTGAAGCTCTGGCTGAACCCGGCAAACTTGAGATCCAGCCTGGCCACCACCACGTTGTCGCCGCGCTCCAGCACTTCGGCGTCCGCACACCAGGCGAAGCGCTTTGGGTATGCTTCCACCTCATTGACCAGTTCGAACATCTGCGCCGGCGAGTACTTCACCAACGCGCTGCGACGTATTTCGATCACGACAACCTCTCGGGCTTGTGCATTCATCCATGAATGCGAAGATCAAGTGAGCGCCCGCCCCGAGGCGCCATCTCGACAAATGCGTCGCCCCGATGGGGCGGCGGGCAATGCGGCCGCCCAGTGGCCCGAAGTTTAGCGGACATGGCCAAGAGCAAGGACAAGGACACCAAGGGCGGCGGCACCATCGCGCTGAACAAGCGCGCGCGCTTCGAATATCACATCGACCAGCGCTTCGAGGCCGGCGTTGCCCTGCAAGGCTGGGAGCTGAAGGCACTGCGTGCCGGCCGCATCAATTTCGGCGACAGTTATGCGGTGGTCCTCAGGAACGAGGTGTTCCTGGTCGGCTGCTCGATCCCGCCGCTGATCAGCGCGTCGACGCACGTCATCGCCGAGGATCGGCGCACCCGCAAGCTGCTGCTCCACCGCAAGGAGATCGACCAGCTGGTCGGTGCGGTCGAACGCAAGGGCCACACCCTGGTGCCCACGGCGATGTACTGGAAAGGCAACAAGGTCAAGGTCGAGATCGGCTTGGCCCGCGGCAAGCAGGAGCACGACAAGCGCGAGACCGAGAAGCAACGCGATTGGCAGATCGAGAAGCAGCGCACCATGCGCTCGCACAACCGCGCCTGATCAGCGAACCCCGCCTTGCGCCAATGCGCGGCGGGGCGTACGGACCTCAGGCGAACGGGTCATCCAGCACGATGGTGTCTTCCCGGTCCGCACCGGTTGCGACCAGCGCCAGGCGGCAACCGGACAGTTCCTCGACGGCGCGCAGGTAGGCGCGGGCGGCGGGCGGCAGCTTGTTCCAGTCGCGGATACCGGCGGTGGATTCTTCCCAGCCGGGAAATTCCAGGTAGACGGGCTTGCACTCGTCCCAGCCGTCCGCATCCAGCGGCGCCAGCTCGCGGCGCTTGCCCCGGTATTCGTAGGCAATGCAGACCTTGATGGTGGACAGGCCGTCGAGCACGTCGAGCTTGGTGATCGCCAGGCCGTTGATGCCGTTGATCTGGGTGGCGCGCTTGAGCGCGACCAGGTCGATCCAGCCGCAGCGGCGCGGACGGCCCGTGCTGGCGCCGAACTCGTTGCCCTTCTTGCGCAGCAGCTCGCCCATCTCGTCATTGAGTTCGGTCGGGAACGGACCGCTGCCGACGCGGGTGGCGTAGGCCTTGCAGATGCCCAGCACGTAGTCGATGTCCTGCGTACCCACGCCGGTGCCGGCCAGCGCGCCGCCGACGGTGGTGTTGCTGGAGGTGACGTACGGGTAGGTGCCGTGGTCGATGTCCAGCAGCGCGCCCTGCGCGCCCTCGTACAGGATGTTGCCGCCGCCCTTGCGCACGTCGTGCAGGATGGTGGCGACGTCGTCGACCAGCGGGCGGATGTACTCGCCCCAGGCCAGCGCATCTTTCAGCACGGTGTCGTAATCGACCGGCTCGGCTTTCAGCCACTGGGTAAGGATGAAGTTGTGGTAGTCCACCGCGGTCTTGAGCAACGCGGGCAATTCGTGCGGGTACATCAGGTCGGCAACGCGGATCGAACGGCGGGCAACCTTGTCCTCGTAGGCCGGACCGATGCCACGGCCGGTGGTGCCGATGGCCTTGCCGCCGGCGGCGATTTCACGAGCTTTGTCGACGGCGATGTGGTACGGCATGATCAGCGGTGTCGCCGGGCTGATCTTGACGCGGGAGCGCACTTCGACGCCGTTGGCTTCCAATTCGCTGATCTCGTTGATCAGCGCCTCGGGCGACAGCACCACCCCGTTGCCGATCAGGCACAGCGCGTCTTCGCGCAGGATGCCCGAGGGAATCAGGTGCAGCACGGTCTTCTTGCCCTTGATCACCAGCGTGTGGCCGGCGTTGTGGCCGCCCTGGAAGCGCACCACCGCGCTGACCCGCTCGGTCAGCAGGTCGACGATCTTGCCCTTGCCCTCGTCGCCCCACTGCGCGCCCAGGATTACGACTGACTTGCCCATGTGAACTCTCGTTTCGTTAGTTTGCCGCCCCGCCACGGGGCTGCCTGGGTAAACGCCCGCTGCGCGGGTCGATGCGGCCTACTTCCGCGGTGCGGGGTCGTCGAAGTAATGCAGGAACGGCGAATCAGGCTTGAGGATGAGCACGCCGTTGCCGGTTTCCATCGACGCACGATAGGCCGCCAGGCTGCGATAGAACGCGTAGAACTCCGGGTCCTTGCTGTAGGCACGCGCATAGATCGCGGCGGCTTCGGCATCGCCCTCGCCTTTCACCTTGGCGGCATCCCGGTTGGCATCGGCTTCCAGCACCTGCGCCTGGCGATCCGCGTCGGCCTTGATCCGGGTCGCCGCTTCCTGGCCCGTGTAACGCAGTTCATTGGCCAGTTGCAGGCGCTCGGCACGCATCCGCTTGTACACCGATTCGCTGACCTCGTTGGGCAGGTCGATGCGCTTGATGCGCACGTCGACCACCGCAATGCCCAGGTTCTTGCGCGCGGAAAGATCGGTCTGAGCACGCACCCGCTCGGTGATGTCCTTGCGCCCGCCGGAGATCAGGTCGGGCAAGGTGCGTGCATTGAACTCGAACCGCAGCGCGTCCTTGACGATGGGGGTGAGCCGCTGCGCGGCCTGCAGCTGGTCGCCGCCGGTGGCGCGGTAATAGGCCGCGTTGTCGGCGATGCGCCACTTGACGTAGAAATCGACGTTGACGCTCTTCTTCTCGGAGGTGAAGTAGCGCTCGGGCGGCGCGTCGAGCGACAGGATGCGCTTGTCGAAATGAATCACCTGCTGCAGCACGGGCAGCTTGAAATGCAGGCCCGGCTGGTAGTCCGTGTGCACGATGCGACCGAATTGCAGGACCAATGCGCTGTGGCCTTCGCTCACCACGAACATGCTGCTCAAGCCGAGCAGGATCACCACGACGGCAACGAATGCGGCAACGATGCGGTTCATGGCTGTGCTCCCTTGTCGCTCGCACTGCTTGCCGTTGCGGGGGGCGGCACGATCGCGCCGACCTGGGTCGTCCCCGCCTGGGATGCGGCGCCCGGCGTCGAGGGCAGGTTGATGATGTTGCGACCGCTGGCGTCGTCGACGATCTTGGTGTTGTGTGCCATCACCTCTTCCATGGTCTCCAGCCACAACCGCTTGCGGGTCACTTCGGGCGCTGCCTTGTACTGCGCCAGCAACAGGTTGAAGCGATCGGTGTCGCCTTCGGCGCGGGCGACGCGCTCGGCCTTGTAGCCAGCCGCTTCCGCGGCGATGCGGGCCGCTTCGCCGCGCGCCACCGGCACGACCTTGCTGGAATAGGCCAGCGCGGCGTTCTCGATGCTCTGCTTGTCTTCGCGCGCGTTGTTGACGTCGTCGAAGGCGTCCTTCACCTCATCGGGTGGCGCCACGTTCTGGAAGCTCACCTCGGTGACGCGCAAGCCCGAATCGTAGACGTCCAGCGTCCGCTGCAACGCCTGCTGCGCCTGGGTGACCAGGTTGGCGCCGGCCGCCGACAGGACCTGGTCCATGTCGCTGCCGCCGATCACGCCGCGCACGGCGGCTTCGGCGGCGGCACTGATGGTGCCGTCCGGATCGGTCAGCGAGAACAGGTACTTGCGCGAATCATCCACCTGGTACTGCACGGTGAAGTCGATCGTGATGATGTTCTCGTCGCGGGTCAGCATGGCCACCTTGTCGGTGACCGAGCGGATACGCGTGGCCTCGACCTTGGTGACCGATTCGATCGGCTGCGGAAACTTCAGGTGGAAGCCGGGCGGCAAGGTGCGCGAGTACTGGCCGAAGCGCAGCACCACGCCCTGCTGGCGCGCGCCGATGATCGTGTAGCTGCTGAACAGCAGGCCCACCACGATCAGCACCAGCACGCCGGTGAGGATGCCGCCGGAGCCCTGGCCGAACTTCCCGCCACGGTTCTTCAGCTTTGCCAGCAGGTCGTCCAGCGGCGACTTGCCGGAAGGACGCTTGCGGTTCCACGGATCGCTCTGCCCGTTCTTTCCGGGTTCATTCCACGCCACGAGTCAGTCTCCTTGAAGCCGTCGGGAGGCCGGCAACGACGGCCGGAACATGCCTTTCTTCCACCTCGCACACGGCGAGGTGACCACTGGACCATCGATGCCGCCATGGCCGACGCAAACGCTGCGTATTCTAGCAGAGGCAGCCGAAACCGTCCGGGCGCGGCCGATCAACCGGCCGCACTCAACAGTTCCCGCAACAGCACTGCCTCGGCGCCCTCACCACCGCTGAGCGGCGCTATCACGCTGCGCGGCGCGTCGATGCGCAGCTGCCAGCCGTGTTCGTCCACGTGCTCGGCACTGATCGCCCCGGCCGCCTTCAGGCGCGCATGCAGCCGCCCGGCGGACAAGGGCAGATGCAGCGGCGACTGCACGCGGTCGCCGCCAAGCAATTCGCCCAGCGCCTGGCGCAGCAGGTCGACGCCGGCACCGGTGGCGGCCGACAGCCATACCCGCACCGGCTTGCCGGTTGCGTCGCGCTCGATCCGCGGCTCGGTACCGGCCAGGTCGATCTTGTTCATCACCTGCAACTGCGGGACGTCGCCGGCGTCGATGTCCTCCAGCACGGCATCGACCACCCGATGCAGGCGCACGCGCTCCTCGTCGGCAGCGTCACCGACGTGGAGAAGCAGGTCCGCGTCGCGGGCCTCGGCCAGGGTGGCGCGGAACGCGGCGACCAGGTCATGCGGCAGTTCGCGGATGAAGCCCACGGTGTCGGCGATCACCGCCGGGCCGCAGGCCAGGTCCTCGATCTTGCGCACCGTAGGGTCGAGCGTGGCGAACAACTGATCGGCGGCGTAGACCGAGCCGCGGGTCAAGGCGTTGAACAGGGTGGATTTGCCGGCGTTCGTGTAACCGACCAGCGCCACCCGCGGCACGGTGTTGCGCAAGCGCGAACGGCGTTGCTGACCACGCTGGGTCTGCACTTTTTCCAGCCGCTTGGTGAGCATCTTCACCCGCACCGCCAGTAAACGACGGTCGGTTTCGAGCTGGGTTTCGCCGGGACCGCGGTTGCCGATGGCACCACCGCGCTGGGCGTCCAGATGGGTCCAGCCGCGCACCAGTCGCGTGGCCAGGTGCTTCAACTGGGCCAGCTCCACTTCCAGCTTGCCTTCGTGGGACCGTGCGCGCTGGGCGAAGATGTCCAGGATCAGGCCGGCACGGTCGACCACGCGCACGCCGAGGTGTTTCTCCAGATTGCGCTCCTGCACCGGAGTGAGCACGTGGTCGACCAGCACCAGGTCGGCTTCCAGCGCACGGGATGCCTCGGCGACTTCCTCGGCCTTGCCACTGCCGATGTAGTAACGCGGATTGACGTCGTCGACGCGCGCGCCGATGGTTGCCAACACCTCGGCACCGGCCGACTTGGCCAGTTCGGCGAATTCCTCCGCGCGGCGCACGGCATCGCCTTCGCCGCGCGAATGCGGAAGTACCAGGACGGCGCGGTCGCCTCTCTTTTGCCGGTCAAACACGGTGGGGCAGCATCCTGCGGGGACAGTCTCCCTTCATGTGGATCACCCCACGCGCAATCAAGTGCCCGCTTCGACGGTTGCCGAAGTATCGGCCTGGTGATCGTGGCCTTCGTGGCCATCGTGACCATTGCCGATGCGCACGTTGCGACTCGGCACCACGGTGGAAATGGCGTGCTTGTACACCATCTGGCTGACCTGGTTGCGCAGGAGCACCACGAACTGGTCGAACGACTCGACCGTGCCCTGCAACTTGATGCCGTTGACCAGGTAGATGGCCACCGGCACACGCTCGCGCCGCAACGCATTGAGAAACGGATCTTGCAACGATTGCCCCTTGGACATTTCTTGTTCTCCCCTTGCCACGACCAGACCGGAGAAAAGACGCCGCTGGCGCCCCGGCCCAACAAGATCGGATGTTAACTGCTTTCAAATGCTTGATGAAAGAAGATTTTTGCTCCACGACGGTGGACTGGGTCACGCTGGTGGCATGACCCCGGCCGGGCCGTCGACAAACAGGCCCACCGCCGCGCGCACCCGCTCGCCGAGATCGGGCCGATCCGGCTCGACGATCCGGATGCCGGTGTCGCTGCGCAGCCAGGTGATCTGGCGCTTGGCCAACTGGCGGGTGGCGTAGATGGCGCGGTCGCGGAACGTGGCCGCATCGGTCTGGCCATCGAGGTGTTCCCACGCCTGCCGGTAGCCGACCGCGCGGATCGCCGGCAGGTCGGCGTGCAGGTCGCCGCGCGCCCGCAGTGCGCGCACCTCGTCCAGAAAGCCCTCCGCCAGCATCGTGTCGAAACGCCGGGCGATGCGCTCGTGCAGCACGCGCCGGTCGGTCGGCAGCAGCGCCAGCTTGAGCACGCGCCACGGAAAGCGCGCCGCCGTCCCGCCGCGCTGCAATTCGGATAGCGGCCGGCCGGTCAGTTCGATCACTTCCAGCGCACGCTGCAGGCGCTGCACGTCGTTGCAGCCGATCCGGCCGGCGGCGGCCGGATCGAGGGCCGCCAGCCGCGCATGCAAGGCCGGCCAGCCGAGCTGTTGCGCCTCGGCAGCCAGCCGCGCACGGGTGGCCGGGTCGGCTTCCGGCAGGTCGGACAGCCCCTGCTGCAACGCACGGAAGTACAGCCCGGTACCGCCGACCAGCAGCGGCACTCTGCCCTGCGCGCTGATCCGCTGCATCACCGGCAGCGCATCGGCGCGGAAATCCGCCGCCGAATACGGCTGGCCGGGATCGCGGATGTCGACCAGCGCATGCGGATGGCGCGCCAGCGTCGCCGGGTCGGGTTTTGCCGTGCCGATGTCCATGCCGCGGTAGACCAGCGCCGAATCGACACTGACCAGATCCAGCGGAAACCGCTCGCTCAGCGCGCATGCCAGCGCGGTCTTGCCGGAGGCGGTGGGGCCCATCAGGAAGATGGCCAGGGGGCGGGAATCAACGGGCATCGCGGCAGTTTAGACGAGAGCACCGCCCTGCCCGCACCGCCAGCGGCCTCGCGGCCGACGGCATTCACCCCACGAGGTGGAAAAGTGCACAGAGATGATGCCAAGGCCATGCCGTCGCCACCATGAGCCATGGCATCCGCCGCTTGCCCAGCCACACCCCCAAAATATATCATCCATATATGAAACATATATGGAACGTTTTATGGGTATCGTGAACATCGACGACGATCTGCACAGTCAGATTCGCAGGGCGAGCGCAGTGACGTGCCGATCCATCAACGCGCAGGCGGCCTTCTGGATCAAGGTCGGCATGTTGTGTGAAATGAGCCCCACGCTGACTTTCCAGGAGGTTCTCATGCGGGAACTCCACGCCGCCGGTGTCGAGGCACGGCCGCTCGCACCCGGTGCCGCATGACCAAGCGACCGGAAGAAGTCGCGCTGATGGCCGAGTCGGGCAGGCTATTGGCCGATGTATTCGGCTACGTGGACCAGTTGAGCCTGGCCGGCATGTCGACCATGCAGGTGAACGACCTGGTCGAAAGCTACATCGTGGACGAACTCGTTGCGCGTCCGGCGAGCAAGGGGCAGTACGGCTATGCCCATGCACTGAACTCCTCACGCAACGACGTCGTCTGTCACGGTGTCCCGTCTCCGTCGGAAATCCTGCGAGACGGAGACATCGTGAATTTCGACATCACGCTGGAAAAAAATGGATTCATCGCCGACTCCAGCAAGACCTACCTCGTCGGCGAGGTGACGCCAGCGGCCAAGCGACTCGTGCAGGTGGCGCATGAAGCCATGTGGAAGGGGATCAGGGCTGTCCGCCCGGGTGCCCGGCTCGGCGATGTGGGCCATGCCATCGAGCATCACGCCCGACGGAATGGCTACTCGGTGGTGAGGGAGTATTGCGGGCACGGAATCGGCCGTGAAATGCACGAACCGCCGCAGGTGTTGCATTGGGGAAGGCCGCAAACCGGTCTGGTATTGCGGGAGGGCATGGTGTTCACCATCGAGCCGATGCTCAACCAGGGCCGCCGGACCGTGCGGACCGAGGATGACGGCTGGACGGTCGTCACTCGGGACGGAAAATGGTCGGCACAGTTCGAGCATACGGTGGCGGTGACGCGAAACGGCGTGCGGGTCCTGACGCTGCGCCCCGAGGAAAGACCGGCCGGCTGAATCAAGCCGCCTGCCATGCCGGCGTCTGCCGCTCCGGGTTTGGCGCGGCCCCGCGCATGACCTAGTTCGCCGCACGGAAAACGGAAGGGCCCGCGCCGATGACGCGGGCCCTGATGCATGCACGAATGTGCGGCTTACTTCGCCGGCACGCCCATTTCCTTCAGCAGGTTGTCGGCGTGGTCGAGGTGGTGCATCACCCACAGCATGTAGCGCACGTCGACCTGGATCGAGCGGTTGAGCTGCGGGTTGAACAGCCAGTCGCCGCTGACCGACTCCCAGTTGCCGTCGAACGCCAAGCCGACCAGCTGGCCGTTCGCGTCCATCGCCGGCGAACCGGAGTTGCCGCCGGTGATGTCAAGGTCGGCGAGGAAGTTGACCGGCAGCGTGCCCAGCTTCGGCGAGGCATAGCTGTCGAACGCCTTGGCCTTGATCGCGGCCAGCTCGGCCTTGGGCGAGTTGAACGGCTCGATGCCGGTGTCCTTCTCGACGATGCCCTGCGCGGTGGTGAACGGCGCGTAGCTCACGCCATCACGCGGCGCCACGCCCTGCACGTTGCCGAAGGTGACGCGCAGCGAGCTGTTCGCGTCCGGGTAGACCGGCAGCTTCTGCGAATCCTTCCACGCGATCATCGCCTGCATGTAGCGCGGGCGCAGCTTGCTCATCTCGCCGGCGCGGGCATCGGATTCGTCCTCCAGCGCCTTCAGCTGCGGCTGCACCGCGCGGGCGAGCCTGAGCATGCTGTCGGAGCTGGCGTCGATCGCCTTGCTGTCGGCGCCGAACCACTTCATGCGCTCGTCGACGTTGCCGAGCTTGCTGCCGGCGTACAGCGCGGCAACCTTCGCCTTGATCGCCGCCTCGGTGCTTGCACCATCGAGCCACTTGTCCAGCGCCGGCAGGCGCTGCGCCTGCGGCAAGGCCACGTAGCGCTTGAGGCCGTAGACCATGAACTGCTGGTCGACGCCCGGGTCGTAGCGGCGATCCATCTGCTTCAGGCCGCCCTCGATGCGCACCCAGTCGCGCTGCTGGTAGCCGGCGTCGCGGTCGAGGTCGGCCTTCGGGCGCTCCTTCGCCAGGTGGGTCAGGCGCACCGCGGTGCCGAACAGCTGGGCGCGGCTGACCAGACCGATGGCCAGGTCGCGTTCGCGATTGGCCCGGTCGGCGGCGATCTGCTGGCGCAGCTTGCCGATATCGGCCGCCAGCGCGGTGTTATCGGCGCCGCCCTGCTGCTTCAGCCAGGCCTCCAGCTGCGCTTCCTGCGCGCGCTTCACCGTGACCGCGTCGGCGCGATGCAGGCCTTCGAGCTGGCCGCCGAAGTTCTTCAGGTAGTTGTTGAGGCCGGCCACCATACTGGCGTACTTCACCGCCACCTTCGGATCGGCCTTGCCGGCCGTGTTGATGATGCCGAGCGTGTCCTCGTACACCTTGATCTGGGTCGGGTACGTCCAGTCGATCGCGCTCTGCACTTCGTCGGCGAGACGGTAGCGGTTGGTGCGGCCCGGGTAGCCGACCACCATCACGTAGTCGCCGGCTTCCACGCCCTGCGGGTTCACCTTGAGCACATGCCTGGGCCGGTACGGCACGTTGTCCTTCGAGAAGGCGGCGGACTTGCCGTCCTTCGAGACATAGGCGCGCAGGTAGCCGAAGTCGCCGGTGTGGCGAGGCCACATCCAGTTGTCGACGTCGCCACCGAACTTGCCGATGGATTCCGGCGGCGCGTAGACCAGGCGCACGTCCTTGATTTCCAGTTGCCTGATCAGCTGATAGCTGTAGCCGCCGTGGAAGGTGTAGACGTCGCAGCGGTAGCCTTCGCTCTCGCACGCCTTGACCTGCTCCTTGATCGCCAGCTCGATCGCCTTGTAGCGCTCGGCGCCGCTCATCGCGTCGGTGAGCTTGGCGGTGATCTCTTTCGTGACGTCGCGGATTTCCTCGGTGACGAAGATCCGCGCGGACGGGCCGGCGGAGAGCTCGTCCGCCTGGGTCTTCGCCAGGAAGCCCTTCTCGATCAGGTTGTTTTCCGGCGTGGAGTTCAGCTGCAGCGCGCCGTAGACGCAGTGGTGGTTGCTCACCACCAGACCCTCGGGGGAGACGAACGAGGCGGTGCAGCCGCCCAGGCTGACGATCGCGCCCATCGGGTAGGCGGTGAGGTCGGTCAGCGTTTTCGGGTCCAGCTTCAGGCCGTGCTGCTGCAGCGTGGCGGCGATACCCGGCAACTGGGCGGGCTGCCACATGCCTTCGACGGCATGGGCGGACGAGATGAAGCCGACGGATACGGCGGCAGCGAGCAATAGACGGCGCAAAGGGAATCTCCTGGTGAAAGCCGGCCCCGGGAAGCAGGCGAAAGTGGCGCAATAACTTTCGACTTATGCCCGAGCCGGGCGAGTGCGGCATATGCCGCAAGTCATGCCTGCGACATTCAGCGCGCACGCATACTCGTCCCGGCAGGCGATCGCATGTGCTTCCAGCGCATCGAAGCCCCTTCCGCGCCATCGCAGTGACTTGCGCCGCCAGGCGCCGCACACGACCCGGAAAATTCGCACGGACAGCGGTCACGCGCCGCCGCGCTCTATAATTGACGTTTAACCGCCCGCATCGCGGGCCAGCCGATGGATTTCCCATGCCGCAGACAATGAAAGCCCTGGTCAAGCGCAAGCCCGAACAGGGCATCTGGATGGAAGAGGTGCCGATGCCCGAGGTCGGCCCCAACGAGGTGCTGATCAAGATCGAGAAAACCGCGATCTGCGGTACGGATCTGCATATCTACAAGTGGGACGAATGGAGCCAGCGCGTCATCAAGCCGGGTCTTACCATCGGCCACGAGTTCGTCGGCCGCATCGTCGAGATCGGCCCGGGCGTCACCGGCTACAAGGTTGGCGACCGCGTCTCGGCCGAGGGCCACATCGTCTGCGGCCACTGCCGCAATTGCCGCGCCGGTCGCCAGCACTTGTGCCCCAATACGGTGGGCATCGGCGTGAACCGCAACGGCGCGTTCGCCGAATACATGGCCATGCCGGCATCCAACCTGTGGCCGATCCCTGACCAGATTCCGTCCGAACTGGCCGCGTTCTTCGATCCGTACGGCAATGCCGCGCATTGCGCGCTGGAGTTCGACCTGATCGGCGAGGACGTGCTGATTACCGGCGCCGGCCCGATCGGCATCATCGCCGCCGGCATCGCCAAGCACGTGGGCGCGCGCAACGTCGTCGTCACCGACGTGAACGATTTCCGCCTGAAGCTCGCTGCCGACATGGGCGCCACCCGCGTGGTGAACGTGGCCAACGCCTCGCTCAAGGACGCGATGAAGGACCTGCACATGGAAGGCTTCGACGTGGGCATGGAGATGAGCGGCAACCCGCGTGCCTTCAACGACATGCTCGACTGCATGTACCACGGCGGCAAGATCGCCCTGCTCGGCATCCAGCCCAAGGGGGCCGGCATCGACTGGGACAAGGTGATCTTCAAGGGCCTCACCCTGCAGGGCATCTACGGCCGGCGCATGTACGAGACCTGGTACAAGATGACCCAGATGGTGCTGACCGGCTTCCCGCTGCAGAAGGTGCTCACCCACCAGATCCACATCGACGACTTCCAGAAGGGCTTCGACCTGATGGATGCCGGCCAGTGCGGCAAGGTCGTCTGCTCCTGGAACTGAGCACCGCCGCAACCTCCACGCCACACACTTCTGCACCCGGAGATTCCATGACTCCATCCGCGAAAGCACGTTACGCCACCGAACTGGCGGCCATCCGCGAGTACGGCCTGTTCAAGGCCGAGCGCATCATCATCTCGCCGCAGTCTGCCGAGATCGAGCTGGAAGGCGGCCGCAAGGTGCTGAACTTCTGCGCCAACAACTACCTCGGCCTGGCCGATCATCCGGCGGTGATCCAGGCGGCCAAGGATGCGCTCGACAGCCACGGTTTCGGCATGGCAAGCGTGCGCTTCATCTGCGGCACCCAGGATCTGCACAAGGAACTGGAGGCGAAGATCGCCGAATTCTTCGGCACCGAGGACACCATCCTGTACGCCGCCTGCTTCGACGCCAACGGCGGCCTGTTCGAGCCGCTGCTGGGTGAGGAAGACGCGGTGATCTCCGACGCCCTGAACCACGCGTCGATCATCGACGGCGTGCGGCTGTGCAAGGCCACCCGCTACCGTTACGCCAACAGCGACATGGCCGACCTGGAGAAGCAGTTGCAGGCGGCCGACGCGGCCGGCGCGCGGACCAAGCTCATCACCACCGATGGCGCGTTCTCGATGGACGGTTTCATCGCCAAACTCGACGAGATCACCGCGCTGGCCGCAAAGTACGATGCCATGGTGCACATCGATGAATGCCATTGCACCGGCATTCTCGGCGATACCGGCCGCGGCTCGGCCGAATTGCACGGCGTGATGGACAAGATCGACATTTTCACCGGCACGCTGGGCAAGGCCCTCGGCGGTGCGCTCGGCGGTTTCACCACCGGGCCGCGGGAAGTGGTCGAACTGCTGCGCCAGCGTTCGCGCCCTTACCTGTTCTCCAACTCGCTGCCGCCGCACGTGGTGGCCGCCGCGATCAGGGTATTCGACATGCTGGCCAGCGCCGGCGATCTGCGCGACAGGCTGAAGGAGAACACCCGCTATTTTCGCGAACGGATGACGGCCGCCGGCTTCGACATCAAGCCGGGCGTGCACCCGATCGTGCCGGTGATGATCCACGACGCGCCCAAAGCGCAGGCGATGGCTGCCGCGCTGCTGGCGGAAGGCATCTATGTCACCGGATTCTTCTATCCGGTCGTGCCGCAGGGGCAGGCACGCATCCGCGCGCAGATGAGCGCGGCGCACACCCGCGAACACCTCGACCAGGCGATTGCAGCCTTCACCAAGGTCGGGCAAACCCTGGGCGTGATTCCGCGCTGACACCGAGGCTGGTGCGGCCGCAGCCTGGCCGCGCCGCCATCACGGCCGCTTCGCCGCCAGCGAACGCACCTCGTGCTCTTCCAGCCGGCGCCACTGGCCCTTCGCCAGTTCGCCAAGCGCAAGCGGGCCGATCGCCACCCGGATCAGCCGCATCACGTCGAAACCCAGCGCCGCCAGCAGCCGACGAATATGTCGGTTGCGGCCTTCGTCCAGCACCACTTCGAGCCATGCATTCTTTGCGCCCGCACGCAGCAGCGTGACGCGGCGCGCCTTCAGGCGTTCACCGGCATCCTCGACGCCCGCCAGCATCGCGGCCAGCACCGCAGCATCCGGTAGCCCCGCGACCTGGACGTGATAAGTCTTCTCCAGATGCGTCAGCGGGTCGGTGATGGCAGCCGCCCAACGGGTGTCGTTGCTCAGCAGCAACAGTCCTTCGCTGGCCTTGTCCAACCGGCCGACCGGACCCAGCCAGGGCAGCCCGGCGGCCGCCAGCGCGGTGTAGACCGTCGCGCGACCATGCTCGTCGGCCGCGCTGACCACGATGCCGCGCGGCTTGTTGAAGGCCACGTGGACAGGCGTGGCCCGGCCCACGGCTTCGCCGTCGATGGCGATCCCCTGGCGGTCGATCAGGGTCGGATGCTGGGGGTCGCGGACGACCCGCCCGCCCACACTGACCCGGCCCGCACGAATCCACTGCTCGGCCTGACTGCGCGAGCACACACCCAGTTTGGACAGCACGCGGGCAAGCCCGTAGCGCGACGGCGGAGTCGGCCCGGTCGCGCGCGCCGGGTGGAAGGAAGAAGGACGGGACATCGTGCAAGCGTATAGGTCGGGGCCGCGGGGCAACAAGAATCATCGCCGGCGAAGACAAAAAAAGCCCGGCCGAAGCCGGGCTTTTTCCTGTTAGCTACCGCGGTTCGTTTACTGCTGAACCTGCAGCTCCGTGCGACGGTTCTGCGCACGGCCCGCATCGGTTTCGTTGTCGCCGATGGGGTTGCTCTCGCCGTGGCCGATCGGGCCTTCCAGACGGCTGGCATCGATGCCATGGCTGGTCAGGTAGTTGTAGACGATCGAGGCGCGACGCTCGGACAGCTTCTGGTTGTACGCGTCCGTGCCCTTCGAGTCGGTGTAGCCGGCCACGGTCACGTGCACCTGCGGGTAACGCTGCAAGGTGTCGACGGCCTGGTTCAGCACCGAGATCGAATCGGCCGTCGGCTCGGCGAGCGACTTGGAGATGTCGGTTTCACCGGCCTTCGGACGATCGAACTTGAAGTTCACGCCACGCAGGTCGATCACCACCTTCTGCGCGCAACCATCCGGGCCCACGATGGTGCCGGCGGCGGTGGCAGGGCACTTGTCCTCGCAATCGTTCACGCCGTCCTGGTCGCTGTCCTGGGTGGAGCAGTCGGCCGGCGCGGGTGCAACCGGTGCCGCTACCGGCGCCGGAGCGGCGGCAGGCGCACCAAAGCGCGAGGCAACGGTCAAGCCGAGGAACCAGTCACCATAGCTGCTGTTGGCGGGATGGGTGTCCTTGTCCCAGTCGAAACGATAGCCCGCTTCCAACCGGATGTTGGTGCTGTCGGTGACCATCTTGGACACGCCGCCGCCGATCTGTGCAGCAGGCGCCCAGCCATTGTCCAGCTTGTTCTGGTGATGGCTGCCCATCACGCCGACCATGCCGTAGGGGCGCCATGCATTCCAGTCACCGGCATAGAACCGGGCAGCCGCACCGACATTGGTGCTGGCCCAGGAATCGCTGCTGTGACCGCCGCCAAGGGCCGGGCCCTTGTCCATCTTGCGCTTCGTGCGGTCGACGAAGAAATCGAGCGACATGTTGGGCGAGAAGAAGCGACCAAAACCCAGGCCGTAGTAGATCTGGCGGCTATTGGTATCGCGCTCGGTGTCGTTGACGTAGCCCCCCACCGTCGGCGCGATATACCAGCGCCCGTCATAGGACGAGATGGCGGTTTCACTGCTCGAGGCATCGGCCGGTGCCGCAGCCGTGTCCTGCGCATGAACGGCACCTACGCCGCCCAGGGCGAGCGCGATCAGAAAATACAAGCCCTTACGTTTCATCAGGTGTCTCCTCGATTATTAAAATTTGAGTCCGTTCGACCCATACCAGAAAGTCGCACGTCAGAACTTAACTCGATTCAAGGCCCTACCGGCCCGCGCTTGGCGTGTCCTGGACAAGCGACCCGCATTGTAGCAAAAACGTTAAGTAGCAGTTGCGTCGCGTACGCTTTCGCAACCATTCGGTGCAACATCATTCAGGTAAGTGATCGTGCCGGGCCAATCCCTTCACAGAGCGGCGAAACTGGCTAAACGACTCGCCGCCACGCAGTGGTTCATCTCCGACCGAACCGAATGTTCCATGACGGACGTGCCTACAATGTGAAGAGACCCAGGAACTGATGCAGCGGCATGGAGTCCAAGTGCGCCGGATCGCGCGTGGCATCCATGATCGCCTTGACCCGATGGGCCGGCAGATGACTGCGCATGGCCGCCTCGAATTTTTGCAGCAAGACGGGAATGCCCTCGGCCCGGCGCTTGCGGTGACCGATCGGATAATCGACGGACACTTTGCCGGTATGGCTGCCGTCCTTGAAGAATACCTGCACCGAATTGCCGATATAACGCTTGGCCGGATCGAAATAGTCGCGGGTGAACTGCGTATTTTCCACCACCGTCATTTTGTCGCGCAGTGCGTCGATGCGCGGGTCGGCGGCGACCTCGTCGTTGTAATCGCTGGCCACCAGGCGGCCGAAGATCAGCGGCACGGCGACCATGTACTGGATGCAGTGGTCGCGATCGGCATAGTTCGCCAGCGGGCCGGTCTTGTCGATGATGCGGCAACCCGCTTCCTGCGTCTCGATGACGATCTTCTCGATCTGGTCGAGCTTGCCGGCCACCTCGCCATGCAACTGCATGGCGCATTCCACGGCAGTCTGCGCATGGAACTCGGCCGGATAGCTGATCTTGAACAGCACGTTCTCCATCACGTAGCTGCCGAACGGGCGCTCGAACTCGAACGGCTTGCCGCCGAACGCCACATCGTAGAAGCCCCAGGTCTTTGCCGACAGCGCAGACGGATACCCGACCACGCCGCGATACACCGCATTGATCGCGTGGGTCACCGCGCGACGGCAGGCATCGCCGGCGGCCCAGCTCTTGCGCGGACCGGTGTTCGGCGCGTGGCGATAGGTGCGCAACGCGCCGTTGTCGATCCAGCTGTGCGACACGGCGGTGATGATCTGTTCCTTGCTGCCACCGAGCATCGCGGTGGCCACCGCGGTGGAGGCCAGTCGCACGAGGATCACGTGGTCCTGGCCGACCCGGTTGAAGCTGTTCAGCAGCGCGTAGCAGCCCTGGATCTCGTGCGCCTTGATCGCGTAGCCAAGCACGTCGCGCACGCTCAGCGGTTGGCCGCCTTCGCGCTCCGCCTTGCGGCTGAGGTAGTCGCCGACGGCCAGGATGCTGCCGAGGTTGTCCGACGGATGGCCCCATTCGGCCGCCAGCCAGGTGTCGTTGAAATCCAGCCAGCGGATCTGCGTGCCGATCGCGAACGCCGCCTGCACCGGGTCCAGCTCGTGGCTGGTGCCCGGCACGCGCGCACCGCCCGGCAGCGTGGCGCCCGGCACCAGCGGGCCGAGGTGCTTCACGCACTCCGGAAACTTCATCGCCATCATGGCGGTGGCCAGCGAGTCCAGCAGCATGTAGCGCGCAGTGTCGTAGGCCTCCCGCGAATCGATCTGGTGATCGACCACGTAATCGGCGATATCAACCAGCGGCTGGTCGGGATCGGGACGGACGGCGGAACGGATGTCGTGCGCACTCATGGCGGGATCTCGTGGCGAGGGAAAACCGCCATTTTAGCCGACTGTCGTCGAACGCGTTGCTTGACCGCACCGCGCCCGGGCCGTGACAATCGCCGCCAGCCCAGAAGGGAGTAGTTCTCGCGGCAAGTCCACCTTCCGCGATGCGACGATCGTCAGCACGAGCGAGGTTTCGCTCCGGTCGTCCGGCAGTCATCCTGCGAACAAGACTTTTGTGGCGGGCATGGGCCGCGCGCGTCCATGGCTGCCGCATTGTTCGACGCGCATGGAACCCCCGATGACCCTCGCTGCTCCCGATTTTCTCTCTGGCCTGCTCACCATCATCCTGCTCGACCTCGTGCTGGCCGGCGACAACGCCATCGTCATCGCCATGGCCGCCAGCCGGCTGCCGAAGCATCTGCAGAAGAAGGCGGTGTTCTGGGGCACCTTCGGCGCCGTGGCCGTGCGCTTCGCGCTCACCGCCATCGTGGTGTTCCTGCTCAAGCTGCCGGGCCTGATGCTCGCCGGCGGCCTGCTGCTGCTGCCGATTGCCTGGCAACTGCTGAATCACGGCGACGACGATGGCCCTGACATCAAGGCCGGCAGCACGTTCTGGAGCGCACTGCGCACGATCATCGTCGCCGACGCGTTGATGGGGCTGGACAACGTGCTGGCGATCGCCGGCGCCTCCAAGGGCCACCTGGGCCTGGTCATCATCGGCCTGCTGGTCAGCGTGCCGCTGGTGGTATGGGGCTCGACCCTGATCCTCAAGCTGATCGACCGCTTCCCGATCATCATGTACATCGGCGCCGCCGCGATTGCGATCACCGCCGGCCGCATGATCGCCCACGACCAGTTGCTCAACGGGTGGTTCGACGCCCACGCCTGGGCCGCGTACGGCCTCGACGTCCTGGCCATCCTGGTCATTTGCGGTGGCGGCTGGCTGGTCCAGCGTCGCCGACGGCGACGGCAAGCCGGCGCGTAAGCGCGGCCTTGCCGGCCGGCCTTCTCCGGACCTTACGCGATTCAACCAAGGCGACAGCGCGCTGTCGCGCACGGTCCGATGTTCTTGCATAGATATTAATTATCGTAATACGATAACTATCTGCCGCCCAGGAACCTCCCATGTCGTCTGCCGCCCGCACCGAATCCCTTCGCCCCGCCGCCGAGCCCGCCCATGCGCGGACGACACGCATCCAGCGGCGTGCCAACGACATCATGTCGTTCGCCAGCATCCTCGCCTTCTGTACCGTGGGCGGCTGCATGCTGCTGGCGCTCCTGTTCTGGCAAGTCAGCGGCATGACGCGGATGGACTCCGGCTCGGCGCAGCAACTGCTTGAACGCTGGCACCTGCTGCCGAAAACCTCGTTCGACGGCGCCGTACTTTCCGCGGCCCTGCTGCTGGCACTGGTGGCCGCGATGGCGCCGATCGTGTGCCTGCGCCGACTGGGCAAGGCGTTGCGCGCACCGTCGCCGCTGAACCTTGTCGTCGCACGGTGCTTCTCGTGGCTGGGTCACGCCTTGCTGGTCAACCTCATCGGAGGGTTTGCCGCCGGGCTGGTCGCCGCCACCCAGATCCCGCAATACCAGCTCAGCCTCGGCATCGGCTTCCTGGGCACGCTCACCGCCGCCATCCTCGCCTATGCGGTGGCCGAAATGGTGCGCGAGGGGGCACGCGCCGCCGAGGAGAACCGGGCGTTCGTCTGATGCCGATCATCATCGAACTGGATGTCATGCTGGCGCGGCGCAAGATGAAATCCAGGGACCTGGCCGCGGCGGTCGGCATCACCGAAGCAAACCTGTCCCTGCTCAAGCAGGGCAAGGTGAAAGGCGTGCGCTTCAGCACGCTCGACGCGATCTGCACGGCACTGGCGTGCCAGCCCGGCGACCTGCTGCGCCACGTCGACGACGAGCCCTGAAAATCGGACCCGGGCGCAAGGCAGGCGGGAAGCCGTTTGGCTCCCCGCCACCTTGCCAGCTGCTTCCTAGCGCTTGTCGATCGGCACGTAGGCCAGGTCTTCCGGCCCGGTGTAGTTCGCGCTGGGGCGGATGATCTTGCCGTCCTGACGCTGCTCGATCACGTGCGCGCTCCAGCCGGCGGTGCGCGCGATCACGAACAGCGGCGTGAACATGGCGGTCGGCACGCCCATCATGTGGTAGGTGCTGGCCGAGAACCAGTCGAGGTTGGGGAACATCTTCTTCAGCTCGCCCATCACCTTCTCGATGCGTTCGGAGACGTCGAACAGGGTCGGGTTGCCGCCATCGGTGCACAGCTTGCGCGAGATCTCCTTGATGATCTCGTTGCGCGGGTCGGACACGGTGTAGACCGGGTGGCCGAAGCCGATGATGATTTCCTTCTTCTCGACGCGGGCACGGATGTCGGCTTCCGCATCATTGGCGTTGCGGTAGCGCGCGATGATCTCCATCGCCACCTCGTTCGCGCCGCCGTGTTTGGGACCGCGCAGCGCGCCGATCGCGCCGGTGATCGCCGAGTACAGGTCCGAGCCGGTGCCGGCGATGACGCGGGCACTGAACGTGCTGGCGTTGAACTCGTGCTCGGCGTACAGCACCAGCGACTTGTCCAGCGCCTGCGCGTGCAGCTCGCTCGGCTTGCGGCCGTGCAGCAGGTGCAGGAAGTGCGCGGCGATCGATTCGTCGTCGGTTTCGGCCTCGATGCGCTTGCCGTTGTGGCTGAAGTGGTACCAGTACAGCAGCATCGAGCCGAAGCTGGCCATCAGGCGGTCGGCGATGTCGCGCGCGCCGGTGACGTTGTGGTCGTCCTTCTCCGGCAGCACGGTGCCGAGCACCGAGCAGCCGGTGCGCAGTACGTCCATCGGGTGGGTCGATGCGGGAAGCAGTTCCATCGCGGCCTTGACCGGTGCCGGCAGGCCGCGCAGGCGCTTCAGCTTGGCCTTGTAGTTCTGCAGCTCGGTCCAGTTCGGCAGCACGCCGTGCACCAGCAGGTAGGCGACTTCCTCGAAGCAGCCCTTGGCGGCCAGGTCGTGGATGTCGTAGCCGCGGTAATGCAGGTCGTTGCCGCTGCGGCCGACCGTGCACAGCGCGGTGTTGCCCGCGGCCACGCCGGACAGGGCGACGGACTTCTTGGCCTTGGGCAGGACTTGTTCGCTCATCGGAAATCTCCAGGGTGCGGGTTGGTGCTTTTGATTCCTGCAGGAGCCTGCTCGCGGGCGCCTACCGTAGTGGTGGTCAGCTCTTGTGCGAGAACAGCGCGTCGAGTTTGTCCTCGTAGGCGTGGTAGCCGAGGAAGTCGTACAGTTCCTCGCGCGTCTGCAGGGTGTCGATGATGTTCTTCTGCGTGCCTTCGCGGCGCACGGTCTCGTAGAAGTTCAGCGCCGCCTTGTTCATCGCCCGGTACGCACCGCAGCAGTAGAGCGCGATGTCCACGCCGGCGTCGCGCAGTTCGTCGGTGGTGAAGAACGGGGTGGAGCCGAACTCGGTGAGGTTGGCCAGGATCGGCACCTTCACCGCCGCCTTGAACTGGCGGTAGTCGGCCAGCGTCTTCATCGCCTCGGGGAAGATCATGTCGGCGCCGGCCTCGACATAGGCCACCGCGCGCTCGATCGCGGAATCGATGCCCTCTACCGCAGCCGCGTCGGTGCGCGCCATGATCACGAAGCCCGGATCGGTACGTGCATCGACCGCGGCCTTCACCCGATCGACCATCTCGTCCTTCGACACCACTTCCTTGCCCGGACGGTGACCGCAACGCTTCTGGCCGACCTGGTCCTCCATGTGCACCGCCGCCACGCCGACGCGCTCGAACGAGCGGATCGTGCGCGCAATGTTGAACGCCCCGCCCCAGCCCGTATCGATGTCGACCAGCAGCGGCAGGCCGGTGGCATCGACGATGCGGCGCGCGTCGGTGAGCACGTCCTCCATCGTCGAGATGCCCAGGTCCGGCATGCCCAGCGAATTGGCGGCCACGCCGCCGCCGGACAGATACAGCGCCTGGTAGCCCACGCGTTTGGCCATCAGGCCGGCGTAGGCGGTGATCGCGCCCATGACCTGCAGCGGCTGCTCGGCGGCGACGGCTGCGCGAAAACGGGCACCCGGGGATGCTGACTTTGTCATGTGGCCTCCCGTGAAAACGCCCATTTTAGCCCACCGCGCCAACGGCCGGGATTGGACCTTCTGGCACCCCCGCGCCGGCTGCGGGCACCAGTCCGGCAGCCGATCGCAATTTCTCGCGTGACGAATCCGCCACGGCCCCGTACATTCGGTCCGATGAGCACATCGACTCCTCTCGCGAAACGCATCCTCTGGGGCCTGGTGATCGGCGTGGTTGCCGCCGTGGTCACGCTCGGCATCGGCCAGTGGCATCCGCCCACCCTGGCGTTGATGCAGAAGATTTCCGGGGCCGTGTTCGACCCGTTCGGGCAGATCTTCCTGCGCATGCTGTTCTTCGTGGTGATCCCGCTGGTGTTCAGCTCGCTGGCCTCGGGCGTGGCCCAGCTCGGCCGACTGGACCGGCTCGGCCCGCTCGCCGGACGTACGTTCCTGCTGTTCTTCCTCAACATGGGCATCGCCGTGGCGATCGGCCTGGTGATGATGAACACCGTGCAGCCCGGCCATCACCTGGACGAGCAGGCGCGCGCCCAGCTGATGCAGGAGTACGGCAGCAGTGCGCAGAAGACGATCGACACCAGGGCGGCCCAGCCGAGCATGAGCTTCGGCACGCTGGTGGAGATGTTCATGCCGCGCAACCTGGTCGGCGCGGTGGCCGGTCCCAGCCGCAATGCGCTCGGCGACGTGCTGCCGCTGATCCTGTTCGCAATCCTGGTAGGCGCCGCCGCCACCCAGTTGCGCGAGAAGGAGCGCAAGCGCGTGCAGGTGGCGCTGGACACCATCACCGACCTGATGACCAGGATCGTCGGCTTTGCGCTGGAGCTGGCGCCGTACGCGGTGCCGGCGATGATCTACAGCGTAATCGTCAAGGTCGGCGTGGATGTACTGCTGGCGCTGTCGGTATTCGTGATCGGCTGCACCGTGGCACTGGCGCTGCACCTGTTCGGCACCATGTCGCTGTGGCTGCGCTTCCTGGCGAAGCGCTCGCCGCTGGTGTACTTCCGGCAGATTCGCGCCCTGCTGATCACCGCCTTCTCCACCAGCTCCAGCAACGCCTGCCTGCCCGCTTCGCTGGCGGTGGCGCAGGAGGAACTGAAGCTAAACCCCAGCACCGCCGGCTTCGTGCTGCCGCTGGGCGCGACCATGAACATGAGCGGCACCGCCCTGTTCGAGGGCTGCGTGGTGCTGTTCGTGGCGCAGGCGTTCGGCGTGGAACTCAGCCTGACCCATCAGGCCATCCTGATGCTGTTGTCGGTGCTGAGCGCGGTGGCCGTGGCCGGCATTCCCGGCGGGTCGCTGCCGATGATCGCCGGCCTGCTGGCCACCTTCGGCATCCCGCCCGAGGGCATCGGCATCATCATCGGCGTCGATCGCGTGCTCGACATGATGCGCACCACGGTGAACGTGGGCAGCGACATCGTTACCGCCACGGTGGTGGACAACCAGCTGCGCGACCGTTTCGCGACGACGGGCCCGTAAGCCCGTCCGCTGCGGCTCGAAGGGCTTGAAGCCGGCTGCTTCGCCCGCATCTGCACAGTACCGTCAAGCCGATAGCTACAGCCAATCAAACCCATGCCAACAATCAATTAGATAAATTGGCGACGGGCTCGTAGCATTCCTTTCGTTGTCCAACCACCACGGGAAGCCAAGCAGATGTCCCTGATCAACACCGAAGTGAAACCGTTCAAGGCCCAGGCCCTCAAGGCCGGTAAGTTCATCGAAGTCAGCGAAGCCGACCTGAAGGGCAAGTGGTCGGTGGTGTTCTTCTATCCGGCCGACTTCACCTTCGTCTGCCCGACCGAGCTGGAGGACCTGGCCGACAACTACGCCGAATTCCAGAAGCTGGGCGTCGAGATCTACTCGGTCTCCACCGACACCCATTTCGCGCACAAGGCGTGGCACGACACCTCCGACGCGGTGAAGAAGATCAACTACACCATGGTCGGCGACCCCACCCACCAGATCTCGCGCAACTTCGACGTGCTGATCGAGGCCGACGGCATCGCCGATCGCGGCACCTTCGTGATCGATCCCGCGGGCAAGATCCAGATCGTCGAGATCACCGCTGGCGGCATCGGCCGCGACGCGTCCGAACTGCTGCGCAAGGTCAAGGCCGCGCAGTACGTCGCCGCCCATCCGAACGAGGTCTGCCCGGCCAAGTGGAAGGAAGGCGAGAAGACCCTCGCGCCGTCGCTGGACCTGGTCGGCAAGATCTGAGTTTTCGCTGCAACGATGTCACGGACCCGGGCGCCGCGGTGCGCCCGGGCTCCGCACAGGATGCTTGTGCCAGCGGCCTGCGTCCGGCCTGCCCCTCCCTCCGTCAGGTCGGCCCTCCCCATGGCGCCGGCCGCTGCCACAAGCCTCCCGCATCCCCCTTATCCGTTTCGGAGTGTTCGCCATGCTCGACGAAGCCCTCAAGACCCAACTGAAGTCCTACCTGGAAAAGCTGACGCAACCGATCGAGCTGGTCGCAGCGCTGGATGACGGCGCCAAGTCGCGCGAGCTGGACGAGTTGCTGCGGGAGATCGCGACGTTGTCGGACAAGATCAGCCTGCGCCGCGACGACAGCGAAGCACGCAAGCCCTCGTTCGCGATCAACCGCGTTGGCACCGACATCGGCGTGCGCTTCGCCGGCATCCCGATGGGCCATGAATTCACCTCGCTCGTGCTGGCCCTGCTGCAGGTCGGCGGACATCCGTCCAAGGCGGCGGCCGAGCTGATCGAGCAGGTGCGCAGCCTCGATGGCGAATACAGGTTCGAGACCTATTTCTCGCTCTCCTGCCAGAACTGCCCCGACGTGGTGCAGGCGCTGAACCTGATGAGCGTGCTCAATCCGAACATCCAGCACGTCGCCATCGACGGCGCGCTGTACCAGGACGAGGTCGAGACGCGCCAGGTGATGTCGGTGCCCACCGTGTTCCTCAACGGCGAGCTGTTCGACCAGGGCCGCATGAGCCTGGAGCAGATCCTGGCCAGGATCGACACCGGCTCCAGCGCCCGCGAAGCGGAGAAGATCAAGACCAAGGAAGCGTTCGATGTGCTCGTGGTGGGTGGCGGACCGGCCGGTGCCGCAGCGGCAATCTACGCCGCGCGCAAGGGCATCCGCACCGGCGTGGCGGCCGAGCGCTTCGGTGGCCAGGTGCTGGACACGATGGCGATCGAGAATTTCATCTCGGTGCCTTATACCGAAGGCCCGAAGATGGCGGCGGCACTGGAACAGCACGTGCACGAATACGACGTGGACGTGATGAACCTGCAGCGCGCCGAGAAGCTGGTGCCGGCCAGCGATGCCACCCATGGCCTGGTCGAGGTGCAGCTGGCCAACGGCGCCACGCTGAAATCGAAGACGGTGATCCTCTCCACCGGCGCGCGCTGGCGGCAGATGGGCGTGCCCGGCGAAGAGCAGTACCGCAACAAGGGCGTGGCCTATTGCCCGCATTGCGACGGCCCGCTGTTCAAGGGCAAGCGCGTGGCGGTGATCGGCGGCGGCAACTCCGGCGTCGAGGCGGCCATCGACCTGGCCGGTATCGTCAGCCACGTCACGCTGATCGAGTTCGACAGCAAGCTGCGCGCGGATGACGTCCTGCAACGCAAGCTGCGCAGCCTGCCCAATGTGGACATCATCGTCAGCGCGCTCACCACCGAGGTGCTGGGCGACGGACAGAAGGTCAGCGCGCTGGTCTACAAGGACCGCGTCAGCGATGAGATGCACACGCTCGAACTGGAGGGCATCTTCGTGCAGATCGGCCTGCTGCCGAACACCGAGTGGCTGAAGGGCACGCTGGAACTCTCGCCCCGCGGCGAGATCGTCATCGACGAACGCGGCCAGACCTCCGTGCCCGGCGTGTTCGCCGCCGGCGACGCCACCACGGTGCCGTACAAGCAGATCGTGATCGCGATGGGCGCCGGTTCCACCGCCGCGCTGAGCGCGTTCGACCACATCATCCGCAGCCCCGTGGCGGCGGCGGTCGAACCCGAGGCGGTGGCAGCCTGACCATCACTGAGGGCACCCGCGGCAAGCGCCGCGGGGCGGCTATGCTCGGGCGGTCGCTTTCGGCGCGTCACCCGGCTCGCAAGACATGACTCCGCTGCAGCAATTCATCGAGACCCACCCGCGGTTGTTCGTGCTGACCGGCGCCGGTGTCAGTACCGACTCCGGCATTCCCGACTACCGCGACCGCGAGGGCGAGTGGAAGCGCCCCCCGCCGGTGACGCTGCAGGCCTTCATGCACGAACACGCCACGCGCCAACGCTACTGGGCGCGCAGCCTGATCGGCTGGCCGCACTTCGGGCAAGCGCGCCCGAACCCCGCGCACCTGGCCCTGGCGCAACTGGAGCGGCGCGGGCACATCGAGCTGCTGGTCACCCAGAACGTCGATCGCCTGCACCAGCGCGCCGGCAGCGAGCGCGTGGTCGACCTGCACGGCAGGCTCGACGAAGTGCGCTGCATGGCCTGCGACTGGCGCCTGCCGCGCGATGCATTCCAGCAGCAGCTGGTCGAACGCAACCCGGCCTGGCAACACCTCGACGCCACCATCGCCCCCGACGGCGACGCGGACCTGGACGGCCAGGACTTCACCCGCTTCGCCGTGCCGCCGTGCCCTCGCTGCGGCAGCATCGTGAAGCCGGACGTGGTGTTCTTCGGCGAGGGCGTGCCGCGCGGGCGCGTGGAGGCGGCCACGCAGGCGCTCGACGCATCGGGTGGCGTGCTGGTGGTCGGCTCCTCGCTGATGGTCTATTCCGGCTACCGTTTCGTGCAGGCCGCGGCGAGGGCCGGCAAGCCGGTGGCGGCGGTGACGCTCGGCCGCACGCGCGCCGATGCGCTGCTCAGCCTGAAGGTCGACGCGCGTTGCAGCGATGCCCTGGCGTTCGTGCTGGACGCCGAACCGCTGGCCGTCATCTGATCGCCGGGGAGTAACCTTGGCACGCCTCCGACGAACCCCATGTAGTCAGCAACGCCCGCTGCGCGCCGGCGTGCAGGTCGACCATCCCCGGAGGCTCCCATGTCGAAATACCGCAAGACCGCCGAAGCGCTAGCCCGGCTCACGCCCGAGCAATACCGGGTCACCCAGGAGGCCGCCACCGAGCGCCCGTTCGACAATCTCTACAACGCGCACGCCGCGCCCGGCCTGTACGTCGACATCGTTTCCGGCGAACCCCTGTTCAGCTCGCTGGACAAGTTCGACAGCAGCTGCGGCTGGCCCAGCTTTACCCGCCCCGTGCAGGGCGAGCGCGTGGTGGAGAAGCACGACACCAGCCACGGCATGCTCCGCACCGAGGTGCGCTCGCGCGACGGCGACAGCCACCTGGGCCACGTCTTCCCCGACGGCCCGCGCGCCAGCGGCGGCTTGCGCTACTGCATCAACTCTGCCTCGCTGCGCTTCATTCCGCTGGAACAGCTGGAGAAAGAGGGCTACGGCGAGTTTCTCCACCTGTTCGACCACGCGAGGGACGACGCATGAACCCGACCAGCGAACGCGCGCTCCTGGCCGGTGGCTGCTTCTGGGGCATGCAGGAATTGATCCGCCGGCAGCCCGGCGTGCTGTCCACCCGCGTGGGCTATTCCGGTGGTGACGTGCCGAACGCCACCTACCGTCATCACGGCAACCACGCCGAGGCGATCGAGATCATCTTCGATCCCGCGCGGATCAGCTATCGCCGGCTGCTGGAGTTCTTCTTCCAGATCCACGACCCGACCACGCCGAATCGCCAGGGCAACGACCGCGGCGCCAGCTATCGCTCGGCGATTTTCTACACCAGCGAAGCCCAGCGGCAAGTCGCCGAGGACACCATCGCCGATGTCGAGGCCAGTGGCCTGTGGCCGGGCAAGGTAGTGACCGAACTCGCCCCCGCCGGCGATTTCTGGGAGGCCGAACCCGAGCACCAGGACTACCTGCAGCATTACCCCGGCGGCTACACCTGCCACTTCATCCGGCCGGACTGGAAGCTGCCGCATCGCGGCGGAGAGACCGGGCAAGCCGGCTGATCGCTGGCGCGAGCCGAGCTGCTCGGGCAAAGTGCGTTTGCGCAAATCCACACCGGCCCGGATCGAACATGGATGCTTTCAGCTACCTGTCCGTTTTGCTCTCGATCATCGTGGGCCTGGCGATCACCCAGGTGTTGCAGGGTCTGCGCGGCCTGATGCTGGCGCGCTCCAGCGCGACGATGTACTGGCCTTCGCTGGCGTGGGCCATCTTGCTGCTGGTACTCGACGTGCAAGTCTGGTGGGCCATGTACGACCTGCGCCTGCGCCAGGACTGGAGTTTCCTCGGCTTCTCCGTGCTGCTGGCGCAAACCGTGCCGTTGTACCTGCTGGCCGGGCTGGTCCTGCCGGACATCACCGCGTCTGAACCGGTCGACCTGCGCCGGCATTACTACGCCAACCACCGCTGGTTCTATACCTTGCTGGTGCTGCTGCTGGTGATCAGCCTTGGCAAGAGCCGGATGCTCCACGGCGCCCTGCCCCGGACGCTGGATGCAGGCTTCCAGCTGATTTTCATTGCCGGCTCACTGCTGGGCGCGTGGACTTCGCGCGAGTGGCTGCACAAGGCGCTGGTGGTCTTCAGCGCCACGCTGGTGGGCGCCTATATCGCGATGCTGTTCGCCCACCTCCGCTGACCGCTTCAGCGCAGCAGCACATCCACTGCCTGCCGGGCCATCGTGGACACCACGCGAAACAGCATGCCCAGCACGTACTCCACAAAGGCCACGGTGATGTTGACCGTGGCTGCCACGGCGCGGCCCATGAAACGCATGATCGCGGTGATGAGGTTGCGGATCATCGCCGCCAGTCGCAGCGACTGCAGCGCGCCGGAGTAGAGCAGCCGCGCCAGCGTGTCCAGGATGGTGGCGCCCCCCAGCACCGCCAGGCCCGCGCCGTGGCCCAGCGTGGAGAGTATCCAGTCCAGCGCGCGGAGGATCCAGCGCAGCGCGGTCGCCGACAGCATCATGCCTGGCCCGCCGACCGCGGCGGCCATGCCCAGCCAGGCTTCGGCCTGCTCGAAGCTGTCCGGCCCTTCCTGCAGCACCGGCAGCGCCCGCCAGGCGGCGTCGCCGACCGAGCGGCGATATTGCGGCATCAAGTGCGCCTCGATGGACACCAGCTTGCCCGGGCCCTTCATGCGGTAGGCGGTGTCGCGCCAGGGCACGTGGCTGTACGGGTAGACCGGCACCATCGGCACCAGGTCGGTGTCGTGGTACACGCGGTGGATCGCATCGGCACCCAGGCGCCGGGTGAGGTATTGCGCATGCGGCTCCAACCCGGCGCGGGGCGCGCCGAAGGTGTACAGCTGCAGCTTGCAGCCGAGGTCGCCGAGGCTGTCGGCCACCAGCGTGGCGATCGCGCCACCGAGGCTGTGGCCCACCACGTGGATCGTGGATACCTCGGCCGGCGAACCGATCGCCTGGCGGATCTGCGGCAGCAAGGTCTGCGCCGCCGCCCAGAAACCGGCGTGCACGATGTAACCGCTGGGGCCGGCGACGCCGGCCATGCGCAGGTTGCTGAGCCAGTCGTAGGCGCTGGTCTTGAAGGTGCCGCGGATCGAGACCAGGCGCTCGCGTTCGCGCGCGTTCCTGCCGCGCGCCACGTAGCCGAAGCCGGTGCGCTGGCTGATCGGCGAGCTGCCCAGGCCGGTCGAACCGGTCAGCCGCGTGCCGCCCAGCAGGTCGAACGACTCGCGCGCCGTCGGCGCGGCGGTCGCCGCATCCACCATGTCGGTGGACAGGCGCAACGCGTACGCACTGTCCGCAATCTCGGCGGCCTGCGCCGGTGAAAGGTCATTCGACATCCCCATCCCTCCCCGCTTGCTTCCAGTCAACTGAGCTTCCGGCTCAGATCGCCTTGCAGATACCGTAGTGCGTGCCCTCGAAATCGGGCGCGCGGGTCAGCTCGCATTCCAGGTTGAGCGGCTTGCCGTCGAGCTCCGCATTCGGCTCGTAGGAATTCCGGGTGTGCCGCCAGGCGGTGTAGTCGCGGCCTTCGTGGCGAATGGTGATCTTCTGCAGCACCACCGGCTGGTGCGGCACCGCGCGCAGCACGCCGGGGCGATGCTCCACCACCGGAAAGTGGAAGCGGCCTTGCGCATCGCTGAGCGTGTGTGCGGGCGGCACGTCGTTCTTGTTGTCCGACCACACCACTTCCTGCACCAGCTCGGCGCCCTGCACCGGCTTGCCGCCGCTCAGCACCGTGCCATGCACCTCGGAAAACAGCACCAGCGGACTGGACAACCCCATGGCGCACCCCTCGGACAGAATGAAAGCCAACAAGAACAGTGCCGCCACGGCCAGCGTGCCGGGCCGCGACAAGAATCGCCGCCGCATCCCCTTGCCAGGTTCTCCCGCCCGCATCAGCATGCCCTGTCCCCTCGAACGCCAACCGTACCGGCAAACCGCCCGCAAAAAAAGTGCAGGGTTCGACGTCCCGGCATCGAGCCGTCTCGTGCGCTACGCCCACGGCTCGGACTCGGCCAGCAGCTGGCGCAACCGGGCATCGTCCATCGTGGCCAGCTCGTCCTCGGCCACGCGCAGGTTCTCCGCCGGCAGGGCGAGTTGACGGATCTCGCCGGCGCCGGCGCGCGAGAACACCAGCCGCACGTTGCCATACGAGGCGTCCAGCAGCGCGGCCTGCCAGTGCCCGTCGTGGAGATCGTCGAAACTGCGCATGCTCGTGCTGCCCGGTCGCAAGTGGTCCGCCGATTGTATCGGCCCGCTTCGCCGCAGGCGTCGATTCCGCGCCCGCTCGTTCGTCGCACGATGGCAGACCGGCCATCCCGGCCGTGTCCTCCGCAGGAGTCCGCTCATGTCCTACATCGACGGTTTCGTGATCGCCGTACCCGCGGCCAATCGCGCGCAGTTCATCGCCCACGCCCGCACCTATGACGCGATCTTCCTTGAGGTCGGCGCCCTCCGCGTCGTGGAGTGCTGGGGTGACGACGTGCCCGACGGCAAGCTCACCGATTTCCGCCGCGCGGTGCAGGCGAAGCCGGACGAAGCGGTGGCGTTCTCCTGGATCGAGTGGCCCGACAAGCCCACCCGCGACGCCGGCATGGAGAAGATCATGAAGGACCCGCGCATGGAGGCAGCCGCCAACTGCCCGTTCGACGGCAAGCGGATGATCTTCGGCGGCTTCGTGCCGGTGGTCAGCCTGCCAGGCTGAGTGCCGCCGAACCTGCGCCTTCCGTTCCCGGCGGTTCGACGGGTAGCCTCGGCCTGCCCGGTTGGCCATACTGCAAGCCAACCGGTAATGCCCGAAGACCGCACGCCACTCCATGATTGCCAAGCTTCCCCCGCTCGCCGAAGTGCTGGACCTGATGCCCGATGCGGTCTGCGTGGTCGATGCGGAGGGACGCCTGCTTTACGTCAACGCGAGCTTCGAACGGATACTCGGCTACGCACCAGCCGAGGTGCTCGGCCGGCGCATTTTCGAACTGGTGCATCCGGAAGACCGCGAGGCCACCTTGCGGCAAGCCGGACAGGTCATGGCCGGCGAACTGCAACGCCACTTCCGCAACCGCTACATCCACCGCGACGGCCACAGCGTGGACATCCAGTGGTCGGCACGCTGGCTGCCGGAGTACGGCGTGCGCATCGGCGTGGCCCACGAAGTCACCGAGCTGCGCCGCAACGAGCGCGAACTGGAACATCGCGCCACCCACGACCTGCTGACCGGCCTGCCCAACCGTCACCGCCTGCACGTCGAACTGCAGTACGCCATCGCCAACGCGGCGGAAACCGGCTCTGGCCTGGCCGTGCTCTACCTCGACCTCGACGGATTCAAGGCAGTCAACGACCGCGCCGGCCACGCAACCGGCGATCGCGTGCTGCGCGAAGTGGGTCAGCGGCTGCAACAGGGCCTGCGCCAGGGCGACCTGGTGGCGCGCGTCGGCGGCGACGAGTTCGTGGCGCTGCTGCCGGGTTGCCGCGACAGCCGGGCCGCCCGCACCATCGCCGACGACCTGCGCGCCCGCCTCGGCTTGCCCTGCACCCTGCCCGACGGCCCGTTCCGCCCCGACGCCAGCATCGGCATCGCCTGCTACCCCCGCGACGGCACCGACGCCGAAGCGCTGCTGGCGCACGCCGACCGCGCGATGTACATCTCCAAGCGCCGCCAGTAGCACGTGGCGGAAAGCCGGGCTGCGTCGCAAAAGCGCAGGCCGCGAAGCGCCGCACGAGGCCCGCGAGACACCGCCCCGTCTTCGCGACGCGATACGCGCCGCGCCACAGCAGCTCACGCCATGTCGAGCACCGCCCCGCGCAACACGTCCAGGTGCGACGCGTAAGGGCGCCAGCGGCCGCTGCCCCGGCCGTGGATCGGCTCGCGAACCTGGGCGGCGCTGGGCGTGGCCACCGGCGCCGCGTTCCGCTCCGGGTGGAGGCAGGCTTCCTCCATCGCGAGGCCACAATGGTCGAGAACCTTGCGCAAGGCGACGCCCGGCTCGCGGACGAGATCCGCATAGGCCACTTCGATCATGGAATCGGGCATCGTGGTTTGCCAATGCCGCGCCAGGCGGCGGTACTGGCCGTAGTAATGAACCATGGCACGCTGGTCGTAGCTGTACGCCGCCCGGTTCCCGAACATCATGCTCAAGTTCGAGAAGCACACCTCCAGCGGATCGCGTACCACGTGCACGATGCGCGCATGCGGCAACGCGCGGCGGATGTGGGCGACCATGCGTATGTTGGTCGGCAGTTTGTCGATGAAGTAGCGACACCCCGGTGCCCGCCAGCGCGTCTGCGCGAGATAGCGCGCACCGAGATCGGCCAGGTCCAGCTCCGCACCGCGCTCGATCGCGGCCAGCGTGCCTGCCGCGCCATGCGGGACCACCCCGGCGACCCGGCGCAACTGTTGCGGGAAATCCATGATCTCGCCGGCCGAGGCCACCTGCGAATGACTGGACAGCATGCGGTCGAGCAGCGTCGTTCCGGAGCGCGGCATGCCGACGATGAAGATCGGCTGCGGCCCTTCTTCCTGCTGCGCGCCCGGCGCCGCCGACCTTCCCAGCGAACCGGCAACCCGGATCAAGGCGTCCACCACCGCGGTCTCGCCCTGCGCATCGTACGGCCTGACCCGGTGCATCAGCGCATTGCATCGCTGCATCGCTGGCCATGCCTCATCGTATCGACCCAGGTCGTCCAGTTCCTTGAACACGGCCGCCTCGAACGCGGCACGATTGGCCAGTTGCGCGGGAGCTCCGTCGTCGGCCGGGAGCCGCTGCAGCTGCAGGCGCAGAAAATCGAGGTGGTGGGTTTGCGCCGTCTGCGTACGCAGGTTGGCCCGCGCCAGCGCCGCATCGCCGAAGGCAGGCCAGCGATCCAGACAGGCATCCAGGAGGCGGCCCGCTTCGTCGGTTTCGCCGCCGAACTGCCGCAGCATGGCCTGTAGATGGAGTTCGCGCGGCGCGTCGGCACCTGCGGCGACCGCGCGATCGATCATCCGCCGCGCGGCGGGGATGTCCCGCATGCCCCAGCGCAAATGGGCCTGTTCGGCCAGCAGCATGGCCGGCAGATCCGCGGCCCGCTCCAGCCGATCCAGGCAGGATCGCGCCGCGACGACCTCGCCGGCAGCGGAAAGCCCGCGCGCCAACTGGATGTCCAGCGACGGCTGCGGATCGTCGGACTGCGCGACATCGAGCATCAAGGTCGCGGCGTCGCCCAGGCGACCACAGCGCAGCAGCACCGCCGCAAGATCCATCTGCACGAACGGGTTGGCGGGGACCTGCCGAAGCAGCGATTCCAGCGCCTCCCGCGCCGCGTCGAACTGCTGCTCGGCAAACCATTGCCGCGCCCGGCGACCGAGCGGAAACGCCACCGTATCCAGATGACTGTTCATGGCACAACGTCCGGATGCAAAACGATCGACCTCGCACTCGTCGGGCCGCAACCGGCCGCAGTCCGTGCAGTTTGCCACGGCACATCGACGCACATGGCCTGATGTCGCCAGCCGCGCATGGCGGAATAGCGGGATGTCGATCTGCCCGCCACTCGTTCGTCGCAGATCATGCAAGCCACGCCGCCCACAACCCGGAGAACACGCATGACCAGCAAGAACTCGATCTGCCTGTGGTACGACGGCGCCGCCCTGGAGGCCGCCACGTTCTACGCCAAGACCTTCCCCGACACCACCGTCGGCGCCATTCATCGGGCGCCAGGCGACTATCCCTCCGGCAAGGAAGGCGACGTGCTGACGGTCGAGTTCACGGTCATGGGCATCCCGTGCCTGGGCCTGAACGGTGGCCCGACGTTCCGGCACAACGAGTCGTTCTCGTTCCAGGTGGCGACCGACGACCAGGCTGAAACCGACCGCCTGTGGAACGCGATCATCGACAACGGCGGCCAGCCCAGCGCCTGCGGCTGGTGCAAGGACAAGTGGGGCCTGTCGTGGCAAATCACCCCGCGCGCACTGATGGCGGCGATCAGCGATCCCGACCCCGCCGTCGCCCGGCGCGCGTTCAACGCGATGATGGACATGACCAAGATCGACATCGCCGCGATCGAGGCGGCCCGGCGCGGCTGATGCGTTTCAACCGCCGGCGCTGGCCCCCACCGCCTGCGCAGCGAACCGAGCGCTGCCGCCACCCGACATGACATCGCGTATCCACCCGGAGTCTCGCCGTGATCCCCACCATCACCGCTTTTGAAAGCTCGCCGGATCGCGGCCAGGGCCTCGCGCGCGACATGCGCGTGCGCTGGGCACTCGAGGAAGTGGGCCAAGCCTGCCAGGTCCGCCTCGTCTCGTTCGGCACGATGAAGCAGCCTGCCCACCTGGCGCTGCATCCGTTCGGGCAGATCCCCACCTACGAGGAAGGCGAGCTGACATTGTTCGAGTCGGGCGCGATCGTGCTCCACCTCGCGCAACACCACGCCGGTCTGTTGCCCGACGACGCGAATGCCCGGGCGCGCGCCATCATGTGGATGTTCGCCGCACTCAACACGGTGGAGCCGCCGATCCTCGATCTGCAGACCGCCAGGTTCCTGGAAGGCGACAAGCCATGGGCCGCAGAACGGCTGCCGCTCATCAAGAATCGCATCCGCAACCGGCTGGGCCAGCTCGCCGTCCGGCTGGGCGATGCCGACTGGCTCGACGGCGCGTTCAGCGCCGGCGACCTCATGATGGTCCACACGCTGCTGCGCCTGAAGCCATCCGGCATGCTCGCCGAATATCCGCACCTCGCCGCCTATGTCGCCCGCGGTGAAGCGCGGCCCGCGTACAAGCGCGCGTTCGCCGCGCAGCTGGCGGTGTTCACCGGCAAGCACGCCGCCGACGGTTGAGGCGCCTCGGCGCCCGGTGCCTTCGGTGGAACAGGATCTCCGGGAAGGCTGCAGATCATGCGGCCGACGCTTCAGCTCATCCGTGCCAGGCAGCCATCCAACTGCCGTCCCCGCCGGGTGAGCTTGCCGTCGAAACTCAACGTGCACAGCTTCCAGCCGGCTTCCCGCAAGGCGTTCAGGCCGCGACCGGTGGTGAAGGTTCCAGACGGTACTCCGGAGGCACGCAGCTCTTCCTTGTTGCTGTGGTAATACCCCTTCGGTACGCAAGCACCGGACCGGGGCGCGAAACTGGTCCTCAGCCTGCCGCGCCCTCCGGTGGCGGCTGCAGTTTCTGCTGCAATGCCTCCAGATCCGCAATCACCGCCTCCAGTGCATCATGGAGTTGGCCCTGGCGGTTCATCAGATCGTCGATCTTGTCGGTCTGCTTCAGCTTCGACAATTCACCGTCGAACAACAGCCAGATCGCCGTCAGGTGCTCCACATTGTTCCTGGCGTAGTGGCGCATTTCCTTGAGCTGCGCCAGCGTGTCAGTCACGTGATCGAGTTGCTTGCCGGCATTTTCATCGGCCATGACATGCTCCCGGGAGTAGTCCGGCCATGCTACGAACACCACCTCCACGACAACGTGAAGCTGCCGTGCCGCTTTCGTTCAATCCTGGTCCCGGCGACCTGGCCATTCGTCGTGACCTTTCCTGCAGTACGAACGCACATCGCCCGTGTCGCTTCTTCAGCGCACCGACGTCCCGGCGGCGTCGTCGGGCTCCCAACGCAGCAGATCGCCCGGCTGGCATTCCAGCACCTCGCACAACGCAGCGAGGGTGGTGAAACGCACGGCCTTGGCACGGCCGTTCTTGAGCACCGCCAGGTTGGCGGGCGTGATGCCGATGTGCTCGGCCAGCGTGCCGACGGCCATCTTGCGGCGGGCCAGCATGACATCGATGTCCACCAGGATGGCCATCAGATCACCTCGTCCAGTTCGGACTTGAGCTGCCTGGCCTGCGAATCCAGCGCGACCGCCTGCGCCAGCAACATCCGCAGCACCAGCACGATCAGCGCCACGCCGGCGATCACCAGCGATGCGCCGCAGACCATGCCGATCAGGCCCGGGGCGATTTCGTCGCCGGGCGTGATGCGGTTGGCGTGCGCGGCCACCACCGCCATGCCGAACGTGAGCGCCGAGGCTGCCGCGATGGCTCCGATCACGATGTCGACGTAGCGGAAGGCCGCGGAGGAGAACACCGTGCCGCGCCGGACCATGGTCAGCAACCGCCAGATGCAGACCGCAGTCACCTGCATCGTCAACACGCCGAGGATGACGATCACCACCAGCGGAATGCGCACGTCCGCGCGCGCCGATTCCAGGTCATGCCACAACAACGGCGCGATCACGCCCTGCACCACCAGAGAACCCGCCAGCGCGATCGCAATCACGGCGCGCAGCGCCAGCACCGCAAAATCCCCCATCGTTGCTCTCCACGTATCGTTTAGTGACCGCAATATATCGCAAAACGATATATTAGCAATGAAAAACGATATGATCGTCCTGCCCTCCCAAAACCTCCGCCGTCGCATCAGTCAGCGCACGCTCCGGTGAGGACAACGCCACCTCGCCACCGAAGAGAGCTGCAGCGGGCGAGCGGGGGAAGCCGACTCGATTGCCTCGCCCCTCCCGGAGCCGCGTCAGCCGTATGATTCGCCCGATCAGGGCAAGGGGAAACACCACCGACACGCTGGAGAAACGACATGACAGACAAGCACACGGGTAGCTGTTTCTGCGGTGCCGTGGAGATCGAGGTCTCCGGCGCGCCCGAAGCAATGGGGTACTGCCACTGCCGCTCCTGCCGCTCCTGGTCGGCCGGACCGGTGAATGCATTCACGTTGTGGAAACCCGCCAGCGTCAGGGTAACCAAGGGGTCGGAATTCGTCGGGCATTTCCAGAAGACGGAAACCAGCGACCGCCAGTTCTGCAAGCAATGCGGCGGGCACCTGATGACCGACCATCCGACGCTGGGCCTGACCGACGTCTACGCCGCCACCATCCCGGATCTCGACTTCGTACCCGCCGTCCACGTGAACTATGCCGAGACCGTGCTGCGGATGAAGGACGGCTTGCCCAAGCTGAGAGACTTCCCGGCCGAGCTTGGCGGATCGGGGCAAGCCCTGCCCGAGTGACGTCCAGGCGGATAGCCCATGGACGGGCAGTGGTCCTGACGCACGTGCAACGAAACAGCGGGGCTTGCCGTGGCGGACGACAATCGAACTTGATCAGCCTCGGCCCCTGTTTGATTCCCGCATCGAACCGGGTGCCACACCCACGCTACCTGGCGATTGGCCCCGCTTCGCTCCTGGTCTATGCTCACGCCCCGGCGTCGCAAGCCGCCTCCGGGTCCGCGGGAAGGGTTCAACCCACTTGTCCATCGCTGGCCACCATCGACCTTTGTGCAGCCGGGATTGCGGACCTTCGGCATTCATTGCATGGAGGTTGTCATGAAGAACCTGCCCGCCCGTCCGCATCTGGACCATCTGAAGAAACAGGCCAAGCGGCTGCTCGAGGACGTGCGCCACGGCGAGCCCGATGCGCTCGAACGCGTTCGCCTTGCCCTGCCCGGCGCCGCCCGGCTCGATCACGCCGCCATCGCCGCCATGGAACTGCGCCTGCACGACGCGCAGTCCTGCATCGCACGCGAGTACGGTTTCGGCTCGTGGTCGCAGTTGAAGGATTACGTCGCACTGCAGGCCGCCTCGGTCGACATGCACGCGCGCAAACGCCAGTGGATGCACTGGGTCTTCGGCCACGGCTACCAGACGGCCAAACCCGCACTGGCCGAGCGACTGCTGCGCGAACATGCGGACCTGCTGGTCGGCGCGCCCGCGCTTGCCTGTGCCATCGGCGACGTCGCCACAGTGCAGGCCGCCCTCGCAGCCGATCCCGCCTGGGCCACGACGGCGCGCGCCGACAACGGCATGCCGCCGCTCGCCTGCGCCACCTTTTCCGGGCTGATCGCCCTGCCCGCCTGCGCGCCGGGCATTCGTGCCTGCGCGGACCTGCTGCTCGATGCCGGCGCGGACCCGGATGCGCGATGGACCGATCCGGAGCTGCCGCACGATTCGCTCAGCGTCCTGTACGGCGCCGCCGGTCGCAACCACGACATCGCACTCACGCGGCGACTGCTGCAAGCCGGCGCCAACCCCAACGACAACGAATCGCTCTACCACGCCACCGAGATCGCCGACAGCACGATTGTCCGCCTGCTGCTCGAGGCCGGTGCCCGCGTGACCGGCTGCAACGCGCTGTTCCGCGCGCTCGACCACGAGCATCCCGACACGGTGCGCCTGCTGCTCGCCCACGGGGGTGACCCGAACGAACCCGGCCCGGACGGCAGCCCCTTGCTGCACGCGATCCGCCGCCGTCGCTCGCCCGCGACCATCGGCCTTCTGCTCGACGCCGGCGCCGATCCTTCGGCAAGCAACGGTCACGGCATCTCCGCCTATCGCCTGGCGTGCTGCCTTGGCCTCGTCGAAGTGGCCCGGCAACTGGTGCAAGCCGGCGCAGTGCCCGACGACCGCCCGCATGACGCCTTCCTCGGCGCGTGCGCGCGAGGCGATCGCGCCAACGTGCAGGCGATGCTGGCCGACGACCCGGGCCTCATCGGCAAACTGCCGTCGGCCGCCTTGCGCCTGCTGCCGGAAATGGCCGCCGGCAACGAGGAGGAAGCAGTGCGCGTGATGGTTGAGGCAGGCTGGCCGATCACGACGCGCGGCGGCGACATCGACGGCAGCGCGCTCAACTGGGCGGTATTCCGCGGCAACGCATCGCTCGCACGCTTCCTGCTCGCCCATGGCGCGCGCTACGACGAGCGCCACGGTTTCAAGGACAACGTCTACGGCACGCTCAGCTTCGCGTCCCGGGCCGAGACCACGCCCGGTGGCGACTGGCTGGCCTGCGCGGAAGCGCTGATCGACGCCGGTTCGCCCATACCGGAGGAGCGCTACGCGTTTCCGGAAGAGATCGCCGCGTATTTCGACGGTTTGCGCTCGGGTACGGACTGAGCGCAGCGGCGCACCATGAAATAAGGGGTCGGCGTGCCGAAAGCGCACGCCGACCCCTTATTTTGCTCTGTCACGCCCGGAGCGGCCGCCGGCCGCTTCGAACGCAATCACATCGATGGCGTGGAAGCCGCCGCGGCCGTAGTCGCGCCGGCGGGCTGCGTGTTCGCTGACGGGTATTGCCCGACCTGCAGGGTGAATCGGGTTTGACCGGACGGCGTCGCCGACGGGTCGAGATACACCTGGATCACGTAATTTGTCGCCGTCGCCACCGATTCGGTCCAGGTGTTCGCTCCGGTCGTGCTCTTGTCGACCAGCGCCTTGTCGTGGGTCTGGTCGGTCACCTTGAAGTACAGCCGAGGGTTGTCCGAAATGAGGTTGATCTTCACCGTCATGCCCGCCGCGATGGCCACGGTGAAGTTGTGCGCGGTGGCGCCGGGCGACAACACCACAGCCTGTTGTGCCCACGGCTTGCCGGCTTCGAATGTCACCGCGCTTGTGGGCACCTGCATGTCTTCGGCCCCGTACTGCCCGACCTGCAACGCGTATTTGGCGGTGTCGTCGGATGGTATCGCGGCGGGATCGATGTAGACATGGATCGCATACGTGGCAGCCGGCGCGTTCGGCAAGGTCCAGGTGGACTCACCGGTCTTGCGCGAATCCAGCAGCAGCTTGTCGTTGGTCCGGTCCTCCACCCTGAAACGCACGTTGGGATTGCGGGTGAGGAGATTGAGCTGCAACGTCTTGCCCGCCGCGATCGCCACCGTGTAATCGAGCGAGCTGTCGGAATGCGTGAGGTTGCCGATTTCCTGCGCCCAGACACTGTTGGCCGCGAAGGTCACCGCTACCGGATCGCCCGCGAAAGCCGGCAACGACACACAGGCAGCAGCCAGGCCGAAGCTCACGCCCAGGGCGCGGCAGAAAAGACGGAAACGTGACATGAGTGGGGACCCCTGGTGGATTGAAGTTGGTTTGCAGGCGATCGACGATTCCACGCCTTGCGGCACCGCAATCGCGAAGACGCTGCCTTCCCGTGTGCAGGCCGTGCCTCACCCCTGAGTCAGCGCCGTGTGCGGACCATACGCTGGTCTCACGAGGCTTGCCAGCCGGCACAACCCGGCTGGCCGTTTTTCGCTCTGCGGCCAGGAGCCCGCCATGTTCAATTCCCCGGTGGGTCCATCCGCAATCTCGACCGACGCACGAGCACGAATTCAATTGGACGCGTCTCCTTTGTTCCCGCATGCCCTTGTTGCGGACAGGACGGAGCGATGGTCGCGGGCCGGACGCCTGCCTTCGTTTCGAAATCGCTTTTGTTGATCCGGTCAACAGCCATCGGTGCCGATGAACCGAGCATGCGGGTGTTGCCAGCGCGATCCGGCATCGACAGGCATAGCCGGTGACTCCGCTTGGGCCAGGACGACAGGCATGGCGACGACCCCGGCGACGTCCACCATGTCGTCTGTTCCGCGCCGCGTTCGCGCATCGCCAGGGTTTCCTGGATACGCCACGGACATTGATGGTTTCGATTGCCACCCAACTGCGGAGAGTCAGCTCATGTCACCGATCAAGCTGGTTTCAATGATGGTTCTCGCCTCCCTGGCGACAGGCCAGGCATGGTCGCAAACGGCATTGATGAAGCAGGCCCAAGGTCTGTTCAAACCGATACCCGCCAATGCGCCGCCGTTGCCGGGCAATGCGGCGACCCCGGCCAGGGTGGAGCTAGGCAAGCTGCTTTACTTCGAGCCCCGGCTGTCCGAAAGCCATGCCATCAGCTGCAACTCATGCCACATGGTCGGCATGGGCGGGGTCGACCTGCAGGAGACTTCGCTGGGTCATCGCTGGCAGCATGGCGGTCGCAATGCACCGACCGTCTACAACGCGGTGTTCGACGTCGCCCAATTCTGGGATGGGCGTGCCAAGGACCTTGAGCAGCAGGCTGGCGGTCCGCTGGTCAACCCGGTCGAGATGGACACCACCGAGTCACACGTCGTCGAACAGCTCAAGGGGATTCCCGGCTACGCCGCCGTGTTCGCCAAGGCCTATCCGGCCGTGCCCGATCCGATCACGTTCGACAACGTGCGCAAGGCCATCGCCTTGTTCGAGGCCACCCTGATCACGCCGAACGCGCCGTTCGATCGCTACCTCAAGGGCAACGAGAAGGCGCTCGACGCGAATCAGAAAGAAGGCCTGGCGCTGTTCATCAACAAGGGCTGCGCGGCATGCCACAACGGCATCAACGTGGGCGGGGGCATGTACGCCCCGTTCGGCGTGGTCGAGCGGCCCGGCGCCGACATTCTCCCGCCGGGGGACAAGGGCCGCTTCGCGGTGACCAAGACGGCCAGCGACGAATACGTGTTCCGGGTGCCCTCGCTGCGCAACATCGCGCTGACCGCGCCCTATTTCCATACGGGCAAGGTGTGGGATCTTCGCCAGGCCGTCGCGATCATGGGCAGCAGCCAGCTCGGCGCAAAGCTGAGCGACGAGGAGGTCGGCAAGATCGAGGTTTTCCTCGGGGCCCTGACCGGCGACCAGCCGAAGGTCGCGCTGCCGACCCTGCCGCCCAGCGTGGCGACCACCCCGCGGCCCAAGCCGTAACCCGCACGAATGAGGCTGTCCAGGCAAGCATGCAGGGACGTCCAGAAAAAAAGGCGCGTGGCCAATTCAGCCAAGCAGGCGACTGGCCCTGCCAGACAACGACCGGATTTATTTGGCCACGTCCCCTTTGATTCGCATCCCCTTTGATTCGCAGCACCAGCCAGGCCATCAACAGCAGGGCGACCAGCACACCCACCGCCGCCGCACCGAGCAGGGGCCCGATCGCCGGTTCCGGAACCACGCCGCCATATAGCAAGACCAGGCCCACGGACAACACCAGCACCGCCAGCTGATGCAGGTAGAACTGGAAGCCGGCGACCCTGGCCCCCGCGCCGACGAGCCACAGCTTGTGGATCAACGCGTAGATGAAGGACACCACAAAACCCAGCAGCAGCATGTGCGCGTGCGCCACGAACAAGGCGTGGTTGTGCGAAGCCGCCATGTAGATGCCAAGCCCCATGCCCGCGATGGCATAGGCAAAACCGCAGAGCAGAAATCTCCGATCGAGCGCCATGATGTCTTTCCCCTGGTCCCCGGTGGCCGGCATCGATGTCGCACGATGCACTGCCGGCTGCGCACCGCCGCGGGGCGATTCTGCTACAGATGTTCGAAGCGGGCACGCGGAAAGTATTTCCCGCGGAAACTGTCACGCGAAGGGCGTACCGGGAAAAGTGGACGTGGCCAATCAAGCCAGGCAGGCGGCTGGCCTTGCCAGACGACGACCGAATTCAATTAGCCACGCCCCTTCTTTTTCACGTCCCCTTTCATTTGGCCAGCGAGGCCATCATCCGCGTCACGTTCGATGGCAAGGGCGGCACCACCGCGGTCGACCGCTGGAACGTCGGCAAGCGCCTGTGCGATATCAAGGAAGCGCTGGACGGCTCGCTGTGGATGCTGGAGGACGCCGGGCCCGGCGGCTTGTATCGGCTCACGCCGAAATGACTCGACGTGTCAATTGATGATCTCCCCCATGCCGGCTTCGACGCGACGCTTCAGTTCCCGGATGAACTCCGCGTCGTAGGGCTCCCAGCGTTCGAGCTCGCCCACGATCCTCAGCGGCGCCGCGCTTCGGTAGGAGCGAGTGGGGTTGCCGGGGAATTTCTTGTTCGTCACGTTGGGGTCGTCTTCGAACGCACCGGTCGGCGTGACGACATAGACCCGCGGCCTTCCCCTGCCGCGCGCCATCTCCGCGGCAAGGCCGGCCCCCTTTGCTACGGCGGTGAAATAGATGTGGTTCATCACGACGCGGACGTCGTAGTTGGAGGTGAACCCGGCCATCAGCAAATCACCCAGGGAAAGATCCGCCTTCGTCCCGTGGTAGAACGGCCCTTCCACGCGATGGCAGTTCCCGTGGGAAACCGGAACCCACTCGTCGTCATGCATCCCCGGCGTACCTCATGCTTGCTGCCCGATCGGCAGGCCGGCGATTCTCAGACGCCCCGGCAGTCTTGCCGCAAGCCCCGGTGACTGATATAAATTGATGGTGGGAGGCGCAGTGCGCCTCCTTTTTTTTCGCTGCGACCTCCTTCACCTGCGCTGCCGGGCTGAAATCGGCGCGCCCGCCGTCAACCTGAAGAACGGGGAACAGGGCACGGCACGGATGCCTCCGCGCCATACGTCATGCCTGGTCAGTGCACGGTTCCGGCACCACACCCGGCGCCACCGTCATCACGTCCTGCCAGGCCGGGTTCTTCAGATAGCGCGCACGGACATAGGGGCAGAACGGAATGATCCGGAAGCCCTGCCCGCGCGCGTCGGCGATCAGCCGATCAACCAGCGCCGACGCTGCGCCGGTTCCTTTCAGGCTCTCCGGCGACAGGGTGTGGTCCGCGCTGATCAGCCCCGGCCCGCGATGCGTGAAAACCAGTTCCGCTTCGGCCTCGATACCCGCCACCGTTGCGACATAGCGGCCATGCCGGCCGTTTTCTTCCCGGATGACGTGAACGTCAGTCATGGTTCGGCTCCTCGGCTTGAACCGGTGGTGATGGCGACAGTGTGCGCCATGCGCACGCCCAGCGGCCGCGCTCCCTGGAAAAGGGGACGTGGCCAATCAAGCCAGGCAGGCGACGGGCCCTGCCAGACGACGACCGAATTTGACTGGCCACGCCCCCTTCAATTGACGGGTCAACGCAGCGCCTCCGCTATGTGGAACCGCTCCACGCGGCCGACCTTCTGCATGGCGGCCTGAACATCGGGCCGCGCGGTGACCGTGATCCAACGGTCGTGAATCAGCTTTTCCGTCGGCGTCTCGGTGACATCGGCGTAATGCTGCATGTCGACCAGTGCGGCATTCCGCCAGGCGGGCTTCTGCAGCCGCTCGATGAGCAGGGATGCAGCCTCGTCGAGCTTCCCGCAGAGCAGCAGGGCGTCCTCCCACGTGGCAATGGCATCGGCACGATGCTCGCGCTGATAGCTCATGGAGGCAGCGATGGCGGCGGCATCGCTTTTCGCGACGGCGATTCGCAGTTTCACGCTTTCCAGCTGCATGCGACCGAAGGGACTCATGTCGCCGAGTTCGACGATGGCATCGGCTGCCTTGTCGGGCAAGCCGAGATCGACGTACAACCCGCCGAGATTGATCAACTGGCTCACGTTCATGCCGCCATGCTCGGGGCGCCGCGCTGCCAATACCTCGACGCGCACGGCATCGTCCCAACGTCCCTGCCGTTTGAACGCCCGTGAACGGTTGTCGAGCACCCAGGGATATTTGTCGTCAAAGTCCGTGTAGGTCTTGGGGCCGTCTCCGCGCCCGGCATGAACGAGTACCGTGTCGCTGATCGAAAGCACGCGCGCATACTGGCCGGTGATCAGCAGCAGCTCTTGAAGGTCCGCAATGGGCTCAAGCTTGTCCGGTTGGGCCTTCACCCGTTCCTGCGCTGCCTCGATCTCCGCGGCGACCAAGCGATCAATATCGAAATTCCGAGAGCGCTTCAGGGTGATGGGGTCGAAGCGCCGATCCACGCGCATGCTGAGCGCCGCCTGCGCCGAGGTGATCCGCAAGGCCACCGCCGTAGCGCGCGCGATGTCGTTGCGTTCGATGTGCAGCAGCGCCAGGTCACGCCACAAGTTGCCGGGCTCGACACCGCTCTGCGACCATCCCGCATCGAACAGCGCGTCCAGCATCTCCCGGTCCGTGTCAGGGTTCTGCGCCTGCAGGTACTGGTAATGAAGTTGCCTGATCGCGCCTGAATTCACGTCGCCCAGTTTTCCCGGCCAGCTCCGGGCAAAGACCGCCACGCTATGCCCTGCATCGCTGTAATCGCCGGTGGAGAACGCGCTGGAGAGGCGGGTCATCCATGCCGTTTCATCGGCCTCGTCAAAAGCCGTCGCCCGTACGGCCGTTTCGTGAGCCCTCTTGTCCTGGCCGTTCTGGGTGGCGATCAGGCTGGCAACCAGCAGTGCGCGGTATCGCAGATCCGTCGGGAGGTCGTTGAAACCCTCGGCATGAATCGCCTTGTCGAGTTCCGCCTGTGCGGACGCCGTGTCATTGTGACTGGCGTCAGCGAAGGCCTTCTGCACCAACTGGGCGACGCCTGCCGCCGGCTCGGCGGCCCGATCGGCGAGTTTCGACGTCGGCGGAATCGTTGCCCGCGCCGTGCACACGGTCAGCAATACAAGCGCCGCCGCCGTCATGATCCTGTTCATCGATGCGTCCCCCTGGATGGCCGTCTGCCGACAACGAGCGCGTGGCCGGACTGGACCACACCATACGGCGAACGGTATCAGTCTTGTGCCTGCTTTGCCGGCGGCTTGATCAGCTCCGCCGCGTCCTTCGGAGCAGTTGCCCGATGTCCGTTCGGATTCAATTACCTCCGTCCCCTTGTCCCTGACGTCTCTACTCTGTCATGCGACTGGGGCACGAGGCGCTGGTGCGACGATGGTCGAGCACGCGTCTGAGCGAACTCATCGATCAGCCACGGCATTCCAGTCCACAGTTGCTGGATCAACTGCATGTACCGGCATGAAAACGTGGGGAAACCTCAGACTCTGACCCTCGTTTTTCCTGACCCCTGTGACAACAGGCCGCCGCAAGTTCGCAAGGCTCGCGGCGGCTCGTTCCTTGGAAACAGGAACGAACGGGGCCGGATTGAGATGGCCTCGTTCGGCGGAGTAGTCTGGCAAGGTTGGCGTTCGGCGCTCCTTCCGTACCAGACTTGTCCAATTCCGCTCAGGGGAATGCCATGAAGCACGCAAGGGTTGTGTTCCTCAGCGCCTGTCTTGCGCTCGCCGCTGGAGCCGTCCGCGCCGGGATGCCGCCGGTTCCGGGTACGCCTCAGGATGCGGCAATGGCCCACGCGCCTGATCGCGCCTCCATGCAGACCATGCAGATCCCCAGCCATGGGGAGCTGATGAACGCATTGGTGTACATCGCCGCGGGTGCGGGTCCCCATCCGGTGGTGATCCTGCTGCACGGGTTTCCCGGCAACGAGCGCAACCTCGATCTGGCGCAGGACATGCGACGCGCCGGTTGGGATGTCCTGTACTTCAATTACCGCGGTTCGTGGGGCACGCCGGGCGGCTTCTCGTTCGCGCACAGCATCGAGGATACCGGAGCCGCCATCGCCTACCTGCGCCGGCCGGAGGTAGCCCGGTCGTTGCGACTGGATCCCAACCGCATCGTGCTGATCGGCCACAGCATGGGCGGCTTCATGACCGTCGAGGCCGCGGCAGCGGACCCCGCGATCAAGGCCTTCGCCACCATTTCGGCCGCCGACATGTCCGGACGCATGCAAGCTCTACTCGAGAAGGAAAAGCGCTCCGACGCGATCGCCGCCATGGCCCACGGACTGGCCGAAGAAGGCATGGCGCCGCTGGCGGGATGCACACCAGACGGGCTGGCCAGGGAGCTGGCGGACCACGCCATGAGCTGGCCGTTCCTGGACAAGGTGGATGCACTGAAAAACCGCAACGCGCTGATCCTCACGGCCGACGACGGCCTCACCCGGGAGAACAGCGCCTTCGCCGCTGCCTTGCGCAGCGCCGGCGACACGCACGTGACCACCCGGCATTTCGCCACCGACCACGCCTATTCGGACAAGCGCATCGAGCTGTCACACGCGGTGCTGGCGTGGCTGGCGGGGTTGCCGAAATGAAACCGGGGTCAGAGTGAGATGGCCCAGCTTTGACGGACACCTTTGAACGGGGACAATTTGACGACGCCTGTTACCGCCCCGAAATTGTCCCTGACACCTTTTCGGACTGAAAGTGGATCAGGTCGCGTTCTTGTAACCGGAGCGCTACGCGAGCATCCAACCCACGGCGGCCTGGCAGTGGAGTTCGGTTGTGTCGACGCGCGGGATGTCTGGCGCGTCCTCTGCGCGCAGCAGCATGCCGAACTCGGTGCAGCCGAGGATCACCGCCTGCGCGCCCGCGGCGTGCATCCGGCGCATGATCGTGATGAAACGTTCGCGCGATGCCGGCTCCACGCGCCCCTTCACCAGCTCATCGAAGATGATTTGGTGCAGCGCGTCTTGTTCTTCCGATGTCGGCACGCTGATGGACAGGCCGTGACGTTCCAGCCGTTCGCGATAGAACGGCTGGGCCATGGTGAAGCGGGTGCCAAGCAACGCGGCGCTGCGGTGGCCGTCGGCCAGCAAGGCCTGGGCGGTGATGTCGGCAAGGTGCAGCACCGGAACGCTGACGGCCGCCTCCACCGCAGGCGCCACCCGATGCATCGTGTTGGCGCAGATCAACAGGCCTTCGGCCCCGGCGTGTTCCAGCCGGCGCGCGGCATCTGCGAGGATGCGGCCGGCCGCATCCCAGTCATCGGCGTGTTGCAGGCGCGCGATCTCGGCGAACTCGACACTCCACAGCAACAACCTGGCCGAGTGCAGGCCGCCCAGGCGTGCGGCAACCAGCTCGTTGATGCGCTGGTAGTAGTGCATGGTGGATTCCCAGCTCATGCCACCGATCAGCCCGATAGTTCTCATGCCGTGCAACGCCCAATGGATTAGCGGTAATTCTCGCACAAGGTAAAACAGCGGTCAGAGTCGACTTTCCAGCAGGTCTAAGGTTTCGATGGCGGTCTTTCTCGGCCGGTCGATCTTCCTTGGTGCGAGTTTGCGCCCCAGTTGCTGTTTGATCGCAAGGCGGAAACGTAGATGCGAAAAAGAGAACGGACCGAACGGGGTCAGGTTCACTTATCACCGGACCGAACGGGGTCAGGTTCACTTATCACTGGTCAGAAAGTGAACCTGACCCCGCTTTGGACAGGGAAAATGCCCGGCTGCGTGGTCATTGTCCAGCACGCGGACGCGGCCACTTCCGGAAATGAGAAAAGTCCCGCAGCGGGGCCAGCACCCACGTTTGAACTCACGGGTTCGCCGGGCAGCGCAAGGGCAGATATCTGTCGTCGACATCGAAGGTGACGCAGTGCCAGGACACCCGCGTGCCGTCCCGCACCGCGATCAACAGCACCTGATGGCCGGCAAGATGCACATCCGCCGTCGCGGCATCGAACCTGAGCAGCAGGCTTCCCTTGACCACCTGGACTTCGCTCAGGTAGCGCCGGCGCAGCTCCGCAGGCGGCGGCAATGCAGCCGCGCTGTTGTCTTCGGGCAGCCTGCCGTGGTCCTGCAGGTATGTTTCGACGGTGCCTCGTTCAAACGCAACCGACGCGAACGCCTCGGCCACCTGTCTTCGCACATCGCTGACCTCGTCCAGCGACACGGCAATCCACGCGAGGGTCGCCAGCGTGATCGTCCAGCTGGCGAACAGGAATAGCCGAAACGTCCCTTCCCGCCTCGCCGGGCCTGCGACGGGCAACCCAGCATCATCCGCGCGGCGCATCCGACTCGCTGCCCGCACGCGATGGTCCGACTTGCCCGGCCGCGCGAGATGCGCAAGGACCAGCACCGCCGCGATCACGAGTACCGCCGAGATCAATGTCTGCAGCGCGGCCACGGCCCAGTACATCCCCGCGCGCTCGTCATGACTGAAACAAACCACGCGCAGCGAATACCGCCCCGCCACGCAGGCGACCCCATCCAGGCCATTCGTGGCGGCGTGGGCATAGCGACCGACGAAAAACACCAGCACCGACAACGCCATCACGAAATGGGGAACCCGTTCAAGATCCTCCCGCTCGTAAAAGAACCGCGCCCACGCAAGCCACAGCACCACCCCGACGGTGAACAGGAGTGCCGCCGCGTACAACGTGGCATTCGAGTCGGCAAGACGAAGCAGATGTTCCACGCACAAGGTCCTTTTGCGGTTCGACGCGGCGGACGCAAGCAAGCCGCGCGCGAGTACCAACTTACAGCAGTTCGAAGGGCTCCGACCCCGTTCTTTGTCGCACTATCCTTTGACGTAGCCCATCGCTTCGACGATACGTCCGCCACGGACCCGCATCAGATTGATGCCACGGATGGATTGACCCTCGTCTGCGCCCCAGCCATAGCGCCATCGGATGACGGCCCGCTCACCGATGACAAACACTTCCTCGCGTGCGAACCAGGTGCTTGTGGACCTGGCGAGATCTTGCCAGTTCGCCAGGCATGCCGCCTTGCCAACCAGACGGGCGCCGTCTGGAGCGGGATGGGTATTCTCGATGACGCAATCATCCGCAACCAGGTCCTCCATCGCATCCGGATCGTGACGATCGAATGCCTCATGAAATTTTCGGATGACCTCCGTGGTCGTGACCGCCGCGCTGTCCAATGGACCCAAAACGGCGATCTGATCCGGTGATAGAGATGGGTACGTCATAGGTCCTCGATTCGCAGTTTGTCCGGGGCAAAGAACGGGGGCCAGAGTCGGCTCTTCTGCAGCGCTCACTTCAGAACGTGCACTCTGTCTGCCCCTGGGGTTGTGTCAGGGCGACGAACGGCGCGGACGGAAATCGACAGGCGACGCCACGACTCCGGACTGTTGGCAGTCCGGGCGCTGCCGTACAAGGTGCGACGCGCCGCTCAGGCGCCGGGCAATTTTCTTGATGGGCCGAGCAAGAAGCCCGGCGAGCGGGGTTCGTCACCGATGAACCGGCAGCAAGGCGTGGTGACGGCCTGGTGGCCTCCACACGCTTTGGACAAGCGCACCCGACCGTGCCTGTGGCGCGTCACGCTAGTCGGTGCAAGGCTCCGGGGCCACGCCGGGCGCCACCGTCATCACGTCCTGCCAGGCCGGGTTCTTCAGGTAGCGCGCACGGACATAGGGACAGAACGGAATGATCCGGAACCCCTGTCCGCGCGCATCGCTGACCAACCGGTCGACCAAGGCCGACGCCGCGCCGGTGCCCTTCAGGCTCTCCGGGGACAAGGTGTGGTCCGCGCTGATCAGACCCGGCCCGCGCTGCGTGAAAACCAGCTCGGCTTCGGCCTCGATACCGGCCACCGTGGCGACATAGCGACCATGCCGGCCGTGTTCTTCCCGGGTGATGTGAACGTCGGTCATGGCGCGGTTCCTCGGCTTGAACCCATGGTGATGCCGCAGTGTGCTCCCAAGGCGCACCGGACGGCCACAAGAACGGGGCCAGGTTCACTTACTCAAGCCGCCGCCAGCACCTTCCGCACCGTCTTCGGCGCTGCCACCGCCACCTTCAGCAGCGCCTTGGCTGCGCCGCTCGGTTCGCGCCTGCCCTGCTCCCAATCCTGCAAGGTGCGCGCGGAGACGCCCAGCATGGCGGCGAAGTCGGCTTGCGAAAGCCCGAGCTTGAGGCGGGCTTCGGTGGCCTGGGTCACTTCGACGTGGAATACGCGGCCGGTGCGGCCGGCCTTGATGTCGCGCACCGCTTGCAACAGTTCCTCACCGAGGTTGCGCTTGCTGTCACGCTCGGCCAGCTGTGCTTCAGTCATTTTCGCCATGGACAAATTCCTCTTTCAGGGCCTTGAGGACGTGCGCGGGCACATTCTCTTGCGTGCTCTTGCCGTAGATAGCCAACAGCCAGATGCGTCCATCGCGCAACTTGACGTAGTAAATGACGCGAAGGCCGCCACGCTTGCCTTTGCCCGATAGGTTCCAACGCAACTTCCGGCATCCGCCCGAGCCGGGGATCAGGTCGCCCGCCTCCGGCCAATGCGACAAGGCGGCCTGCAGCGCGCCATAACCTTCATCGTCAAGATAGTCGTAAACCAATCGCTCGAAACTCGGCGACTCGATGAACTCGAACATGGACAGACTCCTTTCCGTCTTGTCGAATCATACGGCATTGCCGTATATGCCGCAATGCCGTCGTTGACGCTCAAACCATCGGCAACTTCAACCCCTACTCCCGCGCACACCGACGTTACGCGAAGTGCACTTCCAGAAAATCAGTTGGCCGCTATTCGAATATCCTGTCGATCATGCATCCGGGTCGAAGTAATCGCTGTCGATGCGCTTGACCACGTAGGTCGCCTCGCAGCCTACGCCCACATCGTGGCGGATCATCAGCTCGGCCAGCTTCCGGCCATCGATCAGCACGATCTTCTTGCTGATCTTTCCAACGTAGTCGCGGGCCTCAGCGGTAAATGTCGAGGTGGTGATGAACACGCCCTTGTTGGCGCGTTCCCCCTCCAGCGACCCAGAAAATGCCTGCACCAGCGGACGACCGACGCTGTCTTTCCAGCGCTTGGCCTGCAGGTAGATCTTGTCCAACCCGAGATGATCCTCGTCGATCACGCCATCAATGCCGCCGTCACCGGACCGGCCGACAGTGTGTCCCGCCTCGGCACGCGAACCGCCGTAACCCATCGCCAGCATCAGGTCTACCACGATTTTCTCAAAGTAGGCCGGGCTTATCTGTTTGACACGCTCCAGCAACTCGTCGGCGAGATCGCGCTGCAGCCGCGAGTACATGCGTTCCAGTGTCTCCCGTGGCGTCTCGTCCACATCGTCGGTCGCGCCTTCGTCAGACGACAGCCCGGAGGCCCCCACCGAGGTCTTGGTGGGGCGCGCCCATTCCGCAAATTCGGGATAACGCATCAACCACGCGTCGTTGATGTTTGTCGGGTTCTCAAGCAATACCGCTTTGCCACGATCAGTGATGCTGACCATGCCCCATTTGGGTGACTGCAGAAGCCCCGCCTTCTTGAGGAAGGTACGCGCCCAGGCGATACGGTTGCGATAGGTGTGGTCCGTACCACTTGGCAGCATTTCGGCCAAGTCGGCCTCGCCGAGCCCGGCCTCCGCTGCAAGCACGTCATAAACCTCGGACATGCGCCGAACCTGCCCGTCACCGAGCAGACGCAGCAGCGGCAGATACCACCAGTCGTATTTGGGTACGGCCATGAAGTGCTCCCCTGTGGTTGTTCTACGGAACCATCGGCAACTTCAACCCCTGCTCCCGCGCACACTCGACCGCCACCTCATACCCCGCATCCGCATGCCGCATCACCCCGGTGCCCGGATCATTCCACAACACCCGCGCAATCCGCTCATCCGCTTCCCTGGTGCCGTCGCACACGATCACCACGCCGGAGTGCTGCGAATACCCCATCCCCACCCCACCGCCATGATGCAGCGACACCCAGGTCGCGCCACCGGCCACGTTCAACATCGCATTGAGCAGCGGCCAGTCGCTGACGGCGTCGCTGCCATCCTTCATGGATTCGGTTTCGCGGTTCGGTGAAGCGACGCTGCCGGAATCGAGATGATCGCGCCCGATCACCACCGGCGCCTTCAACTCCCCCTTGCGCACCATCTCGTTGAACGCCAGGCCGAGCTTGTCGCGCAGCCCCAGCCCCACCCAGCAAATTCGTGCGGGCAGGCCCTGGAAGCTGATGCGCTCCTTCGCCATGTCGAGCCAGTTGTGCAGGTGCGCGTCGTCCGGAATCAGCTCCTTCACTTTCTGATCGGTCTTGTAGATGTCTTCCGGGTCGCCGGAAAGCGCCACCCAGCGGAACGGCCCGATGCCGCGACAGAACAGCGGGCGCACGTAGGCGGGCACGAAGCCGGGGAACGCGAACGCGTTGTCGCAGCCGACGTCTTGCGCCATCTGCCGGATGTTGTTGCCGTAGTCGAAGGTGGGGATGCCCTGCGCGTGGAACGCGAGCATCGCCTCCACGTGGGTCTTCATCGACAGCTTGGCGGCGCGCGCGGTGCCGACCGGGTCGGCCTTGCGACGCTCGAACCACTGCTCCAGCGTCCAGCCCTGCGGCAGGTAGCCGTTGACCGGGTCGTGCGCGCTGGTCTGGTCGGTGACGGCGTCGGGGCGCACGCCTCGCTTCACGAGTTCAGGCAGGATGTCGGCGGCGTTGCCGAGCAGCGCGACGGATTTCGCCTCGCCGGCTTTCGTGTACTTCTCTATGCGCGCCAGCGCGTCGTCGAGGCTGCTGGCCTGCTCGTCGACGTAGCGGGTCTTCAGGCGGAAGTCGATGCGGCTCTGCTGGCATTCGATGTTGAGGCTGCACATGCCGGCCAGCGAGGCGGCCAGCGGCTGCGCCGCGCCCATGCCGCCGAGGCCGGCGGTGAGCAGCCACTTGCCCTTGAGGTTGCCGCCGTGATGCTGGCGGCCCATCTCGACGAAGGTTTCGTAGGTGCCCTGGATGATGCCCTGCGAGCCGATGTAGATCCAGCTGCCTGCGGTCATCTGGCCGTACATCATCAGGCCCTTTTTATCGAGCTCGTTGAAGTGCTCCCAGGTGGCCCAGTGCGGCACCAGGTTGGAGTTCGCGATCAGTACGCGCGGCGCGTCGGCATGCGTGCGGAACACGCCAACCGGCTTGCCGGACTGCACCAGCAGGGTCTCGTCGTCGTTCAACTCGCGCAGGCTGCGCAAGATCGCGTCGAAGCACTCCCAGTTGCGCGCGGCGCGGCCGATGCCGCCGTACACCACCAGCTCCGCCGGATTCTCCGCCACCTCGGGGTCGAGGTTGTTCTGGATCATGCGGAACGGCGCCTCGCTGAGCCAGCTCTTGCAGGAAAGCTCGCTGCCGCGGGGCGCGCGGATGGTGCGGGTGGTGTCGATGCGGGTGGGTGCGTTCATGGCGATGCGCTCCGGTGAGTCAGACCGCCGAGTATAGGTCAGCGGCCACACGGCCCGAATGCGGTGGTCTGCTGGGTCAGCCCGCTGCGGGCAGGCGCAGGCGCGGGAACGCCAGGGTCATCGTGGTGCCCTGGCCCGGTGCGGATTCCACGTCGACAAAACCGCCGGCCTGCCGCATCACGCCGTACACCTGGGCCAGACCCAGGCCGGTGCCGCTGCCTTCGGGCTTGGTGGTGAAGTACGGCTCGAACAGGCGCTCGCGCACGGCTTCCTCCATGCCGCTGCCATTGTCGGTGACGGCCAATGTGACGTAGTCACCCGCCTGGCGCAGCGTGCTGCTCTCGGCCTCGCCCACGATCAGCTCGCCCAGGTCGACCCGGATGCTGCCCTGCCCGCGACATGCGTCGCGTGCATTGATGCACAGGTTGATGAAGGCCTGTTCGATGGAATGGCAGTCGCCCAGGGTAGGCAGCTCGTCAGCGACGGGCCCGACCTGGAAATCCATGCCGGCGCCCAGGCTCTGCCTGGCGAAACCCTCGATGTCGCGAACGATCGCGGTCAGTTCCACCGGCGCTGCCGCATAGCGGTGCACACGGGCAAACGCAAGAAGCCGCTTGGCGAGCAGCGCGGCGTGCTGTACACCCTCCATGCTGTAGCCAAGCATGCGACGCTGCCGCTCGTCGAGGTTGGCCGGATCGTCCTCGATGCTGCTGAGCGCCACCATGGCGATCTGCAGCATGTTGGCGAAGTCGTGCGAGAGGCCCGCCACCAGTTGGCCAATCGCCTCGTTTTTCTGCGCCTGCTGCGAGGCGTGCTCGGCCACCGCCTGGGCGGCGCTTGCCAGGCCCAGTTGCAGCTTCAGCGACGCCTCCCGGCCGGCTCCCTCCCGCTGGAACACCCGTGCGCGCGCCAGCTGCCGGGCCAGCGCCTCATAGCGGGCGGCATCGCTTTCGCCGGCCAGTTCGCTGAGGCTGAGCCGCCGGTGCAGGCCGTGGATCACCGTGTCCAGGGCCAGCGTTGCCTGCACCGGCTCGGTGACGTCATGGCTGATCACGACGATGCCGTCCACCCGCTGTCGCGCATCCAGATACGGATGCACGCTGATCTCCCACCAGCCATCTTCGCCGTCGGCCGACGGCAGCACCTGGGTGAACTCGACCGAGCGCCCCTGGCGCGCGCTCGCCAGCGCTGCATCGATCGCGGCACGCGCTCCCTCGGGCCAGAACGCGGCCAGCGGCTGCCCGATCGCGCTGACCGGGTCGGCAATGCACAGCGCGGCGCGGCCGCTGTCGTTCATGCCGACGATGTGACCGGACACGTCGAGCTCATGTATGCCATCGGGGAAGAACCCGACCAGCTGTCGATAGCGCTCAAGTCGGTTCATGCGTCGCCGCCCCCGGGGAGCTACAGCCTACACAGATTCCACCCTCACCGGGCTTTTACACCGGACAGATCATGGTCGGTCCCCGTCTGCGGAAGATCGCCATGACCCATGCGCAGAACTACACCATCCTGCTGGCAGAGGATGACCGCAGCGCCCGCGACGCCACCGCGATGGTGCTGGAGGCCGAGGGCTATCACGTCGTGACCGCCGGCAACGGCACCAGCGCGCTGAACATGCTGATGCAGGATTCCACCATCGACCTGCTGGTGAGCGACATCCACATGCCCGGCGGCATCGACGGTATCGAACTGGCGCTGCGCGCCCGACGGCATCGATCCATCCAGGTCATGCTGATCTCGGCGGATCCACGCAACAGCTTCACCTGTTTTCCCGAAAACACGACCTTCCTGGCCAAGCCCTACGATCGCCGCGCCCTGCTCGGCGCAGTGGGCGGGCTGCTCGGCATCACCTCCGCCTGAACGTCCGGTGGGCGAAGGGCGTGGAGCGCGCGTTTCGCGGGGTGCCCGTCGAACGCAGGCGCTGAGCGGCCGTCGGCATGGCTGAGGGCGGGCTGCGGGCGGCGTCGATGCCGGTGTGCTTGCGCAGCGCCACGCTCGCGCAGGCCTCCAGGCTGACCCTGGCCATGCCCGCAGCGCTGCGTCGGTGGCCCGTGCGTTCCGGCACTGGCGCCACGCCTGGGGCGGATGGAAGCTGCGCGGCAACCCGACCGCCGGAGTCGCCGATGTCACGTTCGATGGGGTTGATCCTGCTGCTTGCCGCCCTGCCCGGCGCGCCGGCGTCCGCCGCGATGGCTGCGGCCGATCGCGCCGCCTGCGAGGTATGGCAACGCGAACTGGCGTTTGCCCGCAGCGTGCAGCGGCACGATGCCGCGGCATTCGCCGCGTTCCTCGCCGACGACAGCGTGTTCGACGCAAATGCGGACACGCCCGTGCGCGGACCGCAGGCAATCGTGCGGCACTGGGCGGCGATCCTTGCCGGCAAGTCCGTGCGGCTGGACTGGTATCCGCAGCACGTGGTCGCGAGCGCGGACGGCACGCTGGCGACGTCCAGCGGCCCGTACCTGTTCGAGAACATGGGCGCGAACGCGGCATCGCGTTACGCGATCGGACATTTCTCGACGACATGGCGGCGCGCGCCGGACGGTTCGTGGCGGGTCGCGTTCGATGGTGGCGACAGCGGCCGCCCCGCCAGCGACAAGGAGGCGGGGGACTTCCGCCGCAGCCGCCAGCGCGCCTGCCAGCGACCCACCGCGGTGGTGCTGCCGACGATCCGGCATTGATGTCCGAAAACGGCCAGTTCCGCGGCCGCCGCGGTGCTAGCCTGCGCCCATGTCCGAATCACCCGCCGCCATCCTGCCCGCGCTGGCCGTCTGCGAACAGGCGCGGCTGAGCCGCGACGCCCGCTTCGACGGATTGTTCTTCACCGCCGTCACCAGCACGCGGATCTATTGCCGCCCGGTCTGCCCGGCGCCGCCGCCGAAACCGGCAAACATCCGCTACTACGCCAGCGCCGCGGCCGCGGAAGCGGCCGGGTTCCGGCCCTGCCTGCGCTGCCGGCCGGAACTGGCGCCGGGCAATGCGAGCTGGCATCGCGGCGAGCACGTGGTGGCGCGTGCGCTGAAACTGATCGATGCCGGCGCGCTGAGCGAGCGTCCGCTGGCGGAGCTGGCCACGCGCGTGGGCGTCGGCGCGCGGCAACTGCGCCGCCTGTTCGTGGCGCATCTGGGCGCACCGCCGATCGACGTGCACACCACCCGCCGCCTGCTGTTCGCCAAGCAACTGCTGACCGAGACTGCGCTGCCCGTGACCGAGGTGGCGCTGGCGTCGGGGTTCGGCAGCCTGCGCCGTTTCAATGCCGCGTTTGCGGCGGCGAACCGGATGCCGCCGCGCGAGCTGCGCCGGCAACCGCGCGCTGCGGCCGGCGCCACGCTGGTGCTGCGCCTGGGTTATCGCCCGCCATACGACTTCCCGGCCTTGCTGGCATTCCTGCGCACGCGCGCGCTGCCCGGCGTGGAACGGGTGGACGAGCACGCCTACGCGCGCGTGTTCGGCGACGCGGATGATGCCGGCTGGCTGCGTCTGTCCGCGGCGCCGGGCGGTGACCACGCGCTGCAACTCGAACTGCACGGCGCACGGCCCGCGCAACTGCTGCCGCTGGTCACGCGAGCGCGGCGGATGTTCGACCTCGACGCGGACCCGCGCGTGATCGCGGCGACGCTGGGCGCCAGCGCGGTGCTGAAACCGATGCTGCGCCGGCACCCGGGCCAGCGCCTGCCGGGCGGCTGGGACGGTTTCGAGATCGCGGTGCGCGCGGTGCTCGGCCAGCAAGTCAGCGTGGCGGCCGCACGTACGCTGGCCTCGCGCATCGTGCAGCGCCACGGCTCGGTGCTCGCGCTGCCGCTGCCGGACGGCCTGGAACGGCTGTTTCCGACCCCGGCGCAACTGGCCGACGCGGACCTGCGCGAACTCGGCGTCACCACCGCGCGCGCCGCCGCGATCCGCGGCATCGCCCAGGCGCTGCTCGACGGCCGCGTGGATTTTCGCGTGGAGCAACCGCTGCACGAATTCGTCGCGCGCTGGGTGGCGTTGCCCGGCATCGGCGAGTGGACCGCGCATTACATGGCGATGCGCGCGCTGAGCCACCCCGATGCATTCCCCGCCGCCGACCTGATCCTGCGCCGAGCGGCGGCCGGCGACGGCGCCGAACTGGGCACGAAGGCGCTCGCCGCGCTGGCCGAGGCATGGCGACCGTGGCGCGCCTACGCGGTGATGCATTTGTGGCGCAGCGTCGGCGACGCCGCGACCGCCCAACGGAGCAAACCATGAACGCCGAAACGATCCACGTCGACGGGATGCCGAGCCCGGTCGGCCGCCTGCTGTTGCTGGCCGACGCGCAGGGGCTGCGCGAGATCCGCTTCGAGACCGAGCGGCACCCGCGGCCGGTTTCGCCGCACTGGGTGCGCTCGTCGTCGGCGCTCGCATTCGCGCGCGAGCAACTGGAGGAATACTTCGCGGGCACGCGAACCGGGTTCGACCTGCCGCTGCATCCGCAAGGCACGGCGTTCCAGCTGACGGTGTGGGAGGAACTGGCGCGCATCCCCTACGCCGAGACCATCAGCTACGGCGAGCTGGCGCGCCGTATCGGCCAGCCGCAGGCGATGCGCGCGGTCGGCGCGGCGAACGGGCGCAACCCGCTGCCGATCGTGGTGCCCTGCCATCGCGTGATCGGCAGCAACGGCAGCCTCACCGGCTTCGGCGGCGGCCTGCCGGCGAAGCGATTCCTGCTGGGGTGGGAACGCCGCATCGCGCACGGCGACCTGTTCGGCGCTGACGACGGGCGCCGCGCGGCGCGCTGATCAACCGCCGCTGCGCGCCGGCGCCGGCGCATCCGGCGGGATCACCCGCGGCAGCACGGAGTGGGCCTGCTGCCGGTCGAGCAGGTCCCTGAGCGCAGCGCGGTCGCGCTCGTGCCGCGCCTGGTCGGCCTGCTCGAGCTGGCGTTGCAGCAGCTTGTTCTTCGCGCCCGGACGCTTCGCGTTGTCGGACACGTTCTGTTGCAGTTGCTGCTGCAGTTCGCTCTGGCGCACCTGATCGCGCAGCTGCTGCTGGCGCACGGCATGGCGGGACGCGTCGCCCTGCACCGGCGCGTACGCGCGCACCGGTGTCGGCGGCGTGACCTGCCCGGCGCCCGCGACGGCGGAAGAGCCGAGCGCCAGCAGCATCGCCGTACAGGCGAGCATGCGGGTTGGAGATGCGTGGGCTGCAATCGTCATGACTCTGCGCGACCATGGGCGTTGGTTTGGCCAGAGTGTGCAACGACCCGCATGAACACAGTGTTCCGCCTGCTGCTTTGCGCAGCCATCGCCGCGTGCGCCGGTTGCGCGCATCTTTCCGGCACCGATCGCGCGCTCGTCCGCGCCGCGACAAGCGAACCCTCACCGTTGCTGCTGATCTCGATCGACGGCTATCGCCACGACTACATCGATCGCGGCCTCAGCCCCAACCTGGAAAAGCTGGCCAGGCACGGCGTGCAGGCTGCCTCGATGCAACCCTCGTTTCCCTCGCTGACGTTTCCGAACCACTACACCCTGGTCACCGGACTGCGCCCGGACCATCACGGCGTCGTCGACAACACCATGTTCGACCCGCAGCTGGGCAAGTTCTCGCTGGGCAACCGCAAAGCGGTCAGTGACGGCCGCTGGTGGGACGAGGCCACGCCGATCTGGGTGACCGCCGACGAACACGGCATGCGCACCGCGACGATGTTCTGGCCGGGTTCGGAAGCGGCGATCCACGGCCGCCATCCCGACTACTGGCACCCGTTCGACGGCAGCGTCGGCGCCGATGCGCGGGTCGACCAGGTGCTGGCCTGGCTCGACTTGCCGCCCGCCTTGCGGCCTCGCTTTCTCACCTTGTATTTCGATGCCGTCGATCACGCCGGCCACGAGCACGGCCCGGACTCGCCGCAGGTCGACGCCGCGCTGCGCGCCACGGATGCCGCGCTGGGCCGACTGCTGCAGGGCCTGAAGCAGCGCGGGCTGTTCCAGCGGATCAACCTTATCGTGCTGTCTGACCACGGCATGGCCGCGGTGCCGGCCGGCAATACCGTACTGCTGGACGACCTGCTGCCGCTGGACCAGGTGCAACTGGTGAGCGAGGGCATCGTCGCCGGCTTCAATCCGCGCTCCGACAGCGCGGAAGACCGCGCCCGGTTCGCGACGATCGAACGCAAGCTGGAACGGCCGCAACGACACATGCGCTGCTGGGACAAGCGCCGCATACCGGCGCGCTTCGACTACGGAAGCAACCCGCGGGTGCCGCAGCTGATCTGCCTGGCCAACGTGCACTGGCGCATCGCCAGCCGCGCCAAGCTGGCCGCGAAGAAGGACCCGCCCAGCCTGGGCAACCACGGCTACGACAACGCCGAGCCCGCCATGCAGGCGATCTTCATCGCGCACGGCCCGGCGTTTCGCGTCGGCGCGAAGATCCCCGCCTTCCCGAATGTGGACGTCTATCCGCTGATGACCCACCTGCTCGGACTGCCCGCCGCCGCGAACGACGGCGATTACGACGCGGTGAAGGGGATGCTGCGCCAGGGCAGGGAATAGGGAATAGGGAATAGGGAATAGGGAATCGAGAATGGGGAATGGGAGAACCAAAAGCACACACTTCCGCTCCTCCGATTCCCGACTCCCCATTCCCCATTCCCGGCTCTCACCCCATCGCGCCCTTGCTCATCGGCGTCGGCGCGGTCGCCACATTGACCAGCGGCGGCAGCCGGAACAGCCGCAGCGCGACCAGCAGTCCGAGCAGCACCAGCGCGCCGACGAACAGCGCCACCCCGGCCCAGCCGTGCGCGGCGTAGAACAGGCCGCCGCTGGCGCCGGCGATGCTGGAGCCCATGTAATAGCAGAACAGGTACACCGACGCGGCCTGCGCCTTCGCCGCGCCGGCGCGGCGGCCGACCCAGCTGCTGACGATCGAGTGGCCTCCGAAGAAACCGAACGTCACCGCCACGAGGCCGGCCATCACCAGCCACAGCGGTTGCGCCACGGTCAGCGCCACTCCGGCCAGCATCAGCGCGAGCGCCGTCCACAGCACCTTGCGCCGGCCCAGCTTGCCGGCCAGGTGGCCCATCCACGCCGAGCTGAAGGTGCCCACCAGATAGATGCCGAAGATCAGGCCTACCACCGCCTGGCTGAGGTTGTACGGCGGCGCCAGCAGGCGGTAGCCGAGGTAGTTGTAGACCGTGACGAACGCGCCCAGCAGCAGGAAGCCCTCGATGAACAGCCACGGCAGGCCACGGTCGTGGAAGATGCCGTTGAAGCGACCCGCGACCGTGCGCCAGCGCAGCGGCTGCGCCGTGAAATGCCGCGAGGCAGGCAGCATGCGCCAGAAGACCAGCGCGGCCACGATGCCGATCAGCGCGACCACGGCCACGCCGATGCGCCAGCCGAAGAAGTCCGCCAGCACGCCGGTGATCAGCCGCCCGCCCATGCCGCCCACGGCACTGCCGCTGATGTACAGGCCCATGCCCAGCCCGATCGACTCGACGTGCATCTCCTCGCTGAGGTAGGTCATCGCCACCGCGGGCAGCCCGCTCAGGGTCAGCCCCAGCAGCGTGCGCACCACCAGCAGTGCGTACCAGTCCGGCATCATCGCAGTCACCAGCACCAGCACCGCGGAGCTGAGCAGCGAAGCGACCATCAGCGACTTGCGTCCCCACGCGTCCGACAGCGCGCCGGCAAACAGCATCGCGAACGCCAGCACCCCGGTGGTCAGCGACAAGGACAGCGCCGCGCCCGCCTCGCTCACCCCGTAGTGGCGGCTGAACTCCGGCATCAGCGGCTGCACGCAGTACAGCAGGCCGAACGTGGCGAAGCCGGCGGCGAACAGGGCGAGATTGGTGCGGCGGAAGTCTGGCGTGCCGTGATGGATGTAGCGCGCGGCGGCGTCCGGGAATGAGGGCACCGCCGCGGGCATCGAAGCTGTCGTCACGTCCAATGCCTGCGCTGCGCGCGAACCGGAAAGACCGGAAAGCTTAGCGCACCCGCCGCGCGAAGAACGCGATGATCAGGCCGTACAGCAGCATTGCCAGCACGTTCTCCAGCAGCGACAGCACCGTGAAGTGCGGATTCTTCGCGGCCGACAGCGGCACCACCACGAACTCCATCACCACGAAGACCACCACGCCGTAGGCAAGTCCCGCAGTGATCCAGCGGCGCCCCATCCACGCCAGGCGCTGCGCGGCCAGCACGAAGATCGCCGCGATCAGCAATGACATCGCCCATTGCAGCACCAGGCCCAGCAGCGACACCGGCAACCCGCCGGCGAACGCCGCACGGCCGAGCAGGCCGCTGGCGATCGCGCGCAGGATGATCAGCGGGTCGACCATGTTGATCAGCGACGCCGCGCCGATGTCGATGGTGCCGGCCACCAGGCCACCCCGCAGGATGGCGGCGCCCGCCGAGCGGCGTGCCCGATTCATGCGCGTTCCCGACTGCGGCGGCATGCCGCATGCGAGCGGGCAACATACTCCCGCGCCGGCGCCGTCACCCCTGCCGATGGTCACGCCGCCGGCTGGCACGCTCAGCGATAACGCCAGTGCCCGCCCACCCAGACATGCGGTGCCGCCCAGTGGCCCGGCACCCACGCGCGCCCGCGCGCGGGCACCACCACGCAGCCGGCCAGCGTCGCGCCAAACAGCAACAGCAGGGCGGCGGCGGAAACACGATGCAGGAATCGACGCATGGCACGCTCCAGATGAGGGAAGTGCCCCCATCAACGGCATTCGCGCGCGGGCGATGACAAGGGTGTGGCGCACGATGGCAACCGTTCAGCCGGCCGCCGTCGACTCAGCCGGCGGCGATCCGCTGCACGGCGGTGCGATACCGCGCTGCAATGCGTTCCTCGTCATGGTGGCGGAAATCGCGCACCACCCAGCGACCGGCCCGCATCACGTCGCGCACCAGCGGCGTGTTGCCGGCGAACAGCCAGCTGTCGAGCACGGAGGTCTCATCGCGCGCGGCGAGCAGCGGCGAGTTTTCGTCCAGCACGATCAGGTCGGCGGGCGCGCCGGCATGCAACTCGCCGCCCGGCAGGCCGCTGGCGCGCGCGCCGCCGGCCAGAGCGCCGCGCCACAGCGTCTCGCCCACGCTGGCCCCGGGCTGGCGGGCGGCGATGTTGCGGCGACGGGTGAGCAGTCGCTGGCCGTATTCGAGCCAGCGCAGTTCTTCCACCGGCGAAATGGAAATGTGCGAATCCGAGCCGATGCCGAACGTGCCCCCGGCATCGAGGTAGGCCGCCAGCGGAAACAGGCCGTCGCCGAGATTCGCCTCGGTGGTCGGACACAACCCGGCCACCGCGCCGCTGGCGGCGATCCGTGCGGTCTCCGCCTCGGTCAGGTGCGTGGCGTGTACCAGGCACCAGCGGGCATCGACCTCGGCGTGGTCGAACAGCCACTCGACCGGGCGGGCGCCGCGGATGGCCAGGCAATCCTGCACCTCGCCGATCTGCTCGGCGATGTGGATGTGGATCGGCCCGCGACGCACCCGCGAGTCGGCAAGCACTTCGCGCAACGCCGCCTCCGGCACGGCGCGCAGCGAATGCAGCGCGGTGCCGACGCGCAGGTCGCGATCGGCGTGCGCCTGCAGCGTGTCGAGCAGGCGCAGGTAGCCATCCACGTCGTGGCCGAAGCGCCGCTGCCGTTCGCCCAGCGCGCGGCCGTCGAAACCGCCGCTCATGTACAGCACCGGCAGCAGGGTCAGGCCGATGCCGGCCTCGCGCGCGGCCTCGACCAGCGCCAGCGACATGGCCTCGGCCTGCGCGTACGGCGTGCCGTCGGGCCGGTGGTGCAGGTAGTGGAATTCGCACACGCGGGTGTAGCCGGCCTTGAGCATCTCGACGTAGAGCTGCGCGGCGATCGCCTGCAGCGACTCCGGGTCGATCACCGCGGCAAAGCCGTACATCGCCTCGCGCCAGCTCCAGAAGCTGTCGTCCGCCCTTCCCCGGCGTTCGGCCAGGCCCGCCATCGCGCGCTGGAACGCATGGGAATGGAGGTTCGGCATGCCGGGCAGCACCCACTGGCCGATCGTCTCGATGCCGTCGCTCGCGTCGACCAGCGCACCACCGGCGTCCACCGCGAAGCTGGCATCGCGCTGCCATTCGCCGTCTCGCCACAACCGTCCGGCCCGGTAGCTGGTGCTGCGGCTGGTTTCGTTCATCGATGGTCTCCGTTGCGATGGTCGCCAGTGTAACCGTGCCTCCGCCGCGCCTTCACCCGAGCCTCGACACGCCCATGCATAATGGCCCGCATGGCAGGCAAATCCAGTGAAAACACCCCGCGGTTGTTGTTGCGCCAGGCGCGGCCGGTCGACGTGCCGCAGTTGGTGGAACTCACCGGGCGGGTCTACGGTCCGGAATGGGGCCATTCGGCCGAGATGCTGCGCTCACAGCAGACGCACTTCCCGGAAGGCCAGTTCGTGGTCGAGTACGACGATCGCATCGTCGGCTACTGCGCCACCTTCCGCATCGACGAAGCCACCGCGCTGGCGCCGCACACCTGGATGGAGATCACCGGCGGCGGCATGGCCTCGCGCCACAAGCCGGACGGCAACTGGCTGTACGGCATGGAAGTCGTGGTGCACCCCGACTACCGCGGCATGCGCATCGGCCAGCGGCTGTATCGCGCGCGCAAGCGGTTGTGCATGAATCTCAAGCTGCGCGGCATCGTGTTCGGCGGGCGCATTCCGGGGCTGGCGAAGAACATCGCGCGCTACGGCAGTGCCGAGTCCTACGTGCAGGCGGTGACCGAAGGCCGGCGGCGCGACCTCACGCTGAGCTTCCAGCTGTCCAACGATTTCGAGGTGATCGGCCTGCTGCGCGGCTACGTGCCCTCCGACCACGAGTCGCTGGGCTACGCCGTGCACCTGGTCTGGCGCAACCCGCAACTGCTCGACCAGCCCGACACGCCCTCGATCCCCTCGCCGCAACGCCTGCCCGACGCGGTGCGGGTGGCGTCAGTGCAGTACCAGCAGCGGCGCATCGCCTCGTTCGAGGAGTTCGCCACCCAGGTCGAGTATTTCACCGACATCGCCGCCGACTACAACGCCGACTTCGTCACCTTCCCCGAACTGATCACGCTGCAGTTGCTGTCGATCGAGAACACCGAGCTGTCGCCGGTGGATTCGATCCGCAAGCTCAGCCACTACACGCCGCAGGTGAAGGAGCTGTTCAGCCGTCTGGCCGTCCATTACAACATCAACATCATCGCCGGCACGCATCCCACCGAGCAGGCCAACGGCGACATCCACAACGTCTGCTACGTGTGCCTGCGCGACGGCTCGCTGCACGAGCGCGAGAAGCTGCACCCCACGCCCAGTGAGCGCAACGTGTGGAACATCGCCGGCGGCGACAGCGCGGCCACCGTGCTCACCGACTGCGGCCCGATCGGGGTGATGATCTGCTACGACTCGGAGTTTCCCGAGGTGGCGCGCCACCTCGTCGACCAGGGTGCGCTGATCCTGTTCGTGCCGTTCTGCACCGACGTGCGCGAGGGCTACCTGCGCGTGCGCTACTGCGCGCAGGCGCGGGCGATCGAGAACCAGTGCTACGTGGTGCTGTCCGGCAACGTGGGCAACCTGCCCGGGGTCAACAACTTCGACATCCAGTACGGGCAAAGCTGCATCCTCACGCCCAGCGACTTCGGCTTCGCCCGCGACGGCATCGCCGCCGACTCCACGCCGAACATCGAGACCGTGCTGTTCGCCGACCTGCACCTGGCAACCCTGGCCCGCGCGCGCAACGCCGGCGCGGTGACCAACCTCAAGGACCGCCGTTTCGATCTCTACGAAACCCGCTGGCGGCCACGCTGATGGCGACTCGCGGTGCGACAGCGTTCGCACCGGTATCGGACGGCCAGGGCTGGCGGCATCAATCCTGCCGCGGCCGTCTGCGATAATCGCGCCATGCCAGAACCGCCCAAGTCCGCTCCAGCATCCTCCAATCCCCGCCTGCAGGCGCTGCTCGGGCATGAGTTCTTTGCGCCGCACCACTGGAAACGCCGGTTGGTGCTGTGGGCGGGCGCCGTGCTGGTGGCGCTGGCCGCGATCCTGTTCGCCAAGGCCAGCGTCTGGTCCTACCAGTTGTTCCTGCGCATCCTGGATCACGGCATCTGGATACCGCTCATCCTCACTCCGCTGGTGTTCGGGCTGCTCGCTCAGGCAACGGAGGGGCGCCTGCGCGCGACCCGCGGCAGCGGCATTCCGCAGGTGATCGCCTCGCTGCACATCGAGGACGGCGGCTTTCGCACGCGCATGCTGTCGCTGCCGGTCGCCGCCGGCAAGATGGTGCTGACCCTGGCGTCGCTGGCGGTGGGCGCCTCGATCGGGCGCGAAGGCCCGACCGTGCATGTCGGCGCAGCGCTGTTCTACTCCATCGGCAGGCGTTTCGGCTTCAGCGATCCCAAGGCTGCATCGCGCTTCATCCTCGCCGGCGGCGCAGCCGGCATCGCGGCGGCGTTCAACACGCCGTTGGCCGGCGTGGTATTCGCAATCGAGGAGCTGGCCGGGACGTTCGAGCACCGCTTCAGCGGCCTGCTGCTGACCGCGGTGATCATCGGCGGCGTGGTGTCGCTGGGCGTCATGGGCAACTACTCATACTTCGGCGAAGTGGACGCCAGCCTGCCGCTGGGCAGCGCCTGGTTGGCCGTGCTGTTGACCGGGGTCGGTTGCGGCCTGCTCGGCGGCCTGTTTGCGCGCCTGATCCTGCTCAGTCGACGCGGCCCGCTGGCGCAGGTCGGTCGCCTTCGCGCGCGCTGGCCGGTGTTGTTCGCCGCCGGCTGCGGCCTGGCACTGGCGGTGCTCGGCGTGTGTACGCACAACAGCATCTACGGCACCGGCTACGACCAGGCCCGCGCGATCGTGCAGGGCACGGCCGCCATGCCGGGACAGGACTTCGGCATCGCCAAGCTGCTGGCCAATGTGGTCTCGTACTGGGCCGGCATCCCCGGTGGCATCTTTTCGCCGGCGCTGGCGGTAGGCGCCGGCCTGGGCCAGAACATCGCGCATCTGCTGCCGGGCGCGCCCGCCGGTGCGGTGGTGCTGCTGGGCATGAGCGCCTACCTCGCCGGTGTCACCGGTTCGCCGCTGACCTCGGCGGTGATCGCGATGGAGCTGACCGACAACCAGGACATGGTGATTCCGATCATGGCAGCCTGTCTGCTTGCTCGCGCGGCCGCATCGCTGTTCTGCCCGACCCCGGTATATCGGGACTTCGCCGAACGCATGGTGCGCGACGCCGAGCGACAGCAGCAGGCCGAGCGGGCCCACCACCAGCCCGCCAGACCGTTGCCCGCAGCCGCCGAGACCACGGCTTACCCCGACTCCGCCGAGTCCGGCCAACCGCAGCATCCCGGCAAACCATGACGGAGCGATACCGATGACCCAACCACGCTGGGACCGCCTGCTGTTGAACGCCACCCTGGCGACGTTCGCCGGCGAAACGCCGTATGGCCTGGTCGAGCACGCGGCCATCGCCATGCAGCACGGGCGCATTGCCTGGCTGGGGCGGATGAACGAACTGCCGGACGCGCCGGTGGCGCTGGCCGACGAAGTGGAATCGCTGGACGGCGCCCTGGTCACCCCCGGGCTGATCGATTGCCACACCCATCTGGTGTTCGGCGGCGAGCGCGCCGACGAGTTCGACCTGCGCCTGAATGGCGCCAGCTACGAGGAGATCGCCCGCGCCGGCGGGGGCATCGCCTCCACCGTCAAGGCCACCCGTGCGGCCAGCGAAGAGTTTCTCTACGCGCAGGCGCTGCCGCGCGCCCGCGCGCTGCTGACCGACGGCGTGACCACGCTGGAGATCAAATCCGGCTACGGCCTGGAACTGGACAGCGAACGCCGCATGCTGCGCGTGGCGCGCCGGCTCGGCCGCGAGCTGGGCATCAGCGTACGCACCAGTTTCCTTGGCCTGCACGCACTGCCGGCGGAGTTCAAGGATCGCCGGGCCGACTACCTGACGCTGGTCTGCGACGAGATGCTGCCGGCGCTGGCGCGCGAAGGCCTGGTCGATGCGGTCGACGGCTTCTGCGAGAGCATCGGCTTCAGCGTCGCGGAAGTTCGTCGTCTGTTCGAGCGGGCACGCGAACTCGACTTGCCGGTGAAGCTGCACGCCGAGCAGTTGTCCGACCAGCACGGCGCCGCCCTGGTGGCCGAGTTCGGCGGGCTGTCGGCCGATCACCTGGAGCATCTGGGCGAGGCAGGCGTGCGCGCCATGGCCGCCGCGGGCACCGTCGCGGTGCTGCTGCCGGGGGCGTTCTACGCGTTGCGCGAAACCCGCTTGCCGCCGATCGGCCTGCTGCGCGAACAACGCGTGCCGCTGGCGGTGGCCACCGATTGCAACCCCGGCACCTCGCCGCTGCTGTCGCTGCGCATGGCGGCGGGCATGGCCTGCACGCTGTTCCGGCTGACCCCGGAAGAAGCGCTGCGCGGCGTGACCGTCAACGCCGCGCGCGCGCTGGGTCTGTCCGATCGCGGCACGCTGGCGGCTGGCCAGCGCGCCGACGTGGTGATCTGGAATGCGCGCCAGCCGGCGGAACTGTGCTACTGGATCGGCGGCAACCTGGCGCGGCGGGTCTACGTGGCCGGCGAGGCAGTATCGCGGCGCAAGCCTGCGCAGCGCGCGGCGGGCACCCAGCCGTAGGGAGTCGCCGCGCCAGGACTCTTCGGATCACCACCGCGCGAGGCGTTCGCGCAAGGCGGCATGGAAGGCCGGCGGCAATTCCGCCCGCACCGGCACGCGCCACCAGTGCGGCCGTGCGAACGACCGGCACTTGACCGCATCCTTGTCGGTCATCAACAGCGGCAGGCCGTCCGCGAAATCCAGCTCGTCCGCGCTGAACGCATGGTGGTCGGCAAAGGCGTGCCCGATCACCTCGATGCCGGCGGCGCGCAGGCTGTCGAAGAATCGCTGCGGGTTGCCGATGGCCGCCACCGCATGTGCCGGCCCGGTGGCGAAGCTGGCCAGCGGGCGACGCTCGCCGCCTTCCAGCGCCACCGCCTCGTCGCCGCGCAACTGCATCGGATATTCGCCGGCCTCGGCGGTGCCGCCGTTGCATACGCGCAGGTCCACGCTGCGCAGCCGGCCCAGCGGCTCGCGCAGCGGGCCGAGCGGCAGCAGCTTGCCGTTGCCGAAGCGACGGACGCCGTCGATCACGCAGATCTCCACGTCGCGCGCCAGCGCGTAATGCTGCAGGCCGTCATCGGCCACCACCACGTCGCAGCCGGCGTCGAGCAGCAGCCTTGCCGCCGCGGGACGATCGCGCCCGACCGCGACCGGCACGCCGCTGGCGCGGATCAGACAAGGTTCGTCGCCGACCTGTCGCGGGTCCGGCGAGCCGCCGAGCAGCAGCGGCTCGCGTTGCGTGCCGCCGTGACCGCGACTCACGACGCCGGGCCGGAACCCGTGCTCGCGCAGGCTGGCGGCCACCGCGATCGTCAGCGGCGTCTTGCCGGTGCCGCCGGCGGTGAGGTTGCCGATGACCACCACCGGCACCGGCAGGCGCTCGCGGCGCAGCCAGCCGATGCGGTACAACGCGCGACGAAGCCGGATCACGCCGCCGTAGAGTGCAGCCAGCGGCCACGTCCACCACGGCGCGCGACCGCCGCCGTACCAGGCCGATGCGAGCGTGTCCGGCAGCGCCATGACGGGCGTCTCAGCCGCCGGCCGTTACGGCCGCGGCGTCGTGGAACTGCATGCGGTGCAGCGCGGCGTACTGCCCTTTCAGCGCGAGCAGTTCGGCGTGGGTGCCGCGCTCGACGATGCGGCCCTGATCCATCACCGCGATCTGGTCGGCGCCTTCCACGGTGGACAGGCGATGGGCGATCACCAGCGTGGTGCGATCCTTCATCAGCCGTGTCAGCGCCTGCTGGATCAGCCGTTCGGACTCGGTATCCAGTGCGCTGGTGGCCTCGTCCAGCACCAGGATCGGCGCGTTCTTGAGGATCGCCCGGGCGATCGCGATGCGCTGGCGCTGGCCGCCGGAGAGCAGGTTGCCGCTCTGCCCGATCGGCGTGTGGATGCCGAGCGGCATGCGCGAGATGAACTCCATCGCATTGGCCGCCTCGGCCGCGGCGACGATTTCCGCCTCGCTGGCGCCGGCCAGCTCGCCGTAGGCGATGTTGTTGGCCACGGTGTCGTTGAACAGCACCACGCTCTGGCCGACCCAGGCAATCTGCCTGCGCAGCGACGCCAGCGTGTAGCTGCGGCAATCCTCGCCATCGAGCACGATGCGCCCGGCGCCGGGCACGTTGAAGCGCGGCAGCAGGCTGACCAGGCTGCTCTTGCCGCTGCCCGAGCGTCCGACCAGGGCGGTGACCGTGCCGGGCGCGCAATCGAGATTGACTTCCTGCAGGGCGGGAACATGGCTGCGCGGATACGTCAGGCCGACGTCGACGAAATGCAGCTCGCCGCGGCTGCGCTCGAGCTCCAGCGTGCCGGCATCGCGCTCCGGCGGCAGGTCGATCACGTCGAAGATGTCCTCGGCCGCCGACAGTCCGCGCTGGATGTTCGCCTGCACGTTGGTGAGGCGCTTCAGTGACGGCAGCATGGTGCCCATCGCGGTGAGCACGGCGAAGAACACGCCGGGCGTCATGTTGACCAATACCTGCGGCCGCGTGCCGAGAAACACCAGTGCCGCCAGCGCGCTGGCCGCCACCAGTTGCACGGTGGAGCTCGACGCCGCGTTGGTGGCGGCGATCTTCAGGTTGAGCCGCCGCGTATGCCGGGTGATCTGGTCGAAACGCTCGGCCTCGTGCGCCTGGCCGCCGTACACGCGCACCTCGCGATGCGCGCCCACGGATTCCTCCACCGTGCCCGTGACCGAACCCATGCTGCCCTGGATGCGCCGGCTGATCTGCCGGTAGCGGCGCGCCACCACCGTGGCCACCAGCGCGATCGCCGGCACCATCACCAGCAGCGAAAGCGTCAGGTAGGGGCTGTAATAGAGCATCACGAACAGCATCGCGATCACGGTGAAGCCGTCGGTGATGGCGATCTTCGCCGCACTGCTGGACGCCGCGGCGACCTGTTCGCTGGTGTAGGTGATGCGCGAGATCTGCTGGCCCGACGGCTCGCTGCCGAAATACGGCGCCGGCAGTTTCAGGTACGCGGCGAACACTTCCAGCTGCAGCGCCTGCACCACGTGCCGTCCGATGTAGGAGATGCCGTAATCGCTGACGAAGGTGCCCAGCGAGCGCACCAGGAAGATCGCGATGATCCAGATCGGCATCCAGAAGATCAGGTACGGGTCCTTCTGCGCGAACAGGTTGTCGATCATCGGCTTGATCAGCCCGGTGAACAGCGCCAGCCCGCCGCCGTCGGCCAGCATGCCGACGAAGGCCACCAGGCCGATCGCCCAGTAGCGTCGCGTGTAGCCGAGCAGGCGTTTGTAGGTCGGCCAGCTGCCCGCGTCTGCCGCGGTCGCCTGGTCCGCGTTCATTGCGCGGCGCCCGGTTTGCTCGGTGTCGTGGCGATCGACAGGCGGGTGAAGCCAAGCTGGCCCAGTGCATCCATCGCGGTCACCACGTTCTGGTTCGGCGTCATGGCATCGGCACGAATCGTCACCGCCTGGTCGCGGCTGTCGCCGGCATGGCGCGCGAGGCTCTGCTTGAGCGCCTCGATGCCCTCGCCCATCACCTCGTCGCTGCCGACGAAGAAGCGGCCATCGCGGTCGATCATGATGGTCAGCGCCGGCGCGTTCATGTCGCGCTCCTGCACGCTCGCCTGCGGCAGCGTCACCTTCAGCCGCGAATGCTGCACGAAGGTGCTGGTGAGCACGAAGAACATCAGCAGGGTCAGCAGCACGTCGATCAACGGGATCACGTTGATCTCGAAATCGTCTCCGCGGCGGTCGTTGCCGATGCGCATCGCCGGTGCCTCAGCCCGCGCTCGGCGCGACGGGTGCCGCCGCGCGACGGGTACGCGCGGGTGCCGGCGCGGCCAGGGTCAGGTCGTCCAGCAAGGCGGTGGCCTGCTTTTCCATCAGCACGCAGTAACCGGCCACGCGCGAGCGGAAGTAGCGGTGCAGCACGTAGGCGGGGATCGCCACGGTCAGGCCGGACGCGGTGCAGATCAGCGCCTCGCCGATGCCGCCGGCCATCCGCGCGGGATCGCCGATGCCGCCGCCCATCACCTCCATGAACATGCGGATCAGGCCGATCACGGTGCCGAACAGGCCCAGCAGCGGGCCGATCAGGGCGATCGTGCCCAGCGTGTTGAGATAGCGCTCCATCCGGTGCACCACGTGGCGACCGGTGTCCTCGATGCGCTCCTTGATGATCTCGCGCGGCTGCCGCCGCACCGCGAGCGCGGCTGCCAGCAGCTCGCCCAGCGGCGAGCCGTTGGCAAGGGCTTCCAGATGACCGGGATCGAGCTGGCCCGAGCGCGCCCACTGGCGTACCTCGTCGCCCAGCCCGGGCGGCAGCACCGAGCTGCGGCGCAGCGTCCAGCAACGCTCCAGCACGATCGCCAGGGCGACCGCCGAACAGATCAGGATGGGCACCATCGCCCAGCCGCCCGCCATCAGGATATCAAGCACCTTCAGTCCTCGCCGCACCACGCTCCGGGGAAGCGCGCATGATAGCAGCGTCGTTCGCGCGTACTGCGGCAGGCGTGGCAATCCCGGCGTCGCACCATGCTACTCGCGCCAGTAGCGGGGCTGCTGCCGGCGCCAGCCCGGCTGCCGTCGCGGCGTCCCGTCGGCGGGAAACTCCACCTCCACGGCCCCCTCCACGGCGGTGTTGAACAACGGCACGCCCGCCTCGGCATAGCGCGCCAGGACCTCCGCACGCGGGTGCCCGAAGCGATTGCGCCAACCGGCGGAAACCAGCGCCAGCGACGGCCTCAACGCCGCGATGAAGGCCGCACCGGAGGAAGTCTTGCTGCCATGATGCGGCACCACCAGCACCGGCGGCAGGCCCGCCCCCACCGCCGCAGCCACCGCCGGTTCCACCTTCGAACTGATGTCGCCGGGCAGCAGCACCCGCCCGCCGCGTCCCTCCACCAGCAGCACGCAGGAGCTGTCGTTGTCGCGGTCGCCGCCGCCGGGCGCCGGGCTCAGCACGCGGAAGCGCACGCCATCCCACTGCCACGCCTGTCCGGCCGCGCACTGCTGCATGGGCACGCGCATGCGGGCGGGTTCGCCGGCCAGCCGGCGCGCACGCGGGAACGCTTCGGCAACGGTCTGCGCACCGCCGGCGTGGTCGTTGTCGCCGTGGCTGATCATCAGGGTATCCACCCGCGGCACGCCCAGCGCGTGGATGGCCGGCAACACCACGGCCTCGCCGAGGTCGAAACCGGAGGGATAGCGCGCACCGGTGTCATAGACCAGCAGGTGATCGTGCGTGCGCACCAGCACCGCCAGCCCCTGCCCCACGTCGAGCACCCACAACCGGAACGCTCCGTCGGCCGGCGTACTGCGCGGCGGCAACAGCAGCGGCAGGAACAGCACCGCCCCGAGCCAGCGCAGCGGCACCCCGCGCGGCATGAACATCCACAGCGCACCGACCACCGCCAGCAGCAGCGCGTGGAGCTGCACCGCCGGCAGATACCAGTGCGCCCCCGGCCAGGTGGCCATGCGCTCGAACAGCCACCATTGCGCGTGGACGATCCGCGCGGCCAGCCACAGCACCGGCGCGGCCAGCGGCGGGCACAGCAGCAACAGCAGCATCCCGAACAGCGCGCACGGCACGATCACGAAACTCACCACCGGCACCGCGACCAGGTTGGACAGCGCACCGACCAGCGACGCCTGGCCGAAGAACCACAGGGTCAGCGGCAGCAGCGCCACGGTCATCAGCAACTGGCCGGCGGAGAGTTCGTGCAGGAAGGCACGCCAACCGCGGCCTTGCGCCTGCAGGCAGAGAATCAGGAACGCCACGCCGACGAAGGACAACCAGAACCCCGGCGCCAGCACCGCCAACGGATCGGCCAGCAGGATCGCGATCATCGCCAGCGCCAGCGATTGCGCCCCGCTGCTGCCGCGCCGGCTGCAACGCGCCAGCGCCACCACCGCGATCATCAACAGCGTGCGCACGGTAGGCAGGCCGAAGCCGGCCAGCGCGCTGTAGACCACGGCGAACAGCAGCGCCGCGGCAGCCTGCGCCTGCGGCCGCGGCAGACGCAGCGCCGCTGGCGGCCACCACGCGTAGACCAGCCAGGCCAGCCACACGCCGAACACCGCCGCCACGCCGACGTGAAAGCCGGAGATCGCGATCAGGTGCGAGACGCCGTTCGCCCGTGCCACCGCCCAGTCCTGCTGGCCGAGGCCACGCGTGTCGCCGACCGCGAAGGCGCACAACAGCGCGGCATCGTGCGGGTCATGCACGCGCGCGGCGATGCCGCGGGCGATCGCCGCGCGCGTGCCGTCCACGCACCAGCGCGGACCCGGGAGGCGGCGATTGCCTTCATCCTCGCGCACGTAGCCGGTGGCGACGATGCCGCGCTCCAGCGCCGAGCGCTCGCTGTCGGTGCTGCCGGGGTCGAGCAGCGCGCGCGGGCGCTTCAGGCGCAGCAGCAGGCGCCAACGCGTGCACGGCGCGAGCGGCGGCGCGCCCTCGTACCACGACACGGTGAGCAGGCCGTGCAAGGCCAGCGGCCGGCCGTCCAGTTGGGCGCTTTCGACCCGCAGGGTGAAGCGGCTGGCATCGGTACGCGCCAGCGGCAATCCGTCGAGACTGCCGACGACGAGCACGTCGCGGCCTTCCAGCGCGCGCGGCAGCCGGGCCTGCATCGCCTGCGTGCCGCACCACAGCGCCCAGGCGACACCCAGAGGCAGGGCGCACAGCCAGCGCCAGCGCGGACAACGCCACGCCCAGGCCAACGCCAGCACGATGAGCGGCAGGCAGATCCACACCGACGGCAGGCGCGGCCACGCCTGCACCAGCAAGACGCCTGCCAGCAAGGCCAGCGCCACCGTGATCGCCCCGTGTCGCGCCATGCCGCATCGCCCGTTCCGTCCTGGAGACCGTCGAGCCTAGCGTGCAAGCGGCGACGCTGATGCTGAAAGTGCTGTAGGCGTGCGCCGGGGTGCGCTCCTGCCGTTGACGTCAGGCGCCCGGACCTTCCCGCAGCACGCCGTTGTGCAGCACCAGGGTGCGATCCATCTTCGCGGCCAGGTGCGGGTCATGCGTGACCAGGATGAAGCTGGTGCCGATTTCGCGGTTGAGTTCCAGCATCAGCTCGTAGACCTGCGCCGCGTTCGCCTCGTCGAGGTTGCCGGTGGGCTCGTCGCCGAGCACGCAGGCCGGCCGCGTCACCAGCGCACGCGCCACCGCACAGCGCTGGCGCTCGCCACCGGAGAGTTCCGATGGCTTGTGGTGGGTGCGCGCGCCCAGGCCGACCCGCTCCAGCAAGCCGACCGCCTGCCGCTGCGCCTCGGCGATCGCGGTGCCGCGGATCAGCAACGGCATGCACACGTTCTCCAGCGCGGTGAACTCGGGCAGCAGGTGGTGGAACTGGTAGATGAAGCCGAGCGACCGGTTGCGCACGCGGCCGCGCTCGGCGTCGGAGAGCTTCGACAGTACGCGGCCATCCACCTCCACTTCGCCGGCGGTCAGCGTGTCCAATCCGCCGATGATGTGCAGCAGGGTGCTCTTGCCGGAGCCGGAGGCGCCGACGATCGCCATCGTCTCGCCGCGTTTCAGGGTGAAACTGACGTCGCTCAGCACGTCGGTGCGCAGGCCGCCTTCGGCGTAGGTCTTGGCCACATGGCTGGCGCGCAGCACGTTTTCGCGGGTGGGAGACATGGATTTCTCACTCATAACGCAAGGCCTGCGCCGGCTGCGTGCGCGAGGCGCGCCAGGCGGGATAGAGGGTGGCCAGCAGCGCGAACACGAAGGTCAGCAGCGCGGTCCAGCCCACGTCCTGCCAGTCCAGCCGGCTCGGCACCTCGCTGATGTAATAGACGTCCGGCGACAGGAAGGTGACGTGGAAGGTGTGCTCGATCCACTTGACGATGCCCGGCAGTTTCCACGACAACAGCGCGCCGAAGCCCACGCCGAAGCCGATGCCGACGAAGCCCACCAGCAGGCCCTGCACCATGAAGGTGCCCATGATGCTGCGCGGCGTGGCGCCGAGCGTGCGCAAGATCGCGATGTCCGCCTGCTTGTCGGTGACCAGCATCATCAGCATCGAGATCAGGTTGATCACCGCCACCAGCACGATCAGCGACAGGATGATGAACATCACCAGCTTTTCCATCGACAGCGCATGGAACAGGTTGGCGTTCTCGTCCATCCAGGTGCGCACGCCGTAGTACTGCCCCAACTGACTGGCCAGTTCGCGCGCCACCGGGCGCGCGCTGAACAGATCGTCCAGGCGCAGCCGGATGCCGGTCGGACCAGTGAGATCATTGAGTTTCTCGGCATCGCGCATGTTGACCAGGGCCAGGCCGGAATCGAACTGCTCCATGCCGAGCTGGAACGTGCCGGTGACGTGGAAGCTGCGCATGCGCGGGATGCCGCCCATCGGCGTGGCGCGCAACTCCTGCACCGCCATGGTCACGCGGTCGCCCACCCCCACCCCGAGCTGCATCGCCAGATCGCGGCCCAGCACGATGTTCCAGTCGCCGGAACGCAGGTCGTCGAGCGAGCCTTCGATCATGTGCTGGCCGATGTCGACAACCTTCGGCTCCTGCGCCGGGTCGATGCCGCGCACCCGCACGCCGGCCGAGCGCTGGCCGATCAGCATGGCCTCGGATTCGACGAACGGCGCCGCGCCCAGCACGTGCGGATTGGCCTGGGCGACCTGCAGCGCGCGCGGCACGTCCTTGATCGGGCCGTCGACGCTGGTGATCGTCGCCTGCGACACCGCACCCAGGATGCGCGAGCGCATCTGGTAGTCGAAGCCGTTCATCACCGACATCACCGTGATCAACGCGATCACGCTGATCGCAATGCACACGATCGACACGGTGGAGATGAAGGAGATGAACTGGTTGCGACGTTTGGCGCGCGTGTAGCGCAGGCCGATGAAGAGTTCGAGCGGTCGGAACATGGGCGATTCGCTTGTGGTGATGGCACGGGGCGGGCCGCCCGGACCGGCATTATCGGTCATTCGACAAGACCGCGCCGATTCGACGAAGTTGCCTCACCAGCGCGGCAGCGCCTCACCCGGCTGCATCGTCGCCAGGCGCATGCGCAGGCGACGGCGGATGTCGGCGTCGCTGTTGTCCGGCGCCAGCAGCAGCACGCAGATGCCGTGCTGCGCCGATTGCATGCGCAGCCACACCAGATCGCCCAGCACGCGGAACGAAGCCAGGCTGGCGGGATGATCCTCGCCGTCCACGGTATGCAGGGTCCAGCCCGACTCTGCGCTCCAGCCGGCGGCAACCACGACAGTCATCGCCAATCGGCGACACGCCTGCCAGGCCGCCAGTGCCAGCGCAACCACCGTCACCGCGCGCAGCCAGGGCGGCAAGGCGCTGGCCAGCACGGCGATCGCGGCGAGTGTCGCCACCAGCAGCAGGTAGCGCGGCAGCAGCCGCGACGGGGAATAATCAAAGCCGATGGCGGGCGCGGATGTCATCGATGATGATCTGCCAGTCGGCTCGGTCGGGACGGGCGTGGCCCATCATCCAGTCCCACAGCTCCGGGTCCTGCGTGTCGAGCAATTCGTCGAACGCCTGCCGCTGTGCCTCGTCGGCCTGCTCGAAACGCTCGTCGAGCCAGCCGCCCAGCATGGCATCCAGTTCGCGCGTGCCGCGGCGGGCACGCCAGCGCAGGCGGCCCTTATCCACGACGCATCATGCGCTGCGCCGCTCCACCATCAGCTTCTTGATCTCGGCGATCGCCTTGGCCGGGTTCAGCCCCTTGGGGCAGGTGCGGGTGCAGTTCATGATGGTGTGGCAGCGGTACAGCTTGAACGGGTCTTCCAGGTCGTCCAGGCGCTCGCCGGTGGTTTCATCGCGCGAGTCGACGATCCAGCGGTAGGCCTGCAGCAGGATTGCCGGACCGAGGTACTTGTCGCCATTCCACCAGTAGCTGGGGCAGCTGGTGGAGCAGCAGGCGCACAGGATGCACTCGTACAGGCCATCGAGCTTCTTGCGATCTTCCGGCGACTGCAGGCGCTCCTTGCCCGGCGCCGGGCTTTGCGTGCGAATCCACGGCTTGATCGAGGCGTACTGCGCGTAGAAATGGGTGAGGTCCGGGATGATGTCCTTGACCACGGGCATGTGCGGCAGCGGGTAGATCTTCACGTCGCCGCTGGCGACGCTGTCGATCGCGCAGATGCACGCCAGCGTGTTGGTGCCGTCGATGTTCATCGCGCACGAGCCGCAGATGCCCTCGCGACAGGAACGGCGCAACGATAGCGTCGGGTCGATCTCGTTCTTGATCTTCAGCAGGGCGTCGAGAACCATCGGACCGCATGCGGCCAGGTCGATCTCGTAGGTATCGATGCGCGGATTCTTGTCGTCGTCCGGTGACCAGCGATAGATGCGGAAGGTGCGCGGCTTCTTCGCATCCTTGGCCGGGTAATGCTTGCCGGGCTGGATCTTGGAGTTCCGTGGCAGCGTGAATTCACCCATGGCATTGCCCTTCCATATTCTCGAAAACGGGACGTGACATCGAACGCAACGACTCAGTAGACGCGCTTGGCCAACGGGACCGAAGCCACCTCGTCGGTCAAGGTGTCCAGGTGCACCGGACGATAGTCGAAGCGGGTGGCACCTTCGCGGTCGACCCACACCAGCGTGTGCTTGAGCCAGTGCTCGTCATCGCGCTCCGGGAAATCCTCGCGGGCGTGCGCGCCACGGCTCTCCGGCCGCTGCGCGGCCGAGTGCATGGTCGCCACCGCCTGCTCGAGCAGATTGGCGAGTTCCAGCGTCTCGATCAGATCGGTGTTCCAGACCAGCGAACGATCGCTGACCTTGACGTCCTCGAACGTCTTGAACACCTCGGAGATCTTCTGGCTGCCTTCGTCCAGCGTCTCGCCCGTGCGGAACACCGCACCGTAGCGCTGCATCGTGCGCTGCATGTTCAGCCTGATCGCCGCCGTGGGCGTGCTGCCGTTGGCGTTGCGCAGGCGGTCGAAGCGCTCCAGCGCCTTGTCCAGCGCGGTGGCGGGCAGATCCTTGTGCGGCGTGCCGGGCTGGATGATCTCGGCGCAACGATGCGCCACGGCACGACCGAACACGACCAGGTCGAGCAGCGAGTTGGAGCCCAGCCGGTTGCCGCCGTGCACCGACACGCACGCCGCTTCGCCGATCGCGAACAGCCCGGGCACCACGGCATCCACGTCGTCTCCGCGCTTCTGCACGACTTCGCCGTGGTAGTTGGTGGGGATGCCGCCCATGTTGTAGTGGACGGTCGGCAACACCGGGATCGGCTGCTTGCTGACATCGACTCCGGCGAAGATGCGCGCCGACTCGGCGATGCCGGGCAGCCGCTCGTGGATCACCTCGGGGCCGAGATGCATCAGGTTGAGGAAGATGTGGTCCTTGTGCTCGCCGACGCCGCGGCCTTCGTTGATCTCGACCGTCATCGCGCGACTGACCACGTCGCGCGAGGCGAGATCCTTCGCATGCGGCGCGTAGCGCTCCATGAAGCGCTCGCCCTCGGAGTTGGTGAGGTAGCCGCCCTCACCGCGCACGCCCTCGGTGATCAGGCAGCCGGCACCGTAGATGCCGGTGGGATGGAATTGCACGAACTCCATGTCCTGCAGCGCCAGGCCCGCGCGCAGCACCATGCCGCCGCCGTCTCCGGTGCAGGTGTGGGCCGAGGTGGCGCTCAGGTAGGCCCGACCGTAACCGCCGGTGGCCAGCACCACCGCGTGGCCACGGAAGAAATGCATGGTGCCTTCGTTCATGTCCAGCGCCAGCACGCCGCGGCACACGCCCTCGGCGTCGAACACCAGGTCGATCGCGAAGTACTCCACGAAGAAGGTCGCATCGTGCGCAAGCGCCTGCTGGTACAGGGTGTGCAGGATCGCGTGACCGGTGCGGTCGGCAGCCGCGCAGGTGCGCTGCGCCGTGCCCTTGCCGTAGTGCGTGGTCATGCCGCCGAACGGACGCTGGTAGATCCGGCCGTCCTCGGTGCGCGAGAACGGCACGCCGTAATGCTCGAGCTCGATCACCGCTTCGGGCGCGTGCTTGCACATGTACTCGATCGCGTCCTGGTCGCCGAGCCAGTCGCCGCCCTTCACGGTGTCGTAGAAGTGGAAGCGCCAGTTGTCCTCGCTCATGTTGCCGAGCGCGGCGGCGATGCCGCCCTGCGCCGCCACGGTGTGCGAACGCGTCGGGAAGACCTTGGTGATGCACGCCGCCTTGAGACCCTTCTCGGCGAGACCGAAGGTGGCGCGCAAGCCGGCGCCGCCGGCGCCGACCACGATCACGTCATAAAGATGCTGCTGAACCTTGTAGCTTTCCATGGAATCCCGGCCTCGCGTTTTCGTCTCAGGGGGTCAGCGCCACGCGCAACACGGCCAGCACGCCAGCCAGTGCGCCCAGCACCGCGAGGAACTTGATCGCCACGAGCAGCACGACCTCCTTCCAGCGGGTGTGCACGTAATCCTCGACCACCACCTGCAAGCCCAGCACGGCATGCCAGAACATGGTCAGCACGAACACGATCAGCAGCAGCGCATTCCACGGCTTGGCCACCGTCGCGCGCGCCGCCGCGTAATCCGCGTGCAGCAGGCCGAGCACGGTGATCACGAACCAGATGCCCAGCACCACCAGCGCGGCCGCAGTCAACCGCTGCACCCACCAGTGCTCCACGCCGGATTTCGCCGAACCCAGTCCGCGGGCGAGTTTCATCGGATTGCGCAGCTGGCTGCGGACGTCGTCGGTTCCCACACGCAGGTTCATGCCGCACCTCCGGCCATCATTACCCAGGCCCAGGTCGCAGCGGTCAGCACGATGCTGCCGGCAACCGACAGCCAGCTCGAACGCACGAACTGGGAAATCTCGTAACCGAGTCCGGCATCCTGGATCAGGTGCCGGATGCCGTTGCAGAGGTGATAGAACAGCGCCCAGCTCCAGCCGAACAGCAGCACCATCCCGACCGGGCTGCCGATGATGCCCTTGAAGCGGTTGAAGCTATCTTCGCCGGCGGCAAGCTGCAGCAGGCCGCAGACCACCAGCAAGCCGCCGACCGCGAGGGCGATGCCGGTGGCGCGATGCGTGATGGAGGTCATCATCTGCACCTGCTTGCGGTAGATCTGCAGATGCGGGGAAAGCGGTCGTTGCTTCTCTGCCATGGCGGCTATCCTCTGTGGAATCGCTGATATCCCTGCTGCATTCGCCCCTTGATGCCGCGCCCCGTGCCGGGCGCCCCGCTCAGAAGTCGATGCAGCGCCCGTTCTTTTCCCAGTCGCCGTAGCGCGTGGGGTCCGGAGCCGGACGCTCCAAGGCTGCCTTGTCGGGCGGCGGATCGGCCGGCTTGGCGGTCGTCTCCGGCTTGACGGGGGCAGGCGTGGTTTCGATGGGGACTGAGGTATTGGACATGGTGTTTGTCAGCCGCTGAAGATTAATACTTGCCCCCGGACAGCACAACCATCGGCCCGCGGGCGCCGCACCGCATGGCGGCCATGCCGCTCACTTGCGCAACGGCGCGACTGCCCCAAACTTCCCACACCATGCACGCATCCCCGATCGCCGAAACACTGTTGCTCGAAGGTCCCGATGCAGGCGCATTCGCGCACGCGCAATTCAGCAGCAAGGTGGATGGCCTCGCCGTGGGCCGCTGGCAATTCAGCGCCTGGCTGGATGCGAAAGGTCGCGTGCGTGCGCTGTTCCACCTGGCGCGGCTGGAAGAACAACGCTACCTGTTGCTGTTGCGCGGCGGCGAAGCCGCGGCGATGGTGGAGGCGCTGCAGCGATTCGTGTTCCGCTCCCGGGTCCGGCTGACCGCGCTGCCGGCGCGCGGTTTGAGTACCGGCCCCGCGCAACCGTTGCATGTGGTGACGATGGAAGGCGACGCCGTTTCGCTGGGTTGCGGCTCGCATGCGCTGCTCGTTTCCGCGACCGCTTCCACGGACGACGCATGGCGCGCGCTGCAGTTGCGCGACGGTTGGCCGTGGCTGCCGGCGTCGATGCTCGGAACGTCGTTGCCCGCTGCGCTGTCGCTGCAGCGGCTCGACGCGGTGGCTGTCGACAAGGGCTGTTATCCCGGCCAGGAAATCGTGGCGCGACTGCATTTTCGCGGTGGCCACAAGCGCCACCTGCACCGCGGCACGACGTCGCAGCCGGTGCAGGCCGGCGACGCGTTGCGCATCGACGATCGCGAGGTCGGTTGCGTGCTTGATGTCGTCGACGGCGACGGCGCCTCCGACGTGCTGCTGGTGCTGGACGACGACATTGCCGCACAACTTCGCGCAGGCGCTACGCCGTCATTCCAGCGTGCACTTGCATTGACGCTGCAGACGTCATGGTCCGCATGAACATGACGTGCAGACACGCGGGGATTTTTTCGCGATGGCACTTGTCAACGACACGTGAGTGCAAGTTAAATCCGCCCATCGCGGCACTTGCCAGCGGCGCTTCCCGCCACTAGGCTCCGCCGATCGAATATCGCGGCACCCGGTACACGGGGTGTCGATTGACGCGACGAACCGGATGAATCCGTATCGGCGCGACCCGGCAGCAGCAATGCCGGATGAGAACAGGCCTTGCCATCCTTCGAGGCAAAGCCGCCGGAAGCAACGCGACGCCCGCATGACGGCACCGTTCCCGGCACAACCCTTCCGGCCGGCTTCGCAGAGCCGCTCGAATCGCCACAATCCCGTGGCACAGCGCCCTGGCCACAAGTTTCGGCCCGGGCGACAGATCCAGGTGGAACGGCCTGCCCGCCCGTCCACCGCAACGGCGCAAGAAGCCGAGACCGGCTTCGCGCGTACAGCACGTTGGAGGCAGAACATGAAACTTTCCCTGCTGTTGTGGCTGACGACACTGATGCCCCAGCCGGTAGCTGACCAGGCCTGCCTGGCCACGACCGTCTATCTCGAAGCACGCAGCCAGCCTACCGACGGCCAGCTGGCGGTGGCCGAGGTGGCGCTGCGCCGGCGCGATCGCGGGCATTACGGCGATACCGTGTGCAAGGTGGTCACGGCACCGCACCAGTTCGCCACCACCACCACGTCCGGATCATTCGAGATCAGCAACCTCCCTGCCTTCGTGAAGGCGTGGGACGTCGCCGGAAACTCGATCCACAACTGGCAGCTGCCGCTGGCGCAGCGTCGCATGCTGGTGCCGCACGCCGATCACTTCGCGACCACCACGATCTCCCCCTCGTGGTCGCACAACCGCCCCAGCGTGACGATCGGCGACCACGCCTTCTACGCAGTGAACTGAGCGGAAGGTATCGCAGACACAGAAAAGGCCACCTTCCGGTGGCCTTTTCTTTTGGACGTCCAGACGTCCGTATGTCAAGGACGATCAGCGCGGGTAGACGTGATCGCCGCGCACCTCGACGTAGTCGCCCTGGCGTAGGCCGGGGTTCTCGCGCTGGGTCACGGTGGCGTAGCGTCCGTCGTCCAGACGGACAACGATGCGCCAGGCCACCTTGTCGGCACCGCTGCGCTTGCCGACCTGGTTGCCGACCACGCCGCCGGCCACCGCGCCGGCCACGGTCGCGGCCTTGCGGCCATCGCCCTTGCCGACCTGGTTGCCGAGCACGCCGCCGGCCACCGCGCCGATGATCGCACCCAGCGTGCCACCGTTGCCGCTGTTCTCCAGATACACCTGCTGAACCTCCTGCACCACGCCGCAGGTGTTGCAGCGAACCGGCTGGTTGCCGTAAGCCGACGACTGGCCTCCGTAGTAGCCGTTGTTGCTGTTGCCGTAAGGCTGGGTCGCGCAACCGGCGAGGGCGAGGCCCGTCGTCATCGATGCGGCCAGTGCAAGTTTTGCAATGCGTGCAGTCATCAGGTGCTCCTGTGGGGTGAATGAGCTCAATGAGCGTCGGATACCACGGTCACGCCTTCCTTCACCTCAACGCGATCACCGGGGTCGTGATCCATGCGGACCGTACGGGTGACGCCGTCGTAGACGTAGCGGACGTCGTAGCCGACGATCTTGCTGCTGGTGTTGTTGACCGTGTCGCAGCGGCGTTCGACGCTGGTGGTGACCTGCCCCTTCTGGTGCGCCGCCTCGATCCGGTTGCCGGCGTAGCCGCCGCCGACCGCGCCGGCCACGGTGGCCAGTGTCTTGCCCTTGCCGCCGCCGACCTGGTTGCCGACCAGGCCGCCGACCACCGCGCCGATCGCCGTGCCAGCGATGCGATGCTGGTCCTTCGGCGGTGCGGTGTGCGTGACGGTCTCGTCATGGCAGACCTGCTTGGGGTTGTTCACCGTCGTGCGCACCGGGTCGACGGAGACGACCTTGCCGTACTTCACTCCGGCATCGGCGCTCGCGGCCATGCCGTCCGCACCGGTCGAGCCGGCGTCCGCACTGCGGTTGCAGGCAGACACTCCCGTCACCAGCGCCGCGGCGATCGCCGCCTTGAGTACATTGACCATCAACGTGTTCATCACTTCCTACTCCTCTGTTTGAGCGCAGCCTACCGCCCGGGATGTGCAGCGGACGTAACAACCTGCGCAGTCAATTGAACCGATGCCAGACTGAATCGCAGCTAGCTCGAAGTTATGACATGGTTTTCACGCACTTGCCGTGCAGTCGCGCCCACATTCACGGATCTTCCCCATGCAACTGCTCATCGACAGCCACGTGCATCTCGACCTGGAGGCGTTCGAGGCCGACCGCGCCGCGGTCATCGCGCGGGCCGAAGCGGCCGGCGTTGGCCAACTGGTGGTCCCGGCCACCGACGCCGAAAGCTGGCCGCGCATCCATGCCCTGTGCGACGACCGACCCGGCATCCATCCCGCCTATGGCCTGCATCCGCTGTTCATGGACCGCCATCGGCCCGAGCACCTGGAGCGCCTCGGCGACTGGCTGGGCGATCACCCCGCGGTCGCCGTGGGCGAGATCGGCCTGGACTACCACGGCGCGGGGCCCGATCGCGACCTGCAGCAACGCTTCTTCGAAATCCAGCTGCGGCTGGCGCGCGAACTGGATCTGCCGGTCATCGTGCACGCACGCCAGGCACTGGAAGAGGTGAGCCTGAGCCTGCGCCGCTGCCCCGGCGCGCGCGGCGTGGTGCACAGCTTCTCCGGCAGCGAACAACAGGCAGCAAAGCTGTGGGACATCGGCTTCCACCTGGGCATCGGTGGCCCGGTGACCTACGAACGCGCGCAGCGCCTGCGGCGCATCGTTGCCGCCATGCCGATCCAGTTCCTGCTGCTGGAAAGCGACGCGCCGGACCAGCCCGACGCCGGCCACCGCGGCCAACGCAACGAACCGGCGCGACTGGTCGAGATCCTGCGCTGCGTGGCCGAGCTGCGCGGCGAGAGCGAGCAGCACGTGGCGCAAGCCACCTCCGCCAATGCCCGCCGCCTGTTCGGCCTCGACCGGAACCCGTGACAATTGTCACTTGCCCCGGGCCATCGGCGCCTGCTAATTTACTTCACTGGTGAATTATAAATCAGTGAAATGGCGACTCTCGCAAACTGCATCGCGATGATGGACGAAGGCATCGACCGGGTCGGCCAGCTCGTCCCGCAGATGCCCGTGGCGGAAGCGCGGATGTGCCGGCTCATGCTGATGCTCGGCGCCACCATCGACCGCGAGCTGGAGGCGAAGCTCAAGCCGAACAAGCTCAACCACAGCGAGTTCCTGACCCTGATGATCCTGTACAGCCGGCCGGACGGCAGTTCCACGCCGGGCGAGCTGTGCGAGTTCACCACCCAGGGCGCCACCAACATGACGCGCATCGCCAATGCGCTGGTCAAGCGCGCCCTGATAACCCGCGGCAGCAGCAAGGAGGATCGCCGCCGCGTGCTGATCCGCATCACCCCTGCCGGCCGGCGCTTCGTGCAGAAGATGCTGCCGCCGATGTTCCCGCAGGTGGGCGCCATGTTCGGCGGCTTCAGCGCCGGCGACATGCGTCAGTTCGACCGGCTGCTGCGCAAGCTCGCCGCCAATCTCGACCAGTTGGGCGAACAGCGCCTGCCATGAAGGATTCCCGCATGAAGCACGCCTTGCCGGGCGGACGCGCGATGCTCGCCGCCCTGATTGCCCTGACCCTGGCCGCCTGCGCTGCACCGGCCAGGCTGCTGGCACCGGACCTGCGCGGCGACGTGCCGCTGGCCGGGCTGCAGGCGCCCGAGCGCGCCGGCTGGCCCGCGGCGCAGTGGTGGCGGCAATACCACGATCCGCAGCTGGACAATCTGATGGATAGCGCCACCCGCCAGTCGCCGGACCTCGCCATGGCGCAGAGCCGGGTAGCCCAGGCGGAGCAGTCGGCGAGGCTGGCAGCGGCGCAGTTGGGGCTGTCGGTGAACGGCAGCGCGCAGGTGGCGCGGCAACGGCTGAGCGACCACGGGCTGATCCCGAGCCAGTTCCTCGGCTTCAGCTGGTACAACCAGGCCGACCTCGGTGCGCAGCTCAAATACGACTTCGACTGGTGGGGCAAGCAGCGCGCCACGCTGGAAGCAGCGCTCGACCAGGCGCACGCGGCCGAAGCGCAGCGCAGCGCTGCGGCGCTGGCACTGCAATACGCCGTGGCCGATACCTACTTCGGCTGGCAGGCCGACCAGGCGCGCCTGCAGTTGGCCGATCAAGCGCTCGCCACGCAGCAGCAGTTCAGCCGCATCGCCGATCTGCGCGTCAAGCAGGGCGTGGACTTGCCGGACGAAGCGCAGAAGGCGCGCGCGCAACTGGCCGCCGTGCAGGAAATGCGCGTGGCGCTGGAAGGCTCGGCGAAGATCCGCCGCGTGTCGCTCGCCTCGCTGCTCGGCGTGGCACCGGAACAGCTGCCCGAGCTGCAGCCGCGACCGCTGCCGCGCGTCGACGAGGGAATTCCCGCCAACGCCGCGCTGGACCTGATCGCGCGCCGCCCGGACATCGCCGCCAGCCGCTGGCAGGTCGAAGCCGCGCTGCGCCAGACCGACGCCGCCCGCGCCGAGTTCTTCCCGGATTTCAGCATCAGCGCGATGGCCGGGTTGTCGAGCATCGACCTGGGCAAGCTGTTCACCGCCGGCAGCCGCACGTTCTCGCTGGCCCCGGCGCTGCACTTGCCGATCTTCAATGGCGGCGCGCTGAAGGCGAACTACGGTGTGAGCAAGGCCCAGCTCGACGCGGCAATCGCGCAGTACGACAGCACGGTGCTGGGTGCCGCCCGTGAAGTCGCCACGCAGGCGCTCGGCGCACAACAGATCGCCGCGCGGCGCGTGGTCCAGCGCACCCGCGTGGATGCGCAGCGGCAACTGCTGGCCAACGCGCAGGCGCGCGCCGCCCAGGGCGTGCGCGACGCCCGCGAGAGCCTGGTGGCCAAGGCGCAATGGCTGCAGCAGCGCGACGCGGCCGTGCAGTTGCAGGCGCAAGCCGTGGCGACCGACCTCGCGCTGGTCAAGGCGCTGGGTGGCGGCTATCGCGACGCCTCCGCCGCCGACCGCAACGCCGATGCCACCTCTTCCGTTACCGCTGGAGCCCGCCCATGAGCACCACTGAAACCGACCGGTCGTCTGTCGACGCCAACGACAGCGGCATGGCCGCGAAGGACCCGGCCAAGCGTCGGCGCGCGCTGCTGATCGTGGCCGCCGCGTTCATCCTCGCCGGGCTCGCCTGGTTCGCGCTGTGGTTCTTCGTGTTCTCCACCCGGGTCAAGACCGACAACGCCTACGTCGGCGGCAACCAGGTGGCCATTTCGGCCCAGGTGCCCGGCACGGTGGTGGCGATCCTCGCCGACGACACCCAGCGCGTCGAAGCCGGCCAGGTGCTGGTACGGCTGGACCCCACCGACGCCAAGGTGCGCCTGGAACAGGCACGCAGCGCACTGGCCCAGGCCGTGCGCGGCGTGCGCCAGCAAACCAGTTCGGCCAGCAGTGCCGACGCCCAGGTCGACGCAGCCAGGCTCGCGCTGCAGAAGGCCGACGCCGACCTCAAACGCCACCTGCCGCTGCTGGCAGCGCACGCCGAATCGCCGGAAATCGTGCAGCACCTGCGCGACGGCGTGGCGCAGGCGCGCGCCGCGCTGGCCGGCGCGCAGGCCCAGGCAGCCGCGGCGCATGCGGCAATCGAAGGCACCGACGTGGCGCGCAACCCGGGCGTCATGCAGGCCCGCGCGAATTTCAGCGCCGCGTGGATCGCCGCCCAGCGCAACGCGATCTACGCACCGGTCTCCGGCTACGTGGCCCAGCGCAGCGTGCAGTTGGGCAACAGCGTGCAGCCCGGGCAGCAATTGATGACGGTGGTGCCACTGCACGATCTGTGGGTGGAGGCCAACTTCAAGGAAAGCCAGTTGCGCCACATCCGCATCGGCCAGCCGGCGACGGTCGTCTCCGATCTCTACGGCGACGATGCGGTGTTCCACGGCAAGGTGATCGGCCTGGGCGCCGGCACCGGCAGCGTGTTCTCGCTGCTGCCGGCGCAGAACGCCACCGGCAACTGGATCAAGGTGGTGCAGCGCGTGCCGGTGCGCATCTCGCTGGACAACGCCGAGCTGGACAAGCATCCGCTGCGGGTGGGCCTGTCCAGCGAGGTCACCATCGACATCACCGACGACAAGGGCAGCGTGCTGGCCGCCACCCCGGCGCAGCAGCCGGTGGCGCAGACCGACGTCTATACCCAGATGGCCGCCAAGGCCGACGCCGAGGCCGAGCAGGTCATCCGCGCCAACCTGCCGCGCAACGCCCGCTGAGTCGAGCCGATGGCCGCCACGCCCGACGACACCACGTCCCTGAAGCCGCTGCAAGGCGGCGCCCTGGTCCTGCTGACCATCGCGGTCGCCTTCAGCACCTTCATGGAAGTGCTGGACATGACCATCGTCAACGTCTCGGTGCCGCACATCGCCGGCAGCCTCGGCGTGAGTCCCAGCGAGGGCACCTGGACGATCAGCTCCTACGCGCTGGCCAGCGCGATCATGCAACCGCTGACCGGGTGGCTGGCGCGACGCTTCGGCGAGGTGCGCACCTTCATCAGCTCGGTGACGCTGTTCGTGCTGTTCTCGATGCTCTGCGGCATGGCTACCAGCATGCCGATGCTGGTGATCTGCCGCCTGCTGCAGGGCGCGGGCTCCGGCCCGATGGTGGCGCTGTCGCTGGCCCTGCTGCTGTCGAGCTACCCGAAGGCGAAACAGGGCATGGCGCTGGCGCTGTGGGCAATGACGGTAGTGGTGGCGCCGATCTTCGGCCCGATCCTCGGCGGCTGGCTGACCGACAATTTCTCGTGGCCGTGGATCTTCTACATCAACGTGCCGGTGGGTGCGCTGGCCGCGTTGATTACCTGGGCGCTGCTGCACAAACGCGAGACGAAAACCTTCAAGATGCCGATCGACGTGATCGGGCTGGTGCTGCTGGTGGTCGGCGTGGGCGCGCTGCAGTTCATGCTGGACAACGGCAACGACCACGACTGGTTCGCCTCGCCGATGATCCTGACCCTGGGCATCATCGCGCTGGTCTGCCTCACCTTCCTGATCGTGTGGGAGCTGCACGCCAGACATCCGGTGGTCGAACTGGCGCTGTTCAAGCGGCGCAACTTCACCGTGGCCGTGGTGGCGCTGTCGCTGGGCATGATGGCGTTCTTCGGCATCAATGTGGTGTTTCCGCTGTGGCTGCAGATCGACCTCGGCTACACCGCCACCTGGGCCGGCCTGGCCAGCGCGCCGGTGGGCGTGCTGGCGTTCCTGATGGCACCGGTGATCGGCGCCAACATCCAGCGGCTGGAGCTGCGCGCGGTGGTGACGTTCGCCTTCATCGTGTTCGCGGTGACCTCGTTCTGGTTCGCCAGCTTCGACAGCTCCGCCTCGTTCGGCACCCTGGTGCTGCCGCGCTTCGTGATGGGCATCGGCATCGCCTGCTTCTTCATCCCGCTCAACCAGATGTACCTGTCCGGCCTGAACCCGGACCAGGTCGCCAGCGCCTCGGGCCTGGCCAACTTCTGCCGCACGCTGGCGTCGAGCGTCTCGACCGCGGCCACGGTGACGCTGTGGCAGCATCGCGGCGAATACCACCATGCCGTGCTGACCGAACACATCACGCCGGCGGCGCCCGCCGCGACCAGTTTCCTGCAGCGCCTGGAGCACGGCGGCTTTTCCATGCGGCAGGGGCTGGATGTGGTCGACCAATTGATCACCCGCGAGGCGCTGACCTTGTCGGTCAATGACGTCTACCTCGTTTGCGCCGTGCTGTTCCTCGCCATGATCCCGCTGCTGTGGCTGGCGCGCCCGCCGTTCGGCAATGCCGGCGGTGCCCCGGGGCACTGAAACAGGCGGATTTGCTGCGCCCGGATGCCGCAGCATGAAACGGCGGCGCCGACTGGTGCGCCGCAATATCTTCTGCTAGCTTGTGGCGCATGGCACAAAACAAACGCATCATCAAGAAGTACCCGAACCGGCGTCTCTACGACACCGAGATCTCCAGCTACATCACGCTGGAGGAAGTCCGCCAGCTGGTGCTGGACAACGAGGATTTCGAGGTCCGCGACGCCAAGAGCGGCGAGGATCTGACCCGTTCGGTGCTGCTGCAGATCATCTCCGAGCACGAGGACAAGGGGCAGCCGATGCTGTCGCCGCAGTTGCTCAGCCAGATCATCCGCTTCTACGGCGACTCGCTGCAGGGCTTCATGGGCCCCTATCTGGAGCGCAGCCTGCAGGTGTTCCTCGACCAGCAGACCCAGTTCCGCAGCCAGCTCAACAACCTCATGGGGCAAACCCCCTGGAACACGCTGAACGACCTGACCGAGCGCAACATGGCGGCGTTCCAGGCAATGCAGCGCGGGCTGATGGACACCGCCGCCAAGGTGATGCCGACCCCGCCGCCGGCCGGCACGCGCAGCGGCAAGAAGCCCGGCTGAATCCCCCGCGCCGCGACGGCCCCGCTCCGTCGCCGGCGCCCCAACCTTTCCCGGACGCTGCAGCACAACATGTGCTGCCACGCAGCGTGAGCCGGCCAGCGAAGCGATCCCGATGAATCAGACCGACACTCCACGACGCGTTGCCATCGTCACCGGCGGCATCGGCGGATTGGGCACCGAAATCTGCCGCCACCTTGCCCGCGCCGGGCGCCAGGTGGTGGCGCTCGATCTGGCTGCGCGCACCGAACGGGTCGCCGCCTTCCACCACGAACTCTCCGAATTCGGCGGCGCGGTCGACTTCGCACCGCTCGACGTCAGCGATTTCGAAAGTTGCCGGCAGGCGCTCGCGCAGGTCGAAAACCGCCACGGCAGCGTCGACATCGTGGTCAACGCCGCCGGCATCACCCGCGACGCCAGCCTGCGCAAGATGAGCCCGCAGCAATGGCACGAGCTGATGCAGGTGAACCTGGACGGCGTGTTCAACATCTGCCGCCACGTGGTCGACGGCATGAGCGCGCGCGGCTTCGGTCGCATCGTCAACATCAGCTCGGTCAACGGACAGACCGGCCAGTTCGGCCAGACCAACTACTCGGCAGCCAAGGCCGGCGTGCATGGCTTCAGCATGGCGCTGGCGCGCGAGACCGCGCGCAAGGGCATCACCGTCAACACCGTCTCGCCCGGCTACTGCGACACGCCGATGGTGGCGGCCGTGCCCGACGACATTCGCGCCCAGATCATCGCCGGCATTCCGGTCGGCCGGCTCGGCTCGCCGGCGGACATCGCCCGCGCCGTGGCTTTCCTCGCCGCCGACGACGCCGGCTACATCACCGGCGCCAACCTGCCGGTGAACGGCGGTTACTTCATGAGCTTCTGAGCGTCCCGGCTCAACCCGCGTTGCGGGCGGCAGCAAGTGCCTGGCGCCGCGCCAGCCACACGCCGCCGGCGGTCAGCGCCAGCGCCAACGCCTGGGCCAGCAGGCCCTGCAGCGTCGGGTGAATGCCCAGCAACGGGATCGAGACGAACGACACGGCGTCGGCGCCGACCACGCCAGCCTCCTGCAGCGCGGCAATGCCGTTGCCGGCAAACACCACCGCCAGCAGCGCCAGCAAGGCCGAGGTCGCGGTGAAGAACGGCCCGATCGGCAGGCGCACGCTGTACTTCAGGATCGCCCAGGCCACCAGCGCCAGCAGCAGCGCCGCCGTGAGCATGCCGGCGATCACGTAGTGCTGCCCCTCGCTGCCCACCTGCACCCACAGGGTCTGGTAGAACAGCACGATCTCGAACAGCTCGCGGTACACGGCCAGGAACGCCACGCCGGCCATCGCCCACAAGGTGCCCTTGCCCAGCGCGGCATTCACCCGCGTGCGGATGAACGCGCTCCATGCCTGCGCGTACGATTTGCTGTGCAGCCAGTAGCCGACGTACAGCAGCATCGCCGCGGCGATCAGCGCGGTGACGCCCTCGGTGACCTCGCGATTGGCACCGGAGATCGCCAGCAGATAGCTCGATACCACCCACGTCGCCGTGCCCAGCAGCACCGCCGCGATCCAGCCGAAGTGGATGTACGGCATCGCATCGCGGCGCCCGGTCTTGTGCACGAACGCGATGATCGCCGCCAGCACCAGGATGGCCTCCAGACCCTCGCGCAGCAGGATCAGCAGCGCGCTGAGGAAGGCCGTCAGCGGCGACAGCTCGCCCGCCGCAAGCTCCTGTTCGGCACGGTCGAGCAGGCCGTCGATGCGCTTGACCTGCGCGGCGACCTCAGCCACCGGCGGCCCCTGGGCGATGGTCGTGCGCAAGGCCATCATCCGGGTCTCCACCTCGCGCCGCAGCGGGGCGTCGACGTTGTCCAGGCTGGCCTCGACCAGTTCGAAACCTTCCAGGTAGGCACCGATGGCCAGTTGCCGCGCCATGTCGCGATCGCCGCGGCGATAGGCGTCGAGGCTGGCGTCGAGCTTGTCGCGGGTGGTTGCCATCGGCGTGGGTGCCGCGGCCTGGATCGACGCCGGATGGGCGGCCAGGTAAGCCTGCACTGCCACCAGTTGCGCGCCTTCGCGCTGCGCCACGTCATTCGGCGCCCGCGTCACCAGGTCGCCGAAGTCCTTGAACTGCGCCTTGCCGATGCCTTGCTGCCAAGCCGTGGCCCCGGCCTGCAACTGCGCGGGCGTGGCGCGCAGGCCGGCGACGTAGAACGCGAGTGACCAGCGCTCGGTCTCGGACAGTTCCGGGAACGGCCGCATCGGCGTGCCGGCCACGCCCAGCGTGATGGTGTTGTACAGCCCGTAGATGCTGCGCGCATCCATCCTTGCCGCATCGTGGAAATTGCTGGGCACCGGATCGAGCCCGGCTGCCAGCACGCCGTCGCCATGGCCGCTGACGCCGTGGCAGGCGGCGCAATCGGCGGCATACAGGCGCGCACCCGCGGCAAGGTCCGGCGCCTGCCGCGGCGCCACACTCAGCTGCCAGACGCGGATGATGTCCCAACGCAACGCATTGGCCGCCGCGGCCACCGCCTTGCCATCGGTCTTCGTCGCGATCGCCGCGCGCAGGGCCTGCGCCTTGCCCACCAGTTCCGCCTGTCCCGTCTGTGCCGGCAACTGCTGCAGCAACGCCAGCGACTGCGTGGCGAATTCGAGCTGCTCGGCGTACTCGCTCTGGTCGAGCACCTTGCCGTCGCGCACGAACTGGGGGTAGTCCACGCTGATGTAATCGAGCATGTGCACGATCGTCTGCGCCTTGTCCGCGGCAGGCGCGGGTGCGGCTGCCGTCGCCGTGGCCGCGACGACGAGCATGCCCAGGCCCAGCAACCAGGCAAGGCAGAACGAAGATGGACGACGACAATGCGTATGCATGGCGAAGCGGATTCCAGGCAGCGCCCGACCAGGGGCGACGGAAAAACGGAAGGCGCCATTGTCGCGAATGAGCGCATCAACTGCAAATGAGAATGATTCACGCAGATGCCGTATCCCTTGCACCTCGGCGGCCGCGCTGACCCGGCCGAAACTTCCTGCGTCGCGGCGCCGCGTCCGTGCGGCCCTGGAACCCGGTCATTGACCGGAAATGGCAAGAAGTCGTAGTTTCCTGCGATCCGGTCGCCGTCTGTCCTGGGGGGGACTCCTCGCGCACCGGACTGCAAGACGCCCGGCAGGGAAACCTGCCGGGCGTCTTTTCGAATCACGAGGAGGGGAACCACTGATGATGCAAAAACCACTTGCCGCGGCGCTGCTGGGCGCCATCGGCCTGGCCGTCATGTCCGATGCCGGCGCAGCAACGCACGCACGCGTGCAGGCGCCATCCATGGGCAAGCTCGCGCCCGCCGCCCTGGCCAACCGCATCGGCCTGGATGCCGACGCCGCGCTGTCGCCGCGACTGCAGGCACGCACCACCCACGGCACCGTGAAAACCCGCGAACAGCAGACGTTCCGCGGCATACCGGTATACGGTCGCCAGGTCGTGGTGGAACGTGACGGCAGCGGCAACGTGCTCGGCGTCAGCGGCGAGATTTCCCGCGGCATCGGCCACGACATCGCCTCGGTCGCCCCCGCCATCAACGGCAATCGCGCCATCGGCCTGCTGCGCGCGCACGCCGGCCTGTTGCCGCTCGGCATCGGCGTCAACGGCATTCGCGACAGCGACATCCAGGACGCGAAGATCGATCTGTACGTCTACGCCGAGGGCAACCGCGCCCGTCTCGCCTATCTCACCTCGTTCTTCGTCGATCGCAGCGGTCAGCCGACGCGCCCGATGGCGATCATCGACGCCAACACCGGGGAAGTGATCGAGTCCTGGGACGGCCTCACCACCAAGGGCAAGCCGGGCGGCGGCGGTGGCGGCAGCACCGGCACGCCGGCACTGGCCACCGGCGCCGGCGGCAACCAGAAGACCGGCCAGTATTTCTACGGCACCGACTATGCAGCGCTTGCCGTCACCCAGTCCGGCTCCACCTGCTACATGCAGAACCCGGACGTGAAGACCAACAACATGGCGAAAAGCACGCGCACGGGCACGCTGTGGAGCTTCATCTGCCCGAACAGCAGCGGCGATGCCGTGAACGGGGCCTATTCGCCGATCAACGACGCACACCATTTCGGCAGCGTCGTGCACGACATGTACAACAACTGGCTCGGCGCGCCGCCGCTGAGCTTCTCGCTGGTGATGAACGTGCACTACGGCCGCAACTACGAGAACGCGTTCTGGAACGGCTCGTCGATGAACTTCGGCGACGGCGCCAGCTACTTCTATCCGCTGACCTCGCTGGACGTCACCAGCCACGAAATCAGCCACGGCTTCACCGAACAGAACTCCGGCCTGCAGTATTCCGGCCAGTCCGGCGGCATGAACGAGGCGTTCTCGGACATGGCCGGCGAAGCGGCCGAGTACTTCGACCGCGGCCACAACGACTGGCTGGTGGGCGCGGAGATCATCAAGAACGGCACCGCGCTGCGCTGGATGTGCACGCCGAAGCTGGACGGCGCCTCGATCGACAACGCGGCGAACTACACCAGCTCGCTGGACGTGCACTATTCCAGCGGTGTCTACAACAAGGCGTTCTGCACGCTGGCCAAGTCGTCCAACTGGAACACCAGGAAGGCCTTCGAAGTCTTCGCGCACGCCAACGCGATGTACTGGTCGGCCACCTCCACGTTCAACGCCGGTGCCTGCGGCGTGGAGAACGCGGCGGACGACTACGGCTACTCGCGCAGCGACGTGGTGGCGGCGTTCAATGCCGTCGGCGTGACCTGCCAGTAGGCAACCGGCAAGCCTGCCGTTGAACGAGGGCCGGTCCGCAAGGGCCGGCCCTTCTCGTTGCCGCGACAGCCTGCCGGAGGCATGCCGGCACGAAACGGACGATCCGGGATTGCAGTCGCGCGGCGCTTGCGGAACAGTGTGCGGATTCCTTCTCCGGACCGCAGCATGGCGCAGCAACCCATCACCCTCATCGGCGGCGGCCTGGTCGGCGCCTTGCTGGCGCAGCAGCTGGCCCGGCGCGGTTTCGCCGTCGACGTCTTCGAAAAGCGCCCCGATCCGCGACTGAGCGGTTTCCTGGGTGGTCGCTCGATCAACCTGGCGCTGGCCGAGCGCGGCCTGCAGGCGCTGCGCACGGCCGGCCTGGCCGACGACGTGCTGCAGCGCGCAGTGATGATGCGCGGGCGCATGGTGCACGACCGCGACGGCAACAGCGGCCTGCAGCGCTACGGCGTGGACGACAGCGAGGTGATCTGGTCGGTCTCGCGCGGCGCGCTGAACATGCTGCTGCTGGATGCGGCCGAGGCGGCCGGCGTGCGCTTTCATTTCGGCCAGTCGCTGGTCGGCGCCGACTTCGGGCGTCAGCGCATCCGGCTCGCCGACGAGGCGGGCGTGCAGCGTGAACTGGATGCCGGGCTGCTGGTCGGCGCCGACGGCGCCGGCTCCGCGGTGCGCGCGGCGATGATCGCGCATGCGCCGCTGGGCGAGCGGATCGAATCGCTCGGCCACGGCTACAAGGAACTGGAGATCCCGCCAGCCGGCGAGTTGCCGGCCGCGATGCTGCAGCACAGCGGCGGCCGCGACCAGTTCGCGCTGGAGCCGCACGCGCTGCACATCTGGCCGCGCGGCGGCTACATGTGCATCGCGCTGCCGAATACCGAGGGCAGCTTCACCGTCACCCTGTTCCTGCCAGCGCAGGGCGCCGCGCCGAGCTTCGCCACCCTGCCCGACGCCACGGCCGCGGGCGCATTCTTCCGCGAGCAGTTCCCGGGCCTGCTGCCGCTGATCCCGCGCTTCGGAGAGGATTTCGACAGCCACCCGGTCGGCACGCTGTCCACGCTGTACCTCGAGCGCTGGCACCTGGACGGCCGCGCGCTGCTGCTCGGCGACGCGGCGCACGCGATCGTGCCGTTCCACGGCCAGGGCATGAACTGCGGCTTCGAGGACACCGTGGTGCTCGCGGACCTGCTGGCCGGGGCGCCGGACGACAGCGCCGACGTGTTCGCCGAATTCCAGCGCGTGCGCCAGCCGAACGCCGACGCGATCGCCGCGATGGCGGTGGAGAACTACATCGAGATGCGCGACTCGGTGGCCGATCCGCACTACCTGGCCAAGCGCGAACTCGGCGCGAAGCTGGCCGAGCGCATTCCCGGCCACTACATGGCGCGCTATCGCCTGGTGACGTTCACCCACGTGCCCTACGCCTACGCGCTTGCACGCGGCCGCGCACAGGATGAACTGCTGGAACAATTGCTGCGCGACACGCCCCGGGTTGCGGACATCGACCTGGACGCCGCGGCGAGTCTGTTGCGCTCCCGCCTGCCGCCGCTGCCGCCACTGCGCCATGGATGAATCGCTGCTTGCCGCCTTCCGCGCCACTCGTTACCTGGTCTGCCTCGACCCTGTGGAATGGGCCGATATCCGCATCGACCAGCCGTTGCCGGTTGCGCTGCACGCGCTGGTCGGTGCCCAGGCCTGGGGGTTCATCACGGCGTGGAACCCGCGCGGCGAACCGCGCGACCTGGCGGACAACCTCGCTGCGCAGGGGCAGCTGTTCGCCGCATTGCGCGAATGGCCGGGGGCGGCGATCCGTCCGGGGATCGGCATCGGCACCAGCGGCTGGCATGAGCCCAGCCTGTTCGTGACCGGACCCGACCGGGCGACGCTGGACGCGCTGGCCCGTCGCCACGAGCAACTGGCCTACCTTCACGGCCGCGCCGACGGTACGGCCCGCTTGCGCGTAATGGAATGACGCGTCCGCACGCGCCCGTCGACCCGACACCAGGAGAGGTGGGCGGGATCAGGGACCACATGCATTTCAACGCACCAGCTGGTTGATTTCCATGATCGGCAGCAGGATAGCCAGCACGATCATCAGCACGATGCCGCCCATGACCAGGATCATCATCGGTTCGAGCAACGTGAGCAGAACCGCCAGACGTCGTTCAAGAGCCTGCATTTCGAGCTGTGCGGCGCGTTCGAGCATGTGTTCCAGTTTGCCGCTGGCTTCGCCGCTGCCGACCAGGTGGATCATCAGCGGCGGAAAGACATGCGCGGCATCCAGCGCGCGTGTCAGCGTATCGCCTTCGCGCACGCGCTCAATTGCAGCCTTGATGCCGCCTTGCATGACCAGGTTGGACATGGCGCGCGCACCGTAGTCGAGTGCCGCGAGCAAGGGCACGCCACCGCCGACGAGGATGGCCAGCGTACTGGCGAAGCGCGAGGCATTCAGACTCCGAATGACCGATCCGAGCCAGGGCAAGCGCAACGCCAGAGCATGCCAGCGGCGCCGGTGGCGCTCGCGCTGGAGAACGGCCCGCACGCCGACCGCGGCGCAGAGGCCGATGACGAGGAGGCAAGGCCCCGCTCCGCGCAGGAAATCCGAGACCGCAATCAGCCCCCGGGTGAGCAACGGCAGGCTTTGTCGGGACTGCTGGAAAACCTGCACGATCTGCGGCACGACGTAGACCAGCAATCCGGCAACCACGCAGATCGCCACGAAGGTGACCAGCGCCGGATACAGCAGGGCGAGACTGGTCTTCTGGCGCAGCGCCTGACGCGCCTCCAGGTAGTCGGCAAGGTGTTGCAGCACGTCCGGCAACGCGCCCGATTCCTCGCCACCGCGCACCAGCGCGCGGTAATAACCGGGGAAATCCCGCCCGTAGCTGCCCATGGCGCCGGCGAGCGACAGGCCAGCGGTGACCTCGGCCTTGACGCCACCAAGTACTTCCCGCGTCTTCGGCGCCGGAACCTCCTCGATCAGCGCAGCCAATGCATGCTCCATCGTGAGGCCGGAAGCGAGCAGCGTGGCCAGTTGGCGGGTGAGCAGGCTCAGTTCGGCCGCAGGGATGCCGCGTGACCACGGCGGCGCCGCGCGCTCCCGGTTGCGAACACGCTCGACGCGCTCCGGATACAAGCCCCGGGTGCGCAACTGAGTGCGGGCCTGACGCGGTGAATCCGCCTGCACCAGGCCGGACCTGGGATGACCGGCGGCGTCGAGTGCCCGGTAACGGAATGCCTCCATGGCGCTACCGCTCGCGGGTGACGCGCAGCACTTCCTCCAGGCTCACCGTGCCTTCGGCGGCCAGTCGCATGCCGTCGTCGCGCAGCGAACCCATGCCATGCGCGCCGGCGTGTTCGCGCAGCGTCTGCTCGTCCACCCGGTCGTGGATGAGCCTGCGGAGCTCGTCATCGACCGTGAGCCATTCGTAGATGCCGGTACGGCCCTTGTAGCCGGAGCGGTTGCACGCAGGGCAACCGACCGCCGCATGGAAATTGCCCGGTGCAGACGCCAGACCGAGGCTGCGCAACTGCATGGCATCGGCTGCCAGTGGCACACGACATTCCACGCAGAGCTTGCGCACCAGGCGCTGGGCGCCGATGCCGATCAGGCTGGACGCAAGCAGAAAGGGCTCGACGCCCATGTCGACCAGCCTGGTGACGGCGCTCACCGCGTCGTTCGTATGCAGCGTGGTGAGCACCAGATGCCCGGTGAGGCTGGCCTGGATCGCGATCTGCGCACTCTCCAGGTCGCGGATTTCGCCGATCATGATCACGTCCGGGTCCTGGCGAAGGATGGTGCGCAGGGCACGCGCGAAGCTCATGTCGACGCGGCTGTTGGTCTGCGTCTGGTTGATGCCGTCGAGGTCGTACTCGATCGGATCCTCGACGGTCATGATGTTGAGCGCCTTGGGATCCAGCCGCGACAGCGCGGCATACAGCGTGGTGGTCTTGCCGGAACCCGTGGGGCCGGTCACCAGGATGATGCCGTGCGGCTCGCGGATCAGCGCGTCCACTTGCGCGAGGGTGGGCGGGTCCATGCCCAGCCGGGACAGTTCGAGCCGGCCGGCCTGCTTGTCCAGCAGGCGCAGCACGACACGCTCGCCGTGGCCGGTCGGGATCGTCGACACCCGCACGTCGATCGGCTTGCCGGCGGCGCGCAGCGCGATGCGGCCGTCCTGCGGCAGGCGTTTCTCGGCGATATCCAGCTGCGCCATGATCTTCACGCGCGACACGATGGCCGTATGCAGCGCGCGTGCGGGCTCGATCAGATCGCGCAACGTACCGTCGATGCGCAGCCGAACCACCGAGCGCGACTCGAACGGTTCGATGTGGATGTCCGAAGCGCCTTCGCGCAACGCCTGGGTCAGCAAGGCGTTGATCAGGCGGATCAGCGGCGCGTCGTTCTGGCTGTCCAGCAGGTCCTCGACGCGCGGTATTTCCTGCAGCAACCGGGACAGATCCATGTCTTGTGCGAGGTCGTCCGCCAGCGCAGCCGCGCCTTCGTCGGCGCCGTTGTACAAGGTGGCGATGCGCTCGTCGAACTCGCCTGTGCCGACGCGCTGCGCGCGAATGGGCACGCCGAGTGCGCGTCGCAGCTCGGCCAGCGCGCCAGCCGACGCGCCATGGCGCACGACGACTTCGGCGACACCGTCGCCAAGTCCGGTGACGGCGATGCCATTGGCCTTGGCGAAGGCATACGGCACGGGCGGCTTCGTCAGCATCCCGCGATCACCGCCGATCGTCCTGGCCGGCCGATGCCGGCGGCAGGGGTGGCAACAGCGGCGAAGGATCGTTGCCGCGCACCGCGCCGCGAGTCGGCTCGGCGTGGATCTGCTGACCACGGATGTAGTCGTAGCGTTCGCCGGTCAAGGCACCCGCCCCCTGCGCATCACGCAGGACGGTCGGGCGCAGGAATACCATCAGATTGGTCTTGGTACGCGAGTGGTTGTTGTAGCGGAACAGGCCGCCGAGCAACGGCAGACTGCCCAGCAGCGGAACCTTGGCTACGCCGCCGTTGACGGAATCCTGCATCAGCCCGCCGAGCACGATGATCTGTCCGTCGTCGACCAGAACAGTCGACTCGATCGAGCGCGTGTTGGTGATGACCCCGGCGGGATTGGCGGTGTCGGCAATGCTCGAAACCTCCTGGTAGATCTGCAGGCGCACGACTCCGCCTTCGGATATCTGCGGGCGAATCCTCAGGGTCAGCCCGACATCCTTGCGCTCGATGGTCTGGAACGGCGACGGCGTGGTTGCCGCACCCGAAACTGCGTACTGGCCGGTGATGAACGGGACGTTCTGGCCAACCACGATCTTCGCCTCCTCGTTGTCGAGGGTGAGCAGGGTCGGCGTCGACAGGATGTTGGCGTTGCTGTCCGTTTCCAGTGCACGCGCGAGCAGGCCGAGGTTGAGGACCTGAACGCCACCCACCGTCACGCTGCCGTGCACCGTGCCGATGTTCAGCCCGGGGCCGGCGCTGGCCGGGTTCTGCGCGATGCCGATGATGTTCCGCCCCGCCCCGCCGAAGTTGGTGCCGCCAAACACTTGCGTACCCGACTCGCCGATGCCGCCGAGGTCCTGCCACTGGATGCCGAACTCGCCGGCCTTGTTCGCCGTAAGCTCGACCACGAGCGCCTCGACATAGACCTGCAGCCGCCGCGCATCGAGTTTTTCCACCACCGCGCGCAGGTTGTTGTAGACCGCATCGGGCGCCGTGATGATGATCGAGTTGGTGGCGGCGTCCGCCTGGATGATGCCTGGCACGGTTGCAGCTTGCGGCATGGCGTCTCCCGTCGCCGGCATGCCGCCGCCGCCCGATGCCGCCTGCGCGCCGCCGCCGATGGCAACACCGGCAGTCGCATTCGGCTGCGCCGCCTCGGCTGGCGCCGCCGCGCCGGATACCTGTCCCGGCGGTGATGCGCTGCCGGAGTAGATGCCGCGCAAGGTCTCCGCGAGCTGCACGGCCTCGGCGTTCTTCAGGTAGACGACGTGAACGTTGCCGGCGGCGCTGGTCGGCGAGTCGAGCAGTGCGGCGAATTTCCGGACCTGGGCAAGTCGCGCCGGATCGGCCGCGCGCACCAGCAGGCTGTTGGAGCGGGCATCGGCGATGACTGCCACGCGCTGGGTCGGGTCCGTTCCCTGCAGCGTCTGCAACGCCTGCGGCGCTGCCGCAAACAGATTGTTGATGGTCCGCGCTGCGTCCAGCGCGGAAGCATGCTGCAGGACAATCATCGTCGCGCCGGCCTCGTCCGGCTGGTCGACGGCGGCAATGATGCCCGCCAGCCGTTCGAGGTTGCCGGCGTAGTCGGTGATGACCAGCGAGTTGCTGTCCTGCAGCGCGGTGATGGTGTTGTTCGGCGCCACCAGGGGACGCAGCGTAGGCACCAGTTGCACCGCCGACTGATGCGCCAGGGCAAACACCCGCGTCTGCAGTCCGTCGCTGCCGGGGTGTCGGCTCGACTGGACGTTGCTGTGCTGCTTGGCGTCCGCCTCCGGCAGGATCTTGACCAGGCCGTGGTCCTCCACCGCCGCGAAACCTTGCAGGCGCAAGGCCGACAGGAATACCTCGTACACGGTATCCCGTGCCACCGGCCGCGCCGAGATGATGTTGACGGTGCCCTTGACGCGCGGATCAAGCACGAAATTCTTGCCGGTGACTTCCGCCATCGCCTTCACCACACCCTCGATGTCCGCATCGACGAAATTGAGCGTGACGGTCTTGACCGGCGCCGGACTTTCCGCCGCCTGTGCCATCGCGCGCGACGCCGGAACGTACGCGCAGGACAAGGCCACGGCCACGATGGCCGCTTGCAGCGTGTGCTGGTTCATGGCTGCCCGCAGGGGGAAGTTGACCCATGGCGTTTCATCGGGAAGTGCTCGTGGTGGTGGCAGGGGCTTGGGAGGGGTGTGGCCAGGCCAGCGTTTCGCGCGATCCGTTGCGCTGCAGGATCACCTGCTGGGGAAGTACCTTCTCGAGCCGGATGCCCGGCGCGAGATACTCGCCGGCACGGGCCAGTCGGGTTTTCTTCGCATCGAGTTGCAGCAGCGCGTAGCCGGCGCCCTGCGGCTCGGCAGCCATGACGCCCAGCAGCCTGATCGCCAGCCCGGACGGCACCTCGGCCTGCGCATCGGCGGGCAGCCGGCCAAACAGGTTGCCGGCAGCAGCGAGGCGATCGGCCGGCCCGGAAATCTCCATGGCCCGCGGCAGCGGTGCCGGCGCGCACCACGCCCAGGTCCAGTACGCCAGCACGAGACCGAGCAACGACAGCGCGCCGGCTTTCGATGCAGCGCCGAGCGCCGTTCGCGCAAGATTCGATCGTCCGGACAACATGCCTTTGTTCCCTCTGCCTGCACGGGTTGGATGGTCGCGGGGACAACAGGGTTCCCATGTCGATGGCCCGCCGGAAACTCATGGCCGCGCGCCGGCGGGTGCGCCGCCGAGCGGCGGGCCGAGTTGCAGGTCGAAATCGCCGTTGTCGCGCTCGACGGCAATCAGCCGCAACAGCGGCGCCAGTTGCGGGCGCTGCTGCGCATCGACCCGCGCGGTGGCGGAAAACGTCGCGGGGCCGCCGCCGCGCCACGACCCGCCGCCGTCGAGATGGAGCGGTCCGCTGCCGGTACGCAATGTCGCCTTCAACAATCCCGCGTTGCCGTGGACACGAAGTTCGTAGGTGCCGAGCGGTGCGACCCGGGTCAGGGCGGAACCGGCATCCTTCCACGTAATGACAGCATCGGCCGAGACGGTGTCGCCCGAACGCGAGAACTGCGTGACATGGAGGGCGAGATCGCCGCGCGGGCCGAGCGGTGCCATGCGAGGCACGGCGAGGCCAAGCGCACTGGCCGGCAAGGCGAAGTCGACGCTTGATACCTCGATACCGTGCGCCGAGATGCGCAAGGGGAAGCCTCGGTCGGCGTGGTCGATGGCGACCTCGAAGTCGAGGCGCCCGCGCCACAGGGCCCGCGGTTGCAGCGTCCAGGAAAGATCCTTGCCGACGCCGCCCGACCCGGCACCATCGCGGATCTCCAGCCGCCCGCTGCCGGACCACAGGCTGCCGTGCGCCTGCGCAAGACGCAGCTTCCCGGCGCTGGCGCGCCGCAGGCCCGCATCGAGCAGCGTGGCTGGCGCCAGCACGACCAGAAACGCCGCATAGGCCAACATCGCCACGCAGGCGCTGGCGATCGGGTCTCGCCATGTCGGTCGGCGCGTCATCGACCGGGGCGCTCCAGGGTGACGGTCACGCCCACCTGGCCGGGCGCGGAACCGGATTCGATCCGCACTGCGACAGGGCGCAGCTGCTGCGCGCGCATGGTGTCCGCCCAGCCCAGCCAGTCGGCGAACGCCACATTGGCGAATACCAGCTTCACGTGGCGCGCATCCGGCAGCTCGATGCTCGCCAGCGAATGGGTCAGTCCGCTGGCGTCGACCTGGCGTTGCACCAGCTGGCGCAGGTCCGTCGTCGACGCAGGCAGCGGTGGCATCGCGCGCAGGCGCACGATCTCGTCCGCCTGCCCGCTCTGACGCATCGCGTCTGCACGCAGCTGGGCGACCGCCGGCAGCAGCCGCAGGCGCGCCTGTGTCGTCGCGTGCAGCAGCCACGCATACGCCACCAGCCCAAGGCAGATCGCCACGACGGCAACCAGCCCACGTTCCCGCGGGGATCGGGCCGCCCACAGTCGGTTCAAGGCATGCTTCATGGCGACCTCAGGGTCAAGGTGACGGTGCCGCGCCCGGCACGACGCGCCCCCTGCGGCGCGTCGACATCCAACCCGGCCTGCGCCAGGCGAGCCTCGACGCGACGCATGAGCGCGCCGTCCGCAGCGGCGAACTCCAGCACCATGCGTCCGTCCTCATACGACAGCGCGCGCAGCTCCGCGGCCGGCACCTCCGCCAACGCTGCTGCCACCTTGCCGAGCATGGCCGGGAAATCGCCGGCATCCGGCTGGTTCGCGGCGCGCCGTGCCTGGGCCAGTTGCCGCCGCATCTGCAATGCCGGGTCGGCCACCGCGACGGCGTCGGGGAACAGCGCGCGGAAGCGCGCCTCCATCTGCTGGCGAAGCTCATGCTGTTCGCTCGCCAACCGCACGCGATCGACCAGCAAGGCTGCCGAATGCAGCAGCAGCGCCGCGAGCAGAATCCAGCCGATGTGTCGCCAGCGTGCGAGCATGGCGACGGACGGGCGCCAGTGCCCGCGTTCCTGATCGATCCGGATGCCGGCCAACGCCGGCGCCATGCGCCAATCCGGTTCCGATGCGAACCGGACGCTGACGCCCAGGCCCTGCTGCCATGCCTCCGGATCGGGCCGCGCCGCCGGCGTCGTCACATGCAGCGCGATCGACGCGGGTACGGCATCGCGCGCCCGCGCCTGCTCAAGCAGCAACTGCAGCACCAGTGGCGGCGTCTGCCGATCGCCGCAATCGGTGGCGGCGCCCTCGAGTTCGCCGATGCGCACATAGCCTTCCTGCCCGCTCCATGCAAGACTCCACTCCCCTTGCTGCACCGGCAACATCAGCGTCTCGCAATACACGGCGTCGACGTGGACACCCACCGCGCCAAGCGCGTCGCGCCAGCCTTGCAGCCGCTGCCGGTCGACCACTGCGAGCACGTCGTCGTCCCCGACCCGCCCCAGCCTGCTCACCTGGTTGGCGTCCGGGTCGGATGCCAGTTGTTCCTCGGCTGCATAGGCCAGCAACGCCGCGGACCTGCGCCTGCCCACTCGAGGCAATCGCGTTCGGGTGATCAAGACCTGGCTGGCGGCAAGCACCAGTTCGACCCGCGATGCCGTGTTCGGCAACTGTGCCAGTGCCCCACTTCCGGAATGCACACCGGCGTGCTCGTCCAGCAGCACCCATCGGCATGACGTGGGCGCCGTCGACAGCGGACAGAATATGCGCAGCAGGCTCATCGGAGCTTCCGCCATACGACGCCGGGCCAGCGCGCCGCGTCCGTCCGCGCCAACAGCAGCTGGCTGCGGGCCTGCGTCTTGCCGTAAGTCACCCGCAGCGTGACCAGGAAATAATCGCTGCCGACGCGGATGTCCTGCCCGGGTACCGTGGCGTCCTTGCCGAGCTGGCCAAGGAAATCGGCGTTGTTGCGATAGAAAGTTCCGCTACGGCGGGCGACCAGTGCCCGTGCCGAATCCAGATCCAGTCCGTCGACCACGGCAGCGAGAACCTCGGCGGACGCCGTGTTCACGTTGAGTGCGGTCGCCGCCGGCAGCGCCGTCACGAAAGGTGCGAGGCGCGCACTGACACTGGCGTCGAAGCCACGTACAAAACCCAGTTCGTCCAGATCGACGAGCGGCCGGTTGGCGGCGAGACGAGGGTGGCCGAGCCCGCGGTAGTACGCATCCTCCGCCCCGCCGGCGGGCTGCGCCACGCTGTCGGCATCGACCCAGTCGGCGAGTGCATCGGCCAGCTCCGCCGGCAAGCCGAGGATGGCCAGCAGGCGCTGGAAACGCGCGTACTGCGTGACATCGAGTTTGCCGTTCCGGACCAGGTTGTTGAGATTGAACCGGCCTTGCTGGTCCTCGATGTGGCCGGCCAGTTCGCCGTTCTCGAACGGGATCGGCGGCAGGCGCAGCGCCCACGGTTCTCCGGCGTGGTCGACGTCGCCGCTGGCTCGACGGTCGTCGAACAGCATTGCGCGAGCCCAGTCGCCTCCCGCCGTGACCAGTTCCTCGGCCTGGACATGGTCGGCGGCCAACCCGGCCTGGCGCGACCACGTGCTCAGCGCGACCAGCATGGCCGTTGCCGCCACTGCAGCCACGGCCATGATCGCCATCGCCATCAGCAAGGCCGCACCGCGCTGCCCGGCGTTCATGAGCGCAGCGCGAACACGCGCACCACGGTTTCGCCCGAACCGAGCACCACTTGCATGCGTACGGCCAGCGGCAGCGGGGGGTCGGCCGGCGTCGTCGGCCACGTATTGTTCCAGGTCAACGCGGGGCCGAGATATTGCAGGCTCAGGCGGGTCACGTCATCGAGTACCACGTAGCGGGTCGGCGGCGTGGTTGCGGCAAGGTCGAGCCCCGGCCAGATCCACAATTCGATCTGGTGCGCGCCGTTCACTCCGTAGCCGATGCGCCGCGGTACGTCGACGCCGTCCGTCCCGGCGAACCGAGTGAACTCCAGCAGTGGCGCCTGTGCTGCATCGGGCCGACCAAGCCACGCTGGCGAGGTGCCGGCATCGCTGCGCACCGGGCGCGGCGCGGCCAGCCGTACATCGCGCGCAAAGCGGACGAAGAACGACTCCGCCTGCCGCCATTGCGCGGATTCCGCCTGAATGCGGTCGCGCGACGCCATGACCACGCCAAGTCCGCGATAGGCCATCAGCGTGAGCAGCGACAGAACGAGCAGCGCCGACAGCAGCTCGATCAAGGTGAATCCGGGGGCAGCGCGAAACCGGTGGGCGTTCATCGGCCGCTCTCCGAGGGATCCACGACAAAACCCGTGGAATGCGCAAGGAAGTGCGCTGGCTGCGCCGGCACGAAGACGAAGACGTCGACGCGATGGAATGCCGCATTCGGCGTAGCGGATACTTCCTCGCGCCAGCCGAGTTCAAGATTGCCCTGGCGCCGCACACCGGTTCGCACGCCGACCGGCAACCAGTCGCCGCGTGCACGATGCTCGGCGAGGCGATCGGCCGCGACCCACTCGGCCAGCAGTCGCCCACGCAGTTCGTCGGCATGGCTGACGCCCTGCGTGGCCACGCGCAGCGCGGCAAGCAGCGACACCGCGACGATCGTCATGGCGACCAGCACTTCGACCAGCGTGAATCCCGGCGCGTCATTGCGCTGCCATGTCGCCATAGGTCTTCCCCTGCCCGGGTGCGATGCGCAAGTCGCCGACCGGAGAGGCCGCGATGCCGTAATGGTCGGTACCGAGCGCCAGGTCCATCGAAAACGCCGACATCGAGCCGTCGGACGGAAACTGCAGACGCATGGTCGCCTGCGCCGCGGCGGCTTCGTTGCGCAGCTGCGATATCAGCATGCCGTGCGGCAGGCTGCGCGCACGCAACACATCGTCGTCACGGATCTCGGACCACCCGTCATCGCCACCCTGGCGCCAGAAGCGGTAGTGGCTGCCGTCGGACGTCCACACGATGGCGGCGCCGGAGATGCGCGCTTCCTGGGCGGCAAGCTCCAGCAGCTGCGCGAGTCGCTCGGCCTCGACCCGCAACAGGTCGCGATCGCCCGGTTGCATCCGTGCCCCGATGGTTCCCGCCAGGATGCCCATGATCAGCACCACGACCAGCATCTCCAGCAGCGTGAAGCCGCGTTTGCCCTGGCGGACGATCGCTTCATGCACGGCACGGGTTTCCGTCACAGCGTCCACGAACCGATGTCGGCATCGTTGCCCTCGCCGCCGGGTGCACCGTCGGCCCCCAAACCGTAGACATCCACCTCCCCGTGCAGGCCCGGGTTCAGGTACTGGTAGGGATGGCCCCAGGGGTCCTTCGGCAGACGCCCGACGTACCCCTCGGGCTTCCAGTTCGACGGGATCGGGCCGGAGTCCGGCCGGGACACCAGCGCCTGCAGTCCCTGTTCGGTGGTCGGGTAGCGCCGGTTGTCCAGACGGTAGAGCTGCAGGGCCTGCATCAGGCTGGCGATGTCCTGCCGCGATGCGGTCACGCGCGCCTCGTCCGGCCGGCTCATCACCTTCGGCACGACCAGCGCAGCGAGGATGCCGAGGATCACCACGACCACCATCAGTTCAAGCAGGGTGAAACCGCGTTGGGACGAAACACGTATCGGCATGGTGGCGCCACCTCGGATGTGCAGAGAGCTTGCGGCTCGGATGTCCGGCCGCACTGCGCGTGCGCACGGCGGCAAGGCAAGACGGCTCCAGCACAGGCGCGACGCGTTCGGCGGGCACATCGGCCCGAAGATGCACTGAAGTCTCCGTTGTGATGCAAGCAGCGGCCCGCAGGTTCCGCATGACGCGCATGCGCATCGTCGGTGCGGCAGGCAAACCCGTTCGCCGATCGCAATGCCTCTTTCGTCGTCCCGTGCGTCGACGGGAACCTTATTCGTGCCGCTGCGTCGGTTGGTGAGCGGGGACTGGTTCCCCGGCGTCGACGCGATGCAATGCGGGTACCGCGCAGCGATGGATCTGCGCGGATTCGTCGATACGCAGAGACAGTTCCATGGTGCCGGCCGATGCGGTCGGCATGGGTTGCTGCGGCCGCTGGAAACCGCTACGCGGAGTGTTTTTGTCCTGACTGGGTGCATCCAATGAAGAGGGAATGCAGATGAGCAGATTCATGCACAAGAAATGGTTGCCGACGGCGCTGCCTGTCGCACTTGTCGTCGGCCTCACCGGATGCGGCGGCTCCAGTCCCCACGGCCAGGCGGCCACGCCGCCTCCGGTCCCGGCCCCGACCGTGGTGTCCACCACCCCGGCCAATGCCGCGACGGGCGTGCTGAATACGGCGGAAGTCAGCGCCACGTTCGACCAGGCGATCGACCCGGCGACGCTGAAGAACGCCACCTTCAACGTGAACTGCCCGGCCGGCGCGGCTGCCTTCGGGTCCGTCACCTACGATGCGGCGACGAGGAAAGCCACGTTCGTGCGCATCACCGAATCGCCGACCAACCCGCCGCAGTCCGAGGTGGCCGAACCCATGGCGGCGAACGTCACCTGCACCGCGACCATCACGACCGGCGTCAAGGGCACCAACGGCGCCGCGTTGGCGACGAATTACGTGTGGACATTCTCGACCGTGACCGACACGGCGTTCCTGGACCAGGGCAAGCAGATCTTCCGCTTCGACACGTTCGGCGACGAGACGACGTGGACCGACACACTGCACATGAACGATGTCATCGCTGCAGCCGTCGATCCGAAGACGGCGTTGGCCGTCGGCCTGAAAGTGGACGCGGAGGCGCTTCCTTCGTCCGTCGTGGCAGGCATCCAGGACGGCAGCATCAGCCTGACCAGTCCCGACACCACGCTTGCGCTGATCAGCCTCGATGCGGTGGTGGGCATCAAGGGCACCGTGGAAACCGTCAACGGCAAGAGCACGCTGACCCGCGTCGGAATCACCTGTGCGTTGTGCCATTCCACGGTCGACAACTCGTTTGCGCCGGGTATCGGCAAGCGCCTGGATGGCTGGCCCAATCGCGACCTCAATCCCGGGCTGATCATCTCGCTGTCGCCGGCGCTGACCCAGGCGCAAAAGGCCGTCTACAGTTCGTGGGGGCCGGGCATGTACGACCCCCGCTACAACATCGATGGCATCAACGGTCCGCAGGTGATCTCGCCGGCCTTCGGCCTGCAGGGCATCCACAAGATCATCGCGACCGGCGATGGCGACGATCTGGCTTACTGGAACCGGTATGTCGCCGTCACGCAGATGGGCGGGCACGGCAACTTCACCGATGCGCGCGTCGGCACGGGCATCAACATCACCAACGGTACCGACGACCTGGTCACCGCCAAGCTGCCCGCGCTGCAGGCATATCAGCTGTCGATCGCGGCGCCACCCGCACCGGCCGGCAGCTTCGACGCCGCGGCCGCAGCGCGCGGCAAGGTCCTTTTCGAGGGCAAGGCAGGATGCATCACCTGCCACAGCGGCCCCGAGTTCACCGACGCCAACGAACGCCTGCACCCGGCAAGCGACGTGGCAAGCGAACCCGAGGCCCCCGGAGTGCCGAGCTACGCATCGCGCACGGCGACCAAGCAGTACCGCACGGCACCGCTGAAGGGTGTCTGGCAGCATCCACCGTACTTCCACAACGGCTCGGCGGCCACGCTCGACGACGTCGTGGCGAAATACAACGCGAAGCAGGCGCTCGGCCTGAGCAGCGCGGAGGTAGCCGACGTCGCGCAGTACGTGAAGTCGCTGTAGCTCGTGCGGGAGCGCCCGACCGGACGAATGCGACACGATCCGCAGGGCGCGACCCGGCAGTTCAAGCCGGCTCCGCGGCGCGGTTTGGCCAGATACCCGAGGACATCCCCCGACGCCGCCGGGGGATGCCCGCTTCAGGCAATCCCGATCGCCATTCGGGCAAGGCAAGCCGGCGGTGACCCGTCGGCGCCCTGCACCGGCGTGATGCCGATGGCGGATCGCACCGACATCTGGCGACCAAGCAACGGCAACCGGGCCACGGGGGAGCTAATCGCCCTCGCCGGAAGCTGGTTCCGCCGAGAGCCACGCCATCACGACGGCGGTCATGCACGCGCAGCGCACGCCGAGAAACGGAAAACTGTCGGCCAGCATGTTGCCGAGCGTGGTGCCCAGCGACTTGCGCAGCAGCCGGCGCGCGCGGTGCAGCCGGGTCTTCACGGTCTGCGGCTTGATGGCCAGTCGAGCAGCGGTTTCCTCGACGCTGCACGCTTCGATCTCGCGCAACCTGAAGACGGTGCGATAGGGCTCGGGCAGCTCGTCGATCGCATCCCGCAGCAGGAGACGGATCTCTGCGCGGGCAGCGAACGATACCGGATCGCCACCATGGCGCCCAAGCCCGGATCGGCTGACCCAGAAAGGATCCGGCGACGACATGTCGACGTGCTCAAGCCCGACCGTCGCGCGCCGCCTGCGCAAGCGGCTGCGCGCCTCGTTGAGCAGGATGCTGATCAGCCAGGTTCGCAGGGGCGCATCGCCGCGGAACGTGTCGAATTTGTCATAGGCCCTGGTGAAAGCTTCCTGCACGATGTCCTCGGCTTCGGTCTCCTCCTTGAGCACGCCGCGCGCGATCCGGTACAAGTGCGGGCCGAAGCGCTGCATGATGTACCGGAACGCTTCATGGTCGCCATGCGTCACAAGCAGGACCAGCGCGGCGTCGTTCAGCGCGGCGTAGTCGATCCGCGTGACATCCGCGGACGAAGATGAGGACCCTTGCATGGCTATTTGGATGCAGATGCGGCTTGCGGGTTCCGGCATCGACCGGCGGCCGGCATGGGCGCTCACGAACGCGGGCCGCTGCCTGCCCGGCACGATCCGGCTACCGGCGTGCCCGACGCTCCGGGCCGCCGGGCCGGGCAGCACATGCGCCGGCATGACCCGGGGTACGGCCCGGTGTACGCGCGCCTGCGGCACTCGCGCGACAGCGGCAGTGCGCCGCATGGACAAGCGCCATCGCCATTGCGGACAATCACGGAGATGACCGCCACGCCCGCCGCCGCGCCCCTGCTCGAAGCACGGGGCTTGAGTTTTCGTCGCCAGGACGAACCGGTGTTCGCACCGCTGGATTTCCGGTTGCACGCGGGCGAGCTGGCCCTGATCGAGGGCGACAACGGCAGCGGCAAGACCACCTTGCTGCGCATGCTGGCCGGCCTGCTGCATGTCGGCGAAGGGGAACTGCGCTGGCGCGGCGCGCCGCTGCAGCGCGACGCCACCGCCGGCGACATCCTGTTCCTCGGCCACCAGCTGGGATTGAAGGCGGACTTCAGCCCGCGCGAGAACCTGCGCGTGGCGGCCAGCCTGCATGGCTGCCGCGAGGGCGCCAACGCTGCCTCCGTGCTGGCCCGGATCGGCCTGCGCGGCTACGAGGACGAGCCGGTGCGGCGCTTGTCCGCCGGCCAGAAGAAGCGCGCCGCGCTGGCGCGCCTGCTGCTGCTGCCGGCCACGCTGTGGCTGCTCGACGAGCCCTACGCCAACCTCGACCGCATCGGCATCGCGCTGGTCAACGAGTTGCTGGAAGGCCACACCGACGCCGGTGGCGCGGCGATGGTCACCAGCCACGGCACCGTGAGTTTCCACGGCGGCGAACCGCGACGGATTCGCATGCATGATTGAGGCCGGGAACCCCATGCGTGAACTCGCTCCCCTGCGAGCGAAGGAAATCCCTTTGGGACAAGCAGAGGGAGGAGCACGACGATGAACCGGCCGGGCCTCGGCACCGCCTGCGCCGCGATGCTGCGGCGCGACCTCGCGCTCGCCTGGCGTCGCCGCGGCGACATCGCCATGCCGGTGCTGTACGCGGTGATCGTGGCCACGCTGTTTCCGTTCGCGCTGGGCCCGGAAGACACCCTGCTGCAGCGGATTGCCGGCGGGGTGGTGCTGGTCACCGTGTTGCTGGCGATGCTGCTGGCGCTGGATGCGATGTTCGCCAGCGACATCGAGGACGGTTCGCTGGAACAACTGGTGCTGTCGCCGCAGCCGCTGGCGCTGCTGCTGGGCATGAAGATCCTCGCCCACTGGCTGGCCACCGCGCTGCCGCTGATCGTGATCGCGCCGCTGCTGGCGGCGATGCTGCACCTGCCCGGCGCGGTGATTCCGGTACTGCTGCTGGCGCTGCTGCTGGCCACGCCGCTGCTCAGCCTGCTCGGTGCCGTGCTGGTGGCGCTGACGGCCGGCACGCGGCGCTCTGGTATGCTGCTCGCCTTGATGCTGCTGCCTTTGTGCGTGCCGGCCGTGATCTTCGCCGCCGGCGCGGTGGCTGCCGCCCAACAGGGGCTGCCGTGGCTGGCACCGATCGCCTGGCTGGCTGCCGCCCTGGTGCTCGCCGTGGTGCTGGCGCCGCTGGCCTGCGCGGCCGCCCTTCGCATTGCCCTGGACGCATGATGTCTGACTGGATTCCGCTCTGGTTGCACAAGCTCGGCTCGCCGCCGACGTTCTACCGCTTCGCCGGCGCGCTGCAGCCGTGGGCGATGGCGCTGGCGCTGCTGCTGGGCGCGGTCGCGCTGTACGGCGGCCTGGTGCTGGCGCCGGCCGACTACCAGCAGGGCGACGCCTACCGGATCATCTTCATCCACGTGCCCAGTGCGTGGATGAGCATGTTCATCTACGCGGTGATGGGCGTGGCCTCGTTCGTCGCGCTGGTGTGGCGGATCAAGCTGGCCGAGGTGGTGGCGATGCAATCGGCGCCGATCGGCGCGGCGTTCACCTTCATCACCCTGGTCACCGGCTCGTTGTGGGGCAAGCCGATGTGGGGCACCTGGTGGACCTGGGACGCGCGGCTGACCTCCGAGCTGGTGCTGCTGTTCCTGTATCTCGGCGTCATCGGCCTGTACCACGCGTTCGAGGATCGCCGCCAGGGCGCGCGCGCCGCCGGCTTCCTGGCCATCATCGGCGTCATCAACGTGCCGATCGTGCACTTCTCGGTTAACTGGTGGAACACCTTGCACCAGGGCAGCACGGTCAACGTGTTCGGCCAGTCGAAGATGGCGTGGGACATGCTGTGGCCGCTGCTGACGATGACCCTGGCGACCAAGTTCTACTACGCCGGCAGCCTGTTCCGCCGTGCGCGCACCGACCTGCTGGACATGGAAGGCGGCAAGGACTGGGTACGCAAGATTGCCGAAGACGAGGCCGACCGATGAGCGCGCTGCAGCAATTTTTCGCCGCGGGCGGCGAGGCCGCCGCCTTCTTCAGGATGGGCGGCTACGCCGCCTACGTGTGGCCAGCCTACGCGGTGTTCTTCATCGTGCTCGTTGCGGACAGCCTCGCGCCGGGACTGCGCCGCCACCGCGTGCTGCGGGAACTTCGCGCGCGACTGGCCCGTCAGAGTGCCCGTCAGCAACGTCATTCGCCTCCTTCCACGCCGTCCGCCTGACCGGCACAGACCTGCCATGCCCATGAACCCCACCCGCAAGCGCCGCCTCATCATCGTCTTGCTGATCCTCGCCGCGGCCACGCTAGCCACCGTGCTGGTGGTGGTGGCGCTGCAGAACAACATGAACTACCTGCTCACGCCGAGCCAGGTGCAGTCCGGCCAGGCCAGCGGCTACAAGACCTTTCGCCTCGGCGGCATGGTCAAGGCCGGCTCGATCCAGCGCTCCAGCGATTCGCTCAAGGTCACCTTCACCGTGGTCGACGCCGGCGGCGCGATGCCGGTGGAGTACACCGGCATCCTCCCGGACCTGTTCCGCGACAACCAGTCGGTGATTGCCACCGGCCACATGGCCGGCGCCCGCTTCGTCGCCACCGAAGTGCTGGCCAAGCACGACGAAACCTACATGCCCAAGGAACTGAAGGACGCGATGGCGAAGGCGCATGCCGAGAAGCCGGGAATAGGGAATCGAGAATAGGGAATCGGAAAAGCCGTGCACACCATTCCCTGCTGTCAATTGCTGCACCGAAGCGCGCCGAAACTGCGTGGTGCCTCGCTTTCACCTATTCCCCACTCCCTATTCCCTATTCCCGGCTCAAACCCATGACCCCCGAACTCGGCCAACTTGCACTGATTCTCGCCCTGCTGCTCGCCCTGGCACAGGGCGTCCTGCCGCTGATCGGCGCGTGGCGCGGCAATCGCGCGCTGATGGCGGTGGCGCGGCCGGCGGCGGCGGGCCAGGCGGTGTTCGTGGCGTTCGCCTTCGGCATCCTGGTGTGGGCGTTCCTGCATTTCGATTTCTCGGTGCAGTACGTGGCCGACAACTCCAACCTGGAGCTGCCGTGGTACTACCGCATCGCCGCGGTGTGGGGCGCGCACGAGGGTTCGCTGCTGTTGTGGATCTTCATCCTCAACGTGTGGACGGTGGCGCTGGCCGCGTTCAGTTACAAGCTGCCCGAAGTGTTCGCCTCGCGCGTGCTCGCGGTGATGGGATTGATCGCGGTGGGCTTTCTCGCCTTCATCGTGTTTACCTCCGACCCGTTCGGCCGGCTGCTGCCGATGCCCGGCGACGGCGCGGATCTCAACCCGGTGCTGCAGGACCCCGGCATGGCCTTCCACCCGCCGGTGCTCTACACCGGCTACGTCGGCTTCTCCGTGGCCTTCGCGTTTGCCATCGCCGGCCTGCTCGGCGGCGAGCTGGAACAGGCGTGGGTGCGCTGGGCGCGACCGTGGACCAACGTGGCCTGGGCCTTCCTCACCCTGGGCATCGTCGCCGGCAGCTGGTGGGCGTATGCGGAGCTGGGCTGGGGCGGCTGGTGGTTCTGGGACCCGGTGGAAAACGCCAGCTTCATGCCGTGGCTGGTCGGCGCGGCATTGATCCATGCGCAGGCGGTGACCGAGAAGCGCGGCTCGCTGCGCGCGTGGACGATCCTGCTCTCGATCTTCGCGTTCTCGCTGTCCCTGCTGGGCACCTTCCTGGTGCGCTCGGGCGTGCTGACCTCGGTGCACGCGTTCGCCTCCGATCCGCGCCGCGGCGTGTTCATCCTGATCTTCCTCACCATCGTGGTCGGCGGCTCGCTGTTGCTGTACGCGTTGCGAGCGCCCAAGGTGGCCGGCGGCAAGGCGTTCCAGCTGCTGTCGCGCGAAACCGTGTTGTTGATCGGCAACCTGATGTTCGCGGTGGCTGCGGCGATGGTGTTGCTGGGCACGCTGTTCCCGCTGATCGGCGACGCGCTGAACCTGGGCCGGATCTCGGTCGGCCCGCCGTATTTCGGCTTCCTGTTCCCGCTGCTGATGTTGCCGGTCGTGCTGCTGATGCCGTTCGGGCCGTTCCTGCGCTGGGGCAAGGGCGAATCGCCGCTGCTGAAGCAGATCCTGCTGCGCGTCGGCGTTGCCGCGGCGGCCTGCGCGATCGTGGCGGCGTTCTTCGTCGACGGCAAGCTCAAGGCGATCGTCGGCGTCGCGGCGCTGGTGTGGCTGGGCGTGGGCGTGCTGCTGTATGCCTACAAGCGCTGGCGCGACGTGCCGCGCGGCCGCCGTTATCCGGGCGAGATGGCCGGCATGCTGCTGGCGCATCTTGGCGTGGGGGTGTTCGTCGCCGGCGTGCTGCTGACCGAATCGCTCAGCGTGACCCGCGACGTGCGCATGGCGCCGGGCGAAACGCAGCACATCAGCGGTTACGATTTCCGCTTCGATGGCGTGCACCGCACCACCGGCCCGAACTGGAAAGCCGACCAGGGCGTGATCACGGTGACCCGCGACGACAAGCAGATTGCGGTCATGCACCCGCAGAAGCGCACCTACCCGCGCGGTCAGGTGCAGACTGAGTCGGCGGTCGACGCCGGCGTGTTCCGCGACCTGTACGTGGCGCTGGGCGAGCCGATGGACGCCGGCAACATCGAAGGCGCGTGGGCGCTGCGCCTCTACTACAAGCCATTCGTGCGCTGGATCTGGGGTGGCGGCTTGCTGATGATGCTGGGTGGCTTCGTCTGCGCCGCAGACAAGCGCTTCCGTCTCAAGCGCACGGCTGATGCCACCGCTTCGCTGGACCTGCAGCCACAGGAAACCCGCGCATGAATCGCCTGCTGCCGTTCATCGGTTTCATGCTGCTGGTGGGCCTGTTCGGGTTCGGCATCTGGTGGAACACGCGCCACGATCCGAACGCGATCCCCACGCCGCTGCTGAACAAGCCCGCGCCCGCGTTCAACCTGCCCAAGCTGTACGAGCCGACGCAGACGGTGAGCAAGGCCGACCTGCTCGGCCAGCCCTACCTGCTCAACGTGTTCGCCAGCTGGTGCATCGAGTGCGGCGTGGAACACCCCGTGCTGACCGCCGCAGCGCCGAGCCTTGGGGTGAAGCTGGTCGGCTACAACTACAAGGATGCGCCGGCCGACGCCAAGGCCTGGCTGGCGGCGCACGGCAGCCCATACGCGTTGCTGATCGCCGACGAGTCCGGCCAGACCGCGATCGACTTCGGCGTCTACGGCGCGCCGGAAAGCTTCCTGGTCGACGCGAAGGGCGTGATCCGCTTCAAGCACATCGGGCCGATCACCCCGGACGTGCTGGCGACCAAGGTCAAGCCGGCGATCGCCGCGATGCTGAAGGAGACGCCGTGAAACCGGGCATCGGGAATCGGGCATCGCCAGCCCGCGGGTTGCTGTTCGCGTTCTTCATCGCGCTGCTGACGTGCGCGGGCATCGCCCACGCGCAGGCGATCGAGCCGATGCCGTTCACGGATCACGCGCAGGAACTGCGTTTCCAGCATCTCACCCACCAGCTGCGTTGCCCGATGTGCCAGAACGAGACGCTGGCCGATTCCAATGCGCCGATCGCCCGCGACCTGCGCAACCAGATCTTCAAGCTGATGCAACAAGGCAAGAGCGACGACGAGATCAAGCAGTACCTGGTCGCGCGCTATTCGAATTACATCCTGTACGACCCGCCGCTGAAGCCGGGCACCGTGCTGCTCTGGTTCGGGCCGCTGGCGATTCTGCTGGCCGGCGCCGGCGTGGTGCTGGTGGCGATCCGCAAACGCAGGCGCGAAGGCGTTGACACAAAGACCGTCGGCGACAGCGCCGACAACGGGGAAGATTGGTGAAAATCGCCTTTATCGTGGTGGCCGCGCTGATGGTCGCGCTGGCGCTGGCTGTCCTGCTCGTGCCCCTGGTGCGCGAGGGACGCCGCTCCGGCCGCGCTCGCAGCGTGTTCGTGCTCAGCCTGTGCATCGCCCTGCTGCTGCCGCTGGGTGCCGGCGTGCTCTACCTGAAGGTCGGCACGCCGGCGGCACTCAACGGGGTCTCTGCGCAGGCGCAGACGCCGATCAGCCTGCCGCAGGCGATCGCCCAGCTGCGCGAGCACCTGGCGCAGCAGCCCGACGATCAGCAAGGCTGGATGCTGCTGGCACAGACCAGCGCGATGATGCGCCAGCCAGGCGACGCGCGCGATGCGTGGGACCACGTGCTGAAGCTCGATGCCAACAACGCCGAGGCGATGGTGGGCTGGGCCGAAAGCGATTCGATGCTGCGCGCCGACCACCAGATCGAAGGCCGCGCCCGCGAGCTGCTGCAGCGTGCGGTGAAGCAGCACCCGGACAACCAGCGCGGGCTGTGGCTGCTCGGCATCAGCGACTTCCAGCGCGGCGACTACCGCAACGCTGCCGCCACCTGGCGCCTGCTGCAACCGCAGCTCGAACCCGGCTCCAGCGTGGCGAAGTCCGTCGCCGAACAGATCGCCATCGCCGACGCCCGCGCCGGCGGCGCACCGGCCGGTGCCTCCGGCAGCGCCGCAGCGGCTGTGCCGGCAGGTGCTTCGTTGCGGGTCACCGTCACCCTGGCGCCGTCGCTGCAGGGCAAGCTGGCCAAGGGCGACGTGCTCTATGTCTACGCGCGCGCGCCGGATGGCCCGCCGATGCCGCTGGCGGTGGCCCGGATCGAGCCGGTCAAGCTGCCCGCCACGGTCACTCTCAACGACGCCATGGCGATGACGCCCGCGTTCAAGCTGTCGTCGGTGGCACGGGTTTTCGTCGGCGCGCGGATCAGCCACGACGGCCAGCCCACCGCCGCGCCCGGCGACCTCGAAGGCGATGCCGGCGTGGTCGACGTCGCGCGCAAGACGCCGGTCGCCATCACGATCGACAAGGTGCACTGACCATGGGCGACGCCCGCCGGTATCTCGACCTGCCCTCGCCGTTTCCGATGAAGCGCGGCGGCGAGCTGCACGGCGGGCGTGTCGCCTACGAAACCTGGGGCACGCTGAATGCAGCGCGCGACAACGCAGTGCTGGTGCTCACCGGGTTGTCGCCCAGTGCACACATGACCTCGTGCGATGAAGACCCGTCGCCCGGCTGGTGGCAGGACATGGCCGGCCCCGGCAAGGCGATCGACACGGATCGCTGGTTCGCGATCTGCGTGAACTCGCTGGGCAGCGACAAGGGCTCCACCTGTCCGGCGTCGCTCGACCCTGCCACGGGCGAGCCCTATCGGCTGAGCTTTCCCGAGCTGGCGCTGGAAGACGTGGCCAATGCCGCGCACGCCGTGGTCGCCAGCCTCGGCATCACGCAGCTGGCCTGCCTGATCGGCTGCTCGATGGGCGGCATGAGCGCGCTGGCCTACATGCTGCTGCACCCGGGCAGCGTGCGCGCGCACATCAGCGTGGATACCGCGCCGCAGGCGCAGCCGTTCGCCATCGCGATCCGCTCCCTGCAGCGCGAGGCCATCCGCCTCGACCGGCACTGGAACGAAGGCGTTTACGACGACGCCAACTACCCCGACATCGGCATGAGCATCGCGCGCAAGCTGGGCGTGATCACCTACCGCTCCGCGATGGAATGGAACGGCCGCTTCGCGCGCATCCGGCTCGATCCGGAGCAGCGCGAGGACGAGCCGTTCGGCCGCGAGTTCCAGGTGGAGTCCTATCTCGAAGGCCACGCCAGGCGTTTCGTGCGTACCTTCGATCCGAACTGCTACCTGTACCTGTCGCGCGCCAGCGACTGGTTCGACATCGCCGAGTACGGCCACGGCAGCGTGCACGACGGGCTCAAGCGCATCTGCATCGAACAGGCCATGGTGATCGGCGTGAGCACCGACATCCTGTTTCCGCTGCAGCAGCAGGAGCAGATCGCCGAAGGTCTGCAGGCTGCCGGCGCCAGGGTGGAATTCGTGGCGCTGGATTCGCCCCAGGGCCACGATGCCTTCCTGGTCGACATCGAGCACTACAGCCCCGCCATCGGCGGATTCCTGAACCGCCTGGCGGCCGCGCCATCGCCGCGCTGGTAGACTCTGGCCGCCACTCGCCCATCCGAGACCGCCATGCTCACCCTGGATTTCCCCGGCAGCCGCACCCTGATCGACGCGATCGACGCCGCCGTGGCCAAACCCACCACCCACGAACTCACCGACAGCCTGCGCCAGAGCCTGTGCCGGCTGATCCGCGAGCAGGCAGTGCGCCTGCCCGAATGCGTGTTCGAGGCCAACCCGGAGCACTACGCGCGCCGCGAGCTGTACCGCAGCGAAGACCACGGCTACTGCGTGGTGGCGATGACCTGGGGGCCGGGCCAGGGCACGCCGATCCACGACCACGACGGCATGTGGTGCGTCGAGGGCGTCTGGAACGGCGCGCTGGAGATCGTGCAGTACGAACTGCTGGAACACGATGCGCAACGCTACTGCTTCCAGGCAGTCGGCTCGATCCAGGCCGGCACCGGCTCCGCCGGCAGCCTGATCCCGCCGCACGAATACCACAGCATCCGCAACCCCAGCGACGACGCCGTCACCGTGAGCCTGCACGTCTACTCCGGCCCGATGGTTCGCTGCTCGGTATTCCAGCCACTGCCCGAAGACCGCTGGTACGGCCGCGACGTGCGCCAGCTGGGTCTCGACCGCGTGCACTGAACCCGGCATAATTCCCCGCTCACGCATGCCGGTGTGGCGGAATGGTAGACGCGGCGGACTCAAAATCCGCTTGTGGTGACACAGTGGAGGTTCGAGTCCTCTCACCGGTACCAGGTAGCGAAAAACCCCGCTTCACGCGGGGTTTTTCACGTCTGCAGGGCGCGCACGGGCTGCTACAACTCGCGCACCACGCGGAAGCCCACGCGGCCGCTGCGCACGTCGCCGTCGGCGCCCTGGCGGTAGGCGGAGGTCACCTGGTCGGGGGAGCTGCCCCATGAGCCGCCGCGCAATACGTGCACACGGCAGCCGGGGTTGATCCAGGCGCTGCCGTCGTCGGGGGCGCGGATGTAGTTGTCGTGCCAGCAGTCGGCGACCCATTCGGAGACGTTGCCGTCCATGTCGTACAGGCCGAACGGGTTGGCGGCGAAGCTCATCACCGGCGCCGGGCCCCAGTAGCCGTCGCGGTAGCCGCGAAAGGCGTTGCTCCAGCGACGCCCGCTGCGCGAGCGGTCGCCGGAGCCGGTCAGGTTCTCCACCTTCTGGTCGGGTGCGGCGTCGCCCCACCAGTAGCGGCTGGTGGCGCCGCCGCGCAGCGCGTACTCGAACTCCGCCTCGCTGGGCAGCCGATACTGCTTGCCGGTGCGCTCGCTCAGCCACTTGGCGTAGGCCACCGCATCGTTCCACGAGATGTTGACCACCGGCAGGTTGTCGCCGGCCTTGCGGCCGGCGTAGTCGTCCTGCCAGCTGGCGTTGGCATCGTCGCGCAGGGCGCCGCTGCGCTCGTCGTACACGCTGGCGCCGCCGAGCCGGGTCGAATCGGGTACGTAGCCGCTGGCGCGGACGAACTCGCGGAACTCGCCCACGCTGATTTCCGTGCGCGCGATGGCGAAGCCCCTGGCCAGGGTGACCCGGTGCTGCGGCAACTGGGCGTCGGTGCGATCCTCGTTGTCCGCCGCCGCCCCCATCAGGAACGAGCCGGTGGGCACCACCACCATCGCCGGCCCCTTGCCGGGCAGGTCGACGTAGCGATCGGTGAACACCTGACCGGGCTTGTAGTTCGCGTACAGGCGCGCGTTGGTCAGTTGCTCGTCCACCTGCGCCAGCTCGGGCAGGTCGGCATCGGTCGCGCGTGCCTGCGCGACCAGTTTGGTCGCCAGCTCGAGGTTGCCGCCATCCAGCGCCAGCCGCGCCTGCGCCAGCACACCCGCGGCGCGCTGGCGGCGCATGTCGTCGATGCGCAGTTGCACGTCGTGCATCTGCTGCGAGCCCGGACGGATCGCCTGCGCGCGGGCCAGCTGCTTCTCGGCGCCGGCGAAATCGTTCTGCGCGACCGCCGCCAGGGCGCGATCGAGCACCGCACGCTGCACCTGGAAAATCCCTTGCTCGGCTACCGCATTCTGCGGATCGAGCTGTTGCACCTGGTGGTACAACTCCAGCGCGTTGTCGCCCTTGGGCTGGTCGGCCTTGCCTTGCTGCAGCAGCGCCGCCGCCGCGGCCAGCATCGGGCGCACCGTGGCCAGCGTCTTCAGGTTCTCCTCCAGTTGCGCGACTTCCTGCTCCGCATTGGGCAGGGTGCGCAGGGCATCGAGCAATTCCTTCGCCGCGTCGACGTCGCCGACGGCGATGTCCTGGTCGATCTCCGCCACCAGCCGGGCGCGCACGTCGAACAGGCCTTGCACGGCGCGACGACTGTCCGGCTTTTCCTTCAGCGCCTGCATGAACAACGCGGCGGCACTCTCCGGATCGCCAGCCAGTTGGCCGGCATGGAACGCCTTGAGGGCGCGCGCCAGCAGCTCCTTCACCTGCGGCGACTCGGCCGATTTCTGCTCGGGCAGGCTGGCGTTGTTGCGGTTGCGCGCCACGATCACCGCGGTCGGGGCCAGCGTCAGCGGCGGACCGGCGTTCAGTTCGTTGATCGCCGCCACGCGTTGCGGCGGCAGGTTGCCGGTGGGCGACACGTCACCCAGGCTCATCGCCCGCTGCGGCATCTGCCCCGGCGCCACGTGGAACCACTGCGGAAAAAAGTGATACGTCAGCGCGACGCCCAGCACGATCATGCCCAGCGCCCCACCGAAGAAACGCTGACGGCGCAGGATGGCATTGCGTGGCATGGATGGGCGTCCCGGTTGCGGCCTGTTATCGTGCCAAGGAGTATGAACAATGAAAACCTTGGCGGCGGAGATCGTACGCGGCCGACCGACGTTCGACGCGTGCATCCATTCTCGCCGATATGCCGGCAGAAGCGCGCGCCGCAAGCCGCACCTCGTCGCCGGATGACCCGTCCCGCCCAGGCTCTGCGTTCACCATAGGCACAAACCGCCGGCAGGGCAATCCGCGCCGGCGTCCCCGAAGGAGTCCCGATGTCGCTGTCCCAAACCGCCGCTGCCGACTGGATCGACCAGGCCGACGCATTGCAATCCTGGCTTGCTGCCCTGCCCGCGGACGCGGCCGTCGGCCTCGACACCGAATTCATGCGTCGCGACACGTTTCATCCGCAGCTGGCCCTGCTGCAATTGGGCTGGAACGGCCGTCACGCGCTGGTCGACCCGCTGGCCTTTCCGATCGGCGCTGCACTGCAACCGCTGCTGGGTGCGGGCAAAGCGGTGACCGTGATGCACAGCGCCAGCGAGGATCTCGAAGTGCTGGCGCCGCTGCTGCCGGCTGGCCCGCAGCAACTGTTCGACACGCAGATCGCGGCCGCCTTCGTGGGCATGGGCCTGGGCGTCAGCTATCGCGCGCTGGTGGCCGAGCTGGTCGGCGTGGACCTGAACAAGGGCGAAACCCGCTCGGACTGGATGCGTCGCCCGCTGACCGCCTCGCAATGCAGCTACGCCGCCCTGGACGTGGTGTATCTCAAGGCCATCCACGAACAACTCGCCGAGCGTCTGCAGCAGCGCGGGCGCAGCGACTGGCACGCGCAGGATTGCGAGCGGCTGAAACGCCGCGTGCACCGCGAGAGCGATCCGCAACCCCAGCGCGCCCTGCGCGCGGCGGCCGACTGGCGCCCGGAAGCGCAGGCCCGCCTGCGCCGGCTGCTGCTGTGGCGCGACAGCTGCGCCCGCCGCCTCGACGTACCGCGCCCGTGGCTGCTGGACGACACGCTCGCCCTCAGCCTGGCGCAGCAACCGCCTGCCACGCTGGCCGAACTGGAGCAACGCGCCCGTGGCCAGCGCGCACTGCGCTCGGCCCAGCGCAGCGAGCTGTTCGAGGTGCTCGCGCCCGCCGTCACCCCGGCGGAGATCGACGCCACCGCCCGTATCCCCGGCCATCCGCAGGGCGCCGCCAAGCAGGCGCTGGCGGCGATGAAGCAGTCGGTCGACACGCTCGCCACCGAACTCGACCTGCCGCCCGGCCTGCTGTGCCCGCGCAAGGTGCTGGAGGAATACGTGGTCACCGCCGAATGGCCCGAATCCCTCGACGGCTGGCGCCACGACCTGCTGCACCCGCGCCTCGCCAGCCTGCTGCCCGACCGCCCCGCGACCAGCCGACCAGTTGCCAAGCCCTCGGCCGGCGATTAAGATACGCGGCTTCCCACGGGGTGTAGCTCAGCCTGGTAGAGCGCTACGTTCGGGACGTAGAAGTCGCAGGTTCAAATCCTGTCTCCCCGACCAAGAACAACGATCAAGGCCGCCTCAGGGCGGTCTTTTTCGTGGCCGTGGCGCATCGAAGGCTGCGTCATTATTGCGCCGGACCAGGCGCCATTCTCGGTCGACGGCTCCGCTCGCCTCAGCGCCACCGGGCAGCCCCGCCGGCCAGCTCAGCCCCGCGGCCGCACCTGGCCGGCAGGAAGCACACCTTGCGGGCTGTCGCGCACACCGCGAGCGAAGTTCGCACGAGTATCCCGACGTTCCTTGGCAGTTCGGGCCGTGCCCGAGTTCATGGGCGGAGAGGAACATCACGTCGTCGCGGTCGAACAGACGATCCACCAGCCCCAGCTTGGCCAGCGGCAGCCGAATCGCGTCTGTCTTTCCCTGATCGTCATACGCTCCGCCGGATCACCACCGGCGACGAAACGCCTGGATCGGGGCAAGAGCCCGAAACCCACTGCAACGGATTGCCGCCCACCGCATCCCGACGGTCCATGTTCCACGGCCGGGCCCCGGAAATGTCCTCGCCACGCCCGACGTTGCCTGACCCGCAACGACGCAGGCGCTCTCCGAACACCTTGCCGATACGTTCCGGCGTCATGTCGGCCATGCCCCGGCTCTGGCCGATCAAGGTCGGCAGCCGTTCGAAAGGGTACTTGGCCCGTGCTGCGCCTTGACGCCGATGGCGGGGACCGCCTGAACCGCCGCGCTGCTTTCCGCAGCGGCGGCGTTGGAAATGGATGGCGAAGCGCACGCCGCCAACGCCAAGCTGACGGCAGCCGCAATGGCCTGCCGGGTCTTGCCGGGCATGGGATGTTCTCCAGCCGCGGAGATCGGCCGCACGGCCACGGGCGGAACGATACGTTGCTTCAGTCGTCGATCCTTGAAGTACCAGTTCTTGCGGCACTTGATGGGGCGACAACCCTCGAGAAAGATGATCTCCTCGTCGTTTGGCAGCTCCTTCAACTCCTGCGGCAGCATCAGTGGGCGTCGCTCTTCCGTGTGGCTGTAGCTGGTGCCTTGCTTGCCGGTGCTGCGGGTGCGTCGCTTGACCGTGGTGTCACCAAGCATCTTGGAGTACTCCTCGGCATCGCGCTGCTCGCGCGGAGTGAACACGATGCTGGCGGCGTGGTTGGTGATGTAGGTGCGTGCCTCGTCCGCACCGTAGGTCGCGTCCAGCTGCGACAGGCTCTGGATGATCGACAGGTCACGAATGCCGTAACCGGCGGTGAGCGAGATCCGCTCGGACAACACATTGACCCGCCCCATCGCGGTGAACTCGTCCATCAGCAGCAGCATCTGGTATTTCAGCGCGGGATCATCCTGCGGAGTTTGCCGCAGGTTCTGTCCGATCACGGTGGAGAAAAAGATGTTGAGCAGCCGGCGCGCCTCGCCCAGCTTCTGCGGCGGAATCACCACATAGATGGTAACGGGGCGTCGACGCAGGACGTCCACGTCGAAATCGCAGGCATTGGTGGCTGCGGCCAGGATCGGGCTGAGGAACTGTTGCAGCGGCGCCTGGGTGGTGGCGATCACCGAGGCGAAGGTCTGTTCGGCCATGCCGGTCAGGCTGGTGAGGGCGGCTCGGGTGGTCGTGCTGACGAACGGTTCCTTGAGCCGCGCCTGCAGGAACGCCTTTAGCTCGCCGTCGTCGCCGGCGGAAAAGCGATAGATACGCTCGAAGCTGGGGAAGGCGTCGTGCGTGTTGGGGTCGATGGGACGGCCGTCGGAACCGTGAAGATTCTGGCGAACCTTGTCGTCCCATGCCTCGAACAGGTACGAGCCAAATGCCACGAAGGCAGTGCGCGATTGCGACGTCCAGAACGGGTCCTGACCAGGCTCATCCGGATACAGGATCGCGCCGAGCGTCTGCAGTTCGCCCACGCGCACGCGCGGATCGGAGGACATCGCCATCAGCGGATTGAAGCGATGTGTACGGCCGTCCTCGGCATACGGCGCGAAGCGATAGATGGTTTGCCCGATGCCGGCGCGGTATCCGCTGGTGTGCTGGAACAACTCGCCCTTGAGATCCATGCAGACGATGGAATGCCGGTAAGTCAGCAGCACCGGAATCGCGATGGAGGTGGTCTTGCCGGTGCGCGTCGGCGCCGTCATGACGATGTGCCGCGTGCCGCCGAGATAAAGGTAATCACCGCCTGCCTTGCCTATGATGACGCCTTCGGGCGACGGCTTGAGCAGGCCGGCGCGAGCCAGGTCGCCGCGACTGGCAAAGCGCGCATCGCCATGGAAGGCCCTGGCGCGGGGCTTGAGGATCAACACCGCAACGATCGCCCACGACAGCAACGGCAAACCGAAACCGAGACCACCGGCCAACCGGATCTTGCCGGCAAACGGTTGCCAGTCCGGCTGGCCGAGTGCCTGCCAGTATTCGACATAGGTGGTGAAATGCAGCGGCGCCGGCTGCCGGAGCAGCCACAGCGTGAGCAGGCCGCCGAGATAGAGTCCAACGGTCAGCGCCAACAGCAGCAGCGCGACGACTCCCGCAACCCTGGTTCGCAAGACACCCATCTCCCCCTCCTTCCCTGGATACGTGAGGTCGACGATCTTCGACGTCATGCGGCAAAGGTGTCAAGGCCGCTGATGTTCACCCGCGTCGGTGCAGATCGTCACGGCACACATCATTTGGCCGTCCGTCTGCGTACCGCCAACAACTTTCTCAAGCCGCCCGTCGCGAAGCGGCGCCGCAGCTCTTCGACTGTCCGCGCGCCACAGCGGGGTGTAGGCGCATTCCGAAATCGAGACCGGCAAGAACCTCTCGCGTCGTAGGAGTCCTGCCGCCGCTCCCGGTGCCGCAAACCAGTGCACGGGCATTGCCGGCTTGCCGCATCAGGTTGATCGGAGAGGCGCAGGAAACAACATGAATCATGGGGTTTCAAGCACTTTTCCACAACGCAGAATATGTCTGTTCACCACGGCGCGATCGATGTGAAAGTGAGAGTGACTACGTCGGAACAAGTGCGAGTCAGATCACATGAGGCAGGAAATTTTCCTAGGCGGATTCGGTTGACGACTCGCGGCTTGCTCTCGATCATGGCGACCGTTCGATCAGGGAAATCGAGATCTCGCCAGGCGCGCAGCTGCTTCACGCAGCCGCGATCCACGCCTGGCACCCGAGAAGTACAAGTGTTGCGTACCCGGCATCGGACCGGGTACGCAACTTACTCACGACATTGGACTGTTGGTGTACTCGACATGGTTTGCAGGGGAACCGGGAGCAATCCCTTTCCGGATTCAAGACGACTGAACGCGCAGACCGGCAACGGTCCGGGCCTGGCGCCGGCTTGCCCGTCGAAACATCGGCGACACCTCGCTGGCCATGTCCGGCCAGCGTCCGCACTGATCTCCGGGGTTGAAGTGAAAGAAAAGATTTCCAACCGAACGGCGCTCGGCGGGCTGCTGCTCGCCACCACGCTCCTCGCTGCCTGTGGCACCCCGCCTGCGAAGGACTTCAGCGGCTCGTGGCGCCCGGTCAACCGGTATCGCTCCGAGCCCACCGAGATACCGTTGCATCCGCAGTACACCTTTTTCGCCGCGCCCATCGACGGCACGCTGAAGGCGATGCTCACGCGCTGGGCGACCGACACGAACCGCACGCTGCGCTACGAGCTGAACTACGACGTCACGTTGTACACGCCCGTGGCGACGATTCGCACCGCCGACCTGGAAGCCGCCGTCTCCAGGCTCAGCGGCATCTACGCCGCGCAGGGCGTCCAGGTCAGCATCGGGCCGGACGAGATCGTGGTGCGCTCGACCAACCGCCCGTCGCCTTCCGTGCCGACAGCATCGAACGACAACTCCAAGACCGGAAACGCCCTGCCATGAATCCCAGGCATCCCGCCCTCGCCCCGCATGGGGTTCCTTGCTGATGGCAGGGAAGAAGACATCCGGCACCGCGATCGAACGCAGTGTGGCGCAATCGACCCGGTTCGAACTGACCATTTCCGAGCTGGCGCAACGCAGCGAGCGTCGAGCGTGGTGGGTGGCCTGGACAGCCGTTGCGCTGGTGCTGGTCCTCTCCGGCGGCTACTACTTCATGCTGCCGCTCAAGCAGAAAGTTCCCTATCTGGTAATGGCCGATGCCTACACCGGCACCGCCACGGTAGCGCGGCTGGACGGCGACTTCGCCATGCGCGGGATCACCACGCGCGAAGCGGTCAACCGCAGCAACGTGGCGCATTTCGTGCTGGCGCGCGAGTCGTACGACCTGGAGCTGGTCAACCTGCGCGACTGGAAGACGGTGCAGACGATGGCAGCAGCCGGCGTCAAGGCGCCCTACGTGCAGCTGTTCGCCAACAGCAATCCCGACAGCCTCATCAAGCAGTTCGGCAAGGACCAGGCGATCCGCATCAAGCTGCTGAGCATCCAGCTGGTCGGCGGCGGCCCCGGCAAGACGCCGCGCGGCGCCACCGTGCGGTTCCAGCGCAGCCTCTACAACAAGCAGAACGGGGCGACCCGTCCGCTGGACAACAAGATCGCCACCATCGCCTTCACCTACAAGCAGAACCTGGAGATGGACGATCAGAGCCGGGTCGAGAACCCGCTGGGCTTCTGGGTCACCAGCTACCGGGTGGACGACGACTACGCCACCGCGCCGCCGCCGGAGGTGTCCGTACCGCCGGTGATGACGCAGCCGGCACCGGCCATGGCCGCCACGCCCGCGCCTGCACCGACACCACCGGCTGCCGCTGCCACCGACACTCTCCCTGGAGCAGGTTCCCGATGAACCGAACAAGCATCTGGTGGCTCGGCGCCGCCCTGTGCACCACCGCTGCTGCCGCCCACTCGCAAGGCGCGGAGCAGGTGCTGACCCATTACGAGTACGCCGCCGACGCAATCTATCCGGTGCGCACCGGCCTGGGCATCACCACCCAGATCGAGTTGAGCCCGAGCGAGAAGATCCTCGACTACAGCACCGGCTTCAGCAGCGGCTGGGACCTCACGCGTCGGGAGAACGTGTTCTACCTGAAACCGCGGAACGTGGACGTGGACACCAACATGATGGTGCGCACTGCCACGCATTCGTACATCTTCGAACTGAAGGTGGTGGCAACGGACTGGAAAACCCTCGCCGAGGCGCGGCGCGACGGCGTGCAGTACAAGGTCACTTTCACCTACCCGGCCGACACCAGTTTCTCCCACGAGAAAAAGCGGCAGCTGCAGGCCCCCGCGCAGGACAGCAACATGCTGCCCGACCGCAGCTACAACTTCGACTACGACTACGCCACCAGGAGCAAGGCCGCACCGTGGCTGGTGCCGGTCAACGCCTATGACGACGGCCGCTTCACCTATCTCAAGATGAGCGACCTCAAACAGTTCCCCAGCGGCGATTTCCCCGCCGTCTACATGCGCGAGCAGGCACACGGGGAGGACTCGCTGGTGAATACCACCGTCGAGGGCAACACCATCATCGTCCACGGCACCTACAACTATCTGGTCATTCGCCACGGCAACGACGTCGTGGGCCTGCGCAGGAACACGCCCCAGTGAACAACCACCAGCATCCCGGCGACGAGCGCGCCGACGGCGAGCACGCGGGCGGCACGCACGAGAGCCGCGAGCCGCTCGCCGGCAATCCCTACGCCAGCCACATCCAGCGCGGCCACGAGCCTGACCTCGATGCCAACGCGCCGCAACTGCGCGCGATCGAGCTGCGCCGGATGAACCGGCGGGCCTTGCTGCTGTTGGGCGCGGTGGTGCTGCTGCTGATGTTCGTCGCCTACTGGATGTTCACCAGCGCAGGCAGCCGCCGCGAGCAACCGAAACCGCGCGAAGAGAAAGTCACGGTCGCCGAGGCCCCGAGCACGCTGCGGGTGCCCCAGTTGCCGCCTTCCCCCACAGTGCACAGCCAGCCGCCGACGCCACCCATTCCGGTACTGCCCGCCAGCCCGGCGCCGCCGCTTCCCACCACGACCGTGCAGCCAGCAAGGGCGCATGACCCCACCCTGCTGCAACGGCGCATCGCCGCCAGCGGCGCGGAGATCCCGGACCCATCCGCCACGCAACGCATGCCCGATGGCGTCGATGCGCGGCTGCCCACCGGCGAGCAGACCGGCCCGACCAGCGCCCAAGCCCTGCCGCACGCCGACACTCTGATGCAGCGCGGCACCTATATCCGCTGCGTTCTCGAAACGCGCATCGTCTCCGACGTGCCCGGCTTCTCCACCTGCCTGGTCACGGAGCCGGTGTACTCATTCAATGGTCACACGCTGCTGCTGCCCAAGGGGTCGAAGCTGCTCGGTGCCTACAGCCACAAGCCGACCGGCAACCGCATGGAAGTGGTGTGGGATCGCATCATCACGCCCACCGGGATCGACGTGAACATGGCGAGCCCCGGCATGGACAACCTGGGCGGCGCCGGCCTGCCCGGCCATTACGACGCCCACTGGGGCCAGCGTGTCAGCTCGGCGCTGCTGATCAGCCTGCTCAGCGACGCGTTCAAATACGAAGCCGCCGAACATGGTCCGCGCAACAGCACCATCGGCAACGGCTTCGTCACCCAGACCCCATTCGAAAGCAATACCGCGCAAACCGTGCAGCAACTGGCCGACCAGGCCGTGCGTGAAGCGGCCAACCGTCGCCCCACGGTCACCATCAACCAGGGCACCGTCATCTACGTCTACGTCGCCAAGGACGTGGATTTCAGCGGCGTGGTTGCCCGCTTCTGAATGTCCTGATCCAACGACTACCGACGCCATGGACGACGTGAACGCACAGGTTTCCAGCGATTTCCTCGACTACCAGTACGAGGTGCTGGGTGTGCGTGAGCACATGGCCAGCGCCGAGGTCACCGAGATCTGCATCAACCGGCCCGGCGAGATCTACGTCGAAAACCGCCAGGGCTGGCAGCGCATCGAGGTGCCCTCGCTGACGTTCGAGCGCGCGCGGCAGTTCTGCACGGCGGTGATCAACGAGAGCAACACCGGCCAGCGCATCACCGACATCGACCCGGTCGTCTCGCTGACCTTTCCCACCGGGCAGCGCGCACAGCTCGTGATACCCCCCGCATGCGAGGCCGACCGCGTCTCGATCACCATCCGCCTTCCCTCGCGGCAGCGCCGGACCCTGGCGCAATACGAAAGCGACGGCTTCTTCGACAAGGTCGTGGAAGTGGACCACGGCCTCAGCGAGCTGGACAGCGAACTGCTGGAACTGCGCAGCGCGCGCAACTATGCGGAGTTCTTCCGCAAGGCCGTGCTGAACAAGAAGAACATCGTCGTCGCCGGCGCCACCGGCAGCGGCAAGACCACGTTCATGAAATCGCTGGTCAACCACATCCCCGACGACGAGCGCCTGGTCACGATCGAGGACGCGCGCGAGCTGTTCATCGACCAGCCCAACGTGGTGCACCTGCTGTACTCCAAGGGCGGCCAGAGCACCAGCCACGTCACCGCCAAGAGCTGCATGGAAGCATGCCTGCGCATGAAGCCCGACCGCATCATCCTGGCCGAGCTGCGTGGCGACGAGTCGTTCTACTTCATCCGCAACTGCGCCTCCGGCCATCCCGGCTCGATCACCAGCTGCCACGCCGGCAGCACCCGGCAAACCTGGGATCAGCTCGCGCTGATGGTCAAGGCATCCACCGAAGGCGCGGGTCTCGAGTTCAACACCATCAAGCGCCTGCTGAAGATGACCATCGACATCGTGGTGCACATCAGCGCGCACGCCGGCAGCCGCCACATCACCGGCATCGACTTCAACCCGCAACGTGAAGCGGCGGAATCCTGATGCTGCCCGGGATGGAAATGCTGGCCTGCCCCAACCTGGCCGTGTCGCCTCAGGTGATGCAGCACATCGTGCAGGTCGAATCCGGCGCCAATCCCTATGCGATCGGCGTCGTCGGCGGCAAGCTCGCGCGCCAGCCGCACAGCATGGAAGAGGCCCTGGCCACCGCACGCATGCTGGAGAGCCGTGGCTACAACTTCTCCGTTGGCATTGCCCAGGTCAACCGCGCCAACCTGGGCCACTACGGACTGGATTCCTACCGCAAGGCCTTCAGCGCGTGCGACAACCTGGCCGCGGGCGCGCAGATCCTCGCCCGCTGCCACGACAGCGCCCATGGCGACTGGGGCAAGGCCTTCAGCTGTTACTACTCCGGCAACTTCACCACCGGCTTCCGCGACGGCTACGTGCAGAAGGTATACGCCTCGATGAACCGCGTGGCCGAAGCCCGACTGGCGACCACGACATCCGTTCCCGAAGTCGCGGCCATTGCGCCGACACGCGCGCCACCCCCCGCAGAAATCGTCGCCGGCAGAAGCGCCGTACCGCCGCTGGTGGTCTATTCCGGTGACAACGCCAACTATCGGATCGCACTGCGCAGCGTGCCGATGGCAGCCGTCGCGAAGGAACCTGCATCACGGCCGAACCCGTTCACGCCACGCGATATCGGCGGCGAAGCTGCGTCCGCTGCGGCAGTCTCCACGGCGGGCTTGTCCGGCGCCAACGCAGACCCTGCCGTCCTGCCGCAGCACAGCGTTGCGCCCTCTTCACCCTCGACCGCCCCTGCCCGCCAGCCTGCCCCGCCCGGGCTCGCCGGCACGACCACCGGCGGCGTGTTCGAACCGCAGGTGCGCGGCCCCGGTGACCCGGCTGTGGCGTCAGCCGTGCCGGCTGCAGGCACATCCGCCCCACGGCACGACCGCGCCGACTTGCGCATGGAGCAGCGCGATGCCGCCTTTGTCTTCTGATGCCATCCGCAGGCGCAGCACCGCAGCGAGTCGTGCCATTAACACCATGCCCCGCCGCAATGGCGACGGCGCATCGCCCCCTTTCGCATCACCAACACCACCGCACAACTCTTCCGGCCGCATCCCGCGGCCAGCTCCCGGCAGTCATCCCGCGATGACCGCATTCCACCGCAACTCCCGACAAGGAACCCCGTGATGGCCAACACCTCCCTCGGCAACGAAAGCATCCTCACCTCCTCGCGCACGCGCTGGTTCACGTTCCTCTCTGTGGCCATGCTGCTGGCGTTGGTCCTGCCCAACCTCGCGCTCGCGCAGGATGCCACCGGCACGATTGATACCACCTGCAAGTTCGCCACCAACATCAACATGATCCTCAACGCGATCTCGGTCGTGGTGGTGACGATCGCCATCGTGTTCTCCGGTTACCAGATCGCCTTTGCCCACAAGCGCATCGGCGATGTCGCCCCGGTGCTTATCGGTGCGGTGCTGATCGGCGCGGCGGGCCAGATCGCCAAGATGTTCCTCGCCGGCAGCACGACCGACGCCGGCGCCACGCAGTGCACCGCCAGCGTGCTCGTCCACGCGCTCCACTTCTATGCATAAAAACGCGCTGTTTCGCGGTTGCACCCGCCCGCCCATGTTCATGGGCGTGCCTTACGTGCCGTTCTTCATGGCGGCGGGCGGGTGCTTTCTCGTGGCGGTGTACACCAACTTCCTCTACCTGTTGCTGCTGCCGCTGATCATCTTCGTGATGCGCCAGATGGCACGGCGCGACGAAATGATTTTTCGTCTGCTGGGGCTGCGCCTGCAGTTCCGTGCCCGGATGAGGAACATCGGCGGCAACGATGGCATGTGGGTGTTCACCCCCAACCACCATCGCGGCCAACACAACGACAAACAGTGATGTGACGCGAACGCCGCCGCCGTCGTGCCGCGGAGTTCGCCGGACCAGGACTCATGCCCAAGCCAAAACCCGTATTCATGCCGGACACGCCCATCGCCGAGTTCCTGCCCCTGTCGACGCACGTGTCACCGACCGTGCTCAAGAGCACGGGCGGCGATTTCCTGCTGGTGTGGCGCCTGGGCGGGCTGCCCTTCGTGGGGCGCGAGGAATGGGAGATCGAGCACCGCCACAACACCTTCAATCGGCTGCTGCAAACCCTGCGCGCGCCCGACTTCGTCAACGTGGCGTTCTGGGTCCACGACGTGCGCCGGCGCCGGCGCCTGGATGACTGTAGCCGCTTCGTGCAGCCCTTCAACCAGGATCTGTCCGATACCTATTACAAGGGCTTGTCCGCGCAAAAGCTGATGCAGAACGAGCTGTATCTGACTCTGATGTACCGCCCCATCGTCAGCGGCAGGCGCTTCGTGGAGAAGTCGGCCGATCTCGCCCGCCTGGAGTCCGAACAGCGCGACGCGGTGAACACCGTGCTCGAACTGGCCGGAAACCTGGAAGCCGTGCTGAAGGATTACGCACCCAGCCGACTGGGCATGTACGAAGCGGCCAACGGCGTCGTGTTCTCCGAGGCGCTGGAGTTGTACGGCTACCTGCTCAACCGCATCGACGAACCGGTGCCCGTGCTCAGCGCCCCCGTGTTCGACTACCTGCCGGTCAGCAAGCAGCGCTTCTCGGCCAAAACCGGCGACTACGTGATCACCACGCCCGACGGCATCAATCACTTCGGCGCCATCCTCAACATCAAGGAATACACCGACGGGACCTACCCGGGCATCCTCAACAGCCTGAAGTACCTCGATTTCGAATACGTCATCACCCATTCCTTCAGCCCCATGGGCCGGCAGGATGCACTCAAGGCGCTGGATCGCACCAAGGGCATGATGATCTCCTCCGGCGACAAGGCCTTCAGCCAGATCGCCGAGCTCGACCACGCCATGGATCAGCTCGCCTCCGGCAATTTCGTGCTGGGCGAGTACCACTTCTCCATGGCCATCTATGCCGCCAGCCAGGAAGCGCTGTCGCAGCAGATCGCCAGCACCCGTGCCGAGTTGTCGAACGCGGGATTCGTCTCGGTCAAGGAGGATCTGGCCGTCACCGCGGCGTTCTACGCCCAGTTCCCGGGCAACTGGAAATACCGCACGCGCCTGGCCAACGTCAGCTCACTCAATTTCCTCGGCTTGTCGCCGCTGCACAACTTCGCCACCGGCAAGAAGGAGAACAACCCCTGGGGCGACTGCGTCACCACCCTGCAGACCACCAACGGGCAGGCGTATCACTTCAATTTCCACGCCACCCATCCGGCGGAGAACTCGCTCGGCGAGAAGGCCATCGCCAACACCATGGTCATCGGCAAGTCCGGCACGGGCAAGACCGCGTTGATCAACTTCCTGCTGAGCCAAGTGCAGAAATTGCAGCCTTCGCCCACGATTTTCTTCTTCGACAAGGATCGCGGTGCCGAGATCTTCGTTCGCGCCTGCGGCGGCAACTACCTCGCACTGGAAAACGGCAAGCCCACCGGCTTCAACCCTTTCCACTGCGAACGCAACGAAACCAACGTGCAGTTCCTGGCCGATCTGGTAAAGGTGATGGCCGGCAAGAGCGTCTACAGCTCGCGCGAGGAAGAGGACATCTTCCGCGCCGTCGAGAACATGCTCGATACGCCCATGCATCTTCGCACGTTGACCAACTTCCAGAAGAGCCTGCCCAACATGGGCGACGACGGCCTGTTCATCCGCATGCGCAAGTGGACGGCAGGCAATTCGCTGGGTTGGGTATTCGACAACCCGGTCGACACCATCGACCTTGAGAAAGCCAACATCATCGGCTTCGACTACACCGAGCTGATCGACAATCCCGAAGCGCGAGTGCCGGTCATCAACTATCTGCTGCACAGGCTGGAGGCGCTGATCGACGGCCGCCCGCTCATCTACGTGATGGACGAGTTCTGGAAGATCCTCGACGGCAAGGGTGGGCTCAAGGAATTCGCCAAGAACAAACAGAAGACGATCCGCAAGCAGAACGGCCTGGGCATCTTCGCCACGCAAAGCCCCGAGGACGCGCTGGCCAGCGACATCGCCGCGGCGCTGATCGAGCAGACCGCCACGATGATCCTGCTGCCCAACCCGAACGCCAGCCGCGAGGATTACGTCGACGGCCTGAAACTGACCGACGCCGAATACCAGGTCGTGGTGAGCCTGGACGAGCGTTCACGTTGCTTCCTGGTCAAGCAGGGCCACGCCAGCGCGGTGTGCCAGCTGAACCTGCGCGGCATGGACGACGCTCTCGCCGTGATCTCGGCCTCCACCGACAACATCGAAATCATGCACGAGGTGCTGCGTGAATGTGCTGCCGCCGAAGGCGTCACCGTTGACGAACTGCGCCCCGAACAGTGGCTCGAGCGCTTCTACGAAAACCGCAGGGGCAGCGGAAAGCAAAAGCCCAACCAACCAACCCCGCGCACACCACGCGCCGCCGTTCGCTGAACGTGGAGAACCACCCCATGCACAACACACTGTCCACCAAATCGCCTTCGCTCAAGAATCGGTTCGGGCATCGGCTGATGTTGGCAACAGCCATCGGCTGCGCCCTGCTCGCGGGAAGCGTCAGCGCCCAGGTCGTCGTCGTCGATCCCGGAAGCATCGCGGCGAACGAACAGAGTTTCGCAGCCCAGCTCGCCAAGACGATCGAGCAGTACGCGAAACAGATCCAGCAGTATGAAACCCAGCTTCAGCAATATCAGCAGTTGCTGTCCAGCATCCAGGGCCTCAGCAACGGCTTATCACTTGCTCCCAACAAGCTGCAACGCGTCACCAACACCGACTCACTGATCCAAGGCAAGTGTTCAAACACTTCCAGCCCGGCGGGCCTGGTCAGCGGTGTCATGAACAGCATGTCTTCGTTGATGACCCAGTCCATCACCCAGACTCAGCGGATGATCTGTGGCCAGATCGTCGCCACGCAGATCCACAAGTACAACACGACGGTCGACATGCTCAACAAACTCAATAACTACAGCAGTCAGTTCCATCAGGTGGAAAGCATCGTCAAGTCGATAAGCACCGTCGCTGATACCGGACGAGCTGCTACACAGGTGGAGAAGTACAGCAGTGCGGTCACCACGGAAATGGGGAACTGGCAAGCGCAGATGAAGGCCGACGATGCCATCATTGAAACGCTGCAGAACCAGCAGTCCATCCTTGGGCACGTTGCATTGAACGGCAACAGCACCGTTCTGGGTAATGTTATCCAAGCCTCTACCTTCGCCGCGGCTTTCCACTGAGCCGCGCGTGGGATGTCGGCACTCGGGGCCTGAACCCACCTCTTCACATTGACAGGGAACGGCCGCGATGGGCTTCGTATATTTCGCACTGATCTACAAATGGTTGAGCGATCGGATCGATACCTTCGGGATGAATCTGATGGCTACGTTCATGACGTGGGCCAGCGCCGTCGCACTGGTGCTTGTCACGTTGTGGATCATGATCCAGGGCTATCGCATGATCACCGGCCAGTCGCGTGAGTCGATGATGGCCCTGGTCATGAGCATGACTCGAGTGGCGATCATCGTGACCGTCGCCACCACCATGAGCATTTTTGGCACCAATCTGCTCTCGTTCTTCACCACCGAACTGAGTACCGGCATCAACCAGATGTTCACCGGTGACAACAGCACGGCTGCGCAAACCATCGATGAAAACCTTGCGTGGACCCAACTGGCGATGGGTGCCATCGATACCGTGCAAGTTGCCCCTGGCGACACCGAAACCATCAATCAGAAGAATCACGCACTGCTGATCGCCGGCCTTGGCACCGCCAGTCCGCCGATGGCTGCTGCCGCCATGCTGTTGCTGTACAAGTTCGCGCTCGCCCTGTTCATCGGCCTGGGGCCGTTGTTCATCCTGTGCCTGGTCTTCGAGCAGACAAAATCACTGTTCCAACGCTGGCTGCTCTACGGCATCGGCACCGTTTTTTCCATGGCTGTGCTCGCCTTCGTGAGCTCACTCGTACTGCAGTTGTCCTTGCGGGTCGCCGCGGCGCTGTGGAGCGCCAACATCATCAACACGATCACCGGCCAGGGCGCCGAGGGGTTCTCCACCCAAGCCTTGGAACAAGGTGGCCTCGGCCTGCTGTTGACCGTGCTGATCATCTCCGTGCCCCCGATGGCAGCGATGTTCTTCCAAGGAACGCTGGGCAATTTTCTGACCTACTCAGCGTTCGGCACGGGCGCCTCAAGTCGACTGGGACCGCAGGGGCAGCCACCGGGAAGTTATGGACACGGAGCGTCATCGCCGACTTTCGGGCAAGAAAGCCTTGGTCAGCGACCTGCCGGCAGCCCGCTCAATAGTGCCAATGGCAGTATCCGCGGCACCCTCTCAACGAGTTCAGGCGCAACTGACACCGTCAAGCATCAGCCGATCGGGAGAAGCTCGTAATGATATCGATTTCGTTCCGATGGCTACTGATCGTGTTGTTGCTTTTGATGGCCGGCGCTGTCCATGGCGAGGGCGGCTGTCCGCCAGGTTTCCAACCCTCCGGGGCGGCACCCAGTCCGCAGGCTCCAGTCGCTTGCAGACCAATCCAGAACTACGAATACCAACAGCAAGCGCCGCGTCCGCCGCCGCCCCGCTGGATTCACCTCTCGGGAGCCATTGCCCTGGATTCGGAAAAAGGAATCTTTGGAACAGTCGGCTCCATGGATAATCAAGCCATCGCCGAGAGCACCGCAATCATGGACTGCAGGGGAAATGGCGGCTCAAACTGCGAAATAATCCGTTCATACACGGACGCCTGCGCTGCGATAGTGACTGGCTATGGATGGTATGCCGTAACCATAGACGCAACTTCGAATGAAGCCATTCAATCCGGCATGGACATGTGTGCAAATGACAAAATCCGCGGCTGCCACGTCTACTACAGCGAATGCAGCCTGGCAATTGATGTTCAGAAACGCATGCTCTCAATACCAGTCCCATACAGCGGAGGTATGCCATGAAGTTGCCCATCTCTCTCGCCGCCTTGATGATCGGCGTCACTACCGCCTTCACTATTGCTCCCGCCCGCGCTCAAAGCGTCGACCCATGCGCGGTCTACACCTGCATGGCAGGCATGTCCGGTGAAGGTGCCACGGGTGGTGCGGCCTGCGCACCAGCTACTGCGTTCTTCTTCAGCCTGGTGGTATTCGATCCGTACTTCGACGCGCCGGCAACTTCCCAGTTGCGGCGTCAATACCTGATGACCTGCCCCGGCGCCAACGTCGCCACCAACGCCGCCATCCTGAACGCCATCATCGCCCAGTGGGGCACCGTGCCGTAGAGCACAACAAGCGTCTCCACTTGTGATTGACCTTTGAGGATCCGACAACCATGAAGCCCTTGCGCTCCCTGTCCCTGCTCATTTTCTGTGTCGCAGCGTCCGCTTGCCATTCTTCGCAGCAAGCCACTACTGGCGCAACAGCCGCGCCTGGACGAGCCACTGCGTCCGCAAAATCTGATGCAGAGGCATCCCTCGACAACGTGCACAAGGGCATGGCGTACGCCGACTTCCGCACCGCCCTGCTCGTCGATGGCTGGCGACCGGTAGTGGACCTGAAATGCAAGGCCAATGTGGTGGGTGGTGCCTACAAGGAGCTTTGCGCAAAAGGTTTGGACTCGTGCAAAGCCTGTGACGAGTTGCCCGAACTGGGCGCCTGCAGTGGCGATGCGGTCTGCCTGATGCACTTTCAGGATGCAGCGACCCATCGCCAGCTTGACGTGAGTACATACGGCGACCTCGGTGATCGAAACGTTCATGGCGTGGATTCACAACTGGGTGTGACGGGCTGGACTGTGTCGTCGACGGCGTTGCATTGATCGACTAGCGACGCAGAAGCAAGCCGCTCCTGTCGAGCTTGGGCACGAAGAAACCTCTCAGGGAGATTTCAATGAGCAATCCGTTGTTGGATCTGATCGTCCGTGGTGAGTCCGGTGCCGCTGGCTACAACGCCTACAACCGCGGCACTTACGTCGATCTGCATGGCGGCAAGCATATTCGCGGTCCAAGCGGCGCAATCGACTTTTCCAGCCTGACCGTGGGCCAGGTACATGATCTGCAACATCTTCGAGGCGACGACCCTCACCGGGTGTTCGCGGTCGGCAGGTATCAGGTGATTCCCTCCACCATGGACGGCGCGATCACCAAGCTGAACCTGGATCGCGATCTACCGTTCTCGACGGCCCTGCAGGATCGAATCTTCTCGGAGTATTTGATCGTCGACAAACGGCCAGCCATTCACGGATATGTCACCGGCCAACCGGGAATCACTTTGGAGGCCGCCCAGCGAAGTCTGGCGGCGGAATGGGCCAGTTTCGGTGATCCGGATCAAGGCGGCGCCAGCCATTATGGCGGCGCCAACCACGCCAGTATCACCCTGGCGCAATCGGCAAGCGCCCTGAACCAGATGCGGACCACGTATCAGGCCGACATCGCCTGCGGCTTCTCGCCGTCCGAAGCGTGGAAGCACGTCACCGCCAGCGATCACCAGCGCTCGTCCTCCGATGACGAATCACCGTCGAACCACCTGCGACGCCAAGGCAATCACGGTGATGCCGTGCGAACCTTGCAGAGCACACTGGCCGCCTTGGGTTACTGCGATGCTCACGGTCGCTCACTGAAATCCGACGGCGACTTTGGCTCGAACACCCATTCTGCGGTCGTGGCTTTCCAGCGCGAACATCACTTGGCAGTCGACGGCAAGGTCGGCCCGCGAACGCAACACGCGCTTGATCTGGCCTTGCGACAAAAGGATCGCGTCGCCACCACGTGGCTAGACGATCTGCGCCACCCGGATCACGCGCTGTACCAGCAGGCACTGGCAGGCGTGCACAGGATCGATGCGCAGCTCGGCCGACACTCTGACACGCGCAGCGAGAATCTTGCCGCCGCCATCGTTGTCGCCGCGCGCCGCCAAGGCCTGGGTCGCATCGACCAAGTGGTACTGTGCGAAGACGGTGAGCGTGCGTTCGTGCTGCAGAACGGATTGCCTGCGCGAATGGCCCACGTGCAAACCGCCGACGCGGTACACACGTCGATCATGGACAGCAGCGTCGCCTGGACGCAGGCGAACCAACAGGCGGCATGCCGAAGCGTGTCGGCACAAGCACAGGCTGTCCCCGTGTCCCCGGTTCCGCAAGCAATCGGACGTTGAGCCCGTTACGCCTGGTTGCGCGTTGCTGACCGATCGACCGGTTCGCGATGTTCGTGTGCTCCCGCCGCGAGACTGGCGAGCCTGTCCAGTTCTTGCGCCGTGAAGCCTGCCTCGATACGTGCCGGGCGATTGAACGGCCCGCGCAGGTCGACACCCATGTACTCGCGGATCAGGCCGAAGAAGGTTTCCACCGGGTCGATGCCGTCGCGCTCGCAGCAATGCAGATACCAGCGCGTGCCGGCGGCGACGTGGGCGACTTCTTCGCGCAGGATCACTTCGAGAATGGCCACCGTGGCTTCGTCGCCCAGCTGGCGCAGGCGCTCGATCATGCCCGGCGTCACATCCAGCCCGCGCGCTTCGAGCACGCGCGGCACCAGTGCCATGCGCGCGGTGTCGTTGTCGGCGGTTTTCTCGGCCATTTGCCACAGGCCGTCGTGGGCGTCGAAATCGCCGTAGGCGTGGCCCAGCTCGCCCAGCCGCGCGGACAGCATCGCGAAGTGACGCGCTTCGTCGTGGGCGCAGCTGGCCCAGTCGCGGTAATAGTCGTGCGGCTTGCCGCGGAAGCGGTAGACCGCGTCCCAGGCGAGGTTGATCGCGTTGAACTCGATGTGCGCCACCGCATGCACCAGGGCAATGCGGCCTTCGGCACTGCCCAGCCCGCGCTGCGGCAGCTGGCGCGCATTGACCAGCCGCGGCCGCTCGGGGCGACCCGGCGGAGCGATCGGTTCGGGCGCGGGCGATGACGCATCGGCCTGCAATTCGCCGCGCTCGAAGGCGCGCCACGTCTCACGCGTCAGACGCAACTTCTCGTCGGGCTCGCTGGCGTCAAGGCAGGCTTTGGCGGCGGCATGCAGATCGGACATGGGTTTCCCTGCAGGAGCGCACCCTGTGCGCGACGCTTTTCCCGAATCCCGGCAGAAAAGCATCGCGCACAAGTGCGCTCCTGCGGTTTACACGGCGCGCCGCGCAGCCTTGGCGTCGTCGGAGCGCAGCATCTGGATCTGTTCCAGGTACTGGTCGTCCAGGCCGGTGACGTATTCGCCGGAGAAACACGAGGTATCGAAGTGCTCGAGGTTCGCGTTGCCGTCGCGCACCGACCACTCGAGATCCTTGAGGTCCTGGTAGATCAGCCAGTCGGCGCCGAGCAGCTTCTCCACTTCCTGCTCGGTGCGACCGGCAGCGACCAGCTCGCTGGTCGAGGGCATGTCGATGCCGTACACGTTCGGGTAGCGCACCGGCGGAGCGGCGGAGGCGAAGTAGACGTTCTTCGCCCCGGCATCGCGCGCCATCTGGATGATCTGCTTCGAAGTGGTGCCGCGCACGATGGAATCATCCACCAGCAGCACATTCTTCTTGTTGAACTCCAGGTCGATCGCGTTGAGCTTGCGGCGCACCGACTTCACCCGCTCGCCCTGCCCCGGCATGATGAAGGTGCGGCCGATGTAGCGGTTCTTGACGAAGCCCTCGCGGAACGGCACGCCGAGCACGCCGGCCAGCGCGCTGGCGGCGGTGCGCGCGGTGTCGGGGATGGGGATTACCGCATCGATGCCGTGGTCGGGGCGCTCGCGCAGGATCTTCGCGGCCAGCTTCTCGCCCATGCGCAGACGCGCCTTGTATACCGAGACGTCCTCGATCATCGAGTCCGGCCGCGCCAGGTAGACGTACTCGAAAATGCACGGCGTGTGCACCGCGCCCTCGGCGCACCGGCGGCTGTGCAACTGGCCCTGGTCGGTGATGATCACCGCCTCGCCCGGCATCACGTCGCGCAACCGCTTGAAACCCAGCACGTCCAGCGCCACCGATTCGGAGGCCACGGCGTACTCGTGCCCTTCGGCGGTAACGCGCTCGCCCAGCACCAGCGGGCGGATGCCGTGCGGGTCGCGGAACGCCACCAGGCCGTAACCCAGCAGCAGCGCGATGCAGGCGTAGCCGCCGCGGGCGCGCGCATGCACGCCGGCCACGGCCTTGAAGATGTGGTCGGGAGTCAGCTCCATGCGGTCCTGGATCTGCAGCTCGTGCGCGAGCACGTTGAGCAGCACCTCGGAATCGGAATCGGTGTTGATGTGGCGACGGTCGCCTTCGAACATCTCGCGCCGCAGTGCGTCGGTATTGACCAGGTTGCCGTTGTGCGCGAAGGCGATGCCATACGGCGAATTGACGTACAGCGGCTGCGCCTCGGCCGAACCTTCCGAACCGGCCGTGGGATAGCGGCAATGGCCGATGCCGATGCGCCCGCGCAACTCGCCCATCGCCCGCTGGCCGAACACGTCGCGCACCAGGCCGTTGCCCTTGTGCAGGCGCAGGCGCGAGCCCTCGACCGTGGCGATGCCGGCCGCGTCCTGGCCGCGATGCTGCAGCACCGTCAAGCCGTCATAAAGCGCCGACGCCACTTCCGTGGTACCGACGATGCCGATGATTCCGCACATGATGGATGGCCTGTTTCGGGAATGCTGATTCTATGGTTGCCGCGCGGGCGGCGGCGTGCTGGCGGCGCTGGCCGGCGCAGCGGGAGCGCCTTGCCGTCCGGAAATGGGGGCGTGCAGCCGCTCGCTCAAGCCGTCCACCTGGTTGAGCAGCTCGGCTGGCGCCACACGATCGAGCAGGTTCGGCGCCGTCGACGAGCCGGCCGGCCCGTGCGGCAGCACCGGCGCCGACTTGAGCTTGTCCAGCACTGCATCGGGATGCAGGTGATCGCCCACGCTGGCCGGGATGTTCTGCCCCAGCCACGCTGCGGCGCCCTGGAACTGCGGCAGCAGCACCGATTGTTGCCACCACGATTCGCGCGTCACCGCAGTAAGCCCCACCAGGAAAACCAGGATGGTGACCACCAGTGCGCCACGCACGAAACCGAACAACACGCCCAGCAGTCGATCGATACCGCTCAGGCCGGTGCTCCAGATCAGCCGTCGGGCGGCAAAGCGCACGAGCATGCCCAGCAACAGGATGCCGAAGAAGCAGATCGCGTAGCCGAGTCCGATCCGCGCCATGGGCAGCGAGATCGAATTCTGGAACAAGGCCGCCACATCCGGCCCGAACACCGCCGCCATCCAGAAGGCGGCGATCCAGGTGGCCAGCGACAACACCTCCGCCACCAGTCCGCGCATCAGGCCGATCAGCACCGACAGCGCAAGGATGGCCAGAATGATTCCGTCGAGCCAGTTCATCCGTTCAACCGGCTCGCGCGGACGCCGCGCCCGGCATATGACTGCGTCGCCGGCGTACCTTCATCACCGCGGCCGCGGTGTCGTTCAGGGCACCGAAACGACATTGCCGTCGATGCCCAGCTTGGCCTTGATCTGGTCGTGCACGCGCTGGGCATCGGCACGCTGGGTCTGCGGGCCGGCGCGCACGCGCCACAGGGTACGGCCACCGGACTGCACCGAGTCGACGAAACCGTCGAAGCCGGCCGCGCGCAACTTGTCGCGCAAGGCGGTCGCGTCGGCCTGGCTGCTCACCGCCGCCAGTTGCACCGCCCAGCCGCCGGCCCTGGCGGCATGGGTGGCCGTCGGCGTGGTGCTCGTGGACGTCCCCGCGGCATCGCCGTCCTGCTCCACCTTGGCCGGCACGCCGGGAATCGCCTGGGTGATCTTCAGGCGCGCCGCCTCGGCGGCCGTGCGCGTTTCGAATGGACCGGCGGTGACCAGCGTGCGCGACTGCCCGGCCCGCGTGATCACGCGGCCCGATACCGGGTAGCCCAATGCGCGCACCCGGCTCTGCAACTTTGCCGCGCCACTGGCGCTGGCGTAGGCGCTGAGGTTGATCGTGTAGCTGCCGTGTGCCGCAGCCGCCGCGACCGGTGCCAGCGCGGGTGCGGGCGTCGGCTCGGCCGGTTTGGCCGCCGGCCGGGTCGGCTCGCTGGCCGGCGCGGGTTTCGCTGCGACCGTGGCTTTCGGCATCGGCGCGGCACCCGTGTCGCGCTGCGGGATCACCGGTTGCGCCGGCGAGGTGCCGCTGCCAGTCGTCACCGTGGTCGGCGCGGGCGTCCGGCCTGCCTGGGGGTCGAGTTCCACGTCGCGCGGGCGGTTCGAGTCGATGGTGACCGTGGCGATGCGGTCGCCCGACGCCGCGGCGGGCGCCGCGCCGGCCGGCACGCTGGCGGCGGCGGACGGGTCGAGGCTCATCGTCCTGGTTTGCAGGTCGCGGTCGGGCGCAGGCGGAATGGCCAGGCTCACCGAGCGGTCACCGCCGGGGGTGGGCGGGCTGTCGGTGAAGAACATCGGCACAAAGATGACCGCCAACGCTATCAGGACGGCAGCTCCCAGCAGGCGTGTTTTCAAGTTTTCGCTCCCAGGCGGCGAACGCGATGCGCAATATGGCGATTATACCTGCCGGCGCCCGGCGCCATGCGGCGGCTCACGGCGCATGTTCAGCCATCACCGCGCTGGCGACGAAAAACGAGCCGAACGCCAGGATGCAGTCGCCCGGCTGCGTGGCCTGGCGTGCCGCAGCCAGTGCGGCAGCCACGTCGGGATGGGCGTCGAACGATGCTTGCGGCAAGGTGGCTTTCAGCTTCTCGGACAGCGCCGCCACGTCCATGCCACGCGGCGAAACCTGCTCCAGCCCGGCCAGATGCCAGTGCGCGATGCGCGCACCCAGCGCGCCGATCACCCCGGCCACGTCCTTGTCGGCCAGCGCACCATAGACGGCATGCACTGCGCCGTGCGCCGATGCGTCCAGCCACTCGGCCAGCGCCCGCGCGGCCTGCGGATTGTGGCCCACGTCGACGAACACCGGCGGCTCGCCGCCCAGCGCCTGCAGTCGCGCCGCGATCCGCACGTCGTGCAGGCCGGCGCTGGCCGCGGCGAACAGGGTGCTGGGCGAGAACGCCTCGTCGCCCAACGCATGCAACGCAGCGATCGCGGCGGCGGCGTTGGCGTGCTGCACCGGCGCGGCGAGATAGGGATCGGGCAACTCCATCGCACTGCCGTCGCGATGGCGCCAGCGCCAGCCGTCCTCGTGGCGCTCCACGCTGAAATCGATGCCGGCGCGCTCGACCTGCGCGCCACGTTCGGCCAGCGCTGCAAGCAGGCCATCGGGCGGATCGAGCTGGCCCACGATCGCCGGCCGACCGCGGCGCGCGATGCCGGCCTTCTCGCGGCCGATGCTGTCGCGGTCGGGGCCCAGCCACTCCATGTGGTCCAGATCCACGGTGGTGATCACGGCCACGTCCGCATCGATGATGTTGACCGCGTCGAGCCGGCCGCCCAGCCCCACCTCGAGCACCGCCACGTCGACACCGGCGCGGGCGAACAAGTCCACCGCCGCCAGCGCGCCGAACTCGAAATAGGTCAGCGGAATCTCCGCGCGCGCCGCCTCGATGCGTTCGAACGACTCGATCAGCGCGGCATCGGTGACCGGCACGCCGTCGATGCCGATGCGCTCGTTGTAGGCCAGCAGATGCGGCGAGGTGAAGGCGCCGACGTGCCAACCGGCAGCCTTCAGCATCGCCTCCAGCAGCGCCACGGTCGAACCCTTGCCGTTGGTGCCGGCCACGGTGATCACCCGCGGCGCCGGCCGTGGCGCGCCCATGCGCTGCCATACCTCGCGCACGCGATCGAGCCCCAGTTCGATGGTGTGCAGGTTGACGCGATCCTGATAGCTCAACCACTCGGCGAGGGTGCGGGGCATGAACGGGTTACTCGATGAACAGGCGAAGGGGTCGCCCATTGTCGCCGAACCCGGCGCAGGAACGCACCGATCAGACAGCCGGCACTGCCCTCACAATCCCGCGCCACGCAACCGCAGCGCGTTGCTCACCACCGACACCGAACTCAGGCTCATCGCCAGCGCGGCGATCATCGGCGACAAGGTGATGCCGAACCACGGATACAGCACGCCGGCCGCCAACGGCACGCCGACGGTGTTGTAGACGAAGGCGAAGAACAGGTTCTGGTGGATGTTGCGCACGGTGGCTTGCGACAGCCGGCGCGCGCGCACGATGGCGCCGAGTTCGCCCTTCACCAGCGTTATCTGCGCGCTCTCCATCGCCACGTCGGTGCCGCTGCCCATCGCGATGCCGACATCGGACGCGGCCAGTGCCGGTGCGTCGTTGATGCCGTCGCCGGCCATCGCCACGCGACGGCCTTCGGCGTGCAACGCGTTGACCACGGCGGCCTTGTCGGCGGGCGAAACGTCGGCATGCACCTCGTCGATGCCCAGCGTGCGCGCCACCGACTGCGCGGTGGTGGCGTTGTCGCCGGTGAGCATCACGATGCGCAGCCCGGCCGCGTGCAGCGCGTGGATGGCAGCGGGGGTGTCAGGCTTGATGCGGTCGGCTACCGCCAGCAACGCGGCGAGGGTGCCGTCGACGGCAAGGAACATTACCGTGGCGCCGTGCTGACGCAGTCGTTCCGCGCGGGCATTGGCGTCGGCGCTGATGGCGGCGCGCGACTCGTCCATCAGCCTGGCATTGCCCAGCGCCACCCTGCGGCCATCCACCGTCGCGCTGACGCCGCGGCCGGTCAGCGAGCGGAACTCCGTGGCCGCCGGTGCCGCCACGCCTTCGGCCTCGGCGGCAGTGACGATCGCGCGGGCCAGCGGATGCTCGCTCGGCCGCTCCAGTGCGGCGGCCAGCGCCAGCAGGTGTTCGCGCGGCTGGTTGCCGAGGACCACCAGTTCGGTCAGTGCCGGCTTGCCTTCGGTCAGCGTGCCGGTCTTGTCCACCACCAGGGTGTCGATGCCGCGCAGGGTTTCGATCGCGCCGGCGTCCCTGAACAGCACGCCGTGCTGCGCACCGCGCCCGCTGGCGACCATGATCGAGATCGGCGTGGCCAGGCCCAACGCGCACGGACAGGCGATGATCAGCACCGACACCGCCGCGATCAGTGCATGCGTGAGGCGCGGGTCCGGCCCCACCATCGCCCACGCGGCGAACGCCAGCACGGCCACCACGACCACCGCCGGCACGAACCACGCCGCCACCTTGTCGGCCACGCGCTGCAGCGGCGCGCGGCTGCGCTGGGCGGCCGCCACGAGAGCCACGATCTGCGCCAGCATCGTCTCGCCGCCGACCTTCTGCGCGCGCATGGTCAGCGCGCCATCCTGGTTCACGGTGCCGCCGGTGAGCGCATCATCCTTCGCCTTGGCCAGCGGCATCGGCTCGCCGGTGAGCATCGATTCGTCGACATGGCTCTCGCCCTCGATCACCACGCCATCGACCGGCACCTTCTCGCCGGGGCGCACGCGCAGCACGTCGCCGGCCTGCACTTGCTCCAGCGGGACGTCGGCCTCGCTGCCATCGGCGGCAATCCGCCGCGCGGTTTTCGGCGCCAGCCCCAGCAGCGCCTTGAGCGCCGCGCCGGTGCGCCGCCGCGCGCGCAGCTCCAGGAAATCGCCCAGCGTGACGAGGGTGACGATCACCGCCGCCGATTCGAAATACACCGCAACACGACCATGCGCATCGCGGAACCCCGCCGGGAAAATCCCCGGCAGCAGGAACGCCACCGCGCTGTACAACCATGCCACGCCGGTGCCCAACGCGATCAGCGTGTACATGTTCGGCGACCACGGTTTCAGCGAGCGCCAGCCGCGCGCGAAGAACGGCGCGCCGCCCCACAGCACCACGACGCTGGCCAGCACCGCCTCGACCCACGCGGCCACGCGATCCCACGGCGCGGGCAGATGCCAGCCAAACAGATGCGGCCCCATCGCCAGCGCAAACACCGGGAGGGTCAGCGCCACCAGCCACCGGAAACGCCGCGTCATCGCCAGCAGCTCGCCGCCGTCGTCCTCGTCCAGCGAGGGCATCATCGGCTCCAGCGCCATGCCGCATTTCGGGCAAGAGCCGGGGCCGACCTGCTGCACTTCCGGGTGCATCGGGCAGGTGTAGATCGCGCCCGCAGGCGCGGCCGGCGCGGGTTTGCGTTCGCCCAGGTACGCGGCCGGGTCGGCCACGAACTTCTCGCGGCAGCGCGCGGAGCAGAAGTGATACGGATGGCCGTCGTGGTCGGCGCGGTGCTTCGCGGTGTGCGGGTCCACGCTCATGCCGCAGACCGGGTCCTTCGCCAGGTGTGCGCCATGCGCAGCCCCGTGTGAGGCGTGGTCATGATGGTGCGCCGCAGGCTGGGCCAAGTAACGCGCCGGTTCCGCCTCGAACCTGGCCTTGCAGCCGCCGCAGCAGAAATGGAAGGCCTGCCCGTCGTGCATCGACTGATGTTTCGACGTGGCCGGATCGACCGTCATGCCGCAAACCGGGTCAATCACCGCCGAAGGCATGTCGTCGCCGCCGTGGCAGCAGGCATGCGCGTTCATGGCGACACCTCCTCACCGCTGAGCGCGCGCAGGATCGGGCATTGCTCCGGCTTGCCGTGCCCCGGGCACGACGCCACCAGCTCCGCCAGGCCGTCGCGCACACGCTGCAGCTCGACGATGCGCTGCTCGATCGCCGCCAGCCGCTTCTGCGCGCGCTGTTTCACCGCTTTCACCCCGCGCTGGCGATCTGCCGACAGCGCGAGCAGTTCGCGGATCTCTTCCAGCGTGAAGCCCAGATCCTTGGCACGGCGGATGAAACGCAGCTGCGTGATCGTGCCCTCGCCGTAACTGCGATAGCCGGAGGCACGCCGCTGCGGCTCGGGCAACAACCCTTCGCGCTCGTAATAACGGATCGTGTCGATCGCCACGCCGACGCGCCTGGCGACGGCACCGATGGTCAGGGAGGAGGCTTGCGTGTTCATGGGCATAGTCTAGACCTTGGATCAAGGTCTAGAGTCAAACCCCATCGCCGCTTGTCCGTTCACACGCCATGGCACGACCCGATCACGCTGGCGGGACGAACCCCTCGCCGCTCCAACCCTCGCTGCCCACGCCGTGGTGGACGAAGAACAGGCCGTCGGGATCGTAGCGGCGCTTCACGGCGAGCAGCTTCGGGTAGTGGGTGCCCCAGAACGCGGCCTGCCAGTCGCGCTGGAAGTAATCGCTCTCGGAGACGTAGGCACCCGCGTTCGGCGCGACCTTGCGCAGGGCGGCCATCGCCGTGCCGATGCTGGCGGCGGCGCGCTGCGCCTTCGCCAGATCCGGTTTCGGCATGCCCGGAAAGGCCGGTGCACCGCCCCCGGCGATGATCGCCAGCGCAAACGCATCGAGCACCTGCGGGTTGGTCGCGGTGTCTCTCGCTGCGGCGATTTCCGTCGCGGGCGCGCCGGCCAGTCCCTTGTTGAAATGCAGGCCCACGCTCCATTCGCGCGCGGCGTCGAACAGCGCATCGACCAGTGCACCCTGGCGATCCTCGTGCAGCAGCGTGGCCGGCAACCACGCCGACTGGTAGGCGTGCAGGAACCAGGCCGCCTCCCCCACATTGGTCGCCCAGTAGGCATGGTGCTTCGGCGCGCCGGGCCGGTTGTCCGTCACCATCACGCCGGGCGCATTCTGGCGCATGAAATCCACGTCCCACATGTGCTGCGCCGGCATCGCGAAGATCTTCATCGGATCGGCGTAGCGATATTCCGCGCGCGCCTTCACCCAGTCGAGAAACGGCGCCCAGACCTTTTCCATCTGCGCCTGATCCAGCCCGTGGCACAGCATGCTCAGTTCCAGCTTGCGGCCGCTGAAGCCCATCTGCTCGCCCCAGTGCGGATTGAACAGGTCGCTGCGATAGAACGCGATCGCCCGCGCGATCAGCGCGCGATAGGCGGCATCGGTGGTGGCCTCGATCGTGCCGAACACGCCACCGAAGAACGCCGGCAGCTCGCGCGTGCGCAGGGTCAGGCGCGTGACCACGCCAAGGCTGCCGCCGCCGCCACCCTTGAGGCCCCAGTACAGATCCGGATTCGTGCAGGCGTTGGCGATGCGCACCTGGCCGTCGGCGGTGACGACTTCGGCTTCCAGCAGGCCCGCCGCCGCGGTGCCGTAATGCTTGGAGAAGCTGCCGAAGCCGCCGCTCTGCACCAGCCCGGCCACGCCCACCGTGGTGCAGCCGCCGCCCTGCACGTAGCGGCCGCCCCTGGTGGTTACCGCGTCGTAGGCGTCGATCCACATCGCGCCGGCGCCGATGCTCACCGCCGGCTGTGCGGCCTGCTTGCCCGCGCAGCCGTGGCCGACGAAGGCATCGTGCAGGGTCACGTCGTGCATGTGCCGCGTCCACACCAGCAGGGAGTCGGGCGCGTTCGAGGTGCCCTGGTAGCTGTGGCCGCCGCCTTTCACGACGAGCCGCAGATGATGCCGACGGGCAAAGTTCACCGCGGCGACCACGTCGGCCGTGCTCTCGGCGGCCACGGCGTACGTGCTGGGCTGCGAGGCCCAGGCATCCAGCCAGCCGCTGGTCTGGGTCAGCGCGGGGTTGTCGCCGACGTAGAACGGATTCTTGATCTGCGCCAGCGCCTCGGCCCGGGCAGCGGCAGTCGCCCCCGGCGCGAATGGCGATTGCAGTTTCAGCAGGCGTCCGCCGACCTGCTGTCTCAGCGTTTCCCAGGCGTCGGCGTCGGGCCACGCCGGATCGCCCGGCCGCACCCGGCGCAGCAATCGGGAAAGATGGTTGCGGGTACCGGCCAGCGCCCGGGCGACCGGCGACAGCGCCAAGGGCAGGAGCGATGCGGCGACAGCGGCCTTGAGCAGATCGCGGCGGTTCATGGGCGTTCCGATGGTGGGGTCGAGGGCTCCATCTTGCAGCGCCTCCGGCCGCGCTGTCGCCCGCCAGGTGACGGATCGACCCGTCACGGGGACGGACGGCAGGGCTGCGGGGACGGGTCGCGGGGCTTTGCGTAGAATCGCCGGATGAACGAACGCCCCGGCCTCAGCTTCGACGATTTCCAGCGCTGGCGGCGACCCATCGAAGTCGGCTTCTGGGTGGCCCTGGTCATCCTCAACGCCGGATTCAATGCGCTGGTTGCGCTGACCGACCATCCCGACGTGGACACGTGGAAACCCTGGGTGTGGGAGTTCAGCAGCGCCCTCCTGATCCTGGCGCTGATCCCGTTCGTGATCGCGCTGGAACGCCGTTGGCCGTTCCGCGTCGATACCTGGCGGCACAGCCTGCCGCGCCACCTGCTGGCCACGGTCCCGTTCAGCCTCATCCATGTCACCGGCATGGTGGCGCTGCGTCGGCTCTGTTACGCGCTGGTCGGTTCCCACGACCAGTTCGGCGCGCACTACGGCTACGAGTATCTGAAGGACATCCGCACCTATTTCGTCATCATCGCGCTGCTGTGCCTGTCGCGCCTGTGGCTGATCCGCTGGCAGGGCGAGGCGCGCTTGCTGGCCGCCCCCGACGAGGGACAGCCGGCCGAACCGGTCGAGCGGCCCGAACGCTTCCTGGTGCGCAAGCTGGGGCGGGAATTCCTGCTCAATGCCAGCGAGGTCGAATGGCTGCAGGCCTCGGGCAATTACGTGAACCTGCATGTGCACGGTCGCGACTACCCGCTGCGCAGCACCATGGCGGCGATCGAGGAGCGGCTGGACCCGGCGCGTTTCGTGCGCGTGCACCGCGGCTATTTCGTCAACCTCGACTACCTCGCCCAGATCGAGCCCTTGGATACCGGCGACGCCCGCCTGACCATGCGTGACGGTGCCACCATCCCCTGCAGCCGACGCCACCGTGCTGCCTTGCGCGAGCGTTTCGGCGGCTGAGCGGGCGACAGCGCGGTGCGGGCGGAATGGGCTACGCTGGGCAGACCGGTCGGTCATCAAGGGGCAACAGATGAATACACGCATCCTCGGCGGCATCGCGCGGGCGCACAGGGCGTCGACCGTGCTGGTCATCGCCGCACTGCTGGCATGGAGCCTGCTGCAAACCGCCACCGCGGCTACCCCGGAGCAGTCGCGCTGGGAGCGCCAGGCGCAGGCGGCGACGATCACCCGCGACGACTGGGGCATCGCCCACGTGCACGGCAAGACCGATGCGGACGCGGTGTTCGGCATGGCCTACGCCCAGGCCGAGGACGACTTCAACCGGGTCGAGACCAACTACCTGATCGCGCTGGGCCGGCTGGCCGAGGCGAAGGACGCCGACGACTCTGCGCTGTGGCAGGACCTGCGCCAGCGCCTGTTCATCGATCCGGCCGAGTTGAAGAAGCTGTACGCGCAAAGCCCGCGTTGGCTGCGCCAGCTGATGGACAGCTGGGCCGACGGGCTCAACTACTACCTCGCCACTCATCCCGACGTGCACCCGCGCGTGCTCACCCGTTTCGAGCCGTGGATGGCGCTGTCGTTCACCGAAGGCAGCATCGGCGGCGACATCGAGCGGGTGGAGCTGGCACCGCTGAAGGCGTTCTACGGCAGTCCCGACGACGCGCCGCTGGCGCAGGTGCACACGCAGCCCAGCTGGATCGAACCTACCGGCTCCAACGGCATCGCGATCGCGCCCAAGCTCACCGCCGACGGCCACGCGCTGCTGCTGATCAACCCGCACACCTCGTTCTTCTTCCGCTCCGAACTGCAGATGTCCAGCGACGAGGGGCTGAATGCCTACGGCGCGGTGACCTGGGGCCAGTTCTTCATCTACCAGGGCTTCAACCCGCACGTGGGCTGGATGCATACCTCGACCGGCGTCGACGTGGTCGACGAGTTCGCCGAGACCATCGTGCACCGGGACGGCAAGCTGTTCTACCGCTACGGCAAGGAACTGCGGCCGGTGACGTCACGCCAGATCACCTTGTCGTATCGCGACAAGAGCGGCGCGCTGGCGCAGCGCACGTTCACCGCGCACTTCACCCATCACGGCCCGATCGTGCGCGAGGCGGACGGCAAGTGGATCGCCGAAGCACTGATGAACAAGCCGATCCCCGCGCTGGAGCAGAGCTGGCTGCGCACCAGGACGCATGATCTCGCCAGCTACATGAAGGTCGCCGAGCTGAAGGCGAACTCGTCCAACAACACCTTGTTTGCCGACGACAAGGGCGAGATCGCCTTCCTGCTGCCGCAATTCGTGCCCAGGCGCGACAACCGCTTCGACTACACCAAACCCGTGGACGGCAGCGATCCGGCCACCGACTGGCAGGGCCTGACGCCGCTGGACCAGCTGCCGCAGGTAGTGAACCCGCCCAACGGCTGGACCTTCAACACCAACAACTGGCCGTACTCCGCCGCCGGCGCGTACAGCCCGAAGCAGGCCGACTACCCGCGCTACATGGATACTTTCGGCGAGAACCCGCGCGGCCTGCATGCCATCCGCCTGCTCACCGGCATCAGGCAGGCCACCCTGCCCTCGCTGATCACCGCCGCGTTCGACTCCTACCTGCCCGCGTTCGCGCGCCAGTTGCCGATCCTGATCGCCGACTACGACGCGCTGCCCGCCGACGATCCCCTGCGCGCGAAACTCGCCGGGCCGATCCAGTTGCTGCGCGACTGGGACTACCGCTGGGGCATCGCCTCGATGCCGACCTCGCTGGCGGTGTTCTGGGGCGATACGCTGTGGGACGAAGTGAGCAAGGCCGACACCGCCGAAGGCCTGTCGATCTACGACCGGATGGCCGCCAAGGCCGGCGCCAAGGCGCGCCTCCATGCGCTGGTCGAAGCCTCCGACCGGCTGACCCAGGACTTCGGCAGCTGGGGCGTGCCGTGGGGCGAGATCAACCGCTTCCAGCGCATCAACGGCGACATCGTGCAGAAATTCGACGACGCCAAGCCCAGCATCCCGGTGCCGTTCACCTCCTCGCGCTGGGGTTCGCTGGCCTCGTTCGGCGCGCATCGCTGGCCGGGTACCAAGCGCTACTACGGCACCGGCGGCAACAGCTTCGTGGCTGCCGTCGAATTCGGGCCGAAGGTGCATGCGCGGGCGATCACCGCCGGCGGCGAAAGCGGGCACCCCGATTCTCCGCACTTCAACGACGAGGCGGAGCGCTACACCACCGGCAACCTGCGCACCGTGTACTTCTGGCCGGAACAATTGAAGGGCCACACCGAACGCAGCTATCACCCCGGCGGGTAAAAGCTGAACGGCAACGACGGTCGAGCACATAACCTTGTCATCGACCTGGTTATGACTTCCGTGGAATGACCTGCGCGTGCGCCAACCCGGTGCGCAGGTCGCGGACCGCGGAGCGAACCCATGAAGCGTGGCACCCAGTCACTGGTGGTGATCGGCAGCGTCGTGCTGGCGTTGCTCGTGGTGGCACTGATCGTGATCGCCACGTTCGACTGGAACCGGCTGCGGCCGTTCATCGGCGACAAGGTCAGCCAGGCGATCGGCCGGCCCTTTTCCATCAACGGCGACCTCACGCTGGACTGGCGCCGGGACCGCAGCCGCAGCGGCCCCGCCGCCTGGGTGCCGTGGCCCGAGTTCACCGCGCGTGACATCCGCATCGCCAATCCCGACTGGGCCGCGCAAACGCCATTCGCACAGCTGGATGCGCTGCGCTTCCGGCTCTCGCCGTGGGCGCTGCTGGTGCATCGCATCGAGGTACCCAGCGTGCAACTGGTGAACCCCAGCATCGACCTGGAGCGCGACAAGGACGGTCGCGCCACCTGGCGCTTCAATCCACCGAAGAAATCCGGGCCGTCGGCATGGCATCTGGACGTGGGCTCGGTCGGTTTCGACCACGGCGTGATCCGGCTGGATGACGCGGTCACGCAGACCAGGCTCAAGGTCGCCGTGAAACCGTTGCAGGCGGCGATTCCCTACGACGACATCGTGGCGCAACAGAGCGCCGACGCCCGCAAGCAGGCGCAGAAGACCACCGGCAAGGCCGCCGCCAAGGCGCCGGAAGTGCCCAGGGACAAATCGGCCAGCGCGACCAGCTACCAGTTCGCCTGGCAAGCCAGCGGCACGTACCAGGGCGGTGCGCTCACCGGCGAAGGCAAGACCGGTGCCGTGCTGGCGTTGCAGGACGCCAGCCGGCCCTTTCCGGTGCAGGCCGACGTGCACATCGGCGACAGCCACATCGCCCTGGTCGGCACGCTGACCGATCCGCTGCAACTGGGCGCGCTCGACCTGCGCCTGTGGTTCTCCGGCAGCAGCATGGCCAAGCTGTACCCGCTGACCGGCATCACCCTGCCCGATACGCCGCCCTACGCCACCGAGGGCCACCTGAGCGCCAGGCTGGGCGAGGGCTCCGGCCGCTATCACTACCAGGACTTCCGCGGCCACGTCGGTGGCAGCGACCTCGCCGGCGACCTGTTGTTCGTCACTGGCGGCGAACGACCGAAACTGAGCGGCAAGCTGCACTCGAACCTGCTGCGCTTCGCCGACCTGGCTCCACTGATCGGCGCGGACTCCGACACCGCCACGGTCGACCGTCCCGACAGCTCGCAGCCGACCGACAAGCTGCTGCCGGTAGCGCCGTTCCGCACCGGGCGCTGGCAAACCATGGACGCCGACGTGGACTTCAGTGCCACCCGCATCGAGCACGGCAAGGCACTGCCGATCGACTCGCTGCACACGCACCTCGTGCTGAGCAACGGCGCGCTCTACCTCGACCTGCTGACCTTCGGCGTGGCCGGCGGCACCGTGCGCAGCAACATCACCCTCGACGGCAGCCGCGCGCCGATGCCCGGCGTGCTGGAGCTGCATGCGCGCCACCTGAAGCTGAAACAGTTGTTCCCGCAGTTCTCGCCGATGCGCACCAGCTTCGGCGAGATCAACGGCGACGCCAACCTCACCGCCGAAGGCAATTCCATCGCCGCCCTGCTCGGCAGCGCCGACGGCGAGCTGAAGCTGCTGATGAACGACGGCGCGATCAGCAAGACGCTGCTGGAAACCGCCGGCCTCAACGTGGGCAACATCATCATCGGCAAGCTGTTCGGCGACAAGACGGTGGAGATCAACTGCGCCGCCACCGACATGGTCGCGAAGCACGGCCTGTTCGACATGCGCCTGTTCGTGTTCGACACCGACGACGCGCTGATCAAGGTGGATGGCACGGTGAATCTCGCCAGCGAGAAACTCGACCTCGACGTGAAACCGCACACCAAGGGCCTGCGCATCCTCTCCCTGCGCTCGCCGCTGTATGTTCGCGGCACGCTCAAGCACCCCGACGTCGGCGTGCAGAAGGGGCCGCTGCTGCTGCGCGGCGCCGGCGCCTTAGCCCTGGGCGCCGTCGCCGCACCGGCGGCCGCACTGATCGCGTTGATCGCGCCCAGCCACGAAAACGAGGACAGCGGCGAGAACACCTGCCGCGCGGTGCTGATGCAACTACGTGGCTCGGGCCAGAAGACTCAATCAAGCGGGAAATGACCATCTGTCGGCGGTTTCACCGCACGACCGTACCGTCCGCCAACCGGCAACGTTCAGTGCAGCTGCCGTCCGGAGCGGGTGAACCGGCGCCATAACCGGCGCCACAGCATCGCCAGCGGGAAGGCCAGAATCAGAAAGGGCAAGCCGTAGCCGAGCAGCCCCAACGCATCGACCACGCCGGCCGCCACCTCGTCGGGCAAGCCGGAAAAGCCGATACCGATACGCCCGCTGCGGGCATCGCTACTGTCGAAATCCAGTTCGAGCCGATTGGTATCCAGCCGGCGCTGCTGATTTGCCCCAGCGGCCTGCAGCGATTGCAGTTGGCTTTCCACCGAGGCCTGCTCGTGGCTGAGCGCGATCAGATCGGCAACGGCCATGTCCTTGCGCGCGGCGAGGTCCGCCAGATGTTGGGCTTGCTTTTCCAGCAAGTCGCGCTGACGCCGGTTGTCGGTGACCACATCGGCGAGATCCTCGGCCCGGGTCTGCCGGTATCCGACCGTGCCGTCTTGAGATGCCAGCTTCGCCATCGGCTCAACGCCATCTGGCACGATTCGCACGACCAGCGATGCCGAGTGCTCATCCTGCCGGATGCGCAGAACGTTGCAGGCACCGAATCGATCCGACTCGCAAGCCTGCCGGGCCGCCGCCAGGCGATCGGCAATTTTCGCTTCCGGCAGTTTGATCCGGAGCGTGTGCTCATAAGCCAGCATCGCCCCGGACTTCGACTGCTCTCCGCTGACCGGTGCTGGCGAGACCTCCTGCTTCTTCGAGCACCCGCAGATCGCCTGCAGCACACCCAGCAGCAACAGCGCCATGCAGACAGAGCGGAAGCTGGACATGCGATTCCCCAAGGCAGTCAGGTCGGGTCAATCTGCCACAGCGGCAGACAAACTCAAACCACGTGGCGTCGAAGCGCGAGCGCACCGTACCGCGGTGCCCCGCGCTTCGTCCCGACACCCAAAGGCATCGCGCACAGGGTGCGCTCCTGCACGGGCACGCGAGTCGTGCCAGGCATGGCGCTAGAATGCCGCGACTTCCCTTGCGCGTACGCCCATGCACCCCGTCAATCAGGCTCGTCTGCAGATTCATTTCTGCGTGTTGCTGTGGGGCTTTACCGCGATCCTGGGCAAGCTGATCACCTTGCAGGCGCTGCCGCTGGTGTGGTGGCGCATGCTGCTGGTAACCGGTGCGCTGCTGATGGTGCCGCGGGTGCGGCGCCAGTTGCGGGCGATGTCATGGCGGCTGATCGGCGCATATGCCGGCATCGGCGTACTGGTGTCGCTGCACTGGCTGACCTTCTATGCCGCGATCAAGCTGTCCAATGCCTCGGTGGGCGCCACCTGCATCGCGCTGGGGCCGGTGTTCCTGGCCTTCATCGAGCCGTGGCTCGCCAAGCGCAAATTCGATCCGCGCGAATTGCTGATCGGCGTGGCGGTAGTGCCGGGCGTGGTGATGGTGGTCGGCGGCGTGCCGGTGGACATGCGCATCGGCATCGCGGTGGGCGTGCTGTCGGCGCTGTTCGTGGCGCTGTTCGGCTCGCTCAACAAGCGCATGGTCGAATCGGGCGATCCGCTGACGGTGACCTTCATCGAGCTGGGCACCGGTACCGCGTTCCTCACCCTGCTGGCGCCGCTGCTGCCGCACCAGGGCGCGCTGTTCGTGCTGCCGAACCTGCACGACGCGCTGCTGCTGCTGGCGCTGGCGTTCGGCTGCACCCTGCTGCCGTTCACGCTGGCGCTGGTGGCATTGCGCCACATGACGGCGTTCGGCACCCAGATGGTGACCAACCTGGAACCGGTCTACGCGATCGTGCTGGCGATCGTGCTGCTCGGCGAGCAGCACGAACTCGATCACTGGTTCTATCTCGGCGTGGCGGTGATCCTCGCTGCAGTGTTCGTGCATCCGCTGCTGCATCGCAAGCAGCGCGTCACCACCCAGCCGGAGCTGCTTGGCACCACCGAAAGCCACAGCATGGTCGACTGAGCGAACCTCGCGCACTACGCTGCCACGGCGCGCCAGCGTTGATTCATCGGGGCGAACACATGACGACCGCCAACCACCAGCACCACCGCGGCATCTTGCAGGCATTGGCCGCGGCAGCCTTGTTCGGCCTCGGCACGCCGCTGGCCAAGCTGCTGCTGGACACGACGCCGCCGCTGCTGCTGGCCGGGCTGCTGTACGCCGGCTCGGGGCTGGGCCTGTCGCTATGGCTGCTGCTGCGCAAGCTGCGCCGCCAGCGCGCCGCTGAGGCACCACTGACGCGACGGGACGCGCCATGGCTCGCCGGCGCGGTGCTGTTCGGCGGCGTGCTCGGTCCGATCCTGCTGATGCTGGGGCTGGCGCAGACGCCCGCGTCCACGGCCTCGCTGTTGCTCAACCTGGAAAGCGTGCTGACCGCCGTGCTCGCCTGGGTGGTGTTTCGCGAGAATGTGGATCGGCGCGTGTTCCTGGGCATGCTGGCGATCGTTGCCGGCAGCGTGCTGCTGTCCTGGCAGCGCCAGGCCGGCAGCGAGGTTCCGTGGGGCGCGCTGGCGATCGCCGGCGCATGCCTGTGCTGGGCGATCGACAACAACCTGACACGCCCCGTCGCCGGCGGCGACCCAGTGCAGATAGCCGCGATCAAGGGCGGCGTGGCCGGAATCATCACACTCACCCTCGCGCTGGTGATGGGCTATCGCTTCCCGGCCATCCTGCCCCTGCTCGCCACCGGAGCGCTCGGCTTCGTCGGCTACGGCCTGAGCCTGGTGCTGTTCGTGCTCGCCCTGCGCGGCCTGGGCACGGCGCGCACCGGCGCGTACTTCTCCACCGCGCCGTTCGTCGGCGCCGGCCTGTCGCTGCTGCTGATCGCCGAACATCCGCCGCTCGCGTTCTGGCTGGCCGGCGCGCTGATGGCGCTCGGCGTGTGGCTGCACGTCAGCGAGCGGCATGCGCACGAGCACGCGCATGAGGCACTGGCGCACAACCACCGCCATTACCACGACGAGCATCACCAGCACGCCCACGACTTCCCGTGGGACGGCAAGGAACCTCATACCCATCCGCACCTGCACGAACCGCTGGTGCACAGCCATCCGCATTATCCGGACATCCATCATCGCCACCGGCATTCCTGAGAACTGCGCGGCCACGCGGTGTGGATCCGACGCCCTGATCACCGAGGGATTCGACGGCGACTTCAATTGCGTCCCGCCGAGCCGCACAAATCTGCTGGATGACCTTAACTTGTGACTGGGCATGCCGCAGCACGGTTGCTGGTGCTGAATCGGCAGACGCTCAGGCTGAGGTGATGTGCTGGCGAATTGCTCAAGGACGAGTACCATCCTTGAATGACAATGAATCGTATTCGCAATATTTTGCGCAGCCTTTTCACGGCGATACTTCTGCTGTTCGGCATGACGGCCTTCCCGGTCACAGCTCAGGACGCGATGACCTCGGTTCCACAGACTTGGCAGATGCTTGATTACCTAGCGACCGATTACGCAGGCGCGGTGAAGAGTGGCGCTGTCATCAGCACATCCGAGTACGCCGAGATGCGGGAGTTCACGGCAACGGCGCGATCGCGCATCACCGCGTTACCACCGACCGTCGCCACACCGGCACTCTTGCAACAGGCGGATGCGCTGGTGGCCTCGGTCGATGCCAAGGCGACACCCGCTCAGGTAGCTACGCAGGCGCATGCGCTGGCCGATGCGCTACTCCAGGCGTACCCGGTGCCGACCGCACCAGAACACGCGCCCGATCTGACCCGCGGGACAACGCTCTATCAAACCCAGTGCGCTGCCTGTCATGGAGCCACCGGACACGGTGATGGGCCCGCTGGCCTGCAGCTGTCGCCCCGGCCGGTGAACTTCACCGATCAGACGCGGGCCGATCAGCGCAGCGCGCTGTCGTTATATGAGGTGATAAGCCAAGGCGTGGAAGGCACGCCGATGGCGAGCTACGCGCAGCAACTGTCCTCAGACGACCGTTGGGCACTGGCATACTACGTGGGCTCGCTGGCTTATACCAAGGAGGCAGTCACTGGCGCCGACACTTGGCAACACGACACCGCCGCACGGGCACAGATCGCCGATCTGAAGGAGCTGTCGCGTGCGCGCGTGGCGCAGTTGACGCCCACGCTCGGCGCGGAGCGTGCTCGGACGATCGTGGGTTATCTGCGGGCTCACCCGGACGTCATCCAGCAAGAAGCCTTGACTGGCATTCCTCTAGCGCGAGCGCGACTGGCGGCGAGTCTGGCGGCTTACCGTGCCGGCGCGGAAACGCAAGCCACCCAACTGGCACTGTCCGCCTACCTCGATGGTGTGGAACCGGTCGAACCGCAACTTAACGCACACGACAGTGCACTGCGCGCTCAGCTCGAAACAGCCATGGGCGCCTATCGCACTGCGCTGTCGAGCAGCGCTTCCATGGCGTCGGTGGTGAAACAGGCAGACGCTGTCGATGATCTATTGGTACGCGCGCAGGAGGTCACTACCGATGCGGCGGGCGACGTTGCCGCTATCTTTCTGGGGGCCTTCACCATCCTGGTTCGCGAGGGCCTGGAAGCCCTGCTGGTCGTGGTCGCGCTGCTCGCTTTTCTGCGCAAGGCCGCGCGACCCGAAGCGCTGCGCTATGTTCATGCGGGCTGGATGCTTGCGCTCGTCGCCGGCGGGATCACTTGGGCGATCGCCAGCTATGCGATTTCCATCAGTGGTGCCGGCCGTGAATTGACCGAAGGACTGTCGTCGCTGTTTGCGGCGTTCGTGTTGCTCGGAGTGGGTCTGTGGATGCACCAGAAAAGTATCGGCGGTCGCTGGCAGGCGTACCTGAAGGAAAAGATGGCGGCTGCGCTCAACCGGCGTTCTGCGTGGTTCCTTTTCGGGCTGGCCTTCATCTCGGTGTACCGCGAGGTGTTCGAGAGCATCCTGTTCTACGCCGCGCTGTGGAACGACGGCCAGGAAGTATGGCTGCTCGGCGGTATCGCGGCCGGCGCGGCCGTGCTGGGGCTGATCGCCTGGGTGCTGCTGCGCACCAGCCGGCGGCTGCCGATCGGCACATTCTTCTCCGCCAGTTCGGCGCTGATCGCCTTGCTCGCCATCGTGCTGACCGGCAAGGGGATCGCCGCCCTGCAGGAGGCCGGCTGGGTCACAGTAAGCGTCGCGCCGGTGCCGCATATCGAACTGCTGGGCATTTATCCGACGTGGCAATCCTTGCTGGCCCAGTTGACGATTCTGGTGCTGCTGGCGGTCGGATTCGCGTTCAATATCCGTCGCGGCCGCCAATCCTCCGCGTCAGCCACCACGACCAGGGAAGTTCTCCCCGATGCAGAATGAAGGCAATAGGGCATGACTGAATGTGGTTGTCACACTGAAGCCAGCAATGAAGCGGAGCGACGCATCCTCCACCTCGCGCTGGTTCTGAATGCCACGATGTTTGTGGTCGGCATTGTCGCGGGTCTGATCGCGCAATCGATGGGGCTGATCGCCGATTCGCTGGACATGCTCGCCGACGCGAGTGCGTACGGCATCGCGCTCGTCGCCTGGCAGCGCAGTACAAGCTTCAAAGCATCGGCCGCTTCCGTGAGCGGCACGTTGCTGCTGATCTTGGGCGCCGGTGTCGTCGCGGGTGTGGTGTGGCGACTCGTTGCGGGCAGTCATCCCGAGGGTGGTTGGATGATGGGCATTGCCCTCATCGCCTTGATCGTGAATGCCACCGTGTTGAGGCTATTGGAACGGTTCCGTCACGGCGAAGTGCATCTGCGCGCCACGTGGCTGTTCACGCGGGTCGACGTCATCGCCAACCTGGCAGTGATCATCTCCGGTGTGCTGGTGCTAGTCCTGCACAGTGCGTTGCCCGACCTGGTCATCGGTGCGGCCATCGCCTGCTACGTGCTCAAAGAGGCTCTAGGCATTCTGCGCGAAGCAAAGGAAGCGCGAGTTGCGGCCAGCGAATCGACCGTCAAGCCATGACCTCTCCGGTGTCAGGGCTTGGTCCGGTGGTGTATGCCGTTGACCTGCGACTGTTCCACGCCATCCATCCGTCCACACGGCCATCGCCCACGATGCTTCATCTGGCACGCGGTCTGGCCAATGGGCCGTTGATGCTGACTGTCGTCCTCCTTGCGGCGATGCTGGTGTTTCCCCGATGGGCAATGCGAGTGCCAGCTCTTAAAGCAGCAGGTGCTGCTGCCATGGCACTGCTCGCGAACCTGGCCATCGGCCTCTTCTGGGATCGAGCACGCCCCTTCGTGGCCGGTGTCGGCCAAGCCTGGGTTTCGCATGCGGCGACAGGCAGCTTTCCCAGCGACCATCTGACCGCGCAGTGGGTCGTCGCCGGCATGCTGTTGCTGGATCGACGCACCCGAGCATGGGGCACCGGGATCGCACTGTTCAGTCTGCCCATGGCATGGGCGCGCATCTACCTGGGCGTGCATTATCCCGGCGATATGCTGGGAGCCCTCGCGATGGGCGGGCTGGCCATGCTGAGTGGTTGGTTGTGGTTGCGTGCCAGCACCCCACCCGTCCAGCGGCGGTGACCATGCAGCCGCACATGCTGTCGTTGCTTTCCACCGTGGCTAGCGTCTGCCCGCGGCACACGCGATCGCTCAGGTCCACCGGCATCGCACGCGCAATGAGCTCGCTGGTTTGGACAAGACGGCGCGGTTCCTGTTGCAGCCACGCCGACGGAGAGTCATCGCGCGGAAGCGGCACCGGCGGGCAGTTTGGCGAAGCGGCTGTGGAGGTCAAACCTTTTGTGGCTCCTCGCACCCATGCCCACACGACGTTGTTTCGACCTGCAGTGTCACGTGATGAATGCCAAAGCGCGCTTCCAGCATCTGCGCCAACCGGAGCCGCAGCGCTTCCGCGTCTGATGCGTCGCCATCCATGATCACATGCGCCGCCATCGCCGAACGCGTGCTGCTCAGCGCCCATACGTGCACATCGTGCAGTGCAGCCACGCCTGGAGTCGCCAACATTTCGTTGCGAACCTCTCCAGTATCGACGCCACGAGGCGCCCCCTCCATCAGGACATTCCCTGCCTCTCGCAGCAGGATCAATGTCCGCGGCAATACCCACAAACCAATCAACACGGCGATAATGGGATCGGCAAGGTAGAAGCCGGTGAACTTGATGATCAACGCGCCGATGATGACGCCTACTGAACCAAGCATGTCGGCCCAAACTTCCAGATAGGCACCTTTCACGTTGAGGCTTTCACCGCTGCCGGCCTTGAGCAATCGCATCGAGATGAGGTTGATCACCAGCCCCAGTACCGCGATCACCAGCATGCCAGTGGAGGCCACCGAAGGCGGTTCGCTGAAGCGCCGCGCCGCCTCCCACAAGATGTAACCGGCGACGAGGAACAGCAAGCCACCGTTGACGAGTGCGCCGATGGCTTCCATGCGCGCGTAACCATAGGTGCGTTTCGCGTCGGGCGGACGTCGAGCCAGGCGCACGGCGGTCAGCGAGATCGTCAGCGCGATCACATCGGTGGCCATGTGTGCCGCATCCGACAACAAGGCCAAGCTGTTGGTAAGCAAACCGCCGATGATCTCGACGACAAGAAACGTACTGGTCAGGCCGAGTGCCCACCACAGCGGCGTCTCGTGCTTGATCTCTGTACCCACATGATCGTGTCCGGCACTCATCATTTGTCTCCGTTCGTGTAGCTGCACCACGCCATGCGGAACACCCGCCATGCCGAGCGTATAAACATCAGCAACAATGCCGATGCAATCAGCAGATCGGGCCAGCCTGCGCCGAAGATGCCGACGCCGGCGGCCGCTGCCAGCACGGCAATACCTTCGAATACGTCATTGCGTGAGCATTCCCAGGCCGAGGCCATGTTGACGTCGCCTTTGCGGTAAGGCAGCAGCAGGCGCAGACATGCGGCATTGGCGACCAGGTTCAGCAAGGCGGCGATACCGATCGCCTCGAAGATCGGCACGCCCGGATGCAGGAGACGCCAGCCAATCTGGATGGCGACTGCAAGCGCCGCACCAAGAATCAGTGCGCCCTTGAATAATGCCACCCGGGCTTTCGCGCGATCACTGGCACCAATAACCGCAAGGCTCAAGAGGTAGGTGAGCGCATCGCCCAGGTTGTCCAGTCCGCCGGACAGCAGCGACGACGAACCGCTGTAGATCGCCGCGGACAGCATCATCACGAAGGTGGCGAGGTTGGTCGCCAGAACGATCATCAACACCCGACGCTGCCGCGCCTGCAACGCGGCAATATCGATGGTGGTGGCACAACACGTATCAGTCATGAGCCGGTAATCCGATGGCTTGGATGCATGCTTCAGGCATTGGAATCTCTCATGGCGGCGGCCACTCTACGCGGCCGCCGCCGTGTTATGAAATGACACCGATACGGCGGCGGGAGTGCTCCCGCCGCCACGATCAGTCGTTGTCCACACGCCCATCGATCGGCCATGCCTGATCCACCGTGCTCTGGTAGACCCAGCCCGCCACACTCTGGCCGGTGCGCCCGTGCAGGCGGATCAACTGCACCGCTCGTTCGGCCTGATCGTCCTCGCAAAACACCAGCAGCTTGACCTGCTTGATGACCCGTTCGCCCATTTCGATCGAGTAGCTTTGCTCTTGCTCACTGAGCGCGGTCAGCAGGCCCTTTACGTCGCTCACCGACAGGTAACGGAACCCCGCATCCGCCAAGGCATGGATGACGTCAACGACGCGGCCGCGATGGATAAACGCTTTGACTTCTTTCATGGAGTGTTCTCCTTGGCGAGGCGCCGGGCGGCGCGTTCTTCGATCCAGTCGTAGAGCACCGGCAACAGCACCAGCGTCAGCAGAGTCGAGGTGATCAGACCGCCGACCACCACGGTGGCGAGCGGCCGCTGGGTTTCCGCACCGACGCCGCTGGAGAGCAGCATCGGCACCAGGCCCAGGATCGCCACGCTCGCCGTCATCATCACCGGCCGCATGCGCAGCGCCGTGCCGCGGATCACCGCGTCACGCACGGGCAAGCCTTTCTCGCGTTGCTCGTTCAAGAAGCTCACCAGCACGATGCCGTTCAACATCGCCACGCCGAACACCGCGATGAAGCCGATCGCCGAGGGCACCGACAGGTATTGCCCGGTGATCGCCAGGCCGACGATGCCGCCGATGGTGGCGAACGGCACGTTGGCCAGGATCAGCGCGGCGTACTTCACCGAGTTGAAGGCGGTGTAGAGCAGCACGAAGATGAAGAAGATTGTGGCTGGCACGATCAGCGACAGCCGCTTCAACGCCCGTTGCTGGTTCTCGAACGCGCCGCCCCATTCGCTGTAGTAGCCCGTCGGCAATTTCACCTGTTGCGCGATGGCGGCATTGGCGTCCTTGACGAAGCCGTCGATGTCACGGCCGCGCACGTCCATCTGGATCACCGCATAGCGCTGCAACTGCTCGCGGCGGATGAACGAGTAGCCTTCCGCATCGCTGACCTCGGCCACCTGCGACAGCTGCACCAGCGCACCGCTGGGCGTGCGGATCGGAATGCGCTGTATGGCTGGCAACGAGGCCTTGTCCGCATCGTCCAGCCGCACGGCAATGTCAAAACGCTTCACGCCATCGAGTAGCGTGGTCACCGGCTCACCACCGATGCCGTTCTTCACCACAGTGAGCACGTCGTCGGCGTTCAAGCCGTAACGGGCCAGCGCATCACGATCGACCTTGATACGGATTTGCGGTTTGCCGATGTTCGCCTCCAGAGCCAGATCCGCCACGCCGGGCACCCCGGCCAGGACGTCCTTGATGCGGCCGCTCAACCGATCCAGCTCGCCCAGGTCATCGCCGTAGATCTTCAGTGCCAGCGTGGCGCGCACACCCGAGATCAGTTCCTCGATGCGCATCTGGATCGGCTGGGTATAGCTCACCACCGCGGTCGGCAATACTGCCGACAACTCCTTCTGCATCGCTTCCTCGATGCTTTCCAGCGTCTCGCCCTTGCGCCATTGATCCTTGGGCTTCAGCGGTGTGTACATCTCCATGTAGTTCACGTCCGCCGTCTCGCCTTTCTCGGCACGGCCGATCATTGCCAGCGTGGTCTCCACTTCCGGAAACTTCTGTTTGACCAGCGTCGACACTTGTTTGGAGATGGCGATGGATTCGTCCAGCGATGCCGACGGAATCGAGGTGATGCGCCACATGATGGCGCCTTCTTTCAGGTTCGGCATGAACTCCTTGCCGAGGAACGGGAACAGCGCCAGGCTGCCGATCAAGGCCCCGGCAGCGATGCCCAGCACGAGCTTGCGGCGGGCGAGCGCCCACGCCAGCACCGTGGCGTAGTGGCGTTTCAGGAACGCGACCAGCCAGGTGTCCTTCTCTTCCTTCGGTTTCAACACCAGCGCGGCCAGCACCGGGATCAGCGTCAGCGCGAGGACCAGCGAGCCCGCCATCGCGAAGCTGATGTTGAACGCCATCGGCTTGAACATCTTGCCTTCCAACCCTTGCAGGCTGAACAGCGGCAGGAACACCACGATGATGATGAGGATGGCGAACGCCACCGGGTTGGCCACCTCGCGGGCGGCCGCCAGCACCGCGGCGGTGCGATCCACCGGGAGCCCGTGCGCCTTGCGCTCGGCCATGATGCGATAGGCGTTCTCCACCATCACCACCGCGCCATCCACCATCATGCCGATGCCAATCGCCAGCCCCGCCAGCGACATCAGGTTGGCCGAGAGGCCGACCTGATTCATGCAGATGAAGGCGATCAGCATGGCCAGCGGGAGCGCCACTACCACCACGATGGCGCTGCGGAACTCGCCCAGGAACAGGAACAGGATGATCGCAACCAGGATCGAACCCTCGATCAAGGCACGCACGGCGGTTTCCACGGCTGCATTGACCAGCTCGGTGCGTTCGTACACCGGCTTGACCACCACGCCCGGTGGCAACGCCTGTTCGACCGTGCCGAGCTTGGCCTTGACCGCATCGACCACGCTCTTGGCGTTCTCACCGATGCGAGCGAGTGCCATGCCCAGTACCACCTCCTTGCCGTCGCGGGTGACCGCGCCTGTGCGCGGTGCACCGGCTTCGACGATGGTGGCCACATCGCGCACGTAGACCGGTATGCCATCCTCGGTCTTCAGGACGATGCTGCCGATGTCCTTGGCGTCCTGCACCAGACCCAAGCCACGCACGAGGTACTGTTCGCGACCGACGTCGATGAAGTTGCCGCCGACCTGCGCGTTGTTCGCCTGCAGGGCCTCGATCACGTCCTTGAAGCCGAGCTTGTGCGCGATCAGCTTCAGCGGGTCGATGCGCACCTGGTACTGCTTTTCCTGGCCGCCCCAGGAGGTGACATCGTCCACACCCGGTGCGGTGCGCAGGATCAGGCGGATCGTCCAATCCTGCAGCGTGCGCAAGTCCATGTCGCTGGGTGCCCCGGTGCTGGCGGCGTCCTTGAGCTTGGCGTCGGCCCGTTCGACGGTGTACCAGAACACCTGGCCCAAGCCGGAGGTGTTCGGACCCATCTCCGGCTTGCCGTAGCCGGCCGGCAGGCGGTCGCCCACCTGCTGCAGCCGCTCGTTGACGAGCTGGCGGGCAAAGTAGATGTCCATGCTGTCGTCGAAGTACACCGACACGTAGGACAAGCCGAACAGGCTGACCGAGCGGATCTGTTCCACCTTGGGCAGGCCGGCCAGTGCCGACTCCACCGGCGTAGTGAGCAGTTGCTCCACATCCTCGGCGGCCAGGCCGGAGGCCTCGGTATAGACGTTCACCTGCACCGGCGTGACGTCGGGGAAGGCGTCGATGGGAAGCTGGCGTACGGCCTGGAAACCCAGGAAGCCGATCACCACGAAGGCGATCAGCACCAGCACCTTGTAGCGCAGGGAGAATTCAACCAGACGTTCCAGCATCATTCTTCTCCCAGCTGCGAGCGCAGCAAGCGGGCCTTCAACGCGAAGGCGCCCTTGCGCACGTAGGTGTCGCCGGCCTTGAGGCCTTGGGTGACCGCCGTCCAGCCATCCCGCGTGTCGCCGACCATGACCGGTGCCGGTTCGAACTGGCCGTTGCCTTTGGCGAGGAATACAGTCGGCTGGTTCTGCAGCAACACGATCGCTTCGGCGGGAACGGCCAGCTTCCGCACGGCACTCCCGGTGACGATGCGTGCCTCGACCAGTTCACCGGGATGCAAAAGATCCTTGCGGTTGTCGACTTCGATGCGTACTGGCACGGTGCGCGTACGCTCATCGGTCTGGTGCGAGCGCTGCACGACCTTGCCGGGTATCGCGGTGTCGTGCACGAGGATGCGGGCATCGGCATCGGGCTTGACCCGTTCGGCATCGGCCGGAGACATCTGGGCCACGACCCATACCGAATCTTCCTTGACCAGGGTGAACAGCGTGCGGCCCGGTTCCACCCGCTCACCGACCAGAAACTCGTCGGTGGTGACGCGACCGGCCGCTGGCGCGAGCAGTTCGAAGCTGCCATCGGCACCGGCCGAACCCTTGCGCAGCAGGCCACCGATCTGACCGTCGGACAATCCGTAGGCACGCAACTTGGCGCGTGCCTGATCGCGCTGCACCTTCGCTTCGTTGTAGCGCCGTGCCGAGACGGCCTGCGGTCCGAGCGCCGCGATGCGCTGCCAGTCCTGCTCGGCCACGATCAACGCGCCCTGCGTCTCGGCGACCTGCACACTGGAGAGCACCACCAACGGCGCGCCGGCTTTGACGACGTCGCCAAGCGTGGCCTTGCGAGCCAGTACTTGGGATTCCACGCGTGGCGATACCAGCACGGTGGAATAGGCATCGGCCTTTACTTCGCCGGGCGCTTTCAGTTCATCGGTCAAGGTGCGCGGAGCGGCCTTGTCGAGGACAATGCCGGCGTCCTTGATCGCCTTGGCATCGAGCGCCAGCGGATTGGCGGGAGCCAGTTCCTGTGCCATGACGGGGCCGGCCAGCGCCGCGAGCAGCGTCATGCCCAGCAGGCTGCGTTTCAAAAGAGAGCAATTCATCGGGGGATATCCTGATTGAGGCCGTCCTGAGTCGGACCGTCCTGAGTGCGGCCATCGAGCCAGTCGGTGAGACGGCCCGCAGCGGTGAGGTAGTCGAACCAGGTCTGCCAGGTCTGGCTTTCCAGTTCCTGGCCGGACAACGCGGTGTCCAGGCTCTGTTTGAGCTGTACGAGGTAATCGGACGTGCTGATTTCACCGGCACGCCAGAGCTTCTCCAGCAACGCGGTGCGATCCTCGAACGCGGCGGCACGGCCGCTGCGAAAGGCTTCGGTCGCGCTGCGCAAGGCTGCGTAACGGGCCTGTGCTTCCCGCAGTCCCGCGCGCAACACAAACTCGCGCGAGCGCACGGCAGCCGCCGCGGCGTCGGCCTCCGCCAGGGCAGCATCCACTTCGGCGCGTCCGCTGTTGAGCACCGGCAACGGTATGGATACGCTCAGACCGATCACCTGATCGGTGCGCGGCCCGCTGTGCACTTGGCCGCCGGTCAGGCTGAGCGTGGGGTCGGGAATGCGCGCCCTGCGGGCGACTTGCACGCCGGCCTCGGCACTCGCTTGCTGGGCGCGGGCCTGACGCAGTTCCGGCAGCTCGTCGACGGGCAACGGCGTGACATTGTCGAGTGCCGGTGACAGGCCCTCGGGCAACGGTGGCAGCGCAGTCAGCTGATCGCCGCTGATGGCCAGCAACGCCGCGCGGGCCGCCGCTTCGTTGCCTACGAGTGTGGCTTGTTGCACCTGCGCCTCGCCCAAGGCCAAACCGGCCAGATCGCGTTCCGGACTGCTGATGTCGCCCACCTTCAGCCGCTGCGCGGCCAAGTCATCGAAGCGCTGCATCAGCGCCAGGCGACGCTGACCCAGCTCGCTCTGTCTGGTCGCGAGTGCGGCCGTCGACCAGGCCTTCAGCCAGCGGGTTGCCACGTCGCGACGCACCCGGTCATAGGCCGCCTCGGCAGCCAGCAGATCAGCCTCTCCCTGGGTGGCCCGGGCACGACGCTTGCCGGACAAATCCAGCGCCAGGCTGATGCCGGCCGTGCGTCGATTGACGTCGGCGTCCTCCGCATCGAGCGACAGCGAAGGGTTGTACAGCGGCTGTGCAGCGGCACGCGCACGAGCTTGGGCAGCATCAAGGTCTGCCCGCGCGGCCTGTACCTCGGGACTGGCTTGCCAGATACGGCGCACCGCCTCCTGCAAAGGAGAAGACGCCAACGAGGTCGGTAGGGGAACTACCGGTGGGGAAGGATGGGATACGGGGGCGGCACTGAGCATCGCCGCGTACAACAGACACACGGCGCCGATCGGCACCGAACGAAAAACAGACATGAAGCGATCTCCTGAAAACGGTCACGAAGCGATGCACCGCACAAGCGGCGGTGTCGCGAAACGGAGCGGTTTCAGGCGATCGGAGGGCGCAGCAGCGAGCCGGTCGTGGCCGGCGTGAATCCCGAATGGAGGGTGAGCGGTGCGAAGCGTGCTTCCATCATGGCGAGGGGAAGCGGCGTGCTGGCCGGCAGCGTCACCGAATGCGCACAGGCACAATGGCAACTGCGCCCTTCACCCAGAAGACAGAGATTCGCATCGTCAGCCGATACCGTACTGACGGCGGTATCCGCCAACAGGGTGGTCGGGGCAGCAGCAGTCGCCGAAGCGAATCGCGCACTAGGCCCATCGGCCACGCAGATCGATCCGCTGATCAGCTTGATCAGCAACACGGCCACGGCCAACACCCACAATCCGCGGTGGCGGCGCAGGCGAGTCAGCAGTAATGGCGCAGACCGATACATTCTTCGATCCTATACGACAGCTGCGCTGTTAGACAATTTCACTTGGGCGCCGGTCGTGATGAATTCAGACAGCCCCTACCGGCGCCAGCCGACCCCTATGAAGATGGTCTACCCGCAGCACGACTTCTGTTGCTGGATCGGCGGGCACGGCACACTGCCCCAGGAACAGAACACGCAACAGTCGCCGGGTTTGGGCTGCAACAATTTGCCGCAGCCGGGGCAGTCGTAGAAGAACTGGCAGGCATCGGTCGGCATGGTTTCAGTGGCCTGGTGGCCGCAATGCGGGCAGGTCAGCGTGCTCTGCAGGATGAGTTCGGTCGTCAAGTGTTTCGCCGGAGAAATGAGAGTGAAGTGTTGGCATAGTCTTCGCTATGCCCCTGTCAATTGTGTCGGTTCAGCGGGCACCCGCCGTATCGCTGGCTGTGCGACAGGATGCGCTGGGAGCCGGCGCCAGCAGATCGCGGAGGGACACCGCCACCATCAGCAGCAGACCCGGATAGAGCAGCCATCCGGTGCGATGGCCACTGGCCCGCATCACGAATACCGCCAGCAGCACCAGCAGCGGGCCGAGCATACCGAGCGCGGCCCGCGGCCACCGCCGGTGACTGCGCCAGCCCAGCGCATTGGCGAGCAGCGCGATGCCCGCAAACGCCGGCAGCAGGATGCGGATGAACAGGCCTTCGTACGGGCTCAGTACGCCCAGCCCGATCGCCGCACCGAGGCTGGCCAGGGCGGGAAAGCAATTCACGCAGGCCGCTGCCGAGACGACACTGCCGATCAGTCCGGCCTTGTCGGCCAACCGGGTGAGCAGGGGCATGGAGGTTCTCCTTTAGCGTGGAATGCCGATGATCTAAGGTATTCCCGTAGTCAAGTACGGAGTCAAGCCCATGTCCTCCACGCAGGATACGTTTTCCATCGGCGCCTTCGCCAAGGCAGCCGGGGTCAATGTCGAAACGATCCGCTTCTACCAGCGCAAGCGCCTGTTGGCGGAGCCCACCCGTCCGCCGGGCGGCATTCGTCGCTACGGAAACGCGGAGGTCGCACGGGTGAAGTTCGTGAAATCCGCGCAGCGGTTGGGGTTCAGCCTCGATGAGGTGGCGCAGTTGCTGCGGCTGGAGGACGGTGCCCATTGCACGGAAGCGGCCGATCTGGCCGCGCTGCGGCTGGCCGATGTACGCAGCCGACTGGCCGACCTTACACGCATGGAGACGGCCCTCGCTGCGCTCGTCGAACAGTGCGGTGCACGTCAGCGCAGCGTGTCCTGCCCGCTGATCGCCTCGTTGCATGCCTGCTGAAATGGCGGCAGGCAGGATGCGACAGGCATGACGCCGGTGAAGTGCATCGGCTGGATGTCGTAGCCGCGCCCTGGTCACTCCGCCATGGGCCGTCGCGGAGCATGCCTTGGCGGCCTTGTCGTCGCGTCCGTTCAGTCCGCGCGTCGCGCGTGATCGGTTCGCTTCGCCGTGCCCTGGGTCAGCTCGGCACGCACGCAGTGCGCGTCGATGATCGACGTCACCGTGGCATACCCCGCCACCGCGAACTGTTGGCGGGGCGGCCCTTTGTTGGGAATCACGAAGGATGTCCGCAGGACCTCCAGTCGTGCACCAACCGCCGGCAGCGGCGTGACACGATAACAGACGTCCAAATGCTGGCCATCCACATGGCCAACCCAACCATCGGTGTAAGAATCGGCCGCGTACGCGACGCTACCCATGGTGAGGCCCGCGAGCAGCAGCGGGAGGCTGAGACAAGCAGCAAACGATTTCATGGGCGTTCTCCAAAATGACAACCGCAACAAACACCGCCACGCGCACGCATAACGTGCGTGGCGGTACTGCCTTCACGATCGCCGGCTGGCCCTCGACAGTTGAAGGCCAGCCGGCGACGTGGTCTGTCAACGTGCCGGACGGATCGCCGTCACCGTGCTGCCTGTGCTGGCCTGACGGAAGGTGAACTGCACCTTGTCGCCCACCTTCACGTGCTTCAGTAGCTCCGGTGAAGCCACCTTGAACGGCATCGTCATCGCCGGCCAGCCGATCGCGGCAATCGCCTCGTGCTGCAGCGTGATGGTGTTCTTGGCGGTATCGACCGCCTTGACTACGCCCACGCCCTGCACATCGGCGGGTGTGGCTTCGTGCATCCCAGCCATGCCCGGCATGTTGGGATCCATCTGCTGAGGGTTGGCAAACACCGGAGTAGCGATCAGTGCAGCGGCGATCGCGAGGGTGATGCATGGCTTTTTCATGGGTCAGTTTCCTTGCGGGTTGGGGTGAAGTGTGGTGTTTGTCTTGCCGGTTTTACGCAGCCGGTGGCGAACCAGCAGGCGGTACGCCGCGGGTATGACGAGCATGGACAGCAAGGGCGCGGTGACCATGCCGCCGATCATCGGTGCGGCGATGCGCTGCATCACTTCCGAACCGGCACCGTGGCCGAGCAGGATCGGAAACAGACCGGCGAGAATCACCGCGACGGTCATCGCCTTCGGGCGCACGCGCTGCACGGCGCCTTCGCGGATCGCTGCGTCCAGCGCTTCCGGGCCGGCGTGGGGATCGAGCGCAAGCTGGTGCTCCCAGGCATGGTGCAGATACAACAGCATCACCACGCCGAATTCGGCAGCGACGCCAGCCAGCGCGATGAAGCCGATGATCGTGGCCACCGACACCGCATGGCCCAGCAGCCAGATCAGCCACAGGCCGCCGACCAGTGCCAGCGGCACGCTGGCCATGATCAGCGCGGCTTCGCTCACCCTGCGGAAAACGGCATAGATCAACAGAAAAATGATCACCAGCGCAATCGGCACCACCAGCTTGAGTCTTTCCATGGCACTGGCCAGGTACTCGAACTGACCGGACCACGCCAAGGTCGTGCCCGGCGGCAATTTGACTTGCTGCGCCACTGCGCGTTGCAGATCCGCAACCACGCCGCCGAGATTGCTGCTGGCTGTGTCGACGTAAACGTAGGTCGCCAACTGGCCGCCCTCGCTTTTCAGCATCGACGGCCCCGCCACCACGGCGATGTCCGCCACCTGACTCAGGGTGAGCTGGGCGCCATCGGCAGCGACGATCGGCAGCTGCCGCAACGCCCCGACCGAGTCACGCTCGGCACGCGGGTAACGCACCACGATCGGATAGCGCTCGCGTCCCTCGATCGTCTGGCCGACCGGATCGCCGCCAACTACCGTCGCGATCAACTGCTGCAGCTGCTGTTGGGACAACCCGTAACGGGCGGCCGCATCGCGACGGATGTGCACGTCGACGTAGCGACCGCTGGCCGGGCGCTCGGCGATCGCCGAGCTGACGCCGGGCACGGTCTTCGCCACCGTCTCGATCCGGTCGGCCACGACCTGCAGCGTAGCCAGGTCGGTACCCAGCACCTTGATGCCGATCGGGCTCTTGATGCCGGTGGAGAGCATGTCGATGCGGTTGCGGATCGGCGGCACGAACAGGTTGGTCAGCCCCGGCACGTGGACGGCCTTGTCCAGTTCCGCCTTGATCTTGTCCATCGTCATGCCGGGCCGCCACTGATCCTTCGGTTTGAAAGTGATCGTGGTTTCGAACATCTCCAGCGGTGCCGGATCGGTGGCCGTGTCGGCGCGCCCCGCCTTGCCGAACACATGATCGACCTCGGGCACGGTCTTGATCATGCGATCGGTCAGCTGCAGCAACTGCGAGGCCTTGCCGGCGGACAGTCCCGGCAACGCGGTGGGCATGTACAGCAGCGTGCCTTCGTCCATCGCCGGCATGAACTCGCTGCCGAGCCTGGTCAGCGGAACGACCGCGGTAAGCAGCAGCACACCGGCCAGCACCAGGACCGCTTTCGGATAGCGCAATACGGCTTCGAGGAGGGGCCGATAGCCATGGATCAGAGCCCGGTTGAGCGGATTGTCGCGCTCGGCACGGATGCGGCCGCGGATCAGATAACCCATCAGCACCGGCACCAGGGTCACCGCCAGCCCGGCCGCTGCCGCCATCGCGTAGGTCTTGGTGAAGGCCAGCGGTTTGAACAGCTTGCCTTCCTGCCCCTGCAACGCAAAGACCGGCACGAACGACAACGCGATGATCAACAGGCTCACGAACAGCGCCGGTCCCACCTCGACGGCGGCATCGGCAACCAGCGACCACCGTTCCGCACCTTGCGGTTCGCGTCCATCGTTCGCGTTACGCCAATGTTCCAAATGCTTGTGTGCGTTCTCGATCATCACGATCGCCGCATCCACCATCGCGCCAATCGCGATGGCGATACCGCCGAGCGACATCAGGTTCGCCGTGACGCCTTGCAGATGCAGCGCAATGAAGGCAACCAACACGCCCAGCGGCAACGTGATCACGGCCACCAGCGCCGAGCGCAGGTGCCCCAGGAACAACACGCAGACCAGCGTCACCACCAGGAATTCTTCGAACAACTTGCTCCACAGATTGCTCACCGCGGCGTCGATCAGCTGCGAGCGGTCGTAGGTGGGCACGATTTCGACGCCGGCCGGCAGGCTGCGCTGCAGTTCGGCCAGCCGCGCTTTCACCGCGGCGATGGTGGCCTTCGCGTTCTTGCCCGTGCGCATCACGATGACGCCGCCGACCACTTCACCTTGCCCGTCCAGTTCGGCAATGCCACGACGAAACGTCGGGCCACGCCGCACCGTCGCCACGTCGCGCAGCAGCACCGGCACACCACTGGCGTTGGTGGTGATCGGCACGTTTTCAAAGGCCTCGCGGCTCTTCAGGTAGCCTTCGCTGCGCACCATCAGCTCCGCTTCACCCTGTTCGATCACCGACCCGCCGTTGGCGCCGTTCGCGCTGCGCACCGCATCGACCAGTTGCGCCACGGTGATGCCGCGCGCGGCCAGCGCCTGCGGATCGGGCACGATCTGCCACGCCCGCTCCATGCCGCCCAGAGTCGCCACCTCGGCGACATTCGGCACGGTCTTGAGCTGATAGCGCAGGAACCAGTCCTGCAACGCACGCAGCTGGCCGAGATCGTGCTTGCCGGTGGGATCGATCAGCGCGTACTCGTAGATCCAGCCGAGTCCCGTCGCATCGGGACCGAGCGCTGGCGTAACGCCGGCCGGCAGGCGATCGCGCGCCTGGCTCAGGTACTCCAGCACCCGTGAGCGGGCCCAGTACAGGTCGGTGCTGTCGTCGAACAGCACGTCGACATAGGAGTCGCCGAAGAATGAATAGGCGCGCACCGTCGTCGCGCCAGGCACCGAAAGCATGGTGGTAGCCAGCGGATAGGTGACCTGATCCTCGACCACCTGCGGCGATTGGCCCGGGTAGCTGGTGCGGATGATCACCTGGGTGTCGGACAGATCGGGCAGCGCGTCGACCGGCGTGCGCGTCACCGAGAACATGCCCATCAGGGCCAGGGCCAGTGCTGCCAACAGCACGAACACCCGATGGGCGATCGCCGCGCGAACCAGGGCAGCGATCATGGTTTGTCTCCCATCGGCATGCCCGGCATCGGTGCACTGGCAGCCGGTACCGGTTTGGCGGTGGTGTCATTCAGACGCTCCAGCGCGCCGGACAGACTCGCCTCCGAATCGATCAGGAACTGGCCGGAGACCACGACTTTCTCGCCACCACTGAGGCCGTCGAGAATTTCCGTATAGCCGCCGGCCGCACGTCCGATGCGCACCGATACAGCACGGAAGTGCCCACCTCCCTCGGCAAGAATGACTCGCGTGTGGGTACCCGTCGCGATCAACGCGTCGTCCGGCACCACGGGCACGGCCGCGTCCGGCGTCGGATTGAGTTGCACGGTGGCGAACATGCCCGGACTCAAGGCACCGTCGGCATTGTCGAGCACGACGCGGGCGCGCTGGGTGCGCGTCATCGCATCCACATCCGGCAGCAAGGTTTCCACGGTGCCGGGGAACGACCGACCCGGCAGGGCATCGACCGTGACCACCACCGGCGTGCCACGGCGCACCGTACCCGCCGCTGCCTGCGGCAGTGCCGCCTCGATCCACACGGTGGACAGGCCATTCACGGTCAGCAAGGTCTGGCCGGCCGTGACACGCTGGCCTTCACGCACGTCCAGTGTCGTGACGACGCCCGCCTGCGGGGCGTGCAGCGTGATCGCCGCGCCCGTGCCGCGACGCGACGACTGGATCTCCGCCGGCGTAAGGCCCAGCACCTGCAGGCGCTCCCGCGAGGCCGCGCGAAGGCCTTTTGCTTCAGCCGACTGCACATGCTGAAGCGCAGCGTATTCGGCCAGCGCGCTGCTCCATTGCGGTGCCAACAGCTCCGCCAGCGGCTCGCCTGCCTTGACCACGGTGTACGGTGCGCGTACGTCCAGCTTGCTCACCACCGCATCGGTGCGGGCGCTGATGGTGATGGCTCGGCGCAGATCCCACGTAATCGTGCCCGGCACCCGGAGCGCCGACGCCAGCACGCGACGCTCCACCGGAGCGGTGCGAACGCCGAGATTCTGCACCGTCGTCGGATCGATCCGGACGACATGCTTGGCCGTCCCTTCTTCGGCCGGCTTCTCATCGGCATATTTGGGCACCATCTGCATGCCCATCGGCGACAGACCCGGCTTGTCGAAGTGTTGCTGCGGCACCATCGTGTCGTACCAGTACAGGATTTTTTTACCGCCGGCTTCCGCTGCGGAGGCGGGAGTACCGGCCTGCGACGGAGACGATGGCGCCTGATGGCGGCCGCCGAAGTAGCCGATCAGAAGCAGCATGACCGCCAGCAGCGCGGCGGTGAGCATCATCAATGCGCGCTTCATGGCGTCGTCTCCGAAGTGGGTAACAGATAAGCCAGTGCCGCCCAGGCGCGGCCGTACTCGGCCTGCATGCGGGCGTAATCCGTGTGGTGAGCGATCTCGTCGCGACGGGCATCCAGCAAGGGCTGGATCTCGCCGCCGCCGCGGTACGCGGCGAGCGCCAGGACCACGCGGTCATTGGCCAGTGGGAGCAAGGCATCGCGGTGCCGGCGCACTTGCTGGCCGAGCGATTCCCATTGCGCCCAGGCGGATCGGATGGCCTCGACCTGCTGACGGCGTGCGTCGTCGCGTTCGTCGCGAACCGCATCGAGGTCGGCCGCGCGGGCGGAAATACCCCGATCCTGCCGGTTGCGCGTGAACAGCGGCAGGCTCACCCCGACCTGCAGCGACACCATGTCGGACAAGCCGCGCACACGGGAGCCGTAGCTCAAGCCCACGCTCCATTCAGGGCGTTTGTCGGCACGGGCAGCGGCAAGCGCTGCCTCGGCGGCCTGTTCGCGGGCCGGCCACCCGAGCAGGTTGCCCTGACGATCGAGGCTGGCCAGCAAGGACGCTTCGTCGTGCGGCAGGACGGCGAAGTCTGGCGCGTCCCCCAGCGGCTGCCCGATCGGAGAACCGAGCCATCGCGCCAGGCCCGCGCGGGCCTGTGCCTCGCGGGCATTCGCCTCATCGAGACGGTTTTCCAGGTCGAGGGATTCCATGCGGGCGGCGAGCACCTCTGCCGCGCTACCGGTACCACCGCGCAAGCGTGCTTTCGCCACGGCCACGTCCTGCGCCCATGCCTGCCGCATGGATCGCAACATCATGGCTTCGCGGTGCGCACCCCAGGCGGAGATCCAGGCATCGGCCACCTGCTGCCGGATCGACAAGCCGGTCGCCACCTCCGACGATGCGGCCAAATCCGCCTGGGCATGGCCCATCGCCCGTTCGGCCTGACGCTTGCGGCGCGATGGCAGGGCCTGGCTGATGCCGACGGTGCGCATGGTCATGCTGTCACCGCCAACCGTAAATGCGCCCGGCCCCTGCACGGCCAGATTGTCGACCCCGACGGTGAGTTGGGGATCGGGCAGCGCACCCGCACGGGCCGCCTCCTGTCGTGCCGATTCCGACTGGGCGCGGCGCGCCTCCAGCAGGGGTGCGCGCTCGATCGCTTGATGGATGGCGGCATCAAGCGTCAGCGGCGGTTCGGCGGCATGCGCCGCCGCGGCCGCCGCTCCCCACAGGAGCACGGCCAGACCCGCCGCCATCAGGCGCCGGGCGAATTGAAGGGAGAACATGGGTGAACACTCCGTCGATCTGCGATTCGCGCCGTGCCATGCAGGCACGACGCCACGTCGGTGGATACCGCGACGGGTCAGATCAAATCAGGAGCGAACAGAACAACAAGCGGGGAATCGGTGGCGGCGCTCGCAGACGCTCGCGCCGAATCAACGCCCGCTCGGACGGCAACGCCACCGCCGTCACGGACAGCAGCACCGGCGGCAGCGCGGACAACGCGCTGGCCGGCACCGAGGCGGTGCGCGCATCGACCTGGGTGGCATGGTCGGGCTGGCAATGCTGCCGGCACAGCGGATCGACCGGTGTCGTCATGTCCGCACAGCCGTCGGCCATTGCCATGGACGAGGAGTGCACCGCCACGGCCAGCGCGGCCGCGGCCGGCGCCGCCTGTGCCGCGACGCAGGCATACGCCGCCACCGCCACCTGCTGCCACAGCAGCAGCACGACCACCAGCCACGCAAGGCGGCGACGGGCGACGGGACGGAGGCGGAAGGCGGGTTTCATCTCACGGGCACTGTAGTGTCGGCAGCGGGCAGGTCATTGACGCGGATCAAGTCGGCGGATCGCGATCGGGAGACCAGCTGCGCTCACGCAGCCAGGCCGTGCGTCGCATACACCCGGGTCGAGCCGTCGCGGCCGATCAGCACTACATCGTAACGCTCGGGCGCGCCCATCTCCATGCCGGGCGAGCCCATCGGCATACCGGGCGCGGCGATGCCGATGGCGTCCGGCCGCTCGGCGAGCAGGCGGCGGATGTCCTCCACCGGCACGTGCCCCTCGACCACGTAGCCCTCGATCACCGCGGTATGGCAAGACACCGCACCGGGCGGCACGCCGAAGCGCGCCTTCACCGTCGCCATCGGCTGGTCCTGGTGCACGGTGACGGTGTAGCCCTGCGCGCGCATGTAATCGACCCAGGCGCCGCAGCAGCCGCAGGACGGGTCGCGGTAGACGTCGAACGCATTCGCCGCCAACGCCGCCGGCGCGAACAGCACGGCAAACAGCAAACTGATGCCCATGCGGGAAAACCATCGTTTCATCGTCATTCTCCGGTTGTCGGGGTGGTTTGCCACTGGACGGACACGATCTTCCAGCTGTCGCCGTCCTTGCCGAGCTTGAGCATCTCGCGACTGCGCAGCGTGGTCGGCCTGCCCTTGATCGTGACCTCGACGCCGCTTTCGCTGCCGACCATTGCGGTGTCGCCCATCGGCATCGAGCCGAACGAGACCGGCGTGAGCTTCGCGGCCTTCAGGAACTTGATGTCCTCGCCCAGATGGCCGGCGGCGTATTCGTCGCGTGTCTGCGTGTGGCCGCCTTCGCTGACGCGGACCCCGGGCGCCAGCAGTGCGAGTACGGCTTCGCGGTCGCCACGCTGCAACGCGGCCTGGAAGGCCCGCGCCACCGTTTCGGCCGCCGGCACTGCGCCCGGCGTCATGCCTTCCATCGACAGCGGCGCCTCGACCGTCGGCACGGCGGCGTGTTCGTGAACATCGCCATCAGCCGCGTCATGGCTGTGCCCCGCTTCGCCGGCCATCGGCATGCCTTCCATCGCCGCCGTGCCATGCGCATCCTCGTCAGCGGTGCCGCCATGGCTGTGGCTGTGGCCGCCCGCCTCATCCATGTCGTGGTCCTGCGGTGCCCGGGCCACGATGTCCTGATATTGCGCCGGCGTCATGTCGGGCAGTTTCTGCAGGAACGCCACCATGCTCCAGATCGTGGCGTCGTCATGGGTGGCACCCCACGCCGGCATCGCGCTCATCTTGACGCCATGCTTGATCACCCAGAACGCCTCGCGCGGATCGGGCCGGAATTTCGCCAGCTCGGGCGGCAGCGGGTACAGGCCCGGGCGCATCTCGTTCTCGGCCATGCCCGGCGCCAGGTGGCAACCGGTGCACATCGCCGCGTACTGGCCGGCGCCCTTGAGGATCAGCTGCGGGTCGTCGAGATTCGGCACCACGATGTCTTTTGCGTGATGCTCGATCGAGCGCTCGCGCAGCGTCTGCATCAGCGCGTAGACGGGTCTGGTGTGGTGGTCGTCGGCGCCGACGTTGTAGACGCCGGACCAGACGAAGGCGCCGACACCGGCGGCGGCGATGACGCAGAGAATCACGACGGTGATGATGAGTCGTTTCATGGGCTCTCCTCAGAACCAGATGCGCAGGCCGGCGACCCACTGCCGGTCGAAGACTGCCTGATGATCGGCGCGGGCGAAATCGGCCGTGGTGCCGAAGCGGCGCGTCCAGACTACGCCAAGATACGGCGCGAACTCGCGCCGGATCTCGTAGCGCAGGCGCAAGCCCAGCCTGGCATCGGTGAGGCCGCTGCCGATGCCGCGCGCCGGGTCGGACTTGCCGTGCAGGTTGACCTCCAGCTCCGGCTGCAGGATCAGCCGCTGGGTGAACAGCAGCTCGTAGTCCGCCCGCAGGCGCGCCGCGCTGCGGCCGGACGGCCCGACGTAGGCGGTGGCCTGGATCTCGAACCAGTACGGCGCCAGGCCCTGCACGCCGAACGCGGCCCAGCTTCGCTGCGGACCGGTGCCGAAGTCATGGCGCACGCCCAGCTGCGTGCTCCAGAACGCGGCCGCGGCGTGATCCCATAGCGCCTCGACCTCGCCATCGCCGATCCGGCCATCGCTGCGCTCGCCCTCGCTGCGCAGCCACAGCTTGTCCGTGTCGCTGCCGTACCAGCCTGAGGCTTCCCACGACTGACCGTTGCCGTCGCGGCCGTGGAACGCTTCGAGCTGATCGATCAGCAGCATGCCGGCGGGTGTGCTGCCGTGCATGTGCAGGGCGTGCGCGGGACTGGCGGCGATGCCGTCGGAATAATCGCCACTGCGTGCGTCCGCCGGTGCGTAGCCGCCCTGCATCGGTTGCATGCCCGCGCCCGCGCCATGCGCCTGGCCGTGGCTCATGCCGGGCATCGACGCGTGATCCATGTCGGGCATGACCTGGGGGGATGTCGCCGGCGCGGGCGGCGGCGTGCCGTGATGCATGCCGCCGTGGTCCATCCCGTGCATCGGGCCATGGTCCATCGCCACCGGCGCCGTGCTGCCGGCCGGGGCTGGCGCGCTCTGCGCCGTCGCCGCCAGCGGCATGGCCAGCAGCAGTGCGGCCAGCCACGCCACGCGGCGCGGAACGATCGAGGTATCGCGGCGCTTCGTGCTCATGCCACCACCACCTCGCGGAACATGCCCGCCTCCATGTGGTACAGCAGGTGGCAGTGGTAGGCCCAGCGCCCCGGCGCGTCGGCGGTCACCGCGTAGCTGATCCGCTGCGCCGGCTGCACGTTGATGGTGTGCTTGCGCACCTGGAACTGGCCATCCGGATTTTCCAGCTCGCTCCACATGCCATGCAGATGGATCGGGTGGTTCATCATGGTGTCGTTGACCAGCACGATGCGCAGGCGCTCGCCGGTGTTGAAATGGATGGGCTTGGCGTCGGGGAACTTGATGCCGTCGAACGACCACGTGAAGCGCTCCATGTTGCCGGTCAGGTGCAGTTCGATCTCGCGGCCGGGTTCACGCGCGTCGAGCGGACCGCCGACGGTGTGCAGGTCGGCATAGGTCAGCACGCGGCGGCCGTTGTCGCGCAGGCCGATGCCCGGATCGTCGAGATTGGTGCGCGGCGTGTCGACGCGCATGTCCACGCCGGGGCCGTATTCGGTGCGGGCATGGTGCACGGCGGGCGTGGTGGTCATGCCGGCGTGATCCACGCTGCCGTGGTCCATGCCGGGCATCGCGGCGTGCCCGCCGCCGTGTTCCGCGTGCGACATCGCGCCCATCATGTCCTGCATGCCGAGCCACACGCGCTTGTCCATCGCCGGCACCCCGGCTTCCATGCCGGCACGCGGCGCCAGCGTACCGCGCGCATAGCCGCTGCGGTCGATCGACTGAGCAAACAGCGTATATGCCCGCTCCTCCTGCGGCTCGACGATGACGTCGCAGGTTTCGGCTGCCGAGATGCGGAATTCGTCGACCGGCACCGGCTGCACGTCCTGGCCGTCGGCGGCGATCACCGTCATCTTCAGGCCGGGAATGCGCACGTCGAAGATGCTGGACGACGAACCGTTGATGAAACGCAGCCGGATCTTTTCGCCGGGCCTGAAGATGCCGGTCCAGTTGCCGGCCGGCGTCGTGCCGTTCATCAGGTAGGTGTAGGTGTAGCCGGAGACGTCACCCAGGTCGGTCGGGTTCATGCGCATCTCGTTCCACATCCTGCGCTTCGCCAGCGCCTGGCCCAGCCCCTTCTCGCGCACATCGCGGAAGAAGTCCGGCACGGTGGGCTGCGCGAAGTTGTAGTAGTCGCTCTGCTTCTTGAGCTTGGCGTAGATGCGCTCGGGGTCCTCGTCGGTCCAGTCGTTGAGCATCACCACATAATCGCGATCCGTGGGGTAGCGCTCGGGGCCGGTCGGTTCGATCACCAGCGGACCGTACAGCGCGTTCTGCTCCTGGAAACCCGAGTGCGAGTGGTACCAGTAGGTGCCGCTCTGGCGCAGCTGGAACCGGTACAGAAAACTCTCGCCCGGCGCGATGCCGTCGAAGCTGAGGCCGGGCACGCCGTCCATCCGGAACGGCAGGACGATGCCGTGCCAGTGGATCGAGGTGGGCACGCGCAGGCGGTTGCTCACGCGCAGGTTCACCGTGGTGCCTTCGCGCATGCGCAGCAACGGACCGGGCACGCCTCCGTTGACGGTGGTCGCCGGCCGCGCCGCGCCGGTGAAGTTGACGGTGCGCTCGACGATGTCCAGCGCAAAGTCGGTGCCGCTGAGCACGGTGGGCTGTCCCGGGCTGGTCAGCGCCCAGGCGTTCGCGGGCCGCAGCAGGCCAAGGCCGGCTGCCGCGCCGCCCAGGGCCAGGCCCTGCACGAAACGTCGCCGCGACAGGTCGGTCGCAGGCAAGGGGGGAAATGGATGCACACAGGTCTCCTTCGGGGAAGGCACCGATGGCCGGTGCCGACACGGGCCGCCGTCCACGCTCGCCGCCAGGCGGGCATGCAGGCACGGTCGCAGCGAACGAGGATCAGCCGGCTGGCGGCCGCAGCGGTGGCGCGTGCACGACGGTGGGCGCGGACGCGAAGGGAGGGGAAACGTGGAGCGGTTCCGGCGCCGCCGGCACCAGAGCAGCCAAGGTGGCCACCTGCAGCAAGCTGCCGCACGCCGCCGCGCAATGGGCCGACGTCATCGCGTCGCGCTGGCCGAGGCCGTGGTCGGCGCAGCAGCCGGACGCGACCGGCATGGCATCCGGACCATGATCGGCCGCGTGCACGACGGACGGTGCCGGCGCGCCCCGCAGCGCGTCGCCGGCCATCCCGCGCGGCATGCCATGCACCGGTGCCAGCACGAGAATCAGCCACGCCAACCATGCCATCGCCCGGAGGGACGGCAAGCGTGCGGCATGGCGAAGCAGGTGATTCATCGGCACAGCATAGGGTTGGTACCGGCCAGTCTCAACTCTGGACATGGGTCCATCGGCCCCTGTCCGGCGCCCGTAATGGTTCGTCGGTCACCCGACGAACTACTTGGTATAGCCCATGTGCAGCGTGATCTTGTCGCCGACTTTCAGGTTGGCCACCGAAGCCGGCGGGAAGTGCACGCGTAGCGACATGCCTCCCGCGTCCGCCTCGACGATGCCGGTCTTGGCATCCACCGACCTCACCGTGGCCGGCATCATATGCATGCTGCCGTTCTTGTTGTGACGCATCATCTTGTGATGCATGCCGCCCATATGGCCCATGCTGCTCGACGCCGGTGCCGGCGCCATGCCTCCGGTGTCCTGGGCGCTGACCGTGCCGAATGCCAGGCAAAGGCCGACAGCGGCCGTCGAAACCATGATTCTTGGCAGGAACTTCATGATGATTCTCCGCGCAGGTGGACGGCCGGAGCCGCGCGTCCGGCCGGTTGCAACGCTGCAACAAGCGGAGCCTGCACCGGCCCATGTGCAGGAAAGGTTACGTAGCGCCGGGGGAGCACGGCACCGGCCCTCTATACTGGGTGTCCCCATTCCCGTGACCGCCATGAACTACCGCCACGCCTACCACGCCGGCAATTTTGCCGACGTCCTGAAACACGTCGTGCTGCTGGCACTGATCGAGTCGCTGCAGGCCAAGCCCGCACCGTTTTGCTACATCGACACCCATGCCGGCAGCGGCAACTATCCGCTGGACGGTTTCGAGGCAGGCAAGACCGGCGAGTTCAAGGACGGCATCGCGCGCCTGCACCCGGCGGAGAAACTGCCGCCGCTGCTGCGTCGTTGGCGCGACGGCATCCTGGGCAGCGCCGACAACGCGCAAGGCCTGAAGCGCTACCCCGGCTCGCCGCTGCAGGTCGCCCGCCTGCTGCGCCCCGGCGACAGCGCCCAGTTGTGCGAACTGCATACCGAGGCGGCATGCAAGTTGCGCGACCTGTTCCGCGGCAACCCTCAGGTGCACGTGCACGAGCGCGACGGCTACGAGGCGCTGAAGGCGCTGGTGCCGCCGCAGGAGAAGCGCGGCCTGGTGCTGATCGACCCGCCTTACGAGGCGCAGGACGCCGAGTACAAGCTGATCGAGCAGGCCCTGAAGCCGGCGCTGCAGCGCTGGCCCACCGGCGTCTACGCGGTGTGGTATCCGATCAAGCTGCGCAGCCAGGTGCAGCCGTTCCTGCGCCGCCTGCAGCACAGCGGGGTGAAACGCGTCCTGCGCGCCGAGCTGCTGGTGCACCCGGACGATTCGCCGCTGCGCCTCAACGGCTCAGGCATGGTCATCCTCAACGCGCCGTGGAAACTGGACGATGCCCTGCGCGAACCGCTGCGCGTGCTGGCCGGCCTGCTGGCGCGCGAGCGTCCGGCCACGGTAAAACTCGACTGGCTGCTGGACGAGGCCGGCAGCCAGCTGAATACGCCCAGCCCCCTGCCCGCCTCGCGACTACCGCCCAGGCCGAACCGTCGCTAAGCTGGCCCCGTCTCTCGCGTCCGCCCAGGAGCCACGACCATGCGCCACCGCCCCGCCCCGCTGCTGATCCGGCTCGCCCTGCCCGCCGCCTTGCTCGTGCTGGCCGCCTGCGCACCCGCGCCGATCTACAAGACCACCGGCAACGCGGTGCTCGCCACCCCCGCGCAAGTGGCGCAGACGCCCGAGCAGTACAGCGGCAACGAAGTCATCTGGGGCGGGCGCATCGTGCGCGTCAGCAACTTCCAGGACCACAGCGAAATCGAGCTGCTGGCCTACCCGCTGGATTCCTCGCAGCGGCCGAAGGCGAATGACAGCGGAAACGGCCGCTTCATCGCCGTGCTGCGCGGCTACGTCGAACCGCTCGACTACCCCGCCGGCGCGCTGATGACCGTCGACGGCAAACTCAACGGCACCCGCGGCGGCCAGGTTGGCCAGGCTGACTACCTGTTCCCGCTGGTCGACGTGGCGCAGTCCCACGTCTGGACCGCCGAGGAAATGCAGAAGGGTCGCAGCAACGTGCACTTCGGGCTTGGCGTGGGCGTCGGCATCCGCTGAGTCGCTGTCCGGAGGCGGGCACCCCGCCTCACGGCCTCGCCGCGGAGGCAGCAGGCGTCCGCCGCCATCTCGCGGAGAGGCCCGGCTGGCGTCCATTACAATGGCCGCCCGTTTCCCGCCCGAGCCCGCGCATGTCCAGCCACGCAAACCCGATCAAGGCCATTTTCCTCGCGCTAGGCGCGAACTTCGCCATCTTCGTGGCCAAGCTCGCCGCCGCCGTGGTTACCGGCTCCGGCGCGATGATGGCCGAGGCGGTGCACTCGCTGGCCGACTGCGGCAACCAGGGCTTGCTGCTGCTCGGCATCCGCCAGGCCAAGCGTCCACCGTCCGACGAATTCCCGCTGGGCTGGGGTCGTGCGCTGTACTTCTGGTCGTTCCTCGTCGCCATCCTGTTGTTCAGCGTCGGCGGCATGTTCTCGATCTACGAGGGCGTGCACAAGCTCACGAATCCCGAGCCGCTCAAGTGGCCGTGGCTGGCGATGGGCGTGCTGGTGTTCGGCATCGTGGTCGAAGGCATCTCGATGCGCGGCTGCATGCAGGAAGTGAACAAGGCCCGCGGTGACCAGGATCTGTGGACGTGGTTTCGCCAAACCCGCTCCAGCGAACTGCTGGTGATCTTCGGCGAAGACCTGGCCGCCCTCGTCGGCCTCTGCCTGGCCGCCCTCGCCATCGGCGCCACCATGCTCACCGGCAACCTGATGTTCGACGCCGCCGGCACCATCGCCATCGGCACCCTCCTGATCGTCGTCGCCGTGCTGGTGGCGATCGAGGTGAAGGCGCTGCTGATCGGCCAAGGCGTGGAACCGCGCCGCCGCGACGAGCTGATGGGCTTCCTGAGGAACCGCCCCGAAGTCGCCGAAGTCCTCAACCTGATCACCCTGCAGATGGGCGCCGACGTGATGGTGGCGGTGAAGGCGCGCATGCAGCCCACCGCCAACCTCATCGAAGCCATCAACACCGTCGAGGCCGCGATGAAGGCCGAGTTCGGCGACGTGCGCTGGAGCTTCTTCGAGCCGGACAACGCGGATTGATCGGTAACGACTGGACTGCGTCAATGGCGGCTATCGGCCAAGAGCGGTCACTCGCACTAATCCAAGCATTCTCGTTCCTCACAGAAGATCGGTTGACCGAACACGATTCAAATGGCAGCAAGTAAACCCTGATCGGCTCCTGTCTCTGTAGATTTAGTCAGCCAGCAAATAACCCCATACATGATCTTCAAAAGATATCTTATCTCCCTGTGGATAAAGGTGCACGTATAAATATCTTTCCGCTGAATTGAACCCGGTGACAATGCGATCCACTGAGTAATAGTAATTTTCTTGCACGACACATACTAAATTAGATTGCTGTGTTGGGCTTTGAAATACCGCCTTACCGACATATATCGGAGGCGCTGGAATGGACTTCTCCGTTTTGGGAAACCGTCTGCTTGATTCTATTTTTTGCTTCTTAAGCAAGAAATCAACAAGAAGATCAAGGCAATAGTTAAAATTCTCCTTGTTTAATTCATTCGCTATAAGCGTTGACGAGTAATCGAGATGCCATGCGTCGTTATCTGTTCTCACCACATCGGGCGTAAGCCTCCTGAAGTTTTCAATGTCAATAGTGCTGACGCCCAATTCCATGCAGTCTGTCTTTAGCTGGTCGTGATTTATCTGGATGTAGTCAGAGGGCTTTCTTACATTTTCGTCTATCCACTGCTTGTTTCTTGTCCAATAGTGAGCCTTGGTTCCGCCCAGCCCCATAAGAGCAAATATCCCGGAAAAGTTATTATCATTCTTATCCTTATCTCTAAATGCGTATACGCAATATTCGCGCTCATATGCAAGAAAGAATGCCTTGCGCAAGAGAATAAGGGCGTCCATGAAATTCGCTTTGCTACTTTTGTCGATGGATTCCCTTACTAAATCTTTCACCTCGCCATCTTTCAGGATATCCGTCAAGAATATTTCTTGCAGCTTCGCACCAACGACCGCCTCCAACAAGGTATCAACAAACTGCGTCGCTACGTTAAAATAATTGATAACTGATGCCGGCTCAGAAAGTTGTCCGTAATGCTTTGAAATAACACGCTGCTTGTTGAGGGCTTTAATGGTGCCAGACTTGATTACAGGGACGTTGATTTTTTTAAGCTCCCCCAGAAGCTCGTCAAAGGATTTTGACTCTAACGACCGTTGCTCATCCACATCAAGCTCATCCAAGGCAGCAAGAACTACGAGCTCGACAAAGTCTTGCAGCAAAATTATCCCAGCTGTGCAAGCATGCTTATCGCCGGAATGAACTAAATGCCTAGTTTCGCCAAGGATCGACTTGGCAACAATCAATGTGTTTAGCGTTGAGGGTTTCATCTGCTTCCTCATTTGGGATTGACCGCTTCGTGTCGAAAGCGGGCACGAGAGTTCCTACGGTTCATTGATCAGCAGGATGTAACCTGCCCTGCGTAGATGACTTCTAGGTGGCCACTAACTTGCCTGATCCATGCCAGGAATGCGCCGCAGCTAAGGTGACATCTTAAGAAGCCTTCGGCATCCGGAAGGAATGAATGGCGGGATCGGGCTGCCCGAACTCGAATTCAAGTGTGTCGTCGTCGGCATCTCCACCCGGGACGACCGTTACCTTCGAAATCATCTGGCCGCGCTGAAGATACCCGAGAAAGTGCTGCTGCCAGTTTGCGGGCGGAAGGGGCGCATCAGGAGGGCTTTCGAGAGGTGGATGGCTGTGGGACGGGATGCCGGCGAGAGTCTCGAGTATCTGTCTGGAAGAAATTTTCACAGTGTTTCCTGCCATGGAATAGCCGCCATGAAGGCCGGTCAGAAAGTCCGCCTTGTCACACCAATTCACGGCGTTTGATGCACTAAGACCCGGCTTTGGCATGTTGGCGAGGAAGGCATTCAGGTGGGCCCTAAGCGCAATTTCGTTTCGCTCGGTCATCACAGCACGCGCCCCTCCTGCCTTAGCGTAGAACTCCGGTACTAGGGAGATTTCACTTTGTTGAAAAATGTGCCACTTCTCGACCACAGGGAGTAAAAGCACGGCATCGACCGTCGAGCTCCGACGCAGGAAATTCTCCACGATGGCTGTCGTGCTGAAGTGGCCACCTATTGGTGACTGTTCTTTGAGCGTCTTACAGTCACCATCGCAGACTATGACGAGCCGGATGCTGTCGGAGTGAGACGAACGAAGTTGGTCAGCCTTGTCCTTAAGGGCTGCCCAAAGCGGGTTTCTGTCGATGGAATACGACACGTCGTAGCTGGGATGGCCCATACGGAAGAACATCTGGTCTGGGTCATAGGCCATGGTCAGGATGGCATCCGGCCGCTGGACGTCTATCGAGGCACTCCTTCCCGGAGCGCTCCTTACGGTTCCCAGGAACGGGGTGATTTCTGTGCGGACAAAGTCCGCAATGCCGCTTTTCGCAGGAAGGTTGAGGGTCATCTTCGCATCTCGATACTGGCCGATGGTTTTGCCCTGGACCCGGATATCAAGCTTGTCTGGATTGACGCGCATCTTGCGGGCAACACGAACGACCTCGTCGGACAAGCTTTGGATTGGATTTTGGTTATCGAGTCCGCTGTCAGAGATGCATCTGATGTCGCCGATGACATCGACCCTTTGCCCGTCGACGAGAAGGGGGAATGCAAAATCTGGCCTCTGGCCGTCCGACAACGGCTGCTCGTGCTGTATCGGTGATACCCGGGAAAGGGCATCGAGCACCACGATCTCCCAAAGCTTAATGATTCGGTCGCGGCCGGGGCGGTTGAGGGCGTCAACAAATTGTCGAAGTTCGTTCTCCGATACGACATCCTTAAGGCGCTCTATGCATTGCTGCGCATGCCGCCGCGAAAAAAGCATATTGCTCACATTCTGGGATCTCTGTCCTTGTCCGGTTTGGGTCGGTCAGCGCGCGTCCGCACGTGAGCGCAGGCTTCTTGGCTCCCCCACAACGGTAGGAGCATGTCATGAGCATGATAGAAGTATCCCCACGACGCCGCGAGCCATGGAACAAGGGAAAGCTGAGCGGGCAGAAGGCACCACTTAGACTGCGAGACATTTGGGCCATCCGTGTCCGCCTTCAACTCAGCCACAAGGTTCGAGACCTCGCCTTGTTCGATCTCGCGATTGACAGCAAGCTCCGAGCCTGTGATTTGGTGAAGCTGCGGCTGCGTGATATTGCGCACGTGGACCACATTTCTGCTCGGGCAATCGTTTTGCAGCAAAAGACGCAGCGGCCGGTGCAGTTCGAAATTACGGAACAGACTCGCGAAGCGATCACCGCATGGATCAAGTGTGCCGGCTTAGGGCCGGATTCCTTCCTGTTCCCAAGCCGAATCCACGGCTCACCACATCTCTCTACTCGGCAGTACGCCAGGATCGTGGACGACTGGATTGCAGGAATTGGCCTCGATGTTGCTGCCTACGGAACGCATACGATGCGCCGAACGAAGGTTTCGCTAATCTATCGACGCACAAAGAACCTGCGTGCTGTCCAACTGTTACTTGGCCACTCCAAGCTGGAGAGCACGGTGCGCTACCTGGGCATTGAGGTGGATGATGCCTTGGAGATTGCGGAGCAGACCGAAGTCTAAACGCACCACTGAAGATGTATGGCGACCCGAAATATGGTCGCCATCCGGCCAAAAGAGAAGGCCAGCAGGGAGCTACGAAGCAGCTATTTGAGCCATATCGTGTAGTCAAGCGGCCCGATGTGCTTCGATATGTTTGCAAGGGCAATGGCCTGTCCGACGCTGGTTAGCTCTATGGTGTACAGATTTTCCGTTTTGTATTGCTCGAGCAGCCGTAGGTATGTAGGTGCGCTGCTTCTCAATGCGTTCTCAAAATCCTCAGCTCCTGAAAATCCTAAGTATTTGTACTCTGCGTTCTGAATTTCGAAGATGTTGCCGCCGATAACATTGTTAACCGACGCAGTACCTGCGTACTGAAGGTGCTGCTTCTGAGACACAGATAGCCCAAAGCCGGCTGACACGTATTTCAGTGTGATCTGTCCCACATGCTCTAAAGCCGCCACCGTTGGCAGCGATTGATAGACCATCGATCGAGCGAAATGCACAAATGACAGAAGGGAAATCTGTGGCCCGGTAAGTCGAGGTACGACCTGCACGGCTTCAGACAGAACCATCTCTTTGTAATCATTCGTTTGCTTAGCGATGCGTTCCGATATGAGTGTTGCCAAAATGTCCGGATTGGCGGCGTTTCCCTTGCGCGCACTTGCTTGAACTGCATCATTGATGGCAGCTTGAACGTCAGGTTCTCTGAGTTTCTCCCATGCGATTGCAGCGGCATCGTCAGCCAGTCGGCTTCCTAGGGTCGCACTGAATGCTTGGACGTGCTCCTCGGCAGTGCGCCGAGCCTCCTCTCTGAGCTGGGGGAAGTTCTCTTGCAGAAACAAGATGCAAAGCTCGCGAACTTCGCTCACGGATAAACCGTGGTAGTTGATGTCTCTGCCTGCTTGAAGCGCAGTTGATCCGCCCTCAGCCGCTTGTTGTTGCTTATCTCCAACCATCCCATATTCCCCGCTGCTAGTGATTCTTAACGTCTCGCACGCTGGCATCACGGCCTGCCTGGATTCCTACTGAAGATCCAGAGACATGCTGTGTCTGACCTTTAGCCTTGCGCTCACCTTTCAGGAAAAACGAAGAGAATAGGGCGGCAGCGCACGCCGCCACCGCAACAGCCGAGTCAAATTCCGGCTTGTAGATCAGCCAAGCTAGCGATAGGAGCAGAGCTGTCGACGAAGCGAGAATTGCGGCAAGACGCATGATTGGTTCTCCTATGCTATTGGCCGACTGGCCTACTGCCGGTTTCACAGGGATCCAGTGTAGATGCCAACGGCTGCTTTGGGTCGCAAACGGACATTGGTACCCGCATGTCAATACTTGGTGGCCGAACACCAACAGATACGCAAACCCGGCTCGGTCAAAAGACTGCAGCACCAGTTCCGATACCGCCTCTTCGATTTCTGCGGCATTTGTGCGTGTCCTGCCTTTTCGGTTCAACCGTTGCCCAGTGGCAGATACAAGGTCAGTGCAGTCGCGGTCGTGGGCTGGAAGCCGAAGGCCTTGTAAAACATGGCGGCGCGTTCGTCTTTGGCGTCCACCACCAGCACACGCACACCAAGTTTCTCGCGGAGACTGAGGCCGCTGTTCACAGCGTGACCCAGCAGCAGCCTGCCGTAACCTTCACCCCGGTGCTGGCTGGAGACGGCCAACCTTCCAACGCGGGTGGCGGGTACCGGGTACGCGGGCAGGCGTTCGCGATCGGGGGGCTGCAAGTCCTGCAGATGAAGCTGGGCGGCGGCAAGACTCACGTAACCGAGGATGCTGCCTGGCGTGATGTCATCGACCAGAACGTGCGTGGTGGCGATGCCTTCACGCTGGTGTTGGCCGGCCTGTTGTCGCAGATAGGTGTCGAGCACCTCGACGCCGCAGCAAAAGCTGCCGCGGTCGTGTTGCCGCGGATCCAGCCGCATGAAGCGCAGCGCCACGTCAGCGAATCAGCTTGGCTGCGTCGGCCATCGCCTTCTTGAGTTTTGCATTCGGCTTGAACGGCTTGTCCAACGCAGCGAGAAAGCGGCGCGACTCAGCCGGAGACAGCATCACGGTAAGCTCCGCTGCCATCACGCTTTCAGCCTCACGCAACACGGCATCGCGCACGAAAGCAGACAGCGGCACGCCGCGCAGGTCGGCAGCGCGGGCAATGCGATCCTTGTCGGTCGGGTTCAGGCGCAGGTCGAGTCGGGCCGCGGCGGTCATGGCGCATCTCCTTGTGTACGGTAGTATACCGTACAAAACTGATGTCGCAATCCATTCAAAATCGGGAACTTGCCTTGGTCTCGGCAGCGTCCAGATCGGCAACCATCACGCGATCAAATCCCGAAACAACAGTCGAACAAGAGTCACACGCTACAATCTCGTTCCGCACCACTGCCTGACCTTCCCACGTTTCCCATGCGCAACCCCCTGCAAGAACAACTGCTCAAGGCCGGCCTGGTCAACAAGGCCAAGGCGGCGCAGGTCGTGCGCGAGCAGGCGAAGAAGCACAAGGGCAAGGGACCGGCGGCACCGAGTGCCGAGCAGGTGGAGGTGGAGCGGTTGCAGGCGGAGAAGGCCGAGCGCGATCGTGCGCTGGCGGCGGAGCGCAATGCGCAGCTGCGGCAGAACGAAGCGCACGCGCAGGTGCGCCAGATTGTCGAGGCGCACAAGGTGAAGCGCGATGGGGAGATTGCCTATCGGTTCACCGATGGCGGCACGATCAGGGATGTGCTGGTGAACGAGGCGCTGCGTGCGCAGTTGGCCAGCGGCACGCTGGTGATCGTGCGGCATGATCAGGGTTATGAATTGCTGCCGCGTGCTGCGGCCGACAAGGTATACGAGCGTGATGCGACAGCGATCGTGCTTGATCACGCGCGTAGCGAAGCCGGTAGCGGCAATGGTGCGGACGACGACTATTACAAGCAGTTCCAGGTGCCGGACGATTTGATCTGGTAGGAGCCCGCTCGCGGGCGATGCAGTTGCTTTTGCGAATCCCGAATCCCGAATCCCGGCTTTCAAGGCATCGCCCGCCAGCGGGCTCCTGCAGGGACGGGGGTGGCCTCGGAGAACGGTTACGGCGGGTTACGCCGCGGTTCCAGCAGATCCCAGCCGTTGCCGTACAGATCATCGAACACCGCCACCGTGCCGTAGGCCTCATGCCGCGGCTCCTCGCGAAAGTGCACGCCTTCGGCGCGCATGCGCTGCCAGTCGCGCTGGAAGTCGTCGGTGTGCAACAGCAGGAACACGCGGCCGCCGGTCTGGTTGCCGATGCGGGAAGTCTGTTCGTCACCCTTCGCCTTGGCCAGCAGCAAGCGGGTTTCGCCGGAACCGGGCGGCGCCAGCAGCACCCAGCGCTTGCCGCCGCCCATGTCGGTGTCTTCGATCAGCTCGAAACCGAGCGCGCGGGTGTACCAGGCGATCGCCTCGTCGTAGTCGGCGACCAGCAGCGCAAGTGCGCCGAGATGCTGCTTCATGGCTTGCCTGCCTTGAGCACGGGCAGCGGGCCCAGTCCGGACTGCAGTTTCTTCGTGAGCCTGGCGCGGATCAGCGTATACGCGTCGAGGATGAGCGCCTGCAGCTCCGCCGTGGCGAAACGTCGTGGTTCGGTGACCGACACCCAGCGCATCCGCGCCAGGTACGGGGCCGGAATGATGCCGGGCAGGTCGGTGAGTTCGAGGAATCGCTCGTCCGCCACCTTGAACGCCAGGCGCCCGCCCTCGCGACCATCGGCATGGGTCATGGCGAACATCTTGTCGCCCACGCTGAACACCAGGTTGTCGCCCCACTTGATGTCGCGCGTTACGCCGGGCCAGCGGCTGCACAGCCGCTGCAATTGGGCCACGGTGATGCCGTGGGGTGGCTGGTCGGTCATGCAGGCTGCTCCGCCGGGGGAATCCGCATCCATTGTGGGGTGTTGCGCAGGCGCTGTCTTTGTCCTGCGGCGCATCTTGTGGCGCAACATGAATGACCGGAAGTGACGCCAAAGCTCACCTCATCATCATGATCTGTCGGCGGTTGCCCGTTGCATAATCATGCTGCATTGCACACAATACGCAAAAGTATGGAGCACCCATGATTCCCGCGATCGACTTCGTCTCCCCCACGCCGCATGCCTCGCTGCCACCGCGAAGCAGCCTGCGCTTTGCCCGCAAGGCCCTCGCGCCGGCGGCCGGCGAGAAGGTGCGTACGCAGGACGAACGGGAGCTCACCCTGCGGGCGATCGAACCGGGTGACGTGGCGGCGATGCAGCGCTGTTTCGCCCGCCTGTCGCCGGAGGAGATCCGTCGCCGCTTCCTGCACGCGATGTCCGAGCTGCCCACGCCGATGGCGCAGCAACTGTGCCGGATCGACCCGACGCGCGAAACCGCCTTCGTGCTGATGGACGAATCCCTCCACCCGGCCGAGATGCGCGGCGTGGGGCGCATCTACGTCGACGATACCACCGACACGGCCGAGTTCTCCGTGCTGGTGGAGCATGCCTGGAGCCGCATCGGCCTCGGCGCGCTGCTGATGCAGCGGCTGGTCGACGATTGCCGGCGCCGTGGCCTGTACGAACTGTGGGGCTACGTGCTGCAGGAAAACCGGCCGATGCTGCAACTGTGCAAGGAGCTCGGCTTCACCCAGCGCGCGATTCCCGACGAACCGGGCACCATGCTGATCACCTTGAAACTGTAGGACAACTCGTCACGGCGCCATGATCGGGAGCGGCGGGCGGTGCCCGCCCCGCACGGCCCGACTGGAGCGCCGCGTTACACTTGTCGGCTATGCCCAGCCCGATCAAGCATCCTCCCCTCCCCACCACACCCAGGCAGCGCCGCTACTGGTTGCCGCCGCACGGCTCGGCACGCGCCTTGCTGCTGGCCGAGGCGGCGCGCACGCATGAAGGCCTGCTGGTGGTGGTGGCGCGCGACACCCAGCGCGCACAGGCGCTGGAAGCGGAGCTGGGCATCTTTGCCGATGATCTGCCGGTGCTGCAGTTCCCGGACTGGGAGACGTTGCCCTACGACGCGTTCAGTCCGCATCCGGAGATCGTCTCGCAACGCATCGCCACGCTGTATCGCCTGCCTGGCGTCAAGCGCGGCGTGCTGGTGGTGCCGGTGGCCACGCTGATGCAGCGGATCGCGCCGCGTACCCACATCACCGGCTCCGGCCTGGTGATGTCGAAGGGTCAGCAGCTCGACCTGGCCGCCGAGCAGCGCCGACTGGAAGCGTCCGGTTACCGCCACGTGCCGCAGGTGGCCGAGCCGGGCGACTTCGCGGTGCGCGGCGCGTTGCTGGACATCTTTCCGATGGGCACTGCCGAGCCGTACCGCATCGAGTTGTTCGACGACGAGGTCGACTCGATCCGCAGCTTCGATCCCGAGACGCAGCGCTCGCAGCAGCAGGTGGAACGCGTCGAGTTGTTGCCCGCCCGCGAGTTTCCGCTCACCGAGGAAGCGGCGAAGGAGTTCCGCTCCAATCTGCGCGAGCGCTTCCCGATCGACGTGCGCCGCTGCCCGCTGTACCAGGACATGAAGGAGGGCGTCACGCCCGGGGGCATCGAGTACTACCTGCCCTTGTTCTTCCGGCAGACCTCCACGCTGTTCGACTACCTCGCCGACGACGCGCTGTTCGTGCTCGGCGAAGGTGCCGGGGAAGCCGCCGACCAGTTCTGGGCACAGACACTGGAGCGCTACGACCAGCGCGCGCATGACATCGAGCGCCCGGTACTGCCGCCAGCCGAGCTGTACCTGCCGCCGGACAAGTTGCGCGAGCAGCTCAACAAGCGCCTGCGCGTGGACGTGGTCGAGCCCGGCCACGAGCACGCCATCGACACCGGCACCCAGCCGGCGCCGGAGCTGCCGTTGAATCGCAAGGGCGAGGAGCCGGCCACCTCGCTGCGGCATTTCCTCGCCGGCTACCCGGGCCGCGTGCTGATCGCGGCGGATTCGGCGGGACGGCGCGAGGCGCTGGTCGATACGCTGGCAAGCGCGGGGCTGAAACCCGAGCACGTCGATGACTGGTCGGCCTTTCTCGCTCGTCACCCCGGTGAAAGCCGGAATGACGAACAAAACCTCCCGCGCTTCGCCATCACCATCGCACCGCTTGAGCAGGGCTTTGCACTGACCAAACCGGTGTTGACCGTGCTCACCGAGCGCGAGCTTTACGGCGAGCGCGTGCGCAACGAGCGCGAGCGCAAACGCCGGCGTGGCACGGCGCGCGATCCCGACACGATCATCCGCGATCTCACCGAACTCACCGTCGGCGCGCCGATCGTGCACGTGGATCACGGCGTGGGCCGCTACCAGGGGCTGCTGTCGATGGACGTCGGCGGCATGGCCGGCGAGTTCCTCACCATCGAATACGCCAAGGGCGACAAATTGTACGTACCGGTCTCGCAGCTCGGCCTGGTCAGCCGCTACTCCGGCACCGCGCCGGAGCTGGCGCCGCTGCACTCGCTGGGCGGCGACGCGTGGGAGCGCGCGCGCCGCAAGGCGGCGGAGAAGGTGCGCGACGTCGCCGCCGAGCTGCTGGCGATCTACGCGCAGCGACAGGCGCGCGGCGGCGAGTCGTTGCCGATCGACCGTCAGCTGGTGGAGGAATTCGGCTCCAGCTTCCCGTTCGAAGAAACTCCCGACCAGGAAAGCGCGATCGAGGCGGTGCTGGACGATCTCGCCGCGCCGCGCGCGATGGACCGGGTGATCTGCGGCGACGTCGGCTTCGGCAAGACCGAGGTCGCGCTGCGCGCCGCCTTCGCCACCGCCACCGCCGGCAAGCAGGTCGCCGTGCTGGTGCCGACCACCCTGCTCGCCCAGCAGCACTACCGCAACTTCGCCGACCGCTTCGCCGACTGGCCGGTGCGCGTGGATGTGCTGTCGCGCTTCAAGTCCACCAGGGAAGTGAACGAAGCGCTGAAGCGCCTGGCCGACGGCCAGATCGACGTGATCGTGGGCACGCACAAGCTGCTGCAGTCGGACATCAAGTTCAAGAACCTTGGCCTGGTCATCGTCGACGAGGAGCAACGTTTCGGCGTGCGCCAGAAGGAACAGCTGAAGAAGCTGCGTGCCGAGGTGGATCTGCTGACGATGACCGCCACGCCGATCCCGCGCACGCTGAACATGGCGATGGCCGGTTTGCGCGATCTGTCGCTGATCGCCACCCCGCCGGCGCACCGCAGCGCCGTGCGCACCTTCATCTCTGCGTGGGACCCGGCGACGATCCGCGAGGCGCTGCAGCGCGAGCTGTCGCGCGGCGGCCAGGTGTACTTCCTGCACAACGAGGTGCAGAGCATCGAGCGCACCGTGCGCGAGCTTGAGGAGCTGGTACCCGAGGCGCGCATCCGCATCGCCCACGGCCAGATGCCCGAGCGCGAGCTGGAAGGCGTGATGGCGGATTTCCACCGCCAGCGCTTCAACGTGCTGGTGTGCACCACCATCATCGAAACCGGCATCGACATCCCCACCGCCAACACCATCATCATCGACCGCGCCGACCGCTTCGGCCTGGCCCAGCTGCACCAGCTGCGCGGCCGCGTCGGTCGCTCGCACCATCGCGCCTATGCCTATCTGGTGGTGCCCGACCGCAAGTCGATCACCGCCGATGCGCAGAAACGGCTGGAGGCCCTCGCCTCGCTGGAAGAACTCGGCGCCGGCTTCACCCTGGCCACGCACGACCTGGAAATCCGCGGCGCCGGCGAGCTGCTCGGCGACGAACAATCCGGCCAGATCCAGGAGATCGGCTTCGGCCTGTACACCGAATTGCTGGACCGCGCGGTGCGCGCGCTGAAGTCGGGCAAAGTGCCGGATTTCGACCTGAGCTCCGAGCACGAAACCGAGGTCGAACTGCACCTGCCCGCGCTGATTCCCGACGATTACCTCGGCGACGTGCACACGCGCCTGACCCTGTACAAGCGCATCGCCAGCGCCCGCAGCGAGGATGACCTGCGCGACTTGCAGGTGGAGATGATCGACCGCTTCGGCCTGCTGCCCGAACCGACGAAGCAGTTGTTCGCCGTGGCCAGCCTGAAACTGATGGCCACGCCGCTGGGCATTCGCAAACTCGACTTCGGCGCCAACGGCGGCCGCATCGTGTTCCGCGAGAAGCCGGAGGTCGATCCGCTGGCCATCATCAAGCTGATCCAGACCCAGCCGCGCGTCTACAAACTGGATGGCCAGGACAAGCTGAAGGTGATCCTGGACCTGCCCGGCGCCAGCGAACGCATCCGCAGCGCACAGGACGTGCTGGCGCTGCTGGGCGCGCGTCGCCCGCGCTGAGCGCGGCAAGCTCAGACTCCTCCGTCGGCAGGGAAGCCACGACCGGGCTGCCGGAATCACCTTGCCGACCCGGGTGTCGGGAGTGACCCAAAGCGTCCGCTTTGGTCCCTGCAGGCCGTTCTCCTGGACCATCAGAGCATCGCCCCGCCCTCCCCGCCGCCGCCGGCCGCCTCTCCCGGCAAGCCACGACATGGCATGACCCGTGCTTGACATCCTGGCTTTACATCGTGCAGCGTTGGAGGTTGGCCTTCTTTGCACCCCTGCAGGCCAGTATCCACGGACAAATCGACTCACGGGCCACAGAAAAGCCCTGCGCGCGTGCTCCCCCGCAAGTCGCGCAGAACAGGGAAAGCCGAGTGGAGAAGCCGGTCACATTTTCAGCACGCCACCGCCAACGCATCCGCGCATGGATGCTGGGGCTCGGCTTGCTGCTGCTCGGGATCGGCGCAGCCCATGCCGACGGCATGCCGCTGAATGGGGCCTGGCAGGAAGTTGTCGCCGGTGACACGCCACAGGGCGTGATGGACGCCTACCACGCCGGCCGCATGAAGAGTTTCGACCCGTCCATGCTGCAACGCTTTCCGCGCAACGAGCTGGGCAGCTGGGTGGTGATCGCGGCGCAGCCGCCGTGGAACAACGAGGATCGCGTGCTCACCGTGTACCCGGCGCCGATGGGTGCGATCAGCGTGTTCCACGGCGACCGGGTGCATCGATTGGCGATGAACGATTTCAGCGCCCACGGCCACGGCCACGGCCGGCTGGCATGGCGCGTGCCGGCGGACCTGTCCGCATCCACGCCGATCCTGCTGCGCGTGGAACCGACGCAAACCGTCAGCGCGCCGATCCGCTTTCGCATCCTGTCGTGGGACGAGTATCTGCAGCGCGACACCCAGTGGCTGGTGTTCGCCAGCATCTGCTTCGCGGTGATGCTGGCGATGGTGATGATGGCGTTGTTCTTCTCGCTGATGCTGCGCGACATCACCTACGCCTGGTATGCCGGCTACATCGTCTGCTACGCCCTGATCCAGGGCATGCAGACCGGTTTCGTGTTCCATCCGCTGCGCTGGCAATGGCTGGTCGACTCCAGCACCATGGTCGGCGCAGTGGCGGTGGCCTTGTCGGTGACGTTCGCCTCGCTGTTCATGATGCGGTTCTGCGACCTGCGCCGCCATGCCCGGCTGCTGCAGGTGCCGGTGATCGCCGTGGCCGTGGGCATGATCCAGCTGGTGCTGATGCGCTGCAGCGGCATCCCGTTGCTGGTCTCGATGGCACAGGCCCTGCTCAACCCGTTGCTGATGATCGGCGCGCTGCTGTTGCTGGTGGCCGGGGCAATCGCCGCGCTGCGCGGCTCGCGCCAGGCCTGGTTTTTCCTCGCCGGCTGGACGCCGTTGCTGCTGCTGACCGCGCTGACCAGCGCCCAGGTCAACGGCGCCCTGCCCCGCATCGACTGGCTCAACGATCTCAGCCTCGCCGGCGGCGCCTTCGAGGCGATGGTGCTGTCGCTGGGCCTGGCCGATCGCGCGCTGCAACTGCGCCAGGATCGCGACGTGGTGCAGGTGCTGGCCGACCACGACGCGCTCACCCGCCTGCTCAACCGCCGTGCCTGGACCGAGCGTGCCGAAGCGCTGCTGGCCAGCAGCCAGGCGCCTTCGATCGCCGTGCTGTTCCTCGACCTGGATCACTTCAAGCAGCTCAACGACCACCACGGCCACAACACCGGCGACCGCGCGCTGGTGGCGGTGGCCACCACGCTCAGCGCGGAACTGCGGCCGGGCGATCTGTTCGGCCGCTACGGCGGCGAGGAGTTCGTGGCAATGCTCGACGGCATCGACGCGCAGGAGGCGATGCAGGTGGCCACCCGTCTTTGCCGCCGCGTGCACCGGCTGGAGATTCCGGTGCGCGACGAGCAGCAACTGCTCAGCGTCAGCATCGGCGTGGCCATGCGCCAGCGCGGCGACACGCTCGAATTGCTGATCGACCGCGCCGACCAGGCGATGTATCGCGCCAAGCTGCGCGGCCGCAATCGCGTGTGCATGGACGAATTCACCAACCGCTCCGCGCACGCCGCCGGCGAAAAGCGCCTGCGCGTGGTGGAGACGCGGCGCGAGGATCGCTGAAGCGCGGCGCGCCAGCCAGCGAAGGTCTGAACAAGTCGTCACCCCGGCGGAGGCGCGCGTTTGTCCAGTCACGATCCTGACCCACTCGCGGCCGATGGTCACGGGAGCCCGCGCGCGGGCGATGCGTTGGCTCTTACAAATCCCGATCCCGACCCCAAAGGCATCGCCCGCGAGTGGGCTCCTGCGGGAGGCGATGGCTTCGATGCCCGGTCACGGCCACCGATCCTGCCGTACTTGACCCAGCGGCGTGACGGTACGATGCCGGACAGCGACAAGCTCGACCAGCCCTTCGACTGTTGAAACGCGCCTCGCGGGAACGACGGGCAAAGACGTGGTCAGAGCATGCCTAGCCGACGAGCGCGTGCGCTGCCGCCACCATGTCGGCCTCGCCCGGAAGCACCAGCAGCGCCGCCCCGGCCAGCGGGGTGAAGGTGTCGGCGCCGACCACGCGCTTGATCGGAGTGGCGCCGCAGCCGCCTTCGACGATCGCGGTGATCACGCCCTCGCCCACGCCGGCGCTCTTGCGGCCTTCGTCCAGCACCAGGATGCGTTTGGCGGTCTTCGCCTGCGCCGCGATGAAGGCGTCGTTTAGCGGCGCCAGCCAGCGCAGGTCGACCACGCGTACCTTCCACTTCAGTTCCGCTTCGATCGTGCGCGCGGCGCGCAGCGCCATCGGCACGCCGTTGCCGAAGGTGAACACCACCAGGTCGTTCGCCGCGTCGTTGTAGATGCGGCCCTCGCCCAGCGTCATCGCCTGGTCCGGCGCCGGATAGTCGAACTGCCACTGGCCGTCGCCGGCCTCGTACAGGTCCTTGGTCATGTACAGCGCGATCGGCTCGAGGAAGGCGCACACGCGACCGTCGACCTTGGCCAGCGCCATCAGCGTGCGCAGCATCATTGCCGCGTCGTCGCCGCGGCTCGGGCAACCCACCACCAGGCCGGGAATGTCGCGCAGCGCGGTGATCGAATTGTCGTTGTGGAAGTGGCCGCCGAAGCCCTTCTGGTAGCCCATCGACGCGACCCGCATCACCATCGGGTTGCGGTACTGGCCGTTGGAGAAGAACTGCAGCGACGCCGCCTCGCCGCGGATCTGGTCGCAGGCGTTGTGGAAGTACGCCAGGTACTGGATCTCCGGCAGCGGCAGCATGCCCATGTTCGCGTAGCCCTGGGCCAGGCCCAGGATCATCGTTTCATCGAGCAGCGTGTTGAACACGCGGCTGCCCTTGAAGGTCTTGTTGAGGCCCTTGGTGACGGTGTACACGCCGCCCTTCTGCGCCACGTCCTCGCCGAACAGCAGCGCCTCGGGATACTTCGCCAGCAAGTCGTGCAGGGCCTGGCCGATCTGGATCGCCAGGTGCCGCGGCGGCAGTTTCTCCGGCAGCTTCGCCTCGCCGCCGAATACGGCCAGGCGCTTCTGCGCGTAGTCGGCACGCGTGGCCTCGGCCTTCACCGCGGCCGGCGTGTACGGCGCCAGCGGGGCCATCACGTCCTCCAGCGAGGTCAGCCGATGGCGCGAATCCGCGTCCTCGGCAGCGGCGAAGCAGCGCCTGCGGGTGGCCTCGTACAGGTTCAGCAATTCATCCTTCGAATACAGGCCGGACGCCAGCGCGATGCCGGCCGAGCGCAGCAGCGGGTCGGTCGCCTCCACCGCGAACAGCTCCTCGATCGAGCGCCACTCGATCTCGAAATCGGTGCCGGCGTGGCCCATCACGCGGGTGGTCTTGAGGTGCAGGAAGGTCGGCCGGCGCGTGCCGCGGCAATGCTCCACCGCACGCTGCACCTGGGCGTAGCCTTCGGCGAGGTCCAGGCCGTTCGCGAAGAAATAGTCGAGATTGGCACGATGCTGGTAGTTGGCCGCAATCCAGCCGCTCGGCGTCTTCACCGAGATGCCGATGCCGTTGTCCTCGCACACGAACAGCACGGGCGCGGGCAGCTTCTGGTACGCCGTCCACGCCGCGGTATTGAACGCGGTCTGCGCGGTGGCATGGTTGCTGGAGGCATCGCCGAACGAGCAGATCGCGATGCTGTCGTCGGGAATCGGCAGCTGGTGGCCGATCCGCCGCGCCTGCTCGATCGCCACCGCAGTGCCCAGCGCCTTGGGCAGGTGCGAAGCGATCGTCGAGGTCTGCGGCAGCACCCACAGCGGCTTGCTGCCCCACACCTTGTGGCGGCCGCCGGAAGCCGGGTCGTCCTTGCTGGCGGCGAAGGACAGCGCCGAATCCATCACCGGGTCCATCCCCGGAATCTTGCGGAAGCGCTCGGCCATGAAACCGCCGGAGCGGTAATGCAGGAAGGCCGGATCGGTGTGGCGGGTCAGCCGCGCCACCATCGCGTTGCCTTCGTGGCCGGACGAACCGATGGTGTAGAACACCTTGTTCTGCACGCGCAGCACGCGCGCCATCAGGTCGAGGTGGCGCGAGATCAGCTGCGATTCGAACAGCTCGCGGAACCCGCGCGCATCCAGCGCGCTGCCCGGCAGCACCGCCTCGCCGTCACGCGGTGCGGCATGCACGTCGCCGCGCCACAGCTGCACGAACTCGATGAAGTTCTGGTCGACCACTTCGGCGCGGTTGAAGCCCTTGTGGCGGGAACTGATGGCAAACGGAATGGCGGTCATGGCGGATTCGTCAGTGGTGGCCGGCGACAACGGAGTCGCTCAGCGGGATGAAACAACAGGCAAGGGAAAAGCCGGTACCCGCAGCGCGCGCAGCACGGCGGCGCGCCGCAGGTCCTTCTCGCGACCGAAACTTTCGAGCAGGCGGATCTGGTCGTCGATGCACGGTACCGGCACGGCGAGGCCGTTCACGCCGGCGAGCACCAGCTTGCCCGGCGCCACGGGCTGCCAGCGACCGTCGAGGTGGAGTTCAAGCCCGCCCATCACCTCGACCGGCGCGCCGGGAAAACGGAAGCGGGCGAAATGCGAGCGGAAGCGGTCGCCATCCGGTGGCGCGAATGCGGGTTCGCGCTGCTGCGCCCACACCTGCATCAGCGTGTCCGCATCGGCGCGCGAGGTCAGCACGTCCACGTCGGCCACGCTGACCTCGGCACCAAGCACCAACGCCGCGACGCTGCCGATCAGGCACCACGGATCGGCGCAGTGCACGTGCAGATCGGGCACCACGTCGGCCAGGGTGGCATACAGCGCGGGCGAGAGATGGCTCATGCGCGGCGGCGTTCCCAGGCTTCGCGACTCTGCCCCCAGATCTCCACCGGCAGATCCTGGAACGGTTCGGGCAGGCGGCCGGGACCGATCAGGCTTGAGCCGAGTCGGCGCGCGACGCTTTGCGATGCAAGGTTGTCCGGCGCAATGGTGTGGATCACCTCGGTCCAGCCCAACTGGGCAAAGGCCCAGTCGATCGCCGCCACCGAACCTTCCGTCGCATAACCCTTGCCCCAGGCATCGCGCAACAAGCCCCAGCCCACTTCGGTGCCGGGCCAGCCTTCCGGACACCACGGCCCGAGCCGTCCGATCCATCGGCCGCTGCTTTTCTCGATCACCGAAAACATGCCGAAGCCCTGCATCGCCCAGGCCCCCGCCATGGACAGGAAGCCGCGCCACGCCACTGCCCGTGGCTGCGGGCCACCGATGTGGCGTGCGTTCTCCGCGTCGGCCATCAGCGTCGCCCAGCCCTCGAAATCCTCCGGCCGGGTCGGGCGGAGGATGAGGCGATCGGTTTCAATGCGGATGTCTTGCCAACCCATACAACACTCCGGCCTAAGCGGCGATGCCTGGCGCCGTCACTCCGGCGAACGCCGGAGAAGCTTCACCACAGCGAAGCTGGTCATCCAGTGTTTCCGGCATGGGGAAAGGCACTGGCTCCCGGCTTTCGCCGGGATGACGAGCCGGGAAGGCACCTGGCGCCATGCCTCAGAACGCGTTGATCCCCGTCAGCTCGCGGCCGACCACCAGCTCGTGCACGGTCTCGGTGCCCTCGTAGGTGATTACCGATTCCAGGTTCAGCGCATGGCGGATGGCCGAGTGCTCGGTGGTGATGCCGGCACCGCCGAGGATGTCGCGGCACTGGCGCGCGATGTCGATCGCCATGCGGCAGTTGTTCCACTTGGCCAGCGACACCTGGGTCGGCTGCATCTTGCCGGCATCCTTGAGGCGACCGAGTTGCAGCGACAGCAGCTGCGCGGTGGTGATGCGCCTGGCCATGTCGGCCATCTTCAGCTGGATCGCCTGGTTGGAGGCGAGCGGCTTGCCGAACAGCATGCGCTCGGCGGTGTAGTCGAGCACTTCCTTCAGGCAGGCCTGCGCCGCACCGATCGGACCCCAGGTGATGCCGTAGCGCGCCTGGGTCAGGCAGCCGAGCGGGCCCTTCAGGCCCTTCACGTTCGGCAGCCGCGCGCTGTCCGGCACGCGCACGTTGTCGAAGAACAGCGCGCTGGTGACCGAGGCGCGCAGGCTCATCTTCTTGTGGATTTCCTGCGCCTTGAAGCCGGCCGTGTCGGTCGGCACCACGAAGCCCTGGATGCCGTCGTCGGTCTGCGCCCAGACGATCGCGATGTGCGCCAGGTTGCCGTTGGTGATCCACATCTTGGCGCCGTTGATGACCCAATCGCCGCCGTCCTTCTTCGCGTTGGTCTTCATGTTGGCCGGATCGGAGCCGCCATGCGGTTCGGTCAGGCCGAAGCAGCCGATCACTTCGCCGGCCGACATCCGCGGCAGGTACTGCTGCTTCTGCTCCTCGCTGCCGTAGGCGAAGATCGGGTACATGCACAGCGAGCTCTGAACCGAGGCGAAGCTGCGCAGGCCCGAATCGCCGCGCTCCAGCTCCTGGCAGATCAGGCCGTAGCTGACGCCGTTCATGCCGCCGCCGCCGTACTGCTCGGGGATCGTCGCGCCGAGCAGGCCCAGACCGGCGATCTCGGGGATCAGCTCCTTCGGGAAGCGGCCCTGGTCGAAGCAGTCGCCGATGATCGGCAGCACGCGCTCGTCGACGAAGCGGCCGACGGAATCCTGCACCATGCGCTCCTCGTCGCTGAGCAGCGCGCGGACATCGTACAGATCGAGCGGATTCAGACGGACAGCCATGGAAGCTCCAGAGGGGGCGCGTAAAAGCCGGTATTGTAGCGCGACCCATGCGCCCGCACAGGCCGGGCGGCCCCGACGGGTGCGTATGGAGCGCGCCTGTCCCGGCCCCTCTCTCCGCCGCACATCTGCCCCCCCGAAAATCCATGTTCAAAGGTGTCTTGCTCGGCTTCATGGCTTTTGCCGCCTTCGCCGCCAGCGACGCGTTCGTGAAGTCGCTGCGCGGCTCGCTGCCGGCCTACGAGGCCGTGTTTTTCGGCGCCGCGCTGGGGCTGACGGCCCTGCCCTTCATCAAGGGAAGCGACGACCGCTGGCGCGACGTGGTGCGGGCGCAGCGCCCCGGCCTGTGGCTGGTACGTGCGCTCGCCAGCGCGATGGGCAGCATCGCGGCGGTGATGGCGTTCACCGCGCTGCCGATGGCCGAGGCGTTCGCGCTGATCTTCCTGCTGCCGATCTTCGTCACCATCCTGTCGGTGCTGGTGCTGAAGGAAGCCGTGGGCTGGCGCCGCTGGTCGGCGGTGGTGGCCGGTTTCGTCGGCGTGCTGGTGGTGCTGCGGCCGGGCTTCCGCGTGCTGGGCATCGGGCATCTGGCGGCGATCGTGTGCGGGCTTTCCGGCGCCGTCTCGATGATCGCGCTGCGCATGGCCGGGCCGCACGAGAAACGCGTCACCTTGTACGGCGCCGGCATGGTCGGCTCGATGCTGGTGGCCGGCCTGCTGATGCTGGCCAACTTCCGCTGGCCGGACCTCGCCCAGTGGGGCCTGCTGCTGGGCTACGGCCTGCTCGCCGCACTCGGCTCCGTGCTGCTGATGCTGGCCACGCAAATAGCGCCGGCGAACCACGTCGCACCAACCCAGTACAGCCAGATGCTGTGGGCCGTGCTGCTCGGCTACGTGGTCTTCCATGACCGGCTGGACTGGCCCATGGCGACCGGCATCGCGATCATCCTGGGCGCCGGCCTGTTCACCTTCGTGCGCGAGGAGCAGGTGACGCGCTGGTGGAAGCGCGTACGGATGATCTAGCCAGCTTCTGCAGGCGCACGGCGCAGCGCGCCAGCTCGGCACGCAATGCCGATGGCGTGCGGATCTCGAAATCGAACGGCACCGCGGCGAGCTGGCGGGCAAACCAGGCCAGGTCATCGGCGCTGCTGCGCAACAACACGCCGCGATCCAGTGGCTCCAGCAGGCCAAAGCCCAGCGAGAACGCGCGCCGTGCGGTCGGCAGGTCCGCATGCAGCAACACCTCGATGTCGCGGCCGCGTGGCATGCCGGCGATGCCCTGCACCAGATGCTCCAGCGCATCGAAATCGTCGGGCCGCTCGAAATGGTGGTCCAGCAAGGTCACCTGGCCCATCCGGTCCAGCCGGAACGAGCGCAGCCCGTGGCGCAGTTGGCACATGCCCAGCGCGTACCAGGCACCGCCGCGCCAGGCCAGGCCGTACGGATCGAACTCGCGTTCGGTGTGGCTGCCCTGGGCCGAGTCGTAACTCATGCGCACCCGCTGCTGTGCCTGCGCCGCGGTGGTCAGCGTGATCAGCGCGGCGTTGCTGGTCGGCATGATTGTGGCCGGCAGCATATCGACCTTGACCGTATCGGCGATCGCGCGCACGTGGCGCTTCAGGCCATCGGGCATCACCCGCGCCAGTTTCGCCTGCACGCTTTCCACCGCCGGCGCCGCCTCGGCCAGGCCCAGTCCGCGCGCCGCCACCATGCCCACCGACAGCGCCACCGCCTCGTCGTTGGTGAACATCATCGGCGGCAGCCTGAAGCCGGCGACCAGCATGTAGGCACCGTGGCGGCCGCGCTCGGTGGTGAGCGGGATGCCGAGGTCCTCCAGCATCACGATGTAGCGCCGCAGCGTGCGCACGTCGACGCCGACCCGGCGCGCCAGTTCGGGGCCGCTCATGCGGCCGTGGCTCTGCAGCAGGTCGAGCACCGCCAGCACGCGCGTGGTGGGTTTGGCCATGGCGGCCATGGTAGCGACAAATCAGGGCGCAATTTGCCCTGTATGGGTTTTAGCGTGTGTCCTGCGCCACCCGGCGTCCAGGCCAGGGATACCCATGAACCACTTCAAGCGACTGTTACCCGGCATCGTCGCGGGCATCGCGTTCGGTGCAGCCATGTCGGCACACGGCAAACCCGCGAACGAGGCCCCCATGATGGAAAGCGTGCAGCACCTCAAGGACTACCAGGTCGTCGAATTCCGCCGCTACGTCACCGCAGACGGCGAGCTGGCGCACTTCGTCAAGTACTTCGACGCGTATTTCCCGGAGGCCTTCGAGCAGCTGGGCGCGATGGTGTTCGGCCAGTTCACCGAGCGCGGGCAACCGAACCGCTTCACCTGGCTGCGCGGCTTCCACGACATCAATGCACGCCCGATCGTCAATGCGGCGTTCTACTACGGGCCGCTGTGGAAGGAACACCGGATCAAGGTCAACGCGATCCTGCCGGACAGCGACAACGTGATGCTGCTGCGCCCGCTGCATCCGGAACACGGCATCAGCGTGCTGCCGGCGGTCGACCCGGTGACCGAGGAGCGCGGCGCGCAAGGCATCGTGGTGGCGCAGATCTTCGCGGTGAAGAAAGGCAGCGAGGAGGCCTTCGCGAAACAGGCCGAGGCCGCGTTCGCCGGCTACCGCATCGAGGGCGTGCACCCGGCCGGCGTGCTGGTGTCGCTGGATGTGCCGAACAACTTCCCGCAGTTGCCGATACGCACCGACGGTCCGTTCCTCGTATGGCTCGGCGTGGTTCGCGACAACGCAACGCTGGATGAGCGACTCGCGCCACGGCTGGCCGCGGCCGAACGCACGCTCGCCGCCAGTGGCCTCCTGCGCGGCGCGCCGGAACGCGTGGTGATGGACCCGACCCCACGCTCGCGCCTGCGCTGGCTTGCCGGCGCGGGCGCCGGGGTTTCACCATGAACCACGTCGAGCAACTGTGGCTGTTCTTCGCACTGGTCTTCGGCATCATGGTGCTGCCCGGCCTGGACATGGCCTTCGTGCTGGGCAGCACGCTGGCAGGCGGCCGCCGCCGCGGCTTCGCTGCGCTGGCCGGCATCGTCGCCGGCGGCGTGTGCCATGTCGTGATGACCGCGCTGGGCATCAGCGTGCTGCTGGAATTGGTCCCTGGTGCATTCAACGCGCTGCTGCTGGCCGGCGCGCTGTACATCGCCTGGATCGGCCTTTCGCTGATGCGCAGCGACGCCGCGCCGGCCCTGCAGCCGGATGCCTCGCGGCGCTCGCACGCGGCGACGTTCCGCCAGGGCATGCTGACCTGCCTGCTCAACCCCAAGGCCTACCTGTTCATGCTGGCGGTCTTTCCGCAGTTCCTGCGCCCGGAGCATGGCCCGATCGCGATGCAGGCGCTGGTGCTGTGGCTGATCATCGCGCTCAACCAGCTGTGCGTGTACGGCGGACTGGCGCTGATGGCCGACCGCGCCCGCGCATGGCTGCAAGGCAAGCCGAAGGCCGGAATGCTGGCGACCCGTTGCGTGGGCGCCTTGCTGATCGCCGCGGCCATGTTCACCGGGTTCGAGGGATGGCGCGGCGCGTAAGCCGGCGCGCCATTCGCTGCCGGCACCGCGCTCAGCGGTTGCTGACCCCGTGCGGCACGTGCCCGGTCGCCACGTGCTTGCGCGCGGACTCCACGTTCGCCGGCGAGTCGTCGAAGAAGATGTCGGCGCCGAACGCGTCGAGGAACGGCCCCTTGTCGCGGCCACCGAGGAACAGCGCCTCATCGATGCGCACGCCCCACTTGCGCAAGGTGAGGATGACGCGTTTGTGCGCGGGCGCGGAACGGGCGGTCACCAAGGCGGTGCGGATCGGCGAGTCCTCGGCCGGGAACGCGGTCTGCAGGTGATGCAGCGCGGTGAGGAAGCCGCGGAACGGGCCCACCGACAACGGTTCGGCGGCGTGTTCGGTTTCGCTGCGATGGAAGGCTTCCAGGCCTTCCTCGCGCGAGACACGCTCGCCCTCATCACCGAAGATCACGGCGTCGCCGTCGAACGCGATGCGCAGTTGCTCGCTCATGCGCGGCGGCGCGGTGCTGGGCAGGATCGTCGCCGCAGCCACGCCGGCGGCCAGCGCGCGGCCGACGTCCTCGGCGTTGGCCGAGAGGAACAGGTCGGCCTTGAACGGCGCGATGTAGTCGGAGGTGGGCGCGCCGCTGGTGAACGCGGCGCGGCTGATTTCCAGGCCGTAATGCTGGATCGCGTTGAAAATGCGCAGGCCGGTGTCGCCCGAGTTGCGCGACAGCAGGATCACCTCGACCGGCGGCACGTCGCCGGCCAGCTTGTTGAGGCCCAGCAGCTTCTGCACCAGCGGGAACGCCACGCCGGGTCGCAGGATGTCCTCCTCGTGCTCGATCTGGAACGCGCGGTAGGCGTCGAGGCCGTCGCGCTCGAACAGCGCGTGGCTGTCGCCGAGGTCGAACAGCGCGCGCGAGGAGATGGCGACGACCAGGCGGTTGTCGGTGGTGGATACGGGATCGTGGACGGTTGGCTGGCTCATGCCGCGAATCTACCGCAAAGGGCGAGGAGTGAGTGCAGAGGAGTGAGGAGCGAGAGCGAGCAACAGCGGAGTCGGCCTTCTCTCACTTCTCACTCCTCTCCACTCACCTCTCATTCCGCGGCGAACTGCTCGTCCAGGATGCGCTGCTCCAGGTTGTGCTCCGGGTCGAACAGCAGGCGCACGCCGCGTCCTTCGGCCTGGCGCACGACCACCTCGCGCACGTCGCGCACTTCATGGAAATCGGCGGTGGCGCTGACCGGACGCTTGCCCGGATCGAGAATGCGCAGCGTGACCTGGGTGCGGTGCGGCAGGATCGCGCCACGCCAGCGGCGTGGGCGGAACGGGCTGATCGGGGTGAGCGCAAGCACGTTCGCGTCCAGCGGCAGGATCGGCCCGTGCGCGGAGAGGTTGTAGGCGGTGGAGCCGGCCGGCGTGGCAACCATGATGCCGTCGCAGACCAGGTTGGGCAGCTTGACCGTCTCGTTGAGCTTCACTTCCAGGTGCGCGGCCTGGTTGCTCTGGCGCAGCAGGGACACTTCGTTGAACGCCTGCGCCCGGTGGCTGGTGCCGTCCGCGTCGGTGACCAGCATCTCCAGCGGATGCAGTTCCGCCGCGTGCGCGCGCGCCACCCGCTCGGGCAGGCCGTCGAGCTTGTGCTTGTTCATCAGGAAGCCGACCCGCCCCAGTTTCATGCCGTATACCGGCACGTCCAGCGCGTGGTGCAGGTGCAGGGTGCGCAGCATGAAGCCATCGCCACCCAGCGCCACGATCAGCTCCGCCTCGACTGCCGGCACGTCGCCATAGCGCTCGACCAGCTTGCGCCTCGCCTGCTGGGCGACACTGGTGTCACTGGCAACGAAGGCGATGCGCATGGGAGGCCGGGAATAGGGAATAGGGAATCGGAAGAGCCGGCAAGCCGACCGTTCCGATCATCCCTGCAACGCGCGCATCAGATCAAGCCTGCTCGCCGCCGCCTTTGCCATTCCCTACTCCCTACTCCCTACTCCCTATTCCCTGCCCTCAACCCACCGGCACCTGTGCCAGCTGGGCCAGGCGACGGACGGCGACCGAGGCGATCGGGTAGTCCGCGTTCTGGGTGAGGATTTCCGCCAGCATGTTGCGGGTGTGCTGCAGGGTGGCGTCGTCGCGTTGCAGCCAGGCCTGCACCGGCGAGAGATCGCCGGTCGCGCCGGCCATGCCGAGCACCTGCAGCGCCAACGCGCGATGCTGGTGGCTCAGTTCGTCGAGCAGCGAGCCGCGTGCCTGCGCATGCCAGTGGCCTTCCACCGGCAAGGCCTCGATCTGGCCGCGCAGCCACTCGAGATCAAGCACTTCGCCCAGTTCGAAGAACACCCGCGCCACCTTTTCCATCGGCTGCCCGCTCTGCTGCACGACTTCGACCATGTCCAGCGCGGCGCGCAGGTCCGGCATGCGGGCCAGTCGCTGGCCGAGCTCGGCCGGCATGCCCAGGCCTTCCCATTTCTCCTGGGTGCAGGCGAAGTCGCCCTTGCCGGTGGGCGTGAGCACCTCGGGCAGTACCTGGCGCAGGGCGGAAACGCCCGTCTGATAGCGCGCCACGTTTTCGGCAATGTCGAGCGAGCCGCCGGGGCGGTTGAGCAGCCAGCGCGTCATGTGGCGCAGCAGCGACCAGATCTGCTTGACCGCGTCGACCTGGGTGTCCTCGGCCACCTTGCTGTCCAGCGCCTCGATCTGCGCCCACAACTGGCGCGCGTCGAGGATCTCGCGCGCCGCGGTGTACGCCTTGGCGATCGCCTCGGGGCCTTTGCCGGTGTCCTCCTGCATGCGCATCATGAACGTCGCGCCCATGCGGTTGAGCGTGGAGTTGGTCACCGCGGTGGCGATGATCTCGCGCTTCAGGCGATGGCGCTGCATGTGCTCGGCGTACTTCTCGTGCAGCGGCGCGGGGAAGTAGCGCACCAGCTCCTTGGACAGGTACGGGTCTTCCGGCACGTCGGAGTCCAGCAGTTGCTGGAACAGCCGCATCTTGTCGTAGGACAGCAGCACGGCAAGCTCCGGCCGGGTCAGGCCCAGGCCGCGGCTCTTGCGCTCGGCCAGTTCGGCCTCGGACGGCAGGTTCTCCACCTGGCGGTCCAGCGTGCCCTCGTTTTCCAGCGTCTTGATGAAGTGCGCCATCGAACCGATGCGGCCGATCGACTGGTGCTCCATCAACGTGATCGCCTGGTTCTGCCGGTAGTTGTCCCACAGCACCAGCTCGGCCACTTCGTCGGTCATCGACGCCAGTTGCTCGTTGCGGGCATCGAAACTCAGCTCGCCGCGCTGCACGGCGTCGTTGAGCAGGATCTTGATGTTGACCTCGTGGTCGGAGGTGTCCACGCCGGCGGAGTTGTCGATGAAGTCGGTGTTGAGCAGCACGCCCTTCTGCGCCGCCTCGATGCGGCCTTTCTGGGTCATGCCCAGGTTGCCGCCCTCGCCGATGATCTTCGCGCGCACCTCGGCGCCATCGATGCGCAGGCCGTTGTTGGCACGGTCGCGCACGTCGGCGTGGGTTTCGCTGCTGGCCTTGATGTAGGTACCGATGCCGCCGTTCCAGAGCAGGTCGACCGGCGCCTTGAGCACCGCGCTGAGCAGATCGTTCGGCGCCAGGTGCTCCACGTCGGGCTTCAGGCCCAGCGCGACGCGCACCTCGGGCGAGATCGGGATCGACTTGGCGCTGCGCGGGTAGACGCCGCCGCCGGCGGAGATCAGCGACTTGTCGTAGTCGTCCCAGCTCGAGCGCGGCACGTCGAACATGCGCTTGCGCTCGACGAACGAACGGGCCGCGTCGGGGTTCGGGTCGAGGAACACGTGGCGATGGTCGAACGCGGCCAGCAGCCGGATGTGCTCGGACAGCAGCATGCCGTTGCCGAACACGTCGCCGGACATGTCGCCGATGCCGACGCAGGTGAAATCCTCGTTCTGGCAATCGCGGCCGAGTGCGCGGAAGTGGCGCTTGACCGACTCCCACGCACCGCGCGCGGTGATGCCCATGCCCTTGTGGTCATAGCCGTGCGACCCGCCGGAGGCGAACGCGTCGCCCAGCCAGTAGTTGTGCTCGATCGAGATGGCGTTGGCGATGTCGGAGAACTTCGCGGTGCCCTTGTCGGCGGCCACCACCAGGTAGGGGTCGTCCGCGTCGTGGCGCACCACGTCGTGCGGATGCACCACCTTGCCCTCGACCAGGTTGTCGGTGATGTCGAGCAGGCCGTTGATGAAGAGCTTGTAGCAGGCGATGCCCTCGGCCAGCACCGCGTCGCGGTCGCCGTCGGGGGACTTCTTGACGAAGAAGCCGCCCTTGGAGCCGACCGGCACGATCACCGTGTTCTTGACCATCTGCGCCTTGACCAGGCCCAGCACCTCGGTGCGGAAATCCTCGCGGCGGTCGGACCAGCGCAGGCCGCCGCGGGCGACCGCGCCGAAGCGCAGGTGGATGCCTTCCACGCGCGGGGCGCACACCCAGATCTCGCGGTACGGCACCGGCTTGGGCAGCTCGGCGACCTGGTGCGAGTCGATCTTGTAGCTGATGTAGTCGCGGTACGCGCCCTCCCACTGCTGGAAGAAACTGGTGCGCAAGGTGGCACGGATCAGCCCCACGAAGCTGCGCAGGATGCGGTCCTCGTCGAGGCTGGCCACGTTCTCCAGCAGCACGCCGATGGCAGCTTCCACGACCTTGACCTGCTCGGCGCGCGGACGCGCCAGCGCGGCGCCCAGCTCGTCGATCAGGCCGGGCTGCGCGGCCTGCACGTTGGCCGGGATCAGCGTGCGCATCTCCACCGCCAGGGTGGCCCCGGCGATCTTCAGCTCGTCGGGCGAGAGCGCCTCGCGACGCGGGTCGAACTTGGCCAGGAACAGCTCCACCAGCAAGCCGGCGATCGCCGGATAGCGGTTGAGCGTCTCCTCCATGTACGCCTGCGAGAAGGTCACGCCGGTCTGCAGCAGATACTTGCTGTAGCCGCGCAGCATCGCCACCTGGCGCCAATCGAGCTTGGCGCCGAGCACCAGCCGGTTGAAGCCGTCGTTCTCCGCGGCGCCGCGCCAGACATGCTCGAACGCATCCTCGAACAGCGCGCCGACCTGCTCCACGCTGAAGGCGAGCTTGCCGGTGGGCTGCACGTCGAAATCCTGGATCGACAACGGCGTGTCGCCGGGGATCTCGTAGACATGCTCGGTGAGTACGCGCAAGCCGAGGTTCTCCAGCTGCGGCAGGACCTCGGACAGCGAGATGTCGCTGCCGTTGCGGTACACCTTGAAGCGCAGCGACTCGGGGTTCTGCGGCGGGTGGTAGAACGACATGCGGATGCCGTGCTCGCCGCTCAGCTGCGACAACTCGTGGATGTCTTCCGCGGCCACCGCCGGGCTGACGTCCTCGACGTAGCCGGCCGGCAGCGCGCGGGCGTAGCGGTTGGCCAGCACCACGCCCTCGTGTTCGCCGCGCAGGCGCACCAGCGCGTCGCGCACCTCGTCGTGCCAGTTGCGCACGATCGCGGCCACGGCGTGCTCCAGTTCGGCGACGTCGCAGGCAGGCTGGTCGCCGATCTTCGGCCGCATCACGATGGTCAGCCGCGCCAGCGCCGACTCGCCCATCTCCACCGAGGAATCGCTCTGCACCGCGTGCAGCGCCATGCCCAGCGTGGCTTCAATGCGTTCGCGCACCGAAGTGTTGAAGCGGTCGCGCGGCACGAACACCATGCAGGTGAAGAACCGCCCGTAGCGGTCGCGGCGCACGAACAGCCGCGTGCGTGCGCGCTGGCGCAGTTCGAGAATGCCCATCGAGGTGTTGAACAGCTCCTCCTCGGTGCCCTGCAGCAGCTCCTCGCGCGGCAGCGTTTCCAGGATGTGGCGCAGCGACTTGCCGGAGTACGAATCGCGCTTGAGGCCCGAGCGGGCCAGCACCGCCTCGACCTTGTGCCGCACCAGCGGCACCTCCTGCGGGCGCGCCATGTAGGCGCTGGAGGTGAACAGGCCCAGGAAGCGCTGCTCCGCGACCGCGCGGCCGTCCGGCCCGAACTGCAGCACGCCGATGTAGTCCATGTAGCCCGGACGATGCACGTGCGAGCGCGCGTTGGTCTTGGTCAGGATGATCGCGTCGGTGGCGCCGGATTGCGGCAACTCGCTCGCGGCCAGCGTGCGCAACGAGCGCGGGGCCAGCGAGCGGTCGGTCTTGCGCAGGATGCCCAGGCCCGAGGCTTCGCGCGAACGCAGCACGCGGTCGCCGTCGGCATCGACCACCTCGTATTCGCGATAGCCGAGGAAGGTGAAGTTGTCCTCCGCCAGCCAGCGCATGAAGGCAGCCGCTTCCTTCGCCGAGGCCTCGTCCAGCGGGATCTTGCGCTGCGGCAGCTCGGCGGCGATCGCCAGCGCCTGCTCGCGCATCGCGCTCCAGTCGTTGACCGCGGCGCGCACGTCTTCCAGCGCCGCCTCGACCTGCGTCTTCAGCTGTTCCTGCTCGGCGGCATCGGCGGCGCGGTCGATCTCGAAATGCATCACCGACTCGGCGTGTCCCTGCTTGCCGCCCAACTCCTGCAGCGCGCCGGCGGCGTCGCGCGAGACGGTCAGCACCGGGTGGATCACCGCGTGGATCTGCAGGTTGGTCGACACCACCATGCTCACCGTGTCGATCAGGAACGGCATGTCGTCGGTGACCACCTGCAGCAGGCTGCGCCCGGCGTGGAGGTCCGCGGGGCTCAGCACGCGCACCGCGGCGCGACCGGCCGGGCGCTGCTGCATGAACTCCAGCAGGCTGCCCACCAGCGCCGCCCACTGCACCGGCGTGTGCAGCTGGACATCGCTGCCGGCGACCCGTGCGAAGAAGGCGGTGCAGAACACCTCGGCCTGGGTCAGGCGCTGGGGCGACATGCCGCTCTTTTTCAGCTCGGCGAGCACTACGGACGGGAGGGAGGGGTCATTTGCCGCAAGGGTCGCATTCATGGCATCTGCTGTTAGTTGGACGGAGGTGGGAAGGGCCGCGATAAATCCTCGGAAGGATACGCCGCGGCACCTCCCGAATCCACCCGCGCGCGGGGCGGGGCGAACGTCTGCGAGGCGCCGCACGCGGCGCGGATGATCCGCCGCGCAACGCGGCCCGCGCGGATGTCGAACAATGTGTCGAACGGCGTGTCGAACGGCGCGTGGCGCGGCGGCGGATATTCACCGACCGCTGCCTCCGACCATGCGAGGTTGCGCGCGCGACCCGCGCTGGAAACGACGCCGCCGGAAAATGTATACTGCGCAGTCCAGTTTGTACGTTGTGACATCTCCGAAGCGCCGCCACGGCGTCGTTCCGGGCGCCACCGGCGACACCTGGTGCGCGGCGGAAACGGATTCCCGCGCGGCGCATGCGACGCCCCTCCCCACACCCCGAACAAGAAAGAGAACCGGAGTCCCCATGAAGCCTTCGTCACTGCGCTCGCCGCTGCTGGGCCTGTGCCTGCTGGTATTGGCCGGTTGCGGCAAGAGCACCGGCAACGGTCCGCCGCAAATGCCGCCGCCCGAAGTGGGCGTGGTCACGGTGCAACCGCAGAACTCGCCGCTGACCCGCGACCTGGTCGGGCGCCTTTCCGCCTATCGCAGCGCCGACGTGCGCGCGCGGGTGGCCGGCGTGCTGCTCAAGCGCGATTACGAGGAAGGCACCGACGTCACGCGCGGCCAGTTGCTGTTCCAGATCGACCCGGCGCCGCTGCAGGCCGAGTTGAACGCGGCCAAGGCTTCGCTGGCGCAGGCCCAGGCCAGCTGGACCAACAACAAGGTCACCGCGCAGCGCGTGCGCGAACTGGCGCCCAAAGGCTACGTGTCCAAGGCCGACCTCGACAACGCGCTGGCCGCCGAGCGCAGCAGCGCCGCGGCCGTGCAGGCCGCGCGCGCCAACGTGGAGACCGCGCGCATCAACCTGGGCTACGCCAACGTCACCGCGCCGATCGCCGGCCGCGCCGGGCAGCAGCAGGTGACCGAGGGCGCGCTGGTGGGCAGCGGCGCGGCCACCTTGCTCACCACGGTCGAGCAGATCGACCCGCTGTACGTGAACTTCACGCTCAGCGTGGAATCGCTGGAGAACATGCGCCAGGCGCAGAGCGAGGGCAACGTCACCCTGGCCGGCCAGAACAAGGCCAGCGTGCGCATCACCCTGCCCGACGGCAGCACCTACGCCGAGCCGGGCACGGTCGATTTCTCCGCCGCCACGGTCAACCCGGCGACCGGCTCGGTGGACTTGCGCGCCACCATCCCCAACCCGAAGCACAAGCTGCTGCCGGGCATGTACGTGACCTTGCAGGCCAACCTGGGCCAGCGCCACAAGGTGTTCGTGCTGCCGCAGCAGGCGGTGCAGCGCGACACCACCGGCGCCTACGTGATGACCGTGGGTGCGGACAACAAGGTCGTGCGCAAGGACGTCACCACGGCCGACATGCGCGACGGCGACTGGGTAATCAGCGGCGGCCTGAAGGCCGGCGACAAGGTGGTGGTTTCCGGCATCCAGAACGTGAAGGAAGGCGAGCCGGCCAAGCCGAGTCCCTGGCACCGCGATGCGCCGGCCGGCGCGACGTCCACGGCGCCGGCGGGCGGCGCTTCCGCGAACGGCCAGTAACGGAGCGCCGACATGCCCAACTTCTTCATCGACCGCCCTGTCTTCGCCTGGGTGGTCGCCATCCTGATTTCGCTCGGTGGCGTGCTGGCCATCCTCAACCTGGGCGTGGAATCCTACCCGGACATCGCGCCGCCGTCGGTCACGGTCAGCGCCAGCTACCCCGGCGCCAGCGCCGACACCACCGAGAAAACGGTCACCCAGGTCATCGAGCAGCAGCTGACCGGCATCGACCACCTGCTGTATTTCAGCTCCTCGTCCAGCGCCAGCGGTCGCGCCAGCATCACGCTGACCTTCGAGAGCGGTACCGACCCCGACATCGCCCAGGTGCAGGTGCAGAACAAGGTGGCGCTGGCCACACCGCGACTGCCTTCCGAAGTGACCCAGCAGGGCGTGGTGGTGGCCAAGGCCAACGCCGGCTTCCTGATGGTGGTGGCGCTGCAATCGACCAACCCGGGCATCGACCGCGACCGCCTCAACGACATCGTCGGCTCGCAGGTGCTCGACCAGATTTCGCGCGTGCCGGGCGTGGGCAGCACGCGGCAGTTCGGCTCCGAGTACGCCATGCGCATCTGGCTCAACCCGGACAAGCTGCACGGCTACAATCTGTCGGCCAGCCAGGTGCTCGCCGCCGTGCGTTCGCAGAACGTGCAGTTCGCCGCCGGCGCGCTGGGCGCGGACCCGGCCATCCCCGGCCAGGGTTTCAGCGCCACGGTGTCGACCGAAGGCCGTTTCACCACGCCGCAGCAGTTCGCCGGGATCATCCTGCGCACCAACACCGACGGCACCACCGTCACCCTGGGCGACGTGGCGCGCATCAGCTTCGGGCCCGGCAACTACGGTTTCGATACCCAGTACGACGGCAAGCCGATCGGCGCCTTCGCGATCCAGCTGCTGCCTGGCGCCAACGCACTCAACGTGGCCACCGCGGTGCGCGCCAAGATGGATGAGCTGGCGCCCAGCTTCCCGCCGGGCGTGACCTGGTTCAGCCCGTACGACAGCACTACCTTCGTGACCATCTCGATCAACGAGGTGGTGCACACGCTGATCGAGGCGATCGTGCTGGTGTTCCTGGTGATGCTGCTGTTCCTGCAGAACTTCCGCGCCACCATCATCCCCACCCTGGTGATTCCGGTGGCCTTGCTCGGCACCTTCCTCGGCATGCTGGTGCTCGGCTTCACCATCAACCAGCTGACCCTGTTCGGCATGGTGCTGGCGATCGGCATCGTGGTCGACGACGCGATCGTGGTGATCGAGAACGTCGAACGCATCATGACCGAGGAGGGTCTCTCGCCGAAGGATGCCACGCGCAAGGCGATGGGCCAGATCACCGGCGCGGTGGTGGCGATCACCGTGGTGCTGGCGGCGGTGTTCGTGCCCTCGTCGCTGCAGCCCGGCGCCTCCGGCATCATCTACAAGCAGTTCGCGCTGACCATCGCGCTGTCGATGGGCTTTTCCGCCTTCCTCGCGCTGAGCTTCACGCCGGCGCTGTGCGCCAGCTTCCTGCAGCCGGAGCACGAGAAGAAGAAGAACGTCGTCTATCGCAAGTTCAACCGGCTGTTCGACTGGACCACGCACACCTATACCCGCCACGTGGGCGTCGCGATCGGCCACGCGCCGCGGTGGATGCTGGCGTTCGTGGTGGTCGCGCTGCTCGGCGGCTTCCTCTACACGCGCCTGCCCGGCAGTTTCCTGCCGGAGGAAGACCAGGGCTACGCGATGTCGGTGATCCAGCTGCCGCCGGGCGCAACCAAGCAGCGCACCACCGAGGTCATGACGCAGATGCGCGACATCCTGCGCAAGGACCCCGCGGTGGACGGGGTGATGCAGGTCACCGGCTTCAGCTTCATCGGCTCCGGCGAGAACGCCGGCATGGCCTTCATCAAGCTCAAGGACTGGGCCGACCGCGATGTCGGCGCCAGCGAGTTCATCCAGCGCGCCAACCGCAAGCTGCACCAGATCCGCGATGCGCGCATCTTCGTGATCAACATCCCCACCGTGCAGGGGCTGGGCCAGTTCGGCGGCTTCGACATGTACCTGCAGGACCGCAGCGGCGCCGGTCGCGACGCCCTGACCGCGGCACGCAACACCCTGATCGGCAAGGCCAACCAGGACAGCAAGCTGGCCGGCGTGCGTCCGAACGAGCTGGAGGAAGCACCGCAGCTGCACCTGCAGGTGGATCGCGTGCAGGCGCAGTCGATGGGCCTGTCGATCGGCGACATCTACAACGCGATCGGGCTGATGCTGGCGCCGGTGTACGTCAACGACTTTACCTATGGCGGGCGCATCAAGCGCGTGATCATGCAGGCCGACGCGCCCTACCGCATGGGCCCGGATGCGCTGCAGCACATCTTCACGCCCAGCTCCAAGCTGGCCGGCGACGGCACCGCGCAGATGATCCCGCTGGCCAACGTGGTGCACTCGACGTGGGACGTGTCATCGCCCTCGCTGACCCGCTACAACGGCTACTCGGCGGTCGAGGTCGTCGGCTCGCCGGCGCCCGGGCACGCCTCGGGCGAGGCAATGAGCGAGATGGAACGGATCATCCGCAACGACCTGCCCAAGGGCTTCGGCTACGACTGGACCGGGCAGTCGTACCAGGAGATCCTCTCCGGCAACGCGGCTACCCTGCTGATGGTGCTGTCGATCTTCATCGTGTTCCTGGCGCTGGCCGCGCTGTACGAAAGCTGGTCGATCCCCGTCTCGGTGCTGCTGATCGTGCCGCTGGCGTTCCTGGGCGCGGTGGTGTTCACCCTGCTGCGCGGCCTTCCCAACGACATCTACTTCAAGATCGGCCTGATCACGGTGATCGGCCTGGCCGCGAAAAACGCGATCCTGATCGTGGAATTCGCGGTGGCCGAGCAGCAGGCCGGACGCAGCCTGCGCGAGGCCACGGTCGACGCAGCCCGCCTGCGCCTGCGCCCGATCCTGATGACCTCGCTGGCCTTCATCCTCGGCGTGTTCCCGCTGCTCGTCTCCTCCGGCGCCGGCGCCAACGCACGCCACGCCATCGGCACCGGCGTGATCGGCGGCATGCTGTTCGCCACCTTCCTCGGCGTGCTGCTGATCCCGGTGTTCTACGTGGTGGTGCGTCGCCTGCTCGGCGACAAGCTCGATGGCCACGACCACCCGGGCATCCAGGGGCCACACACCTTCGACTCCGATCCGCAGCGGGGGCTTTGAAGCCGGGAATAGGGAATCGAGAATAGGGAATCGGAAAAGCACGCCCCGCAAGCCCCTGACAAAAACGCCCCGGTATCAGCCGGGGCGTTTTTTGTTTCCCTTGAGAGCGGCGGAGCCTCAATCAACCGGATTGCGCCTGCCGCATGCTCGTCCGATTCCCCATTCCCTATTCCCTATTCCCGATTCCCTGCCTCACCGCAATCCCGTCTCCGCCCGTGCAATCACCAGCCGCTGGATCTCGCTGGTGCCTTCGTAGATCTCGGTGATCTTGGCGTCGCGGAAGTAGCGTTCCAGCGACATTTCCTTCGAATAGCCCATGCCGCCGTGGATCTGCACGGCCTGGTGGGCGATCCACATCGCCGCTTCGGAGGCGGTGAGCTTGGCCACGGCCGCCTCGGTGCCGAAGCGGCCGCCGTGCTTTTCGGCCTCGCCCTTGGTCCACGCGGCGCGCAGGGTGAGCAGCGTGGCCGCATCGAGCTTGCACTTCATGTCGGCGATCTTGGACTGGGTCATCTGGAAGGTGCCGATCGGCTGGCCGAACGCCTTGCGGTCGCGCGACCACTGCAGCGTGGCTTCGTACGCGGCGCGGGCAATGCCGACCGCCTGCGAGGCGATGCCGATGCGTCCGGCATCGAGCACGCCCATCGCGATCGAGAAGCCCTTGCCCTCCTCGCCCAGCAAATTGGCTTTTGGCAACACGTAATCGGTGAACTCGATCTCGCAGGTGGCCGAGGCGCGGATGCCGAGCTTGGGCTCGGTCTTGCCGGCGTGGAAGCCGGGCAGCCGGGTATCGACGATGAAGGCCGACACCCCCTTGGCGCCGATGCCCGGCGTGGTGATCGCGAACAGCACGATGTAGCGCGCCACCGGGCCGGAGGTGATCCAGCTCTTCTTGCCGTTGATCACCCAGTCGCCGTTGGCGTTCCTGGTGGCGCGGGTATGCATGGCCGAGGCATCGGAGCCCGATTGCGGCTCGGTCAGCGCATAGGCACCGATCGCCTCGCCGGTGGCGATGGCGCGCACGTACTGCTGTTTCTGCTCCTCGGTGCCATGCTTGAGGATGCCGTTGCAGAACAGCGAATTGTTCACCGACATGACCGTCGAAGTGGCCGCGTCGGCGGCAGCGATCTCGATCATCGCCAGCACGTAGGCGATCGGGTCCATGCCGGCACCGCCGTACGCCTCAGGCACCTCGATGCCCATCAGTCCGAGCCGGCCCATCTCGCGGATGTTCTCCAGCGGAAACTCGCCCTTCGCGTCCAGCTCGGCCGCCACCGGCGCGATGCGCTTGTGCGCGAAATCACGGGCGATCGACTGGATCGACAACTGGTCTTCGGTAAAACGGAAATCCACGGGGGGCTCCTTGAGGCAATCGAGCCGCCGATTTTAGCGGCAAATGGCCGATCGGCCCGGCGCAGCCCGCTTGACGCATGGCAAAGCCCGGCCTAGCCTATACATCTTTATATCGCGATACAGGGATAATCATGGACTTGGCCACCGCGTCCAGCGTGTTGCGCCTGCTCGCCGACCCCACCCGCGTGCGCCTGCTGGCCCTGCTGGAGAACGAGGAGCTGACCGTGGCCGAACTGGCCGCGGTGCTGCATCTGGCGCAGCCACGGGTATCCACGCATCTGGCCAAGCTCAAGGAAGCCGGCCTGGTGCGCGACCGCCGCGCCGGCGTCTCGGCTTATTACCGCGCCAACAACGAGGGCGACGAGGCGCAGCACGCGTTGGTGGTTTCGCTGCGCGCCAGCATCGACGACGCCCTGTTGCGCGAGGACACCGCACGACTGCCCGGCGTGCTGGCCAACCGCGCCCGCGAGGAAGGCTGGGCCGACACCGTCGCCGGCGACATGGAGCGCCATTACTCGCCCGGCCGCACCTGGGAAACGCTGGCGCGCTCGCTGCTGCAGCTGCTGGGCACCGGCGACGTGCTCGACATCGCCTCCGGCGACGGCATCACCGCCGAGCTGCTGGCGCCGCATGCGCACTCGATCGTCTGCGTCGATTCCAGCGAGCGCGTGGTCGAGGCCGCCGCGAAACGACTGAAGTCGTTCGCCAACGTGCGCGTGATCCAGGGCGACATGCACGCGCTGGAGCTGGGCGAGCAGCGCTTCGACCTGGTGCTGATGCTGCACGCGCTGACCTACGCCGAACACCCCGCCAAGGCGGTGGCCGAGGCCGCCCGCCTGCTGCGCCCCGGCGGCCGCTTGCTGGCCGTGACGCTGGGCCAGCACGACCACCGCGCTGCGGTCGAGCCGTTCGACCACCGCAATCTCGGTTTCCGCATCGAGCAACTCGAAGGCTACGCGCGCAGCGCCGGGCTCGACGTGCTCAGCGGCAACCGGCTCAGCCGCGAACGCAAGGCGCCGCATTTCGAAGTCATCAGCCTGCTGGCGCGAAAGCGCGCCTGACCCTCTTGTCTGCAAGGACGTTGCAATGAACACCCTGCCCTGGCTCCACCCCGATCGCGTCGCCGCCCTGGAACAGGCGCTGCGCCAACGCATCCTGATCATCGACGGCGCCATGGGCACCATGCTGCAGGCGCACCACCTCGACGAAGAGGGCTTTCGCGGCGAGCGCTTCGAGCACGGCCACGACGGCCACGCGCACGCGCACGACGGTCATGCCCATGACCATCCAGGGGGCTGCGACCTCAAGGGCAACAACGACCTGCTCACCCTGACCCGCCCGGAAATCATCCGCGGCGTGCACGACGCCTACCTCGAAGCCGGCGCCGACCTGGTCGAGACCAACACCTTCAACTCCACCCGCATCAGCCAGTCCGACTACAAGCTGCAGCACCTGGCCCACGAGCTGAATCTGGAAGGCGCAAAGCTGGCCCGCGCCGCCTGCGACGCGATGACGGCGAAGACGCCGCAGCAGCCACGCTTCGTGATCGGCGTGCTCGGCCCGACCAGCCGCACCGCCTCGCTGTCGCCCGACGTCAACGACCCGGGTTTCCGCAACGTGACCTTCGAGGAGCTGGCGGCGAATTACACCGAAGCGGCCAGCGGCCTGATCGACGGCGGCGCCGACGTGATCATGGTCGAGACGATCTTCGACACGCTGAACGCGAAAGCCGCGCTGTTCGCGCTGTCCGAACTGTTCCACCAGCGCGGCGCGCGCGTGCCGGTGATGATCTCCGGCACCATCACCGACCGCTCCGGCCGCACGCTCTCCGGCCAGACCGCCGAGGCGTTCTACTACTCGGTACGCCACGCACAGCCGCTGTCGGTCGGCTTCAACTGCGCGCTCGGCGCCGAGGACCTGCGCCCGCACATCCAGACCCTGGCGAGCATCGCCGAAAGCCATGTCAGCACCCACCCGAACGCCGGCCTGCCGAATGCCTTCGCCGAATACGACGAGACGCCCGAACACATGGCCGGCGTGATCGCCGACTTCGCCCGCGACGGCCTGCTCAACCTGGTCGGCGGCTGCTGCGGCACCACGCCGGCTCACATCAAGGCGATCGCCGAGGCGGTGCGTGATTGCGCGCCGCGTGCGCTGCCTTGCGTCGATCAAGCGGAGGCCGCATGACCATGACGCGCCACACCCGCCTGTCCGGCCTCGAACCGCTGGTCATCACGCCCGACCTGCTGTTCATCAACATCGGCGAGCGCACCAACGTCACCGGCTCGGCCAAGTTCAAGAAGCTGATCAAGGAAGACCGCTACGACGAAGCGGTGGAAGTGGCCCGCCAGCAGGTGGAGAGCGGCGCGCAGATCCTCGACGTGAACATGGACGAAGGCCTGCTCGATTCCGAAGCGGCAATGGTGAAGTTCCTCAACCTGATCGCCGCCGAGCCGGACATCGCCAAGATCCCGGTGATGGTGGACTCCTCCAAGTGGAGCGTGATCGAGGCCGGCCTGAAGTGCCTGCAGGGCAAGGGCGTGGTCAACTCCATCTCGCTGAAGGAAGGCGAAGAACCATTCCTGGAGCAGGCGCGGAAAATCCTGCGCTACGGCGCCGCCACCGTGGTGATGGCCTTCGACGAGAACGGCCAGGCCGACAGCGTGCCGCGCCGCCTGGAAATCTGCGAGCGCTCGTACAAGCTGCTCACCGAAGAAGTGGGTTTTCCGCCCGAAGACATCATCTTCGACTCCAACATCTTCCCGATCGGCACCGGCATCGAGGAGCACGCCGACAACGCGGTGAACTTCATCGAGGCGGCGAAGGAACTGAAGAAACGCTTCCCGTACTCGCACCTCTCCGGCGGCGTCTCCAACGTCTCGTTCTCGTTCCGCGGCAACGACGCCGTGCGCGAGGCGATCCACAGCGTGTTCCTCTACCACGCCATCCAGGCCGGCATGGACATGGGCATCGTCAACGCCGGCCAGCTGGCGATCTACGACGAGCTGGAACCCGAGCTGCGCGAGCGCGTGGAAGACGTGGTGCTGAACCGCCGCGCCGACGCCACCGAGCGGCTGATGGAGATCGCCGAGAAGCACAAGAAAGGCGCGCGCGAGCAGGACAATAGCAACGCCATGGCCTGGCGCGAACTGCCGGTGCGCAAGCGGCTGGAACACGCACTGGTGCACGGCATCGACCAGTTCGTGGTGGAAGACACCGAGGAAGTGCGCCAGACCGTCACCCGCACGCTGGACGTGATCGAAGGTCCGCTGATGGACGGCATGAACGTGGTCGGCGACCTGTTCGGCGCCGGCAAGATGTTCCTGCCGCAGGTGGTGAAATCCGCCCGCGTGATGAAGAAGGCGGTGGCGTGGCTGCTGCCCTTCATGGAAGAGGAGAAAAAACTCAGCGGCAACACCAGCAAGAGCAACGGCAAGATCGTGATGGCCACGGTCAAGGGCGACGTGCACGATATCGGCAAGAACATCGTGGGCGTGGTGCTCGCCTGCAACAACTTCGAGGTGATCGACCTCGGCGTGATGGTGCCGGCGCAGAAGATCCTCGACACCGCGATCGAGGAGAAGGCCGACATGATCGGCGTCTCCGGCCTGATCACCCCTTCGCTGGAGGAGATGGCCAACGTCGCCCGCGAAATGAAGCGGCGCGGCTTCAGCATCCCGCTGCTGATCGGCGGCGCCACCACCTCGCGCGCGCACACCGCGATCAAGATCGAGCCGCACTACGAAACCGCCTGCGTGTGGGTGAAGGACGCCTCGCGCGCGGTCGGCGTGGCGCAATCGCTGGTCAGCAAGGAGCTGGTCGACGGCTTCCTGGCCAAGGTGCGCAGCGAGTACGCGGAGGTGCGCGAGCGCCACAAGCACCGCGGCCCCGGCAAGAAGCTGGTGACGCTGGCGCACGCACGCGGCAACCGCTTCAGCTGCGACTGGGCCAACTACGACCCGCCGCAGCCGGTGCAGCCCGGCCTCACCGTGTTCGACGACTACCCGCTGGCCGAGCTGCGCGAAACCATCGACTGGACACCGTTCTTCCAGGCCTGGGAACTGGCCGGCCACTATCCCGCCATCCTCACCGACGCCGTGGTCGGCACGCAGGCCAGCGAACTGTTCGCCGACGCGCAGGCGATGCTGGACAAGATCGTCAACGAGAAGTGGCTCACGGCCCGCGCGGTGATCGGCTTCTGGCCGGCCGCCAACCTCATGGACGACGTGGAGATCTACACCGACGACACCCGCACCCAGCCGCTGGCCACGCTGCACCACCTGCGCCAGCAGGCCGACAAGCCGGTGGAACGCCCCAACCTGTGCCTGGCCGATTTCATCGCGCCGAAGTCGTTCGGCAAGCCCGACTGGATCGGTGGCTTTGCCGTCACCGCGGGCCTCGGCATCGAGCCGCACCTCGAGCGCTTCCACGCCGACCATGACGACTACTCCGCGATCATCCTGAAAGCGCTGGCCGACCGCCTCGCCGAAGCCTTCGCCGAACGCATGCACCTGCGCGTGCGCAAGGAGTTCTGGGGTTTCGTGCCCGACGAAAGCCTCGACAACGAGGCGTTGATCGCCGAGAAATACCAGGGCATCCGCCCCGCCCCCGGCTATCCGGCCTGTCCCGATCACACCGAGAAGGCGACGCTCTTCAAGCTCCTCGACGCCACGAACAACGCCGGCATCATACTCACCGAAGGTTTCTCGATGTACCCGGCAGCCGCCGTCTCCGGCTGGTACTTCTCGCACCCCGGCAGCCAGTACTTCGTGGTCGGCCGCCTGGGCCTGGAACAGGTGCAGGACTACGCCAAACGCAAAGGCTGGAGCCAGGCCGAGGCCGAACGCTGGCTCGCCGCCAACCTCGACTACGACCCCGACTGACCGATCGCCCGGGCAGGGCGGGCACTGGCGGCGGGCAGGGCCCGCCCTGCGTCAACTCAAGCGGTGGCGTCGCCGGTCATGCCGTTCTTTCGATGGCGGAGGTGAACGACCAGGTTGTAGACCGACACGAACACCGGGAAGAAGTTGGAGAGGATGCCCACCGAGTCGTTCTTGCCGAACACGAAGTACGCCAGCAGCAACACGCTGCCGCACACCGACAGCCACCAGAACGACAGCGGCATCACCACGCGCTTGTACTTGCGCGTGTAGTAGAGCTGGACGAACCAGCGGCTGGTGAACATCAGCGTGCCGGCGAAGCCGACGATCTTCCACGGCGTCAGCTCGAACTGCTGCAGCGCGTGAAGGATGCGAACCAGTTCGGTGTCGAGGAATGCCATGAGCGTGCGCTTGCGTCGGGAAAGGCGCCAAGTCTAGCAATTCGCCACCATCGCTCCTTGCACGCCGCCGCAGCCGGCGGCGATCGGCAAGGCCGCCTCCTTCGCCGCGAACACGAAAAAGGCCACCCGCTGGGTGGCCTTTTCGCGATTCTGTATGGTGGGCGATGCAAGGATCGAACTTGCGACACCTGCCGTGTGAAGGCAGTGCTCTACCGCTGAGCTAATCGCCCGCCGAGAACGCGCAATTTTAGGGATACATGCCGAGCCGGTCAACCATCGCGCGAACTCCGGCGCGGCGCCGACGCTGGGATGGCCGGCGCCCGGTGATCAATGGCTGGGCCGGGCAAGCGACACGGATCTCGCCTGCCCCGGCACGATCAGCCCGACGATTCGAGCACGTGGGCGACCAGTGCGGCCAGAAACGTTTCGCGCAGGCGGCGGTAGTGCGGGTCTTGCGGGCCTTTCAGCGCGGCTACGTGCATGGCGTGGTGGCTGGCGCCCAGGCTGTCGTCGAGATCGGCCAGGTGGAAGTATTCGCCGGGGCCGCAGGTGCGTCCGCTGTGGGTGGCCCAGAACGCGGACTCGGCCGGCAGCGCGACGAATTGCTCCTCCCACAGCAACTCGCTGGCCAGCGCGCCGAGACTGGTGAGCGGGACTTGCGCCCGCGGAGCGGGGCGATGCGCGCGCAGCCAGCCTTGCAGCGCCTCGGCCGGCATCGGCCGGGCCAGTGCGTAGCCCTGGCCGAAATCGGCACCCAGCAGCGAGGCCGCCTCGATCAGGTCGGGCGTTTCCAGCCCTTCCACCACGACCTCCAGCCGCAGGTCGTTGCCGATGCGGATCAGCTGGCGGATGAAACGCAGCGTGTTCAAGGGGTCGCGCCGGGCCTGCAGCACGATCGCCTGGTCGATCTTGATGCGGTCGAACGGCCATTGGCGCAGCCGGATCAGCGAGCTGTAGCCGGCACCGAGGTCGTCCTCGACCAGCCGAACGCCCAGCGCCTTCAGCGATTGCATGCCCGGCTCGTCCAGCGAGCCGGGGTGTTCGCTGGCCAGCGGGGATTCGAGGATCTCCAGCAGCAGCGCCGCGGGCGGGCAACCGCTGTCGGCGAGGACCGCGGCGGCAGCCGCGCCGTAGCGGGGATCTTCCAGCGCCGCCGCCGGCACGTTCACCGACATGTCCAGCGGGTGGCCCGCACCGCACAGCGATTGCCGGCAGGCGGTGGCCAGCGCCAGGCCATGCCGGAACAGCACGATCAGGTCATCGGCATCCAGCGCGGGCAGGAAGCGGCCAGGCGCCAGCAGCTGGTCGTCCACGTCGCGCAAGCGCGCCAGCGCCTCGAATTCGGTGACCGCGCCGTCGGCCAGCCGGATCAGCGGCTGGTAGTGCATCTGCAAGGCATCGGTGGCGATCCGCGCGCGCCAGCGCTCGCGCACGAAGAACGGCAGCAATTCGGCGCCCTGCCGCGGTGGCGACAGCCGCGCCAGCGCAAGGTCCAGCACCGACTTGACCTGCTCCACGAAGGCACGTTGATCCTCGCTCTGCAAGCCGCCGGCATACGGGCTGTACAGCGACAGCACCACCACCGGGTTGTCGCGCGACGGACACAGCGGGATCGAAACGCTGGAGACCACCCCGAGCCCGAGCGCCATGTCGCGCCAGCTGGCCATGGCCGGATCGCTGCCGAAATGCACGCAGCGCTGGATGCTGACCGTGCGCCAGGCGCGCCCGCTCGGCCCGCCGCCCTCCGGGTGACCGGGATCGACGCGGATCGGCAATGCCTCGCCCGCGCTCAGCGCGCGCAGGTAGGCCGCAAACGCATTGCCCGCCACCGCCTCGTAGGTCAGCCGGCCGGAATCGTCCGGGCGCCCCACCGCGCAGGCGGCAAATTCCTGGTGCGAGGCGAGGATGTCGACCACGCCCTGGATCAGGCCAAGATAGCCCTCGGCCGACCACGCCAGCGCATTGAGCCGGGCCAGCAGCGCCATGCGCCGGCGTTGCAGCGCGCGCATGCTTTCAAGCTGCCAATGCCGCTCGGCATCCAGCCGTTGCAGCACCACGTCCAGCGCGCGGCGGTCGGCCGAGGCCAGCACCGTGACCAGGTCGTCGCGCAGTTGCTCGATCGCCTCCAGCAGCCACACTTCCTCCAGCCCGCAGGCGGCGTGGAACAGGCCGGTGCGCGTGGCGCGCTTGCGGTGGGCGGCCAGGTCCAGGTCCGCGCGGGCCAGCACCTGCAGATGCGCCAGCATGTGCAGCTTGAGCGCGCGGTACTCGCCGTCCGGCAACGCGCGCAGCAGCGTGCCGATGCCTTCGTGCTGGAGCAGCGCCGCGCAGAAACTCTCCACCACCGCCTGCAGCCGCGGCTGCCAGCTGTCGCGGCAGGCCCGCAGCAACATGGTGGCCTGCTCGCCGTAGGGTGCGACCGGCCCTTCCGGTTCCACCGTGGCCAGCGCGCCGTCGGAGCGCGCCATCGCCCACCAGCGCGTGCGATGGCGCTTGCGCGCCTTGACCTGGTACATCGCCTGGTCGGCCAGGCGCAGCAACTGCTCGCCACTGGCATGGCCGTCGCTGGCATAGGTGGCGATGCCCAGGCTGGCGCCGATCGGCAGCAGCCGGCCGTCGATGGGCACCGGTTGCAGCAACGCGGCACCGATCCGTTCCAGCAGGTCGTCCAGGTCGCTCTCGTGCTGCAGGTCGTCGAACACCAGCACGAACTCGTCGCCGCCGAAGCGCGCCACGTAGTCGCCGCCGCGCAGCAGCAGGCGCAGCCGCTCGGCCACCTCGGCCAGCACGCGGTCGCCCACCGCGTGGCCGTGGCGATCGTTGATCGGTTTGAGATCGTCCAGGTCGAGCAGACCGACCGCGACCCGCCGCCCCTGCCGCCGCGCGCTGGCCAGCACCGCGTCCAGATGGCGATCCAGCGCGCGCCGGTTGGGCAGGTCGGTGAGATCGTCGTGCGAGGCGAGGTAGGTCTGCCGCTCCTGCTCCTGGCGCAGGGCGTGGCGCTGCGCATGCTGGCGCAGGGCGAGCCCGGCGGCGTCGGCGATCTCGTCGAGCAACCGGCACATTTCCTCGTCGAACGCATCGGGTTCGGCGGTCACCACCACGAATACGCCGGTCGGCGTGCGCGCATTCGGGTCGGTGCCATCGACGGGCCCGGCAAACAATGGCCAGCAGCCGACCGCACTGGCGTGCTCGCTCAGCTCGGGGCGCCAGGGGTTGTCGCTCGGCGTGCCTGCCGTGGGCTTGCGCCGGATGACCGGCGTGCCCTGCATGAACGCCTGGGTAGGCGCGATGGTGCGCGGGCCGTCCTGGTGCCGCGGCGGCATCGGCAGGGTCAGCATCACCTCGGCGATCGGCCCGACCAGGGCCACCCGGCGCAAGGTGTCCTGGCCCTCCACGGCGGCGAACACGTCGACCGCCGCAGCGCCGGCGATGTCCGCCAGCGCACGCGCCAGCGTGGGATAGATCGCGTCCGGGTCGGGTTGCTCCAGCAACGCGCGCTGGATCGTGCGTTGCGCATCGCGGTAACGGCTCATGCGGATGCTGCGTTCGAGCAGCATCTGGTGGTCCCAGAACCGGCTCAGCTCGTCGACCAGGCGCTGGGCCCAGTCCAGCAGCTCCTCGCCCAGCGCCGGGCCGCCCTCGCGCGAGTACGAGGCCAGCACCAGCTGGCCGCCGTCGCGGGTACGCGAGGCGGCCACGATGCAGGCACCGAAGCCGTGCTGGCGGGCGGCGGCGCGCCAGTACGCAAACTCGGCGGAGGCCACCGGGGTGACGCGGGCGCGCTCCTCGCGCAGCACGATGCCGACCGGGCCGCGGCCGCCGGGCTCGTCCATCGCGTCGCTCAAGCGCAGGGTCTCGGCATAGGCCTGCGCCGGCCCCGCGGCGGCCAGCACCTCGACCGCGTGCATGTTGCTCTCGCGCCTGCCGATCCACACCAACGGCAGCTTCATGGTGGCAGCAAGGATGCGGCTGACTTCCAGCAGTGCCCGGCGGCGATCGTGACCGGGAGCGGCATGCAACAGGCTCAAGGTTTCCGCCACGCTTCGATAGAAGCGCTCGCGCAGTTCGCCGGGCACGGCAGCTCGGTTCGGCATGGACTCCCTCGGCGGCTCCCCGTCGTCGTGGATCGTGTCGGCGCGTTTGCCTGCCGCACAAGCCGGGAGTCACCGGCAAAGCGGCAGTCGTGGGTGATTCGGTGCAACGATCATCAGCCTACCGGAAATCGGTCCGTCGCCGCATCAACTTGCGCTTGTGCAGATCGGCCCGCGCTGGTCAGCGAGCGGGGGCCTGCTCCTCGGCCAGCGCGTGCTCGACCAGCAGCGCGAACAGCCGGTCGCGGCGCCGGCCGTGGCCGGGGTCGAACGGCCCCGCGGCGGCGCCGTCGAGCATCTCGCGCCAGGCCAGCCGCAACGGCGCGCCGACGCCCTCGGCGGTGCGCAGCCAGTCCCCGACGCCGCCGCCGGCATGGACGTGGCGGCGCAGCGCATCGGGCACGTCGAACAACGCGGCGAAACGCTCCTCCCAACGCAGCGCGCTGGCTAGCGCGCCGAGCGCATGGCGCGGCGATGCGCCCGGCCGCGGAGGACGGACGGTCCCCAGCCACCCGGGCAACGCCTCCGCCGGCATCGGGTGGGCCAGCGCAAAGCCCTGGCCGAAATCCGCGCCGAGGATCGCGGCGGCCTCCAGCATGCCGGCCGATTCCAGGCCTTCGACGACCACCTCCAGACCCAGGTCGTGGCTGACCCGGATCAACTGGCGCAGCGCGCGCAGGGTGCCCAGCGGGTCGAACCGGACCTGGCCGATGATGGCGTGGTCGACCTTGATGCGGTCGAACGGCGACTGGCTCAGCCGCGCCACCAGGTTGCGGCTGAGCGCGCGGTCGTCGCCCGGCGCGTGGTGCTCGATCGACTTCAGCGACTGCACGCCGGTTTCGGCCAGCAACGCCCAGCAGCCGATGCCGCTGGCGTTCTCGAAAGCCTCGAAACGCAGCGCGTCGGGCGGGCAGCCGCTGGCCTGCAGGATGGTCTCGACCGTGCGCGCGTAGCGGGCATCGCGCAGCGCCGCCACCGGCACGTTGACCGACATGCCCAGCGCCAGCCCGCTGCGTGCCAGCGACTGCTGCCGCGCCACCGCCTGGATGATGCCGTCGCGGAACAGCCGCATCAGCCCTGCCGCACCCAGCGCCGGCATGAAACTGGCCGGCAGCTGCAGGCCGCCAGCGGCGTCGCGCAGCCGCGCCAGCGCCTCGAAGCCGGCGATCTGGTTGTCGGCCAGGCGCACCATCGGCTGATAGTGCATGCGCAGCGCACCGCCGGCCAGCAGACTGCGCCAGCGCTGGCGCACGAAGGCCGGCAGCAGGGTCGCCAACTGGCGTTGCGGCGCCATGCGCAGCAGCGCCAGTTCCAGTACCTGCTTGATCTGCGCGATGAACGCGCGCTGGTGCTCGCTGCGAAAGCCGCCGGCATAACCGCTGTACAGCGCCAGCAGCGCCACCGGCCGGCCCGGGGCCAGGCACAGCGGCACCGCGACCTGCGAGACGATGCCGTGACGTTCGGCGGTGTCGCGCCACAAGGCCATCACCGGATCGCTGCCGTAGTGCGCGCTGCGTTCGACGGCACCGCTTTGCCAGGCGCGGCGCAGCGGTTCTTCCGCCCGTGCCGCGGCGCGATCGACCTGCAGCGGCGGCGCCACGCCGTGGTTGGTAATGCGCAGGTATTCGGCCGGCACCGCGCCGGCCACCAGCTCGCTGACCATGTCGCCGGAGGCATCCGGGCGACCGGCGGCGCAGACGACCAGTTCCTCGTGCGCCGCCAGCACCTGCACGGCGTCTTCGAGCAGGTCCAGGCTGTCGTGCGCCGACCACGCCGCGGCGTGGATCTTCGCCAGCGCCGCGTCACGCCGCCGCTGCAGGTCGCGCATGCTTTCCAGCTGCCATTGCTGGTCCATCGCCAGTCGCTGCAGCACGATCGCCAGCGCATCGCGCTGGGCGCGCGGACCGCGTCCCAGGGCGCCGGCGAGGATCCCGCGCAATTGCTCGATCGCCTCGGCCAGCCACGCTTCTTCCAGCCCGCACGCGGCCTGGCAGATACCGGCGCGGATCGCGCCTGCGCGCTGGCCGGCTTCTTCCAGCTCGGGATAACACAGGGTTTGCAGATGGCGCGCCAGGCGTTCCTCGAACGCCTCCCGCGCCGACGCGGGAAAACTCGCCAGCAGGCCGGCGATGCCTTCATGGGCGCCGAGGGCGGCATGGAAGCGCTGCGCCACCACCGGCAGTTGCGCTTGCCAGACCTCGGCACACGCGCGCAGCACCGCGGCCGCCTGCGGGCCATGCGCCTCGGCGATGCCGGCCTCATCGCCCGCCGCCGCAACGGGGGCGCCTTCGCTGCGCGCCAGCGCCCACCAGTTGGCGCGCTGCTGTTTGTGTGCCTTGACCTGGTACATCGCCTGGTCGGCCAGTCGCAGCAGTTGCTCGCCGCTGTCCTGCGCGTGGGTCGGATACAAGGCCACGCCCAGGCTGACGGTGATGTCGATGTTGTTCTGTCCGCCCAGCGCGATCGGCTGCTGCAGCGATTGCCACAGCCGTTCCAGCAGCATGGCCAGGTCGTCTTCGCTGGCGAGGTCCTCCAGCACCAGCACGAATTCGTCACCGCCCACGCGCGCCACCGAATCCTCCGAGCGCAGTGCGTCGTGCAGGCGATGTGCCACCTCGACCAGCACGCGGTCGCCGGCGGCGTGGCCGTGGCGGTCGTTGATCGGCTTGAGGTCGTCCAGGTCGAGCATGCCCACCGCCACCAGATGGTGGTGCCGGGCCGCCCGCGCCAGCGCGCGTTCGAGGTGGTAATCGAGTGCGCGCCGGTTGGGCAGGTCGGTCAGTGCGTCGTGCAGCGCCAGGTAGGTCTGCCGCTCCTGTTCGCGGAACAGGGCCTGGCGCTGCGAGTACTGGCGCAGCGCCAGGCCGACGGTGTCGGAAATCTCGTCGAGCAGGCGCCACAGGTCGGCATCGAACGCGTCGATCTCGGCCGCCGCCAGCAACAACACGGCGGCGGCGTGGTACTCGACACCGCTGTCGCGGGGCAGGGTCTGGAAGATCGGCCAGCAACCGATCGCTGCCACCTCGCCCAGCGACTCGCCGTGCCACACGAGCGACACGTCGGGCCACGCCGACGGGCGCAGCCGCACCACCGGTTCACCCTCCATCCACGCCTGGGTGGCTACCGGCATCGGCGGTTCGTCGACCTGTCGCGGCGGTTCGGGCAGCGTCGCCAGCCGCTCGACCAGCGGCCCGGCACCCACTTCCCGGCGCAACACCTCGCCCTCGGGCACATAAACCATCACCGCACTGGCCGCGGCGTCCTTGACCAGTGCATTGGCCAGCGTCATGTAGATCGCCGCCGGCTCGGGGTGCGCCAGCAGCGCGCGCTGGATCGTGCGATGCGCATCGCGGAAACGGCCCAGCCGCAGGTTGCGTTCCAGTTGCGCCTGGTCGTCCCAGAACCGGGCCAGCTCGTCGGCCAGGCGCTGCGCCCAGTCGAGCAGTTCGTCGGTGAGCGCGGGGCCGCCGCGGCGCGAGTACGCGGCCAGCGCCAACTGGCCACCGTCGGCGGTGCCGGCGGCGGCCACGATGACCGAGTCCAGGCCGTAGGCATGGGCCGAGCCCTGCCAGTCCGCGTCCCCGGGCGAGTCGATCGAGGCCAGCTGCGGACGGCCGTCGCGCAAGGCGGCTCCGGCCGGGCCGCGGCCGCCCGGTTCGCGCGGATCGTCGCTGACCGGCCACACGCTGGCGTACTCCGCGGCGGGGCCGGCGGCGATCAGCTCGAGCGTGGATTGGCCCAGTTCGCGCCGGCCGATCCACACCAGCGGCAGATCCATCGTGCTGACCACGGTGGTGGCCACTTCGAGCAGGGCGCGGCGGCGATCGTAGCCGGCGGCCGGGTGCAGCAGGGTAAGCGTCTCCGCCACGCTCTGGTAGAAGCGCTCGCGAAGTTCGCCATCCTGCCGATCCTGCCCCTGCACCGCCATGCCGATCATTCCCCCCAAATATCCTCTCCGACGCCCCGCTCAGCCGGCCGATGGCCGAAAGACGGGCGGCAGCCAGACGCTGCGCCCCACCGAGAGCCCGCCGGAAACCGGTTCACGGCGCAGTAGAAGCAAGTTCCACGCCACCGCAACCGCACCACGGAAACCCCTTGCCTGCAGGCATCGCCCGCATTCCCGCGCCATGCCGCCGGACAGCGGCCGGGGAAATCCATGCCGTTTGGGTCAGAACGGGCCGATCAGCGCCGCTACCGGCAGGCACGCGCCCGCTCGCGCATCATGGCCTGCTCGCGACGGTTGCGGGTCAGCGTGGCGGCGCGCTCGAACTCCCGGCTCGCCTCCTCGCCGCGCCCCAGCCGCGCCAGCAGATCGCCGCGCACGGCGGGCAGCAGGTGGTAATGGCGCAGGCTCGGCTCGTCGCCCAGCGCATCGACCAGGGCCAGGCCCTCGGCCGCACCGCTGGCCATGCCCACCGCCACCGCGCGGTTGAGCTCCACCACCGGCGAGGGCGCGACCCGGGCCAGCACGGCGTACAGCGCGGCGATCCTCGGCCAGTCGGTTTCCGCAGCCGTGGCGGCGCGCGCGTGGCAGGCCGCCACCGCCGCCTGCAAGGCGTACGGGCCCAGCTCGCCACCCAACCGGCGCGCCTGTTCCAGCGCGGCGAGCCCACGGCCGATCAGCAGGCGATCCCACAGCGCGCGGTCCTGGTCGAGCAGCAGGATCGGCTCGCCGCGCGCATCGGTGCGCGCGCGGGCGCGCGAGGCCTGGATCTCCATCAACGCCACCAGCCCATGCACCTCCGGCTCGCGCGGCATCAACCCGGCCAGCACGCGGCCCAGGCGCAGCGCGTCCTCGCACAGGCCCGGGCGCATCCAGTCGTCGCCGGTGGTGGCCGCATAGCCCTCGTTGAAGATCAGGTAGATCACCCCGAGCACGGCGGCCAGCCGCTCAGCCAGCTCGTCGCCGCGCGGCACCTCGTAGGCCACGTCCGACTTGGCCAGGCTGCGCTTGGCCCGCACGATGCGCTGGGCAATCGTTGCCTCCGGCACCAGGAAGGCGCGCGCGATCTCGTCCGTGCCCAGCCCGCCGAGCAGGCGCAGGGTCAGCGCCACCCGTGCCTCCATCGAGAGCAACGGGTGGCAGGCGGTGAAGATCAGCCGCAGCAGATCGTCGCCGAACGGGTCGTCCAGCGTGCGTTCGGCGACGGCCTCGGCGGATTCGTGCTCGCGATCCCATTCGTGCACAAGTTGCTCGTGCTTGCGTTCGACCAGCTTGTGCCGGCGCAGGCGATCGATGGCACGGCGCTTGGCGGTGGTCATCAGCCAGGCGCCGGGGTTGTCCGGCACGCCGGTTTGCGGCCACTGTTCCAGCGCCGTCACCAGCGCGTCCTGCGCCAGTTCCTCGGCCAGCCCGACATCGCGCAGCATCCGCGCGAGGCCGGCGATCAGCCGGGCCGATTCGATGCGCCAGACCGCGTCGATGGCGCGATGGGTGTCGGTCATGCTCATGACCGCCGATCACAGCACCGGTCCGCGGCGGGCGCAAGCGCCGTTGGTGGGGGCTGCCGCCCGTCGCGCTGGCGGGCGGTACCCGCCCTACTCGTGGCCCAGTTGCGCGCGCAGGCGGGCTTCCTGCTCGCGCAGCTCGGGCGTGAACGCCTCGCCGAAATCCTCCGCCTCGAACACCGGGCGGATCTCGATCACCGACTCGCCCTCCATCGGATTGGGGCAACGCCGCACCCAGGCGATCGCCTCGTCGAGCGATTTCACCTGCCACAGCCAGAAGCCGGCGACCAGCTCCTTGGTCTCGGCGAACGGCCCGTCGACGACATGGCGCTGCCTGCCCGAGAACGTCACCCGCGCACCGCGCGCGCTGGGCGCCAACCCTTCGCCGGCAAGCATCACGCCGGCCTTGACCAGCTCCTCGTTGAACTTGCCCATCGCAGCCAGCAACTCCTGGCTCGGCATCACGCCGGCTTCCGATTCGGCGGTGGCCTTGACTATCACCATGCATCGCATCGCAAGTGTCTCCCGTGGGGCCGGATCACCGTGCGCCGGCTTCACTTCACCGACGAACCAGCGCGCCGCGGATCGACACGGCCCACCCGTCGCAGGCGTCGAGACCCGGACGGGCGACAATGCCGCTCCACTTGGAGACAATCGCCGCATGAGCGCACACGAGCCACGCCCCCGGTGAGCACCGCCACGATCTCTGCCGGGAGTTCGATCGAAGCGGGCCTGATGGTGCTGCACGGCAACCGCCTGGAAGACCTGCGCGATCTGCTCGCCGCCTGGCTGGCAGGCACGCCGCTGCGGCCGCTGGAAGACGAGCTGATGCTGGTGCAGAGCAACGGCATCGCGCAGTGGCTGAAGCTGGCGCTGGCCCGCGCACCGGCGGATGGCGGGCTGGGCATCAGCGCGGCGATCGACATGCAGTTGCCCGGGCGGTTCCTGTGGACCGCCTATCGCGCGGTGCTGGGCCGCGAGGCGGTGGCCACCACCTCGCCGTTCGACAAGTCGCGGCTGACCTGGCGGCTGCTGCGGCTGATTCCGCAGCACGTGGACGACCCCGACTTCGGCCCGTTGCGCGATTACCTGCTGGCCGGGCACGCCGAAGCCGACGGCTTGCGCCAGTACCAGCTCGCCGCGCAGGTTGCCGACCTGTTCGACCAGTACCAGGTCTATCGCGCGGACTGGCTGGACGACTGGGAACACGGCGACGACGTGCTGCGCGACGACCTGCGTGGCCGGCGCACATCCATCGAGGCCAGCCAGCACTGGCAACCGCGATTGTGGCGCCTGCTGCTGGACGACGTCGGTCCCGCCGAACGCCGGCAGCATCGCGCCGCCGTGCATCGCAGCTTCGTCGAGCGCCTCGCCACCGCAGCCGAACGGCCAGCGGCGCTGCCGCGGCGCATCGTGGTGTTCGGCATCTCCTCCCTGCCGCAGCAGACCCTGGAGGCGCTCACCGCACTGGCCCGTTTCAGCCAGGTGCTGCTGGTGGTGGCCAACCCGTGTCGCCACTACTGGGCCGACATCATCGAGGATCGCGAGCTGCTCAAGGCGGCGCAGCGCCGCCACGCCGGCAAGCCCGGCCTGCCGCCCGAACCGCGCTTCGAAGACCTGCACCAGCACGCCAACCCGCTGCTGGCCGCCTGGGGCAAACAGGGCCGTGACTACATCCGCCTGCTGGACAGCTTCGATGCGCCGGCCGCGTACCGCGCACGCTTCGCCGCACTGGGCCGCGACATCGACCTGTTCGACGATCCGGGCACGGACACCCTGCTGCACCAGGTGCAGCGGGCGATCCTCGACCTGGAGCCGCTGCCCGCCCACCCCGCGCAACGCCGGCAGCTGATCGCCGGCGACGACTCGCTGCGCTTCCACGTTGCGCACAACCCGCAGCGCGAAGTGGAGATCCTGCACGACAACCTGCTCGCCCGGTTCGAGCAGGCCGTGCGCGATGGCAAGCCGCTGGCGCCGCGCGACGTGATGGTGATGGTGCCCGACATCGCCGCCTACGCACCGCACATCCAGGCCGTGTTCGGCCGCCTGCCGCCGAACGACCCGCGCCACATGCCCTGCAGCATCGCCGACCGCCCCGCGCGCGGCACCGCGCCCCTGCTGGTGGCGCTGGAACAACTGCTGCGCCTGCCCGAATCACGCTACGCCGCGGGCGACATTTTCGACCTGCTGGACACGCCCGCACTGCGCTGCCGTTTTCAGCTGGATGAGGCCAGCCTGCCCGTGTTGCGCCGCTGGATCGAAGGCACCGGCATCCGCTGGGGCCTGGACGGCGCGCAAAAGCAAAACCTGGGCCTGCCGCCGGAGGAACAGAACAGCTGGCGCTTCGGTCTGCGCCGCATGCTGCTGGGCTACGCGGTGGGCGATGGCGAATCACTGGACGGCATTGCCCCCTACGGCGAAGTGGCCGGACTGGACGCCGCCCTGGTCGGCCCGCTGGCGCAACTGCTGGATCAGCTCGACCACTACGGCCGCCTGCTCGCCACCCCGGCCACGCCCGCGGCGTGGGGCGATCGCCTGCGCGGCCTGCTCGCGGCGTTCTTCGATGCCGGCCGCGACGACGGCGACGCCATCCTGCTGCAACGTCTGGCCGATGCGCTGGAAACATGGGAGCAAACCTGCCTTGAGGCGGGCTTCGGCCACGCCCTGCCACTTGCCGTCGTGCGTGAATACTGGCTGGGCGCGGTGGACGAAAGCCATCTTTCGCAACGCTTCCTCGGCGGCGCGGTGAGCTTTGCCACCCTGATGCCGATGCGCGCCATTCCCTTCCGCGTGGTGTGCCTGCTCGGCATGAACGACGATGCCTACCCGCGCCGCGCCAACGCGCCGGATTTCGACCTGATGGCCACGCCCGGCCAGTCACGCCCCGGTGACCGCTCCCGCCGCGAAGACGATCGCTACCTTTTCCTCGAAGCCCTGCTCGCCGCCCGCGACGCACTGTACGTGAGCTGGGTGGGCAAGAGCGCTCGCGACAACAGCGAGCTGCCGCCGTCGGTGCTGGTGGGGCAATTGCGCGACTACCTCGCCGCGGGGTGGAAAAAAGGGGGGCAGAGTGACTTTTCCGATGACCGCTCGCCAGCGTCGGCCGCCACGAAAAGTGACTCCGACCCCCTTTTGTCCCTCACCACCGAGTACCCGCTGCAAGCCTTCAGTCCCAGCTATTTCGATACCGCCAGCGATGCGCGACTGTTCACCTATGCCGGCGAATGGCAGCGCGCACGCCAGGTCGCACCGGCCGGCGGCGACGCCCCGCTCCAGCCCTGGCAGCGGGAAACGCCGTTGAACCTCGCCCTGCTGCAGCGCTTCCTCAAGTCGCCCGCCAAGGTGTTCTATGCCGAACGCCTCGGGGTGCACTTTGCCGGCGACGATGAGGTCGACACGGACAACGAGCCCTTTGCGCTGGATCATCTGGAGAACCACCAGTTCACCGACGCACTGCTGCGCACCGCCATCCATGACGGCCACGACGCGGTGGCGCCAGCCATGCAACGCCTGCACGAGCAAGGTGCGCTGCCGCCGGGCAGCTTCGGCGCGCTGACGCTGGAGCCGATGGAAGCCGCCGTCGAGCGCGTCGCCACGCGCTGGCAGGCACTGGACGCGCACTACCCGCGCACCGGCAACACCTGCCTGCTGCGCGCCACCGCGCACGGCCTGATCGTGGAAGACGGCCTGGACGACCTGCGCGAGGATGAGCACGGCAATCTCACCCGCCTCATCGCCACGGCCAGCAAGCTCGTGGACAAGAAGGCGCTGCGCCACGACAAGCTGCTCGCCCACTGGGTCGCGCACCTGCTGGCGAACGCCAACGCACTGCCCGCCACCACCTGCATCGTGGCACCGGACGCACTGGTGCAGTTGCTCCCGCTGGACGTCGCCACCGCAAAGCACCACCTCGACGACCTGCTCGCCGCCTTTGCCACCGGCATGACCACGCCACTGCCGATCGTGCGCAAGAGCGCCTTCGCGTGGCTGCAGGTCGAGGCCGCGAACCAGGGGGCCGGCCCCGACAAGCAGAAAGATCCCTTCGTCCATGCCAGCAGGGTCTACGACCACAGCGATGGCCCGCACGGCCACGGCGAGGTCGACGAGGAACCCGACCTCGCCCGCCGCTGGCCCGACTTCGCCACCCTGCACGACGCCGGCTTCGAACGCTGGCTGCACCTGTACCGCCCCCTGCTGGACGGCGCACGTGTCATGGAAGAATCCGCATGAGCGCCGCGCAAGCCCTGAACCCGTTGCGCCTGCCGCTGACCGGCACCCAGCTGATCGAAGCCAGCGCCGGCACCGGCAAGACCTGGACCATCGCCGCGTTGTACCTGCGCCTGGTGCTTGGCCACGGCGGGGGCGCGCCGCTACTGCCCGCGCAGATCCTGGTGATGACATTCACCAAGGCCGCCACCGCCGAGCTGCGCGAGCGCATCCGCACGCGCCTGGCCGAAGCTGCCGCCGCCTTCCGCGACCAGGCCGCGCCGGATGATTTCCTGCGCGAGCTGATCGCCGGATACCCCGGCGCCGAACCGCGCGCCCGCGCCGCGCGCCAGCTGGAACTCGCCGCGCAGTGGATGGACGAGGCCGCCGTGTTCACCATTCACGGCTGGTGCCAGCGCATGCTCACCCAGCACGCTTTCGCCAGCGGCGAGACGGCCAGCGCGGATGCCGTGGCCGACGAGGCGGACCTGCTCGCCGAAGCCGTGCGCGACTACTGGCGCGGCCATGTGCTGACGCTGGGCATCGAAGCTGCCGCGCTGTACGCGCAGTCGTGGGATACGCCCGACGCGCTGCAGGCCGCGCTGAAGCCGCTGCTGCCCCACGTCGAGCGTCTGCAATTGGACGGCCAGCCGCTGACTGCCTTGCGCGATCCCGGCGACCTGCTGACCGCGCAGGCCAAGGCCCTGCACACCGCCGAGATGCAGGCGCGAAGCCTGTGGCTGCAGCACGCCGATGCCATTGAAGCGCTGCTTCTCGCGGCCTCGCAAACCAAAGTGTTCGACGGCCGCCGACTGCAAGCCCGTGGCTTGTCCGGCCATCTCGCCAGCATGTTCGATTGGGCACAGGGCAACGCGCTCGACGACGCCACGCTGGAGCGCTTCACGCCGGCCTATTTCGCCGAGCGCACGATGGCCGGCAAGCAGCCGCCCACGCATGACGCCTTTGCGGCGGTCGAGCATCTGCTGGCCGCGCGCCGGCAGGCCGCGTCGCTGCCGCCGCTGCTGCTCGCCCATGCGGCGCCCTGGGTGGCGCAGCGTACGGACCAGGCCCGCCGCAAGCAGGCCTTGCTCGGCTACGACGACATGCTCAAGCGCCTGGATGCCGCCCTGCGCGGAGCTACCGGCGATACCCTCGCGCGCCTGATCGCCACGCAATACCCGGTGGCGCTGGTGGACGAGTTCCAGGACACCGACCCGCTGCAGTGGCGCATCTTGCAGCGCGTCTTCCACGGCGCCGAAGGCAAGGCGCTGCTGCTGATCGGCGACCCCAAGCAGGCGATCTACGGCTTTCGCGGCGCCGACATCCACACCTACCTCGCCGCGCGCGACAAGGCCGCCAGCCCCCACTGGACGCTGGACACCAACTACCGCTCCACCGATGCGCTGGTGAAGGCGGTCAACCACGTTTTCGAGTTCGCCGACCAGCACGCCACGAGCGGGCGCGTCACGGGCGCCTTCGGCTTCGGCGCAAAGCTTCCCTTCGTCGCGGTGAACGCCAGGGGCCGCAAGGATCGGCTTCAACTCGACGGCGCCGACCTGCCGGCCATGCAAATGGCCGTCCAGACGTCCGCCACCACCATCGGCGCCGGCGACTATCGCGAGACGCTTGCCGCCCAGGCCGCCGCGCAGCTGGTGGAATGGCTCACCGCCGCGCGGCAAGGCCGCTGCGGCTTCGTCGGCGAGGAGGGCCGGCTCACGCCGTTGCGACCCGGCGACATCGCCATTCTGGTGCGCGACAGGAACGATGCCGCCGCGATGCGCGCGGCGCTGCACGCGCGCGGCCTCGCCCACGTGTACCTCTCGGACAAGCAATCGGTCTACGCCAGCGGCGAGGCCAAGGAGCTGCAAACCTGGCTCGCCGCCTGTGCCAACCCCGGCAACGACCGCGCCATGCGCACCGCGCTGGCCACGCCGATGATGGGCCAGAGCCTGGCCGAGCTGGATCGCCTGAACACCGACGAGGCCCATTGGGAAGCCTGCGGCGAGCACTTCCGCCAGTTGCATGCGTTGTGGCGACGCCATGGCGTGCTGGCCATGCTGCACGAACTGCTGCACCGCTTCGGCGTGCCCGCGCGCCTGCTCGCACGCGATGGCGGCGAGCGTGCGCTCACCAACCTGCTGCACCTGGCCGAGCTGCTGCAACAAGCCGCTACCGGGTTGGACGGCGAACACGCGCTGATCCGCCACCTCGCCGCGCAGATTGCCAACCCCGCCGGTGGCGAGGCACCCGAAGAACAGATCGTGCGACTGGAAAGCGAAGCCGCCCTGATCAAGGTGGTGACCATCCACAAATCCAAGGGCCTGGAGTACCCGGTGGTGCTGCTGCCCTTTGTCTGCGGTTACAGGGAAACCGACGGCAAGAAACCACTGCTCTGGCACGACGAACACGCCGTGGCGCACTTCGACCTGCGCCCCGGCAATGACGCCTGGCAAGCCGCCGAGATCGCGCGCCTGCAGGAAGACCTGCGCCTGCTCTACGTCGCACTCACCCGCGGCCGCTATCTGTGCTGGCTGGGCGTGGGCTGCCTCAAGGACGGCGCAAAGAAGGATTCCGGCCTGCACAAATCCGCCTTCGGCTACGTGCTGGCCGGCGGCAACATCATCGAGGCCGGCGAGCTGATGCCCACGCTGCAAACGCTGACCCGGGGCCAGTCCGCCATCCAGCTCGTCACCCTTCCCGAAGCCGCGGGAACCCGGCGCTACCAGCCCGAGGACAACACCAGCCAACCACGTCCCGCGCGCCAGTGCACGCTGCCCGCGCACACGCCGTGGTGGATCGCCAGCTACAGCGCACTGGCCCGGCACGACGAAACCGCACCGCACGCCGCACCGGAAACCGCGAGCCAGGCCACGCTGGCCGAAGCCGTGCAGACGGAAGCCGACACCGAGGCCTCCGCATCCGCGCCGGGCATTCACGGCTTCGAGCGTGGCGCCGCGCCCGGCACGTTCCTGCACGAGCTGCTGGAGCACTGCGCCGAGGAAGGTTTCGCGCGCGCCGCCGCACCGTCGCCGCTGCTGCGCGACACCCTCGCCCGCCGCTGCCAGGCACGCGGCTGGAAGCACTGGATCGAACCGCTCACCGCCTGGCTGCCCGCGCTGCTGCGCACGCCATTGCCGCTGCCTGGCGGCACCCACATGGCGCTGACCGCGCTTGCCGATCCGCTGCATTACCGAGCCGAACTGGAGTTCTGGTTCGAGGCCAATCTCGTGCAGGCGCAGGCGCTGGATCGCCTCGTCACCGCGCACACGCTGGATGGCGCACCACGTCCCGCACTGGCGCCCAACCTCGTCAACGGCATGCTCAAGGGCTTCATCGACCTGGTGTTCGAGCATGAGGGCCGCTGGTACGTGGCCGACTACAAATCCAACTACCTCGGCAAGGACGCCGCCGCGTACACCGATCAGGCCATGCGCACCTCGGTGCTGCAGAGCCGCTATGAACTGCAGTACGCCATCTACACACTGGCGCTGCATCGCCAGCTCAGGGCGCGCCTGCCCGACTACGACTACGACACCCACATGGGCGGCGTGCTCTACCTCTACCTGCGCGGGGTGGATGGCAGCGGTCGCGGCGTGCATCGCGAACGGCTGCCGTTGGCCCTGGTCGACGCCCTCGACCAGCTCTTCGCCTCGGGGAGCACCGCGCATGCGGCATGACATGCTCTCCTCGTTGCTCGACCACGCATTGCAACAGCAGCGCCTGCGCCCGCTGGACGTGGCCTTCGCGCGCTTCCTGATCGAACGGGAACCGAACATCGCACCCGCACTCGCCTGGCTGGCCGCGGTGCTCAGCCGGCAACTGGCCGACGGTCATCTTTGCCTCGACCTCGCCGGACTCGACGCGCTGGCCGACGAACAGGACTGGCCCGATGACTGGCGTGCACTGGCCGACACGCTGCGCGACGACCTGCCCGCGTCTTCGCTGCTCGCCGCCGGCGACGGTGGCGAACCGGCCAGTGCGCCGCTGGTCCTCGACGGCGGGCGACTCTACCTGCGCCGTTACTGGAACCACGAGCGCGAGGTGGCGAAAGGCATCCTGGACCGCGTGGCGCGTGAGGAACCACCCTCGCCGTATCTGGCCGAGGAACTGGCGCGACTGTTCCCGACCGCTGCCGGCGACACACTCGACTGGCCGCGCATCGCCTGTGCGCTGGCCGCGCGCAGCGGCTTCGGCGTGATCACCGGTGGCCCCGGTACCGGCAAGACCACCACCGTGGTACGCCTGCTCGGGCTGCTGCAGACCCTGCAATGGCGCGCACAGGCGCCGGCGCTGCGCATCCGCCTCGCCGCACCCACCGGCAAGGCGGCGGCGCGGCTCAATGCATCGATCAGCGCTCAGCTCGCCCGACTGGATGTGGACGACGCCGTGCGCGCCACCGTGCCCGCCGAGGTGGCCACCTTGCATCGCCTGCTGGGCGCCCGCCCCGATACCCGGCGCTTCCGCCACGACCGCGCCAACCCGCTGCCGCTGGACGTGCTGGTGATCGACGAGGCGTCGATGATCGACCTGGACATGATGGCCGCCGTGCTCGACGCGCTGCCCGCGTCGGCGCGGCTGATCCTGCTGGGCGACAAGGACCAGCTCGCCTCGGTGGAGGCCGGCGCGGTACTGGGCGACCTGTGCCGGCGTGCCGACGGTGGTCATTACGATGCCACCACCGCACGGTGGATCGCGGCCACCAGCGGCGACGACATCGGCGACTTCGTGCAGGCCGATGCGCAGCCGCTGGATCAACACATCGCCATGCTGCGCGTGAGCCATCGCTTCAGCGCCGCCAGCGGCATCGGCCGGCTGGCACAGGACGTGAACACGGGTGATGCGGCCGCCACATTGGCGCTGCTGGGCGCACCTTGCGACGACCTCGCCTGGCTGCCCGCTGCCGACGTCGGCACGCTGCAAGCGCTCGTCATCCATGGCACCGCGGCGCCCGGCGGCGCCTGCGGCTACCGCCACTACCTCGATACCTTGCACTCCTGCCGCCCGGCCACCGACGCCGGTGACGACGCCCACGCAGACTGGGCCACCAGCGCCCTGCAGGCGTTCAATCGATTTCAGTTGCTGTGCGCGCTGCGCCACGGACCGCATGGTGTGGACAAGCTCAACCAGCTCGTCGCCGAAGCGCTGCACGCGCAGGGATTGATCGACGCCAGCAGCGGCTGGTACGAAGGTCGCCCGGTGATGGTCACCCGCAACGACTACGCGCTGGGCCTGATGAACGGCGACATCGGGCTGTGCCTGCGGCTGCCTGTCGCCGGCGGCGGCAGCCGGCTGGCGGTGGCCTTCCTCGCCGCGGCAGCAGGCGGCGGCACGCGCCTGCGCCTGGTCGCTCCCTCGCGCCTGCCCGAAGTGGAAACGGCCTACGCGCTCACCGTGCACAAATCGCAAGGCTCCGAGTTCGAGCATGCCGCCCTGGTGCTGCCTGCAACCATGAACCCGGTGCTGACCCGCGAACTGCTCTACACCGGCATCACTCGCGCCCGCCGCTGGTTCAGCCTGCTCGGCAGCGAAGCGATCATCGCTGACGCGGTGGCGCGCCGTACCCGCCGCCACTCCGGCTTGGCCGAGCGGTTGGCGCAGGATGGCGGCGATCGCGACGACCCCGCGCACCTCGCCGGCTGACCGCCACACGGCGGCCCTTCCCTGCCGCCACTCCCCCTTTGCAGCCTCCTTGCCGCCCCTTCGTCATCCCGTTGTCGCCCCGACCATCAATCTTTCCCCACCGTCATTCCCGCGAAGGCAGGAAACGCACCTGGAGGGCGGAGCATGCTGCCATCCGTTCGCCGTAAAGAATGTGACCTTCATTGCAGCGTGTATCGCCACACGCTACACTTGAGCCATGATAATCGGCTTCCGCCACAAGGGACTTGAAACCCTGTACCGGACAGGTTCTGCTCGTGGAGTGCAGGCTGCGCACGTTCCCAAGCTCGGTCGCATTCTGGCGGCGCTCGACGCAGCCACGTCACAGGCTGAACTGAACCAGCCTGGTTACAAACTCCATCCACTCAAAGGGGCACTGAAAGGCCACTGGTCCGTGTGGGTCAATGGCAACTGGCGTGTCACGTTCCGGTTTGTCGGCACCGACGTGGAGCTGGTCGACTATCAGGACTACCACTGAAAGAGGTCATGGCCATGATGAAGAATCACCCGCACCCCGGAGAGCTTCTGCGCGAAGACGTGCTGCTGCCGCTCGGCATCGAAGTCACTGATGCCGCACACCGGCTCGGGATGTCCCGCACCACGTTGTCGCGCGTCATCAACGGCCGTGCCGGGATCAGCCCGGATCTGGCGATCAGGCTGGAGCGCGCCGGCGTGAGTACCGCCCGGTTCTGGATGACGCTGCAGGCCAACTACGAGCTGTCGCTGGCCGAGCAACGGAAGCAGCCGACCGTGCAGCGCCTGCAAGCCGTGGCATAAAGCCCGGGAGGGCGCAGGGACCGAACACGGCCCGGAGAAGGGGCGTTTTCCCGCGCAAAATGCAGAATCGAGGGCGTTCCCATCCGCCTGAATTGCCGCCCGACGAAGACAACCGCATCCTCACGCGCGAATTGGTTTACACCGCCATCTCGCGCGCCAGGCGATCTACGTGAGCGCCTCGCCGCCTCGCAACTCGACACCGCTCGCTGCCAATCGCCTTGAGCGTGAACCGCAGGACTGTTGGAGATGAGCCTCGGCCGCAGGGACTTCGATGACACTCGTGTAAAAAAAGCGCCGCCGCGGAATCCGCGACGGCGCCATGTTCAATGCCTGGGCCGGCTCAGCTGGGCGTGCAACTCCCGGTCGTCAGCGATTTCGTGGTGACGCTGCCCGAGCCGTTCACATCGAGCTGGACGCCGGGCACCTTGGCGGTGATGGTGCCGGCGCCGCTGCTGCCGCTGCGGTAGCAGGTGGCGAACACCAGCGGCGTGCTCGGCTTGAGCTGGCCCTGCTGGCCGAAGGTGACGATGGTGCCGCTCTTGGCCTGGATCGACACGTTGGTCTGCGGATCGGTGGCGCGCAGCAGGATCGAGCTGGCTGCTGCGTAGGCCTTGTTGGCCGAGGCCGCGCCGGCCGGGTAGGTGTAGACGATCCAGCCCTGGTCGTACACCGTGCCGCCCGAGGTGCAGCCCGAGGTCTTGTCGCCCGGGCACATCGACACCAGTTGGCCGCGGGTGATCGCTTCGCTGCGCGCGTAGTTCACGCTGGCCAGCAAGGCGTTGCTGGCCGAGCTGACCTGGTTGCGATGGATCACGTCACGGAAACTGGGCACGGCGATCGCCAGCAGGATCGCCATCACGGTAATCGTGATCATCAGCTCCAGCAGGCTGAAGCCGCGCGCGCGGTTGGGCATGGCATTCATGGCGATCACCAGCAGCTGCCGTTGCTGTTGGAGGAGGCCGACGCCGGGCCGGGCGTCTTCACGCCCGCGTTGTCGATCGTCAGCGGCCCGCACACGTCGTTGGCCTGCCCCCCGACCGGCGTGGCGGTGGCCACGAAGGCTTGCGACGAGGAGCTGGCTACCACCGTCACCGAGTAAAAGCCCTTCTCGGAGATCGCCGGATTGTCGAAGCCGATGTCCGTGAGGCCGCCATAGGCATTGGCCGTGGAGTAGTAGCGCTCCTGCGCCGTGGCCACGCGCAGCAGCAGCTCCTGCCCGTCCGCCCGATGCGCGCGGAACGCGTAGCGCCCGTAGGTCGGGATCGCCACCGCGGCGAGCACCGCGATGATCACCACCACGATCATCAGTTCGAGCAGGGTGAAGCCGCGCATGCGCCCCATCGCCATTCCCCTTGGCTTGCCGTCACAGGTCATTGTTCAACTCCCGCCATGAGCGTCGACGCCAGATCGCGTCATCGATATTGAGGTTGCCGCCGCCCTGCAGCTCCAGGCCAGGGATCAGCAGCTTGCCGCCGCCGATCACCGACGCCACCGGCACCGAGCCACCGGTGGGTGGGTTGGTGACGCGGCCACCTACCGTGCTGACTCCCGTCGTCCAGCCGCCCGTGGGGGCTGCCGGCCCGGACAGGCCACCGCCAGAGCCACCCGTCGCGGCGTTCAGCACCATCAAGGCGCCGTTGATGGTCGTGCTGCAGGGATCCTGGGTTCCGGGAATCAAGGTGGTGAAGATCACGCGATTGGTATCGAACAACGCTCCCGGCGTGACCACCACGCGTTCGCCCGGCGAACTGGTCAGGTCAAGATCAACATACCATCCGCCTTGAGTTGCGGTCAGCGAGTTGTCGGTGAGGCCGCGCACGATATTGGTTGCGTTCGCCGATGCCGCTTCATACAAGGTCTGCTTCTGCAGATTCGCCTTGGTGACAGGCGTGCTGGTGTCGAGCTTGTCGCGGATGCCGTAAAGCGACTGCATCGTGCCGTCGGTAGCATCCGAAGCGCCCAGGTACTTGCCCGTGCCGAATACCACGATGAAACGGTTGGTCGCCGGGTCGGGGAACAGCCGCGGCATCGAGGTGATCGGCTGAGCTCCGGGAGTGGTCGGCTTGTAAGCCAACGTGACCGACCAACTCGACGGGCTCGAGTTCGACAGGTCGAAGCGCCACAAATTGCCGTTCACGTCGCCCGCAAAAGCCACATCGTCGATCTGGTCGTTGTTGTAGTCGCCCAATACCGGCGACGAGAGGCCCGAACTGGCGACGGTGCCGGTCGGGGTCTTCAGCTCCGCGATCATCTGACCGGTTTCCGCGTTCAGGACGAACAGCGAACTGAAGGCAACCGCGGGCGTCCCGGTCGTGGGTGCGCCTGCAGGCGTCGGGCAGTTTGCCGAGTTGTACGGTGCCACCGTGCAGTCGGGGAAATAGCCGCCCGGCACCAGCACCACCCACTTGCCGTTCGCCAGCCGACCGATGTTCGGCTGGCCGTAGGTGAAGCCCAGGTCAGCGGGATTGCAGCTTCCGTAATTGGATACGCAACCCGGGGAAGCCGAGGCTGGTGCGTCGGCGTTGAACTCCCACAACACCTGGCTTGCGGTCATCGCGGTGGGATCGGTGATGTCCAGCGCATACACGCCTCGCCCACCCAGTCGCAGCCCACCCACGAGCAGCGTATGCCAAGCCCCTCCAAAGAACGCGTCACGGGTTACCGGCGTAGCGTCCACCGTCGGTGCAAACTTCGCTGCACCCTTGCTGGGCAGGTTGCCCAGGTTGCCGTAGGCCGATCGCGGCACGTAAGCGAACAATTCGCTCCCTGCGTTCGTGGTCGGCACGGTTTTCGGCGGCGTCGAAGTGTCTTGCGTCATCGACGCATCGAACGCATGCAGCATGCCGTCATTGGCCCCGACATAAACGACGGGCTTGCGATCCTTGTAGATGCTCGCAAACGCCTCGTAGCTGTGGCAGGTGGCCAGTGTGGGTGCCGTTGGCACACAGGAGGTATCGGCAGCCATCGCCGTCGCCTCGGGTGACCCCGAGGGCCAGCTGTTGCGATAGCCGCTCGACGGATAGCTCACGTACACAGCCTGCGATCCGATGATGGCGCCGAGTAAGGTCGACCGCTTGCGATAAAGCGTGCCGTCGTTGGTCACCACACCGCTGATCCAGTCCACGCGTGCCGAGCCGGTATCCGCAATATCGGTACTGGCTGGCTTGGTACTTATCAGGGTCTTTGCGGCAGCATCGAGATTCGCCCAGGCGAAAGTGACGCCGTCGTCGAAACTGCCGTCGGCTTTCTCGGTTGAGGTCAGGATATTGCGTGAAGTCGTCCGATCCGTGAGCTTCGCACCCGCTTCCTTGCTCCAGACACCAGCCGGGTCAACCGTGCCGTCGGCGTTGACCGTAACCGCCTTGAGCGTACCGCTCCAGTCAGAGGAGTTGTAACTGGTCTGGAAACCAAGTGCGCCCTGAACCAGTACGCTGGTGTTGAGTGCGCCGGTATCCGGAGCGGAGCTTTTCGCAATGATGCCGGAGAGGATGGCCCTCAGTTTCGCCACTAGGGAGGGCGGGTCATTGGCTTCGAGATATGAGCCACGGCTGCTGATCGCCGCATGCCAAGTGTCGTCAATGTCGGTCTGATCGCCGCCGGACGATGGCTTCGGCCACGCTTTCGTTCCTTGGCGCAAGGCGTCGTAATCGCCTGGATAACTCAGGGTGCCGTTGACACCGAGGGTCACCATGTACTGAACCAGATGCGGCCACGTCGCCGGATCGTTCTTCGGGTTGAAATAGATGGACGCGGGCGGCGTACCCTTGCCATCCCAGACCACCGGCTTGTTGTTCACGTCGGTGAAATCAGTGATGGAGGTCGGTACATCCAGCTTGGGTTTCGATGGATCGGCTGGGTTGGTGAAGTCCGGCCGAAGATTGGTTGCCCAATAGTGGAAAGCCAAGTCGGCTAGCGAGACGTAACCAGAGGTGGCCGGAACATTCGAGTATATTTTTTCATCGTCGTTCGTAGCGACATAAGCGACACCATCGGGCAAGGTGTAGCTGGTTCTTGGATTCTTTACGGTGGGATTAACCCCTGCATTCCAATAACCGTCCGTCACCAGCACATTGAAGTTCTGTCGGCAAGTCAATTCCATGCCCTTGCCATCGACTCCAGCGCCCTCTTCCCAATAGGGGTTCTTGTTGCTCTTGACCCCCTTGCCATAGGTCAGGACCTTGCCCGCCGCGTTGATGGCTGCAGGCGTGGGCGTCGAATTGTTGGCGTATGCACCGTAGAGCCAATTGAAGAAATCCGTGCGCGGGCCCACGCCGGTGCTGGTGTCTGCGAATTTCTCAAACGCCGTAGTCCCGCCCGCAAACAGGCTACCGGCGTTGATGAACTGGCCCACTACGCGAGCATTCTTGCCCAACTGCGCGAACGTCTCCGCCATGGCGCTACGTGTCAGCTCCATGCGCGTGCGGTAATAGGAATACCAGTTTGCGAAATTTTGCTTCTGCTGGGCCACCGTGCCCGGGGTGATGTCGTCAGTACTGCCTACCGTCACCAGCGTGCAGCCTGAGGTGCTATTTACGGTAGGGCAGATGTAGTAAAACCCGCCGGCGCTACCAATCGTGTTGGCGATATTATTCATGCCTGACCCATAGGGCCGTGGGGGGCTTGAACTGGAGCTGTCAAAGACGGCGTCAGTCCTGAAATTCTTTGACAGGTCCGTGGTTCCGGTGCAGTCGGTGCCGGTATTGTCCTTGCCCAGACCTTTCCCGATATCGGCATTTGCACACATGCCGTCTTTCCACGCGCTCGTATATGTGGACGCAGGGAAACGCGCAACTCCATCCGCTTTCAGCGGTGGGTTATAAGTCGTCGCTGGGTTGTAATAGACAGGATTGCTGTTCGCCGAATAGTAATACGTCCTGCTGCGACTCAGACCATCGGGAATATTCGTTTGGGCCATCGAACCCGAATCGTCGAAGGTCAACAGAATATTCGGCGCCACCGATTGCGTCACGTTGGGCGGAGCGGGGCTCAGCTCCACCGTACCCACAGGGGTTGCCACCGTGGCGGCCGAGGCCGGAACGAAGGTGCTGCTGGCGACGATGACCGCGGCGACCGAAAGTGACGTCTGCACCGGTACTGGCGCGGAAAAGCCCCCAGTCAGAGTCAGCAGTCCGCCCATCAGGGCCGGCGGCATGCGCTTCGCAAAAACATGACGGATAAGCATGACTTGGATACTCCGACTCAATTGCTCTTGGCCGCGAAGGTGCTTTCCACTACGCGTACGGTGTTGGCACTGCCACCCGTGGCACGTGCGGTGATGCGGTAGATATGCCGGCTGACGCTGGACGTGCCGGTGCCGGTACTGCCGGTAGCCCCCGACTCATGCAGTCCGCCGCTGACCCCCGGCGGCAGTTCCACGCCGAGGTCCTCGATGATGTAGCGCGGGTTTTGCGCCAGATCGCCCTTGGTGGCACTGGTGTAGTCGATCGAGCCGCCGTAGCCCTTGTACTCGGTGGAGCCGGCGGTGACCCAGCCCTGCTTGGTACGGAAGTCGACCACGTTGGCGATCGGGTTGGCCGGATCGTAGACGTAGCAGTCGGTAAAGATGCCGGTGCCGCAATTGAGATGGGAGGTGACGTTGGTGGTGCTGGTCCACAGCTTCCACTCGGCCCCGCGCAGCGCGGTGAGCGCGCTCATGTCCGCCTGCTGCGCGTTGTGCAGACCACCGGCCATGCGCTCCTGCAACAGCGAGCGGCCGGAGGCACTGATCGCCAGGATGGTCAGCAGGATCAGGAAGATCAGCGCCACCACCAGCACCGCGCCGCGCTGGGCGCGTGGGCCGGTTCGCATTGATCGTGGCTTGTTCGGCATCGCCATGGCTTGGCTCCAGAATTCATCGTGCGGCGGCACCCGCGAGTGCCGCCGCTTTACATCAAGGGTTGTAGTTGCGCACCGGTACCAGCACGCTGAACTCGCGCCGCAGCAACTGATCGGGGAAGCCCTGGTCGCTGGGTTTGATGGCATGGCCGGACGGCGGCAGCAGTGCGGTGTTGGCGTCGGCGCTGTAGCGGTAATTGAGCTGGTTGCCGGTCAGCGTGTACAGCGGCGTCTGGCCGTCCATCAGCAGGCTGACCTCGATGCTCACGATGCCGCGCCATAGGCAGCCGGTGTTGGTGACCGCATTCAGCTCGCTCGGCGGACAACTGGTGGCTGCATCGACATCCTTGGCGCTGAGGAAGCTGATCTTGCCGTTGTTGTCCTGCACGCCGTAGCGGAAATCCAGTCGCTCGACGCCGCGCACCAGTTCATCCTCCGAGCCGCCGCGGCCGGCCGTGCCGCCGTTGACCCGCCGCATCAGCGCGCCGGTCAGCGGTGCCTTGCCGTCGTTGTTCACGCTGACCAGCTTGAGGTAATAGGTGACGGTCTGGAAATCACGGTTGACGTCGAACACCTTGGGTGCCGACTCCGGCTCCTGCGCAGTCGGAAGGTTGGCTGCGCCGGTGCCGAAGCCATCGGTGGTGTTGGCCAAGGGGGTGATCACGCCGACGCTGCTGGCGGTAGCCGGGAAGATCTGCGCGTTGGAGCAGTCTGCCAGCATGAACAGGTCGCCGTTGGCGGCATTGCTCACCGGCGGCTCGCCCAGCGCGGTCTGCTGCACGAGGGTGATCGAGGTGATGGTGGCCGCGCTGCTGCTGGTGGCCAGCTGACTGCCGGCGACGCCCGTGGGGGTAATGGCCCAGCCGGCGGATGGGTTGACGTAGCGCACGGTGAGCACGTCGGCACCCTTCACCCGGCTGTCGATCGCGGTGCCCATCGCAGGGATGGTGCCGATGGTGGTGTGCGGATCGACCGGGTTGCAGGCGGTGAGCGTGCAGTCGTAGCCGCGCATGAACAGGAACGACGGCATCGAATACGGCGCCGTGGGCGCGGCCGGGTACGAACCGGTGCCCCATGCCGTGGTGACGTCGCCGAACGCGCCGCTGACCGCGCCGGCGGCGCCGATCAGCTTCTTGGCGTAGACCTTGGGCGCGCGGATGTGGTCCAGCGCGTTGCCGCCCGAACCGACCTTGGCCACGCCGCCGGTGTTCGTGCAGTACTGCCCGTTGGCCATGCGCAGGTCGGTGCCCATGCGGGTCACCGCGAAACGTCCGGCTTCCTGCAGTTGCGCCAGCTGGTTCTGCGCCTTGTTGCTGCTGGAAGTAGAGGCGAACACGGTGACGATGCCTGCGGCCACCAGCAGGCCCAGCACCATCGCCACCATCAGTTCGATCAGGGTGAAGCCGCGCGAACCACGCGGAAGCATGCAGAAGGCGATCACGGCTGGAACTCCCAGGTAAAGCTCTGTGTCGCGTTGGCCTTGCTCGCGTCGTTGCCAGTCCCCTTGTTGTCGCCGGCACCCTGCTCGTTCCACGAGATCTCCATCGCGCAAGTGCCACCGTAAGGTGGACGCATGGCCAGTTGCGACGTGGGGTCATAGCCGGCGGTGCCCACGCCGCCGCAAGTGATCTTGGCCGTGGGATTGGGCAGGAAGGTCTTCAACTGGCTGCTCCACAGGCGCTGGTCGTGGGTGGCCAGCTCGGCCGAGTCGCAGGCCGCGCCGGAGCCGCAACCGATCGAGCTGGACGAGACCGGATAGCTGGTGCTGTTGTAGTTGCCGTTCCACACGCCGATCGGGTTGGCGCTCATCCGCGCGGCCATGCTGTTGGCCAGGAACACCACCTGGGTGCGCACGTAAGCGGCATGGTTGGAGCGCGTGGCCATCACCATCAGGCTGGCCAGGCCGATCAGGCCGATGCTGAAGATCAGCACGGCCATCATCACCTCGATCAACGAGATGCCTCGCTGACGCGACAGGACTTGCATGGAATTCTCCCTGATACCCCTGCATCCACTGTAGCCATCGCGCCGCGCGCGGCCAGCCCCCAGCCGACCGGCGGTAGGAATTGGCCGATGAGCGGCGCGGTCGTTGTCGGAAAGGGTGAACCCGATCACGCGGCGGGGAAGCCTTTAAAGCCCTTCTCCCTCCGGCGACCGCAGGGAGTCCCCTTGCGGGTGAGAAGGTGGCCCGAAGGGCCGGATGAGGGTGCGGGGAGAAACCTGCAGCCACGCCTCGGCCCCGAACCCTCACCCCAACCCCTCTCCCGCAGGGAGAGGGGCTTTCCTCGCCTTCTCTCGCCAGCGACCAAAGGGGGAGGCTTCAATGCGCTGGCGGGCGATAATAGCCAGCGGTTCAACTCACTGCCGCAAATCTTCTGGACAATCCGCATGCCTCTTCGCCACACCCGCCCCGCCACTCCGCCCGCACGCCGCGACACGGATTCCTGCCAATGACCGCTGACCGCCTCGACATCTGCCGCCCCGACGACTGGCACGTGCATCTGCGCGACGGCGCCGCGATGGCCTCGGTGGTCGACGATACGGCACGCCGGTTCGGCCGCGCCATCGTGATGCCCAACCTGAAGCCGCCGGTGACCACGGTGGCGCAGGCGGAGGACTACCGACGCCGCATCCTCGCCAGCCTGGCGCCCGGCACCAACTTCCAGCCGTTGATGACGCTGTACCTCACCGAGGCCACGCCGGCGCAGGAGATCGAGCGGGCCAAGGCCAGCGGCACGGTGTTCGCGGTGAAGTACTACCCCGCCGGAGCCACCACCAATTCACAGGACGGGGTGCGCGACCTGGAGCGCGTCGCCCACGTGCTGGAGGCGATGGAGCGCCACGAGCTTCCGCTGTTGCTGCATGGCGAGGTGACCGACCCCGCGATCGACATCTTCGACCGCGAGCGCGTGTTCATCGAACGCCACCTGATGCCGCTGCGCGCACGCTTCCCTGCCCTGCGCATGGTGCTGGAACACATCACCACGCGCGACGCGGCCGAGTACGTCGCCGCCGCCCCGGCCAACCTGGCGGCCACGATCACCGCGCACCACCTGCTGCTCAACCGCAACGCGCTGTTCGCCGGCGGCCTCAACCCGCACCACTATTGCCTGCCGATCCTGAAACGCGAAACCCACCGCGCCGCCCTGGTGAAGGCGGCGACCAGCGGCGATCCACGATTCTTCCTCGGCACCGACAGCGCGCCGCACCCGCGCCACGCCAAGGAATCAGGCTGCGGCTGCGCCGGCGTGTACAGCGCGCACGCCGCGATCGAGCTGTACGCCGAAGCCTTCGACCAGGCCGGCAAACTCGACCGACTGGAAGCCTTCGCCAGCTTCCACGGCCCGGATTTCTATCGCCTCCCGCGCAACCAGGAGCGCCTGCTGCTGGAACGCAAACCCTGGACCGTACCGGCCGAGCTCGCTCTGGGCGACGCCACCTGCGTGCCGATGCGCGCGGGGAGCACGGTGGCGTGGTCGCTGGTCGAGAGTTGACCGTCGAGGGGCCCGGCGCCGCCCCACGGACGGACATCCGCGACCGTGCCTGCGCCGGGTTTCACGGCCGCAAAAGCAAGCGGCCCGATCCGGAGATCGAGCCGCTTGCGTGTGCCGTGTCTGGTGCCGGAAATAGGAATCGAACCTACGACCTACGCATTACGAATGCGCCGCTCTACCAACTGAGCTATTCCGGCAAAGAGCCGTGGATTTTACGGTGCCCGCCGTCCCCGCGCAACCGCGCAGGGTCGGCGATGCCGGCGTCGACGAACGGTACCGCCGCTTCTCGCGACGATGCGGGAGCTGGCGGGCGGTGCCGCCCTGCGAGCTCACCGTAACAAGGTCGTCAGAAGCTGGCCGAGCCGCTGGTGCCGACCACGCGCAGCTCCTTGGGCAGGGCGAAGGTGATGCTCTCCGGCTCACCGTCCAGTTCGCGCACCGCACCCGCACCCCACGACTGCAGGCGGGCGATCACGTCGCGTACCAGTTTTTCCGGCGCGGAGGCGCCGGCGGTCAGGCCGATGCGCTGCACGCCGTCGAGCCAGTGGCGCTCGATGTGTTCGGCGCCGTCGATCAGGTAGGAGGGCACACCCTGCTTCGCGGCCAGCTCGCGCAGGCGGTTGGAGTTGGAGCTGTTGACCGAGCCGACCACCAGCATCAGGTCCACCGAGTCGGCGAGCCTGCGCACGGCGTCCTGGCGGTTCTGCGTGGCGTAGCAGATGTCGTCCTTGCGCGGCCCCTCGATGCTCGGGAATTTCGCGCGCAGGGCCTCGATGATCGCCTTGGTGTCGTCCACCGACAGTGTGGTCTGGGTGACGTAGGACAGCGCGTGCGGGAATTTCGGCACCAGCGTGGCGACATCCTCCAGCGACTCCACCAGCAGGATCTGCCCGTGGTTGGCCGGGTTCCACTGCCCCATCGTGCCCTCGACCTCCGGGTGGCCGGCATGGCCGATCAGCACCACGCTGCGGCCGATCCGGCCCAGTCGCGCCACCTCCATGTGCACCTTGGTCACCAGCGGACAGGTGGCGTCGAACACCTTCAGCTGCCGCTGTGCAGCCTCCTCGCGCACCGCCTGCGACACGCCATGCGCGCTGAAGATCACGGTGGCGCCGTCAGGCACCTCGTGCAGCTCCTCCACGAACACCGCACCGTCGGCGCGCAGCTTGTCGACCACGTAACGGTTGTGCACCACTTCGTGCCGCACGTAGATCGGCGCGCCGTAGGATTCCAGTGCGCGTTCGACGATGGCGATGGCGCGATCCACGCCGGCACAGAAGCCGCGGGGGTTGGCGAGCAGGATGTCCAAGACGACCTCGATATGGAATTCCGCAGGAGCCCGCTTGCGGACGATGCTTTCCACTCGAAGGGCATCGCCCGCAAGCGGGCTCCTGCGCACGGGTCTGGATTATCGCACGCTGTCTGCGGGCTTGTCGGCGAACAGACCGAATACCACCAGCATCACCGCGCCGACCGTGATGGCGCAGTCGGCCAGGTTGAACACCGGATAGTTCCACTGGCGAAAGTACACGTGGATGAAGTCGGTGACTTGCGACGCGTGCAGGCGGTCGACCAGGTTGCCGATCGCGCCGCCGATGATGAAGGCCAGCGGCAAGGCGGTGCGCCAGTCGCGGCGCGGCGTGCGCGCCAGCCAGACCACCAGCACCACGCTGATCGCCACCGCCAGCACCACGAAAAACCAGCGCTGCCAGCCTGCGCCATCGGCAAGGAAACTGAAGGCGGCACCCGTGTTGAACGCCAGCGTCCAGTTCAGGAAGCCGGGGATGACCGGATGCGGCACGCCCATCGGCTGCAGCGCATGGATCGCCCACCATTTGGCCAGCTGATCGAGCGCGATGACGGCGACGGAGAGCCACAGCCAGGAGAGTGCGTTGGGTTTGGGGGGCATGGGGCTATCCTGAGCGCAATATCCGGATCGTTCACCCTGAGCGTAGCGCAGCGTACGCGGGGAGCGACCATGGCCGGTCGCGGGTTGATGAGCGAGGAAGTCGAAGGGCCTTGCGCGTGGCAGCCCCTTCGACTTCGGCCCTGCGGGCCTACGCTCAGGGCGAACGGGTATTTTTTCGAAGCCTAGAACCAGCGGCGATCCTCGCCCGGACCTTCGACGTTGCCGACGCAGCGGCCGCACAGCTCCGGATGCCCGGCGTGGCTACCGACGTCGTCACGACGGTGCCAGCAACGAATGCATTTGGCGGCATCGCTGACCAACGCGGAAACCCGGGCCTCGGCGCCTTCCAGCTCCACCTTCATCGCCTCGCCCGTCCGTGGCGCCAGGGGTGCCAGGGTGAAGTCGGAGGTGATGAAGAAGAAGCGCAGCTCGTCGGCCACCTCGGCGTAGCGCACCGCGAGTGCAGCGTCGACATGCACGACGAGCCTTGCCTCCAGCGCCGCGCCGATCTGCTCGGCCTTGCGCATGCCCTCGAGCACGCGCGAGGCGCCGTCGCGGATCGCCAGCAGGTCGGCCCAGTAGCGGCGCTGCTCCGGCGAGGCCTGGGTCGCCGCCAGTCCGTCGTACCAGGTTTCGAACAGCACGCTGTCGCCGCGCTCGCCCGGCAACTGCTGCCAGATTTCCTCGGCGGTGAAGCCCAGGATCGGCGCCAGCCAGCGCACCATTGCCTCGGCGATGCGGTACATCGCGCTCTGCGCGCTGCGCCGGCCGCGGCTGTCGGTCGGCATGGTGTAGAGCCGGTCCTTGGTGATGTCCAGGTACAGCGCGCCCAGCTCGTTGGTGCAGAAGTTCTGGACGCGCGCCACCACCTCCGGGAAGTCGTAACGCTCGTAGGCCGCCACCACGGCCTGCTGCACGTCGAACGCCTGCTGCACGGCCCACTGGTCGAGCAGCAGGCTGTCTTCCACCTTCAGCAGATGCTGCGCCGGATCGAAGCCGTCCAGATTGCCGAGCAGGAAGCGCGCGGTGTTGCGGATGCGCCGGTAGCTGTCGGAGACGCGCTTGAGGATCTCGTCGGAAACCGACATCTCGTTGCGATAGTCGGCGGAGGCCACCCACAGGCGCAGCACGTCGGCGCCCAGCGTATCCATCACCTTCTGCGGCGCCACCACGTTGCCCAGCGACTTGGACATCTTGCGGCCGTTGGCGTCCACCGTGAAGCCGTGGGTGAGCACCTCGTCATACGGCGCGCGGCCGTGGATCGCCGAGGAGGTCAGCAGCGACGACTGGAACCAGCCGCGGTGCTGGTCGGAGCCTTCCAGATACATCACCTTGTACTCGTCCGCGCTGCCGCGCTGCAGTTCCGCTCGCTGGCCGATCACGGCGAAATGCGTGACGCCGGAATCGAACCACACGTCGAGCACGTCGGTGACCTTCTCGTAGTCCCCCGCCTGATCGCCCAGCAGCGTGGCCGGATCGAGCGCGAACCACGCATCGACACCGCCCTGCTCCACGATCCTGGCCACCTGTTCGAGCAGCGCGACGGAATCGGGGTGCGGCTCCTGGGTGACCTTGTGCACGAACAGCGCGATCGGCACGCCCCAGGTGCGCTGGCGCGAGATGCACCAGTCGGGACGTCCGGCCACCATGCCGGCGATGCGCTCCTCGCCCCAGCCCGGCACCCAGCGCACGTCCTTGATCGAGGCCAGCGCGGTCTTGCGCAGCCCGGCCTGCTCCATCGAGATGAACCACTGCGGCGTGGTGCGGTAGATCACCGGCGTCTTGTGCCGCCAGCAGTTCGGGTAGCTGTGCTCGATCCTGGCGAAGGCCAGCAGCACGCCGCGTTGGCGCAGCACGTCGATGATGGCGTCGTTGGCCTTCCAGATGTGCATGTTGGCCAGCTCGACGCCGTCGGCGGCCGGCGTGTCGGCGTGATACGCGCCGCGCGAACCGACATAGTTGAGCAGGCCGATGCCGTACTCGCGCGCCACCACGAAATCCTCCACGCCGTGATCGGGCGAGGTATGCACCGCGCCGGTGCCGTCCTCGGCACTGACGTGGTCGCCGAGGATCACCGGCACTTCGCGCGGGTAGAACGGATGGCGCAGCATCTGTCGTTCGAGCGCCTTGCCGTCGACGTGGCCCAACACTTGGCTCCCCTCTCCCTTCGGGAGAGGGGTTGGGGGTGAGGGTTCGGGCGTGCGGGGAGACTGCGCTCCGACCGTACCCTCATCCGCCCTTCGGGCACCTTCTCCCAAGGGGAGAAGGGAATAGCGGGCGCGCACCTTGTCGACCAGCGCGCTGGCGACCGCCAGCAGCACGCGCCTGCCGTCGCGCGCCGGCCCTTCGATCAACGCATATTCGAGATCCGCGCCCAGCGACACCGCCTGGCTTTCCGGCAGCGTCCACGGCGTGGTGGTCCAGATCGGGATGGCGACGATGGCATCGCCTGCGTCGACGCCGAATTTCGCGGCCAGCGCCTTCGCATCGACCGCGTCGTAGGCCACGTCGACCGCAGGCGAAACCTTGTCGCCGTACTCGATCTCCGCCTCGGCCAGCGCGGAGGCGCAATCGAAGCACCAGTACACCGGCTTGGCGCCGCGCAGCACGTGGCCGTTCGCCACGATGCGCGCCAGCGCGCGCAGCATGTCGGCCTCGTACTTGAAATCCATGGTGCGATAGGGGTGCTCCCAGTCGCCGAGCACGCCAAGCCGCTTGAAGCCGGCGCGCTGCGTGTCGACCTGCTCGGTGGCGTACTCGCGGCACTTCTGCCGGAACGCGGCGGCGTCGAGCTTGTCGCCCGGCTTGCCGAACTTCTTCTCCACCGCGATCTCGATCGGCAGGCCGTGGCAATCCCAGCCCGGCACGTACGGCGCGCGGTAACCGGCCAGCAGCTTGGACTTGACCACCATGTCCTTGAGGATCTTGTTGACCGCATGGCCGATGTGGATCGCACCGTTGGCATACGGCGGGCCGTCGTGCAGCACGAACGCGCGCTCGCGATGGGCAGTCTTCTGCTGGATCTGCGCATAGCGGCCCACCTGCTCCCACTGCGCCAGCCAGCCCGGCTCGCGTTTCGGCAAATCGCCGCGCATCGGGAAATCCGTATGCGGCAGGTTGATGGTGCTCTTGTAATCGTGGGTCATCGCGTAGGTGCCGTTGAAGGTGTTGCGGCCCGCCCATGGGCGGGCAAAGGCTTCTAAGTTAATGGATGCGCGGGCACACGGGAAATACCCGGGACTGCGTTCACGCCCCGACCAGCCGCGGATTCATGCCCAGCAGCTCTCGTGCCCGGCGCGCGTCGAGCGCCATCTGCGCCTTGAGCGGCTCCAGCCCGTCGAACTTCTGCTCGTCGCGCAGCTTGCCGACGAACTCCACCGCCATGCGCTGGCCATACAGGTCGCCCTCGAAATCGAACAGGTGGACTTCCAGCAGCGGCTCGCTGACCTGGTTCACGGTAGGGCGCACGCCCAGGCTGGCCACGCCGGGCCAGCTGCATTCGCCCTCGCCCAGGCCCACGCGCACCGCGAAGATGCCCAGCACCGGGCTGACCCGATCGCGCAGATGGATGTTGGCGGTGGGATAACCCAGGGTGCGGCCGAGCTGGTTGCCGCGCTGCACCTTGCCGTCGATCACGAAAGGGCGGCCAAGCAGCGGCTCGGCCGCGGCGAACTCGCCCGCCGCGAGCAATTCGCGCACGCGACTGGCCGACACCCGCGCATCGTGCCACTGCACTTCCGGCATCGTGCAGGCGAGAAAGCCGCATTCGGGGCCCATCGCCTGCAGCAGCGCCACGTCGCCGGCGCGCTTGTGGCCGAAGCGGAAATCCGCGCCCACCCAGACCTCGCGCGCAGCCAGCCGCTCGACCAGCACGCGGCGGACGAAATCCTCGGCCGACATCGCGGTGAGCGCCCGGTTGAAGCGCAGCAGCAGGGCCTGCTGCATGCCGGCAGCGGCGAAGCCGCGCAACTTGTCGCGCACGCTGGAAATCCGCGGCACCGGCCGCGGCGAGAAGAACGCGCGCGGCAGCGGCTCGAAGCTCACTACCAGCGGGCTGCCATCCAGCTCGCGCGCGCGCGCGGCCACCTGCGCCAGCAGCGCCTGGTGGCCGCGATGCAAGCCGTCGAACGCACCCACCGCGACCACACTGCCACCGGGCGCCAGGCAAGGGCCGGCGACATCCCTGGAGAGTCTCATCATCGCGCGAGTATATAGAACGGTCGGTGTCGCGGCCTCACGCCGCGCGCAGATCGCGCAGGCGGAAGCCGCCGGCAAACAGGACGGCGACATAACTGGCCCCGCCGGCCAGCACCAGCACGGCCAGATGCCACAGCCGGGTCAGCACCGGCACCCCGTGGACCCAGTCCGGCCACAGCCAGCGGCCCAGCAACAGCACCGCCACCATCACCGCGCAGGCCGCGGCCAGCCGCAGCAAGTGGCGCGACCAGCCCGGCTGGCGCTGGTACACGCCCGTCCTTTTCAGCCAGTGCCACAGCAGCCACAGGTTGACGTAGGCGGCTACCGCGCTGGCCAAGCCCAGCGCCATGTGCAGGCCGGGCACGCGGGCGATGCCATCCAGCCACGACAGCTGCTTCAAGCCGGCCGGCGCCCACAGTTCGAACAGCAGCGCCAGGAAGACCACGTTCAACAGCATGTTGGTCAGCAGCGAAGCCACCGCCGCGCGCACCGGCGTGCGCGTGTCCTGGCGCGCATAGAACGCCGGCAGCAGCACCTTCACCAGCGCGAAAGCGGGCAGGCCGAAGCTCAGCGCGGTGATCGACAAGGTCGCCATGTGCGTGTCGTGCGCGGTCCAGTGGCCATGCTGGAACAGCGTGGCCACCAGCGGCCCGGCAAGCAGCATCAGCGCGAACATCGCCGGCACCGCGATCAGCAGGGTGATCCGCAGCCCCCAGTCCAGCGCCCGCGAGAAGCCGGCGGTGTCGGTGGTGACGTGATGGCGCGCCAGTGACGGCAGGATCACCGTGCCCAGCGCCACGCCGAACACGCCCAGCGGCAGTTCCAGGAAACGATCCGCCTGCGACAGCCAGCTCTGCGAGCCGACCACCAGCAGCGAGGCGATCACCGTGTCGAACAGCAGGTTGATCTGCGCCACGGAGGAGCCGAACAGGGTCGGCACCATCAGCCGCATGATCTTCCGCACTTCCGGGTGGCGCCAGCCCCAGCGTGGCAGGGTCAGCAGGTTGAGCTGCCGCAGCGCCGGCAACTGGAACAGCAACTGCAGGATGCCCGCGGCCAGGATCGCCCAGCCCATCGCCAGGATCGGCGTCTGCAGCTTCTTCGACAGCCACAGCGCGCCGGCGATCATGCACAGGTTGAGGATTACCGGCGTCAGCGCCGGCAGCCCGAAGCGGTGGAAACTGTTCAGCGCCCCGCCGGAGAGCGCGGTCAGCGACACAAACAGCAGGAACGGGAAAGTCAGCCGCAACAGCTCGACGGTCAGCTCGAACTTGCGCGGCTCGTCGATCGCGCCGGGCGAGAACAGCACGGTCACCTGCGGCGCGAAGATGATGCCCAGCGCCGTGATCAGCAGCAGCACCCCGCCCAGCGTGCCCGACACCCGCGCCATCAGCTCCCTCAGCTGCGCATGCGTGCCCTTCTCCTTCACTTCGGTGAATACCGGCACGAAGGCGGTGGAGAACGAGCCCTCGGCAAACAGCCGGCGCATGAAGTTGGGGATGCGGAACGCCACCCAGAACGCGTCGGTGGCGCCGTTGGCGCCGAACGCGGCGTTGATCGACATGTCGCGCACCAGGCCGAGCACCCGCGAAATCATCGTCATGCTGCTGAAGGAGAGCAGCCCGCGGAGCATGCTGGGAGACTTCATGGGCGGCAGTTCTACCTTCGGCGTCGTTCGCACGGGGCGCACAGTTTGACAGCCCGCGCCGGCAGGATCACGGCCCGGTTATGGCAAAATGCCGGCACCCCTGCAGCCGCGCGCCACGCCGGCTGCGGATAAAGCCGGCCAAGTGATTGACGCGTCGATGAATCGACCGCATAATTGGCGTCTTTTTCCACCCAACACACTGCATCCCGGAGTTCTACCTTGGCCAACATCAAGTCCGCGAAGAAGCGCGCGCGCCAGTCCGAACAGCGCCGCCTGCGCAACATCAGCGCACGTTCCATGGTCCGCACCGCCCTGAAGAAGGTCGTCAAGGCCATCGAGGCCAAGGACAAGGCCGGTGCCATTGCCGCATTCACCGTCGCCCAGCCGGTGATGGATCGCTACGCCGCACGCGGCCTGATCCACAAGAACAAGGCCGCCCGCCACAAGAGCCGCCTCAACGCGAAGATCCGCGAACTGGCGTAAGCCGGCCACGCGATTCGGGTTGCATGAAACAGCCGGCGCAAGCCGGCTTTTTCGTGTCTGCACGTAGGGCGGGCACCGCCCGCCGCTTCGCCCACACGCCACAAGAGCCGGCGGGCATTGCCCGCCCTACTGCCGCGGGCGGAATTCGAGCGGCATGGGCTCACCGGGGTGTGCGGCGGCCGGCGGTTTCGGACCGCAGGCGCCGCAGGTGCTGCAGCCGTCGCTGCAGTCGCCGGTGGCTTCGATCGGCTGCAGGCGCCGGCCCAACGCCCGCGCCAGGGCGCCGCGGCCGGGCTGGTTGAAATGGATGGAGCCGGCGGCCAGCCAGCGGTTGGTCGTTTTCCGGGCCAGCTTGCGCAGCACGATCCACACGCTGGCCAGCACGGCCAGCGCGATCACCACGTACTGCAGCAACAGGCCGGCACTCATGGGCGGCTCCTCACGTCAGCGCCCTCGTCACCTGGTAGACGATGAACGACGCGGTGTAGGCCATCACGAACATGTAGCCGAACGAGATCGCCACGTTGCGCCAGGAGTCGGTCTCGCGCTTGATGATCGCCAGCGTGGACATGCACTGCGGCGCATAGGCGAACCACACCAGCAGCGACAGCGCGCTGGCCAGCGGGATCTGCCCGGCCAGCGCCTGGCCGAGCCCGCCGGATTCGCCGCCCACCAGGTAGACCGTGGCCAGCGCCGCCACCGCGGTCTCGCGTGCGGCAAACGCCGGGATCAGCGCCAGGCTGATCTCCCAGTTGAAGCCGATCGGCGCGAACACGTACTGCAGGCCGCGCCCGATGTAGCCGGCGAAGCTGTAGTCGATCGCCGGCAGCGTCGCGCCCTCGGGCGCGCCGGGGAAGGTGGAGAGGAACCACATCAGCACGGTCAGGCCGAGGATCACGCCGGTCAGCCGCCGGAGGAAGATCATGCCGCGCTCGTACAGGCCGATCGCCACGTCGCGCAGCTTGGGCACGCGATACGACGGCAGCTCCATCATCAGCGCATGCTCGCTCTTGTCGCGGCGGATGTGCTTCATCACCCAGCCCACCAGCATCGCGCCGAGGATGCCCGCCAGGTACAGCGCGAACAGCACGATGCCCTGCAGGTTGAACACGCCGAACACGTAATGGGTCGGGATGAACGCGCCGATCAGCAGCGCGTACACCGGCAGCCGCGCCGAGCACGTCATCAATGGCGCGATCAGGATGGTGGCGAGCCGGTCGCGCGGGTCGGTGATGCTGCGCGTGCCCATGATGCCGGGGATGGCGCAGGCGAAGCTCGACAGCAGCGGGATGAACGAGCGCCCGGTCAGCCCCACCGACAGCATCAGCCGATCCAGCAGGAACGCCGCGCGCGGCAGGTAGCCCGATTCCTCCAGCACGATGATGAAAAGGAACAGCACCAGGATTTCCGGCAGGAAGCCAAGCACCGTGCCCAGGCCACCGAACAGCCCGTCGTTGACCAGGCTTTGCAGCGGCCCGGCCGGCATCCACGCGGCGACATGCCCGCCCAGCCAGCCGAAGCCGTCGCCGATCGCGTCGGTCATCGGCTTGCCCAGCGAATACACCGCCTGGAACACCAGGAACATCACCACCGCCAGGATCGCCAGACCGAACACCGGGTGCAGGGTCCAGCGGTCCAGTGCGTCGTCGATCTCGGCGGTGACGCGCGGCATCGTCACCGTGGCCGCCAGCAGTTCGCGTACCTGGGCATGCAGGTCGGCGCGGCTGGCGGCATCGCTGGGTCGCCGCGGTGCGGCGGCGGGAACTTCGCCGTCGACCTGTTCGATCAGCGCCTGCGCGCCGCCGCGCTTCACTGCCACGGTTTCCACCACCGGCAGGCCCAGCCGGCGCTGCAGTTCCGACACGTCGATGACGATGCCGCGCGAGCGCGCCGTGTCCATCATGTTCAGCGCCAGCACCACCGGCCGGCCGAGGCGCTGGACCTCCAGCACGAAACGAAGGTGCAGGCGCAGGTTGGTGGCATCGGCCACGCAGACGATCAGGTCGGGCACCGCCTCGCCCGGATAGGTGCCGGCGCAGATGTCGCGGGTGATCTGCTCGTCCGGGCTGTTCGCCTCCAGGCTGTAGGTGCCCGGCAGGTCGAGGATCTGCAGCAGTCGGCCGGACGGCGCCATGAACCGCCCTTCCTTGCGTTCCACCGTGACGCCGGCGTAATTGGCCACTTTCTGGCGCCCGCCGGTAAGCAGGTTGAACAGCGCCGTCTTGCCGCAATTCGGATTGCCGACCAGGGCAATGCGCAGGGTCGATGCGCTCACGCAGCCACCCCAGTGCGCACGCTGACCCGCGCCGCCTCGGCAAGCCGCAGCGCAAAGCGCGTGAAGCCGATCTGGATCAGCACCGGGTCGCCGCCCATCGGGCCGACCGCCACCACCCGCACCGGTTCGCCGTCGACAAAGCCGAGGTCGCGCAGGCGCTGGGCGATCGGATCGGCCGCATGCACATCGAGCACGCGTTCGACCACGGCAAGGGCACCCTTGGGCAATTCGGACAGACGCACGGGCGGAATCCAAACAAGAATGGTTCGCATTGTATTCCTTTGCCCCTGCGCCTGCATCACGCCGGTGGTCGCGGCGCGCTGCGTTTATCATCGGGTTATTTGCCGGGACGACCGATGACCGACTCCATCCTCAACGAGCGCCGCGGCGCCGTGGCCTGGCTCACCCTGAACCGGCCTCAGGTACACAACGCGTTCGACGACAACCTGATCGCCGCGCTCACCGAGGCGCTGGCCCGGGCCGACGCCGATCCGGCGGTCCGCTGCGTCGTGCTCAGCGGCAGCGGCAGCACGTTTTCCGCCGGCGCGGACCTCCACTGGATGCGCGGCATGGCCGCCGCCAGCGAGCAGGAGAATCGCGAGGACTCGCTGCGCCTGGCGCGGCTGATGCGCAACCTGCAATTCCTCTCCAAGCCGACCATCGCGCGCGTCAACGGCGCGGCCTATGGCGGCGGCGTGGGCCTGGTCGCCTGCTGCGACATCGCGATCGGCGTGGACGGCGCCAAGTTCGCCCTGTCGGAGGTGAAGCTGGGCCTGGTGCCGGCGGTGATCTCGCCCTACGTGGTCGCGGCAATCGGCCTGCGCGAGGCGCGCCGGTGGTTCGTCAGCGGCGAGGTGTTCGACGCCGCGGAGGCGCAGCGCATCGGCCTGCTGCACGCCGTGGTGGCGGGCGCGGAACTGGATGAGGCGATCGAGCGCCAGCTGCATTTCCTCGCCAAGGCCGGTCCGCTGGCCCAGCGCGAAGCCAAGCAGCTGGCGCTGCGCATTGCCGGTGCCGATCCGGCCACGGCCGAGCGCATCGACACCCAAAACGCCGAGCTGATCGCCCGCCTGCGCGTCTCGCCGGAAGGCCAGCACGGCCTGGGCGCGTTCCTCGACAAGCGCGCGCCGTCATGGGTCACCGGTTGACCACGGAGCCACGAGCATGACCAGACCGATCCTCAACCTTGCCGACGTGGTGGTGCAATCCGCCGCCGACACGCCGATCCCCGCCGGCCTGCCACAAGGCGCCACCGCCGAACGCTACGACCTGCGCTGGGGTGAGGTCGCCAGCCGTATCGGCGCGCGCCAGCTGGGCTGCAACCTCACCGTGGTGGCGCCGGGCAAGCGCGCCTGCCCGTTCCACAGTCACCGCGCCGAAGAGGAGATGTTCATCATCCTCGAAGGCAGCGGCGAGTTGCGCTATGGCGCCGAGCGCCACCCGGTCCGCGCCGGCGACATCATCGCCTGCCCCACCGGCGGTCCGGAAACCGCGCACCAGATCATCAACACCGGCGCGGCGGAGATGCGCTATCTCGCGATCAGCACGCAGTCGCCGGCCGAAGTATGTGAATACCCCGACTCGGCCAAGTTCGGCGCCTTCGCCGACGGCACGCCGGGCCGCTTCCGCCACCTCGGACGCCTCGCGGATGCGCGCGATTACTGGGAAGGCGAATAACGCCTTTGCTGCGCCGCGCAGCGGAGAAACATCGCGCATCTGCTAACTTTTGAAGGCTTTGCACCGACCGTCTGGCCAGGGAAATCGCATGTTCGAACGTGTACTGATCGCCAACCGCGGTGAAATCGCCTGCCGCGTGATCCGCACCTGCCGTCGCCTCGGTATCCGCACCATCGCGGTGTACTCGGAAGCCGACCGCGACGCACAGCACGTGCGGCAGGCCGACGAGGCCTTGCCGATTGGCGGCCCGCTGCCGGCCGAGTCCTATCTGCGCATCGACGCCATCCTCGACGCTGCGAAAAAGAGCGGCGCGCAGGCGATCCATCCCGGCTACGGCTTCCTCTCCGAGAACACGGCCTTTTCGCGCGCCTGCAAGGACGCCGGCATCGTGTTCATCGGCCCCGATCCGGAGAGCATCGAGGCGATGGGCTCCAAGGCCGCCGCCAAGCAGCTGATGGCCAAGCACGCCGTGCCGCTGGTGCCCGGCTACGACGGCGACGAGCAGGACAACGCCTGCCTCGCCGAACAGGCGCATGCCATCGGCTATCCGCTGATCATCAAGCCCTCGGCCGGTGGCGGCGGCAAGGGCATGCAGATCGTGCGCTCGGACGCCGAGTTCCCCGAGGCGCTGGCCACCGCGCAGCGCGTGGCGCAGGCCGCCTTCGGCGACGCTTCGATGCTGCTGGAACGCTACGTGGAGCACCCGCGCCACATCGAGTTCCAGATCTTCGGCGACCGCCACGGCAACATCATCCACCTGGGCGAGCGCGAGTGCTCCGCGCAGCGCCGTTACCAGAAGGTGCTGGAGGAAACCCCCTCGCCCTTCCTCACCCCGGAAAAGCGTGCCGCCATGGGCGCCGCCGCCGTGGCCGCCGCGCGCGCCGTGAACTACGTGGGCGCCGGCACGGTGGAGTTCATCGTCGGTCCCGCGGGCGACTTCCACTTCATGGAAATGAACACCCGCCTGCAGGTCGAGCATCCGGTCACCGAGCTGACCCACGGCGTGGACCTGGTGGAATGGCAGCTGCGCATCGCCGATGGCGAACCGCTGCCGCTGGCCCAGCAGGACGTGGTCTCGCACGGCCACGCGATCGAGGTACGCCTGTACGCCGAAGACCCCGACCAGAACTTCCTGCCCGGCTCCGGCAAGCTGCAGTCGCTGCGCTTGCCGACTCCCTCGCAACACGTGCGCCTCGACGGTGGCGTGGTCGAAGGCGACACGGTGACGATCTTCTACGACCCGATGATCGCCAAGCTGATCGTGTGGGACGGGGATCGCCCGAAGGCGCTGCAGCGCATGCGCGAGGCACTCGCGGCATGCGAGATCATCGGCCCGAAATCCAACATCGCCTTTCTCGAACGACTGGTGCGCCATCCGGCCGTGGTCGAGGCCCGCATCGACACCGGTTACCTGGATCGCCACCTGGACGAATTCCTGGTCGGCGACACGGCTCCTGCCGAGGGTACGCTGTTTGCCGCCGCGACCGCCGTGCTGCTGCACGACGAATCGCACGTGGCCGGCAACGCGACCGACCCGCATTCGCCCTGGGCCCGCGCCGACGCCTGGCGCGTCGGCCACGCCGGCAAGCGCATCGTGGCGCTGGCCTGGCGCGACCAGCGCTTCGAGATCGAGGCGCGCGGGCACGCCGGCAATTATCAATTGCGCCGCGCCGAAACGAACTGCGAGGTGCAAGGCGCGCGCCTGTCGGACGACAACCTCGGCGCCCGCTTCGATGGCGAAGCGCGCCGCGTGCCGTTGCACGTCGACGCCGCGCACGTGCTGCTGCACGACGCCCACGGCCAGCGCTACAGCCTCGGTCGCGCGGCCGCGTTCGCGTGGGAAGCCAAGGACACTGCCGGCGGCAACCAGGTGATCGCGCCGATGCCTGGCCGCATCGTGCTGGTGAAGGCGCAAGCCGGCGACGCAGTCGAGCAGGGCCAGGAACTGCTGGTGATGGAAGCGATGAAGATGGAACTGGCCTTGAAGGCGCCGCGCGCCGGCACCATCGAGAGCGTGAATGCCGCGCAGGGCGAGTTTGTCGAGGCCGACGCGGTGCTGGTCCGCTTCGCCGAATAAATCACCCGACCCTTGTAGGGCGGGCACTGCCCGCCGCCCGCCTATCACGCACAAGAGCCGGCGGGCAGTGCCCGCCCTACCGGACCGCATTTGTAGGAGCGCACCCTGTGCGCGATGCTCTTCTTCACATCACGCAAAAGCTTCGCGCACAGGGTGCGCTTCTACACGCCATTACCGGAGCATCTGATGTCCCCGTCCAACCACGTCCGCATCGTCGAAGTCGGCGCCCGCGACGGCCTGCAAAACGAGAAGACGTTGCTGCCGGCCGAGGTGAAGATCGCACTGATCGACCGGCTCTCCGCCACCGGCCTCAAGACCATCGAGGCGACCAGCTTCGTCAGCCCCAAGTGGGTGCCGCAACTGGCCGACGCCGCCGAGGTGTTCACCGGCATCCGCAAGGTGCCGGGCGTGAGCTACCCGGTGCTGGTGCCGAACCTGCAGGGCTACCAGCGCGCGCGCGCAGTCGGCGCCACCGAAATCGCCGTGTTCACTGCGGCATCCGAAGCGTTCAACCGCAAGAACATCAACGCCTCGATCGACGAATCCATCGAGCGCTTCATCCCGGTGATGGAACAGGCCCGGGCCGACGGCGTGCAAGTGCGCGGCTACGTCTCCACCGTGCTCGGCTGCCCGTACCAGGGCGAGGTGCCGGCAAGCGACGTGGTGCGCGTGGCGCAACGCATGCACGAGCTGGGCTGCCACGAAATCTCGCTGGGCGACACCATCGGCGTCGGCACGCCGGCGAAGGCGCGCGCGATGCTGCACGCGGTGGCGCAGGAAGTGCCGATCGCCGCGCTGGCCGTGCACTTCCACGATACCTATGGCCAGGCGCTGGCGAACATCCTGGCCTGCCTGGAGGAAGGCGTGCGCGTGATCGACAGCGCGGTCTCGGGCACCGGCGGCTGCCCCTACGCGAAGGGCGCCACCGGCAACGTGGCCAGCGAGGACGTGGTCTACATGCTGCACGGCATGGGCATCGAGACCGGCATCGACCTCGACCTGCTGATCGCCACCGGCGCCTGGCTGGCCGCGCAACTGCACAAGGAAACCGCCAGCCGGGTCACCCGGGCACGCACCGCCGCGGCCTGAGCCACTCGCGAAATCCCGACGGCGATCACTATCATCGGCTTTCGGTTGACGAGACGAAGCGATGCGCACGAGCCTGATGACCTGGTGGCGGGCGGCAGCGGCACTGCTGATCCTGCTCTGCAGCCTGTCCGCCAGCGCCGCCACGCCGAAGGGTGATTGGTTGCTGCTGCCCGATCGCGTGTGGACCGCCGACGGTGACGTCGCACATGCAGGCTGGGCCGTGCTGGTGCGCGACGGCATGATCTCGGCGGTCGGCCCGGCCGGCTCGATCGACGCGCCTGCGGACGCACCCCGCGTCACCTTGCCCGGCGCCACGCTCACGCCGGGCCTGATCGACCTGCACTCGCACCTGTTCCTGCATCCGTACAACGAGACGCTGTGGAACGACCAGGTGCTGACCGAGCCGCAGGATTACCGCACGCTGCTGGCGGCGAAGCATGCGCGCGACACCTTGCTTGCCGGCTTCACCACGCTGCGCGATCTCGGTACCGAAGGCGCCGGCTACGCCGACGTGTCGGTCAAGCGCGCCATCGACGAAGGCCTGATCCCCGGCCCGCGGCTGTTCGTGGCCACCCGCGCGATCGTCGCCACCGCCAGTTACGGCCCCGGCCCGCGCGGCTTCCGTCCGGACATCACCCTGCCCGGCGGCGCGCAGGAAGTCAGCGGCGTCGATGCAGCGATGGCCGCGGTACGCGAACAGGCCGCGCGCGGTGCCGACTGGATCAAGATCTACGGCGACTACCGGGTCGGCCCGGACGGCGCTACCGCGCCCACCTTCACCGCCGCCGAACTGAAGGCGCTGGTCGACACCGCGCACCAGATCGGTCGCCCGGTGGCCGTGCACGCCGCCAGCGACGCCGGCGTGCGCATGGCGGTGGAGGCCGGCGTGGACAGCGTGGAACACGGCTACGGCGCCAGCGAGGCCACTTTCAGGCTGATGAAGCAGCACGGCATCGCCTACGAGCCCACGCTCACCGCGGTCGAGGCCACCGCGGAATATTTCCAGCATTACGTGCCCGGCAAGAGCGAACCGACCGAGCGCATGCGCGAAGCCGACCACGCCTTCCGCACCGCGCTGAAACTGGGCGTCACGATCGGCAACGGCAGCGACGTCGGCGTGTTCGCGCACGGCGAGAACTGGCGCGAGCCGGCAGCAATGGTGGCCGGCGGCATGACGCCCGCGCAGGCATTGCACGCGGCCACCGACGTGGCGGCAAGAATCCTGCGCCAGTCGCAGCGCTTCGGCCGCATCGCACCCGGCCTGGCGGCCGACCTCGCCGCGTTCAGCGGCGATCCGAGCACACAGATCGACGCACTCCAGCATCCGGTCTTCGTGATGAAGGCCGGCCTCCCCTATCTCACTCCCCACCACACCCCATGAGCGAAAACTTCCTGATCCGCCCGATCGCACCGGGCGACAACGCGGCGATGGCCGCGATCATCCGCGCCGTGATGCCCGAGTTCGGCGCCGACGGCCCCGGCTTCGCGATCCATGACGCCGAAGTCGACACGATGTACGAGTCCTACGCACAACCGCGCAGCAGCTATTTCGTGCTCGAGCGCGACGGCACGGTGATCGGCGGTGGCGGCGTCGCGCCCTTGCAAAACGCGGAGCCGGACGTGTGCGAGTTGCGCAAGATGTATTTCCTGCCCGCCGCGCGCGGCATCGGTGCCGGCACGGCGATGATGCAGCGCTGCCTCGACGCGGCCCGCGCGCACGGCTTCCGGCGCTGCTACCTGGAGACGCTGACCGGCATGGACGCGGCGCAGGCGCTGTACAAGCGCAGCGGCTTCACCGCGCTGTGCGCGCCGATGGGCGGCACCGGGCATTTCAGCTGCGACCGCTTCTTCATCCGCGAGCTGTGAGCCCATGACACCCATTCGCACTGCCCGCGACGAAGACGCCGCCGCCATTCACGCGATCTACGCACCATCGGTCAGCGACGGCGTGGCCACCTTCGAAACCGGACTGCCCGGCGTGGAAGCCATGCGCGAACGCCTGCGCGCGCGCCTCGAACACTACCCGTGGCTGGTGTGGGAAGAAGCCGGCGAGGTGCTGGCCTACGCCTACGCCGGCCGCTTCCGCGAACGCGCCGCCTATGACTGGATCGCCGAGACCTCGATCTACGTGCGCGCCGACGCACAGCGCCGCGGCATCGCGCGCCAGCTGTATGGCGTGCTGCTGGACGTGATGCGGCTGCAGGGCATCACCCAGGCCGTCGGCGTGATCACCCTGCCCGGGGTGGCCAGCGTGGCGATGCACGAGGCGATGGGCTTCACGTCGACCGGCGTGTGGCGACAGTGCGGTTACAAGCTCGGCCGGTGGTGGGACGTGGGCGTATGGCAGAAGGAGCTGCAGGCGGCGGCGAATCCGCCCGCGCCCGTCACCCCTTTCCCGCAGTTGCCACAGGCCACGCTGCAAGAGTTGCTGGAAGACCACCCGAACGCGTAGAGCGGGCACTGCCCGCCTTGCGCTCCTGCATATCTGCACCGGTTTGCCTGAAAAAAAAGCGTGCCCGCGGATGCGGGCACGCCTTCACGGTCAAGCCGGCTTACTGGTTGAGCAGCAGGTCGACGATCACGCCGGTGGCGATCGCCACCAGCAGGAAGTCGCCGTTGTCGCTGCGCACCCAGTGGTAGCCACGCGGCGGTTCCCGCAGGCGGGCGTCGCGCCAGTCGTACACCACGTAGCGGGTGCTGCGGTATTCCACCGGCAGGTAGCCGCCGCGCTTGTACCAGCCCTCGTGGCGACCGCGGTCGTGCCAGTTCTTGTAGCGGCCATGGCCGCGACCGTGGCCACGCCCCTGGTCGTTGTCGCGATCGTAGCGCACGTAACGGTCGCCATCATGGTCGTAGCTGCGGTCACGGTCGTTCTGCCCGTGGCGATCGCGGTCGTGGCCCCGACCGTGTTCCTGCGCCAATACGGGGCTGCCGGCCAGCATCAGCATCGTGCCGCATGCAACAGACAGAGCAAGCAACTTTTTCATGATGGATCTCCACTTGGTGGGCCAGGAACCGCGTGCATCGTACCGACAACTGCCTGACGATGCTGTGCGGTCAGACGACACGCTGGTGGCGACACCCCCAACCGGGCATGAATCGGCCAGCCGGGCGTGTTTTGCGTTCAGCCTGCAGCATACGCGGCGGCTCGGCTACCATTGGCGGCTTTCCGCATCCGTTTCGGGGGATCACCCATGCAGCTCGATCAGGTCAAGGCCATCATCACCGGCGGCGCCTCCGGTCTCGGCCACGCGGTGGCGCAGCATTTCGTCGCCCACGGTGGCAAGGTCGCGCTGTTCGACGTCAACGATGACAAGGGCCACGCCGCCGCGAAGGAACTGGGCGACGCCGCCCGCTTCTTCCGCACCGACGTCACCTCCGAAGAGGGCGTGGCCACCAACGTGGCCGCTGCACATCACGCGCTGGGCGGACTCAACGTGGTCATCAACTGCGCCGGCATCCTCGGCGCGGGCCGCGTGCTGGGCAAGGAAGGCCCGATGCCGTTGGCCAACTTCTCCGGCACCGTGATGGTGAACCTGGTCGGCAGCTTCAACGTGGCCAAGGCCGGCGCGGCGCTGATGCAGAACAACCAAGCCGGCGAGGACGGCGAGCGCGGCGTGATCATCAACACCGCCAGCGTCGCCGCCTACGAAGGCCAGATCGGCCAGGCCGCCTATTCGGCATCGAAGGGCGGCGTGGTCGGCATGACCCTGCCGATGGCGCGCGAGCTGGCGCGTTTCGGCATTCGCGTGGCCACCATCGCGCCGGGCATCTTCTGGACCCCGATGGTCGACGGCATGCCCGAGGCCGTGCAGCAATCGCTGTCCGCCTCGATCCCCTTCCCCTCGCGACTGGGCCGGCCGGACGAATACGCCAGCACCGTCGCTTTCATCCTGGGCAATCGCTACATCAACGGCGAGACGATCCGGCTGGACGGCGCGGTGCGGCTGGCGGCGAAGTAGCCGCCAGGGAATAGGGAATGGAGAATAGGGAATAGGAAAAGCCGGTTCCCGCCACCCTGCCCCACTGTCGCCCAGTACCGCTCTTGCCATTCCCTATTCCCCATTCCCTATTCCCGGCCCCAAACCCATGAAAGCTTCCGACGTAAAGAAAGGCAACGTGGTCGAGCACGACGGCACCGTCTACCAGGTGCGCGACATCGAGCGCAGCGCGCCCACCGCGCGGGGCGGCAACGTCACCTTCCGCTTCACCATGTATTCGATTCCCGGTGCGCGCAAGTACGACCTCAGCCTGCGCGCCGACGACGACCTGAAGGAAATGGACCTGGTCCGCCGCGCGGCGAACTTCTCCTACATGGACGGCGACGCGTTCGTGTTCATGGACGCGGAGGATTACACCCAGTACCTGCTTTCGCCGGAACTGGTCGGCGACAACGCCGGCTACATCGTCGAGGATCTGGAAGGCTATTACGTGCAGTTGATCGACGACGCCCCGGTCGGCCTGCAGGTGCCGACCAGCGTGGTGCTGACCGTGGTCGATACCGCGCCGGAAATGAAAGGCTCCAGCGCCACCAAGCGCAACAAGCCTGCCAAGCTCAACACCGGCATCGAAGTGCAGGTGCCCGAGTACATCAGCGTCGACGAAAAGGTGTGGGTTAACACGCTCACCGGCGAGTTCGCCGGCCGGGCTTGAGCAACCTCAAACCGTAGGGCGGGCACCGCCCGCCGCTCCCGCCACCGTGCGTGGCGGGACGAAGAGCCGGCGGACAGTGTCCGCCCTACCCCGGCGATTCGCGGGCACGGGCAGCACGGCTTTTTGCGATACTCGTTTTCCGCTCCCCGCGGCGCCCTCTCCATGTCTTCCAACAGCTATTCGCTGCGCGCCCACGCGATCGAAAGCCTGACCCAGGTCAAGCGGCCGAACGTGCCGTGGCGGGTGGTCGTGCGCAACACCGCTGCCGTGGTGCTGCCGCTGGCTGCCGGCATGGCGACGGGCCACCAGACGATCGGCCTGGCGGTGGCCAGCGGCGCGTTGAATGCGATGTTCTCCGACCAGCCCGGGCCGTATCGCCAGCGCCTGCGGCAGTTGCTGCTGAACGCGCTGGCCGCGGGCCTGGCCTCGCTGGCGGGTTTCCTGCTCGGCGACCAGTTGCTGCCACTGCTGGCGATTACGGCGGCGCTCGGTTTCTTCGGCGGCCTGCTGGTGGTGTTCGGCCCGGACACGGCACGCGCCGGCATGACCAGCATGATCCTGCTGGTGATCACCGCCGCCACCCCGCAGCCGCTGCCCGGCGCACTGGGCGGCGCGGCGCTGATCTTCGCCGGCGGCCTGCTGCTGGCCGCGTTCTCGCTGGCGGCGTGGCCGCTGCAGCGCTACTGGCCCGAGCGCCATGCGCTGGTCGAGGTGTACCGCGGGCTGGCCACGCTGGCGCGCGAAACACGCCACGACGCCACCGACGTGCCGGCGCTGACCGAGGCGATGACCACCCTTCAGCAGACCCTGCTGGGGCGCCACCGCGCCCACGGCCGCGCGATGGAAGCCTTTGGCGTGTTGCTGGAACTGGCCGAGCGAATCCGCCTGGAACTCACCGCCATCGCCGAGCTGCATGCCGGCCCTGCCTTGCAGGCCGGCTTCCGGGATGGCGCGGCCGAGGTGCTCGCGGCGATTGCCGACGCGCTGGAGCACGGCGATTCGCCCGCACGCGCCGACACGCTGCTGCAGGCCTTGCGCGCGCGGCACGACGAGGGTGACGGGTTGGCGCCGCATCGGGATGCGCTGATCGGTCAGCTTGCGGCAGCCGTGCGCAACGCCGACTGGGCCGGCAGCCGCGGCGAGCTGCGCGCCAGCGCAGCGGAAACGCGCCTGCCGGCGACCCTGCGCAGCACGGCGATCCGGGCCACCCTGCGCGCCAGCCTCACGCCGCGCTCGGTGGCGTTCCGCCACGCCGTACGCATGGCAGTGTGCCTCACCGCAACGCTGGCGCTGTCGCGCTGGCTGGATCTCCCGCACGGCTACTGGGTGCCGATGACGGCGGCGATCGTGCTGCGCGCGGATTTCGCCGCCACCTTCAACTTCGGCCTGTTGCGCGTGCTCGGCACCGTGCTCGGCCTGGTGCTTACCACGATGTTGCTGTCGATCACGCCCGACCAGCCATGGGCGCATCTCGCCCTGATGGCCGTGCTGTGCATGGCGTTCCGCTACCTGGCCGGCGCGCATTACGGCATCGCGGTGGCCGCACTGACCGGCACCGTGGTGATCCTGCTTTCGTTCGAGGGCGTGGCGCCCGATGCCGCGGTGCTCGATCGCGTGATCGACACCGCGCTGGGCTGCGGCATTGCGCTGTTCGCCTACGTGGCGTGGCCGACCTGGGAGCGCAGTCGCGCGCGCGAGGCCCTGGCCAGCATGCTCGACGCCTATGCTGATTACCTGAGCCACCTGGCCGGATGCGGCGGCGTGGTGCGCGGCGAAATTCGCTCCGCCGCACGCACGGCCCGGATCAATGCGCAGGCGTCGATCGAGCGCATGCGCAGTGAGCCGGCGACGCCTCCTGCGTTGCTGGCGCTGGCACGCCAGCTGCTAGCCAACGGCAACCGGCTGGCGCGCACCGCGATGACGCTGGAAGCGATGCTGGGCGACCTCGCCAGGTTGCCGCCGTCGACCGGGCTGGCCGACTTTATCGGGGAATGCATCCGCGCACTGCATGCCATCTCCGGCGCGTTGCGCCAGCAGGCACCGCTCACCGGGCTGCCCGACCTGCGTGCCGCGCAACGCGCGCTGGTTCGCCGCACTGCGGGCGCGGACGCTGCCAGTGTCGACCTGCTGGGCCGCATCAGCGATCGCCTGGTGGACAACATCGATACGCTTGCCCACGTCATCAACCGCCACCGGCCCGAGCCGGCCCTGCCCGACCGGTAGAAGCGCACCCTGCGCGCGCTGGATCCTCCCGTGGCGAAAGAGCTCGCGCACAAGGTGCGCTCCCGCAAAAACGGTGAGGCGACGGCGGCGCCCGGAGGTTTTACACTGCACGGATGCTCAAGATCGACACCCACGCGCACATCCTGCCCCGCGACTGGCCGAACCTGGCAGCCAAGTACGGCGACGACCGCTTCCCGGTGATGACCCATACCGACGGCCGCCACCGCATCTACAAGGACAGCAGGTTTTTCCGCGAAGTGTGGGATTCGGCGTTCGATCCGCAGACGCGCATCGACGACTACGCGCGCTTCGGCGTCGACGTGCAGGTGATTTCCACCGTGCCGGTGTTGTTCTCCTACTGGGCACCGGGATACCAGGCGCTGGAACTGCATCGCCACTTGAACGATCACATGGCCGGCATCTGCCGCGACTACCCGCGCCACTACGCGGGCATCGGCACGGTGCCGCTGCAGGCGCCGGAGCTGGCGGTGCGCGAACTCGAGCGCTGCATCGACGAGCTGGGCCTGCAAGGCGTGCAGATCGGCTCGCACTGCGGCGACTGGAACCTGGATGCGCCTGAGCTGTTCCCGTTCTTCGAGGCGGCCGCCGATCTCGGCGCCGCGATCCTGGTGCATCCATGGGACATGATGGGCATGGCCAGCATGCCCAAGTATTGGATGCCGTGGCTGGTCGGCATGCCCGCGGAGCAGTCCCGCGCCGCCTGCTGCCTCGCCTTCGGCGGGGTGCTGGAGCGGCTGCCGAAGCTGCGCGTGATGCTGGCCCACGGCGGCGGCAGTTTTCCGTACACCATCGGCCGCATCGAGCACGGTTTTCGCATGCGCCCGGATCTGGTGGCCACCGACAACCCGCGCAACCCGCGCGAATACCTCAAGCGCTTCTATTTCGACTCCTGCGTGCACGACGACGATGCCCTGCGTTACCTGCTGGATGTGACCGGCGTCGAACAGGTCATGCTCGGCACCGACTATCCTTTCCCGCTGGGCGAACAGGTGCCGGGCAGCGGCATCGAGGCGCTCGGCCTGGACGAGGCCGGGCGCGAGCGACTGTTCCATGGCACCGCGCTGGAGTGGCTGGGCCTGCCCAGGCATCGTTTTGCCCCCGACCCTTCTCGACCGGAGTCCGCATGAACCTGCTTCGCACGACCACACTGGCGCTCGTCGCCACCCTGCTGCTGGCCGGCACGGCGCACGCCGCGGAAGTCAGCATGGCCGGCGGCAACATCACCTTCGACACGCCCGCCAACTGGCTCCCGATCATGCAGACCGAAGGCGACCCCGAGGCGCAGGTGTTCCAGGTACCCGACCCCTCGCCCACCGGCAAGAGCAGCCTGGCCCGCGTCACCGTCACCGTGACCCGGGTGCCGGACATCAGCAGCTTCCACCAGTTCATGGCCCAGGCCACGGCCAAGGCGCTGGCCCTGCCCGGCTACCAGCAGGACAAGGTGCCGCCGGTACCGAACAGCAACCTCTACACCGCGCAGGAAAACGGCACCGCCTTCAGCTACACCGAGCACTACTGGTTCAAGCACGGCTACGCGATCCAGCTGCGCTGCGTGCGCCCGACCCGCACCCAGGCCGGCAGCGCATGGCAGGCCGATTTCGACAAGGGCTGCGATGCGCTGGCCGTCCAACTGAAATAGATCCGCAACCCCTGCAGGAGCGCGCTCGCGCGCGATGCTCTCCGTCACGCCGACGAAAAGCGCGCCAGCCGCTCCCACCGAAACAGGACACCACCATGCCCGACTACCAGCCCACCGCTGCGTGGGCCGCCGCCCGCGATGCCGCCGATCCGCTGCGCGCGTTCCGAGACGAGTTCCTGATCCCGCCGCACGAAGGCCGCGACAGCGCCTATTTCTGCGGCAACTCGCTCGGCCTGCAGCCGCGCGCCGTGCGCGAGGCGGTCAACGCGGAGCTGGACTACTGGGGCGAGCTGGCCGTGGAAGGCCACTTCAAGGGTCGCCTGCCGTGGATGGACTACCACGAGTTCGTGCGCGACGACCTCGCCGCCGTGGTCGGTGCGCTGCCCACCGAAGTAGTGGCCATGAATACCCTGGGCGTGAACCTGCACCTGATGATGGTGAGCTTCTACCGCCCCACCGCCGAGCGCCCGGCGATCCTGATCGAGGCCGGCGCCTTCCCCACCGACCGCTACGCGGTGGAATCGCAGATCCGCTTCCACGGTTTTGATCCCTCCACGGCATTGATCGAACTGGAAGCCGACGAGCCGAACGGCATTGTTTCCATCGCCGCCATCGAGCGCGTGCTGGCCGAACACGGCTCGCGCATCGCCCTGGTGATGCTGCCCGGCGTGCAGTACCGCACCGGCCAGGCGTTCGACCTCAAGGCCATCACCGCGCTGGCGCATCGGCACGGCTGCACCGTGGGCTTCGACCTCGCCCACGCCGTCGGCAACCTGCCGCTGCAACTGCACGACAGCGGCGCCGACTTCGCGATCTGGTGCAGCTACAAATACCTGAACAGCGGACCCGGTGCCGTCGGCGGCGCCTTCGTGCACGAGCGCCACGCCAAGGCCGTGTTGCCGCGTTTCGCCGGCTGGTGGGGCCACGACAAGACCACGCGCTTCCAGATGGGCCCCCGGTTCGTGCCCACGCCCGGCGCCGACGGCTGGCAGCTTTCCAACCCGCCGATCCTCGCGCTGGCCCCCCTGCGCGTGTCGCTGGAAATTTTCCGCCGCGCCGGCATGGATGTCCTGCGCCAAAAATCGTTGGCGCTCACCGGCTACCTCGAATGGCTGGTGCAGACGCAACTGGCCGACGTACTGCAGGTCGTCACCCCCGCCGACCCCGAACGCCGCGGCGCCCAGCTCTCCATCCGCGTGATCGAAGGCCGCGAACGCGGCCGCGCACTGTTCGATTATCTGATGGCCCACGGCGTCATCGGCGACTGGCGCGAACCCGACGTGATCCGCATCTCGCCCGCGCCGCTGTACAACCGCTTCGCGGATTGCGTGGCGTTTGCGGAGGCGGCACGCGAGTGGAGTCGCGGCGGCTGACCCGACCGCTACCGGATGATTGCCGGTCCCGACGCGATCCGGCGACCCAGGCGCATGTCGCACCGCAAGCCCCCATTGGCCCGCTGGCCAGACCGCGCCCGAAAATCCGGCGCCCCACCACACGAAAACCCGGCACTTTCGTCCCCGTTACACCCCCACTCCCGAGGGTGTAACTCATACACCCTCAAAAGTGCCTGATAACACCGAGCCGCAAACCCCGTACCCGCCCCCACACCGCGGCGCAACCGGATGATCCGTCGCAGAAATCCCCCGCTTGAACGATGGGAAGTGGAGCCGCATACTCCGAGCAACACCCCATTTTTGGGGTCTACTTAGCGTTAGGCTTAGCGCAAAGTCGTCATAGGGATCGCGATGGACGCTCAGAAAAAATACTGGTTTCCCGCTAAGAAATTCGGCTGGGGGTGGAGTTTTCCAACTTGTTGGCAGGGTTGGGCGGTTTTTGCTGCGTATGCCGCATCCTTGTTACTGCTCCACCATTTCTTGTCGCTGGCGAGCGAGCACGCCTTGTGGCTCGCTGGTGTCGGCGTATGCACCATCGCGCTTATAGCAATATGTTGGCTCAAAGGTGAGCCACCCGGTTCTGGTTCGGGCCAGTAGCCCCGCCTAACCAGTCATCCAAGCGGACGGCTCCGCCGCCGCTTAATTCCAGCGTTAGGCCCCGCATGTACACCTTTGCGATTAGACAGGCATACGGCAGTGACAAATTGCTAATCGAGTTTTATCCGGAGCCCTCGGATCGTGGATTTCAAGAAGCGCTTCGCGTGGCTCTGACGCCCGCGGGCTTCTCGATCACTATCACGGAGCACGGTGTGTGGGCCTCCCATCCAGACCCAGAGAGTTCGCTGGGTGCTGTCCATGTCGATAGCGATTCTTGGTGTACCTTCGGCGAAGCCGACCAATGGTCAAGCAATGCCGTTCGCAACAGGCAACTAATTTCTGAGCTCGGCGCGTTGCTTGTTGGCAGCGGCATATTCCAAGAGGTTCCATGGCATGGTGCAAACCGGGCCGGGGCCTAACATCTCGTTCAAGGCGGACGGCTTCGCCGCCGCTTAACTCAAGCGTTAGGTGTCACGTGAATGTTGCGCTGAAATGGAAAGTAGCGTCGCTTACCCTGGTTACGTGGCCTATTGCCTTGTGGCTGGCCCCAGATCCAGATTCTCGTGCATCCAAAGTTTTGCTTGTCTTGGCTTCACTGCCCTTGCTCATCGCTGTCGGCATCGAGCTCTACGCAAAGTGGAAGCAGCTATATCAGAGCCCGGAGTCATACGTAGAGGGGAGTCCAGCAGGTAACAAAATTGCCGTACTCTTGGCAGCTGTACTCATCGGGCTGGTGGTTTGTCTGGCGTATTCAGTCACTCGCCATCACACCTAACCAGTCGTTCAAGGCGGACGGCTACGCCGCCGCTTAACTCAGGCGTTAGATCGAAAAGGAGAGCTCGTAATGGACACGAAAAGAATCCTTCTTGGCCTCGCCGCGGCTGCTGCATTCGGCCTCGTAGCTGGGGAGCTGATATCGCTGGCTAACTTCACCTCTAACCCCGTGCTGCAATCGGTTGCTCTGGGTTTCCTCGCAACCACAATCGGCGCCCTCATAGCGCGCCGGGGTTTTGTCTTTCCCGCGCTCGGCCTGTGGTTCGTGGGTTGGCTTCTCGTCGGCTGTCTCCTCTACTTCATCGCTGCACCGACGGGTCAGGCGTCCTTCTTGGCTATTGCTCAGGTCAACTTGCTCAGCATTGTGTTGTCCGCACTGGCGGTAGCAATCGGCGCGTTGGTTGGTCAGGCTCTTGCCAAGCGCGTGCTGCGTCGTGCAGCAGCCATCTAACATTTCATTCGAGGCGGACGGCTTCGCCGCCGCTCAATTCCAGCGTTAGGCTTCATGAGAAAAACGGCAAAACTCGCAGGAGTAGCTCACAGCATCGCTCACCACGCGGGTAGCGGACTTAGTTGCATTTCGCCCCATCTTGCCGAGGCTCTCAGGGCCGTCGGCGCAAGTACAACCGACATCGACTTGCTGGCTTTTTCTCCGTACCCGCCCGAAGCTGCTGAGCTCAAGCCGCTACGTTTGGCACTCCTCACCCTCCAGGCAAAGAGCAAGTCCATTCTGCTCAAGCACGGCTTCTCCGACACTGACGTAGCGTCCATCGTCTTGCGCGCCACGCCGGCACCGTGGGACAAAGATGGGTATTCTTTGCACACACGGGCTGTTGTCACTTCACTCGCCGGCCATGTCTACGACTCGGGCTGGCTGCAGTGAGGGGCGCGCCTAACCACTCGTTCGAGGCGGACGGCTTCGCCGCCGCTCAACTCAAGCGTTAGGCCGCATGAACAGTCGTCGCGAACAACTGGAAATATTGCATGCTCGCCTCAGTGAGCTAGTAGCAGTGCTCGCGCAAGATCCGCTCTGCCAATGGCGTAAACATTTCGTCGCATGCCAGCAGCAAGCTGCATCGCTACTCAGCCGCGACTTCACTCAAAGCGAGCTAAACGTGCTCTCTGGCTCGGTTAACCACGTCTACGGCGGTGCTGGCAGCTTCAACGACTACGCTCCAATCCTCGCAAATGCTGATGGCACCTTCGGCATCATCGCAGGCATGGATAGCTTCAGCGAGCTCTCTAGCAACGTCTACTCATCCGCTCTTGCACTCAGGGTCATCGGCGATACGCCCTAACTACTCGTTCAAGGCGGACGGCTTCGCCGCCGCTTAACTCAAGCGTTAGCCACCAAGGGGGAGTTGCAATGAACTTGTTGAATAGAACTGTCTTCGCCGCAATCATCGCCGCAAGTGCCACCGCGCAAGCCTCAGGCCCGCAGCCGCCCAGCCACGCGCAACACAGCTACTCCTTTACCTGCCCATCTGGCGCTAGCGGTCAGGTTAGCTACGCTGAAGACTCCGGCCATGCGGGACATTCTGGTCTCACCATGTGGGTCAACGGTCAATACATTCAGTCACAACAGAGGGTGGTAGCGGCGCTGCAGGGCAAGAGCATCAGTCAAGCGCGTGGTGGCTGCGACGGTGAAAGGACCACTGTGCTTTTGGAAGTCTCCGACCAGAAAGCGCCCGTGGGCACAGGGAATAACTGGGTCACTGTCCTCGTGGACCGTACTGGCCATGTCACTTGGGTTGGTGTCTAACTATTCGTCCAAGCGGACGGCCCATTCGGGCCGCCGCTTAACTCAGGCGTTAGGTTGCTTGTCCAACACTGCTAGGCGTCGAATGGATCCACTCGATCAATCATTGCTCATGGACCTTGTGCTCGCTATCAAGGATGGCGAGGAGGAGCGCGTGCATCAGCTACTTACACTCGGTGTTCCACCCGATCGTATCGACAAGTCTTCCGGCTGGAGCGCATTGCACGCTTCGGTTCTGTACAACACAGTATTTCTCCCAGCACTTCTACAGCGCACACTCAATCCAGACGCGCCTACGGTCCTTGGCGGCACAGCACTCTCATATGCCGTTCACGAGCTTGGCGAGAACCCAAGCATTGAACGCCAGCGGCAACTTCACGACGCAATAGGCTTGCTTCGACGCTCAGGCGCAAATCCCAAGTTCGGCGGCCCAGATCAGAGTGCTCTTGAGCTTTCTCGTCTTTACAGAATGCCGGATGTAGAGCAACTTCTTTTGCAAAGCGTGGGTGGCGCAACCTAACTATGCGTCCAAGCGGACGCGCGAAAAGCCGCGCGCCGCTTAACTCCAGCGTTAGACGCCAAGGACAGGAATGCGCATTTCGACGCAGCTTCGCCAAACACTGATCGGCACCATGGTAGTTGGTGCGTTCTTTGGCGTTCTCTGCGCTCTCGGAAGCTTCGCGTTCTACTCCGAGTACGGTCCGCGCATTGCGGGTGCGCCGCACGACGCGTTGGCAAACACGTTCCACGCCATCGGCACTTTCTTCTGGGTTACAGTTGGCATCGTAGTCGCGTTCGGCCTCCTGCCATCAGCTATTTCGTACGCGCTGACCAGGCTTTCCCGCAAGGCGTCTAACCCATCGTCCAAGCGGACGCGCGAAAAGTCGCGCGCCGCTTAACTCAAGCGTTAGGCCTCATGCACGATAGATTCGTACTTGCGTCAATTGCTCTCGTAGCCCTTTGGCTACTATGGCTATGGCTGGCAGTCGCGCTCTACCAAAAAGTGGATTCACGCTTTTCTGGCCTGCTGCCTGCCCTTCATAGCCGGCTTCAACCAGTTACTGATTGGACTTCATCATGGGCGTTGCTCAAATTTATTTGCAAAGCCCGGCCGAGCCTCATCGATGATCCTTCAATTCTCAAAGCTGTTTCGGTTGTTCGCTGGCTTGCTGTTCCAGTACTGTTCCTGTGGGCCTACGTTTTGTACTTCCAGTTGCAACACCCGGCCTAACCAATCGTTCAAGGCGGACGGCTTCGCCGCCGCTTAACTCCAGCGTTAGGCAGGGAGACAGGAATGTCCCAGATTTTTGTGGGTGCGGCGCTTGCAGTTTTTGTCGCCGTTTGGCTCACAGCTCTCATCACCTTGCTCGCGTGTGTCGTCTACGCCATCAAGACCGTTCGCTGCGCTCGTCCGGGCATCAAGCTCTGGGGTCGCGACACGCTATGGAATCCTGCCAACGTACTACTTAGCTCCGACATGCTCACTGAGGAGGGGCTGCGGTATCGTCGCAAATGTTTTATATCACTGGGCATCTTCGTAGTGTGCGTTGGCGGTACGCTGCTGCTTGCAGCAATCACAGGGCAGCTCAGGTGAGCTACAGGCTGCCTAACAGTTCGTTCAAGGCGGACGGCTTCGCCGCCGCTTAACTCAAGCGTTGAGGTTGTAGAAAAAGTCGGTTTGCCAAGTTGATCGCGGCGGTGCCGAAAATCGCCCTCACAGGAGGCGCTAGAATCGACGCGCAGCACCTTGGGAGGGGTCGAAGTACCCCCGGAAATCGGCAAATTTCTTGACCAAGGACTTTTTCTACAACCTCGTTAGGCACCAATTCAGGGCGGGATTCCATGAATCATAAATTTATAAGCACGTTCATCTCGGCCACTTGCCGCGTAGTCTTCGTAACGAGCGTGGTGCTTATTCTGGCCTCGTGCGCAACTGAGCCAAAGCAAGCGATCAACAAGCCGAGCAGCCAAGACATTGATTACGCGCTCTCGAATGCTATGAACTGCATCAAAGCAGCTATTCCACAATTTGACGACGGGGTATCTAGTGCTGAGACAGTTCGGCACGCAGCTGTCGGGAGCTGCACTTCTGAGATTGATGCCTATACGGAGCTTAATCTTCGTGGCACACCAATAAGTACGTCTGACTATCCAGAAATGTCTGAAAAGATTAAGACTATTTTTTCGAACGTTACCGTTCAATTGGTGTTGAAGCGACGCGTGAACAGCGCAGGATCGTAATATCGCCATTGGCGTAATGCCTAACAATTCGTCCAAGCGGAAGAAGCGCCACCTCGTCAGACGGACAGTTCACCGAGGCGCGGGAGCGGAAATTCCTGGCGTTGATCCCACTGTCCGTGAGGTAGAATCCGCCGCGCAAGGGGGGCGACATGCCGGTTTTGCGTCCAATCACCGAAGCCGAGTTCGCAGCCTGGCGTGACGCCGCGATTCCTGGCTATGCGCAAGAGAAAGTGAGGTCGGGCGACTGGCCTCCGGAGAACGCGGTTGACCGCGCGCGCACGCAGCTTGACGAGCTTTTGCCCCAGGGAGCGGCGACGCGCGACAACTGCCTTTTCACCATAACCGGACCCGTCGACGAGCCGGTGGGGACCCTCTGGTTCGCGGTGAAGGAGCGAGGCGGACGTCGGGTAGCCTACATCTACGATGTCGTCATCGCTCCGCAATATCGTCGCCAAGGCCACGCGGCACGTGCATTCGCCGCGCTCGAGCAGAAAGTCGCCCATCTTGGCCTGGAGGGAATCGCCCTTCACGTCTTCGGCCATAACCAGGCGGCCCATTCGCTGTATGTCAAGCTCGGCTTCGTGGAAACGGACATCACCATGTTCAAGCCGATCGACGCCGCGTAAGTTTCCTCGTCAGGCAGATGCGCCGAGAGCGGATCGAGGTTCGGGTCAATCGCCGTTGGCCACCCCCGCTATCACCGGCAACAGCACGGCGCTGCGCCCATCGCCCCCGTGCTCGATCGTCACCGTGGCCTTGCGGTAGTCGGATGGCTTGGCGAAGAGGATGTTGGGCACGTAGCTCTGCGGGTTGCGGTCGTAGAGCGGGAACAGGCTGGACTGGATCTGCACCATGATCCGGTGGCCGGGCTTGAACTCGTAGTTCACGGTCGGCAGGCGGAACTTGTATTCCTGCACCTGGTTCGGCGGGATCGGCGACGGGTCGGCAAAGCTCCTGCGATAGCGGCCGCGGAAGATGTCCAGCGAGACCGGCAGCTCGTAGCCGCCCATCGCGGGATCGGTCGGATCGGTGCCGGGGTAGACGTCGATCAGCTTGACCACGAAGTCGCCGTCGGTGCCGGTGGTGCTGGCGAAGATGTCGGCGACCGGCGCGCCCTGGACCTTCACGGTGCGGGTCAGCACCGGCGTGACGTAGGTGAGCACGTCGGGCCGGGTTTCGGCGAAGCGCTGGTCGTGGACCAGCCAGGTGCGCCAGCGGTCGTTTTTCTGCGGGATCGGGCGCGGCAGGTAAGGCACGGGCTTGGCCGGGTCGGAGACGTAGCTGTCGCTGCCGCCGGTCGGCTGCTGGAAGCCGAGGCCCATGTCTGCCTGCAGATAGAGCGGGGTGAGCGACTGCTCGCTGGCCGGCTTCCAGTTCGCGAAACTGTCCCAGTGTTGCCCGACCGCGTTGTAGATCATGGCTTCTGGCAGCGGCTTGGGCAGCGGGGTGCCACGCAGGTAGTGGTTGAACCAGGGGATCATCACGTTCTGGCGGAACTGCGCGGTGGTGTCGCCCGGCCATTTGAGCGGCCCCATGTTCCAGCCGGCGCGGTTGATCTGGCTGTGCCACCACGGCCCAATGACAAGGTGGTTGTTGGCGCCGTGCCCGGCCCTCTTGAGCGCCTCCCAGGCATGCACGGCGCCGTAGATGTCCTCCTGGTCCCACAGGCCCTGCAGCCACATCGTGGGCACGCTGGAAGGATGCGCGACGAGCAGCCTGTCGAGTGCCTGCAACTGCCAGAAGGCGTCATAGGCCGGGTGGGCGGAGAAGCGATTCCACCAGGGCAATTGCCTGAAGCCGTTGGCCTCGGCGTAGGCACCGGCCGAGCCCGCATCGAGGAAATTGGTGTAGTCGTCGTAGCTTTCTCGCGGGATGTTTTTCCCCTCGCCCCGCTTGCTCATCTGGCCGCTGAAGTAGTCGAGGTTCACCTGGCGCAGGGCGCCGTAGTGGTACCAGTCGTCACCCATCCAGCCATCGATCATCGGGCTTTCCGGCGCCGCGACCTTCAGCGCGGGATGCGGGTGGAGCAGCGCCATCGCGACCGTCCAGCCGTCGTAGGACGAGCCGATCATGCCGACCTTGCCGTTCGATTCCTTCGTGTTCTTCACCAGCCAGTCGATCGTGTCCCAGGCATCGGTGGTGTCGTCGGTGGTGGTCGGGTTCAGCGGCCCCATCGGCGGGCGCGTCATGACATAGTTGCCTTCCGATCCGTACTTGCCGCGCACGTCCTGCCAGACCAGGATGGTGCTGCCGTCGGCCCAGTCCTTGTCGCCCGACCACACCGCGTCGGCCATGTGCGGGCTGTTGCCGGTCACGAAGCTGTCGGTGTTGTACGGCGTGCGCTCAAGCAGGATCGGCAGGTCGTGCGCGCCCTTCGGGATCAGGATCACGGTGTGCAGCCTCACGCCGTCGCGCATCGGGATCATCATGTCGCGCTTGATGTAGTCGAAGTTGCCGTGCGGCTGCTTCCAGTCGGGCGGGATGTCGGACCCGGTCTGGATCATGTCGGGCGTGACCTTCGCCGAAGCCTGGCCCGCCGGAGGCATCGCGAACGCGGCGGCTGACAAGAGGCAGACAAGCGAAACGAGTGCCGCGCCCAGCGTGGTCTTCTTCATGTCCAGGGTCCCCCGTGATGATGGTCGTGTCCGAAAATCTGCCGCGGACGGCGGATTCAACTCCGAAGTGCAGCGCGCTTGAACGACCGCTCGAACACTTCTTGCGGCGTGCGAAAGCCTAGCCGCTTCCGCGGGCGGTTGCCGGGTTTGTCTTCGATGTGCTGGATGAAGGCGTCGTCGAAGGTGGCCCGGTTGCAGCCTTTGGGCAAGCACTGACGGATCACGTTCGTGTTTTCGCCGGCACCTCGCCCCCCACGAATGGTACGGGCTATCGGGTCAAGTACGTGTGCTTCGCCTGGCCCGTGCCCGCGGCTATAGTGCTCGCGGGGACCTCCCCTGTTGCTCTCCAGCGCGCCGCGGGCGCACGGCCGGCGGCGTCGCGGCAGGGCTGCGCTCTCCTTTCCGACGGTTGCGTGCGAGGCCTCGCGCCACCGACCCATTACCGACTTCAAGCGAGATCACAAGGATGAGGGATCGACGTACTGCCACCCTGCTGGCGCCGGCGCTGTTCACGCTCATGGCCGTTGCACCTCGACCGGCCTCGGCCGGCGTGTACACCGACGATCTTTCGAAGTGCCTGGTATCGCGCACGACGTCCGAGCAGAAGGCCGTGCTGGTCAACTGGATGTTCTCCGCCATGTCACTCAACCCGGCGGTCTCGCGCTACGTGTCCATCCCCGCGGCGCAACGCAAGCAGTTCAACATCGACATGGCGCAGCTGTTCGAGACGCTGCTGACGGTGACTTGCAAGAAGGAGATGCAGGCCGCCGTCAAGTACGAGGGGAGCGGCGCCGTGGGCGCGGCCTTCAACATGCTCGGACAGGTGGCCGGCAGGGAGTTGTTCTCGAACCCTGAGGTTGCCAAGGGCATGGCCGACCTCGAACAGTACATGGACCAGGACAAGCTCAAGGCGGTGATGTCGGCCGCGGAGTGACCCCATGCCGAGGCACCGTGCACCCTTGAAGGCCGCGGCGCGATGCTGCGGTTTTCCCGGTGCCGAGCTTCCCATGAAGAACGTCGCGCCACGCGCCCCCGACCTGCATGAGCTGGGCGAGCTGATCGGCGGCATCGAGGTCGCCATGCGCACCACGCGCGCCGGTGCGCGAGCGCGCGCATGGATCGGGATGCGGGCACCATCGACGAGCCGTGGAAGCTCTCGCAGAAGGTGCTTTTCCTGACCGGCGCGACGATCCGAACCTGATGGTGTTGCGCATCGGCGTGGGCGATGCGGTGTATCGGGAGGCCGCCGGCAGCCTGGCGGCGCGCGCATTCGACTTCGCCCGAGGCCTGCTCGCCGACCTCGGCAAACGGGAGCATCTGGAAGGCTGAACGCCGCCGCTCACGGCGTGTCGACGATGGCGCGCGCATGGTGTCGACGACCGCTGCAGCGGTACATGCCTGTGGCGCCGGTCCAGCCGCCTGCCCCGACCTCCCCGGTCCGGCAGCGCGCCGCTCCACCCACGACTCGCGAAACCCGTGCCCATGGCCATGCTGCAACTCGATCCGCCGATCCCCATGACCACGCCCAAGGGCGATGGTTTTGCCCATGTGCTGATCGATTACGGCCCGGAATCCGATCTCTACTGGACGGTGTTCATTACCCAGACTGGCGAGATCTGGACTTACGCGAACCACCAGGTCCGCGCCAGCAAGAACATCACGCTGGGCCGCACGCACCCGACGCTGCCGGTGGATGCCGCTGCGCCGATTCCGTTTCGCGGCAGCGACCCGGCTGCGGCTGCCGGTTCCGGTGAGCGCTGAAGCCACCGGCGACGCGCCGGGTTGAAAAGGGAAACGGAGGCCTGTGCCTCCGTTTCTGCATCGATTCCGTGGAAAGCCTTCAGTGCAATGAGGCCAGCTTCACGTTCTTCGCCTTCAGCGCCTGGGCAACGTCGTACATCGCCTGGTTGAGGATCTTGTGGGTGTTCTCGTCGGCCCCGTGGCCGTACTTGGCGTCGATGTCCTGCATCACCTTGACGTGGATGTCGTGCGAGAGTGCCTTGTCGAACAGCAGGCCGGACCACCAGCTGCCGTCGGCAGCCGTGCCGGCGCTGACCAGGGTGCCGGCGAGCTTGGCGCCCTTGAGGTCGGCCGGCGCCGCAGGCAACGTCACGCCGGCTTCGGTGGCGCGCTTGAGGCCGTCGTTGACGGCGAAGGTCATGCCGTTGATGAAGTTGGTCACGTTCTCATGGCCGTACTGCTTGGTGAGCTTGGCCACCTCCGCGTTGACGGTCTTTTCGCCCAGCATCGAGACCAGTGCCGTGGAGAAGCTGAAGTTGTCGGCGCCGCCACCGGCCTTGACCAGCGCGGCGGTTACATCAAGTGCCGGAGCGCCGAGGTAAGTCTCGCCGCCGAACCAGTTCATCGCCGACGCGTTCATCTGCGCCTGCGGTGCCGCGGCCGGGGCTTCGGCGGAAATCGCCACGCTGGCAAAGGCGATGCCGCCCAGGGCCAACGCTGCTGCCAATACGTTTTTGCGCATGTTCATGGTCATCACTCCTCTTGCATGGAAACGCGTCACGCCGTTCGTGGCGTGGCGTCACTCAGTTCGCGCATGTGCGCGAGGAAATCTCCGGCCGGGTACAGGCCGTCGAGCAGGCGGCGACTCTCGGCCGACAGCAGGCCCTCGAACCGTCCGGCCAGCTCGCTGCCCAGGATCGCCAGCGTGGCGCTTTGCTGGATGTAGGCCGCCGTTAGCGAAACCACCAGCGGTTGCTCGGTGAATATCGCCGTGATGCCGCTGCCGGTGAAATAGCCCAGCAGTGCCGCGTGATCGTCGCTGACCACCAGCAGCCAGCGCGCGCCGCCGGAAACCATGGCGCAGCGATGGACGTCACCTACGCAGCCGCCGCATTCCACCTCGCAACCTTCCAGGCACAAGGTGGTGATGGCCACGCCGCGCTCTCGTGCGGCACGCAACGGCGCGGCCAGGTGCGCGGCCTCGGTGGGCTGCAGCGCGATGCGCAGGCTGGTCGCGCTGGCTTCGATCAGCTGTCCGGCGCGCTCCAGCACTTCGTCGTCGCGCAGGTTCAGTGCCATCGGCGGATGACGCTCGCGCGACAGCCGCGACAGCGCCTCGCGGGCATCGCCCACCGCCTTGCGCCGCTCGGCATCGATATCGCGCAGGAGCTGTTTCGGCGCCGTGGCGACATAGGCCGCGCCGGCCGTGCGTTCGACCCGCACGGCCGCGCCGCGCGCGACCAGCTTGCCCGCCACCGCGTAGACGTTGGCGCGTGGAATGCCGCTGGCCTTGGCCAGCGCATAGCCGTTGAGCTCGCCGCCGGCGACCAGCGCTGCATAGGCGCGCGCCTCGTACTCGGTGAAGCCGAGCTGCTGCAGCGCGTGCAGGATGTCGCTGCCTGGCTTATTAGTAGTCATGTGTATAGCTACTATACGCCGCGGCCGGCAAGGATCAAGCCTTTCCGGCCTCCGCCGGGCCGTCTGCCTGCCGCAAGGCAACCGGCGCGGGCCTGTACCATCACCGTGACGGGATGACCTGCCCGCCCGGCCAGCCGGCCCGATTTGCCGGCGCAGGAATCGCCATTTGTCCCGTTATCACGGTCCGCTGCTGACCCGCCCGATCGCCGACGACCTGCTCGCCGCGCGCGATGCCGGCGCCGCCACCTGGACCGGTTCGCTCGACCTGGGCCTCAGCCACGACACGATTGCGTTGCTGGCCGACGGCTGGCGCTGGCGCGACACGCTCCATCCCTACCCCGGCAAGCTGAAGGAGCGCACGGTCTACTTTTTCGATGGCGATGACTTCGCGCCGGTGGCGCGCTTCGCCGGTTCGCTGATCAAGCTGGTGCCCACCGAGTGGGGCGTGCCCACGTTCGAAATCGACGGCATCAAGATGCTGCCCACGGCCAAGGCCTCGCCGCTCGCCGATGCGCAGCGCAAGGTGGCGCTGGTCGAACCGCGCGGCAAGGCGGTGCTCGATACCTGCGGCGGCCTTGGCTATTTCGCGGCGTGCTGCCTGGAGTCCGGCGTGGCGCGCGTCCAGTCGTTCGAGAAGAACGCCGACGTGCTGTGGCTGCGCACGCTCAACCCGTGGTCGCCTGACCCGGCCGCCAGCGACGGTCGTCTGCAGATGGAGCACGCCGACGTGTCGCAGGCCATCGGGCAACTCGCCGATGCCTCGTTCGATGCGCTGCTGCATGATCCGCCGCGCTTCGGCATCGCCGGCGAGCTGTACTCGCAGGTGTTCTACGGGGAGCTGGCGCGGGTGTTGCGTCGCGGCGGGCGGCTGTTCCACTACACCGGCAGCCCGAACAAGCTGACCAGCGGACGCGACGTGCCGCGCGAGGTGGCGCGCCGGCTGGAGCAGGCGGGGTTCCGGGCGGAGCTGGCGCTGGACGGGGTGCTTGCCATACGGCGGTGAGCGGGTACGGCGGCGCTTCGACTCCGCCCGCTGCACGGGCTACGCTCAGCGCGAACGGTGGAGGGGTGAAGCGGGCGGTAGGGCGGGCACCGCCCGCCGTGGTCGTGCCACGAAAGGCCGGCGGGCGGTGCCCGCCCTACGCGTTGCTCGCGATGCGCGATGAGGATGCGGCGGCGTTTCGACGGCGCCCGCTGCACGGGCTGCCCTCAGCGGGAACGGTTGAGGGACGGGGGCGCGTCGGAGGATGCATCCGCGCCGCGCTGCACCGCCTTGATGAAGGCACGACGCGAGGCTACCAGCGCCTTCGAGGTCGCCTGCGGCCACGCACCCACCTGCACGATCACGAGTTGCCGCGCCGGATCGACGTAGACCATCTGGCCGAAGATGCCGATCGCGGCGTAGCTGCCGTCGGCATCGGTCCACCACAGGTAGCCGTAGCCGTGGCCGGGGCTGGCCACCTCCTGCTGCTTGCGCATGGCACCGTGCAGCCACGCGTCGGCGATCACCGGCTGGCCGTCGATGCGGCCGCCGTCGAGCATGAACTGGCCGATGCGCGCGTAGTCGGCCAGGGTGGCGGAGAGCCCGCTGCCGCCGGTGTCGCTGCCGTCGCATTCGTCCTTCAGCCAGTACGCGTCCGAGGCCATGCCGTACGGCTTCCAGATCGTCTGCGACAGATAGCCCGCCAGCGACTGGCCGGTGGCGCGCTGGACCAGGATGCCGAGCAGGTCGGTTTCGGCGGTGTTGTAGTTCCAGTGCGTGCCGGCGGGCCAGGCTCGCGGCAGCTTGGCCAGGTACGAGATCACGTGCGGCTGGCCGTTCTCGCAGGCGCTGCGGTACATCTGCGCCACGTCGGAACGCGGGTCGTCGTAATCCTCGTTCCAGCGCACGCCGGAGGTCATCGTCAGCAACTGCTGCACGGTGACCTTGGCGTAGGCGGTGCCGCGCAATTGCGGGATGTAGGTCTCCAGCGTGTCGTCCATGCCGTGGATGTCGCCGCGACGCAGCGCGATGCCGAGCAGGGTCGAGGTGACCGACTTGGCCACCGAGAACGACGTCCAGCGCTGCGCGGGTCCGAAGCCGGGTGCGTAGCGCTGAATACGGATGCGGCCATGCTGCAGCACCATCACGCCAGCCAGGTGGTGCTCGCTCATGTAGCCGGCCAGCGTGACGCCGGCGGCGTCCCAGCGCGGAACCAGCGGCTCACCCTCGGGCAAGGCGTGCACGTGGCTGCCGTGCGCCACGCGGTCAGCGGGAAACAGCTCGTACATGCGCGGAAACTGCGCCGTGCGCTGCGCCTGCGTCCAGAACAGCACGTCCTCGCGTTGCTGGCCCACGCTGGGCGCATCTTTGGCCAACAGCGGCAGCGGCACAGCCAGGCACAGCACGAGGGAAAGCAGACGCAAGCCGAGGGTCGAACGCATGATGGTTCCGATGGTGGGGCGAACGCGATTGCGTCAGCCGGAGAATGGGCAAAGGCTGCATTCGCCGGTGCGACAGCCGCTCGATTCTAGTCGTCAGCCTCACGGGTCGTCATGCCTCAGGTCAGCGACATGACTCGCGTCGCTGGCATGGCGGTCGTGAAGAATGCACCGCCAGGTCGAATGCAGGACGACTCAAACCCGCCGGGGCCCCGCGGGAGCCCGCTCGCGGGCGATGCTCTTCACCTTGCGAATCCCGAATCCCGAATCCCTGACCCCCGCCCCAACAGCATCACCCGCCAGCAGGCTCGTGCAGGCCGGGCGTCGCTCATTGGACCGCGGCCGGCGTCGCCACCAGCTCGGCCACTACCGGAAAGTGATCGGAGGGATAGCGCGCACCTTCATGCGTGGTCACCGTGCTCACCGTGCGCGCCTTGAAGCCGCGGCTGAGAATCCAGTCGATGCGCCGGTCGGGCGTGCCGGTGAAGTTGTGGAACGTCCTTGCCGGGCCCGAGCGCGTGGCGGCTTCGATCCAGGCGTCATGCAAGCCGGCGGTCAGCTTCGCGTGCACCGGCGTGTCCGGCGCACAGTTGAAATCGCCGGTGAGGATGACCCGCGCATCGGCCGGCAGCTGGTCGATCCAGCGCAGGATTTCGGCGGCGCTGAGCATGCGCGGGCGCACGTCCTGGTCGCGGTAGGGGAAGTGCGTGTTGAGGTAGTCGAACGTGCCGCCGCCATCGCGCAGGCGGAACCGCGCCCAGGTGACCATGCGCGGATACGGCTGGCCCCAGGTGATGCTGCCGGGTACGTCCGGCGTGTCGGACAGCCAGAAATCGCCGGAGCGCAGCACCTCCAGCCGATCGGTGCGGTAGAACACGCCCATGTGCTCGCCCTTGCTGCCACCCTCGCGACCCTGGCCGAACCAGGCGTAGCCGGGCAGATGCGCGGCGAGGTATTCGCCCTGCTCCTCGGTCAGCTCCTGCGTGCCGAGCACGTCCGGGTGCTGCGCGCGGATCACCTGCACCATCAGCTCGCGCCGGTTCTCCCACGCGTTGGCACCCTGGTCCACCGGCACGCGCACGTTGAAGGTCATCACGCGCAGCGGTGTGGTGCCTGCCGATGCCGTGACCGACACCCCCACTGCCAGCGCGCAGGCGAACATCGCAATCCAGTGACGTGGGCTCATGGTTCTGTCCTCCAGATCTCTTGAAGCAAATCGGATGAGGTTCGATTGGGGTTGGATTCCTCGCTCCAGCCGAACCCTCACCCCAACCCATCTCCCAGAGGGAGAGGGGCTTTACACCCGCGCTCGCGGCTCTACTTCCGTGCCGCGATGATGTCGCCGAGGTAATCCGGCGTGCCCTCGATGCGCTGCAGGTGCGGATACTGCAGCCCGCCGTGGTAGTCCACCGCCACGGTGCGGAGGCTGCCCTGGTATTTCAGCAGCAGCTTGATCGGCGCCTGGTTGCCCTTGGCCGCGGTGATCGCGTCCTTGAGCACGTCGGTGCCGTACGCCTGCCCGTTCACCGCGACCACGGTGGCGCCGGTGCTCACGCCGGCCCTGAACGCCGGGCCGTCCCAGCGCACGTCGTTGATCTCGCCGCCCTTGGTGAGCGTCAACCCGATCGACCAGGCGAAGTTGAAGATGTGCCGCGGCGATTCCGGGCGGCTCTCGTACTGCTTTTCATAGGCGCTGGGCTGCTCGGTGTAGACCAGCTTCCAGCCGGTAGCTGCCAGGCCGCTGGCCAGCGGGGGATCCAGCGTGTCCACGCGCGCGTGCAGGAAGCTCGCCCAGTCGTTCTTCGCCACGCCGTTCAGTGCCGCCACCACGTCGTCGAAGGTATAGGTCCTGGTGACGAAGCTGCCGTCGTCGACGCCGAAGAAAGCACGGGCGAAATCATCCAGCGATTTGCGCCCGTGCGTGAGGCTGCGAATTTTTGCATCCACCGCCAGCCACATCATCTGGCCGCCGCTGTAGTACTCCTCGCTCATCTGCCAGCTGCGGTACGGCAGCGCCGCGCGCAGCGCAGCGGTGGGATCGTTGGTAGTGTCCTCCAGCGTGCGCCAGCCGAAGCCGACCCGGTTGCGGTCGTAATTGGCCGCGACCATCGCCAGCGCATCGCGGAACTGCTGCGCCGTCCACAGGCCGGAGCGCGCGGTCAGCACGAAGCCCCAGTACTGGGTCTGGCCCTCGTACACCCACAGCAGCGAATCGCCCATCGGCACGTTGAAGTTCGGTGTCCACAGATCCGCCGGACGGCGGAACTTGCCGTTCCACGAATGGGTGTACTCGTGCGCCAGCAGGTCGCGGTTGGGCGCGGTGTCGGACCAGGCGGTGAAGTAGTCCGCGTCCAGGCCGTTCTCGCTGGACTGGTGGTGCTCGGTGCCGTTGCCGGCCAGCACGTCCGACAGCGAGAACAGGAAGTCGTAGTGGTCGTAGTGCTGCGAGCCGAACAGCTTCACCGCCTGGGTCACCAGCGCGCGGTGCGCCTTCAGCTGCTGCGGGGTGATCTCCAGGTACTTCGGCGCATCCGCGACGATGTCCAGGTGCACCGGCACCTTGCCGTCCGGGGCAAGGTCCACGCGCTTGAAATAACGCCCCGCGTAGACCGGCGAATCCACCAGCGTGTTGAAGGTCACCGGCTTGAACGTGACGGTGTCGCCCTTGCGCGCCGAGGTTTCCAGCGCGGTGCCGAACTGCCAGCCCGGCGCCAGCGTGAGGCTGGGCGCGACCGTGATGCCGCGGGTGTAGTGCCCGGCCGGATACAGCGCGACCTTGCTCCACGCCATGTCCATCATGCGGTCGGTGATCTCGAAGCCGCCGCGGCGCGGCGACAGGTACTGGAACTGCACGTCCAGGCTGGACACGCCTGCGGGCACGTCGAGGTGGAACGCGTAGACGTTGTACTTGTCGCGCTTCCACGCCACCGGCTTGCCGTCGGCGCTGAGCTTCAGTCCGGCCAGCATGTCGATCGGGCCGGTGGGCGAGTGGTCGCCGGGAATCCACTGCGGATACAGCAGGGTCAGCGCACCGGCCGTGACCGGAATCGTCTCCTGCACGCGGAAGATGCCCTGCGCCGTGTCGCTGGCATCGACATGCAGCGCGATCGTGCCGGCGTACGGCGTGTCCTGCGGGTCCGGCACCTGCAGGCTGCGCTGTTGCTGCGCCAGTGCGGTGCCGGCAAACAGCGCCAGCGAAGTCGCCAGCATGCAAGTGCAGGCCAGCCGGCGCATGGCCGACGAGCGGGCGGAAGGACGAGCGGGCATGGGCGACTCCGTGATGCGGCGGGAAGTGCATCAAACTAGCACCACTGCCCTGGCGCATGGCAGCGTACCCCTGCCCGCAGGAACCTGCGGCCATGTACCGGCAGGTAGCACGCGACCTGCTTTCCACGACAAGGCTTCCGCGTGACGCGGCACGGGTTGCCGGAATGCGAATGCGCACGACGCAGGCATTTGCTTGGACGACGGCGACCCGCGGCGTATCCTGAGCGGCGCTGATGGCCGACCGCGTGACTGCGCTGCCCGGTGCGGCCGGCGGCCCGATCCGGCGTGCGGCGTGGGCACGGCAGGCACCCCTCCACCCGTGATGCTTCCCCGCATGAAAGACACCGTGTCGAACACTTCCCCCCTCGCCACCGCCAGCGAAGCGGGCGGCGCGCCGCCGGTGATCGCGGCGGCGACCACCACGCCGCTGTCGACCACGCGCTACAGCGTGCTGGGCGCGGTGAGTTTCGTGCACGTGCTCAACGACATGATGCAGTCGGTGATCCTGGCGATCTACCCGCTGCTCAAGGGCGAGTTTGCGCTGAGCTTTTTCCAGATCGGCGCGATCACGCTGACCTTCCAGCTGACCGCCTCGCTGCTGCAGCCGGTGGTGGGCATGGTCACCGACCGGCATCCACTGCCGTACACCCTGCCGGTCGGCATGTGCTTCACCCTGGCCGGCCTGTTGCTGATGTCGGTGGCGCCGAGCTACCCGGTGCTGTTGCTGGCGGTGGCGCTGATCGGCTGCGGCTCTTCGGCGTTCCATCCGGAATCCTCGCGGGTGGCGCGGATGGCCTCGGGCGGGCGCTATGGCCTGGCGCAGTCGGTGTTCCAGATCGGCGGCAACCTGGGCCAGGCGCTGGGGCCGCTGATGGCGGCGGGCGTGGTGCTCACGCTGGGCCGCGCGCACGTGGGCTGGTTCGGGCTGGCGGCGCTGCTGGGCATCGTGGTGCTGCTGCAGGTCAGCCGCTGGTACAGCCGACACATCGAGGAGCGCGTGCGCAAGCGCCTGGCCTCGGACCAGCCGCCGTTCCCCGCGCCGGTGGTGCGCCGCACGCTGGGCGTGCTGATGGTGCTGATGTTCTCCAAGTTCTTCTACCTGGCCAGCATCAGCAGCTACTACGAGTTCTACCTGATCCACCATTTCGGCCTGTCGATGACCACCGCCACGCATCTGCTGGCGGTGTTCCTGATGGCCGTGGCCGCCGGCACCCTGTTCGGCGGCCCGCTCGGCGACCGCATCGGGCGCAAGCAGGTGATCTGGGTGTCGATACTCGGCATCGCGCCGTTCACCCTGCTGCTGCCGCACGTGGGGCTGGCATGGACGGTGGGCTTGAGCGTGGTGATCGGCGTGGTGCTGGCATCGGCCTTCCCGGCGATCATCGTCTACGCGCAGGACATGATGCCCCACCGCGTCGGCATGGTGTCAGGCATGTTCTACGGGCTTTCGTTCGGCCTCGGCGGCATCGGCGCGGCCGTGCTCGGCGTGGTGGCGGACCACTACGGCATCGTGTTCGTGTACCAGGTCTGCGCGTTCCTGCCGCTACTGGGATTGCTGGCGGTGTTCCTGCCCGACGTGCGACCGCCTGCGCGCGCGTGACCGCGCCGGGTGTGCGAACCTTTCATTCTCCATGCCAGGCGAACACCCATGAGCCACGATGAAACCCTCCAGCCATCGCGACGCCGCTTCCTGAAACACTCCGCGCTGGGCGCCGCTGCGCTGCCGCTGCTGGGCGCCGGTACCGCCAGTGCGGGCGACACGGGCAGTGCACTGCCGCCCTCGATCCTGGCGCTGGAACCGGTGGCGCCGCGCGCCGTGCCGATCACCGATGCCGAGCGCGAAGGACGCCTGCGCAAGGCACAGCGGCTGATGGCCGAGCACGGGATGGACGCGGTGTTCATGGGCGGCGGCAGTTCGCTCGAATACTTCACCGGCATGCACTGGTGGGTCAGCGAACGCACCACCGGCATGCTGCTGCCGAAATCGGGGGACCCGGTCTACATCACGCCGGCGTTCGAGCGCGAACGCACGCTGGAGCAGATCGCCTTCGGCAGGAAGGACGTGCGCACCTGGCAGGAGTTCGAGAGCCCGTACGCGCTGATCGCCGGCGTGCTCGCCGAATGGCGCATGGCCACCGGCACGCTGGGCATCGAGGAGCAACTGCGCTCGGCCACGCAGTTCGGCATCGCCGCCGCGGCGCCGCACGTGAAGCTGGTCAGCGCCACGCCGGTCACCGCCGGTTGCCGCGCGATCAAGAGCCCGGCCGAGCTGGCGCTGATGCAACTGGCCAACGACGCCACCCTGGCGGTGTACCACGCGGTGTGGAAGGCGTTGCAGCCGGGCATGACCCAGCAGCAGATTTCCGCCCTGGTGGATGCGGCCTACGCACGCCAGGGCCTGCGCGGCGACGCCAGCGTCAACGTCGGCGCGTTCACCGCCTCGCCGCACGGCTCGCCGCTGCCGCAGCACATCAGCGAGGGCACCGTGATCATGCTCGACGACGGCTGCAAGGTCGGCGGCTACCAGAGCGATCTCACCCGTACCTTCGTGCTGGGCAAGGCCAGCGACAAGATGAAGCGCGTGTTCGACATCGTGCACCGCGCGCAGCAGGCGGCGCTGAAGGCCGCTCACCCCGGCGCCACCATGGAATCGGTGGACGCCGCCGCGCGCAAGGTCATCGTCGACGCCGGCTACGGCCCCGGCTACAAGTACTTCAGCCACCGCCTCGGCCATGGCATCGGCATGGACATGCACGAGTGGTACTACCTCGTGCAGGGCAACAAGCGCGCGCTCGAAACGGGCATGACCTTCAGCGACGAGCCGGGCATCTACCTCCCCGGCGAGTTCGGCGTGCGGCTGGAGGACGACATGCACATCACCGACGACGGCGCACGCTGGTTCACCCCGCAGAGCCCATCGATCGAACTGCCGTTCGGCTGATCGGCTGGCGTTTTCTTTGTACGGCCTGCGCGGCAGGCTATCCTGTCCGGCGGACAGCCTCGGGAGAACACCATGCAATTGGACCACCTGCGCGTCGCCGTCACCGGCGGTTTCGGCACCCTGGGCCTCGCCACGGTGCAGGCGGCGCTGGCCGCCGGCGCCCGCGTCGCCGCCATCGATCGTGCCCCCGCACCGAGCGCAGGCATCGGCGCGGCCAGCTGCATCGGCGGCGTCGACCTGGCCGATCCCGCCGCCGCGGCGAACGCGCTGGACACTGCCGCCGAGGCCATGGGCGGGCTCGACGCGCTGGTCAACATCGCCGGCATGTTTCGCTACGAGAGCGTGGCCGACGGCAACGCGGACACCTGGGACCTGCTCTACCGGGTCAACCTGCGCACCGCCGTCGCGGCGAGCCAGGCCGCGCTGAAACACCTGCATGCCGGCGGACGCATCATCAACATCGGCGCCGCGTCCGCGCTCAAGGCCGGCGCCGGCGTGGCGGCCTATACCGCCTCCAAGTCCGGCGTGATGCGCTTCACCGAATCGCTCGCCGAGGAGCTCAAGGAGCGCGACATCACCGTCAACGCGCTGCTGCCCAGCATCCTCGACACGCCGCCCAACCGCGCCGACATGCCGAAGGCCGACTTCACGCGCTGGGTCAAACCGGAGCAACTGGCCGACGTGATCGTGTTCCTGCTGTCGAAACAGTCCGCCGCCATCACCGGCGCCCTGATCCCGGTGACCGGGCGCGTGTGACCGCCGCCCCTCAACCCTCCAGCCGCCCACCACGACGCCCATGCCCAATCCCTCCGTGGCCGACCAGGCCAGCGCGCGCGCCGAGAACTTCCGCACCGGCTTCGCGGGCCAGCCGATGCGCGAGTACAAGGGCCTGCCGATCTACGCCGCCCCCGGATTGCATGAGGCGGCCACCGAACTGCTGGTCGGCGCGGCGAGCGCGGGCGCGCGCGTGCTGGAGTTCGGGGCCGGCAGCGGCGCGATGTCGTTGCGGCTGACCGACCTGGGTTTCCAGGTCACCGCCAGCGACCTGTTTCCCGAAAGCTTCAAGCCGACCGACGTGCCCTTCGTCGCGGCCGACCTCAACGGCGCATTCGCCGCGCAATGGCCGCAGGGCTTCGACGCGGTGATGGCGCTGGAAATCGTCGAGCACCTGGAAAACCCCCGCGAGGTGCTGCGGCAGATCCGCGCCCTGCTGCCGGTCGGCGGGCAACTGGTGCTGTCCACGCCGAACATCGCCAACCCGGTCTCGCAGGCGCTGTTCCTGCGCACGGGCCAGTTCCAGTGGTTTCGCGACATCGACTACCGCGAACAGGGCCACATCACCCCGCTCAGCCCGTGGGTGCTGGAAAAGGCGCTGCAGGAAGCCGGCTTCACCATCCGCGCCGAACGCGCCGTCTCCAGCCCGTTCCGCCGCATCCGCCGGCTGGGCTGGACCGTGCGCCTGCTCGCACCATGGTTCGCCTTGTTCAACGGCCTGCCGCGCGCACGCCGCGGCGAGGTGTGGCTGGTGCGCGCGGAGGCGAGCTGACGTCGCCAGGCTCGGTGCAGCGCTTCGCCGGGGCCGACCGCTTCAATCCCGAGCGGGCGTGTCAAACCGATAAGCCGTGCTTCGCGCCGAAGCCCGCTGCCCGAAGACGCGGGCGAAATCGCCGAGTCGCACATACGGCGCGAGTGGCACGGTGGTGCGGAAGGCCAGGTGTTCGAGCAGGCAGAACAGCGACACTTCCAGCATGCCCAGATCGTGCGGCGGCAGGGTGGCAATGATCGAGGGCGCCCGCTCGTCGAGCCACGCCAGTGCGTTGCGCAGGCCCGTGGCCGCCTTGACGAAGTAGATGCTGTCCGGCGGAAGCCCCGCGATCTGCGTGCCGAAACCGAGCTGCACCTGGGCCTGCATCGCGTGCCAGACCAGCTCCTGCGCGTTGCGCGCCGGCGCGTCACGCAGATTCTCGGGCCAGAGAATCACGGCGGAGCGCGGGGCGAGCTCCGCCAGCGTGCGGCAGATGTTCTCGGTCCCGAAAACCACTGTCCCGCCATGACTGAGCACCGGCAACTTGAGGGCGGGGTTGCCCGTGTAGCTGCGCTCGTCCAGCGAGGCCAGGTCGTACACCGGCGCAAACTCGCAGGCCACGTCCAGCTCGAGCGCGAACATGCGCGCCAGACGGGTGTAGTGGGAGCTGCTGCGCCCGGTGATGCGCGGCAACGGGCTCGCAGCGGCCTCGTCGGATCGAACGGACATCGCGGCGCCTCGCACAGGAGAGTCCCGTCATTATCGCCGCCGTCTGCGCCCCCCGATCAAGCGTCCTTCCCTCCCCCACCCGCCGGCAGCAGCACGCCCACGCCGAGCAGCGCGGCGATCGCGCCCAGCACGAAGATCACCGCCTCGCCGGAGGTGGCCAGGTGCGCCGACGGCAGCGCGCGGCTGACCCAGTCGATGCCGACTGCGTAGGCCAGCGTCATCAGGATCGCCGACGCCACGCCGATCGCCAACGCGTACCAGGCTCGGCGGCGCCCCTTGCCGCGGATGAACGCACCGAGGAGACCGCCGGCAACAGCCGCGGCCAGGAACAGCCACGGCGCGGTGAACACCACGGTGGCCGGTTGGGAAACCACGCCGGCGTCGGCGACACTCACGCTGGTGGAGCTGGCCGAATCAGAGCGCAGCCGCGCGGTGGCCACGCCCTGCGCGTCGAGCTTCACGTAGGTGGGGTCGAGCGAGCCGTGCTCGTTGCGCAGCGTCACCGGATAGCCGTCGGGCGTGACCAGGCCGCGGGCGCGCAGCGTGATCGCGGTCTGGCCGATGCCCCAGCCGGCGATCTGCGGGTTGGCGGCGATCACCTCGATGGTGGGTTTCACCACCGGCAGGTCGATCGCGTTGCCGCGATCCTGCGGGTCGGCGCTGACCGACACGTGGTAGCGATCGCCGGGGAAATCCGGCACGGTCACGCGCACCGCATGCCAGCGCCCGACGTCGGCGATGCTGAGCGGCGCGGGCGTCACGTCGGAGGCACCGGCCGCGGTGATCGCCACGGTTACCGGCGTGTTCAGCGGGCGCCGATCGGCGGGATCGTCGAGATTGGACAGCGCCACCGAGAAGCCGCCGCGCCAGGCGGAATGCGCAGCGTCCAGCACCAGCCCGGTGTTGTCGGCGATGAGCGCAGCCAGCCGCACCGGGCTGGCCTCCGCCCCGGTGGTGGCGCTCACCACATAACCCAGCCGCACGGCGGATGTCTGCGCCCCGGCCGGCAGCGCCGCGCGCAGCGGCGCCGACAGCGCCACCCGGGTCGCGCCGGTACCGGTGCGGGTGACGAAGACCGAACCCGGCCGTGCCTGTTCGGCAACCGTATCGGGATTGACCACTTCGACATGGCTGCCGGACACCGCCTTCACCTCGCCGCTGCTCAGGGCCAGCGGGTCGAGACGGAACTTCTGCGCCGCCCGTGCGGCAGCCGGGCTGAGTACGGCGGCCGGCCTGGTGGTGGTTGCCGACGCCGGCAGCGGCGGCTGCCCCGCCACTACGTGCAGCATCGCATCACTCAACGCCACGTGTTGCTCCGCACTCGGGGCAGACACATGCGTGACGCTGCTCGCCGCCTTCGCCACCGGCACCAATGCCTCGTGCTTGTGCAACTGCTGCAGCGATTGCGCTGGCGGCTGCGCCAGTGCATCGACACTGCCGAGGCAGGCAAGGCCCGCGATCAACCCCATGGTGATGCATCTGCGCATGTCGTCCCCCGAAGGTTCGCCTAGGCCGTCAACCGCACCGGCGTCGTCAGCGGCCGCCGCGCCGGTCGATGCGCGCTGGCCGTGGTGATCGCGGCATACCAGTTGGTGAACGGCAGGTGCTCCGGCGCGTCGCGCATGCCGGCCCAGACCTGCTCGGCGAGATGGCGGAAGCGCGGATAGCGTTCGCGCTTCCAGCGCGCAGCCTGCGTGCGGAACGGGCCGCGATCGAGTCGCGCGATCGCATGGGTGGTGGCGAAGCCGTGCTGGATCGGCACCACCCAGCCATCCTCCTGCACCACCAGCGGCGAGACCAGCGCGGCCAGCCGCGCATCGACGGCAACGTCCGCGGTCACCGCCGGGCCGGCAAAGGCACGGCAAGGTTCGCGCGCGATCAGCTGGCGATCGGCCACGTCGTACTGCAAGGTCAGCTGCCCGTGGTACTGCCGCTGCAGCCGCGCCACTTCGAGAAACCCGTACGCGAGCTCCAGGTCGTCCGGCGGACGCAGCTCGTACTCGCGGGCGCGGCCGACCTTTTCCAGCGGATGGATCTGCAGCAACCGCGCACCCTCGGTCGCGGCAAGGCCGGCGACCCAATCCAGCTCGGGCAGGTTGTCCATGGTCAGCGTGAAGATGAAACCGAACGGCACGCCGGCCGCGCGCAGCAGGTCGAGTTTGGCGCGCATCTGCTCGAACGCATGCGCGCGGTTGCGCATGCGGTTGTGGCTCTCCGGCACGCCATCGAGGCTGATCGCCAGCAGCCCGAGATGCGGCGCCAATTGCGCCAGCCGCCGCGCATCGAGCAGCAAACCGTTGCTGGTGACCGAGGTGGCGAAACCCAGCGACCGCGCGCAGGCCAGCAGGCGCGGCAGCGGCTTCCAGGTCAGCGGTTCGCCGCCGGACATGCCGATCGCGTTGTAACCCTCCCCCGCTGCGTCGGCGAGGAATCGCTCGAGCAGCTCCACGTCCAGCTCGCCGCGCTGCTCCGGACCGGAGGTCGAGTAGCAATGCCGGCAACGCAGGTTGCAGCGCAGCGTGGGGTGGATCTGGATGACGTTGACGACGTCGCCGGTCGGGCCCATGACGTTCTCGCGGCAAGGCAACGGCGGCCGGGCGATGGCTCCCGGCCGCTTGGATGCATCAGTCGGCCTCTAGCGACCGGCGTTGCGGATATTCACTTCGAGCCGGAACCACTCCGGCACCGGGATGCCGTAGGGGAAGCACGATGCGCTGACCTGCAGCGTCGGACCGTTCAGCCGCATCAGCTGGCTGACCACCGGGCCGAGTTGCTTGGCGTTGACCTCCAGTTGTGCCTGGATCAGGTCGATCGCCGGCTGTCCGTATTTCCACCACCACTTCACTTCGTAATCGCCGCGTGCCACGCCGAGCGCCTTGGCGATGCCGGCGTGATCGTGCGGTTTGAGGGCGAACAGTTTGGCCGAGCCCCTGTTGGCGTTGCTTGTGATCTTGCGAGTCGTGGCCATGAAGAAGCCTCCTGCGCTGGATTGCCGGTTGCCCGGGCGAAGGCGGCTGCGACAACTGGAACCCGGCGGCCTGCCCGCCGCCGGAGTCCGATCGCCCGCCCCCGACGCCATGTCCAGCAAGCGACATGCCAGCACGCAACGGCACCGCGACCGCGCCGCAGCGCGGCCGCCGCACGTCCACGCGCCGCGAACCGGGGCGCGAATGACCCGCTACCGCGTTCCCCCGGGTCAGGTGATACCCACCAGGCGTCATTCCTATTTGCACACTGCCGTGCGGAATGAACCCACGCCGCGCACCTCGCTTTTTTTTCCTGCGGCGCTCCCGACATCCCTCGTGACTTTTCGCACGTGCCCGTGTCGGTGCATGCCCGCACCATGGCGTGACGGCGGCGCGCGGTCGCGCCGATGCAATGGCCGGCGAGGTCGGGCCCGGCGCCAATACTTCCCCACACCTGCTGCCACGGAGCGACGCATGACCAATCGATGGACGAGCTGTGGCCTGCTGGCGGCGCTGCTGTGGTCGGGCACGGCGCTGGCGCAGGTCGACCTGTCCGGGCTGGACCAGGGCATGGCCGGTCCGTCGTCGCAGGTGCTGGTGCTGGGCAGCGTGCACCTGTCGCAGATGCCCGACGGGTTCAAGGCCGATACCTTGCAGCCGGTGCTGGCGAAGCTGGCCAAGTTCAGGCCCGACATCATCACCGTCGAGGCGATCCCCGGCGAAAGCTGCGCGATGATGAAGCGCAACCCGGCGCTCTACGCGGCGCAAGACGTCGCGACTTACTGCAGCGACACCACGGCGGCGAAGAAAGCCACCGGCCTGGACGTTCCCGCTGCGGTGGCCGCGGTGAAGGAGTCGCTCGCACACTGGCCGGCACGGCCGCACGCGGCGCAGCGCCGGCACCTGGCCGCGCTGTTTCTCGCCAGCGGCGACGATGCCTCGGCGCTGACCCAGTGGCTGCAGTTGCCACAGGCCGAACGACACGCCGGCGATGGCCTGGACGATGCGCTGGCCACCCGCCTGCGCGAACTGCAGACGCGAAACGGCGAGGACCTGCAGATCGCCGCGCGCCTCGCCGCACGGCTGGGCCTGCAACGCGTGTACCCGGTCGACGACCACTCCGGCGACAACGTGGACGTGCCTGACGTCCCCGCCTACGCCAACGCGATCCGCCATGCCTGGGCCGCCAGCGCGGGCGAAGTGGCGGCCGATCGCAGACAACAGGAAACGCTCACCGGTCGCGGCGACATGCTCGCGCTGTACCGCTTCATCAACCGGCCCGAGGTCCTGCGCAGGCAGATCGACGCCGACATGGGCGCGGCGATGCGCGATGAGTCGCCCGGCCACCTGGCGCGCATCTACGTCGCCGGCTGGGAGACGCGCAACCTGCGCATGGTGGCCAACGTGCGCGCGGCATTTCGCGAACGTCCCGGTGCCCGCGTGCTGTGCATCGTCGGCGCCACCCACAAGCCGTGGTTCGACAGCCTGCTGGGCCAGATGCAGGGCGTGGCCATCGTCGACGCGGAAAAAGTGCTGCAGTAACCGCCCCGGGAATCCCGCATGTTTCAGGCAAATCGACCGCGCCTGGCTGGCGCCCTCCTCATCCTCGTGGCCATGCTTGGCACGGGCTGCTCGGGCGTGGCCACGCGCGAGATCGAATCGGCGCGTGCCGAGGTGCATCGCGAGCCGCTGGGCATGAACGCCAAGGGCCATCCCGACGCCAGCATCGACGCCTCCGGCGCGGTGAAGATCGGCAACGATCCGCTGGCGCTCTCCGCTGCGCAGAAGGCCGAGGCGCTGCGCTACCGCGAGGCGGTGATCGCGCTGGTGGATCTCTCGCTGGACAAGGCCGCGCACATGACCCGGCACGTCATGGCCAGGACCGTGTTCGCGATGATGACCGGCCGCCTGGACAAGATGGAGAACAAACTGGAGCAGCAAGGCCTCGCTCTGTCCCACTCGCCCGAATTCTGCGCTGCGTTGGCTGACGTGGTGCAGCGCCAGGACCGGATGGTGCAAGCGGTGGTGAACCTGCGGCCCTACGCGCACATCAGCCAGCGGGAAGTAGACAACTGCGTGGCCGGCCGACCGTACCACGCAGGCATCTAGGACGCCGCGCGATCCGCCGTCAGGGCTTCGTCGCGGCCACCCGCGACGGATCGTCGGCCGGATGCACGTAGTGGATCTGGAACGGCCCGTAGAAACTCAGGTCGATGACCACGCCCTCGTCCGCGGTATAGGCGTAGTGGTGGTGCATCGCCGGCAGCGACGCGTAGCTCATCGCCGGCAGCGCCTTGGCCGCGGCCTTGTCCACCTGGTCGCCCATGCCGATGTGGAAGGTTCCCTGCAGCACGGTGAAACCCTCCGCGGTCGGGTGCCAGTGCGGCGCGAGTACGGTGTGCGGCGGGATCTTCAGGCGCAAGGTGGTGAACCCTTCCGCGAACGGATTGCCGCTCAGCACCGCCAGTTGCACACCCTTGGGCAGCACCGGCGGCGCCGGCATCCATTTCAGGTCGCCGGGCGCGAGCTGCACGGCAGCAACAGCAGGCGGCGCGGCCGCGGCGGGGGTCGGGGCCAGTTCCAGTGAAAGCGCCAGCAAGGCGATCGCGCATGTCGTGTTCATGGGTGCATCCTCCGTTCGACAGAAGCTGTCCTCACGGAAGAACACCGTCGCGCCGCAAATTGCGACAGCGTTTCGTGGCGTGGCACCGTCGCCGCACTCTCGGCATGCAGGTACGCCTTGAAACAAAGCTGCGGGGAGACGTCGAGCAGATGGCCCTTGCCGGCGATGCGGCGGCGGATGACCGCGGCCAGGCGGCGCACCGCCGGGTTCGGCACCGGCTAGCTGGCCTCGGCGCCAGGCCGGAACAGCCGCCGACTCACGCGCACGGCATGCGCGCCATGTTCAAGAGATTCCCGGCGACGCCGCTACAAGGCAGAGATGCCCCGCGGCGAACCGGGCCGGCCTGCGCCGGACCGCGCCGATTGGGGTATGGTTGAACTTCGCAAGGGGGGCCGCGACCGCAAGAGGCATCTGCATGAAGCGATGGCGCACGGCATGCATCGGAGGAGCGTTCTGTGGCCTGGCAGCGGCATTTGCGGCAGTGGCCGCGTCGCCGCCGCCGAGCGCCTCGACGTCCGCCGCCATGTCGCCCACCCCCGCGCGCATCCGCGTGGTCACCGACAACAACTACCCGCCCTTCCTGTTCCTCGACGGCAATGGCAAGCCGCAGGGCTACGAAGTCGACATGTGGCGGCTGTTCCAGCAGCGCACCGGCATCCAGGTGGAGCTGGAGCCGATGGCCTGGAGCGAGGCGCAGAAGGAGTTGCTGGCCGGCAAGGCCGACGTGATCGACATGATCTACCTCACGCCGGAGCGCGTGCCCCTGTACGAGTTCTCCGCACCGTACGCGAAGCAGGCCGTGGGCATCTACGTGGCGCGCAGCATCCGCGGCATCGCCGACAGCACCGGCCTGCGCGGCTTTCCCGTGGCGGTGGAGCGCGGCGACGCCTGCGCCGAACACATGCGAAGGCAAGGCATCACCGACCTGCACGAATACACCAATTACAAGGAGATCATCCAGGCTGCGGTCGGCGGCAACATCGGCGTGTTCTGCATGGACACCAACCCGGCCAACTACTACCTCTACCGCTACGCCGCGCTGGACAAGTTCTACCTCGCCTACATCCTCTATACCGGCCAGCCCCGCCGCGCCGTGCGCGCGGGCAACGGCGCGATGCTGCAGACGGTGGAGCGCGGCATGGCGATGATCACGCCGGCCGAACGCGCCGCCCTGCGTGAGCGCTGGCTGGATCGTCCCGCCATGTCGCAACCTTTCGCGCGGACGGCGCGCATCGCGCTGATCGTGGGACTGGCGCTGGCCGTGTTGCTGGCCTTGTGGGTATGGTCGCTGCGCCGCACGGTGGCCGTGCGTACCCGCGAGCTGCGCGCGCAGAAGCGCAACCTGCGCGCCCTGTTCGACGCCAGCCCGGACGCGATGTGGGTCAGCGACGGCAAGGGCGTGCTCACCGATTGCAACGACCGCGCCTGCGGCCTGTTCGGGCGCACGAGCGAATCGCTGCTCGGCCGCACGACGTTCGACGCCTTCGACGAGCGCAACACGCGCTTCGCCGCCGCATCGCGCTCGATGAGCCAGGGCGTGCTGTCGAACGGACAGCCGAGCAATGCGATCGTGCCGTACGAGGCACCGGACGGCGACAGCCGGCAACTGGAACTGAGCAAGGTGCCGCTGCACGATCCCACCGGCGCGATCCACGGCGTGCTCACCGTGGCGCGCGACGTCACCCGGCGCCTGCACAGCGAGGCGCAACTGCGATTGTGGGCGCACGCGTTCCAGAACGCCGCCTTCGGCGTGGCCATCTGCGACTCGCGCACGCGGTTGCTGACCGCGGTCAACCCGGTGTTCGCCAGCGAGCGCGGCTACGCGCCCGAGGAAATGGTCGGCACGCCTGTCGACGCACTGTTCCCGCCCGACGTCCTTGCCCGCCAGCACGAACAATGGGCGCAGGCCGACCGCCTCGCGCACCTGGTCTGGGAAACCGAACAGATCACCCGCGACGGGCGTCGCTTTCCCGCGAAACTGGACTGCTCGGTGATCCACGACGAGGACGGCGCGGCGCTCTACGCGATCCTCTACGCGCAGGACATCACCGAGCGCAAACGCGCCGACAGCGAACTGCGCCTGGCCGCGGTGGCCTTCCAGGCCCAGGAGGCGCTGATGGTGACCGACGCCCACGGCACCATCCAGCGCGTCAACCAGGCGTTCACCCGGCTCACCGGCTATCGCATGGACGAGGTGCGGGGGCAGCCCTCGTCGCAGGTCTGGGCGCGCCGCGACGACAAGGCGCCGGCGCACGAGCACCACGAGCAGCTCGGCCCCGACGGCTTCTGGCAGGAGGAGCGCTGGATCCAGGTCAAGCACGGCCAGCCGCGGGTGGTGCGCGCGGCCACTTCGGCAGTCGCCGACGCGCAAGGCCAGGTCACCCACCGCGTCTGCACCATGGTCGACCTGACCAGCGAGCGCGAGGCCCACGCCAGCGTCGACCACATGACCTTCTTCGACCCGCTCACCGATCTGCCGAACCGGCATTTCCTGCGCAACCACCTCAAGCACCTGCTGGGTCAGGCCGAAGGTTTTCGCGCGCTGCTGCTGCTGGTCGACCTGGACCACTTCAAGCGCGTCAACGATCTGCGCGGCCACGCCGCCGGCGATCACCTGCTGACCCTGATCGCGCAGCGCCTGCGCCGGCTGCTGGAAGACGGCTGCGTACTGGCGCGATTGGGCGGCGGCACGTTCGCGCTCGCCCTGCCGTGCGAGCGGAGCAACCGCAGCGAACGCGCGCAGCGCGCCCGCGAGTGCGCCGAGTGCGTGCGCGAGGCGCTGCACGAGCCGTTCCGGCTGGCCAGCGACGCGCCGGTGACGATCACCGCCAGCATCGGCTGGTCCGAGTTGGCGGCCGGCCACGACACGCCCGAATCGGCGCTGCGCGAGGCGGAGCTGGCGATGTACAGCGCCAAGGCGGCCGGCCGCGACCAGGTATGCCGCTTCGAGCCGGAGATGCTGGCCGAACTGGCGCAGCGCGACGGCCTCGTGCACGACCTGCGCGACGCGATCGCCCAAGGCGCGATGGCACTGAACCTCCAGGCGCAGGTCGACCGCTACGGCCGCGTGCTCGGCGCCGAAGCGCTGCTGCGCTGGACGCGCCGCGGCGTGGCGATATCGCCCACCGTGTTCATCCCGGTGGCCGAGGAGAGCGGGCTGATCCTGCCGCTGGGCGACTGGGTGCTGCAGCGCGCCTGCGAGTTGCTGGTGGCCTGGTCGAGCCGGCCGGCCACGCAGTCGCTGACCCTGGCGATCAACGTCAGCGCGCGGCAGTTCGCCCAGCCGCACTTCGTGGACGGCGTGTGCCAGGCGCTGGCGGCCACCGGTGCCGATCCGTCGCGGCTGAAACTGGAAATCACCGAAACCACGATCATGGACGACCTCGCCGAGGCGGCGGTCAAGCTCACCGCGCTGCGTGCGCAAGGCATCCGCATCTCGCTGGACGACTTCGGCACCGGCTATTCCTCGCTGACCTATCTCTCGCGCCTGCCGCTGGACCAGCTGAAGATCGACCAGTCCTTCGTTGCCTGCCTGCCGGAGGACGCCAACGGCGCGATGGTGGCGCAGACCATCATCGGCATGGGCCGCGGCCTGGGCCTGGAAGTGATCGCCGAAGGCGTGGAAACCATCGCGCAACGGCAGTTCCTGCTGACCCAGGGCTGCGACGTGTTCCAGGGTTACCTGATCGGCCACCCGCTGCCGCCGGCGGAGTTCGAGGCCACGCTGGAAGCGCACCCCGCGCCGGTCTGAATCGCCGCACCGCCCGTGCTTATGCATCGCCCGCCCGCTTGAGTAACGGCGCGACGGCCCAGATGTTCCGGAGCTCCCCCTCCAGCATGTGGCCATGTTCGACATCTTCCGCAACTGGCGCGCACGGCGCACCGTCACCCGGCGCCCGATCGCCGAAGCGCTCTGGCGCGAGGCGCTGCAACGCTGCACCGCCGCGCGCCGGCTGGGCGCGTCGGACCAGGCTGCGCTGCGCGTGCTGGCCACGCTGTTCCTCGAACGCAAATCGCTGGAGCCGGTGGAAGGCTTGCCGCTGGGCGACGTCGACCGCGTGTTGCTGGCGGCGCATGCCTGCATGCCCATCCTGAAACTGGGCATGGACTGGTACGACGGCTGGCACAGCATCATCGTCTACCCGGATGCATTCATGCCGCAGCGCCAGCACGTGGACGCCGCCGGCGTGGTCCACCAGGGCCACAGCCTGCTGGCCGGCGAGGCGTGGGGCCGCGGTCCGGTCATCCTGTCGTGGGCGGAAGTGCTGGACAGCGGAAAGAAGCCCGGCCACAACGTGGTCATCCACGAGATGGCGCACAAGCTCGACATGCTCAACGGCGAGGCGAACGGCTTCCCGCCACTGCACCGGCGCATGGATGCCAGGCGGTGGTCGCAGGTGTTCTCCGACGCATGGCATCGCCTCAAGCAGGCACGCAACAACGGCGACGAGCTGCCGATCGACGCGTACGCGCTGGAAAACCCGGCCGAGTTCTTCGCCGTGTGCAGCGAGCAGTTTTTCGAGGCTCCGGCCAACCTGCGCGAGCACTTGCCGGAGGTCTACCGGCAACTCGAGCTGTTCTATCGCCAGCATCCGCTGTAGGCCGGCGCCCGCCGCTTCATGCCGGCGACAGCAACTGCTCCGGGGAAATCACCGCGCAGCCGGGGGTCATCGCCAGCGCCGACTGCAGCAATGCCTGCGCGATTCGCGGCGCCGGGACGATGCGCCAGTGTCGCGGCACGATCGGCGCCAGCGCCTGCAGCACACGCATGCCGAGCTGCTCGCGCAGCCGCCGCCGCTCGCGCTCGCCGCCGATCAGCGAGGGCCGCAGCACGGTCAGCGAGGGATAACCCAGTGCCTGCACCGCCTGCTCCACCTCGCCCTTGATGCGCAGGTAGAAGTAGCGCGATGCCACGTCGGCACCCCATGACGAGGTCAGTGCGAAGGCCTGCGCGCCACCGGCCCGCGCCAGTCGCGCAAACGTCAGCACGTAATCGAAATCCACCCGCCGGAACGCCGCGGGCGAGCCGGCATCGCGCAGCGTGGTACCCAACGTGCAGATCGCCGCATCGGCCTGCCACCACGCGGCATCGGCCGGCAGCTGCTCGAAGTCGACCACGGGGTTCACCAGTTTGGGATGCGCCGGCAGCGGCCGCCGCGTCGGCGCCACCACCCGGGTGACGGCGGCATCATCCAGCGCCATCCGCAGCACCTCGCGCCCGACCAAGCCGGTGGCACCGCACAGCAACACTCGCGACATGCATGCCTCCGGAGGACAGGAAAACGCAATGGACGACTCGGCGGACCACGCGTCGAGCGTCCCGCGCTTCAGATGTTACCCGCGCGATGCGTCGCGACCGCGCCGGCCTCCGTCAGGGCGCCAGCACCTTCGGCGCCAGCGCGTGCCAGCCCGGCATGTCCCACAACAGGTTGACGGCAACAGCCACCGGCAGGAACAGGCCCAGCCAGATCAGATAGACCCGCTGCACCGGGCGCTGCCTGACCACGTCCCACAGGAACAGCGGCGACACCGCAAGCAGCGTGTAGAGGTCGGTCGAGAACGGACCGGGATGGATCGACGGCAACCAGCCGATGCGATCGATCGCCGCCTGCAGCGGCAAGGCTATGGCCAGGAACATCATCCGCTTGTGGAAGTCCGGATCGGTGCGTCGCGCACGCAAGGCGAGCCAGATGAAAACGGCAAACAGGATGCCGGCCTGCAGCTGCAGCAAGGCGATGTTGTCGAGGAAAAGGAGCGTCTGCTGGAGCTGTTCACGCACCGGCGACGGCGCGACGTGCGCCCCGTTCCAGACCTGTCGGTAAATCGTCGGGACCAGGAGGAAACCGGTGACGATGATGGCCGGGACCAGCACGAAAGCCAGGCGCCCCAGCAGCATGTGCCGCTGGCGCCGGCCGGTCGCCATCAGCCAGGACTGGACGAGCAGCAAGACCAGAAACGAGCCCATCAACACGGCATGCACATGCAGTACCGGCGGGAACGGCGGCCTTGCCCCGGCCCGGACCATGGCGACTTTCTGCAGCGAGTCCGGCACGAATCCGGTCAGCGTGATGGCGATGAAGAACGCCGCCATGAAGACCCAGATCCAGCGGTCGACGGCCGCCATGAGGTTCGGACTGGTGGGTAGGTCAAGCGCCTGCGCGTGATTCGTGGTCATGGCATCCCCGATTGGTTCTTTCCACAACGGATGGCTCAACCGGGCTCGGTCACCGAGTGGGTCGCGGTGCCGAGAGCACAGGTGAGTCCAATGGCACAGGCGCCGGTGTCCCAGCCGGACATCCAGGCAAACGGCGGCGTTCGTGCCTGCCCCAAAACTGGTACTTCCCCTCACTACCCCATCGCACACTCATGCGGTCGAGTACGACAAGGCACTCGCGCACGTCGCGCATGGTGAGCTTTCCCGGATGGGACCGCAACAGCCGGCCGGAGAGCCAAAAGCTGCCAGGGACAATGCGAACGTGGAAGGTATGGATGGACGTCCAATCGGCCGCAGGGGCGGTGAACCGGCCTGTGCGTGGCCTGAGAAAATCGGGCATCCATTTCCGCAAACCTCGGCTACTCTGTCCGCTGCTTCCCCCCTGTTTCCGAACCGACCATGGGAGAATCACGATGATCCGTCGATGCTTGTTCCTGCCGCTGCTGGCAGTCCTGCTGGCGGGCTGCAATCCCGCGCCGAGGGCGGCCGGCGACGCCGCATCCGCGCGCGAAACCGCTGCGCCGCCGCTGTTCGATACCTTCGGCGACCTGCACCACGACGTGGCCACCCCGGTGCCCTTGGCGCAACGCCATTTCGACCAGGGCCTGCGCATGGCGTATGGCTTCAACCACGAGGCGGCCGGGCGCAACTTCGCCGAGGCGGCGCGACTGGACCCGCAATGCGCGATGTGCGTCTGGGGCCAGGCGCTGGTGCTGGGGCCGAACATCAACCTGCCGATGGACCCGGACCACGCGAAGGACGCCACCGCCCTCGCCGCGCGCGCGGCCAGCCTGGCCGCCACCGCACGTCCGGTCGATCGCGCGCTGATCCAGGCACTGCAACTGCGTTATGCCGACCCGGCGCCGGAAGATCGCGCACCGCTGGACCGCGCCTATGCCGAAGCGATGGCGCGCGTGGTCGCGCAATTCCCCGAGGACGACGATGCCGCCACCCTGTACGCGGAGGCGTTGATGGATCTCTCGCCCTGGGCGTACTGGGAAAAGGACGGCACCCCGGCCCGGTTCACCCCGCGCCTGCTCGGCGAACTGGAACGCGTGCTGGCGCGCAACCCGCGCCACATCGGTGCGATGCACTACTACATCCACGCCACCGAATCCTCGCCCGAGCCACAGCGCGCCGAACCCCACGCCGACGCGCTGGCCGCGCTGGCGCCCGGTTCGGGCCACCTGGTGCACATGCCCGCGCACACCTACATCCGCGTCGGCCGCTACCACGACGCGACCCTGACCAACCTCGCCGCCACCACCGCCGACAAGGATTTCCTGGCGATGTGCCGCGGCAGCAACGGCGTCTATCCGCTGGGCTACGTGCCGCACAACTGGCACTTCGCCACGATGACGACAGGCCTGACCGGCTCGCGCACCCTGGCGCTGCAGGCGGCCGAGCAGACTGCCCGGCGCGCCGACCGTGCCGCAATGGGCGCGGCGCCAATGGAGTTCATGCAGCAATTCGTGGTCACGCCTCTGCTCACGCAAGTCCGCTTCGGCGACTGGGACGCGATTCTTGCCGACACCGCCGCGTCACCGGAACTGCCATACCCCGCGGCGATCCGTCACTTCGCCCGCGGCATGGCACACACGCGCAAGGGCACCCTGATCGAAGCCGCTCGCGAAGCCGACGCCCTGCATGCGATCGCCGTCGATCCGGCAATGGCGAAAGTAAGCTTCTTCGACATCAACCACGCCGATGGCGTGCTGCGCGTGGCCGACGCCCTGCTGCGCGGGGAACTGCTGCGCGCACAAGGCAAGTACGCGCAGGCCATCGCCGCGCTGCACGAAGCGGCAGCCGCCGAGGATGCGCTGGCCTACAACGAACCGGCCGACTGGCCGCTCCCGGTCCGCCCCTACCTCGGCGCCGCGCTGCTCGAAACCGGCGATGCCGCGGGCGCGGCGGAAGCATTCAACCAGGACCTGAAAACCTACCCGCTCAACGGCTGGTCGCTGTTCGGCCTGGCGCAGGCCCAGCAAAAGCTCGGTCAGGTCGACGCCGCGCGCGAAACCTCGAAGCTGCAGGCGACCGCATGGCAATGGGCCGATGCGCCGCTGACGACGGCACGATACTGATAGCGAAGAGACCCCTCGCCGTCTCGTCGTGCCGTCATTCCGGCCAAGGTGCGCGGCCGTCGTCGTCGACGCCACGGCCCCCGGAATTCCACGCCCTCGCAGGAGCCCGCTCCTGGGGTTGGGAAGTCGACGGGACCGGGGCGGCGCAACGCGTTCAACGCCGTCGTGTCGGTTGTTCCGGGCCACGCTTCGCCGTGCGTACGCCATGGCCCGCACACTGCCGGGCGGCGACAAACGCTTTCCCGTCCGGTTACCCTGCCGAAGCCGCACCGGCTTCGCCGGTCGCGCGGCGCGTGCCATCCCCGGGTCTTTCGCATGTTGAGCAGCATCCGCACCACCGCACCGCTGTTGTCGAGCACCGTGTTCCTGTTGATGGGCGTCGGCCTGCTGCACACGCATATCGCGTTGCAGGGCGAGGTGCTGGGCTTCTCCGTGGCGATGATCGGCGTGCTGACCTCGGCCTATTACACCGGTTTCCTGGTCGGCACCTACACCGTGCCCCGGCTGACGCATCGCTTCGGCCATATCCGCACCTTCGCCTTCTGCACCTCGCTGCTGGCGGTGGTGGTGCTGGTGCAGGCACTGACCTCGGCCTACGCGGCATGGCTGGTGCTGCGCGTGTTGCAGGGGCTGCTGCTGGTGGGCCTGTACGCGATCATCGAGAGCTGGCTGAACACCGCCGCCGATCCGAAGCATCGCAGTTCGGTGTTCGCCGTCTACATGATGCTGAACCTCGGTGCCAGCGCGATCGCGCAGCAGTTCCTGCACATCGGCGGCGAGGGCTTCGTGTTGTTCTGCGTGGTGGCGATCCTGGTCTGCGCGGCGAACCTGCCGGTGGTGATGACCCCGCAGCCGCAGCCGTCCATCCATGCCGCGCCGCGCGTCCAGGTCGGGCGCATGTTCCGGCTGGTGCCGACCGCGCTGGTCAGCGCACTGATCTCGGGCATGGTGCTGGGCGCGTTCTGGGGCCTGCTGCCGTTGTATGCGGCCGCGCGCGGTCTCGGCGCGGCCGAAGTCGGCACCTACATGAGCGTGGCGATCGCCGGTGGCGTGGTGCTGCAACTGCCGCTGGGACGGTTGTCCGACCGCATCGACCGGCGCCTGGCGCTGGCGTTGATCAGCGCCACCGCGGCATTGGCGGCGCTGGCCAACCTGGTGTTGCCGAACGCCGGCCACACCATCGCCATGCTGCTGGTGTTCGCCTTCGGCGGCATGAGCTTCGCGGTGTACCCGATCGCGGTGGCGCACCTGGTGGACTATCTGCGCCGCGACGAGCTGCTGTCCGGATCGAGCACGGTGCTGCTGGTCAACGGCATCGGCTCGGCGGTGGGGCCGCTGCTGGCGGGCACGCTGATGAGCCTGACGCGGCCGACGCTCCTGTTCGGCTGGTTCGCGGTGCTCGACGGCCTGCTGGCCGGCTACGCGCTGTACCGCTTCATGCGCCGCAAGCGCGAAGTGACGCCGGACGACAACTTCGTGCCGCTGGTGCACACCACGCCGGGCGCGATGGACATGCATCCCGATGTGCCGGAGCGATCAGCCTAGGCCGCGCTTCCTCATCATCCTTCAGCCGTGCGAGGCGTCGCTACGACGGCGGCGGCCGCGCCCCCGCGGCGATCCCGCAGCGATCTTCGCTGCAAGGTTCCGCCGAAGGCGCCGCGTCCGCCACCTGCGGGCGCGACTGCTCCAGCTCCGCCAGCAACGTGCCGATTTCCGCGCCGAGCAGCAGGTCATCGTGCTGGCCGAACACTTGGCGACGCAGCCGCCCCTGCGCGTCGATCAGGATCGTGGTCGGCGTGCCCTGCATGGCATACGCGCGCATGGTGCACGGAATCGGATCGCCGGCCGGGCCGGGCGCGTCGATGCCGACCGGAAACGCGATGCGGTATTCGTACAGGAACGCGCGCAACGACTCCGGCCCCATCGCCGCGTGGTGCTCGAACACCGTGTGCAAGCCGACCACCGCCAGCGGCGCGCCCTCGAACAGCTTGGCCACACGCTGCGCCTGCGGAATGCCGTGCGCCACGCAGCCCGGACAAAGCATCTGGAACGCGTGCAGCAGCACCACCCGCCCGCGAAAATGGCCGAGGGTCAATGGCTCGGGCGTGTTCAACCAGGCGCTGGTGCGCCACTCGGGGGCTGCTGCGGACGTCATCGCAATCTCCATCCCTGCTGCACGACCCGCGGCGCCAGCTGCCGCGGGCATCACTTCAACCACGCAGCGTACATCTTCCCTGCTTCACTGGCGGCGCACCGGACTCGACAGTCGTCCGGGGTACGGCCATCGGCGAATCGGCGCGCTGTCGTGTTTCCGGCGGGATGGCTACGGGACGCAGGCTGGCCCGTGACTTGCCGCAAGCTTTCGCCCTAGCCTCCCGGGCCTGTCCAGCGACCGGCCGCCGCGTTTCCATCGCATGCGCCCTTTATTTCGGGATGCGACGCGCCATCGCCTGTGCAAAAGCCAGCAGTTCCAGCGCGGCGTCGTCATGGTCGGGATTCAGGCTGGCAATGAAATCCTCTTGCCCTCCCGCCTCTTCGAGCGAATGCGCGAAGCGGGCGTTCCACGTCACCGCCACATCCAGCGCCATCGCGTACGGCAGCAGGCTCGCCTGGAGTTCGGGATGGAGCGACGGCTTGTAGCGCGCATCCATGTCCTGCTGTTCGGCGGTGCCGAGGTACCAGCGGAAGCCGTGCAGCTTGCGCCGCAACGGCGTCTCCCGCGGCGGTTGGCGCAGCAACCACCAGCCCGCGGCGACCTGGCCGGCGAGCAGCGCGGCGCCCGCCAGCCAGTCCAGCCGATCGCCGCCGCCCAGCAGGCCGATCGCGGCGATCGCGGCCACGACGTACACCTGCGCGCGAGTGGCGCGCAGGAGCGCAAGCGGGACCACGTCCATCAGCATCGCCACGACGAGCGCACCAACGAGGCTGGGAGCCGCAATCTCGCCCAGGATCACGAAACGACTGTCGATGCCGAAGAACAACAGCGTGGCGCCGGTCAGCGCGGTCAGCCAGCCGGGGATCAACAGCCAGGCGGGATCGCCTGGACGTTCGCCCGCGCAGCGATTCTCCAGCGCACGCCGGAAAGCAAGCTCGGCAAGGCCGGTGCTGTCGGCATGGGCCTCGGAGAACTCCGCCGTGGGGCCAAACGCGAACAACGCCGAACGCAACCGGTGTTCGTCCATCGTCAAGGCCGGGGCAAGGTCACCGCCGGTTCGCGTTGCCACCCATGTGCCATCGTCCTGCCGGGCCAGCGTGAGCCCACCCTTGGCGGCGATGCCGAGCACGCCGGTGGCAAAGCATTTTTCATCCCAGGCACCGTGCCACAGCAACCGCACGGCGCCGGCGGACCAGCCGGTCGGCGGCTCGTACTCCACGATCACGGGTTTGCCGTCGCCGCCGCCGGTGAAGAAAATTTTCGCCAGGAGGTAGTACAACGCCAGCACGGCCAGCCACACGGTGCCGTTGAACATCCAGGCCGGCCCCGCCGACAAAAGGGGGGTCGATGCCTCGGCCACCTCGGGAAACGTGAGCACCGCGCCCAACACCTGCCCCGGCGCGACGGCATCGTGCCAACCCAGGTCGACCTTGGTTCCGGTGACTCGGCGATCCCCTGCCGCGACAGGCGCACCGTCGAGCTGGAACTGCGCATGGATCTGACTGGAAGGCGTTTCCTGCGGCAGCTTCACCACCAATTTCGCACGCTGCAGCGACAGTCGATCGGTGGCCGAGGTGAGCGGCCAAACGAGCTTGCCATCGTCGACCGCCTTGTACAGGACGCGGTAATCGAGTTCGAACAACTGCATCCCCACGCGACGTGTCGGATGCACGGTGATACGCACGCCATCGCCCAGCGGCGCAACCTCGGTCGTCACCCCGTCGCCGTTCTCGGCAGCCCCCATCAGGAACACGTCGCGAAGTGCGAGCTTGCGGCCCGGAAGAACCAGGTCGCGATGGAACTCCCACGGGGTCGCCGCGTTGACCTCCGTAGTCTCGCTGACCTCGATCGAGTAGTCGTGGTTGACCCAGATCGACGTATCGCGCGTCATCGTGGTGGGTTCGACACCGGACTGACCGGCGTCCTGCGCCATCGCACTGCCGGCGGCAAGCGTCACGGCAACGAGGCACAACATGCGCGAGATCCGATGCCGCACGAGACCGCCGGCAAGCCTCATGCAGGCTCCCCGAGCCTGACCTGGACATTGGCCCTGGCATCGGCGTCGGCGGCGAAGAACTCCGCGGGCCTGAAGGCGAGCGGCGCGGCGATCAGCAAGGTGGGAAACGTTTCGCGCGCCGTGTTGTACTCGCGCACCGAGCCGTTGTAGAAGCGCCGGGCGTGCTGCAAGGTGTTCTCCACCTCCACCAGCTCGTCCGAAAGCTGGCTGAAGTTCCCGCTGGCCTTGAGCTCCGGGTAAACCTCGCCCAGCGCGACCAGGCGCACCAGTTGCTGGCCCAACGCAATCTCGGGCGCGATCCGCTGCGCCGGGGTTCCGCCGCGCATCGCCGCGCTGCGCTCGGCGGCGACACGTTCCAGCAACTGCCGCTCATGGCTGGCGTAACCCTTGACCGCTTCGACCAGCATGGGCACCAGATCGTGGCGACGCTGCAACTGCACGTCGACATCGCTCCACGCGTTGCGAACCTGATTGCGCAGCCGCACCAGTCGATTGAACAGCCAGACCGCGCCGACGACGAGCAGCAGGCCCGTTGCGTAGAAAATCAAATGAGCGTCCCCTCGCGCCCGATTCGCGGGCGCTGCAATCCGACGGCACAGCCGACCGGTACATTCCCCATACCCTGTGCGACCGCCACCTGCGCCGCCGGGCCATTCTGGCGACAGCACGCGCCGGGTTCAACTGCCGCCGAAAGCGGAATGAAGGAAGTCAATCGAGGCCATGGAGGAAAAGACCATCGGCCACCTGGTGAGCTTGCGCCGTCCGAGGCCGCCGAAGCACGCGGACATCGAGCAGAGGGCACTGACTTTCTCCGCCCCGGTTTCGCTTGCCTGGTTTGACGCCCCTGAAATGCGGTGCAATTCTGCGTCACGACGATCCATGGAGGATCGAGGGGGAGACAAAGATGTTGAAGCGGGCATTGGTGGGGCTGGTGGTGTTTGGCGGCATTCTTCTCTGGCATTTCGGGAGGAACGGCCTGATGCCGACCCTCGCGCAGGAAGCGCTGCCTGCGCCGCCCGCCCAGGCCACTTCGGTCAGCTTCAAGTCTGGCGCCTGGGCTTGTACCTCCGAAGAATTCAAGCTGCAGGTGCTGGACCACAGATATTATGCAAACCCGGTGGTGATCAAGATCATCGGCGGCGCACCCGAGTTCTGCCGCGAGATCAATGCCAGGCATGACTATGCGCTGCTCGCTCCCGCCCCGGGCAACATGGCGTACGCCAGTCCCTGCCCGGATCACAGCTGCGTCGCGTTCAATGCTCACGTGGCGGTGAACGGCGAGGAAGCCGACTGGGTGCTTTACGCACCCAACAGCTTCATCGCTTCCTCTCGCTGACGCACCAAGCAATAGGCCAGGCGCGGGCCGCCCCCGCAAGCTGGCAGCGGCACGCGGCGCCAGCGAAAGTCCTTCTTCACTGCGGCACCTGCCGGTATCGGCAACCACAGCCACCAGCGCGGAAGACGCGGTTGAACCTGCCGACTACCGTCAGACGTTCGCGCCGACTGTCCACGCGGACGCTGCCGGTTGCCGCCGTCGTACCACGAAATCACGAGCACCCCAGGAACGCCCATGACAACGGAAGCACAGAGCAGGCAGTTCGAGTTCAAGCAGGCGATCATCGAATTGCTGTGGAACGACGACACGCCCCAGGCCGCCGCCGGAGTCGTGGCGCGGTGCACCTCGCACGAGGAGCGCGAGCACGCCCTGTGGATGGCGGTGGCCCTTCAACGAGCCGCCGCGGTTACCGCGCTGCTGCAGGCAGGGATCAGCGCGCAGGCGCGGGAGGCAGCCCTGTCGCTGCTGTGCGGAGGGCTCGCGAGGGCCGGAGCGCCCAAAGCCGACACGCACGTCGCGGAGTGGGGTGCCTGGAGCGTGAATACCATCGACATACCCGTCAAGGTCGGAACATCCCCGTTCTGGTTCGAGGCGGAGAAATTGATGGACATCTACCTGGAGCAGCGGGGCATCAAGGGCGACTGGCTCGTCATGCTGCCTGCGTTGCGTGAAGGTGTCGCACCAGGCAGCCTGGAACGATTCATCCAGACGCTGAACCAGGCCGGCAGCAGGGAGATCCATATCGCGACGGCGTTGCTGCGGGCGGAGATCGATCGACAGGCGCTGCAGGGCGGGATGGGCGAGCCGCAGCCAGTGCAGGGCTAAGGCCCGAGACCGCTCGCGAGCCTCGCGACCCGGCCAATCAACGGCAGCAAAGGGGCGGAGGGCGCCGGGTTCAAGCGGCGGCCGCGCGCCGCCGTGATCTGCACCTGGATGCCAAAGCCGCCCGACAAGGCATCCTGGTCGGGGCCGTCATTCCCGGCTCAATCGAACAAGCGGCGCTCGCGTCCTTCGTGATCGAGCAGCCAGCGCTTGCGGGCCAGCCCGCCCGCGTAGCCGGTCAGCGAGCCGTTGCTGCCCAGCGCGCGGTGGCAAGGCACGAACAGCGAAATCGGGTTGCGCCCCACCGCCGCGCCCACCGGATGGAACGCCTCGGGCCGGCCAATCGCCCGCGCCAACGCCGCGTACGTCGTCGTCTCCCCGTACGGCACCGCGCACAGCGCGCGCCACACCTGCTGCTGGAACGCGGTGCCTTCCGGCGCCAGCGGCATCTCCAGGTGCGTCAGCTCGCCGGCGAAATAGGCGTCCAGCTGCCGCCCGGCCTCGTGCAACAAGGGCGTCGCGGCCTTCCGCCACCCGGCTTCCGGCGAGATGGCCGGAAAGTACTTCTGCCCCTCGAACCAGCCGCCTTTCAGGGCTCCGTCGCGCTCGGCGACGAGGAAAACGCCGAGCGGCGTATCGATGGGAAAGTAGGCCAGATCGTCGGGCATGAAGCAGGGGAAAGCAGATGGCTGGCGACGCAGCCGATGCGATGCACGGTACTCCCCGCGGCCGTCGAGGCGAAGCGCGTCCGTCTCACCCCCTCACCGCCACACCACGCAGTCGCGCGAATCACCTGCTTGGCGGAATACGTCGGCGGAGGGCCAGGGCGGCTGGCCGATGCGCGAGACGAGGCGCACCGCGCACGACAGAACAGCCAGCCGCCGCCCCTCCCCGATCAGCGATTGACCCTGCCCGGTCGTGACAAGTCGCCCGAGGCCACCTTGAACACGTCGACAACGCACAGCAGCGGATCGTGCACGCTGGCGTTGACGCGCAAGGCGGCGGTGACACCGTCGAAACCGGCGGCGTCGACGGCGACGATGTCGTCGAACGGCACCCGCACCTCCAGCGAGTGGTCGTCGAAGACGGGGCTCCAGCCGGGGCTGTCGATCAGGATCGGCAGGCCTGGCCAGGTCCTGGGCAGTCGCGGCTTGCTGCCCTCGGCGATGTCGACCACCTTCAGCGCGCCCTTGCCGCAGGCGTCGTCGGGCTGCAGCACCACCCAGTGCGAGTGCCACAGGTTGCCATCATTGCCGGGGTCGCCATCGCCGTTCTCGTCGAACAGCGGGGTGTCGTCGAAGTCGGGATGCGCAGTGACCGCGAACGCGAGAATGCCGCTGCCATGCTCGAAGCCGACCAGGTAGGGATCGAGCGTGGTCGGCCACACGTAGGAGAACACGCTGCTGCCGGCGAGCTTGCCGGTCTTCACCGGCTTGCTGTCGCCGGCCTTGCCGGATACGGCGATGTGAAACGTGGCGATGTTTCCCTCGGTGCTGACCCTGGTATGCACGATGTCGAACGGTGCCTGCACGGCTTTGGCCGGTGCGCTGGCGATGCCACCAGCGTGCGTGGTGCCGTCATGGGCGAAGCTGGCCGAACCGCCCAGCAGCAGTGCCACGGCGATGGCAAGACGCGCGCGGGTGCCGAGCGGCTGACGTGGATGCAACGGCGAGTGTGTGGACATGGCGACTCCTCATCGGGGATGTGCCGCCTTGGCGGATGCTTGGCGACGTGGGGCCAGCGTCGCCCCGGAGCGCTCTCCACAGGTGTTATTTTGTCCATGAAATACCACTGATCGTCCAGGATGCGGAAGCAAACCATGGCTACCCTCGACCGCTTGTCGTCACTGATGGAGCGCTTCCACGTGCGGGCGCACCTGTTTCATGCCGGGGCGCTGTGCGGGTTGGCACAATTCGACGCCCGGCCGGGACGGGGTTTCCTGCACGTGTTGCGACGGGGCGAACTGGTGGTGACGCATCGCCCGCGCAGCGGTGTGCCGCGCCGCATCGAGGTGGCCGAACCGAGCCTGTTGTTCTACCCGCGCCCGCTGGCGCACAGCTTCCACAACCCGCCGGCCGAGGGTTCGGATTTCGTCTGCGCCACGCTTGATTTCGATGGCGGCGCGCGGCATCCGCTGGCGCGCGCCCTGCCGCCGCTGCTGGTGCTGCCGCTGCGGGCGGTGGACGGCCTGGAGCAGACGCTGGCGCTGCTGTTCGCGGAAGCCGAGCGGGTACGCTGCGGCCAGCGCCTGCTGGCCGACCGCCTGTTCGACGTGTTGGTGCTGCAACTGCTGCGCTGGCTGCTCGACCATCCCGCAGAGGCGAAACTGCCGCCGGGCATGCTGACCGGCCTGTCGGACCCGAAGCTGGCGCGCACACTGACCGCGATCCACGAGCAGCCCGGCGCAGACTGGTCGCTGGCCGCCATGGCCGAGACCGCCGGCATGTCGCGCAGTGCATTTGCCGCCGCCTTCAAGCAGCACGTCGGCCACACGCCGGTCGAGTACCTCACGCAATGGCGCGTTGCCGTCGCGCAGGCCCTGCTTCGCCAAGGCGCTTCGCTGAAAACGGCGAGCCTGCAGCTCGGCTATCGCAACGCGTCGTCACTGTCGCGGGTTTTCACCCAGTCTGTGGGCATGTCGCCGCGCGCGTGGTTGCGGAATGGGGGAGCTGAAAAAGGCAATGAGCCACGTCTCCCTCAACCCGGTGCCGGGGGTGGACGGTGAGGCTTGAACAGCAGGGGCGACTCGTCAAAGGCGACCCAACCGAACTGATCGCACAGCCGCCGTACCAGCGGGGTGCAGTCCGAGCGACGCGAGCAGTGCGGCGCCAGTGACCGGGTCGCATGCTCACCGGGTCGGGAAAATTCCACCCGGCCCTCGCCCACTTCCCCGGATGCATCCGTAGCGGATGACCAGGTCAAGGCAGGCAGTGCCTGTTCCAGGCAGACGGAAACCTCCTCGGCATCAACTGGCAGCACCGACTCGGCACCGGGATCGGCCGCGGAAAGCGGGAGCTCCGCGGGCTTCAGGAAAATGCATGACTTCGACGTGCAATTCTCGCTCGGCACCCTGCGTGCGGTCCGAGAGGGTCAGTCAAACCCGGGCCAGCTCACCAGGTCTCCTTTGATTGGCCTCAACCTGCCATTCCGCCCCTCATCATCCGTCGCGCATTGCCCCCGACACTTTTCTCCCACTTCTTCAAACGAGCGAACGCCGAGGTTTCCCGAGCAACTCGATCAGCCGCAACTCGCACGGCGAGAAATCGTGCCCCCGGCGCTGCGAGATCACGAACGTCAGCGGGCCCATGTGCCAGGCGCGACGCTCAAGCTCGACGAGCGCTCCGCTTGCCAGATCCTCGCTGACCAGGTGCCGTGGCAAGTGTCCCCAGCCGAGGCCGGCCTTGAGCAGGTCGCGTTTGGCGCCCAGGTCGTTGACCAGCCACTGGCGCTTGCCGGCTACACCCTGCTGGCTCTCTTCGGCGCCGGGCTGGTTGTCCGTGACGATGACCTGTATGTATCGGCCAAACTCGTCCACCGGGATGGGTTTGGGTGTCGAAGCGAGCGGATAGGACGGCGCGCATACCGTCACCATCTCCTCCTCGCGCAGCCAGTGGCGTTCGATGGCTTGCGGGTTCACTTCCGGCACGTCGTTGATGGTGACGGCCAGCGCGCACACTTTTTCGAGCACCAGCTTTTCGCCGCCCTGCATGGTGGTGATGCGCAGGTTGATCGCGGCGGTCGGAAACTCTTCCTGCAGCGTGCGCAAGCCGTCGACCAGGTGGGCGCGCGGGAAGTAGGCGTCGACCGCCACCGATACCTGCGGCACGCCGGCCTTGGCGATCGCGCCGGCGCGGTTCTTCATTTCCTCCGTACGCGAGATCACCGCCCGGGCGTCCGGCAGAAGGCTGCGCCCCGCCGCGGTGAGCTGGGCCTTGCGCGTGTTGCGCTCGAACAGCTCGACGTCGAACGCACTCTCCAGCGCCTTGATCGCGTGGCTGATGGCCGACTGCGCCCGCGCGAGCTTGCGCGCGGCACCCGAGAAGCTGCCCTGGTCGCACACCGCAACGAACGCACGCAGCTGGTTGATGGTGACGTTGTCGAGCATCGGTTATCCAGAAAATAGATCGTATCAAGCGATATTTCGTCAATTGGATTGATGCGTCAAGCGACCCAGATAGGTGGGGCAACCGGCTCGAACAGGCCGGATCACTCCACTCAAGAAGGATCATCCCCATGAGCTACGCCATCATCGGTTTCGGTTCCATAGGCCAGGCCCTAGCCCGCGCGTTCGCTCGCAACGACATCGAGGTCACGGTCGCCAGTCGGCGGCCGCCCGAAGCCCTGTTGCCCCAAGCGCAGGCGATCGGCCCCAAGGTCATCCCCCGGACATTGCAGGAAGCGGTCAAGGCGGACGTGATCATCCTGGCGGTGCTGTTCGAGGCGCACCAGGACGTCGGCAAGGCGCTTCCGGACTGGAAGGGCAAGACGATCATCGACGCGATGAACACGAATGCCCCCGTCGAAACGCTCGACGGCCTCCCCTCCTCTGCCTTCGCCGCCAGGTCGTTCCCCGGCGCCAGGTTCGTCAAGGGCTTCAATCACCTGCTGGCGCGCACGCTGACCACCGACCCGAACGTCCAGGGCGGCCACCGGGTGGTGTTCCTGTCGGGCGACGACGAAGCGGCCACCGCGCAAGTGGCGGACCTTGCCAAGCGACTCGGCTTCGCCCCCGTCAACCTCGGCAGGTTCGACGAAGGCGGCACCCTGGTGCAGGCACGCGGCCGCGTCTGGGGCCCGCTGATTTTCCAGGACCTGTTCAAGCAGCAGCCCTGAGCGCGTACGGCCATCGCGACAAGGATCGCGATCGGCGCGCCATCCCCATCACTGCTTCGGCAGTTGCAACCCCATCCAGGATTCATGACATGAGCAAGTTGCATGGAAAGACCGCGGTGATCACCGGCGGCGCCACCGGCATCGGCCGCGCGGCGGCAAAGCGCTTCATCGAGGACGGCGCCTTCGTCTTCATCTACGGCCGTCGGCAGGAAGCGCTCGACGCCGCGGTGGCCGAACTCGGCCCCAACGCCCGCGCAGTGCAGGGTTCGGTCTCGGACCCGACCGATCTCGACCGGCTTTACGCAACGGTGAAGGCCGAGCGCGGAACGCTCGACATCGTGTTCGCCAACGCCGGGACGGGCAGCCTGCTTCCGCTGGGCGAGATCACCGCCGAACACATCGACGAAACCTTCGACACCAATGTGAAGGGCACGATTTTCACGGTGCAGAAGGCACTGCCGCTGATGGGCCCGGGCGGCTCGATCATCCTGACCGGATCGAGCGCCGGCACCACCGGCGCCCCGGCGTTCGGCGTCTACAGCGCGAGCAAGGCCGCCGTGCGCAACCTCGCCAAGACCTTCGCGCAGGACCTGAAGGGCACCGGCATCCGGGTCAACGTGCTGTCGCCCGGGCCGACGGCGACCGAACTGGCCAAGGCCGCGGTGGGCGAGGAAGGCATGAAGGTGTTCGCCTCGATGAACCCGCTGCAGCGCATGGCCGAACCGGCGGAGATCGGGGCAGCGGCGGCCTTTCTCGCGTCGTCGGACAGCGGCTTCATGACCGCCAGCGAGCTCGCCGTCGATGGCGGGCTGGCGCAGATCTGACGCGCCAGGCCCGGCCGGCATTCACCACGAGCTTTTCAGAAGCGCTGACGCGAGTCATCCGCCCCACTGATTTTCCACGACCTATTCGAAATTCAAGAAGGAGCCGTGAGCGATGCCGGGTGATCACGACACGATCGTGACCACCCCGCGGGCCGGATCACGGCGCGATGAACATCGACCTCTACCAAGGAACATCCCATGTCCAACCCATCCGATTTCCCGAAAGAACTTGCCGGCCGCCGTGCCCTGGTCACCGGAGGCACACGCGGCATCGGCGCGGCGATCGCGCAGCGCCTTCTCGATGCCGGCGCCAAGGTCGTTGTCGTCGCACGTAAAGCCGACAAGGACATGCCCGCGGGCGCCACGTTCGTGTCCGGCGACGTCGCCACGAGCGAAGGCGTGGCGGCCGTCGCGACGCAGGCCCTCGCAGCACTCGGCGGCCTCGACATCCTGGTGAACAACGCGGGCGGCGCGCACGCCTTCCTGGAAGGCTCATGGACAATCCCCGACGAGGCATGGGCCGACAGCTTCGCGCTCAACCTCCAGGCGGCGATCCGCCTTGCCAACGCCCTGCTCCCGGCGCTGCGGGAGTCGAAAGCTGCAGCGGTCGTGAACATTTCCTCCGCGGCGGCAGCGATGCCGTTCGCCCCCTTCGTGCATTACGGCGCCGCCAAGGCCGCGCTCGAGTACTACTCGCGCACGCTCGCACTGGAGCTCGCGCCGGCAATCCGCGTGAACGTCGTGTCCCCCGGCGTCATCGCGACACCGGGTTCCGATGAATTCGCCAGGACGACGCCGGGATTTTCCACGGACGCGTGGCTGCAGCTTCTGCCGCTTGGCCGCATCGGCGCCACCGAGGACATCGCCGAAGTCGTTGCGCTGCTCGTGTCGGATCGCGGCAAGTTCCTGACCGGCGCGAATTACCGCGTGGATGGCGGAATGACCGCGCGCTGAAGCATGTGGCTTCCCGCCGGATTCGGTGCGCCCGCGGCGACCCGATCGAATGGCTGCCGGCCGGCAAGACGATGACGCCCGGCATCCACGCGGTCTGTCTGTCGCACAAGCCTTTGCCGATCGAGGCGTGAGGTTGGAGGATTTTCACGAAGCCGCATACGCCACCCATCCCTTGAACGTGAAAGCCGCATAGAACAGCTCATGCCGCTCGAAGCCGGCCTGCTCCAGCAAGCCGACCTCGGCTTCGGGGGGAAGCAGCGGGAGGCGGCGGGCCATCGCTTCGATCGTGGCGGCCGGGTTTGCCACCGGCATGCCGTTTGAAGTCATGAAAGCCACGTGCCTGCCCAGCCAGCGCAGCTTTTCGTCCGGTGCCTCGGGAACGCTGTGATGGGCCATCACCAGCGGGGCGCCGGGCTTCAATCGGCGCCTCAGCTCACGCAGCGTGTGCAGGCGTTCCTCGATGGACAGGAAGTGCATGGTCAGCAGGCAAACCGCGCCGTCGAATTCGATGGCCGGAGCCGCATCGATGGTGCCCTCCAGCAACTCCACCCGCGGCGCCAGCGACCCCAGCGTCTGGACGGCCAATTCCAGCATCGGCGCCGACGGGTCGACGCCGAGCAGACGCCAGTGCGGGTAGGTCTCGGCGAAGGCCTTGAGCTCAAGACCTCCACCGGCGCCGAGCACCAGCACGCGCCCATCGGAGGGCACGTGCTCGTGCAGGAGCAGGCCGGTCATCTGGTGGAGCGCATGCAATCCCGGCACCTGCCGCAGCGGCCCGTCCGTGTATCGCGCCACCGCCTGGGGATCGTTGAAAGAAGACATGCTGCCCTCGCCCGCTTGACATGGAGGCACTAACGTAACATCGTTTGTTACATGAGACGAGACAGCCGACTTTCCGCCGTACTCCATGCCTTGCTGCACATGGCCGAGTGCGATGCGCCGATGACGTCCGATGCGCTGGCGCAGTGCCTTGGCACGCATCCGGTGGTGGTCCGCCGCACCATGGGCCTGCTGCGCGAGGCCGGCCTGGTCACGGCGGATCGCGGACACGCCGGCGGCTGGCGCATTTCGGCGGATCTCTCCAAGGTCACGCTGCGCCAGTTGCACGAAGCGCTGGGCGAGCCTGCACTGTTCGCCGTGGGCAACCGGAATGAACATCCCGAATGCCTCGTCGAGCAGGCGATCAATGCGGCGCTGGATACCGCCTTCGCCGACGCCGAGGCACTGCTGCTGCAGCGGTTCGAGTCGGTCACCCTGGCCGCGCTGGCCGCGGATTTCGCGCGCCGCCATGGCGCCCGTCGGTCGAGGCACCGGCATGAAGCATGACGTGATCATCATCGGCGGCAGCTACTCGGGCATGGCCGCGGCCCTGCAGCTGCTGCGGGCGCGCCGCAGCGTGCTCATCATCGACGGCGGCAAGCGACGCAATCGCACTGCCAGCCATTCCCACGGATTCCTGGGCCAGGACGGCGTCGATCCCGCCGCACTGGCCCGCGTTGCCCGCGAGCAACTGCACGCGTATCCCACGCTGACCTGGCTGGATGGCGAGGTCGAGCAAGCAACCGGCACGAGGGACGACTTCCAGGTGGCCTGTGGCGGCACCCCGCATTCAGCCCGGCGTTTGCTGCTGGCGATCGGCGTGTCGGATCGGCTGCCCGAAATCCCCGGCCTGGCCGAGCGCTGGGGCAGGAGCATCTTCCACTGCCCGTATTGCCACGGCTATGAACTGGATCAGGGCCGCATCGGCGTCATCGCGACAGGGCCGATGTCGATCCATCAGGCGCAACTGCTGCCGGAGTGGGGAAACACCACGTTCTTCCCCAACGGTACGTTCGAACTCGACGAGGCTGCCGCGCGGGAACTGGCGCGCCGCGGCGTGACGGTCGAAGCGACGCGAATCGTGCGGATCGACGCAGACGCCGACGTCGTGCTCACCGACGGACGACGCATGAGCTTCGCCGGCCTGTTCACCGCGCCGCGGAACGAACCCTCGACGCCGATCGCGGCACAGCTCGGTTGCGAACTGGTCGAGACGCCGATGGGCCTGCAGATATCGACCGGAGAAACCAAGGAGACCACCGTGCCGGGCGTGTTCGCCTGCGGTGACGCCGCGAAGATGCCGCACTCGGTTTCGCTTGCAGTGGGCGACGGCGCCTGGGCAGGTGCGCAGATTCACCGCTCGCTGGTGTGGCCGGCGTCGTAACCAACTTCCGAACCTGGCCCGCGATTCACGAAGCCGATGTCTCCAGCGCCCGGTTGAGCCGTTCCACCAGCGCGGCCTGGATGTGCCCGTTGGACACGCAGACATTGCCGCCATGCACGTCCACCGGGCCACCGGTGACCGAGCTGGCCACGCCGCCGGCTTCGCGCACCAGGATGATGCCCGGCGCCATGTCCCAGGCGCACAGCGAGCGTTCCCAGTACGCGTCCCAGCGTCCGGCCGCGACGTAGGCCATGTCGACCGAGCACGCGCCGGTGCGACGGATGCCGGCGACTTCGCCGGACAGCAGGGCCATCTCGCGGGCGAACACCGGGTGATCGGGCTTGCCGGCGAACGGGATGCCGCAGCCGAGCACGCTGTCGACCAGGCGGTTGCGGGTGGAGACGCGGATCGGTTCGCTGTTGAGCCAGGCGCCCTCGCCTTTCGCCGCCACGAACATTTCCCGCAACACCGGCAACCAGGTCACGCCGGCCACCACCTCGCCCTCGCGCGCGAGCGCGATGTTGACGCCCCACAGCGGCGTGCCGAACAGGAAGTTGGTGGTGCCATCCAGCGGGTCGACGATCCAGCTCTGCGCATCGTCGCTGCCACCGGTGGTGCCGCCCTCTTCGCCGATGAAGCCGAACGATGGCTGCGCCTTGCCGAGGATTTCGCGGGTGCTGCGCTCGGCTTCCTCGTCGGCGATCGAGACCAGGTCGGCCGGGCCGGACTTGGTGCGCGCCACCAGTTCACCGAGCTGGCCGAAGCGCTGCAGCAGGCCGTCACCGGCTACCTGGGCGGCCTTGATCATCGCCTTGAGTTCGGGGGAAGCGCGCAACATGGTTTCAGTCCCTGCGACGTGTGCGCCACAGGCTCAGCGCCAGCAGCATGGAAAGCACGGACGAGCCGATCCAGAAGCTGATCGCCGGGCCGAAGTTGTAGTGGCGCACGCCATCGACCATGGTCATGCCGTGCTGGATCAGCGTGCCGGACACCTGCTCCTGCACGCCGGCGCCGATGTAGCTGCAGATGCCGATGACGCCCATCGCCGCGCCGGCCACGCGCTTGGGCGCGATGTCTACCGCAAACAGCCCGCCCAGCGAGGTGACCAGGCCGGTCAGCCCCATGCCGAACAGCACCATGGCGGTGATCAGCGACCAGAGGTGGTTGGGCCCGTAGAAGAACAGGAACAGCCCGGCCAGTTCCAGCAGCGCGAAGATCAGGTTCACCGGTGGGCGGTGCGCATCGAACAGCTTGTCGGAAATGAAACCGAACGCGACCGCGCCGGCCATGCCGGCCAGGGTGCTGATCATCAGCAGCGTGCCGGCCATGGTCAGCGAGTAGCCGTGCACTTCCTGCAGGTACAGCACGCCCCAGGAATTGATCGCGTAGCGCGTCACGTAGGTGGTCGCCGAGGCCAGGCACAGCACCCAGATCGCGGGCATCTTCAGGATCGACAGCTGCAGTTTCAGCACCGAGGCGATCTTCGGCTTGGCCGTTTCGCCGAAGTTGTCGTTCTTCCAGTCGTTGACCGCCGGCAAGCCCAGCGTGGGCGGGCGGTCCTGCAGCAGCAGGTAGGCGCCGATCGCGGTGGCCACGCCGATCACGCCCGGCCCCCAGAAGCCGAAGCGCCAGCCGAACGCGGCCACGATGGCGCCCACGACGAGAAAGGTCAGGCCCTCGCCGATCGAATGCGCCGTGCTCCAGATGCCGTAGGTGCGCCCGCGTTCGCGGTTGGAGAACCACGCGGTCATCGCCACCACGCCGCCGGGCGCGCCGAAGCTCTGGAACCAGCCGTTGAGACCCCACAGGACCACCGCCAGCCACACCGCGGTGACGAAACCCATCGCCAGGTTGCACAGCGCCGTGGTGAGGAAGGCGAACGCGAGGAAGCGCTTCATGTTCGCGTGGTCGGCGAGGAAACCGTTGGTGAGCTTGCCGATCGCGTAGGTGTAAAAAAGCGCCGAACCGATCAGACCCAGTTCGGCAGGAGTAAAGATGCCGGCGTCGATGATCGGCTTCTTGACCACGCCGAGCGCCAGGCGGCAGGTGTAGATCAGGCCGTAGCCCAGCGTGATCGCAAGCATCACGCGCAGGCGATGCTTGCGATACTGCCGGTCGATGACGTCCTTGTCGGCGAGCTCGGGCTGGTCAGCGCCGGTTGCGAAAAATGCCAGCCATCCACGCGCCATGCGGATCCCCCCTCTCGGTCGGCCGGCGCGGGCAGCGGCGGCCTCGTTGCAGCAAGCTTATTTCATTTCAACATATATTGGAAGAATCATTCCAATTCATGGCAGGCGCCAGTCGTCGGCGCTTTCGACTTAGCCCGCTGCGCGAACTTCGTTCAGCGGGAACGGATTGGAGAAAGTCGCCGTCACAAGGTGGGGATCACGAAGCTCTGCTCCACCGCCTCGCCGCCCTTGGGCCAGCGCTGGGTGACCGTCTTGGTGCGCGTATAGAAGCGCACGCCGTCCATGCCGTACTGGTTGAGGTCGGCGAAGCCCGAGCGCTTCCAGCCGCCGAAGCTGTGGTATGCCACCGGCACCGGGATCGGCACGTTGATGCCGACCATGCCCACCTCGACGCGGTCGGCGAATTCGCGCGCGGCGTCGCCGCTGCGGGTAAAGATGCTCACGCCGTTGCCGTACTGATGCTGCGACGGCAGTTGCAGCGCCTCCTCGAAGCTGTGCGCGCGCACGACCTGCAGCACCGGGCCGAAGATCTCGTCCTGGTAGGTTTTCATCGTCGGCTTCACGTGGTCGAACAGCGTGGGCGCCAGGAAGAAGCCGCCCTCGTGGCCGGGCACCTTCAGGCCGCGGCCATCGACCACCAGCTCCGCGCCTTCGTCCACGCCGAGCTGGATATAGCCCTCGATGCGCGCCTTGTGCGCCGCCGACACCACCGGGCCGTAATGCGCCCTCGGGTCGCTGGACACGCCCACCTGCAACGCGGCGATCGCCGGCAGCAATTTGGCCCGCAGCGCCTCGGCAGTGGCCTCGCCCACCGGCACCACCACCGGCAGCGCCATGCAGCGCTCGCCAGCCGAACCGTAGGCCGCGCCCATCAGGTCGGCGACGACCTGGTCGAGATCGGCGTCCGGCAGCACGATGCCGTGGTTCTTGGCGCCGCCCATGCACTGCACGCGCTTGCCATGCGCCGCGCCGGCGGCGTACACCGACTGCGCCACGTCGGAAGAGCCGACGAAGCTCACCGCCTTGATCGTCGGGTGCGCCACGATCGCGTCGACGATCTCCTTGTCGCCGTGCACCACGTTCAGGATGCCCGGCGGCAGGCCGGCCTCGATCATCAGTTCGGCCAGTCGCACCGGCACCGAGGGATCGCGCTCGGACGGCTTCAGGATGAACGCGTTGCCGGTGGCGATCGCCGGGCCGAACATCCACATCGGGATCATCGCCGGGAAGTTGAACGGGGTGACGCCGGCGACCACGCCCAGCGGCTGGTGGGCCGTATAGACGTCTATCCGCGGACCGGCGCCCTGGGTGTACTCGCCCTTCTGCAGGTGCGGGATGCCGCAGGCGAACTCAATCACCTCCAGCCCGCGCAGCACGTCGCCGTGCGCGTCCGAAACCACCTTGCCGTGCTCGCTGGCGAGCAGCTCGGCCAGTTCCTGCTTGTGCGCGTTGAGCAGGCGCACGAACTCGAACATCACCCGCGCGCGCCGCTGCGGGTTCACCGCGGCCCAGCCCGGCTGCGCCGCGGCGGCACTGCGCACCGCGCGATCCAGCTCGGCCGCGTTGGCCAGCGAGACTTTCGCCTGCACCTTGCCGCTGTTGGGATCGAAGACGTCGCTGTAGCGGCCGGAGGTACCGACCACCGTCTGGCCGTCGATGAAATGTTCGATGGTGCGCATGACTCACTCCTGATGATGTGTTTGTTGCCGAACCCGCACCCATCCGCCCGATCTCCCTGAGCGCAGGCGCGTAGCGCCGAAATCGAAGGGCGCGCCGCCACGCGGCGCTTCGACTCAGCTTGCTCACGCAAGCTACGCTCAGCGTGATCGGATTTCGGGGACTTGAAGTCGACGTCAACCCGACGGGGTCTTGCGCCGCACAATCCAGTCGTGGGCAGGGTCGTTGCGGAAAATCCACTGGCGGTGCGGGCCCGCCATCACGTTGAGGTAGTACAGGTCGTAACCGTGCGGCGTGCCGACCGGGTGGTAGCCGCGCGGCACCATCACCACGTCGCCGTCTTCCACGCAGACGGTTTCGTCGAGCGAGCGGTCGTCGGTGTAGACGCGCTGGAAGGCGAAACCCTGCGGCGGGTCGAGCCGGTGGTAATAGGTTTCCTCCAGCGCGGTTTCCGCACCCGGCGCGGCGGTGTCGTGCTTGTGCGGCGGATAGCTGGACCAGTGCCCGCCCGGCGTGATCACCTCGACCACCAGCAGGCTGTCGGCCGGCTCGGTCTGCGGCAGGATGTTGCGCACGTGGCGGGTGTTGGTGCCTTCGCCGCGCACTTCGCGGCTCATCGACGATTCGGCGATCAGCCGCGGCTCGCCCTGCCCGGTGCCGGGCGCGGTGCACACGGCCAGTTCCACCGGGCCGCTGGCGATCACCTCCCAGGGCATGCCGGCAGGCATGTAGACGGCGCCGGGCGCGCGATCCTCGAACGGATTGCTGCGCCCACCGACGTGCATGAAATGACGACCACCCGCATCGACATCCGCCAGCCCGGCGACGATCACCAGGCAGGCTTCGCGCCCCGCCTCGCCGCCGGCGTGGCGCTGCCCGGCAGCCAGCTTCACCAGCTTGAACCCGACGTGATTCCAGCCGGCGCTGGCGGGGGTCACTTCCAGCACGGTGCCGTCGGCGGCAGCAGAATGCGGGCGAACGCGCAGGCCGGCCATCAGCGGGTACCTCGGGCAACTCGCTCTTTGCTCGTCACCCCAGCGAAAGCTGGGGTCCAGCGACCCCGCGCCCTTGAACAGCCAAGGCACTGGATGACTCGCTGCGCTCGCCCCTTCGGGGCCGCCTCATCGGCGTTCTGCGCGCTTCGCGCTGGTCCAGCTTTCGCTGGGATGACGGGTGCTCGAAAGGTGGTCGAAAACGTCATCATTGCAACCCCGCCGCGGCGGCGCGCTCCCGCAGCGTGCCCAGGCCCAGTTGCGCGTAGGTGCGCGGATCGGCCAGGGCCGGGTCCTGCTCGGCCTCGATCACGATCCAGCCGCTGTAGCGGATCTTCGCCAGCGCGGCCATCAGGGCCGCGTAGTCCAGGCCGCCATCGCCCGGCACGGTGAACATGCCGGCGAGCACGCCGTCGAGGAAGCTCGCGCCGGACGCGCGCAACGTGTCGAACACTTCGCGGCGCACGTCCTTGCAATGCACGTGGGCGATGCGTGCGGGGTGTGCGGCGATCAGCGCCAGCGCGTCGATGCCGCCCAGCGCGGCGTGGCCGGTGTCCAGGGTCAGCCCCACCGACGCGCCGGTGTGGCGCAGGAAGGCCTGCAGGTCTGCCGCGCGTTCCACCACCGTGCCGAGATGATGGTGGTAGGCGAAACGGATGCCCTGCGCCTGGATGTAGTCGGCCACCTCCGTCAGGCGCTGGCCGAACATCGGCCATTCGTCCGGACCCAGCTGCGGCGTGTCGCGCATGGCGGTGCCGCGCTGGCCATGGATCGCGTTGCTGGTTTCGGCGAACACGAACACCGTGCTGCCCATCGCCTTGAGCAGTTGCAGATGCGGCTGCAGCGCGGCGATCTCGTCCTGCGCGGACTGCACCAGCAGCGAACCGCTGTACCAGCCGCCGATCAGGTCGAGCCGGTACTTCGCCAGCAGCGGCTTCAGCGCGTCCGCCTGGCGCGGAAACTTGCCGCCGAGCTCGACGCCTTCGAAGCCCAGCTCCTGGATGTCGTGCAGGATGCTGTCCAGCGGCGTGTCGCCGCCCAGCTCGGGCATGTCGTCGTTGGCCCAGGCGATCGGGCTGACGCCGAAACGGATGCTCATGACAAATCCTTCTTCTGTCGGATGCCCTGCTCGTAGGCGCGGCGCGCGGCCTCGACCTCGGGGCGTTCGGAAACCTCAGGCACCGCCACGTCCCACCACCAGCCGCCGGCTTCGGTGGCCTTGAGCGGATCGGTGTCGATCACCACCACGTAGCTGCGGTCGGCGGCGCGGGCGCGCGCCATCGCGGATTCCAGTTCGGCGATGGTGCCCACGTGCTCGGACAGCGCGCCCAGGCTGGCGGCGTGGGCGGCGAAGTCGATCGGCGGCAGCACCGCGTGCGCGGCATCGGCCAGCAGGTTGTTGAAGCCGGCGCCGCCGGTGGCGTGCTGCAGGCGGTTGATGCAGCCGTAGCCGCGGTTGTCCAGCAGCACCACGATCAACTTGCGGCCCAGCATCACCGAGGTGGCCAGTTCGGAGTTGAGCATCAGGTAGCTGCCGTCGCCGACCATCACCACCACGTCGCGATCAGGCGCGGCCATCTTCACGCCGATCCCGCCGGCGATCTCGTAGCCCATGCACGAGTAGCCGTACTCGACGTGGTAGCCGCCGCTGCGCGATGTACGCCACAGCTTGTGCAGCTCGCCAGGCAGGCCGCCGGCCGCGCACACCACGATCGCGTCATCGTCCACGCTGCGCTGCACCGCGCCGATGACCTGGGCATCGCTGGGCAGATTCGCCGCGGCCGGTGCCGCGGTGACGGCGTCCACCGCCGTGTTCCAGGCCCTTACTTCATCGGCGGCGATCGCCGGCGCGCGCCAGCCGGCCAGGGCGGCGGTCAACGCCTGCAGCACCGTGCGCGCATCGCCGACCACGGCCAGCGCATCGTGCTTGTGTGCATCGAACGGCTGCACGTTGATCTGTGCCTTGCGCGCGTTGGCGAACAGGCTGCGCGAGCCGGTGGTGAAATCCGCCAGCCGCGTGCCGATGCCGACGACGAGATCCGCGCGTGCGGCGGCGGCGTTGGCCGCGCTGGAGCCGGTGACGCCGATCGAACCCAGCGCGTGGGGATGATCCCAGGCCAGCGCGCCCTTGCCGGCCTGGGTCTCGGCCACGGCCAGGCCGGTCTCTTCGATCAGCGCCTTCAGTGCGTCTTCCGCCTCGCTGTAGAGCACGCCGCCGCCGGCGACCAGCAGCGGATGTTTTGCCGCCTTCAGCGCGGCGACCAGCGCATCGAGCTCGCCGGCGTCGGCGTTCTGGCGGCGCTCGCGCCACAACCGGCGCGCGAAGAACGATTCGGGATAATCGAACGCCTCGGCCTGCACGTCCTGGCAGAAGCCGAGCGTGGCCGGGCCGCAGCTGGCCGGGTCGAGCATGGTGGCCAGCGCCTTGGGCAAGGCGTCCATGATCTGTTCGGGTCGCACGATGCGGTCGAAGTAGCGCGACACCGGGCGGAAACAATCGTTGGCCGAGACCGTGCCGTCGGCGAAATCCTCCACCTGCTGCAGCACCGGGTCGGGCTGGCGGCTGGCGAACACGTCGCCGGGCAGCAGCAGCACCGGCAGGCGGTTGACGTGGGCCAGCGCCGCGGCGGTGACCATGTTGGTGGCGCCCGGGCCGATCGAGGTGGTGCACACCATCGCGCGGCGGCGGCGCATCTGTCTGGCGTAGGCGATCGCCGCGTGGGCCATGCCCTGCTCGTTGTGCGCGCGCCAGGTGGGAAAGCGTTCGTGCACGGCCTGCAGCGCCTCGCCCAGGCCGGCCACGTTGCCGTGCCCGAAGATCGCCCAGGCGCCGGCGAAGTACGGCAGCTCCTCGCCGTCGACGCGCACGTATTGCGCCATCAGCCAGCGGACGGTGGCCTGCGCGGCGGTGAGTCGCACGGTCGCCATCTCACACCGCCTCGCGTGGAAATTGCGCCGCCGCGCGTGCCTCGCGCCAGGCGTCGACCAGCACGGCGAAACGCCCGCACAGGTCGGCGATCGCCGTCTCGTCGTCGATGCTGCCGGCCAGCCAGCGCGCCGCGGCGTCGGCGAAGATCGTGCGGCCCACCGCGAAACCCTTGACGATGGGACTGGCCGCGGCGATGCGGAACGAGGCCACCAGCTCGTCGCTGGGCGCCTGCAGGCCCAGCATCAGCACGCCGCGGCAGCGCGGATCGTGGCTGCGGATGGCGCTTTCGATGTTCGCCCAGGTGGCAAGGTCGGCCGCCGGTTCGAGCTTCCACCAATCCGGTTTCATGCCCCGATCATAGAGGCGCCGGATCGCGCGCGCGGTGGTGTGCGCGTCGACCGCGCCGTGGCGGGAGGCGATGATCTCCACCAGCAATTCGTGGCGGGTCTTGCGGCAGGCATCCTGCAGCCGCAGCAGTTGCCGCTCCTGGCGCTCGCGCAGTTCCTGCGGGTCGTCCGGGTGATAGAACGCGAGGCACTTGACCACGTGGTTGCGCGGCCAGGTGGCCAGCTCGGTGGCCACGTCGGCGGAGCTCTCGAACGCCAGCGGGCGCGACCCGGGCCACTCGATCGGGCGGCCGATCCAGTAGGGATGGTCGGCCGCGGCCTCCAGCCCGCGCATGCCGTAGCGGCCGTCCAGCAGCACGCCGAAACGGTCGTCGCCCTGCGCCAGCCGGTCCACCGCCTTGAGCGCCAGCGCCTTGAACGCGGCGATGCGCGAGGGGTCGGCGCCGCTCTCGCGGCACAGGTCCTCGAACTGGCTGCGATGGTCCATCGCCAGCACGGTCAGGTCCTCGTGCACGTGCACGCGGGTGGTCGACCAGTGCAGGTCCTCCAGCACCGTGTCGTCGCGCAGGCGGAACGGGCGCCCGTGGTCGCCGAGGAACCACTGCAGTTCGTCCCAGGTCGGCATCGCCGGGGCGCAGCCGTGGCGCGACACCACGATGGCGCCGCAGGCGTTGCCGTACTCGCAGCAGGTTGCCAGCGGCTCGTCGCGCAGCCAGCCGCGCAGGAAGCCGGCCATGAAGGCATCGCCGGCGCCGAGCACGTTGAACACCTCGACCTTGAAGCCGCGGCCGACCACGCCGCCGTCGAGGCTGTCGGGAATGGCGTCGGGGAAGGCCGAGCAACCGAGCGCGCCGCGCTTGCACACCAGCAGCGCAGCGGTCTTGTCGCGGATCGCGCGCAGGGCTTCGACCGTGTCGGTGCTGCCGCCGAGGATGTGGATCTCCTCCTCGGTGCCCACGATCAGGTCGCACAGCGGCAGCACCTCCTGCAGCCGCGCGGTGACGGCGGCGTCGGCGACGAAGCGGTTCTCGCCCATGTCGCGGCCGGTGAGCCCCCACAGCACCGGGCGGTAGTCGATGTCGAACACCACCCGCGCACCCGCCGCGCGGGCGAGCTCGCAGGCGTGCACCGAGGCCTCGAACACGTTCGGCTGCGACAGGTGCGTGCCGTTGATCAGCACCGCGCCGGCCGACTGCAGCAAGTCGATGTCGATGTCGCCCACCGACAGCGCCATGTCGGCGCAGTTCTCGCGGTAGAAGATCAGCGGAAAGGTGTCCGGGTCGCGGATGCCGAGGAAGACCAGCGCGGTCAGTCGCGCGCGGTCGGTGACCAGGCCGTCGGTGGCGACGCCCTCGCGCACCAGCTGCTCGCGGATGAAACGACCGAAGTGGTCGGCACCCACCCGGCTGACCAGGCCGCTGCGCAGGCCCAGCCGGGCGGCGCCGATGGCGGTGTTGGTGGGGCTGCCGCCCACGTACTTGGCGAACGACATCATGTCCTCGAGCCGCCCCCCGGTCTGTTCGCCATACAGATCGATGCAGGACCGCCCGATGGTGATCAGGTCAAGCTGGCGCCGCGCCCCTTCCATATGCACTTCTCTCACGGGTACCCGGCGCCCACCGCGCCGAGTGCACGTAATATATATTCCATTTTCCAAGAAATAGCAACATACGTTTCATTTTTTGGCCGGCTTGCGCACGGGCAGCTTCGAGCTGTTGCGCTTGGGCGCGTTGCTGGCGAATGCATAGCCGATCACCAGCGCCTGGGCCAGGCACATCGAGGCCGACAGCGAGCGGAACTTGCGGATCTCCGCCTCGCGCACCTGCAGCACCACGGTCGCCGGCTTGGCCACCGGGCTGACCAGGCTGTCGCTGATCGACAGCACCTTGCAGTGCTGCTCGGAGGCCGCCTCGATCAGCTGCACCGCCTCCTCCGCATACGGGTGGTAGCTCACCGCGATCAGCAGGTCGCGGCGGGTGATCGCGTGGATCTGCTGCCGGGTCATGCCGCCGATGCTGTCGATGAACACGGTCTTCTTGTCCACCTGGTGCAGCGAATAGGCCAGGTAGGCCGCCACCGGGAACGAGCGGCGGAAGCCGGCCACGTAGACGGTCTCGGCCTCGCCGATCAGCTTGACCGCGGCGGCCAGGTTGCGGCTGCCGACCGCGTCGGCCAGGTTGTGCAGGGCCAGCACGTTGCCCTCGACGAACTCGGCCAGCACCTGGGCCGGGTCGGCGACCGACTTGCCGTCCACGCTCTGGCTGAACTGGCGCACGCGCTCGCCGTAGCCCAGCGCGGCGTTGCCCGAGAGCAGCCCATCGCGGAACAGCCGCTGCATCTGCGAGGCGCCGTCGAAACCGAACGACTTGGCGAAGCGCACGATCGCCGACGGCTGCACGTTGCAGCGCTCGGCCAGCACGGCCAGCGTTTCCAGCGCCACCGCGTTCGGCTCGTCGAGCACGTAGCGGGCGATCTGCTGCAGGCGTTTGCTGAGGGATTCATAGCGATCGAGGATGGCGGTACGCAATTCGTCCGCGGTGGTGGGCGGCACGTCCATTTCGACCATGGGGGTTCCTTCGTGCTTGCGCCCTGCGGGCGCCGGATGAAATATTGCACAACTTTCTGGAAATTCTATTACACTTTGAAACGGAATATCAGTTCCATTTCTTGAACGCGAACGGCGTGGGGAGTTTACTCTTGGACAGCATCGACGTTGCCTTGATCGGCGCCGGCCGCATGGGCCATGTGCATGGCCCGAACGCGGCCCGGCAACCCGGCCTGCGCCTGAAATACGTGGTCGACCCGCGCGCCGAGGCAGCCGCCTTCGCCCGTGCCCACGGCGCCAGCATGGCCTCGCTGGAACAGGCGCTGGCCGATCCGGCGATCGGCGGCGTGCTGATCTGCAGCACCACCGACCAGCACCTGGGCCATGCGCTGGCCGCGGTCGAGGCGGGCAAGGCGGTGTTCTGCGAGAAGCCGATCGACCTGGACCTGCAGAAGGTGCGCGCCGCCCAGCCGCGCTTCGGGAAGGCGCGCTTCCTGCTCGGCTTCAACCGCCGCTTCGACCCGCAGTTCGCGCGCCTCAAGCAGCAGCTGGATGCCGGCGTGGTCGGCAAGCTGGAAACCCTGCACCTGGTCAACCACGACCCCGCTGCCCCGCCATCGGGTTTCATCCCCACCAGCGGCGGGCTGTTCAAGGACTTCACCATCCACGACCTGGACATGGCGCGCTGGCTGATGGGCGAGGATCCGGTCGAGGTGTACGCCACCGCCAGCTGCCTGGTGGACCCGGAGATCGGCCGCCAGGGCGACGTCGACACCGCGCGCTGCGTGCTGAAGACCGCCAGCGGGCGGCTGTGCGTGATCTCCAACACCCGGCGCAGCGGCTATGGCTACGACCAGCGCATCGAGGCATTCGGCGCCACCGGCATGATCCGCGCCGACAACGTGGCGCAGGACACCGTACACATGCTCACCGAGGCCGGCAGCAGCGGCGCGCCGATCATGCCGGCGTTCGCCGAGCGCTACCGCGACGCCTACCGCGCGCAGATCGCGCACTTCGCCGAGGTGGTGCACGGCCGCGCCGAACCCTTCACCAGCTACGCCGACGGCGTCGCCGCACTGACCCTGGCCGAAGCCTGCGCATGGTCCGCGCAGCACGGCGAAGTCTTCAAACTCTGAGCGAGACACGAGCATGCACAAAGTCGCACTCATCGGCGCCGGGCGCATCGGCCACATCCACGCCCGCAACGCCGCGCTGCACCCACGGCTGGAGCTGGCCGCCGTGGTCGATGCGATCGACGCCTCGGCGCAGGCGCTGGCCGGCAAATGGAACACCGCCGTGGGCACGCTGGAGGCGGTGCTGGCCGATGCGTCGATCCGCGGCGTGATCATCGCCAGCTCCACCGACACCCACCTCGACTACAGCCTGCGCGCCGCGGCCGCCGGCAAGGCGATCTTCTGCGAAAAACCCGTCGACCAGGACTACGCGCGCGCCCGCGGCGCCGCGAAGGCACTGGCCGGGGCGAACATGCTGCTCGCCTTCAACCGCCGCTTCGATCCGAACTTCCAGGCGCTGAAGGCGCGCCTGGACAGCGGCGCCATCGGCAGCATCGAGAGCCTGCAGATCACCTCGAACGATCCCGCGCCGCCGCCGCCCTCCTACGTCGCCATCTCCGGCGGCCTGTTCAAGGACATGGCCATCCACGATTTCGACATGGCGCGCTGGCTGCTGGGCGAGGAGCCGGTGGAGGTGTATGCCGCCGGCAGCTGCCTGGTCGACCCGGTGATCGGCGAACTCGGCGACGTCGACACCGCGCGCACCGTGCTGAAAACCGCCTCGGGCAAGCTCTGCGTGATCTCCAACAGCCGCCGCAGCGGTTTCGGCTACGACCAGCGCATCGAGGCGTTTGCATCCAAAGGCATGGTGCGCGCGGACAACGTGCTGGAAAGCACCACCCAGGTGTGGAGCGACGCCGGCGTGGCCAGCGACCGGCTGCAGAATTTCTTCCTCGACCGCTACGCCGAGGCCTACCGCCGCGAGATGGACCACTTCGCCGACATGCTGGATGGCCAGCCCGCCGCGGTCGGTTACACCGATGGCGTCGCGGCGCTGGCGCTGGCCGAGGCGGCCACCGAGTCGATCAGGAGCGGGGCGCCGGTGCGGCTCTGAGCGAGGCGCGGCTCTGCGCGAGGCGCGGCGGGCGGTGCCCGCCCTACGGTTTGCGGCGCACGTAGGGCGGGCATTGCCCGCCGCTCTCGTGAACGTCAACCCGCCGCGGGCTTGCGCAGCGGCTCGACCAGTTTCGAGCTCACGATCTGCTCGAAGTCCGCGATCGGGCAGCGCTCGGCGCAGCCGGGGATCGGCAGGTACTGGTACGACGGCGCGTTGGCGGCGTCGAGTTTCTGCAGCTCGCGCACCTGGTCCATGGTCTGCGCGCGGTAGAACGCGCGCACGAACTGCTTGCCGGCGGCATCGGACAACACCTCGAAGCCGATCGCGCCGCCCGGCGGCGGATCGTCGCGCGGGTAGTCGGGCACCTGCCAGTGCAGGTCGAGCATGCCGCCGAGGTCGGCGATGTTGGTGTCGTGGCCGACCAGCACGGTGAGCTTCGGGCCGTGCTCCACCGCGCCGAGCATGCGCGCGGCCAGCGGCGAAGCGGCGCGGGCGGCCACGTAGGGCGCGCGCCCCTCGTAGTGGAACTTCAGCGCGTGGAATTTCAGCAGCTCGCCGATCTGCTCGCGGGTGAGGTGGCCCCAGGCCACGTCCTTCATCGGCATGCCCTGCAGGTATTCGAGCAGGAAGGTCTGGCTGGCGGTGGAGGCGATGCCGAACGGATCGCCCACCTTCGGCCGCTCCTCGTCGCTGTTGTCGATGCCTGCCGGCATGCGCGACATGTCGCAGGCCGCCCCCGGCGTGCAGCCCATCGCCTTGTTGAGCAAGGCGAACAGCGGCGCCTGCGCCTTGACCTCGGCGGCCATGCCACCGGCAGGCACCAGCGCCTGCACCGCGGCCAGCGCCTTGCCGCGGTCGAGCATCATGGCGCCGGTCGAGAACGGGTGGAACTCGATGTCGTCGGCCTTGGCCGGGTACGCCACGTGGATGCCGCAGCCCGGCGCCATGCCCTCGAGCAGTGCGCGCGCGGTGTCCTGGGTGCGCGTCTTGGCGCTGGCAGCCACCTTCACCGCCTCCGCCGACGGGCAACCCTCGGCCGGCAGCAGGCCGCGGGCGACCCAGTTGCCGCGGTCCCATTGGCCGAGCAGGCGGATCGCGTCATAACCATGCCCTGTCAGCTCGCCGTAGCCGGCGTCCCAGCTCGGCCACGGTTGCGGATGGGTGCCTTCCGGGGTCACCTGCGGCTTGGTCGGCGGGCGCACGCCGTGGCGCATCAGCATCACCACGCGTTCCAGCTTCAGCGTGCCGGATGCGGCGGCCGGTGCATCGCTGGCGGCAACGGCCGGCTCGCCCGGCGGCGATTGCGCGCAGCCGCCCAGCCCGGCCAGGGCCAGGGTGATGCCTGCCAGCGCGGGCCAGAGGATGTTCGGACGTTTCAGCGACATGGTCTGCTCCACATGCATCGGATGTTGCCGGTGGTGGAAAAAAAAGCGGCGATCCGGGGGAGTGGATCGCCGCCAGGAACCGTGGGGACGGAACTGCCTGGCGTGGCGGCGGCCGCCTCCGGCACGCGGCCGGGGCAGGTCCGCCGCCCGCCGATCAGAACACCGCGCGCAGCGTGAGCGACCAGCGCGGCGAAGAGCACTCGCGCTCGAGCTCCATGAAGTCCACGTTGTACGCACGGTTGTTGGCCATCATCTCGGCCGCGTCGTCGCCGGCGAAATCCTGCTCCAGCTGCTGGCTGCACGAATCGAGCAGGTTGTTGCCGGTCAGGCGCAGCACGAACGCCTTGCCGAGTCGCTTCTCCAGGAAGATCTCCAGGTTGCCTCCGTACGTCGTCGTCTGCATCTCGCCGGGCGAGTTGTGCTGGTAGGCCGGGCCTTGCTTCTGGTAGCTGGCGCCGAACGCCGCCTTCCACGCCGGGATGTCCTGCGTCACGCCCACGTTGTAGACGTAGGAGGGCTGGTCGTCGATGGTGGTGTCGCGGTCGGTGATCGGATTGAGCCGCTCGGAGAACAGCCGGGTGTAGTTGCCGAAGATGCCGGTGTGTTCCATGCCCATGAAGCTCAGCGGCATCGACATGTCGAACTCGACGCCGCGCACCTTGGCGCTGCCGAGGTTCTGGTAGGTGTACAGGCCGCCGGGGAAGTCGTCCGGGTCCTGGCCGGCGTCGGTCACCGGCCGCGTGGTGCGGACCAGGCCGATCAGGTCGGAGACGTTGCGCTGGAACAGGTTCATGCCGATCACGCCGTTGCGGCCGATGGTGCGCTCGTAGCCGAGGTCGAAGCCGAGCGCGCGCTCCATCTTCAGGTTCGGGTTGCCCATCGTCACGTCGTAGTCGCCAGGCGACTCGACCGTCACCGACGGCACCAACTGGTCGACGCTGGGGCGGCGCACGGTTCGCGCCACGCTGAAGCGCAGCTGGTCGTGATCAGTCACCTTCCATTGCAGGTGCCCGGACGGGTTGAGCATGAATTCATGGCTGCTGGCGTGGCCGGTGCTTTGCCCCACCGGAGCGCCGTTCTCGGTGTCGACGGTGATGTAGTCCTGCGTCGTGCGGGTCTTCTCGCCGCGCACGCCAGTGGTCACCGTGAGCCGCGGGTTGATCTCCCAATCCACCTTGGCGAAGGTGTCGAAGCGATCCTCCTTGTAGTCGAAGCGGCCATCGGTGCCCTTCTGCTTGGACTTGCTCAACCCCGAGATCTGCGTGCTGGTGAAGGTGCGGTCCTTGTTCTTCAGCTGCACGCCCACCTTCAGCGTGGCGGCATCCATGCCCATGGAACGGGCCAGGTCCGGCATGCGCCGGGTGATCGAGGTATCGCCTTGCCAGTTCTTGTCGTCGGCCGCGGTGCCCTTGATCTTGTCCTTCTTGTCCGGCGTGTCCTTGAAGTAGTGCTTGACCTCGCTGCCCTTGGTGGTGTTGCGGGCCAAGTAGGCCTCGAAATCGGTGTTCTCGTTGAACGAGGTGTCGAACAGGGCTGACAGGCCGTAGCTGTCCTCGTCGATCGGCGTGGTCTCGTACTTGAACTCCGGATTGGCCAGGTCCAGTCCGCCGACGCTGCCGTCTCCCTCGTAGGTACGGGTGTCCTCGTGTTCGGTGCGGCGGGTCTTCAGCGCGAACGCATCCAGTCGCAGGGTGGAGTTGTCGGACATGCGGAAGGTCACGTCGCCATTGAAGGAAAGATCCTTCGAGTCGCGCTGATCGCCCTGCTCCTCGCGCGAGGCGGCGCGGGACCTGGATATGTCGTCCCAGCTCTGCAGGCTGTGCCCGTTGCCGTGGGCGGCGACCTCGTCGGCAAAGCCGGCCGTGCTGCTGTCGACCACTTCCTGGATCGCGTGCTTTTCGTTGAAGCGCTTCTGCGCATCGACGGTGAGCGAATAGAACACCGTGTCCGCATCATTGCGGCCGGACCAGGATACCGACGCATTCGGACGGATCCGTCCGGTCTTCTTGTCCCACGTTTCTCCGATGCGCGCGATCACGCCCGGCGGCAGGGTCGCGCCGTCTTTCAGGATGATGTTGATGGTGCCGCCCACGCCCTGGCTGTCGAAATCGGCGGATGGCGAACGCACGATCTCGATGCGGTCGATGATCTCGGCCGGGATGCGATCCACCGCCACCGAGCGGTCGTTGCCGATGCCCGGCACACTGCGGCCATTGACCAGGATCTGGGTGTAGCCGTTGCCCAGGCCGCGCATCTCCGGCGCCACCGACTCGCCGATGTCGCCGACGAAGGCGATGCCCGGCACGCGGCGCAGCTGGTCGCCCACCGAGACCGGCTCGAACTTGGCGAAGAACTGCTGATCGTAGACCAGCACCGGCGCAGGCACGTCGATGTGGTTGCGGTAACCGATGTTGCCGGTCACCACCACCGACTGCAGATCCACCGCCTTTTCCTTCTGGGCGCCCGTCGTCGTGGCGGCCTGGCCATCGTTGCCCTGCGACTCGCCTTGAGCCTGGGCGCCCGCCGGTACGGCGGCATCGTTGGCCAGGCCAAGGCTGGGCGTGGCGATCACGCAACCGGCCAGCAGTAGTGCCGCGTGCAACGCATTTCGTCGAAAAGTGTGCATGGATCATCTACCCCCGAGGTATGTGCCACCCCCGACTTACGCCCCCGCGGCGAAGTGATGGCAGCCCGAGAATACGAACAAACATTCCAAAATGCAACACGTTTAGAATGTTTCGTGCAAAACGCTTTCCGCTGTCGTATGGTGGCCCACGCGCAACGAAGCCCTGGCCGCATACGCCGCCCCGCACTGAGGAGACGAGGAATGAAAGCACGGCTTGGTTACACACTCGCGACATCGCTGGCGCTGCTCGCCGGCCTGGCAGGCTGCAGCCCGGCCGCGCACGAGGCCGGCGCCACGCCCGCACCCACGCTGGTGCGCGCGCACGCGCAGAGCGAGGCGACGCAAAGCGGCAAGACGGATTTCGCGCTGCTGGTGGAAGGCGCCACGCCCGACGCGCCGGCCCGCCTGCTGGCCACCGCCGCACTCGGCGGGCTGGAGGTGTACGGCCTGGACGGCAAGCGCCAGGCCACGGTGGCGGCCGGTGAAGCCGCCGGCGTCGACGTGAGTTACGGGTTCGCGCTGGGAGACCGCTCGACCACGGTGGTCGCCGCGCTGGACGCCACCGAAAACAGCCTGCGCCTGTTCACCATGGACGGCGACAAGCCGGTCGAAGCCGGCGCCCGCGCCATCCCGCTCGGCTTCGCCGTGGAAGGCCTGTGCCTGTTCCATTACGAGCTGGACGACGCGCTCTACGCCGTGGTGGTCGGCGACGGCGGCGAAGTCGACCAGCAGATGATCTACGCCAACGCCGACGGCAAGCTCGACGCGCGCCAGGTGCGCCGGGTCAACCTGCCCTCCAAGCTCAAGCAGTGCACGGCCGATCGGCACGGCAACCTCTACGTGGCCGAGCAGGCGGTGGGCGTGTGGCATCTCGACGGCGACCCGGAAGCCGACCTGTCGGCGCGCCTGGTCGATGCGCCGCGGCTGGGCCACCTCGGCAAGAAGGTCGAGGGCGTGGCCTTGTACGACGGCGGCAAGGGCAGCCAGTGGCTGCTCGCCGCAGACAGCGCCGAGGGACGCATCAACGTCTACGACCGCGCCGACCACGACACGTATCTCGGCAGCTTCCAGGTCGGCACCGCCGCCAGCGGCACGGCCGTCGCCGAACCCGGCCCGCTGTTCGCCACCAGCGCCGCGCTGGAGGGCTACGCGCACGGCGTGCTGCTGGTCAGCGACGAGGATGGCGGCGCCAACCACCAGATCGTGTCGATGGCCGACGTGGCCAAGGCGCTGAACCTGCCGGCGGGTACGCCGCAGGACCCGCGCGCCGTGGCCCGGCCGCCGCTGCCCACCGTCACCGCGCTGGTGGAAACCGTGCCGGTGGCCAGCTACGGCGATGCCGCGGACGATCCGGCGATCTGGGCGCATCCGACCGACCCGGCGAAAAGCCTCATCGTCGCCACCGACAAGAAGGCCGGCATGGCCGTGTACGACATGCAGGGCAAGCTGCTGCAGTTCCGCGCCGACGGCAAGATGAACAACACCGACCTGCGCAACGGCTTCGCGCTGGGCGGCAAGCAGGTCACCCTGGTCACCGCCAGCGATCGCACGCACAAGTCCGTGGCGATCTACCGGCTCGATCCGGACCGGCGCGAGCTGGTCGACGTCGCCGACGGCGTCCAGGACACCGGCATGGCCGACCCGTACGGCCTGTGCATGTACCGCAGCGCGAAGACCGCCAAGACCTACGTCTTCGTCAACACCGGCGACGGCCTGATGCGCCAGTGGGAGCTGCTCGACGCCGGCAACGGCCGCGTGCGCATCGCGCAGGTGCGCGAGTTCCACCTCGCCAGCCAGGCCGAGGGCTGCGTGGCCGACGACGAATCCGGCGTGCTCTACGTGGGCGAGGAGGACGTGGCGCTGTGGCGGATGAGCGCCGAGCCCGACGGCGGCGACGCGATGACCGCGGTCGACCGCGTGGCCGACAACAAGGCGATCAAGGACGACCTCGAAGGCGTGGGCATCTACGACCTGGGCGGCGGCCGCGGCTACATCGTGGTGTCCAGCCAGGGCAACAACAGCTACGCGGTGTACCGCCGCGACGGCGACCGTGCCTACCTGGGCTCGTTCGCCGTGGTGGCGGACGGCGCGCGCGGCATCGACGGCATTTCCGAAACCGACGGGCTGGAGGTCACCAGCCGCAACCTGGGCCCGGGCTTCAAGCACGGCGCGATGATCGCCCAGGACGGCCGCAACGTGCTGCCGGTCGAGAACCAGAACTACAAGTACGTGCCGTGGGAATCCATCGCCAAGGCGCTCAAGCTGGAGATGCGCTGAGGTTCCTGCCGCGGCACGCGGCACCGGCCCACGGCACGTTCGTCCGGCGGACTGCAGGGGAACCCGTGCGGGATTTCCCCTGCCCGCCGGAACGCGGCAAAATTGCCCCGTTGCGCGCCACGACAGTGGGCGGCACGAGGACGATGGATGCACGGCGAATACAAGATGCCCGGCGGCAAGCTGGTGGTGGTCGACCTGCAGGTGCGCGACGACCGGCTCGCCGACGTGCAGGTGAGCGGGGATTTCTTCCTGGAACCGGACAGCGCGCTGGTAGCGATCAACCGCGCGCTGGAGGGCCAGCCGTGGAACGCCGGCGAGACCGAGCTCGCCGCAGCCATCGAGCACGGCCTTGCCCATGACGTGATGATGTACGGCCTTTCGGCGCAGGCGATCGCGATCGCGGTGCGCCGCGCCCTGGATGGAGACACCGCATGATGCGCAGCGAATGGCGTGACCACGACTGGCAACTGATCCACACGCTGCCGCAATCCCCCAGCCTGCACATGGCGCTGGACGACGTGCTGGTGCACGAGGTCGGTGCCGGCCACCGCCCGCCCACGCTGCGCATCTGGGAATGGGCCTCCTCGGCCGTGGTCATCGGCCGCTTCCAGTCGCTGCGCAACGAGGTCGACATGGAGGCCGCGCAGCGCCACGGCATCGAGGTGGTGCGGCGGATTTCCGGCGGCGGCGCGATGTTCATCGAGCCGGGCAACACCATCACCTATTCGATCTGCGCGCCGCTGTCGCTGATCAAGGGGCTGTCGTTCCAGCAGGCGTATGCGTACATGGACGAATGGGTGATCGAGGCGCTGGGCACGCTGGGCATCAAGGCCTGGTACCAGCCGCTCAACGACATCACCTCCGCCGGCGGCAAGATCGCCGGCGCGGCGCAGGCGCACCGCGGCGGCGCGGTGCTGCACCACGTCACCATGGCCTACGACATCGACGCGGCGAAGATGCTCGACGTGCTGCGCATCGGCCGCGAGAAGCTCTCCGACAAGGGCACCACCAGCGCAGCCAAGCGTGTCGATCCGCTGCGCAGCCAGACCGGCCTGCCGCGCGAGGCTGTAATCGCGCGCATGATCGATACCTTCCGCCAGCGCCACGGCCTCACCGACGACGTCCTGCGCCCCGACGAACTGGCCCGCGCCGAGACGCTGGCGCGCGAGCGGTTCTCCAGCCAGGCGTGGCTGGCCGACGTGGCGTAGACGTCGCGCCACCGGCGAGAGTCGGCGGGCAGTGCCCGCCCTACGCGCGCTTCAGAACCGGCTGAACGACCAGGATTGCATGCGGCCGTCCTTGTACGGCATCACGCCGTGGAACGGCCGCGGGTCGTCGTCGAACACCAGCGGCAGGAAGTGGCGGTCGCCTTCCCACATGGGGAGCTCCAGCAACCGCTCGCGCGCCACCCATTCCAGCGCGCCCTCGTGGTTGGATTCCAGCGGCGTGCCGCGCCAGGCGTCTATCAGGAAGATGAAGCCCAGCCAATCCTCGCCGTGCTTGCCGAAACCCGGCCAGTTCAGCGTGCCGCGCAGGCGCATCGACTCGCACTCGATGGCGGCCTCCTCGCGGATCTCGCGCCGCATGCAGATGGCGATGTCCTCCCCCGGCTCCATCTTGCCGCCCAGCCCGTTGTACTTGCCCAGGTGCTGGTCGTCCGGCCGCGTGTTGCGGTGGATCATCAGCACCTGCCTGCGATCCGGCGACAACACGTAACCCAGGGTGGCGACGATCGGCGTGTAGGGCATCGCGCTCTCGCGGCAAAAACCCGAGTTTAACGGCGAATGGCGACGTGCCGGACCCACGGCGGGAGAACGTTGCGCGCGCGGGGTTGCACGATCGCCGCTGCGCCGCGACCATCAGGGGATGACTTTCCGCATCCCATGCCACTCGACCGCCCGAAGCCGCCGCCGCTGGATGCCGGCCGCGGTGTTGCTCGGCCTGCTGCTCACCCTGCCCGGCTGCACGTCGAAGGCGCGGGCGCTGGACAGCGACGAGGTGGCGTTTGCCGGGCAGCAGTACCGGGTCGTGCACATCAACCTCAAGCGCGAACAGTTGGGCCTGCACTGGCGCAATCCGCAGGATGGCCAGCCGTTCGGCAGCGTCGAGAGCCTGCGCCAGTGGGGCGAGGCACATGGCCAACGGTTGCTGTTCGCGGCCAACGCCGGCATCTACGACCACAAGTTTGCGCCGCTGGGCCTGTACGTGGAGGACGGCAAGACGCTGGTGCCACTGAACCTGGTCCACGGCAATCCCGCATCGGGCAATTTCTCGCTGCTGCCCAATGGCGTGTTCGCGATCTACCCGGACGGCCATGCCGCGGTACGCACCAGCGAGGCGTTCAAGGCCGACGACAAGGCAGTGCAGGCGGCGACCCAGTCCGGCCCGATGCTGCTGATCGACGGCAAGCTCAACGAGCAGTTCATCGACGACTCGGCCAGCCTCAAGTGGCGCAGCGGCGTGTGCGCGCCGTCGCCGCATGAAGTGGTGTTCGCGGTGAGCGAGGCGCCGGTGAACTTCCACACGTTTGGACGGCTGTTCCGCGACAAGCTGCATTGCCGCGATGCGTTGTACCTGGACGGCAGCATCTCGCAGATCTACGTGGGCGGCGCGGGCTACGCCGGCGCGCCGGCCTTCATGGTCAAGCCGTACGCCGGCATCTTTGCCGTGTTCGCCAAGCCTTGATCCGTGACCACCCACCCCATGACGACATGCCCGTGACCTCACGCTCCTGGCGCATCGCACGCGCCGTCCTGGCGAGCCTGCTGGCCTTGCTGCTGGTTGCCTTCGCCGCGGCGTGGTGGCTGCTCGCCGGCGGTCGCGCGCGGCTCGACGGCACGCGCGCGGTGGCGGCGCTGCAGGCGCCGGTGACGATCAGCCGCGACGCGCTGGGCACGGTCACCATCGAAGGCGGCAACCGCGCCGATGTCACCTGGGCGATGGGTTACGTGCACGCACAGGAGCGCTTTTTCCAGATGGACCTGATGCGCCGCGCGAGCGCGGGCGAGCTGGCCGCGCTGGTGGGGCCGGCGGCGCTGCCGGTGGATCTCGACCATCGCCGCCATCGCCTGCGCGCGGTGGTCGACGCGGCATGGGCCGCGATGCCGCCGGCGCAGAAGGACGTACTGCGCCGCTACGCCGCCGGCGTCAACGCGGGGCTGGCCGACCTGCGCGTGCGGCCGTGGGAATACCTGCTGCTGGGCAGCCAGCCGCAGCCGTGGCAGCCGCAGGACAGCGCCCTGGTCATCGCGGCGATGTACCTGGACCTCAACAGCGGCGGGCGCAACGAGCGCGAGTTGCGCCTTGCCCAGATGCGCGACGTGCTGCCGGCATCGCTGGTGGATTTCCTGCTCGCGCCCGACCCCGACTGGGAGGCGCCGCTGCGCGGGCGCTTGTCGCGTTCGCCAGTGGTGCCCGGCGCGGACGTGCTGGACCTGCGCCAGTTGCCGGCCAATGCGGCCACCGCGGGCCTGGCCGCCGCGGTGGCACCCGCGCTGGATGCGCCACGCCCCGGCAGCAACAACTTCGCCGTGGCCGGATGGCTCACCGGCAACGGCGCGGCGATGCTGGCCAACGACATGCACCTGGCCTTGCGCGTACCCAACATCTGGTTCCGCGCCCGCTTGCGCTATCCCGACGCCGGCGCACCGCACGGCCGGCGCGACGTCAACGGCGTCAGCCTGCCCGGCACGCCGGCGATCATCGCCGGCTCCAACGGCCAGGTCGCCTGGGGCTTCACCAACAGCTACGGCGACTGGGCCGACTGGGTGCGCGTGCGGCGTGATCCGGCCGATTCCACGCGCTACAAGGTGCCTGACGGCTGGGCCGCGCTGGAAACCCACGACGAGCACATCCAGGTCAAGGGCCAGCCCGACACCATCCTGAAAGTGGAGGACACCCGCTGGGGCCCGATCATGGCCACCGACACCGACGGCACGCCGCTGGCGCTGGCCTGGATCGCGCAACAGCCACGCAGCTACAACCTCGGCCTGCTGCGGATGGAGCAAGTGGCGAACGTGGCCGACGCGCTGCAGCTCGCACCCACCCTGGGCATGCCGCCGCAGAACCTGCTGGTGGCCGACAGCAGCGGCAGCATCGGCTGGACCATCGCCGGCAACAGCATCCCGCTGCGCGTGGGCATCGACCCGCTGCTGCCGTCGGACTGGTCCGCGTCCGGCATCGGCTGGCAGGGCTGGGCCGCGCCCGCGCAGTACCCGCGCATCGAGAATCCCGCCGACGGCAGACTGTGGACCGCCAACAACCGCACCGTCGACGGCGCCGCGCTGAGCCTGCTCGGCAACGGCGGGCACGATCTCGGCGCGCGCGCGCAGCAGATCCGCGACGACCTGCACGCGCGCGCCAGCTTCACCCCCGGCGACCTGCTCGACATCCAGCTCGACGACCACGCGCTGTTCCTCACCCGCTGGCAGGCGCTGCTGCAACACACACTGGCCGACAGCCACGACCCGCTGCTGCAGCAAATGAGCCGGCTCACCCGCCACTGGCGCGGCCGCGCCGCCGTCGACAGCGTCGACTACCGGCTGGTGCGCGCTTTCCGCACGCAGGTCAGCCAGGCGGTGCTGGCGCCGTTCGTCGCGCGGGTGAAACAACGCCATGCGGATTTCCGCTGGCCCGGCGAACACAGCCCGGAAGCGGCGGTTTGGATGCTGATCCACGCGCGACCCGACTGGCTGCTCGATCCGAAGTATCCCGACTGGCCTGCCCTGCTCGCCGACTCCGCGCTCCAGGTGGCGCGGCAGCTCGACCGGCAACCCGGCGGCCTCGCCGCACGCCACTGGGGCGAGATCAATCGCAGCGACATCAGGCATCCGCTGGCCGCCGCCCTGCCCGCATGGCTGGCGCGCTTCATCGACATGCCCGACCAGCCGCTGCCCGGCGACCACAACATGCCGCGCGTGGCGGTACCGGGCTTCGGCGCCTCCGAACGGCTCGACGTCTCCCCCGGCCACGAAGACCGCGGCATCCTGGAAATGCCCGGCGGCCAGAGCGACAACCCGCTCTCGCCGTTCTTCGGCGCAGGGCACCAGGACTGGGTTCAGGGGCGTCCCACTCCGCTGCTGCCGGGCCAGGCCACGCACACGCTGACGCTGCAACCGGAAGCCGGCTGACCACGACCTCGCATGCCCGGGCGCCCGGGCCTCGCAGGTCCGGCGCGTCGCCCCCGCGGGGCGGCATGGCTCCCGCCACCCCGCCACCCGGCGCGGCGTGCCGAAAAGTGTGACGCAGTTCTCATGATTGGTGCTATGTTGCGCCGACGCACAGACCACCGACACGGTAGTGATTGAGCTGCTGCCGGCCGTCTCGACGCGGGGACAACCCGCAAGGGACTGCATGACCAGGCACGGGAGTGCCGGATGTCATGACGCAGGGCACGGGATCACCAGGGTTCCGGTATTACGCCTTCATCAGCTACAGCCACCAGGACAAGACCTGGGCCGACTGGCTCCACAAGGCGCTGGAAACCTATGCGGTGCCGAAACGCCTGGTCGGGCAGATCACCACGACCGGCCCCATCCCCAGACGCCTCACGCCGATCTTCCGCGACCGCGACGAACTGGCGAGCGCGCACGACCTCGGCCGCAAGATCATCGAGGCGCTGGAGCAATCCGCCAACCTGATCGTGATCTGCTCGCCGCATTCGGCGGCGTCGCACTGGGTGAGCGAGGAAGTGCTGGCGTACAAGCGCCTCGGTCGTGACGAGCGGATCCTTTGCCTGATCGTGGACGGCGAACCGAACGCCAGCGACCTGCCCGGCCGCGAGGCGGAGGAATGTTTCGCCCCCGCGCTGCGCTTCGAGCTCGACGCCACCGGCCTGCTCGCCACGCAACGCGCCGAGCCCATCGCCGCCGACGCCCGCCCGGACAAGGACGGCAAGGCGAACGCCAAGCTGAAACTGATCGCCGGGATGCTCGGCGTGGGCTTCGACATGCTCAAGCAGCGCGAGCTGCGGCGGCGCGCGCGGCGGATGACGATGGTGGCGGCACTGGCAGTGACCGTGATGACGGTGACCACCACGCTGGCGGTCCTCGCCATCGTTTCGCGCCACGCCGCGGTGGAGGCCAGCCAGGCCGCCCAGCGCCGGCAGAAGCAGGCCGAGGCGCTGGTCGGGTTCATGCTCGGCGATCTGAACGACAAGCTGGCGCAAGCAGCCCGGCTGGACATCATGCAGAGCGTCGACGACAAAGCGATGGCCTACTTCCAGTCGCTGCCGGCCACGGATGTCACCGACGAGACCCTGGAGCAGCGCGCCAAGGCACTGGAGAAGATCGGCAGCGTGCGCCTGGATCAAGGCAACCTGTCCGGCGCGATGGAGTCGTATCGGGCAGCCCTGCAGCTGTCCGGGCGCCTCGCCGAGGAAGCACCCGGCGACGCGGCGCGGCAGGTCGCCCATGCCCGGTCGTGGTCCTTCGTCGGCATGACCGACTGGTATCAGGGCAAGCTGGACGCCGCCTGGCGGGATTTCGAATCCGCGCAGAACGTGCTGCAGCAGGCACAGGCGCGTGCCGGCAATGACCTGTCGCTGAAGTTCGAACTGCTGAACGTCAACAGCAATATCGGTCACGTGCTGGAAGCACGCGGGCAGCCGGCCGCCGCCGCCAGCGCCTACCGGAACGCGTTGGCACTGGGTCGCGGGTTGGTCGCGGCCAATCCCGTCAACAGTGATTGGTCGGCTGCATTGGGGATTGCACACAACAATCTCGGCAAGCTGGCCTTGCAGCGTGGCGATCTGGCAGAGGCGATCGCCGAGTACCACGCCGACGACGCGATCGAAACCCGGCTTGCCGCCGCCGACCCCAAGAACAATGACCAGCGCGAAAACATGCTGCGGGTGCGCGCGATCCTAGGCCGCACGCTGGCCCTGACCGGCGACGTCGACGCGGGCATCCGCGACCTCCAGCAGGCGGTCGACATCGCCGCCCAGCTGATCGCGATCGCGCCGACGCAAACCGGCTTTCAGGCAAAATCGGCGCTCTATCTCGTGCAATTGAGCCGCCTGAAACGCCTGCACGGGGACCTGCCGGCGGCACGGACGCTGGCCGCACAAGCGCTGGCCATCCTGTCCAGGCTCACTCGACAGGATCCAGCAAACGTTACATGGCAGCAGATTGACGCCGCGGCACGCAGCGAGCAGGCCGCGCAATCATTTGCCGGCGGACAGTCCGCGGCGGCGCAGGCGCAGGTGCAGGTCGCCATGAACATCCTGCAACCGTTACTCGCCAAGGAACCGGATGACCGCGGCCTGGTGCTGGATACGCTGTCCGCGAAGCTGCTGCTCGCCGACACCGCCAGCGACGCAGCAGCGACACGACGGCTGCGCGAGGAGGCATGGGAGGCGAGCCAATCGGTGAAGGACGGCAAGGACGATCCGCGCCTGCTCGCGCTGCAGGTCGAGGCGTTGCTTGGCCTGCAGAAAAATGCCGAAGCAAGGCTGCTGATCGAGCGCCTCTGGAATGCCGGTTACCGCGACCCGGCGCTGCTGGCGATCCTGCGGCGTGCCCGCGTGGATTACCCGGAAAACCCCGCCTTCGCGACGCGCATCGCGCAGATCATGCAGGTCGACGCCAGCACTCCGGCGCCCGTCACGGCAGCGGTGCGCACGCCGCACCCGAAGCCCTGAATCAAGGCGCTGCGGCCCGCCTTCCACGCCGCCCATCGATCCCTGCAGGAGTACGACATGCCCAACGTAACACTTGAGGTGACACTGAAAAACGGCAGCCTCGACGTCGACCAGTCGGGTAACGGAAACCAGATCGCCCACGGCCAGTCGGTGACGATCACCTGGCACCTGAGCGGCCCCGGCGTGAGCCCGGGATCATTCAATGCGATCAGCGATCCGACCCATCCCGGGTTCGCCTGGATCCAATCGCCTCCATCCGGCGTGTTCGGTCAGGCGCAACTCGCGAACAACGGCGACAAGATCACCATCACCGATGCCAACGACAGCACCAGCTCGAGCGGCGAGTGGATCTACCAGCTCTGCGCGACGATCAATGGCGCCCCATACTCGACCATCAGCACGCTGCCTACGGCCACCACGACGAATCCGGTGATCAAGAACCTGTAGCGCCACCATGCAGGCGCTTTGGCGCAGGGACAGCGAGGAAGCAATGCCAAGGGTACCTCGATCCGAACGGCAACATCGCATACCAGTCAAGCCTGGAGACCATCATGCCAAAGACCAGCAAAGACAATCAGAACATCCCGGCCGAACCGCAGCCAGACGACCAGACCCAGGATAGCAACCGCGACTCCGACCAGAACGTGGAACAGTTGGGCACGCTCTCGCCGAACACAACGACCAACCCACAGATCAAGAACCTCTGACACTAACCCAGTGCCTCGCATGGAACATCGATCTTGCCCCCTCGCACCTGCGAGCGTATCGCGGTGATCGGCGTGACCAGCCACCGCAATATCTGCGCGCCCGATGCCGACCGATTAGCGAACTGAAGGAGACCAGCCATGAGCGGATAACGAAACACGCCGGCTCTTGTACCGAAATAATCGATGTTCAATGAGGCATTTCCGCATAACGTGAGGATGAAACCATGAAATAGCGCATCGCATTGTCTGTAGCTTTTGGCATCGCCTTGGCGGCGACTTCGGCACTTGCCAGTGCCGGTACGCCGGCCGCGGGTTCCTCGGACTCGGTCATGGATGCCATCAGCAACTGGTTCGCCTGTGTGATTGGCAGTCAGAGTTGCGTATCTCCCGACACCACCACAGACCCGAGGATCAAAAACAACTAGCAAGGCGGCGCAGGCGGCAGGCCTGAGCAAGGCTTGCCGCCTTCATCCGCTCAAGGCGTTGGCGCCATCCGAAAATCGAAATTACCTGACGCGACCCCTTGCCCACCATGGAACATCGACCTCGCCTCCTCGCACCTGCCAGCGTACCGCTGGTGATCGGCGTCACCAGCCACCGCAACATTCCCGCCCGCGAAGTCGACCTGGTGCGGCGCCGCGTGCGGGAATTCCTGGCGCAACTGCAGCGCGATTTTCCCGTGCTGCCGCTGGTGGTGCTGTCCGCGCTGGCCGAGGGCGGCGACCAGTTGGTGGCGGAAGAGGCGTTGGCGCTCGGCGCGCGATTGATCGCGCCGCTGCCGTTGCCGCGCGAACTCTATGTCGAGGACTTCCACCACGCGGCCACCCGCGACCGTTTCGATGCGCTCGCCGCGCGTGCCCGGGTGATCGAGCTGCCGCTGCTGCCGGACAGCACCCCCCGCGGCATCGGCAATCCTGGCCCCCAGCGCGATCGGCAGTACGGACGGGCCGGCGTGTTCATTGCGCGGCACTGCCATCTGTTGCTGGCGATCTGGGACGGCAAAGCGTCGACCCGGCTCGGCGGTACCGCCCAGGTGGCGGAGTTCTTTCTCAGCGGCGTGATGCCGGGCCTGACCGAGCGCCGCCGCGGCGGCCGTCATCACCTGCTGGGCAGCGGCGACGAGCGGCTGGTCTGCCAGATCGTCTGCTCGCGCGATACCGACGACGGCGCGCCGCTCCCGCCACTGCAGCCAGGGCAGCTGCTGTGGCGCACGCAGACCGAAGTTTCATTGCCCGACGTTCCGATGCCTGCGATGTTCCACCAGACTTTCGCGCGCATGGCCGAGTTCGACGCGGATTGCCTGAAATACCGCAGCGAGATCCACGGCAGTGCCGGTGCCGATGGGTCGCCAAGCGACACCGCGACGCTGGCGCGGCCGGAGGCGGCCCTGTTCCGTGCGGCGGACTGGCTGGCGGTGCATTTCCGCCAGCGTGTGCTGCTGGCGATGCGAACCCTCTACACGCTGGCAGCAGTCATGGCCATCGCCTTCACGATCTACGACAACCTGCCTGACCAGGACGACTTCATCTACGTATTCCTGCTGCTGTTCGCCGGCGGCGTATGGGTGGCCACGCTCGCGCGGCGACGCGGCTGGCATCGCAAATACCTGGATTACCGGGCACTGGCGGAAGGCCTGCGCGTGCAAGGCTACTGGCGCCGTGCCGGGATCTCGCTCACCGGCGACCCCGAGTTTGCACAGGACAGCTTCATGCAGAAACAGGACATCGAGCTTGGCTGGACGCGCAACGTGATGCGCAGCGCCGCACTCTGCCGCGTGCCGGGCAGCGGCAACCCGGAGAGTGAGTTGCGCGAGGTCATCAGCGAATGGGTCGGAGACGGCGCACATGGTGGCCAGGTGGACTACTTCCGCAGCAAGGCTGCGCAGCGCACGCGCCAGCATCGCTTCACCGAAATGCTGGGCTTCGCCAGCCTGCTTGCCGGCATCGGCATCAGCATCGTGCTGGCGGCGCTCGCACACCGCCTGGCCGCCGATACCAAGAACACGCTGGTGGTCATCATGGGCGTGCTGTCGATCCTCGCCGCCGTGCGCGAGGCTTATGCGTTCAAGAAGGCCGACAAGGAACTCATCAAGCAATACCGCTTCATGCAACGCATCTTCGACGAGGCGCGCAAGGCGCTGGCCCTGACCACCAACGCCACCGAGCAACGCGCCATCCTCCACGCGCTGGGCGAGGCCGCCCTGGCCGAACACGCCGAATGGGCCCTGATGCATCGCCAGCGACCGCTGGAACACGGGAGAATGTAGGCGAGACCGGAGCAAACCACATGAGTCGATCCACCGAAGAATGCCGCGCCTGTTTCGACTTCGAAGTCGACTTCTCCAACGGCGGCGGCATCCAGGGCCAGGGATTCCGGCTCGACATCGACGGCGACGACATCGACGACGCGGCGCTGGCCGACTACATCGTGCGCGACATGCGGTTGCTGATGGTCGGCGCCGTGCGCATCCTCAACAAGTCGATCATCCGCGAACGTCACAAGCGCCAGCCGCAAGCCGCGCCGGGCAACGCCGTCCGGCCGGACCTGATCGACCTCGCCCACGTCGTGCACAGCGGCGAGGAGGTCTACCCCGGTCTGCCCGCGCCCCGCGTGTCGGACCATCTCAGCCACCAGGCCAGCATCGGCCGCTACGCCGAGGGCGTGACGTTCCAGATTGCGCGCATCGACATGGTGGCCAACTCCGGCACCGCGATCGACGCACCCTCCCACCGCTACCCCGGCGCCGCCGACGTCGCCCAGCTGCCGCTCGGCGACATCGCCGACGTGGATGCCGTGGTCATCCACCTGCAGGGCATGCGCGGTCGAAGCATCGACCGCGCCGCGCTCGCGGCACTGGACGTGCGCGGGCGCGCCGTACTGCTCGATACCGGCTGGGCCGCTCGCTGGGGCACCAGTGCCTACCTGCAGGCGCAACCTTTCCTCAGCCGCGACGGCGCCGAGTACCTGCGCGACCACGGCGCGGTGCTGGTCGGCGTCGACGCGCTCAACATCGACGACACCGGCGATCCGCAACGCCCCGCCCACTCGATCCTGCTGGCCGCCGGCATCCCGATCGTCGAGAACCTCGCCTCACTCGCCATGCTGCCCGCCGAGAAGCTGCGCTTCTCCGCCGTGCCGATGCGCATGGCAGGCATGGGCACGTTCCCGGTGCGGGCGTGGGCGCGCCCGGGTTGAGGTAACCGGCGGCATGCGGCAGCGCTGTGCGCCGCCGGAACTCGACTGATCGCGGAGGCACCCCGTCGCGCGGCGTGCGTCAATGCCGGCGCGACATTCGACCGCATGGGCCACCCGGGCCAAGTTGACCACAGTCAAGCGTGAGCGCGTGGCGCACGCGCATGATCCGCCCTGTCCACAAGCGGGCGCGATCCATGATCAGCTGCGACACCGTCATCATCGGCGCAGGCCCGGTCGGCCTGTTCCAGGTTTTCGAGCTGGGCCTGCTCGGGCTGGATGCGCACGTGGTCGATGCCGTGCCGCATGCCGGCGGGCAATGCATCGAGCTGTATCCGGACAAGCCGATCTACGACATCCCGGCGGTGCCGGTGTGCAGCGGGCGCGAGCTGATCGCGCGGCTGCAGCAGCAGATCCGGCCGTTCGCGCCGCAGTTCCACCTGGGCCACACCGTCACCTCGCTGGAACGCATGCAGGACGGTCGCTTCCACCTGCAGACCAGCGGCGGGCTGGCGTTCGACGCAGGCGCGGTGATCATCGCCGGTGGCCTGGGCGCGTTCGCACCGCGCACGCTGAACCTGCCGGAAGCCGCGCCGCTGGTGGGCCGCACGCTGCACTACAAGGTGACCCAGCCGGCGCTGTTCGACGACCAGGACATCGTGATCGCCGGCGGCGGCGACGCGGCACTGGACTGGGCGCTGGAGCTGGTCGAGCGCGCGCGCAGCGTGGTGCTGGTGCACCGCTCGTCCAGCTTCCGCGCGGCGCCTGCCAGCGTGGCACGCATGCAGGCCTTGTGCGACGAGGGGCGCATGCAGTTCTGCGAAGGCGACATCGTCGGCCTGGAAACGGCGAACGACGCACTGGCGCAGGTGCGCGTACGCACGCGCAGCGGCATGGTCCAGCGCATAGAGGCCTCGCACCTGCTGGTGTTCTGGGGCCTGCATCCGGCGCTGGGGCCGATCGCCGAATGGGGACTGGCGCTGGAACGCCAGCAACTGGTGGTGGACCCGGCGACCTTCCGGACCTCGGTGCCCGGCATCTTCGCGGTGGGCGACATCAACACCTACCCGGGCAAGAAGAAGCTGATCCTGTCGGGCTTCCATGAAAGCGCGCTGTGCGCGTTCGCCGTGCACGCGCACCTGCATCCCGGCGACAAGGTGAACCTGCAGTACACGACCACCAGCCCCGCCTTGCAGCGGCGCCTGGGCGTGCGCGATGCCGAGCGCGACGCCGTCGTCGCCGAGCCGCCGCCACGCGTGGCGGCCACGGCCTGACCTCGCCCGCCCGCACGCGTTCAATCACTCATCCCGGGAGACATCCCATGCACCGTCCCTCCGCCTCCGACGACCTGCGTTCGCCCGAACGCCGGCGCTGGCTGAAGCAGGCCGGCCAGCTCGCCATCGCCGGCGGCCTGCTGGCCGGCGGCGGCTGGGCGGTGCTCAAGCGCAAGCAGAACCTGTGGCAGGTGCGCCGGGAGCGCACGCTGATGCAGACCTCGGTGGCGGTGACCTGCCTGGCCGATGACGTGCAAGCCGCGGGCGTGGCGATCGAGGCGGCGTTCGCGCGCATGGCCGCGACCGCCGCGCAGCTGACCCGCTTCGATCCCGCCAGCCCGTTGGCGCGACTCAACCGCGAGGGCCGGCTGGCGCAGGTGCCGGCGCAACTGGATGCGGTGCTGCGCCAGGCGCTGTCGCTGTCGCGACTGACCGACGGCGCGTTCGACCCGACCGTGCTGCCGGTGCTGCGCTACTTCGAAACGCTGCGCGGCACGGCGGCCACCGACGCGCACGAGCAGCGCGTGGCTGAAAGCCGCGACGCGCTGGTCGGCTACCGCGACCTCGCACTCGATGCGCGCGGCGCGCGGCTGCTGCGCCCGGGCATGGCGATCACGCTGGACGGCATCGCCAAGGGCCACGTGGTCGACCAGGGCATCGCCGCGCTGCGCGGCGCCGGCATCGAGTACGGCTTGATCGACGCCGGTGGCGACATCCACGCGATCTGCGGCAACGACCCAGCGCGGCACTGGAACGTCGGCATTGTCGATCCACGCGACGTCAGCCGCGTGGCAGTGGTGCTGCAATTGCGCAACGCGGCGGTGTCGACGTCCGGCAATTACCGCGTGTTCTTCTCCGCCGACCGGCGCCTGTTCCACATCGTCAACCCGCGCACCGGCTGGTCGCCGCAAAGCTATTCCAGCGTCACCGTGATGGCGCAGCGTTCGGTGCTGGCCGACGGCATGAGCACGGCGGCGTTCTCGCTGGAGCTGCCGCGCCTGTCCGCACTGATGGACGCGCAGGATCAGCAGTGGCTGGCGTTCTCGCGCACGGGCGGGCAGCGTTGGCGCTCGCGCGACCTGCCGCTGATCGCCGGTACGGCGGAGCGCGTGTGATGCGCTTGTCACGCCCGCTCGTCACCCGCCTGCTGCTGGCGCTGTGCCTGTTGTTGCCGGCACCCGCCGCGCTGGCCGGCATCGATGCGAAGCACCCGCAGTTGCACGAGGTATTTCCGCAGGCCACCCGCTACGGCGACATCGAAGGCACGCCGCCGGCCGCCGCGGTGTACCGGGGCGACAAGGTGATCGGCTACGTGTTCGAGACGGTGATGGTAGCGCCGGTGCCGGCCTACTCCGGCGCGCCGATCAACCTGCTGGTGTCGATCGGCACCGACGGCAGCATCCGCGACGCCCGCGTGCTGGAGCAGCACGAGCCGATCCTGCTGGTCGGCATCCCCGTGCAGAAGCTGTACGACTTCGTGGCGCGCTACATCGGCCATCGCGTGGACGACCAGATCGTGGTCGGCGGCGGTGCCAGCGGCAGCGTGCGCATCGACGCGATCAGCAGCGCCACGGTGACCTCGATGGTGGTCAACGAGACGATCATGAACTCGGCGCTGAAGGTGGCTGCCTCGCGCAAGCTGATCGCCGGCGCGGCCGACGCCGACGCCAGGACCGCGGCGGTGCGCACCGACTACTACCAGCCGGCCGACTGGGACACGCTGACCGGCAACGGCGCGATCGCCCACCTGCAGCTCAAGCGCCAGGCGATCACCGACGCCTTCAAGGGCCAGCCGGAGAGCGGCCTGGTCGACGATCCCACCGCGCCGGCGCCCGGCCACGAGGGCGATGTCTTCATCGACCTGTACTTCGCCGACGTCACCCCGCCCACGGTGGGCCGCAACCTGCTCGGCCCGACCGCCCACGCCGACCTGATGAGGCAGCTCAAGCCCGGCGACTCGGCGATCGCGGTGATGGCCAACGGCATCTATTCGTTCAAGGGCGTGGGTTATGTGCGCGGCGGCATCTTCGACCGCGTGCACGTGCTGCAGGACGGCAAGCTGGTGCTGTTCAAGGACACCGACCTGGTTCAGTTGAACGACACCCCGTTGCGTGGCAAGCCCGACTTCGTCGAGCAGGCGATCTTCATCGTGCGCAACAGCGGCAGCGGCTTCGATGCGACCCGGCCGTGGACGCTGCAGCTGATGGTGAACCGCCAGGTCGGCCCGCTGCAGAGCATCTACCACACCTTCACCCGCGACTACCGCATGCCGGCGGTCTACACCACGCGGCCGGAGAGCAGCACCGACTCGCAGTCCAATGCACTGCCGGCCGACGCCGCACTGTGGCAGAAGATCTGGTACGGCCGCCGCATCGACATCGCCGTGCTGCTGGCGGGGCTGACCGTGCTGACGCTGATCCTGCTGTTCCAGGACTGGCTGGTGACGCGGCCCGTGCTGCTCGAACGCGTGCGCACCGGTTTCCTGATCTACACGCTGGTGTTCATCGGCTGGCACGGGCTGGCGCAGCTGTCGGTGGTGAACATCTTCACCTTCATCCAGTCGGTGCTGCACGGCTTCCATTGGGAAACCTTCCTGATGGACCCGCTGATCTTCATCCTGTGGGTATTCGTCGCCGCCACCCTGCTGCTGCTCGGGCGCGGCGTTTACTGCGGATGGCTGTGCCCGTTCGGCGCGCTGCAGGTACTGGTGAACAACGCGGCCAAGCGATTGCACGTGCCGCAGTTCGAGTTCCCGCGGGCGGTGCACGAGCGGCTGTGGGCGCTGAAGTACGTCATCCTGCTGGTGCTGTTCGGCATGTCGCTTCAGTCGCTCAACACGGCCGAGCACTACGCCGAGATCGAGCCGTTCAAGACCACGTTCACCCTGCACTTCGCGCGCTCGTGGAGCTACGTGCTCTACGCGGTGCTGCTGATCGGCGTATCCGCGTTCAACCACAAGTTCTATTGCCGCTATGTCTGCCCGCTGGGTGCCGGACTGGCCGTGTCCGGACGCTGGCGATTGTTCGAATGGCTGCGCCGACGCCCCGAGTGCGGCAGCCCCTGCCAGGTCTGCGCCAACGAGTGCGAGGTCAAGGCGATCCATGCGGATGGCCGCATCGACTTCAACGAATGCCACTACTGCCTGGATTGCCAGGTCACCCGCGTCAACGACCACAAGTGCCCACCGGTGGTACAGCAACGCAAGAAGCGCGAACGCGCCGCACGACCGTTGCCCACGCCGATCACGCTGATTACCCCGGCGAACGCGCCGGAAACCCGAGAGCCGGCGCCCTTCGCCGACTGATCCCCACCTCACCTGCCTCTGCGGATGGAAGCCATGCACGACGAATCGAAAATCAAACCCGAAGCAATCGAGGAAGGCGCCGACCCCGCGCGTCGCAACTTCATCAGGACCAGCGCGCTGGCCGGCCTGGCCGGCGCGGCGGGACTGGCACTGGCGGGCTGCGGTCGCAAGGGGGACCACGGTGGCGCGGAAGGTGCCGCCGCCGGACACGATGCCGAACGCCAGCGCGAGCACGGCGAGCACGAAGCCGCCTCTGACCATGTGCCGCCCGGCCAGCTCGACGAGTACTACGGCTTCTGGAGCGGCGGTCAGTCCGGCGAGGTGCGTCTGGTCGGCGTGCCCTCGATGCGCGAGCTGATGCGCATCCCGGTGTTCAACCCCGACTTCACCATCGGCTGGGGCGTCACCAACGAGAGCAAGCGCGTGCTCGGCCCGAACTTCCCGCCCGGCGGCGACTGCCACCACCCGCACATGAGCCAGACCGACGGCCACTACGACGGCCGCTACATCTTCATCAACGACAAGGCGCACACCCGCGTCGCGCGCATCCGCTGCGACGTGATGCGTTGCGACCGCATCACCAATGTGCCCAACGTGCAGGCGATCCACGGCCTGCGCGTGCAGCGCGCGCCGCGCACCGGCTACGTATTCGCCAATGGCGAGTTCATGGTCCCGGCACCGAACGACGGGCGCGACCTGGACGATCCGAAAAAGTACCAGACCATGTTCAGCGCGCTCGATGGCGACACCATGGAGGTCGTCTGGCAGGTGCTGGTGGACGGCAACCTGGACAACACCGAGGCCGACTACGCTGGCAAGTACGCCATCTCCACCTGCTACAACAGCGAGGGCGGCATGGACCTGCCCGGCACGATGCAGGCCGAGCGCGACTGGGCGGTGGTGTTCAACATCGCGCGCATCGAGGCAGCGGTGAAGAAGGGCGATTTCAAGACCATCGGCAGCTCCAAGGTGCCGGTGCTCGACGGCCGCCACGGCTCCTCGTTCACCCTGTACATCCCGATCCCGAAGAACCCGCACGGCATCAACGCCAGCCCCGACGGCAAGTACGTGGTGGCCAACGGCAAGCTCTCGCCCACCGTCACCGTGATGGAGTGGAGCCGCATCGACGACTGCTTCGCCGGCAAGCTCAAGGACCCGCGCGATACGGTGGTGGCCGAGCCCGAACTGGGCCTGGGTCCGTTGCACACCGCCTATGATGGTCGCGGCAACGCCTACACCACGCTGTTCATCGACAGCCAGATCGCCAAGTGGAACATCGCCGACGCGATCGCCGCCCACGACGGCAAGAAGGTCGCCTACCTGCGCCAGAAGATCGACGTAGCCTACCAGCCCGGGCACTGCCATACCTCGATGGGCGAGACGCGCGACGCCGACGGCAAGTGGCTGGTGTCGCTGAACAAGTTCTCCAAGGACCGCTTCCTGCCCACCGGCCCGCTGCATCCGGACAACGACCAGCTCATCGACATCTCCGGCGAGACCATGAAGCTGGTCGCCGACGGCCCGGTCTACGCCGAACCGCACGACGTGATCCTGCTGCACCGCCGGCAGCTGATCGACAAGGTGAAGAAGAGCTGGGACCGCGACGACCCGTTCTTCGCCGAGACGGTGGCGATGGCGAAGAAGCACGGCGTCAACGTGCTGTCCGACAGCAAGGTCATCCGCGAAGGCCGCAAGGTGTTCGTGTACATGACCTCGGCCGCGCCGATCTTCAGCATGGGCAGCTTCAAGGTGAAGAAGGGCGACGAGGTGACCGTGGTGGTGACCAACATCGACGCGGTGGAGGACGTCAGCCACGGCTTCTGCATCGTCAACTACGGCATCAACATGGAGATCAGCCCCGGCGCCACCGCCTCGGCCACCTTCACCGCCGACAAGGCGGGGGTGTTCTGGTACTACTGCACGTTCTTCTGCCATGCGATGCACATGGAGATGAGCGGGCGGATGCTGGTCGAGGCCTGAGCCGCGTCGTGCCGCCGCGCAGTGCGCGGCGGCACGAGCGGATCGCCGTTCCCATGCATGCACTTCGTTTCCTCGCGTTCCTGATGCTGGCATGGCCGCCGGCGGCGCCGGTGCATGCGCGCGAGTCGCTGGAGCAGATCGTGGCCGCGGCGCCGCCGGGTACCACCATCAGCGTGCCGACCGGCGTGCACGTGGTGCACCTGCGGCTGGACAAGCCGGTCACCCTCGTCGGCGAACCCGGCGCCGTTCTCGACGGCGGCGGCGAAGGCGACGTGGTGCGCATCGGCGCCGCGCAGGTCGCCGTGCGTGGATTGACCATCCGCCATAGCGGCACCGATCTCACCGCGATGAACGCCGGCATCTTCGTCGAGCGCCAGGCGCGCGACGTCACGCTCGAGGGCAACCGCATCGAGGAGAGCCTGTTCGGCGTCTACCTCGACGGCGCGGCCAACGTGCGCGTCGCGCACAACGTGATCCGCGGCATGCGCTCGCTGCGCGTGGCCGACCGCGGCGACGGCATCCACCTGTGGAACGACACCGGCTGCACCATCGAGGACAACGACGTGGCCGACTCGCGCGACGGCATCTACGTCTACGTCAGCCCTCACAACACCATCGCGCGCAACGTGGTGCACGAGGTGCGCTACGGCATCCACTACATGTACTCCCAGCACAACCTGCTGCGGGACAACGTCAGCCGCAGCAACCTGGCCGGGTATGCGCTGATGTCGTCCGATCACCTCAAGGTGATCGGCAACACCGCCGAGGACGACGAATCCTACGGCTTCCTGCTCAACTACATCTCGCACAGCGAGATCGCCGGCAACCTGATACGACGGATCAACGGCCAGCGCGACACCCAGGGCGGGCTGATCGACGGCACCGAAGGCAAGGGGTTGTTCGTCTACCTGTCGCAGTTCAACACCCTCCACGACAACCTCGTCGCCGACTCGCAGATCGGCATCCACGTCACCGCCGGCTCGGAGAACAACCGGTTGTGGGGCAACCATTTCCAGGACAACCGCATCCAGGTGAAGTACGTGCAGAACCTGGCGCAGGAGTGGTCCGAGCGCGGCCGCGGCAATTTCTGGAGCGACTACCTCGGCTGGGACCTGGACGCCGACGGCATCGGCGACATCCCGTTCCGCCCCAACGACGGCGTCGACGTGCTGCTGTGGAAATACCCCTCCGCGCGCAACCTGATGTCCAGCCCCGCGGTGCTGCTGATGCGCTACGTGCAGCGCGCGTTCCCCGTGTTCACGCCGCCCTCGGTGCAGGACAGCCACCCGCTGATGAAAACTTCCCCGGCCACGCCATGAACCACCCGATCGAATGCCACGCACTGGCCAAGCGTTACGGCGACCTCGCCGCACTCGACGGCATCAGCGCCGTCGTGCCGCGCGGCCAGGTGATCGGCCTGCTCGGCCACAACGGCGCGGGCAAGTCCACGCTGATCAAACTCATTCTTGGCCTGATAGCACCCAGCGGCGGCCGGCTGGAGGTGCTTGGCCAGTCGCCGTGGCGCGCACACGCGCTGCGCCGGCGCATCGGCTACCTGCCCGAGAGCGCCACCTTCTACGGCAACCTCAGCGGCCGCGAACTGCTCGACTATCTGGCACGACTGAAGCAGGCGCCACGCGCACAGGTAGCCACGTTGCTCGAACGCGTCGGCCTGGCCCACGCCGCCGACCGGCGCATCGGCACATATTCGAAGGGCATGCGCCAGCGCCTTGGCCTCGCGCAGGCGCTGCTGGGTTCGCCCGATCTGGTGCTGCTGGACGAACCGACCACCGGCCTCGACCCGCAGGCCACCCGCGAGCTGTACCGCATCGTCGGCGAGCTGCGCGCGGATGGCCGCTGCGTGCTGGTCTCCTCGCACCTGCTGGCCGAACTGGAACCGCACATCGACGGCGCACTGATCCTGCGCCAGGGCAAGTTGCTTGCCGCCGGCAGCCTGCACGCGCTGGGCGAGCAGGCCGCGCTGCCGGCGCAGGTGCTGTTGCGCACGCACGAGCAGGCGATGCCCGAATTGCTCGCGCGCCTTGAAACCGGCGGCCTGTCGGCGCAGCCGCGCCCCGATGGCCGGCTGGAACTGCAGGTGCCGCGCGCCAGCAAGTTGCGCATGCTGCGTGAGCTGCTGGCCGACCCGGCGATCGTCGATCTCGACGTGCGCGAGCCGACGCTGGCACAACTCTACGACTGGCTCGGCGCCGGCCCGCCATCCACCGCGGAGGTGGCCGCATGAACCCGATCCTCACCGTCGCCGCCAAGGAATTCCGCGACGACTTCCGCAACCGCTGGACCATCGCGCTGACCATCCTGTTCGCGCTGCTGGCGCTGGGCATCGCCTGGTTCGGCAGTGCGGCAGCCGGACGCGTGGGCTTCACCTCGTTCGACGCCACGCTGGCCAGCCTGACCACGCTGGGCGCGTTCGTGATCCCGCTGATCGGCCTGCTGATTGCCTATGGCAGCATCGTCGGCGAGCGCGACGACGGCACCCTGCTGCTGATGCTCAGCTATCCGCTCTCGCGCGGGCAACTGGTGGCCGGCAAGTTCCTCGGCCACTGCAGTGCGCTGGCCGCCGCCACGCTGGCCGGCTTCGGGTTCGCGGTCGCGATCATGCAGTGGATGCAGCCGCCGGAGCAGACGATGCAGGCGTGGCTGCAGATCGGCCGTTTCATCCTCAGCGCATCCCTGCTCGGCGCCTGCTTCGTCGGGCTGGCCTGCCTGATCAGCGTACAGACCACCGACAAGTCGCGCGCCGCCGGACTGGCACTGGTCGGCTGGCTGGTGAGCGTGGTGCTGTTCGACCTTGCGCTGCTGGCGCTGCTGGTGGTCAGCGGCGGCAACCCGGTCGAGCGCGCGGTGTATCCGTACCTGCTGCTGTTCAACCCGGTCGACGTGTTCCGGCTGGTCAACCTCACCGCGCTGGGCGACGGCGCCGGCAACGACCTGCTGACCGGCATGACCGCCCACCACGTCTATCCGCCAGCCCTGCTCTACGCGCTGCTGCTGGGCTGGGCGGTGGCGCCGTTCGCCTGGGCGATGCTCGCGTTCCGGCGCAAGGAAATCTGAAGGACTCCGCGCATGCCCTGCTCGCCGATGACCAACCTGCGCCGCGCTGTCTTCGTGCTGGCGCTGGCCGTGCTGGCCGGTTGCGGCGGCAATCCCGCACCCGCACGCCACGCCGTCGACACCCACCCGGACGATGCCTGCGCGGTGTGCGGCATGTACCTGGACGGCTCGCCCGGCCCGCGCGCCGAGGCCTGGATCAGCGGCCGCGCCAAGCCGCTGGTGTTCGATTCCACCCGCGACTTTTTCGCCTACGTGCTGCAACCGGAAAACCAGTCCGCGCTGCAGGAACTGTTCGTGCAGGACAGCGCGCGCATCGACTGGCAGCAACCCGACCACGCCGCCGCCAGCTTCATCGACGCGCGCACCGCAGTCTACGTGGCCTGGCAGCCGCTGGCCGGCTCGATGGGGCCAACCCTGGCGCCGTTCGCCAGCCGCGCTGCCGCGGAAACATTCGCACGCGAGCATGGCGGCGCCGTGCTCGACTTCGCCGAGATCACGCCCGCACTGGTGGCCACGCTGGACTACCGCTGCCCCGCCCGGGCCAGCGGCGCTCACGGCACGCTGCAATGCCTCGCTGCGCCCACGCCGTCGCTCGGCCTGTCGAGCCATCCGCAAGCCGCGCTTTCGCCGGCGCATCCACGCCCCCACCCATGACAGGAATCCGCAACATGCCCGGACTGGAGAGTTTCTCGCACTGGATCGTGCTGCTCGTACTGGCAGTGCTGATCTTCGGCACCGGCAAGCTGCGCAACGTCGGCCGCGACCTCGGCAGCGCCATCGCCGATTTCCGCCAGGGGCTCAAGGGCGGCCAGCCGCACGAGGCCACGCCGCCGACGGTGCGGCGGGATGCGGATGGCCAACCACGACATTGAGGCGCTGATCCGGATGCGTTGACTTGCCTGATGCAGGCACCGCCACGGCGGTCGAGACTCGCCTGTTGAAGCGTCATCGTCAGGTCAGGCCCCGGCCAGCAACCGCTCGCACAACGCCCGATACACCGCCGGCAGTTTCTCCAGCTCCGCCACGTCCACGCACTCGTCCACCTTGTGGATGGTGGCGTTGACCGGGCCGAGCTCGACAACTTCGGCACCCATCGGGGCAATGAAGCGGCCGTCCGAGGTGCCGCCGCCGGTGCTCTGTTCGGGATCGATGCCGCACAGCTCGCGGCAGACTGCCACCACGGTTTCGCGCAACACGCCGCCGGGCGGGGTGAGGAAGGGTTCGCCGGAGAGATTCCAGTCGAGTGCGAAGTCGAGTCCATGGCGATGCAGGATCGCCTCGGTGCGCGCGCGCAGGTCGTCGGCGCGACTGGCGGTGCAGTAGCGGAAATTGATCAGCGCGACGAGTTCACCGGGGATCACGTTGTTCGCGCCGGTGCCGGCGTTGAGGTTGGAGACCTGGAACGAGGTGGGCGGGAAATCCGCGTTGCCCTCGTCCCAGCGCTCGGCGGCGAGTTCGGCCAGGGCGGGAGCGAAGGCGTGGATCGGGTTGAGCGCCTTCTCGGGATACGCCACGTGGCCTTGCACGCCCCGCACGACGAGCGTGCCGGACAGCGAGCCGCGACGTCCGACGCGAATCAGGTCGCCAAGTGTTTCCTTCGAGGATGGCTCGCCCACCACGCACCAGTCGATGCGCTCGCCGCGCCCGCGGAAATGCTCGACCACGCGGCGCACCCCGTCGAGATTGGTCGGACCCTCCTCGTCGCTGGTCAGCAGCAGGCCGAGTCGGCCGCGATGCTCGGGATGCGCGGCCACGAACTGCTCCAGTGCGACCACCATCGCTGCCACCGAGCCTTTCATGTCGGCGGCGCCACGGCCGTATAGACGGCCATCGCGGATGGTCGGTTCGAACGGCGGGCTTTGCCAGGCGGCTTCCGGACCGCTGGGCACCACGTCGGTGTGGCCGAGAAAGACCAGTGTCGGACCGGCGGCGCCATGGGTGACCCACAGGTTGTCGACCTCGCCGTAGCGCAGGTGCTCGACGCGGAAGCCGACGCGTTCCAGGCGCTCGCCGATCAAGGGCAGGCAACCGGCGTCTTCCGGCGTCACCGAACGACGGCGGATGAGGTCGCGGGCAAGTTCGAGCACGTCGGACATGGGGTTCCTGCGCAGTGCCGGGGGATGCCGCAGCATACCAAGCTAGCTCAGCACCACGCCCAGCAAATGCCCCACGCCAAAAGTGATCGCGGCCGCGACACTGGTGATGACGAATTGCCGGGCGATCGAGAACAGCATGCTGCGCCCGGTGAACAGCGAGGTGCCGATGCCGATCAGCGCCAATCCGCCAGCAGTGGAAGCCACGCTGGCCAGCAATGCCGCTTGTCCGCCCAGAAAGAAATACGGCGCCACCGGAAACAGCGCGCCGCAGGCGAACAGGCAGAACGAGGAGATCGCCGCGCCGTAGGCCGAGCCGCCCAGCTCGGCCGGGTCGACGCCGAGATCCTCGCGCACCAGCATGTCCAGCGCCGCGCGCGGCGTTTCGGTCACGTGTTCGGCGAGGTGCTCGGCCGCCGCCGGTTCCAGCCCCTTGTCGCGATAGATGCCGGCGATGTGTTCGCGGCCATCTTCCGGGGCCACCGCCAGGCGTTCGGCGCGCTCGGTGATCTGCGCCTGGTAGAACTCGCGCGAGCTGTTGACCGACAGCCACTCGCCCAGGGCCATCGAGCACGCGCCTGCGACCAGGCCGGCCAGGCCGGCCAGCAGCACGGCGCGATCGCCGGTGGCGGCGCCGGCCATGCCCATCACCAGGCTGACGTTGGACACCAGCCCGTCGTTGGCGCCGAGCACGGCGGCGCGCAAGGTGTTGCCGCTCTGCGCGCGATGGCGCAACCCGTGCGGACCGGCCGGACGCGGCAACGGAAAGTGGTCGCGGTGGCCGCTGCGGTCGACCGGCGTGGCCTCATGATCCGCGTGCGCCAACCGCACCACGGTCGGCATCACGAACTCGGTGCCAAAGCGTCGCGCAAACCAGCTGAGCGCGCGCACGCGCAGGCCGATCCGCTGCCGCGGCACGGCCTCGCCCAGTTCGCGCAGGCGCGCCTCCCAGAATTGCGCATTGCCGCGCTCGCCCGCGGCGATGCGCCGGTAGGCGTGCTGAAGTTGCGGGTCGTCGGCCAGCTCGGCCAGCCGCGCGTACAGCGCGGCGTTGTCGCGCTCGATGCGCAGGTTGTTGCGGAAGCGGCGGGTGCGGCCGTGGGTCATCGTCAATCACCGAGCTCGTCGTCGCGCTGGCCGAGCCAGACCAGCGCCAGCAGCAACACGACGACGAAGCGGAATGCGCTGCCCAGCCCGTTCCACTGCGTGGACATCCACATGCCGAACCATTCGCCGCCGATCGCCATGAAGCCGCCCAGCCACAACAGCACGCCGACGCCCAGGCCGGCCACGGCGAGCTGACCGGCGCACCGGAACGCCGTCGCAGGCGCACGGCGCGCGCGCCACATGCGCCAGGCGCCGGCGCCGCACAGGACGGCGGCCAGTGCTTCGGCGGCGATGATCAGAACGTAGGCGGCATGCTGCAGCAGCGGTGCATGGATCGCGCGGTAGTGGATGGCGGCGTCGGGGAAGATCGAATCCATCGCCAGCACATGCTGCACGAAGACCAGGTTGCTGCCGTAGTCGGTGAGGTTGCCGAACGCGACCAGCGCCAGCCACAGTGCGATCGTCGCCACCAACCCGATCTTCGAAAGCCGCATCGACACGTCAGCGCCCGAACAGCTTCTTGAAGCCGTTGTCGGTGAAGCCCACGCTCACCGTGCCGTCGTCCCGCACCACCACCGGACGGCGGATCAGCGCGGGATATTCCTTCAGCAGCAGTGTCCACTCCGGGTCGCTGCCGGGGTTCTTGCGTTGCGGCAGCAGGTTGCGCCACGTGGTGGAGGACTTGTTGACCAGCTTCTCCCAGCCGCCGAGCTGCGCCGCCCAGTCCTTCAGCGTCGACGCCGGCAGCGGGTTGGCGCGGTAGTCGACGAAATCATGCGGCACCTCGAAGCGGACCAGCCAGTTGCGCGCCTTGCGGCAGGTGTCGCAAGTGGGCAATCCATAAACAGTCGTCATCCCGATCTTCCTTCCTGTAGGAGCCCGCTCGCGGGCGATGCTCTTGCTTCTGCGAATCCCGAATCCCGATGCCCGCCAGGGCATCGACCGCGAGCGGGCTCCTATGTGGCAGCTCGCAGGAGGTCGTTGATGCTGGTCTTGCTGCGGGTTTTTTCATCCACCTGCTTGACGATGATGGCGGCGTACAGGCTGTGCGAGCCGTCTTTCGCCGGCAGGCTGCCGGCCACCACCACGCTGCCGGCCGGTACGCGGCCGTAGCTCACCTCGCCGGTCGCGCGGTTGTAGATGCGGGTGGACTGGCCCAGGAAAACCCCCATGCCGATCACGCTGCCCTTCTCCACCACCACGCCCTCGACCACCTCGGAGCGCGCGCCGATGAAGCAGCCGTCCTCGATGATGGTGGGGTTGGCCTGCAACGGCTCCAGCACGCCGCCGATGCCGACGCCGCCGGACAGGTGCACGCCCGCGCCGATCTGCGCGCAGGAACCCACCGTGGCCCAGGTGTCGACCATGGTGCCGGCGCCGACGCAGGCGCCGATGTTGACGTAGCTGGGCATCAGCACCGCGTCCTTCGCGATGTGCGCGCCGCGGCGCACCAGCGCGCCGGGCACCACGCGCGCACCGAGCTGCTGCAGTTCGGCGTCATTGCCGTGGGCGAAGCGCAGCGGCACCTTGTCGAACGCCTGCGCCGGGCCGCCGTCGACCACGCGGTTGTCGTTGATGCGGAAGTACAGCAGCACGGCCTTCTTGAGCCACTGGTTCACCGTCCAGCCGCCGTGGCCGTCCGGCTCGGCGACGCGGCGCTCGCCGGATTCGAGCAGGTCGAGCACCTGCCCCACGGCCGGCCGCAGATGGCTTTCGATCTCGGATGGGGTGAGTGCGTGGCGACGCTCGAAGGCGTCGTCGATCAGGGTTTCGATGGATTGCATGGCGATTCGATTCGGTCGATGAAAGGCGGCCGCTGCGGCGAACGGCAAAGAGTACAGGCTGCCAGCGCGGGTGCGGTCGGGTTCATGCGCTTTTAACCCGACGGCGCAGTACATTGGCCGGACGTCCATTCTTCCACATCCCCACGAGGAGCCGAACATGAGCCAGATCAAGATTGCCGTGCTGGTAGGCAGCCTGCGTGCAGATTCGTTCAACCGTCGACTGGCCCGCGCAGTGGAGAAACTGGCACCGGGCGACCTTGCGTTCCGCCACATCCAGATCAACGACCTGCCGCTGTACTCGCAGGATTTCGACGCCGCCTACCCGGCCACCGCCACGCGGCTGAAGAAGGATATCGAAGGGGCGGACGGGCTGCTGTTCGTCACGCCCGAGTACAACCGCTCGATCCCGGGCGTGCTGAAGAACGCGATCGACATCGCCTCGCGCCCCTGGGGCACCAACTCGTTCGCCGGCAAACCGGCGGCGGTGATCGGCACCTCGATCGGCTCGACCGGCACCGCGATGGCGCAGCAGCACCTGCGCAACGTGCTGGCCTATCTGGACGTGCCCACGCTGGCCCAGCCGGAGGTATTCATCCACTTCAAGGAGGACTTGATCGCCGATGACGGCAGCATCGCCAACGACTCCACGCGCAAGTTCCTGCAAGGTTTCGTCGATGATTACGTGGCCTGGATTCGCCGCTTTGCACGTTGATCCCGGCGTCGCCGGCCACCACGCCTGCGACTGGTTTTGCGCCGCCGATGGGCGATAATGGGGGACCATTCGACCACGGGGGGAGATCCATGGCGCGATACAATCTGGAGCCGTTGCTGGCCCCGGTATCCGACGAATCGCCGGCCGGACCGGATCTCGAGTACGACCCGGAGTTTCTCGCCCTGGAGCGCGCCGCCGCGCCCAAGGCCGAGCGCGCCGTGGGCGATGCGGTCAAGGCTGCCGAGGAGCCGGACTGGGAGAAAGTCGTCGAGCTGTCCGAGGCGATCCTGCAACGCTCCAAGGATTTGCGCCCGGCGGTGCACCTGACCACGGCCTGGATGCGCAGCTCCGGCATGCCCGGCTGGAGCGCCGGGCTGGGGCTGATCCGCGGCCTGCTGGAACAATTCTGGGACACCGTGCATCCGCAGCTGGACGCGGAGGACGACAACGACCCGACCATGCGCGTCAACGCGGTGGTGCCGCTGAACGACCTGCAGGGTGTGCTCGGTTATTTCCGCACCACGCCGTTCGTGCAGTCGCCGCGCATGGGCCGTTTCAGCCTGCGCGACCTGCGCATCGCCAACGGCACGCTGAAGGTCACCACGCCCGGCGACGGCCCCGAGCCGAGCATCACCGAGATGGAAGCGTGCTGCATGGATTGCGCGGAGGAGGAGCTGGTCCAGACCACCGCCGCGATCAGCGAGTCACTGGAGCATGCCAAGGCCATCGACGCCCTGTTCAACGACCACGTCGGCACGATGGGTCCGGACTTCAAGAACCTGCTCAGCGACATCTACGAGCTGAAGAAATTCCTCGACCCGCAGCTGGCGCGTCGACTGCCGGCCGAAGTGCAAGGCGAAGGGGCTGGCGAAGGTGGCGCGGAGGGTGGTGCACCGAACGCGGCGCGGGCCTCGGGTCCGATCGCCGGGCCGCAGGACGTGATGCGCCGGCTCGACGAGATCTGCGACTACTACACGCGCTGCGAACCCTCAAGCCCGGTACCGCTGCTGTTGCGGCGCGCACAGCGGCTGGTCGGCATGGATTTCATGGACCTGCTCAGGGATCTCGCGCCGGGCGGCATTTCCGAGCTGCGCGTGGTGTCGGGTACGCCGGAAGACGAATAGCCCGCCGCCGGGAACAAGTCCGGCGGGCGCGGCACCTCGTCAGTAAACGCCCTTGCAACTGCTGGCTGCGGGGCGAACCACGAGCTGGTGCACCGAAGGGTCCCAGCTCAGCGACAGGCCGCCCGGAAGCCCGGCCGTGATGCCGGCCGAGGCGATCTGGCTGATCGGCCCCACCGTGCTGCCGTGTCCGTCGCCGAACGTCACCGTCGCACTGATCGCGTAGCTGAGCGGATCGGCGCAACCGTCGACCGTGACGTACTTGGCCACCGTGCCCCGCCCTACACCCTCGGGCATGCTGCCGGTGACCGCCGGCATGGCGCGGCCCTGTCCGCCGCCGGGCGCCGGGCAGGTCTGGGTCAGCGCGTAGCTCACCGAGACCTTCGGCGCGGGCGCCACCTCCAGCACGGCCGAGGTGGGCGGCTGCGCCGTGCAGCCCATCAGGAACACCTTGCGCTGCGCCACCACGTTGAGCACGTAGCTGCCCGATGGCAGCGCACCGGCAGGCAATTTCAATTCGATGCGATTGGGCAACACGCCGGTCACCACCGGCTGCACCGCCTGCGGCTTGCTCTGTGCGTCGGTCGCGCTGACCACCGGGCTGGCGCACTGTGCGTCAAGCAGGTTTTCCCCGGTCAGTGCGAACGCTGCCCCGGCGCCGTCGCCATGCAGGACGAACAGCGGGCGTCGATCCAGCGTCTCCACGCCATTGATCACCGGCGGCAATTTCGACCCGCCGGAGGCAGCCGCCTTCAACGCCACGGTGCGGGCCAGTGCAGCCGCCATCGCGGCGACATCCTGGCCCAGGCAGCCCTTGCTGGCCTCCAGGAACGCCTGCGTGCGCTGCACGGCGGCTTCGGCGCGGTAGGCCTGCGCCTTCTCTTCGTTGCCCAGCATGTCGATCGGCTTGGCCAGATCCTTGCCCAGCGCCTTGCGCAAGTCCCGGCCCAGGTCGGCCAGCTTCTGGCTGGTTGCCGCGAGATTGGAGCCAGGCGACCCGGTCGCACGTGCGGCGAGGTCGTGTTGCGCCGTGTCCAGCTGCGCGATGATCAGTTCCCCGGTCAGCCGCGGCGCGATCTGCGGCGCTGCCTGGCCCGCGGCGGGGCCGGTCAGGCCCAGCGCAAGCATCGCCACCGCGATGCCTGCGCCGAGTTTGCCGATGCCGGTCACTGCGGCGCTTTCGGCCATGGCATGACCATGCCCAGTGCGTCCGGGTCCTGGCAGGCGGCCTGGTCCGGCTGATCCGGATCGCAACCGCTCTGCTGGTCGGGCGGCAGGCGCACGCCGGAAGGCACGATGCCGTACGAGCGGTAGTTGGCGGTGATCACGCTCGGGTCGATGTAGGAGTCGCCGTGGTTGCCGTTCTGCGCGCTGCCCGCACCGGAGGCGGTCGGCACGTTGATGGCGAAACCACCGCCCAGCGGCAGCAGGTTGCCGGAGCTGTCCACCGCATAGAAGTAAGCGGGCGGCAGGCCGACGTTGGCGATGTTCTGCAGGCCCGTGCCCACCACGTAGATCGGCTGGGAGCTGGAACCCAGGCGCCCGGTGGAACCCCATACGCCTATGCCGTCATACAGCGGTGTCGTTCCGAGCTGGAACAGGTCGCCATGGGTCACCGACAGGTAGAACGGCGAGGTGCCCGCGTTCACCGTGAAGGCGCTGCCGGCCACCGACGCCAGTGTCAGCGTCTTGTCGTTGGTCATGCTGAAGCCGGCCAGCGAAGTGAAGTTGCCCAGCGTGTCGACCATGTTCTTGTTGGGCGAACTCGCGCTGCCCAGCACGGTCGGACCCACCGCGCTGCCGCTCAGCGTGCCGGCCGTGATGATGCCGCTGGCGCCTTCGCTGATCGCGCCGGCCGAGGTGAGCGAGGTGGCCGTTCCCTTCACCGAACCGTTGATCGCCAGATCGCCGCTGGTGGTCTTCAGCGAAGTGCTGGCGCCGCCATCCAGCGGACCGTCGACAGTGAGCGCCTGCGCACTGGTCAGGGCGAAATTGGCTGCCGTGAAGCTGCCCAGCGTGCCGATCTGGTTGGCGCCGTTGAGCGTGGTCGCGCCGACCGAACTGCCGGTCAGGGTGCCGGCCGTGATGACGCCCGCCGCGCCTTCGCTGATCGCGCCGGCCGAGGTGAGCGAGGTGGCCGTTCCCTTCACCGGACCATTGATCGCCAGATCGCCGCTGGTGGTCTTCAGCGAGGTGCTGGCGCCGCCATCCAGCGTGCCGCTGACGGCCAATGTCTGTGCGTTGGTCAAGGCGAAGCTGGCGGCCGTGAAGCCTCCCAGGGTGCCGATGCGGTTGGCGCCGTTGAGCGTGGTGGCACCGGCGGAGCTGCCGGTCAACATGCCGGCGACAATGCTGCCGCCGGCGCCTTCGGTGATTGCGCCAGCAGAGGCCAGCGTCGTGGTCGTGCCCTTCACCGTGCCGTTGATCGCCAGATTGCCGCTGGTGGTCTTAAGCGTAGTACTCGCGCCGCCGTCCACGGAGCCCGTCACCGCCAGCGCCTGCGCGTTGGTCAGCGCGAAGTTCGCCGCCGTGAAGTTGCCCAGCGTGCCGATGTGGTTGGCGCCACCGAGCGCGGTACTGCCGACCGAACTGCCAGTCAACGTGTTCGCATGGATCGCACCAGCCGTCTGGTTGATATTGCGGCCTGCACCCAAGGTAACCGTGTTGCCGGTCAGGGTGCTGGCCAGGATCAGGTCCGAGTTCGCCCCGCTGGCCGTCAGCGTAAGGTCGCCGGCACCACCATTGGCCGACGGTGCATCATTCACCGTCAAGGTCCGGATGGTGTTGAAGGCGAAGTCGCCACCGCTGACGAATGCGCCCAGGGCTGCCACCTGGTTGGCGCCGAGCAGGCTGGTGCTGCCAGCGGAGCTGCCGGTCAAGTTATCGGCGGTGATGACGCCATGGGTGCCTTCGATGATCGCACCGGCCGAGGTCAGCGTGGTGGTGGCGCCGGTCACCGTGCCATTGATGATCAGGTCGCCGGCCGTCGTGGTCAGCGCCACGACCGGGCCACCATCGAGCGGGCCTTCGACGGTCAGCGTCTGACCGTTGGTCAGGCTGAAGTCTGCGCTGAAGCCGCCCAGTATGTTGATGTGGTTGTTGCCATCGAGTGTGGTGTTTCCGATCGAATGACCGGTCAACAGGTTCGCCGTGATGCTGCCGCCGGCGCCTTCGGTGATCGCGCCCGCCGAGACCAGCGTGGTGGTGGCGCCCTTCACCAGACCGTTGATCGCCAGGTCGCCGCTCGTCGTGGTCAACGCCGTGCTGGCCCCCCCGTCGACGGTGCCGCCCACGACCAGGGTCTGCGCGTTGGTCAACGCGAAGCCCGCCGCACTGAAGCTGCCCAAGGTGCCGATGTGGTTTGCGCCGTTGAGCGCAGTCGCACCGATGGATTGACCCCTCAAGGTGCCTGCCGTGATGCTGCCACTGCCGCCTTCGCTGATCCCACCGGCGGAATTCAGCGTTGTCGTGGTGCCGCTCACTGCACCATTGATCGTCAGGTTGCCGGCGGTCGTGGTCAGCGCGGTACCCGCACCGCCACTTACCGGGCCATTCACCGTCAAGGCTTGGGCGTTGATCAACGCGAAGCCCGCCGCACTGAAGCTGCCCAGCGAGCCGATGTGATTGGTCCCGGCAAGGGTCGTCGTACCGGCCGAATGACCGGTCAGCGAAGTGGCCGTGAGGCTGCCGCCTGCGCCTTCGCTGATCGCGCCGGAAGAGGTCAGGCTGACCGCCGTGCCATTGACCGCACCAGCCAGGGTGAGATCGCCCGCACTCACCGTCAGCGCCCCGGTGTTCACCGTGCCAAGGGTCAGTGCGTTGAGGTCATTGATCTGGGTGGCACCGCCGGTGAGATTCACCGTGCCGCCGAAGTCGTTGCTGCCACCTGTCAGGGTGATCGCGTTCGAACCGCCATGGATGGTGCTCGTGCCGATAACGCTCAGCGCACCGCCTGTCTGCAAGACCGCCCCACTGGCGGTGATGTTCAGATCGCCTCCGACCGTGGTCGCGCCCAGGGTTGTGGTGGTTCCGGCGCCCGTCGTGGTGATCGTCAGCCCGTTGCTCGCATTGCCGCTGATGCCGAGGTTCGAACTCGCCGTTACCGCTGAAATTCCGGAGTTTGTACCGCCTACGCCTGTCGAGCCCGCACCGGCAAGGTTCACGTTGACCGCGGTGGTGTAGCCCGAATAGTCCAGGCTTCCGTCGATGCCGGCGTCGAGGCCGCCGGAGATGTCCCCGTCAGCGCCCGAGTGCATGAGGAAGTGGCCGGTGCCGGTGTCGATCAGATTGCCGATGCCGGAGAAGGCGCCTGCCAGATTGGTCGCCGTGCCCTGGTTGTGCCCGGTCAGGCTCCAGGTCTGGTTGCTGGCGGTCAACGTGCCGATACCCGCATCGGCAATGTTCTCGAACGAGGTCCAGCTCACGGTGCCGCTGTTGCCGGCATTGAGGCCGGTCAGATTGTAGGTCTGGCTGCTGCCGCTGATCGTGTCAGAGGCAGAACCGCCCTTCGCCGCGGTGATCCCGCTCCAGCCCCCGGTACCGGTCGCCGTGCCTCCCAGGTCCACATTCACCGCGGTCGTGTACGCACTGTAATCCAATGTGCCTGCGGCAGCGGAAGTCAGCATGCCCGACACGCCCGCACCGTTCGCGAACATGAAGGTGCCGGCACCGCTGTCGCTCAGGTTCCCGAACGACGTCCAGCTCAGCGTGCCGTTGTTGCCGGCGTCTGTGCCGGTCAGGTTGTAGGTCTGGTTGCTGCCGGCAATCGTGGCGCCGGCGCCGCTTCCGGCCAGCGTGGTGAGGTTGAAGCCGCTGTAGTCGATGCCCGAGGCGCTCGACACCTTCGTGCCGAGATCGAAGCTGCCGGTCACCCCGGTCACGCTGCCGCCGGTGCCCGTAACCGTACCGAAACCGCTGTACGCGATGCCGCTAGCTGACGAGATACGCGTGTTGTCGGCGAAGCTGCCGACCACGTTCGCGATCGAGCCGCTGCCACCCACGCTGGTGGCGTTCGCGAAGGCCATGCCCTCGCTGGTCCTGCCGTTGTCGTCGAAGCCCACGGCGCCGGTGACCGTCGTCGTGTCGGCCGCGGTGAAGCCGCTATAGCCGACACCGCCGGCATTGCCCGTCTTGGTGCCGCTCAGGTTGAACGCGGTGCCGCCCAGGTTCGTGATCGCGCCACTGCCCGCCACGCTCGTGGCGTTGGCAAAGGTCATGCCGAGACTGCTCTTGGCCGCGCTGTCGAAACCGGCGGCACCGGTGACGGACGTGGTGTCGGCCGCGGTGAAGCCGCTGTAGTTGACGCCACCGGCATTGCCGGTCTTGGTGCCGACCAGATTGAACGCGGTGCCCCCAAGGTTCGTGATCGCGCCGCTGCCCGCCACGCTCGTGGCATTGGCAAAGGCGATGCCCAGGCTGCTCCTGGTCGAGCTGTCAAAACCTGCGGCGCCGGTGACGGCCGTGGTGTCGGCCGCGTCGAAGCCGTTGAAGCTGGTGGTGCCTGCCGTACCTGCCATGATGCCGGTCAGGTTGAACGCCGTGCTGCCCAGGTTGGTGATCGCGCCACTGCCCGCCACGCTCGTGGCGTTGGCGAAGGCCATGCCCAGGCTGGTCTTGGCCGTGTAGTCGAAGCCCGCGGCACCGGTGACCGTGGTGGTGTCGGCTGAGGTGAAGCCGTTGTAGTCGATGCCGCCGGCGTTGCCTGCCGTGGTACCGGTCAGGTTGAACGCGGTGCTGCCCAGATTCGTGATCGCGCCACTGCCCGCCACGCTCGTGGCGTTGGCGAAGGTCATGCCGAGACTGCTCCTGGCCGAGCTGTCGAAGCCCACAGCGCCGGTGACCGTCGTCGTGTCGGCCGCGGTGAAGCCGCTATAGCCGACACCGCCGGCATTGCCCGTCTTGGTGCCGCTCAGGTTGAACGCGGTGCCGCCCAGGTTCGTGATCGCGCCACTGCCCGCCACGCTCGTGGCGTTGGCGAAGGTCATGCCGAGGCTGCTCTTGGCCGCGCTGTTGAAACCCGCGGCACCGGTGATGGTCGCCGCGTCGGCGGCCGTGAAGCCGGTGAAGGCAACACCGCCCGCCGAGCCCGCGTTGGCTCCGCTCAGGGCAAAGGTGCTGCTGCCCGTAATCGCCCCATTGCCGTTGCCCGTGACCGCCGTGACGCCCGCCCACGTCCCGCCGATGCCCGTGGTCGCGCCGCTGCCATCGGCCAGGTCGAACGTCACGGCACCGCTGTGGCTGCCGTAGTTCAGCGTCGCCGCCGTCACGTTGCCACTGACGCTGCCGCCGGTGCCGAAGGCCACCGTGCCGCTGGTATCGGCGATGTTGCCGAACCCCATCCAGGTCACGCCACCGCTGCTGCCCTGGTCGATGACCGTGTTGTCCAGCGTGTAGGTCTGGCCGCTGCCCGCGATCGTGGCACCGGCCCCGCTGCCGGTCAGCGTGGTGACGCCGAAGCCGCTGTAGTCGAGCGTCGACGCGCTGGACACCTTCGTGCCGAGATTGAAGCTGCCGGTCACGCCGGTCACGCTGCCACCGGTGCCCGTCACCGCATCGAAGCCGCTGTAGACGATGCCGCTCGCCGACGAGGTCCCGGTGTTGTCGGCGAAGCTGCCGACCACGTTCGCGATCGTGCCGCTGCCGCCCACGCTGGTGGCGTTGACGAAGGTCATGCCCTGGCTGGTCTTGGCAATGTCGTCGAAACCTGCAGCGCCCGTGATGGTCGCCGCGTCGGCGGCCGTGAAGCCGGTGAAGGCAACACCGCCCGCCGAGCCCGCGTTGGCTCCGCTCAGGGCAAAGGTGCTGCTGCCCGTAATCGCCCCATTGCCGTTGCCCGTGACCGCCGTGACGCCCGCCCACGTCCCGCCGATGCCCGTGGTCGCGCCGCTGCCATCGGCCAGGTCGAACGTCACGGCACCGCTGTGGCTGCCGTAGTTCAGCGTCGCCGCCGTCACGTTGCCACTGACGCTGCCGCCGGTGCCGAAGGCCACCGTGCCGCTGGTATCGGCGATGTTGCCGAACCCCGTCCAGGTCACGCCACCGCTGCTGCCCTGGTCGATGACCGTGTTGTCCAGCGTGTAGGTCTGGCCGCTGCCCGCGATCGTGGCACCGGCCCCGCTGCCGGTCAGCGTGGTGACGCCGAAGCCGCTGTAGTCGAGCGTCGACGCGCTGGACACCTTCGTGCCGAGATTGAAGCTGCCGGTCACGCCGGTCACGCTGCCACCGGTGCCCGTCACCGCATCGAAGCCGCTGTAGACGATGCCGCTCGCCGACGAGGTCCCGGTGTTGTCGGCGAAGCTGCCGACCACGTTCGCGATCGTGCCGCTGCCGCCCACGCTGGTGGCGTTGACGAAGGTCATGCCCTGGCTGACCTTGCTGGCATCGTCGAAACCCGCAGCACCGGTGACCGTCGTCGTGTCGGCCGCGGTGAAGCCGCTATAGCCGACACCGCCGGCATTGCCCGTCTTGGTGCCGCTCAGGTTGAACGCGGTGCCGCCCAGGTTCGTGATCGCGCCACTGCCCGCCACGCTCGTGGCGTTGGCGAAGGTCATGCCGAGGCTGCTCTTGGCCGCGCTGTTGAAACCCGCGGCACCGGTGATGGTCGCCGCGTCGGCGGCCGTGAAGCCGGTGAAGGCAACACCGCCCGCCGAGCCCGCGTTGGCTCCGCTCAGGGCAAAGGTGCTGCTGCCCGTAATCGCCCCATTGCCGTTGCCCGTGACCGCCGTGACGCCCGCCCACGTCCCGCCGATGCCCGTGGTCGCGCCGCTGCCATCGGCCAGGTCGAACGTCACGGCACCGCTGTGGCTGCCGTAGTTCAGCGTCGCCGCCGTCACGTTGCCACTGACGCTGCCGCCGGTGCCGAAGGCCACCGTGCCGCTGGTATCGGCGATGTTGCCGAACCCCGTCCAGGTCACGCCACCGCTGCTGCCCTGGTCGATGACCGTGTTGTCCAGCGTGTAGGTCTGGCCGCTGCCCGCGATCGTGGCACCGGCCCCGCTGCCGGTCAGCGTGGTGACGCCGAAGCCGCTGTAGTCGAGCGTCGACGCGCTGGACACCTTCGTGCCGAGATTGAAGCTGCCGGTCACGCCGGTCACGCTGCCACCGGTGCCCGTCACCGCATCGAAGCCGCTGTAGACGATGCCGCTCGCCGACGAGGTCCCGGTGTTGTCGGCGAAGCTGCCGACCACGTTCGCGATCGTGCCGCTGCCGCCCACGCTGGTGGCGTTGACGAAGGTCATGCCCTGGCTGACCTTGCTGGCATCGTCGAAACCCGCAGCACCGGTGACCGCCGTGGCGTCGGCCGCGATGAAACCCGTGAAGCTGATCCCGCCGGAGGTGCCCTGGTTGGCGCCGACAAGCGCAAACGGTGACCCACCGATGCCTGTAATCGATCCGGTGCCGGCGATGCTTCCAGTACCGCTTGGCGCAGATCCGCTGAACGCCACGTTGCCGAGTCCGGCAAGCGCTCCATTGAGCGTTATGGACGTCCCTGAAGTTGCCGACAGGTCGCCGGCAACCGAACCATGGCCCAGGTCAAGCGCCCCGCCACTGCTGACCGTCAGGCTGCCTGTTTGCAAGGTACCCAGCGCCAGCGCGTTGGCATCGGTGATCTGCGTGGTGCCGCCGGTCAGGCTCACCGTACCGATGAAGTCGTTGAGCGAGGTCAGCGTGATCGCGTTGCTGCCGGCGTTGAAAGTCGATGTTCCGTTGACCGTGTAGAAACCGGCTCCCTGCGTGATCCCTCCGGCCGTGGTGGTGACCGACAACGGGCCGTTGACGGTCAGGTCGACCGCGCTGAACGTGCCGCTGTTCGTCGTCAGGCTGGTCAGTGCCGTCGTTGCGCCGACCGCGCCGCCGAAGCTGGCGGCGCCGCCGGTGTTCACCGCCAGCGTGTGCGCGCCATTCACCGTGGAGCCGAAGCCGATCGTGCCACTGCCACTGCTGGCCAGCGTTGCATTGGCACCCAGCGTCACCGAGCCGTTGTAGGCCTGGTCACCGCTGGTGCTCACGCTGGCGGTATTGAGATTCGTCGTGCCGCTGACCTGCAGCACGCCCACACCAGCCACCGCCCCTGCCAGCACCGCATTGCCGGTCACCGTCAGGTTGTTGCCGGCACCTGTCACGGCCGCCAGGCTGATCGTCGTTCCAGTCAGCATGACATTGGAACCGAGCGTCAGCGCGTCGCCCCAGCTCTGCATGCCGCTGGTGGCGACATTGCCACTCAACGTGGCGCTGCCGGCGGCATCCGTGATCAGGCTGGTCAACGCCGTCGTGCCGCCGACCGCAGCGTCGAACCTGGTGACTCCGCTGGCGTTCACGGTCAACGCATGCGCGCCGTCGACAGTCGAGGCAAAGGTGATGTCGCTACCGCTCAACACGCGGTCGCCGCCCAACACCAATGCCGTGTTGTAGGTTTGTGCTCCGCTGGTCGTCACGTTGCCGACAAGCGTGAGCGCAGCGGCATTGGTCAGACTGAAGCTTGAGGCGGTGAAACTTCCGAGATTGCCGATCTGGTTGGCCTCTCCCAACGTGGTGGCACCGGCCGAGCTGCCAGTCAGGGTGCCGACCGTGATGGTGGCTCCCCCCACTTGCGAGATGGTCCCTCCGGTATTCAGCGAGAGGGTGGTGGCGTGGGCCGGAGCGATGGCCGCCGTGATACCCAGGTCACCGCTGTTGGCGTCACCGATCACGATCGTGTTGGCGGTGATCTGATCCAGTTCGGCACTCGTCACGCCAAGCTGGGGATCTGCGGGAAACGGAGCGTCGGGGCCCAGCGAAATGAGCCTTCCCGCCGTAGCCTGCCGGATGGCCACGATACCGGCGGTGCCGGCATTGATGGTTCCGAGTATGTCGACGTTGTCTGCAACCAGGCTGACGTTTGCGCCGGTAGCGACACCATTGGTGGTATCCACTGCGACGCCCGTGCCGATGTTGATGCGCGCGCCGCCGCCGGCGGCTCCGAGCGTCACCGCACCACCGGCGGTGACGATGCCCGAACCCACCACGCCCAGATCGCTCGTGGTGGTGGTGATGCCGACATTGCCGCTGCCGGCGGTACCGCTGACATTCACGCCATTGGCATCAACGATGTTGACCGCGCCGGTACCCTTCGCGCTGAACACGATGCTGTCGACGTCCGTCTGGATGGCACCCGATGCGCCGATCGCGCCATTGGTGCCGCCCGCCGTGAGAGTCAGGGCGCTGCCGGAAATCGTGCCCGCAGTGCGCGAGATGCTGCCTGCAGTCGCAGTCAGCGTGGCCGTACCACCGCCCAGCGAGATATCGTTGTTGAGCGAAATGTTGCGGCCGGCGAGCAACGACAGGTTCAGCACGTCGCCGCCAAGCACCGAATCGAATATCTTGTTGTTGATGACGATGTCGTTCGCCGCATTGAACGTGAGCGAGTTGGTTCCCTTGCCGTTGTAGTCGAGGTCGGCATTGAGGGTGATGTCGCCAGCTTCGGAATTGGCGCCCCCCGTACCCGTCGTGACCGTGACGCTGGCGCCACCGGTCAAGGCGGCGGTGATCAGGTCGACGCCGAGCGACGCTCCGTCGTTGGTCGACACAAAGGGGTTGGCGGCATTGATCTTGGTATTGCCGCTGCCCGCAACGATCGTGATGTTGTTCGGATCGATCAGCCAGTTGCCGCCCAACCCGTCGGCGCTGCGCGCGAAGACCTGCGGCGTACCGGTGATGGTGAGCGCGCCGTGGCTCGACGTCTCGACGAAACCGCCGTTGCCGCCGTCAATGCCGCCGCGCGCGGACAAGCCGCCGGCGATGACCGAGTTGTCGCGCGAGAACACGGCGATGCTGCCGCCGTCGCCCTTGCCGGTTGCATCGGCGTTGAGCGACGCATCCGGCCCGATGTACGTGCGCGCGGCCACGGCGAGGCCTTCGCCTCCACGGACGCCGCCACCGACGCGAATGGCTCCGCCACCCCGGCGACCCGAAGCATCCACCGTGCCGCCGGTGACCATCACGTCATGGTCCGACAGCAATTCGATGCGCCCGCCATGGTCGCCCGTGGCGATGACACTGCCGCTGCTCTGCACATTGCCGCCGTTGCCCACCAGCCGCACCACGCCGCCGTCGGTGCTGATGCCGCTGGCGTCGATCACGCCGGAGTTGTTGACCAGGTTGGTGAACAGATCCTTGGCTGCCGAGGCCTGCAGCACCACGGTGCCTCCTTCGGCCTTGAGGGTGCCGGAGTTGCTGACTGCCGCTTCCTTGTCGTCCAGGCGCTGCTTCAGTTCGCCGGTGATCTGGATGTTGATCAGGCCGTTGCCGTCGAAGTCGAGTACGGCGTGTTCGGCGCCGTCGAGGTTGATGCTGCCGTAGTTGGCCAGGATCACGCCGTCGTTGGCCACGCTGCCGCCGACCAGTGCGACGGAGCCGCCGCTGGCGGCCTGAATCAGACCGTGGTTGACGATGCCCGCGCCCGCGCCGACCGCGTTGAGGCTGTAGTTGCCGGCAAGGAAATCCTTCGGGGTGAGGTCCAGCGTGCTGGCCATCAGGCCGCCGACATTCATCTGTGCCGTGGCGCCGAAGATGATGCCGTGGGTGTTGATCAGGAAGACCTGGCCGTTGGAGTTGATCTTGCCGAAGATCTGGCTGGGGTTCTGATCGAGGATGCGGTTGAGCGCCACCGCCGAGCGGCCGGGCTGGTTGAACAGCACCGATTCGTTGGCCTTGAGGTTGAATGTCTCCCAGTTCAGCGCCAGTCGCTGCGAGATCTGGTTGATCACCGTCTCGTTGCCGTTCTGGGTGATGCTGCCGGTGCCGCCGACCACCGTGCCGCCGGTGGGGCCGCCGGCGAAGGCGTCAGGACTGACGGCGATCGAGCCGATCGCGAGCCCGATGCACAAGCTGATCGGCCAGGTCCTGTGCAGCGGCAGGCTGCCGGAGGGCAAGCGTGCGATCCGATCCACGGAAGCGCCGTTGCGCGATTCACGCCGGGTGCTGATGTGCTTGCTCATGTCGTCGTCATCCCTCAGAACGTGAAGCTGAAGCGGGTATAGATGTGGAAACCCTTGCCGTTGGACGCGTTCTGCGAACTGGTGGTCTTGGCCGCGTCGAAGTGCAGCTCGAATTGCTTGAATCGCGGCAGGCGGAAGATGAAGCCCGCACCGGCACCGCTCAGCTCCGCGCTGTCCGGCGTGGTCATGCGGTTGGCGCCGGCCGAGTAGCCCCTGGCGTAGTCGTAGAACACCTCGAACTCCAGCAGCTCGCGCCACGGCCTGCCGTAGAACGGCGACACCTTGTCGCCGAAACCGGGAGCATCGACGTGGTATTCCAGCGCGGTGTAGAAGCCGCGGTCGCGCAGTGCGTCGGCGATCGGATAGGAGCGCACGCTGTCCGGGCCGCCCATCGCGAACTGCTCCAGCGGCACCAGCGCGTCGCGGGTGTACTGGCTGATGAACTTGAAGTTCAGGCGCTGCGACTTGGTCAGGAACTGCAACCGGGTGTAGGAGAGCTTCGCGACGAGGAAGCTGCGGTCATGCTGCGGGCTGATCAGGTCGGGCTCGCGCGAATCGTCCCTGATCGACTTGCGCAGGGCCACCTGCATGATGTCCACGCCGTGGAAGCGGCGATCGGTATGCAGCATGCCCCAGGTGGCTTCCGCCACCGTGAACTTCTCGTCGGACAGGTGGAAGCCCAGGCTGTCGAGCTGGGAGCGTTCCCTCAGCAGGTGCAGGGTGGCCACGTGCTGCAGGTCGTCGCGATTGATGTACTTCCAGTCGAGGCCGCCGTAGTAGAGCGAGCTGGGGCCTTTCACGTCGAGCGCGGCGAAGGTGCCGGTATTGATCTGCAGCTCGTTGCGCGAGGCGCCGACCACCGCCGACAACCCCGGCGTGCTCGTGAACGGCACCCGGTAGGTCAGCGCACCGTAGATGTTGTCGTTGGGGTCGAGCGCGTAATCGACGTTGGCCGTGAAGGTGTCGCCCAGGTGCAGCGGATTGGCCCATTCCACGCCGGCCTGCACGCGGTACTTGCCGGTCAGGTCGGTGCCGTAGTTGTTGGCGCCGAGAGTGAACTGAACCGGCCGCTTCTCGTGGGCGATCATGATCAGGTCGGTGTCGCCGGTCTGCTCGCCGGGCTGGAAGGTCGAGGCCACGGTGACGCCGGGAAGGTCGCGCGCATAGAGCAAGGCGGAATCGACGTCGCTCTTCAGCAGGGGCTTGCCGCGCAATTCCTGCGCCGCCGCCGAGATCACGTCCGGCCGATAGCGCTTGGTGCCCTTGACGATGATCTTGCCGATCTGCCCTTCCAGCACCTGGATGCCGACGACCTGGTCGGAGCCGATGGTCTGCGCCGGCAGGAACGCGTTGGAGACGATGAAGCCGGCGGTGCGATAACGCTCGGTGATCTTGTCGGCGACGCCCTGCATCTGGGCGAAGCTCAACTCGGCCGTGCCCGCGCCTGCGGCCAGCCCGCGGAACTGCGCATCGGCCAGTGCCTGGATGCTGGCCGGCGTGATGCCGAGTTGCGCATGGCTGCCGACGCCGCTGACGCGAAAGCCGCGTACCGCGACCGTCTGCACGGCCGCCGCATCGCGATCGCGTACCGGCGGAACGACGCCGCCCGGCGGCGGCGATGGCGTCGCCTGCGCGGGAGTCGAAGTGGGTGCGGGTGAAGACTGACCTGGCGCAGCCGTTGCTGCTTCCTGGGCGTGAACCACGCCGCCGGTGAATGCCAAGGCCGATGTCAACGCTGCGGCGAGACGGACAATTCGCACGATACACTCCCCCGGCTGCATCATCTTTCCATTGACGGCACGCCTGGACATCGAAGGCGCGCCAGCTGCGAAATCGAAGCCCCCCACGGATCGAGCAATTGCTGCCCCCGGGCTTGGATCGTCCGATCAGGATACACCCTCGTCGCGCTGCGGAACCAGTCACCGCAGGCCTGCACGCGACGGTTTGGCGAGCGATTTTCCGCCCTCCGTCCCGCCCTCGTGACGCGCCGCAGCAGCCGATGCCGGAACCGGCAAGCCCGGCGCAAGCTAGCCGCGCAACACCCAGTAGGCGAGCGCACCCAACGCGATGGCGAGCAGCAGCACGCCGCCCGCCACCGACTTCCAGCGCGTGGCCGGTCGCATCGCCAGCAGGCTGGTCAGGGCATGGCTGGCCGAGTCGGCGGAGGCATCGTCACGCGGCGCCGCCGGCGCCCTGCGCGGTCGCGGGGTGGTGGTGGCCGTCGGCGGCACCAGGGTGTTGCGGGCGGTGACCACCGCACTGGGGTCGTACAGGCTTTCCAGCAATCGCCGGCGACGCGCGCGATACTCGGCGCGGGTGATCCGGCCAAGACGATGGGCGTCGTCGAGCACACGCAGATCCTGGTTCACGGCACGCCCGCGTTCAGCGAAATCGATCATTTCACCTCCCTGAGGATGCGGAAGCCGACGTCGCGCTGCGGCGAGCCGCCATCGCTGCGCTGGGTGCCCACGCTGCAATCGGACCAATAGCTGGTGTAGCTGCCGCCGCGCACGGCCACGCTGCCACCGCTGACGACCCACTCCCAGGCGTTGCCGGTCATGTTGACCAGACCCCAGGGATTGCGCGAACGCCCGCGGGCGGAAACCAGCGCGCCGCTGCCGTCGCCGCCGCCAGCCGAAGGCGGCACGCAGTTGCTGTCCTCGGCCTGCTTGAAGCGGCCGCCGGCGCTGGCGGCATTGAGCCATTCGGCATCCGTCGGCAGGCGATAGCTGAAGCCGCTGACATCGCTGAGCCACCGCGCATAAGCCTGCGCCTGGCTGAGCGGGATGTTGGTGATCGGCGCATTGCCGAGATCCGGATCGCTGACCGACTTGGCTGCGCACTTGCCGGATGCGCGGCAGAACGCGTTGAACTCGTTGATCGATACCTCCGCACGCGACATCGCATACGGCCGTCCACCGCCCGCGCCAGGCACCACCACCATGAAGGGGCCATACGACGTCCCGAAGCTGTCGCGGCAGAACTTGCCGGTCCCGGCCATCCCGGCTTTGGCGCACGGATCGGGGCCGCTCGGCCCGCTCGGCACATTGGCGACCTTGCCCGGCTGCGCCGGTGTCGGTGCGCCGGGCCGGGGGATCGGCACGGGCCGCCCCGGCAGGGCGCCCTGCTCCGCGGCCGGCGTCGGCTCAACGGGCGTGGCGGGTGCGGGTGCCGGCGCCGGTGCCGCCGCGGCACTCGGCTTGACCCGGTCGAGTTGCTCCTCCAGCGTCTTGCCGGTCAGCTGGCCACGAATGCGCATGTCCGACTCGAGCGCGGCCAGCGCCTTCGGATCGTTGCGCCGCACGCTCGCCAGCTGCTGCTTCAACCGTGCGTAATCGGCCGTGCTGGTCGGCTGCCGGGCCGCGGCCATGATCGCCGCCACCACGTCGTAGCGTGCCTTCGCGCCACGCAACTGGGCATTGCCGCCGAGCACCTGCAGGCCTTGGCCAAGCACCTCGGCGGCCTTTTCGTAGCGCCCCTTCTGGAACGTTTCCTGGCCCAGGCCGAGATAGGCATCGGCCAGCAGCTTCGGACCCTCGTTCTGCAGGAACGGGTTGTCCGGCTGCAGCGCCTTGATCCGCGCCAGCGACTGACTCGCCTTGCCGACGTCCGCCGCGGCCGCCGCGCTGCGCATCGACTCGATGCGCGACTTCACTTCCGCATCCGCGCTGTCGCGCGCCGCCTTGGCCTGGAGGTCGGCCTGCAGCGCATCCAGCTTGGCACTCTCGGCCAGCAAGCGTGGCGACTGCGGCACATACTTCAGCCCGAAGTCCACCGCCAGGCGCGCCTGCGGCAGATGCTGCGGATCAGCCTGCGAGGCGGCCACGTCGGCAATCGAGGTGGCCAACGCACCGACCGTGCGGGTGGTTTCCGGCGAGGTATCGCCCTTGAGTGAGGCCATCGCGCTGGCCACGGCCTGCTGCCAGTCGGGCGTGAGCAACGGCTTGGCGGCGAGCCCGGCCAGGGTGGCGCGAGCAGCGGCAATGGCTTGCACCTGCTGTTGCTGCTGGCGCGCCTGCGCGGCGCTGCGGGCCGCACCGACCTCGGCCAGCACGGTGGCGTAGCCGGCTTCGGCCGGGTCCATTCGCTGACCGGCCTGGACGATGCGCTGGGCTTCATCGAGATCGCCAGCGGCGATCCGCTCGCGCGCCAGCTTGATCAGGCTGGCATCGACGTTGCCGCGCACCTCGGCGTAAGCCGGTGCGCCGACACCCATCTGCTCGCGCGCGGTACCCAGCGCGCTGCTGACGTCCTGCAACCACACGGCCGTGCCCAGCGGCTTGGCCAGCAGGTCGTCGACGCGGCGCTTGGCCAGCGCATTGCGTTGGGCTTCGCTGGCGGCCTTCTGCGCCAGCTGGTTCTGCTGTTCCAGCAGTTTCTGGCGAGTCGAGGACAGATCGGCATCGCCGGGAAACAGGTTGACGCCGAAGCCCGCGATGGCGATGGCGCCGTCCAGATCGCCGGCGCCCTGGCGTTCGGCAGCCTGGGCGGCCAGCGCCTGCTTGAGGCGCTCCGCCTGCGCCGGCAGGCGGGCGTCGTCGGCCAGCAGCTTGGCGGCGCCCTGGTAGGCGGTGGCGGCGCGGTTGCGCCAGTCGTCGCTGTTGTCGGGATGATCGAGCAGGCCACTGAGCGAGAGCAGGCTCTGCTCGCGCTGCTGCTGCAACTGCGCGGCCTGCTGTTGCGCCAGTTGCTGCGCGGCGAGCGCCTTGCCCAGCTCATCCAGTTGCGCGCCGCGCTGCTTGATCCGCGTGGAATCGGGGAACAGGCGGCTGGCCAGCTTGAATTCGGTCGCGGCCTGGTCGACCTGCCCGGCATCCAGCGACTTGCCGATCGCCGCGTCGTACTTGAGTTCCAGCTCGGTGTTCTTCAGCAGCGCGCTGGTCGGGTCGATGGCGCGGATCTTGTCCAGCGTGGCGACCACGTTGTCCGGCTGGTTCTCGAAGATCGCCCCGGCACCGATCTGCTGGCTGAGTTGCGTGTCGAGCGCGTTGAGCAGGTCGTTGCGCTGCTTCTCGATCTCGCTGCGCTTGATGTCCAGCGCGGGCGAATACAGTTTCAGGTCGTCGCGCAGCGTGAACACCTTCTGCGTACCGGCGTAGTCGTAGCGACCCTCGGTTGGGTTCCAGTACGCGTCGATCCGACTGAGCAGGAACTTCTGGATCAGGTCGCTCTGGTCGACCACGATGCGCTTGCGGTCGTCGTCGCTGAGCGTGTCCAGTGCCTGCAGCGCCTGCGACTCGCTGGCGTAGCGATCCGGCCGGGTCAACGTGAAACGCTGGATCACTTCGTTGACGTGATGGTCGTGGCGCCAGGTGACCCAGCCCCACACGCCGCCGGCGACGATCAGCACCGCCGGCACACCGTAGATCAGGAACGGCAGCGCGCGCTCGCGCAAGCCCACGTCGCGCAGGCCGTCCACCAGCTCGGTGGCGCTCTTCAGGCGGTCCTCGGCGCGGAACGCCACGCTGGCGCACAGCGTCTTGTACTGCTGCTTGGTCAGGCCCTTCACCGGCGGCGGCTTGCGCCCTTCGCGCATCGCCACCTCGGCACTGACCTTGCCGTAGGGATGGGTGCCGGTAAGCAGTTCGAACGCCACGCAGCCGAGCGCGTAGACATCGTCGCTGGGTACCGGGTCCTTGCCCTGGATCATCTCCAGGCTGGCGTAGGCCGGGGTCAGCGCGCCGAGCGTGCCGGCGTCGAACACGGTCTGCTCGCCCACCGCATCGCCCATGTGCTTGCCGGCGCGGGCGATGCCGAAGTCGAACACCTTGGGCACGCCCTCGCGGGTGATCATCACGTTGGCGGGCTTGAAATCCGAATGCACCACGCCGGCCGCATGCGCGCGACTGAGCGCGCGGGCCATGCCTTCGATCAGCGGGCGCGCCTGCTCCAGCGGCATGCCGTTGTAGGCCTTTTCGCGGATCAGTTGCTTGAGGTCGGAGCCGTCGACGTACTCCATCGTCATGAAGACGATGGTGCGATCCTTGTCGAAATCGTAGACGCGCACGATGTTGTCGTGCGCCAGCTGCTGCGAGCGGCGCGACTCGCGCTGCAGCGAGATCAGCGAATCGGGGTGACGGCGGAACTCGTCGTTCAGCACCTTGACCGCGACGTACGGATCGCGATCGCGCGCCTCCACCTTGCGTTCGTCGCGCGCCTTGTACACCACGCCCATGCCGCCGCGACCGATCTCGCGTTCGAGATAGAAGCGACCCTTGAGCAGCGAGCCGACCGCGACGAAATCGGCGGCCTCCGCATCGCCGATGTGCTGCCAACTGGACTGGCTGCCCATGCTGGAGCTGGTGCCGGTCATGCCCTGACGCGTGCCCTGGGTGCCGGTATGGCTGGTGATCTGTCCCTCGCGCGGCGGCAACGGCGCGCTGGACACCGGTTTGACGATGGTGGCCTCGTCGGTCGGCGGCTGCGGTGGCCGCGAGGCCGGCTTGACCACGGTGGCCTCGTCCAGCGGCGGCGCCGGCGGGCGCGAGGGCGGCGCCACGCGGGTGGCCTCGTCGTCCGCGGACGGCGGTGGCGGTCGCCGGGTGGTCGGCTTGACCATGGTGACGTCTTCGTCCGGGCTCGCCGGGCCCGGCTGCAGTGTCGCCAGTTTGGCCAGCAAGGCCTTGGCGATCAGCGGATCAATCCGGCCCGCCGCCTGCTCCTGGCCGATCCATTCGACGCCGGCACGATGCTCGTCGGCGGACAACGACGGCAGCGCGCCCAGCGCTTCGAACAGCGCGGGCAGCTTGATTTTTTCGGCCTGGTAGGCGCTGACCAGTTCGGCAATGGAATTCATGGATTGGTTGCTGTCTTCATGCTTGCAGGCCGACGACGACGGCCGAAATGTTGTCGCGCCCGGCGCGGCCCATGGCCAGCTCGAACAGGCTCTCGACCAGATCCTGGGGCTGCGGATGCACGCGGCACTGTTCGTGAAGCTCGCTGTCGGACATCTCCTTGTTGATGCCGTCGGAGCAAAGCACGAACGTGGTGCCGGGCTGGCTCCCCGCCACCACCCAGTCGACGAACAACTGGTCCTCGGCACCCACGGCGCGGGTCAGCACGCCCGAACCGGCAGCCGGCGGCGGTGCGGCACCAAAATGAGTGACGTCGACGTCGCCGCCATGCACGTGGTCGCGGGTGATCTGGCGCAGGCGGTCGTTCTCGTAGCAATAGGCGCGGCTGTCGCCGACCCAGCCGCACAGCGTGAAATCGGTGTCGCGCACCAGCACCACCACGGTCGAGCCGATCAGGTCGACGCCGCGTGAGGCCGCGGTCTGCAGCAGCTCCGCATTGATCCCGACCAGCGTGTCCTCGATCGACTCGATGAAATCGAACACGCTGCCGGCACGCGGCAACGCGCCGAGGCGTTCGACGATCATGTTGCTGGCGTAGTCGCCGGCAGCGTGCCCGCCCAACCCGTCGGCCACCACCCACAGGCCGACTTCATCGCGCACCAGGATCGCGTCCTCGTTGTGCTTGCGCACCTTGCCGGTCACCGTGCGGCCGGCGGAAACATAACGGGTGGTCATGCGTGCACCTCAATGACCGCCAACGGCCAGTGGTCGGGACTGGCGCCCAGTCCGGCAGCCGCCGCGATGCGTGCGCGCGCCTCGCTGCAGGTGCCTGCGGCCAGGCTGCGCGCCAGCAAGTCCGGCGGCAGCTGCAGCAAGGGGTGCGAGGCCATCAGCAGCAGCCGGTCGCCGGCCTGCAGCGCGCAGCTGACTTCGCCGCAAGTCGGCTGCGCGGTCGCGCCCAGGCCGGGCGCAGCCAGCGACACGGGACTGAACAGCAGGTCGTCGAGGTCGTCGCTGCTGTTGCTCGCGCTGGCGGCCGGTGGCGCATCGCTGCGCGCGAAGAACGGTTGCAGCCGGCCGTGCCGCCAATGCCAGCCTGCCGCCGCGCCGATACGCAGCAATGCGGCCTGGCCGTCGGCCACGTGCGCGGCGATCACCGCGCAATCCTCCGGCACCGGGTCGACGAGATCCTCGCCGAACTGCCGCAGTTGCGGGTTCAACGCCATGATGCGCGTGCGCAGCACCTGCATGCCGCCGATCAGTTCGGCGCCGAGCATGTCGCCGGCAATCGCCGCCACTGCCGCCACGGCCTGCTGGCGCGGATCGGCCACGCCGACCTCGGCGGCGACCAGGCTCAGGCCGACCTCCGGCCGTTGCAGCACGGCGAGGGCGGCGACCGGCGTGTTCGCTGCCGCGGCGACATCCGCCGCGAGGGTCACGTCGCCGAGCGGCATGGCCGTGGATGCGGCGGGCGAGCTGCCGCCCAGGTCGGCAAGCAGGTCGAGATCGTCCGGCAGCCAGGAGTTGATGGAGGCCACCGGTGGTGGCGCGTCCATCGTCAGTGGCGCGGTTGCGCGCGGAGTTGCAAGCTCGAAGCTGCCCAGCGTCTGCCACGCGGCCGTGCCCTGCCCGGCGTCGAGCAAGCCGGCGTAAGCATCGGCGCCGGGCAAGCCATCGGTCGCCAGCACACTGGCCGGGACGCGCCCCGCGCCATCGGTCCACCACAGACACCAGCGCCCGGGGACGGCGCCGAGGCGCTTCCACAGATCAGCCAAGGCTGTCGCACCGCCATGCGCAGGCAACGGCAGGCGCCAGTGGCTGGCCGCTGTCCAGTCCACCTCACGCCACGGATCGGGCCGCGTCTGGCCGGCATCGAGCGGGCTGCCCAAGACCGCGACCTGCGCGTCGAAGTCGTCCACGCCGATGCCCGCATCGGCCTGCGCCGCGCGGTGCAACTGCTCGGCGCGTTCGAACCATTCCGCGCCATCGCCGATGGCTGCAGCAACGTCGGAGAGCGGCGCAGCGATCACCATCGGAAAACAGCGACCCACGCGATCGGCGCCCGGCCCCATGACGCCAACCCACGCCGCCTCGCCGCATACGCCCGGCGCGAGTGCGAAACGCCACGCCGGGCTGGCGTGGAACGCCTCGTGCCAGGTATCGCCCAACGCGTCGCGGCTGTGCGCCACGGCTGTCTCGAAGTGCCGGTCCCAGGCATCGACGAAGCTGGCCGGCAGCCGTCGCTGCACGAAGTCTCCCGCGCAGGGCAGCTTGCCGAAGAAGCCTGCGGCCGCGGACGGCACGCGCTCAGCCTCCGCACCGGAAGCTGGACAGGGCGTTGCTGAGGAACGGATTCTTCAGGTTGTTGGCTTGCAGCGTCACCTTCGCCACGTGGCCGCCGAAATTGAAACTGGCCACGAAGCGCAGGTCGGACTGCTTCTGCAGGTTGGCCGCCTGCAGTGCGCGGAAGAACGCCCAGTCGCCGCGATAGTCGAACGTGGTGAGCAGGTTGCCGGCGGTGTCGTAGGCGGAGATGGAGACGCGGCCCGGCTGCGGTCCGGGCCATTTCATGCTGACGTTGGTCGCGCCACCCGGCTGGTATTCGTATTTCTGCCCGTCGACGTCGATCACCAGCTTGCCGATGCCGGCATCAAGCACCGGCGTGAGCCAGGTGAAATCGACTTCCGGCAGGTTGCCGCTGCGGAAGAACATCTGCTTGATCCGGTCGGCGCCCTGCAACTGACCCAGCATTCCGGCCGAGCCGCTGATCGCGCCGGGCCCGGTCTTCCATTGCCAGTTGCGGCCACTGGCGTCGATCAGCTTGCCGGCGGTCTGGTTGAAGAAGCTGTCGAAGCGCCCGCCATAGCCGAACAGTTCGCCGAAGTTCTGCAGCGGGATGTCGTTGTTGCTCGACGGCGAGAACGGGTAGCGTCCGCGGGTGAAGTCGGCGCAGTCCTTGCCGACGGCCTGCTGGTACTGGTCGTCCAGCGCGCTCTTGGTGCCGCTGGCCACCAGCGCCTGGCTCTTGCCGGTGAGTGCGGCAAACCAGTTGGAGGCCGGCGGCGGGAGTTGCGCCGCAGCCTGCTGGGCCAGCAGCAACTGCGGGTTGGGCTGGCCGGCCGCGTTGCTGAAATCGCCCATGGTCAGCAAGGTCTTGCTGAGGTCGTCCAGCGTCTTCAGGGTCTGGTCGATCGGCTGCGCGCCGGGCGCGCCCTCGGTGAGCTTGTCGATCTCGGCGAAATGGTCACTGATGACCTTGCCCGGTTTCTCGCTGGCTGCATCGCCACCCGCCGCACCGGTGGCCCCGGCCTGCGCCAGCGCCCGCGCCAGCGCAGTTTGCGTGGCACGCTTTTGCGCCAGCTTCTTGGCCACGTCCTCGGCCTTGTCGGCGGCATCGCCGGGCGGCGCGCGCATCAGGTCGCTGGTGTTGTCGCGCACCACCTTGAGCAGCAGCTTCAGCGGCGAGTTGGGGCCGGCCAGCTTGGCGGCGATGGCGCTGGCGTCCTGGATGTTGTTGATCGGCTGCAGTTGCAGGTCGGCGAGAACATCGTCCCAGGCCTTGATGTAGTCCTGCTCGTAAAGCCCGAGCACCTGTTGCGCGAGCTGAGCCTTCTGCACCGCGTCGATCTTGGTGGCGCCGAAGACCCAGTCGTCCGCGGCGAACTGCGCCACCGACTGTTCGATGCCCTTGTCCACCTCATGCTTGAACACCGGCTGGGTGAACAACGCCGGGATCGGATCGGACAGCGGTTTGCCGCTGCGCCGCTGGTACACGTTGCCGAGCAGGCCCAGTTCCTTGTCCAGCCGCAGCGGCGGGTAGTTGCCGCTGCCGGCGGTGAGCTTGAGGTTGCCGTAGATCAGCGTGGCAAGGTCCGCGGTGCGCAGCGTGCTGCGCGCCTGCTCGACCAGGTTGTCGTCCAGGCTCAGCGGGCGCAGGCGCCCCTCGTGCGCGACCAGTGCGTCGAAGTGCTTGCTCAGCGCCTTCTGCAGCACCGGGTCGTTCGGAAACAGGCGCTGCCACTCGACCCCGGCCAGCGCCACGATCTGGTCGTGGTCCAGATGCTTGGGCTCGCCCAGCATCAGGTAACCCTTCAGGTAGTAATAAAGCATCTGCGGGTCGCCGGCGTTGGCGGCCAGCCCGGCGCGGAACTGCGAGGCCACGCCGGGCAGCAGGATCGCGTTGAGCTCGCGGTAGTACGCATCGCGCACCTCGTCGCCCACCGCGTTGCCCTGGTACAGGCCCAGGCGCATCGACAGCGGCACGTCGCCCTGGTGCTGGTCGGCCACGTCGACCGCCGCGGACAGCGCTTCCAGCCGCTCCAGCACCAGCGCGAAATACGCCTGCTGGTTCGGCGCCAGCGAGAGATCGCTCTGCGCCGGATACTTGGCCAGCGCCGTGTGCACGTCGGCCAGATAATTGCCGTTGCGCCGATAGCTGGTGGCCAGGCCGAACACCAGCAGGCCGCAGGCCAGCAGCACGCCGATGTAGCAGGCCGCCTGCAGCAGCACCTTCTGGCGCTCCAGCTTGGGATCGGTGCCGGCGAAGCCCGATTCGCGGAACAGCACGTCCTTGAGCAGACGCTCGACGAAGAAAGTGCGGCTCTGCGCGCCGGGCACGTGCAGGCGCGAGGCGTCCAGCCCGAAGGTGCGCGCCACCGCGCCCATCATGCGGTCGATCGGCGTGCCTTCCTGCGTGCCGGAGGTGAAATACGCGCCACGCAGCAGCAGCGGCGCGTCGTACTGATGGCCCGTGAACACGCCTTCGACGAACTGCCGGGTGATCTCGCGCAAGGCGCCCAGCTGCTGCGGAAACGACAGGATCGCCGCGCGCCGCTGGCGGTCGCGCTCGCGATGCAGGCGATCGAGGATGCGCGTGTTGAGCCGCTCCAGCAGCAGGTCGAACTCCGCCAGGAACTGTTTGGCCGCGGTGCCGGCCATGGTCTGGTCGACCGGGAACGACATGCCCCAGACCTGGCTGCGCAGCTCCGGCGTGAGGTCGTCGAAGAACTCGGTGAAGCCGGCCACCAGGTCGCACTTGGTGAACACCAGGTAGGCCGGCACCCCGATGCGCAGGTGCTTGGCCAGCTCGTCCAGCCGCTGCCGCACCGCCATGATGTGCTGCTGCCGCCCGGCCTCATCCAGGGTGAGCAGGTCCGACAGGCTCATCGCCACGATCACGCCGTTGATCGGCCGCCGCTTGCGGTACTTGCGCAGCAGGTTGAGGAACTCCGTCCACGCCGACGCATCCGCGCCGCGGTCGGAGTCCTGGGTGGTGTAGCGTCCGGCGGTATCCAGGAACACCGCCTCGTCGGTGAACCACCAGTCGCAGTTGCGGGTGCCGCCGACGCCGCGGATCGCTTCCTTGCCGAACTTGTTCGACAGCGGGAAGTTGAGGCCGGAGTTCTGCAGCAGGGTGCTCTTGCCCGAACCCGGCGGGCCGATCACCACGTACCAGGGCAGCGCGTACAGGTTGGTGCCGCCGCTGCGGTTCTTGCGCAAGGTGTCCACCGCTTCCTGGAAGCGCCCCTGCAATTGCGCGCGTTCGTTGGCGGCGCGATCGTCGATGCCCGCAGTCGCCGGCGCACCCTGCTCGCTGAGGTCACTGGCCATCTGCCGCGCCTTGCCGCGCACGCGCATCTGCCGCACCTGCAGCCACACCGCCCAGATCACCACGATCACCAGGATCACCAGCAGCCGCACGACCTGGCTTTCCAGCGGATGCGACTCGCCGAAACCGAGGTAGGGGCCGCCGAACCAGATCAGCAGACCCAGCAGCAGCAGGCCGACGAGGGTGATGAACAGGCGGGATTTGAACAGCGCAAGAAGCTTGCCCACGATGTTCAGTCCTCCGGGCTGTAGAGAATTTCGACGCGACGGTTGCGCGCCCGGTTGGCTGGCAGGTCCGGCGGCAGCGCGATCGGCTGCGACGAACCGGCACCGCTGGATTCGAGCCGCCCGGCGTTGTCGATGCCCTCGCTGAGGATCTGCACCACGGAACGCGCGCGCGCCGCCGACAACGCGTAGTTGTCCTTGAACTTCAGCGAGTGAACCGGCTGGTCGTCGGTATGGCCAACCACCACCACCCGGCCCGGTACCTGGTTCAGCGCCGCGGTGATCGCGTGCAGCATCGGGATCTGCCGCGCTGTAACCTCGGTACCGCCGGAGGCGAACATCGCCGGTGCATCGAGCCGCACCAGCGCCGAGCCGTCGGGCTTCTCCTCCACGGTCAACGCGCCGGCCTGCTCCTGCGGCGCCAGCAACTGCTTGAGACTCTTGCGCTCGACCTTGGGCTGGGTCTGGCGCAGCCGCGACTCGTCCGGCGGCACCGCGCTGCGCAAGCCGATCTGCGCCACCTGCGCGCTGACCGGCGAGGACAACTCGTTCAGGCGGGTGTAGAAGTACAGGAACGCGCCCAGCAGGATGCAGGCGCCGGCCGCCACGATCACCCACAGCGGCACGTAGCGCACCAGCGGGTTGCGCCGGTCCTCGATGCCCTTCCAGTGCGGTGCCAGTTCGTCCGCCGCCGGCGGGCGCTGCGCCTTGATGCGGCGGTAGAGCTCCTCCTGGATGTCGGCCAGCTTGGCGCGGCCGTCGGCCTCGATCTGGTAACGCCCGCCGAAACCGAGCGTGAGGCAGATGTACATCAGTTCGATCAGGTCGATGTGGCGCGAGAAATCCGCGCACAGGCGATCCAGGATCAGGAAGAACTTCTCGCCACCGTACGATTCGCCGTGGAAGGCCACCAGCAGCGTCTTGGCCGCCCAGCCGCTCTGCCCGCCCCACGGCGTGTTCATCACCGCCTCGTCGAGCGTGGTGCACAGCACGTAACGCGCGGCGGTGATGGTTTGCGCCGCAATGCCGGCGGCTTGCGCGTTGCTCTCGAACTGGCGCACCTGGGCGATGACCTGCTCGCGCAGGCGCGCCGCGTCGGGCTGTGACGCGCTGTTGCGCAACTGCACCGACAACAGCAGCAAGGGGCTGGCCGCCTGAACCAGGGTATTGAGTCCGGCACCCAGGAAATCGCCGATTGCGGCCGCGGGAACCTGTGCGTGACCCGCCGCCGGCCGTGCCGGCGCGGCAGTCGGCCGGGTGGCGGGAAGCGCTGCGGGAACAGGAGCGGGCGCGGGGGTCGGCGCAGCCGGTGCAGGTGCGCCGCGCGGGCGGACTATGGTCCGGTCCTGCTGCGGATCGTCGTCGTGGGGACCATTGCTGCTCATGCGCTCAACCTCGGATCGCCCAGAGTTGCAGGTCGAGACCGGCGAACTCGCCGCCAAAATGGAACGCGATGCCGCCCGACGTCTTCAGGCTCCGCCACATCGGCGAATTCTTGTCGAACTCGAAATACAGGTAGCCGGAGTTGTACGGAATCTGCCGCGGCGCCACCGGCATCGGCGCCACCGGGATGCCCGGCAGCTGCAGGTTCACCAGGTCGCGGATCTTCTCCACCGGACCGATCTTCGACTGCGCCGGCAGCTGGCGGCGCAAGTCTTCGGACTTCAGGTCCGCCTTCGCCGCCAGCACGAAGGCCGCGGTATCGATCAGGCTCAGGTCCGGCACCACCGCCACCCACACGCCGAACTTGCGCTGCTGCATCGGGATCGGGATCGCAGTCTGCTCCATCACCGCGCTGAGGCTGGTGCGCAGCGCCGCGATCAGCGGCTCGAAGCTCGCGTACAGCGCCTCGTGGCGGTACGCCGGAAATGCCGGGGGACGCTTGCCGGCAGCGGTGAAAGTGGCCAGCTCGCCGGCCATCTCGGCCAGCACCCGGTAGAAATCCTCCGGATGCAGGATCGGCGCGGCACAGAGGTGCGCGATCAGCGGCTGATAGCGGTTGACCACCTGCAGCAGCAGGAAGTCGGCGATCTCGGCGGCACCGCCGCGATCGGTGACCGCCACGCGGCTGGCCAGCGCCTCGCCGCGCTGGTGCAGCAGGCCCAGCAGTTCGGACAGAAACGTGCTCAACCGCGACGCGGCCTGGCAGCTCAGCACCGTCGGCATGAACGCCTCTTCCAGGATCACCCGCCGATCGGAGCGGCATTCGACGATGCGCGCCACCGGAATCTGCGCCAGCCCTTCGAGCGGTTGCGACTGCGGCAACAGCCGGCTGTTGAGCCCGCCCACCTCCAGCACGGTGAGCCCGTCGACGCTGCCGGAGGCGTCGCGCACCTCGGTCTCGCGCACACGATAACGGAACAGCTTTTCCGCCGGCGCCTCGGGCCGGCCGCTGTCCGGCTGCGCCGGCGAGCGCAGCGGCAGGGTCAGGAAGACGGTCTGGTCGCGCCAGTTGTCGTTGACGTCCAGCGCCAGCGGCAGCGGATCGTCGCCGGGCATGTCGAACGGCGTGCCATCGGGAAACACACCACGCGCGCGCTTGATGCCGAGCTTGCCGATCGCCAGCAGGTCGGTTTCCAGCTCCAGTTCGGAGAAGCCCCAGGTGTAAGGACGCAGGCTGCCGGCGCGCAGTTCGACGAAACGCTCCAGGTAACGCTCCTGCTGCTGCAGGTGCTGCGGGCGCAGGAACAGCCCCTCACTCCACACAACCTTGTTGTTTTCCATGCGTCGCGCTGCCCCTGTCAGAAGTTCCCCCGGCTGCGCTGCCGGGATATGCCGCGTCGACCCGCTGTCGCCGACCGATGCTGCATGGAAAAACATCCGCGTCCGTGGCGCCCCCGGCGCCCGGAAATCCGTCGAGAAAGAGCGGCCCTGCCCTTCCTGCACCCCATCGAACGCGGCGCGTCCGCAATCGCCATGTACCCGCTAGCGATGCGTTGCCTGCCGCATTCTCCGCGCCGATTTCAGGCGTGACAACTGTTCTTCGTACGCACGCGCGAACTCGTCGCCGAACAGGCGCCGGAAACAATCGTCCGGGTCCTTGTTCAAGCCTTCGAAATGCTCGCGATATCTTTCCCAGTACTTGCCCTTGCCGGCGAACGCCGAACGCTTGGAGCCGCCATCGGCCTCCTGCTCGAAGCGATCCGGGTTGAAATGCACCAGCAACGACTCGAATGCCGCCCGCACGCCTGCCAGCATCGCCATCTGGTGACAGCGGATGTCGTCGAAGGCATCCTCGAACGCCGCGGTGCCGGACATGAAGGCGCCGCCGCTGGGCGCCATGATCTTCTGCAGCGCCTCCTCCGGGTTGGGCGCGAACTTCAGCGGGTTGTTCTCCGAGCGCTGGATGATGGTGACCGGCAGCCGGAACGTGTTCTTGATCTCGGCGCGCGCACGCAGCACGTCCATCACGCCGTCGACCACGACGCGGAAGATCTCGTCCACGCCGGCCGGCAAGGCGTGCGACCCGGTGGCCTCGGCGCGATCGACCGCGGCCATCGGCATCGGCGCGGCGGGCATCACGCGCGGCGCCGCGGCGACCGGCGCCGCCGCCACAGGCGGCACCGGCGCGGAGAAGTCGCCCATGGTCAGGTCCCAGTTCTCCGGGAGCTGGTTGGCCTGCCGCTGCTCGTTGGTCATCGGCGGGTGGAAATGATCCTGCGTGCTGGCGGTGTGGTTCCAGCTGGCGCTGGCATTGCCGGTGGTGGCACCAGACAGCAGTTCGGAAGCGGGATCGCCCGGGCCGAGGAAACTCAGCGGGTCCAGCGCACCACCGACACCGACCGCACCGGGGATCAGGTCGGCATCGGCCGGAATCGTGTTCGGCGAGGGCTGCGGCGGCAGCGACGCCATCGGCGACGACAGCCCGAAATCCAGCGGGTCGATGTCGGCACCGATCGCGGCGGAGGTCGGCGGCGCCAGCAGGTCGGGCGGCGGGATCGTGGCGCCGGCATCGCCCAGGTGCACTTCCACCTCGAAGGTGTCGATCAGCAGGCGATCGCCGTCGGTCAGCGCGGAGGGTTCGCCCTTCACCAGCGGCGCACCGTTGAGCAACATGCCGTTGGTGCTGCGATCCTCGATGAAGTAGATGCCGTTGAGGTAGCGCACCATCGCATGCACGCGCGACACGCCCGAGGCGCCGAGCACCCAGTCGCAATCCTCGGAACGACCGATGCTGCCGCCGACGCCCGCGAACGTCCCGCTGCTGCGGCTGCCGAATTGGGCAGCCTGATGACCGGCAACGGCGAGGATCAGGCTCTGCGACATCGGTTTGCTCGAGTGTTCCCTGGTCAAGGTGAATCAGCCGGCGCCGCGCACGATGGATTCCATCCACGTCCCGACCGGGCTCGCCGTCCGGCCTGGCTGCTGACTGTTCGCGAAAAACCGCGGCTCCGTGGATCGGTCGCCGCCACGCGCGAAGCGCGTGATCGGAACTGCCGGCATGGCCTGACTGACGCGCGGAAACCGTCCGCGCCATCGTATCGTCCCGAGGTGCAGCGGGCAAGCCGCGAACGCGCGCGACCGGCCTCAGGCTCCCGCCGCGCCGTCGCCGTTGAGCAGGCTCAAGGCCGGCTTGATGAAGGCGGCGCGACGCGCGGCGAAGGTATCGACATCCAGCGCCGCCAGCATGTTGATCGCGGCCACCACCGCGCATGCCGTGAGATGGTCGGCCGGCGGCACCGGCGCCTCCTGCGTGGCGGGCGCGAGACTGCCGCCGGACCAGCCCGCGGCAGCGGCGACCCAGGCGCCGGCGGACTTGTAACCGCCTGCGGTGGCGAACTCGAACGCCGCGCGGCGATTGCTCTCGTTCGGCTCGCGCACCCACTTCTCGGCCAGCGAGGCGCCGGCGCGGTCTTCCGCATCGAGCGTCTGGTCGCGTGCGCACTGGCACAGCCATGCCACGGCGTAGCGCTTGGGCAGCATCCGCGCCAGCAGTTTCAGCGCATCCTGCACCTGGCCGGCCTCGACCAGCGCCTGCACCGCCGCGTGCGCGGTCATCTCCGGCCGCAGCAGCGCACTGGCCGGCTCGGACAACTCCATCTGGATCGATGCCTGCATCACGGATGACATCTGTGCGTCCTCTAGCCGATCATGATGATGCCGCCGGACAACTGCGCCATGGCGTCGCCCTTGAGCGACAGCATGGTGCCCTTGACCGTGGTCGCACCGCTGCTGGAAAACTCCGCCGAGGCACCGGCCTTGGCCGCCACCGTGGCGTCGCCGTCGATCTTGACGCTCACGCCCTTGATGCTGACGTTCACGCCCTTGATGTCGATGGCGCCGGATGACTTCATCACGATGCTCGCCGCACCGGTCACCAGCTCGATCTCGGTGCCCGCGCTGAGCTTGAACTTCTGCCCGATGGTGGTCGTGCCGTTGCCGGTGACGTCAAGCTTGTCGTCCTTGCCCACGGTGGTCGTGCGCTTGCCCGTGACGTCCTCGGTCTGGTCGTTCTTGACGGTCATCTTCTCGTCGTGGTCCACCGTCACGACACGGTCGTTCTCCACCTCCACATGCATGTCCTTCTGCGCATGCATGAAGAAGTCTTCGCTGCCCTTCTTGTCCTCGAAGCGAAGCTCGTTGAAATCCTCCGCGCCGCCGCCCTTGTGGCTGCGGCTCTTGATGCCGCTCTGGGTCATGTTGTCGGGCAGCGTGTACGGCGGCATGTTGTCGGCGTTGTAGACGCTGCCGATTACCAGCGGCCGGTCCGGATCGCCTTCGAGGAAGCTCACCACCACTTCCTGGCCGACGCGCGGAATGCTCACCGCGCCCCAGTTCTTGCCGGCCCACGAGGAGGCCACGCGCACCGGACAGGAGATGTGGAAGTTTTCCTTGTCCGGCTTGTTCCAGTGGAACGTGACCTGGATGCGGCCGTACTTGTCCACCGAGATGTCTTCGGCGGTGTCGCTGCCGGAGACCACCGCGGTCTGCAGGCCGACGATGCCGGGCTTGACCGCGGTCGGCATGCTGCGAAACGGCTGGCGACTCTGGATCGCCGAGAAATGGCAGAAGAACTGGTTGCTGCCCTGCGCGCCGGAGACCTCGGCGGCATTCTCGATGTGCACGGTGGAGCCGACCACGAGGTATTCCTGGTTCAACTCCGCGCGCGGGAACTTGGTCAGCTTGAACAGCGCGCCGGTCAGCACGCCGCAGACGTTGGTCGCGCCGGTGCAAAGCGACTGCGCGACGTTGATCGCCTCCAGCCGCACCTGCGCGTAATGCTTGCCGGCGGCGGCGGTCAGGTGGTCGCCGGGGTAGTCGAACGAATCGAGCTTGGGCACCCGATGGTTGCCGTCGGCGTTGCTGATCGACTCGAACCCCAGCAGCGACTTCTTCGGGTCCAGCGGGTCGTAGTCGGTCAGCGAATACTTGATCGTCTGCACCGAACGCGCGGTGCTGAACTCGGTGATCGCCGGCTCGCTTGACGCCTTGCTGGTGCCGGTCTGCGGCCGATACGGCAATTCGTCGAAGCCGCCGGTGGCTCCGTGCGCACCGAGCGAATCGGCCAGCACCATCGTGTGCACGCCATCGCGGTGCTGGAAGAAATAGTAGATGCCCTCCTGCTCCATCAGTCGGCTGATGAAGTTGAAGTAGCTCTCGCGGTACTGCACGCAGTAATCGCGCTCCGGGTAGTCCCCACTCAGGCTCAGCTTGACGTCGCTGTAGCCGATTTCGGCGAGCACGTCCTTGACGATCGTCGGCACGGACTTCTTGAGATAGATGCGGCAATCGATCTTGTGCAGCAGCAACCAGGGCTTCGGCACCAGGGTCAACGCGTACTCCGCCTGGCGCTTGCCGGAAAAGCTCTCGAACCCCGTCTGCGAAATCTCCGCCACGATGCCGTTGAAATGCCGGGTGTAGTCGCCGGTGTCGAACGTGACGGTCATCGAGCTGCCCAGCAACGGCAGCAGCGCAACTTCGCCATCCTTGCTGAGTACTTTGAGGTTGTACGAAAACAGCTGCCCCAGTTGTTCGCTGCCGGAAAAGCTGGCTGGTTGCAGCTTGTCACCGAGATCTGACTTCAGTGTCATTTGATGCGGCATGTCCGTCCTCCCCCAACGGTCCCGACGGCATGGGCCGGCAAACCAGTCCGGGTATCATACGTCTGGCCTGTTTGGGGAGTCCATTGGCGCCCTGCGGCGCTTGCGCGCCTCTTCAATTGCCGTTCGCGGCGGGCTTTTGCGCCAGCACCACCCAGCCGGCCACCGGCCTGCCCAACTCCTTGCGCAGCGAATCCGCGCTGATCGACGGATCGGGAAATCCGGCGGCGGACAGCACGCGTTCGACGCACCCGCGCGTGTGCCGATAACGTCCGCTGGCGGACAGCTCCAGACGATCGCCTTCGCCGTCCAGCACTTCGAGCGTGAAGGCAAGCCAGCCGCCCGGGCGCAACGCGTGATGGGCGGCCGACAACACCGGCACCAGGTCACCGAAATAGATCAGGGTGTCGGCGGACAGCACGACATCCCAGACGGGCGGGCTCGCGCGCAGCCACCCGGCCAGTTCCGCCTCCACCAGCTCGTCGTAACCACCGCGCTGGCGCGCCTTTTCCAGCATGCCGCCGGACAGGTCCACGCCCACCAGGCGCTGCGCATGCGGTCCGATCAGCGGCCCGCACAGACCGGTGCCGCAACCGGCATCGAGCACGTCCAGCATGGCCTGCGGCGCACCGAGACGATCCGCCAGCGCGCCCACGAGCACCTGCGGCGCGCGATAGTTGAGGTTCTTCAGCAGCATCTCGTCGAAGCTTGCGGCGAAGCCGTCGAACACCTGGCGGACATAAGCGTCCTCCGCGCGTGCAGGCGCCGCCTCGCCGCCGCACGCGGCCAGCATGTGCCGCGGCACCGGGTTGTCGGGCTCGCGCGCCATCCAGTCGCGATAGACCTCGATCGCCTCGCCGCTGCGGCCGAGCATGTACAGCGACACGCCGAGCGCATCACGCGCGCGCAGGTTCTGCGGATCAAGCTGCGATGCACGCGTGAAGCAGCGCACCGCTTCCTCCACGTCTTCGATCTGGTTGATGTGCCGACGGCGGAACATGCCCATCAGGTAGTGCGCGTGGCCCAGTTGCGGCTCCTGCGCCAGGAAGCGGGCGTAGATCTCGCCGGCGTCGTCCACGCGGCCCTGCGCCTCAAGCACCAGGGCCAGATTGCTCAGCGCGTCGTGGTGCCGCGGCTGGTGGCCGAGCGCGCGCCGGTAGCAGGCCTCGGCCTCGGCCAGCTGGCCGCACTCCTTGTGGATGTTGCCCAGGTTGTTGTGCGCATCGGCATGCTGCGGGGTCGCGCGCAGCGCCATGCGGATCAGCCGGATGCCTTCCTCGCTGCGGTTGCGCTGGTGGCACAGCACGCCGAGGAAATGCAGGGCATCGGGTTGCCCGGATTGTCGCTGCAGGACCTTGCCGTAGAGCGCCTCCGCCGCGTCGAGCTGGCCGTCGCGATGCGCGGCGATCGCGTCGCCCAGGGTGGCCAGCACACCGGCAGCCAGCGCACTGCCGTGCGGCCGGCGTCGGCTTCGATCCGACGAAACACGCTTCAAGTCGCCCCCTTGCCACGCGCAGTCGCGTCCGGCACAAGCCCCGTCCGCCGCGGACGGGATACCGGAACCGAACGACGTCTAGTTGATGATGACGGTGAAGCAGCCGAGCACGATGGTGCCGCCGTGTGCGGTGCTGTCGCCCATGCGCGCCGCAGGCAGGCCTCCGATCAACACCTTGGGTGCGCCCATGACGATGGTGTCCGGCGGGCCCACGCAGGTGACCATGTCGCTCACCCGTGCGGCCGGCAAGCCGCCGATCAACACGGTGGGTGCGCCCGGCGCGACGATAGGGCCGCCGACGTGCGGCACCACGCCGGTTACCATCGGGCACACGTGCATGTCGGTGAGGCGTGCGGCGGGAGGCATGGCGAACTCCGTGGCTCGATGGCGTGACCCGGCGATGGTACGCCAGTTCGGCGCAAGGAGTCAGCCGCGTCGCATGCCCGGATTACGAGGCCGTACCGCCCACCGTCATCGAATCGATCTTCAGTGTCGGCTGGCCCACGCCCACCGGCACGCTCTGGCCGTCCTTGCCGCACACGCCCACGCCCTCGTCCAGCGCCAGATCATTGCCGATCATCGACACGCGATTGAGCACCTCGGGGCCGGAGCCGATCAGGGTGGCGCCCTTCACCGGGCGGGTGATTTTCCCGTCCTCGATCAGGTAGGCCTCGGAGGCGGAGAAGGTGAACTTGCCGTTGGTGATGTCGACCTGGCCGCCGCCGAAGTTCGGCGCGTACAGGCCCTTCTTCACCGAGCGGATGATTTCGGCCGGATCGTGCGATCCGGCCCGCATGTAGGTATTGGTCATGCGCGGCATCGGCAGCGCGGTGAACGATTCGCGACGACCGTTGCCGGTCGGCGCCATGCCCATCAGGCGCGCGTTGAGCTTGTCCTGCATGTAGCCCTTGAGGATGCCGTCCTCGATCAGGGTGGTGCATTCGGTCGGCGTGCCTTCGTCGTCGATGCTGAGCGAACCGCGGCGACCGGCCAGGGTGCCGTCGTCGACGATGGTGACGCCTTTCGCGGCCACGCGCTGGCCGATGCGGCCGGAGAACGCGGAACTGCCCTTGCGGTTGAAGTCGCCTTCCAGGCCGTGGCCGATTGCCTCGTGCAGCAGCACGCCGGGCCAGCCGGGGCCGAGCACCACGGTCATCTGGCCGGCGGGCGCGTCGGTTGAATCGAGGTTCACCAGCGCCTGGCGCACGGCCTCGTCGGCGAAACGCAGCGCACGTCCGTTCTCGAGCAATTCGCGATAACCGTAACGGCCGCCACCGCCGGAATAGCCCTGCTCGCGGCGACCGCTGGCTTCGGCGATCACCTGCACGTTGATGCGCACCAGCGGGCGCACGTCGGCGGCCAGGGTGCCGTCGGAGGCAGCGATCAGGATGGTGTCCATGGTCGCGGCGAGGCTGACGATGACCTGCTTGATGCGCTGGTCGCGCGAGCGCGCGTAGGCGTCGACCTCGCGCAGCAGCGCGATCTTGTCGGGATTGGGCAGGCTCTCCACCGGATCGATCGCCGGATACAGCGCGCGCGCGTCGTGCAGTGCCAGCGGCTTGCCGGCGCCGTTGCCGCCGTGCGCGATCGCGCGGGCTGCCCTGGACGCCTCCAGCAGTTGCGGCAGCACGATCTCGTCGGAATAGGCGAAGCCGGTCTTCTCGCCCGAGATCGCGCGCACGCCCACGCCCTGCTCGATCGAGTGGCTGCCGTCCTTGACGATGCCCTCCTCCAGCGTCCACGACTCGCTGCGCGAATGCTGGAAGTACAAGTCGGCGGCGTCGATCGACGGACCCATCAGCTGGCCGAACACGCGGTCGAGGTCGCCGGTGGCGATGCCGCCGGGGGACAGCAGCTTGCTTTCGGCGAGATTGATCAGTGAATCCATGGGTCAGCGTGCCTGTGGTCGATCCGGAACTACCCCACATGGGGCTGGCGGGGGCGGCTTTAAAGCTTCACGGCCCCGACGAACCGGCGCTGGCCGGAGCAGGCACGGACCCGGTCGGCGCGATGCCGCCGGACGAAGCCGGCGCGGGTTCGAGCAACAGGCTCGGCGGCACCACCACGTCGTGCTTCTCGACCAGGGTCATCTTCGGGTCGTCCCAGCTCCCGGTGATCCGGTAGCGCGCGCTGGCCGCCTTGTTCAGCCCCTTGCCGAGCAGGCCTTGCACCGCGAAACCGGCCGCCGCGCCGAGCGGGCCGCCGACCACCGCGCCGACCACCGGCAGGCTGTTGCCGACGTGCGGCACCACCACCATCTGCTGGTCGTAATCGCGGGCGCGCAGGCCGGTGCGACCGGTGACGCTGATGTTGGCCGCCGGCCCCTTGATGATCAGGTTGTCGGTAGTGGCGTTGCCGTCGGCCAGGCGGAAATCGCCGCTGATCGTGTCGAAGCCCAGCCCCTTGCCGAACACGTCGCCGAAATCCAGCGTGAGCCGGCGCGGCAGGTCGGCCAGCGAGACCAGGCCGAGCAGGCGCCCCACGCCGGGCGAGCTTGCCTCGGGAATACGGCCATCGTTGACCTGCACCTTGAGCGTGCCGTCCATCGTGGCCAGCGACAGCGCGGTGGGGCTGCCGGGCCAGCTGGCATCGAGTTCGTCGCGGGTCCGGCCGCCATCGACCAGGCCGTCGTACCCGAATGCCGAGAGCATCGCGCCGAGATCTTCGGCGGAGAAGCTGATCCGCATGTGGGTGCGGCTGTCGGTGGCGGTGCCGTCCCAATCACCGCTGGCGGTGACCTGCACGCGCTCGGACAGCGCGCGCAGCTGTTCGATGTGCATGCCCTTGGGCGTGGGCCACGTCTCCAGCCGCGCTTCGCCCAGTCTGGCATCGCCCAGGCGCAGGTCGCGCACCCACAGATGCAGTGGCGGCAGCGCCGCGGGATTGATGCCGGTGTTCGCCGGGTCATCGACGATTGCCGCCGGTGCCGGCCCGGGGGCGGCCGCGGTCGCCGCGACGGCAGGCGCACTCGCCGCCGTGGCCGACGCGGCGGGCTGCCGTGGCCAGTGCAGATGTTCCATGCGCGCAGTGACGCCACGCTTGTCCAGTTCGTCGGTGGGCACCTTGATGTTGCCGGCCATGGCGGGGCCATCCACGTCCACGCTGAGCAAGCCGGGCTGGGGCGCGGCACGCACGGTCAGCGCGCCGAGGGGGCGCTCGAAACCGATCGCCTGGTCGGTGCTGACGTCGATGCTTTCCAGCGCCGGGCCGTCGCCGCCCGCACCCGCCACCGCACGCTGGACCCAGCCGGCGACATCCAGCCGGGCCGCATGGCCGCGGATGCGCAAGCCTTGCGTGGGAAGCGCCGGCGGCATCTGCCTGCCGAATGCCAAGGTGCCGGCCAGCGGTCGTCCGGCGGCGTCATCGGCCAGCCGCAGGTGGCCGCGCAGCACCTGGCCCAGCTCCAGTTGCACGTCGCTTCCGGCGGTCGGCAGGCTCATCTGCAGATGCAGCGGAAGGTTGCCCACGGCGGGCTTGTCCAGCGGCGCGGGTAGCGCCAGCCCGATGCCGCTGAGCGGCGAATCGATGCTGAGCGTCTGCGCGAGTTCCTCGCTGCCCGGCGGATGGGCGAGCGTGAAGCCGATGCTGAACGGGCCACGCCCGTGCGCCAGGTCCGCCAGCCATGCCAGCGAGGGATAACCCTGCACCAGCTCGGCGACCTGGTAATTGCCCTGGAGGGTCGCCGAGAACACCGTGTCCGGCGCGGCGTTGGCGCCGGCAATCGCCAGCTGCAACTGCGCGGGTTGGCCATGGAACACGGTATCCAGCGGCCCACCCTGCAGGCCGTGCAGGTCGAAGCGCAGCGGACCGGCAATGCCGGCCAATGCCAGTTGCCAGTCCGGTGCCGCGAGGTCGGCATCGTGCAACTGCGCGGTGCCGTCGAGCTGCGCATCGGCAATGTGCGTCAACGGCAGGCTGAGATGGAACTCGAACGTGCCGCGGCCACCAAGCGTGAGCTTGGCCAGCGTATCGGACGCGCGGCGGGCTACCGGGCTCCTGCGGGAGAAGTTCAGCAGGCTCGCACCGCTGCCGCCACCGCGCACGTTGAGGTCAAGCAGGGGCTGGCCGAAGTCCGGGATCAGCGCCACCGCGCTGTCCACTTTCACGCCCAGCGAATGGCCGGCGCCGGCTTGCACCAGCATGCCGCCGTTGACGAAGCTGGCCACCGCATCGACGCCTTCGGCCTGCGGCCACTCGTCGCCGTAGTCGAGGGTCAGGCCGTGGATCTCGGCCCGCGCTTCGAAGCGACCCTCGTTGTGGTGGAAGGGCCAGTCCGCCAGATCGCCGCGCACCAGCACCTGCGCCTGCTCGACGGTGCCGGCCACCAGCGCGCGGTCCAGCCATGCCACGGTCGCCGGCGGCATCACGTTGACCGGCCAGAACAGTTTCGCCGCGGGAACCTCGGCGTGGTCGATCGACGCGTACAGACCCAGCCACGGCGCGCCGCCGCCGGCAGGCAGCACCGCCTCGCCGCGCGCGCTGCCGGCATAGCCGGCGCCGACGAATTCCAGACTGTCGGCACCGATGTGCCAGTCGCCATCCTGCGGCCAGAACGCCAGCGTGCCGGACAGGTTCGACAACGCGAACGGGTGGCGGAACACCTGCGCAAACGTCACCGTGGTGGCCTGCGCCGGCAGCTCCAGCGAGAAGGCTTCGGCGTCCCCACGCAGCGTGCCGCGCAGGTTGCTCAAGCCCGGCGACTTGTCCACCGGATCGATGCCGAGCCGATCGAACGCCACTTCCAGGCGCTGCAATCCGCCGGCCCGTGTCCAGTGCAGCGCGAGCCGCTCGAGTTCGCCACGCGGATGCCCGCGACCGAGCCAGCGCGCGAGGCCCGGGGGCAGATCCGGCTTCAACGCCAGCCATGGCAGCAGCGGTGCCAACTGCAGCTTGTGCGCGGCGGCCTCCACGCGCAATTGCGGCGTGCCCGGCTGATCCAGTTCCACCACCGCGGCACTGCCGTCGTCGCCGGCCCAGCGCAGCGCGTAACCGGCACCCTCGGCATGGATGCCGGCCAAGCCATGCAGCGTCGCCACCTCGGCCACGCCGCCGGCGGGTCCGCGCACCGACAGCGTGTCAAGGTCGACACGCACCACGCTGTCGCCCAGTTGACCCTGGCGCCAGTCGAGCCATGCGCTGAGGCGGCCGGTGCCGTGTTCGATCCCGTAACCTTTCAGGTCGATGCCGTCGAGCAAGGGTTTCAGATGGGCCGCATCGGCGCTGACCCACAGCTTGCCGGAGCGTTCGTCCTGGCGCAGGTCGCCTACCGCGCGCACGCTGGCCTCGGCCACGCCCTCGCGCCGCAGGCTGCCGCCGAAGCGGATGCGGTCACCCTGCAAGCTGATCCGCAACTGCCGCGACAGCAAGGCGTAGTGCTCGCCCAGCGTGGCATCGGTCACTACCACGCGCAGGTCATCCAGCCACAAATCCAGCGACAGGTGGCGCAGGGAGAGCGCCGGCTGGTCCGCACCGGCGGCGGTGCCAAGCCCGCTGACGCGCCAGCCGCTGGCGTCGTGCAGCAGATCCAGTTGCAAGCCGCGCAGGTACACGTTGAACAGATGCCGTGACGGCAGCAGCCAACCACCCAGGTCCAGTTTCAGGCGAGACTCCGGCAACTGCAGTGCCGCGCCATTCGTCCCGGCGGCCGGGCCGATGCGCACGTCATGCAGCACGAATTCCGGACCGCCCGCCGTCCATCGCCCCGCCATCGAGGCGATACCCACCGGCCGCTGCAGGCGCTGGCTCAGTTGCGCGGCCACCCATTCGGGATGGCGCGCCAGCAGCGGCAACAGCAACTGCGCCAGCGCCGTCAGCACGGCGAACAGGATCACCAGCACGCCCGCGACCCAACCCAGGCCGCGCGCGCCACCGTGCAATCGACGACGCCACACCTTGTTCATGCGCCGTGGGCCGGCGTCGACTTACAGCAAGACCACATCGAACTGTTCCTGCGAGTAATGCTCTTCCGCCTGGAAGCGTATGCTTTTGGAGATGAACTCCTCCAGCTCGGCGACCGCCGCGGACTCCTCCTCCAGGATGCGGTTCACCACGGAGGGGCTGGCCATCACCAGCAGTTTCTCCGCGTTGAACTGGCGCACGGCACGGGTGATCTCGCGGAAGATCTCGTAGGTCACCGTCTCGGCGGTCTTCAGCGCGCCGCGGCCGTTGCAGGCCGGGCAAGGCTCGCACAGCTGGCGGGCCAGGCTCTCGGTGGTGCGCTTGCGGGTCATCTCGACCAGGCCCAGCGCCGACATCGGGTACACCGTGGTCTTGGCATGGTCGCGCGCCAGCCCCTTGCCGAGCATGCGCAGCACCTGGCGCTTGTGCTCCTCATCGGTCATGTCGATGAAGTCGATGATGATGATGCCGCCCAGGTTGCGCAGGCGCAGCTGGCGCGCCGCCGCCTGCGCGGCTTCCAGATTGGTGCGGTAGACGGTTTCCTCGAGGTTGCGCGTGCCGAGATAGGCGCCGGTGTTGACGTCGATGGTGGTCATCGCCTCGGTCTGGTCGACGATCAGGTAGCCGCCGGATTTCAGCGGCACGTCCTTCTTCAGCGCTCGCTGCATTTCGTCCTCGACGCCGTACAGGTCGAAGATCGGTCGCTCGCCATCGTAGTGCTCGACGCGATCGTCCAGCTGCGGCATGAACTTGTGCACGAACCGGGCCACCCGCTCGAAGGTCTCGCGCGAATCGACGCGCACCTTCTCGATGTCCTCGTTGAGCATGTCGCGCAGGCTGCGCAGCGGCAGCGACAGCTCCTCGTAGACCCGCTCGCCCACGCGCGCCTTGGCGATGTTCTCCTGCACCACGCGCCACACCTTGCCCAGGTAGGTCACGTCGAAAGCCAGCGACTCCGCGCCCTGGCCCTCGGCATTGGTGCGCACGATGTAGCCGAGGCGGTTGCCATCGGTTGCATCGGCACCGATCAGCGTGCCGAGTACCTCGCGCAGGCGCTGGCGCTCGACTTCATCCTCGATGCGGGCCGAGATGCCCAGCGTGCGCGAATGCGGCAGCAGCACCAGGTAGCGCGAGGGAATCGACAGGTGCGCCGACAGCCGCGCGCCCTTGGTGCTGATCGGGTCCTTCACCACCTGCACCACGATCTCCTGGCCCTCGTGCACCAGTTCGCTGATCGAGGGCAGGTGGCCGTTGCCGTTGCTGCCGGCATCGTCATCCTCGACCGCCGACAGCGCCGGGCGCACGATGTCCGAGGCATGCAGGAACGCGGCGCGCTCCAGCCCGATCTCGACAAACGCCGCCTGCATGCCCGGCATCACGCGCTGCACGCGGCCCTTGTAGATGTTGCCGACGTAGCCGCGCCGCGAGGCCCGTTCGACGTGCACCTCCTGCAACATGCCGTTCTCGACCACGCCGACCCGGGTTTCACGCGGTGTCACGTTGATCAGGATTTCTTCACTCACCGCACACCCCCAGGATACAAGCCATCTTTATAGCCGTTGGCCATGCAGGCTGTCGATGAACGGCGCGCGGAAATCGACCCGGCCGCACCGATACTGCAAAATGGGTCCGTTTTCGTCTCGCTTCCGGCGCGAGACGTTCCCGCCCCTCTGGAGCCAGTCGCGCATGACCACCCCGATTCTGCTGGCCTGGAGCGGCGGCAAGGATTGCCTGCTGGCGCTGCAGCGGCTGCAGGCCGATCCGGCCTGGCAGGTGGTCGGCCTGCTGACCACGCTCAACCGCAACTATCAGCGCGTGGCGATGCACGGCGTCCATCGCGAAGTGCTGCTGGCGCAGACCGCCGCGCTCGGCCTGCCGCTGGTCGAAGTCCTGCTGGACTGGCCCGGCAGCAACGAAGCCTACGAGGAAGCCCACGCCCGCGCGCTGGTCGAGGCACGCATGCGCTGGCCCGGCATCCGCCACTGCGCGTTCGGCGACCTGTTCCTGGAGGACGTGCGCGACTACCGCGTGCGCCAGCTCGGCCGCGAGAACTGGCGCGCGGTGTTCCCGCTGTGGGGCGAGGACACGGCGGCGTTGTCGCGCCGCTTCGTGGGCGAGGGCCACCGCGCCGTGCTGTGCTGCGTGGACACCGGGCAACTGGACGCCGGCTTCTGCGGCCGCGACTACGATGCGGGCCTGCTCGACGCCCTGCCGGCCGGCGTGGATCCCTGCGGCGAACACGGCGAGTTCCACACGCTGAGCTACGCCGGACCGCTGTTCCGCCACCCGCTGCGGCTGCGCCGGGGCGAGTCGGTGCTGCGCGACGGGCGCTTCCAGTACACCGATTTCCTGCTCGATGAGCATGCCGGCCGGGCCTGACACCATCCTGCCCGACCTGCTGGCACCCGGATTGCGCCTGGTGTTCTGCGGCACCGCCGCCAGTGCGCGCTCGGCTGCCGAAGGAGCCTACTACGCGCATCCCGGCAACCTGTTCTGGCGCGCATTGTTCGACGCCGGGCTCACTCCGCGCCTGTTTGCGCCGACCGAGTTCAGGCACCTGCTGCCGCTCGGCATCGGCCTCACCGACCTGGCCAAACACCACAGCGGCAACGACGCCGCACTGCCCCGCGACGCCTTCGACGCCGCCGCGCTGCGCCGCAAGATCCGGCGCTGCCGACCGCGCCTGCTCGCCTTCACCAGCAAGAACGCCGCCCGCGCGGTGCTGGGTGGCGCGCTCGACTACGGCATGCAGGAGGAAACCTTCGGCGCCACGCGCTTGTTCGTGCTGCCTTCGCCCTCCGGCCAGGCTCGCGGACACTGGAACCTGCAGCCGTGGCTGGCACTGGGTGCGTTGTACCGGGGCGATGGCGCGCGCTGACGCGTCCGCAGCTTCAGTTGACCGTCGTGGCCGGCGGTGCCGCTTCGATCGCCGCATCCAGCACCCCGCAATGCAGCGGCGGTTTCACCGAACCGGCCGGCAGCGGATGGGTATCGGTCGGCAGTTCACGGTTGGCCAGCGCGGCGGCGACCGCGCTGATGTCCGACTCGCTCAACCGGCTGGCCACCTCGGCCATGCAGTCCGGCGCCACCGTGGCGCGGGTGTGCGTGCGCCATGAACCCAGTTGCGCGCTGACATAGTCGTAAGGCAGACCGACCAGCCCGGGAGTCGACGGTTCCACGCCGGTCAACTGGCTGCCGTGGCAGCTGCTGCAGGCGGGAATGCGTCGCGACGGATCGCCCTTGTCCAGCAATTGTGCACCAAGCTGCAACACCGCGGCGGGCATGGCAGGCGTCGGCGAGCGTGCGAACGGTACGCGCTGGGCGGCGAAGTACTCGGCGATTTCCTGCATGTACGTCGGCGTCAGCTCGCGCACGGTGTATTCCATCGGAGCGTACTTGCGCAGACCGTCCTGGAAATCCTGCAGCTGCCGCGCCAGGTAGGCCGCCGGCTTGCCGGCCAGGCGCGGGAAATATCCGCTGGCCGCACGCCCCTCGCCCTGCTTCCCATGGCAGGTGGTGCAGGCGGCGATGCGCTGCTGCAAGGTATCGGGAATCGGGAGTCGGTCGGCGGCGCAACTGGCGGCGCCGTACCCGAGGGCGGCCGCAAACAGCATGGCGACACCGAACGGCTTGGCGTGACGCAGGCTGAGGTTCGTGATCATCCGACGATTGTACGCTGACGGCCGCAGCGCCCAAACCGCAACGGCGCTAAGCTGGCCGGGCGACCACACGCCGTGTCCCGAAATCGGGGGTTACCGTGAACCGTCCAGCCGTCCGTATCGCCGCACTGACCATCGCCTTGCTCCCGGGCCTCGCGTTGGCCACGGAAGCCACGTCGCCGGATGTCGCCTACGCGTCGATCGACCAACTCCAGCAACGCATGGATGCCGGCGCGCTGGACAGCCGCCAGCTGGCCCGCGCGTTGCTCGATCGCGTCCAGCGGATCGATCGCTCCGGCCCCACCCTGCGCGCAGTGATCGAGACGAACCCCGACGTGCTGCCGCTGGCCGACGCGCTCGACGCCAAGCGCACGAGATCCCACGGCCCGTTGTACGGCATCCCGGTGTTGCTCAAGGACAACATCGAGACCGGCGACCACATCCTCACCACCGCCGGCTCGCTCGCACTGATCGATGCACCGGCCGCACGCGACGCCAGCCTGGTCGAGCGGCTGCGCAAGGCCGGTGCGCTGATCCTCGGCAAGACCAACCTGAGCGAATGGGCGAACTTCCGTTCCAGTCACGCCAGCAGCGGCTGGAGCGGGCGCGGCGGGCAGACGAAGAACCCGTACGTGCTCGATCGCAATCCCTGCGGTTCCAGCGCCGGTTCCGCCGTCGCGGTGGCGGCCGGGCTCGCCACGGTGGCGATCGGCACCGAAACCGACGGCTCGATCATCTGCCCCGCGGCAATGAACGGCATCGTCGGCATCAAGCCCACCCTGGGCCTGGTCAGCCGCCGCGGCATCGTGCCGATCAGTCACAACCAGGACACCGCCGGCCCGATGGCGCGCAGCGTCGCCGACGCTGCGACCCTGCTCAGTGTGATCGCCGGCAGCGACCCGCGCGACCCGGCCACCCTGGAGGCCGACCGGCACGCCACTGACTACACGAAGTTCCTCGACCCTAACGGACTCAGGGGCAAGCGCATCGGCGTGGTGCGTCAGCTCGCCGGCGCCGAGCCGAACGCCGACCGCGTGCTGGCGCAGTCGATCGCATTGATGAAAGCGCAGGGCGCCATCGTCGTCGATCCGGTCACGCTGCCGCACCTGGCCGAACTCGGCGACCGGGAATTCACCGTGCTGCTGTACGACTTCAAGCACGACGTCAACGCCTATCTGGCCAACCGCCGCGGACTGAAGGTGCATACGCTGGCCGATCTGATCGCGTTCAACCAGGCGCATGCCGCCGAAGAACTGCCGTGGTTCGGCCAGGAATTGTTCGAAAAGGCCGAGCAGAAGGGGCCGCTCACGGATAAGGCCTATGCGGACGCGCTGGCCACGGCCAAGCGCCTGTCCGGGCCGGAAGGCATCGACGCGGCGCTCCAATCGCAGCAGTTGGACGCGCTGCTGGCGCCGTCGTGGGGCCCGGCTTTCGTCACCGACCCGGTGTTGGGCGATCACATCGTCAGCGGTGATCCGACCGTGGGCGGCGCCTCGCAACCGGCAGCCGTGGCCGGCTACCCGTCGATCACCGTGCCCGCCGGCTTCGCCCACGGCCTGCCGGTCGGCATCGTGCTGTTCGGCGCGAAGTGGAGCGAACCGGTGCTGATCTCGATCGCCTACGGTTTCGAGCAGCACGCCAAGGCATGGCAAGCGCCGCAGTTTCTGCCCACCGTGGGCGATCCGCCCGCGGCGTCCCCGCGCTGAGCATGCAGTGCATCAGCCCGCCCCGCCGGTCGACTTGCGCACGATAAGCATCGCCAGCTCCAGCGACTGTTCGTAGTTCAGGCGCGGATCGACCATCGACTTGTAGGCGCGATCCAGGTCGCCCTCCTTGAGGTCGCGCGCGCCGCCGATGCACTCGGTCACGTCTTCGCCGGTCAGCTCCAGGTGCACGCCACCCAGCCGCGTGCCAGCCGCCGCGTGGATGTCGAAGGCTCGATCCAGTTCGCCACGGATGTTGTCGAAGCGGCGCGTCTTGTGGCCGTTCGAGGTGCTCTCGGTGTTGCCGTGCATGGGGTCCGCCACCCACAGCACGCGTCGACCTTCGCGCTTCACCGCGTCCAGCAGCGGCGGCAGCGCATCGGCGATCTTCGCCTGGCCCATCCGGTGGATCAGGGTCAGCCGGCCCGGCTCGGCGTGCGGATCGAGTGCGTCGATCAGCGGCAGCAGTTGATCGGGAGTCACCGAGGGGCCGATCTTGACCGCCACCGGATTGCGGATGCCTCGGAAGTACTCCACGTGCGCGCCATCCAGTGCAGCGGTGCGCATGCCGATCCACGGGAAATGCGTGGACAGGTTGAACCAGCCCGGATTGCGAGGTACCTGGCGAGTCAGGGCCTGTTCGTAATGCAGCAGCAGCGCCTCGTGCGAGGTGAAGAAATCCACCTTGGAGAAGCCGGCGATCGGGCCGGCCAGCGTCTCCATGAAGTGCAGCGAATCGCTGATCGCGGCGACCATCTGCCGGTACTCGGCGGCCAGCGGCGAATGCTCGACCCAGGCCAGGTCCCAATATTCGGGATGGCGCAGGTCGGCAAAACCGCCGTCTATCAACGCGCGCACGAAGTTCATCGTCAACGCCGAATGCGCATGCGCCTGGATCAACCGCTGCGGATCGGGACGCCGCGCGGCGGCGGTGAACTCCTGGCTGTTGACCACGTCGCCGCGAAAACTCGGCAGGCTCACGCCGTGGCGCGTTTCGCTATCGGCCGAACGCGGCTTGGCGTACTGCCCGGCAAAGCGCCCCACCCGCAGCACCGGCTTCTTCAGCCCGTGCACCAGCACCAGGCTCATCTGCAGCAGCACCTTCAGCCGGTTGGAAATCACCGGGCTGGTGCAGTCGGCGAAGCTCTCCGCGCAATCGCCACCCTGCAACAGGAAGCGCTTCCCTTCCTGCGCCTCGGCCACCGCCTCCTTGAGCGCCAGGATCTCCCACGAGGTGACCAGCGGCGGCAATCGGGCCAGGAGCGCACCTGCCTTGGCCAGCTCGACCGGGTCGTCGTAGCTCGGTTGCTGCAGGGCCGGACGACGCTGCCAGGAATCCGGCGTCCACGGCGCCGTGCCGGCACAAGCCACATCAGCAGCCACGACGCCGACGCCGGAATCCCGCAGCTTGTTCATGCGTGCGACGTCCGGCGGCGCACCGCCACCACCGTCAGCACGGCGAGCAGCACGAACCAAAGCAGCGTCCACGCCGGCATCGGCAAGCCCAGGATCGGCTCGACCGCCGCGCATTCGCCGGAACCGGTAAACACCATGCGCAACACCTTGGCAAACGGGAACGCGCTGAACATGTAATCGAGCGGCGGCCCGCAGGACGGAATCTGGTCGGCGGGCAGCGACTGGATCCACAGGTGCCGCGCCGCCACCACGATGCCGAACACCGCACCGAGCCACACGCCCGCGGCATAGATCCAGCGCAGCCCGCCGCGCGGCGCATGCAAGGCGCCAAGCAGAAAGAACACGCCCATCACGATGAAGCCGACGCGCTGGAAGATGCACAGCGGGCACGGCGTCATTTCCCAGGCATATTCGGCATACAGCGCGAAGCCCATGAGGGCGGCGCACACCAGGAAACCGACGGCGAAACTGAAGCGGTACGACCAGCGCAATGGGTTCATAGGGGCTTTGCTGCGATGCGAAACGATGACATTACCCGTTCGGCGCAGCGCTGTCAGCACGCAATGCTGCAGCAACCGCGAAGACGGACCGGCGTCGGGCCGAAAACGCAAAACCCGGCACCAGGCCGGGTTTGCATGACGCTGCAGGCGACCGTCAGGTCGTCCGGCCGGCATCTCACTCCGCGTCGACGGACTCGACCTGCGGACGCCCCACCAGCTCGACGTACGCCATCGGCGCGTTGTCGCCGTCGCGGAAGCCGCACTTGAGAATGCGCAGGTAACCGCCGGGACGCTCCTTGTAACGCGGGCCCAGCTCGACGAACAGCTTGCCCACCGCTTCCTTGTCGCGCAGACGCGAGAACGCAAGGCGGCGATTGGCGACGCCATCGGTCTTGGCCATCGTGATCAGCGGCTCGGCGACGCGGCGAAGTTCCTTCGCCTTCGGCAGGGTGGTGCGGATCAGCTCATGCTTGAACAGCGACGAGGCCATGTTCTTGAACATCGCTTCGCGGTGGCTGCTGGTGCGGTTGAGCTTGCGTCCGGATTTCTGGTGGCGCATGACGGAATACTCTCTGTAGGTCTGTTGTTATGAAGTGCCGGCGCTTGTGTCCGACACCCCGCGGTTACCCGCTTTTATGTGAGCCCCATCGGAGCAGGCTCTTGTGAAAAGTGCGGCCATGGATGGCCGCTTCTGCTGCATGGCCAAGGTGCTGTACACACCCTGGCCAATATCCGGCTACAACAGCGATCAAGGAGGATCGCCCTAGCCCAGCTGCATGCCGTGCGAAAGCCCCGGCGGCGGCCAGTTTTCCAGCTTGGTGCCGAGGGACAGGCTGCGCCCGCCCAGGACATCCTTGATTTCGGTCAGCGACTTCTTGCCCAGGTTCGGCGTCTTCAACAGCTCGACCTCGGTCTTCTGCACCAGGTCGCCGATGTAATAGATGCTCTCGGCCTTCAGGCAGTTCGCCGAACGCACGGTCAGCTCCAGATCGTCGATCGGACGCAGCAGCAGCGGCTCGAAGCCGCTCTTCTCGGCCTTGTCCGTGGCACTTTCGCGACGCGAGAAGTCACCGAACACCGACAGCTGGTCGTTGATGATCTCGGCGGCCTTGCGCACCGCGTCCTCGGCGTCGATGGTGCCGTTGGTCTCGATGTCCAGCACCAGCTTGTCAAGGTTGGTGCGCTGCTCGACACGCGCGGCGTCCACCTCGTAGGCCACCCGCAACACGGGCGCGAACGAGGCATCCAGCTGCAGGCGGCCGATCGGGCGCGCCTCGTCGTCAGGATGCTGGCGCGCGCTGGCCGGCTGGTAGCCGACGCCGCGACGCACCTTGAGGCGCATGTTGAGCGCGATGTCCTTGGTCAGGTGGCACAGGACATGCTCGGGGTTGACGATCTCCACCGTATGGTCGACCACGATGTCGCCGGCGGTCACCACGCCCTTGCCCTTCTTGGACAAGGTCAGGGTCACTTCATCGCCCGAATGCTGCCGGATCGCCACGTCCTTGAGGTTCAGCAGGACTTCGATGACGTCCTCCTGCAGGCCTTCAAGCGTGGTGTATTCGTGCAGCACGCCGTCGATTTCCACCTCGACGATGGCGCTGCCGGGGATCGAGGAGAGCAGCACGCGGCGCAGCGCGTTGCCCAGGGTATGGCCAAAGCCACGCTCGAGCGGCTCGACCACCACCTTGGCGCGGTTGGCTCCGAGCTGTTCGACGCTGAGGCCACGTGGCCGCAGCACACTAGTTGACGAAACTGCCATGCAGAGCTCCGGTTAATTACTTCGAGTAAAGCTCGATGATCAATGCTTCATTGATGTCGGACGGCAGGTCGCCGCGATCCGGCACCGACTTGAACGTGCCTTCGAACTTCTTGGAATCCACTTCGACCCAGACCGGGCGCAGGTCCATGGTGTCGAACACGGTGGCCGCTTCCTGCACGCGCAGCTGGCTGCGCGCCTTCTCGGTCAGCGCGATCGCGTCGCCCGGGCGCACCTGGTAGGAAGGAATGTTCACCTTCTTGCCGTTGACCAGCACCGCCTTGTGGGCAACCAGCTGGCGGGCCTGGGCGCGGGTGACCGCGAAGCCCATGCGGAACACGACGTTGTCCAGGCGGCTCTCGAGCAGACGCAGCAAGTTCTCGCCGGTATTGCCCTTGAGCGTGGTCGCCTTGGTGTAGTAGTTGCTGAACTGGCGCTCGAGCACGCCGTAGATACGCTTGACCTTCTGCTTCTCACGCAGCTGGACGGCGTAGTCGGACATGCGCATGCGCTTGTTCGCGCCATGCTGGCCGGGCTTGTTTTCCAGTTTGCACTTTGAATCCAGCGCACGCGCCGGGCTCTTCAGGCTGAGATCCGCACCTTCGCGCCGGGCGAGTTTGCAGGTAGCTCCACGATAACGGGCCATGTTTCTTCTCTTTCAGATAGTCCGGCCGCGGCCGGTGCTTGATTCTCGCGATCGAAGACGACCGCCCTCAGACACGCCGCTTCTTGGGGGGACGGCAGCCGTTGTGCGGGATCGGCGTGACGTCGATGATGTTGAGCACCTTGTAGCCCAGCGCATTCAGCGAACGCACCGCCGACTCGCGGCCCGGGCCGGGACCCTTGATGCGCACTTCCACCGTCTTCACGCCGTAGTCGCCCGCGGCGCGGCCGGCCTTCTCGGCGGCGACCTGTGCAGCGAACGGGGTGGACTTGCGCGAGCCGCGGAAACCGGCACCGCCGGCGGTCGCCCACGACAGGGCATTGCCCTGGCGATCGGTGATGGTAACGATGGTGTTGTTGAAGGAGGCCTGCACGTGGGCCACGGCATCCGTGACAACGCGCTTGATCTTCTTCTTGGTCTTGACCGGCTTAGCCATGGTTTGAAGGCTCTTCTCGATGAGTGCGGCCACGGATGGCCGCTTTTTTGATCTTCGCGGTCATCGGTGACCGCACAAATCCGCAGGCAATCACTTCTTGATTGCGCGACGCGGACCCTTGCGGGTACGCGCATTGGTACGGGTACGCTGCCCGCGAACCGGCAGGCCGCGACGATGACGCAGGCCGCGGTAGCAGCCAAGGTCCATCAGCCGCTTGATCGCCATGCCCACCTCGCGGCGCAGATCGCCTTCGACGGTGTACTTGGCGATCTCCAGGCGAATCTTTTCCACTTCGCCTTCGCTCAGCGACTTGATCTGGGTGGTCGGGACCACGCCCGCGTCCACGCAAACCTGCTTGGCGCGGCTGCGGCCGATACCATAAATGCTCTGCAGACCGACCCAGACGTGTTTCTGAACCGGCAAATTGACACCCGCAATGCGCGCCATGAGTACTCTCTCCGAATGCGTTTCGTGCGCGGTAAACGCGCAATTTTAACCTGAATTACCCGAACAGGAAAGCCCTGCGGCGCCAAGGCACCGCAACTCTCCGACCTGGAGCGTCCCTCGCCGCGTCAACTGCGACGGAGGTTGGCTTTCTTGAGCAAACTTTCGTACTGATGACTGACCAGATGCGCCTGGATCTGCGCCGTGAAATCCATCACCACCACCACCACGATCAGCAGCGAGGTGCCGCCGAAATAGAACGGTACGTGCCACGCCTGCTGCATGAACGACGGCACCAGGCAGACCAGCACCAGGTAGATCGCGCCGACCGCCGTCAGGCGTGTCATCACCGCGTCGATGTAGCTGCCCGTGGCCTTGCCCGGACGAATGCCGGGAATCAGGGCGCCGGAGCGCTTCAGGTTGTCCGCCGTCTCTTCCGCGTTGAACACGATCGCGGTGTAGAAGAATGCAAAACCGATCACCAGTACCGAAAAGGTGATTTCATACAACGGGTTGCCCGGACTCAGCGACTGCGTCAGATCCTGCACCCAACGCGACGAATGACCCGTGCTGAACCAGCTCACCGCGGTGGCCGGGAACATCAGCAAGCTCGACGCAAAGATCGGCGGAATCACGCCCGACATGTTGATCTTCAGCGGCAGGCTGGAGCTCTGGTTCTGGTAGGCCTTCTGTCCGCCCGAACGTCGTGCGTAGTTCACCGTGATGCGCCGCTGGGCGCGCTCCACGAACACCACGAAGGCGGTCACGGCCAGCACCAGCCCGAACACCACCAGCAGCATGAGCAGCGACAGCTCACCGTTGTTGGCCATGCCCAGCGTGTGCACCACCGCGCCGGGCAAGCCGGCCACGATGCCGGCGAAGATCAGCAGCGAGATGCCGTTGCCGATGCCGCGCTCGGTCATCTGTTCGCCCAGCCACATCAGGAACATGGTGCCGGCGGTCAGGCCGACCACGGACGAGAACACGAAGCCGAAGCCCGGCGTGTACACCACCGGCGCGCCGCCCGCGGCCACCTGGCCCTGCAAGGCAACCGCAATGCCGAAGGACTGGAACGCCGCCAGCAGCACCGTGGCATAACGGGTGTACGCCGTCATCTTGCGCTTGCCGGCCTCGCCTTCCTTGCGCAGGGCCTGCAGGCTCGGCACCACCGCGCCCATCATCTGGAACACGATCGACGCCGAGATGTACGGAATCACGCCGAGCGCGAAGACCGAGAACCGCTCCAGCGCGCCGCCCGAGAACATGTTGAACATGTCCATCAGACCGTTGCCGTTGACCAGGTTCGTCATCGCCTCCGGGTTGACGCCCGGAACCGGAATGAACGAGCCGAGACGGAACACCATCAACGCACCCACCACGAACAGGATGCGCTGACGAAGCTCCGTCAGCTTGCCGAGTTTGCCCAGTGCGTTGCCCTTGGCTACGGCCACCGTCTTACTCCACGCTTCCGCCGGCCGCCTCGATGGCCGCCTTCGCGCCCGCCGTGGCCAGCAGACCGGACAGCTTCACCGCGCGACCGATCTCGCCCTTCAGCACTACCTTGACCTTCTTGGCGCGGCTGTCGATCAGGCCAGCCTGATGCAGCGCGACCACGTCGATCACGTCGCCCTTGAGGTTGGCCAGCTGATACAGGAAGACTTCCTGGCTCTGCGCCTTCAGCTTCGAGCGGAAGCCGACCTTCGGCAACCGGCGGTTCAGCGGCATTTGGCCGCCTTCGAAACCGAACTTGTGGGTGCCACCCGCGCGGGCATGCTGACCCTTGTGGCCGCGACCGGCCGTCTTGCCCAGGCCCGAACCGATGCCGCGACCCACGCGCAGGCGGGTCTTGCGGGAACCGGCGGCCGGCTTGATGTCATTCAGACGCATGATGATTACTCCTCGACCCGGACCAGGTAGTAGACCGTGTTGATCAGCCCACGCACCTGCGGGCTGTCCTTCAGCTCGCGCACGTCGTTGACCTTGCCCAGACCCAGCGCCTTGACGCTGAGGCGATGGCGCGCCTGCACGCCGCGCAGGCCCTTGACCAGGCGCACGCGCACGGTGGCAGCGGATTCGTTCTTCTTAGCCATTGCCCAGCACCTCTTCCAGACTCTTGCCCCGCTTGGCGGCGATCTTCTTGGGCGAGGCAACCGCCTGCAGGCCCTTGATGGTGGCGCGCACCAGGTTGATCGGATTGCGCGAACCGACGGCCTTGGCCAGCACGTTCTTGACGCCGACCACTTCCAGCACCGCACGCATGGCGCCGCCGGCGATCACGCCGGTACCTTCGGAAGCCGGCTGCATGTACACGCGGGCCGCACCATGGTTCGCCTTGATGGCGTACCACAGGGTGCCGTTGTTCAGTTCGATGTTGACCATCTGGCGGCGGGCACGCTCCATCGCCTTGGAAATGGCCACCGGCACTTCACGCGCCTTGCCATAGCCGAAGCCGACCTTGCCCTCGCCGTCACCGACCACGGTCAGTGCGGTGAAGCTCATCTGGCGGCCACCCTTGACGGTCTTGGCCACCCGGTTGACGGCAATCAGCTTCTCGAGCAGGCCGTCCGAATTTTCGCGATCGTTAGAAGACATGTTCTATTCCGTGTGCCCGGACCATCCGGGACTTTTGCTTGCGGCTTGGCCGCTTGTAGTTGTATGTGCTGCCAGGATCAGCAACCGGATTGGCGACTCGCGGAAGCGGGCTCTTTCGAATCCCGAATCCCGCGTCCCGCATCCCGGCGCCTCAGAACTTCAAGCCCGCCTCGCGCGCCGCCTCGGCAAGCGCCTTGATGCGGCCGTGATAGCGGAAACCGGAGCGGTCGAACGCCACCGACTCCACACCGGCAGCCTTCGCGCGCTCGGCCACAGCCTTGCCCACGGCCGCCGCAGCAGCCAGGTTCTTGGTGCCCTTCAGGCCTTCGGCGACCGACTTTTGCACGGTGGAGGCAGCCGCTACCACGTTCTTGCCGGAGGCGTCGAACACCTGCGCATAAAGATGCTGCCCGGTGCGATGCACCGACAGGCGGGCCACGCCCAGCTTGCGGATGTGGCTGCGGGTGGACTTGGCGCGGCGCAGGCGATTTTCGTTCTTGTTCATCTCTCAATTCCTCGAAAGCGGATCGGCTCGGATGGCTGTCATCTGCTCTTTGTGAAAAGTCCGGCCATGGATGACCGGTCTCTACGCGCAGGGACAGCGCATTTACGCCTTCTTGGCTTCCTTCAGGGTGATCTTCTCGCCGGCATAGCGCACGCCCTTGCCCTTGTAGGGTTCGGGTGGGCGGAAGCCGCGAATCTTGGCTGCGACCTGGCCGACGACCTGCTTGTCGGTGCCCTTGATCAGCACTTCGGTCTGGGTCGGCGTTTCGATGCTGATGCCCTCGGGCGCGTCGAACACCACCGGGTGGGAGAAGCCCAGGCTGAGGCTCAGCGCCTTGCCCTGCATGGCGGCGCGATAACCGACGCCGACCAGCTCAAGCTTGCGCTCGTAACCCTGCGAGACGCCGGTGACCATGTTGGCGATCAGCGCACGCGCCGTACCGCCGAACTTGTCGTCCACGCCTTCGCCCAGCGTGACATTCGCCACGCCGCCGTCGACGGCGACCGTGACGCCCGGCAGCTGATGCACGGACAAGGTGCCCTTCGGGCCCTTCACCGAAATGTTGCCTCCGGCGATCGTCAGCTCGACGCCCTTCGGCAGTGAAATGGGTTGTTTGGCTACACGTGACATTGAAAGACTCCTTATGCCACTTGGCCGATGACTTCGCCGCCCAGGCCCTTGGCACGGGCCTGCGCATCGGTCAACAGACCAGCGGAAGTCGAGATGATCGAAATGCCCAGGCCGCCGAGGACCTTCGGCAGCTCGTCCTTGCCGCGGTAAACGCGCAAGCCGGAACGGCTGACACGGGAAATGTTCTCGATGGCGGGCTGACCGTCGAAATACTTGAGCTTGATCTCGAGCACCGGCTTGCCTTCCTCGACGGAAGTCTTGGCGTCGAGGATGTAGCCCTCGTTCTTGAGAAGGTCGGCGATGGCCACCTTCAGTTTCGACGACGGCATACGCACGACCGGCTTGCCCGTGGCCTGGGCATTGCGGACGCGCGTGAACAGATCGGCGATGGGATCAGTCATGCTCATGAAAACATCCTTCAGAGTGCACCGATATCCGATAAAACCGGAAATCAATCAGATTGTGAGCCGGCAAAGAAGCCAGCCTGCGTTGCGCAGACCGCCGACTATAACAGCAATTTCGGGTTTTGGCGAACATCGGATGCGTTAGTCGCATCCACCGGTGGCATGCGGTGCCGCCGGTCGGATCGGTGCGCCGGAACAGCCGACGCGCCGATCCTGCAGGTTGTGAATTACCAGCTGGCCTTGCGCAGGCCCGGCACGTCGCCGCGCATGGTGGCTTCGCGCAGCTTGTTGCGACCCAGGCCGAACTTCGCGTAGACGGCGCGCGGACGACCGGTCAGGGCGCAACGCGTCCGCACGCGAACCGGGCTGGCATCGCGCGGAAGCTTCTGCAGGCTCGCCTGCGCTTCCATCTTCTCGTCGTACGAAGCCGTCGGGTTGAGCACGATCGCTTTCAGTTCGGCGCGCTTGGCGGCGTACTTCTGGATCAGCTTGGCCCGCTTGACGTCGCGGTTCACCATTGATTTCTTGGCCATAATTTATCGCTGCTCTTTCAAAGAGTCCGGCCGCGGACGGCCGGGTTCGTCAAGGATGACCGCTCAGTTCCGGAACGGGAAGCTGAAGGCCGTCAACAGGGCCTTCGCCTCGTTGTCGGTTCGCGCCGTCGTGGTGATGGAGATATCCATGCCGCGCAGAGCATCCACCTGGTCGAAATCGATCTCGGGGAAGATGATCTGTTCCTTGATGCCGAAGTTGTAGTTGCCGCGACCGTCGAACGCCTTGGCCGAAACACCGCGGAAGTCGCGCACGCGCGGCAGCGAGATGTTGATCAGGCGATCGAGGAACTCCCACATCTGCGCACGGCGCAACGTGACCTTGCAGCCGATCGGCCAGCCGTCGCGGATCTTGAACGAAGCCACCGAAACGCGGGCCTTCGTGGTGATCGGCTTCTGGCCGGCGATCTTGGCCATGTCGGCCACGGCGTTCTCGAGCACTTTCTTGTTGCCCGCCGCTTCGCCCACGCCCATGTTCAGCGTGATCTTGGTGATGCGGGGAACCTGCATCACGTTCTGGTAGCCGAACTGCTCGGTGAGCTTGCCGATTACCTGGTCTTTGTAGAATTTTTCAAGGCGCGTCATGATCGTGTTCCTTACGCGTCCACGACCTCGCCATTCGAACGGAACACGCGGACCTTGCGCCCATCAGCGAGCGTTTTGGAACCGACGCGTTCACCCTTGTTCGTGGCGGGGTTGAACAGCTGCACATTGGAGAGATGGATCGAGGCTTCACGCTCGACGATACCGCCAGCCTGGTTGGCCTGCGGGTTCGGCTTGGTGTGACGCTTGACCAGATTCACGTTGGAGACGAATACGCGATCGCCTGCAACACGCAGCACGTCGCCGCGCTGACCCTTGTTCTTGCCGGTGATCACCAGGACCTGATCACCCTTGCGGATACGGTTCATTGTCTTGACTCCGCTTCAGAGCACTTCGGGCGCGAGCGAGACGATCTTCATGAACTTCTCGTTGCGCAGCTCGCGGGTAACCGGCCCGAAGATACGGGTACCGATCGGCTCGAGCTTGTTGTTGAGGAGGACAGCCGCATTGCCGTCGAAACGGATCAGCGAGCCGTCGGGACGGCGCACGCCCTTGGCAGTACGCACCACCACGGCGTTGTACACCTCGCCCTTCTTCACCTTGCCGCGGGGAATGGCATCCTTCACGGTGACCTTGATCACGTCACCGATCGAGGCGTAACGGCGCTTGGAGCCGCCGAGCACCTTGATGCACATCACTTCCTTGGCGCCGCTGTTGTCCGCTGCGGAAAGCGTGCTTTGCATCTGGATCATGGCTGCACCCTCCCTTTAGACGTTGGCGCGCGTGATGATTTCAACCACGCGGTGATGTTTGGTCTTGGACAACGGACGGCACTCGGCGATACGCACGAGGTCACCCTCGTTCGCGCCCAGGTCGTCCTGCGCATGCAGCTTGGTCGACCGACGAATGGTCTTGCCCAGCAGCCAATGCTGCTCCTGGCGCTCGACCAGGACGGTGACCGTCTTGTCCATCTTGTTGCTGGTGACGCGACCCTCGAGGGTGCGTGCCTTCTTCTGGTTCTCGCTCATCTCGGCCGTCCCTTACTTCTTGCTGCCGAGCACGAATTTCGTGCGGGCGATGTCACGCCGAACGCGGCGAAGCTGGTGCGGCTGGGTGAGCTGGCCGGAGCCTTTCTGCATGCGCAGGTTGAACTGCTCCTTGCGCAGGTCCAGCAGATGCTGGTTCAGCTCGTCGGCCGACTGGTTGTTGATATCTTTGCTGGCCATCACATCACCGCCCGTGTCACAAACTGGGTCTGCACCGAGAGCTTGGCGGCGGCCAGGCGGAACGCCTCGCGTGCCGTCGTCTCGTCGACGCCCTCGATTTCATACAGCATGCGGCCGGGCTGGATCGGGGCGACCCAGAACTCGACGCCGCCCTTGCCCGCGCCCATGCGCACTTCGATCGGCTTCTTGGTGATCGGCTTGTCCGGGAACACGCGGATCCACAGTTTGCCGCCACGCTTGACAAAGCGGGTGATGCAACGACGAGCCGCCTCGATCTGGCGCGCGGTGAGCGCACCATGCGTGGTCGCCTTCAGGCCGTACTCGCCGAAGCTGACGAGGTTGGAGCACTGGGCCAGACCGTCGTTGCGGCCTTTGAACTGCTTGCGGTACTTGGTTCGCTTGGGTTGCAACATGGCAACTCTCCCTTACTTCGCAGACCGCTCGCGACGGCCTTCACCGGCCTCGCGACGCGAATCATTACGACGGCCTTCGCCACCTTCACGGCGCGACGGCGACGGTTCGTCCTTCGACTCCTGGCTGGCAGCGGCCAGATCGAAGATCTCGCCCTTGTACACCCAGACCTTGATGCCGATGATGCCGTAGGTGGTGCTCGCCTCGGCGAAACCGTAGTCGATGTCGGCGCGCAGCGTATGCAGCGGCACGCGGCCCTCGCGGCTCCACTCGGAGCGGGCGATCTCGGCGCCGTTCAGGCGGCCGGAGACGTTGATCTTGATGCCCAGGGCGCCCAGGCGCATCGCGTTGCCGACCGAGCGCTTCATCGCGCGGCGGAACATGATGCGGCGCTCCAGCTGCTGCGCGATGGACTCTGCCACCAGCTGCGCGTCCAGCTCGGGCTTGCGCACCTCGTTGACGTTGATGTGCGTCGGGACGCCCATCATGTCGCTGACTTCCTTGCGCAGCTTCTCGATGTCCTCGCCCTTCTTGCCGATCACCACGCCCGGGCGGGCAGTGTGGATCGTCACGCGCGCGGTCTTGGCCGGGCGCTCGATCTGGATCTTCGAGATGCCGGCGGCGGCCAGCTTCTTCTTCAGCATGTCGCGGACCTTGATGTCGGCCACGAGATACTTGGCGTAATCGCCCTTGTTGGCGAACCACTTCGCGTTCCAGTCCTTGGCAATGCCGAGGCGGATACCGGTGGGATGAACTTTATGACCCATCGTCTATATCCTCAGTCAGTTGCCGACAACCACAGTGATGTGGCTGGTACGTTTCAGGATGCGCGAACCGCGGCCCTTGGCGCGGGCGTACATGCGCTTCATCGCCGGACCTTCGTCGACGAAGATGCTGGACACCTTCAGCTCGTCGACGTCGGCACCGAGATTGTTCTCGGCGTTGGCGACGGCCGACAGCAGCACCTTGCGAACCAGGTGCGCAGCCTTCTTGTTGGTATAGGTGAGCACGTCGCTGGCCCGGCCCACGGGAAGCCCGCGGACGAGGTCGGCCACCAGGCGTGCCTTTTGCGCCGAAATGCGGGCGCCGCGCAGGATCGCTTTGGCTTCAGTGCTCATCACTTGCCCTTCTTGTCGCCGACATGGCCTTTGAACGTGCGGGTCACCGCGAACTCGCCGAGCTTGTGCCCGACCATGTTCTCGTTGATCAGGACGGGCACGTGCTGACGGCCGTTGTGGATGGCGATGGTCAAGCCGACCATTTCCGGCAGGATCATCGAGCGGCGCGACCAGGTCTTGATCGGGCGCTTGTTGTTGGCGGAAACCGCAGCTTCCACCTTCTTCGCGAGGTGAAGGTCGACGAAGGGACCTTTCTTCAAAGAGCGAGGCATGTCGGCTTCCTGTTACTTGGTACGACGACGCACGATGAAGTGCTGCGTGCGCTTGTTGTTGCGGGTCTTGTAGCCCTTGGCCGGCGTGCCCCACGGGCTGACCGGATGACGACCGCCGGAGGTCTTGCCTTCGCCGCCACCGTGCGGGTGGTCGACCGGGTTCATCACCACGCCGCGGACGGTCGGGCGAATGCCTACCCAGCGCTTGGCGCCGGCCTTGCCCAGCTTCTTCAGGCTGTGCTCGCCGTTGCCGACTTCGCCGATGGTGGCGCGGCAATCGACCGAGACGCGACGCATCTCGCCGGAGCGAAGGCGCAACGTGGCGTAACCGGACTCGCGGGCAACCAGCTGCACCGAGGCGCCGGCGCTGCGGGCGATCTGCGCGCCCTTGCCGGGACGCAGCTCCACGCAGTGGATCGTGCTGCCCATCGGGATGTTGCGCAGCTGCAGGCAGTTGCCGGCCTTGATCGGCGCCTCGCGACCCGACACCAGGCGATCGTCCACCTGCACGCCCTTGGGCGCGATGATGTAGCGACGCTCGCCATCGGCGTAGCACAGCAGCGCGATGTGCGCGGTGCGGTTGGGATCGTATTCGATGCGCTCGACGCGGGCGGCGATGCCTTCCTTGTCACGCTTGAAGTCGATGATGCGGTAATGCTGCTTGTGACCGCCGCCACGATGACGCGTGGTGATCCGGCCATGATGGTTGCGGCCGCCGGTACGGGATTGCGCCTCGGTCAAAGGAGCGTAGGGCGCGCCCTTGTACAGGCCTTCCGTGCGGACGCTGACTGCGTCGCGGCGACCCGGCGAGGTCGGCTTGTGGTTGATTAGTGCCATTTCACAGAACTCCTGGCTCAGGCCTTGGCGGACACGTCGATGGCCTGGCCATCGGCAAGACGCACGTAGGCCTTGCGCTTGCCCTGGCGATTGCCAGCGCGGAAACGGAAGGACTTGACCTTGCCCTTGACGTTGACGAGGTTCACCTGCTCGACCTTGACGTCGAACAGCTTTTCCACCGCAGCGCGGACATCGGCCTTGGTCGCCGCGGGGGCGACCAGGAACACATACTGGTTGTGCTCGGCAAGACGCGCCGACTTCTCGGAGATATGCGGCGCACGCAGCGTATCGAGAATGCGTTCGTTGCTCATGCCAGCCACTCCTCGATCTTCTTCACCGCATCGACCGTGACCACCACGTGGTCGGAGCCGACGAGGCTGACGGGGTTCAGGCCCATGACATCCAGCACATGGATGTAGGGGATGTTGCGCGCAGCCAGGAACACGGATTCGGAGGCATCCTCGGACACCAGCAACACGCGACCGGACACGTCCAGCTCGGCCAGCTTGGCGACCATCGCGGAGGTCTTCGGCGTCTCGATGCCGAAGCTCTCGACCACCTTCAGGCGACCCTGGCGAACCAGCTCGGAAAAGATCGAGCGGATCGCGACGCGATAAGCCTTGCGGTTGACCTTCTGCTCGTAGCTGCGCGGCTTGGCGGCGAACGTGACACCACCACCGACGAAGATCGGGGCACGGTAGTCACCGTGGCGGGCGCCGCCGCCCTTCTGCTTCTTGAACTTCTTGGTGGTGCCGGACATTTCGCCGCGGGACAGCTGCGCCTTGGTACCGGCGCGGCCAGCGGCCTGATAGGCAACCACGACCTGGTGCACCAGGGCCTTCTTGTACTCGCCGCCGAACACTTCGTCCGACACGCTGAGCGGCTTGGCACCCATGACATTGAGTTCCATGGTGTCTCTCCTCAGCTCTTGGTCGTCGGGCGGATGACGACGTCGCTACCGGTGGCACCCGGTACCGCACCCTTGACCGCGATCAGATGACGCTCGGCGTCGACCTTGACCACTTCCAGGCCCTGCTGGGTACGATTCACGTTGCCCATCTGGCCGGCCATCTTCTTGCCGGGGAACACGCGACCCGGGGTCTGGCGCTGACCGATCGAGCCCGGTGCGCGATGCGACAGCGAGTTGCCGTGGGTAGCGTCGCCCATCTTGAAGTTCCAGCGCTTGATCGTGCCCTGGAAGCCCTTGCCCTTCGACACGCCGGCGACATCCACGATCTGGCCGACGGAGAACACGTCGTCCGCCTTGATCTCCGAGCCCACCGCGTACTTGCCGAGATCCTCGGCAGCAACGCGGAACTCCCACAGACCGCGACCCGGCTCGACCTTCGCCTTCGCGTAGTGGCCCTTCAGCGGCTGCGTCAGCAGGTTCGCACGCTTGCTGCCTGCGGAAACCTGGACGGCGCTGTAGCCATCGTTGTCGTCCGTCTTCACCTGGGTCACGCGGTTCGGCGTCGCTTCAATCAGCGTCACCGGAATCGAGCGGCCGTCTTCAGTGAAGAGTCGGCTCATGCCGCATTTGCGGCCAACCAATCCGATACTCATCTTCGTATCCTGTCTGTCGCTCAACCGAGCTTGATCTGAACATCGACGCCAGCGGCGAGATCAAGCTTCATGAGCGCGTCCACGGTCTTGTCGTTCGGGTCGACGATGTCGAGTACACGCTTGTGCGTACGGGTCTCGTACTGGTCGCGTGCATCCTTGTCGACGTGCGGCGACGTCAGAATGGTGTAACGCTCGATCTTGGTCGGGAGGGGAATCGGGCCGAGTACCGTGGCACCCGTGCGCTTAGCCGTCTCGACGATCTCGCTGGCGGAGCGGTCGATCAGTCGATGATCGTATGCCTTCAGCCGAATGCGAATCTTCTGGTTCGCCATAACCGTGTCCTGTTGTCGAAAGAACGTTCTGTGATGCCGGAGCGGCTTCTCACCACTCCGCACTGCCCTTTTGCCACTTGTCCGGGGCCCTCGATGATTTGCCGGCCCCTTTGAAAAACACCAGGCGAGCATCGATCCGCTCGCCTGGCACAATCCGAATCTCGCGCAAAACGACGTGTCAACAGGGCTAGCCCCGCGATCACGTCGACTTGCGAAGGCCGATCCACGGCCAGCGAACTCGAAGCACGTCCTGTGCCTCATTTCGCGGTTGGTCGTCCAGAAACACGTCTGTCCGACAAGTGAGCTGCGAAGTATACCGGTAAATCCGGGATTAGTGAAGAGGTGCGAAACAACTTCACCCTCGACTCGCCCCGGGGTGAACCGGCGCGGCGCAGCCGCGGCCGGTTCAACGGCGGGAGTTGTCCCGGCAGCGCGTGGTTCCGTTCGTCCCGCGACCCCGTGACCTTTACTTCAGCCATCCTCCCTGATGGCAAAGATCAAACCGGCATCCATGCCGGAATTCCCGCAAGAACCGTTACTTGATGACCTTGGCCACCACGCCGGCGCCGACGGTGCGGCCGCCTTCGCGGATGGCGAAACGCAGGCCTTCGTCCATCGCGATCGGGTGGATCAGGCTCACCACCATCTTCACGTTGTCGCCCGGCATCACCATTTCCACGCCTTCCGGCAGGGTCACGGCACCGGTCACGTCGGTCGTGCGGAAGTAGAACTGCGGGCGGTAGCCCTTGAAGAACGGCGTGTGACGGCCACCCTCGTCCTTCGACAGCACATACACCTCGGCCTCGAAGTCCGTGTGCGGGGTGATCGTGCCCGGCTTGGCCAGCACCTGGCCACGCTCCACGTCGTCGCGCTTCAGGCCGCGCAGCAGCAGGCCGGCATTGTCGCCCGCCTGGCCCTGGTCCAGCAGCTTGCGGAACATCTCCACGCCGGTGACCGTGGTCTTCTGCGTGTCGCGGATGCCGACCACTTCGATTTCGTCGCCCACTTTGATCACGCCGCGCTCGATACGACCGGTCACCACGGTGCCGCGGCCGGAGATCGAGAACACGTCTTCCACCGGCATCAGGAACGGCTTGTCGATCGTGCGCACCGGCTCGGGGATGTAGCTGTCCAGCGCGTCCACCAGCTTGATGATCGCCGGCACGCCGATTTCGCTCTGGTCGCCTTCCAGCGCCTTCAGCGCCGAACCGTGGATGATCGGGGTGTCGTCGCCCGGGAAGTCGTACTTGCTCAGCAGCTCGCGCACTTCCATCTCGACCAGTTCGAGCAGCTCGGCGTCATCGACCATGTCCGCCTTGTTCAGGAACACCACGATGTACGGCACGCCGACCTGGCGCGACAGCAGGATGTGCTCGCGCGTCTGCGGCATCGGGCCGTCCGCGGCCGAGCACACCAGGATCGCGCCGTCCATCTGCGCCGCACCGGTGATCATGTTCTTCACGTAGTCCGCGTGGCCGGGGCAGTCGACGTGCGCGTAGTGACGGGTCGGCGACTCGTATTCCACGTGCGCGGTCGAGATCGTGATGCCGCGCGCCTTCTCTTCCGGCGCCGCGTCGATCGCGCTGTAGTCCTTGAATTCTCCACCGAAACGCTCGGCACCGACCTTCGTCAGCGCCGCCGTCAGCGTCGTCTTGCCGTGATCCACGTGACCAATCGTGCCGACGTTGACGTGCGGCTTGGTGCGTTCGAATTTACCCTTTGCCATGACTTGAGACCTCTAGCTGGAACGTTCGTCAGTGCGGCGTCCGCCGCGTCGCTTTCAACCTACGCGACCCGTCGAAGGTCGCACTGCTTTTCTTGAAGAGTACGGCCATGGATGGCCGCTGTTTGATCTTGCTCTTGCGATCAGGACGATCGCGCCAATCAGGCCTTCTTGATCACCTGCTCGGCGATGTTGTTCGGTGCCTCGGCGTAGTGGTCGAACTCCATCGTGAAGGTTGCACGGCCCTGGGTCAGCGAGCGGATGGTGGTCGCATAGCCGAACATCTCGCCCAGCGGAACCATCGCGTCGATGGTCTTGCCCGACGGCGTGTCGTCCTGGCCCTGAAGCAGGCCGCGACGGCGGCTCATGTCGCCCATCACGTCACCGACATATTCCTCCGGAGTCACCACCTCGACCTTCATGATCGGCTCGAGCAGCACCGGATTGGCCTTGTTGAAGCCCTGCTTGAACGCCATCGAGGCGGCCAGCTTGAACGCCATTTCCGACGAGTCGACGTCGTGATACGAACCGAACACCAGCTTCACCTTGACGCCCACCACCGGGAACCCGGCAAGCGGACCGCTGGTGATGGTCTCGCGCAGGCCCTTCTCGACCGAGGGGATGAACTCCTTCGGGATCACGCCGCCGGTGATCTCGTTGACGAACAGGAAATCGTCCTTGACGTCCGGGCTCTTGCGCTCCTCTTCCGTCATCGGCGACAGCTCGATCACGACGTGGCCGTACTGACCCTTGCCGCCCGACTGCTTGGCGTGCTTGTAGTCCGACTTGACGTCCGAAGCGCGGATCGTCTCGCGGTAAGCCACCTGCGGCTTGCCGACATTGGCCTCGACGTTGAACTCGCGGCGCATGCGATCGACCAGGATGTCCAGGTGCAGCTCGCCCATGCCGGAGATGATGGTCTGACCGGATTCCTCGTCGGTACGGACGCGGAACGACGGATCTTCGGCAGCCAGGCGACCCAGCGCGATGCCCATCTTTTCCTGGTCCGACTTGGTCTTCGGCTCGACCGCCATCGAAATCACCGGCTCCGGGAACGTCATCCGCTCCAGGGTAATCACGTGATCCTGCGCGCACAGCGTGTCGCCGGTGGTCACGTCCTTGAGGCCGACCGCGGCGGCGATGTCGCCGGCACGCACTTCCTTCAGCTCGTGACGCTCGTTCGCGTGCATCTGCAGGATGCGGCCGATGCGCTCCTTCTTGCTCTTGACCGGGTTGTACACGGCGTCGCCCGAGTTCAGCGTGCCCGAGTAGACACGGAAGAACGTCAGCGAGCCCACGAACGGGTCGGTCATGATCTTGAACGCCAGCGCGGAGAACGGCGCGGCGTCATCGGCCTTGCGCGTGGCCGCCTGCTCGTTCTCGTCGATACCGGCCACCGGCGGGCGGTCGGCCGGCGACGGCAACAGCTGCACCACGGCGTCGAGCATCGCCTGCACGCCCTTGTTCTTGAACGCGGTACCGCAGAACACGGGAATGATCTCGTTGGCGAGCGTGCGCTGGCGCAGGCCGGCAATGATCTCCTCGGTGGAGAGGTCGCCGCCTTCGAGGTACTTGTTCATCAGCTCTTCGGTGGCTTCCGCAGCGGATTCCACCATGAAGGAATGCGCCTCGGCCGCCTTGTCGGCCAGCTCGGCGGGGATGTCGTTCAGCTCGAACTTCATGCCCTGGGTTTCCATGTCCCAGCTGATCGCCTTCATGCGCAACAGGTCGATCACGCCGGTGAAGTTGTCCTCGGCACCGATCGGCACCTGCATCGGCACCGGGTGGGCACCGAGGCGCGACTTCAGCTGGCCGACGACCTTCTCGAAATTGGCGCCGGTGCGATCCATCTTGTTGACGAACGCAAGGCGCGGCACCTTGTACTTGTTGGCCTGGCGCCACACGGTCTCGGACTGCGGCTGCACGCCACCGACCGCGCACAGCACGAATACGGCGCCGTCGAGCACGCGCAGCGAGCGCTCCACCTCGATGGTGAAGTCGACGTGTCCGGGGGTGTCGATGATGTTGAAGCGATGCTGCTCCATCGAACCATCCATGCCCTTCCAGAAGGCCGTGGTAGCCGCGGAGGTGATGGTGATGCCGCGCTCCTGCTCCTGCTCCATCCAGTCCATGGTGGCCGCGCCGTCATGCACCTCGCCGATCTTGTGGCTGACGCCGGTGTAGAACAGGATGCGCTCCGTGGTCGTGGTCTTGCCGGCATCGATGTGGGCCATGATGCCGAAGTTGCGGTAGCGGTCGAGGGGAGTGTTGCGTGCCATGGATGATTACCTTTGCCGGGCAGCCCTGCCCCATGTCTGGACGCGGCCGTCCGGGCCGAGAGCTTGTGAGAAATCCGCCCTTGAAGGCGGCTTGCTTTTGGCCGCCATTGAAGCGGCCCGGTATCCCTGGTCCGCCATGGACGGCGGCTTTTGTCGCTCGCCGCCACTGTTTGGCGGCAAGCGCAACTTCAATTACCAGCGATAGTGCGAGAAGGCCTTGTTGGCCTCGGCCATGCGGTGCGTCTCTTCACGCTTCTTGGCGGCGCCGCCGCGGCTTTCGGAGGCCTCCAGCAGCTCGGCAGCCAGCTTGCGCGGCATCGAGGTTTCGCCACGCTTGCGGGCAGCATCGATGACCCAGCGCATCGCCAGCGCCATGCGACGGCCCGGACGCACCTCGACCGGCACCTGGTAGGTGGCACCACCCACGCGGCGGGACTTCACCTCAACCGCCGGGGCGATGTTGTTCAGTGCCTTCTCGACCAGGGCCACCGGCTCGGCATTCTTTTCGCCGATGTGCTGCAGCGCACCGTAAACGATGCTCTCAGCCACGGACTTCTTGCCGCTCTTCATCACCATGTTGATGAAGCGGGCAATCAGCTGGCTGCCATGCTTGGGATCCGGCAGAACCAGACGGGCGGGATGTGAACCTTTGCGCGACATGTTTGTTGTCCGTTGTTTTCGCAGGCAACCCTGCCCGCACGAAAAGCAGCCGTTATGGCCGCATCGATGTTTTTGCAGGCATCCCGCCTGCGAAGCCAAAGCGCCCGTCCATGGCCGCACTTTCCAGATGTCTCACTCTTGCAGGTGCCCGACCCGGCAACCCGGGCGGTCGACCCTGCCCGCCTGCCTGGCAGGCCCGGGCGTTACTTCTTCGGGCGCTTGGCGCCGTACTTGGAACGCGACTGGCGGCGCTTGGTCACGCCGGCGCAATCGAGGCTGCCGCGCACCGTGTGGTAGCGCACACCCGGCAGGTCCTTGACACGGCCGCCGCGGATCAGCACCACGGAGTGCTCCTGCAGGTTGTGCCCTTCACCGCCGATGTAGCTGATGACCTCGAAACCGTTGGTCAGGCGCACCTTGGCGACCTTGCGCAGGGCCGAGTTCGGCTTTTTCGGGGTGGTGGTGTAAACGCGCGTGCAGACGCCGCGGCGCTGCGGGCTGCTCTGCAAGGCCGGCGAACCGCTCTTGTAGGTCTTGGGACTGCGGTTCTTGCGCACCAACTGGTTGACTGTCGTCATGCGTAGCTGTTCCTGAAAACATAAAGGCAGCCCGATCAAGCTCGGTCTGCCAAGAAGCGGGAATTTAACATGAGCCGCTTGCCATGGGCAAGCTGACGCCCTGCCGTCCTTGACCCGAACACGAGGCGCGTCCCTGCGCCTCATTTCGTATGTCAGCGAGTGAAGCCTCGAACGGGCTTACTCGGCACCACCATCTGCACCGGTCACCTCTGCGACCGGGGTCGCAGGCGTGGTTCCGGAAAGCGTCTCGAGCTCCGTGGCGGTCAAACCGCCCTGGCGACGACGCAATGCGTGGTACGCCAAGCCCGTGCCTGCCGGAATGAGACGGCCGACAATAACATTTTCCTTCAGGCCCCGCAAGGTATCACGGGTGCCGCGCACCGCAGCTTCGGTCAACACGCGGGTGGTTTCCTGGAACGAGGCGGCCGAAATGAACGACTCGGTCGCCAGCGAAGCCTTGGTGATGCCAAGCAGGATCGACTGGTATTCGGCCGGTCGCTCGCCCTTGGCCACGGCCCGCTCGTTCTCGGCGTTGATCCGCACGCGCTCGATCTGCTCTCCGCGCAGGTAATGGCTGTCGCCCGGCTCGACGATCTCGATCTTGCGCAGCATCTGGCGAATGATCGCCTCGATGTGCTTGTCGTTGATCTTCACGCCCTGCAGGCGATACACGTCCTGGATCTCCTTGACCAGGTAACCGGCCAGCGGCTCCACGCCCAGCAGGCGCAGGATGTCATGCGGACTCGGCTCGCCGTCGACGACGGTTTCGCCCTTCTCCACATGCTCGCCCTCGAACACGATGACCTGACGCCACTTCGGAATCAGTTCCTCGTGCTCGTTGCCGTCGACGTCCTTGATGACCAGGCGCTGCTTGCCCTTGGTGTCCTTGCCGAAGCTGACGATGCCCGAACGCTCGGCCAGGATCGCCGGCTCCTTCGGCTTGCGCGCCTCGAACAGGTCGGCCACGCGCGGCAGACCGCCGGTGATGTCGCGGGTCTTCGAGCTTTCCTGCGGAATGCGCGCGATCACGTCGCCCACGCCCACCTCGGCGCCGTTCTGGATCGACACGATGGCACCGGCCGGCAGGAAGTACTGCGCGGCGATGTCGGTGCCCGGCAGCTTCAGCTCGCGGCCCTTGGCGTCTTCCAGGCGCACGATCGGACGCAGGTCCTTCGCCTGTGCGCCGCGGCGCTTCGGATCGGTGACCACCGCCGACTCCAGGCCGGTGAGTTCGTCGGTCTGGCTCTGCACGGTGACGCCGTCGAGGAAGTCGATGAAGCGCACCACGCCAGCCACCTCGGTGACGATCGGGTGGGTATGCGGGTCCCAGTTGGCCACGGTCTGGCCCGGCTTGACCGCCGCACCGTCCTTGACCGCGATGGTGGCGCCGTACGGCACCTTGTAGCGCTCGCGCTCGCGGCCGCTGGCGTCGATCACGCTCAGTTCGCCGGAACGCGACACCGCCACCAGATGGCCCTGCTTGTGCTGCACCGACTTCAGGTTGTTGTACTTCAGCGAACCGGTGGTTTTCACCGTCACGTTGTCCACCGCCGCCGCACGCGAAGCCGCACCGCCGATGTGGAAGGTGCGCATGGTCAGCTGGGTGCCGGGCTCGCCGATCGACTGCGCGGCCACCACGCCCACGGCCTCGCCCATGTTGACCAGATGGCCACGGGCCAGATCGCGGCCGTAGCACAGCTTGCACACGCCATGTTCGGCTTCGCAGGTGATCGGCGAACGCACCTTGATGATCTGCACGCCGGCCTTGTCCAGCTTCTCGACCAGTGCCTCGTTGAGCAGGGTGTCGCGGGTGACGATCGGCTGGTCGTCGTCGCCCGGGGCGTAGACGTCCTCGACCACCACGCGGCCGAGCACGCGGTCGCGCAACGGCTCGACCACGTCGCCGCCTTCGACGATCGGCTGCATGGTGATGCCGTCCTCGGTGCCGCAGTCGTCCATGGTGATGACCACGTCCTGCGCCACGTCGACCAGGCGACGGGTCAGGTAACCGGAGTTGGCGGTCTTCAGCGCGGTATCGGCCAGGCCCTTGCGGGCGCCGTGGGTCGAGTTGAAGTACTGCAGCACGTTCAGGCCTTCGCGGAAGTTGGCCTTGATCGGGGTCTCGATGATCGAGCCGTCCGGGCGCGCCATCAGGCCGCGCATGCCGGCCAGCTGGCGAATCTGCGCCACCGAGCCACGCGCGCCGGAGTCGGCCATGATGTACAGCGAGTTCATCGACTTCTGGTTGACCGTCTTGCCGTCGGCATCGACCACCTTCTCGGTGCCGATGCCGTCGATCATCGCCTTGGCCACCAGCTCGCTGGTGCGCGACCAGATGTCGACCACCTTGTTGTAGCGCTCGCCGGCGGTGACCAGACCGGACTGGTACTGCTGCTGGATCTCGACGACTTCCTTCTCGGCCTCTTCCAGGATCGGCTTTTTCTCGGCCGGAATCAGCATGTCGTCGATGCCGATCGAGATGCCCGAACGAGTCGCGTAGCGATAGCCGGCATACATCAGCTGATCGGCGAACACGACCGTGTCCTTCAGGCCCAGCAGACGGTAGCTGGAGTTGATCAGACGCGAGATGTTCTTCTTCGTCAGCTCGGTGTTGGCCAGCTCGAACGGGAGGCCCTCGGGCATGATCTCGGCCAGCAAGGCGCGACCGACCGTCGTATCGACGATCCTGGTCTGCTGCGTGCGGGTACCGTCTTCGGCGATGTGCACCAGCTTCATGCGCACCTTGACCTTGGCGTGCAACTCGACTGCGCGGTTGTCGTATGCGCGACGTGCCTCGCCAATGCCGGAGAACACCATGCCGGTGCCCTTGGCGTTGATCAGCTCACGGGTCAGGTAATACAGGCCCAGCACGACGTCCTGGGTCGGCACGATGATCGGCTCGCCGTTCGCCGGCGACAGGATGTTGTTGGTCGACATCATCAAGGTGCGCGCTTCCAGCTGCGCCTCGATCGACAGCGGCACGTGGACAGCCATCTGGTCGCCGTCGAAGTCGGCGTTGAACGCGGTGCAGACCAGCGGATGCAGCTGGATCGCCTTGCCTTCGATCAGCTTCGGCTCGAACGCCTGGATGCCGAGGCGATGCAGGGTCGGCGCACGGTTCAGCAGTACCGGATGTTCGCGGATCACCTCTTCGAGGATGTCCCACACCTGGGCCTCTTCGCGCTCGACCAGCTTCTTCGCCGCCTTGATGGTGGTGGCTTCGCCACGCGCCTGCAGCTTGGCGAAGATGAAGGGCTTGAACAGCTCCAGCGCCATCTTCTTCGGCAGACCGCACTGGTGCAGGCGCAGGGTCGGACCGACCACGATCACCGAACGACCGGAGTAGTCAACGCGCTTGCCCAGCAGGTTCTGGCGGAAGCGGCCCTGCTTGCCCTTGATCATGTCGGCCAGCGACTTCAGCGCGCGCTTGTTGGTGCCGGTGATGGCACGGCCGCGGCGGCCGTTGTCGAGCAGCGCATCGACCGATTCCTGCAGCATGCGCTTCTCGTTGCGCACGATGATGTCCGGCGCATTGAGCTCGAGCAGCCGCTTCAGGCGGTTGTTGCGGTTGATGACGCGACGGTACAGGTCGTTCAGGTCGGAGGTCGCGAAGCGGCCGCCATCCAGCGGCACCAGCGGACGCAGATCCGGCGGCAGCACGGGAAGAACGGTCAGCACCATCCACTCCGGTTTGTTGCCGGATTCCAGGAACGCCTCGATCAGCTTGACGCGCTTGGTCAGCCGCTTCAGCTTGGTCTCGGAATTGGTGGAAGCGATCTCTTCCTTCAGGCGGATGACTTCGCCCGGCAGGTCGAGCGACTTCAGCAGGTGGAATACCGCCTCGGCACCCATCCGCGCGTCGAACTCGTCGCCGTGTTCCTCGGTCGCCTCCAGGTACTGGTCCTCGCTGAGCAGCTGGCCGCGCTCCAGCGCGGTCATGCCCGGGTCGATCACCACGAAGGCTTCGAAGTACAGGATGCGCTCGATGTCGCGCAGGGTCATGTCCAGCATCAGGCCGATGCGCGAGGGCAGCGACTTGAGGAACCAGATGTGGGCGGTCGGGCTGGCCAGTTCGATATGGCCCATGCGCTCGCGACGCACCTTGGCCAGCGTCACTTCCGTGCCGCACTTCTCGCAGACCACGCCGCGATGCTTCATGCGCTTGTACTTGCCGCACAGGCACTCGTAGTCCTTCACCGGACCGAAGATGGCCGCGCAGAACAGGCCGTCACGCTCCGGCTTGAAGGTACGGTAGTTGATCGTCTCCGGCTTCTTCACTTCACCGTACGACCACGAGCGGATCAGCTCCGGCGACGCGAGCGCAATCTTGATCGCGTCGAAATCCGGCGTCGCACGCTGCTGGTTGAAGAGGTTGAGCAAGTCTTTCATTTGAATCTCCGGTCGGAGCAAATTCTTGGGTCGAGGTCCGCAGTTCGAACAAGATCAGGTTCGCCGGATCCGGGGCCGGGACCGGGTTTGCTTTTGCAAATCCCGGCTTTTAACAGACGAATGTCTGGTAATCCCGTATCCCGAACCCCGTCGATCACTTGACCTCTTCCAGGTCGATGTTGATGGCGAGCGAGCGGATTTCCTTCACCAGCACATTAAAGGACTCCGGCATGCCTGCCGACATCTCGTGGTTGCCGTCGACGATGTTCTTGTACATCTGGTTGCGGCCCTGCACGTCATCGGACTTCACCGTCAGCATTTCCTGCAGGGTGTAGGCCGCGCCGTAGGCTTCCAGCGCCCAGACTTCCATTTCGCCGAAGCGCTGGCCGCCGAACTGCGCCTTGCCGCCCAGCGGCTGCTGGGTGACCAGCGAGTACGGGCCGGTGGAGCGTGCGTGCATCTTGTCGTCAACCAGGTGGTTGAGCTTCAGGTAATGCATGTAGCCCACGGTGACCGGGCGATCGAACGCCTCGCCGGTGCGACCGTCGTACAGCGTGGTCTGGCCCGACTCGGGCAGATCCGCCAGCTTCAGCATCGCCTTGATCTCGGTCTCCTCGGCGCCGTCGAACACCGGCGTCGCCATCGGCACGCCTTCCTGCAGGTTGGTGGCGAGCGCCAGGATCTCCTTGTCGGTGAGCGACTTCAGGTCGACGTGCTGCACCGCGCCGGCGACGTGGGTGTTGTAGATCTGGTCGAGGAACTTGCGGATCTCGACCACCTTCTCCTGCGCCTCGAGCATCTTCTGGATCTTCTTGCCCAGGCCCTTGGCGGCCCAGCCCAGATGCACTTCCAGAATCTGGCCGATGTTCATGCGCGAAGGCACGCCCAGCGGGTTGAGGCAGATATCCACCGCCTCGCCGTTGGCCATGTACGGCATGTCCTCGACCGGCACCACGTTGGAAACCACGCCCTTGTTGCCGTGGCGGCCGGCCATCTTGTCGCCCGGCTGGATGCGGCGCTTCACGGCCAGGAACACCTTGACCATCTTCAGCACGCCCGGCGCGAGGTCGTCGCCCTGGGTGATCTTGCCCTGCTTCTCCTTGAAGCGCTTGTCGAACTCTTCCTTGTGGCGCTTGATCTGGTCGGCGGCACGCTCGAGGAACTCGGTGACGTCCTCGTCCTTGACGTTGATCTTGAACCAGTCGTCCTTCTTCAGGCCGTCGAGGTAGGCGTCGGTGATCTCGGTGCCGCGCTTGAGGCCGCCCGGACCGCTCTGTGCGGTCTTGCCGACCAGCTGGGTGCGCATGCGGCTGTAGATCGCGCCTTCCAGGATGCGGAACTGGTCGTCCAGATCCTTGCGCACCCGCTTGACCTCGGTTTCCTCGATCTGCTTGGCGCGCTTGTCCTTCTCGATGCCGTCACGGGTGAACACCTGCACGTCGATGACGGTGCCGTCCATGCCCGGCGGCACGCGCAGCGAGCTGTCCTTCACGTCGGATGCCTTCTCGCCGAAGATCGCGCGCAGCAGCTTCTCTTCCGGGGTCAGCTGGCTCTCGCCCTTCGGCGTGACCTTGCCGACCATGATGTCGCCGGCCTTCACCTCGGCACCGATGTAGACGATGCCCGACTCGTCCAGGCGCGCCAGCGCCTGCTCGCCCACGTTCGGGATGTCGGCGGTGATTTCCTCGGCGCCCAGCTTGGTGTCACGCGCGATGCAGGACAGCTCCTCGATGTGGATCGAGGTGTAGCGGTCTTCCTGCACGACACGCTCGGAGAGCAGGATCGAGTCTTCGAAGTTGTAGCCGTTCCACGGCATGAACGCGATCAGCATGTTCTGGCCGAGCGCGAGCTCGCCCAGGTCGGTCGACGAGCCGTCGGCCAGCGTGTCGCCCTTTGCCACCACGTCACCGACGTTGACCAGCGGACGCTGGTTGAGGTTGGTGTTCTGGTTGGAGCGGGTGTACTTGGTCAGCGTGTAGATGTCGACGCCGGCGTCGTTGTCGCCCACCTCGTCCTCGTTCACGCGCACCACGATGCGCGCCGCGTCGACCTGGTCGATCACGCCGCCGCGCTTGGCCGAGACGATGACGCCGGAGTCGCGCGCCACGGCGCGCTCGACGCCGGTGCCGACCAGCGGGGTCTGCGAACGCAGGGTCGGTACCGCCTGACGCTGCATGTTCGCGCCCATCAGTGCGCGGTTCGCGTCGTCGTGCTCCAGGAACGGCACCAGCGCCGCGGCGACCGACACGGTCTGCATCGGCGAGACGTCCATGTAGTCCACTTCGGACGCCGGGCGCAGCTCGGATTCACCGCGGAAGCGGCAGGACACGAAGTCCTCGATGAAGGCGCCATGCTTGTCCAGCGGCGAGTTCGCCTGCGCGATCACGTGGTCGCCCTCCTCGATCGCCGACAGGTAATCGACCGTGTCGGTGACCTTGCCGCCGGCCACCTTGCGGTACGGCGTCTCGAGGAAGCCGTAGGCGTTGGTGCGCGCGTAAACGGCCAGCGAGTTGATCAGGCCGATGTTCGGGCCTTCCGGCGTTTCGATGGTGCAGACGCGGCCGTAATGGGTCGGATGCACGTCGCGCACCTCGAAGCCGGCGCGTTCGCGGGTAAGGCCACCCGGCCCGAGCGCGGAGACGCGGCGCTTGTGGGTGACTTCCGACAGCGGGTTGTTCTGGTCCATGAACTGCGACAGCTGCGAGGAACCGAAGAACTCCTTCACCGCCGCCGCGACCGGCTTGGCATTGATCAGGTCCTGCGGGGTCAGGCCATCGGCCTCGGCCAGGCTGAGGCGTTCGCGAACCGCACGCTCCACGCGCACCAACCCGATGCGGAAGGTGTTCTCCGCCATTTCGCCCACCGAACGCACGCGGCGGTTGCCCAGGTGGTCGATGTCGTCCACGGTGCCGTGGCCGTTCTTGATGTCGATCAGCACCTTCAGCACGTCGAGGATGTCGGAGCTCTCGCCCTGCTCGGCGACCAGTCGCTGCGACTCCTCTTCCTTGCGTTCGCTGAAGTACTTGTAGTCGTACAGCACGCCCGGGCCGAGGATTTCCTTGCGGCCCACGCGGCGGTTGAACTTCATCCGGCCCACGCTCGACAGGTCGTAACGGTCGAAGGTGAAGAACAGGTTGAAGAACAGGTTCTGCGCGGCGTCCTTGGTCGGCGGCTCGCCCGGACGCATCATGCGGTAGATCTCCACCAGCGCCTCCAGCGGCGTCGTGGTGTTGTCGATGCGCAGGGTGTGCGAGATGTAGGCGCCGCGGTCCAGGTCGTTGACGTACAACGTCGGCACGATCTCGATGCCGGCCTTGCGGAAGTTCTCCAACTGCTCGGCGGTGATCTCGTCGTTCGCCGAGGCCAGCAGCTCGCCGGTCTTGCTGTCGACGATGTCCTTCGCCACGATGCGGCCGACCGGATAGTCATCCGGTACTTCCAGCGCGGTGATGTTCTCGGCCGCCAGCTGGCGCACGTGGCGCGCGGTGATGCGCTTGCCGGCTTCCACCAGCACCTTGCCGCCGATGGCCAGGTCGAAGCTCAGCGTCTCGCCGCGAAGGCGCTCGGCAACCAGCTCCAGCGTGGTGCCGCCCTTCTTGCCCAGGTGGAACACGTTGTGCTCGAAGAAGATGCCCAGCATCTCTTCGTTGTTGTAGCCGAGCGCACGCAGCAGCACCGTCACCGGCAACTTGCGGCGACGATCGATGCGGGTGAACAGCGCGTCCTTCGGGTCGAACTCGAAGTCCAGCCATGAGCCGCGGTAGGGGATCACGCGAGCCGAGAACAGCAGCTTGCCCGAGCTGTGCGTCTTGCCGCGGTCGTGGTCGAAGAACACGCCCGGCGAACGATGCAGCTGCGAGACGATCACGCGCTCGGTGCCGTTGATGATGAAGGTGCCGGTGTCGGTCATGAGCGGAATCTCGCCCATGTAGACCTCCTGCTCCTTGATGTACTTGACCACCTTCTTGGAGGCCGGGCTGTCCTTGTCGTAGATGACCAGACGCACGGTGGTGCGCAGCGGCGCGCCGAAGGTCATGCCGCGGTTGCGGCATTCGCGCTCGTCGAACGCCGGCTCGCCGAGGCGGTAGTCGACATACTCGAGTGCGGCATTGCCCGAATAGCTGGAGATCGGGAACACCGACTTCAACGCGGCATGCAAACCCTTCTCGCCGCGTTGCTTCGGCGCGACGTGCTCCTGCAGGAACTCACGGTAGGAATCGGTCTGGATGGTCAGCAGGTTGGGCACGCCCAGTACGGGCGGACGCTTGCCAAAGTCCTTGCGGATGCGTTTCTTCTCGGTAAACGAGTAGGCCATGATCGGTAGCGCCTCGGTTCGCAGTGACGCCGGCGGTGCACACACCGGCTGAAGGGATGATTTGTCTTTGCCGGACGGCCAACGCCATCCGGGCCGGGGATTCGGGAATCGAGAATGGGGAATCGGTCAAGGCCCGAAGGCCGTTACTGACGATTCGCCATTCTCCATTCCCCATTCCCGTTCAAACGGGCAAAGCCCGGGAGCTTTCGCTCCCAGGCTCGCTTGACATCAAGTCGAAGCAGCGGCGTACAAACGCCGATTACTTCAATTCGACGGTGGCGCCGGCAGCTTCCAGATCCTTCTTGAACTTGTCGGCGTCTTCCTTCGACACGGCTTCCTTCAGGACGCCGCCGGCCTCGGTGAGGTCCTTGGCTTCCTTCAGGCCCAGGCCGGTGATCGCGCGGACAGCCTTGATCACGTCGACCTTCTTGGCACCGGCGCTCTTCAGGATCACGTCGAACTCGGTCTGCGCTTCGGCAGCCGGGCCGGCAGCAGCCGGGCCGGCAGCGACCATCACCGGGGCGGCGGCGGTCACGCCAAACTTCTCTTCGATCGCCTTCACCAGGTCCATCACTTCCATCAGCGACTTGGCGGCGACGGCTTCAACGATCTGTTCGTTGGTCAGGGACATTGCATTTACCTCTGGATGTATTTCGGTTCGGTTTGATGAGACGCAGATCGATCAGGCCGGTTCGGCTTCAGCCGGGGCTTCGGCGGCGACTTCGCCACCACCCTGCTGGTCGGCCACCGCCTTGACGACGCGGGCGAACATCGTGGCCGGCTCGGCCAGCACGCGGGCCAGCATGGCCAACGCCTGTTCGCGGGTCGGCAGCGAGGCCAGCACGTCGACGTGCGAGGCCGGCAGCAGCTTGCCTTCGACCGAGACGAGCTTCGCCTGCAGCTTGTCGTTGTCCTTGGCGAACTCCTTGATCAGACGCCCGGCAGCGCCGGGTTCTTCCGTCGAGAATGCGTACAGCAGCGGACCGACCAGGGCGTCCTTGACGACCTCGAACTCGGTACCGGCCACGGCGCGCGACGCCAGCGTGTTCTTGACGACTCGCAAGTACACACCGGATTCGCGGGCCTTCTTGCGCATCGCGGTCATCTGAGCGACCGTGGTGCCCGCATACTCGGCAGCGACCAGGGAGTGAGCCTTCGCGGCAACTTCAGCCAGCTCTGCGACTACTTCTTGCTTCTGAGACAGATTGAGAGCCATTGCACTCCTCCAAATGAACTCCGCTCGCGGCTCCTGCCGCTTGCGGTCCTGGGCGACGCCATCCCTGGCGCCGGGGACACCTCGTGCCCCGGGTGTTGGCCTTTCCAGAACTGAACAACGAACCGTTCCAGTAGGGGCAGCACCATCTGCGCAGGCCGGATCGTGGCGACTCCGATTAAGCAACCCCGTTGGCGACGCGGCGATTCCCTGCCAGGTTCGAGCTCCCTGCCCGTCGTCGTCGCGCGTTGGTTGCGCCTGCGGTCTTTGACAGCGATCCCGGCTTCGCGAACGGGCCGGGACTGCCCTCAAAAACTGCCCGCGTCGACTTCGAGGTCGACGCGGGGCTTGATTACTTGGCGGCGATTGTCAGCGACGAGGTATCGACGGCAACGCCGACGCCCATCGTGCTGGACAACGCCACTTTCTGCAGGAACACGCCCTTGGCCGTCGACGGCTTGGCCTTGATCACATCGGCGATCAGCGCGTTGAGGTTGTCCGCCAGCTGGGCGGCCTCGAAGCTGGCCTTGCCGATGGTGGCGTGGACGATGCCAGCCTTGTCGTTGCGGAACTTCACCTGGCCGGCCTTGGCGTTCTTCACCGCGGTGGCGACGTCGGCGGTGACCGATCCGTCCTTCGGGTTCGGCATCAGGCCGCGCGGGCCGAGCAACTGGCCGAGCTTGCCTACCACGCGCATCGCGTCCGGCGTGGCGATCACGCGACCGAAGTCGAGATCACCGCCCTGCATGCGCTCGGCCAGGTCGTCCATGCCGACCGCGTCGGCACCGGCGGCCTTGGCCGCCTCGGCCTTCTCGCCAGGCGGGCAGAACACGGCGACCTTGACGGTCTTGCCGGTGCCATGCGGCAGCAGCGAGGAGCCACGCACGCCCTGGTCCGACTTCTTTGCGTCGATACCCAGGCGCACCGCCACGTCCACCGACTCGGCGAACTTCGCCTTGGCGTTGTCCTTGACGATCTTCAGGGCCTCTTCCAGGCCGTAGAACTTGCCCGGCTGCACCGCGGCCTGCGCGGCTTTCATGCGCTTCGTGAGCTTTGCCATGTCTTAACCCTCCACCACAAGGCCCATGCTGCGGGCGCTACCGGCAATGGTGCGCACCGCGGCGTCGAGATCGGCAGCCGTCAGATCCGGCTCCTTCTGCTTGGCAATGTCTTCCAGCTGCTTGCGGGTGACCTTGCCGACCTTGTCGGTGTTCGGCTTCTGCGAACCCTTGGCGACGCCGGTGGCCTTCTTCAGAAGGATGGTGGCGGGCGGGGTCTTGGTGATGAAGGTGAAGCTGCGGTCGGAATAGGCCGTGATGATGGTCGGGATCGGCAGACCCGGCTCCAGCTTCTGCGTGGCGGCATTGAACGCCTTGCAGAACTCCATGATGTTCAGGCCGCGCTGACCGAGGGCGGGACCGACCGGCGGCGAGGGGTTGGCCTGACCGGCCTTGACCTGCAGCTTGATGTAACCGACAACTTTCTTTGCCATGGGATTTTCCTCGCGAGTCCAGGCGCCTTGCGGCTCCTCGCTGTTCACCGCTCCGTGGATGGAAGGAAGACCTGCCTCGTGCAGATCCGAAACGCGGACACGCCGGGCCAAAAAGACCCCGCGTGAACCGCGCAGTATAGAGATTTACCGGATCATCAGCAAGCCCCGTGCCAGTTGCGGCACCAAGACCGAAATTGGAAGCGGAGAGTGTCGGCCTGACCGGCGCTACCCTCCCCCGCCAGCGGAGGAAAAGACGAAGATGCCGAGCGAGTGCGCTCCGGGCAATCTTTTCCCTGGACTCAGGCCTTTTCGACCTGACCGAACTCCAGTTCCACCGGGGTCGAACGCCCGAAGATCAACACGGCCACGCGCAGGCGGCTCTTCTCGTAGTTGACTTCCTCGACCACGCCGTTGAAATCGTTGAACGGGCCCTCGGTGACGCGCACCATCTCGCCCGGCTCGAACAGCACCTTCGGCTTGGGCTTCTCGACGCCCTCGCGCACGCGACTGAGAATGGCGTCGGCTTCGCTGTCCTTGATCGGCAACGGGCGATCGGCGGTGCCGCCGATGAACCCCATGACCTTGGGGGTTTCCTTGATCAGGTGCCAGCACTCGTCGTCGATGCGTGGCGCCTTGCCCTCGGTGCTGCACTCGATCTGCACCAGCACGTAGCCGGGGAAGAACTTGCGATCGCTGCGGCGCTTCTGCCCGCCGCGCATCTCGATCACTTCCTCGGTCGGCACCAGCACTTCGCCGAACTTCTCTTCCATCCCGGCGCGCTTGATGCGCTCCTCGAGAGAACGCTTGACCTGGTTCTCGAAGCCCGAATAGGCGTGCACCACGTACCAGCGCTTGCTCATGCTCATCTCAACCACCCAGCTTCAACAGCCAGTCGAGGATGACCGACTTCAGGATCAGGTCGATCAACCCCAGCAGCAGCGACAGGACGATCACCACCAGCAGGATGACGCCGGTCGTCTTGATCGTCTCGTCGCGCGTGGGCCAGACCACCTTGCGCATCTCGAACTGCGATTCGGCCAGGAAATTCCTGACCCGCCGCCCCAGCCCGGTGAACGCGGCGATCGCCACGGCGATCACCAGCGCGGCGAGCACGCCCAGCAGGCGCATCGACACGGGGACGCTGCCGTCACGACCGAACCAGGAATAGGCAAAGATGCCCGCTGCCAGTACCAGCCCCGCCAGTATCAGCTTGCCGATGTCGCCAGCGTTGGTGCCCTTGGGCTGTTCTGCCTTGGTAATCATGTGCGCTTGTCGAGTGGCGGCAGCACGCCGAGCCTTGCGGTCGACCCTGCCATCGTCACTCGTCCGAATCCTCGGGAAAAGTGGCACGCCAGGAGGGACTTGAACCCCCAACCTGCGGTTTTGGAGACCGCTGCTCTGCCAATTGAGCTACTGGCGTAAAAACGGGAACAGGGAATAGAGAATCGGGAATGGTAACCGATCCGGAGCGTGTCGTGCTTCGCTCCAGCGATTCCCGATTCCCGATTCCCTACTCCCGATGTATTTTACTTGATGACCTTGGCCACCACGCCGGCGCCGACGGTGCGGCCGCCCTCGCGGATGGCGAAACGCAGGCCTTCGTCCATCGCGATCGGGTGGATCAGGCTCACCACCATCTTCACGTTGTCGCCCGGCATCACCATTTCCACGCCTTCCGGCAGGGTCACGGCACCGGTCACGTCGGTCGTGCGGAAGTAGAACTGCGGGCGGTAGCCCTTGAAGAACGGCGTGTGACGGCCACCCTCGTCCTTCGACAGCACATACACCTCGGCCTCGAAGTCCGTGTGCGGGGTGATCGTGCCCGGCTTGGCCAGCACCTGGCCACGCTCCACGTCGTCGCGCTTCAGGCCGCGCAGCAGCAGGCCGGCATTGTCGCCCGCCTGGCCCTGGTCCAGCAGCTTGCGGAACATCTCCACGCCGGTGACCGTGGTCTTCTGCGTGTCGCGGATGCCGACCACTTCGATTTCGTCGCCCACTTTGATCACGCCGCGCTCGATACGACCGGTCACCACGGTGCCGCGGCCGGAGATCGAGAACACGTCTTCCACCGGCATCAGGAACGGCTTGTCGATCGTGCGCACCGGCTCGGGGATGTAGCTGTCCAGCGCGTCCACCAGCTTGATGATCGCCGGCACGCCGATTTCGCTCTGGTCGCCTTCCAGCGCCTTCAGCGCCGAACCATGGATGATCGGGGTGTCGTCGCCCGGGAAGTCGTACTTGCTCAGCAGCTCGCGCACTTCCATCTCGACCAGTTCGAGCAGCTCGGCGTCATCGACCATGTCCGCCTTGTTCAGGAACACCACGATGTACGGCACGCCGACCTGGCGCGACAGCAGGATGTGCTCGCGCGTCTGCGGCATCGGGCCGTCCGCGGCCGAGCACACCAGGATCGCGCCGTCCATCTGCGCCGCACCGGTGATCATGTTCTTCACGTAGTCCGCGTGGCCGGGGCAGTCGACGTGCGCGTAGTGACGGGTCGGCGACTCGTATTCCACGTGCGCGGTCGAGATCGTGATGCCGCGCGCCTTCTCTTCCGGCGCCGCGTCGATCGCGCTGTAGTCCTTGAATTCTCCACCGAAACGCTCGGCACCGACCTTCGTCAGCGCCGCCGTCAGCGTCGTCTTGCCGTGATCCACGTGACCAATCGTGCCGACGTTGACGTGCGGCTTGGTGCGTTCGAATTTACCCTTTGCCATGCGCGCTAAACCCCGATGGAGTCAATCAATTGTAGAAAAAGAACAGCCCGTTTACGGGCTGGCCGTGAAGGCCGGAAGCTGGTGCTCATGACAGGAATCGAACCTGTGACCTCTTCCTTACCAAGGAAGTGCTCTACCGACTGAGCTACATGAGCGTGTATTTCAGCCGTCCTCCATGACGGCAAAGACAAGACCGACATCCTGTCGGACTCTTCATAACTTCAGCCATCCTCCATGATGACGAAGAACAGACCGGCGTCCTGCCGGATGATTCGAAACTTATGCCGCGATCGCGTCGATCAACAGCTTCTGACACTTGCAGTGCAATGGAGCGGGAGACGGGGATCGAACCCGCATCATCAGCTTGGAAGGCTGAGGTTCTACCATTGAACTACTCCCGCCCTGCGCGGAAATCGTGTCTTGCGCGCCGCTTTCGCGTCGCTTGTTGCTGGTGGAGGGAGGTGGATTCGAACCACCGAAGGCGTAAGCCAGCAGATTTACAGTCTGCCCCCGTTGGCCGCTTGGGTATCCCTCCAACAAAGAACGCGTATTGTGTGGATCGTGCCGGGAACTGTCAACACCTCATGGCACGCATATCGCATGTCGGCGCGCCATCCGGCCGTGCCCGTCAGGTGTCGGCAAGGTCTTGCGGATCGACCAACTGCTCCATCCCCCGGGACAACTCGAGCAGTTGCCGGGCCTTGGCCTGCAGGCGCCGATCGGCCTCGTTGCGCGGCTCCCAACATGGCACCGGGGTGGGCTTGCCATCGGCGCCGTCCAGCGCCACAAACACCATCACGCAGCTGGTCGCCAGGCGCTGGTCGCCCTTGCGCAAGTCGCTGGCCATCACGTCGACGGCCAGATGCATGCTGCTGCGGCCCGTATGGATCAGGCGCGCCCTCACCGTGACGAGGTCGCCGATCAGGATCGGCGCCACGAACTGGATGCCGCTGACCGAGGCCGTGACGCAATACGCTCCACTCCAGGCAACCGCGCAGGCATAACCGGCCTGGTCGATCCACTTCATCGCCATGCCGCCGTGCACCTTGCCGCCGAAGTTGACGTCGGTGGGCTGGGCGAGAAAACGGAAACTGACTTCCTGCTGTTTTCCGGGCATGGCGGGTCCGCGAAAGCAAGATCGGAAGGGCGATTATGCCCGCTTCACCCACTCACCACGATCGCTACGCCGGCAACCGGCGTCGCCATGCGCGCGCCGAAGCCAGCTAACGTGCCGGCGTCGCGGCCGGCACGGCATCGCCGTGCAACTCAAGCTTGCCGTCGCGCACGTCAGCGGTGACCTCGAACGCCGGGCGTTGCACGCTCAGATCGCGCAGGTCGATCCGACTGTGCGGGCCGATGCCGGTCACGCGAATGCCCCGATAGTCCAGCGGCTGGCCGGCAACGACCCGCGCCGGCGGACCCGCGGGGCGCACCAGCCAGGCGAAACCGTCGTTCAGGGTGACCAGATGCCCTTGTCCATCGGCCTCCACGCACAACGCGGCATCCTCATCCACGCCCAGGCCGATCACGTCGGCATGCCCCTCGTGGCGCAACCGGGCGATGAACGCAACCAACCGGCCCAGCCGCTTGCGCGCATGGAAGTGGGTGTCGGTGATGACGTGCCGCAGGTACGGCAGATGCAGGAAACCTTCGACCACGGTCACCGCCTTGCCCAGCGGATCGGCCAGCGCTTCATCCGAGGTGATGCTGCCGCCGTCCAGCGCGCCATAGGCAAAGCGGCCGAGGATCGCCAGGCCGGCACTGGTGCCGCCCAGCGGCTTGCCCTGCGCCACATGGCGTTCCAGCAAGGCGTTCAACGGCGTGCCTTTCCAGAACCGCACATAGTTGGCCTGGTCGCCGCCGGCGATGAAGATGCCGTCGGCCGAACGCACGATCTCCAGCACGCGCGGATCGCTGGCCGCCGCGCGGTCGTGGAACACCAGGGTCTGCACCGAGGCCACGCCGCCGATGTCTTCGTACAGCTCCTTCTGCAATTCATCGGCACCGGAGGCGCGCAGGACCACGAAATGCCCGTGCCCGCCCCTGGCGGCGAACCATGCGAACGCCGCCGGCGGCCAGTCACCACCGCCCATCAGCAGCAGCGCCGGCTCGGTGGTTCCGGGGCGCGCGGCGTCGAGCTTGCCGATCCGGTAATAGTCGTAGCCTGCACCCGACGGCTTGGCCACGCTGCCGGGCCCGAAGGCCGCCAACAGCAGGCAGCACGCCAGCCACAGCCAGCGGAAAGTTGGTCGGAACGTTTTCATCGGCACTTCCCCGGGCCATGACAGAGCGGGCGCATGCCCGTCCGTGGTTATCGTCCGGGACGAGCGGCCCGCGGATATCCCCCACGTTCGCCCCGCTGTCCAGCCGCCCCGGATTGGCGCTAAGGTCGCCACGTGGACAATTCCCTCAACAGCTGGTTTGCCCGCGAAATCCTCGTCCACGAGGGCGCCCTGATGCGCTATCTGCGGCGCAGCTGGTTCCGTCGCGAGGAGGTCCACGACCTGCGCCAGGAGATCTACGTTCGCGTCTACGAAGCCGCGGCACGGTCGCGCCCGACCCAACCCAAGTCGTTCATGTTCACCACGGCGCGCCACCTGATGACCGACCGCCTGCGCCGCGAACGGGTGGTCTCGATCGAGGCCGTGGGTGATATCGACGCGTTGAACGTCTCGGTGGACGAGGTCACGCCGGACCGCCGGCTGGACGCACACCAGGAGTTGAAACGCCTCGCCGACGCATTCGACCGCCTGCCCGACCGCTGCCGCGAGGTGGTCTGGCTGCGCCGCGTCGAGCAGTTGTCGCAGAAACAGGTCGCCGCCCGCATGGGCATCAGCGAGAAGACCGTGGAGAAGCAGATCGCCAAGGGCGCGCGGCTGATCGCTCAGTATGTGCACGGCGATCGCCACGCCCATCGCCACACCCGTGCAGGCGAACAGGAAACCGCCATCGAGCTTGGTCATGACCAGTAGCAGGGAGATCGAACACATCGCCGCGAGCTGGCTGGCCCGACGCGACGGCGAGCACTGGAACGAGCGCGACCAGCGCCGGCTGGACGCGTGGCTGGATGCGTCAACCGCGCACCGGGTGGCCTACGTGCGGCTCGACGCGGCGTGGCAGCAAAGCGGCCGGCTGCAGGCGCTGGGTGCCGGCTGGCGCGCCGGCGGCGTGCCGCCGCGTGGCAGTTGGGCGACGCCGCACACCGGTGCACCTGCGCTGGCGCAACCGCACCCTGCCGCGACTCCGCGCGGCTGGCGGGCAGCCACGCGACGCCGATCCTGGCCGCACGCCCGGCTGCTGGCGGTCGCCGCTTCGCTGCTGGTGGTCGTGACGCTGGCGCTGGCCTGGCATGGGTACGGCGCGGTGGAGCAGGCATCCTATCGAACCGCCGTCGGCGAGCTGCGCGAGGTGCAACTGGCGGACGGCTCGGTGGCCACGCTCAGCAGCGACAGCCGCATCCGGCTGACCTGGTCGCGCCGCGAACGCCACGTCGATCTCGAGCAAGGCGAGGCGTTCTTCAGCGTGGCCAAGGATCGCGCACGACCGTTCGTGGTCAGCGCCGACGCGCGCCGGGTGATCGCCGTCGGCACACGCTTCGCGGTGCGCCGTGACGCGGCGGATCTGCGCGTGGTGGTCACCCAGGGCCTGGTGCGGCTGGAATCCGACGGTCGTCCCGACGGCCCGCACCAGGCCACCACCCTGTTGCCGGCCGGCAGCGTGGCCATCGCCAACGATGGCGGCGTGGTCGTGCATTCGGGAACCGTGCAGCAGGCGCAGGAATACCTGAGCTGGCGCAACGGTTTCGTCAGCTTCCACGACACTCCGCTGGCCACCGCCGTGGCCGAGTTCAACCGCTACAACCAGCGCAAGATCGTGATCGACGATGCGCGGGTCGGCGCCATGCGCGTGGGCGGCAACTTCCGCTGGTCCAACACCGACGCCTTCGTGCGGCTGCTGACGCGCGGCTTCCCGGTCAAGGCCACCGCGCGCGGGAACACCATCGTGTTGAGTCCGCGCTGAGCGGAGCGGTGCCTGGGGGGGATTTTCCGCGCCCGCTCGTCATGGCATCTACGCGGTGCGCATCGTGCGCGCCTGCCTGGGGAGAACTGCACATGACTCGTTCGCTACGCGGCGCGCTGTTGATCCTTGCTTCCTCGGCACCGGCCCTCGCCGCCGCACAGGCCCCGGCGACGCGGCCGGTCGACATCCCGGCCGGTGACCTGGTCACCGCGCTGGATACGCTGGCCCGCCAGTCCGGCGCGCAGTTCATCTACCAGGCCGACCAGCTGCGCGGACTGCGCACCGCCGGCGTGCGCGGCACGCTGTCGACGGACGAGGCGCTGCGGCGGTTGCTGGCCGGCAGCGGCTTCACCACGCAGCACGACGAGTCCGGCGCGGTAGTGATCGTCAAGGCGGCCCGCCGAACCGCGCCGCCAACCGCACCCGCGCCTGCCGGCAGCGGCTCCGCCGAACCGGACCCGGAACAGGCCACACGGCTGGACGAAGTGCAGGTCACCGGCTCGCGCATTCCGCGGGTGCAGGTCGAGGGCCCGGCGCCAGTCACCGTGGTCACCGCGCAGGAGATCAAGGCCGCCGGCTTCGCCAGCGTGCCCGACGTGATGCGCGCGATCACCCAGAACAGCGGCGAGACGCAGAGCCAGCAATCCTCCAGCGGCGCCGACTTTTCGCCGGGCGCCGAGGAAGTCGACTTGCGCGGGCTCGGCCCCAACCACACCCTGGTACTGGTCAACGGCCGGCGCATCGCCGATTTTCCGCTGCCGTTCAAGGGCCGCAGCAACTTCACCGACATCTCCAACATTCCGATCGGCATGATCGACCGCATCGAGGTGCTCACCGGCAGCGCCTCGGCGGTGTACGGTTCGGACGCCATCTCCGGCGTGGTGAACTTCATCCTGAAGGACCACGCCGACGGCACCACCATCGACCTGCGCTACGGCGACACCACCCGCGGCGGCGGCGCGTCGACCAAGCTGAACTTCTCCACCGGCTTCTCGCAGGGTGACTTCAACCTGGTGTTCGGCGCCGAGCTGATCGACCAGAAGCCGCTGTGGGCCTACGACCGCAAGATCCAGGACTCCACCGCCGACGCGCCCACCGCGCGCTCGCAGGTGCCGCGCCGCACCTTCCTCAACGGCGACTGGAACGACGACTACATCGACCCCGGCCAGGCCACCTGCGACGCGCTGTCGTACCTCAACGGCGGCACCACGGTGTATGCGAACCGGCCGCGCTACGGCAATTTCTGTGGCAGCGCCGAGTCGATCGGCTACGGCACCATCCTCAGCCAGCGCCGCGGCATCAACACCTACACCTCGGCCAACTTCAAGATCAACGACAACCTGAGCTGGTTCGGCGACATGCAACTGGGCTGGAGCAAGGTCGAGCTGTTCCGCGACGTCGAGCAATGGAACTACCAGGCGCCCGACGGCAACGAGGACGGCTACTTCTACAACGCGCACAGCGGCGGCATCGAGAACTGGTATCGCCAGTTCACGCCCGAGGAAATGGGCGGCCTCGGCCGCGGCATGATCGAGAACACGCAGAAGACCTTCAGCCTCACCACCGGCTTCAAGGGCACGTTCGGCCAGGCCTGGGATTACGAGGCCTCGCTCAGCCACTCGCAGTACAAGGCGCTGATCAGCTGGCCGCAAACCGTCGCCGCGAAGGCCAACGATCTCTACCTCGGCCCGCAACTGGGCGTGGACCCGGACAGCGGCCTGCCGATCTTCGACGCCGATCCCGTCCGCCTGTACACGCCGCTGACCCGCGCCGAGTACGACGCGATCACCGCGCGCACCAACTACCACCCCGAATCGCGCAGCGACACGCTGGCGTTCACCCTGACCAACACCGCCTTGTTCAACCTGCCCGCCGGGCCGGCGGGTTTCGCCGGCGTGGTCGAGTTCGGCAACCAGGCCTACGACCTCAACCCCGACCCGCTGGCCACCCAGTACTACTACTACAGCTGGAAGGATTCCGACGGCCACGGCAGCCGCAACCGCTGGGCTACCGCCGGCGAGCTGCGCCTGCCGCTGCTGGAATCGCTCAACCTCAGCCTGGCCGGCCGCTACGACCAGTACCGCTTCTCCGGCCACAAGACCGGCAAGCTGACCTACAGCACCGGGCTGGAATGGCGCCCGCTCGACAGCCTGCTGCTGCGCGGCTCCTACGGCACCGCGTTCCGTGCGCCGGACCTGCACTACGTCTACGCCGGCATCGGCAACGACGAGACCTCCGGCAACGACTACTACCGCTGCCGCACCGAGGAGCCGGACGAGGACATCACCGACTGCTCGTATTCCGACGAAGGTCTGATCCGCACGCGCCAGGGCAACCGCGACCTGAACTCCGAGACCAGCACCTCCTGGACCGGCGGCTTCGTGTGGTCGCCGACGCCGAACCTGGATCTGTCGGTGGACTATTTCAACATCCGCATGCAGAACCAGGTGCAGGACCTCAGCACCGACCGCATCCTGCAACTGGAAGCCGATTGCCGCATCGGCAAGGACGTCAACGGCAATCCGGTCGACCCGAACTCGCCCAGTTGCATCGACGCGGTGGCGCGCGTCACCCGCACCGCTGGTACGGGTCGCTTGTACGGCATCTTTGTCAACCCGATCAACGTCGCCAACGAGCGCACCAGCGGCATCGACGCCAGCGCGCACTACAAGCTGGAAACCGCGATCGGCACCTTCCGTTTCGCCGGCAACTACACCTGGACCCGCAACCACCTGTTCCAGCAATACCCCGGTGACCCGACCCGGGATGAACTGGCGGTCAACAGCGGCTTCGACATCCCGCGTGAAAAGACCAGCGCCAGCATCTCGTGGGAGCGCAAGGCCTGGTCGGCCACCTTGTTCGGCACCCGCCTGGGCCGCCTGCCAAACTCGTGGTCGTACGATCAGGTCGTCGACACCTCGGCCGGCGATCCCGCGTGGGTCCACGCCACCTATCGCTACAACGCCACGCTGCAGTACAAGTTCAACGACCATGCCCAGCTGTCGCTGGCAGTGGACAACCTGTTCGACAAGATGCCCCCGCGCGACCCCACCTATACGTCGTATCCGTACTACGACATCTCATGGTTCGACGCTGCCGGCCGCAGCTACTTCGTGCAGTTCACCTACAAGTTCGGCGGCAGCGCGCTGTAGGCGACTCTTTGCGGCGAGGTAGGGCGGGCACTGCCCGCCGGCGCTTCAACGCACCCATCGGGAGCGGCGGGCAGTGCCCGCCCTACGCGCCGGTCAGACGTTGAACAGGAAGTGCAGCACGTCGCCGTCCTTGACGATGTAGTCCTTGCCTTCCTTGCGCAGACGCCCGGCGGCGGCGGCGCCGGCTTCGCCCTTGTACTGGATGAAGTCGTCGTAGGAGACGGTTTCGGCGCGGATGAAGCCTTTCTCGAAATCGCTGTGGATCACGCCGGCAGCCTGTGGCCCGGTGGCGCCGCGCTTCACCTGCCACGCGCGCACTTCCTTCACGCCGGCGGTGAAATAGGTCTGCAGGTCGAGCAGCTTGTAGCCGGCGCGGATCACCCGGTTCAGGCCCGGCTCGTCCAGGCCCATGTCCTTCAGGAACTCGTCGCGGTCGGCTTCGTCGAGTTGCGCCAGTTCCTCCTCGATGGCCGCACACACCGGCACCACCTCGGCACCCTCGGCGACGGCGCGCTCGCGCACGGCGTCCAGCAACGGGTTGTTCTCGAAGCCGTCGTCGGCGACGTTGGCGATGTACATCAGCGGCTTCAGGGTGAGCAGGAACAGGTCGCGCACCAGCGCCTTCTCTTCCTCGTCCAGGCCGAGGCTGCGCGCGGACTTGCCTTCGTTGAGCCCGGCAGCCAGCTTCTGCAGCACCGGCTTCTTCGCCAACGCATCCTTGTCGTTCGCCTTGGCCGCGCGCTCGGCGCGGTTCAGCGCCTTGTCCACCGACTCCAGGTCGGCCAGCGCCAGCTCGGTGTCGATGGTCTCGATGTCGGCGATCGGATCGACCTTGCCGGCGACGTGGATCACGTCGCCCTCGAAGCAGCGCACCACGTGGGCGATCGCGTCGACCTCGCGGATGTGGGCCAGGAACTTGTTGCCCAGGCCCTCGCCCTTCGACGCGCCGGCGACCAGGCCGGCGATGTCGACGAACTCCACCGCGGTCGGCACCACCTTCTGCGGGTTGACGATCGCCGCCAGCGCATTCAGCCGCGGGTCCGGCACCGGCACCACGCCCACGTTCGGCTCGATCGTGCAGAACGGAAAATTGGCCGCCGCGATGCCGGCCTTGGTCAGCGCGTTGAACAGGGTGGACTTGCCGACGTTGGGCAGTCCGACGATGCCGCATTTGATGCCCATGGATTTGATTCCGGGAATAGGGAATAGGGAATGGGGAATAGGAAAAGCGGGGGTCGGGATGCTCTTGCGACTCCCTATTCCCCATTCCCTATTCCCTCGTCGTGTGCAACTGCTGCATCGCCTTGTCGAACTGCCCATCCACCGCCAGCGGCAGCACGTCCAGGGCGCGCGCGACGCCGTCCAGGATGGCGGTTTCGTCCGTGGCGGAAGGCCGGCCCAGCACCCACGGCGTGACCTGATCCTTGTGGCCGGGGTGGCCGATGCCCACGCGCAAGCGATGGAACTTGCCGTGGCCGAGGTGGCCCATGATGTCGCGCAGGCCGTTCTGCCCACCGTGGCCGCCGTCGAACTTCAGGCGCACGGTACCGGGCGGCAGGTCCAGGTCGTCATGCGCGACCAGACAGTGTTCGGGTTCGATCTTGTAATAGCGCAGCGCCGAAACCACGGCGATGCCGCTCTTGTTCATGAAGGTGGCGGGCTTGAGCAGCCAGACCGGTTCGCCGCCAAGGCGCACGCGGCAGCTCTCGCCATGCAGCTTGCCGTCGAAGGCGAACCGTTCGCCCTGGCCGCCGGCAAGGGCGTCCACCAGCCAGAACCCGGCATTGTGCCGGGTTCTGAGGTATTCGGCGCCGGGATTGCCCAGCCCGACGATGAGTTTCAATCCAGCCATTGCGCAGCCAGCCATGCATGGCCCCGCGCCGGTCGGGCGCGGGGCCGCACAACTTACTTCTTGTCGGCAGCCGGCTTGGCGTCGGACTTCGCACCCGGCTTGGCAGCCGCGGCCTTGGTCGCTTCGGCCTCGGCTTCGGCAGCGTCTTCCGCGACATCCGCGGCGCTTTCCTTGACCGCGTTCACGGTCACCACGGCGACGTCGTGGGCTTCACCCAGCTGCAAAGCCGGCAGTTCCACGTTCGCCGGCAGCTTCAGCTGCGACAGGTGGATGATGTCGCCGGCCTGCAGCGCGCCCAGATCCAGCTCGATGAACGCCGGCAGATCCTTCGGCAGGCAGCTGACTTCCACTTCGGTCAGGTTGTGCGAGATCACCACGCCGGACATCTTGCCGGCCGGCGACAGTTCCTTGTTCAGGAAATGCAGCGGCACGTTGGCGCGCAGCCTCGCGTTCTCGTCGATGCGCTGGAAATCCATGTGCATCATCAGCTGCTTGAACGGATGCTTCTGCCAGTCGCGCACCAGCACCTTCTGCACCCTGCCATCGACGTTCAGGTCGAGGATCGAGGAGAAGAACCATTCGTTCTTGGCGGCGAGCAGGATGGTGTTGTGCTCGATCTGGATGCTTTCCGGCGGCTGGCTGCCACCGTAGACGACGGCCGGCACGAAGCTCGCGCGACGCAGGCGGCGGCTCGCACCTTTCCCCTCGTCCTTGCGGCTCTGCGCCTTGATTTCATGAGTCTGGGTCATTGTTTTATTACCTTGGGTTGCGTTTTCCGCCTTGCGACGGATGGGTGACTCTCCCGCGACCAGGAGAGCCCTTGGAGGGGAATAGGGAATGGAGAATAGGGAATAGGAAAAGCGTGGGTGCGGCTCTTCGATTCCCTATTCCCTACTCCCTATTCCCGGATTCAATCCACATACAGCGAACTCACCGACTCGCCGAAGGCGATGCGGCGAATGGTTTCAGCCAGCAGTTCGGCGACGGAGAGCTGGCGGATCTTGCTGCAGGCCTGGACTTCGGGGCGCAGCGGCAAGGTGTTGGTGACCACCAGCCGGTCGAGCTGGGAGCCTTCGATGTTGCTGATCGCCGCGCCGGACAGCACCGGATGCACGCAGTAGGCGACCACCTTGCGGGCGCCACGCTCCTTGAGAGCTGCAGCGGCCGCGCACAAGGTGCCGGCGGTATCGACGATGTCGTCGACCATGACGCAGGTCTTGCCTTCGACGTCGCCGATGATGTTCATCACGGTGGAGACGTTGGCGCGCGGACGGCGCTTGTCGATGATCGCCAGGTCGGCATCGTCCAGCCGCTTGGCGATCGCCCGGGCACGCACCACGCCGCCCACGTCCGGGCTGACCACGATCAGGTCTTCCATGCTGTACTTGCGCCAGATGTCGGCCAGCAGCACCGGTGAGGCGTACACGTTGTCGACCGGGATGTCGAAGAAGCCCTGGATCTGGTCGGCATGCAGGTCCACCGTCAGCACCCGGTCCACGCCCGCGGCGCCGATCATGCGGGCGGCCAGCTTGGCGGTGATCGGCACCCGCGCCGAGCGCGGCCGGCGATCCTGCCGGGCGTAGCCGAAGTACGGGATCACCGCCGTGACGCTGGCCGCCGAGGCGCGCTTGAGCGCGTCGGTGAGCGCCAGCAGCTCGAACAGGTTCACCGCGCTGGGCGCACCGGTCGGCTGGATCACGAACACTTCCTGCCGGCGCACGTTCTCCTCGATCTCGATCTGCACCTCGCCGTCGCTGAAGGTGCCGACCAGGGCCTTGCCCAGCGGCACGCCCAGGCGGTGGGCGACATCCTCGGCCAATGCGCGATGCGCATTGCCGGTGAACAGCATCATCGGGGTGGACGTGTCCACGGTGCTACCTCGAAAACTCAGCCAACAATGAAGTGGCTGGGGCGGCAGGATTCGAACCTGCGAATGCGGGAATCAAAATCCCGTGCCTTAACCAGCTTGGCGACGCCCCAGTGTCTTGGTGTATTCGGTCGTGCCTTTGCCTGAAATCCGTCAACTTGCGCGTTGCCGCGCCAGCGCCTGATGCAGCGGCGAGACATCCATCCCGCTCGCCACGTGTACCCTGAATGTCGCCGGACAACGTTCTGCGATGGCGTGGGCACGCGCGAGCGAGCGCAGCTCCAGGAACACGCAGCCGCCGGTACCCGAAAGCCTCGCCGTGCCGAAACCGCCCAGCCACGCCAGCGCCGCCGCGACCCGCGGGTAACGCGCCCGCACGACCGGCTCGAAGGCGTTCTCGACCGTTGCGCCGGAAACAAAGGACGAAATTGTCGCCCGCGGCGCATTTCGTGTCAATTCAGGCGCTTGAAAGAGCGCTGCAGTAGGCACCTGCTCGCGCGGGTCGAGCACCACGTAATGCCTTCGCGGCAGATGGATCGGACTGAGCCGCTCGCCGACACCCTCGGCCCAGGCCGAACGCCCGCGCACGAATACCGGCACGTCGGCACCGAGCTGGCCGCCCAGCGCGGCCAGGCTGTCCTCGTCCAGATCCAGCCGCCACAGGTGATTGAGCGCCACCAGCACGGTGGCCGCGTCGGAACTGCCGCCGCCGAGGCCGCCGCCCATCGGGATGCGCTTGTCGACGGCGAGATCCGCGCCCAGCGCACAACCGGCATGCTGCTGCAGCAAGCAGGCCGCGCGCACGACCAGGTCGTCCGACTCGGCCACCCCCCGCGCGCCGTGCAGGCGCTTCACTTCGCCATCGTCGCGCACCCGCAGGCGCACTTCGTCACCCCAGTCCAGCAGGCGGAACACGGTCTGCAGTTCGTGGTAGCCGTCGGCACGGCGACCGGTGATGCGCAGGAACAGGTTCAGCTTGGCCGGCGCGGGCCATGCGGTCCATTCACCGCGCGCCGGCGTGGCCAGCGGGCGGCTCATGAAGACGCGCAGGTCGTCGGGAAAACCGTGCTCGCGATCGCGTTGGCGGGCGTTGGCGAACGCCGGAGCGTTCTTGTCGACCACCGCGAAACCATGCCGTGCGTAGAACGGCGCGTTCCACGGCACGTCGGCAAGGGTGCCCAGATCCACCCGCCGATAGCCCGCCTCGCGCGCCCAGTTGCAGGCGTGTTCGAGCAGGGCCGCGCCGATGCCGCGGCGACCATGCCCGGGCAGCACGTCGATCTCGGCGACGCCGATCGCACCGTCGCCCGGCTCCTCGTCCAGCCAGATGAAGCCGAGCGGATCGCCCGCTTCATCCGGCGCCACCCAGACCAGGCCGCGCTCGACAGCCTGCCGCAGCAGTTCGACCGGCATCGACACCGCCGCGTACGCCGGCCACGCCGGATGGCCGCGAAACAGCTGCACGGCCTTGCGTTCGATCGCACACAGGGCGGCGACATGGCCCGGCTGGGCACGGTCGATGTGGACGTTCATGGATGGCAGCGGCGCACCGTCGGCAGGGCGCAAAGCCTAACCCAACCGATGGCGCTTACCGAAACTGCCAGGATTCGATCGACAGCCGCACCTTGTACGGCGGTCGCGCGGCGTAGACCTTGGTCGGCAACGGCGGATCGCGGGTTTCGTCCCAGCTGCGGTATTCCACCGACCAGCCGTCCTGCCGCAGCAGCGACGGCAGCCGGTTTTCGCCGAAGCGGATTTCCGCCGGGCCGCCAGCGGCACGCAGGCCCAGCACCCACGCGCGCAACTCGCGCAGCGGCACTTCCCAGCCCAGTGCCTTGCGCATCAGCGCCTCGGCGTCGTTGCCGCGCAGCGGCCCGCCGTCCAGCCCTTCGAGCAAGGCATCGTGCGCATCGCCGCTGAGCCGGAAACTCTTGCCGGTCACCGGCGCGCGCAGCACGAACTCGTAACGCGCGCCGTCCTGGCTCCAGCTGAAGCTGCCGCTGCCGCCTTCGTGGCCATCCGACACGCCCAGCCGGCCTTGCAGCGACCAGTGCCCGGCGTCGGACAGCGCGTGTTCGCGCGCGCGCTGGGCGGCAAGCAGGCCGGCGTCGCCGGGCATGCGTACCGCCGGCGCGCAGGCGGCCAACAGCAACGGCAGCAGCAATGCCGCGCCGTACGCGGTGATCCGGCTCAAGGATGCGCTCCGACCGGCAGCAGGCGCTTCAGGGCATCGCGCAGGGCGAGGCTGTGCGGGTCGAGCTTGCGCACCTCGTCGAACACCTGCTGCGCATCGTGGCGACGGCCCTGCTTCCACAGCACTTCGCCCAGATGCACGCCGACATCGGCGTCCTTGCGCGCCAGCCAGGCGCCGCGCAGGGTTTGCTCGGCCTGCGCCAGATGGCCGAGGCGATATTGCAGCCAACCCCACGAATCGGCGATGGCCGGATCGTCGGGCTTGGCCGCGCGCGCGACCTGCAGCAGCTTCTTCGCCTCGGCCAGGTCGCGATTGGCGTCGGCCAGGGTATAGCCCAGCGCGTTGCTGGCGTCGATGTCGCCGGGCTTGATCTTCAGCAGGTGCTGGAAATCCTTCACCGCCAGGTCGATCTGGCCGGCTTGGGCATAGGCCAGGCCGCGACCGTAGAGCAGGCCGGGATCGTCGGGCATCACCTGCAGGGCGCGGCCGAACGCGGTTTCCGCCTGTGCGTAGTCCTGCTCGCGCAGGTACAGTTCGGCATCGGCCTGCAAGGCCTGACTCAGTTGCTCGGGCTGTTCGAGGTAGTCGATTTCCAGCTGGGCGAGCAACTGATGCGCCTGTTCGCGCTTGCCCTGCGTGTGCAGGATCAGCGCACTGCGTATCGCGGCGTCGAACGCATGCGGATCGTCGTCGCCGACCTGCTCGTACCAGTCCAGCGCCTCGGCCTCGCGATGCTGCATCTCGGCCAGCTGACCGAGCAGGTAGCTGCTCTGCACGCGCACGTCGGGCGGGGCCTGCTGCAACTGGCGGTACAGCGTGGCCAGGGCCTTCGCGTCCTGGTGGCGGGCGGCCAGCCCCGCGCGCATGGCGTAGGTGTCGGCGTCCTGCGTGCCGTGCGCGAGCAGCCGGCTGGCGGCCGCGTCGTCACCCGACGCGCTGAGCAGGCCGGCGTAGGCCAGGCGCAGGCGCGTATCGGACGGTGCCTGTGCCAGCGCCTTGCGCAACAGTTCCTGCGCGCCGGCACGGTCGCCGTCCTTGGCTTTCATTTGCGCGGCCCAGGCGTAGGTCTCGGCGTTGTGGAAGCGCTGCACCGCCGCCGTGGCGATCTGCTGCGCATAGGCATGGCGGCCGAGCTTGTCGCCCAGTTCGCTCATCGCCAGCCAGGCCTTGGGGTCGGCCGGCAATCGCGCCGGCACGGCCAGCGCCTCCAGCAGGCGCGCCGCCTGCGCCTGGTCGCGCGCGCCCAGCAGCACGCGGCCGAACTGGCGCCAGGCATCCTTGTCGCCGCTGGTGACCAGGCGTTCCAGCTGCTGTTCCGCCTCGGTCGCATTGCCCTGGTCGAGTGCCAGCTCGGCGCGCGCGCGGGCAATGGATGCGGGCTTGGCGCCCAAGGCCTGCCAGCGGTCCAACGCGCGGCCGGCCGCCTCGCCGTGATGCACGGCGATGGCCAGCTCCGCTGCCCGCTCGGCAACGGCGGGATCGGTGCTGAGGGCCATCGCCTTGTCGTAATGAGCCGACGCGGCGGGCAGATCGGTGTTCCCCAACGCCATTTCGCCGGCCAGCAACTGGGCCAGCAAGTCGTGGTCGGCATCCGGCGTGGCCACCACCAAGTGCGCCAGCGGCTGCGGCGTCGGCGCGGCCTGCGGACGCAGCGGCGCCGTGGTGCAGGCGCCCAGCGCGAGCGCCATTGCGGCCAGTGCCGTAAAATGCCGCAGTTGCTTGAACTTGTTCGACCCGCTCCGCACACTGTTCTCCGTCAACCGACCTGCTGCAGCCGTATCCGCGATGATCGGCGCTCGCGCCAAGCTTAGCCTACGCCGCCAAACTCCTGCCGCCGAGATATCCGCCATCCCATGCCACTGATCGCCCTCGGGCTCAATCACCTCACCGCGCCGGTCAGCCTGCGCGAGCAGGTGGCGTTCGATGAGGACGCCGCCAGCGCAGCGCTGCGCGAGCTGGCCAGCGAGCCGGGCATCGAGGAGGCGATGATCCTGTCCACCTGCAACCGCACCGAGCTGTACGTGGGCGTGGCCGAAGGTGCCGAGGACATCCCGCAGGTGTGGTTGAACCGTCATCATCATCTGACCCCCGGCAAACTCGATGAGTTCCTTTATCGGCATGAGGAACGCGATGCGGTACGCCACGTGTTCCGCGTCGCCACCGGGCTGGATTCGATGGTGCTGGGCGAGCCGCAGATCCTGGGTCAGGTGAAGGACGCCTACCAGCAGGCGCGCCTGGCGCATGCGCTGAAGGCGCCCATGGATCGCCTGCTGCAGCACACCTTCGCGGTGGCCAAGCGGGTGCGCACCGACACCCGCATCGGCGCGCACACGGTGTCGGTGGCATTCACCGCGGTGCGCCTGGCCGAGCAGGTATTCACCGACCTGGAACAGGCCTGCATACTGCTGATCGGCGCCGGCGACACCATCGAGCTGGCCGCGCGCCACCTGACCGAACGCCACGCCCGCCGCCTGATCGTGGCCAACCGCACGCTGGAAACCGCGCAGGATCTGGCCGGCCGCTACGGCGGCTACGCGGTGGCACTGGCCGACCTGCCGCAACACCTGGCCGAGGCGGACATCGTGATCTCCTCCACTGCGGCGCGGCAGCCGATCGTCACCCGCGCGATGGTCGGGCAGGCAATGGCGAGCCGCCGGCGCAAGCCGATGTTCATGGTGGACATCGCGGTGCCGCGCGACATCGAGGAATCCGTCGCCGAACTGCCGGACGTCTATCTCTACGGCATCGACGACCTGCGCCAGGTGATCGACGACAACCGCCGCTCGCGCGAAACGGCCGCCCGCGAGGCGGATGCGATCATCGACCTGCAAGTCGACCGCTACATGGCCTGGCGCCGCGCGTTGACCACGAAGAACCCCGCCCTGGACATGCGCCAGCACGCCGAGGTCTACCGCGACGAGGTGCTGGGCAAGGCCCGCGCGATGCTCGCCCACGGCAAGTCGCCGGACGAGGCACTGGCCTTTCTCGCCAACACGCTGACCAACAAGCTGCTGCACCATCCCAGCGCGCGCTTGCGCGAAGCCGCCCTGAGCGGCGATCTCGACCTGCTGCACGCCGCGGGGCGGCTGTACGGGCTTGATTCAGAAGCGAGTGATGAGAAGTGAGAAGTGAGAGAAAGCATCGCTCCGGTCCTCTCTTTTCTCACTCCTCTCCACTCACTTCTCGCCCCTCCCCATGACCCCCTCGATCCGCCGCAAGCTCGAAGCACTCGCCGAGCGCCACCAGGAAATCGGCCTGCTGCTGTCGCAGCCCGAGGTGCTGGCCGACAACAGCCGCTTTCGCGAGCTGTCGCAGGAGTACGCCCAGCTGGAACCGATCGCCGGTTCGCTGCGCGAGCACGAGCGCGCCGAGCGCGATCTGGCCGAATCGCGCGCGATGCTGGACGATCCCGAATTGCGAGAGATGGCCGTCGACGACGTCGCCCGCCTGGAGCGTCGCCTGCAGGATCTCGACGGCGAACTGCAGCTGCTGCTGCTGCCGAAGGACCCGCGCGACGAGGCCAATCTCTATCTGGAAGTGCGCGCCGGCACCGGTGGCGACGAGGCGGCGATTTTCGCCGGCGACCTGTTCCGCATGTACGTGCGCTACGCCGAGAGCCGCCGCTGGCACGTCGAGGTGCTCAGCGAGCACGCCGGCGAGCACGGCGGCTACAAGGAGATCGTGGCGCGCATCGAGGGCAAGGGCGCGTACTCGCAACTGAAGTTCGAATCGGGCACGCACCGCGTGCAGCGCGTGCCGGAAACCGAATCGCAGGGCCGCATCCATACCTCGGCCGCGACCGTCGCGATCCTGCCGGAGCTGGACGAGATCGACGAGATCGAGATCAACCCGGCCGACCTGAAAGTGGACACCTTCCGTGCCTCCGGCGCCGGCGGCCAGCACGTCAACAAGACCGACTCGGCAATCCGCATCACCCACCTGCCCTCCGGCACCGTGGTGGAGTGTCAGGACGAACGCAGTCAGCACAAGAACCGCGCGCGCGCGATGAGCCTGCTGAAGGCGCGCCTGCTCGACGAGGCGCAAGGCAAGCAGGCCGCCGCGCAGGCGCAGGAACGGCGCCTGCAGGTGGGCTCCGGCGACCGCAGCCAGCGCATCCGCACCTACAACTACCCGCAGGGCCGCATCACCGACCACCGCATCAACCTCACCCTCTACCGCCTGCCCGAGATCATGCAGGGCGACCTGGGCGAACTGATCGACACGCTCACCCGTGAGCACCAGGCCGACCAGCTCCAGGCTCTCGGCGGCGCCTCGTAGGGCGGGCACGGCCCGCCACCGTCGCGCCTCGAAGCCGCCAGCGGGCAGTGCCCGCCCTACGCGCTGAAGTCCACCTACCGCAGAAACAGTCATGCCGCAGGGTTCGGGCGACCTCAGGCGGTGTGGAAACCCTGCAACTGCCGGTCGGAAAGGTCCTCGCGCCTGACCGCGGTCACGGCGGCGGCTGGCGGACCTTGCCACAACCACCGCCCCAGCGCGTCGAGCGCTTCGGCATTGCCGCTGGCCAGCACTTCGACGCGACCGTCATCCAGGTTCCTCGCGTGACCGGCAATGCCCAGCGCCAGCGCCTGCTCGCGGGTGCTGGCGCGAAAGAACACGCCCTGCACGCGACCGTCCACGAGAAACCGCGCCGTCGGCATCAGTCCGCCCCGATCCACTGCTTGAGCAGGGCCTCGGTGACCGGCCCCAGCTTCCGCTGCGCCACCTTGCCCTGCGGGTCGATCAGGTAGGTCATCGGCAGGCCGCGCGGCGCGTCGAAATCCTTCAGCGGCTTGTCCACGGTGACGTGGGCGATCGGATAGACCACCGGGTGCCTGGCCAGGAACGCCTTGATGTCGGCCGTGTCGCTGTCTTCGTAGGCCAGCCCGATCGCGCGCACGTTCTGGTGCGCGGCGACGAAGTGCGAGATGTCCGGCATTTCCTTGATGCACGGCACGCACCAGGTCGCCCAGTAGTTGACGATGACCCAGTGCCCGCGCTGCGCGGCCAGGTCGAAGCTCTTGCCATCGAGCGTGCTGACCTTGAGCGTTGGCTGCTCCGGCATCGCGGCCTGCAACGGAGTGACGAAAGCCAGCGCCAGGGCGACGGCGGCGAAACGGCTCAGCAACATCATGCGGGGAGTTCCTCGGTGTCGGCGGCCGGGTCGGCGGCCGGGGGATAGATCTGGTCGAGCCGGGTGCCCAGCTTCGAATGCAACGCGGCGGCCACCTCGTCGAGCAGCAGCAGCAGCTCCGCCGGCAGCACCACGTTCATCGCCGTGGCTTCCTCGCGCGGTTGCAGCGGCAGGCGATGATGAGTGCAACGATACAGCCGCAGCAGGTCGGTGCTGTCCAGGCTGCGACAGAGCAGCCAGCCGCCCGCCTCCCCGCGCTGGATCAGATCGGCGTCCTGCAGGTCGTCGAAATAGCCGGCGACCGCACCCGCGCTGAGGCTCGGCGCGCCCAGGCGCACCTCGGCCACGTCCACGCACGCACCCTTGCGCTGCGCGTCGACGAACACCCCCAGCACCACCAGCAGGCCCAGGAACTCGGCCCCTGCCGGCAGGGTTGCGGAGGGCGGCACGTACTCGTAGGCGGAGATCGACGCCGCCACCGAGGCGGCCAGGATCACGATCACCCATGACAGGTAGATCCACAGCAGGAAGATCGGGATCGTCGCCAGCACGCCGTAGATCTGCTGATAGGTCTGCGCGTGCCCCACGAACTGGCCGAAGCCCCAGCGCGCGATCTCGAACAGCACCGCGCCCAGCAGCGCGCCGATCGCCGCGTCGCGACGCGACACCCGCGTGTTGGGGATCACCGCGTACATCAGCCACAACGTGCAGAAGGTCACCAGGAACGGCAGCGTCGCCAGCAGGCTGGCGCCGATCGAGTGGATCTGGCCGGCCGCCACGCTGAGGAACGGCATCGCGGTGACGTACGACGTGGTGGCGATGCCGCCGCCGACCAGGATCGGCCCCAGCGTCAGCGCGGCCCAGTACAGCAGCAGGCGCGAACTCCAGCGGCGCGCCTGGTGCACGCGCCAGATCCGGTTGAGCCGGTCCTCGATGCTGATCATCATCGACAGCGCGCTGAACAGCATCACCAGGATGCTGACGCCGGTGAGCCCCTTGGCGTTGTCGGCGAAACTCTGCAGCGCCGCCTGCACCTTTTCGCCGGCCGTCGGCACGAAATTGTTGAAGACGAAATTGAGCAGCGTGTCGCGCGCGCCCGCGAACACCGGGAACACCGCGAACATCGCCAGCACCGCCACCGTCAGCGGCACCAGCGACACCAGCGTGGTGTAGGACAGCGCGCCGGCCGTCTCGAAGCACTTGTCGTCGATGAAGCGCTGCCACACGAAGCGGCGGAAATAGCGCATGCGATCGGGATCGAAGCGGCGGGCCATCGCTATCCTCGGGTTGTCGCGGCAGCCTGCCGCTTCCGGTGTTCGGGGTATCGGCCGGTACACTAGCCCATTGCCCGTGAACGCCTCAACGCGTGGAATCGCCGCATGGCCCGAGAAATCCTGGTGTTGTATTACAGCCGCAGCGGACACACCGCCCAACTGGCGCGCCTGATCGCGCGTGGTATCGAGGAGGTACCCGGCATGCGCGCGCGCCTGCGCCAGGTGCCGCCGGTGGCGCCGGTGACCGACATCGCGCAGCCGCCGGAACCGGAGGACGGCGCGCCATACGTGACCAAGCAGGATCTGCTCGACTGCGTCGCACTCGCCATGGGCAGCCCCACCCGCTTCGGCAACATGGCCGCGCCGCTGAAATATTTCCTCGACACCACCGGCGCCGAATGGGCCAGCGGCGCGCTGGCCGGCAAGCCGGCGGCGCTGTTCACCTCCACCAGCACCATGCACGGCGGCCAGGAATCCACCCTGCTCTCGATGGCGCTGCCGCTGCTGCATCACGGCATGCTGATCGTCGGCGTGCCGTACACCGAGCCGGCGCTGACGAGCACGCAGAGCGGCGGCACCCCCTACGGTGCCAGCCACGTCGCCGGCGCCAAGGGCGACAACCCGATCAGCGAACACGAGCGCGAGCTGGCCCGCGCGCTGGGCCGCCGCTTGGCCGACGTGGCCAGCCGCCTGGCGGATACGCCATGACCGCCGCCACGCACGCGCCCATCCTGCCCGTCTATCGCGTCGGCCTGGCCGCCTGGGCCTTGCTCGTCGTGCTGCAGCTCGTCTGGCATGCCTGGCTGGTGCCATCGCAAACCCTGTCCGCCTGGCTGGTGCTGGCGATCACCGTGATTCCCTTGCTGCTGCCGCTGCTGGCGCTCCGCAACGCGCGCCGCGCGCTGCTGTGGGTCGGCATCCTCAGCCTGTTCTATTTCTGCCACGGCGTGACCGAGGCATGGAGTTCGGCAGGCGAGCGCTGGCTGGCGGTGGCGGAGATCGTGCTTACCGTGTTGTTGATCGCGGCGCTGGGGGCTGGCGTCAAGCGCAAAGAACCGGACGGAAAGCGGCCTGATTGAATTAATCCGAGCCGCGAAAACGAAGCAATTATTTGGCTTGGATCGCTGATCAGAAGGCCCGCATGTTACGCGGTAAGCCCTCCATCGATGACCAGGCTGTGGCCGACCACATAGGACGATAAATTACTGCTCAGCCAAAGTATGGCCTGAGCGATTTCACCTGCGCTGGCTGCTCTGCCAATAGGAATCTCGCGAACCAGATCTTCCTTGATTTTCAGGACATCGCTTTCACTGAGATGTGCCGTCCTTCGTTCGCGCCGAGGTGTGTCAGTTACGCCCGGACACACGGCATTGATGCGAATTCCGTCGGTGATGTACTCCTTCGCGGCGGAGCGCGTAAGGCCGATGACTGCATGCTTGGCAGCACTGTACAAGGCGGCCGTCGGTACTCCACTCAGCCCCGTGGTTGAGGCTACGTTGACGATTGTCCCACCGCCCCGCGACAGCATTGCCGCTATTTCAGCTCGCATACAACTGAATACGCCAGTGAAGTCAGTCGCCAACTGGTCGGACGCAGCCTGACTCCGCACCTCATGCATTCTAGTCGGTTTGAAATCATAGCCCGCGCTATTGACGGCGCAATCCACCTTTCCGAATCGTTCGGCCACTACGGTCAGAAGTTTATCCACCGACGACGGATCGCCCACATCGCATTGAATGAAGGTTGCCTCCGCGCCCATGTTTGCCAGTTCTTCTTTGGCCAGCAAGCCTCTCTCGGGATTCCGGCCAGCCAGAATTATCACGGCGCCTTCAGATTCAAATGCTTTTGCCGTGGCGAGTCCGATTCCACTCGTCCCGCCGATAATCAATACGATTTTGGACTTAAATTCATACACCGGCGTGTTTCCAATTGAAAGTGCATAAAAAAAGGGGGTTAAAAACGAGGCCAGGTTTACTTATCCCGTTCGGATTGAGGTAGTAAGTGAACCTGACCCAAGCGGCGCAGCACGCCGCACTGAGCGTCAAGCCCGCCGGACCACCCGCACCACCGATTCGCGATGGTCGACGAAGCCCATGAGCCGATACAGCGCACGAGCTCCCTCGTTGGCACGCATCACGTGCAGGAACGGCATTTCCCCACGCAGCAGCTGGCGCTGGACCAGCCGGGCGGTGAGCCGGCGCGCCAATCCGCGTCCCTGCGCATCGGGATGGGTGCAGATGCCGCTGACCTCGCGCCAGCCGCCGGCGAAGGCGCGCTCGCCGGCCATGGCGATCAATCGCGCGCCATCGAACAGGCCGAAGTAATCGCCCAGCTCCAGCGTGCGCGGCCCGAACGGACCGGGCTTGGTCAGCGCGGCCAGTTCCATCGCCTGCTCCGCATGCTGCGGGCCCAGCGGCAAGGCTTCCGGCGCGTCATCCTGCTCGGGGAGCTCGCCTGCCCAGTGCATCTTGAACATGGTCGATTCCAGCTCCACGCTCCAACCGGCCGGAGCCGGTCCCGACCAGCCATCGGTGTAGAACGACTCGCCCGCCGTGCAGAACGGCCGCAATGCGTCGAATGCCGGCTCGGCCGGATCGGCAAAGCCGAGGATCGGCGAAAACCCCGGCGCGAACCGCCGCGCGCCGCCCGCACCCTGGGCAAAACCCGCCTGCGGCCCGCTCAGCGCATGCCAGAAGATGTTGTCGAGGATGGCCGATACCGGCGGCTGCATGGCCACTAAAGCTCGCGACTCATGAACACGCTGTACGGATCAGGGACGTAATCCGCAAATGGCTCGCAGCGAACGAAACCGAAGCTGGCGTACAGGCGGTGGGCGGGCGCGAACGCCGCGGCCGAGCCGGTTTCCAGGAAGATCTGACGACAACCGCGCCGCCGCGCCTCGTCGACGATGTGCCGCAGCAGCGCCGCGGCGACGCCCTTGCGCAGATGGCGTGCGTCAGTACGCATCGACTTGACCTCCGCCTGCTGTGCATCGAGCCGCTTCAGCGCACCGCAACCCAGCAGTTCGCCATCCTGCCACGCCCTCCAGAAGCTGATTTCCGGACGGCGCAATGCGTCGACGTCGAGCGCATGGATGCTCTCCGGCGGCGAGTGCAGCGCCACGCCCTGCAGGTGCTCGCGCAGCAGGTCGATGACGGCAGGCGCGGTGAGATCGTCGGGCCGGATATCCATGTGCGCGGATGGTAGCGCAGCCAAGTCCGCGAGCGGGATCGCCTCCTGATCGCTGCGCCTGTACTCGAACTCCCCGCTTCGCCTCGCCGAGGATGCCATGGCCTTTCGGCAGGACGCCCCGCGACTCGCCCCTCAATGCGGCAACCGCCTGGCTACTGGCGCTGCTCGATGGCGTGCTTCCGGCGCAATGGCGCGCGGTAAAAGCGTGGTCAGGCTTGCTTAATCCCGTCCGGATTGAGTGGGTAAGTGAACCTGACCCCGTTCGGCGGTACACCGCGACGCCCGGCAACAGGCTCAAACGGACAGCGGTTGCCTTGAATTCCTGGGTATAGCGGTAGGTGGTTCGTGGACCTGGTTTGGGCATCTTGTGGAACTCCTGAAGTGGTAGTTCAGGGTGTCCACTAAAGCGTAGGAACTATCCCGTCCGCTTGAACGAATTGTTATGTTGCTCTGCTTTTGCGAAGGCTTCGCTCATGGCTGTATTTTCCTTTGCCGGCGAGCGGGCACCCTCATAAAGATTACTGGTTTTGGACTTCTTACGGTGAGGCTTTCCTTGTGAAAAGCTACCCAGTAAACGCATCTGTTCGTGTAACGCTATACGGGAGTTGAATCCCTCGAACTGCGTAGGCTTGAGCGAGCGCTCGAGCGTGGAGAGCGCAAATACTCCGTGGCGAACTTGACGTATGAAAACCAGTGCTCGATTGGTGAAACTGCCGATGATGTCTACGTTGCCTATAGCTTGACGGGATGTTGCGTACAGAACGTTATCTGCGCCAGAAATTTTGTCATGAATGCCGATTTCATAGACATGCTTGTCGATCGAAGTAACGTGGCCGACAGCAGCTAGGTGCCAGCCATCCACAGACCAGCGTGGCATGCGTGAGTATGAGGTCGCTGCGCGTGCTGAGGACGATATGGGTTGAACGCTGGCTGCGCGATCAGTACACGGATGCTTGGGCCAAGGCGGGCCAAGCTCGTCAAAAAAGACTGAGCTTCCGTACTCATTGCAGTAGTAGAAGACGAGGTCACCGCACACCGGGCACTGAGCATTTGGTATCGTGATGGAACCGATGGATCCGTTGATCGGCGGTATGCCAGCGGGCCATTTTGCATGGTCCGCATGCATGTTGCGCCCTGGCCGGCCAAGGTGGCCAAAGCCTCCCCAGCCGCAAGTGCAAGATGACGAATGATTCCATGCGTTACACACAGCTGCCCCTAAACATAACGAGGTTGTAGAAAAAGTCCTTGGTCAAGAAATTTGCCGATTTCCGGGGGTACTTCGACCCCTCCCAAGGTGCTGCGCGTCGATTCTAGCGCCTCCTGTGAGGGCGATTTTCGGCGCCGCCGCGATCAACTTGGCAAACCGACTTTTTCTACAACCTCAACGCTTGAATTAAGCGGCGGCGAAGCCGTCCGCCTCGAACGAGTGGTTAGGCATCACTTCGCTGAGCGCGCCACCGCTTGCGGAAATAGTAGCAGCTGAGCCCGATGAAAATTAGTAGCAATACCAAGAATAAATTTCCTTGCACGACCACTTTTGGAGGGGCGGAGTTCTCTTGCGTAATTTGTACGAGTTTTGGGACTTGTAGGGCAGACGGAAGAAGCAAATAAGTTCGCCGAGCATATGTTGTGTTGCCGCTGAAAGAATCTCTGCCGCCCATGACGAGCGCAATTTCATGAGGATACCGGCTACGTAGCGCAGTGCCGAACTCAGGCTTTGGAAAGAAGGAATAAAAGATTGACGGTACTGACAACAGGGTCGCCCAGATCGCCAGATGGACTAGCACATCTTTCCACGGGGCCATCGGGGGAATCTGAAACTTCATGTGAGGCCTAACGAGGCTGTAGAAAAACCTCTGCCGATCTTGCTTCAATAGCCCCACGCGAACAAGTGGAACCGGCATGGCACGCTACCGACACATCGACATGAGTCCGCGGCTGTTGCCGGTGGACCTGCAAGCGCAGCTGGTGCCGGGATCGTTTGCCCATGCCGTGCACCATCTGGTCGATCAGCTGGATCTGACGGCATTCGATGCGCGCTACCGCAATGATGAGGCCGGCGCGCCGGCCCATGCACCGGCGATGCTGCTCAAGGCCGTGCTGCTGGCGTACTCGCAAGGCATGGTGAGTTCGCGTTCGATCGAGCGGGCGTGCCGCGACAACGTGTTGTTCATTGCCCTGACCGGCGATGCCAAGCCGCACTTCACCACCCTCGCGGACTTCGTCAGTCGTTCGCGCGAAGCCATAGCCACGATATTTGCCCAAGTGCTGACCCTGCTCGATGGCGAGGGCCTGATCGGTCGCGAGGGCCTGTTGGCGTTCCAGACGCCAACAACCACTTCCCACATCCCTGTGGGTCGTGTTCGCCATCGATGGCGTCAAGTTGCCCTCGAACGCCTCCAAACATCGCTCCGGCACCCGCGCCGAGTTCCTCGCGCAGGCGCAGAAGATGGAGCGTGCGGCGACCACCATGCTGGAACGCCACCAGGCCAACGACGCCGGCGCAGCCGAAGACGTACGAGATGCCAAGGCCGCTGCTCGCCTCGAGCGACTGACCCGCGAGGCAACCAAGATCCGCCAGTGGCTGGCCGATCATCCGGAAGACCGGCCCGGTTCGCGCGGCAAGGTTCGCAAGTCCAACCGCACCGACAACGAATCGGCCAAGCTGGCCACGGACAAGGGCGTGATCCAGGGCTACTGCGGCGTCGCCGTGGTCGATGACAAGCATCAGGTGATCGTCGAGGCATCCGCCCACGGCACCGGCGCGGAACAGGAGCTGTTGCTACCCGTCCTCGACGCCTGCGCCGGCCAGCGCACGACAGCCACGCTGATCACCGCCGATGCCGGCTATCACAGCGAAGCCAACCTGGAAGCGCTGGCCGAGAGGGGCATCGACGCCCTGATCGCCGACAACGCCATGCGCCGGCGCGACGAACGTTTCGCCGAGCAGGATAAGCACCTGGCCAAGCCCGATCCGCTGCACGACAAGACCCGCCAACCGACCAAGCCACGTCTCTTCGGCAGCGCGGATTTCATCATCGCGCCGGACCAGTCCCATGCGACCTGTCCGGCCGGAAAGCGCCTGCATCGCAACGGCAAGGACTGCACCATCGGCGGCTACGCCGCGATCAAGTTCCGCGCACCGGAGGCTGCCTGCCAAGGCTGCCCGCTGCGCACGAAGTGCTTGCGCAAACCCCAGACCACGCGCTCGCGGCAAGTTGCCGTGCTCACCCGCAAGGCCGAACCCACCCACAGCCAGCGCATGCGCGAGCGCATCGACAGCGCGTGGGGACGCGAACAGTACGGGCGACGCTTCGCCACCGTCGAACCCGTCTTCGGCAACGTGCGCGCCAACAAGCGGCTCAACCGCTTCACCCTGCGCGGCCAGGCGAAGGTGGACGGCCAATGGAAGTTGTTTGCGCTGGTCCACAACATCGAGAAGTGGGCGAACTACCGCAAGGCAGCCTGAGCGGTACAAGGCGTGCCCACGGCCGCCTGAAACGCGTGCCCATGGCGTCAAATCAAGCCGGGCAACCCGCAACGCGAGACCCCGGGAAACCACGCCGTTGAGTGACGAGATGCCACGGTCATCGTGTTGGCCGTCTATCCGTCCGTGGAAAGGGGTTTTTCTACAGCCTCAACGCTGGAGTTAAGCGGCGGCGTAGCCGTCCGCCTTGAACGAGGTGTTAGAGACTGTTCGTCGGCCCAACTATTCTCGGCGCCAAGGATGATGAGATTCGGCGCCTAGGTAATGTTAGTGGCTCGTTGTTGATGTTGGTGGTGCCAGCAGAATACTTTACCTCTAGCGTTCGATTGTCCTGCCAGAGTACAGATGCGCTTGACTTGTCAGTATTATTCCAAGAGATCGCAAGAGACTCGTCTTTAAGGTCGTGACAGCTACCTTGTGTGTTCGAGTGGACAATTGCGGTACTCAGATGACGTCCCACATCCGCACTGCAGCCGCATACTCGAGTGATTGCTTTGTACTTTCCGTCAGGAGATGGAACCGTACTAATGAGATCGGGCTTGCATCCAAAGAACGAATTGTAAGCATCTGAGCAGGCCAGCAGGCTAGTCAATATAAGGGCGGCAAGGGCAAGGCGTGCGATATTCTTCATGGGCTCTAACGCTGGAGTTAAGCGGCGGCGAAGCCGTCCGCCTTGAACGAAATGTTAGGCCACATCAGCCCGCACAGTATTGCGCTGAGTTTGGAAGCTCGCCGGCCAGCCAGCGCTTGTGGATCATGTAGCTCGCACGGTTGAAGGCGCTAAGACTCTCATCGCCGGGCATAGGACGCACCAGCTCTGTAGCCCCCGTTTGCTTGTCTATCTGAAAGGTGCCGGTAACGTGCCCGAGCTGTTCAAGACGCTTGGTGCCGATCCGCCTGTATTCCGTGCAGATGAACTCATAGTGGCATACCTGTTCTGTCTCGGACCGCTTCCGAATGCCGATGTAATGTCGGTCGAGATGGGCCTCTGGCTGCATGAATGTGTCCGAATATGGCCTAACGCCTGAGTTAAGCGGCGGCGCAGCCGTCCGCTTGGACGAGGAGTTAGACGGTTGCGACGCAGCACGCTCGGGCGACGATGTGGGCGCACGACGAACGCGAAGCTTGAGCAACCAACCACCCCAAAACTGCCAGCTCTGAAAGCTCAGGCTTGCGACGACGCTGCGCGAAATGCTGCTGCGACGATGGACGACAAGCTAGCGCGAAGCTGGGCGAAACACACGATACGACAAACCAACACGAGCTGCCGACTAACGCTATGTAGATTACGAAATGAAGTGTAACCCCGCAGCCTATCCCGCGCTCGTCACCCTACACGACCGGGCTCAGGCCTAAACAGATCAACGAGTTGCTGCGCTTGGTGCAGCCTAATCTCGCCGCCTAATCCCGCCGTGTTTCCACGCGCACGATCCAGGCGCGAACGCCGTACCCGAATCACCCCACCTCACCCAAACACCACCATACTCTGCCGGCTCAACGCCACCGCCTCCCCGCGCGGTCCCCACAGCATCACGCTCTGGTTGGTGTAGCCGTCGCGGGCAGCGATCAGTTGGGCGTCGACGCGCCAGTCGTCCAGGCCGAGGTCGTCGTAGCGGTCGCGCAGCAGTTCGAGCATCCAGGTGAGCGAGCTGCCGGGGGTGGGCGCGGCGAACATCGACAGGGCGATCGGCGGGATGAAGTCGGCGAAGGCGAGCACGTGGGTTTCGTCGGGCGGGCCGTCGTCGTGCAGGGAAAGCTGCAGCACGCTGTCGCGCTGCTGGCCGCCGCTGAACGGCAGGTCGCCGCGCAGCCAGTTGGCGCGGAAGTGCTGGGTGAAGGCGGGCATGCGGCCTTCGACGTAGTGCAGTTCCTGCGGCGCCGGCGCCTCGACGTGAGGTTGTTCGGGCTGGAAGTCCAGCACCGAGGGGCGCGCGCTACCGAATACGCCGAGCAGCCGGCACAGCGTCTGCTCGCCGTCGCACAGGCTGGCCTCGACCTGGATGACGCTGCGCCCTGTGCGCAGGCATCGCGCGCGGATGGCCACGCTGCCGGCCGGCACCGGCGCGATGAACGTCACCTGCAGGGTGCGCAGCGGCATGTCCGCCGGCACCAACTCGCGCATCGCACGCAGGGCCAGCGCCGCCTGCAGTCCGCCGAAGGCGCTGCGCCCCTGCAGCCAGTCCTCGCTGACCGTGGCCTGCCAGCCATCGCCATGGCGCGTGACCGTATGCATCGCTTCGGAAAATCGCATGGAAGGCGCCTGCGCCGGGGAATGGCTTTCGATGATGCCAGCGCCACGCGCCGAATGCCCGCATGCCTATACTCGACACCTCGACTCTGGACGGAGCGTGCCATGGCCTTCCTGCAGGATTCACCGCAACTGCCGCACCCGTATCGCAGCGACCGCGTTCTGCTGGCCCTGCTCGATCGTGCGCTGCCGGCCGAGCGCCGCGCCGCGCTGGACGCCGACCTCGACGCGCTGGGCGACTACGCGTTGATGGCCTGGCAGCGCGCATGCACCACGACGCGGCGCAAGCCGGTACTGACCCAGTGGGACGCGTGGGGACAACGGGTGGACCGCATCGAGTTGACACCGGCGTGGCAGGAAGGCGCGGCGATGACGACGCGGCATGCGGTGCTCGCCGCCGGCCATGCGGACAGCGAGCACGCGCGGCTGGAGGAATTCGCCCGCGTCTACCTGTACCACCTCGCCAGCGGGTTCTACACCTGCCCGCTGGCGATGACCGACGGCGCCGCCACCGCGCTCAAGGCCTCCGGCAACCGCGAACTGATCGAGCGCGTGCTGCCGCATTTCCTCAGCCGCGATCCGGCCACCTTCTGGCTCAGTGGCCAATGGATGACCGAGACCGCCGGTGGCTCCGACGTGGGAGATACCGAAACCCTCGCGCGGCAGGACGCCGCCGGCCAGTGGCGGCTGTACGGCCGCAAGTGGTTCAGCTCGGCGGTGGTCGGCGAGGCGGCGCTGGCGCTGGCGCGGCCCGAAGGCGCGGCTGCCGCGGGCACCGCGGCGCTGGCGCTGTTCTACGTGGAGACGATGGACGGCGCGCGGCGCAAGAGCGAACTGGTGATCGACCGCCTGAAGGACAAGCTCGGCACGCAGGAATTGCCCACCGCGGAAATCCATCTGGACGGCCTGCCCGCCTGGCCGCTGGGCGAGCTTGCCAACGGCGTGCGCCAGGTGGCGCCGATGCTCAACGTCACCCGCAGCTGGAACGCGATCTGCGCGGTGGCCAGCATGGCTCGCGCGATCAGCCTGGCGCGGGATTTCGCTACCCGCCGCCGCGCGTTTGGCCGTCCGTTGATCGAGCAGCCGCTGCATGCGCAGACGCTGGCCGACATGCAGGCGGATTTCGAGGCCGCATTCGCGCTGGCCTTCGAGGTCGCCCATCTGCTCGGCCGCGTCGAGCACGGCGCAGTCAGCGCGGAGGAAGCCGCGGTGCTGCGCCTGCTCACGCCGCTGGCCAAGCTGTGGACAGGCAAGCTGGCGGTGAAGGCCTGCTCCGAAACGCTGGAATGCTTTGGCGGCGCCGGCTACATCGAGGACACCGGCTTGCCGCAGCTGCTGCGCGACGCGCAGGTCTACGCGATCTGGGAAGGCACCACGAATGTCCTTTCGTTGGACAGCCTGCGCGCGCTGGCCGGCGACAGCCTCGGCGCCCTGCGCCATGCGACCGGCCGCTGGCTGGACGGCAACGACGACATGCACGCGGCCAGCGCGATCCGGCAGACGCTGGACGCCGCCGCGCGCTGGCTCGACCAGCACGCGTCCGCGCGCGACACGCTGGAAGCCGGCGCACGCGGCCTCGCCTTCACCCTCGCGCGTTGCGCCGCCGCGGCGCTGCTGGCGCGCCAGGCCACATGGTCGAAAGGTCGCGGCGAGCCGCGCCCCGCCGCAGCCTTGCACCGCTTCGTCGGCCGCGGCCTCGACCGGCTGGTCGCACCCGATGCCGGCAACACCGCGTCGCTGCTGAGCTGACGCAGGGCGGGCGCCGCGCGCCGGCACCAAGAGCGGCGGGCAGTGCCCGCCCTACCCTGAAGCGCCTCGCCGTAGGAGCGCACCCTGTGCGCGATGTTCTTGCGAATCCCGAATCCCGAATCCCGAATCCCCGCAGCAAGAGAATCGCGCACAGGGTGCGCTCCTACCGGGACGTCGGGGCGGCACGGATCGCCCAGGTACGCTCCCGCGGGCGCGCCTGGCCGGCGCGGGCTAAAATGCGGCGATTCCCTCCCTGGCGCACCGACATGCAGCACCTGACCATCGTCACCACCGGCGGCACCATCGACAAGATCTATTTCGACGACAAGTCGGATTACAAGATCGGCGCGCCGCAGATCGGCGAGATCCTGGGCCACCTCGGCGTGGCCTTCGAGTTCGACGTGATCCCGATCCTGCGCAAGGACAGCCTGCACATGGGCGCCGAGGACCGCGCGCTGGTGCGCTCGACGATCGAGGCGCAGCCGCACCGCCACGTGCTGGTCACCCACGGCACCGACACCATGGTCGAGACCGCGCGCGAGCTGGCCAGCATCAAGGGCAAGGTGATCGTGCTGACCGGCGCGCTGAACCCGGCGCGCTTCCAGGGCTCCGACGCGGTGTTCAACATCGGCTGCGCGGTGGCCGCGGTGCAGACCCTGCCCGACGGCGTCTACATCGCCATGAACGGCCGCGTGTGGGATCCGGCCAAGGTGCGCAAAAACCGCGCGGAGAACCGCTTCGAGGAAGCGAAGCCCTCCTGATCCCCCGGCAGCCGTGCCGGCCGAACGCCATTGAGGTGGCGATCACGCTTGCCGCACCCGCGGCTTGGCTATAGTGCCGACAGGCAGGGGCCATCCGGGGAATCAATGAGTGACAGCAAGCAAGAACCGTCTCGCCATTCCGGCAAGCGATCTTCCGGGCCGCAAGGCACCCGCTTCTTCTCGACCGAGGCCTTGCGGCAATACGCCAGCGATGCCGCGAACGGGCGGGACAGCGAAGTCAGCACGCGCACGCCGGTGCTGGAAGGCAGCAGCCCCGGCATCGAAGGGCGGCGCTTCGTCATCCGCCCCGGCCGGCAGGCGATCGGCCGCCGGCTCGACAACGACATCGTCGTCGACGACCTGAGCGTGTCCGGCTGCCATGCGTGGATCACCCAGCAGCATGGCCGCTGCATCATCATGAATACGCTGTCCACCAACGGCACCTTCGTCAACGACCGGCGCATCCACGAAGTGGCCTTGCGCCACGGCGACCACATCCGCCTCGGTCAGGCGGAGTTCGTGTTCCTCACCCGCGAGCACGGTCAGCCGAGGCACTCGCCGTGGCGCTGGATCGGCGCTGCCGTGGCGCTGTTGCTGGTTGCCGGTGCCGTGGCCTGGTGGTGGCTGCGTTCGCCGTGAGCGCGCGCGCACTGCCGTCCAGGGTCGGCCGCTACCGCGTCGAGGGCGTGCTCGGCGAAGGCGCGATGGCGGTGGTCTATGCGGGTTTCGACCCGGAGATCCAGCGCAATGTCGCGATCAAGTGCCTGCACCAGGAGGTCGCTGCCGACCCCGCGTACCGGCGCCGGTTCCTGGTCGAGGCCCGCGCCGCCGGCCACCTGACCCACCCGCACATCGTCACCATCTTCGACGTCGGCGAGACCGACGACGGCCGTTCGTACATCGCGATGGAGCGACTGCCGGGCGAGACGCTGGCCGGCAAGGTCAGCCGCGAGGGATTCCCGCCGCTGCCGGCGATCATCGACCTGATCGGCCAGCTCGCCGCCGCGCTCGACTACGCGCATGCGCGCGGCGTGCTGCACCACGACATCAAGCCCGAGAACATCATGCTGCTCGACGGCTGGAGCTACGCCAAGATCAGCGATTTCGGCATCGCCGAACGCCGCGCCTCGCCCCGCGACACGCCGCGGCGAGCGAAGGAAGTCGGCGGCACGCCGGCCTACATGGCGCCGGAGCGCCTGCGCGGCGAACGCAGCGATGCGCGCAGCGACCTGTTCTCGCTGGGCGTGGTGCTGTACTGGCTGCTCACCGGCAAGCTGCCGTGGCCGGAGCCGGGCAATGTGCAGCAGCTGATGCGCAAGCGGCTGCGCTCGCCGCTGCCGCCGATCCGCCCGCGCGACCCGGCCACGCCGTCGATGCTGATCAGCATCGCGCGCACGCTGCTGGCGAGCGCGGCCGAGTCGCGCTACCAGCGCGGCGCGGAAGTCATCGACGACCTGCGCCTGGCCGCACGCGAGTACGAACGCGAACGCGAAAAGCCGCTGGCCAAGCGCATCATCTCGCTGCGACTGCGCTGGGCCAGCAGCCTCGGCGCGATCCTGAGCCTGGTGCTGGTGCTGGGGCTGGCCGCGATCTACGCCAAGCAGCATGCGGCGGTGACCGGCCTGGCGCTGGATTTCGGCAGTTCGATGGGGCGCATGATCGCCGGCGAATCGGCCGAGAACCTGCTGCTCGGCGACCACGCCGCCACCCGCGCGCTGGTTACCGATGTCTCGCGCAACCGGCAGATCCACTACCTGGCGATCGCCGACCGCAGCGGCGAAGTCATCGCCAGCACGCAGCAGGCCGAGGTCGGCCGCAAGCTGCCCGCTGCGGAGCGGCAAGGCGACATGCTGCTGTTCGAGGTGCCGATCCAGTACCAGACCAAGACCATCGGCAGCCTGCGCCTGGGCATCAGCAATGCGGGACTGCGCGCGGCACAGAAGACCACGCTGTGGGTGATCGCGCTGGTGCTGGCGCTGACCCTGGCTGCCGTGGTCGGCGCGGCATACTGGTTGTTCCGCCGCCCGCTGATGATGCTGGGCCTGCTCGGCGACGCCCTGCTGCGCGTGGCCCGCGGCGACTTTGGCCACCGCATCCGCCTGGTGCGGCGCGACGAATTCGGCCGCCTGTTCGCCACCTTCAACCTGATGAACAGCACCCTGCAGGCCCGCCGGCGCCGCACCGCCGAAGCCGCACCGCCAGCCGGCGAGGCGGACGTCACCCGCCCGACCCGCATCATGTCGACGGTAGCGGCCGAGGTCACCCTCACGCCCGTTCCGCCCGCACCACCGTAGGAGCCCGCTCGCGGGCGATGCTTTTCTTTTGCCGAGTACCGACACAAGAGCATCGCCCGCGGGCGGGCTCCTGCGGTGGCGTGAATCAGTATTGTTTCAGCCGCTGCTTGAGCTCGAGCGCACGCGCGCGGTAGGCGACGGCCGGCTCGTAGTTCGGGGCGATCGCCAACACGCGGTTCCACAGCGCGATGGCCTTGTCCAGTTGCTGGTCGCGGTACAGCACCACGGCCTGCTCGTGGTACGAGTCCAGCAGGCGACTGCGCAGACTGGCAGCTTCGGCGCCGGCCGGTTGCAGCCGCGGATCGAGGCGCAACGCCTCGTCCATGCGGGCAAGCGCCTGCTGCGCATGGCCCTGGTCGAACAGCGACACGCTCTCGTCCTGCAAGCGGCGCGCCTTAGCCACCGACGATTCGGCGACGGCCTGGCCGGCAGGCGCCGCGCTGCTGGCCGCCGCTCCCGCCGCCGGTGATGCGCCTCGCGCCGACAACGGGATGCGCAGCGTCTGGCCGGTGCGCAGCAGCGACGGATTGGTGGAGTGGTTGTAGCGCGCGAGGATCAGAAAGAGGTTGGCGTCGCCCAGATAGCGCGCCGCCAGCGTGCTGTACGACTCGCCCGACTGCACCACATGCGCCCGCGAGCGGCTGCCGAGCCAACGCTCCGGATCGGCAGTGAGCTGGCGCAACATGCCGCGCGCGGCGCGATCCTGCGGATGCTGCTCCACGTACAGCCGCAGCGCCTGCTCGCCTTCGGCGTAGTGGCCAGGCTGCAGCTGGTGCTCGACGATCGAGGCCAGCGACGGTGCCGGGGCTGTCGCCGCGGGCACGGCCGGTGTCGGCGGCGCCGACGATTGCGCCGGGGTGACCACGGCCGAGGAATAGCCGCCCAACGAACGGCAGCCGGACACGCACACGGCGGCCAGTGCGGCGAGAATCAGCGTCGTCGCCGGCCGCCAAGGCAGGCGAACGTGGCGTGTCGAGGCCAGGCGATGCGCATGGCTCATGCCCATTGATTCGTCAGCCCATCACGCGCCGGCCACGACCAGTGGCGGCTTCGGCGTGCGCGCTCGTGCCCGGCGCGGCAAGCGCGGGTGGCGACACGCGGAAATCCAAGGTGTTTGAACATCATCCGGCAGTCCCCCTGCGCCGCATCCGTCCCGGGGACGGGCCATGCGTTCGGCGAAGGCCATTATAGCGGCGGGCGCCCGGATTGCCGCGGCGCGGGGCCGCGACGAATGTTCGTGAAATCCCGTCATGCCGCCAGCGGCGGTTCCAGGACAAGGCAAGGCAGGCCTGCTCGAACCAGCCAGGCCTGCCTTGCAGGTACTTCTCCCCGATCAGTACAACGGGCTGTCCATGGCCCGTCCAGGCTGATGAAGAAAGCCGCTTCCTGCGGCCTTCTTCGATCGCGAGCCTGACACACGTCCGGACGCGCTCAGGCGCATCGCGCACTTGCGCACCCCTCGCGCCCGGCCATCGGGCAACTGCCCGAAGCGTTGCTTCAACCCGGGCATCGGGCAACTGCTGAAGCGTTGGCTCGACCCGGGCATCCATGCCCTCGCCATGTCCTCAGCATGCCCACGCCGGGTCTTCCCGCTTCGAGGTGGAAAAATCCACCAACCCTCAGTTCATCGTTTCCGTCAACGTCACGCCGGAGAACGTCTGGTACGCCCGCACCTTGATGTAATAGGTGGTGGTCGTCGACGGTTTGAAGGTGCAGCTCTCGCTGTTGCCGGTCTTGTAGGGGCGGCAGCTGTAGGAACTGGTGGTCGGTTCCGCACCCGCCCGCACATACAAGTCCGCATCACCGCTACCGCCGGAGATCGCGAAGGTCGCGGTGTGGCCGGCCTGCACCGTCTCGCTGTAGGTGGCCGACCAGTTGCCCGTGCTTACCGTCGGCAGGTTCACCGAGTCGGAGCTGCCACCACCACCGCCACCGCCGGTGGAATAGGAAGCCTTGACGGTTACCCCGGAGTACGACGAGTAGCCGTGCACCTTGATGTAGTACTTGCCGGCGGCGGGCGAGGCCACGCTGCAGCTTTCCGAGTTGCCGGCCTTGTACGGGCGGCAGTCGTAGCTGCTGGTGGTCGGCGCGCTGCCGAACTTGGTGTACAGGTCGGCGTCGCCGGTGCCGCCGGAGATCGACATCACCAGGTTGCTGGCGCCGGTCGGCACGGTGATGAAATAGTCGTTGTCGGCACCGGCGGCACCCGACACGCCGGTGACGCCGACGTTGTTCTGCAGCTCGGTGGTGCTGCCACCGCCACCGCCGCCGGTACCCGGGCAAGTCACGCCCACGCCGTTGAACGCGGCGATCACCGCATTCTTGTCGTAGCCCAGGTCGGTCGCGGCCGACTCCACGCCGCAGGCGCCGGAGTTGAACGTGGACGTGGCCGTCCAGTACACCTTGTTGGCCAGCGCGTAGACCTGGAATGCCTTCTTCACGTCCCAGCCCGTGGTCTTGGCCAGCAGGCAGAACGACTTGTTGTAGACGCCGCTGGAGTAGTGCACGTCGAGGCTGGAGGTGTAGTCGGCCGCGTTGTCGATCGAGCCGCCGTCCTGCGGTGGGTTGCACATGTAGCGCAGCGCGTCGCCGATGCCGGCGCTGGCCTTGACGATGTCCGCGCCGACCAGGAAATCGGCCGAGCCGCGATCGAAGTATTCAGCCGCCTCGCCGGCGATGTCGGAGTACGCCTCGTTCATGCCGCCGGACTGGCCGCTGTATTCCAGGCCGGAGTTCTGCTCGGTGTAGCCGTGGCTGATCTCGTGGCTGGTCACGTCCAGCGACACCAGCGGATAGAACGTGCTGGCGCCGTCGCCGAAGTACATCGCCGAACCGTCCCAGAACGCGTTCTCGTAGTTGGACTGGTAGTGCACCTTCATCAGCAGCTGGATGCTCAGCGGCGGCGCACCGGTGTAGGACTGGTACATGTCGTGCACCACGCCGCCGAAGTGATGGGCGTCGTTGACCGGCGAATAGGCGCCGTTGATCGCGTCGGTGTTGCTGGTCGGGCAGGTGAAGCTGACCACCGAACCGCCGCTGCTGGCGTGGTTGAGGTTGTAGGTCTTGACGTTGGTGTTCTGCAGCGTGCAAGTGCTGCCCGACTGGGTGACGTCGAGCGCCGCGTAGTCGGTGCCGTAGGTGTACATGCCGGTCTTCTGGTTGCCGCCCGGGCCGTTGGCCGAGGCGTCGGTGAGACCGTTCCAGCTCTTGATCACCGCGCCGGTGTTGGCATCGACGATGGCGGTGGGGCGCGTCGGGTTGGCGCCGTTGACGAAGTACGAGACACGATAGACCAGTCGCGGCGCCGCACCTTCCTGCGGATACACGAACAGGTCGGCGCGGGCGTTCTCCATCGCCGTACCGGCGACCAGCACGGTGTGCGCGTGCGCCTTCAGCGCCGCGATCGCGCGCGCGGCATTCAGCCGGGGGCGCACCGAGATCTGCTGCTGGCCCTGCTGCATCAGCTCGCCGGTGGCGCGCAAGGCGTTGCCCTGGGCGTCCTGCACCACGGCGATGCTGCGGCCGTACACCGGCACGCCCTGGTACATCTGCTGCTGGCGCACCACGCGGTGCTGGCCGGCGAGCGCCACGGCGCCGTGCGGCGCCAGCGTCATGCCCGGGCCCAGGTTCAACTGGGTGGCGAGCGAGGCGACGGGTACGGCGCCCAGGTTCTGTGCGCGCAGGGATTGCGTGTTGGCGGCGGTGGCAGCCGTGGCGGTGGCCATGCCGATGGCGGCCACCAGCAATTTCAGGCGGGATGGATAGGGCATGTAATGAGCTCCTGGAAAAATTGGGGACAAACGCGCCCGATGCGGCCGCAAAGCCCCATGCAAGAATTTCCGTGCGAGACACGGCGTTGGTATTCGTCAGCGGTCCGGCGATCCCGAACTACGTCCGCCGGTGGCTGCCTTCCCCCTGAGGTTCCCTGCAGGGACAGCACATGGACGCGTAACTGCAAGACGACAAAGGCGTCGCCACGGGATCATCCCCCAGCCTCCCAGATGGTGGACCCGGCGACGTTATTACTTGCGATACCGCCTGACAATCCGACTTTTTCCTACGCCGGGTGATCGCGGTCACGTCCTGCCGGATGCGCGCACGACATCGACGCCGCAGCGTCGCGGATGCTTCGGAAGCTTTCGGATGGCTTGTCCGTGGTCACTTTCGCGAACGCGAAAGTCCATCGACGAGCGCTGCGGGCGCGATGGTACCGAACTGTTCCTGCGCGTCAGCGCGACGCAAGATTTTCCGACACCGACCTCGCGCCGTTCAGAGCATGCCGGTTTCCAGCTTCGCCTCGTCGGACATCATCGAGTGGTTCCACGGCGGGTCGAACACCAGGTCCACGTCGGCCTCGGAGATGGTGGGGATCATCTCCAGCTTGGTGCGCGCGTCGTCCACCAGGATGTCGCCCATGCCGCAACCGGGCGCGGTGAGGGTGAGCTTGACGTAGACCTTGCGTTCGCCGGATTCGCCGTGCTCCATGCTCAGGTCGTAGACCAGCCCGAGATCGACCACGTTGACCGGGATCTCCGGGTCGAACACCGTGCGCAACTGGTCCCAGGCAAGCTTCTCCACGTCGGCATCGGTGGCGTCCGGCGGCACTTCGATCGGCACCGGCCGATCCTTGCCCAGCGCATCGGCATCGTCGCCGGCCACGCGGAACAGGTTGCCCTCGACGTAGACGGTGAAACTGCCGCCGAGGGCCTGGGTTATGTAGCCGATCTGGCCCGCGGGCAACGTCACCACCTCGCCCTGCGGCACCATCACGGCGCTGCAATCGCGCACCAGGGTGACCGGTTCGCTGCTCAGACTGAAACCACTCATGCCAACGACTTTCCCGTATCCACAGGCGCGGCCACATGCCATGCCGAAGTGCCCATTATGCCGCCCGCGGCGCGCGACCGCTTGTTCCAGATCAGCCCGGCGGGAGATGAGGCGACGTTTTGCCCGCCCGTCCCGGCGCACAACGCACGGTATGATGGCCGCTTTGCCGACGGATCAAGCGATGCCTTGCACCCACCTGGCGGGACGCCACCAATGAGGGCGCGCAGCGTGCCGGCCCTGCTGTTTGCGCTGTTCAGCGCCGCCATGCTTGGGCTTGCCGCCGGCGCCGCGTGGATGGTGGTGGCGCTGTACTCGCGCCATCCCCTGCCCTGGCTGGTGGTGCCGATCGGCGTCATGCTGGCGTGGGTCATCCGCGCCGGCGTGCATCGCCCCGGCATCGGCGCGCTGCTGCTGGCCGCCGGCGCCACCGCGTTGTCGGCGATCTACGTCAACCTGCTGATCGCCGGCGTGAAGGTCGCGGGCAGCATGGGCCTGGACCTGATCGAGGCGATGCGCACCGCCGGCATCGGCATGCTGTGGCAGCTGGCGCGCATGGGCCTGACCCCCGCCGATTTCATCTGGACCTTGCTGGCCATGCTGCTGGCCGGGTGGCTGGCCTCCCGCCAACGGCGTTCACCCCCACCCGTGAAGAACACCTAGGGCGGGCACGGCCCGCCGCCTTTCATTCCGCGAAGCAAGAGCCGGCGGGCCGTGCCCGCCACGGCATGCAGCGAGGCGGCCTCAGCCGTCGATCGCCTTCACCTCGTTGACCAGCTCGCCCACCGCCGCCTGGCCGTCGCCGTACAGCATGCGGGTGTTGTCGGCGTAGAACAGCGCGTTCTCGATGCCGGCGAAGCCGGTGCCCTTGCCGCGCTTGATCACGATCACCTGCTTCGCGTTCACCACGTCCAGGATCGGCATGCCGTAGATCGGCGAGGCCGGGTCGGTCTTGGCTACCGGATTGACCACGTCGTTGGCACCGATCACCAGCGCCACGTCGGTGGTGGCGAACTCCGGGTTGATGTCGTCCATGTCGGCGATCAGGTCGTACGGCACGCCGGCCTCGGCCAGCAGCACGTTCATGTGGCCGGGCATGCGACCGGCGACCGGGTGGATCGCGAACTTCACCTTCACGCCACGCTTCATCAGGAGTTGCGCGAACTCCCACACCTTGTGCTGCGCCTGCGCCACCGCCAGGCCGTAGCCGGGCACGATTACCACGCGCTCGGCGTAGGCCATCATCACTGCCGCGTCGGCGGCGTCGATCGGCTTCTGCGCACCCTCGATCGCCTGCGCCTCGCCGCCGGCCGCGCCGAAGCTGCCGAACAGCACGTTGCCGATCGAGCGGTTCATTGCCTTGGCCATCAACTGGGTCAGCAAGGTACCCGCCGCGCCGACCACCATGCCGGCAATGATCATCGCCTCGTTGCCCAGCACGAAACCCTCGAAGGACACCGCCAGGCCGGTGAACGCGTTGTACAGCGAGATCACCACCGGCATGTCGGCGCCGCCGATCGGCAGCGTCATCATCAGGCCGAAGGCGAGCGCCAGCGCGAAGAACGCCGCGATCAGCGCCGGGCTGGCATGACCGGTCGCCAGCAGCACGCCGACCACCACCGCCGCGGCGAGCAACAACAGATTCACCGCGCGCTGGCCGGGAAACACGAAGCGCTTGTCCATCCAGCCCTGCAGCTTGGCGAACGCGACCAGCGAACCGGAGAAGCTCACCGCGCCGATCAGCGCACCGAGCACGCCCAGCGCCAGCTCGGTCGGCGACAGCGCCGGCGGCAGGCCGTTCACCGCCCAGGCTTCGGGCCGCAGCGGCGAGGTATCCGGCACCGCGTGCAGCAGTCCCGACGAACGCGCGTAGCCGATCAGCTCGACCGCGCCGATCGCCGCCGCCGCGCCGCCGCCCATGCCGTTGTACAGCGCCACCATCTGCGGCATCGCGGTCATTGCCACGCGGCGGCCGGTCCACCACGCGGCGCTGACGCCGATCAGCACCGCGGCAAGGATCAGCCCGCGGTTGTGCATGTCCGGCAGGAAAAACGTGGCCAGCACCGCCAGCACCATGCCGTAACCGGCCCACACGATGCCGCCGCGCGCGGTGCGCGGCGAACTCATGCGTTTCAGGCCCAGGATGAACAGCAGCGCGGCGAGGAAATAGCAGGCCTTGATGACGGTGGGCAGCCAGCTCATCACTTGGCCCCCTTGCCGGCGCCCGGCTTGCTGGACTTGAACATTTCCAGCATCCGCTCGGTCACCACGTAGCCGCCGGCGGCGTTGCCCGCACCAAGCAGTACGCCGATGAAGCCGATCGCGATCTCGAACGGCGTGTTCGCGTGGCCTAGCGCAATCATCGCCCCGACCAGCACAATGCCGTGCACGAAGTTGGAACCGGACATCAGCGGCGTATGCAGGATCACCGGCACCCGCGCGATGATTTCATAGCCGGTAAAGGCGGCCAGCATGAAGATGTACAGCGCCAGGAAACCGTCGATCATGAGCCCATCCCCCGTGAGAGCCGCCCGCCAGGATGCATCCGAACCTGCATCATACGGGAAGCCCGGCGTGCGTCGAAGCCGGGCCGCCGATCGGCGCACGGCGCCGCGCGACTCGCGCAGGCGGTCAACCCCGGCGGGCCTGCCGCGTTGAACAGGCAGGAACCACCGATGGAGCCCGTCGATGACATCACCGATGGCAGCGGAGCGTCGGCCGTGAATGCCGCCGCCGGCATGCTCGAGGCCGACCTGCTCGCCGCGGGCGAGCCGGGCGATGCGCGCGCGGTGCCGGCCACGCTGGATGCGTTCCTGGCCGACGTGGAGCGCCGCGCGTTCCGCATGGCCGAGCTGCAGTTGCGCCATCGCGAGGACGCCATGGACGCGGTGCAGGACGCCATGCTGCGACTGGTACGGCATTATCGCGACAAGCCGGCCGCGGAATGGGCGCCGCTGTTCTGGGGCATCCTGCGTCGACGCATCGTGGACCTGCAGCGCCGGCGCAAGGTGCGCTCGATCGTGGTCGGCTGGCTCGGCGGCGGGCATGACGACGGCGGCGACGAGCTGCCCGTGTGGGAGCCGGCCGACCCGGGCAAGGACCCGCTGGGCCGGCTGCACGACGCGCAGTCGTACGCGGACATGGCCGCGGCGGTGCAGCGCTTGCCCAGGCGCCAGCGCGAGGCGTTCATCCTGCGCATGCTGGAAGGGCTTGACGTGGCGGAGACCGCACGCGCCATGGGCTGCGGCGAAGGCAGCGTGAAAACCCATCTGTCGCGCGCCATGCATCAGCTGCGCGACCAACTGGAGGATTGGCGATGAACTCGCCCGAGCACGAGCACGAACCGATCGAACGGCGCGCGCACAAGCTGTGGCGCGAGGCCGCACACCATCTTGACGCGAGCACGACCGCGCGGCTGCGCGCCGCCCGTCGCGAAGCGCTGCAGCCGTCAACCGCACCGCAGCGTCAGGCGGTGCGCTGGCTGATCCCCACCGGCGCGCTGGCGGCCATGGCGTTGGCGGTAATGATGGTGTGGCAACCGCTGCCGCACGCGCACGCGCCATCGGCGAACCAGGCGGCCAGCAGCGCCCCGCAGGACGTGGACAACGAGCTGCCGCCCGACGCCGAGCAGGTCGATCCGGGCCTGTACCAGAACCTCGATTTCTACGCCTGGCTCGCCGCCAACGACCGGCACCCGACCTCACGCTGACCCCATGAACAACCCGCTGCCTTCCCTTTTGTCGCTGTTGCTTGCCGCCCTGCTCGGGGTCGCGGCCACGCCGCTGTGCGCGCAAACGCCCACGCCGCCACCGGCGAGCGCGGACGCGCCTGCACGCACCCCGTGGAACGGCCTGGCACCGAGCCAGCGCGAGATGCTGGCGCCGCTCAAGGACGAATGGGATCAGCTGTCGCCACGCAAGCAGGCGCACCTGCTGCACCGCACCCGGTACTGGACCACGCTGCCACCCGAGCGCCGCGAGGAGATCCGCCAGCGCATCGTCCACTGGCAGCAGATGACGCCGGAGCAGCGCCGTCAGGCGCGCGCCAACGAGCACCGGTTCCGCGAGATGTCGCCGGCAGAACGCCAGCGCGTGCACCGCAGCTTCGAGCGCTTCCAGAGCCTGCCCCCCGCGCAGCGCGAACAGCTGAAACGCGAATGGCGCCAGCTGTCGCCCGAGCAGCGGCAGCAGCGAATCCAGCAGCACGACCGCGACGGCGGCACCGGCACCGGGCATCCGCCCCGGTAACTCACGCCGGGCCGCGGATGACCGCGGCCATCAGCCCTGGAAGCGGGTCTCCCCGGCGTGCGCCAGGCAGCTCCTGGCGAGCAGCTCGTCGTCGAAATCCGGTTTCAGCGCACCGTCGTGCAGCAGCAGCTCGACGAAGTTGTACACGTTGCGCGCGTACATCTCCGAGGCATGCAGCGGCGCGCCGGCCGGCAGGTTCAGCGGCCCGATGATCGTCACGCCGCCATGCTCGACGTGCTCGCCGGGACGGGTCAGCTCGCAGTTGCCGCCGCCCTCGGCGGCGAGGTCGACGATCAGGGCGCCGGGCTTCATGCCCTCGACCATCGCGGTGGTGAGGATCTTCGGTGCCGGCCGACCTGGCACCGCCGCGGTGCTCACCACCACGTCGAACGACTTCAGGTGATTCGCCAGCGCCTGCTGCTGCGCGGCGCGTTCCTCCGCCGACAGCTCGCGTGCATAGCCGCCACTGCCGGCGGCACTGACACCCAGGTCGAGGAACTTCGCGCCCAGCGATTCCACCTGCTCGCGCGTTTCCGGGCGCACGTCGTAACCCTCGATCTGCGCGCCGAGCCGGCGCGCGGTGGCGATCGCCTGCAGCCCAGCCACGCCGGCGCCGATCACCAGCACCTTCGACGGCCGGATCGTGCCGGCCGCGGTGGTCAGCATCGGAAAGAACTTCGGCGACGCCTCGGCCGCGATCAGCATGGCCCGATAACCGGCCACCGCCGCCTGCGAACTGAGCACGTCCATCGCCTGCGCACGCGTGGTGCGCGGCAGCAGCTCCAGCGAGAACGCGGTCAGCTTGCGCGCGGTCAGCGCGGCGATGCGCTCGGCGGCGCCGTACGGCCGCAACTGGCCGACGACCACGCTGCCCTCGCGCAGGCTGGAGAACACCGCGTCCTCGGGCGGCAACACGCACGCCAGCACGTCGGCCTGCGCCAGCACGTCGCTGGCATCGGCAAACTCGGCGTCGGCATAGGCCTGGTCGGGAAAGCCGGCTGCGCGCCCGGCGTCGTGCTCCAGCAGCACGCGCAGCCCCTTGCCGCGCAGCTTCTTCGCCATCTCCGGGGTGATCGCCACGCGCCGCTCACCGGCGGCAGTCTCTCGCAAGGCGGCAATGGTGACAGGCATGGCGCGATCCCCGTGGAATGTTCCTGCCATCTTAGCGGCAGTTGGCTTTGATCCGGACGCGCGCACGAGAGTAAGCTGGCCCGCCGGATCGCGCCGCACGCAGCGCCGGGGTCATCGCCGGAGATCACGATGCCCGCAAGCCCCCCCGCCCTGGATGACCTGCTCACGCTGGCGCGCGCCGCGCGCGAACACGCCTACGCGCCGTATTCCCGCTTCCACGTGGGTGCCGCGGTACTGACCCGTGACGGCCGGACGTTCGGCGGGTGCAACGTGGAGAACGCCGCCTACGGCCTGTGCAACTGCGCCGAGCGCACGGCCCTGTTCAGCGCGGTCGCCGCCGGTTGCCGACCCGGCGATTTCGCTGCCATCGCGGTGGTCGCCGATACCCCGGAGGCGGTCACGCCCTGCGGCGCCTGCCGCCAGGTGATGGCCGAACTGTGTGACGAGGCTACCCCGGTGCTGCTGGCCAACCTCACCGGCGCCACCCGCGAAACCAGCGTGGCCGCGCTGCTGCCCGGCTCGTTCAAGCTGCCGCTGCGAGCTTGAGAGGTTGTGTGGAAATAGCGTAGGGCGGGCACTGCCCGCCGCTTCCCGTCACGCCGTCGCGAAGCAGAATGCCGGCGGGCAGTGCCCGCCCTACGTTCGACGGTTCGCACCTTGGCGACCCGCCAGCTAGGATGGAGCGTTCCGCCCCGTCGAACCACCCCATGACCAACGCGCTTTCCCTGCTGCAGCAACGCCATTCCGTCCCCGCACGCCAGCTCGGCGAGCCGGCGCCGGATGACGCCACGCTGCACACCCTGCTCGAAGCGGCCATCCGCGTGCCCGATCACGGCAAGCTGGTGCCGTTCCGGCTGATCCTGCTGCGCGACGAGGCCAAGCTGGCGTTCGGCGAACAGGTGACCGCGATCGGTATCCGAAACAACCCGGCGATGATCGGCGCCAAGCTGGAGAAGGAGCGCCACCGCTACACCTTCGCGCCGCTGGTGGTGGCCGTGGTCGCACGCATCGACCCCGACAGCAAGGTGCCGGAAATCGAGCAGAAGCTGTGCACCGGCAACGTGGCCTACAACATCCTGCTCGGTGCCTTCGCGCTTGGCTACGGCGCGCAATGGCTGACCGGCTGGGCCGCCTACGACCGAGAAGTCGCCGCACTGCTGGGCCTGGACGCCGACGAGCACGTGGTCGGCTTCGTCCACCTGGGCACGCCGCAGGTCGAGGTTCCCGACCGCGACCGACCGGCGCTGGCCGACCTGCTCACCACATGGACGCCATGACCAGCTCGCCAGACGGACGTCCGGACGTCCATCTTCCCACTGCCCATCTCGTCGACGGCAGCCTGTACGTGTTCCGCGCCTGGCACTCGATGCCGGACGAGTTCCACGACGTCGACGGTCATCCGGTAAACGCCGTGCACGGCTATGCGCGCTTCCTGTGCGAGCTGCTGGAGCGGGCGCGACCGGAGCATGTCGCGGTGGCGTTCGACGCCTCGCTGACCAGCTCGTTCCGCAACACGATCTACCCGGCCTACAAGGCCAACCGCGAGCTGCCGCCGCCGGACCTGGAACGGCAGTTCGTGCAGTGCCGGGCGCTCACCGAAGCGCTCGGCGTGCACCTGATGATCGACCACGAATACGAGGCCGACGACCTGATCGGCAGCACGGTGTGGAACCTGCGCGCGCTGGGCTGGCGCAGCGTGATCGTGTCGGCGGACAAGGACTTCGGCCAACTGCTGGGCGAGCACGACGAGCAGTGGGATTACGCCCGCAACCTGCGCTGGGGGCCAGCCGGCGTCCACGACAAGCTTGGCGTGCATCCGCACCAGGTCGCCGACTATCTCGCGCTGTGCGGCGACGCGGTGGACAACATCCCCGGCGTGCCCGGCATCGGCGCCAAGACCGCCGCGGCCCTGCTCGCCCACTTCGGCAGCCTGGATGCCCTGCTCGAACGCATCGACGAAGTGGCCTTCCTGCGCCTTCGCGGCGCGGCCAGTTGCGCGGCACGGCTGCGCCAGCATGCCGAGCAGGCGCGGATGTGTCGCCGGCTGACCCGGATCGCGCTGGACGCTCCCGGCGCCGGCGAAGTCGACCTCCTGCAGCGCCGGCCTCGCCCGGTCGATCAGCTCGATGCGTTGTGCGAGCAGTTGCGCTTCGGCCCGCTGACCCGCAGCCGCCTGCGCGCGCTGGCGATCTGAGCTGATCGCTTGTCGCGGCACGCCCGACGGGCCACCATGGATGTTTCAGCCCGGACCTGCGAGCACCGATGAACGACACCGCCCACCCCATTCCCGCCGACGCCGGCGCACCGGTGGAAACCCTGTACGAGGGTCGCTGGCTGAGTCTGCGCAAACGCGGCCGCTGGGAGTACGCCGAGCGCAACAATCCGGCGGGCGCGGTGATCATCGTGGCGGTGACTCCGGAAGACCGCGTGCTGTTCGTCGAGCAGTACCGCGTGTCGATCCTGCAGAACACGATCGAGATGCCGGCCGGCCTGGTCGGCGACCTGGCCGACCAGGCCGACGAAAGCGCGCTGGTGGCGGCGCAACGCGAACTGGAGGAGGAGACCGGCTACCGCTGCGCCAGCGTGGAGTTCATCCACCGCGGCCCGTCGTCGTCGGGCATGAGCACCGAGATGATCGCCTTCGTGCGCGCGCGCGACCTGCAGAAGATCGGCCCTGGTGGCGGCGACGAGACGGAGAACATCGTGGTGCACGAGGTGCCGCGGCGCGAGGCCGGCGCCTGGCTGTTCGCGCGCGCGGCCGAGGGCTACTCGATCGACCCGAAGCTGTTCGCGGGGCTGTGGTTCATCGAGCACGACGGTGCGGAAAGGCAGTCCGTGATGCCCGACCGCTCGCGCTGAGCGTAGCCCGCGCAGCGGGCGGAGTCGAAGCGGCGCCTATCGGGAAGCCCGTCGCCGGCGTGCCTTTCGACTTCCTCGCTCCTCAGGACTGTGGCTGTCCATGGCCATTCTCCGCGTGCGGCCTTCGGCCTGCGCCCAGGGTGAACGGGTCCAAGTCAGTGATCTTGCCGGCGCAGACACCAGACCGACAGCGCCACGCCGACCAGGGTCACCACCACCCAGCCGCCCAGCACGTGGGCGTTCTCGCCCCCCAGCCACAACACGCTGGCGACGGCGCCCACGCCGATCGAACCCAGGCCCAGCGCCAGCAGCGGGTCACGGCGGCGCCCCTGGGCCGCGAGCAGCGCCAGTGCGCCCAGCGCCGCCAGCAGCACGGAGAGAACCCGCCACAGCGTCACGTGTTGCGGCGGCACCGGCAGGTCGGGAAACAGCGCCAGCAAGGGCACGTCACCGACCTGCACCTGGTAGCCCTTGCCATCGGGAGCATCGGCGGCCGCTTCCAGCCGGGCGCCATCCAGGCGTGCCACGATGGTGACCTGCTGCAGCGGCACGGCGCTCCAGCTCACCCGCAGGTCGCCCAGGCGCGGATCGCCAGGATGGGCGCTGGTCACCAGGTAATCCTGATAACGGCTGAAGGTGACGGCAAGGTTCTGCGGCAGCGCCGCCGGGTCGGGTTCGATCAGCTCCGAACCGGGCAAGGCGTGCACCAGCACGCGGCCGAGCCTGAAGCCGCCCATCTGCACCAGTCCGGCGTCGAACTGCTTGCTTTCGATCGGGAAACGACCGGGATTGACGTGCCCGCGAACGTCGCGGAACCGACTGGAATCCACCGGCTGGTCGACCCAGTCCAGTTCGTAGTGGACGCTGCCGCCGATGCTGATCTCCCGCCACTGGAACATCTCGACATGCCGCACCAGCACGGGTGTATTGGCGGTCTGGTTGAACTCCGGGTCGTGCGGCGCCTCGACCACGCGTGGCGTCCCGGCCAGGCGTGCCATGTAGCCGTGCTGGCCGGGTTGCGGCAGCGCATCCGCGCCCAGTTCGATCGCCTCGCCGCCGTGCCGGACGGACGCCTGGCGGAAATCGATCAGGCTGCTGGCGTTGAGCGCCTCCAGGCCGATGCCGGCGATCACCAGCAGGGCGCCGATGACGTTCAATGCCAGCAGGCGCCAGGACATGCCCTTGCCCAACTCCATCAGGCGCACCGCACCGGCGGCGACGGGCAGGCGGGATGCAAGGCGGAATGCTCCATGCCGGCGCCTACTGCACTTGGCCCAGGCCCGACGGTCGGCGCGGGTCGCTGGCAGCGTCGAGCTGGTTGGTCTTGCGATCCCAGGTGACCACGTTCATGAACCCCCACGGCTCGCGCTGTTTCAGGACGTAGCCCATTTTCGTCAAGGCCGCCTCGGTGCCCGCATCGAATGCCTGCGGCTCGGTCATGACCACGTCGGGCAGGTACTGATGGTGGAAGCGCTTGTGCGCCACGATCTGCTGCGCGCCCTGCCCGTCGATGAAATGCAGGATGCCTTCGAGCACCTGGGTGATGATGGTGGAGCCGCCGGGCGAGCCGATCACCATGGTGCGCTCCGGCCCGATCACGATGCTGGGCGACATCGACGACAACATGCGCTTGCCGCCCACCGGCGCATTTGCCTTGCTCCCGAGCAGACCGTAGACGTTCGGCTTGTTCGGCACCAGCGCGAAGTCGTCCATCTCGTTGTTGAGCAGCACGCCGGTGCCGGCGGCGACGAACTTCGAGCCCAACGTGGTGTTGACGGTGAGCGTCACCGCGGCCATGTTGCCGTCGGCGTCGATGATGGAGAAATGCGTGGTGTGCATGCCCGCATCGGCCGGCTCGGCGCGCGGCAGCATCGAGGAAGGCGTCGCGCGGTCGGGCAGGATGCTCTGGCGCAGGCCGTCGGCGTAGTACGGCGACAGCAGCATGTCCAGCGGCATCTTCACGAAATCCGGGTCGCCCAGGTAATCGTTGTGGTCGCGGAACGCCCGCCGCATCGCCTCGACGACGTAATGCACGCGCGTGGCGGCATCCATCTTCGTCAGGTCGTAGCCGGACAGGATGTTGAGGATCTCGGCGATCGCCACGCCGCCGGAAGACGGCGGCGGCGCAGTGATGACCTGGTAGCCGCGGTAGTCGACGCTGATCGGCGTGCGCTCTTTCGCCTGGTACGCGGCCAGGTCGGCCAGCGTCCAGTTGCCGCCGGCCGCACGCACCGCGTCGACCAGCTTGCGCGCGGTCTCGCCGCGATAGAAACCATCGTGGCCATGGCGCGCGAGCGCCTCCAGCGTGCGGGCCTGGTCCGGATCGCGCCAGGTGGCGCCCTCGGCCGGCGGCTGCCCGTTCACCAGGTACTTCGCGGCCGAGGCGGGCCAGCGCGCGAGCAATTTCTGCTCGGAGACGATCGCGCCATGCAGGCGCGGATCGGGAACGAAGCCGTCGCGCGCGATGCGGATCGCCGGCGCCAGCGACTGCTGCAGCGACAACCGCCCGTAATCCTTCGCGAGCAGCGCCAGCCCGGCCGGCTCGCCGGGGATGCCGGCGGACAGCGGGCCGGTCAATGCGGTATCGCGGTTGGGGCTGCCGTCGGGTTTCAGGTAATCCTTCGGATCGACCGCCGCCGGCGCCGTCTCGCGGGCGTCGATGAACAGGTTGCGGCCATCGCTGGCGCGGTGCAGCACGGCCATGAAACCGCCGCCGATGCCCGAGCTCTCCGGTTCCACCACCGACAACGTGGAAGCCACCGCCACCGCCGCATCGAACGCGTTGCCGCCCTTGCGCAACACCTCCAGGCCGGCGCGCGTGGCCAGGAAATTCGCGCTGGCGATCGCCGCATGGCCCGGCCGCTGCGCGGCGGGCGCGGCCGGCGGCGCCTGCTTCGCCGAAGCCGCCGGCGCAAGGCCGGCGGTACCGCTCAGCAACAGACCCAGCGCCAGCGCGCGCCAATCGAAGGAGATGCTCATGCCACGGACTCCTTGCTCATCAGGTGTCGATACTTCAACTCAAGCTGGGCCGGAGATTCGACATGGTCGGGGTCGCCGATGATGCACTCCACCGGGCACACCTCCACGCACTGCGGCTCGTCGTGATGGCCCACGCACTCGGTGCACAGCGCCGGGTCGATCACGTAGTACTCCTCGCCCAGCGAAATTGCCTGATTGGGGCACGCCGGTACGCAAACGTCGCAATTGACGCAGGAGTCGAGGATCTTGAGCGACATGAGGGCAAGCCAGGAGTGAGTGAAGAGGAGTGCCAAACGAGAGAAGGCAGGACCTCGCCATGCTCTCTCTCATTTCTCACTCCTCGTTTCTCACTCCCGCCTCATCACATTTCGACGAAACGGAATGTCGCCCCGGTGGGCTTCAGCGCGTCGGTCACTTTCTGCTCGTCGGCCTTGTCGCCGATGAACACCACGATCACGTCCTTGAACGAGCCGGGGTTGGCGTTCTTGAACGCGTCGATCACGAACTCGGAGGTCGCCGCGGAACTGGGGCCGCCGAAGGCAAGCAGGTTGCCCGGCAGCACGCCGCGGGCGACGGTGTCCTGCACGCCTTGCAACTGCCGCGCGTTCTGCGCCTGCTGGTCCTCGGTCAGGCCGGGGGTGACCATGTAGGCATACGGCTGCGGCGCCTTCATGCCCTGCAGGTTGGCCTGCACCAACTGGCCGAGATAGGCATTCCAGCCCTTGGCGTCATTGACGTCGGTGGGCTTGGGCGCCTTCTGCACCTGTTCCTGGGCCTGCTGGTCGTCGCCCTGCTTGTTGCAGGCACTCAGGCCCAGGCAAGCGCTCAGCGCGACAACCGCAATGAGAACGAATTTACGCATGGTCATCACCTTCTGCTTCGGGTTGCTGGTTGGATGGATGAAGCGACTTCTGCCAGCGCTGGCGCATCGCCTGTTGCACGGCCGGATGCACGAAGCCGGAGATGTCCCCGCCGAGGCGGCCGATTTCGCGCACCAGTGACGAGGAGATGAAACTGTATTCTTCGGCCGGCGTCAGGAACAAGGTCTCCGCCTGGGGGATCAGATGCCGATTCATGCTGGCCAGCTGGAATTCGTACTCGAAATCCGACACCGCCCGCAGCCCGCGGATGATCACCCCGGCACCCACCTGCCCGATGAAGGTCGCCAGCAGGCAATCGAAGCCGCGCACCTCCACATTGGGCAGGTCGGCCAGCGCCAGCCGCGCCAGCGCCACGCGCTCGCCGATGCTGAAGTGCGGCCCCTTGGTGGAACTGTCCGCCACTGCCACGATCACCCGGTCGAACAGCGACGCGGCGCGCGTCACCAGATCGGCATGGCCGTTGGTGATCGGGTCGAAAGTGCCCGGATAGATGGCCAGGCGGGGATTCCCCAGATTTTTTCTCACGGAAGGCATGCAGTCGCCGACGACGGTGTGACCCTTAGCTTAAGGCAACGCTGCTCAAGTATCACCACCGTCACCCACCCTCTCTGTTCGCAGACCACAGGGCCGTCGACGAAGGCAGACTGGCCGTCTGTCGAGGCGGCGGACCGAAGGTGTGCGAACAGAGAGGGTGGGCCTCAACGTGTTGAATCTGAAATGATGAGGTGATGACTGGAAGGCCCGCAGGCGATGCCGCGCGGCTTGGCAAGACAGCCAGTCTTGCCGGCGCCACGCAGCACCACCTGCGGACCTTCCAGTCATCATGACGGCGGCGATACTTGATCAGCGTTGCCTTGACGGAAGCGAACGCCGATAGAGCGCAAAACGTACCTCGCCGGCCTGCGCCTCGCGATGCACCGACCAGTGCGCCGGCAGCCCTGCCACGCCGGCGCGGGGCGATTCGACGTAGATCAGTGCCTGCGCGGCCAGCCAGCCGCCCGCTTCCAACTGCGCGGCCAACGGCGCCCACAGGTCGAGCGCGAACGGCGGGTCGAGGAAGACCAGATCGCAAGGCTGCGCCGGACCGCGCAGGAAAGTCGCCGCCTCCGCGGTGGTGACCACCGCGGACATCAGCTTGAGCCGCGCCAGGTTCGCGCGCAGCGCCTGCGCCGCCTGCGCGTCGCGCTCGACGAACTGCACGCTGGCTGCGCCGCGCGAATACGCCTCGATGCCCAGCGCGCCGGTGCCGGCGCACAGGTCCAGGCAGCGCGCACCGGCGATCATCGGCGCCAGCCAATTGAACACGGTCTCGCGCACGCGCGCCGGGGTCGGCCGCAAGCCGGGCAGTTCCGGCACCCGCAGGCGCGAATTGCGCAGGTTGCCGCCGATGATGCGCACCTGGCCAGGCGACGGTTTTCGCCCGCCACTCACGCGCGCGGGCCCTCAGCTGGGAGTACGGGTCGGGGTGTTAGCATGCCGGCCATTGTCTTTGAATCGCCCCGGCCATGCTCAAGTTCTGGAAGAAAAAATCCGCCGAGACGGATGCCCACGGCAAGGAAGTGCCGCCTGCCGCGCCGGATGCGGCGGTCGACGCGGGCCTGCCGGAAGCCGTGGCATCGGGCCTGCGCGAGGCGCTGGCGGAAATGCCCTCGGCCGAGGACACCCGCCGCGACACCGAGCGCTTCGTGGCGCCGGCGGAAGAACCCGCCCAAGCGCCGCCGAAGCGCAGTTGGCGCGAACGCCTGTCCGGCAGCGTGTTTTCGCGCAGCCTCGGTTCGCTGTTCGTGCGCAACCCGAAGCTCGACGACGACCTGCTCGACGAGCTGGAAACCGTGCTGATCACCGCCGACGTCGGCGTCGAAGCCAGCAGCGCGCTGGTCGATGGCCTGCGCAAGCGCATGCACAAACGCGAGTTCGCCGACGCCGCGGCCTTGCTGGCGGCCTTGCGCCAGGCGCTGATCGAGCTGCTCAAGCCGGTCGAGCAGCCGCTGGACGTACGCGACAGACAACCCTTCGTGGTGCTGGTCGTCGGCATCAACGGCGCCGGCAAGACCACCACCATCGGCAAGCTGGCCCGCAGGTGGCGCGACGAAAAGCATGCGGTGATGCTGGCTGCCGGCGACACCTTCCGCGCCGCCGCGGTCGAGCAGCTCAAGACCTGGGGCGAGCGCAACGCGGTGCCGGTGATCTCGCAGGGCCAGGACGCCGATTCGGCCAGCGTGATCTTCGACGCCCTGCAGGCCGCGCGTTCGCGCCACATGGATGTGCTGATCGCCGACACCGCCGGACGGCTGCACACCCAGGGTGGCCTGATGGACGAACTGGGCAAGATCGCCCGCGTGCTGAAGAAACTCGACGCCGACGCACCGCATGAAGTGCTGATGGTGATCGACGGCACCACCGGACAGAACGCGGTCAACCAGGTGCGCCAGTTCCGCCAGATCGTGGGCGTCACCGGCCTGGTGGTGACCAAGCTCGACGGCACCGCGAAGGGCGGCGTGGTGTTTGCGCTGGCGCGCGAGTTCGGCCTGCCGATCCGTTTCGTGGGCCTGGGCGAAAGCGCCACCGACCTGCGCGCGTTCGAGGCCGAGGCCTTCGTCGACGGCCTGCTGCCCGCCAACCTCGGCCAGGTTCGAGACCGTGGCTGACGCCGGCTGGCGGGGCTGATCCGGTGTCGCGCCGACTGCGCCTGATCGCAACGGTGCTCGGCGGTGTGGTCGTGGCGGCCACGCTCGTCGTGGTGGCCGCCGTCTACCTGCTGCTGCAGCCCGACCGCTTCACCGCCATGCTGCAGAGCCAGGCGCGCGCCGCCGGGCTGGAGTTGAACCTGGCCAGCCCCGCCAGCCCCAGCCTGTTCCCGCGGCCGGCGCTGGACCTGCGTGGCATCACGCTCAACGCCCAAGGCGCCAGCGCACCGATCCTGCTCGCCGCGCGCGGCCGGCTGGTGCTGCCGTGGCACACCCTGTTTGGCGGGCCCGCCGTGATCTCGCAACTGGAGATCGACTCGCCGCGCGTCGACCTCGATGCCCTGCAGGCATGGATGGCCGCGCTGCCGGCGCAGACACAGCAGGCGCCGCTCAACATCCCGCGCATCGACACCGGCGTGGAAATCACCCACGGCAGCGTGGTGCGCGGCAATGAAGTCTTGCTGGACAACGTCTCGATCAGGGCCGGCAGCCTCGTTTCCGGGCAGCCGTTTCCGCTCAGCATCAACGCCTTCGTCGCCGGCAAGCCGTGGCAGCTGCACCTGTCGGCGACGCCGCGCATCCAGGGCAACGCCCTGCAACTGGACAACATCAGCCTGCACCTGGCGCAGGAAGATGCGGTGACGCTGGCGCTGAACGGCCGCGCGCACTGGCACGGCGCAGCCGATGCCGCGGCCAGCCTGGCCGGCAAGCTCGACCGCACCGGCGCGGGCCAGTACGACCTGTCACTGACGCTCACGCCCGCCAACCAGGACAACCCGCTGCTGCTGGCGCTGAAACTCGACGGCCCCGGCAACCACGCCGACCTGCGCTTGCCGCCGCTGGCACTGGCGCGCTGGTGGGGTCGCCTGGGCGATCCGCAGGCACCGCAACTCGGTGTGCCGCCCGGCAGCGGACACGCCGAGTTCGACAGCATCGACGCCGGTGGCGTGCGCGTGGAAGGGCTGACCCTGCGGGCCGGCGACAACGTGCCGGCGACCGTGTCCAGCAGCGCGACGCCTGCCGCCGCGACCGCGAAGTAGATCAGGGTCCATGGCGAATACCGACGTGGCCGCACGCCTGCTGCACTGGTTCGACCGGCACGGCCGCAAGGATCTGCCGTGGCAGTCGGAGACTTCGCCGGGCCAGCGCGACGCCTACCGCGTGTGGCTGTCCGAAGTGATGCTGCAACAGACCCAGGTCGCCACCGTGCTTGCCTACTTCGAGCGCTTCGTGGCCGCCCTGCCGACCTTGCGCGACCTGGCCAACGCCGACGAGGACACCGTGCTCGCGCTGTGGTCGGGCCTCGGCTACTACCGTCGCGCGCGCTTCCTGCATCGCGCCGCGCAGATCTGCGTGGCGCAACACGACAGCGAACTGCCGCGCGACTTCGCCGCCCTCGCCGCCCTGCCCGGCATCGGCCGCTCCACGGCCGGTGCGATCCTGGCGCAGGCGCACGGGCTGCGCTTTCCCATCCTCGACGGCAACGTCAAGCGGGTGCTGACGCGCTACCACGGCGTCCACGGCGACCCCGGCACCGGCGCGGTCGAGAGGCAACTGTGGTTGCATGCCGAGGCGCATACACCCGTGCGCCGCGTGGCCGATTACACCCAGGCCATCATGGATCTCGGCGCCACCGTCTGCGTGCGCAGCAACCCGCGTTGCGATGCCTGTCCGCTGGCCGGTGGCTGCGTTGCCTTCCGCGAAGGTCGCACCGCGCAGCTGCCCGCGCGCAAGGCCGGCAAATCCATTCCGACCCGCGCCACCGTGATGCTGGTACTGCGCGACACCCGGCAGCGCATCCTGCTGGAGCGGCGTGGTCCCCAAGGTGTGTGGTCAGGCATGTGGAGCCTCCCCGAAGCCGCCGATGCCGATGGCGCCTGGCGCATCGCCCAGCAACTCGCACGCATCGACGACGCCCAGGCGCTCGCGCCATTCACCCACGTGTTCAGCCATTACCGATTGAATATCGAGCCGCTGCTGTTCGACCAGGCAACCGCGCGGCAGCGTGTTGCCGACGATGCGCAACTGCGCTGGTGCAGCACCAGCGACCTCGACACCCTCGGCCTGCCCGCCCCCGTGCGCAAGCTGCTCCAACGCCTCGTCACCGACGAACCTGCCCATCCCGTGTAACCATCGCGCACACGGTGCGCCCCTACAAAAAATGCGGCTCGATCGTAGGGCGGGCACTGCCCGCCATCGGCGTGCCGCGACATCACCGGCGGGCATTGCCCGCCCTACGGGGCTTACTTCGCCGCGCCGGACGGTGCGTCCGTGCCAACGAGCCTGTCAAACCTGTGTAGGAGCGCACCCTGTGCGCGATGCTCTTCGTCACGTGATGGAAGGCATCGCGCACTACAAAAGCGAAGCGAAGCGTGGGGCGGGCAGTGCCCGCCCATCGGCGTACCGGGGAACCGTCGGCGGGCAGTGCCCGCCCTACGACGCTACTTCGACGCGCCCGATGGTGCGTCCTTTGCCGTCCACTGCTTCAACCAGGCATTCACCGTGTCGTGCCACTGCACGCTGTTGTGCGGCTTCAGCACCCAATGATTCTCGTCGGGGAAAGTGAGAAGTTCGCTGGGGATGCCGCGGCGCTGCAGCGCGGTGAAGGCGCCCAGGCCCTGGGTGATCGGGATGCGGAAATCCTTGCCCGAATGCACCACCAGCATCGGCACGCGCCAGTCCTTGACGTGGTCGATCGGGTTGAACTTCTCGTAGTTCTGCGGCACCTCGTACTGCGGGCCGCCGTTCTCGCGTTCCTCGAACCACAGCTCCTCGGTGGCGTAGTACATCATGCGTGCATCGAACACGCCGTCGTGGTCGACCAGGCATTTCCACGGCTGGTTCCACACGCCGGCGATCCAGTACACCATGTAGCCACCGTAGCTGGCGCCCAGCGCGCAGGCGCGCTCGCCGTCAAGGAACTTGTACTTGTCCAGCGCGGCCTTCCAGCCCAGTTTCAGATCCTCCAGCGGCTTGCCGCCCCAGTCGCCCGAAATCGAATCGGTGAACTTCTGGCCGTAGCCGGTGGAACCGTGGAAGTTGATCGTGACCACGGCGAAGCCCTGGCCGGCATAGGTCTGCGGGTTCCAGCGATAGCTCCAGCCATTGCTCATCGCACCCTGCGGGCCGCCGTGGATGATGAAGGCAACCGGATAGGTCTTGCCCTTCTGGTAGTCGACCGGCTTGACCACGTAGCCCTGCACGGTTTCGTTGTTCCAGCCCGGGAACTGGAAGAATTCGAAGTCGCCGACCCTGGCGTTCTTCAGATCCTCGGCATTGAAATGCGTGACCTGCTTCAGGCCACGCCCATCGGCCTTGGCCAGGTACAAGTCGGCCGGCCGCTTCAGGTCGTCGCGCGCAAACAGGACCTTGCCGGCGGCCAGCGAAAACGCGTTCACGTCACCGGCACCGGACAGGCTGCGCACCTCGCCGTTGGCCGGGTCAATCGCGAACAACGGGTGCTGGCCTTCGTCGTCGGCGGTCGCGTACAAGGTCTTGCCGTCGGCGGAAATCGCCAGGCCGCCGGGCGACCGATCCCAGCGCGGATCGACTTCGTGCCTGGCGCCGGTGGCCAGGTCCATCGCCATGATGGCGAAGCGATCGGCCTCGAAACCGGGAGTATTCATCGCCAGGTAATAAAGCGTCTTGCCGTCCGGCGAGGGCACCGGGTACGCATCCCAGGCCTTGTTGTCGGCGGTGAGGTTGGCCGGCGCAGTCGAGCCGTCCACCGGCACGCGGTACAAATCGAAATTGGTCGACCACGGCTCGGTGGTGCCGGCGATGCGCACATCGAAATACACGCTCTTGCCGTCCGGCGCGAAGGCGAACTCGCTGGCGTCGCCGAACGGCTTGCTGGGCACGTCGCCATCGATGCCGCGGCTCAGCAGGGTCGGTTCGGCCGGCAGCTGGCCATCGGCGCCGAACGTTCCCACGAACAACTGGTTGCGCCGGCCGTCGGCCCAGGTATCCCAATGCCGCACGAACAGTTTGTTGTACAAGGTGCCGCTGGCCTTGTCCTTCGCGCGCGCCTCGATGCGCTGCTCGGTGCAGGCCAACGTGGCGCAATCGGTGAACACCTCATAAGAGAGCAACACCTGCTTCCCATCGGGCGACAGCTTGTAATCGACGACATCCAACGGCGCATGGCTGACCTGCACCGGCGCCGCATGGCTGGAAGGGTTCGCACCCAGATCGACGCGCCACAGCTGCGCCACATCCTTCGCCGGCGCCACGAAGTACAAGCTCTTCCCATCAGCCGACCAGCGCGCCGACGAACCCTTCTCCACCACCTTCACCGGCTGCGCACCCTTGCGCTCCAGGTCCAGCACGTAGATCGCGTTGACACCCTTGTTCGCCGCGTAATCCGTGCTGCGCACGCTGAACGCCGCATGGCGCCCATCCGGCGACAGCTGCGGATCGCTGACCCGCTCCATCATCACCAGGTCGCGCACGTTGAAAGCGTGCGAGCCCTGGGCCTTGGCAAAAGTGGTGTCGACGACATCGCCCGCCAGCGCGGGCGAGGCCACCAACGCAAGCAACAGCGCGGCATGCAACGGTTTCATGGAGGATCCTTGAGTTGTGCGGCGAAACGGCCACGGTAAGACGCTGCCTCGCAACAGGCAAGTCTTGCGCCGGGTGGTCACCCACTTGAACAGTCGTGCCGCGGAACCGCCGGCTGGCGGTGCCCGCCCTAAGCTCGAAACCTTCCATCACGCTGGCCAAGAGCATCGCGCACAAAGCCTGCCCCAGACTCGATCCGGAGGTACGCTCCTGAAGAAGACAATGTGGATGTGGGCTGGCACTGCCCGCCGGCTTTTACCCCGTTGTTCGCCGCACGAGAGGCGGGCATGGCTTGTCGCCGGCTACGGCTCACCGACAGGCTACCCGCAAGATTTCCCTTGACCCCACACGTTGACCACATGTAGCCACAAGGCTACAATGTTGCCGTGAAGATCGAGCGCACCCTCCAGTTCGCAAAATGGCTCGATGGCCTGAAGGATCTGCACGCCCGCGCCCAGATTCAGGCGCGCATCGCCCGGCTGGCAAACGGCAACCCCGGCCATTCCAGAAATCTCACCGGCGGCGTATCCGAGTTGAAGATCGATGCAGGTGCTGGTTACCGCGTGTACTTCACCCAGCGAGGCGACGTACTGATCATCCTTCTCTCCGGCGGCAGCAAGGCAACGCAGCAAGCCGATATCCTTAAAGCCCAGGCAATGGTGAAACAGCTATGACCAAGATCGTGACCGCCCCCTACGACGTTGCCGAACACCTGCGCACCCCGAAGGAAATGGCACTGTACCTGGACGCCTGCATCGCCGAGAGCGATGGTGATGCTGCGTTCATCGCGAAGGCGCTTGGCGACATTGCGCGAGCAAAGGGAATGTCTGAAGTCGCGCGAGATGCCGGCCTTTCCCGCGAGAGCCTGTACAAGGCCCTATCCGGCCAGCGGAACCCCGACTTCTCCACGATTCTCGCCGTCACACGCGCCCTGGGAGTCCAGCTGCACGCCGCGCCGGCGGCATAAGATTCCCCGACCCGCGCCAGAGTCTGCCACGACACCGCCCGCCGGAATGGCCATGAACGTTCGCCATTACACCTACTGCATCATCTGGTCCCCGGAAGACGCCGAATACGCAGGCCTGTGCGCCGAATTCCCGATTCTGTCGTGGCTGCACCGAAGCCAGGCGAAGGCGCTGGCTGGCATCGTACGCGTGGTCGGTGAGACCGGCAGCGACATGGGGCGCATGGCGAAGCACCGCCGGAGCCGACGAGCGCCAGGTCCTACTCGGGCAAGTTTCAGGTGCGCATCCCGCCGGAACGCCACAAGGCGCTCGCCATGCAGGCGACGGAGCAAGGCGTCAGCATCAATCGTTATGTCATGGACAAGCTGTGCGCTTGAACGGACGCATCGCCGAGCAGAGCTTGTTGTTGAGCCCTGATCCTTCCATGCAAGCCGCCAGCGAACGACCCGATGTGCTGGGCCAGTCGCTGCCACCAGCCATGCCGTCGGCCTGATCGACTGACACACCGAGCGCGAGGCCTGCTCGGGCAACGACTCGCAATTGCCCCCGCGAGCCGCTGTGACCAACCAGCACCATCGAGACTGTGACGCGGCGCACAAGCAGATCTCGCCCGCCGGTACAGAACGTGCTTGTACCCCGACGACTTCCAAGGGGAATCCATCATGTCACGCCAGCGCTTGTCCGCCGGTTTCACCTTGATCGAACTGATGATCGTCGTGGCGATCATCGCCATCCTTGCTGCCATCGCCATCCCGGCGTATCAGGACTACCTGATCAGGGCACAGGTATCCGAAGGCTTTGTGCTAGCCAGCGGCGCCAAAGCAGCGGACTGGGATTTCGTCTCCAACACGGGGCGCTTCCCACCAAACAATCAATCCGCGGGGCTCGCCTTGAGTTCTTCGATCAAGGGAGCCTATGTGTCGAGCGTCGATGTGACAGGAGGTGTGATCAAGGTGTTGTTCAATGGTCCCAAGGCCAATGTAGCCATCCAACCAACAACTCAGTATGTGATTCTGTCACCCGTCACGGAGGCGGGCAGCATCATATGGGCATGCACGGGCAGTACCATCAGCCCCAAGTATTTGCCCACGTCATGCCGGAAGTGATCTGCCACAATGCGCCGGCCACACTGCTCACAAACTGACAAATCACGTCACTAATTGACGCGACGCGCTAGCAAGCGGAAGAACGCTTCGGGATCAAACAACACCGCGTCACATCGGGCATACCAACGCTTGCGGCCATCCGTGACGAGAGGCACAATCCCGACGGCGACAATATGCGGGAATACACCAGCGGCAGATGTGGCATGCAAACTGCTTCATCTCACGCGAGCTTCCTGGTCGTTCCTGACCACGAGATGGGGTCCGATCCTGCCTAGGGGGATCCAGGACTGGGGCTCAGGGGGCATCACCGGTTAGCTAACCAATCGCAAAAGAGGAACCACCATGAAGAGCATGCAGAAAGGCTTTACCCTGATCGAACTGATGATCGTGGTCGCGATCATCGCGATCCTCGCCGCCATCGCCATCCCGGCCTACCAGGATTATCTGGTTCGCACACAGGTGTCGGAAGGCGCCGTGCTCGCCGATGGCGCAAAGACCGCCGTGGCAGAGTTCTATTCGAACAAGGGCACCTTGGCAAATACTGGGAAGAATGCCTCCATGGGTCTGGCAACTGCTGCCAGTATCAAAGGCAAGTATGTGAGCCAAGTGGAGGTCAGCACGACTGGCCTGATCACCGCGACGTATGGCGGCCCGAAAGCCAGCACCAAGATCCCGAACACCGCGACCCTGCTGCTGTCGCCCGTCAGCAATGCCGGCAGCCTGGACTGGGTCTGCAAATCCGCCACCATCGACGCCAAGTATTTGCCGTCGAACTGCCGTAAGTAAGCCAAGTTCAGGTTGCATCAAGAAGGGCCGCGAATGCGGCCCTTCTCTTTTTGGGGATGCCATGATGCGGACACGCAGTATTGTTGGACTACTCATGTTGTCTTTCCTTTTGGCCATGGCATGCCTCCTCTATTCCCCGGGCCTGCATGGCAGCTTCCTTTTCGACGATTTTGCGAACTTACCGGCACTCGGCGCCACGGGACCGATCGAGACCTGGCCCACGTTCTGGCGCTATGTCACCTCCGGCACCGCAGATCCCATCGGGCGCCCACTGACTCTACTGACATTTCTAATTGATGCCCGTGACTGGCCCGCCGGTCCATTTACATTCAAACGCACCAACCTGATCCTGCACTTGTTCAATGGCGCCCTACTGGCGCTCCTGTTGCGCCGATTGGGTCATGAAGCGTTCAAACATGAGGATAAATACCGCATCGACCTGGCTGCCGTAGTAGGTGCCGGCTTCTGGCTGCTGCATCCTCTGTTCGTCTCCACCACGTTGTACATCGTGCAACGTGAAGCGATGCTTCCAGCGACGTTCACCCTTCTCGGTCTGCTGGCATGGTTGCATGGACGAACATCTATCGCGCGCGGACAGACAAGGCGGGGGTTGTCATGGATTGCGATGGGCTTGGGCGGCTGCACGGCCCTCGGCGTGCTGAGCAAAGCAAACGGTATCCTGCTCCCGGCGCTGGCATTAGTGGTGGAATACGTCCTTTTGCGGTCATCTGCGTCATCGGAGCCATTGACCGCTCCCGAGAAGCAACGGCGAGAAAAGCTCTATCGCAGGAGCATGTGGCTTTTTGGCTGGTTGCCTGCGGGAATCGTCGGCGGTTATCTGTTGGAACAAGGGTGGAGCGGTCTTACCCGTGGCATCTCGTCGACTCGCCCGTGGACGCTAGGCCAGCGCCTGCTGACCGAACCACGCGTCCTTCTCGACTACCTCGACCTGCTGTGGCTGCCGCGACCATTCACGCCGGGGTTGTTCAACGATCATGTCCAGGCATCGACATCGCTGTGGTCGCCAGCCAGCACGCTACCCGCACTACTTGCCGTCATCGGATTGATCGCGGGAGGCTGGCTGATACGTCGCCGCTTGCCGGCGCTCGCGTTGGCCATGCTGTTCTACTTCGTCGGCCAATCATTGGAATCCAGCACTATCGCTCTGGAGTTGTATTTCGAGCATCGCAATTATCTGCCGGCCATGTTGATGTTCTGGCCCTTGGCCCTGTGGACGTGCAGTGTGCATATTGGCCGACGCACAAGCCATGCCGAAAGAACCAAGGAACCTGCGGCCCCGCCTGCAGCCAGATCCGTTTTCGTAAGCAAGCTGGTGTTGGCTGCGCTGATCCTGACAGGTCTGGGCGCGATGACGCATGCCCGGGCCAGCTTGTGGGGCAACAACCACGACCAGTCCCTGCTTTGGGCGCGCCTGAATCCCGAGTCGCCGCGCGCCCAAGCCAATGCCGCCCAGGTCGAAATGACCAGCGGGCGCCCCGACCTCGCGGTGGCGCGCTTGCACGCGCCCCTGGCCAAGTCTCCCGACCAGGTGCAACTGGCGCTCAACCTGTTTGGCGCCGAGTGCCAAATGGGCCGCATCGATGCTGACACGCTCGACGCAGCACGGCTTGCATTGCGTACCACACGCGACCCGGGAAGCCTGCTCGTCAGCTGGTTCGAGCGCACTATGGACCAGGTAGCGAATCCTCCCTGTCCCCAGCTGACATACGCCACGTTGGGCAGTTTGCTGCACGCGGCGCTGATCAACCCCCACTTCGCCAGCAACCCCGGACGCCAGCAAGACATTCATTATCTGCTGGGGCGGCTCGCACTGAAACAAGGCGATGGAAACGCGGCGTTGGCCGAGTTCAACCATGCTCTGGACGAACAGGTGCGCGTCTCGGCGGCGCTGAAGCAGGCGGCATTGCTCGGTGCCAATGGATTTCCACAGCAAGGCCTGGCCCATCTCGACCATCTGGCAGCCGAACCCACCCAAGCGTACAAGCCCGAGTTCGGAATGCCTCGCGTCCATGCGTGGGTCTTGCAACGCCAGCAGTATTGGGCAAAGGAACTGGCGCACCTGCGCGCTACACTGCGCGAGGACGCCGCCAAGCAGACAGCCCGCACCCGATGAATACCCTCCACCCAAGTCGTCCCACCACACGCGCCAATCGTCGTGGCTGGTGGCTGTTGCTCGCCGGGCTGCTCTTCACGGTTGCCATCTACTGGCCCGGCTTATCCGGTGGCTTCCTGTTCGACGACTATCCCAATATCGTCGACAACCACAGCGTGCAGCCACCCAACGCCAGCTTTTCATCATTGGTGGGTGCCGCGCTGTCTTCACCATCCAGCGAATTCAAGCGACCGCTGGCCTCGCTGAGTTTTGCCGCCAACTACCTCGCCACGGGACTCGATCCTTACTGGATGAAGCTGACCAACCTGGTCATCCATCTGTTGAACGGGTTGTTGGTGTTTCTCCTGACTCGGGCGTTGTTGCGGAATACATATCGCGAAGCAACAAGCCGCATCGGATCGATCGCCGCACTGATTGCCGCGTGCTGGATGGTGCTGCCGATCAACCTCACCGGCGTGCTGTACGTCGTGCAGCGCATGGAAAGCCTGGCCAACCTCTTCGTTCTGCTCGGCTTGTTGGGGTACGTGGCCGGACGGGAACGCATGCTCGATCCCTCGCACCAGTCGAGCGCAGATCGCGCGAGCGCACTTAGGGTTTCGTGGAGCATACGCGGCCTTTTGTTGTGCGGCGCAAGCCTGTTCGCATGTACGGGCATGGGCTTGCTGGCCAAGGAAACGGCGGTCATGCTGCCGCTGTATGCCGTGCTGATCGAGTGGACGATATTCGGATTCAACAAGGCATCGGGCCGACGCGATGTCCGCATACTCGGCTTGTTCGCGATCGTGCTACTGCTGCCCATGATCGTGGGGTTGATATGGCTGCTGCCTCAGGTGCTCAACCCGGCCTACTGGTCGACCCGCGACTTCACTCTGCGCACCCGCCTGCTCAGCGAGGCGCGCATCGTGGTCGAGTACATCCGTTGGACACTGTTGCCCACGCCCGACGCGCTATCGTTTTACCACGACAATTTTCGCGTTTCGCAAGGCCTGCTTCAGCCATGGACCACGCTGGCCAGCATCATTTTTCTAAGCGCATTGCTCATGCTGATGTTGTGGCTGCGCAAACGGCAGCCTCTTGCGGCGCTCGGCATCGCATTGTTTTTCGGCTGTCAGTTGCTCACCGCAACCATCCTGCCGCTGGAGCTCATCTACGAACACCGCAATTACTTTGCCAGCTTCGGCCTGTTGCTGGCCGTTGTTCCGATGCTCGCAGCGCCGCGGAGCGAAGCGTTCGCACTGCCACGCCACGTGCTTCTCGGCGCGTTTCTGACTTGTAGCGCCGCCCTCACCGCGCTGACAGCCTATGCGTGGGGAAACCCGCTGCGCCTGGCGGAGGACCTGGCAAGCCGCGCGCCTGACTCCCCGCGTGCCGAATACGAACTGGGCCGCACCTATATCGTTTATTCGAACTACGACCCGACATCTCTATTTACCAAGCTTGCGTACGCACCGCTGGAGAAGGCAGCCGCGCTACCCGACGCCTCAATCTTGCCCGAGCAGGCGCTGATCTTCATGAACGCTCGGATGCACTTGCCGATCAAGGAGGCTTGGTGGGATAGCCTCTTCGCCAAACTCCGAGTCCGCCAACCGGGCGTCCAGGACGAAAGCTCACTAGGTGCATTAACGCAGTGCGCTCGCGAAGGGCGCTGCCAACTGTCAGAGCAACGCATGGTTGAAGCTTATCTGGCCGCACTGTCCCACCCGCGTCCAAGTGCCAGGCTTCTGGCGATGTACGGCGATTATGCGTGGAACGTCTTAGGCGATCACGATCTCGGCCACATCATGACCAACGACGCAGTCAAAGCCGCTCCGAATGAGCCGGCATACCGTATTACCTTAGTACGCATGCTGGCAGCACTTGGGCGCAAGGATGAGGCACTCGCTGCGTTACGAGGTCTACAAGCGCTCAACACCGGTGGTCGACTGGACAGGAATATCGAAGAACTGAGAGCTTTACCCGCATTGCAATGAGATTTACGCCAGAGCATCGGCCTTTTACAGCTCTTAGATTGCCAACCCATATGCTATTTAACGGGGATAAGGACCAAGTGAAGCGTGCACTGATTTCGGGAATCACCGGGCAAGACGGAGCCTACTTAGCTGAGTTTCTCTTGGCGAAAGGCTACGAGGTTCACGGCATCAAGCGCCGGGCCTCATCTTTTAACACCGCGCGTATCGACCATCTGTATCAAGATCCGCATGACCCGGGGCGCCGGCTCTTCCTGCATTATGGCGATCTGACCGACGCCACCAATCTGATCCGCATCATTCAGCAGGTTCAACCGGATGAGATCTACAACCTCGGTGCCCAGAGTCATGTGCAAGTGTCTTTCGAGACCCCCGAATACACTGCCAATGCTGACGGTATGGGCACGCTGAGGTTGCTGGAGGCCATCCGCATTCTCGGTCTCGAAAGCAAGACCCGGTTCTACCAGGCGTCGACGTCGGAGCTGTACGGTAAGGTCGCAGAAACCCCACAAACCGAACGAACACCGTTTCATCCTCGGTCCCCCTATGGCGTTGCAAAGCTGTATGCATACTGGATCACGGTCAACTACCGAGAGGCTTACGGCCTGTATGCTTGCAACGGCATCTTGTTCAACCATGAGTCACCCATGCGCGGTGAAACCTTTGTCACGCGCAAGATCACCCGGGCGTTGACGCGAATCCACCTAGGACTGCAGGAGTGCCTCTATCTTGGCAACCTTGATGCTCGGCGTGATTGGGGCCATGCACGCGACTACGTCGAGATGCAGTGGTTAATGCTTCAACAACCCAGCGCCGAGGATTATGTGATAGCCACAGGTGTGCAGCACTCAGTTCGCGAGTTCGTCGAACTCAGTGCGCGGGAACTCGGCATTACCTTGACCTGGGAAGGCTCTGGCGCAGGCGAATATGCCCGAATCGCGGCCGCGCCTGATCACTCTTCTGCCAAGCCCGGACAACGCGTAGTAGGTATTGACTCGCGCTATTACCGACCGGCGGAGGTAGATACTCTCCTGGGTGATCCGAGCAAGGCGCGTGAAAAGCTCGGTTGGGTTCCGCGTACCAGTTTTGCCGATCTGGCACGCGAGATGACACAGAATGATTTAGCAGTTGCGCAGCGCGATGCGCTAATTTTGGACGCTGGCTTCACCGCTCACTCGCCGCAGGAATGATCTTTATGAATCTCGATGCTCGCATCTACGTTGCTGGCCATCGCGGTTTGGTTGGAAGCGCCATCGTCCGGCGACTGCGGGCCGAGGGCGCAACCCAACTGATCCTCCGCACGCATCACGAGCTCGACCTGACCAATCAAGTTGCCGTCGAATCCTTCTTTACTAGTGAACGCCCCGAATACGTTTTTCTGGCAGCAGCCAAGGTAGGGGGCATCCACGCGAACAGCACCTATCCTGCCGAATTCATCCGGGAAAACTTGACCATCCAGACCAACGTAATCCACAGCGCTTGGAAGAATGGTGCAAAGAAACTGCTATTCCTCGGCTCATCGTGTATCTATCCTCGCGATTGCCCGCAGCCAATCAAGGAGGAATATTTGCTGACCGGACCGCTGGAATCTACCAACGAATGGTACGCCATCGCCAAAATAGCTGGTCTCAAGATGTGTCAAGCATACCGGAAACAGTACGGATTTGATGCCATTTGTGCAATGCCAACCAATCTATACGGTCCCGAAGACAACTACGATCCAGAGAATTCGCACGTAATACCCGCACTGATTCGTCGTATTCACCAAGCAAAACTGAACGTTGCTCCCCGAGTTACCATCTGGGGAACTGGCAAACCGCTCCGGGAATTCCTTCACGTCGACGACTTGGCCAACGCGTTGCTGTTTCTAATGAATGGCTATTCAGGCAGAGGGCATCTCAATATCGGCACCGGCCTGGAGGTTAGCATTGCAGACCTTGCTACACTCATATCCAAGATTATTGGATACTCGGGCGAGCTTGTGTTCGACCCCAACAAACCCGATGGTACGCCACGTAAATTATTAGATACTACCCAAATAGGTGATCTTGGGTGGCATGCACAAATCCAGCTAGATGCAGGCCTGACGGATACTTACCGCTGGTACACGCAACAACAAGAACCTTCAAATGCTTAAACGGCTGGTCCGCGATCGCGCTACAAACCTTAAGCAACTCTCGGGCTCAGCATGGGCACTGCTTGAGTACGGGTCGTATCCGCTGCTCCTGTTCATTGCAACCCCTTGGTTCCTGCATCAGCTAGGCCCGGATCGCTATGGCCACTGGATGTTGCTCACGGCAACCGTGGGTTTGGGTGGCGTTCTCAACACCGGAACGGGAGCAGCCACGATCAAGGCAATTTCTGCCGGGATCGGACGGAGCAATCCAGAAGAAATCCAACACACAGTGCGAGTATCGCTGGCAGTCGCACTGCTGGGCGGCGGCGTTCTAGCAGTGTTGGTCTTTTTACTGTTCTCAATAACTGGACCTACGATATTAGCCCGGATGGGCGACCCAGCATTGATCTTCCAGACAGGAGTAGCCGCAGCTTTTCTGATCTGGCTAGAACAATTGGACAATGTGTTCAGTTCAACGATAAAAGGTGCGGAGGCATTTGGCCAGGCCGCCCGAATAGAGGTTGCCAGCAAGGCTACACAAATCGTAGCCGCGGCCTTCGTTCTGTCGCGCTGGCCCATGTTGTCGGCGCTCTACGTCACGCTAATAATAATCGGGCTATTTCGGTTGATTGCGAAGTGCACTATAGCCAAGCGCCTGCTCGGCTTAACAAATTTGCGCCCAACATTTAGCAGTGCAGCCACTATTCTGCATCTCGCGAAGTGGGGATGGGTACAGGGCCTAGGAGGTATGCTGTTCGGCGTCGCGGATCGCATGTTAGTCGGGTCATTGCTCGGCGCCTCGAGTCTTAGCTACTACTCGATTGCTTCCCAACTAGCAATGCAAGTCCATGCCATTTCCGCCGCGGGGCTTAGCGTGATTTTCCCCAAGGTAAGTCGCAAGATGGAAGGGCCTAGGCACTTTTCACTATGGCGCGTGACTAAGTTGACGTTGATGGCGAACTTCCTATTGAGCAGCGCCCTCGCTTTCGGGTTACTCTCGTTAGGTCCCGCAATTTTACGAAGCTGGATTGGTGCTGCCTCGGCTACTCCAACCGCAGCGCTACTCCCTTGGCTCGTCATGGCTTACTGGGTTCTGGCGCTAAATATCGTTCCGCATTACATCCTTTTAGGTATGGGTCAGATGCGTCTAGTCGGTACGACCGCACTGTGCTGCGGGATCATCTCCGTAGCAGCCATGTACTTCGCAATCACTCACAAGGGGCTGATCGGCGCGCCCGTCGGCAGGGGAACCTACGCCCTGCTGTCACTTACATTATTCTTCCCCTTAGTGAGGTATTTTGCCGGGCAGCAACGCCTACGCAGGTTGCCATAATAAAACCAACGATCTGGCAATCCGGGAATGCAATGCAATCATTAACACTTCGGTCTCGGCGCCGGGATAAAGTTCGACCTCACAATAATAATAAAAACATCACATTCTCGCGGTCTGCGGTATATTTTTGAATCGAATCGGCCTACATATATGAAGATTGAAGGTTTCGAACTAGCTGTTAGAAACGTTGCAAGATATGTCGGTATTGACATTCGCCGCTACCGGCCGAAAAACACCGATCTCGGGCGCCTGGCTCTGATGCTCGCCGATCAAAAAGTAGACCTCGTGTTCGACGTTGGAGCCAATACTGGCCAGTTCGCCAAGACGTTGAGAGCAATGGGATACCAGGGCCGACTGGTTTCGTTCGAGCCGCTGACCGACGCACATGCGCAATTATCGCACGCGAGCCGCCATGACACCGAGTGGATAATCGCCCCTAGAGGGGCTATCGGAGACCAAGATGCCGAAATTAATATACACGTCTCCGGCAATTCCGTCAGCAGTTCGGCGCTCAATATGCTCGACAGCCACGCCGCAGCCGCACCCGAATCGAGCTACATAGGGATCGAGCGTGTACAGCAGTCACGCCTCGATACCGTGGCTGAACAATACATGGAATCGGGAAATACGGCCTTTATCAAGATCGATACCCAGGGTTATGAGGATCGCGTGCTCGACGGCGCAACCACGCTACTTCCGCGAGTGACCGGGATGCAACTGGAACTCTCGTTTGTTCCGTTATACGAAGGGCAAAAGCTTTTTAGTGATCTCGTGGAGCGTCTTCGTAGTCTCGGATTCTCGATTTGGTCGATTTTTCCTGGCTTCTTCGAACCACGAACGGGCCGCATGCTGCAAGTTGACGTTACATTTTTTCGCGAGCGATCGTGATGAATATTGAGGATGTTTTTCAGTGAATCCCCACGACGGAATTGCTACGCCGAAAATTTCAATCATCGTCGCTACACATAATGCAGCAAAGACCTTTCGACGTTGCGTGCGTTCAATCTTGGATCAAGACTTTGTGAACTGGGAGCTACTCATCGCCGACGGTGCGTCCATCGACGGCACCTCGAATCTTATTAATGAATTCAAATCGCATATTGCTTGGTGGCAGAGCAAGATAGACAATGGCATCTACGACGCTTGGAATCAGGCACTTGATCACGCACGAGGAGAGTATGTGTGTTTTCTCGGTGCAGACGACGCATGGGCAGATTCCAGCGCGTTGTCGAGGCTGATGGCTGCAATCGAGGACACACAGTATGACCTAGTTACGTCGCAAGGGATTGTCTTCGATCCGATATCGCGCAAAGAGATATGCTTTGGCTCTGAGTGGAATTATCGGCGCATCGGCCGTCGCACAATAGTGTGTCACCCAGGAATGCTACATCGCCGTTCTTTATTTGAGCGCTATGGCGTATTCGATCCGCAATATCGGATCGCTGGAGATCTTGATTTTCTTCTTCGTCTCCCGCGTGAGTTGCGCACGGTGCACGTGGATAGCATTAGTGTGCTCATTGAGGGAGGGGGTACCAGCCGCAAAAATGTACTCGCCCGTTTGCGTGAACAGCGTGAAGTACTGTCGCGATGCGAGCGCTATGGTCCGGCGCGCGCTTATCTGATCTGGCTCGACAAGCTGTGGCGGTTTCCTATCGCGCGCATATTTGGAATCTCGCACTAGCTCGTTCTTGGCTCTCACGACAGGCATACAACCGTCTCAGGGTATTCGCAAAACGATGGCGCTGACCTCGGCTGCGTTACAAATTATAAAGAAGAGTCAGCGCCTAAACGGCAGTGTCTCGCTAGGTCACGGAGCGCTCGCAGACAGATGCTTCACCTACCAAATGTGTCTCGCTGAATGAACGTTGATTTCCGTCCAAGAGACGACTTTCCATTCGACGCCAAGATCAAAGCGCGCTCAAGGCGTTTTCGGAGATCACGCGCCAGTCGAACCCCGTGGGCGGATCAACCAAATGCTTCTCGGATAATTGGATCTTGATCACCCGAGCCAGGTCGACACGGTCATGTGGACGCGCCAGAAGGTTCCCGAGTTGAGAAGCCTGAACAGGGAAATTGGAGACTAGATTCGGCGTGCACGTCGCTGCCAGCGGACGCAACATCGACAGGTACTCTGCAATCTTGCAAGAAGAAGACATATCGAGAATCATCGATTCGCGATACGGCAGGGCGAGCACATCGCAGCTTGCAAGCGCACGTGGCATCTGCCCAAACGGAAGATTCCCCAAATACCGGATCCCCGGACGGCGCAAGTTGAGGTCATTGCGGGATTTGCCCGCGAGCACCAGCATAACCTCCAATCCTTCATCGTGAAGCATGGCTAAAGCTTCGATCAGGTCGTCAATCCCGCGATCCGCTTCCATACTGCCGAAATAGCCGACGATATCGGCGTCGTCAGGCAATCCGAGAATCCTCCTGCTCTCACCCATCGGGAGCGGGCGGAATCTCCTCGAGTCGATGCCGTTTGCGGCCACGCTGTCGCGGACAGGGTCATGTCCGAGTTGGCGCATGAGTGCCTGGCTGGCAAAAAAGCGCTTTTCCGAGCGCTTCAACAGGAAACCAAATAAATCAAAACCGGCGAAACGCCGGTAACCCCGAAATTCGTCGTATTTGTCGTATATGTCGAAGACAAACGTGGCGCGCGTGCACCGAGCCACGACCCAGCCCAACAACGCGATATAGCAATCTCCACTTGCGACGACTACAGTGCGGCCCCGAGCTGGCGTGCGTTTTCGCATGACTTCGCGAAAGAAACGGACTATGCAAGCCAAACTCAGCACCGGCGTGGATAACACTTCCATCGTTTTGTCGAGCCGGTGCACCACGGCTCGGGTATGATAATCGATGAGCCATAATTTAGTCTCGCATCCGGCCTCGGACCAGTGTGCGGGCAGCTGGTAAATCCGGCCAAATTTTTCTTCCAACGCATCTCGATTGGTATAAAAGCGCTTTCCAACGAATAGGATGTGCATAAAATGCATTAATCAGGCGTCATTCGCGAGAAACTGCGCAATTCTATGGGACGGTCCTTCAGTCGCGATTTGCGCTGGCGCGCGGCGCAATTGTTCGAAACGGTCGTGCAAGATAAATTTTGCCACACCGCCGTCTACATCCCTCTCCATGATCGAATTGGTTCCGAGGCCGTCTGGCCGTTCAGTGCGTGAACGCATGATGATTGTGGGGACACCCAGCGCGGCCAATTCTTCTTGGTTTGATCCCCCATCGGTCAACACGCACGCAGCGTGCGCCGCGAGGCGTAGAAAATCTCCATAACCCATTCTGGGAAGCAACGCGACCTGCGGGTTGGCTGCAAGCCTCTCAAAGAGTTTATCTTTTTTTAATCTTGATTGAGTGGCCGGATGTAATACGAAGTTGACCGGAAAACGTGTACTGATTTCTTCCACAAGTGTCACCAGCTGCGTTAGCCGCATACGATCGTAGATGTTCTGGAACCTATGCAGCGAAGCGACAAGATATGGATGCGATACATCGCGATTTGAGGGCGACGCGCCGGTCAAGGTGACAGCGTCGAGAATAGTATTGCCGCCCGTATCCATCACCGTTTTCCGACTGTAATGCCGCATCTTTAGTGTGGCCTGCGAATTCGGGCACATCGCTACGTCCGTCATCCAAAATACCAAACGACGACAAATTTCTTCCGGAAAAGGGTCAAACAATTTCCCGGAGGTCAACCCACTTTCAAGATGAATGATCCGCGCACCGAAGCGTCGCCCCGCCGCCGCACCCACAAGTGTAGAGAGTGTGTCACCGTGAACCAGCACATCGATATCGGATTTCGGTCTTCCAAGCAGACGGAGCCTCGAACCAACGCCCTTATAGGCTGCAGGTAGCCAGCGCAGCAATGATCCGACGGTGGAATGCTCCGACGCTTCAAGGGCCGGGACCTGCGGTGATGTGATACCAAACTCATCCAAAAGGTCCTGCATCGTCTCCTGGTGCTGCCCTGTCATTACGAGATAAGAAGACATGTGCATTTTTTCGCACGCGACAATCACTGGAGCCACCTTGATGAGTTGGGCTCTTGTGCCGATTATGAAAACGAGTGTTTTCGAACCTGTGCTAGCCATGATCGGTCAAAAGTTGGAGTAAACAGCGGAAGCGGAGATGGCCGTTTTGAAAATCACCGCGACTATTGGTTTATTCACTAGGGGACCGAGATAACCATCCGATCACCTCCAATGTCGTACTGGTCTTTGACTTCACGGATTTTCGCGTCACACATCGCGTCGGTACACCAGCCCGGTGATTTGCTCGGAGACAAGTCCTATTAGGAACACGATCACTGCGGCACTCCACATCAACATGCTGCCGTTGGTCAGTCGGCCATAGTGCGTAAAAGTCCACGCGTAGTTCGCACACCCCAGCAGGAAAAACACTGCACTCGCCGGCACGAACAGCTTGAGCGGCGAATACAGCGTGGCGATCTTGAAGATGATCAGCAGGAAGCGGATGCCATCCTTGAGCGGCCGGATGTGGCTCTTGCCGACGCGTTGGGCGGCCTTAATCGGGACGTAGGCGACCGCGTAGGCGCTGCGGAAGAACGCCATGGTGCTGGTGGTGGGATAGCTGAAGCCGTTGGGCAGCAGGTGCAGGAATTCGCGGAACTTGTCGGCGCGCACGGCGCGGAAGCCGGAGGTGAGGTCGAGCACGGCGTGGCCGGTCATCTTGGTGGCGAGCCAGTTGTACACGGTGTTGGCGATGCCGCGACCGACACCGGCCTGGCTGCTCCAGTCGCGGGCGCCCACCACCATGTCGTAGCCGCGGTCGAGCTGGTCGAGCAAACGCGCGACGTCGGCCGGATCATGCTGACCGTCGCCGTCCATGAACACCAGGATGTCGCCGGTGGCGGCGCGGGTGCCACGCTTGATCGCCGCGCCATTGCCCATCGAGTACGGCGAAGACAGGCACTGCACGCCGTTGTTTTCGCAGATGTTGCGGGTGTCGTCGGTGGAGCCGTCGTCGACCACGATGATCTCGGCCGCCGGATGCGCCGCGCGCAGTTGCGGCAGCAATGCCGCAAGCGCAGGCGCCTCGTTCTTGGCAGGCAGGATGATGCTGAGCTGGTTCAAGATCGGGCTCCCCGGGAAAGGGGGATCATAGCGTGAAGGCCAATTGGTGGTCGGCGGCGGCGCATTTCGAAACAGGTACTGCCCCGTACCACGTGCGGAGAACGGGGCCTTGTTCAAACAGTACGCGGAGTTGGCGAAGGACAAACCGCACGTGACTTTCGTGGAGCGGCTACTACAACCTGGATCAGTTGGTTGGGGCCGCGTTGGCGGCGGCGAAAAAGTTGCTGACGACAACTCCCGCTGATTCCCCTTCGAGCAGATGTGACGCGCCGCCCGCCCCGAGCTATCAGCTCGCGCCGGCTGTGTTGCCGCGCACGACCTTGTGCCTATCGCGCCACTTTGATGTGGCGCAATAGCTCCTTCCGCTTGTATCGCGCCACTTTATATGGCGCGATGGCCCTTTCCGCTTGCATCGCGCCACTTTATATGGCGCAATTGTGGCCATGATGCCGATTGCGCCACTTCTTGCGAGAGACACCGGTCATGCCAAAAACCTTGCCCGCGGCAGAACTGGACGCCTTGGTCGCCGCCATCGAAGACGGCGGTCACGGCGCATCCATAGACATGTTGGGTCGGCGCTTTCCGAACCTGCCCCGGCGAACCCTGCAACGCAGGCTGGCTCGACTGGTGCAGGACGGGCGGCTACGGGCGGAGGGCAAGGGACCGGCCCGGCGTTACCACCCACCCCTGCCATCCTCGGCACTGGATATTCGCGACAGCAGCGGCACGAATCAATCGGGCATCGACGACGACATTCCCCTTTCCCCTGAAGGGAGCGAGCTGCGCACCCTGATGCGCCGACCCCTGTTCCAGCGCACGCCGGTCGGCTACCAGCGAAAATTTCTCGACGATTACCAGCCCAACCACAGCTTCTACCTGGCGCGTGAGCTGCGTGCACATCTGCATGAACTCGGCCGTTCGCAAGCTGATCTGCAACCGGCCGGAACGTACGCACGCCAAGTCATGGATCGCCTGCTGGTCGATCTTTCGTGGTCATCGAGCCGCCTGGAAGGCAACACCTATTCACGGCTGGACACGCAGAACCTGGTCGAGTTCGGCCGCTATGCCGCGGGAAAGGATCGCCTGGAAGCCCAGATGATCCTGAACCACAAGGCTGCCATCGAGATGCTGGTGGGCCAAGCGGATCTGATCGGGTTCAACCGTTACACCCTGCAGAACCTGCACGCCCTGCTGGCGGAGAACCTGCTGACGGACACTGGGGCCGGTGGACGCTTGCGCGGGATCGACATCGGCATCACGGGTACGGTTTACCACCCTGTCGCCATTCCTCAGCAGATCGTCGACGGCTTCGATACCTTGCTGGCCAAGGCAACCGCCATCGAGGATGCTTTTGAACAAGCGTTTTTCGTGATGGTGCAACTGCCTTATCTGCAACCTTTCGTTGACGTCAACAAACGCGTGTCCCGGCTCGCGGCGAACATCCCCTTGATCAAGCAAAACCTGGCGCCGCTGTCGTTCGTGGATGTCCCCAAGGCCGCGTATGTCGATGGCACGTTGGCCGTGTATGAACTCAACCGCGTCGAATTGTTGCGCGATGTTTTTGCCTGGGCCTACGAACGCTCGTGCCGCCGCTACACCCTGATCAAGCAGGCGCTGCCCGAACCCGATCCACTGCGCCTGCGCTATCGCGACGAGCTGTTGCGAGTCGTCGGCCGAGTGGTTCGTGACGGCCTCGCCGCCACAGCCGAGGTGATCCAGCCCCTGGCTGGCGATAACGTGGCCGCCGAGGACAGGGAAGCTTTCGTTGCCATGGCCCTCAATGAGTTGCTGCAATTGCACGAAGGCAATATTGCGCGGTATCAATTGCGCCCTTCGGAGTTCGCTGCCTGGAAAGCCGGGGGACACCCATGATGCGATTCGATCACACGGCGTGCCGATGCGGTTCGATTCTTGCTTGTCCATTCGGCAAGCCGTCCGACGCCTGCGCCAAGCCTGGCGCGGCTGCCGGCTTGTGCGCTGCATCACCCTATCGGATCGAAGCGCAGGCAAAGGATGACCTGAGCGCCAGACTGCGGTAGATTCAACCACATACGGGGAAAGGGTCACGTAAGTTATGTCATCGCAACCGCAACCGTCGCTCGCAGGCCTGACCGGCATGGCGCGCCGCTTGGTGTCCGAAGGGCTGCTGCCCGAGGATGACGTTCGCAAGGCGATGGTCGACAGCACGCAACGCAAGGTGTCGCTGGGCGCGTGGCTGCTGGATCACAACCTGGTCGAGAACGCGCAGCTGACGCGGGTGCTTTCGCTCGAGTTCGGCATGCCGATGATGGACGTGACCTCGCTCAACCCGACCACGATGCCGCTGGACCTGATCAGCGAGGCGCTGATGACCAAGCATCAGGCGCTGCCGCTGTTCCGGCGCGGCAAGCGCCTGTTCGTGGGCATCGCCGACCCGACCCAGTCGCACGCGCTGGACGAGATCAAGTTCCATTCCAATTGCCTGGTCGAGCCGATCCTGGTCGAGCGCAGTTCGCTGCAGCGGACGATCGAGAACCTGCTGAACTCCATGCGCGACAACATGCCGGACATGGATACCGGCGAGTTCGACGAGCTGGATCTGGAGGTGGGCAGCGACGAGGCCGAATCCACCGGCATCGACGCCAATGCCACGGACGACGCCCCGGTGGTGAAGTTCGTCAACAAGATCCTGGTCGACGCGATTCGCCGCGGCGCCTCGGACATCCATTTCGAACCGTTCGAAACCCAGTACCGGGTGCGCCTGCGCATGGACGGCATGTTGAAGGCCGTGGCCAGCCCGCCGATGAAGATGGCCAACCGGATCTCCTCGCGCCTGAAGGTGATGGCGCAGCTGGACATCGCCGAGAAGCGCGTGCCGCAGGACGGCCGCATCAAGCTCAACCTCTCCAAGACCCGCGCGATCGACTTTCGCGTCAGCTCGCTGCCGACGCTGTTCGGCGAGAAGATCGTGCTGCGTATCCTCGACGGTTCGGCGGCCAGGATCGGCATCGAGAAACTGGGCTACGAGCCGGAGCAGCAGAAGCTCTACGTCGATGCGATCCACAAGCCTTACGGCATGGTGCTGGTCACCGGCCCCACCGGCTCGGGCAAGACGGTGTCGCTGTACACCGGCCTGAACATGCTCAACACCGCCGAGCGCAACATCTCCACGGTGGAGGACCCGGTCGAAATCCGCGTCGAGGGCATCAACCAGGTGCAGCAGAACGCCAAGCGCGGCATGACCTTCGCCAGCGCATTGCGTTCGTTCCTTCGCCAGGACCCGGACGTGATCATGGTCGGCGAAATCCGTGACCTGGAAACCGCCGAGATCGCGATCAAGGCCGCGCAGACCGGCCACATGGTGCTGTCCACCCTGCACACCAACGACGCGGCGCAGACGATCGCGCGCCTGATGAACATGGGCATCGCGCCCTACAACATCACCTCGTCGGTGACCCTGATCATCGCCCAGCGCCTGGCCCGGCGCCTGCACGAATGCAAGAAGCCGATCGAGCTGCCGCCGAAGGTGCTGCTGGATGCCGGCTTCAGCCAGGCCGACATCGACGCCGGCCTGACCATCTACCAGGCCGTGGGTTGCGAGGGCTGCAACGAGGGCTACAAGGGCCGCGTGGGCATCTACCAGGTGATGCCGATGCTGGAGGATATCCAGAAGATCATCCTGCAGGGCGGCAATGCGATGCAGATCGCCGAAGTGGCCAAGGCCGCCGGAGTCAACGACCTGCGCGCCTCGGCCCTGCTCAAGGTGAAGCAGGGGCTGACCAGTCTCACCGAGATCGACCGGGTGACCAAGGAATGACGCCCGGCGGGGCTGCAGCGCTGCGGAACTTGCGCAAGGCGCCACGGTTTGCAGCGCCGAAAATGACCTAAGCTGTAGTAGTGACTTGCCAGCCGGCCCGCGCGCCGGCTTCGAGATCGAACCATCGGGGGAAGATGCGCATGGCCACGGCTACCGCAACCGCAAAAGCAAGGGCAGACAAGACGCGTGCGCTCGGCGCCCAGCGGGCCGAGGTCAGTCAACTGACCACTTACGAATGGGTGGCGCTGGACAAGCGCGGCAAGCGCATGAAGGGCGACATGCCCGCCAAGAACGCCTCGCTGGTCAAGGCCGAGTTGCGCCGCCAGGGCATGAACCCGCAAACCGTGCGCGAACGGGCCAAGCCGCTGTTCGGCGCCTCCGGCAGCACGATCAAGCCGGGCGACGTGGCGATCTTCAGCCGTCAGATCGCCACCATGATGGCTTCCGGCGTGCCGATGGTGCAGTCCTTCGACATCATCGCCGACGGTCAGAAGAACGTCCGCTTCAAGAACGTGCTGCTCGACGTCAAGCAGAACATCGAGGGCGGCGCCTCGCTGCACGAGGCGCTGGGCCGCTACCCGGTGCAGTTCGACGAGCTGTACTGCAACCTGGTGCATGCCGGCGAAACCTCGGGCGTGCTGGACACCGTGCTGGACACGGTGGCCACCTACAAGGAACGCACCGAGGCGATCAAGAAGAAGATCAAGAAGGCGCTGTTCTACCCGATGATGGTGCTGGCGGTGGTGTTCATCGTCATCCTGATCATGCTGCTGTTCGTGGTGCCGGTGTTCGCCAAGACCTTCCAGGACGCGGGTGCGCAGTTGCCCGCGCCGACCCAGTTCCTGGTCGACGCCTCGGAGTTCATGCAGGGCTACTGGTACATCGTGGTGGGCATCATCGTCGGCAGCATCGCCGCCATCGTCATCGGCAAGAAGCGCTCGCCGAAGTTCGCCCACTTCCTGGATCGCCTTGCGCTGAAAATGCCCGTGATGGGCGACATCGTGCGCAACTCCGCGATCGCCCGCTTCGCCCGCACGCTGGGCGTCACCTTCCGCGCCGGCGTGCCGCTGGTGGAAGCCCTGGATGCCGTGGCCGGTGCCACCGGCAGCATCGTCTACGGCGACGCCGTGCGACAGATGCGCGACGACATCTCGGTCGGCCACCAGTTGCAGCTGGCCATGAAACAGACCGGCCTGTTCCCCAACATGGTGGTACAGATGACCGGCATCGGCGAGGAGTCCGGCTCGCTGGACAGCATGCTGTTCAAGGTCGCCGAGTTCTACGAGGAAGAGGTCAGCAACGCGGTGGACACCCTCTCCACCCTGCTCGAACCCCTCATCATGGTGGTGCTGGGCACCCTGGTCGGCGGCATCGTGATCGCGCTGTACCTGCCGATCTTCAAGCTGGCCGGCACGTTCTAGAGCGCTCGAAACAAAAAGCGGCGGGCAGTGCCCGCCCTACGGCGTGATATCTCGTAGGGCGGGCACTGCCCGCCGCTTTCGTTTGTGGGCGGCGCCCCGGCACCGTACCCTTGAACCCTGCCCCGCCCGGGGACCATGAACGCACAAGGCCGACGCATGCCCGAACTACCCCTCGCCGTCTGGATCGCCCTCGCCGCCGTGCTCGGCCTGCTGGTGGGCAGTTTCCTCAACGTGGTGATCCTGCGCCTGCCCGAGCGCATGACCGCAAGCTGGCGCCGGGAGGCGCGCGAGGTGCTGGAGTTGCCGGCGGATGACGCGCCGCTGCCGCCGGGTATCGTGCGCGAGCCTTCGCACTGCCCGCATTGCAAGCATCCGTTGTCGGCGGCCGACAACATTCCGCTGTTCGGCTGGCTGCTGCTGCGCGGACGCTGCCGCTATTGCAAGGCGAAGATCTCGATCCAGTATCCGCTGGTGGAACTGTTCAGCGGCGTGCTGAGCGCGCTGGTGGTCTGGAAATTCGGACCGTCCTGGACCGCGCTGGCAGGATTGGTGTTCACCTGGGTGTTGATCGCCGCGGCCGGCATCGACTTCCGCACGCAGTTGCTGCCGGACCAGTTGACCCTGCCGCTGCTGTGGCTGGGCATGGTGCTGTCGCTGATCCCGCTGTTCGCCAGCGCGCCTTCGGCGATCATCGGTGCGGCGATCGGCTACCTGAGCCTGTGGAGCGTCTACTGGGCGTTCAAGCTGCTCACCAGCAAGGAGGGCATGGGCCACGGCGACTTCAAGTTGCTGGCGGCGCTGGGCGCGTGGATGGGGCCGGTGGCCCTGCTGCCGGTGATCCTGCTGTCGTCGCTGATCGGCGCCCTGGTGGGCGGCAGCCTGATCGCGTTGCGCAGGCACGGGCGCGAGATCCCGATGCCGTTCGGACCGTTCCTGGCCGCCGCCGGCTGGGTGTGGTTCATGGCCGGTCCCCAGTTGCTGCAGGGCTACATGCACTTCACCGGCCTGCGATGAGCGGCGGGCCGCGCCTCGTGGTGGCGTTGACCGGCGGCGTGGCCGCCGGCAAGAGCGCGGTGACGCGGCGCTTCGAGGCGCTCGGCGTGCCGGTGCATGACGCCGACGTGGCTGCCCGCGAGGTGATCGCACCCGGCAGCGAAGGCCTTGCCGAGGTGGTTGCCACATTCGGGGCAGACGTGCTGGACGACCGCGGCGAGCTGGATCGTCCCTCGATGCGCCGGCGCGTCTTCGCCGATCCCGCCGCGCGGCGCAGGCTGGAAGCCATCATCCACCCGCGCGTGCGTGCCTGGTTGCGCGAACGCGCGCAGAGCGGGAGCGCGCCGTATTGCCTGCTGGCGATCCCGCTGCTGGCGGAGAACATCGCGCAGTACCGCTGGGTCGACCGCGTACTGGTGGTCGACGTCCCCGAGTCGGTGCAACTGGCTCGCCTGATCGCCCGCGACGGCGTCGACGAGGCCCTGGCCCGGCGCATGATCGAGCAGCAAGCCACTCGCGCCGAGCGCCTCGCCCTCGCGGACGACGTGATCGACAACAGCGGCGACGAAAGCGCGCTGGATCAGCCCGTGGCCGAACTGCACCAGCGGTACCTGGCACTGGCCACCGCGTAGGGCGGGCAACGCCCACCGACCTCGTGCGAAGGAGCGGCGGGCGGTGCCCGCCCTACAGGATCGCCGTGTAGGGCGGGCACCGCCCGCCAACCTTGGCCGCAACCCCCGACAACATCCATGGTCGCGCGCCGACGTTGCCCCCACACGCCGGCCGGTTAGCCTCATGTACATGCCGAACTATCGACGAGCCCGGGTCAACGGCGCCACCTGGTTCTTCACCGTGGTCACTGCGCAGCGACGCCGTTTTCTGGCGAATGAACACTCGGCGTCCATCTTGCGCCAAAGCGTAGCCGCGGTACTTCGACGGATGCCGTTCCACATCGATGCCTGGGTGATCCTGCCCGACCATATGCATGCCATCTGGACGTTACCGGCTGGCGACCAGGATTTTTCCACTCGCTGGGGCCTCATCAAGGCGAGCTTCTCCAGACACTCGGATCTGCCGCACGCAACCGGTCCACGTCGCGACAGCGGCTTGTGGCAACCCCGGTTCTGGGAGCACAGGATTCGCAATATCCGCGATTACCACGCCCATATGGATTACACACACTACAACCCGGCCAAACATGGGCTCGTGGCGCAGGTGAAAGATTGGCCATACTCCAGTTTTCACCGCGCGGTTCGAGAAGGTATCTATCCCCCAGACTGGGGTTGCGTCGAACCGCGCCACTCGGGAGGGCGCAACTTCGGCGAGTAGGGCGGACACCGCCCGCTGGCTGCTGTGCAGAAAAGCGGCGGGCGGTGCCCGCCCTACCCGAGCGCAGCCAGAATCACCCGGTCCGCGGGAGCGAGGATCATCGGGTCGACGCTTGCGGGCAGCATCCACTGCAACGGCTGTGCTTCGAGCGAACGGGGTTCCCCGCGCCACGACGAGACGCGCCAGGCATCGAGCAGCAGCTCCCGATCCTCGTATCGCCACGGCAAGCAGACCAAGGGCTCGGCGTCGCGCACGTGGATGCCCAGCTCTTCCAGCAGTTCACGCGCCAGTGCCGCCAGCGGTGTCTCGCCGGCTTCGAGCTTGCCGCCGGGGAACTCCCAGAATCCCGCCAGATGCTTGCCTGCCGGGCGCTGCGCCAGCAGCACGCAACCATTGTCGTCCAGCAGGACGCCAGCCATCACGTGCATGACCGTTGCGGGCATCACGCGTTGCGCAGGTACTCGACCATGTCGAAGTCGTAGGCGTGCTCGGCATCGGCCTTGTGATGCACGCGCGAGACTTCAGTCCAATCGCTGAAGTGCACGCCGGGGAAGAACGTGTCGGCGCCGTCGATGGCTGCGCTGACCCAGGTCAGGTACATCCGCCGCGCGTTGGGCAGCGCCTCGGCAAACACCATGCCGCCACCGATCACGAACAGGCCGGTGTTGCTGCAACGCGCCTGCGCCTCCTCGATCGAGCGCACGGTGATCTGGCCGGGAAACGGCGCCTCATGGCGGCGGGTGAGCACCATGTTGACCCGGTCCGGCAGCGCGCGGCCGATCGAGACGGCGGTGTTGTAGCCCATCAGCACATTCTTGCCGACGGTCAGCTGCTTGAACCAGCGCAGATCGTCCGGCAGGTGCCATGGCAGTTGGCCCTTGCGGCCGATCGCGAAGTTTTCATCGAGTGCGGCAATGAGCGAGATGGCCATGGGAAATCCTTGCAATCGTGATCATCGAAAAGGCGGCCACTCGGGCGCCGCGGGATGTCTGGAATCTTAGCAGGCCGCGCCGCGCACGGAATCAGACTGCCACCGCGGCCTTGATCGCCGGGTGCGATTGGTAGCCTTCGATCGCGATGTCCTCGCAACGGAAATCGAACACCGAGCGCACCTCGGGATTGAGCACCAGCCGCGGCAGCGGCAGCGGCTCGCGACTCAGCTGCAAGCGTGCCTGCTCGACATGGTTGTCGTACAAATGGGCGTCACCCAGGGTATGCACGAAATCGCCCACGGCCAGGCCGCAGACCTGCGCAATCATGTGCGTGAGCAACGCGTAACTCGCGATGTTGAACGGCACGCCGAGAAAGATGTCGCCCGAACGCTGGTAGAGCTGGCAGCTGAGCCTGGCAGCCTGTCCCGGGCCCGGCGAAGGGGCCACGTAGAACTGGAACAGCGTGTGGCACGGCATCAACGCCATCTTCGGCAACTCGCCGACGTTCCAGGCACTGACGATCAACCGCCGCGAATCGGGGTTGCGCCTGATTTCGTCCACCACCCAGGAAATCTGGTCGATCGTGCCGCCGTCGATCGTCGGCCACGCGCGCCACTGCTGACCATAGACCGGGCCGAGATCGCCGTTGGCGTCGGCCCACTCGTCCCAGATGCGCACACCGTGTTCCTTGAGGTAGGCGATGTTGGTGTCGCCGCGCAGGAACCAGATCAGCTCGTGCACGATCGACTTGATGTGCAGCTTCTTGGTGGTGACCAGCGGAAAACCCTGCGCAAGGTCGAACCGCATCTGCCAGCCGAACACGCTGCGCGTGCCGGTGCCGGTGCGGTCGGCCTTGGGGGTACCGTGGTCGAGGACGTGGCGGAGCAGATCGAGGTATGGATGCATCGGCCAAGTATAGGCAGGAGCGCACCCTGTGCGCGATGCTCTTCGAGGCACGGCACAAGAGCATCGCGCACAAGGTGCACTCCTGCAGGGGCCACGGCTAGACTCTGGCTTTTCCGCACGGAGACGGTCATGGCAGCGTGGTTTTTCAGCTACGGCAAGAATACCGAACGCGTCGGCCCGCTGGATGACGCCGCCGCGATGGCGCAGGCCCGGCGCCAGCCGGACGGCTATTGCTGGCGCGAAGGTTTCACCGAGTGGAAGGCGATCCGCAGCGTGGCCGAACTGGGCGCGGCGATGGGTCCGCCGCCGGTGCCGGCGACGCTGGGCAGCGGACGCGCCGACGAGATCGACTACACGATCGTGGGCACGGACATGCAGTTCGTCGAGATCGAACTCGATCCGGGCGAAAGCGCGATCGCCGAGGCCGGCGCGCTGATGTACAAGGAGGCCGGCGTGCAGATGGATACCGTGTTCGGCGACGGCTCCAGCGGCGGCCAGAGCGGCGGCGGCCTGATGGACAAGCTGCTCTCCGCCGGCAAGCGCGTGATCACCGGCGAGAGCCTGTTCACCACGGTGTTCACCCACCGCGGCCAGGGCAAGGCCAGGGTCGCCTTCGCCGCGCCCTACCCCGGCACCGTGCTGGCGATGAAACTCTCCGACCACGGCGGCCGGCTGATCTGCCAGAAGGACGCGTTCCTGGCCGGCGCGCGCGGCGTGCAACTGGGCATCTTCTTCCAGCGCAAGATCCTCACCGGCCTGTTCGGCGGCGAAGGCTTCATCATGCAGAAGCTCGAAGGCGACGGCTGGGTATTCGTGCATGCCGGCGGCACCATGATCAAACGCGAGCTGGCCGCCGGCGAACGGCTGGACGTGGACACCGGCTGCGTGGTGGCTTTCCACGACACCGTGGACATGGACGTGAAAGCGGTCGGCGGCATCAAGAGCATGCTGTTCGGCGGCGAGGGCGTTTTCCTGGCCACGCTGACCGGCCCGGGCACGGTGTGGCTGCAATCACTGCCGTTCTCGCGACTGGCCGGTCGCATGCTGGCAGCCGCGCCGCAGGGCGGCGGGCAACGTCGCGGCGAGGGCTCGATCCTCGGCGGCCTGGGCGACATCCTGGGCGGCGACCGCAACTTCTGACGTCGCCCGCAGTTCGGGCGATGCCACCATTGCCGTGCCGGGAACGGCCGGCGGGCGGTGCCTGCCCTACGAGGGGCCGGCCAGTTTGTAGGGCGGGCAATGCCCGCCGCACGTACGTCAGGAACTTGGCGGGCAGTGCCCGCCCTACGCCGGATTCGCCAGTGCCAAGGTGGGTGCGCGGCGGGACATGGCGATCAGCATCAGCCCGACCGCGATCAGCGGCAGCGACTGCATCTGTCCCATCGTCACCCAGTCGGTGCCGAACAGATAGCCCAGTTGCGCGTCGGGCACGCGCACGAACTCCACCGCGAAGCGGAACACGCCATACAGCAGCGCGAACAAACCCGACACCAGATAACGCGGACGCGGTTTCAGCGACACCAGCCACAGCACCACGAACATCACCACGCCTTCCAGGCACAGTTCGTAGAGCTGCGAGGGATGTCGGGTCAGCCCGCCGAACTGCTGCAGCTGCGGCAGCCAGGCCGGGTGCGCCGTGGCCCAGGCGATGTCCTCGGCCTGTGCGCCGGGGAAAATCATCGCCCATGCATGGTGCGCGGGTTTGCCCCACAGTTCGCCGTTGATGAAGTTGCCGAGCCGTCCCAGGCCCAGTCCGAGCGGCACCAGCGGAGCCACGAAATCGACCGTGTCGAAGAAGTGCAGCGCGTTGCGCCGCGACCACCACCAGCCTGCGGCGAGCACGCCGAGCAGACCGCCGTGGAAGCTCATGCCGCCATCCCACACCTTGAAAAGCACCAGCGGCTCGCGCCAGATCCAGCCGATACCGCCCTCGTAATAGAACAGCATGTACCAGATGCGCCCGCCCACGATGACGCCCAGCATGCCGTAGAACAGCAAGTCGCCCAGCGCGTCGCGGCTCACCGGCAGGCGTCCGCGGCGGCGCCGGTATTCGCCCAGCACGGCGACGAAGAGGAAGCCCAGCAGATACATCAGGCCGTACCAGTGCACCTGCACCGGGCCGACATGGAAGGCGACCGGATCGAATTGGGCGACAAAAGGCTGCGACATGCGGAAGGGGCCGATCGGGCAAAGGCCAAGTGTAGCGTCACGCAAGGATTCGGAAAGATGCCGCGGGCGCAGGCACGCAGCCCGCTCGCGGGCGATGCTCTTGTCTCGGACCAGGGATCTGCAAAAACGTCGCCCGCGAGCGGGCTCCTTATGTGTCGATTCTCCTCGGAGGTTGGGGGAGAATCGCCGACTGATCATCGGTGGGAACGGGGAGACGCCGTCGGGCTCCTCTGGCTTCGCGCCTGCGCCGTAGATTCGCGCCCCCGTTCCGTTTTATCTGCCGCAAGCTGCAACGGTATCTTAGGCCCGCCCCTGGCGTGAGCCTGCACGTGTAAGGATCGGCTTGGCGGATCTTCGATGGTCGGACACCTGAACCGAACGAGGATTGGCTGATGACAGAATCCATGGTTGGCATCGACGTGGCCAAGGCAACCTTTGACGTGGCCGCGCCGCTGGAACCGAAGGGCAAGTACCGCACCAAAGCGAAGTTGCCGAACACGCCCGCCGGCTTCACCTTGCTGAGCGACTGGCTGGATCGCCACGTGCCGGGAGCGGCGGTGTGCATGGAAGCGACGGGCGTGTATCACGAAGCATTGGCCACTTTCCTGGTCGAGCGCGGCGTGACCGTTTACGTGGCCAACCCGGCCCAGGTCGCCGCCTATGCCAAGAGCGAGTTGTCGAGGACCAAGACCGATCATGCCGATGCCAAGCTGATCGCCCGCTTTGCGATGGCGCAGTTGCAGGTGGGCACCACCTTGCGGCCGTGGGTGCCGCCCACGCCCGCCCAGCGCAAACTGCGCGCCCTGATCCACCGGCTGAACGATCTGGAGGGCATGCGCCAGATGGAACGCAACCGACTGGACGTCAGCGATCAGGCGGTGCGCGGCTCCATCGCCGACGTGATGGAGACATTGGACGCCCAGATCGCAGAGCTGAAGAAGGAAATCGACAACCACATCGACTCGGATCCGGACTTACGCCGCGATGCCGGCCTGCTGACCTCCATTCCGGGGATTGGCGAGCTGACGGCGGCCTTCATGTTGGGCTGTGCGGGCGACCTGCGCCGGTTCGACGACCCGCGCAAGCTCGATGCCTTCGCCGGCATGAATCCCGCCATCCGCGAGTCGGGCAAGTGGATCGGTCAAAGCCGCCTGTCCAAGCTCGGTCACGCCTTGTTGCGCGCCAAGCTCTACATGCCGGCGATGACGGCGATCCGCCACAACGTCGCCGTGCGCGCCTTGTTCGATCGACTGGTCGCTCGCGGCAAGCCACGCAAACTGGCGCTGGGTGCCGCCATGCGCAAGCTGCTCCACCTCGCTTGGGGGGTTATCCGCTCAGGTAAGAATTTCGACCCCAGCATCGCGCTTGCCTGACGGACGGCAAGACGGTATCTACGAGTGCCGGTCTGGCCACGGGACACGCCCGCGCGCGTTCACAGCAACACCGGCCGATCCGGCAGCTCGTCGGGATTGGCCTTGTCGTGGGCGGGAAAGTGCTGCAGCAGCAGGGCGTGGGTGGCGGCAATGCCGCCCAGGCTGCCTTCGCGCCATTCGCCGTTTGCGTAGTGGCTGCGCATGGTGGTGCAGATGCCGGCCCATGCCGCCGGCGACACGCGTGCGGCAATGCCGCGGTCGACAACGATCTCGATGCGATGCTCGGCCAGCAGCACGTACAGCAGCACGCCGCTGTTGTGCTCGGTGTCCCACACGCGCAGCTGGCTGAACAGCTGGCGCGCGCGGATGGCTGCGTCAAGTCCGCCCAGTACGGCCAGCGGGTGGAGTCGCGATTCGATGGCCACGCGCACTTCGCCGTGGTGACCGCGTTCGCCGGCGGCGATGGCAGCCGTGATCTCGTCCAGCAAGCTGGCGGGAAAACGCCGCCGCAGCTGGAACCAGCCCTCGAACGTGTTTGCCAGCACTCGTTGCATGCGCGTCATGTCACCAGCTCCCCGAGGCACCGCCGCCGCCGAAGCTGCCGCCGCCTCCGCTGAAACCGCCGCCGCCGAAACCCCCGCCGCCAAATCCGCCGCCGCCGAAACCACCGAAACCGCCCCAGCCGCCACCGCCGATCGAGCGCCCGCCGCCGGAAGGCAGCAGCATCACGATGCCGCCCACCACCGCGCCGAGCACACCGGCGCCGACGGAAACCAGCAGCCACAACAGGCCGCCAATCAGCGCGCCGCCCAGCGGCACCCGTACCAGCGCATGCGCCCGGCCCAGCACGCCGCGCAGGAAGATCGCGGCGAACAACGCGATCATCAACATGCCTTGCAGCCCGAGGCCGCGATCCTCGCGCGGCGCCCCTTCCACCGGTGGCGGCAATGGCTCGCCGTCGATCAGCTGGGTCAGCGCGCCGACGGCGTCGTGGATGCCGCCGAAATAGTCGCCCGTGCGGAACTTCGGCGCGATGTACTCGCGGATGATGCGCGCGTTGGCGGCGTCGGGGATCGCGCCCTCCAGGCCATAACCGACCTCGATGCGCACGCGCCGGTCGTTCTTGGCGACGAGCAGCAGGACGCCGTCATCGGTGCCCTTGCGGCCGATCTTGTTGGCTTCGGCGACCGCCAGCGAGTACTCCTCGATCGGCTGCTCGCCGGTGCTGCCCACCATCAGCACCACCAGTTGCGCACCCTTGGCCTTTTCCAGCGCCACCAGTTGCGCGTCGAGCTGGTCGACCTGGGCCGCGTTGAGCGTGCCGGTGAGATCGGTGACGTGCCGCGCCAGTTGCGGCACCGCCGCCTGCAGCGCCGCCGGCAGGCACAGCAGCAACGCCAGCAGCGGCAGCAGGCGGCGGATCACTTCAGTGCGCCGAAGTCGCGGGCGCTGGCGCACTGGTGCCGAAATCCACCCTGGGCGCGGTGGAGATGGCCTTCTCGTTGTCCACGCTGAAGTTCGGCTTGACCTTGTAGCCGAACATCTTGGCGGTCATGTTGTTGGGGAAGGTGCGGATCATCGCGTTGTACTGCTGCACCGCCTGCACGTAGCGGTTGCGCGCCACGGTGACGCGGTTCTCGGTGCCTTCCAGCTGCGCCTGCAGGTTCTGGAACAGGCCGTCGGCCTTCAGCTGCGGATAGTTTTCGCTGACCACCATCAGCCGCGACAACGCGCTGCCCAGCTCGCCTTGTGCGGCCTGGAACTGCTGCAGCTTCTGCGGATCGTTGATGGTGTCGGCGTTGACCTGCAGGCTGCCCACCTTGGCGCGCGCGTTGGTCACCTCCACGAAGACCTTCTCCTCGTGCTGGGCATAGCCCTTGACCGTGTTGACCAGGTTCGGCACCAGGTCGGCGCGGCGCTGGTACTGGTTCAGCACTTCGGACCAGGCTGCCTTGACCGCCTCGTCCTGACGCTGCATGGCGTTGTAGCCGCAACCGGACATCAAGCCGACCAGCAGCAGAATCATCAAGGTACGCAAGATTTTCATGGCATCGCTCCTGAGCGGACGGATCTGCATTGCAGCATCCGGCCTGTCCCGGCGCAATGAGCACGACCGGGAGCTAAAACCAGCGCGGCAGCAGGATCAGGCCCCAGCTCAACGCCACCAGCACCAGCAGCACGAACACGGCCGCCGAACCCATGTCCTTGGCGCGGCCGGCCAGCTCGTTGAAATCGGGGCTGACCTTGTCCACCACTGCCTCGATCGCCGAATTGAGCAGCTCCGCCGACAGCACCAGCAGCGGCGCGAGGACAAGCAGGAGCTTTTCCACGCCACCCTCGCCCAGCCACAGGCCGAGCGGAATCAGCACCACCGCCAGCATCGCCTCCAGCCGAAACGAGGCCTCGTGGCGCCAGGCGGCGCGCAGCCCCTTCATCGACCAGCGAAACGCGTTCCAGACCTGGCGCGGACCCCGAAAACCCTCGGCCGGCATGCTGCGCCTCCGCTTCAGGCCGACACCGGCGACGCGGCGCCGGTGCGGGAGGAAACGCGGACGCGCGCGGTCCGGGGAAAGCTTGCCTGGGGCATGGCGAACGGGCTCCTGTCGCGCCGCGGAACGCGGGCACGCCATGATGCCACAGCCGTTCCTCCGCCCCAGCGGGCGCACACAGCGCAAGCACGCAGCGCACGAATTGTCATGCGGCGGTGCAGCTATGACCTTTGGGGGGATGCGCTACCCTTGCCCGGTTGTGATCCGTTCAGGGTCCAGCGGCACCGGTGCGTGCGCGCACGCCACCAGGATTTGAACCAATGCCCGGGGAAAACATGGCCACCCAGAACCCAGCCGTCTCGCAGACGAAGTCCTTCAGCACCGTCTTCCTGATCGAAATGTGGGAGCGCTTCGGCTACTACGGTATGCAGGCGCTCATCGTCTACTACATGGTCCAGCGCCTGGGCTTCCCCGATGAGCAGGCCAACCTGGTGTGGAGCGCCGCGGCGGCGCTGATCTACGTGGCACCGGCGATCGGCGGCTGGGTGGGCGACAAGATCCTCGGCACGCGGCGCACCATGCTGCTGGGCGCCACCATCCTGGCGGTCGGCTACGGGCTGATGGCCGTACCGACCGAAAGCGTCTGGTTCCTGTATTGCTCGCTGGGCGTGATCGTGGTCGGCAACGGCCTGTTCAAGCCGAACGCCGGCAACCTGGTGCGCAAGATCTACGAGGGCGACGACTCCAAGATCGACAGCGCGTTCACCATCTACTACATGGCGGTGAACATCGGCTCGACGTTCTCGATGCTGCTCACGCCGTGGATCAAGGATTACGTGAACCTGCACTACGGCAACGAGCTGGGCTGGCATGCCGCGTTCGCGGTGTGCTCGTTCGGCCTGCTGGTGGGCCTGGCCAACTACCTGGTGATGCGCCACACGCTGAACCACGTCGGTTCGGCGCCGGACGAACAGCCGATGCACGTGGGCAAGCTGCTGGCCGTGCTGGGCGTCGGCGTGCTGACCGTGTTCGCCTCGGCCTACGTGCTGGCCCATGAAGAAGTGGCGCGCATCTTCGTCTATGTGGCCGCCGCGGTGGTGCTGGGCATCTTCGCCTGGCTGATCGGCACCAGCGAGCGCTCCGAGCGCGCCGGCCTGATCGCCGCGCTGGTGCTCACCGTGCAGACGGTGTTCTTCTTCATCTTCTACCAGCAGATGTCGACCTCGCTGAACCTGTTCGCGCTGCGCAACGTGAACCCGAGCTTCGACGTGTTCGGCGTCCACCTGTGGAACTGGGCGCCGGCGCAGTTCCAGTCGTTCAACCCGATCTGGATCTTCATCCTGAGCCCGATCCTGGCGCTGCTCTACAACGCGGCCGGGCGCAGCGGCAAGGACATCTCCATCGCCACCAAGTTCGCGCTCGGCTTCGCCGCGGTGGCGCTGGGCTTCTTCATCTACAGTTGGGCCGCGCACTTCGCGGTGGATGGCAAGACCAGCTCGTGGGTGATGGTGTGGGGCTACGGCGCCTCGTCGCTGGGCGAGTTGCTGGTCAGCGGCCTGGGCCTGGCGATGATCGCGCGCTACGTGCCCGAGCGCATGGGCGGCTTCATGATGGGCGCGTACTTCGTCGCCTCGGGCGTGTCGCAGTACCTGGGCGGCATCGTGGCCAACTTCGCCAGCATTCCGGAGAACATCACCGACCCGCTGCAGACCATGCCGATCTACACCAGCCTGTTCAGCAAGCTGGGCTGGGCCGGCATCGCCTGCACCGTGATCGCGCTGGCCGTGCTGCCGCTGATGCGCAAGCTGTCGGCACAGCATCACGCGCACAACAACCCGGCGCCGCTGCCGACGATCGGTTCGGAGCAGTAAGCCCGGCGGCGATCAGGCGACCCGCCGACCCGGCGGGTCGCGACACCGCGCAACACATTGCCTGCCATGCCACAGCAGATCGTCATCCGACAGGTAGGACCCCACGCACTGACCCGCGCGCTGGCGTGGCTGCGGCTGTGCGCGATCGCCGGCCAGAGCACCGCGGTGCTGGTGTGCGCATGGTGGATGGATCTGCAGATCCCGCTGCTGCCGCTGCTGCTGGGCATCGGCGTGCTGGCGGTGTTCGCCGTGTTTGCCGCCTGGCGGCTGGCGCAACCGTGGCCGCTGCGCGAGTGGGAAGCGGTCTGTCACATCGCGTTCGACACGCTGGTGCTGGGTTACCTGCTGTATTTCACCGGCGGCGCCAGCAACCCGTTCATCACCCTGCTGCTGGTGCCGATCGCGCTCACCGCGGCGGCGTTGCCCGGGCGCTCGGTGCTGGCGGTGTCGGCGCTGGCCGGCGTGGCCTACGTGATCCTGCTCTACGCGCATGTTCCGTTGCCGTTGCCCCCGCATGGCAGCGCGCCCGGGCGGTTCTCGCTGCACGTGGCGGGGATGGGCGTGAACTTCGTCATCATGGCGCTGCTGCTCAGCTTCTTCATCAGCCGCCTGGCGCGGGTGCTGCGCGAGCAGCAGAAAGAGGTGCAGCGCGTGCGCGAACGCGCGTTGCGCGGCGAGGGCATCCTGGCCATCGCCACCCAGGCGGCCGGGGCCGCGCATGAGCTGAACACGCCGCTGTCGACCATGCGCACGCTGCTGCCGGAGCTGCGCCGCGAACACGCCGGCAACCCGCTGCTGGACGAGGATCTGGCGCTGCTGGAGGACCAGGTGGATCGCTGCCGCACGATCCTGCGCGAGATGATCGCCTTCGGCAAGGCGCAGCTGTCGCAGGACCCCGAGCGCATCCGCGTGGACAAGTTCATCCACGGTTGCCTGGAGCGCTTCCAGCTGTTGCGGCCCGAAGCGGAGCTTGCCCTGAGCCTCGACGAGACGCTGGCGGCGCTGGTGCTGCGCACGCCGGCCGGGCTGCGCCATGCGCTGATCAACCTGCTCAACAATGCCGCCGACGCCTCGGCGGCCAACGGCTCCAATGCCGTGTCGCTGCGCATCACCCGCGACGACCGCTGGCTGGAGCTGAGCGTGTCCGACCGCGGCCCGGGTTTCGACACCGCCGACGAACTGACCCGGCTCGGCTATTCGCGCAAGCAGAGCGGGCTCGGCATCGGCCTGGCGCTGGCCGAGGCCACGGCCGAGCGCCTGAGCGGCGAACTGGTGGCGCGCAACGTCGAACAGGGCGCCGAGATGTGCCTGCGGCTGCCGCTGGCGGTGATCGCCGAACCGGTCGATACCGGGCGCTGACGCGCCAGGCGTGCAACCGGCGCCGCTTCCGGCAAGAATGGACGCCTGCCCGAGTGAAGGAAACCGAACCATGACCGAGTCGCCCCTTGCCGATCCGGTGCGCCCCTTGCTGCTGGTCGACGACGACGCCACGTTCCTGCGCGTGCTGGCCCGCGCGCTCGGCTCGCGCGGCTTCGAGGTCATCACCGCCAGCAATTTCGACGAGGCACGCGCGCTGACCCGCCGCCATCGCCCGCGCTACTGCGTGCTGGACCTGAAACTCGGCGAGGAGAACGGCCTGCGACTGATCCCCGAGCTGCATACCCTGGTGCCGGACCTGCGCGTGCTGCTGCTGACCGGCTATGCCTCGATCGCCACCGCGGTGGAGGCGATCAAGCGAGGTGCGCACGATTACCTCGCCAAGCCGGTGGACGCCGACGCGGTGGTGCGCGCCCTGCTCGACGGCGATGCCGCCGCGCCCGAAGACAACGAGCCGCCGGACGCCCCCGAACAACCGCTGGCCCTGCGCCGGCTCGAGTGGGAGCACATCCAGCGCGTGCTCACCGAATGCGACGGCAACATTTCCGAGACCGCGCGCCGGCTCGGCATGCACCGCCGCACGCTGCAGCGCAAGCTCGGCAAGCACCCGGTGCGCGAGCGCCCCGGCGAGGAGTGAGGTTCGGCGCAGGCACCTTTTGCCACCTTCAGGCATCCCATGGGCGGGTTCCGCCGCGACATCGCACCACGTGTTCCTTCACGGCGACGCTGTTAAGCTTTCCGCTGTCCTTCCCGGAGCAAGCATGCACGCACGTTTTCCCATCGCGGCGCGGTTCGCCATGAGTGCGGGCGGCGGCGGTGTCGGGCTGGCGCGCAGCGCTGGTGGCTCATGCATCGGTTCGCGCTGACGCCCCTCGGCGATCGCCGCCGGCACGCGCAACCGCAGCGCGTGCCGGCAGTGCTGGCTTTTGTGGCGATGCTGTTGTTGCTGGTGATGCCGACCACCGGCCGACTGCTCGGCGTGCTCACCGCTGGCAGCTACGGCATGCCGCACGCCATGGCGATGTCCGGCCACGCGGCGACAACCATGCCGGAACGCCCGGCGGCGATCACCCACGAAGCTGCCACGCACCACTCCGGTCATCCGGCGCTGCCGGACGGCAACGGCCAACACCCCGACAACGGCACCTGCTCGTACTGCCCGCTGCTGGGCAGCATGCTTGTGGCGCTGGCACTGTACGTGGCGCTGCTGGCGGCCATGCCGGCGCAGCGCCCGATGTGCGCAGCACGGCGCTCCGCGTACACCGCGGGGCCACTCCACGGTCTGGGTGCACGCGGGCCGCCCGTTCCGCTCTGAAAAGCACGGCTATGACTGCGTGCAACTCCGGTTGCGCGCGCCAACTTTTTCGGAGTTTCCCATGTCGAAGTTTTTTCGCGCGACGCCGCGTGCGTCGCGACTTGCCATCGCCATTGCGCTCGCCGCGCTGCTGCCCGTTGCCAGTGCCGAAACCACCCCTGCCGACAGCCCGGCGCCGCAAGCTGCCACCGACCACGCCCATGCGCACTCGGCAGTGACCCTGGGTGCGGTGTATGTGATCGGCACCAGCGGCGACGACCCGCACGCCGGCATCCGCAAGACGCCCGGCAGCATCTACACCACCAGCGGCGCCAGCCTGCACGGTCGCACGGTCAACAATCTTGGCGATGCGTTGCGTTACGTGCCGGGCGTGATGGCCGACAGCAACGCTGGCGGCGACAACCTCACACTGTCTGTTCGCGGCTCCAACCTCAACTCGCTGGCTTACGACAACGCCGGCGTAGCGCTGTTTCAGGACGGCTTGCCGGTCTCCGCCGCCGACGGCAACAATCACAACCGCATGCTCGACCCGAACGTGGCCAGCAGCATCGTGGTCGCCAGCGGCGCGAACGCACTGACGTATGGTGCCAGCACGCTGGGCGGTGCGATCGACGTCATTTCCCGCACCGCGCTCAACAGCGACCCGCGCGTGGTGTCGCTCACCGGCGGCAGCCACGGCAATGGCGAAGCCACGCTGACCGCGGGCGGCGTCGCTGGCGATTACGACGGCATGTTCACCGTGGACGCCAAGCACTACGACGGCTATCGCCGCCAGAGCCAGCAGAACCGCGACAGCGTGTACGCCAACGGCGGCTGGCAAGCCACGGAGAACCTCGAACTGCGCGCGTATGCCACGTACATCAACAATCGCCAACAGCTGGCGGGGGCGCTCACCCGCGAGCAGTTCCATGCCGACCCGTGGCAAGCCAACCCGGCGTACGCCATGGGCAACCACCAGGTGAACGTCACCACCGCGCGCCTCGCGCTCAAGGGCATCTGGAACCTCACTGACAACAGTTCGCTCGAATTCGGCGTATCGAACGAAGCGCAACGGCTGTATCACCCCATCGTCGACATCTACGTGCCGAGCGGCCCGGCACCGGATGCGCCACTGATCGATGTCTTCAGCCTGCTCATCAACACCACCCAGCGCACCACCGGCGGCATGCTGCGTTACCACCTGAACGCCGGCAACCACGATTTCGTGTTCGGCACAAACCTGGTGGAAACCACGAACCGTGGCGGCAACTACGCCAACCTCGTCGGTACCCGCGGCAAGCTGCAGGCACTGGTGAACAAGCACACCACCGGCGCCAATCTGTTTGCCCTCGACCGCTGGCAGTTTGCCCCGGCATGGACTTTGGTGTACGGCGTGCAGGGTACCTCCACGCGCCTGGTCGATCGCCAGATCGACAACTTCGATGCCGGCAACCGCACTCCGCGCGACCAGTCGAACCGCTTTCGCGCACTCAATCCGCGCATCGGATTGATCCGCCAGCTCACGCCGCAGACCGAGATCTACGCCAGCGTAAGCCAGTTGTACCAATCGCCCAACACCTTCGATCTCGACAACGCGCGCATGGATATCGGCCCGACCGCGAGCCTCAAGGCAACCCGTGGCGAGAGTTACGAGCTCGGCGTACGCGGCGCTAGCGCCAAGGCCGCCACCACGCGCTGGCACTGGAACCTCTCCGGCTACGTCGAGCACCTGCGCAACGAGGTGTTCTCGGTGGACAACCCGAACGCGCCCGGCATCAACCTCACCACCAACATTCCGCACACCGTGCACGCCGGCATCGAAGCCCAGGCCGGCGCCAGCCTGCCGTTCGCCAACGGCAATCATCTCGACCCGCTGGTCAGCGCAAGCTGGAACGACTTCGCGTTTCGCCACGACCCGCACTACGGCAACCATCGCCTGCCTTCGGCCCCGCGCTACACGCTGCATGCGGAGCTGATCTGGCACACCCCGGGCGGTTATTACCTCGGCCCCACGTTCGACGCCATCGGCACGCGTTACGCCGATTTCGCCAACAGCTACCGCGTCGGCAGCTACGCCCTGTTCGGGCTGCGTGGCGGCTGGCGGCACGATTCATGGGGGCTTTATGCCGAAGCCGACAACCTCGCCAATCGCCGCTACGCCACCAGCCTCAGCGTGTTCAACCGCGTCACCGCCGACGACGCCGTGTTGAACCCCGGCGCGCCACGCTCACTGTATGTCGGCGCACGCTACCACTATTGAGCGAGGCCAATCGGAGATGACCATGTCGGGATTACATCGCGCACACGCCCTGAGCTGGGCGTTCTTGCTGGGGTGCAGTGGCCTCCCGCCGCTTGCCGCCAGTGCCCATGACATGAAGATGGACATGGGCAGTGGGTCCGCGCTCGGCGCCAGCGCCGCGTTCGATGCTCACGGCAGACTGTGGCTGGTCAGCGCCCGCGGTGAGCACGTGGTGCTGCAGCATGCGGCCGATCCCGGCACGCCGCTCGGCACACCAGTGGTGGTGAATGCCAAGCCGGAAGCGGTCTACGCCACCGGCGAAAACCGGCCGAAGATCGTCTTTGGGCCGGCCGGCGAGGTGTACGTGCAGTGGACGGAAAAACCCGCGGCGGGCTGGGTCGGCGACGTGCGCTTCGCACGTTCCAGTGATGGTGGCAAGACGTTTGCTGCGCCGATCACGGTGAACCACGACACCGCGCTGGCTACCCGCGGCTTCGACTCGCTCGCGGTGGCCGGCAACGGCGATGTCGTGTCGGCGTGGATCGACGGCCGCGACAGCGTCGCGGCAAAAGCTGCCGGCAAGCCGTATGCAGGCTTCGCGCTTTACTACACGCGATCGACCGACGGCGGCCGCAGCTTTGCACCCGAACGCAAACTGATGGATCACAGTTGCGAGTGCTGCCGCACCACGTTGGCGCAACTGCCGGATGGCGGCATAGCCACGTTTTTCCGCGGCATCTACGGTGAAAACATCCGTGACCACGCGTATGCCGTGCTTCCGGCCGGAAGCCACCCGGCACACACGCAGCGCGCCACCTTCAACCAATGGCAGGTTGCCGCCTGCCCCGACCACGGACCGGGCCTGGCGATCGACGCGCATGGCGTGCGCCACGCCGTGTGGTACGAGGCCAAGGGCGGGCCAACCATCTGGTACGGCCAGCTCGATCCTGGCCACGCGCCGAAACACCTGCTGAGAATCGGCGGGCCTGGCGCGAGCCATGCCGATGTTGCCGTGCACGGCAATACCGTGTGGCTGGCGTGGAACCAGGTGGATGCACAGGGCTACGCGCTGATGCTGCGCCGCTCCGACGACGGCGGAGTGCATTTTGCCGCGCCGCGCAACATCGCCACCTCGACCCGTGCCGCCGGCTCGCCGCAACTCCTGTTGCGCGGCGCCCATGCCTATGCGGCGTGGAACACCGCGGACGGCTTCAGGCTCATCGACACGGAGGCACACTGATGCGCCGCTGGATTTTTCTCGCCCTGCTCACTCTCGCCATACCCGCACTGGCGCAAACGCCCATGCTGCAACCGCTGGCTGCCAGCGATATCCCGGCGCTGCTCAAGCCGCCGGCGCACGGCACCCGCATCATTGCGATCTGGGCGCTCGATTGCGCCTACTGTGAAGCCAACATGCAGACCCTGGCCAAAGTGGTGGAGGCGCAGCCTGATCGCTACCAGCTCGTGACCGTGGCCACCGACCGCTACGCGCTGCACGCGCAGATCACCGCGCGGCTGACGACGATGCATATGAACGCCTATCCGGCCCGCGCATACGCCGAAGCCTCGCCCGAGCATCTCAATTTCCTGCTCAATCCGCAGTGGGGTGGCGAGACGCCGCGCACCGAACTGATCCGCGCCGATGGCAGCCGCCTCGGCATCAGCGGCGAGCTCACTCCCGCGCAATTGCGCAGGATCCGGTAGGGCGGGCACTGCCCGCCGGCTCTTCCGTGCACCGTGGCCAGGAACGGCGGGCAGTGCCCGCCCTACTACGCGTGAAGGTTTCGCGGGACGTCAGGGTTGTTCGTCGCTGTCGGCCGGGGCCGGCTCCGGGATTTCCGTGGTGCCGTCGTCTTCGTCGCCGTAGATCGCCACGTGCGGCACGCCGTCGGCGCCGATCCAGCCACGATACATGCCGTCGGTGTTGAACGGGATCGCGATGTGGCCCTCCGCGTCCAGCGCGATGGCGCCGCCGTTGCCGCCCATCGACGGGATCTGCTGGTTGATCACCTCGGCGGCGGCGCGTTTCAGCGGCACGCGCATCTGGGTCACTTTCATGCAGATCGAATGTGCCGCGACGGCACGGATGTAGAACTCGCCCCAGCCCGTGCCGGAGACCGCGCAGCTCTCGTTGGCGTAGGTGCCGGCGCCGATGATCGGCGAATCGCCGATGCGGCCCCAGCGCTTGTCGGTCATGCCGCCGGTGGAGGTGCCGGCGGCCAGGTGGCCGCGCGCGTCCAGCGCCACCGCACCCACCGTGCCGAAGTGTTTGGCCGTCTCGACGTCCGCATGCGGCTGCTTTGCTGCATCCTCCTTCAGCGCCCGCTGCAATTGCTGCCAGCGCGCATCGGTGCGGAAATACGCGGCATCGACCAGGGTGATGCCCTGCTCCTTCGCGAACTCTTCGGCACCGGCGCCGGACAGCATCACGTGCGGCGAATGCTCCATCACCGCGCGCGCCAGCAGGATCGGATTCTTCACGTGCTCGACTCCGGCCACCGCGCCGGCACGCAAGGTGTCGCCATCCATGATCGCCGCGTCGAGCTCGTTTCTCCCGTCATGGGTGAACACCGCGCCCTTGCCCGCGTTGAAGTTCGGATCGTCCTCCAGCACGGTGATCGCCGCAGTCACCGCGTCCAGCGCGCTGTCGCCGGCCTTGAGCCGGGCATGACCCTGCTGCAGCGCCTGGGTCATCGCCGCACGCACGGCGTGCTCCTTCGCCGGCGTCATGTCACGCACGACCACGCCAGCGCCGCCATGGATGACCAGCACGGGCGAAACGGCGGCATGGCTCATGGCGGTGATTCCGAGGGTGGCAAGGGCAACAAGCAGATGACGCGGCTTCACGACGCTCTCCGAAATAGTGATCGGATGAGTATAGCCAGCTTGCTCGGTCACTTATCCACGAAACGCACCTGCTTGCCCTCAATCACTGCCTGCTTGCCTTCGATCATTCCGATCATATGGAGGGCTGCCTCAGCCGATATCTCGGCGTAATCAAAAGTCATCTGGCGCTCATCCAGCACCTCCGGATCGACCAGTACAAACCCTACTTTGGCCGCGACATATTCAGCGGCAGCCCGCGCGGAAACATTCTTGAGCTTCAGACTGATCGTGCCTGGCTGGGCCGCGGCAGAAGACAGCGATTCACCATCGCAGCCCATGCTTGGCGTGAGCGCGATGTTGATGGTGTTGTCTTCGAGCTTCCCACTTTGCTGGGGGCCACCGTCAACGACCTGGCCGAACACGATGCTCGCCTGCTGGCCAGGCATGGTCCGCACGATCGGCTTGGCCGACTGCGTTCGCACATTGCCGCCACCGCGATCAAAACGGGTATCGACCTCCGCACTGATTTCCAGTTGACCGCTGGCCTCCGGCGACACCGCGAAACGGCCCTGCCACGACAGCTTGCTGGCGTCGGTTCCGCTCAGCTCGGCGTATTCGCCCGGCTTCAGGCAGCGGATGAAATGCATCGAGTCGGAATGGCCTGCCATGGCGACGTCGATCTTCAGCGTGTAGCGATCACTGATGCCGCCGCCGACATTTGCCTGTGGCGAAGGTGTCGAGGCGTAGACGGCACCGGCCACGCCGATGGCGAGAACGGCGAGGAGAACGCCACCGGCACGCCGGCGGAAAAGATCAGGCTGTTGCATTTTCAACATGGCGATACGCTCCGTGATGGGATGACGTGGTGACCAAGGGCAACCCACTGGCAATGCGAACACGGCCGACTGGGTCTTCAACATCGCATTCGCATAGCTGTGTCGCCGCGTGCCGTGTTCACGCAGCACCGCGGCGTCGCAAGCCAGTTCCTGGTCATGGCGCAATGCCGCGATCGCCCACCAAGCCAATGGGTGGAACCAGAACATTGCAACCACAAACTGCGCCAGCAGGCACCACCAGCCATCACGGCGGCGCGCGTGGGTGATTTCGTGGGCAAGGATCAGCATCTGTTCGGTGGCGTCGTAACGGCATTCGAAATCGGCCGGAAGCACGATGCGACTGCGCCAGGCACCGACCAGGGCGGGGCCGATATCCGAGCCGGGCGCGCGCAGCATCGGCCAGTGCGAGTGCTCGTCAACGATACGGGTGGCACCACGCAACCGCGCGCGGTAACGCGATTGCGCGAGCGCCGCCAGCAGCAGACTTAGCACGCTACCAAGCAGCCATGCCAGCACGACCCATGTGCGCCAGTCGATGACAGCCGACCCGGCGGCTTGTACCGGCAACGCGGCGGCCGAGGTGATTGCGGATATCACCGGCGACCACACCACGACCGGAGCAACTGCCGCATGCGGCAGTTGGCTAGCCAGCACCGCCAGCGGCGGCAACAGCCACAGCTGGAACGCGAGTCCGGTGCCGAACAGACGGCGGCAGGGCCTGCGCACGGCGGCGACGACCAGCACGGCAGCGGTGAATGCCAGCAGTGCCAGCCAGCCGCGGGCGGTCCATGCGGTCACCAGCGCATCAATGCTGCTCATCGTCGAGCTCCTTCAGCAGTTTGCGCAGTTCGGCGATGTCCTTCTTCGACAGCTTGCGCTGCTCGGAGAAGTGCGCCACCAAGGGTGCCACGCGGCCGCCGAACAGGCGATCGAGCAGGCCCTTGCTCTCCTGCTGCACGTATTGCTCGCGCGCCAGCAGCGGCGTGTAGAGGTAGCGGCGGCCGTCGCGTTCGGCCTGCACGGCCTTTTTCTTCAGCAGGCGGTTGAGCAGGGACTTCACCGTGCCCTCCTGCCAGCCCTGCGCGGGCCCGACCTCGGCCAGGATCTCCTCGGCCGTGCGCGGGGCCTCGCGCCAGAGCACGTCCATCACCACCGCTTCGGCTTCGCTGATCGCCATGAGTCACCGTTTACGCGTGTAAGTGAATCCATGTTTACATGCGTAATTGTTCGCGTCAAGCCATGTGTCTGCCTGTCTGCGACCTTGGTACAAGGCCGGCCGGCGCGATTCCGTCGTATCCTTGGCAGCTGACTCTCCATGAGGAAGGCACGGCAATGGACAAGGTTTACCCGAGCGCGACGAAAGCCCTTGAGGGCGTGTTGTTCGACGGCATGACGATCGCCGCCGGCGGTTTCGGCCTGTGCGGCATCCCCGAGAACCTGATCGGCGGCCTGCTGCAGGCGGGCACCAGGGACCTGACCATCGTGGGCAACAACGCCGGCGTGGACGATTTCGGCATGGGCCCGCTGCTCAAGACCCACCAGGTCAAGCGCGTGTACGCCTCGTACGTGGGCGAGAACAAGGAGTTCGAGCGGCAGACGCTGGCCGGCGAACTGGAGCTGCACCTGACGCCGCAGGGCACGCTGGCCGAGAAGCTGCGCGCCGGCGGCGCCGGCATCCCCGGCTTCTACACGCGCACCGCGTTCGGCACCAAGCTGGCCGAGGGCAAGGAGACCAAGGTATTCAACGGCAAGGAGTACGTGCTGGAGGAATCCATCACCGCCGACCTGTCCATCGTCAAGGCGTGGAAGGGCGACGCGATGGGCAACCTGGTGTTCCGCGAGACGGCGCGCAACTTCAACCCGATGATCGCCACCTGCGGCAAGGTCTGCGTGGCCGAGGTGGAGCACCTGGTGCCGGTGGGCGAGCTGGACCCGAACAACATCCACGTGCCGGGCATCTACGTCGACCGCATCGTGCAGGGCGAGAAGTACGAGAAGCGCATCGAGATCCGCACCCTCGCCGGCGCCAACACCGGCAAGGAAAACCCGACGCGCACCGCGATGGCACAGCGCGCCGCGAAGGAATTGCGCGACGGTTACTACGTGAACCTCGGCATCGGCATCCCCACCCTCGTGGCCAACCACATCCCGGCCGGCGTGAACGTGGTGCTGCAGTCGGAGAACGGCCTGCTCGGCATCGGCCCGTTCCCCACCGAGGATCAGGTCGACCCCGACCTGATCAACGCCGGCAAGCAGACCATCACCACCCTGCCCGGCTCAGCGTTCTTCTCCAGCGCCGATTCCTTCGCGATGATCCGCGGCGGCCACATCGACCTGTCGATCCTCGGCGGCATGGAAGTCTCCGCCACCGGCGATCTCGCCAACTGGATGGTACCCGGCAAGATGGTCAAGGGCCCGGGCGGCGCGATGGACCTGGTCAGCGGCGTGCGCCGCGTGGTGGTGTTGATGGAGCACTGCGCGAAGGACGGCTCGCCGAAGATCAAGCAGCAATGCGAGTTGCCGATCACCGGCAAGGAATGCGTGGACCTCGTCATCACCGACCTGTGCGTGTTCTCGGTGGAGAAGGGCAAGGGCCTGACCCTGATCGAGCTCAACGACGGCGTGAGCCTGGGCGACGTGAAGGCGAAGACCGGCTGCGCGTTCGCCGTGGCGCCGGCGCTGCAAGCGGGCTGATTGATGGTAGGGCGGGCACTGTCCGCCGTTTTGCTCCGGAACCGAAAGAACCGGCGGGCAGTGCCCGCCCTACGGAGCGGGTCGCGACGTGGCGTCGGCCGGCAGGGCGTCGGGAAAACGGATGCGCGCGATGCTTTCGCCTCCTGCATGCGTCTGCAGCTCCAGCGGCCAGCCGAAGCGGTCGCTGATCTGCCGCGCGATCGCCAGCTCGAATCCGTGCCGATCGGCACCGGGCGCGCCCGCATCGGCAACGGCATCGGCATCGCCAGCGCCTTTCGCCGGGGCGAGGTTGCGCACGCTTACCATGCCGGGTTCGACGCTGACCACCACGCTGCCGCGCTCGGCCTGCTGGCAGGCATTGCGCAGAAGCTGCCAGCACAGCACCGAGAACACCCGTGGCGAGCTGTCCAGCGCAAAGGTCGCCGGCTGTTCCAGGCGCAACTCGATCGGCCGGCCGCAGAGCATTTCGCGCGCGGCCTGAAGTTCGCCCTGCAGCACGTCGTTCACCACGAAGCGCTCGGTATCCACCGGCGTGCCGGCGTCGCGTGCGAGCACCAGCAGCGCCTCGACCAGCATTTCCAGTTCGCGCGAGGCACGCTTGATCCGGCGCACCGAGCGCGAGCCGAAATCGCTCAGGCCCTGCTCGTCGACCAGCATGTCGACCGACATGCGGATCACCGTCAGCGGACTGCGCAGTTCGTGGCTGGCGTCGCGGGTGAAGTTGCGCTCGCGCTGACCGTAACCGGCGATGCGCGTGGCGAAGCCGTGCAGGCCGCGCGCCAGCGACGCCACGTCCGCATCCGTGCGGCGTGACAGGCGTTGCGGGTGGAACGCTTCCGGGTCGGGCCGGGCATCGTTCCAGCCGGCCATCAATCGCGCCAGCGAGCGGATCTGCACCCACTCGTGCTGGGCGGCCAGGCACGCCAGCACGGTGGTGATGAGGATCAGCACGATCACCGCTTCCCACGGCGCGACGTTGAAAATGCCCATCGCGCCGATGATCAGCAGGGCCACGAACTGCAGGCCGAACACCCAGGCGATGCGTCGCTTGAAGGCTCCCGTGCGGAATGTGATCGCGTTCGACACCCTGCTGTTCATTGCCCTCGCCGCCTCGCCATCACGCAGGTTGCTGCGCCGACGCCATTTCCGATTCCAGGTCGGCCAGCCGGTAGCCAGCGGAATGGATGGTATGTAGCAAAGGTCGTGCGAAGGGTTTGTCGATGACGCGGCGCAAGTTGTACAGGTGCGAGCGCAGCGTGTCCGAATCGGGCAGCGTGTCGCCCCAGATCTCGCGCTCGATGTCGCGCCGGCTGACCACGCGTGGCGATTCGCGCATCAGGATCGCGAGCAGTTTCAGGCCGATCGGCGACACCACCAGATCCTGGCCCTCGCGGGTCAGCCGCAGCGTGGCGGTGTCCAGCGTCATGTCGCCCACGGTGAGCACTTCGGTGGATACCTGGCGGCGGTCGCGGCGGATCAGCGCGCGCAGGCGCGCCACCAGTTCGCGCACCTCGAACGGCTTGACCAGGTAGTCGTCGGCGCCGGCCTCCAGGCCGACCAGCTTGTCTTCCAGCGTGTCGCGCGCGGTGAGCATCAGCACGGGCGTGGACTTCTTCGCCTCCTTGCGCAGTTTGCGGCACAGCTCCAGGCCGTCCAGCCCGGGCAGCATCAGGTCCAGCACGATCACGTCGTAACTGTTGGATACGGCCAAGTGCAACCCGCTCACGCCGTCGGCCGCGTAATCGACGGAATAACCCCGCATTTCAAGGAACTCGCCCACCATCTCGGCGATCTGGCGGTTGTCTTCAACCAGCAGGATCAGGCCCGCTTGCTCGTCATGAGTCGTCATGTCTTGCCTCGCTGTGGTCCGGTTTCACATTTGTGAAGGTATACCCGGAGCCACGGTGACGACGGCGTGAACTGGCCGCGGCGCCGTTCAGTGGACGTTGGGCGCTTGCAGCAGCGGTTGCAGCACCTTCCACACGTTTTCCAGCACGCGCGGCTCGGCGGCGGCCACCGGGTGCAGGCCGTCGGCCTGCATGAGGCCGGGGTCCAGCGCGACGCCGTCGAGCAGGAACGGCAGCAGCGCGACCTTCCGCTGGCGCGCCAGGTCGGCGTAGATCGCACGCAAGCCGTCGCGGTACTGCGGGCCGTAGTTCACCGGCAGCTCGATGCCCAGCAGCAGCACGCGTGTCTTGTGCTTTTGCGCCAGCTCGATCATCGCCGTCAGGTTGTCGCGCAAGGCCGGCAGCGGCAACCCGCGCAGGCCGTCATTGGCGCCCAGTTCGATCACCAGCACCGCCGGCTGGTAGGTCTGCAGCAAGGCGGGCAAGCGGTGTCGGCCGCTCAGCGAGGTTTCGCCGCTGATGCTGGCATTGACCGCACGCCACTTCGGCACCATCTTGCCCAGACGGACATCCAGCAGATGCACCCAGCCGGCTTCGACCGGAATGTTGTGCGCGGCGGACAGCGAGTCGCCCAGCACCAGGACGGTCTTCGGCGCCGCCGCGTGGGCGACGCCGAAACCGCAGAGCAGAACCAGCAACCACAGGCAGCGCCGCATGAATGATTCTTCCCGTCCCGTCCTCGAAGCCCGTGATGTTAGCAAGTCGGTCAACGGCCCCGAGGGGCGGCTCGACATCCTCGACGGCGTGGACCTGCGCGTGATGCCCGGCGAGAGCTTCGCCATCGTGGGCGCTTCCGGCTCGGGCAAGACCACCCTGCTCGGCCTGCTGGCCGGGCTGGACACGCCCGACCGCGGCAGCATCTCCCTCGACGGCCACGCGCTGGAGCAGCTGGACGAGGAAGCCCGCGCCGAACTGCGGCGGCGACTGGTCGGCTTCGTGTTCCAGTCGTTCCACCTGCTGCCGGCGCTCACTGCCGAGGAGAACGTGATGCTGCCGCTGGAACTGGAGGGCAGCAGCGCGGCGCGCAGCCGTGCGCGGGAGGCGCTCGAGGCGGTGGGCCTGAGCGCGCGGCGGCGGCACTACCCCGCGCAGCTTTCCGGCGGCGAGCAGCAACGCGTGGCGATCGCCCGCGCCTTCGTGCACGGCCCGCGCGTGCTGTTCGCCGACGAGCCCACCGGCAACCTCGACCAGCGCACCGGCCACCACATCTGCGACCTGCTGTTCGCGCTCAACCGCGACCACCGCACCACCCTGGTGCTGGTCACCCACGACGCCGGCCTGGCCGCGCGCTGCGATCGCCGCATCGAGCTGGAGGAAGGGCGCGTGGCGTCGACCGACGCGGGCGTGCCGGCATGAGCCTGCTGCGCTTGTCGCTGCGCAGCCTGCGTCGCGAATGGCACCTGCCTGAACTGCGCACGCTGGCCGCCTCGCTGGTGCTGGCGGTGGTGGCGCTGGGCGTGGTCGCCACGCTGGCGAGCCGGATCGAGCGTGGCATGCTGGCCAGCGCCGCGGAGTTGATCGGCGGGGACATCGGCGTATCCGCGCCGCAGGCCCTGCCTGCCGCCTTCGCCGACAAGGCACGCCAGGACGGCCTGCAGCTGACGCGCACCGCCGGCTTTCCCAGCGTGGCGTTCGCCCACGAACGCACCCAACTGCTCGACGTGCAGGCAGTGGATGCGCACTATCCGCTGCGCGGCACGCTGGAGCTGCGCGATCGCAACGGCCATGCGCTGCCGCCGAGCCGCGCGCCGGTCGCCGGCGAGGTCTATCTGGATCATCGCGCGCTGGTCGCGCTGGGCCTCGCGGTGGGCGACCGCCTGCAACTGGGCGGGCGCACGCTCACCATCGGCGCCGAACTGCTGCGCCAGCCCGACGGCGGCGAATTGCTCGCGCTGGCGCCGCGCGCGCTGATGAGCCTGGCCGATGCCGAGCAGGCCGGCTTGCTCGGGCGCGGCAGCCGCGCGCGCCATCGGCTGTTGCTGGCCGGCTCGCCGGATGCGGTGCGCGCCTGGCGCGACTGGGCCGAGACGACCGCGCTGCCCTCGGGTGCGCAACTGATTACGCCGGAGCAGACCCGGGAGCGCATGCGCAGTGCGTTCGACCGCGCCGGTTCATTCCTGCGGCTGACTGCGCTGCTGTCGGCCCTGCTCGCCGGCATCGCGATCGCCCTTTCCGCCCAGCGCTACGCGCGGCGCAAGACTGCCGAAGTGGCCTTGCTGCGCGCGCTGGGCACCTCGCGTCGGCGCGTGCTCGGCCTGCTGCTGGGCACCCTGGGTGCGCTCGCCGTGCCGGCGGCGGCACTGGGCGTCGCGCTGGCATTGGGAATGGCGCAGCTGGCGTGGTTGCTGGCCAGTCAGCTGTTCGGCAACGTGCCCACGGTCTTGCCGCTGGCGCCGGCATTCGCTGCCGCGGCCATGGGCATCGCGGTGCTGGTGGGCTTCGCGCTGCCGCCGCTGGCACGGCTGGCCGAAGTGCCGCCGGTGGCAGTGTTCCGGCAGAGTCTGTCGCGGCGCGTGCGGCGCTTCGACGCGCTGTACCTGATCCCCGCGCTGGTGGCGCTGGGCCTGATCTGGGGCCAGAGCGGCTCGCTGCAGCTGGCCGGTATCCTCGCCGGCAGCCTGCTCGGCGTGAGCGTGCTCGCGGCGCTGCTGGCCGGCGCGCTGCTGTGGCTGGCCCGGCGCATTGCGCCGGGCGCGCATCCGGCGTTGCGGCTGGGCCTGGCCGCGCTGGCGCGACGACCGGCGCTGAGCGTGATCCAGGCGACCGCGCTCAGCCTGGGTCTGTGCGCGTTGTTGCTGCTTGCGGTGGTGGCACCGGCGTTGCTGCAAGGCTGGCGCCAGGAATTGCCGGCGGATACGCCCAACTGGTTCGCCCTGAACCTGCAAAGCGACCAGCGCGCCGGCTTTTCGCAATCGCTGGCGCGGATCGGCGCCGACCAGCTCAACATGCTGCCGCTGGCGGTGGGCAAGCTCACCGCGATCAATGGCCACGCCATCGACCAGTTGCAGTTCGCCGACCCGCGCGCGAAGGAGTGGACCGATCGCCAGCTGCGGCTGTCGTGGTCCGCCGCGCTGCCGCCGGCGAACGAGGTGGTGGCCGGCCACTGGCATGGGGCTGCGCCGGATCGGCCCGAGGTGTCGATCGACACCATGTGGCGCGACATGTTCGGCCTGAAGCTCGGCGACACGATGCGCTTCGACGTCGGCGAAGGCAGCCTGGAGGCGCGGGTGGGCAGCATCCGCAAGGTCGACTGGAGCTCGTTCCGGGTCAACTTCTTCCTGCTGCTCGACCCGGCCCACGCCAGCGAGCTGCCGCACACCTGGCTGGCCAGCTTCCACCTGTCGTCCGGACACGCGGCGGAACTGGCGCAACTGTCGCGCGAATACGGCAACCTCAGCCTGGTCGACGTCGACTCGCTGCTCGATCGGGTGCGCGAGATCATCGACCGCGTGGGCAGCGCGGTGCGCTGGATCCTCGGCTTCAGCCTGCTGGCCGGCATCCTGGTGCTGGCCGCGGCGCTGGCCGCCAGCGCGGCCGAGCGGCGCCACGAGGCCGCGCTGCTGCGCACGCTGGGCGCGCGCCGTGCACAGCTGCGCGTGGCCGCCGCCTGCGAATTCGCCATGCTGGGCCTGGTCGCCGGCCTGACCGCCGCGCTGGGTGCCGCCGGCGGCGGCTGGTGGCTGGGTCGGGCGGTGTTCCACATCGAGGGCTTCGTGCCGCCGGCGTGGCCGCTGGTCGCCAGCGCCGCCGCCGCCGCGCTGGTGGTGATGCTGCTGGGGCTGGCCGGCACGCGCCGGGTCAGCCGCACGCCACCTATGCGCCTGCTGCGCGAGGGCTGAGCGCGCGTGGAACCTGCCGCGTCGTCACCCGCCACCGGCTGGCGCAAACGCCTGCAGCACGAATGGCTGCTGCTGGTGTTCGCCGCGCTGGTGCTGTTGCTGGCGCTGCTCGATCCGCGTCCGGTCGACGATTATCGGCACTGGCTGCAACTGCCCACGCTGGCCGGCCTGACCGGCCTGCTGATCGCGATCCAGGGCATCCGCGACAGCGGCCTGGTGCAGCACGCAGCGGCCGCTTCGCTGGCGCGGGCGCACTCGCTGCGCGGCCTGGGGCTGTTGCTGGTGGCCGCCAGCGCGCTGCTCTCGATGGTGCTGACCAACGACGTGAGCCTGTTCCTGATCGTGCCGCTGACCGTGTCCATCGGCGCGATCTCCAACCTGCCGGTGCTGCGCATGGTGGTGCTGGAGGCGCTGGCGGTGAACGCCGGCTCCACGCTCAGCCCGATCGGCAACCCGCAGAACCTGCTGTTGTGGCAGCACTCGCGGCTGTCGTTCTTCGATTTCGCGCTGGCGATGCTGCCGGCCGCGGCCGTCATGCTGGCACTGGTGGCGGCGTTCACCTGGTACTGGCTGCCGCGCGATCGGGTGGCATTGAGCCCCCGGCACATCGACGGCGCGGTGCACTCGGGCCGCCTCGGCGCGTGGTCGATGATTGCGCTGGTCGGCATGGTGGTGGCGATGGAATACGATCTGGCGCCGCTGGGCGCCGTGGCGCTGCTGGTGCTGTTCGGGGCGCTGGCCCGCGCCTCGCTGGTGCGGATCGACTGGCTGTTGCTGCTCACCTTCGCCGCGATCTTCCTCGGCCTCGGCCACTTCGCCGAGCTGCCGCTGATGCAGCGCGTGCTCGACGGGCTCCATCTCGATCAACCGATGGTGCTGTTCGCCAGCGGCATTGTCGCCGCGCAGCTGATCAGCAACGTGCCGGCGACCGTGCTGCTGCTCGAGCGAGCGCCGGATGCCATCGCGCTGGCGGTGGCGGTCAATGTGGGCGGCTTCGGCGTGGCGATCGGTTCGCTGGCCAACCTGATCGCCCTGCGCCTGGCCCGGCAGCCGCAGGCCCTGCGGCAGTTGCACCGGGTGTCGATCCCGTTCCTGCTGGTGTGCGCGCCGTTGGTGTATCTGGTCTGGCGCGGAATTCAGCCGTAGACGCACCGAAGTGCCCGATGTTGTTCGCTCCAGCTTCGTAGGGCGGGCACTGCCCGCCATGCCTTTCGGTGATGCACGCGATCAAGAGCGGCGGGCAGTGCCCGCCCTACGGGATGCCGGCTTGTGGCGGAATCAATCGTCGTCGTGCGGCACGCTGACCTTGCCCTTGATGCCGGAGTGGTCGACATCGCCGCTGCCCTTGGCGCCGAGCGTGAGATCGCCGCCGACATCGTGCACGGTGAGGTCGCCGGAGCCCAGCGTGTCAGCGTGCACGCTGCCGCCGACGTTGCGCAGCGTGACGTCGCCCGAACCGATGCTGCCGATGCTGGCGTCGCCCTTGACGCCATCGATCTTGAAATCACCCGAGCTCACCGAACCCAGCTGCAGGCTGCCGACATCGCTGGCGTCGACATCGCCCGAGCCCACGCTGGTGGCGAACTTGCCGGCGATCTGGCGCACGTGCAGGTCGCCGGAACCGACCGTGCTGCGCAGCTCCTGCACGCCGCGCACGTCGGCGTCGCCGGAGCCCACGCGCACGGTGACCGGCACGTTCGCCGGCAGGTTCACGGTGACGTCCAGGCTCATGCTGACGTTGCCGCCGAACAGGTTGAAATTGAAACCCTGGTGGTCGCCGCCGATGTCGATCAACAGCTGGTCGCCGTCGCGTCGCTGGGTGACCGTGAGCTTGTCCAGCGCGGCTTTCTTCGACGCACAGGCGCGTCCGACCAGGGTCAGGCCCCTGGTGTCGGCGCCGCCGATCAGGTGCAGGTCGTGGCTGTTGACGTCGATCTGCACGCTGCGGACGCCAGCCAGGTCCAGTTGCAGGTTGCGCGGGGCCTCGAACTCGCACGATCCGGCGGCAAACGCGGCGAACGGGGCACACAGCATGGCGGCGATGAAAAGACGGCGCATGGGACTCTCCTCGGTAGTCGGTCAGGCTTGGATGCAGCGGATCGCAAAAGGGTTGCAAGGATGACAGCAGTCTGAACACCGCAGTCAACTCCTGCGCGGCCGGCGCGTTGATCATCCCACTACCCACGGAGACAGCCCATGCAACGCAAGACCCTCCTCGCCTCCGCCCTCGTCGCCCTGCTGGCCGGGTCGGCCACGTTCGCGATGGCCCAGAACGCGCCGGCGTCGCCCGCCAATCCGCACATGGTCGTCACCAAGCAGGCACGCATCCTTCCCGGCGACCGCGACCACGGCATGGCGGGCCATCACATGCACCACCAGCGCAGCGGCGTGATCGGCGACCTGCGCGCGCTGGAACGGCTGTACCAGCAGGCCGGCCGCAGCAAGGACATGGCGGCGGTCTACAACGACGTGCTGGCCAAGTCGCAGGACCCGCGCGTGCGCGACTACGTCTACCAGCGACTGGCCCGCCTGCAGGCACAGCCGACCAATGTCGACCAGGCGATCGCCACGCTGCGCAAGGGGCTGGACGAAAACCTGGCCAACGAGGCGAAGATGCGCGCCGAGCGCGAGAAGATGCGTGCGGCATGGCAGCCGCGCGCCGCCAGCGACGCGACAGCTCCAGCGAAGTAGTCGCGACAGCAAAAACGGGATGACGCGGCGGCCACGGCCGCCGCGTCTGTCAGTGGCCGGCCTCGTCCTGCTTGGCGCGCCGCCACAACTGTTCCTGCTCCTCCAGCGTGCGCCCGGCAAACGCCGCGCCATCGGCCGCAGCCAGTTGCTCCATGCGGCGGAAGCGTCGTTCGAACTTCGCGTTGGCATGCCGCAGCGCCTGCGAGAAATCGACGCCGGCATGGCGTGCGAGGTTCACCATCACGAACAGCACGTCGCCGATCTCGTCCTCGAGGCGCGCCGGGTCGGCCCCGTGGGTAAACTCGACGCGCACCTCCTCCACTTCCTCGGCCAGCTTCTCCAGCACCGGCTGCGGGCCGGGCCACTCGAAACCGGTGGCGGCAGCGCGCTGCTGCAACTTGTGGGCGCGTTTCCACTCCGGCAGCCCGGTGGAGACGCCGGCCAGCGCGCTGTCATCGGCGGTCCGGCCCTTCGCCACGCGCTCGGCGGACTTGATCTGCTCCCACGCCTGCATCTGCTCGGTCAGGTCGGCGTAACGCGTGTCGCCGAACACGTGCGGATGGCGGCGCAGCATCTTCGCGCTGATGGCGTGGGCGACGTCGGCGAATTCGAACAGGCCCTGCTCGGCGGCCATCTGCGCGTGGAACACCACCTGCAGCAGCAGGTCGCCGAGTTCGTCGCACAGATCGGTCCAGTCGCGCCGGTCGATCGCATCGGCGACCTCGTACGCCTCTTCGATCGTGTAGGCGGCGATCGAGGAAAAATCCTGCCGCACGTCCCACGGGCAGCCATGCTGCGGATCGCGCAGGCGCGCCATGATGGCGAGGAGGTCGTCGAGACTGTGTCGGGTCATAAAGTGGAGAGGAATGAGAAGTGAGAGAAAGCAGGAGCGTGCGCGGGTGGAGCGGGCGGAGGACGACCCCCTCTCATCTCTCACTCCTCTTCACTCACTCCTCGCTCCTGGTCAGTCGCGCGGTCCAGTCGATCGAGAGGTCGCCGACTGCGACGAACTCCGGATTCAACAGGGACTCGCCGCGGTTGTAGCGGAACGGTCGGCCGGCGAGATCGAGCACCGCGCCCCCGGCTTCGTCCAGCACGCATTGCGCCGCGGCCGTGTCCCATTCGCTGGTGAGGCCAAGGCGCAGGTAGATGTCCGCCTCGCCGCGCGCGATCAGGCAGAACTTCAGCGAGGAGCCGAGCGGCACATGGTCGTAGTCGTTGCCGATCAATTGTTCGAGCAGCCCACCCTGCGCGCCGCCATGCGAACGGCTGCCGACCACCCGCGGCGGATCGCCCAGCGGCCGCGTGCGGATGCGCCGCCACGGGCCACCCTCGCGCTCCTGCAGCCACGCACCCTGGCCCTGAGCGGCGGCGTACAGCTCGCCGGTGACCGGGGCCAGCACCACGCCCAGCACGCTGCGGTGGTCGTCGATGAGCGCGATGTTGACGGTGAACTCGCCATTGCGCTTGACGAACTCGCGGGTGCCGTCGAGCGGGTCGACCAGCCAGTAGCGCGTCCAGTGCCGGCGCTCGGACCAGGGCAGGGCCTTGGCCTCTTCCGACAGCACCGGCAGTTGCTCCTGCAGCGTGGCCAGGCCGGCCACGATCACCCGCTGCGCGGCGAGATCGGCGGCGGTCAACGGCGAGTCGTCGCCCTTGGTCTGCACGGCGAAGTCGCCGTGGTACACCTGCAGGATCGCCGCCGCCGCCGCGCGGGCAATCGCGCCCACCTGCCGTGCCAATTCGGGGGGCAAGCTCAGGTCCTCTGGAAGCGCCCGGCGAGGTATTCGCGGGCCATGAACAACGCAGCGATCGAGCGCCCCTCGGTGACGTCGTCGCGACCGAGCAGGGTGTGCAGCTCGGACATCTTCCACGGCACCACTTCGAGTTCCTCCGGTTCGTCGCCGGCGAGTTTCTCCGGATACAGATCCTGCGCCAGCACCACGTGCGCCATGTGCGTCATGTACGACGGCGACAGCGACAGGTTGTGCAGGATCTTCAGCTTGCGCGCACCGTAGCCGATTTCTTCCTTCATCTCGCGTTCGGCGCCCTGCTCGGCGGTTTCGTCCTGGTCGAGCCGGCCCTTGGGCAGGCCCAGCTCGTAGCGACCGACGCCGCCGCCGTACTCGCGCACCAGCAGCACGGTCTCGTCATCGAGCATCGGCACGATGATCACGGCGCCCAGGCCGCTGCCCTTGAGTCGTTCGTAGGTGCGCCGCACGCCGTTGGAGAATTCCAGGTCCAGCTGCTCGACCTGCAGGAATCGGCTGTCGGTGACGTCGCGGATGGCGTGGATGATCGGCAGTTTGCGCATCCGGCGATTCTAACCTTTGCGCCTCAGCGCCGCAGGCGTTGCAAGGCCTGCGCGTGGAGCGCCGGCGTGCCGGCCAGCACACTGGTGGTATCCAGCGTCGGCGGGGCGCCGTCGAGATCGGTGAACACACCGCCCGCTTCGCGCACGATCACCGCGAGCGCGGCGATGTCGAGGATGTTCACGTCCGACTCGATCACCAGGTCCAGGCTGCCGCGCGCCAGCAGGTGGTAGTGGCAGAAATCGCCGTAGCCGCGGATGCGGTTGCTGTCACGGATCAGCCCGCCCAGCGCCGCCCAGCGGGCATCGCCGGCGAGCGTCCTGATGTTGCCGGTCGAGATCGCCGCCTGCGCCATGTCGGTGGTGTCCGCCACGCGCACGCGTTCGCCCTCGAACCAGGCGCCGCCGCCGGCGCTGGCCCACATCGTCTCGCCGTAGATCGGCGCACTGGATACGCCCAGCACCAGTTCGTGGCGGTCCATCAACGCGATCTGGGTGGAAAAGAACGGCGTGCGGCGCACGAAGCTCTTGGTGCCATCGAGCGGATCGACCAGCCACAGCAAAGCGTCTCGTTCGCCCTGCAGGCCAAACTCCTCGCCGTAGATCGCCGCCTGCGGCAGCGCGGCCTGCAGCACGCGGCGAATCGCCTGCTCGGCCTCGCGATCGGCCACCGTCACCGGCGTGGCATCGGCCTTCAGCTCCACCTCGACGCCGCGACGCCAGTAGTGCGTGATGATTTCGGCGGCGGCGGCGGCAGCCTCGCGTGCCGCGGCCAGCGCGACGGCGGTAGTCTCGGGGTTCATGGCAGCGTGGCGTCCTGGCGGTTCGATGGAGGGTTGGCGGCCAGGCCACCGGCCTGCCGGATGTGCACGCTGCCGTCCGGCGCGACCGGCCCGAGCCGGGCCAGCCAGCGCTGCAACGCCGGATCGCCATGGCGGGCGCGCAGCGTGCTGTCCAGACGCCAGCCCAGCGGGCTCAGCTGCAATTCGCCGCGCACCTGCAGCGGCCCGTCGCCCTGATCGTGCCATTGCGCGTGGATCACGCCGCCCTGCGCCTGCGCGCTTCCCTGCAATTCACCCAGCGCCAGCTCGCCTTCGGTCGTGTGCACGGCGGCCCGCTGCCACCGGCCCTGCGCCTGCAACTGCAGCGGCCAGCCGCCTTGCAGCAGTACATGATCGACCGTCAGTTGCAGCTCGCCCAGCGGCGCGCCCCAGTCGACCGGAAGCGGAACATCCGTCGCGGCGAGATCGGCATGCAGCCGCCAGCCTTCGCCCTCGACGCGCCCCTGCGCTGTGCGCCGCACGGTTCCGGAGAAATCCGCCTGCGGTCCGTCGAAGGCCAGCTGCATCTGCAGCCGGCCGAGCAGCGCGCGGCGCGACAACTGCCAGCGCACCTGTCCCAACCGTCGCCCATCGGCATCCAAGACGTTACCGGCAGCACCGTTCCAAACCGTGCCTTGCACCTGCTGCAGCCGCAGCCCGTGCAACTGCGGCTCGACCCACGGCATCACCCAGCGCGCCGGCAGAAACCACGCCAGCACCAGCACGACTGCCGCGAGCACCGCCAGGGCGACGAGAATTTTTCGAAGTCGAATCAAGCGTCCAGTTCCGAATGTCCCGCGCACCGCTTGAGCATCCCGGGCGCAGCGTCGATCATAGCCGGATGACCATTCCAGCAAACAACAACGCCGCGCTTGCCGAGCGCGATCTCAGGCACGTCTGGCATCCATGCACGCAGATGCACGACCACGGCGAAGGCGCGGTGCCGATGCTGCCGATCGTGCGCGGCGAAGGCGCCTGGCTGGTCGATGCCGAGGGCCGGCGCTATCTCGACGGCGTCAGCTCGTGGTGGGTCAACCTGTTCGGCCACGCCAATGCGCGCATTGCCGCCGCACTGGCCGACCAGGCCCGCACGCTGGAACAGGTGATCTTTGCCGGTTTCACCCACGAACCGGCGATCCGGCTGGCCGAGGAACTGGTGCGTATCACGCCGCCCGCACTGGAGCGCGTGTTCTACGCCGACAACGGCTCGTCCGCGATCGAAGTGGCGCTGAAGATGAGCTTCCACTACTGGCTCAACCGCGGTCACGGCGAGAAGACCCGCTTCATCGCGCTCAGCGGCAGCTATCACGGCGAAACCCTGGGTGCGCTGTCGGTCAGCGACGTGGCGCTGTATCGCAAGACCTACGCACCGCTGCTGCTGACCCCGCTGCTGGCGCCCTCGCCGGACACCTATGAAGGCGAACCGGGCGAGACACCGGCACAGATAGCGGCGCGCCGGCTCGCCGAGCTGCGCACGCTGCTGGAACGCCACGCCCGCGAAACCTGCGCGGTGATCGTCGAGCCGCTGGTGCAGTGCGCCGGCGGCATGCGCATGTATCACCCGGATTACCTGACCGGGCTGCGCGCCTTGTGCGACGAGTTCGCGGTGCACTTCATCGCCGACGAGATCGCGGTGGGTTTCGGCCGCACCGGCACGCTGTTCGCCTGCGAGCAGGGCCACGTGTCGCCGGACTTCATGTGCCTGTCCAAGGGACTCACCGCCGGCTTCATGCCGCTGTCGGCGGTGCTCACCACCGACGAGGTCTATGCCGCGTTCTACGCCGAGTACCGTGCCGGCAAGGCCTTCCTGCATTCGCACAGCTACACCGGCAATCCGCTGGGCTGCCGGGTGGCGCTGGAGACGCTGGCGATCTTCCGCGACGAGCCGGTACTGGAACGCAACCGGCAGCTGGCCACGCACATGGCGCGCCGGCTGGCGCCGCTGCGCGAGCATCCGCAGGTCGCCGACGTGCGCCAGACCGGCATGATCGCGGCCGTCGAGCTGGTCGCCGACAAGGCCAGCCGACGCCCGTACCCCGCGGACGAGCGGCGCGGCCTGCGCGTCTACCTGCACGGCCTGCAGCACGGCGTGCTGCTGCGCCCGCTGGGCAATGTCGTCTATTTCATGCCGCCGTACGTGGTCACCGAGCAGGAGATCGACCTGCTGGTGGATACCGCCATCCAGGGCATCGAGCACGCCGTGGCCGGTTGACCGACACCGTCCACGCGCTCCGTTATGCTTGGATTTTTGCGGCCCTGACGCATGCGCACCATCCGATTCCACGCCGACCTGCCGCTTGCCGTGGGCGCCGACCTGGTGCTGCCGCCCGACGCGGCCGAGCACGCCACGCGGGTGCTGCGGCTGCCCGCAGGCGCGCCGGTGGTGCTGTTCAACGGCGACGGCTGCGACTACGCGGCCACCATCGGCAGCATCGACAAGCGCGCGGTGCGGGTACAGGTGACGGCGTGCAGCCCCGTGTACAACGAGTCGCCACTGCCGCTGCTGCTCGCCCAGGGCATCGCGCGCGGCGACAAGATGGACCTGATCGTGCAGAAGGCCACCGAGCTGGGCGCGACCGGCATCGTGCCGCTGCTGACCGAACGATCGGAAGTGCGCCTGGACGCGGAACGGGCCGCCAAGCGGCTGGCGCATTGGCAGTCGGTGGCGGTCAGCGCCTGCGAGCAGAGCGGCCGCGCACGCATTCCGCGCATCGCGCCGATCCAGCCGCTGGCGGCATGGCTGGGCGGGTTGGCTGACGATGGCGCGCTGCGACTGGCCTTGCTGCCGGGCGCCGAGAAGACGATCGGCGCGCTGCGCTTCGGTGCCGCCGGCGGCGTGCTGGTGATCGGGCCGGAAGGTGGCCTGGGTGAAGCCGACACCCGCGCACTGGCGCAGCACGGCTTCCTCGGCCTGCGCCTGGGCCCACGCATCCTGCGCACCGAGACGGCAGGCCTGGCGGCGCTCAGCGCCTTGCAGGCCTGCCACGGCGATCTGGCGATCGCCGGCGCGTGAGCCGTGCTACAAGGCGTAGTTGACGCCGAGCAGCACGGTGCGACCCCAGGTGTCGTACTCCAGCGGGCGGGCGACTTCCACGCCGTTGGGCAGGCCGCTGACCTGTTCCGACTCGAACGGTTCGTTGGTCAGGTTGGACACCTGCAGCAGCAGCGACAAACCCTTCAGCCGTCCGTCCGGAAACTCGTAGCTGGCCTGCAGGTCGGTCTCCTTGTTGGCGCGGATGCGCGTGTAGCCGATCTGGTCGAACAGCGCCACGGCCTCGCCAGTGAAACTGGAGCGGTAGCGCTCGGCCACCCGCAGCGCGAAACCGTGGGCCTCGTAGTAGATCTGCAGGTTGGCGGTCTTGCGCGACAGGCCCGGCAACGATTTCGGCCCACCTGGAATGTTCGAGATGGTGCTGTCGGGGATGGTGCTGTTGGTCAGCGCGAAATTGGCCTGCACGCCGAAGCCGGCCAGTGCCGGCGACAGCCGCGCCCCGGACAGCGCCCCTTCCAGCTCGACGCCCTGCATGCGGCCGCCGGTGCCGTTCTGCGGGGTGGAGAACGTACCGATATTGCTGCTCGGCGTCAGCAGCGGGTTGTTGTTGGTGTAGCCGCTGAAATCGTAATCGGCCACGGTGCGGGTGTAGATGTAATTGAGGATGTTCTTGTTGAACACGTCGATGCCGACATAGGTGGCGTCGTCGAAATACTTCTCCCACGCCAGGTCGGTGCCGACGGCGATGTACGGGCGCAGCTTCGGGTTGCCGCCGCTGCCCGACCAGCGCACCTGGCCGGCACCCGGACCGTTCTGGACTTCGGAGACCGAGGCGGACGAAGCCACCTTTTCGTCGTCGATGCGCCCGCGGGTCAGCGTCTTGGCGAAGCCGAAGCGCAGGTACTGCTTGTCGCCCAGCTCGGCCACCAGGTTGAGGCTGGGCAGCACCTTGGTGTACGTGGCGCCGCCGGTGAGCGTGCCGACCTTGTCGTCACCGGTGGTCTGGAATGCCTGCGAGGATTGTTCGGTGCGCACCACCTGCACGCCCGCGTTGCCGCGCAGGGGAATGCTGCCCAGCGTGGTGTCCAGGTTGAACTTCAGGTAGGCCACCGGCACTTTCTCGCGTACCGTGTAGTTGCGGTCGTAGTCGCCAGCGCCGTTGCGCTGGGTAAGGTAGAACTGCCGCTCCAGCGCGGCCAGCACGTCGTAGTCCACGATCGGGCCGATGCCGCCATAGCCAAGCGAGGTGCTGCCGCGCAGCACCGCCGGGTCGATCGGCACGCCGTAGGCGTGGTCGTAGGTGCCGGGGTCGGAACCGTTGCCGTTGAGGTAGGCGAAGAACACGTCGGCCTGCTTGGTCTTCTCGCGGTCGGACCAGGCGATGCCGGCCTCGACGCTGGAGAAGATCCAGCCCAGCGGATGGGAGATCGCCAGCCGCGCGGATTTCAGGTGGTCCTTCTGCCGGTCGAATTCCTGGCGGCCGTTGTAGCTGTAGTTGTCCGGGTCGGTGAACACCAGGCTGGCCGGGTCACCGGGGTTGAACGAGGTGCGGAAGTCGGGGAAACCGAAATCGCGCGGCGTGGTGAACTGCACGTCGCCGAGCGCACCGCCGGGCAGGCCGGTGAAGGTGTAGGCATCGAGCAGCTTCACCCGCGCCGAGGAATAGGCCACGTCGCCGCTGACGACCCAGTCATCGCCGAAATGGATCTGGTTGCTCCAGTCCGCGGAGAACAGGTAATCCCGCTCGCGGTTGTAGCCGTTCTGCAGGATCGGCGCGATGCCCATGAGCGTGCCCGAGGTAACCAGCGGATAGGGCTGCAGCGGCACGGTGCCGACGTTGGCGTAGGACACGTTGTCGTACGGGCTGCTGGACCACTGCAGGCCGTTCTTGTACGAGCGCTTGTCGAAGCGGGAGTAGAACAGATTCAGCGTCGAGTAGTAGGTGTCGTTCGGCGCCCACTCCAGCACGCCCATCACGCCGTCGCGCACCTGGTCCTGCGACAGCGCGCGCAACTGCATGCCTTCCTGCGAGATCACGTTGTCGGGCATGCCCGGCGTATGCGGCCCGCCCCAGTTCTGGTCGATGCCGGCCGTGCCGTTGTCCACGCTCCACCACCACGCCTGGTACTGCCGCTGCTGGATCGGCGCGTCCTCGCGCGCCGCGCCGAGCGCGATGCCCAGCGTGTGGTCGAAGAACTGGTCGATCCAGGACAGGCTGAAGCGGTTCCCCCAGTCGCCCACGCCGGAGCCGGGGTTGAGCGAGCCGTTGCTGCCGCGTTGCCCGCGCAGGTTCGCGGCCAGCTTCATGCCATCGAAGTCCAGCGGCTTGATGGTGTGCATGTCGACGGTGCCGGCCAGCCCCTGGCCCAGCAGGCTGGCATCGGGTGTCTTGTAGACCACCACCTGGTTGATCAGCTCGGCCGGATACTGGTTGAATTCCACGCCGCGGTTCTCGCCCGTCGAGGCCTGTTCATGGCCGTTCAACAGCGTGGCGGTGAAGTCCGGCGACAGGCCGCGAATCGAGATCTGGTTGGCCTGCCCGTCCAGCCCGCGCTGGGTGGCCAGGCCGGACAGGCGCGACAGGCTGTCGGCGATGCTCGGGTCGGGCAGCTTGCCGATGTCCTCGGCCGAGACGACCTCCACGATCTCGTTGGACTGCTGCTTGACCTGCAGCGATTTCTCGATGCTGCCGCGAATGCCGGTGACGACGACGCGCTGCAGGTTCTTCACCGGCAGGCGCGGGTTCGTCGCATCCGCCGGTGGCGGCGTGCTCGATGCGCTGGCCGGCCCGGCGCTGTCCTGCGGCGTCGCGGCGCCGGCAGGCAGTGGCGTCAGCGCGAAGGTCAAGGCCGCCAAAAGCAGGCCCGCCGGGTGACGGCGGGCCAGACGCAAAGCAGCAGGAAACGACAGGCACGAACTCGGCATGGCAACGGCTCCTCGAAGTGGACCCCACAGGCGAGCCCCCTGCCCGGTGGCCCGAGCGAGTTCGCCGGGGCGAACGATCACCCCAACAAGGTGCACAACGCGTCAAATTTCGCCATCCGGATGTTGCGGGCCGGGATGTACACGGCCCGCCACCGACGCGCAGTCGCGCCGATGCCGTGGACTCAGTGCAGGATGTCGGCCGCGCCGGGTGCGTCCGGCGGCATCTCGCCGGCGGCAGCGTCATCCTGGCCGGCATCGAGCAGGTCGAGCAGATGCGCCTCGATCCACTCCAGATCGGGGATCATCGCCACGTCGTCGCGTACCAGCACGTGCGCGCGCACGCCGTCGGGCAAGCCCTTGCCGTCGTGGGTGGGGATGATCAGCTCGGCATTGAGCGTGGTCAGGCGCGGGAAACCCTGGGTCTGCACCGCGATGAACGGCAGGCGCGGATCGCCGCCCAGCGCCTTGAGCACGGCCACGCGCACCACCAGCTCGCTGTCGCCCTCGGCGGTGCCGGCGAGCTGCGTGAACGACACCAGCGGCACGCGCCAGCCACGCCAGGCGATGCGGCCAAGCAGCCAGTGCGGCGCGCCCTCGACCGGCTCGGGCGCGCTGTACGTCACCACCTCCGCGATCGTGGCATTGGGCAGCAGCATGCGCGCTTCGCCGACCGGCACCAGCACGCAGCGGATTTCACGCGGCAACGGATCACTCATGGAAACACCTCGATCAGGTGCGCCGCCAGTTCGGACGGCGTACCGGAGAAACTGACCAGTCGCTCGGCGAAGATCCCGCTGACCATGTCGGCGAAATGATCCCCGGACGACGATTCGACCCAGACCTGGCCGCCTCGATCATGGATCGCCTGCGAGCCGGCGATCGCGTCGTTGCCGCGCCCGGCAAAGACGATCGCCACCGCATCGCGGCCGAAGCCGTTCGCGGCCATGCTCAGGCTGGCGTCGATCGACGGTTCCGGCGCGGCGTCGGCAAGCAGCTCCACGCTGCCGTCGCGACGCAGGCGAACCTGTTGGCCGGCGGGCACCATCAGCACCTCGCCCATGCCGACGCGACGGCCGGCTTCGGCCACGCGTACCGGCAGCGGGCTCTTTTCGGCGAGCCGCGCGAGCATTTCCTGCTCGGTGTGGCTGCCCAGGTGCTGGGTCAGCAGGAACGTCAGGCGAGTGCTGGCGGGCAAGCTGCGCATGAACTCGCACACCGAGTCGACGCCATCGACCGCCGCGCCGAGCAACACGATCCGGCTCAGCGCCGAGCCGAGTTCGTCCAGCACCATCTCGTGATCCGGCACGAAGGCCTGCGGCGCAATCGCCTCTTCCATCGAGACCAGTTCCAGGCTCATGGTCGGCTGCAGATCGGCGGCGACCGGCTCCACGTCGGGCGCCAGGAATTCCGCGGCGCTGAGTTTCTCGATGCCGAACGCGGCGGCGTCGGGCTTGTCATTTGATTCGACCGGCGCCTCCTCGTCGAGCAAGGCCCAGTTGTCCGGCGCGCGCACCGGCGTCTCGGGTGCGGCGGGCACGACCGACGCAGCGGCATCCATCGCCTCGGCGGTCAGGTCCGGGGCATCCAGCGCCGAAAAGTCCAGCTCATCGACCGCGGGTGACGGCGCGCTTTCGTCCAGTGCGATGCGGTCGTCGTCGGAATCGGCCAGTTCCACCACGCCGAAGTCGCCGTCGTGCAACGGCGGCAGTTCCTCGTCGCCGGTGAAGCGCAAGCCCGCGCCGACCGTCTGCTCGTCCTCTTCGTCCGGCAATTCGCCGGAGGCGAGCAGCGCCTCGAGTTCGGCAGCCAGGTCATCCGATTCGGCGGTGATGCCGGGGTCGGCCGCCGGCTCGATCTCGTCATCGAACGGAATGCCGGCGTGCGCATCGAACGCAGCGCCGGGAGCGTCGTCTTCGTTGGCCGCGGTCTGCAGCGGCTCGTCGGCGGGCAGGTCCGGCGGCGGCTCGTCTGCCATCACCGGCGTCGCCGCGTCCTGCGCGATCGGCGCTGCCAGATCGTCTTCTGCCGGCGTGGCGAAGGTCGCGGGCTCGTCGACCGCGTCGCGACCAAGGGTCTCCGTCACCACCGGCGCAACCGCTGCGACCAGCGCAGGCGCGACCTGCACCTCGCGCGCATCCTCGGGCCGCGGCGGGTCGATGTCGCCCATCGCCAGCACTTTCACCGCCAGGTGGCGCGCCCAGCGCGCACGATCCCAGCCGGACAGCGCGCGGCTGGCCTGGGCATCGTTGAACACCACCCGCGGCCGGTCGCCGTCGATGATGTCGTACAACTGGTCGAGCGCATCGTCGGCGTCGTCGTCCAGGTTGATCACCAGTACATCCGCGCCCACCTGCTGCAGCAGTTCGCGGTTCAGCCCGGCCAGGCCGCCCTCGTGGACGATCCGCGCGCCGCGCTCGTGCAGCGCATCGCGCAAATGCCCACCGAGTTCGCTGTCGTCGAACAGCAGCGCGACCGCGGGTGGCGTATCAGTCATGAATCGGCTCCGCGGCACGTTGCTCCAGCACCTCGGCGATCTGCAGCAGCAGTTCCGCCTCCTGGTAGGGCTTTCCGAGGTATCGATCCACGCCGATGTCGAACGCGCGCTGGCGGTGCTTGTCGCCGCTGCGCGAGGTGATCATGATGATCGGCACGTCGCGCAACCGCGGGTCGGCCTTCATGTGAGTGGCCAGCTCGTAGCCGTCCATGCGCGGCATCTCGATGTCCAGCAGCATCAGGTCGGGTACGCGCTCGTGCAGCTTCTCCAGCGCGTCGACACCGTCCTTGGCGGTGCTGACCTCGTACTCGTGGCGTTCCAGCACGCGACCCGTGACCTTGCGCATGGTGATCGAGTCGTCGACCACCATCACCAGCGGACGTACCAGCACCTCCTCGATGACCGGCGCCTTGACCGCGCTGAGGCCTTCGGCCAGGCGCTGCTCGCGGCGGATCATGCCGTGACGTACGAGCGGCGCCAGGTCGAGAATGATCAGCACCGAACCATCGCCCATGATGGTCGCACCGAGCAGGCCCGGCACCGAGCTGATCTGCGGGCCGACCGACTTGACCACGATCTCGCGCGAACCGAGCACGGCGTCGATGCGGATGGCCGCGCGCAGGTCGCCCGCGCGGGTCAGCAGCAGCGGCTGCTGTTCGTCCTCGGTGGCGAGGCCGGGCGGCAGGCCGAGCAGCTCGGCCAGGTCGTGGACGCCGTAGTCCTCGTTGCCGTACTGGAACGATGGCTCGTCGGTGGCCAGCAGTGCGGCCAGGTCTTCCGGATTGACTCGCGCCACGCCCTGTACCGAGGTCATCGGGATCGCGAACGTGGCCTCGCCGATGCGCACCAGGATGGCCTGGGTGACGGCGAGGGTGAACGGCAGGCGCAGCACGAAGGTGGTGCCCTGGCCTTCCTCCGACTCGATCGACAGCGAACCGCCGAGCTGCTTGATCTCGTTGGCGACCACGTCCATGCCGACGCCGCGACCGGCCAGCTGGGTGACCTGACTGGCGGTGGAGAAGCCGGGCTGGGTGATCAGCGACAGCAGCTGATTGTCGGTAGGCCGCGTTTCCGGACGCAGCATGCCGCGCTCGATGCCGCGCTTGCGGATAGCCTCGCGATTGAGGCCGCGACCGTCGTCGCTGACCCGCACCACCACCTCGGTCGCCTCGCGAGCCACCTTGATGCGCACCGCGCCCTCGGCCGGCTTGCCCAGCTTGCGCCGCTCGGCCGGACTCTCGATGCCGTGCGCGATGGCGTTGCGCAGCATGTGCTCGAACGGTGCCTTGATGCGGTCGAGCAGGTTGCGGTCCATTTCGCCGTGCGCGCCGTCGACGTAGAGCTGGGCCTGCTTGTGCTCTTCCTGCGCGGCCTGGCGCAGGGTGCGGCGCAGATTGGGCACCATCGTGTCGAACGGCAGCATGCGCGTGCGCAGCAGGCCGTCCTGCAGTTCGGTGCTGACCCGCGACTGCTGGATCAGCAAGGTTTCGGCCTGGCGGGTCAGCTCATCCAGCATGTTCTGGATGGACACCAGATCGGACACCGACTCGGCCAGCGCTCGCGAGTACTGCTGCAGTTGCGAGTAGCGATCGAGCTCGAGCGGATCGAACGCGGTCAGGCCCGCCTCGCGATGCTCGCGCTGGAAGCGCGCGATGATCTGCGCCTCGGTCTCGATTTCCAGCATGCGCAGCTGGCTGCGCAGGCGTGCCACGGTCTGTTCCAGCTCGACCAGGTTGAAGCGGTAGCCGGCCACCTGCTGTTCCAGTCGCGAGCGGTAGATCGCCACTTCGCCGGCATGGTTGACCAGGTTGTCCAGCAGGTCGGCGCGGACGCGGATCTGCTCCTGCGGCGAGTGCGTCTCGCGCGCCGTCTCGGGCAGCAGCTCGGGCAGGCTGTGCTCGTCCTCATGGGCGACGGGTTGCGGCGCCTCCTCCACCGGCGCGTGCGACGCGTCCGTCGCGGGTTCGGCCTCGCCGACCAGCGCGGTGGCGCCGGCAAGCTGCAGCAGGTGGTCGATCGCGGCCTGCGGATACTCCGGCATGTGGCCCTGCGACACGCGCTGGACCATCGTGTTGAGCTGGTCGAAGCTCGCCTCGAGCGCACTGATCAGCGTGCCGGTCTTGTCGGCGTCGCGGATGGGTTTTTCCAGCACCGTCTCGATCGCGTGGGCGAGGTCGCCCACCGACACCAGGCCTGCGATGCGCGCACCGCCCTTGAGCGTGTGCAGGTCGCGCTGCAGTTCGCCGACGCAGGACGTATCGGCGGGATCGGCGTGCCACTTGGCGAGCACGCCGTCGGCGCTGTCGAGAATCTCGCGCGCCTCGTCGATGAACACTTCGAGCAGGTCGGCGTCGATGCGGCTACCGTCGGGCAGCACGAACGCGGGCGCCGGTTCCACCCGAGTCGCGGCGGCCCTGGCGGCGGCCTGCTTGGCAGCCTGCTCGGCCGCAGCTTGTTCGGCTGCCGCCTGTTCCGCGGCGGCCTGCGCCGCCGCCAGTTGTTCCGCCTGCTCTGCCGCGGCTTGTTCCGCGGCAGCTTGTTCGGCAGCCGCCCGCTCGCGTGCGGCCTCCTCCTGCGCAGCTTGCTCGGCAGCGGCCTGGCGAGCAGCTTCGGCGGCGGCGTTGGCGGCGGCGTTGGCCGCGGCGATGGCCGCGTCGGGCTCGAAGGCGCGCAGCGCAGCGGTCATCTCGGCAGCGGCATCCATGTGCTCGTCGTGACCGGTTTCCGCATCGACGCCTTCCGGCGCGGACGGCTCGGCGAGGGTCGGAGTCGACTCGCGGGCGGTGTCGGCCTCGATGGCCGGCTCGTCCACCGCATCATCGCCCGCTTGCGGCTCGAATATCACATGCGCGACTTGCGACTCGGGGTAGTCGTCGCGCATCTCGGTGATCTGCGCGGTGAGCGCGTCGACGTTGGGCAACGGCAACGCCGGGGCGTCGAACTGGGCCATTACCTGGTCGACCACGTCGGCCGCCTGGCCGAGCAGGCGCACGCCCGACGCGGGCAGCGGCTGGCCGGATGCGCGCAGGCGCTTGAACAGGCCTTCCAGCGGCGACAGCAACTGTGTCAGCAGCGGGATGTCGACCATCGCGATCGCGCCGTGCAAGGTGTGCACGGCCCGCAGCAGCTCCTCGCTGACCGGCAACGCGCCTTCGCTGCGCTGGATCGCGGTGCGGATGGTCTGCAGGTACTGGGCAACTTCGCTGCGCAGGATCTCCAGCAGCACCGGATCGATCGGCGGCATCGCCGGCATGTCCACCAGCGGTTCCGGCTCGGCCGGCACGGGCTCGGCGGCGGCCGCGCTTGCCACGTCGGCATCGGTAAGGCTGGCCCGCGGCACGTCGGCCGCGTCGACGGTGGCGCGCGGCACGCGGCGGACCACCGTGCGGGTGACCGTTTCGGTACCGCGCTGCATGAAGTCTTCCACTCGTGCCGGCTGGCCCGCGGCCAGCCGCTCGGCGGCCTGCATGATCGCGCTGAGCGGCACCTGCGGATCGCCCTCGCCCTTGAGCGCAGCCAGCAGTTGCGGCAGCGCGTCGATGGCGTGGCGGACCACGTCCTGCACGTTCTGGTCCGGCTCGATCGTATGGTCGAGGACGCGGTTGAGCATGTCCTCCACCTTCCACGCGAACTCGCCCAGCACGCCGGCGCCGACCAGGCGGCCGGAGCCCTTCAGGGTGTGGAACGAGCGGCGGATGCCGACCAGCGCCGGCGTCTGCGCCGGGTCGGCCAGCCAATCCTTCTGGGCCACCGCGAGGTTGTCGATCTCCTCCTGCATTTCCTCCAGGAAGATGTCGCGGATGTCGTCGTCGATGCCTTCGGCATCGGCGTTGAAGCGGGTGTTTGCCGCCAGCGGATCGGCGACGGGCACCTGTTCGGTGACCTGCTCCTCGATCTCGACCCAGTCCTCGCCGACGGCGCTGGCCGGGCTCGCCGGTGCGCCGGTCTCCGCCAGTCGCAGCCCGTCGAGGTCATGCGTGGGTTCGGGCGAAGCCTGCGCGTCGCCGACGAACAGGCTGCCGAGATCGGCGCCGGGCAGCAGGCTGACGGACTCGGAGAGGTCGGGGTGCTGCTCGGCTTCGAGCGAAACGGAAGCCGGTGCCTCGGCGACCGGCGCGGGCTCCTCCACGGCCGCGCGCTGCGCCGGGACCGGCCAGTAGCCAAGCTGGGCCAGGCTGTGCTCGGCCACGTCGAGGATGTGTTCGAGGCCGCCACGGTGCTCGCGCGCCGCCTCCAGGTAGTACTCCAGCGCGGCCAGCGCGTCGGCCAGGTGATCCATCTGCGCACCGCTGGGCACGCGACGGTCCTGCAGCAATTCGTAGTCGATGAACCGGCCCACGCCCTGGGCCAGTTCGGCCGGGCGCGGCGAGGACAGCATGCGCATGGCGCCGGCCACCTCGTCCATCAACGGCGGCGCACCGGCCAGGCGATCGTGCTGCCAGCCCGACTCCACGAAGGCAACGATCGCGTCCTTCACCTTGCCGGTGTTGCCGATCGCTTCCTGCATCAGGGTGGAGACCACGCCGAGCGCTTCGCTGCGCGGCAGCCCCTGCGTGGGGTCGGCGGCAGCGGCAGGTTCGCCTTCGGAGCCGAGGCTCTCGATGTGGTCGTCCAGCGACGCCTCCACGTAGAGCAGCGCGCCGGCGACATCCAGCAGCGTTTCCTCGTCGGCAGGACGCAGGCGGTTGGCGATTTCGTCGAGCACGCGGCGCTGCTCGCCGACCACGCGGCGCGGCACCGCCAGCGCCAGCATGCCCAGCGTGTCGCCGACCCGTTCGAGCACTTCGCCCTGGGCGGCAAGCTGGGCCGGATCGCCGTCCTGCTCGCGCAGGAACAGGTCCAGCGCTTCCTTGACGCGCAGCAGGTCGTCCTTGAGCGCGCGCGACACCGAATCGAGCAGGGCGCGGTTGTGCCCGGCCATCGAGCCGCGGGCGTGTTCCAGTTCACCGGCATCGGGCAGCAGGCTGTCCAGCGCGTAGGTGCTGCGCAACAGCTCCATGTGCGGGCTGCGCTGCTTGGCCTGGGCCACGATGTAGAGCAGCTTGCAGGCCACCTCGTCGGCATCGCTCGCGCGCAGGCTGTTCTCGCCATGTTCGATCAGCAGGCGGATGTTGCGATCCACCTTGCCGATCAGCTGGCGCACTTCGGGGGCGTGCCCCCTGAGCATGCCTTGTTCGAGACCTTCCAGCACCCCGGCGGCGATCCACCACAGGCGCCGGCCATGCACGTGATAACAACGCGCAGTGATCGCCAGCAGGGTCTTGCGCATGGCGACCAGTTGCTGGGCCGCATCCTGGCCGCGGAACCACGCCAGCAACTGCTGCTGGAAACGCAGGCGCAAACCGGCCAGCTCCACGCGGTGCGCCGCGGCATAAGCCTCGCTCATCGCCGCCGGAGCCTGCTCCGGCAGGAAGGCGTCGAGGTTCGGATGGAACATCGACGACTCGGGCAGCGGCTCCAGCCCGCGGGTGGCACGCAGATCGTTCAGCAGCGGCAGCAGCACCACCGGCACGTCGCGATGGCCGCTGGACAGCCGTTCCAGGTAGTCCGGCAGCTGCATCAAGCCACGCATCAGGGCGGCGTAGGCTTCCTCGCGCTGGAGCACCTGGTCGTTCAACAGCGCGCCGACCAGGGCCTCCATCTCCGCGGTGACCGCCGCCGCGCCGTACAGCTCGACCATCTTCAGCGTGCCGTGCACCTGATGCAGATGATCCGTGCAGGTGCGCATGAAATCGCGCTTCCCCGGATTGTCGACGTACGACTCCAGTGCCTCGCGGGCGATCGACAAGGTGTCGTCGAGTTCCGGCTTGACCCACTGCAGCGTGGTGAAATCGATGTGGTCTTGAAGTCTCATGCGCCTCTCTCAGCGGTCACGCCATGCGGGCATTGCGAAACCAGCGAGACTGCCCCCCGTACTGTGCGTGTATTCATCCGGCTGCTGCCCACGTCGAGCAAAATCATCCCGGCAGCTTGAAGTGGGCCACGGAACGCCGCAGGTCGCTTGCCAGTTGCGCCAGGGTACCGATCGAGTCGGCCGTCTGGCTCGCGCCCTGCGAGGTCTGCGAGGTAATTTCCTGGATCGCGTTCATCGACACCGAGATATCGGTTGCCGCCGCGGACTGCTCGCGCGCCGCGGTGGAGATGTTCTGAATCAGCGCGGACAGATCGTGCGAGACGCGCTCGATGTCGCCCAGCGCGCTGCCGGCGTCCTCGGCCAGTCGCGCACCGGCGACCACCTCGGCGGTGGTCTGCTCCATCGAGTTCACCGCTTCGTTGGTATCGGACTGAATCGTCTGCACCAGCGTCTCGATGCGCTTGGTCGCGCTGGTGGAGCGTTCGGCCAGTCGCTGCACTTCGTCCGCCACGACCGCGAAACCGCGACCCGCCTCGCCGGCCGAGGCCGCCTGGATGGCCGCGTTCAAGGCCAGGATGTTGGTCTGCTCGGCGATGTCATTGATCAGTTCCACGATCGAGCCGATCTCCTGCGAGGATTCGCCCAGGCGCTTGATGCGCTTGGAGGTCTCCTGGATCTGGTCGCGGATGGAGTCCATGCCGGAGATCGTCTCGCGCACCACCTCGGCGCCGCGCGAGGCGATCTTCACCGAACGCTCGGCCACGTCGGCGGATTCGGCGGAATCCTTGGACACCACGTCCATCGAGCTCACGATCTGGTTGATCGCCGAGGTCGCCGAGGTGATCTGCTGCGCCTGCTGCTCGGCCGCGTTGGCCAGGTGGCGGGCGGTGGTCTGGGTTTCCTGCGCCGAGGACGACACCTGCTCGGAAGTCTCGTTGATGGTGGTCACCAGCGATCGCAGCTCGTCGATGGCGTAGTTCACCGAGTCGGCAATGGCGCCGGTGATGTCCTCCGACACCGTGGTCTTCACCGTCAGGTCGCCTTCGGCCAGCGAACCCATCTCGTCCAGCAGGCGCATGATCGCCTCCTGGTTGCGCTGGTTCAGCTCGGTACTCTGGGCGAAACGCTTGCGCTGGTCGGTGACCAGGGCGATGACCAGCAGCAGGGCGAAGGCGACCGCGGCGATGGCGCCGAACAGGCCCCACCACACGTTCGGGAACAACCGGCGCAGCGGCAGCTTGCCGATCTGGTCGGACAGGTCGTTGGCGCGCAGCAGGACGGTCTGCGAATCCAGCGAGGCCTGGTTGCCGGCGCGCTTCACGTCGGCGATGTTGGCGGCAGCGGCGGACAGCTTGGCCACCGGGTCGGCCAGCTTCGTCCAGCTGGCGTCCATCTCGGTAAGGATCTTGCGCGCATTGGCGTCGGAGATCGGCCGCACGCCGCTGTCCGGGTTGCCCTCGATCAGGCCCTTGAGCACGCTGCCGTACAACTGCGCGTCGCGCGACAGACCGTCGGCCGCGGACTGGGCGTTGTCGCCGCCCTGAAGCACCTCCTGCACGCGGCGGATGATGCGGTCGGCGGACAGCATCTGGCGCGAGGTACCGAGCATCTGTTCGGAACTGCCGTTGCGCTGCTGCAGGATGTTGACCACCTGCTCCATGCTGGAGTTGAGCAGCGGCATCTGCTGCGAAATCGTCGCCGCGCGCTGGCCCGAGTCGAGCACCACCGCCTTGTTCGAAAGGATCTTGCCGATATCGGCGTCGAGCTGCGCCCAGGCCGCGTCCAGCGCGGTCACGGCACGGCCGGCCGGCGACTTGTTGCCGTCGGCATAGGCTTGCATGCCGCTGTCGGGGTCACCCTTGTCCAGTCGCTTGACCGCCGAGTCGATGGCATTGCGGGTGGACTCGAGTTCCTTGAAGGAGTCCACGTTGCCGTCGGCGGATTCCAGCGCGAACTTCGCCGTCTGCTGCGACAGCACCTGGATCTGCGTGGTCAGCGCGACCGCCTGGCGATCCTCGCCGTTCTTCTGGTTGAGCATGAAGAAGTCGAGTGCCGCGAAACCGATCGCGATCAGCAGCAGGACAATGAGTGCGGTATATCCGCGTTCCCGGCTGACGCCCCCTGTAGTACTCATGTTCACCTCATCGGTCTAACTGATATGTGCCGCCCATACGCACCGGCCCCTGCCGCGCTGCCCCGAAGCGGGTGCCGGCCTTCCGGTCTCCCCGCTCCAACCGCACGGCATCCCCTGCCGGCTTCACCCGGTCGTCAGGCAGCCGCCTGACGGAAATCCGGTGCACGCACGAGCCGGTTCATGCTGAAAATCGCCAGTTGCTGCTCGCCCACCCGGTTGTCCACGAAACGCGCCAGCCGCGGATCGGCTTCTTCCTGCGCCTGCTGGCGCTGCTCCGCGTCCACCGTGCGCTGGCCGAGCACCTCGTCCACCAGCAAGGCGACGCTGCCGCCGCCCTGGCGCACCACCAGCAACCGGCTCCGATCGGAATGCTGGGTGCGTTCGCCGAACAGGAAGCGCCCGATGTCCACCACCGGCACCAGGTTGCCGCGCACGTTGGCCACGCCGAGCAGCCATGGCTGGGTGCCAGGCACCGGGGTCAGCACCGGCACGGCGAGCAGCTCGTTGATCTCGTCGATGCCGCTGACCAGCAGCCTGGAACCGACCCGGAAACCGATGCCGCGCCACAGGCCCGGTGCCTCGAACTTGTCCTGGGTATCGGAGGCATGCGCCAGCGACAGCCGCTCGTAGCGCGCCAGAATCTCGAACGGGGTACGGTTGGCGCTCTGGTTCATGAGCCGCTCGACAGCAGATCGTTGATGCAGGCCAGCAGGTCTTTTTCGTTCACCGGCTTGGTGATGAAGGCGCGCGCGCCCTGGCGCATGCCCCAGACGCGATCGGTTTCCATCGACTTGGTGGTGATCATCACCACCGGCACGTGCTGGGTCTTGGGGTCGCGGGTGAGCGTACGGGTGGCCTGGAAGCCGTTCATGCCGGGCATGATGACGTCCATGATGACCAGGTCAGGCTGTTCGGCGCGCACGCGCTCGATGCCCTCCTCGGCCGTGCTCACGGCTGCCACGTGGTGCCCGGCCCGCTCGAGCAGCGTGGTGAACACGCGTACGTCGGTGGGTGAGTCGTCGATGATGAGAATGTTTGCCACAGCTCCCCCTCAGGGTCTGCAGTCAGTGACTTGCTGCAGTACTGACATGTCGATGGATTGCGCCAAGCAGCTCGTCACGGGTGAACGGCTTGGTCAGGTATTGTTCGGCGCCGACGATGCGGCCGCGCGCCTTGTCGAAGAGTCCGTCCTTGGAGCTGAGCATGATCACGGGCGTGGCGCGGAACTCGGGGTTGTTCTTGATCAGGGCGCAGGTCTGATAGCCGTCGAGGCGGGGCATCATGATGTCGACGAAGATGATCGCCGGCTTCTGGTCGGAAATCTTGGCCAGCGCCTCGAACCCGTCGACCGCGGTCAGCACCTCGCAGCCCTCTTTCTTCAGCAGGGTCTCGGCGGTGCGGCGGATGGTCTTGGAGTCATCGATCACCATGACCTTGAGGCCCGCCAAATCGGTAACGCTCACGTTCAAATTCACTCACTCCCCCCTGTGGCTCGCCACGAGCTCAGGACAAGTATCAGGACATGCAACTGTTGTGCCCAATGGTACGCGTGTGGAAATCCCGGTGATCCGGCTGCTGCAAACCCGCACCGTGGCGGCATCCCCGAAGCTTTGCTGTTTACTGCCTGCCCGTCGAAACTGTCAAGCGACCGCCGCGACGCGATGCCCGCCGATCGCACTAATTGACGCATATTGGCACCTCATGCCGCGCGCACCACGACCGGCACAACATGAACGACGCGGCTAGTATAGCCGGCAGTCGTCGCGCCCCTGCCGGCGCGACCGCACAAACCCGGCAATCCGCGGAGCACCCCGCATGACCTTCTCCGTCGGCGTCCTGATGGACCCCATCGACGCCATCAAAGTGGCCAAGGACACCACCCTGGCGATGCTGCTGGAGGCCGCCCGACGCGGCCACGCCCTGCATTATTTCGAACAGGGCGACCTCGCCCTGCGCGACGGCGCGCCGTGGGTGCGCAGCGCCCCGCTTGAGGTGCGCGACGATCCGCGCGACTGGTACACGCTGGGCCAGCCGCGCTGGCACGACCTGCGCGAGCTGGACATGGTGCTGATGCGCAAGGACCCGCCGGTCGACGCGCAGTTCGTCTACGACACCATGGTGCTGGAAGCGGCCCAGCGCGGCGGCGTGCTGGTGGTGAACGATCCGCGTTCGCTGCGCGACTGCAACGAGAAGCTGTTCGCGCTCGAGTTTCCGCAGTGCATCGCGCCCACCCTGGTGGCACGCGACCCGGCCGAACTGCGCCGGTTCGCCGCCGAACACGGCGAGGTGGTGCTCAAGCCGCTCGACGGCATGGGCGGGCGCGGCATCTTCCGCGTGCGCCACGGCGACAGCAACCTGAACTCGATGCTGGAAACCCTGCTCGGTGGCGACGGCCATGGCGCGCACCGGCAACTGACGATCGCCCAGAAATACCTGCCGGAGATCAGCGCCGGCGACAAGCGCATCCTCGTCGTGGACGGCGAACCGGTGCCGTACGCGCTCGCGCGCATTCCGCAGGGCAGCGATTTTCGCGGCAACCTCGCCGCCGGCGGTCGCGGCGAGGGCGTGCCGCTGTCCGACCGCGACCGCTGGATCGTGGCACAGGTGGCACCGGAACTGCGTCGCCGCGGACTGCTGTTCACCGGCCTGGACGTGATCGGCGACTACCTGACCGAGATCAACGTCACATCCCCGACCTGCGTCCGTGAACTCGACGCACAGTTCGGGCTTAACATTGCAGGCCAGCTGTTCGACGTCATCGAGCGGCACGCCAGTGGAAATCGTCCTGCGTGAGTGCAACCGCAACCGTTACCGCCCGACCCGAGCCGATCGGCGCCACCATGCTGTTCTCGCTGCTGCTGCACGGCGTGCTGCTGCTGGGCATCACCTTCCACTTTGCCAAGCCTGATCCAAGCCTGCCCACGCTCGACGTCGCGCTGGTCAACGTGGCCAACCAGGAGGCGCCGGACAAGGCCGATTTCCTGGCCCAGGCCAACAACCGCGGCGGCGGCCAGAGTGACCGTGCCGCGCGCCCCTCGCAGCTGTTCTCCGGCGCGTTGCCCCGACCTGATCCCGGGGTCGCGGCGCAACCGGTGCAGGAATCCACGCCGCTGCCGCACCCGGCCACCCCCGCGCGCATGGTCACCACCAGCGGCCGCAGCGATTTCAGCGTCGCCAGCGATACCGCGCAGACCGAAGTCGACCCGCAACACGCCACGCCCACCGCGGCCGAACTGAAGCGCCAGCAGGCGATCGCCCAGCTCGCCGCCGAACTGCGTCGCAAGAAGGTGGATTACGCCAAGCGGCCGAAGGTGAAATACCTCACCGCCAGCACCCGTGAATACGCCTATGCCGCCTACATGCGCGGATGGTCGGATCGGGTGGAGCGGGTCGGCAACCTGAACTATCCCGAGGAGGCGCGTCGCCGCGGCCTGCACGGCAACGTGCTGCTCACCGTGGTGCTCAACCTCGACGGCAGCATCAAGAGCATCGACGTGATCCAGAGTTCCGGCCAGCCGGTGCTCGACGCCGCGGCCGAACGCATCGTGCGCCTGGCCGCACCGTTTCCGCCGGCACCGCGGGCCGGCGAGCACGTCGACGAGCTGAACATCACCCGCACCTGGCAGTTCCAGCCCAACAACGTGCTGCAGACGCGCTAGGAGCGCCGCGATTCGGCTGCGACTACAATGGCGCCATGGCTGCCATGCAACCCGCGACCCTCACCGGTCACTTCCTGATCGCCATGCCGGGCCTGGCCGAGCCGCCGTTCTCGCGCGGCGTGGCGCTGCTGTGCCAGCACGACGAGGACGGCGCGGTCGGCTTGCTGGTGAACCAGCTGTCCGAATACCGCTTCGGCGACGTGCTGGCGCAGATGAAGCTCGAATGCGCCGACGCCGACCTGGCTGACGCACCGGTGCTGATCGGCGGCCCGGTACAGCAGGAGCGCGGCTTCGTGCTGCACCACGAACCGGGCGACTGGGAATCGACCTACCGCATCAACGCCGAGTGGTCGGTGACGACCTCGCGTGACATCCTGGTGGCAATGGCCGCCGGCGAAGGCCCGCGCCAGGCCATCATGGTGCTCGGCTACGCCGGCTGGGATGCCGGCCAGCTGGAACAGGAACTGATGGCCAACGCCTGGCTCACCGCCGAAGCCAACGGCCGGGTCGTCTTCGACACGCCGCTGGAGGATCGCTGGAGCGCCGCCGCCGGCCTGGTCGGGGTGGACCCGCGCCAGTTGTCCGGCTACGCGGGCCACGCATGAGCTGTGTGCTCGGCTTCGATGTCGGCAGCCGCCTCACCGGCGTGGCCATCGGCAACCGCCTGACCGCCACCGCGCGCGCGCTCGCCGTGGTCGCCGTCCGCGACGATCGGCCCGACTGGGACCGGCTCGACGCCCTGCAGCGCGAGTGGCAGCCCGACACCCTGGTGGTCGGCCTGCCCTTGACCCTCGATGGCGCCGAACAACCCGCCAGTCGGCGCGCACGCGCCTTCGCCGGCAAGCTGACCGAGCGCTACCGCCTGCCGGTGGTGCTGGTCGACGAACGCCACAGCTCGCACGAAGCTGCCGAACGTTTCGCCGCCGGACGCGCCGCCGGCCTGCGGCGACGCCGCGAAGGCGCCGCCATCGACGCCGAGGCGGCGGCAGTGATCCTCGAACGCTGGCTGCTCGAGGTCGCCGTGATCCCGCACGACGCCACCCCGCACTGATCAGCACCTTCCTCCCCAATCCGCGAACCCCCATGAGCCCTCGCCTGCGCCACCTGACCACCCTGGAAAACCTGCCGCGCGAGACCATCGAGCGCCTGCTCGACCGCGCCGAGGCGCTGCGCGATGCCTGCGCCCACGGCACCCGCAAGCTGGACGTGCTGGCCGGGCGCACCGTGCTGAACCTGTTCTTCGAACCGTCCACGCGCACCCGCACCTCGTTCGAACTGGCGGCGCGGCGGCTCGGTGCGGACGTGGTCAACTTCGACATCGGGCTGTCCTCCACCAGCAAGGGCGAGGAGCTGTTCGACACCCTGCATACGCTCGAGGCGATGCACCTGGACGCGATCATCGTGCGCCACAAGCAGTCCGGCACGCCGGACGAACTGGTACGCCATGCAATGAGCGGCGTGTCGGTGATCAACGCCGGCGACGGCAACCACGCGCATCCCACCCAGGGCCTGCTGGATGCGCTCACCATTCGCCAACACCGGCCCGATTTCGAGAATCTGACGGTGGTGATCTGCGGCGACATCAGCCACTCGCGGGTGGCCCGCTCGGACGTCAATGCCTTCACCGCGCTGGGCGTGAAGGAGATCCGCCTGTGCGCCCCGCCCGAGCTGATGCCGGCCACCGACGAAGTCGTCGAAGGCCAACGCTTCACCGACTTCGACCAGGCCATCGAAGGCGCCGATGCGGTGGTGATGCTGCGCCTGCAGAAGGAGCGCATGGCGCGCATCGAACTGCCCGACGAGGCCGCCTACTTCACCCGCTACGGGTTGGACCGTCGCCGCCTCGCGCGCGCGGCCAAGGGTTGCCTGGTCATGCATCCGGGGCCGATCAACCGGGGCATCGAGATCGCCTCGGAGGTGGCCGACGGCGCGCAGTCACGCATCCTCGAACAGGTCGGCAACGGGGTGTTCGTGCGCATGGCCGTGCTCAACGAGGTGCTTGCGCGCTGAATGCCCGCTGCAGCGCCGGCGCCGCGCCCGCCACGGACGCAACCCGGGAGCGACGGCGCAGATCTTCCGGGCTGCAAAAGCGGCTGCGCGGTCCGCATTCGACCAGCTTCGCTGTTGTAAAGCGCTTCGCCGCTTCTTGAGCCATGGAACCACCATGGGTCGGCGAACCGTCGATACCCCGTCCTCGCGCAGCTTTTTTTCGTCTCCGAAGTTTCTGCCGCCCACGCTCCCAGCGGGCATAATGGCCGCTGCTGCTCACCACGGGGATCAACATGCGCGCGACAACCCGCTATCTCGCGATGGGACTGGCCAGCGTCCTGCTGGCTGCCTGTTCGCACAAGGACAAGGATGCACCGCTGGCGTTCGTGCCGGCCGATACGCCGTACGTCGTGGCCAACCTGGACGTGCTCGACGACGACACCCGCAAGGCGCTGCTGGCCCAGGCCGACGCCCAGTTGCCGTCGCAACTGGAACAGATGGACGCCGCGGCCGACCGGCTCGCCGAGAAGGACCCTGACGGCGCCCGCCTGCTGCGCGCGCTGCGCGCCGAGTTCAACGGCAAGACGGTGGAGGGCTTCGCCCAGTCCGCCGGCCTCGACCTGAAGGGCTACTCGGCCCTCTACGGCCTGGGCCTGGCGCCCGTGCTGCGCTTCCAGCTCGCCGACGCGGCCGCCTTCGACGCGTTCGTGGGCCGCCTGGAGACCGCCTACGGCAAGAAGTTCGAGGTGGCCAGCGAAGGCAAGCAGAGCTACCGCCGCTACGCGTCCACCGAATCGGGCACCGAGGTGATCCTGGCCACGGTGGACAAGCAGGCGGTGGCAGCGCTGCTGCCGATCGACGCGCCGAAAACCATGCTGCGCGAGGCGCTGGGACTGGATCGGCCGCAGAAGAGCATGCAGGACGACGGTCGCCTGGCCGACCTGGCCAAGGCCAACGGTTACAAGAAGTGGCTGGTCGGCGAACTCGACCTGACCCGCGTGCTGCCGTTGGCAATCGGCGGCACGGACGCACTGGCCAATGCGATGCGCAAGGCGCACGCGGTGGCCGAGTCGGCCAAGACCGGCGAGCCGGTGGCCAATCAGTTGCAGGTCCCGCCGTCGTGCAGCACCGATGCCGCTCGCATCGCCGCACGGGTGCCGACGATCAGCTTCGGCTACACCCGGCTCGACGCCGGTCATCAGGACGGCCGCCTCGACATCGCGCTGGCCGAGGACATCAGCAAGGCGTTCTCCGGGCTCAAGGTCGAACTGCCCGGGCTGGGTCAGGCCGGTACCGCGCCATTCGACGTGAGCCTGGCGCTGCCGATCGCGAACCTGCGCACGTTCTGGATGGCCCAGGCCGATGCAGTGGCGGCCAAGCCGTTCACCTGCCCGGCGCTGAGCGATCTCAACGAGGGCTTCGCCAAGCTCGGCCCGGCCACGCAGAAAGCCGCGATCCCGCCGTTCGGCGACCTGCTGGGCGTGCGCCTGGCGCTGGATACGCTCACTGACAACCCCACCTCCAGCCTGCCCACCTTCAGTGGCCGGCTGGTGCTGGCCACCAGCAACCCGACCGGCCTGCTGGCGATGGGCCAGATGATGGTGCCCGCGCTGGCGCAGCTGAAGCTGACCAATGACGGCAAGCCGGTGGCGCTGCCGCAGCAGATGGCCGGCATGCTCGGCCAGCCCGGCTGGGTGGCGATGAGCGACAAGGCGCTGGCGCTGGGCGTGGGCGCCGGCGAGGACGCCAAGCTGGCCGACACCCTGAAGGAAGCCGGCGGCAACGCGGGCCAGATGGCGCGGATGCACCTGAGCGGCGCGATGTACCTGTCCTGGGTGCAGCTGATGCAGGACAAGGTCGACGCGCTCACCGCCGCGGCCAGCGCGATGAACAACAGCGGTGATGCATCGGCGGACAAGCCCGACGACAGCGCCGCCCAGGCGGCAGAGGCGGCGGCGCGTTCCAAGGCGCAGTTCGAGGCGATGAAGCAGCAGGCGCAGCGCGTGGAAGACATCCACGCCGAGATGCATGTCGAGGCCGGCGGCATGGTGATCACCAGCCAGACGACGCTGAAGTGACATAAGCGACGCCAGGGCAAGTCGTTCCACTCCAGGCCGGGGCGCCGCGCGCACCCCGGCCTTTTTTTGCGCACGCAACGTACCGCCAACATGCTCGTGACCTCGCCTTCGCAAACCGTGGCGGCACCTGAATCGCGGCGGCGCCTGCGCACATGGCGTTCACTCCGCCGCTGCTGTCATGGCCACAAGGATCGCAAACCCGGCGACCCCGTTGTCACCACCGACAACCCCTTCTCCAAGGAGATTGCCATGCACAACCATCCCGTGATTCGCCGCAGCATGATCGCCGCCGCCCTGACGCTCGCCTTCGCTGCCGTGCCACTCAGCCAGGCCGTGGCAGCGCAGAGCAGCGAGGCCGCCGCGCAGGCATCGGACAACCAGACGGTGCCGGACAAGGCCGCCGACGCATGGATCACCACCAAGGTGAAGACCGAATTCGGCACCACCAAGGGCGTGAGCGCCACCGACATCAACGTGACCACCAACGATGGCGTGGTAACCCTGACCGGCAACGTCGGCAGCGCCAGCGAGAAGATGAACGCGGTGCGCGTGGCGCAGGGCGTCAAGGGCGTTAAGAGCGTCGACGCCTCCGCGCTGGCTATCACCCCCGCCGCCACGAAACACCACGACCGGCCCTCGTCCAGCATGAGCAGCCACTGATCGATCGCGACAACCCGTGAACGGAAAAAGGAGCCGCGAGGCTCCTTTTTCCTTGCCGCGGGATCTGCTCAGCGGTTGAGCAGGTTGCTGCCGCCGAAGCTCTTGTCGTTGGGGTCTTCTTCCAGTTCGACGCCGTCCAGCCCCTGCGACAAGGTGTGCGCGTCGCCACCCTGGGCCAGCTTGATGCGCAGGCGCACCTCGTTGGAGCTGTCCGCGTAGCGCAGCGCATCCTCGTAGCTGATCTCGCCGGCGTGGTAGAGCTCGACCAGCGCCTGGTCGAAGGTCTTCATGCCGAGCAGGGTCGACTCCTTCATCAGCTCCTTCAGCTTGTGGATCTCGCCCTGGCGGATGTAGTCCTGCGCCAGCGGCGTGCCCAGCAGCACTTCCACCGCGACCCGACGCGCCTTGCCGTCCGGCGTCGGAATCAGCATCTGCGCCACGATGCCCTTGAGGTTCAGCGACAGGTCCATCAGCAACTGCTGGCGGCGATCCTCCGGGAAGAAATGCAGGATGCGGTCCATCGCCTGGTTGGCGTTGTTCGCATGCAGCGTGCACAGCACAAGGTGGCCGGTCTCGGCGAACGCGATGGCGTGGTCCATGCCCTCGCGGGTGCGGATTTCGCCGATCATGATCACGTCGGGTGCCTGGCGCAGGGTGTTTTTCAGGGCAGCGTCCCAGCTGTCGGTGTCGATGCCGACCTCGCGCTGGGTGATGATGCAGCCCTCGTGCTTGTGCACGTACTCGATCGGGTCCTCGATCGTGATGATGTGCCCTGTCGAGTTGAGGTTGCGGTAGCCGACCATCGCCGCCAGCGAGGTCGATTTGCCCGAACCGGTGGCGCCGACGAAGATGATGATGCCGCGCTTGGTCATCGCCAGCTGCTTGATCACCGGCGGCAGGTTCAGCTCCTCGGTGGTGGGGATCTTCGACTCGATCCGGCGCAACACCATGCCCACGCAGTTGCGCTGGTAGAAGCACGACACGCGGAAACGGCCCACGCCCTGCGCGGAAATCGCGAACTGGCACTCGTGGGTCTTCTCGAACTCCTCGCGCTGGCCCGGCGTCATCACGTTGAGCACCATGTCGCGCGCCTGCTGCACGCTGAGCGGGCTCTGCGTGATCGGCACGATGCGCCCCTGCACCTTCATCGACGGCGCCACGCCGGCCGTGATGAAAAGATCCGATGCCTTCTTGTGCACCATCAGTTTCAGGAACGAGGTGAAATCGAAGTCGCTCATGGCTTTGGGTCCGGGAATAGGGAATGGGGAATAGGGAATAGGGGTTTGAGGCACGCTGCAAATCCGCCGCGGGAAGCCGAGACGTTCAAGCCGAGAGCCGGTGCCGCTGTGCGCTTCTCAACCATTCCCGATTCCCCATTCCCTATTCCCTGCTTCACTTGAAACTGTCCTTGTTCTTGGCGTAGCCCTGCGCCTGCTGGCGCGTCACGACGCCACGCTTGACCAGGTCCAGCAGGCACTGGTCCAGGGTCTGCATGCCGAACTGCTGGCCGGTCTGGATCGACGAGTACATCTGCGCCACCTTGTCCTCGCGGATCAGGTTGCGGATGGCCGGGATGCCGACCATGATCTCGTGCGCCGCGATGCGGCCGCCGCCGACCTTCTTCAGCAGCGACTGCGAAATCACCGCGCGCAGGCTTTCGGACAGCATCGAGCGCACCATCGGCTTCTCGCCGGCGGGGAACACGTCGATGATGCGGTCGATGGTCTTGGCCGCCGAACTTGTATGCACGGTGGCGAACACCAGATGGCCGGTTTCCGCGGCGGTCAGCGCCAGGCGGATGGTTTCCAGGTCGCGCAGCTCGCCGACCAGGATGTAGTCCGGGTCCTCGCGCAGCGCCGAGCGCAGCGCCTCGTTGAAGCCATGCGTGTCGCGATGCACCTCGCGCTGGTTGACCAGGCACTTCTGCGAGGTGTGCACGAACTCGATCGGGTCCTCGATCGTGAGCATGTGCCCGTATTCGTTCTTGTTGATGTGGTCGACCATCGCCGCCAGCGTGGTCGACTTGCCCGAGCCGGTCGGGCCGGTCACCAGGATCAGGCCTTGCGGCTGCTCGATCAGCTCCTTGAACACGCGCGGCGCGCCCAGGTCTTCCAGCGTCAGCACCTCGGACGGAATCGTGCGGAACACTGCGCCGGCGCCGCGGTTCTGGGTGAACGCGTTGACGCGGAAGCGCGCCAGGCCGGGGATCTCGAACGAGAAATCGGTCTCGAAGAACTCCTCGTAGTCGCGCCGCTGCTTGTCCGACATGATGTCGTAGATCAGCGAGTGCACCTGCTTGTGCTCGAGCGCGGGGATGTTGATCCGGCGGACGTCGCCGTCAACGCGGATCATCGGCGGCAGGCCGGCGGACAAGTGCAGGTCCGAGGCCTTGTTCTTCACCGAGAAGGCAAGCAGTTCGGCAATGTCCATGAAGTCGTTTCCCCTCAACCGATCGTCTGGTGGCATGAATGCGGATGCACAGGGGTCCGGACCGTCGCCGCCAGCCGCCGCCCGGGCGCGCAACCGCTGCCCCTGGAACCCTGCGGACCGGCAACCCGAATCCCCCTGTAGCCGCGTCGATACTACTCGCGCAAGCGGCTGTGCGGCCAGCCTTTGCCCCTATCATGCCGGAACCGTCGGGGGGATTTGCGCATCCCGTCGAAAAACGCGGATTTGCCCGCTGGCGGCCCCGCGGACGCACGGCCGCCGCCCGGGTGCATGGCCGGCGCCCATGCACCGGCTTGCAGTAAGGTAGGCGGCTGCAACGATCGAGGAGCCCTGCATGACACGACTAGCCTTCATCGGCGGCGGCAACATGGCGCGCAGCCTGATCGGCGGCCTGCTGAAGACGGGCGTCGCCCCCGCCACGATCAGCGTCGCCGAGCCCCGCGCCGAGGGGCGCCAGGAGCTGGGCCGCGATTTCGGCGTCGCCTGCTACGCGGAGAACCGGCTGGCGGCGGCCGAGGCCGAGGTGATCGTGCTGGCGGTCAAGCCGCAGGTGCTGCCCTCCGTCCATGGCGAGTTGCAGGACATCCTGCAGCGCCAGCGCCCGTTGCTGATCTCGATCGCCGCCGGCGTGCGGCTGGACCAGCTCGAACGCTGGTTCGGCGCGAGCCTGCCGATCGTGCGCTGCATGCCGAACACGCCTGCGCTGATCGGCGCCGGCGCCACGGGTCTGTGCGCCAACGCGCGCGTCAGCCCCGCGCAGAAGGCGCAGGCGCAGCACATTCTGGACGCTGCCGGACTCACCCGCTGGATCGACGACGAAGCCCTGATGGACACCGTCACCGCGATCTCCGGTTCGGCGCCGGCTTATTTCTTCGCCCTGGTGGAAGCGCTGGAAGAAGCCGCCGTGGCCCAGGGCCTGCCGCGCGACACCGCGCGCGCACTGGCCGCGCAAACCTGTTTCGGCGCCGGCCGCATGCTGACCGAAGGCGGCGAGGATCCGGCCGTGCTGCGCCAGCGGGTAACCTCGCCGCACGGCACCACCCAGGCCGCGCTGGAAAGTTTCGGCGCCGACGGACTGCCGCGCATCGTGGCCAGGGCCGTCGCCGCCGCCACCCGCCGCGGCGCCGAGCTCGCCGCCGAACTGGACGCGCAGCCGTGAGCTACCTGTTCAACGCACTCGCGATGCTGATCGGCCTGGCGTTCGATGCCGTGGTGATCCTGTTCCTGCTGCGGGTGGCGGCCGAAGCCTGCCGCGCCGATTTCAACAACCCGCTCAGCCAGTTCATCTACCGCACCACCAACCCGGTGCTGGCGCCGATCCGGCGCGTGCTGCCGAACTGGCGCCGGATCAACCTCGCCGGCCTGCTGCTGGCGTGGCTGGCGATGCTGCTCAAGCGCCTGCTGCTGTTCGCCCTGCTCGGGACGATGCCGAGCCTTGCCGGCCTGCTGGTGCGGTCGCTGGCCGAGCTGTTCGATTTCGCCTTGCTGTTCTACATCGTGCTGATCTTCGGCTGGTCGCTGCTGAGCATGTTTTCGGTCGACCGCCGCCAACCGTTGCTGCGGCTGGTGGAGAAGATCGTCGCCCCGCTGCTGCGGCCGCTGGACGGCAAGCTGGTGTTCGGCCAGATCGACTTCGCGCCGATGGCGGTGATCATCGTGCTGTTCCTCGCCCGCATGCTGATCGCCGCGCCGCTGCTGGATCTGGGGGCGCGATTGGCGCTTGGCACCTGAGTTTTCACTCAGGTGGCGGACAGGGAACGAGAGGTTCAAGTAAGCGCTCTCGCCCCCTTTGCGGCAACCGAGTCACTCTGGCTCTGGCGCGTCCCTGCAGGAACACGCTTGCGCGCGACACTCCTGCTTCGTCCAGAGCGAATGATTCAGAGTGAAGAGCTTTCACCTGCCTACGGCTCAGCGCGTGTGGACGCAGGCAGTGACAAATGAGTGCCACCTTGCCGCCTGGGACGCCACTCAAGCCTGCCGCGGCGGCAGCGCCGCCGCTGCAACCGGCATCGCCGGCATTTGACGGGACACTCGCCAGTGGCACAAGCGCCAAGTTGCGACACCCGGTCCGCCGCGCTCCCGTCGGGAACCACCGCCGCGTGCGTGCCGGATCCGCTTGAACGCAGACACGAGGCGCCGTTTCCGGCGATGCGCCCAAGCCGTTGCCTGCCTCACACCCATGCAGCCTTGTTACAAACAGCACTGGCGAGCCTGCCACGGGCCACGCGAGCATGCGTCATCGGGCACTGTCCTGCGGCCACGATCCAAGTGGGCGATGAGAGTCCATCATTGATTCGAGGAAGATTGATCCGTGAAACGCATGGCCAGCATGATCGTCTGCGCACTCATCGCCCTGCCATGGAGGGCGACGGCGGGCGGATCGACTGTCGGAGACTGGCATCTGCTTGAGCCGCAGCGCGACGCGGCCAGTCTTGCACGCGAACAGCGCAGCCCCGATGGCCGCATGGTCCCGCTCGCGCGCACGCTGGCCGACGCCACCCTGACTGAACGCCTGCGCGCAGTGCTCGCCACGGGCGCGCCGGCAATACTGCCGGCGCTGGACAGGGCCGCGCGCAAGGCATCGCGACGCGCAATCGACTGCCCGGCATGGCGCAGCGGCATCGCCATCTACCTGTCCGACGAGGATGGCGGTTTCGCACGCAAGGATCTGTTCGTCGGCGTCCCGGACCAACCGGCGCTCTGCGCCGACTACTTCGTTGATCTCACCGTCGACGACGCCTCGCTCGCCAACGGCGAATGGGAGGAGGTGCTGACGCACGAGTTCGGCCACGTGTTTTTGCGCCGCCTGCTCGGGCCGGTGCCACCGACGCCGACGCGCAATCCGCACTCGGTGTTTGCCATTACCGATCCGGTCACCGCGTTCGACGAGGGTTTCGGCATCAGCCTGCAACCGCTGGCGGCGAGGCTCACCGCCACCCCCGGATTCCGGCAGCGTGCGGAGGGGACGGCGGCTGCGTCGCCGGCGGACTTCTGGCTGAGCCGGCGCGAGACTCGGCTGCGCGAGAGCGCGGTGCCGCATGGCGACTTCGCTTTCGAGGCGCTGCCGCCCGCCGCGGATATGCATGGCATCGAGCGCTGGCGCGCGGCGGAGACGGCGCTGCCCGACGATCGCTGCCACCTCAAGAGCGGCGACGCCATGATGGCCTCCGAAGGGGTGGCCGCCACATTCCTGTACCGGCTGCTCGACGGCGGCAGAGATCGCGCCGCACTCGCGGGCCGCTACGAGCAGTTGGCGACGGTGCTGGCCCATCTCGGTCGCTGGCCGCAAGACACGCCGCCACTGATCGCGCTGGTGCGGGCGTGGGGCGAGCGCTATCCGCAAGAGCGCCAGCAGGTCACCCGTCTGTTCCTGGAGACCACCTACGGCGCCACCAGCTCGGCGGCCGTGCGCCGGCAGGCGCAATCGCTGTCGTGCCTTGGGGCGACCGGATCCCTGCAGGCGTTCCTGCCGGCATTGAAGGCCTATCGGGCAACCATGGATCGGCTGGTCGATGCGGTGACGGCCGGACGCGCCGCGCTCGATGGCGCCCTGCACCGGCCGTTGTGGCTGGCGGATCCGTCGATCCGGATTCCGGCCCAGTTGTGGGCCAAACGCTCCACGTTGCCGTTGGTGGTGGACCTCAACACGGCGGACGAATCCGCCCTCGAATGGCTGTTTGCGGGCAACCGGGCGCTGGCGCAGGCCATCGTCGCCGAACGCCGGAAAAAGGGCTTCGACAGCCTCGATGACGCAATCGCGCGGGTCGACATGAGCGCGGCGCAACGCTCGCGGTTGCGCCAGCTTGCCGCGGGTTACCCCAGCCTGCCGCCGTTCGTGCGTGAATGAGTCTTGGCGGAAGCGCGCCGCATGGCGTTTTGGCAGCCCAGCCCCCGCCCCGTACAATCACCGGTTCACCCATGACGAAGCGCGCACCCTGCGCGCGTGACCGAGCGCAATGCCGATGGAAAAGAGCTTCGAACCCGCCCAGATCGAGTCGACGTGGTATGCGCGCTGGGAAGCCCGCGGCGCGTTCAAGCCGAGCGGCCAGGGCGAGCCGTACTGCATCCTGCTGCCGCCGCCGAACGTCACCGGCACGCTGCACATGGGCCACGCGTTCCAGCAGACGGTGATGGACATGCTGGTGCGCCACCAGCGCATGCGCGGGATGAACACGCTGTGGCAGGTCGGTACCGACCACGCCGGCATCGCCACGCAGAAGATCGTGGAGAACCAGCTCGCCACCGAGGACAAGACCCGCCACGACCTGGGCCGCGACGCCTTCGTCGAGCGGGTGTGGAAGTGGAAGGAGGAATCCGGCTCCACCATCACCCGCCAGATGCGCCGCCTCGGCGCCGCCACCGACTGGTCGCGCGAGCGCTTCACCATGGACGAAGGCCTCTCCGCCGCCGTGCGCAAGGTGTTCATCGACTGGTATCGCGCCGGGCTGATCTATCGGGGCAACCGCCTGGTGAACTGGGATCCGGTGCTGGGCACGGCCGTTTCCGACCTCGAAGTGAACAACGTCGAGCGCGATGGCCACATGTGGTCGATCCGCTACATGACCGTCGACGGCGCCGCGTCGCTGGTGGTCGCCACCACCCGGCCTGAAACCATGCTCGGCGACGTCGCCGTGGCAGTGCATCCCGAGGACGAGCGCTACGCGCACCTGATCGGCCAGATGCTGCACCTGCCGTTGACCGGGCGGCAGATTCCGGTGATCGCCGACGACTACGTCGACCGCGAGTTCGGCACCGGCTGCGTGAAGATCACCCCCGCGCACGACTTCAACGACTACGCAATCGGCCAGCGCCACAAGCTGGCGCCGATCACCATCTTCACGCTGGACGCCAAGGTCAACGACAACGCGCCGGAGAAGTATCGCGGGCTGGATCGCTACGACGCGCGCAAGGCCGTGCTGGGCGACCTCGAAGCCTCCGGCCTGCTGGTCGAAACCAGGGCGCACAAGCTGCAGGTGCCGGTGAGCCAGCGTTCGGACGCGGTGATCGAGCCGATGCTGACCGACCAGTGGTTCGTCGATCTCACCTCGGAGACCTTGGCCGATGGCCGCCCGGGCGGCCGCAAGGCCATCACCGAACCGGCGCTCGATGCCGTGCGCTCGGGCCAGATCAGGTTCGTGCCGGAGAACTGGGCCAACACGTACACGCAGTGGCTGGACAACATCCAGGACTGGTGCATCAGCCGCCAGCTGTGGTGGGGTCATCGCATTCCGGCGTGGTACGACGAGGCCGGCAACATCTTCGTCGGCGAGGACGAGGCCGACGCGCGCGCCAGCGCCACCACCGCGCCGGTGGGCGCGCTGCGCCAGGACGACGACGTGCTGGACACCTGGTTCTCCTCCGCGCTGTGGCCGTTCTCCACGCTCGGCTGGCCGGCCGACGGCCCGGTGAAGAACGAGCGTGGCGAGGTGGTCGCCAACTGGGCGCAGGACAAGGTCTTCCTGCCCAGCGCCGTGCTGGTCACCGGCTTCGACATCATTTTCTTCTGGGTCGCGCGCATGGTGATGGCGACCAAATACTTCACCGGCCAGATCCCGTTCCGCGAGGTCTACATCAACGCCATCGTGCGCGATGCGGAAGGCCAGAAGATGTCCAAGTCCAAGGGCAACACGCTGGACCCGCTGGACCTGATCGACGGCATCGCGCTGGAGCCGCTGGTGGAGAAATCCACCAGGTCGCTGCTGATCCCGCAGGTACGCGCCAAGGTCGAGAAGCGCATCCGCAAGGATTACCCCGCCGGCATCCCCGCGATCGGCACCGATGCGCTGCGCTTCACTTTCGCCGCGCTGGCCAGCTACAGCCGCACCATCAATTTCGACATCAAGCGCGCCGAGGGCTACAAGGCGTTCTGCAACAAGTTGTGGAATGCCGCGCGGTTCGTGTTGATGAACGTCGGGGATTCGGGATTCGGGATTCGGGATTCGGAAAAGCCGGTGACCGAGGCGGAGCGGTGGATCCTGACGCGCCTGAAGCAGACGCTGGCCGAGGTCGAGCAGCACTTCGCCAGCTACCGTTTCGACCATCTGGCGCAGGCCTTGTACGAGTTCGTGTGGAACGAGTACTGCGACTGGTTCCTGGAACTGTCCAAGCCGGCGTTGAGCGGCGACGACGCGGCCGCCGCGGCATCGACCCGCCACACCTTGCTGGTGGTGCTGGAATCGGTGCTGCGCGCGCTGCATCCGGTGATCCCGTTCATCACCGAGGAGATCCGGGGGGAGTTGCCTGTGCGCTCCTCCCTGACCGCAAAGAACAAACCGGCATCCATGCCGGACTCTTCAAAGGAGCAAATCATCCTCGAATGCGCTTATCCACGCGCGAGCGATTACGAAGCGGACGACGAGGCGACGGCGGAGATCGAGTGGTTCAAGAGCGTGCTGTCCGGCATCCGCCGGATCCGTTCGGAAATGAATATCTCGCCGGGCAAGACGATCCCGCTGCTGTTCGCCGATGGCGATGCGGGCGATCGCGCGCGGGTGGCCAAGTTCGCCGCGCAGATCAGCTTCCTGGCCCGCACCGAAGCGCCGCAGTGGATCGAGGCCGGCGCCGATGAACCGGCAGCGGCCGCGGCCGTGGTCGGCTCGCTGCGGGTGATGATTCCGCTGGCCGGGCTGATCGACCTGGACGCGGAGAAGGCCCGCCTCGCCAAGGAGATCGCGCGCATCGAGGTCGAGATCAGGAAGTGCGAAGGCAAGCTCGGCAACGCGAACTTCGTCGCCAACGCGCCGGCCGAAGTGGTGGCGCAGGAGCGCCAGCGCATCGTGGACTGGAACACCACGCTGGCCGCACTGCGCGAGCAGGCCGGCAAGCTGTAGCGCGGGCACGGCCCGCCGACCTTTCTGGCGGGCCTGGCCGCCGTGGCGTATCGAAAACCGGCTGGCGTTGCCCGCCCTGCGCCACTTCGGGCTTCCTGGCGAGCGGGCTTTTGCTTATTTCTCGATATGGCCTGCGGCCATATCGAGCGCCATCACGATCGCATCCTCGCGCCCGTCGCGGGCCGGGTAATAACGCGGCCGCCTGCCGATCTCGCGAAAGCCGACCGATTCGTACAGCGCCTTCGCCCCCGGATTGGACGGGCGCACTTCGAGGAACACCCGCTCAGCCCGGTTCCAACGCGCCACGTCGAGCAGCCGCATCAGCAGATGCCGGCCGAGTCCGCAGCCGCGATGGTCCGGGCCGATGCACAGGTTCAGCAGGTGCGCCTCGTCGGCGCCGGTCGAAAGAATGCCGTAGCCGGCCACGGTGCCATCCACGCACAGCACCCAGCATGAGTGCCCTGCCCGCACGCAGTCGCCGAAGATGCCGGGCGACCACGGGAATTCGTACGAGGCGTTCTCCAGCGCGCTGACCGCCGGCAGATCGTCCAGGTACATGCCGCGCACCTGGATCGATGCCCTCGGTACGGCGACCATCGCTCAGCCCCCCGCGCCGACCAGGGCGCGACGCACGCTGCGCAGCGCGTTCCACAGCCGGCGCTTGGCCGCCGCGTCGGCCAGTACCTGGCCCGGCTCGTCAGCCAACACGATCTGCGCCTGGCTCATCACCGCCGCCGGCAAGGCCCGGCCGAGCGCATGGGCCTGGGCATCGCCGAACACCAGGTAGGCGCGTGCCGCCGGCACCGCCGTCAGCTGGCCGCCATGCACGGTGAGCCGCGCGGCGCGCGCCAGCACGGCACCGCCGGCGTGCAGCGCGCGGCCCAGCAGGTCGAGTTCGCGTGCATTGCAGGACGCCGGCAGCACCACCACACACGCCACGCCGTCCGCCACCGGTTCCGCCGCGGCCGGTGTCTGCTCGATGCCCGTCGCGGTACGACGGACCCAGGGCGTCAGCCCCAGCGCGTGCAGGACGCGGGCGCGATGGGCGGCTTGCGCGGCCGCATTCATCTCGCGGCCCGCCGCGCACGGCGCCGGTGGGTGATCCGCGCCGCGATGGTCCACACCGGCCCGGACAACAGGTACACAGTGAAACCCGCCAGCAGCACCCGCGCCGGCGCCAGATACAGCAAGGCAAGCAGCAGCACCGCCACCACCATCCAGGCGAACGGCACGTTGCCGCGCTCGCCCATCGGCAGCGACTTGAAACTGAAATAGCGGAAGCGGCTGACCATCAGCAGGCCGGTGACCACCACGATCGCCGCGCTGGCGAAGGCCAGCTCGGCGCCGCTCCAGCCGGCCTTCTCCATGGTCCACACGAACGACATGTTCACCGCCGCCGCGGCCGGACTGGCTAGGCCCTGGAAATAGCGCTTGTCGGCCACCCCTGCCTGGGTATTGAAGCGCGCCAGCCGCAGCGCGGCGCAGGCGGCATAGATGAACGCGCACGCCCAGCCCAGCTTGCCCCACAGCGGCCCCACGTCGCGCAGCGCCGACAGCGACCACGTGTACATCACCAGCGCCGGCGCGAGGCCGAAGCTGACCAGGTCCGACAAGGAGTCGTATTGCACGCCGAACTCGGTCTGCGTGCCGGTCATGCGCGCCACGCGCCCATCCATGCCGTCGAGCACCGCCGCCAGGAACACCGCGATGGCCGCCTCGACGTAATGGCCGCCGATGCTGGAAATGATCGCGTAGAACCCGGCGAACATCGCCGCCGTGGTGAACAGGTTCGGCAACAGGTAAATGCCGCGGTGCCGGGGCGGTTGAACGGGCATGGGTGGACTCATGAAGCAGGATCGTGACGGAGTAGGCGCAGTGTAAACCATTGCCTGCTTGAGTCCGGGGCGCCGGAGTGATAACAAGGAACGACTGATTTTCCCCTGTCCGGAGACCCCCATGCGCCGTTCGCTGATTGTCGTGGCACTGCTGCTGTTTGCCCCGTTGTGTGCCGCGCAGGTCTACAAGTGGACCGACGCCAGCGGCACCGTGCACTACTCCGAGGCGCCGCCGACGCAGGGGGTCAAGTACAGCAAGGTCACCACGACCGGCACGGTGGAGCCGCTGGTCAAGCCGGCCGAACGAAGCAATCCGGAGGACGTCGCGGGCGGCAGCAACGAGCCCGCCGTCGCGCCGAAGACCATGGCCGACACCCCGGAGAACCGCAAATCGCTGTGCGCCTCGCTGCAGTCCAACCTGGCGACCCTGCAGGGCAGCGGTCCAGTGGTGATGGAGAAGGATGGCAAGCCCAACGCACTGGACGCCTCGCAACGCCAGCAACAGATCGCCACCGCCCAGGCCCAGTACGACCAGTACTGCCAGGGCAAGTAAGCCCCCGGGCCGCACTCCGGCGGCGGTGGCGCCGCTACAATGGGCGCTTTACACGCCGGAATCGCCCGCATGCGCCTCAGCCAATTCCACCTGGCCACCGTCAAGGAAGTCCCTGCCGACGCCGAGATCGCCAGCCATCGCCTGATGCTGCGCGCCGGCATGATCCGCCGGCTGGCCTCCGGCCTGTACACCTGGAGTCCGCTGGGCCTGCGCGTGTTGCGCAAGGTCGAGCGCATCGTGCGCGAGGAAATGGATCGCGCCGGCGCGATCGAATTGCTGATGCCGACCATCCAGCCGCGTGAACTCTGGGAGGAAACCGGTCGCTGGGCGAAATTCGGCCCGCAGCTGCTGAAGATCCGCGACCGCAAGGAGCAGGAATTCTGCTATGCGCCGACCGCCGAGGAAGTGATTACCGATTACGCCCGCAACGAGCTGAAAAGCTACAAGCAGCTGCCGGTCAATTTCTACCAGATCCAGACCAAGTTCCGCGACGAGATCCGCCCGCGTTTCGGCGTGATGCGCGCGCGCGAATTCCTTATGAAGGATGCCTATTCATTCCATCTCGGGCAGGAGTCGCTGGCGGAAACCTACGCCGCGATGTACCAGGCCTATGTGCGCATTTTCACCCGCCTCGGCCTGAGCTTCCGCGCGGTGCAGGCCGACACCGGCGCCATCGGCGGCAATGCCAGCCATGAATTCCAGGTGCTGGCCGATTCGGGCGAGGACGCGATCGCTTTTTCCGACGGCTCCGACTATGCCGCCAACCTCGAGAAAGCCGAAGCGCTGCCCCCGTCCGTCGAACGCCCTGCGCCCGCCGCCGGCCTGCAGCGCGCGGACACGCCGACCCAGAAAACCATCGCCGACGTCGCCGCCTTCCTGAAAGTGGAACCGCGGCAATGCGTGAAGACCCTGCTGGTGCGCGGCGTCGAAGGGCTGGTCGCGCTGTGCCTGCGCGGCGACCACGAACTCAACGAGGTCAAGGCCGGCAAGCTGGCCGAGCTGCCGGGCGAGATGGTGCTGGCCGGCGAAGAGGAAATCCGCGCCGCCTGCGGCACGCGCCCGGGGTTCATCGGCCCGGTCGGCCTGCCCGATTCCATCCCGGTGATCGTCGATCGCGACGCTGCCGTACTGGCCGGTTTCGTCTGCGGCGGCAATGCCGACGGCGTGCACTGCACCGGCGCCAACTGGGAGCGCGACGCGCGCATCAGCCGCATCGCCGACCTGCGCAACGTGGTCGAGGGCGATGCCTCGCCCGACGGCCACGGCGAACTGCACCTGGCCCGCGGCATCGAAGTGGGCCACGTGTTCCAGCTGGGGACGAAATATGCCGACGCCCTGCGCGCCACCGTGATCGACGAAGGCGGCAAGGCCCAGGTGATGGCCATGGGTTGCTACGGCATCGGGATCAGCCGCATCGTCGCCGCCGCCATCGAGCAGCGCCATGACGACGCGGGCATCATCTGGCCCGAGGCGATGGCGCCGTGGCGGGTGGCGGTGTGCGTGATCAACCCGAAGAACGCCTCCGCCGCGGTCAACGAGGCCGCCGAGACGCTGTACCAGGCACTCGTCCAGCGCGGCATCGAAACCGTGCTGGACGATCGCGGCCTGCGTCCCGGCAACATGTTCGCCGACATGGAGTTGATCGGCATCCCCCATCGCGTGGTGGTGAGCGAACGCGGGCTGGCCGCCGGCACGCTGGAATATCGCGGCCGCGAGGACAGCGAGAGCCGCACGTTGAGCCAGGATGAGTTGTTCGCACTGCTGGCCTGATTAATGAAACCGGCGGGTTTCGAATATCGGCACATTTGCCCGTGCAACCCTGTTTCATAATCGTTTCGAATATGAACTGTGACGCGCATCGGGGAGTTTGGCGCTTTACAAATGTTTGTCCGATCATGGAGAATCCCCACTGGCCGGCATTCACCAATGCCCGCATTGCCTCGATAATGGGGCATGATTCGTCACCCTCACCGGAGTCCGTCCATGGCCGTCGATATCAAGAATCTCAACCACAATCAGCTCAACGATCTCATCAGCAAGGCACAAATCCGTCAGGACGAATTGCGCAAGGAGAAGGTCGTCAAGCTGCGCGAGAAGGTCCACGCGCTGATCAAGGCCGAGGGTTATTCGTTCGAGGACATTTTCGGCGGTGCCCGCAAGAGCAAGCGCGCCGGCGCCAAGGTTGCCCCGAAGTATCGCAACCCGGCCAACCCGGCGCAGACCTGGTCCGGCCGCGGCAAGCGTCCGCACTGGTTCAACGACGCGCTGAAGGCGGGCAAGAAGGAAAAGGACCTGACGATCTGATCGCCGTCCCCACGCCATGGAAACAGCGCCGGCCTCGCGCCGGCGCTTTTTTTTGGCTTGAACCATGCGACGTCCATTCGCCGCGCAAGGCTCATGCGGACGCAACGCAAAGGGAGGTCAGGAAGGCGCGGCTCTTGATCTTGCCGGGGCCAGGAGCACCTTCCTCAATCCTCCCCTGCTTCAAAGGGGAGGAGGCGAAGGTGCCGCGCGGGTTCGTCTCCCGTGATGAACCGGGTGGCGTGAAGTCCGGCTAGCCCGGTCGCTTTTGTTTTACAGAGAGCGCCGCGGCGAAATCAGCAAGTCGCCGAACATCAGCCCCGCCACCAGCGACACCAGCAGGGTGACCAGCAGCAAGCCGGCGTCCAGGCCGAGCGAGGTGTCGCGTTCGAGCAGGAACGACATGCTGCGGAAGCCCACGCTGCCCGGCACCAGCAACAGGATGCCCGGTTCGCGGATTACCGCGCCGGGCCGATGCGCATAGCGCGCGTAGACGTTGGCCAGCGCGCCCAGCAACAAGCCGCCCAGGAACACGCCTACCGGCGCGCCCGGCAACGAGGTGGAGATCTCGCCACCCCAGCGCGTGGCCAGATAACCCACCACCACCGCCGCGATCACTGCAGGCCAGTCGCGTCGGGCGGCGCGGAACAGGATCGCGAAGGCGATCGCGGCGACCAGCAGCACCGGGTAATCGGTCCATGACGGCAGCGGCGGCAAGGCGAAATCGCGCGCAGTGATGCCGAGTGCGCTGCACAACTCGGTCGCGGCGATGACCCCGAAAGTGAGCTTGAGCAGGGTCGCCATCGCGCCGCCCATGCGCGCCATGCCGGAAACCAGGTGCTGGCTGGAGATCTCGCGCACGGCGGTGGTCAGCGACATGCCGGGGATCAGGATGATCAGGCTGGCCAGCACCACCGACTTGATCGCCAGCGGCACGATGAAGGCGCTGACCAGGATCGCCACCATGGTCGCCACCAGCGCACTGATTGCATCGCTGGCCGCCGCCAGCTGCGGCCGCACGGCAGCCGCCAGGGTGATGCAGCCGATGATCGTGCCGATCACCGCCGCGACCACCAGGTCCACCCACGAGCTGTGCAGGAACAGCGCCGCAATCGAAGCAGCGGACAAGCCGTAGCTGGCGATCAGGCCGATTTTCTCGCGTCGGCTGTCCGGCCGACCCAGCTCGCGCAGCAGGCGAAAGCCTTCGCGCAGGCCCAGCTCGCCGGCGATCGCGCGGTCGGCGATGTCGTCGGCCTGGCACAGCCGTTCCAGGTTCACCTCGCCCGGCGGCAGCCGCACCACCTGGGTGGTCGTCGCCACGCGCTCCTCGCCCTGGGCGAGGTCGGCGAAGGAAATGATGACCGCGGTAGGGCTGGACCACACGTCGGCGGACAAGCCCAGCCGCTGCGCCACGCCGGCCACGGCCATCTCCAGTCGCGGCGCGGTGGTGCCGTACTGGTGCAGGCGCCGCGCCAGCTCCAGCACGAACGCCATGCGCGTGTTCAGCGCGGTGGTGGCGAATTGCTGCTGGCTGATGGTGCCGCTCATGCCACCGCGCGCACCTGCAGGGTGGAACCATCGACGGCAACCACTTCCACGATGGCGCCCAGCGGCAGGTCCGGTCCGTTGACCAGCCACTGGCCGTCGCCCACGCGGGCCTTGCCGCGACCATTGACGATCGCCTCGATCAGCTCATAACGCTGGCCGATCATCTGCTCGGCGCGACGGTTGAGGCGTTCGCTGCCCGGCACGCGACGCTCCAGCTTCGGCCGCAGCCAGCGCGCGTAGGCCACGCAGAAGGCGAATGCGAGCAGGCCGAACACGATCGCCTGCGCCAGCAGGCCCAGCGTCGGCACGGCCCACAGCAGCACGCCCATCGCCGCCGCGGCCAGGCCGATCCACAGCAGGAAATAGCCCGGCAGCAGCAGCTCGCCGGCAATCAGCAGCAGCGCCAGGATCCACCACAGGTAATGCACGGCAAGTTGCCACATGGTCGAGGACTCCACTCAGCGCAGCGGCGGCACCGGCGCGGCCGCCGGGCGCTGCTGCTGGGTGAGGGATTCCTTGGCCAGTTCGGCGATGCCGGCCATCGCGCCGATCACGCCGGTGGCCTCGATCGGCAGCAGCAGCATCTTCTGGTTGGGCGAATTGGCCATTTCCTTCAGCGCGCCGATGTAGTTGTTGGCGACGAAATAGTTCAGCGCATTGATGTTGCCGCCGGCGATCGCGTCGGAGACCATCGTGGTGGCCTTGGCCTCGGCCTCGGCGGTGCGCTCACGCGCCTCGGCGGCGCGGAACGCGGCCTCCTTCTCACCCTCGGCAGAGAGGATCGCCGACTGCTTCTCGCCCTCGGCCTTGAGAATCGCCGCCTGGCGGAAGCCCTCGGCGTCGAGGATGTTGGCGCGCTTCTCGCGCTCGGCCTTCATCTGCCGTGCCATCGCGTCGATCAGGTCGCGCGGCGGCGAGATGTCCTTGATCTCGATGCGGTTGACCTTGACGCCCCACGGGTGGGTCGCCTCGTCCACCACGCGCAACAGGCGGGCGTTGATCTCGTCGCGCTTGCTCAGGCTTTCGTCCAGATCCATCGAGCCGAGCACGGTGCGGATGTTGGTCATCACCAGCGCCAGCGAGGCCTGCTCCAGATTGGCCACTTCATAGGCCGCCTTGGCCGCATCCAGCACCTGGTAGAACACCACGCCGTCGACACGCACCACCGCGTTGTCCTTGGTGATGACGTCCTGCGAGGGCACGTCCAGCACCTGCTCCATCATGTTCATCTTGTGCCCGATCGCCTGGTAGATCGGGATCAGGAAATGCAGCCCCGGGCTCAACGTGCCGGTGTACTTGCCGAACGTCTCCACCGTCCATTCGTAACCCTGCGGCACGATGCGCACCAGCTTGACGATGCCGATGACGACCACGACCAGGATGACCAGCGCCAGCAGTTGTGCGATACCCATGAAGCTCTCCCCTTTCCGTGAAGATGTCAGTATAGGCGAGCGCAGCGCCGTCGAGCGGGCCGGACCATGGCGTCATGGAACGATCATCACGACCGCGGCCGGGCAGCCCGGCGCTGTCATCGTCGCGTAACATGGCCGTGATTCCATGGCGCCGGCTGCCACTGGGCATATGCATGCAAAAACGCATCCTGATCATCGAAGACGAGGCGCCGATCCGCGACATGGTGGCGTTCGCGCTGCGCCGCGCAGAGATGCTGCCGGTCTGCGCCGCCGATGCCGGTGAAGCGCAGCTGGCCATCGCCGAGGCGGTGCCCGACCTGATCCTGCTCGACTGGATGCTGCCGGGCATCAGCGGCATGGACCTGGCCCGGCGACTGCGCCGCGAGGAGCTGACCCGCGACCTGCCGATCATCATGCTGACCGCCCGCGGCGAGGAGACCGACCGCGTGGCCGGCCTGGATGCCGGCGTGGACGACTACGTGGTCAAGCCGTTTTCCACCCGCGAGCTGGTGGCGCGGATCAAGGCGGTGCTGCGCCGCAGCCAGGGCGAGGACGGCGCCGGCATGATCGAGCTGGGCGGGCTGCGTCTGGACGGCCAGGCGCACCGGGTGTTCGCCGGCGACGAGCCGGTGCACCTGGGCCCCACCGAATACCGCCTGTTGCACTTCTTCATGAGCCACAGCGAGCGCGTGTATTCCCGCGCGCAACTGCTCGATCATGTCTGGGGCGGCAGCGTCTACGTGGAGGAGCGCACCGTCGACGTGCACATCCGGCGCCTGCGCAAGACCCTGGAGGCATGGGGCCTGGATGCCCTGATCCAGACAGTGCGCGGCACCGGTTACCGCTTCTCCGCCCAGCCCGCACCCGTGCGGCCCTGAGCAGCTCCGGCCGGCGCATGCGCAGCATCCGCACCTCCTTCGACACCGGCTTCCTCGTCATCGTGATCGGCTCGATGACCGGCGCGATCGTCGCCGCGCTGTGGGCGTCGCCATGGTGGGCGCTCGGCGTCGCCCTGGGCGGTGAAGCCGTCGCGCTGGGGTGGTGGCTGCGCGCACGCCGTGCACGCCGGACGCGACCCGATACACCTGGCCAACTCCGCGCCGCACGCGCCTTGCGCCAGTCGCGCCTGCGCGCGCAGTTGCACGACGTGCGCGACGCGGTGGGCGCACTGGCCGATGCCGTGGTGCTGTTCGACGATCAGGGGCGCGTGCGCTGGTTCAACGCGGCCGCTACCCGTCTGCTCGGCGTGCGGCGCGAACACGTCGGGCAGCCGCTCGCGCAATGGCTCGACGGCAGCGAGCTGGGCACGTGGCTGCGCACGAATGCCACGCAGCCGGCCGCCGACCTGCCGGCGCCGGCGGATGCGTCGCTGCGCCTGGCCGCGACGATCATCCCCTTCGGCCAGCAGCTGAAGGTGCTGCTGGCGCGTGACATCAGCACGCTGATCCGGCTGGAGCAGGTGCGCCGCGATTTCGTGGCCAACGTCTCGCATGAGCTGCGCACGCCGCTGACAGTGATCCACGGCTATCTGGAACTGCTGGACCCCGTGGACGTGCCCGAGCTGGCGCCGGTGCTCGGCGAGATGCGCATGCAGTCGCAGCGGATGCAGCAGATCGTCGAGGATCTGCTGACCCTGTCGCGGCTGGAAACGCGCGAGGCCCTGCCGGACGAGGAAGTGGCCATGATTCCGCTGCTGGAGACGCTGCGGCGCGAGGCGGTGGCGCTCAGCCAGGGCCGGCACCGCATCAGCGTGGAGGCGACCACTGCGGTGCGCCTGCGCGGCTCGATCCATCACCTGCACAGCGCGTTCTCCAACCTGACCAGCAACGCCGTGCGCTATACGCCCAGCGGCGGCGAGATCGTGATCGGCTGGCGGCAGACCGCCGATGGCGGCGCGATCTTCTCCGTGCGCGACAGCGGGCTGGGCATCTCCGCCGAACACCTGGTGCGACTCACCGAGCGCTTCTACCGCGTGTCGTCCAGCCGCTCGCGCGAGTCCGGCGGCACCGGCCTGGGCCTGTCCATCGTCAAGCACGTGCTGAACCTGCACCAGGGGCGCCTGGTGATCGAGAGCGAGCCCGGCCGCGGCTCGACCTTCTCCTGCGTGATGGAAGCCTCGCGCGTGCTGCCGCCGGATCGCGGCGGCATCTTCCGCGCCGAGACCCCGGCCAACTGAACCGCCTGCGCGCAACCCCCTTGTCGCAAAAAAAACGGCGTGGAGAAAATCCACGCCGGGAGCCGATTCAGGAGGGGGAGCGGCATCTCGAAGATGCCTGCCATGGAGGGGAGTGCCTGGCAGGCGCAGGCATTGTCGCAACGCCGCGTGACAAGCCGATGACATGCGGGGCTCGCCTTTTTGTCACGACGGCTGGGCGCGACGCCCTCCCGCGGCGCGCGCAAGTCGGCAAGCACACAAGCGTCATGCAGCCGTCGTTCGCGTGCAACAGGGCGGCGCCACGATCGGTGCCAGTTCCGATCGGAGAACAGCGATGCGCGTCAGCTTCGTCACGGAAACCTGGCCGCCCCAGGTGAACGGTGTCGCCCTCACCGTGCGCACGCTTGCCGCCGGGCTGGCCGCACGGGGGCTGGGCGTCGACGTGGTCCGCCCCGGCGGCGACGGCCGCGACGGCGAGGTCGAACTGGTTCGCGCACGCGGCGTGGCGCTGCCGCGCTACCCGGGCATGCAGTTCGGCCTGCCCGCCGGCAGTGCGCTGCGCCGGCGCTGGCATGCGAAGCGGCCCGATGCGGTGTACATCGCCACGGAAGGTCCGCTGGGCGCGTCGGCGCTGCGCGTGGCCAACGCGCTGCAGGTCCCGGTGGTGAGCGGGTTCCACACGCGCTTCCACGACTACGCCGCCCACTATGGCGTCGGCCTGCTGGCGCCGCTGGTACGCAACCACCTGCTCGGCTTCCACCGTCGCGCGCAGATGACCCTGGTGCCGACCAACGCGCTGCACGCCGAACTGACGGATGCCGGTGTCGACCACGTGCGCAAGCTGCGCCGCGGCGTCGATGTCCGGCTGTTCTCGCCGGAGCGGCGCGATCCGGCGCTGCGCCGCAGCTGGGGCGTGGATGACGAGACGCCCGTGCTGCTGTGCGTCGGACGGATCGCTGCGGAGAAAAACCTGGGCCTCGCCGTGCAGGCTTTCCGCGCGTTGCAGGCACGCACGCCCGCCGCGCGCCTGGTGATGGTCGGCGACGGTCCGCAACGCGCGGCGCTCGCCAGCGCCTGCCCCGAGGCCTTGTTCGTCGGCACCAGGCACGGCGCGGATCTGGCCGCGCACTACGCCAGCGCGGACGTGTTCCTGTTCCCGAGCCTGTCGGAAACCTTCGGCAACGTGGTACTGGAAGCGATGGCCTCGGGGCTGGCGCTGGTCGCGTTCGACCATGCCGCGGCGCAGGAGCACGTCGTCGACGGCATCTCCGGGCGCATTGTGCCGCCCTCGGACGCGCGCAGTTTCATCACCTCGGCCTATCAGCTCGGCGTCGACCCGACGACCCGCCGCAGGCTCGGCGCCCATGCGCGGCGCGCCGCGCTGCGGTGCCCGCCGGACATGGTGATCGCGGAATTCGAGACTTTGCTGGTCTCGCTGCTGCATGGCCATCCCGATGACCGTCTCCGCGCCGTCGCCTGAACCGGCAACTCTGTCGCTGGACGCGCTGCTGTGTCGCGCGGCCAGCCGCTGGGGCGCGCGTCGCGCGGTGCAACGGATCTTCGGCGCGGCCAGCCGCCTCGGCGATGGCTGGCTCTGGTACGGCCTGATCGCCGCGTTGGCCATCGGCGGCGGTGACTGCGGTCGGCACGCCGCACTGCAGATGGCCGGCACCGGCATCGTGGCGTGGTTGCTCTACCGCACGCTGAAGCGCCGCACGCGTCGCCCGCGGCCGTTCCGCGTGCACCGCGAAGTGATCGCGCGCGCACCGCCGCTGGACGAGTTCAGCTTCCCGTCGGGGCATACGCTGCACGCGGTGAGCTTCGGCATCGTCGCCGCCGGCTGGTTTCCCGTGCTGGCCCTTCCGCTGGCGCTGTTCGCCGTGCTGGTGGCGATGTCGCGCGTGGTGCTGGGCCTGCACTACCCCAGCGACGTGCTCGCCGGTGCCGCACTCGGCGCGGCGCTCGGCCTCGCCTCGCGCGGGCTCGACGCCGCACTCGTCGGCACCCTGGCGGGTTGAACCGCCCTCACCCGCCGACCCTCCGCCCATGACCATCGCAAGCGCGCCGCAGCACGTCGAGCCGGAGCCGGCCAGCGTCGGTTTCCGCGCGGCGAACCTCTGCCTCAACCACGAACTTTCGGCGCTCCAATTCAATGCCCGCGTGCTGGCCCAGGCGCGCGACGCCACGGTACCGCTGCTGGAACGGCTGCACTTCCTGTGCATCTCGGTGCGCAACCTCGACGAGTTTTTCGAGGTGCGCGTGGCCAGCCTCAGGCACTGGATCGCCTACGGCGACGCGCGCCCGGGCCCGGACGGCATGCCCCTGGCCGAGGTGCTCGCGCAGGTGCGCGACAACGCCACCCGGCTGATGCACACCCAGTACGAAACGTGGCACGACGAGCTGCGCCCGGCGCTGGCGCGCGAGGGCATCGTGTTCATCGACGGCGCGCCCTGGTCGCCCGCACAGACGCGCTGGGCGCGCACGCACTTCGAGCGCGAGATCCTGCCGGTGCTCTCGCCGCTGGGCTTGAACTCGGCCCACCCGTTCCCGCGGATACTCAACAAGAGCCTCAATGTCGCGGTGGTGCTGGACGGCGAGGACGCCTTCGGTCGCGAGGGCCATGTCGCGGTCGTGCGCGCGCCGCGCTCGCTGCCGCGCGTGATCCGCCTGCCGCCGGAGGTCGCCGGCGCGCCACACCAGTTCGTGTTCCTCTCCACGCTGCTGGAGCGCTTCGCCGACGCGATGTTCCCCGGCATGACGATCCGCGGCGCCTGCCAGTTCCGCGTGACGCGCGATTCCGAACTGGAGCTGGAAGAAGGCGACACCGAGAACCTGGCGCGCGTGCTGAGCATGGAACTGCGCGAGCGGGCTTACGCCGACGCGGTGCGGCTGGAACTCGGCGAGGGCTGCACGCCCGAGGTGCGGCAGATGCTGCTGGTGAACTTCGGCCTGACCGATGCCGACGTGTACCTGTGCAGCGGCCCGGTCAACCTGCATCGCGCGTCGGCGGTCTATGACATGGTCGATCGCCCGGATCTGAAATATCCGCCGTTCGTGCCGGCCGTGCCTCGCGCCTTCACGGCGGACGCCGGCATGTTCGATACCATCAGCCAGGGCGACCTGCTGCTGCATCACCCGTTCGATTCGTTCACGCCCGTGCTCGAACTGCTGCGCCAGGCCAGCACGGACGCCGACGTACTGGCGATCCGGCAGACGCTGTACCGGGTCGGCGAGGACTCGCCGCTGGTCGGCTACCTTGCCGATGCGGCCCGCTCCGGCAAGGAGGTGACGGCGGTCATCGAGTTGCGCGCCCGCTTCGACGAGGAGGCGAACATCCGCCTGGCCGACCGTCTGCAGGAGGCCGGCGTGCAGGTCGTGTACGGCGTCGTCGGCTACAAGACCCACGCCAAGATGCTGCTGATCGTGCGCCGCGAACGGGGCGTGCTGTGCCGCTACGCGCACCTGTCCACCGGCAACTACCACCTGGCCACCAGCCGGCTCTACACCGACATCGGCCTGATGACCCGCGACCCGGGCATCTGCGCCGACGTGGGCCGGATCTTCCAGCAGCTGTGCAGCCTCGGACCGGCGGTGGAGCTGGAGCACGTGCTGCAGTCGCCCTTCAGCCTGCATCGCGGCCTGCTCGCCCTGGTCGAGCGCGAGATCACGCACGCATGCGCCGGCAAGCCGGCGCGGATCATCGCGCGCATGAACGCGCTGAACGAACCCTCCATGGTCGCCGCGCTCTACCGCGCCTCCTGCGCCGGCGTCGAGATCGACTTGATCGTGCGCGGCGCATGCATCCTGCGCCCAGGCCTGCCCGGGGTCTCCGAGCGCATCCGCGTGCGGTCGGTGCTGGGCCGCTTTCTCGAGCACAGCCGCGTGTACTGGTTCGCCAACGACGGCCGCGCCGAGATCTACGGCTCCTCGGCCGACTGGATGGAGCGCAATCTGCTGCGCCGGGTCGAGGCATGCTTCCCGATACGCGACCCGCGCATCGCGGCGCGTGTCTTCCGCGAGACGCTGCAGAACTACCTGGACGACAACGTGCAGGCCTGGCTGCTGGACGCCGATGGGCACTATCGCCGCGCCACGCCGGGCGACGCACCGGCGCATGCGGCGCAGGGCTGGCTGCTGGACCGGTACAAGACCTGACGCCTCGGCGGACGCGCGCGCAGCGTCATCGCCATCATCCGCGCAAAAAAAGAAACGGCGGGCATCCTGGCCCGCCGCTCTCCATCCCTGGGTGGAACTCCCTCACGATAACCGTTTGCCCCGCCGCGCCGCCGCGGACTGCCGCGGCGGCACGGGGTTCAGAAGCGCACTTCGCCGAACACGCCGATCTCGTTGGTCTTCACGTTGCGCACGTGCGGCGGTACCGGCGTGCTGACGGACTTGTCGGCCTTCTCGTGCTTCCACACGCCGGCCAGCTTGAAGCCCTTGGTCACCTGGTACTCGACGCCGGCGTTGTAGTAGACGTTCTTGTTGGCGCCATCCAGCGTCTTGCTGAGCTTGGCGTTGTCGTAGCGGGCGAACAGGCTCACGTCGTCGGCCACCGCCACGCTGCCCCACAGCGAGTAACCGTCGGCCTTGTCGGTGGCCGTGGTGAGCACGTTGTTCCAGTTCTTCGCCGTGAAGTACTCGGCGCCGAGACGGAACGCGTCGCTGGCATAGGCGACCATGATGTCGCCGCGCTCGGCCGTGTTCACGGCGTTGACGTTCTCGGTCTCCTGGCCGCGATGGCCGCGGTAGCCGCCGATCGCCACCACCATGTTCTCGAGCGGCACGAAGCCGAGGCGGCCCTCGACATCCACGCCCTTGCTGCGGCCCGGATTCTTGTAGCCGTTGCCGTTGACCACCGACACCGCGTAGTTGAACGACTTGCCGGCGCCCAGCTCGCCACCCAGGTGCAGGCCCCAGTCCGCCGAGTTGCCGTACTTCAGGCGGTCGGTGATGGTGTTCTCGACGTAGCGGAAACCGTAGTACTGCTCGGCGAACGGAATCCACGGCATGTCGGTCGAACCGATGCGCAGCACCGCCGCGTCGTCGAACTTGCCCTGCACGTAGGCCTTCTTGACGAACAGGCTGGTCTGGCCGTCGCTGCTGGAATAGTTGAAATCGGTGGTCAGGTTCATCGACCAGATGTCGTTGAACTTGTGGTCGACGCCGAGGTAGAAGCGCTTGACGTCCATGCCGATGCCGGACTTGTCGGTCTTGCCGCTGTCGCTGTCCTTCTGGTCGATGTTGGTGAAGTCGAAGTACATGCGGCCGGACAACTTGGTGTTGTTGACCAGCTTCTCCAGCGACTCGAGTTTCTTGTCGCTGGCGGTGGTCACCGCCGTCGCCTTCTCCACCGCCTGGCCGGTGCTGACGTTGATGTCGGACTGCGCATCGGTGCGCTGTTCCAGTTCGTTCACCTTGGCCTGCAGTGCGGCGAGCTGGGCCTTCAGCGACTCGACCTCGGCGCTGGTGGTCGCCGACGTCCGGTTCTGCGGCGCGGCCGCGGCCGTGAAGCTGGCAACCCCGAGGCCGGCGGCAATCGCCACCGCAATCAGTTTGGAACGCATGTCTTTCTCCGCAAGTGGGTGGGAAATCGCTGGGTCGCCGCCCGAACCGGAGGGGCCTGGCCGGCGATTGGTCAAAAGTTTGCAGACGGACTTTTACGGCTGGATGCCACTGACATGACAGATTCGAGACACTCCCGCGCGCGGCCCGCCGGCACTGTCGCAGGGGCTGTCATCTTGCTGCAACATTCATTTCATTCAATGGCAACACGAAAAGCCTGAAATGGCGGGGTCGCATCCGACCCCACTCGAAAGGAGCTTCCATGTTGACCCTCCGCAAACTGCCAGTCCGGCTCGCCGCCGTCGCCACGTTCGCCGTGGCCTCGACCTTCGGCGTGGCCGCCCACGCCACCGACATCACCGGCGCCGGTTCCAGCTTCGTCTACCCGGTCATGTCCAAGTGGTCGGCCGCGTATGCCGAGAAGACCGGCAACCGCCTCAACTACCAGTCGATCGGTTCCGGCGCCGGCATCGCGCAGATCAAGGAAGGCACCATCGACTTCGGCGCCTCCGACGCGCCGATGAAGGCCGAGGACCTGAAGAAGTACGGCCTGGGCCAGTTCCCGATCGTGGTCGGCGGCATCGTGCCGGTGGTCAACATCGCCGGCGTGCAGGCCGGCCAGATCAAGCTGGACGGCGCTACCCTGGCCGACATCTTCCTGGGCAAGATCAGGAACTGGAACGATCCGAAGATCGCCGCGCTGAACGCAGGCCTGGCCCTGCCGGCCGGCAAGATCACCGTGGTGCATCGCTCGGACGGTTCGGGCACCTCGTTCAACTTCACCAACTACCTGTCCAAGGTCAGCCCGGAGTGGGCCGGCAAGGTCAAGTTCGGCACCGCCGTGGAATGGCCGACCGGCGTGGGCGGCAAGGGCAACGAGGGCGTGTCGCAGTACGTGCGCCAGATCAAGGGCTCGATCGGCTACGTCGAATACGCCTACGCGGTGAAGAACAAGATCAGCTGGGTGAACATGAAGAACGCCGCCGGCAACGTGATTGCGCCGGAAGCGGAGAGCTTCGCGGCCGCCGCAGCTACCGCCGACTGGGCCAGCGCCAAGGACTTCAACCTGATCATGACCAACGCGCCGGGCGCCAAGGCGTGGCCGATCACCGCCACCACCTGGATCATCATGTACAAGTCGCCGAAGAACGCGGGCAACAGCAAGGTCGCCTTCGACTTCTTCAAGTACGCGCTGGAGCATGGCCAGCAAGCCGCCAGCGAACTCGACTACGTGCCGCTGCCGGCGTCGCTGGTCAGCCAGATCGAGGCGTACTGGACGTCCGAGTTCAAGCATTGATGGCTTGATCGAAGCCGCCGCCCGCCCCGTTCGCCCCGAGCGCGTGGCGCAGGGTCGGAGCCGAAGGAGACTGCCCTTCGGCTCCGCTGCGCTACGCTCGGGGCGAACGGGGTTTGTTCAATCACAAGCCGGTCACCGAGTCCCGCATGACGACAGCCATCACCACCGACATCCTGGAACAGCGCAGCCGCCGTGACGCCCGTCACGAGCGGCTGTTCCGCTGGCTGTTGAAGGCCTGCGCGCTGCTGGTGCTGGCATCCCTGCTCGGCGCCGCCGCGGCCACCCTGTGGGGCGGGCGCGACGCGTTCGCCACGTTCGGCTGGCACTTCCTGGTCAGCTCCGAATGGGACCCGGGCAACGAGGTCTACGGTGCCCTGGTGCCGGTGTACGGCACCCTGGCCACCTCCTTCATCGCCTTGCTGATCGCCGTGCCGGTGAGTTTCGGCATCGCGGTCTATCTCTCCGAAGTGGCGCCGGCCTGGCTGCGCACGCCGGTGGCCTCGGCCATCGAACTGCTGGCCGGCATCCCCTCGATCATCTACGGCATGTGGGGGCTTTTCATCTTCGCCCCGTTCTTCGCCGAACACGTCAAGCCGTGGCTGACCAACAACCTCGGCAACCAGCCCGACGACGGCCAGCTGTCGTGGGTGGCCGAGCACGTGCCCTTCGTGGGCAAGCTGTTCGGCAGCAGCTATCCGTTCGGCGCCAGCATCCTGGTCGCCGGCATCGTGCTGGCGATCATGATCATCCCGTTCATCTCCTCGGTGATGCGCGAGGTGTTCCAGACCGTGCCGACGCGGCTGAAGGAATCGGCCTATGCGCTGGGTTCCAGCACCTGGGAGGTGTCGTGGGACATCGTGCTGCCGTACACCCGCTCGGCGGTGATCGGCGGCATCTTCCTCGGCCTCGGCCGCGCGCTGGGCGAGACGATGGCGGTGACCTTCGTGCTGGGCAACGCGATGCAGCTGTCGGCCTCGCTGCTCGACCCTGGCACCTCGATTGCCTCGACCATCGCCAACCAGTTCAGCGAAGCCGCCGGCCTGCAGAAGTCCGCACTGATGGCGCTGGCCTTCCTGTTGTTCGTGGTCACCTTCATCGTGCTGCTGATCGCCCGCCTGATGCTGCGCCGCCTGGCGAGCAAGGAGGGTCGTTGATGAACGCGCTCTACCTGCGCCGGCGGATCACCAATGCGCTGGCCATGACCATGAGCATGCTGGCCACGCTGGTGGGGCTGGCCTTCCTCGCCTGGATTCTCTGGGAAACGCTGCGCCAGGGCATCAGCGCGCTGGACCTGAAGCTGTTCACGAAAATCACCGCCTACGGCGAGGACGGCGGCCTGCTGAACTCGATGGTCGGCAGCCTGGTGATCAACTTCATCGGCATCGGCATCGCCACGCCGATCGGCGTGCTGGCCGGCACCTGGCTGGCCGAGTACGCCAACCGCACGAAGCTGGGGGAGTCGATCCGCTTCCTCAACGACATCCTGCTGTCGGCGCCGTCGATCGTGATGGGCCTGTTCGTCTACACCATCATCGTGCTGCCCAGCACGGCGCTGACCCACGGCAACACCACCTTCTCCGGCTTCGCCGGCGGCGTGGCGCTGGCGCTGATCGCGTTGCCGGTGATCGTGCGCACCACCGACGAGATGTTGCGGCTGGTGCCCTCCACCTTGCGCGAAGCCGCGCTGTCGCTGGGCGTGCCGCAGTGGAAGCTGACCGTGCAGATCCTGATCCGCGCGGCGCGCTCGGGCATCATCACCGGCGTGCTGCTGGCGCTGGCGCGGATCAGCGGCGAGACCGCGCCGCTGCTGTTCACCGCGTTCGGCAACAACTACATGGCCATCAACCCAATGGAGAAGATGTCCAGCCTGCCGCAGATCATCTACCAGTACGCCAACGACCCGGGCGAATCGATGCACGCGCTGGCGTGGGCCGGCGCGTTCGTGATCACCATGTTCGTGCTGCTGCTGAGCCTGGCCTCGCGCCTGATCCTTTCCCGCACCAAGGTGTCCCATGACTGATCCCGCCCTCGCCGCCCGGCCGTTGCCGGTGGCGTCGCCCAAGTTCACCGTGCGCGACCTGCACTTCCACTACGGCGATTTCCATGCGCTGAAAGGCATCGACATGGATATCCCCGAGAAGCAGGTCACTGCGATCATCGGGCCATCCGGTTGCGGCAAGTCCACCTTGCTGCGCATCTTCAACCGCATCTACGCCATCTACCCCAAGCTGCGGGCCACCGGCTCGATCCTGCTCGACGGCGAGAACATCCTCGACCCGCGCTATTCGATGAACCGCCTGCGCAGCAAGATCGGCATGGTGTTCCAGAAGCCGGTGCCGTTCCCGATGACGATCTTCGAGAACGTCGCCTACGGCATCCGCCACCATGAGAAGCTGTCCAGGTCCGACATGGAAGGCCGCGTCGAGCAGGCACTGCGCAGTTCGGCGCTGTGGGACGAGGTGAAGGACAAGCTCAAGCACAACGCGCTCGGCCTCTCCGGCGGCCAGCAGCAGCGCCTGTGCATCGCCCGCGCGATCGCGCTGAAACCCGAAGTGCTGTTGCTGGACGAACCCACCTCGGCGCTCGACCCGATCGCCACCGGCCGCATCGAGCAATTGGTGGAGGAACTGAAAAGCCAGTTCACCATCGTCATCGTCACCCACAACATGCAGCAGGCCGCCCGCGTCTCCGACCTCACCGCCTTCATGTACCTGGGCGAGCTGATCGAGTTCGACAAGACCGAGAAAATCTTCACCAAGCCGGACAAGAAGCAGACCGAGGATTACATCACCGGGCGATTCGGCTAGACGATTGAAAGCCCCTCTCCCTTCGGGAGAGGGGGTGGGGTGAGGGTACGGGCGGGGCCTCGGCGCCCCGCTCCGCCCGAACCCTCATCCGCCCCTTCGGGGCACCTTCTCCCAAAGGCAGAAGGAACAAGCAGAGGCGCATCATGAGCACTGGCACAGACCACATCATCAAGAGCTACGACACCGAACTGAGCCGGCTCACCGCCGAGATCGTGCGCATGGGCGAGTTGTCGGTGAAACAGCTGGAGGCGGCGATCGACGTGGTCGAGCGGCGCGACGAGCGCGCCGCCCAGCGCGTGGTCGACAACGACGACACGATCGACCAGATGGAGCACGACATCAGCCACGACGTGGTGCGTCTGCTGGCCTTGCGCGCGCCGATGGCCGGCGACCTGCGCAACGTGTTCGCGGCGCTGCGCACGGCGGCCGACATCGAGCGCATCGGCGATTACGCCGCCAACGTGGCCAAACGCTCGATCCCCCTGTCGATGGTGGCCCCGGTGCAGCCGGCCAGGGGCCTGGAACACCTGGCGCGGCTGGCGGCCACCGGCGTGCGCGAGGTGCTCGCGGCCTACCAGGAGCGCGATGCCGAGCGCGCGCACGCGGTGTGGAAGAACGACACCGTGCTGGACGAGGCCTATACCGGCTACTTCCGCCAGCTGCTGACCTACATGATGGAAGACCCGCGCAACATCACCCCATGCACGCACCTGCTGTTCATGGCCAAGAACATCGAGCGCATCGGCGACCATGCCACCAACATCGCCGAGAACGTGTGGTTCCAGGTCACCGGCGAACCGCTGCAATCGCAGCGCAGGAAACTCGACCAGACCTCCAGCGCGGACTTCTCCGGCCTGGCCGGATCGGGGGACAAGCCCGCGCGCCCTTGATCAGCCGCGCGGCGGCGCCTTGGCGGTCGGCAACAGCAAGGTCACGCGCAGGCCACCGCCCTCGCGGTTGGCCAGCAACACGCGCCCGCCGTGCGCCTCGGCGATCTCGCGCGCCAGCGCCAGGCCCAGGCCGGTGCCGGAGCGCTTGGTCGAATAGAACGGCAGCAGCGCCTGCGCCAGCACCGTTTCGCTCATGCCCGGGCCACGGTCGGCCACCTCCACGCGCATCTCGGCGCCGACATCGTGGATCGACAGCGTGACCTCGTCGTCCGGGCCGCCGGCTTCGTGCGCGTTCTTGATGAGGTTGATCAACACCTGCTCGACCTGCGCGGCGTCGAACCAGCCCGGCCGCTCCGGAACGGCCGAGGCCAGACGATAGCGGCAGTGCAGCGACAGGCCTTCCAGAAAGGCCGCCCACTCCACCGCGACCGGTCGCGGTGTCGGCAGCTTGGCGAAGCTGGCATAGCCGGCGATGAAGCCGTGCAGGTGGCGGGCACGTTCGCCGATGGTGGCGAACACGCTGGGCAGGCGATCGACGTCGCCGCGCCGCGCCAGCTCCGCGCCAGAGTGCGCCAGCGAGGAGATCGGCGCCAGCGAGTTGTTGAGCTCGTGGCTGATCACCCGGATCACCCGCTTCCAGGTCGCCACCTCCTGCCGCGAGAGCTCGCGCGTCATGCGCCGGAACGAATGCAGGCGATGCGGCCGCCCCTGCAGGCGGAACGCACGCTGCGACAGGTGGAAGGTTTCGTCGCTGCCGTCCATGTCCACCGTGAGCAGCGCATCCTCGCCGCTCTCCACCGCCTGGCGCAGCACCTGCGGCGCCTCGGCCAGCAGTTCGGCGAAATCCAGCCCGGCCAGGCTGCGCCCCTCATTGAACAGGTGCCTTGAGGCGATGTTGGCGTAGGCCACGCGGCCCGCGGCATCGGTGAGCACCAGCGCCACCGGCGTGTTCTGCACCACCGTGTCCAGCAGCAGCTCGCGTTGCGCCAGGTGCTGGCGCTGCTCGCGCAAGGTGTGGCCCAGCTCGTTGTGCATGCGGATCAGCTTGCCCAGTTCGTCGCGGCGGTTGGCTGCGATGGAGAAGCTGAAATCACCGTCGCGATAACTGGCCACCGCGCCTTCCAGCGCCCGCAGCAGACGGCTCACCGGGTCCAGCGCGCGCCCGGCCAGCCAGATCGCGGCCAGCATCAGCAACACCAGCCCCACGGCCAGTGCGATGTAGACATCCTGCGGCGGCGGCGTCGCGGTGACCGCGGCCGATGCAGCCTCGCCGGCGCCGGCCGCGCCGCCATGCAACCACGCGAGCAGTTGCGGCAGTGGCCAGCGGGTGACGCCGACGAGGATCAGTGCGCCGACCACGCCGGCGGCGACCAGCAGCAGACTCAGCCGCGCGCGCAGCGAGTTCAGCAGTTGCCACATGGGGCACCGCTCCGGCCGCTGCGCACGGCGGCAGGCACCGACCCCGGCCCGCGCGTCCACCGCATCAGCGGCATCCCGGCGCCCTCGGATGCATCGCGCAATCGAGTGGCGGCCGGCCGTTCTGCCACGGTCGCGACTTGCCCATCACGGCGGCCTTGTCGTTGGCCTGCGGCGGCGGCTCATAGGCGGGACCCTGATGCTTCGCCTGCCTGAACTGGAACACGCCATGGGCGTCGTTGCCGGGCAGCACCGGTACGCTGCGGTAATTCGTCGAGCCGGCCGCCGGCGGTGCAGCATCCCAGCGATCGTCGCGGGAGTCGCTCTGCGGCGCGGCCGACTGCGCGGCCACGGCGCCGGCCAGCAACATCGCGCAAGGGATCAACAGACCTCGAAACTTCATCGCACACCTCCGCCTTCTCGATCGCGCATCTTTGTCCGCCGCACGCGCGGCGGCAAGCCCGCTCCGGTCAGCCCGAGGTGGCCAGCCCGTAGCGCTCCATCCGCCGATACAGCGCCTGGCGCGACAGGCCAAGCTGCTGCGCGGCGCGACTGACCACGCCGCCGGCATGCTGCAAGGCGTCCTCCACGGCGTCGCGGCTGGGTTCGTCCAGGTTGCGGTTGCTCGCTGCCGCATGTTGCGGCAGGTTGAGCAGCTCCGGCGTGATCGGGTTGCCGCCCGCCAGCAGGGCGGCGCGCTCGATCGCGTTCTTCAGCTCGCGCACGTTGCCCGGCCACGGATAGCTCTGCATCGCCTCGCGCGCGGCGTCGCCCAGTTCCGCGCGGCCGTCGAGGAAGAATTCCGCCAGCGGCAGGATGTCGTCGGTGCGCTCGGTGAGCGGCGGCAGGTTCACCTCGATCACGTTGAGCCGGTAGTACAGGTCCTCGCGAAAGGTACCGGCCTGGATCATCGCCTTGAGGTCGGCGTTGGTGGCGCTGAGCACGCGCACCTTGGCGTGGCGCGTCTTGCCCGAACCGAGCCGCTCGAACTGGCCGGTTTCCAGCACGCGCAGCAGCTTCATCTGGCCGGGCAGCGGCAGGTTGCCGATCTCGTCGAGGAACAGGGTCCCGCCGTCGGCCAGCTCGAAGCGGCCCTCGCGCGCCTTGTTGGCGCCGGTATAGGCGCCGGCCTCGGCACCGAACAGCTCGGCTTCGATCAGCTCGCCCGGCAGTGCGCCGCAATTGACCGCCACGAACGGCCCGCGCTTCACCGCGGAGTTCGCGTGCACGATCGCCGCGATGCGCTCCTTGCCGCTGCCGTTGGGGCCGGTGATCAGCACCGGCACGTCGGAACGCGCCACCTGGCAGGCCAGGTTGAGCGTGCGCCCCATTGCCTCGGAAGCGAATACCAGCCCGTCGAGGTCGTACTTGCTGCGCAGGTGCTCGCGCCGCTGGCGCCGCTCGCGCCGGCTGCGGGTCAGCTCGCGGCTGGATTCGGACAACTCCAGCAGGTTCTCCACCGTGGCCAGCAGCTTGTGGTCGTCCCAGGGCTTGGCCAGGTAATCGGCCGCGCCGGCCTTGACCAGCTCCACCGCGGTTTCCAGGTGCGTCCAGGCGGTGAGCAGGATCACCGGCAGGTCGGGATGGCGCTCGCGGATGGCGCGGAACAGCTCCACGCCCTCCTCGCCCGAGGTGGTGTCGGCGGTGAAGTTCATGTCCTGGATCACCACGTCGACGGTGTCGCGCTCCAGCATGGCCAGGCCGTCTTCCGGGGTCAGCGCGGTCAGCGGGAGGATCTCGTGCAGCGACAGCGCCAGCGAGAGCGCCTCGCCCACGGCGGGATTGTCGTCGATGATGAGTACGGTTCGGGTCATTCGTTTTCTGCACATGCGGACATGGATGCCGCTCGTGTCCGCAAGGTTGCCATGACCATCGGGCTATGCAAGCCCCGATGGCGTCATCGACCGGCCCGGCTAGCGTGTAGGGCGGGCACCGCCCGCCGGCTATTCCACAGCGGGACGATGGCGGGCGGTGCCCGCCCTACAAGGGGCCAACCGGCTAGATCGCCGCCGGATGCGCCGGCGCCTTGCCGGCCTTCACCGCGGCGATCCAGTCGTTGACGCGGTCCTCCAGCACGTCCAGCGGCAGCGCGCCGCCGCCGAGGATCTCGTCGTGGAAGGCGCGGATGTCGAACTGGTCGCCCAACGCCTGCTTGGCTCGCGCGCGCAACGCCAGGATCTTCAGCTCGCCGGTCTTGTACGCCAGCGCCTGCCCGGGCCAGGTGATGTAGCGGTCGGTCTCGGCCTGCACGTCGGGCTCGTCCTCGCTGGAATGGGCGTGGAAGAAATCGACCATCTGCTGGCGCGTCCAGTGCTTGTAGTGCACGCCGGTGTCGAGCACCAGGCGATCGGCGCGCAGCAGCTCATCGGACAGGCGGCCGTAGTCGGACAGCGGGTCCTTGTAGAAGCCCACCTCCTTGCCCAGCTGCTCGGCGTACAGCGCCCAGCCCTCGACATAGGCGGTGTAGCCGGCCTGCTGGCGGAACGGCGGCAGCTTGGGCAGGCTCTGCGCGATCGAGATCTGCAGGTGATGGCCCGGGATGCCCTCGTGGTAGGCGGTGGATTCGATGGTCAGCACGCTGCGGTTGGCGAAATCGCCGGTGTTGACGAAGATCTGCCCGGGCCGCGAGCCGTCCGGCGTGCCCTGATGGTATTCGGCCGCCGCGGCCTCCTTCTCGCGGAACTTCTCAACCGGCTTGACCACCACCTCGGTCTTGGGCAGGCGCCCGAACAGTTTGGGCAGCTCCGGCTCCATGCCGGCGATGTAGCCGCGATAGCGATTGAGGATGTCCTCGCGCGAGGTGGCGTGCGTCTTCGGGTTGGTCTTCAGCGAGGCGCGGAAACTGGCCAGGTCCTTGAAGCCCTGCGCGTGGGCAATCTTCGTCATTTCGCCCTCGATGCGCTTGACCTCGGCCAGGCCGATCTCGTGGATCTGCTGCGGGGTTTCCCTGGTAGTGGTCATCTGCTCGACCTGGAAGCGGTAGATCGCCTCGCCGTTGGGCAGATCCCACACGCCGGGCTGGCTGCGCCCGTGCGGGGCGTAGTCGTCGGCCACGAACTTGCCCAGCTTTGCGTAGGCCGGGCGCACGTCGTGGTCGATCGCGGCGACGATGGCGTCATGCAGGCGCTTCTGGTCGGCCGCCGAGACCGACTTGGGAAAATGCTTCAGCGGCTCGGCGAACACGCTGTCCATGCCGGCCGGCTGCTCGATGCTGGCGATCTGCTTGACCACTTTTTCCAGCAGGTACTTCGGCGGCATCATCTTGTCGGCCATGCCCTGCCGCGCCACCGCGGTGACCTGGTCGAACAGCTTCGGCACTGCCTTCAGGCGCGCCAGGTAGTCGTCGTATTCCCTGGTGCTGTTGAACGGGATCGAGCTGACGAAGCCGGCCAGCGCGATGTGCACGCCGCTCATCTGGTCCAGCGGCATCTCGTAGAGCTTGAGGTCGTAGGAACGCAGCGAATCCTTCAGCTGGCGCACCATCAACTGCTGGTTGAGCTTGTCGCTGTCGGGAAAACCGCTGGTGTCGATCGCCTCGAAGCGCTTGAGGAAATCCTGCGTCGCCTGATGGTCCGCGCGCATGTGCGCCAGCGAGACATCGCTCCAATGATCGTTGTAGCGCAAGTCGCCCAGGATGGTGGCGAACTCGGGGCTGTTCTTCAGCGTGTACTCCCATTGCTCCGCCAGCAGCGCGTTGAGCGCCTGCACGCGACTGGCCACGTCGCCCTTGGCGACGGACTGCGCCGCGGGCGCCGCCTGCAGCGGAGCGGCCAGGGTCACCGAGCCCGCGAGGGCCAGACAGATCAACAACGGCAGGGTTTTCATCGGCAGCGTCCTTTGGGTCGTGGTGAATCGATACGGTGGATTGTGATCGCGTCGAGGGGCGGTCAGCCCGTGCCGGAATGCACGGAGCCGGGAGGGGAGAATCGGGGAATCGCAAGGCCGTGACGCTTCACGCTCTGGTCTTTCCCGTTTCCCATTGCCGACCCTCCATTCCCGGCACCGCTACCCCCTCGTCGCCACCACCGGCGGCACGGCCGCGGCGCGCAGCGCGGGGCCGAGCACGGCGAGCTGGCCGAGCAGCCACAGTGCGACGGCGCCGATCGGCAGGTAGGCCAGCGGCAGGCGCGGCAGTTCGTAGTGCGTCATCAGCAACAGATTGAGTGCATAGGCCAGCACCATGCCCAGCACGATGCCGAAGCTGACGATCAGGAAGTTCTCGGTCTGGAAGTAGTGCAGGATGTCGCGGCGGGTGGCGCCGATGGCGCGGCGGATGCCGATCTGCCGGCGCCGCTGCGCCACCCAGAAACTGGCCAGGCCGACGATGCCCAGGGCGGTGACCAGCAGCAGCGCCACGATCACGCCCACCAGCATGCCGATCATCGCGCGGTCCTTCTGGAAACTGCGGGTGCGCAGGTCGCCGAGGGTCTGCGTGCCGTCCTGGTCGAGCACGGCATCCGGGGCGATCTTCGCGATCGCGGCGCGGGCATCGCGCAACACCCGCGGCAGGTCCGTCGGCGCGGCGCGCAGCAGGTAGCTGCCGGAGAGATAGACGCTCGACTGCGCCGGCACGAACACCGACCAGTCGCGGCTGTCGCCGGGCCAGCCGCCCGGGTCGGGTCGCACCAGGTGGTCGATCACGCCGACCACGCGAAAGTGCGACTTGTCCAGCCAGAACTCCTTGCCCAGCGGATCGACGCCCGGCCACAGGTGCTCGGCGAGTGCCCGCGTCACCTGTACCGAGGCGTCGTCCGGCATCAAGGCGGTGAACGGACGGAAATCGTCGGGCTGCGGATTGCGCCCGGCAACCAGCCGCGTGCCCAATGCCGAAAGGCTGCCCGGGCCACCGACGTAGAACTCGACCACGCCGCCGAAGTGCTTGCCGGCCATGTCCGTGGTGATGCCCGCGGTGCCGCGGCGCGCGCCGAACGGGATGGAGTTGAGCAGGCTCACCGACTGCACGCCCGCAATGCTGCCCAGCCCGGCCAGCACCCGGGCGTTGAGGTCGACCGCGTGCGCGTTCTCGTAGCCGGCCAGTTGCACCGTCGCCAGCGAGGCCTCGTCGACGCCGCTGTCGACCTGGATCGCGTCGATCCGGCCAGCGATCAGGAAACAGGCGTTGCACAGCACCGCGCAGGCCAGCGCGATCTCCAGCGCGATCAGCACGGTGGCCATGCGATGGCGGCGCAACGCGGCGAGGATGGGTCGAATCTGCATGTCTCGTTACCTGATGCCTGGTGAAAACGGTGCCTGTCTGAGATGTCCGGCCAGGGATGGCCGGGCTCCTGCGCAGGAACAGCGCACTACAAAGTCTTTAGCTGAAGGCCCGGCGCCACCCGGCTGGCGCGGAACGCCGGCAGGACCCCGGCCAGCAGGCTGGCGGCGATCGCGGTGACGAAGGTGGCGACGAACATCGACACGTCCAGGTGCGCCAGATCGGCGTACGCCACCGGCTGCCGGCGAACCAGCCACAGGCCGAGCAGGGTCAGGCCCAGGCCACCGATGCCGCCGATCAGGCCGACCAGCCCGGCCTCCACCAGGCATTGCGCGAACACCGCGCCGCGGCTGGCGCCGAGCGCGCGACGCACGCCGATCTCGCCGCTGCGGCGCAGGAACTTCGCCAGCAGCAGGCCGATCATGTTGAACAGGCAGATGGCGAGAAACGCAAACGCCAGCCAGGTCTGCAGTCGCACGTCGCCGGGCACCACGCCGTTGTAGTCCAGCCATTGCATCAGGCTGCGCAGGCGCGTGTTCTGCGGCCGCACGATGCGTCCCAGCGAGGCCTGCTGCGCCGCGTAGCCATCCAGGAACTGCTTGTACGCGGCGACCTTGCCGGCGTCGCCAAGCTGCACCCACAGGCGCACCCACGCACACGGCGAGTTCTGCAGATGGCCGGGCCGCTCGGGCATGTGCCAGCAGGTGAACTGCTGGAAGTTGCCGTCGTTGAGTTCGAGACCGGTGAAGAACGGCGTGAACACGTCCTGCGTCTTGCCGTAGAAGTCCGCGGTGTCGCCATTGGCAAAGCGGCCGCCGGCCACGGTGTAGAACACCGGCGACGGGCGCCATGGACGCAGCACGCCGACGATGCGCACGTCCGTGTCGCGCAGGCGCAGCACCTGGCCGACACTGTCGCGGCCGCCGAACAGCTTGTGGTTGAGATCGTCGGAGATCACCGCCACCCGCGCGTGCCGGGCATCGTCATCCGCGCTCCAGCCGCTGCCGTAGCGGAACGGCACGTCGAACATCGGGAAGAAGTCGCTGGTGGTGGACAGCATGCTCGGCATCAAGGTCGGCAGGTTGACCCCCGGCGCGCTCAGCCGCACCGGGCTGTCCACCACCAGCGTCTGGGCATCGGCCCGATGCGCGCCCCACAGGTCCACTGCCGACTGGTAATCCATCACGTCCAGCGGCTGCTTGAAATCGCCGGGCGTCGGGTTGCCGTCCACCTGCGGATAGAACAGCGTGCCGCTGCGCGTGGGCACCGGGTCGCCGGAGAGCAGATGCATCACCGTCAACGTGGTCATGCTGGCGCCGATGCCCACCGCGATGGCGATGACCATCAGCGCGGTGAGCACCTTGTTGCGCTTGAGGCTGCGCAGGGCGAGATCGAGGTAATAGGTGAACACGTCCGAATTACTCCTGTTGACTCGTTCTTTCGCAGGAGCCCGCTCGCGGACGATGCTCCTGCTCAAATGCGCGACGCAGATCAAATCAAGGGCATCGCCCGCGAGCGGGCTCCTGCGTCACACCGACCTCGTTGCCACGACAGGTGGCACCGCCGCGGCGCGCAGCGCCGGACCGAGCACGGCGAGTTGGCCGATCAGCCACAGCGCGATCGCGCCCACCGGGAAATAGATCGCCGGCAATCGCGGCAGCTCGTAGTGCAGCATCAGGAACAGGTTGATGGCGTAGGCCAGCACCATGCCGAGCACGATGCCGATCGTGGCCAGCAGCAGGTTCTCGGTCTGGAAATAATTGAGGATGTTGCGCCGGGTGGCGCCCAGCGCACGGCGCACACCGATCGTGCGCCGCCGCTGCGCGACCCAGAAGCTGGCCAGGCCGACGATGCCCAGCGCGGTGACGATCAGCAGCGCGGCGATCGCGCCCACCAGGATGCCGGCCATCGAGCGGTCGTTCTCGAAGAACTTGTCGCGCACTTCGTCGTAGGTGCGCTGCTCGGTCACCACCCGCCGCGGGTCGGCTTTCTTCAGCGCCGCCACGGCGGCTTTCAGCACGGCCTGGCGATCCTGCGGGCGCGTGCGGATCAGGTAGCTCTGGTCCTTGCCGGCGCCCATGAACATCGGCAGGATCATCGAGTAGTGCGCGGTCGCGTCATCGTAGGCATTGGCGCGCGCCAGGTCGGCGACCACGCCGACCACGCGCACGCCGACCGGGCCGACGTAGATCGTCTTGCCGAGCGCGTCGGCGCCCGGCCACAGCCGTTGCGCCATGGCCTGCGTGATGACCGTGACCGGTGCGATGACCTTGGTGTCGCCGGTGGCCAGCGCCTTGAGCACCACGTCGGCGTCGAGCACCTCGTCGGGCTGCAGGTGGCGCCCCGCCAGCAGGCGCAGACCCATCGTCTGCGCCAGGTTCCCGCCGAAATAGGTGCCGGCGCTGAGGGTCGGCTGGCGTTGCTCCGGGTCCAGCTTGATGCTGGCATTGGACGAGGAGCCGCCCAGCGGCAACTGGTTGACCAGCGCCACGTCCAGCACGCCGGGCACTTGCCGGATCACGGCAAGATCCTCCCTTGCCCGCGCGTAGATGTCCGGCGATGGCGTCACCTCAGCCAGCTGGATCTGCACCAGCGCATGTTCGTCGATGCCGGTGGGCATCTCCATGTGCTGCAGGCGGTGGTTGATCATGAACACCGCGTTGCACACGATCGCGCAGGTCAGCGCGATCTCCAGGATCAGCAGCCAGGCGGTGGTCTTGTGCCGCCGCAGCGTGGAGAGGATCGGTCGCAGTTCCATGTCGGTAACCCTCAGTTGCTCTTGAGCTGCAGGGCCGGCGGCACCTGGCAGGCGCGCCACGCCGGCAGCATGCCGGCCAGCAGGGTCGAACCCAGCGCCAGCGCGAAGGTGGTCAGCAGCATCGTGCCGTCCAGGTGCGCCAACGCGGCATAGCTGGAGGGACGCTGGCGCACCACCCACAGGCCCAGTCCCGCCAGCAGCAGGCCGCCCACGCCGCCCACCACGCCGATCACGCCAGACTCGACCAGCAGTTGTCCGAACAGCGAGCGTTTGGAGGCGCCCAGCGCGCGCCGCACGCCGAGGTCGCCGGCGCGCCGCATGAACTTGGCCAGCATCAGCCCGACCGTGTTGACCAGGCACACCAGCAGGAAGCCGAACGCCAGACCGGTCTGCAGGCGCACGTCGTCGGGCACCACCCGTTCATGGGCCAGCCACTGCATCACGTTGCGCAGGCGCACGTTCGGCGCCTTCGCGAAACGCCCCAGCGCCTTCTGCTCCTGCGAGTAATGCACCAGGAACTGCTGGTAATCGGCCGCCTTGGACGAGCTGTCCAGCTGCACCCAGAACTGCAGCCACACGCAGCTTTCCGAAGGGTAGATCCGGCCTACGCCACCGGCGCCCCTGCCCCAGCAGTCGTTTGAGCCGTTGTGCTCCATCTTCAGATCCAGCGCCGTCTGCAACGGCACGAATACCTGCTCGGCGCGGCCGTAGGAGCCGGTGTTGAGATCGTAGAAGTGCGGGGTGGGCTCCCAGTCGTCGAGCACGCCGACGATGCGGAAGCTGGCGTCGGCGATGCGCAGGTTGCGGCCCACGCTGTCGGCGCCGCCGAACAGGCGCTCGTTGAGCTCGCCGTTGATCACCACCTCGCGCGCCTTGGCCTCGTCGTCGGCGGCGTTCCAGCCGCGGCCATAGCGAAACCGCGTGCCGAACATCGGGAAGAAGTCGGCAGTGGTGTAACGCGACTCCACGTAGAACGGGTCCACGGCCGAGGAGTCGGGCTGGATCGGCACGGAGCCGCCGGTCATCAGCGCCTGGCGATCGGCGCGCCCGGCGTGCAGCAGGTTCAGGCCATCGGTCAGGGTGACCTGCTCCGGCGGCTCGACCCCGGGCAGCTGGCCACTGTTGTCGCGCGGGTCGATCTGCGGGTAGTACAGCGTGCCGCTGCGCCCCGGCAGCGGGTCGCCCGACAGCACGTGCAGCACCGTGAGCGTGGTCATCGACGCACCGATGCCCAGCGCGATCGCCAGCACCATCAGCGCGGTGAGCGCCTTGTTGCGCTTGAGGCTGCGCAGGGCCAGGTCGAGGTAGTAGGCAAGCACGTTCGGTGTCTCCTTCGGAGGAGGGAACAGGGAATGGAGAATGGGGAATAGGAACCACCAAAGCGCGCGGCTTTTGCCTTTGACGATTCCCTGTTCCCGATTCCCGATTCCCGGCTTCAAGCCGCCCGCGTCGCCGACACCGGCGGCACGTTGGACGCGCGCCGCGCGGGCACGAACACGGCGGCCTGGCCGATCACCAGCATGGCCAGCACGCCGACGAGCACGTAGGACACCGGCAGGCGGGTCATCTCGTAGCGCGTCATCAGCCACAGGTTCAGGGCTATCGCCAGCGCGATGCCGAGCAGTACGCCGATGCCGGCAATCAGCAGGTTCTCGATCTGGAAGTAATGCAGGATGTCGATCTTGCGTGCGCCCAGCGCGCGGCGCACGCCGATCTGGCGATGACGCTGGCCGACCCAGAAGCTGGTCAGACCCACGATGCCGGCGGCAGTGACCGCGACCAGGATCAGGCAGATCACCCCCATCAGGATCGCCATGCCCACGTCGGCGCGATACGCCTTGGCGCGGATCTCGCTGAAGGGCCTGACGCTGTCGTCATCGAGCACGCGCAGCGGGTTGACCTTGTACAGCAGCGGCGTCACCGCGCGCATCGCCGTGTCGAGCTGGCCCGGCCGCGTACGCACGGCGTAGCGGGCAAAGTTGGCGTCGAGCCGGGTCGGGATCAGCGTCGAGTACCACGCGAAATCGTTGCCCCAGCTGCCGCTGGCGGGCGTCTGCATGCGCTCGACCACGCCGATGATGGTGGTCGGCGCATTGCTGCCGTCGCTGTAGATCACCTTGCCCACCGCGCCGCCGTTCGGGAACAGCTTGTCGGCCAGCGCCTTGGTGATGATCGCGATGGGACGCGGCGGCTGGTCGCGAAAGCCCTGGTGCTGCACGTCGCCGGCGGTGAACGCGCGGCCGGCCACCAGCTTCAGGCCCAACGTATCCAGCGCCTGGTCGTCGGTGAAGTAGTACGCCGTGCGGGTGTTGTCCTTGCCGCCGAGCTTGGCGCCCGGATCGTGCGACATCGAGCCCGTCCACGACGAGTTGAGCAGCGGCAGCGAATTGATCGGCGCCACCGACGTCACGCCGGGCAGGTTGCGCAACGCGGCGAGATCCTCGCGCTGCATCGCGTCGAGCTTCTCCACGCCGTCGGCGGTGTCGGCGCTGGGCGCGCCCACCCATTGCTGGGTGACCAGGAACAGGTTGCTCTCGTCCAGCCCGGTGGGCCGGTTCACCCGCTCGATGCGCTGGCCGATGATGAAGATCGCATTGCACACGATCGCCAGGGTCAGCGCGATCTGCAGCGAGATGAGCACGGTGCCGGCCTTGTGCTTGCGCAGGGCGGCGAGGATGGGATGCAGTTTCATGATGTAGTTCCTTGTCGCACCGTCAAATGGAACGGGTTTCCTTGAGGAGTGCGGCCATGGATGGCCGCTTTCTCGCGCAGGGAGAGCGCATTAGTTGCTCTTCAGTTGCCAGGCGGGCTGCACCCGCGAAGCCCGATAGGTGGGATACAGGCCGGCCAGCATCGTGGCGACCACCGCCACCAGCAGGGTCAGCACCAGCAGCGACACGTCGATCCGCGCCAGCGAGGCGATGTCGCGCGGCAACACCCAGCCCACGCTGGCCACGCCGGCGCCGGTCAGCAGCAAGCCGAGCACGCCGCCGGCCGCACCGACGATGCCCGCCTCGACCAGGAACTGCGTGTAGATCGCCGCACGCGGCGCGCCGAGTGCGCGACGCACGCCGATCTCGCTGCTGCGGCGCAGGAACTTGGCCAGCAGCAGGCCCACCGTATTGACCAGGCACACCAGCAGCAGGCCGAGTGCCACCAGCAACGACACCCTGGTGTCGCTGGGCACCACGTGCTGGTTTTCCAGCCACGCCGGCACGTCGCGCAGGCGGTTGTTCGGCGCCCAGCGGAAGCGCCCGGCGGATTGCTGATCCTTGGCATAGCCGTCGAGATAGGCGCGATACGCCGTCACCGCCGCGGCATCGTCCAGTTCGGCCATGAACGCGATCCACGCGCAGGGCGAATGCTGCAGGCCGACGAAGCCCGGTTCGTCCGGCACCGCGTTGCAGTTGGTATTGCCGTCGTTGGTGATGCCCGTCTGGATCGCGGTCTGGAACGGCAGGAACACGTCGGCGTCGGTGGTGGAGAAGCCACCGCTGTTGACCACGTCGTAGAAGCGCGGCTGCGGGTTCCACTGGTCGAGCACGCCAACCACCCGGTAATCGCGGCCTTCGACATTGACGATGCGGCCGACGCTGTCGATACCGCCGAACAGCTTCTGGTTGAGCTTGCTGCTGATCACCACGACCTGCGCGCGGTTGCTGTCGTCGCTGGCGCTCCAGCCGCGGCCATACCGGAACGGCACGTCCAGCATCGGAAAGAACTCGCCATACACGGCATGCCCGCTGACGTTGAGTGGATGTTTGCTGGCGTCGGTCGGCACGATCGAGGGCGAGATCTGGTACATCGCCGACTGCCGCTTGGCGCGGTGATCGCGCATCAGGGCCACCGCGTCGGTGTAGTCCATCGCGTTCGGCGGCTCGCCGTCGGGACTGCGGCCGTTCGGCCCCCACATGTCGATCTGCGGCACGAAGAGTTTGGACGACTTCCACGGAATCGGGTCGCCCGACACCGCACGGAACACCGACCACGAGGTCATCGACGCAGCCACGCCGAAGCCGATCGCCAGCACCATCAGTATGGTGAGGCCAGGGCTGCGTTTCAGGCTGCGCATCGCCAGTTCGAGGTAGTAGGCAAACATTCTGTCTCTCCGTCGTTTGAGCCCCTCTCCCGGAGGGAGAGGGGAAAAATCACACGCTCCGCGTCGCCTCCACCGGCGACACGCGCGAGGCGCGCAGCGCCGGCGCCAGCGTGGCGGCCTGGCCGAGCAGCACCAGCACCAGCACGCCCGCGCCCACGTAGGCCAGCGACATCCGGTCCATCGCGAAGCGGGTCACCGTCCACAAGTTGAAGGCGAAGCCCAGCACGATGCCCAGCACCGTGCCCGACACGCTGATCAGGAAGTTCTCGGTGAGGAAATAGGCGAGGATGTCGCGCTGCCGGGCACCCAGGGCGCGGCGCACGCCGATCTGCTTGCGGCGCTGGCCGACCCAGAAGCTGGTCAGGCCCACGATGCCGGCCGCGGTGATCGCCAGCAGCACCACGCTGATGATGCCCATCAGGATCGCCATGCCACGGTCGCGGTCGTAGACCTTGTGACGGATGGTGGCGTAGTCCTGGATGCCGTCCTTCGAATCGATGATGCGCAGGCGATTCTGCGCGTACAGCGCCTTGGGCGCCTCGCGCATGGCGTCGGCAAGCTGGCCGGGCCTGGCGCGCACGATGTAGAACACGCCGCGCGAATCATCCGCCCGCAACGGCCAGATCAGCGCCTGGCCGGCATAGCCGTTGCTCCACGAGTCCACGCCCTGCCGGTGCAGCGGATCGACGATGCCGACAATGGTGGTCGGCGTGGCGCCCATCGCATAGAAACTCTTGCCCAGCGCGTCGCCGTCGGGAAACAGGCGATCGGCCAGCACCTTGCTCACGATCACCGTCGGCGGGGTGACGGCTTCCTGGGTGCCCATCACCATCACCTCATCGGGGCGGAAGTTGCGGCCCGCGACGAGATTCAGGCCCAGCGTGTCGATGAAGTGCTCGTCGCCGGTGTACACCGCGGCATCCGTGGTCGGCTTGACCTGCTCGGGCGTCATGGTGACGAAGTTGTCCCAGCCGCCGCCCCTGAGCGGATACCCGCTGGCCGGCGTGGCGTCGCGCACGGCGGGCAACTGCCGCAGCGCGATCAGGTCCGCGCGCACCTGCGCATCGACCTGGGACGTCGACTGGCCCATGTCGGCCCACATGTTGGTGATGACGAACACGTTGGCCTCGTCCACGCCGCTGCTCGCGGAGAGGTTGCCCAGTCGCTGGTGGATGATGAACAGCGCGTTGCACACGATGGCCAGCGTCAACGCGATCTGCAGCGCGATCAGCAAGGTGCCTGCCTTGTGCTGGCGCAGTGCGGTGAGGATGGGCCTGACCTGAAAATTCATGGCGCTCTCCTCAGCTCGATTTCAGTTGCCAGGCGGGTTGCACGTGTGCCGCGCGCCACGCCGGGTAGAACGCCGCCAGCACGGTGGCGATGATGGCGACGACGAACGTCAGGCCCACCAGTGAGAGATCGAGCCGGGCCAGCCGGGCGATCTCCGGCTGGAACAGGATGCCCACGCCGGACACGCCCGCGGCCGTGAGCAGCAAGCCCAGCACGCCACCGGCCAGGCCTACCGTGGCAGCCTCGACCAGATACTGGGTGTAGATCTCGCGCCGCGTTGCGCCCAGGGCGCGGCGCACGCCGATCTCGCCGGCGCGGCGCATGAACTTCGCCAGCAGCAGGCCGATGGTGTTGACCAGGCAGATCAGGAAAAAGCCCAGCGCCACCGCCAGCGAGATGCGGCTTTCCGGCGGCACCACGTGTTCGTATTCGAGCCACTGCATCACGTCGCGCAGACGCACGTTGGCGGCCCAGCCGAAGCGACCGGCGCGCTGCTGGTCGGCGGCATAGTTGGTGAGGAAACGGCGATAGGCGGCGACTTCGGCGGCGCTGTCCAGTTCCACCCACGGCGTGATCCACACGCAGTTGCTCTGCAGATAACCCTGCCAGCTCGTGTAGGTGATCGAACCGCGGCAACTGTTGCGGCCGCCCGAGCGCATCTGCAAGTCCAGTGCACGGTTGAACACCATGTAGATGTCCGGCTCGTCGGCAAACCCGCTGGTGCTGAACAGGTCGTAGAAACGCGGGCGCGGATTCCAGTGGCTGGTGACGCCCACCACGTGGTAGTCATGCCCGCCAAGGTTGAACGTGCGCCCCACGCTGTTGGCGCCGCCGAACAGCTTCCGGTTGAGTTCGCCGCTGATGACGACGGCGCTGGCTCGCGCGTCGTCGTCCTGCGCACTCCAGCCGCTGCCGAAGCGGAACGGCACCTCGAACATGGTGAAGAAGTCGGCGGTGACGGCATAGCCGTTGGCGTTCAGGGGAAGGTCGCGGTTGCCGCCCGGCATCACCGAGAGTTGCACCGGATACAACAGGGTCTGGCGCTTCGCCTCGTGCGCCCGCATCAGCGCCATCGCGTCGATGTAAGCCAGTGCTTCGGCCGGCTCGCCCTTCAGGTTCTGCTGCGGCCCCCAGCCGTCCACCTGCGGCGTGAACAGCTGCGCCGACTTGCCAGGTATCGGGTTGCCGGACACGGCCCGGAACACGGAGTACGTGATCATCGACGCGGCCACGCCGAAACCGATCGCCATCACCATCAGCGCGGTGAGGGCGGGGTTGCGGCGCAGGCTGCGCAGTCCGAGCTGGAGGTAGTAGGCAAACATCTCTGGTTCCGGGATACGGGATTCGTAATTCGCGATTCGGAAAGGCCGATGCCCTTCCGATTCCCTATTCCCTACTCCCTATTCCCTGCCTTCACGGCATGGAAGCGCGGCTCCTCGGCCAGATCCACCACCTGGCCGTCGATGATGTGCACGTTGCGCTGGGCGCGGGCGGCCAGCTCCGGATCATGCGTGACCATCACGATGGTGGCGCCGTCGCGGTGGATCTCCTCCAGCAGCTCCATCACGCCGCGGGCCATCTGGGTGTCGAGGTTGCCGGTGGGCTCATCCGCCAGCAGCAGACGCGGCGAGCCGGCCAGCGCGCGGGCGATCGCCACGCGCTGCTGCTGGCCGCCGGAGAGTTCGGCGGGGTAGTGCTTGGCGCGCGAGGCCAGGCCCACGCGTTCCAGCGAGTCCATGATCCGCTGCTTGCGCTCGGCCGACTTCATGCCGCGATAGCGCAGCGGCACCTCGATGTTGTCGAACACGTTGAGGTCGGGGATCAGGTTGAACGCCTGGAAAATGAAGCCGATCTTCTCGTTGCGGATCTTCGAGCGGGCGTTGTCGTTGAGGTTGCTCACCTCCACGCCGTCGAGGTGGTACTCGCCGCCGGTGAACGTCTCCAGCAGGCCGGCGATGGTCAGGAAGGTGGTCTTGCCCGAACCGGACGGCCCGGTCACGGCCACGAACTCGCCCTCCTTCACGTCGATGTTGAAATCGCGCAGCGCATAGGTCTCCACCACTTCGGTGCGGTAGACCTTGGACAGGTGGGTCATCTTGAGCATGCTGGTTCCTCGGTGGTTGGTGTAGTGGGAATAGGGAATAGAGAATCGGGAATAGAGAGCAGAGGCGTGGGATCGCGAGTTTTCCGATTCCCTATTCCCTATTCCCTATTCCCGGCTGCCATCTCGCTATTGCGAGATGGCAACCTTCGCCGCGCCCTTGAAGCTGTCGGTGCCGGAGATCACGATCTTGTCGCCTTCCTTCAGGCCTTCGAGGATCTCCACCTTGTCGATGCTGGAGGCGCCGATGCGGATCGGGGTTTTCGTGGCGATGCCGTCGTGCACCAGGTAGGCGTAGCTGCCGCCGGATTCGTCGACGAAGGAGCCGCGCTGCACGGTGAGCACGTTGTCGCGCTTGTCCAGCAGCACGCGCACCGACAGGCGCTGGTTCTGGCGCAGCTGGTTCGGCGTGGTGCCGTCGAAGCGCAGCCGCGCGGCGACCTGGCCGTTGACCACTTCGGGCGAGATCGCGCTGACGATGCCCTTCCAGGTGTGGCCGTTGCCGCTGATCTCGCCGGTCATGCCGATGCCGAGGTCGCGGGCGAAACTCTCCGGCACCTGCATCTCCACCTGCAGTGCGGACAGGTCGACCACGCTGAGCAGCTGCGCATCCTTGGCCACGGTGGCCTTTTCGGCGATGAACAGCTGGCCGACCTGGCCATCCACCGGCGACTTCACATGGAGGTCGTCGACCTGGCGCTTGAGGTCGGCCACCAGCAGCAGCTGGCGGTCATGCGCCAGCTTCTTGGACTGGATGTCGAAGTTGAGACTGGCGTTGTCCATGCCCAGGTCGCTGCGCGCGTGTTCCAGGGCGATGTTGGCCTTGTCCAGGGTGTCCTTGGCGCGGTCGACGTCCATGCTGGGCACGGCACCGCGGGCGAACGCCTTCTGGTAGCGGGCGAGATCGCGCTGCGCGGTCTGCAGGTCGATCTTGGCGTTGTCGTACGCCTTCTGCAGGGCGGAGCGCTGCTTGCGCGCGTCGACCTGAGCACGCAGGTAGTCGACCTGCATCGCGTCGGCGTTGCTCTGTTCCTGCGCCAGCTTGTTGGTCAGCTCGGGGCTGTCGATGGTGGCCAGCACCTGGCCTTTCTTCACCGTGTCGCCGGCGTGCACCTGCAGCGTCACCGCGCCGCCGGAGGTCGCGTACAAGGTGGGGCTGACCGCGGCCACCACCTTGCCCTCGGCGGCGATGTCGCGCACGAACGGGCCGCGCTCGACGGTGGCGAACGACAGCCGCGAGGTGCTCACCGAACCGGAGGCGGAGAACAGCCGGCCGATCCCCGGCGCCAGCCAGGCCAGCAGGCCGATCACGAGCACGCCGACGGCAGCGAGGATCAGCTGCCGCTTGCGATTGGGTTTGACCTCTACCAGTTTGTCCTGTGCCGATGTGTCGCGAATCATCGTGTCGTTCCCGGCCGCGTGCAGGGCGGCTACGCAGGAGACAGAGCAATCCGCATGCCATCGACGCGATGCCTAGAAAACACCGTTTTTTCAATGTGTTGCGACGCACCCGTGGCGGTGGCGCAGTGTCCGCGGACAGTGCACGGACAGCCGGACGCCGCCGCTGGCGACGACCGGCGGGTTCAGCGGAGCGTGGCCGCGTCGCGGGCGATGCGCGCTGCCACGTCGCGCCCCAGCGGCGAGGCGGACGCCACGGCATCTGCGCCCAGCAATTTCAGGCCGGCGGCAAAGCGGCGCAATCGGAAACGCAGCACCCGCACCGCGGCCGGCGGCGATGCGAACGCGTCCGCGCGAGCGCCGGCCGCCGCGATGTCGGCACCGGCGCACAAGGCGTCCCAGGCCAGATAGTCGGTATCCGGCAACAGGTAGAGCCGGGCGAGCAGGCACTCTTGCGCATCGCGGCATTCCATCCACTCGCGCGGGCCATCGGCAGTGACTGCGCTGGCGAACGCCAGGGTGCGCGTATGCAGCAACGGCGCGAGATCGGCGGATTCGACCAGCAAGCCCGGCAACGGCCTGCCGCGCAACATGCGGGGCATCGCACTCGGCGCATACAACACGTTGCCCAGCGCCGGCAGTCCGGCCAGCCATCGCGCGGTGGACAGGCACAACCACGACCTGCACGTGGCGGCGGCCTCCTCCGAGCCGCAGATGCCGGTTCGCCTGCCTGTGGCGAACTGCGCCGCCATCCGCCGCAACAGGGCGGCACGATCCAGCCGCATGCCCATGGCTATTTGGTCAGGATCAGTTTGTCGTTGCGGGTCAGGCGCAGGTGGTACTCGCTGCCCTGATGCTGGATCACCAGCTCGCGCCCGCCGGCCAGCAGCAGATCGCTGGCGACCCGGCGCGTGGCGGTGGCGAGCCGCGGCGCCGCGCCGCGGTGCACGGCAGAAGGGGGAAACGGGGACGGACGCAAGGAGAGGACGGGCATCGGAGTTCCTGCGGTGGCGGGTACTCAAATAATAATCATTCTCATTTGAGAGTCAACCACCCTCGCGGACTCCACGCGCGACGGGTCAGCCACCCACCGCCTGCCGCATGCGCCCGGCGAGCGCCGCATCCAGTCGCGGCAGCAGCTCCAGCGCGTCCAGGTTTTGCGCCAGCTGCTCGCGCTTGCTCGCACCCAGCATCACGGTGGATACGTGCGGGTTCAGCAGGCACCAGGCGATCGCCAGTTGCGCCAGGCTGGTGCCCAGCTCGTCGGCTATCGGCTGCAGCGCGCGCACCTGCACCAGGCGCTCGTCGCCCTCGCCCAGCACGCTCTTGCGCAACCATTCGTAGCCCGGCTGCGCGAGCCGCGAGTCGGCGGGGATGCCCCGGTCGTACTTGCCGCTCAGCAGGCCCGAAGCCAGCGGCGACCAGATCGTGGTGCCCATGCCGTACTTCTCGTACAGCGGCGCATATTCGCGCTCCACCCGCTCGCGGTGCAGCAGGTTGTACTGGGGCTGCTCCATCACCGGCGCGTAGAAATGATTCTCGCGCGCCACCCGATGGGCCTCTTCGATCGCCTCGGCCGGCCATTCGCTGGTGCCCCAGTACAGCACCTTGCCCTGGCGAATCAGCGTATCCATCGCCGCCACGGTTTCGTCGACCGGGGTGTCCGGATCGGGTCGGTGGCAGAAGTACAGGTCCAGGTAGTCCACGCGCAGGCGCTGCAGCGCCTGATGGCAGGCCTCGATCACATGCTTGCGCGACAGGCCGCGCTGGGTCGGCCGCGGCTCATCCACCGCGCCGAAGAACACCTTGCTGGACACGCAGTAGCTGTCGCGCGGAAAGCGCAGATCGGCCAGCACGTCACCCATCACCTGCTCGGCCACGCCGTTGTTGTAGGTCTCGGCGTTGTCGAAGTAGTTCACCCCGCGATCGTGCGCCAGCGCCAGCATGTCGCGCGCCTCGCTGCGCCCGACCTGCCTGCCGAAGGTGACCCAGGCGCCGAACGACAACGCGGACAACTGCAGGCCGGATCGGCCGAGGCGACGGTATTGCATGGGATGACTCCTTAGATCAGGAACGGAATGAGCGGGAAATACCCGAGCATGGCATGGCGGACGTCACGGCAAGGTCGGCAACGATGCCTGTCATGCCAAGTCCGCATTCTCGCGCGCTGGCGGCAATGCGGCTGCGCCGCAACGTGCCACGCGTTGCAGCCGGGAAATCGAGCGTATAACATACGTTATAACCATTCCGGAGGCCGCCATGAAACTGAAGATCACCACCATCGGCAACTCCGCCGGTGTCATCCTGCCGCGCGAACTGCTGGCCCGCCTGCGGCTGGAGAAAGGCGACGAGCTGTTTGCGCTGGAAACCCCCGACGGCATCCGCCTCACTACCTACGACCCCGCCTTGGCCAGGCAGATGGAGGTGGCGGAGGAGGTCATGCGCAAGGACCGCAACGTCCTGCACAAGCTGGCGCAATAGGTGGCAGCCATGATCGTCTGGATCGAAAGGCCGCTCGCCATCGCCATCCACGAACGCCAGTTGGCCGAACATGGCGGCGGCACCGGCGTGCGCGACGACCATCTGCTGGATTCAGCACTTGCACGCCCCCGACAATTGCATGCCTACGTCGGTCCGCCACCGGACCTTGCCGACCTCGCCGCCAGCCTCGCCTACGGGCTGGCACGCAACCATCCCTTCGTCGACGGTAACAAACGCACGGCGCATGTCTGCTACCGGGTCTTCCTTGCACTCAACGACGCCGATCTCGTCGCCAGTGACGAAGACAAGTACGTCGCCATGATCGCCCTCGCCGAAGGCAGCTTGGCCGAAACCGAGTTCGCCGCCTGGCTGCGCCAGCACATCAAGCTCGACGGCAAGAAGCGCGTGAACGAGCCGCGTACGCGCTGCGCGCGCTGAAGCCCCGCTTTTCCGTCATTCCCGCGAAAGTGGGAATCCGATGTCCTCGATCATTCTCGGGTCGAACCGAAACACTGTCCCAGCTTGTCCAGCCTCGTTGTCGAACAACTCGCGGGGATGACTGCGCCCAGGTGTCACCTGCCCTCGGCAGTATTTCAGAACGCCCCGACACCGACTCGGCGAATCGCCGCTCGCCGATCGGCGCGGGCCAGTCAGGCCGAAATGCCAGCCCTTGTACACATCCGCCGCGCCACGGACGGCCATCGTGAATTCCCTGCTCCCGCCCCTCTGCATCGGTTTCCCCCGCGCAGGTCATCCATGAGACATGCGCAGCGGGTCGAATGGCAGACACCTGCAGACGCGACAAGTCGGCCGGTGCCCTTCACGACATGCCACGCGGTTGGTGGGCCGGCTCAGTCGATGCCCAGGCCTTCGATGCCAGTGATGGCCACATCGAACCCGGCGAGCGCGGCGAAGCGACGGCCGCGTTCGGCGTAGTCCTTGAACTGGTCGAAGCTCGGCGCGCCCGGAGAGAGCAGGATCACGCCACCACGCGGGGTGTGCGTCTTCGCCTCGGCGACGGCGCCGGCGAGGTCGTCGACAGGCAGGATCGGACAACGTACTTCCGCCTCGCGCAGCGCCGCCTCGATGCGCGCGCCGTTGGCGCCCATGCAGACGATCGCGTGCGCGGGCGCACTGCGCATCGCCTCGACGAACGGCGTCCAGTCCAGGCCGCGGTCGTGGCCGCCGACCAGCACGGTCACTGTGCGGCCATGCAGGCTTTCCAGCGCAGCCAGCGTGGCCAGCGGCGTGGTGCTGATCGAGTCGTTGACCCAGTGCCAGCCATCGTGTTCGCCCAGCGGCTGCAGCCGGTGCGGCAGCGGGCGGAAGGTGGCCAGTGCCGGCGCGGCGGCGAGCGCGTCCATGCCGATCGTTTCCAGCGCGGCCAGCGCGGCGCAGGCGTTGAGCGCGTTGTGCAGGCCGGGCGCCGCCAGCGCGACGCTGTCGAATACCGGCTGCGCACCGCGGCAGACCATGCCATCGCGCACGTGCCAGCCTTCCGGCGTGCCGAACACCAGGCGATGCGGATGCGCGGCGGTGTACTGCAGCAGATTCGGCTGCAGGCCGTTGACCAGCAGCGTGCGCGACACGTCGGCCAGCTTCAGTTTGTCGGCCACGTAGCGCTCGCGCGAGCCGTGCCAGTCCAGGTGTTCCTCGTACAGGCTGGTGACCACGCCCAGTTCCAGCGGACCGGCTTCACCGGTCTGGAAGCTGGACAGTTCGATCACCCACAGGTCCGCGTGCTGGTCGAGCAGCTCCGGCAACGGCAGGCCGATGTTGCCGGCCAGTGCGGTGCGCACGCCGAGTGCGCGCGCCAGGTGCGCGAGCAGCGCGCTGGTGGTGCTCTTGCCCTTGGTGCCGGTGACCGCGATCACGCGCGCATCCGGATGCTCGCCAAACCAAAGCGCGGTACCGGAAGTGAACCGCGTGCCCTGCGCCTGCGCGGCCAGCAACGCCGGCTTGTAGGCGGAGATGCCGGGCGACTTCACCACCACGTCGAAGCGGGCCAGCGCCACCGCATCCGGCTCGCCGACGATGATGTCCAGCGCCGCGTCGAACGCACGCGCGGCCTCGACTTCGGCGGCGCTGCAGAACAAGGTCAGCGCCTGTTCCGGCAGGCGCGTGCGCAAGGCCTTGATCACCGCATGGCCCTCCCGGCCGAAACCCCAGATCGCCACGCGGCGATCGCGAAGCTCGTCGAAGCGCATCAACCGATCGCCGCCAGCGCCGCCTGCAGGCGTGCCGGCACGCGGTGTTCGGGCGACGGCTGCAGCCACGGCTCCAGCGCCAGCTGCGTTGCGTCGAGCTGCGGCAGGATTTCGCTGCGGAAGCGTTCGACCAGCGCATCTTCCTGCCACTCCGGCCGCTGGCTCAGCGCATGCATCGCCGCGCGCGCCTCGGCGCCCTCGCCCACGCACTCGAACGGCTTGTGGTCCTGGTATTCCAGCAGCGCGTCGAAGCCGGCGGCCTGGTTTTCGTCATCCAGCAGGTTGCGGCCGAAGATCGCCAGCAGCCGCGGCTTGGGCAGGAACGGCGCCAGCGCGAGGAACACGAAGTGGCATTTCGGGCACTGCCCGCACCAGCGGTCGACCGGCTTCGGGCCGAGCAGCTTGAAGTTGCGGTTGCAGCTGGAGAACACGTCGAAGTACGGCGTCAGCTTCGCGAACGCATGGGTGATCGCCAGCTCAGAGTACGGCCGCAGCAGCGAGCAGTAGTCGAGGTCGCTGGCCACGTGCGTGTGCAGCCAGTCGCCCAGCAGCGTCTCGAACGCGAGGCTCTTGCTCCACTGGTGGTTCACCTGCTGGCCGTCGTATTCCAAGGTGGCAGCCGAGGCGGAACGCTCGTTGGCGAACGCGATCGAATCGTAGCCGTACAGGACCGCGGCGACGGCGAGGATCGCCGAATTCACCGCGGTCACCGGAATGTGCCCGTTCCACGCGCCGAGCCGGTTCAGCTCGAACAGGCCCGGCGCCAGCTCGCGCTCGATGTTCAGCGTGGGCAGGCCGGTCCGCTCGGCGCACCCGGCGATCAGCGCGGAGCTGCCGACCCATGCCGCAGTCGCCTCGCCGCCGATGGACTTGATCGCCTCCACCGCCACCAGCGAATCCTTGCCGCCGCCGATGGGCACCAGGGTGCGTTTGGGCAACTCCAGCGCGCCGACCGTGGGCGTGCTGCCGCCACGCGGGAAGTTGATCCGCCCGCGCAGGTCCAGCCCGTTGCGATAGGCGAACTCGGCCAGCCCGTGCAGGTACAGCTGTTCCAGCAGTTCGGCGGTGGCATCGTCGAGCGGACCATCGGCCAGCTCGATCTTCGGCGGCACGCCGGCCTTGTAGTAGCTGACGCCGGCGACCAGGTGCAGCAGTTTCAGCGCCGCATCGAACGCCGCGCGCCGCTCGGCGGGAACCGCCGGCGCCTGCGGAAAGCGGATCGTCTCGACCAGTTCCTCGCCGTCGTCGAACGCATACGCCAGCTCGGCCACGCCGTCGGTGTAGCTCGCACGCACGAAGCGGAAGACCCGGGTGAGGCGCGGTTGCATCGTGTTGCTCACATCTTTCTCCATCGCCCGCATCGTCGGGAGCGAACAGGCTGATTCTAGCTTCAGGCGGTGCCCGTTCGATGGCTTTCGCCGGCCAAAGAGCGGGACAGGCGCGCTCCGGATCAGTCGTCGATCACCACCTCGTCGGCCTCGTCGCGCAGGTTGTAATGCGAGGACATCACCTTGCCGTAGGCACCGGCCTGCGCGATCAGGATCACGTCGCCCTCGGCCGCCTCCTGCAGTCGGCGGTCGGTGCCCAGCACGTCGCCCGACTCGCAGATCGGGCCGACCACCTGGTACAGCGCGGTGGCCGGCTCGCCAAGCCGGCTGAGGTTGACGATCTTGTGCCAGGCGTCGTACAGCGCGGGGCGGATCAGGCTGTTCATGCCGGTGTCCACGCCGAGGTAGCGGAAGCCGCCCTTGTCCTTCAGCTGGGTCACCCGCGTCAGCAGCACGCCGGCGTCGGCGACCAGGTAACGGCCCGGCTCCATCCACAGCTGGTATTGCGGATAGACCGCCTTGACCTCGCGCAGCGCACGGTCGAGCGCGGCGATGTCCAGCGGCGCCTCGCCCGGGTGCGCCGGCACGCCGAGGCCACCGCCGATGTTGAGGAACACCACGCTGGCGATGCGCTCGGCCAGGCTGGCCAACTGCGCATACACCTCGCCCCAATGCGCGGCGTCGAGCACGCCCGAGCCAAGATGCGCGTGCAGGCCGCGCACGGCCACGCCATGCGCATCGGCCAGCTGCAGAAATGTCGGCAACTGGTCCAGCGGCAGGCCGAACTTGCTGGCGCTGCCACCGGTACGCACTTTTTCGTGGTGGCCCAGGCCGCGGCCAAGGTCGACCCGCAACACGATCTCGCGACCGCGGAACAGCTCGCCCCAGTGCTGCAGCGGATGCAACGCGTCCAGCGTGACGCTGGCGCGGGTGCCCAGCGCATGGACGTAATCCTCGCGCGGCGCGAAGTTCGGCGTGAACAGCAGCGGCACCGATTCCGCCACCACCGCGGCGACCGCTTTCAATTCACCCGGCGACACGCACTCGAACGCGAAGCCCTCCGCCGCCAGCGCGCGCAGGATCGCCGGATGCGTGTTCGCCTTCACCGCGTAGTGCAGCCGATCCACCGCCGCCAGCGACTTCAGCTCGCGCGCCTGCTGGCGCACCGTGGGCAGGTGGTAGACGTAGCGCGGCGTGGCTTCGGCGGCCAGTTCCAGCAGGCGCGGACGCTGCGCCTGGCGCCACCATGCCGGCACGGCGGGAACGATTTCGCCGCCGCCATACAGCATCTGCCAGCTGGGGCCGAACAGCGCGCTGTCGTCCGTGCGCAGGGCGCCGGCGCCAATCAGCAAGTCGTGCAGATGCGGCAGCAGCGCATCGACCACTTCCTCGTCCACCACGAACGTCAGGTTCAGGTTGTTCGACGACTGCGAAATCATGTGCACGCGCAGCTGGCCGAACTCGGCCAGCACGCCGGACAAGGTGTGCAGCAGCGAGCGCATGCCGCGGCCGACCAGGGTGATCGCCGCGCACGGCGCGATCACCTTGACCCGGCACACCTTGGCCAGGTCGCTGGCCAGCGCGGCGATCGCGTCGGAGTCGAGCAGGTTCTCGGTGGGATCGAGCGACACGGTGACGTTGGTCTCGGCCGAACCGATCAGGTCCACCGACAGGCCGTGCTGCTTGAAATGCGCGAACACGTCGGCGAGGAAGCCGACCTGTTGCCACATGCCGACCGACTCCATCGAGACCAGGGTGATGCCCTTGCGCGCGCTGATCGCCTTGACGCTGGGTGCATGCGCGCGCACCTCCGGGCCGATCACGGTGCCGTCGAGTTCGGGCCGGTTGGTGTCCTTGATCAGCAGCGGCACACGCGGCTCGCGCAGCGGCGACAGGCAGCGCGGATGCAGCACCTTGGCGCCGGTGGAGGCGATTTCCTGCGCCTCCTCGTAATCCAGTCGCTGCAGCAGGCGCGCGCCCGGCACCTGGCGCGGGTTGGCGGTGAACATGCCGGCCACGTCGGTCCAGATCTCCACCCGCGCCGCCTTCAGCAGCGCGCCGAAGTACGCCGCCGAGGTATCCGAACCGCCCCGCCCGAGCAGCACGGTGCGGCCATGCGTTTCGCGCGCGATGAAGCCCTGGGTGATGAACACCTCGCCGAGCGCGGCCAGGCGCGCGTTCAAGGTCGGGTCGGGCTTTGCCTCGACCATGGCCGACAGCAGCCGGGTGCGCTCGTTCTGGTTCGGCAACGCCACCGCCGCCAGGCAGTCGCGCGCGTCCAGCCACTGCGTGGGCAGGCCGCTATGGCTGAGGAACGCCGCGCCGAGCGCGCTGGACATCAGCTCGCCGTGCGCCTGCACCTGCGCCTGCCAGGCCAGCTCGCCGCGCGCCGCGGGGCCGTCCTCGGCCAGCCGCGCCAGCTCGCCCAGCCGCTCGCCGAGCGTGTCCGGCAAGGCCAGCTGCATGTGCTCCAGCAGGTCGTAGTGGCGTTGCGCGATCGCGCCGGCCGCCGCCTTGCGCTTGTCCTGCCCGCCCTCGCCGCACAGTTGTTTCAGCGCGTCGGTGATGCCGGTCAGCGCGGAAACGACGACCAGCACGCGCGCGCCTTCGGCGCGGCGGCTGGCGACCAGCTCACGGATGTTCTGCCAGCGCGGAAGCGTGGCGACGCTGGTGCCGCCGAACTTCATCACGATCCAGGGGGCGTCGGCGGGCAGCGGCGCGGAGGTTGGCGAGGTCACGGGAGTTCGCTGTCAGGGGATGGTTATTCAGTCAGTGTTGCGCTGCGGCATTGGAATTGCAAATGGTTTTTCGAGGACGACTCGTTTGGACGTCTAGACTGCTGTTTGCCGTATGCGGGCAGTACCCTCCGGCCCTTCCTTGCCTCGTGCGGGGCGGCGGGCAGTGCCCGCCCTGCGGGGTGTTCGGGTTTTCGATGGAGAGCTGAGGTGATCCTGAAACTCCCTCTCCTCAATCCTCCCCCGGAGGGGGAGGAGGCAAACGCGTGCGCTCGCGCACTGCTTTTACTGCATGAAGACGGGGATCTTGCCGATCCTCGCCTGCCACTCGCGCGGACCGGTCTGGTGCACCGAGCTGCCGCCCGAGTCGACCGCCACGGTGACCGGCATGTCCTCGACGGTGAATTCGTAGATCGCCTCCATGCCCAGGTCGGCGAAACCGACGACGCGCGAGGCCTTGATCGCCTTGGAGACCAGGTACGCGGCGCCACCCACCGCCATCAGGTACACCGAGCGGTGCTTCCTGATCGCCTCGATCGCGGCGGGGCCGCGCTCGGCCTTGCCGACCATGCCGAGCAGGCCGGTCTGCGCCAGCACCTGCTCGGTGAACTTGTCCATGCGGGTGGCGGTGGTGGGGCCGGCCGGGCCGACCACTTCCTCGCGCACCGGATCGACCGGGCCGACGTAGTAGATGAAGCGGCCGCTGAAATCCACCGGCAGCGGCTCGCCCCGGTTGAGCATCTCGACCATGCGCTTGTGCGCGGCGTCGCGGCCGGTTAGCAGCTTGCCGTTGAGCAGCAGCGTCTCGCCCGGCTTCCAGCTTGCCACTTCCTCGCGCGTCACCGTGTCGAGGTTCACCCGGCGGCCCTTGGAGGCGTCGTAGGTGAGCTTGGGCCAGTCTTCCAGCGACGGCGGGTCGAGCATCACCGGGCCGGAGCCGTCCAGCACGAAGTGCGCGTGGCGGGTGGCGGCGCAGTTGGGGATCAGCGCCACCGGCAGGTTCGCCGCGTGGGTCGGGAAATCCTTCACCTTGACGTCGAGCACGGTGGTGAGGCCGCCCAGGCCCTGCGCGCCGATGCCCAGCGCGTTGACCTTCTCGAACAGCTCGATGCGCAGCTCCTCGGCGCGATTGGCGGGGCCGCGCGCGATCAGCTCCTGGATGTCGATCGACTCCATCAGCGCCTCCTTCGCCATCAGCATCGCCTTCTCGGCGGTGCCGCCGATGCCGATGCCGAGCATGCCCGGCGGACACCAGCCGGCGCCCATCGTGGGCACGGTCTTCAGCACCCAGTCGACGATCGAGTCGGACGGATTGAGCATGGCGAACTTCGACTTCGCCTCGGAGCCGCCGCCCTTGGCCGCCACGATCACCTCGACGGTGTCGCCGGGCACGATCGACATGTTGACCACCGACGGCGTGTTGTCCTTCGTGTTGATGCGCTTGCCGGCCGGGTCGGCCAGCACGCTGGCGCGCAGCTTGTTGTCCGGGTCCAGGTACGCGCGGCGCACGCCCTCGTTGGCCATGTCCTCCAGCGACATGGTGGCGTCGTCCCAGCGCACGTTCATGCCCACCTTGAGGAACACGGTGACGATGCCGGTGTCCTGGCACAGCGGCCGGTGGCCTTCGGCGGCCATGCGCGAGTTGATCAGGATCTGCGCCATGGCGTCCTTCGCGGCGGGCGACTCCTCGCGCTCGTACGCGGCGGCCAGGCTCTTGATGTAGTCGACCGGGTGGTAGTAGCTGATGTACTGCAGCGCGTCGGCGACGGACTGGATCAGGTCTTCTTGCTTGATGGAGGCCATGGATTCGCTGTGGGCAGACCGGGAAAACCGCCATTGTGCCGCACCGGCCACCGGCGGCAAAACCCGACCGGGTGCAGTGCGGGCCGGCCTGCCGACGAAGGCACCCGGGCGTCTTTATCTCGGCAGGCACTTGGTACTAATCTCGCGCGAGCGGCGCAACGCCGGTCGTCAGGGGGAACTGACGACGTCGCTGGGGAAGTTGCAATTCGCACGTGAAACGCAGGGCTGAGCTTCAAAGCGCCGCCACCTTCCGTTCGTTGCCTGCCGAAAGTGCATCCGCTTTCCAGCCAGCCCTGTCCACTCCAGGGAGAAGCACTCATGCACTTCAAATTGCGCAGGAAAGTTCTCGCCATCAGCCTCGCGACCATGCTGGCCGGTGTGGCCACCTCGGTCTCCGCCGCGGGTTTGCAGGCCGTCACCGACCAGGGCCTGGCACCCACCGACCAGAGCGTCACCGTCAGCCTCGTGCTGCGATTGCGCCACGAGGCCGAGCTTGAAAACTACGTTCGTCAGACGGCCACGCCCGGCAGCGCGAACTTCCAGAAGTTCCTCACCACGGCGCAGTTCGCCGAGCGCTACGGCGCCACCGATGCGCAAATCGCCAAAGTGCAGGGCTACCTGAGCCAGCATGGGCTGCAGGGCGAGCTGCTGGACAGCCACCTGGTAATCAGTGTGCGCGGCACGATCGGCCAGTTCAGCCAGCTGTTCGGCACGCCGGTGCACAACTACGTGTCGCGCAAGACGGGCCAGCGCTTCCATCGCCCGGCGCGTCCGCTGGTGATGCCGGTCGGCCTGGGCGACAACGTGATCCTGGCCAGCGGCCTCAGCAACGAGTGGCACTACGTGCCGCACCACACGTCGAAGCTGCCGGTGACCAACCTGCGGCTGGCCAACCCGCCGACCACGCTGTCGGCGCAGGCGCGTGCGGCAGCGACCGGCAACCCCACCGCCACCGGGGTGCCTGGCCAGTACACCGTGGGCGACGTGGCCAACCTGTACAACATCAACCCGCTGTACCGGCGCGGCATCACCGGCAAGGGTTCGACCCTGGCGATCGTCACCCTGGCCACCTTCGACCCGTCTGACGCGGAGGATTACTGGACCGCGATCGGGCTGGACACCAAGCCGAACCGCATCACCCAGGTGCATGTCGACGGCGGCGGCGGCACCAACGGCGCGGACGAGACCACGCTCGACGTGCAGCAGGCCGGCGGGCTGGCGCCGCAGGCCAACATCATCGTCTACGACGCGCCGAACGCCGGCTCCGGCTTCGTCGACGCGTTCGCCCGCGCGGTCTCCGACAACCGGGCGGACAGCATCTCGGCCAGTTGGGGTCTGGGCGAGATCTTCAACTTCGCGGCGCTGAACGTGGACGGCGCGCGCAACACCGACACCACCGACGTCGGCGACCTGCGTGCCTATCACCAGATTTTCCTGGAGGCGGCCGCGCAGGGGCAGTCGATGTTCGCCGCCAGCGGCGACTCCGGCGCCTACGACACGGTACGCGCCCTCGGCACCGGTGACGGACCGGGCGAGTTCAGCGCACCGCTCACCGTCGATGCCCCGGCGTCTGATCCGTACATCACCGCTGCCGGCGGCACCACGGTGCCGGTGAAGTTCGTCAACTCCTCCGGCCAGGTGGTGCTGTCGATCGACCAGGAGAGCGTGTGGGGCTGGGATTACCTGCTGCCGTTCGTGCCCAGTCGCGACTATGTGTTCTCGGTCGGCGGCGGCGGTGGCGTCAGCGTCTACTGGCGCCAGCCGATGTACCAGCTCTTCACCAGCGGCATGGAGCGCAGCGAGAAAAACCAGGAGCTGACCTACAACGATCCGGCCACCGGCCCGTACACCTACCTGAAGCTGCCCGGCAACTTCAAGGGTCGCAACCTGCCGGACATCTCGCTCAACGCGGATCCGGAAACCGGCTACCTGCTGGTGTTCCAGGGCGGCCTGTACAGCTCCGGCGGCACCAGCTTCGTCGCACCGCAGTTGAACGGCATCACCGCGCTGTTGCGGCAGAGCACGGGCCATCGCATCGGCCTGTGGAACCCGCACATGTACCTGCTGCAGAACCTCTTCGGCTACGGGAAGTGGTCGGCGTTCAACCGCATCAGTGCCGGCGACAACTGGTTCTACGCCGGCAATGGCCGTTACAACCCGGGCGCCGGCATCGGCACCCTGGACGTGGCCAATTTCGACACGTTCCTGCGCGTGGGCTTCTGAGCGAACGCCCCGGCCCGCGCCGAATGCGCGGGCCGGTTCGCCGGCTTGTCGGCGAACGCCATCAATGCGATCTTCCGGCGACTCCCTCCCCCGGAACCGCCATGCCAGCACGCCGTTTCCTGCAACTGGACGTTTTCGCCGACCGTCTGCTCAACGGCAACCCGCTGGCCGTCGTGGTGGACGCCGAGGGGCTGGATGGCGCAGCGATGCAACGCATCGCGCGCTGGACCAACCTCTCCGAAACCAGTTTCCTGCTGCCGCCTACCGAGCCGCAGGCGGACTACCGCGTGCGCATCTTCACGCCGCGCCAGGAGTTGCCGTTCGCCGGCCACCCCAGTGTGGGCAGCGCGTATGCAGCGATCGAGGCGGGGCTGGTCGATGCCGGCAAGCGCAGACTGACCCAGCAGTGCGAGGCCGGCCTGCTGCCGGTGCAGGTGGTCGGCGACGGCCCGGCACGGATCATCCACGTGCAGGCGCCGCCGGCCCGGTTGGGCGAGATCGATGATGCCCTGCGCGCGCAGCTCGCATCTGCATTGCGGGTGGAACTTGCGCGCGACGACGTCGTCCTGGTCGACAACGGACCGCACTGGATCCTGTGCAACCTGGGCGAGGCGGCACCGGTGCGCGCGCTGACGCCGGACATGGCGGCGCTGGCGGCACTGTGCCTCCGGCACGACGCGGTCGGCGTCAGTGTGTTCGGGCATGAACGTTCCGGTGTCGCGGCCATGGCGGTGCGCGCCTTCTGTCCCGCCGACGGCATCCCGGAGGACCCGGTCACCGGCAGCGCCAATGCGGCGATCATGGCCTGGCTCGGCGCGCGCGGCGATCGTGACGGCCATGGCCTGAACTATCGCGCCAGCCAGGGGCGCGAGGTGGGTCGCGACGGCCTGGTCGATGTGGCGCGCGACGACGCCACCGGCGCCGTCACCATCGGCGGAGCCTGCGTCATCGGCGTGCGCGGCGAACTGCTGTTTCCGGCCGCGGACTGATCACCGCCGCCTTGCCGAACGCGCGGCGCGCCGCCATGCTGTCGCGCCGCCATCCACATGACCCGACCGATGCCCTCAGCCCATCCCTCCGGCAGCTACCTGCGCAGCCTGCGCCCATGGGACGCCGCCCTGATCGTGGTCGGCGGCATCATCGGCGGCGGGATCTTCCTCAACCCCGGCATCGTGGCGCAGCGCACCGAGTCGGGGCTGGCGCTGCTGCTGATGTGGGTGGCCGCCGGCGTGCTCACCCTGATCGGCGCGCTGTGCTACGCCGAGCTCGGCGCGCGCCGGCCACACGCGGGCGGCACCTACGTCTACCTGCGCGAGGCGTTCGGGCCGCTGGCCGGCTTCCTGTTCGGCTGGACCATGCTGCTGGTGATCTACTCCGGCTCCAGCGCGGCGGTGGCGACGATCTTCGCCAGCTACGCCGCTTCGCTGTTCGGGCTGCCGCCGGCCTGGGCGCTGCCGCTGACCGTCGGCGCGCTGGTCTTCGTCGGCGGCATCAACCTGTTCGGCATCCGCCTCGGCGCGCAGATCCAGAACCTGTTCGCCCTGCTCAAGCTGCTGGCGGTGGCGGTGCTGGTGGTGTGCGGCCTGTTCCTCGCCGGCGCCGGCCACGGCCAGGTGCTGGCCGCCGATCCGGCGCGCCACGGCGTCGGCTTCATCAGCGCGGCGCTGCCGGTGCTGTTCGCGTACTCCGGCTTCACCTACCTCAACAACCTGGCCGGCGAAGTGCGCGACCCGCAGCGCACGCTGCCGCGCGCGCTGACCCTGGGCATGCTGCTGGTGATCGGCGCCTACGCGCTGGTCAACGTGGCCTACCTCGCCGTGCTCGGTCACGCCGGGCTCGCCGCCAGCAGTGCGCCGGCGGCGGACGTGATGCAGCAGGTGGCCGGCCCGGTCGGCGCGAAGGTGATCGCGCTGGGCGTGGCGATCTCCACCCTCGGCTTCTGCAATATCACCCTGGTTGCCGGTGCGCGGGTGCTGCAGGTGATGGGCGAGGACGGGCTGTTCTTCCGCGCGGTGGCGCGGCTGCATCCGCGCTGGCGCACGCCGAACACCGCGCTGCTGCTGCTGACCGGCTGGGCCATCGTGCTGGCCCTTTCGGGCGGCTACGGCCAGTTGCTGGACTACGCCACCTTCGGCGACTGGCTGGCCTGCGCGGTGGGCGTGGCCACGCTGTTCTGGTATCGCCGGCACGATCCGGCCAACCCCGGCTTCCGCGTGCCCGGCTACCCGTGGCTGCCGTGGCTGTTCATCGCGACGGTTGGGGCGGTGGTGGTGGCCACCCTGCTCGACAACCCGCGCAACGCGGGCATGGGCCTGCTGATCATGGCCGCGGGCATCCCGGTGTACGGCATCTGGCGCCGCCTGGGCAAGCAGCACCGCGGCGCGTGACGCCGGCCCGGCGCACCGCTCGCCGCCGTCGACGATGAACGGCATGTGGCTGCGGGGCTGCTGCGGCCACACGGCAATGCCACAATAGGCAGACGATCCGCGGAGAAGTCCCGATGCTCCAATCCCACATCCTGCCGGCCGAACCGGCCAGCGCCATCGTGCCGGAGAAGGCACGCGAGGGCATCGATGTGCAGATCAACGGCGAGCATTACCGGCACACCGGCGACCCGCAGATGCCGCTGCTGTGGTACCTGCGCGACGTGTTGCGGCTGACCGGCACCAAGTACGGCGGCGCGCACGGCGAGAACGGCGCCGACCTCGTGCTGGTGGCGGACGCGGCGGTTTCCGCGGTCACGGCGCCGATGCAGACGCTGGCCGGCAAGTCGATCACCACGGTGGAGGGGCTGGCCGGCGGCGACGACAGCCTGCATCCGCTGCAGCAGGCCTTCATCGACGAGGACGCGATCGGCTGCGGCTACTGCACGCCGGGCTGGCTGATCGCCGGCGTGGCGCTGCTGCGGCGCAAGCCCAAGCCGAGCGACGACGACATCGACCAGTTGCCCAATCTGTGCCGCTGCGGCTGCCAGACCCGCGTGCGCCGCGCGATCAAGCGGGCGGCGGCCGGCAAGGCGGGCCAGTCGTGAGCAGCGAGGGCGGCAACTCCACGATCCGCCTCGATCGCCGTCGATTCCTGCAGGTGCTGGCCGGCACCGCCGGTGCGCTGGTGGTCGGCATCCGCCTGGCCGACGCCGCCGACGCTCCGTTGCCGCCAGCGCTGCTCGGCAACGATTTCCACGACCTCGGCGCCTATGTGCGCATCGACGCCGACGACCTGGTGCTGATCGGTGCGCGCGACCCGGATACCGGCACCGGCGTGGCCACGGCCTTGCCGCGGATCATCGCCGACGAACTCGACGCCGACTGGGAGCGGGTCCGCGTGGTTGCGTTGGGGCTGGGCGTCAGCAACGACAACGGCCGGCCGAAGTGGACCTACGGCCACCAGGTGGGCGGTACCGGCAATTCCATCCCGGCCGCGTGGCGCGACCTGCGCCAGGTCGGCGCGCTGGCGCGCTGGCTGCTGTTGCAGGCGGCGGCGCGACGGCTCGGCGTTTCCGCCAGCCGGCTGCGCTGCGATGCGGGCACCGTGATCGCGCCCGACGGGCGCCGGGCCACCTACGGCAGTCTCGCCGCCGACGCCAGCCAGGTCGCGCTGCCCACGCAGGCGCCGCCGGTGAAAGCCGCCAGCAGCTACCAGCTGATCGGCCGGCCCGCCGGCGACGTGGACGCGCATGCCATCGTCACCGGCCAGGCGCGCTACGCGATCGACGAGCATCTCGGCGATGCACTGGTCGCCGTGCTGGTGCACTGCCCGTGGCCGGACGGCACGCTGGCGCGCATCGACACCGGCGACGCGCTGGCGCAGCCCGGCGTGGTCAAGGTGATCCAGCTCAAGCCCGAGCCGGGCCAGCCGCGCGGCATGACGGTGATTGCCCCGGCCGTCGCCGTGCTGGCCACCGACACCTGGGCTGCGCTGCGGGGCCGCGCCAAGCTCAAGCTCGAATGGAAGCCCGGCGCAGGCGGCGGGGAGAGCAGCAGCGCGCTGGAGCAACAGGCGCTGGCCACGCTCGCCGGCACCGATGCGCCGACCACGCGCGTGCGCGACGACGGCGACGTCGACGCCGCCGGCAAGAAAGCCGCGCGCCGCCTGCAGGCCACCTACGTGCAGCCCTGGCTGGCCCACGCCACCGCCGAGCCGATGAACTGCCTGGTGCGGCTGGACAAGGATCGCGCCAGCCTGGTGGTGCCGACCCAGGCGCCGCAGAAAGCCTGGGCGGTGGTGCAGCGCCTGACCGGGCTGCAGCCGGCGCAGATCGACATCCGCGTGCCGCGCGTGGGCGGCGGTTACGGTCGCCGGCTGGACCACGATTTCGTCGCCGAGGCGGTGATCCTGGCGCAGGCGGTCGGCAAGCCGATACGCCTGCTGTGGACCCGCGACGAGGATTTCAGCCACGACTTCTACCGCTCCGGCTGCGTGCACCAGCTAAACGCCGTCGTCGACCGCAAGCGCCGGCTGATCGGCTGGAACCAACGCATGGTCAGCGCCTCGGCGGCGAGCCTGCGCGGCGTGCCGGAAGATCGACTGTGGCGCTCCGAGCTGCGCGCCGACCAGTTGCCCGCCGGCCTGGTGCCGAACTACCGCAGCGACTGGTACGCGCAGGCCTCGGCGATGCCGCGCGGACCGTTCCGCGGCATGCCGCATCTCAGCAACGCGTTCGCGGTGGAAAGCTTCATCGACGAGATCGCCCACCAGCTGCGCGAAGATCCGCTGAAGACGCGGCTGCGCATCCTCGGCGAACCGCGCCAGCTGCCGTTGGGCGGCGACGCCGTGCTCGACGTCGGCCGCCTTCGCAACGTGCTGCAACTGGTCGCCGACCGCATCGTGTGGAAGAACTGGCTGCACAGCATCAACGGCCTGGGCCTCGCCTGCTGGCACGTCGACGGCGCCTACGTGGCGCACGCCATCGAGGTCGCGCTGCAAGGCCAGACGCTGGTGGTCCGCCGCGTGGCCTGCGCCGTCGACGTGGGTCGCGTGGTGAATCCGCTGGGCCTGGAAGGACAGATCGCCGGCGCCACGCTGGACGCCTTGTCGCTCGCGCTGCACCCGGCGATCACCTTCAAGGATGGCCAGGTCCAGCAGCACGGCTACAAGGATTACCCGCTGGCCACCATGACCGAACTGCCGCGCGAGGTGGAAGTGATCACCGTGCCCGGCGACCGCGACCCCAGTGGCGCGAGCTTCCTGGCGATGCCCAGCGTCGCGCCCGCGCTGGCCAACGCCGTGTTCCGCGCCAGCGCCGTGCGCGTGCGCCGGTTGCCGCTGATGAAGGAACTGATGCGGCTGCTCTGAGCGAGATCAGTCCGTCGGCATGCCCGTCACGGTCACCACCACCCGGCGCCGGTGCGCGGCGTGGCGGTGTTCCCACAGGTAGATGCCCTGCCAGGTGCCGAGCGTCGGCGCGGCGTTGCGCACCGGCACGCCGAGGCTGACCCCGGTGAGGATCGAGCGCACGTGCGCGGGCATGTCGTCGGGGCCTTCGGCGTCATGCCGGAAGAGCGGATCGCCGTCCGGCACCGCGCGGGCGAACCAGCGCTCGAGGTCGGCGCGCACGGCGGGGTCGGCATTCTCGCCGAGCAGCAGCGAGCAACTGGTGTGCGGCGTGAACACCAGCGCGGTGCCGATGCGCACTGCGCTGGCCGCGACCGCATCGGCGACTTCGGCGGTGATGTCGTGGAAGCCGCGGCCGCGGGTGTCGACCACGAACTCGCGCTGCGCCACCACCACCGCCGACGCGCTCACGGGTACAGCATCCGGGACGTCCAGGTCTGCCCGTGGCGGCTCCAGCGCACGCGCTCGTGCAGGCGGAACTCGGCGCCATACCAGAACTCGATCATGTCCGGCTCCACCAGGTAACCGCCCCAGTGCGGCGGCCGGCTGACGTTGCGCCCGGCGAACTCCTCCTCGTAGTGCTGCACGCGCCGCTCGAAGGTCTCGCGGTCGGGCAGGGTCTGCGACTGCAGCGAGGCCCAGGCGCCGATCTGGCTGCCGCGCGGGCGGCTGGCGAAGTAGGCGTCGGACTCCTCCTCCTGCAGTTTCCGCGCGACTCCCTCGACGCGCACCTGCACGCCCTGGCGCACGTGTTTCCAGTGGAAGCACAGCGCGACCTGCGCGTGCGCCTCCAATTGGCCGCCCTTGTCGCTCTGGTAGTTGCTGAAAAAGCGAAAGCCGCGCTCGTCGACGCCCTTCAGGAGCACGATGCGCGAGGCGACCCGGCCGGCGCTTTCCGCGGTGGCCAGGTTCATCGCCGTGGGTTCGGGGTCGCCGCTGGCCTTGGCCTCGTCCAGCAGCCGGATGAAAGTGTCCAGGATTTCAGGTTTGAGCATGATGTGTGAAACTTCCCTTTTGCGTCGTGGCCAAAGCGCGCCATCATGGAGCGAATGAAACTGTCCGATGATAGTGCAATGATCCCCGCACCCCGCATCCCGCCCCCGGCGGCAACGGCGCGATGCTTCTCCACGCAAGGTGAAAATGGCGGCAATGGCCATGCGCCAGCCTGCCGTCGTGCCGGCCCGGGCCAGGCCGGGAGTCGCCGCCGATGATGTCGCTGGCGCAGCAGCAGAACGAGGCGCTGGCCGGACACCTTCTGGACCAGTACGCCGGGCGCATTGCGCGCTCGCGCAGGCCCTACATCCTGGGCCTGTCGGGCCTGCAGGGCAGCGGCAAGAGCACCCTGGCGCGAGTCATGAAGGCGCAGGCCAAGGCGCGCGGCTGGGACACCGAGGTGCTCTCGCTGGACGATTTCTACTACGCCCGCAGCGAGCGCGAGGCCCTGGCGCGCGACGTGCACCCGCTGCTGCGTTCGCGCGGCGTGCCGGGCACCCACGAGATCGAGCTGCTGCTGTCGGTGCTGGCGGCGGTGCCGCACGCCTCCGCCCGGCTGGCGGTGACCCATCCGCGCTTCGACAAGGGCCGCGACACGCGCCTGCCGCCCTCGCGCTGGCCGCGGATCACCAAGCGACCCGCGCTGGTGATCGTGGAAGGTTGGGCGCTGGGCATCCGGCCGCAGCCGCTGACGGCGCTGGCCCGGCCGATCAATGCACTGGAACGCGACGAGGATCCGGACGGCGCCTGGCGGCGCTGGGTCAACAAGCAGTTGCGCGGCTACCAGCCGCTATGGCGCAAGTTCGACGCGCTGATCGTGCTGCAGGCACCGAACTGGGACATCGTGCGCCGCTGGCGCGGCGAGCAGGAGGAGGAACTGGTCGCACGCCACGCCCCGCTGGCGATGGACGCGGCCAGCATGGGCCGCTTCCTGATGCACTTCGAACGCCTCAGCCGCCACGCATTGGCGACGCTGCCGGCGCTGGCCGACACGGTGGTGGAGTACGACGACGACCGCCACGTGACCGGCCTCACGCACGGCTGACAGGGCAGCGTCGAGGCGCCGCCCTGACGCCGCGCGCCCTCAGTCGACGACGAAGTTGACCTTCATGTTGACGCGCCACTCGGTGACGCTGCCGTCGTCGGCGGTGACCACCTTGATCTCGTTGATCCAGGCTCCCTTGATCTTCTTCACCGATTCCCCGGCCTTGCGCAACCCGTGCTGCACGGCATCCTCGATGCCCTGCTTCGACGACGCGTTGATCTCGATGACCTTGGCTACTGACATGGCGTGAACCTCCCGTCCGGGCGTGCAAGCGGCACGCGGCGCTCCCTGTCCCGAAGCCCGAGTCTGGCCCGCACGCACGACGCGGCACAAGCCGCACCGCGTCATGCATTCAGGCGGGCTGCACCTGCACGGCGGTGCCATAGGCCAGCACTTCGGTGACGCCCTGGGCCACGTCGTTGGCGTCGTAGCGCATCGCCACCACGGCGTTGGCGCCCATCGCGGCGGCATGCTGCAGCATCAGTTCGAAGGCTTCCTCGCGCGCCTTCTCGCACAGTTCCGTGTAGATGGAGATATTGCCGCCGACGATGGTCTGCAACGCGGCGCCGAGGTTGCCGACCACGCTGCGCGAACGCACGGTAATGCCGCGCACGATGCCGAACGAGCGCACGATGCGGCAACCGGGGATGTCGTTGCCGGTGCTGACCTGGTGATGCGGGATGGATGCAGTCATGGCGCTCTCCTGGATGGCGGGTGGAACGAAGATCAGCTGTCGAGCAGCGCGGCGTAGCCGAGGCGCGCATCCGGCCAGCGCGGCGCGAAGCCGCTGGCGCGCAGCCGCGCATTGCTCAGCCGCTTGCTGCCGATACCCGGCGGCGGCGCGCCGGCGGCCGGCGGGGGTACGCCGAGCAGTCGCGCCAGATGATCGTGCAGCACGTCGAGCGGCAGCGGGGTGTCGTCCACGCCGAGATAGCACGCCTGCGGATCGGGCAGCGCCAGCAGGTGCGCGATCGCCGCGGCCGCATCGTCCACATGGATGCGATTGGCCCAGTGCGGCGCGGCCCGCGGCACCTGCACCGTGCCGGCGCGCAGGCGCTCGAACAGCTGGGTTCGCCCCGGCCCGTACAGCCCGGCCAGGCGCAGCACCACCGAGCACACCGGTTGCGCGGCCAGCCAGTGCTCCGCCTCGAGCAAGGTGGCGCCGTTGAAACCGGGTGGGGCGGGCGGCGTGTCCTCATCCACCCAGTCGCCGTCGTGCGCGCCGTACACCGCGCTGGAGGAAACCAGCAGCACACGCTGCAACCTGCCATCGTCGAGCGCGGCCAGCAGATGGCGCAGCCCGTCGACGAAAGTCGCGCGATAGGCTGCCGCGTCGCGGTGGTCCGGCGTGGGCAGGTAAACCAGCTGCGTGAATGCGCGCGGCAAGGCGGCGAGGCTGTCCGGCCGGGTGAGGTCCGCCTGCAGCCAGCGGATGCCCGGGCCCCCTGCCACAGGCGGGTGCCGGCGCAATGCCCATACCTCGTCACCGCGCCCGCGCAGCCGCTGCGCCACGCGCAGACCGAGATCGCCACAACCGGCCAGCAGTACCCTTTCGCTCACCGCAGCCCTCCTCCGGCGCCTGTTAGCATCAAGCCATGAATCCGTCGTGCAACCTGTTCATCGTCGGTCCGACCGGTGCCGGCAAGACCTCGGTCGGCAGGCGGCTCGCCGTGCATTATGGGCTCTCGTTCATCGATCTCGACCAGGAGGTCGAGCAGCATTGCGGCGTGGACGTGAGCACCGTGTTCGAGGTCGAGGGCGAAACCGGCTTCCGCCAGCGCGAGAGCGCGCAGCTCGACGCGCTGAGCCAGCGCTGCGGCATGCTGCTGGCGACCGGCGCGGGTGCCGTGCTGGCGAGCGACAACCGCCGCTGGCTGAGCCAGCGCGGTTTCGTGGTGTGGCTGCAGGCCAGCGTGGAGCAGCAACTCGAACGCCTCGAACGCGACCATCGTCGCCCGCTGCTGGCCGTGCCCGACCGCCTCGCGCGCCTGCAGGCGATGGCCGGCGTGCGCGAGCCGATCTACCGCGAACTTGCCGACCTCGCCGTGCCCGGCCACCATGGCAGTGTCGGCGCCGCCAGCGAGCGCTGCATTGCCCTGATCGATGCGCACTGGCAACGCGCCCCTCTTTCCTGTCCCCCGCACCACGCATGAACAAGCCGCCCCTGCACAGCATCAACGTCTCGCTCGGCCTGCGCAGCTACCCGGTATGGATCGGCAGCGGCCTGCTCGACGATCCCGCGCGCTGGCGCCCGTTGCTGCGCGGGCGCCATGCGCTGGTGGTCAGCAATACCACGGTGGCGCCGCTGTACCTGCCGCGGGTCGAGTCGGGGCTGGAGGGTTTGCACTGGTCGTCGTTCCTGCTGGACGACGGCGAGGTGCACAAGAGCTTCGCCAACGTCGGCCGCGTGCTGGACGCGCTGGGCCAGCTCGGCGCCACCCGCGACGCCTGCGTGATCGCACTGGGCGGCGGCGTGGTCGGCGACCTCGCCGGCTTCAGTGCCGCCTGCTGGATGCGCGGCATCGACTTCATCCAGATGCCGACCACCTTGCTGGCGATGGTCGACTCCTCGGTCGGCGGCAAGACCGGGGTGAACCTGCCGGTGGGCAAGAACCTGGCCGGCGCCTTCCACCAGCCGCGCGCGGTGATCGCCGACATCGACACGCTCGCCACCCTGCCCGCGCGCGAGTACCGCGCCGGCCTCGCGGAGGTGGTCAAGGGCGCGGCGATCGGCGACGAGGCGTTCTTCGTGTGGCTGGAGCAGCACGCCGAGGCGCTGGCCGCGCGCGACGTCGACACCGTGCTGGAAGCCATCGCGCGCAAGGTGCAGTACAAGGCCGGCGTGGTGGCGCGCGACGAGACCGAGCAGGGTGAACGCGCCCTGCTCAACTTCGGCCACACCTTCGGCCACGCGCTGGAAACCGCGGGCCACTACACCAGCCTGCTGCACGGCGAGGCGGTGGCGATCGGCATGCTGCTGGCCGCGCAATTGTCCGAACGTTCCGGCATGAGCGAGCCGCGCGACACCGCGCGGCTGCAACGCCTGCTGCACGCACTCGGCCTGCCGCTGGCGATCCCGCCGGACATGGATACGGAGCAGTTGCTGCAGTGGATGCGGCTGGACAAGAAGAACACGGCCGGCCAGTTGCGCCTGATCCTGTGGCGCGGCATCGGCCGCGCGGAGATCGTCGGCGCGGTGCCGGAACGCGAGGTCGCGCTGACGCTGGACGCCGCCATGGCGAACGGGCGGCAAGTCCCTGCGAGCTGACCGCGCCGGGTTCGCACGGAACCCGGCGCAGACACGTCACTGCACGCTGATCGTGCCCTTCATCAGCGCCGAGTGACCCGGGAAACTGCAGAAGAACGCGTACGGGCCGCCACTCTGGATCTTGCTGACCGGGAAACTCACCGAGGTGGTTTCGCCACCGCCGATCAGCTTGGTGTGCGCGATCACGCGCGAGTCGCCTTCCTTGACGTAACCGGCGGCTGCGCCCGCGGCCACGCCGTCGGCATCCACGGCCTGCAGGTCCGACTGCCTGGCGATCACCACGTCATGGCCCATCGCAGTGACCGGCATGGTGCCGGTGTGCTTGAGGGTGATCTTGAAGTCCTTGCACGACGACGGCACCACGATGGACGACACGTTGTACTGCATCGCATCCGAACCCTCGATCTCGGTGGCGCAATCGGTGACCACCGCAGCGCCCTTGCTGGTGTCCATCGCGGACACGGCGGGCGCTGCGGCCATGCCGGCGGTCGCCGCCGGCGCGGGCGCCATCGTCACCGGTGCCTCGCCCGGGGCCGTGGTGGCGGACGGCGTCGGAGTCGATTCGGGTGCCTTCGGCGAGGACGAGTTGTCGCTGCAGGCGGCCAGCGCCAGCGCACAGGCAGCCGCAAGCAGACTCAATTTCACGTTCATCGACAGTTCTCCTCCGTTGCAAAATTGCATCATCGGCCGGCGAGGCTCTGCATCCCGTGAAGACGGGCCCGCACCAGGTCGGCGTCGATTCGCCGACGACGACCTGGCGTTGCGGGTGCGCTGTCGGGCCGCGACGGCGGCAGCTTGCGGATTTGCGCGCCGGAACGGCCCGCCGGCACGACGCGGACGACCAGCGCGTCGGAGTCGGCCGGCGAGATGGTCGGCGTGCGGGCCATGCCCCACGTGCGTTCGCGTGCACCGCGCGTGCAGGGTCGAGCGGTTTCGTGCAGCGGAACCGTCAGAAGCTGTAGCCCACGCTGATGCCGTAGATCCAGGGGTCTACCTTCGCCTTGCCGATGCCCGCCCCGTTGAGCCTCACGTCGCTGCTCCAGTTGAAGTACTTCGCATCGGCACGCACGAACACGTTCGACGTGGCGTGGAAATCCAGGCCCAGCTGCCCGACGACACCGCTGCCGTCCTTCACGTCCAGGTTCGTGCCCGCGATGGGGCCCGTGGTGCGCTCGTCGCTCACGTTCACCCAGCCATAGCCCAGGCCGACAAAGGGCTGCCACGTCTGGTCGGCGAGGAAGTGGTACTGGGCGGTGAGCAGCAGCGGCATGTGCTTGATGGTGGCGGACTTCGCGCCATCGAGCTTCACGTCGTGCTCGAACTTCACGAACGGCAGCCACAGCTCGGCGCCCCAGTTCGGCGCGAAGCGATAGCCCAGCGTGAGGGTCGGCTCCCAGTCATCGCCGATGCTGGACTGGAAGGCGCCCGCCAGCACGCCGTTGTTGCTCTTGGGTGCGACACCGCTGTAACCCACCGCGCCGTAGAAGCCTGGCGCGCTGTAATCCTGGGCCCGGGCACTGCCGGCACCGGCAACAGCCAAGGCGCAAGCGGCGACGATCAGGGGGAAAGCTTTCATGTTGGCATCTCCAATAGGGGGACAAACCGGTTCGAGACCCTCGGGCAGAGAGTCCTGCTTCGCGCTGGGAAATGCCCCGACGCGAGTGTCTATACGGTTGGCCGCGAGTTTTGGATTGAATTTGTGCGGAACCGATGTGCACGCTGTGGATCGCGCGACATGCTCGTGAAAAGCGGATCGCTCCGGGCGTGGGCATGCCGGCGTGGTCGTGAGGGGGCTGAACTCACCCCAGTCCTCAGGGATGCCTGCGGCGATGCAGGAAGGAATTGCGCTGATCCCCGCCACGGCACGAGCAGGCCGGATGCGGGAGAAGCCATCACCAGAGGCCACGTTCCGGATCATCGACCTCCGGGTGGCGGGTCACGGATTGCAGAAATCGCAGCGCCCGGGATCGGCCCACGCCGCCTCGAACGATTGCTCGCGGCGATGACCACAGCCCGCGCAGATCGCGACCACGCCACGGATCATGTCGGTGGGTGCGTGACAGGCCCCGCACGGCAGGCCGGCGATGCGTTCGGTGGGCACGAATCCGCGTCGTCCGCATTGCGGGCAACAGGATCGGTAGCGCCGCACGAGATCGATGGTCGCGCGTTTGATGGCACGCATCCGCGTCGGGTTGCTGCATGCGCGCATGTCCGTTTCCACGCAGGCCGCGCCGCTGATGGCAATGGCATCGGCGACATTGGCCAGCAATTGCGCCCGGCTCAGGTTGTCCTTGCGCAGCAAGAGCGCCGGGTGGGACTTGCCGTCAACCGCAGCCGTCACGATCACTCCATGCCGGGGAAAGCCGATGCCTTCGGCGAAGGCGACGGCCAGGCGCGCATCCGCCACCACGCGCTGGGCGTAATTGGTGCGCGGCGTGACATGCGTTCCGACGATTTCGACGCCATCGCGACGATCCACAAGCATCACCAGCTCGCTGTCGATCGGCACGAACGGGATTTGTGGATGGGGGCCGAAGCTGCCCTCGCTGGCAACACCGGCATGCGCCTCGGGCACGCACTCCAGGGCTGCCGCGATCTTGGCCCTTGCCGTTGCATGCGGGGAATCGAGGCGGGGAATGTCTCGGCTGAAGGTGCCGAACCGGTCCGTATCGAATCCGGCCGGCAAGAGTGGCTGCAGACCCAGGGCCCGCTGCAACAGAGGAGCAATCACCGCCTCCTTGCCGTGCATGGTGGCGATCACGACGCGATCCGGCGGCATCAGAAGTAACCCTCGCGCTTCTGCCTTTCCAGGCTTGCACCCGGATCCTGGCCACCCAGCCGACCCTGGCGTTCGGATGCAGATGAAGCAAGGGTTTCGGCCAACACGGCCGCTGGGTCCGCCGCAGTCGATTCGATGGCGCCGGTCACCGGCCAGCAACCCAGGGTACGGAAACGCACGTGGCGGCGACTCGTCGTCTCGCCGGCCAGGAAGCGCATGCGCTCGGGTTCGTCCACCACGATGAGCACGCCATCGCGTTGAACCACCGGTCGCCAGGCCGCGAAATACAGAGGCACCAGCTCGACCTTCCTCAGCATGGCGTAATGCCAGACGTCCGCTTCCGTCCAGTTGGACAACGGATAGACGCGCAACGACTGCCCCTCGGCCAACCGGGTGTTGTAGAGGTTCCACAACTCCGGCCGCTGCCGGCGAGGGTTCCATGTGTGCCCACGCTCGCGCAGCGAGAACACGCGTTCCTTTGCCCGGGATTTTTCCTCGTCGCGGCGCGCCCCGCCGAAGACCACGTCGTACCCGCCGTCGTCCAGCGCCTGCTTCAGCGCATCCGTGCGCATGGCCGTGGTGTAGGCATCGCCATGGTCGAAGGGATTCACGCCGGCGGCGCGGCCCTGTTCATTGGCGTGTACGTGCAGTTGGAACCCATGCTTGCGCGCAAAGCTGTCGCGGAATGCGAGCACCTCGCGAAACTCCCAGGTGGAGTCGACGTGGAGCAGCGGCAGGGGTGGCGGCGCGGGGTGGAAGGCGCGCAGCGCGAGATGGGCGAGCACGGTGGAATCCTTGCCTCCGGAAAACAGGAGCACCGGCTTGCGTGCCTGCGCCACGGCCTCGCGCAGGATGAAAACGGCCTCGTTCTCCAGGTGTGCGAGATGGCTGGTGTCCGGGAAGGCATCCTCGTCACGCGAGTGCATGGCCGAGGCCCGCCGCTCGCCACAACCGGTCGCGCAGGGCATGGTTCAGTCCGCGGCCATCCGGCGGCACCACGATCAGCACGGCGAGATCCATGTCGTCTGCTTCGCGCAGCCGCCGGTACAGCTGCTGCGCCTGCTGGTCCGGAGAATGACCCATGGACAACCAGGGCACCTGTGCCGGCCAGCTCTCGGCACGCCGCGCGGAGAGCACGCCCACGCGAGCGCTGAGCGCGGCATATTCGGCGATGCGCTCGGGCACCTGTTCCATCGATGCCAGCACCACGCGGGCGTTGGGGGCGTAGTGAAGCTTCATGCGGCCGGGGCTGCGTATCGCGGTGTCCACCGGCGACTCGACCGGTTTGCCGGTCACCCGTTCCAGGTCCTGCTCGGTGATCGCACCGGGCCGGAGCAGCCGCGGCAGACCGGTGGAAAGATCGACGATGGTCGATTCGATGCCCACGCGGCAAGGGCCGCCATCCAGCAGCACCTCGACCGCGTCGCCAAGCTCTTCCCGGACGTGCCGGGCGGTGGTCGGGCTGATCTTCTTGTGCCGGTTGGCGGAGGGCGCGGCGATTCCCCCGCCGAACGCTTCCAGCACGTCCAGCGCCAGCGGGTGCGCGGGCACGCGCAGCGCCACCGTATCCAGGCCGCCCGTCACGCCGTCGCTCACCGTGGCGGCGCGGGGCAACACCAGCGTGAGCGGGCCAGGCCAGAAGGCTTCGGCAAGATCCCATGCGAGCGCGGGAATGTCCCGCGCCCACTGCGCCAACTGGGCGGCCCGATGCAGGTGCACGATGAGCGGATGGTCTGCGGGGCGCTGCTTGGCCGCGAAGATCTTCGCGACCGCGGCGGGGTTGCCGGCATCCGCGCCCAGTCCGTAGACCGTCTCGGTCGGCAGGCCGATCAAGGCGCCGCGGCGCAGCGCATCCACCGCGTCGCGCACGCCAGCACTCCCGGAGAGCCTGATGTCTTCCCGATCCTTGATGTTCATGCCGCGTCCTCCCAGGTCAGATGGCCGGTGTAGCGATGCATGGACCCTGGCTTGTCGCCGAAGGCGAACAGGTGGGCCCAGCCGTGGTCGAACAGGTGCCGCACGGCTTCATGCCTGGCGACGATGGCGTTGATGGCGTCCAGCGGAGCGGCGATGACGACGGACAGCCGCAGCGGCTCATGGACATAGCGCTTGCCGTCATGCAGCGACTGCCATGGCAAGCCGGTGCGCAGGTCGCCGCCATTGCCCTCCAGCACGCCCAGCTTGCCGACCACGTTGTGGAGCGTCTTGTTGCCGCTTCCGAAGACCCGGTTGTCCACCGCCGAGCCGTAATACTGCAGGCTGATCCACGCGCCCACGATCATCGGCGCGGTCATGATGGATTCCAGGGTCTTGAAGCCGTCATCGCGCTGCCAGTCGTAGGAATTGAGGAAGGCACGCCCCGCCAGGTCGAGGCCCGCGGTGCGGCTGCGCGGGGCGATGATGTAGGCCGCGCAGCCGGCCAGGCCCCACTCCGGCCGCACCTCGCTCCAGTCCCTGCTGCGCGCCAGGAGCTGGCGCTCGACCGGGCGCCGGTCGTGCAAGGTAAGGATGGCGGCACGTTCCTGCCGGGTCACCCGGCCGGCCTCGGCCAGCGCTGCCTGCAGTCGGGCCAGGTCGTCGGCATGCGTCGCCGGCAAGCCGTCGGTGTCGAAGATCGTCACCTGGTCGGTGGTGGTGTCGTGCAGCGCGCCGAGGAAATGCGTCTCGTCGGGAATCACCGTGCCGCGTTCTGCCAGGGCCTGGCGCACCTGGCGGTCGTTCAGCACCGCAGCCGCCACCCGCGCATTGGCGTCGCCCGCGTGCCCACCGCAAGCCCCGCAATCCAGGCCGCTGGCATGCGGGTTGTTGACCGAGCTGGCGCCGTGCCCGACGAACAGCACCACGCGCGCGAACTGCTGCCGCAGCGACATGGCGCGCAGGGCGCCCTCTGCCAGCGCGACCCTGGTTTCCAGCGGCATGCCGGTGGCGCGGTCGTTCGCGGTCGAGGGCGTGATGTCCGGCGCCAGGCGCGCGAGTGCCGCGTCGTCGATACCGCGCTTCGCCGGGTGCGCTTCGGGCCGGGTGAAGCCCAGGCTGTCGGCGATGAGCTTGCCGGCGAACTTCCACCCCATCGCTTCGACGAAGGTGAACGACGACACCGCGGCCAGCTTGAACCAGCGCCATTGGCCGATGGCGCGAAGCCGCCGCCGCCGCCGCGTGGCGATGTCGGCTTGCTCCTGCGCCGTCGCGCCCTTGACGGTCTCGTGCACCGACAGGCCGGGTGCCAGCAACACCGGGCAGCGGGGACCACCCTGGCCCCGACCGAGCGGCACATACTCCATCGGCATGCCGAAAAAGCCGGCCATGCCCAGCGTCTCCACGCCGGGTGCCACTTTCTCCAGCGCGCGCCGGAAGGTTTCGGAGCGTACGTCGATGCAGAAGGCCGCCTGCACCGCCGGACGCATGGCGATCACGGATGGCCGCGGTGCGGCGAGCTTGGCGAGGAAGGATCGCTGCCAGGCGATTTCGTAGGCATCCTGCAGGATTTCTTCCAGCGTCGGCGCGGCCGGCTCGTTTTCGCGGGCCGATGCAGCGAAACAGGCGCGGGCCTGCTCCCATCCGGCCGCCAGTGCGGCGACCGGCTGGCACGTTTCCAGCAGCGCCACCTCGAAAGTCAGCCGTATCGCCAGCAGTTCGAGCAAGGTGTCGTCGCGGCGCCCCGCCAGCTCGCTTTGCCAGACCTGGTAGCGGGCGTAGCCGGCCCAGCCGCCGACGCTCATCAGCAGCCGGTGGAAATAATCGGCAAGGCCCGGCTCGCCCATCTGCAGGCGGACGGCCCCCTGGGCGATCATCGCTTCGGCCGTGGCAGGAAGCGCGCCGATGGCGCGGTGGAATCCGGCGAGCCCCATGACCTGGGGCGTGCGATCGATGGCGGCCTCCTCAAGCCAGGCCGCATAGGGACCCAGGTGCCGTGTCGACGTTGGCCACAGCGCCTGCCCCGCGTCGAAGTAGCCGGCCGCCCACAGCGAGATCCGCTCGCCGGCAAAGCTGGCCCAGTCCCGTCCGGTCAGCTTGCCGGCGACGTCGGCAACGGTCGGCAGCGGTGTGCGTGCCGCCATGTCCTCGGTCTGCAGCTGGCGGCGCAGCGCCGCGACGTCGAGGGTGCGAGGGGCGGCACTTCCCTTGCGCAGCAGGGCCTGGCCAAGATCCCGGTCGGTGATGCGACCCTGGGCGATGGCGTCGCGGTAGAACGCGCGCGGCATGGTCATGCGGGCGCCTGCCACCTCGGCCATGACGCGCGCGACCTCGCCGAAGCGGCGGTCGGCCATGCCGAGGAAGGGATTGACGGCCACGAAATTCTTCAGCGGCCACAGTGGCGCGATGCGTCCACACGCGCGCTGCGCGGCTTCACATGCACGCCCTGCCCCGATGTCGGAGGAAGGTGGGATGGGATCGGCTTGTTCCCTGATCTTCAATGCGATGGCGTTCATGGGCGGCTCCTCAGGCGATGGTCCGGGCGTGATGGCGCGCGTCTTCCCGACGCAAGGCACCCACCAGGCGATTGAAGATGGCGTTGACGTAGAGGCCGTTGGCCAGGTGGACGCGTGCCGCCCGCCAGAGCGGCCGCTGGTTGCACAGCACGACCAGGCTTTGCAGCACGGTCACCGCGGTGAACGATGCGATGGCCAGTCCCATGATCAGCAGGCCCGTGCCGTCGGGCCGGGGAATCGCCGGCAGGCTGCCGGCGGTCAGCCGCGTGAAGGCGGTTTCCAGGATGAAATAGGCCAGCGTGGTTCCGGCGGCCCCGAGCAGGGTCTGCACAACCAGGCGGGAAGTGGTGGCCCCTTGCAGTGACGATGCCAGCAGCATGCTGACGCCCATCACCAGGATCGCGCCCAGGGTCAGCACGGCAGGCTCCGCCCGCACGAAGGTTCCGAATACCCAGGCAAACAGCACGTAGATCGCGGTCGCCAGCAACAGGCTCAGCAGGACGGGGCGCAGGCGCGGCCTGGCGAAACGCGGCAGCGTCTCGGTTTCCACCACGCCCCCGGCCGAGAGGAAGGCGTGGGCCTTGTACAGCGAATGGGCGACCAGGTGAAGCAGCGCGATCGCGAACGCGCCGAGCCCGCATTGCAGTGTCATGAAACCCATCTGCGCCACGGTCGAGAAAGCCAGCGATCCTTTCACGCTGGTCTGGGTCAGCATCACCACGCCGCCGAACAAGGCGGTGAAGCCGCCCACGATGGCAACGCCGTGCAGCGTCGGCATCGAGAGCACCATCACGTCGGCAAAGCGGATCAACAGGAATCCACCCGCATTGATGATGCCCGCATGCAACAGGGCCGACACCGGCGTCGGCGTGTCCATCACCTCCGGCAGCCAGCCGTGGGTGGGGAACTGCGCCGACTTCATGAGCGCCGCGACACCCAGCAGCAAGGCCGCCAGCGAGAGTGCGGGCGGCGCGGCGTCGGCGGCGATGGCCTGCGCCCGGGCCAGCACGGTGGCCAGGTCGGTCGTGCCGAACGTGGTCACCAGCAGGGCGGCGGCACCGAGCATGCACGCATCACCGAGGCGGGCGGCGAGGAACTTCTTGCGGGCGGCGATCCTTGCGGGTCGGCGCTCCGGGTAGAACACCAGCAAGCGGTGCAGGGAGAGGCTCATCGCCACCCACGCAACCACCAGCTGCACGAGGTTGCCCGCGAAGACCAGCAGCGTCACGGCTGCCAGCGTCCGGCACAGGCCGGCCATGAAGGCGCCCTGGCGCGGCTCGCCGTCCATGTAGTTGCGGCTGTACTGGACCACGACGACGCCGACGAAGGCGACCAGCAGGAACATGGTGCAACTGATGGCATCCAGCCTGACCGACAAGCCGATGCCATTGTCTCCCAGCAACCCGCTGGTGGCCGGGCCTTCCCACGCGGTCAGCAGGCAGGCCAGCACCGCGAGCACCAGGCAAAACCACGTCGCCAGGCGGCTTGCGAGAAGCATGGCGTGCGGCCGACGAGGTCCCGGCCGTGAAGGAAACAGGGTCGCCAACAACAGGCTGGCGGGGGCAAGCAGAAACAGCGTCGCAAGGGCAGGCAACATCAATCACTCCGCGGTCAGGTGAGCCGCGGCAAGCCTACGCTTCGCGCATCATTCTAAAAAATTCATTTAACGAAACCTGCCGATATACAAAATAGAATGATTGCATGGCCGCACTGAACTACAACCACTTGCGCTACTTCTGGGCGGTTGCCCGCGAGGGAAACCTCACACGCGCCGCGGAGAAGCTGTTGGTCTCGCAGTCGGCGCTGTCGATCCAGATCAAGAAGCTCGAGGCTCAGCTGGGGCAGGACCTGTTCGAACGCAGCGGTCGGCAACTCGTGCTGACCGAGGCCGGGCGCATCGCCTTCGACCACGCGGAATCGATCTTCGCCACCGGTGGCGACCTGCTCGCCACGCTCAAGCAGCGCTCCGGCGGCCGGCGTGCGATTCTCAGGGTCGGGGCATTGGCCACGCTGTCGCGCAATTTCCAGATCGGTTTCCTGCGGCCATTGCTGGGACGCCGGAATGTCGAGGTCATCGTTCGCTCGGGCACCACCGCCTTCCTGTTGCAAAGCCTGGAAGCACACCGGCTGGACGTGGCGCTGGTCAATGTCGCGCCCGCCCGCGATGCGGCCACTCCCTGGGTTTCCCACGCCATTGCCGAACAACCCGTCAGCCTGATCGGAACGCCGAAACGCATCGGCAAGGGCGGCACGCTGAAGACACTGCTGACCAGGCAACCCCTCGTGCTGCCGACGATGGAGAGCAGCGTGCGCATTGGATTCGACGCGCTGGTCGAACGCATGGGCTGGAAAGTGCGGGTGGCCGCGGAGATCGACGACATGGCGATGCTGCGACTGATCGCCCGGGAGGACGTCGGCCTGGCGGTGGTTCCGCCGATCGTGGTCAAGGATGAATTGAGCAGCGGCCGCCTGGTGGAGGTTCACCAGTTGCCGCAGCTCAGCGAGACCTTTTTTGCCGTCACCATGAAGCGGCGTTTTCCCAATCCGCTGTTGCGCGAGCTGATCCGTCCACGTACGGCGCTTGAGCTCGCCGATTAGCGCGGGCGTCCGCCGGGCGACCCGAGGGACATCGACCGCCACGCCGTCGTGCATGTGCCGCCATCCGCCGGCAACGGAATCTGTTCGGCCTCAGAAGGCGTAGACGAAACCCGCCAGCACGGTGCTTGCCGAGGAGCGCTCCACCAGCGGACTGTCGGTGATCGCGCGAGGCAGCCGCTGGTACTTCAGGGCACTCCAGAACGTCCAGCGGCGACCCATCGGAGCCACCGCGCCGAGGCTGGCTTCCGGCACCAGCACGCCGCGAACGGCATAGGGCCCCGGTGCGCCGTTGGCTGCCTCGGAGGGGCGGATGCCGTAGTAGTAGTCGGCGAGCCGGGGCGACCACCAGCGCACACCCAGGCCGGGCGTGACGCGCCATTTGCCGAACCGCAGCGGGTAGCCGTACTGCATGGCGAGCTCCTGCCCGCGGCTTCGCGACAAGGCATCGGTCAGCACGGTCAGCTGCAGGTTTCCCAGCCTGCCGGAGCGGGTCAACACGGCGCCGACATCCATGCTCCGGCGCCGGTCCCGAAGACCGTCCAGGGGAATGTCGTCGGCATCGAATCCGTCGAGCCGTGCCTGCGCCACCAGGTCCAGCCGCCAGTCGTCGCGTTGCCAGGCATGCCAGCCGAGTTGCAGGCCGCGCAGGAAGGCGTGCTCGCCTTCGTAAGCCGCCGCGGGAACCACCAGCTGGCGACGGGAGGAACCGGCATAGCCACCGTTGCTGACCAGCGCGATGGCACCGGCTTGCCAGCCTCGCTGTACCCGGCGCGAGGCCGTCTCCCCGGCGGCGAAGGCCTCCGAGCAGCACGCGCAGAGCAACCCGGCAACAACGATCCAGAGGAAGGGGGGAAGCATGGGTCGGCACTCCGGTCGAATGGGGGAAGGCAACGCTCGCCTGCAGACGTTGCCACGCAGAAGGGCATATCCATCCATACGGAGCGCGTCCACCGGCGGATGCGCATTCACCGGCGATGAAGGACGTCCGCGACGCTGATCGTTCCCCGTGCTTCTCCGCCGGCGCTGCCGAAAGCCTTGCATCCATTCGCACCGGATCTCCGTACCTGTAATCAGGCACCCACAGGCTCTGGCCATGTCCTCATCCATACTCATCTACGGCGCCACGGGCGGCGTCGGCGCATGCCTGGCCCGGCTACTCGCCGATACGGGATCGCAGTTGCACCTGGTGGCGCGCCATGAGGAGACGTTGCGACCATTGGCGCAATCCCTGGGGGCGACATGGACGGTGGCCGACGTACTGGATGAAGCATCCTTTGCGGCGGTGACCGAGGCTGCGCCCGCGAGCCTCGACGGCCTGGTCTATGCGGTCGGCAACATCGCGGTGAAGCCGATCTCGCGCGTCTCCGAAGCTGACCTGGCCCACGATTACCGGCTGAACGCGATCGGCGCCGCGCTGGCCGTCCGGGCGGCCCTGCCGTCGCTGCGCAAAAGCACCACCGGTGCGTCCGTGGTGCTGTTTTCCTCCGTAGCAGCATCGCGCGGCTTTCCGTCGCATGCGTCCATCGCCATGGCCAAGGCGGCGGTAGAGGGTCTGACCCGGTCGCTTGCCGCCGAACTGGCACCCGCGGTGCGGGTCAACGCGATTGCGCCATCGCTCATCCGGACGCCGCTGGCCGCACGCATGGTGGCCAACCCGAAGCTTCGCGAGGCGTTCGCCGCAGCCCATCCCCTGGGCCGCCTGGGAGAACCCGAAGACATCGCCCAACTTGCCGCCCACCTGCTCTGGCCGCGCTCCGGCTGGATGACCGGGCAAGTGATCGGCGTGGATGGCGGGCGCGCGGCCATTGCCGGAAAGTGACCGGAGCAGGCAGCGCAATGCGCAGCAATCGCGAGTTGCCTGGCAAGCCTGGCGTGCACCCTCGCCGCGGGGTCCACGGGTGCGGAAGATGGGCACGCGGGCCGGCCGGGGTGGAATACTGGTCCAGGCGCTGTCGATGGCGGGCCTGCCCGGGAGGTCACCCATGAAGATACTGCTGGTCGGAGCGAGCGGACTGGTCGGACAAGGCGTCCTCAAGGTGCTGCTGCAGGACGCCGAGCAGCCCGGGGTGACGTTGCTGGTCCGCCGCCGGTCGCCAGACGTGCCGCAGGGAGTGCGCGTGCTGCAAGTACCGGAACTCCGCGACAAGGCACTGGAAGGACTCGACCTTGGCGGCATCGATGCCTGCCTGTACTGCGCCGGGCCGTTGCCCCTGCTTCTCTCGGAAGCGGCCTATCGCGAGGCGACGGTGGCCACCCTCGAGTGTGTGTCGCGGGCCTTTGCGCGCGCCAATCCGCGAGGACGGATGATCTATGTCTCCGGCGCCGGCGCCGACATCCGCAGCCGCTTGATGCCGTTGCGGATCAAGGGCGAGGCCGAGCAGGTGCCCGGCCGCTTCGCGCTGGCCACCACGGTACTGCGGCCCGGTGCCATCCGCCCCGTGCAGGGCGAGCGGTCTCCGCATCGCGCGCGGCGGGCACTCTATGCGCTGGCCGGTCCCGTGCTGTCCGTGGCGGTGCGCCTGATGCCCGGCAGCTTCACCACGAGCGCGGCCGTGGGAAGGTGCATGCTGGCCATGGCGAGGGCCGAGACCTCAGGGACCGGGATGGTCGTGGTCGAGAACAGGCAGATCAACACATTCGCCGCGCCCTGATCGGGCCCGAGGTGGTTAGCGCGGAGCACCCGGCAAGTTTCGTGCAGCCGAGCGGCCATGCACGACGGCGAGGCTCAAGCCCTGCGCTCGGCCAACAGGCTCAGGAATTCCTTTCGCAACGAGGTGTCCTCGAGGAAGGATCCGCGCATCACGCTGTTCACCATCCTGGCGCCATCGTCCTTCACGCCGCGCCAGTGCATGCAGTAATGATCGGCTTCCAGCACCACGGCGAGGCCGTCGGGCCGCAGGCGTGATTCGAGCAGGTCGGCGATCTGCACCACCGCTTCCTCCTGGATCTGCGGCCGGCTCATCACCCAGTCGATCAGTCGCGCGTACTTGGACAAGCCGATCAGGTTGGATGCGGCATGGGGCATCACGCCCACCCACACGCGTCCCATGATCGGGCACAGGTGGTGCGAACAGGCGCTGCGCACGCGCATCGGCCCGACGATCATCAGCTCGTTCAGATGCTGCACGTTGGGAAACTCGGTGACCTCGGGCGCGGCCCGATAGCGGCCCGCGAAGACCTCGCGCACGAACATCTTGGCCAGCCGCTTTGCGGTCTCGCGGGTGTTGTGGTCGTGCTCGACGTCGATCACCAGGGCGCGCAGCAGCGCGTCCGCCTTGTCCTCTACCTCCCGTTGCAGTTCGTCCAGCTCGCCGGGCCGGATGAACTCCGCCACGTTGTCGTTGGCGTGGAACCGTGCGCCGGCCTCGCCCAGGCGGTGGCGGATGCGGTCCGACATGGCGGTGGCATCGGCATGGCGAATGGATGCCACATCGGAGGGTGCTGTTTGCATGATCAGGCCTTTGGCAGCGGCGGATGGCGTCGTGCGCTGTCGAACCCGAATGCCCGGCATGCACCATCAGCTCATACGCAGCACCGGGCCATCCGGATGCATGCTTGCCGTCCATCGACGGATTCAGGCGGCCAGGGTCTGGCCCGAAGGCTGTCGGCACAGCGCCGCGACGGCATCGGCCCACTGTGGCTGGTCATTGAGGCACGGGATCAGGGTGAGCTCCTCGCCGCCGGCGGCGAGGAAGGTTTCGCGTCCGCGGATCCCGATCTCCTCCAGGGTCTCGATGCAATCGGCCACGAACGCCGGGCAGGCCACGAGCAACCGGCGTACGCCCTGCGCAGCCAGCTCCTTGAGCACGACGTCGGTATGCGGTTCGATCCACTTCGCGCGGCCCAGCCGCGACTGGAACGCCAGCGACCAGCGCTCGTGCGGGATGCCGAGTGCGGCGGTCAGGCGCTCGCTGGTGCGCACGCATTGGGCGCGATAGCAGCGCTCCAGCACGTTTGCCGGAGGCTCTAGGCAGCACGACGGACCGCACAGGCAGTGCCGGCCGGTCGGGTCCGCCTTGCGGATGTGACGCTCGGGCAGGCCGTGATAGCTCAGCAGCAGATGGTCGTGCGGCTGCGCCAGATAGGGCCGCATGCTGGCGCCGAGCGCGGACAGGTACTCCGGCCGGTCATGGAACGGCGCAACCAGATCCAGCTGCAGCCGCAGGCGATGGCGCTGCAGGGTCTGCCGCGCCTCTTCCAGGACCGTGGTGACGGTGCTGTCGGCAAACTGCGGATACAGCGGCAGCAGGGTCGCGCGTTGGATGCCGCGGCGGGCGAGGTCGCACAGCACCTTCTCGATGGAGGGTTCGCCGTAGCGCATCGCCAGTTCCACCGGCGCGCCGTGCCAGCGTTCGGCCACCCGCGCCTGCAGGCGTCGGCCGATCACCAGCAGCGGCGAGCCTTCGTCCCACCAGATCGAGCGATAGGCCGCGGCCGATGCCGCCGGACGCGTGCGCAACACCAGCGAGACGATCAGCCGGCGCAGCGGCCACGGCACGTCGATGACGTGGCGATCCATCAGGAACTGGTCGAGATAACGCCGCACGTCGGCGACGTCGGTGGAGGGCGTGGAGCCGAGGTTCACCAGGATCAGGGCTTGGTCGGGCATCGATGGTTTTCCGGTGGAGGCAGGAAGCGGGTGCGAGGTGCGTTGCCGGTCACAAGGCGTCGAGATCGCCGAGCACGACCTCGGCCCGCCGCAGCACTTCGGCGCGTTGTGCGGGCGGCATGCGCTCGAGCTGGCGCAGGGCCATGCCGAGGCGCGGATGGGATGCCAGTGCGCGGCGATGGCGTGCCAGGAAATCCCAGTACAACGCGTTGAACGGACAGGCGCGTTCGCCGGTGCGCTGATCGTGCCGGTAGCGGCAGCCGGCGCAGTAATCGCTCATCCTGTGGATGTAGTTCGCCGACGAAACGTAGGGTTTGGTCGCCAGCAGGCCGCCATCGGCGAACTGGCTCATGCCCAGCGTGTTGGGCAACTCCACCCACTCGAAGGCATCGACGTAGATGCCGAGATACCAGCGGTGCACCTGTCCGGGGTCCAGGCCGGCCAGCAGCGCGAAGTTGCCGATCACCATCAACCGCTGGATGTGGTGCGCGTGGGCATGCTCCAGCGACTGCGTGATGGCCTGGTGCAGGCAGTTCATGCCGGTGGCGCCGGTCCAGAACCAGGCCGGCAGATCGCGCCGGTGGCCGAAGAAGTTGGCCTCGGCGTATGCGGGCATGCGCGCCCAGTACACGCCGCGCACGTACTCGCGCCAGCCGAGGATCTGGCGGATGAAACCCTCGACCGCCGCCAGCGGCGCGCGACCCTCGCGCCAGCACGCTTCGGCGCGTTCGATCACCTCGCCTGGCGAAAGCATCTTGACGTTGAGCGCGAACGAGATCAGTGAATGGAACAGGCGCGTCGCCTGCGTGCTCATCGCGTCCTGGTAGTCGCCGAAATCGGCGAGCCCGTGGCGCAGGAAGGCATCGAGCTGGAGCAGCGCCTCGTCCCGGTTGAGCGGCCAGCGGAACGTCCCGGCCGCGGGCGTGCCGAAGCTTTGCACGCCCGCCGCCACGATGCGCCGCCACAGCGCGCGGTGGTCGTGCGACGGTCGGGCATCGGCCGGTTCGCTCGGCGTACCCGGCCAGCGCTTGCGGTTGTCGGCATCGAAGTTCCATTGGCCGCCCACCGGCCGCCCTTGCCTGTCCAGCAACACCTGGTGCTTCGCGCGCATGTGCCGGTAGAACAGCTCCATCTTCCAGCGCCGCCGGCCGGCAAAGAACGTCGCCACCTCGTCGCGGCGGGTCAGGAAGTGCTCGCTGTCCACCTTCCGTGCGGGGATGCGCAAGTGCTGCGCGTACTCCGCCAGCTGCCGGTCCAGGCGCCACTCGTCCGGTGCCTGGTACTCGAACGTGCGCACGCGGTACTCCCGGATCAGCTGGTCGAGGTTGGCGGTGATCGACTGACGGTTGGCGACGTCGTCGATCGCGAAGTAGCGCACGCGATGGCCGCTCGCCTCCAGCCCGCGGGCGAAGTCGCGCATGGCGGCGAAGATCGCCAGGATCTTCTGCGCGTGGTGGAGGGCGTAATCCGTTTCCTGGCGGACTTCCATCAGCACGTAAAGCACGTCGGGATCGCTGGCCGCGAACCAGGAATGTCCGGGGTCGAGCTGGTCTCCCAGCAGCAGACGCAGCATGGTCATGGGGCGTGGCCGTCCGGTTCAGCGCGCCGTGGGCGAAGTCGCCGCCCGGCGCTGGCGCAGCGTCGAGACCAGCGACACCAGGAGCACCGCCACGGCCAGCAGCAGGGCCACGCTGGCGGCCGCATCCGCGCCGGCCAGGCCGGCGCTGCGCTGTTTCACGCATACCCCCAGCAGGCCCCACAGCGCCGCCAGCGCATACCAGGGATTGCCGCGCATGCGCACGATCATGGTCAGTACCAGCGCCGCCGCCAGCGCGAACAGCACCAGCGTCCACGCCAGCATGTCCGCCACCGGCAACAGGCGGAACGCCACGATCACCTGGGCCAGGTTGAGGAACACCGCCAGCGACACCCAGCCGGCGTGCAGCGACAGCGGGACCCACTGCCACCACGGCCCGCGCGCGTGGCCGGCGGTGTGCGACGCCTGCCAGGCGGCTGCGAGCAGGCACGCCAGGCTGGCCCAGATGACGAACAGCGCGAGCCAGAACCACTGCTGCGAGAACACGATCATCCATGCCGAGGTCAGCGCGAAGCCGGCCGCCGTCAACCCCCGGATGCGGCGCAGCGCCGCCGTGGCGTGCCGCTCGAACAGCTGTCGCGTGCCGAAGATCGCGTCCAGCACGAAGATCGGCCCCCAGATGGCGAACGCGTAGCCGGCGGCCACGATCAGGGTGGGATAGCGATCCGAGATTTCGCCATTGGTCGGCCCGAACGCGCCGGTGTTGGACAGCCAGGCGACGACGGGCATCGCCCAGGCGAGAAAGGCGACGAGATACTTCATGGGCATGCTCCGGCAAAACGATCGCTGCCGGCGCCAAGCTCGGGCCAGCGCTGGGGCACTCGGCGGATCGCGGTCGGGTCGTAACCCATGGCGGAGGCCCGATCGAGCATGGCGGCGTAGTCGGCCTCCGACACGGTGGGCGTACGGGAAAGGAACCACAGATAGTCGCGCGCATCGCGCACCACCATCGCCTGGGTGCCGTCGGCCTTCAGCCAGCCGACCAGATACCGGGCGCTCAGGAAGGCAAAGAAGCGTACGCGCCATTCGCCATGGCCGCTGCCCTCGACCACGCTCGCGGTCGACTTGAACAGCCTTGCCGGCGCGTCGAAACCCCCGTGGCGCTGGCGCAGCCAGATGCAGAGTGAGCCGTCGTCGTTGCGCCGGAAGGTTTCCACCGCGTTGTAGCTGTCGCGCTCGAAACGGGGCGTGATGGCAGCGAGGACATGCCAGCGCCCCAGGTAGCGACCCACATCCGCGGTGTGCACCGGCCGGATCGGGTCGAACTGACGCGCACGCGCCGCCGGCGTGGGCAGCACCCACACGGCGAGGAGCGTCAGGATGAGCAAGCGTTTCACCCGGGGCAACCTCGTCTGCTGCGATCAGGACCGCTACATGCAGCTCATACGGCGCACGTTCGCATTTGGATGCCCTGTCGCCACCAGGCGCGGCGTCGGCGGCCTAGGAACCGATATCGCTCCGGTGCCGCCCCGCTCCCCTTGCCATGCTGGCGAACACGCCATCGCGGCGTATCCAGGCGTGGTACAGCGCCGCCGCCAGATGCATGAGCACGACGGCGAACAGCAGCAGCGCCAGCCAGGTATGGGCCGTGCGCAGCACGGCGTACACCGTCGGGTCGTGCGGTGCGATCGCCGGCAGGCTGACCCCGCCGGGCATGGTCACCGGATAGCCGCCAGCCGAGACCATGGCCCAGCCCACCAGCGGCATGGCGAACATCAAGGCGTACAGCAGGATGTGCGAGGCCCCGGCTGCAGCCTTCTGGATGGCCGGCAGGTCGGCCGGCAACGCCGGTGGCGGATGGCGCAGGCGATTGGCCAGGCGCACCACCGCCAGCAGGAGGATCGCGATGCCCAGCGGGCGATGCAGGCTCACCAGGGCGGGACGCAGGCTCAGCGAGGCGACCATGCCGACGCCGACGAAGAGCATCGCCAGGATCGCCAGCGCCATCGTCCAGTGCAGCACGCGGGCGAGCAGGTTGAAATGGGCGGAGCTGCCGGCGCGGTTCATCGGTCCGACTCCGGTGTCGCGGCGTGGCCGGTGGCGGCGCCGGCCTCGCCGCTGGCGATGTCGTGCTCGCGGCGGTTGAACGACACCGAATAGACGGCCGAACGCGCCGCCAGGATCGGATCGTCGGAAGCCTCCACGCCGGTGGGCAGCACCAGCGGATCGTAGTTGATGTCGCGGCAGGCGCCGGTGGCCTGCGCGCTGCTGCTTTCCACCACCACGGTGCCGACCGTGACCCGCGGGCGATCCTCCGGCCAGCTCTGCGAGGGGTTCACCGGATCGTCGGCCTGCGCCAGCGTCACCACCATGTCCCAGCGCAGTTCGCCCTTCGCCAGCCGCGCCGCGAGATCCTCGGCCAGGTAATCGGCATCGGCCCGGTTGCGCTGTTCCGGCGTCATCTCGGCAAACGGGGTTTGCGGCTGCATCGACCAGCGCACGTTGCGCACCTCGCCCGCGCGGTTGACGAAGCGGAAGGTGTCGACGCCGTTGAACGTGGTGTTGGCCCAGCTGGTGGACCACGGCGCGTGCGCGGCCCAATCGGCGAAGCGGGCGAATTCCGGATGCGCCTTGGCGAACGCCGCCTGGCGCGCCGGATCGGGCTTGCCGGTGACCGGATCGGGCGTGTTGGCGCGGGTCTGCTCATAGAAGGCCTCGACCGAGGACACGCCGAAGAACGGAAAGCTGTTCATCGCCATGCGCCATTGCTGGCCGTCGTCGCTGTCGAGCTTGAGCGCCATGCTGCGCACGCGCGCCCTGGCGTCCAGCCCGTAGGGCGAGCCGCCGCCGATCGACAACCTGCCGACGAACGGCGTGCGCACTGGTGCGAGCAATCGCGCGCTCGACAGCGCCGTTCCCTGCCCGTTGCCCTCGAAGTAGCCGGCCACGCAGACGCCCTTGGCGTGAGCCCGGCGAAACCCGCGCCAGACCTGGCCGTTGGCGGTTTCGATCGCGTTGGTGAAACGTTGCGACGTGAGACGGCTGGAACCCAGCCAGCCGCCGACCCATGCGAACGCAAGGGCGACGGCGGCGACGATCAGCGCGATGGCAAGCCATGCCAAGGTCGCACGCCGACGGCTGGCGGGAATGGCGGCGGGATCGGAATCAAGCATGGAGCCTCCGGTCAATGGAGATGAAACGAGGGTGCCTGGTTCCTTTCGCTGGTACGACGGCCGCGGTTACCCCGATGCGCCGCCGGCGCCGGCCGGAGACGCCGCGTACGCGTCCGGCGCCTGCTGCCGCGACTGCCCCTGATCGACCATCGGCGCCGGCTAACCGCCGTGCCGGAACATCGCTTCGTCCCATGCGCACGCGGTTGTGCATCCCGGCCCGGGCCGAATGCCCGAGGCCGGCGGGACTCAGGCCAGGATGCGCAGCAGCGCGGCCAGCGCGATCGCGGCGAACACGCCGGCGATCACGTCGTCGACCATCACGCCGAAACCGCCCTTCACGCGCCGGTCCAGCCAGCGGATCGGCCACGGCTTCCAGACGTCGAACAGGCGGAACAGCGCGAAACCGGCCACCGGCATCCACCACGCGAGGCCATCGGCGGGAAGCAGCGCGCCCAGCAGCGGCAGCAGCGCCAGCCACTGGCCGATGAACTCGTCCCAGACCAGGCTGCGATGATCGTCCACGCCCAGCGCGCGGCCGGCGATGTCGCAGGCACGCACGCCGACGGCGAAGCCCGTCAGCAGCACCAGCACGTAGCCCCACGCGGGCAGGCCGCGCAGGACCAGCCACGGCAGCAGCGCGGCCAGCGAACCGAACGTGCCCTGCGCCAGCGGCGCCAGGCCGGAACCAAACCCGCAGGCGAGCCAGCCCCACGGCGTGGCCAGCAGGGCACGCCTTTGCGTGGCGCTCAGGCGTTTTCTGTCATTCACGCGAAATGCTCCCAGCCCGGCGTGCCGGGCTCCATCCAGCCACCGTCGTGGCCACGTACGCGCACCCCGGTGCCGGCCACGATCCGGCCGATGCGAGTGGCACCGCAGCCGAGCCGCGACAGGTCGGCCTGCACCTGGCTCAACCGGTCGGGCGGCACGCAGAAGCACAACTCGTAATCGTCGCCGCCGCCCAGCGCAAAGTGCAGCGCGGTGGCGTCGTCGTAGAGGCCCAAGAGCGCCGACGAGCGCGGCAGCAGCGCGGCGTCGATCTCGGCACCCACGCCGCTGGCGGCGCAGATGTGGCCCAGGTCGGCGAGCAGGCCGTCGGAAACGTCGACGCAGGCATGCGCCTGCCCACGCAGCGCGACACCGGCGGCCAGCCGCGGCGTCGGCCGGTTCAGCCGTTCGACGAGGTAGTCGCGCAACTGGCCGCGATCATCCTCTTCACGGCGCCATTGCTGCAGCACGTTCAGGCCGGCGGCGGCATCGCCCAGCGTGCCGGTGACCAGCACCGCGTCGCCCACGCGCGCACCGGCCCGGGTCAATGCCTTGCCCGGCGGCACGAAGCCGTGCACCGCGACGCTCACGGTCAGCGGGCCGCGCGTGGTATCGCCACCGACCAGCGCCAGCCGGTGCACAGCGGCCAGCCGCGAAAATCCGTCGACGAAGCCTTCGACGAAGGCGCGATCCGCCTGCGGCAGGGTCAGTCCCAGCAGCGCCCAGGCCGGCGTGGCACCCATCGCCGCCAGGTCGGAGAGGTTCACCGCCAGCGCCTTCCAGCCGATGTCGGCCGGATCGGTACCGCGCGGAAAATGCACGCCTTCGACCAGCGTGTCGATCGCCACCGCCAGCTCCTGCCCGGCGGGCACGGCGAGCACGGCCGCGTCGTCGCCGATGCCCAGCCGCACGTCGTCGCGCGCCTGCACGGTGCGCTGCCGGATCAGCTCGATCAGGTCGAATTCCATCAGCGTCGCTCGCCTCTGTTGCCGGGCCCGTCAGCGCGTGAACAGCAGCACCGGGTCGCCCATGTAGGTGGTCTGCTGGCGCAGCGCAAAGCCGGCCTTTTCGGCAAGGCGGATCGAGGCGGCGTTGTCCGGATCGATGATGCATACCGCGGTGTGGTCGCCCAGATGCGCCTGGCCCCAGGCCAGCACCGCCGCCAGCGCTTCGCTGGCGTAACCCTTGCCGTGACTGTCCGCGGCCAGCACCCAGCCGAGTTCGGGCATGCCTTCGAGCGAGGGTTCGATCTCGCGCCGGAAATCGGCGTAGCCGATGTCGCCGATGCAGCGACCGCTGGATTTCTCCTCGATCGCCCAGTAGCCGTAGCCGAGCACGCACCACAGGCCCGGATAGCGCAGCAGCCGCAACCAGGCTTCCTGCCGCGTGGACGGGCGACCGCCGATGTAACGCACCACGACCGGATCGGACCAGATCGCCAGCAGGGCGTCGTGGTCGTCGGCGCGATGGCCGCGCAGGCGCAGGCGCGCGGTTTCGAGCGGAGGCACCGGATCGATGCCCGCAGGCACGACGGCGGGCTGCATCAAGCGCCCTTCTCGAGCGCGCGCAACTCGGCGGCCAGCTTGTCCAGCACGCCGTTGACGTAGCTGTGACCGTGATCGGCGCCGAAGCGCTTGGTCACTTCGATCGCCTCGTTCAGCACCACGCGGTAAGGCACGTCGGGCCGATGCTTCAGTTCGTAGGCGGCCAGCCGCAGCGCGGCGCGTTCGATCGGATCGACCTGCGCCACCTCGCGATCCAGGTGCGGACGCAGGCAGGCATCGAGCTCGTCGACGTGCTGCTCGACGCCGTGCAGCAGGTCCTCGAAATACTCCAGGTCGGCCACTTCCATGTCCTGTTCGTGGCGGAACTGCTCGATCACCGCATTCATGTGGCTGCCGCTGAGCTGCCATGCGTACAGCGCCTGCAAAGCACGGCGGCGTGCCCGCGAGCGCGCCTGCAGGTCGAGGCCGTGGACGCGCGCGCTCATCCGAGTTTCCGGTAGAGGTTGGCCATCTCCAGCGCCGCCAAGGCGGCGTCGGCGCCCTTGTTGCCGGCCTTGGTGCCGGCGCGCTCGATCGCCTGTTCGATGGAGTCGGTGGTGAGCACGCCGAACGCCACCGGCACGCCGGAGCCGAGCGCGGCCGAGGCCAGGCCCTTGGCGCATTCGCCGGCGACGAAATCGAAATGGGGGGTGGCGCCGCGGATCACCGCGCCGAGCGCGATCACCGCCGCGTACTCACCCGAATGCGCCAGCTTGTGCGCGACCAGCGCGATTTCCCAGGCGCCGGGCACGCGCACCAGCTCGATCGCGTCATCCGCCACGCCATGGCGCAGCAGCGCGTCGCGGGCGCCGGCAACCAGCGGCTCCACCACGAAACCGTTGAAGCGTCCGGCGACGATGGCAAAGCGGCCGTTGGGCGTGGCGAAATCGCCTTCGATGGTCTTCATGGTCTGTTCCTGGGAGCAAGCCCGTGCGGGCCGGCCATTTTACGGCTTTTCGGGCGGGCCGGCCGGGTTGGCGCAATCGAGGTGGGGATAGCCGCCGATTTCCAGCCGCGCGCGGCCGTCCTCGACGCGCAGGCGCGCAGGCGCGCCGAACGGCAACGTGAGCTGTTCGGCGCCATGGCCGTGCGGCAGGCCGTCGACCAGCGGCACGCCGGCGACGGCGCGGATCTGGGCGAACGCGTCGCGCAATTCGTAGCCGTTGTCGCGATGGCCGGGCGCGCACTGGCTGAAGCTGCCCAGCAGCAACGCCTGCTGCCGCCCCAGCACGCCGGACAGATGCAGTTGGTACAGCATGCGCTCCACCCGGTACGGCGCCTCGCCGACGTCCTCGACGAACAGGATGCCGTCGTCGATGACGGGGAAGTACGGCGTGCCGAGCAGGCTGCACAGCATCGCCAGGTTGCCGCCCCACAGCGGGCCGTGCAGGTCGAGCTCGGCGCGGGCGGAAGTCGCCCAGGACACCTGCGCCGTCGGCGCGGTCAGCGTGGCCCAGAACTGGCGCCAGCTGAAGTCATCCGGCACCTCGGCGCCGAGGTCGGCCAGCAGCGGGCCACTGAACGTGCACAGGCCGCTCTTCGCATGCAGGGCCAGTTGCAGCGCGGTGAAATCGCTGTGGCCGACCAGCGCGATCGGTGCGCCGTGCAGGCGCTCGCGCAGCGCAGGGTAGTCGAGCTGCGGCAACAAGCGCGCCGCGCCGTAGCCACCGCGCGTGGTCAGCGCGATGTCCGGCAGCACCGCCGCCGTCGCCAGCGCGTTGATGTCGGCCGCCCGCTCGGCGTCGCTGCCGGCGAAACGCTGCGTGAAACGCGCCAGCACCTCCTCGCCGTCGACCGTGCAGCCCGCCTCGCGCAGGCGCGCCACGCCGCGCGCCATGGCGACAGGATCATGCGCATGGCCCGAGGGGGCGATCAGGCGAATGTGGGCGGGATGCATCGCAAGCTCTCGGCGACAGGAATGCCGGCAAGTATCCCGCGCACGACCGGGCGGCGCAGGGGCAACCGCAGGGCGGTTCGGCGGTTCGGGCGCACGCCGCTCAGCAGGGTACGGCCAGCGGATCGTCGGGCATCTCGTCGATCGCGTGGCGGGCTTCGCCCAGCACCGCCTCGACCTCTCGCACCACGTCCTGCGCCCGTGCCAGCCCCGCTTCGGGCACCATCACCGCGATGAAATCCATCGCCGGCAACTGGCCGACGCCGCCGGTGAGGTACTCGCCGGCGATGAACGCCGGAATCTCGGCCGCCTCCAGCGCATCCTTGACCAGATGGGCGTCGAACAGGTTCTGCGCGCGGTAGACGGTGTGCATGAGCGGCAAGCTACCCCGCGGCGCGGCGCGGGGCAAGGCCACGGCGTTCTTCGCCCGGTCCGGGCGACGGGGTAAACTTTGCGGTTTCCACCACCGCGCGCGAGCGTCACTCGATGCCGACCGACCACCCCGCCCCCATCCCCGCCTCCGCGCCGCAGGACTTCATCCGGCAGATCGTGCGCGACGACCTGGCCTCGGGCAAGCACGTGGAGATCCATACCCGCTTTCCACCGGAGCCCAACGGCTACCTGCACATCGGCCACGCGAAGGCGATCTGCCTCTCCTTCGGTATCGCCCGCGAGTTCGACGGCTGGTGCAACCTGCGCCTGGACGACACCAACCCCGGCAGGGAAGACCCCGAGTTCGTCGAAGGCATCAAGGAGGACGTGCGCTGGCTCGGCTTCCGGTGGCACGAGCTGCGCCACGCGTCGGACTACTTCGACGTGTTCTATCGCGGCGCGCTCAAGCTGATCGAGGACGGCAAGGCCTACGTCGACGACCTCGACGCCGAGCAGGTGCGTGCCTATCGCGGCACGCTGACCGAGCCGGGCCGCGACTCGCCGTATCGCACGCGCTCGATCGAAGAGAATCTCGACCTGTTCAAGCGCATGCGCGCCGGCGAATTCGCCGACGGCAGCAAGACCCTGCGCGCGAAGATCGACATGGCCGCCGGCAACATCAACCTGCGCGATCCCGCGCTTTACCGCATCCGCAAGATCGCCCACCAGAACACCGGCGACGCGTGGCCGATCTACCCGATGTACGACTACGCGCACGCGCTGTCCGACGCGATGGAAGGCATCACCCACTCGCTGTGCACGCTGGAGTTCGAGGATCACCGGCCGCTGTACGACTGGTGCGTGGACAACGTCGACCTGCCCGCGAACCCGTCGCTGTGGCAGTCGGTGGTCGAGGCCGGGCTCACGGCTGCGCCGGCCAAGCCGCGGCAGATCGAGTTTTCCCGGCTCAACCTCAGCTACTGCATCACCAGCAAGCGCAAGCTGGCGCAGCTGGTCAGCGAGAACTTCGTCGACGGCTGGGACGACCCGCGCATGAACACCTTGCGCGGCCTGCGCCGGCGCGGCTTCACCCCGGCCGGGCTGCGCCTGCTGGTCGAGCGCGTGGGCGTCTCCAAGCAGAACAGCGTGATCGACTACGCCGTGCTGGAAGGTTGCATCCGCGAGGACCTGGACGCCACGGCCGCGCGGCGCATGGCGGTGCTCGACCCGCTCAAGCTGGTGCTGACCAACCTGCCCGCGGGCCATGAGGAAACCCTGACCTTCCCCAACCATCCCAAGGACGAAAGCTTCGGCACCCGTCAGGTGCCGTTTGCCCGTGAGGTATGGATCGAGCGCGACGATTTCGCCGAGGTGCCGCCGAAGGGCTTCCACCGGCTGAAGCCGGACGGCGAGGTGCGCCTGCGCGGCGTCGGCATCGTCAAGTGCACCGAAGTCGTCAAGGATGCCGCGGGCAACGTGACCGAACTGCACGGCACGCTCGATCCGGACACGCGCCACGGCCTGCCCGGCGCGGACCGCAAGGTGAAGGGCACGATCCACTGGGTCAGCGCGAAGCACGCGGTGGCCGCCGAGGTGCGCCTGTACGACCGCCTGTTCAGCGTGCCCGCGCCCGATGGCGAGGACGATGGCAAGAGCTGGCTGGAGCACATCAACCCCGAGGCCAAGCGCGTGGTCAGCGGCTGGCTGGAGCCGGCCGCCGCGAACGTCGACCCCGAGCAACGTTTCCAGTTCGAGCGGTTGGGCTACTTCGTCGCCGATCGCCACGACCACCGCGCCGACGCGCCGGTGTTCAACCGCACCGTGACCCTGCGCGACGTCTGGGCGCGCGCGGCCGGCCAGTAGGAAGACCGCGATGCTGCCGCTGCAGATCCACCTGACCCTGCCGCCCTGGATCGGCGACGTGGCCGATACCAACAAGCGCTACCACAGCGACGAGGAGCGCGTGGGGCTGGCGATCGAGCTGTCCCGGCAGAACGTGGAGCGCGGCGGCGGCGGGCCGTTCGGCGCGGCCGTGTTCAACAACCACAGCGGGCGGCTGGTCGCCGTCGGCGTCAACCGCGTGGTGCCGCAAGGCTGCTCGGTCGCCCACGCCGAGATGATGGCGATCATGATCGCCCAGCAGCGGCTCAGCCGGCACCGCCTCAACGAGGACGGCAGCCAATACGCGCTGGCCACCAGCTCGCAGCCGTGCTGCCAGTGCTACGGCGCCAGCGTGTGGGCAGGCATCGACGAGTTGCTGATCGGCGCACGCGCGGAAGACGTGGAGGAGCTCACCCAGTTCGACGAAGGCCCGCTGCCGGCGGACTGGATCGGCGAACTGGCCCGCCGCCATATCGCCGTGCGCCGCGACATCCTGCGCGACCAGGCCCGTGACGTGCTCGCCAGCTACGGCGCCACCGGCACGCCGTATTGAGCCGCTGGCGCGCCGCGCTGCCGCTGGCCCTGCTGTTGCTGGCAGGCGTGCTGCTGTTCGCCTCGGGCTCGCTGCACGCGCTGACCCCGCGCCAGTTGCTGGCCCACCAGGCCGAGCTGCACGCCCTGATCGAGCAACACCCGTGGCTGGCCCGGCTGGCCTACGTCGGCCTGCTGACCCTCGGCGTGGCTACCGGCATCCCCGGCACCATCGTGATCATCCTGGCCGGCGGCTTCGCCTTCGGCGTGGTCGACGCGACACTGACCTCGTCGCTCGGGCTCACCCTTGGCGCGCTGATCCTGTATCTCGCCAGCCGCCAGGCGTTCGGCCCGGGCAGCGCGCAGCCGCCGCCGCTGGTCGCGCGGCTGCACCACGGCTTCGAACGCCATCCGGTCAGCTACACCCTGTTCCTGCGCTTCGTGCCGGTACTGCCGTTCGGCGCGGTCACCGTGGCACTGGCCTGGCTGCGCTGTCCGCTGTGGCTGTTCCTCGGCGCCAGCTGGCTGGGCGGCACGGTGTCGCTGGTGTTCGAGACGTCGGTTGGCGCCGGCCTGGCCGACGCGATGAGCGAGAGCGACCGCATCGGCCTGGGCCTGTTCATGCACCGCGAAGTCCTGCTGCCGCTGGGCGCGATCGCCCTGCTCGCCCTGCTGCCGCTGCTGTTCGAGCGGCTGGCCCGCCGCCGGCGTCGCCGCACGGGGGAGTAAGCGCGCGCCGGCGCTTCCCTTTGCGCGGGGTTGCGCTACATTCCCGGCAACGGCGCCCGGCGTGCACGACGCATCCCGCGGCGGTACCGGGGTATCGGCGGGGTGTTCCGACGGGGCGGGCAGACGATGGATCTGGCGGGCAACTCGTGGCTGGCAAGGTTGTGGCACCACACGTCGCTGGTCCAGCGCATGGCCTTCGTGGCGCTGGTGCCCACCCTGATCACGGCTGCATTGCTGGTGACCCTGCTCACCCAGCGGCAACTGGACACCCTGCATCAGATGGCGCGCGGCAACGCCAACGCCATCGCCACCCAGACCGCATCGGTGTGCGTGCAGCCTCTGCGGACGATGCGGCTGCGCGAACTGCTGCGCATCGCCGATTCGATCGGTGAACTGCCCCATGTGACACGCGTGCAGATCCGCACCGCGGACGGCCAGATCCTGGCCGATCATCGCGCCGCCGACGACGGCCACGACGTCACCAGCGTGGTGCGCGAGGTCGTCGACACCGCGCAGGCGACGCCCCAGGTGCTGGGCTCGGTACTGGTCAACGTGAGCCTGCGCGACGCCGTCGCCGCGCAACGGGCCACGCTGCGCCACGCCTTGATCGCGCTGCTGCTGAGCCTGCTGGTGGCCGGCGTGATCGGCTGGCAGGCGGCGCGCTGGATCAGCGCACCGCTGCGGCGCCTGGCCGGCGCGGTGGGGCAATTGGGTCGGGACGACCAGCCCGCCAGCGTGCCGGTGACCGATCACACCGAGATCGGCGAGCTGCAGCGGGGCTTCAACCACGCTGCCGCCGCGCTGTTCGAGAGTCGCCGCGGCCTGCGCGAGCGCATCGAGGAGGCCACGCTCGAACTGGAACACAAGAATGCCGCGCTGGAAGCGGCCAGCGAGGCCCGTTCGCGTTTCCTCGCCGCCGCCGCGCACGACCTGCGCCAGCCGCTGTACGCGCTGACCCTGTTCTCGGCCGCGCTGGCGCTCGACGAACACGACCCGCAGCGGCTGGACCGCATCGCACACATCCAGGAATGCGTGCACTCGCTCGACCATCTGTTCGGCGAGCTGCTGGACCTGTCGCGGCTGGAAGCCGGCGCGGTGCAGGTCGAGATCAGCGAATTTCCGCTCAACCAGGTGTTCGCCGCGGTCAGCCGCACCTTCAGCATGGTGGCCGAGCAACGCGGGTTGGTGCTGCGCCTCCACCCCGTGCGCGACTGGGTACGCAGCGACCGCACGATGCTCACGCGCATGCTCAACAATCTGGTCAGCAACGCCTTGCGCTTCACCCGCCGCGGCGGCGCCCTGATCGGTGCGCGCCGCTGCGGCGGCGACCGCCTGCGCATCGAGGTGTGGGATACCGGCAGCGGCATCGCCGCCGAACACCTGGCGCACGTGTTCGACGAGTTCTACCGCATCGACGACCACAGCGACCCCGGGCTCGCCGACGGCTCCCAGTCGGGCCTCGGCCTGGGCCTGGCCACGGTACAGCGCCTGGCGCAACTGCTCGACACCGTGGTCGGGGTGGACTCGCGCCCCGGCCGCGGCAGCATGTTCCACTTCGAGCTGCCGCTGGCCAGCGCGCAGATGTTGCCGCCGCCGACGGAGGCGGAGGAAGAGCCCGCCGGCGACCTGGCTGGCCGCCGGGTGCTGGTGCTCGACGACGATCCGGCGATCCTCTCCGGCATCCGCTTCCTGCTGCGCAGCTGGGGCTGCGACGTGGCGGTGGCCGAAGATCATCAGCAGGCGCAGGAGGCGATCGAGAACTGGCCGGCGCCGGTCGACATCGTGATCTGCGACCTGCACCTGCGCTCGGGCGAGCGCGGCATCGACCTGTTCGCGGAACTCGACCGCCTCTACCAACGCGACGGCGAAGCGCGCTTCGCGCGTCTGCTGGTGACCGGCGAGACGCGCGCCGAGCGCCTGCAGGAGGTGCTCGCCGACAAGCTGACGGTGCTGTACAAACCGGTCTCGCCGCAGCGCTTGCGCAGTGCGATGCTGGCCGCGCTGGCCGCCCGTGACGGGGCGTGACGCCGCCTGGATTCGCGAACGGCGGCGCGTGGGGAGTTGGTGGGTCGTCCGGGATTCGAACCCGGGACCAATAGATTAAAAGTCTACTGCTCTACCAACTGAGCTAACGACCCGTGCAAGCGCCCGGCCGTGGCCGGGCAAGCCTTCGATTTTACGGTGTGCTCCATGATGGCACAAGCAAACGCGCGCTCAGGCGTAGCGCGTGGGATCGGCCATGCCCGCTTCGCGGAAGCCCTGCGCGCGCAGCCGGCAGGCGTCGCAGTGGCCGCAGGCGCGACCCTCGTCATCGGCGCGGTAGCAGCTGACCGTGGCCGAAAAGTCGACGCCGAGGCGACGACCTTCGCGCGCGATGTCGGCCTTGCTCATGTGCATCAGCGGCGCGTGCACGCGGATACCCGCCCCCTCGACCCCGGCCTTCGTGGCCACGTTGGCCAGCGCTTCGAACGCCGCGACGAAGGCAGGCCGGCAATCCGGATAGCCCGAGTAGTCGACCGCGTTGACGCCACACCAGATGTCGCTGGAGCCGAGCACCTCGGCCCAGCCCAGCGCGATCGACAGCATGATCGTGTTGCGTGCCGGCACGTAGGTCACCGGGATCTCGCTGCTGTCGCCCGCATCCAGCGGCACCTCGATGTCGGCGGTGAGGGCCGACCCGCCGATGCTGCGCAGGTCGACCGCCACGGTCTTGTGCTCGACCGCACCGAGCATGCTCGCCACCCGATCGGATGCCGCCAGCTCGGAACGGTGGCGCTGGCCATAGGCCACGCTCAACGCGTGCACCTGGTAGCCCCGCTCGCGGGCGATCGCGATGGTGACGGCCGAATCCATGCCGCCGGAAACGAGTACGACGGCCTTGCGGGATTGTGGGTCAGGCATGGTTTGCATCCATGGAAAAAGAAAAACGGCGAGAAGCAAGTGAAGAGGAGTGAGAAGTGGGAAAAGGCGTTGCTCGCCGCTGTTCTCTCACTTCTCGCTTCCTCTACTTGCCTTTCGCGTCGTTCCACAGCAGCTTGTGCAGCTGCAGCTGGAACCGCACGTCGAGCTTGTCGGCGAGGATCCACTCGGCCAGTTCGCGCGGTTCGACCGCGCCGTGCACCGGGGAGAACAGCACCATGCAGCGACCGGTCAGGGCGTGCTCGGTCAGCATGGCGCGCGCCCACTCGTAGTCACCGCGGCTGGCGAGCACGATCTTGATCTGGTCGTGCGGCAGCAGATGATCCAGGTTGGACCACAGGTTGCGGCCGCTCTCGCCGGAATCGGGCGCCTTCAGGTCCATCACCTTGTGCACGCGCGCGTCCACGGCGGACACGTCCAGCGCGCCGGAAGTCTCCAGCGACACCTCATAGCCGGCGTCGCACAGCTTGCGCAGCAGGATCAGGCAGCGCTTCTGCGCCAGCGGCTCGCCGCCGGTGACGCAGACATGCTTCGCGCCGTGCCGCGCGACCTCGGCCATGATGTCGTCGATCGCGTGCCAGTCGCCGCCGTGGAACGAATACTCGGTGTCGCACCACACGCAGCGCAGCGGGCAACCGGTGAGGCGCACGAACACGGTGCGCCAGCCGATGGCGTCGGCTTCGCCCTGGATCGAGTGGAAGATCTCGGTGATGCGCAGGCGCTCGGCAACTGCCGTCGCAGGCGTGGCGGAGGCCACGCGCGTATCGTCACCGCTCACCGCCGCCTCAACCGCCGGCTTGGACTTGCAGGCGCTGCAGGCGCTCCTGCGCCAGGCTCGCCGAGTCCGACCCGGGATACTTGGCAATGACCTGCTTCAGCGTGGCCTTGGCCGCGTCGACCTGCTTCAACTCGATCTGGCAATAGCCGATCTTGAGCAGCGCGTCGGGGGTCTTGTCGCTCTGCGGGAACTGCCCGACCAGTTGCTTGAACGCATCCAGCGCCACGCCGTAGTTGGTGGTGACGAAATACGATTGCCCCAGCCAGTACCAGGCATTGGGCACCAGCGCATGGTTCGGATACTGCTGGATGAAGGCACGGAACTGCCGCGAGGCCGCCGCGTAATTGCCACCGCGGATCGACTGGAATGCCGTGTCGTAAGCTGCCTGTGCCGCGGCCGGATCGGCCGTGGCAGCGCTGCTCGATGCCGGCGCTGGCGCGCTCGACGCGCTGGCGGAAGTCGCCGCTGTCGTCGCCGCTGCCGCTGCCGGGGTGCCGGATGGCGCCGGCGGATTGCCCGCACCGCCGCCTTCGAGGCGCGCCAGGCGCGCGTCGAGGTCGCCGTACTGGGCCTTGTTCTTGTCCTCGAGCACCTGCAACTGATGCTGCAGCTCCTCGATCTGACCTTGCATCTGGCGTACCTGCGAGCTCAGTTGCTGGATCTGGTTGACCAGGCCGGTGCCGCTCTGGTCGCGATTCTGCGTCTGCTGCTCCAGCCGGCTGACACGATCCGCCAGGCTGAGCCGGGCGTCCTGGGCCAGTACCGGGAACGCGAACAGCATGGCGGACGCCAAGGCGCCCGCCATGCTGATCCTGGCCGAAAAACCCTTAGCCAGTCGCTTCATCATTACTGCGCCGTGTAGACGATCTCGACGCGGCGGTTCTTGCTCCAGCAGTCTTCATTGTGCTCGCGGCAGACCGGCTTTTCCTTGCCGTAGCTGATGACCGTCATCTGGCTGGCCGAGGCACCGTTGGCCTGCAGCGCGCTGTCGACGGCATTGGCACGACGCTCGCCGAGGCCCAGGTTGTACTCGCGGGTGCCGCGCTCGTCGGTGTTGCCTTCCAGACGCAGCTGGGCGCTCGGGCGATCCTGCAGGTACTTGGCGTGGCACGCCATGATCTGCTGGAACTCCGGCTTGATCTCGGACTTGTCGAAGTCGAAGTACACGACGCGCTGACGCAGGCAGGCATCGGTATCGAGGTCGGCGGGGGTGTACTTGCCATCGGACGCGGGCGCGGTCGGCGCCGGTGCGGTCTGCTCGACCGGCGGCTGCGGCTTGACTTCCTGCTTCTTGCTGCACGCTGCTGCACCCACGCAGAGCAAGGCAACCAGGGCAATGCGAACGGTTTTGTTCATGGTGACGTTCCTTATAACGAGTTGAGTTCCGACAAACAGATGACGAGGAGGTTACAAACGCTGGCCGCCGGTTGACCGGCTGTTATTTTCACATGCGAAAGATCGACGATGCGTGACGCTGCATGCCGCTCTGCCCGGCGGGTCCGCAACTGCGTCCCACCCGAAACCGAAACGCGCCGATGGCGCCGTCCGGGCCCGTTCCATGGGCATCATGCCGCCGTGCGGCTGACCGCACGGCGACATGAAAATTCAAGGTTCCCGATAAGGCCCCCAGGCGGGTTCCTGCACGTTGCCCTCGGCGAGGCGCAGGCGATCACGCACCATGCCGTCGCTGGACACGGAATACAGGACTCCACGACTACCTTCGGTGGCTGAATACAGCAGCATGCTGGCATTGGGTGCGAAGCTGACCGAGTCGTCCAGCGGGCCCGGCGAAATGAACCGCTGCTGCCCGCCCAGACTCTGATCCTGAATGACAATACGATACACGTTCCCGCCGCCCTGCACCATCGCGATCTGCTTGCCGTCGTAGCTCACCGAGGCCTTGGCGTTGTACTGCCCCTGGAAGGTGATCCGCTGCGGCGTGCCCCCGGCGACCGGGACCTGGTAGATCTGCGGCCGGCCGGACCGGTCGGAGGTGAAGTAGATGCTCTGGCCGTCCGGCGCCCAGACCGGCTCGGTGTCGATCGACAGGCTGTTGGTCAACCGGGTGGCCTGGCGGCTGGCCAGGTCGATCACGAAGATCTCCGGGTTGCCGACATAGGACAGCGACACCGCCAGCTTCTTCCCGTCCGGCGACCACGACGGCGCGCCGTTGATGCCCTTGCGGGCCGATACCAGCTGGCGCGCGCCGGTGAGGATGTTCTGGATGCGGATCGAGGAGTTGCCGTCCTCGAACGAGACATAGGCGATGCTGGAGCCGTCCGGCGACCACGCCGGCGACAGCAGCGACTCGCGCGAGCGCACCGCCACCTGCGGGTTGTAGCCATCCGAATCGGCGACGATCAGCGAATAGGTCGTGCTGTTGCCCAGCCCCACCGAGGTGACGTAGGCGATGCGCGTCCAGAACGCGCCGCGCACGCCGGTGATCTTCTCGTAGACCTTGTCGGCCATCCGGTGCGCCACGCCGCGCAGGTCGCCGGCCGGCGTGGTGAAGGTGCCGCCGAGCAGTTCCTGCTGCTTGTTGACGTCCCACAGCTCGTAGGTGACGGTGAGCGTGCCGTTGCCGGCATCCGCGATACGCCCCACCACGATGTAATCCTGCTTGAGCAGCCGCCAAGTGGCGAACTTGATCTCCGAACCCTGCGCCGGCGTCTCCACGATGTCGCTCCTGGCCAGCGAGCGGAACTTGCCGGAGCGGTTGAAATCGCTGCGCATCACGTCGGCCACGTCGGTCGACAGCGGCGCACCGCCCTGCTGGGCGAACGGCACCACCACGATCGGCGTGGCGGTCTTGACGCCGCCGATGATGTCCACCGTCAGCGGCGACTGGGCCACCACCGGGCCGGCAAACAGCGCGGCCGCGGCCACCATGAGTAGGGCGATGCCTAGGCTGAACTTTCGCGTGGGCTTGGTCATTGCGGCCTGAAGGTGAAGGTGAGATTGCGCCGGAACACTTTTTCGAAACCCTTGTACGGCAAGGTCTTGGTGCGCAGCACGGCGTTTTCCACCGAGCGCCTTCCGGCCTCGTCGTACGGGCAGCTGGAGTCGACTGTGGCGCTCAGGACGTCACCACCGGGTGATTGCACGATGTGAACATCGCAGGGAGCCTCGGGCATGTTATCCGGACGCAGCCAGTTCGGTGTGACCGCATTCTGAATGGCCGCTGCGTACTCGCTGCTCAGATCGCTGTCCGGACTGTTGTTGCCGCTCTGCAGCTGGTCGGTGGCCGGCAGGTCGGGACGGGCGTTGTCCTGGGCGTTTTTCAGGTCGGCCAGCTGCTGCTGGGCCTGTTTGGCCTTGTTGTCCAGCTGCCGGGTCTGCGCCGAGGCGGCCGCCATCTTGGCGAAGATCGCGTCGAGCTTCTTGCGCTCCTCCTCCTTCTTTTTGGCCGCCTGGGCGTCCAGTTCGGCCTGGCGCTGGCGTTCCTTCTCCTCCTGCACTTTCTTGGCCTCTTCGGCCTTCTGTGCGGCGTCCTCGACCACGCGTTCCTGGTCGACCGTGTCCGGATGCTTCGGCGGCGGCGGCAACTGGCTCACCGCCGGCTTCTCCGGCGTCGGCTTGGGCGGGGTCACGGTGGGCGGCGGCGGCACCGTGTTCGGCACCGGCTTGACCTTGACCGCCTTCGGCGGCGGGCTGCCGGTGGGGCCGATCAGGGTGGCCTCGATGATCGGGCCCTGCAGCTTCAACGGCACCGTGCAGGTGATCGGGTTCATCCACGACGGCAGGTGCAACGCGTTGAAGAAGCTCTCGTACGACGCGCACGGCAGCACGGCGAGGAACAGAAAGCCCACGATGCCGATATGCAGGACGGCGGACAGCACGACCGCCTTCGGCGTCGCCCTACTTTCGTCCATGGGACGTGCCCTTGTCCTGCACCGGCTGAGCCATCAAACCGACCTTGGACACGCCCACCTGCTGCAGTTCGGCCAAGACCTGGACCACGCCACCGTAATGCCCCTGGTCGTCGCCTGCCACCAGCACGTTCACCTCGGGATTCTCACGCACGAAGGCGCCGACCTTGAGCTTGAGCGCATCGGCGTCCAGCGATTCCTTCTCGGTGCCCGGCAGCGTCAGGAAAAGCTGCCCATCCTGTCGAACGGTAACCACGACGGGATCTTTCTTCTGCTGCAGCGACTTCGCGTCGGCCTGCGGCAAGTTGACGTCGACGTTGGACTTCATCATCGGCGTGGTGACCATGAAGATGATCAGCAACACCAGCATCACGTCGATGTAGGGCACGACGTTGATCTCGGACTTCAGCTTGTAGCGCTTGTGGCGCCCGGAGGTTCGCATGATCGCTCTCCGCTCAGGCTGCGTCGTCGGTCTGGATCTGCCGCTGCAGCACGGAGGAGAACTCCTCCTGGAATACGTCGTAGCGCGAGGCAATGCGCTCGACCTTGGTGGCGTAGCGGTTGTACGCCCACTGCGCCGGAATCGCGGCGAACAGGCCCATGGCGGTGGCGATCAGCGCCTCGGAGATGTGCGGCGCCACCACGGCGATGGTCACGTCCTTCATGTCGCCCAGGCCCTGGAACGCGCCCATGATGCCCCACACCGTGCCGAACAGGCCCACGTACGGGCTGATCGAGCCGACGTTGGCGAGAAACTCCAGGTTGCGCTCGAGCAGGCCGATCTCGCGGGTGCCGGCCACCTGCATCGCGCGCTCGGAGCCCTCGATCGCCGCGCGTGCGTCGTGCGTCTTGCGCTGGCGCTGGCGGGCGAACTCGCGGAAACCCGATTCGAAGATGTTCTCGATGCCGCCGCTGTCGCCGCGGTTGCTGACCTCGCGAAACAGCTGGGCCAGGTCGCCGCCGGACCAGAAGCGCTCCTCGAACGCCTCGGCGTCTTCCAGCGCTGCCTTGGTCTGGGTGTACTTGCGGATGATGATCACCCACGACAGGAACGAGAACACCAGCAGGATAAGCAGCACCAGTTGCACCGGCAGGCTCGAATCGGCCACCAGCGTGAAAATGTTCAGTCCACCATTCATGGCTTGCAGGTACTCCGCGGATTTCGACGAGGGACGGGTGTCAGGCTTCGGGTTGCGGGATCAGATCCGGCGGTATCGCCGCCGGCCGCATGCGTTCCAGCTCCACGCACGCCACGCGCACGCTGGCGCGAACCAGGCACTTGCCGTCCGCCTTCATGATCGTCTGGGCGAACAGGATACTGGCAGCGCGGCGTTCTTTGACTTCCACCGTTACCGACAGTTCATCATCCAGCAGGGCGGGACGCAGGAAGTCGATGTGCATGTCGCGCACCATGAAGGCCAGCCCGGTAGCCTGCTTGTAGGCCATCTGGTCCACGCCCAGCGCGCGCATCCACTCGCTGCGGGCGCGTTCCATGAAACGCAGGTAGCCGGCGTGGTAGACCACGCCGCCGGCGTCGGTGTCTTCCCAATAGACGCGCACCTTCCAGCTGAAGGGGGGCTCCGCGGCAAGCTCAGGCATTGTCGGCCCCGCCGTCGAACAGGTCGGCCGCCTGCGCCTGCCGCGGCGGCGGGGTCAGCCCCAGATGGCGCCAGCCCCTGGCGCTGACCATGCGGCCGCGGGCGGTGCGTACCAGGTAGCCTTGCTGGATCAGGTACGGCTCGACCACGTCTTCCAGCGTGCCGCGGTCCTCGCTCAGGGCGGCGGCCAGCGATTCCACCCCGACCGGGCCGCCGTCGAAGTTCTCGATGATCAGGGCAAGCAGGCGTCGGTCCAGTTCGTCGAAACCCTGCGGATCGATCTTCAGCATGTCCAGCGCCGCCTGCGCCGCTGCCAGGGTGATCTCGCCGCCGGCGCGCACCTCGGCGTAGTCGCGCACCCGACGCAGCAGGCGGTTGGCGATGCGCGGCGTGCCGCGCGACCGGCGGGCGATCTCCTGCGCGCCGTCCGCCGCGCACACGATGCCGAGAATTCTCGCCGCCCGCCGCACGATCGCGGTGAGCTCGTCGGTGGTGTAGAACTCCAGCCGCTGCACGATGCCGAAGCGATCGCGCAGCGGGGCGGTGAGCATGCCGGCGCGGGTGGTGGCGCCGATCAGGGTGAACGGCGGCAGGTCGAGCTTGATCGAGCGCGCGGCGGGGCCTTCACCGATCATGATGTCGATCTGGAAATCCTCCATCGCCGGATAGAGCACCTCCTCGACCACCGGCGACAGGCGGTGGATCTCGTCGACGAACAGCACGTCGTTCGCCTCCAGGTTGGTCAGCAGCGCGGCGAGGTCGCCGGCGCGTTCCAGCACCGGGCCGGAGGTGGAGCGCAGGTTCACGCCCAGCTCGTTGGCGATCACGTGGCTCAGCGTGGTCTTGCCCAGGCCCGGCGGACCGAACACCAGCACGTGGTCCAGCGCGCCGCCGCGCTTCTTCGCCGCCTCGATGTAGATCGAGAGCTGCTCGCGCACCGCCTGCTGGCCCAGGTATTCGGCCAGCCGCCTGGGCCGGATGGTGGCTTCCAGCGCCTCGTCGTCGAGCTGGGCGGCGGCGGTGATGATGCGGGGTTCGGTCATGAGGGCCGGGAATGGGGAATAGGGAATGGGGAATCGGAAAAAACCTCCAAGTCCCCGGCGATTCTACTATTCCCTATTCCCCATTCCCTATTCCCGGCAATTCAGATCTCCACCTGCGCCCCCAGCTCGATCAGCCGGTTGCCGGGGATCTGGAAGAAGGCGGTAGCGGGCAGCGCATTGCGCGCCATGAAGGCGAACAGCTTGTCGCGCCACGGCGCCATGCCGGGGCGCCGCTCGCTGGAAACGATGCTCTCGCGCGACAGGAAGAAGGTGGTATCCATCATGTCGAAACCGAGCCCTTCGCGGGTGCAGCGCGACAGTGCCAGCGGGATGTTGGGGTCCTCGGCGAAACCGAAGCGCAGCTCCAGGCTGTAGAAATCGTCGCTCAGCCGGCTGATGTGGATGCGCTCCTCGGCATCGGCCACCGGCGTCTCCAGGATTGCCACGGTGAGCAGCACGTTGCGCTCATGCAGCACCTTGTTGTGCTTCAGGTTGTGCAGCAGCGCATGCGGCACGGCCTCTTGGTTGGCGGTCAGGAACACTGCCGTGCCCGGTACCCGCATCGGCGGATGCTCGGTCATGTTCTCGATGAACGGCGCCAGCGCCAGGCCGCCCTGCTTGATCTCGCGCACCACCAGCTCGCGGCCGCGGCGCCAGGTGGTCATCACGGTGAACAGCAGCACGCCGAGCACCAGCGGGAACCAGCCGCCGTCGGGAATCTTCAGCGTGTTGGCGCCGAAGTAGCTCAGGTCGATCACCAGCAACAGCGCTCCGGTGAGGATCACCACGGTGCGGTTCCACTGCCACATGCGGCGCGCCACGATCATGGTCAGCACGGTATCGATCGCCATGGTGCCGGTCACCGCGATGCCGTACGCGCCGGCCAGCGCATTGGAGGACTGGAAGCCGATCACAGTGGCGATCACCGCCACCATCAGGCCGCGGTTGACCCACGGCAGGAAGATCTGCCCGATCGCCTCGCGCGAGGTGTGCACCACCTGCATGCGTGGCAGGAAGCCGAGCTGGATCGCCTGCCGGCACACGGTGAACGCGCCGGAGATCACCGCCTGCGAGGCGATCACGGTAGCCAGCGTGGCCAGCCCGATCATCGGGTACAACGCCCAGCCCGGCACCGAATGGTAGAACGGGTTGGCGATCGCCTCGGGGTGGTTGAGCAGCAAGCCACCCTGCCCGTAGTAGTTCAGCAGCAGCGCCGGCATCACGAAACCGAACCACGCCGCGCGGATCGGGTAGCGGCCGAAGTGGCCCATGTCGGTATACAGCGCCTCGGCGCCGGTCACGCACAGCACCACCGAACCCAGCGCCAGGAACGACGCCGCCCCATGGCTCATGAAGAACTGCACCGCATGGTACGGATTGAGTGCCCACAGCACGCCCGGCGCCTTGATGATGTTGTGCACGCCGATCACCGCCAGCGCCAGGAACCACAACACCATGATCGGCCCGAACAGCACCCCGATGCGCGCGGTGCCGTGGCGCTGCAGCCAGAACAGGCCGAGCAGGATCGCCACCGTGATCGGCACCACGTAGTGCGACAGCGCCGGCGCGGCCACCTGCAGGCCCTCGACCGCCGAGAGCACCGAGATCGACGGCGTGATCACGCCATCGCCGAAGAACAGCGCGGCGCCGAGCAAGGCCATCAGCATGATCGCCCGCCGTGCACGCACCGACTTGCCGGCCGCGCGCTGGGCCAGGGTCATCAACGCCATGATGCCGCCCTCGCCCTTGTTGTCGGCGCGCATCACCAGGCTGACGTACTTCACCGCCACCACCATGATCAACGACCAGGTGACCAGCGACAGGATGCCCAGCACCGTGCTCGGGTGCGGGTGCAGGCCGTGGTCGGGCAGGAAGGTCTCGTGCATCGTGTACAGCGGGCTGGTGCCGATGTCGCCGAACACCACGCCCAGCGCCCCGAGGATCAAGGCCGACTTGGCGCCGTGGCCGTTGTCGGTGCCGCTGGAAGCGGGCGCCTGGTCGTGCACTTGTTCGCTCATGGAAATCCTGCCGGCCTAGTTGCCCAACGCAGCGCGCAAGGCCTTGCGGATGATGGCCTCGGCGCTGTCGCCGTCGGCGGCGACCTTCTGCACCAGCCGGCTCACCTCGGCCGGCTTGTAGCCGAGCTGCTGCAGCGCCACCGTGGCCTCGCCCGCCGCGTCCAGCGCCGCGGCGGCACCGGGCAGGGATACGCCGCCGGGAGTGGACAAGCCGTCGACGCGGTCGCGCAGCTCCACCACGATGCGCTCGGCGGTCTTCTTGCCGATGCCGGGGATCTTGGTCAGCGCCACTACGTCGCCGGCATGCACCAGCCGGGCGAAGTGATCGGTGGAAACCCCCGACAGCACCGCCAGCGCGATCTTCGCGCCGATGCCGCTGACCTTGAGCAGGCTGCGGAACAGCGTGCGTTCGTTCTCGCGCAGGAAACCGTACAGCGCGACGCTGTCCTCCTTCACCGCGTGATGGATCAGCAAGGTCACTTCGGTGCCGGTGGCGGGCAGGTCGTAGATCGTGGACATCGGCGCCTCGACCTCGTAGCCGACGCCGGCCACCTCCACCAGCAGCGAGGGCGGCTGGCGGGAAACCAGGGTGCCACGCAGTCGGCCGATCACCGGCGCCGCCTCCACGCCGTGCGCGGGATGCCGACGCGGGCCAGGCTGGCGCGGGTGTGCGCGTGCGCCACCGCGATGGCCAATGCATCGGCGGCGTCGGCCTGCAGCGGGCCCTTGAGGCCGAGCAGCACGCCGATCATGTGCTGCACCTGCGCCTTGTCGGCGCGGCCACTGCCGACCACGGACTGCTTGACCTCGGTTGCCGCGTATTCGTGCACCACGATCCCCCGACTGACCACCGCGCAGATCGCGGCGCCGCGTGCCTGCCCCAGTTTCAGCGCGGAATCCGCATTGCGCGCCATGAACACGCGCTCGATGCCGCACTCGACCGGGTGATGGGCGGCGATGATGTCACACAGTTCGTCAAAGATGCGTTTCAGGCGCAGCGGGAAGCTGGCCTCGCCGGCCACCGCCAGCGCGCCATGGAAGACATGGGCGAGCCGGCCCGCCTCGTCCACGTCGATGATGCCCACGCCGGTGCGCTGACTGCCGGGATCGATGCCGATGATGCGGATCATCACGATGCGATGCGAAGGCGCGAGGCCTCCGACTTATTCGGCCGTCCCGGCGGGCAGCAGGGCGTTGTGCGAGACCTCGCTCACGTCGTCCAGCGCATCGAGCTTCTCGAGCAGGTCGAGCAGCGGCTCCAGCGCTTCCGCCGGCACCTCGACGCGATTGTTCGGGCGCATCACCACGCCGGCGTGCACGGCGTTGAGGCCGGCGTCGATCAGGGCCTGCTGCACCGCCTCGAAGTGCTCCGGCGCGCACAGCACGATGCTCTCGCCGTGCTCGTTGATCACGTCGTCGGCGCCCGCTTCCAGCGCCGAATCGAGCACGAACTCCTCGGCGCTGGCGTCGTTGTCGGTGGCGAACACCAGTTCGCCGCAGCGGGTGAACTGGAATGCCACCGAACCGGACGTGCCCAGGTTGCCGCCGTGCTTGGTCAGCGCGTAGCGCACGTCGGCCACGGTGCGGGTGGGGTTGTCGGTGAAGCAGTCGATGATCAGCGCGATGCCGGCCGGGCCGTAGCCCTCGTAGCGCAGCTCCTGCATGTCGGCGCCGCCGTCGGCACCGGAGCCGCGCTTGATCGCGCGCTCGATGGTGTCCTTGGTCATGTTGGCCGACAGCGCCTTGTCCACCGCCGCGCGCAGGCGCGGGTTGCCGCCAGGGTCCGCGACGCCCGCGCGGGTAGCCACGGTGATCTCGCGGATCAGCTTGGTGAACACCTTGGCGCGCTTGGCGTCCTCGGCGTTCTTGCGACCTTCGATGGACGGGCCTCTACCCATGGCGATTCCTGCATGAAGCGATTGGACAAGCGGGCAATTTTACCTGAAATCGGCAGGTGTGCCGGCGCCCGGCTCCGCGGCAAATCGCCCCTCGCGCAGGAAACAGGCCACCCGCCGCGCCACCTCCGGCGAGAACAGCAGACTGGTGTGGCTCGATTCGACCACGCAATGGTCGGCCAACCCCGGCAGGCGCGTCTCGGCCACCGCCACGGTGCCGTCGTGCTCGCCCTCCAGCTGACCCAGCACGGCGCCCAGCCCCAGCGCGACGCGGCCGGCGATCACGCCCACCTCGCGCTCGCCATCCCAGCGCTCGAACCCTTCTTCCAGCAGTTGGCGGTTGTGTCCCAGCAACAGCTCGCCGCCGCGACCCCAGCGGGCAAAACCGCGCGCGGCGGCACTGCCGCGCAGTGGCGAGCCGAGGCAGACGATGCGTCCCGGCGGCAGCGCCTTGCCGTCGCTGCAGGCCCGCAGCGCGAGCAGCCCGCCCAGGCTGTGGCCGACCAGGTGCACCGCGTCGGCCTCGCCGGCCAGCGTGGCGATGCGCTGGTGCAGGCGATCCAGGATGTGCTGCTGGCTGGCGGCCACGCTCAGGTAATCGAAGCGGTGCACGCGAAAGCCGGCCTCCATCAACCGGTGATGCAGCATGGACAGCGCGAACCCGCGCATCCACAGGCCGTGCAGCAGGATCACGTGGGCCTGCAGCCGGGACTCGGGATCGGGGTTTCGGGATTCGGTCATCACGCGTCTCGCCACCACCGGCTGTCGGCAAGGGTACGCGCCTCGCGCCTCAGGGCTTGCCCTCGACGGTCGCCACCGACAACTCCTTCAGCTGGGCGGCGGATACCGGCGACGGTGCGTCGGTCATCAAGTCCTGCGCGCTGGTGGTCTTGGGGAAGGCGATCACGTCGCGGATCGACTCGGTGCCGGCCATCAACGCGGCGATGCGGTCGATGCCGAAGGCGATGCCGCCGTGCGGCGGCGCGCCGAACTTCAGTGCCTTGAGCAGGAAGCCGAACTTGGCCTCCGCTTCGCCGGCGCCGATGCCCAGCAGGCCGAACACCGCGCTCTGCATCTCCGGGCGATGGATGCGGATCGAGCCGCCGCCGATCTCGTTGCCGTTGAGCACCATGTCGTAGCCGCGGCTGACCGCGGTGGCGGCATGGCTCTTCAGGTCGGCGATGTCGTCGATCTTCGGCGCGGTGAACGGATGATGCAGGGCCACGTAGCGCTGCTCGTCCTCGTCGTACTCGAACATCGGGAAGTCGGTAACCCACAGCGGCTTCCAGCCCTCCTCGACCAGGGAACGATCCTTGCCGACCTTGAGCCGCAGCGCGCCCATGAAGTCGGTGACGGTCTTCCACTTGCCCGCACCGACGAACACGATGTCGCCGGATTGCGCGCCGGTCGCATCGAGCACGGCATCGAGCGCCATGTCATCGAGGAACTTGGCCACCGGCGAGCTGATGCCCTCGCGGCCCTTCGCGCGATCCTCGACCTTGATCCAGGCCAGCCCCCTGGCGCCGTAGCGGGCGACGTACTCGGTGAGCCCGTCGATGTCCTTGCGCGACAGCGCCGCAGCGCCGGGCACGCGCAGCGCGGCCACGCGGCCGGCCGGATCGTTGGCCGGTTCGGCGAACACCTTGAACTCCACGCCCTTCAGCGCGTCGGCCACGTCGACCAGTTCCAGAGCGATGCGCAGGTCCGGCTTGTCCGAACCGAAGCGGCGCATGGCTTCGGCCCAGGTCATGCGCGGGAAGCTCGCATCGAGCTCCACACCCTGCACCTCGCGGAACACGTGGCGGATCAGGTCCTCCACCATGTCCTGCACGTCCTTCTCCTCGACGAAGGCGAACTCCATGTCGAGCTGGGTGAATTCCGGCTGGCGATCGGCGCGCAGGTCCTCGTCGCGGAAGCAGCGCGCGATCTGGTAGTAGCGGTCGAAGCCGGCCATCATCAGGATCTGCTTGAACAGCTGCGGCGACTGCGGCAGCGCGTAGAACTGGCCCGGATGCACGCGGCTGGGCACCAGGTAGTCGCGCGCGCCCTCGGGCGTGGCCTTGGTCAGGATCGGCGTCTCGATGTCCTGGAAACCGCGCGCGTCGAGGTAGCGCCGCAGCGTCTGCACCAGCCGTGTGCGCTTGCGCAGCATCGCCTGCATCTCGGGGCGGCGCAGGTCGAGGTAGCGGTAGGTCATCCGCATGTCCTCGTTGGGATTCTCGTGCAGCGCGAACGGCAGGTCCCTCGCCGGGTTGAGGACCTCCACGGTGTCGGCGAGCAGCTCGACCGTGCCGGTCTTGAGCTTGTCGTTCGCCGCCAGGCGGCGACGCAGCGTGCCGGTGACACGCAGGCAGTACTCATTGCCGATCTCGCCGGCGATGGCGAACGCCGCGACGTTGTCGCGCTCGATCACCACCTGCGCCACGCCCTCGTGATCACGCAGGTCGACGAAAGCCACGTGCGCCTGCAGGCGGATCGTGTTGACCCAGCCGCAGAGGGTGACGGTCTGGTCGATCAGGGCCTCGTTGACGAGGCCGCAGTAATGCGTGCGCATGCGCTGGAAACTCCGGGCCGACTGGCGGCATGAACGGGGGAAAAGACCCGGAATCTTAGCATCGCCGGCCTTCCGGCAAACGCCGGGCCGCCGCGGCTGGAGCCGAACGGGAGGACGCGCGGGCGGACTCAATCCGCCGCCGCGGCCGCCTTGGCGGGTGCAGCGGGCTTGGCGGTGGACGCCTCCGGCGCCGCCGCCGGCTTGCCTTCCGGGGCCGGCTTGCTGCCCTCGCCCGCCGTGGTGCCGGCGAGATTGTGCTTCTTCTCGCCGTCCTTCTTGAAATCGGTCTCGTACCAGCCGCTGCCGGCCAGGCGGAACGCCGGCGCACTGACCCGGCGGTGCAGTTTGGCTGCCGCGCAGGCGGGGCAGACGGTGGGATCGGCATCGGACAGCTTCTGCAGGCGATCAAAACGATGGCCGCAGCCGCTGCATTCAAATTCGTAGATGGGCATGGTGGTTTCTGGACTCCGGACCAGGATGGAGCGGGACTGGTCGCAATATCGGGTGGGCCGGCGCCGATTTCAACGCGGGCGGCGCGACCGGGCCGCGGGGCCGGCACGCACAGGGCGTCATCGTAGCGGCGCCACCGGGTGGTCGCCAGATCCGCGGGCGGCGGCGGTTCCCGGCGGCCGCGGGAGGGGCGACGACCTGGCCGGCGGAATCCCGCGGACAGGGTTTCACGGCCGGCGCCTACACGTCCACGGCGCGCCACGCTTGAACAGGGAGCCGAAAAACGGCCACTATGGCCTGCGCCGCACGCGGTGCAGCCGGGTGGGCGCCGCCACGGCGTCGGCCACGCCGTCGGCGCCGCGGCTTGCCGGCGCGAGGGCCGGCAATCAGGGGGTTATCAGCGCTCCATCAAGCGGAGGGGACAACGATGAAACGAACACGACGATTTGCCACCGGCACCATGCTGGCGCTTGCCGTGCTGGCGAGTGGCGCCGCCATGGCCCGCGAAGCACCGACCTTGACCGTCGCGGTGGTCGACTTCACCAACAACAGTGACTCCGTCGCCTGGTGGCACGGCGGCGTCGGCTCGCAACTGGCTGACGTGCTCAGCAACGAACTCAGCGCCACCGGCGACTTCAAGGTGATCGAGCGGCAGAAGATCAACGCCGTGCTGGCCGAGCAGGATCTGGCCAGCTCCTACCGCATGCGCCCGGGCAGCAGTCCGCACACCGGCAACATCACCGGTGCGCAGTACCTGATCACCGGCAGCGTCGCCTCGTACACGGAAGACACCTCCAACACCGGCGGCGGCCTCAGCTTCGCCGGCTTCCACGTCGGCGGCGGCCAGGCCAAGGCCTATGTGGCGATCGACCTGCGCGTGATCGACGCGGAAACCTCGGAGGTCGTGTTCTCGCGCACGGTGGAAGGGCGCAGCACCGACAAGGCGATTCGCCTGAGCGGCTACACCCGCGGCGTCGGCGGCGACTTCGGCCACAAGGAGAAGACGCCGGCCAGCAAGGCGGTGCGCGCCGCGCTGATCGAGGCCACCGATTATCTCGACTGCGCCATGGTCAAGCGCGACGGCTGCGAGGCCCGCTACGAGCAGAAGGAACAGAAGCGTCGCCAGGGCGACCGCGATTCGCTGGATCTCGACTGAAGAGGTCGCCGGGTTCTCGATGTCGAAGCCCGGCCGCGCACCACCGGATGCGGATCGGGCACACCGGTGCCCGATCCGCGCGAGCGCAGCCACGCCTGCATCATGTCGCCGTTTGCGTGGCACCGATGGCGCCATGATGCGTTCGCGAGGCGCTCGTGCGGAGGATGGCGCAAACCCCTCGCAAGTTCCTTCGCCGCGCCGACGGCGCCGCGCTTGACAGGTCATTCTGCAGCAACCTAAGTTCGAGCCCGTCAGGGACGCACGACACCACATCCCCGAGCGAATGCGCGTGCCACGTCGTAGTCATGGACCCGCCGACTACATGCTCGCCATTGCCCGGGGTTCGCGCATGCAAGCCAAATCATTCCCGATCCGGGGCGGCCTCGCCGCCGCCATCGCCCTCGTCCTGTCCTCGTTTGCCCTCTCCCTGCCCGCGCGCGCCCAGGACCCCGGCGCCGCGCCGGACAAGCCTGCCGCCAAGGATGTCACCGCACTGCAGGCGGTGGTGGTCACCGGCACCCGCGTGTTCGACCGCACCGAAGCCACCTCGCTGGCGCCGATCGACGTGCTGACGCCGAAGGACCTGGTCGGTACCGGTGCCACCGACCTGGCCACCGCGCTGCGCGTGCTGCTGCCCTCGTTCAACTTTCCGCAGCCCTCGGTGACTGACGCCACCGACGCGATCCAGCCCGCGCAACTGCGCGGGCTCTCGCCGGACCAGACGCTGGTGCTGATCAACGGCAAGCGCCAGCACACCACCGCGATCGTCAACGTCAACGGCTCACTGGGCCGCGGCTCCTCGCCGGTGGACATCAACGCGATCCCGGTCAACGCGATCGAGCGCGTCGAGGTACTGCGCGACGGCGCCGCGGCGCAATACGGTTCGGACGCGATCGCCGGCGTGATCAACATCATCCTCAAGGGTGGCGCGCAACACGGCTCGCTCAGCCTCACCGGCGGCCAGTACAGCAAGGGTGACGGCACCACCTGGCAGGGCGGCGCCGATGGCGGCTTCAAACTCGGCGACAAGGGCTGGGTGCACCTGAGCGCGAACGCCAGCCACCAGGACCCGACCAATCGTGCCGGTGCCGACGTGCGCTACCCGGGTGATCCCAGCTACGGGCAAGTCACCTTCCACTACGGCATCCCGCTGGTGCGGGCCAGGCAGGCGGCGATCAACCTGCAGTACGACTTCACCCCGAACGCGCAGCTCTACGCCTTCAGCCTGTTCAACAAGCGCGACGTCAGCGCCGGCGGCTTCTTCCGTTCGCTGTCGACCTATGCCGGCAGCTACCCCGGCGCGGCGGCGGTCTATCCGGACGGCTATCTGCCGATCGAGAACAGCGCGATCCGCGACGACAGCGAAGTGCTCGGCTTGCGCGGCACGGTGGCCGGCTGGCATTACGACCTCAGCGCCAACACCGGCGGCAACCACTGGAAGCTGCACACCAGCGACACCTACAACTACTCGCTGGACCCGGATTCGCCCACCGGCTTCTACATCGGCACCCTGACCAACCGGCAGGATGTCTACAACGCCGACTTCAGCCGCGACTTCCAGCCCGCCATGCTGCCGAACGGATTGTCCGTGGCCTGGGGCCTGGAATACCGCCGCGAGGAGTTCACCCTCAAGCAGGGCGACGCGGCCTCGTACGCCGGCTCCGGCGCGCAGGTGTTCCCCGGCTACCAGCCCGGCGACGCCGGCTCGCACTCGCGCAAAAGCCGCGCGCTTTACGTGGACCTGGAGAGCGACCTCACCGACAAGCTCTCTGCCGGGCTGGCGGTGCGCCGCGAGCATTACAGCGATTTCGGCGGCACCACCTCGGCCAAGTTGTCCGGGCGTTTCGCGTTGACCGACACGCTGGCCCTGCGCGGCACCGTGTCGAACGGTTTCCGCGCGCCGTCGCTGCAGCAGGAGTACTACTCCAGCACCGCGATCAACTTCGTCGCCGACGGCAGCGGCAACCTGATCCCGTACACGATCCGTACCTTCCCGGTCAGCAACCCCGCCGCGCAGGCGCTGGGTGCGCAGGCACTGAAGCCGGAGAAATCGCGCAACTACAGCCTCGGCCTGGTGCTGACCCCTTCCAGCGGCTTGTACACCACACTGGATTTCTACCAGATCGACATCGACCACCGGATCATCCTCAGCGGCAACCTGGTCGGAACGCCCGTGCAGGATTACCTCACCTCGGTGGGCATTCCGTTCGTCAGCGGCGGCCGCTTCTTCACCAACGCGGTCGACACGCGCACGCGCGGCGTCGACCTGGTGGCCACCTGGCCGCTGCAGCTGGAACACTCCGCGCTGAAGTTCACCGGCGGAGTGAACTACAACAAGACCGACATCCGCGCGATCGCGCCGAACCCGCCGCAACTGGGCCTGGTCGGGCTGACCTTGCCGATCATCGACCGCACCGAACAGGGCCGCATCACCAAGGGTGCCCCGCGCACCAAGGCGTTCCTCGCCACCGACTGGAACGTCGGCAACTGGAGCTTCCACGGCCAGCTGACCCGCTACGGCCAGTTCACCACGCTGGGCAACAACCCGGCCACGGACCAGACCTACGGCGCACGCTTCGTGCTCGATGCCAACGCGAACTACGCATGGAACAACTGGACCTTCACCGTGGGCGCCAACGACCTCAACAACGCCTACCCCGAACGCAGCAGCGCCGCCAACAACTTCCACGGCATCCTGACCTACTCGGGCTCGTCGCCGTTCGGCTTCAGCGGCGCGTACTACTACGGCACGGTGGCCTATCACTGGTGAGCTGATCGGCTGGGGCAAGGTCGACGCGCGGGATCTGCGCTGCGGCCTCCACACGGGAACCGACACCGAACCCGGCGCGCCGGAAGCATCCGCCGCGCCGGGTTGACCCGCGGCTACCGGAACACCAGCTGGCCGCCGGCGGTCGACACGTGGATGGTGTCGCCGCCCTGGAAACGACCCTCCAGGATCTGCCGCGCGAGCGGATTCTCCAGTTGCTGCTGGATCGCCCGCTTCAGCGGCCGTGCGCCGTAGACCGGATCGAAGCCGACGTTGCCGAGCAGGGTCAGCGCGTCGTCGCCCACGTCCAGCTTGAGCTGCCGCTCGGCCAGGCGCTTCTCCAGGTATTCGAGCTGGATCTTCGCGATGGCGCGGATCTGGTTCTTGTCCAGCGGCCGGAACACCACGATCTCGTCGAGCCGGTTGATGAACTCGGGGCGGAAGTGCGCCTGCACCACGCCCATCACCGAGGCCTTCATCTGGGTGTACTGCTCCTCCGCGTCGCCGCCGCTTTCCGCCGCGTCCTGGATCATCTGCGAGCCGAGGTTCGAGGTCATCACGATGACGGTGTTGCGGAAGTCCACGGTGCGGCCCTGGCCGTCGGTGAGGCGGCCGTCGTCCAGCACCTGCAGCAGGATGTTGAACACGTCCGGGTGCGCCTTCTCCACCTCGTCGAGCAGGATCACGCTGTACGGCCGGCGCCGCACGGCTTCGGTCAGATAGCCGCCTTCCTCGTAGCCGACGTAGCCCGGGGGCGCGCCGACCAGGCGCGAGACGGAGTGTTTCTCCATGAACTCGCTCATGTCGATGCGCACCATCGCGTCGGTGGTGTCGAACATGAATTCGGCCAGCGCCTTGCACAGCTCGGTCTTGCCCACGCCGGTGGGGCCCAGGAACAGGAACGAGCCGTTCGGCCGGTTCGGATCGGACAGGCCGGCGCGCGAGCGGCGGATCGCGTCGGCCACGGCGTGCACGGCCTCGTCCTGGCCGACCACGCGCTTGTGCAGCTCGTCTTCCATCTTCAACAGCTTGTCGCGCTCGCCTTCCAGCATCTTGCTGACCGGGATGCCCGTCCAGCGCGACACCACTTCGGCGATTTCGTCGGCGGTGACGCGCGTCTGCACCAGCTTGAAATCCTGCGTCTCGGCGGCCTGCGCCGCGGCGAGCTGCTTTTCCAGTTCGGGCAACTTGCCGTACTGGATCTCGCTCATCCGCGCGTAATCCTGCGCGCGCCGCGCCGCTTCCAGATCCTGGTTGGCCTGTTCGATCTGCTCCTTGACCTTGGTCGTGCCCTGCAGCGCGGCCTTCTCGGATTTCCACACCTCGTTGAGGTCGGAGAACTCGCGTTCGAGCTTCTCGATGTCGGCTTCCAGGTCGGCCAGGCGCTGCTTCGATTCGCTGTCCTTCTCCTTCTTCAGCATCTCGCGCTGGATCTTGAGCTGGATCAGCCGACGTTCGAGCCGGTCCAGTTCCTCCGGCTTGGAGTCGATCTCCATGCGAATGCGGCTGGCGGCCTCGTCCATCAGGTCGATCGCCTTGTCCGGCAGCTGGCGGTCGGCGATGTAGCGGTTCGACAAGGTCGCGGCGGCGACGATCGCCGGGTCGGTGATCTCCACGCCGTGGTGCACGGCATAGCGCTCCTTCAGGCCACGCAGGATCGCGATGGTGTCCTCCACCGATGGCTCGCCCACGAACACCTTCTGGAAGCGCCGCTCCAGCGCGGCGTCCTTCTCGATGTACTGGCGGTATTCGTCCAGCGTGGTGGCGCCGATGCAGTGCAGCTCGCCGCGCGCCAGGGCCGGCTTGAGCATGTTGCCGGCATCCATCGCGCCCTCACCCTTGCCGGCGCCGACCATGGTGTGCAATTCGTCGATGAACAGGATCACCCGGCCTTCCTGCTTGGCCAGGTCGTTGAGCACGGCCTTGAGCCGTTCCTCGAACTCGCCGCGGAATTTGGCGCCGGCGATCAGCGCACCCATGTCCAGCGCCAGCACCCGGCGACCGCGCAAGCCCTCGGGCACTTCGTCCTTGATGATGCGCTGGGCCAGGCCTTCGACGATCGCGGTCTTGCCCACGCCGGGCTCGCCGATCAGCACCGGGTTGTTCTTGGTGCGCCGCTGCAGCACCTGGATGGTGCGGCGGATTTCCTCGTCGCGGCCGATCACCGGGTCGAGCTTGTTGCGCTCGGCGCGCTCGGTGAGATCGATGCAGTACTTGTCCAGCGCCTGACGCTGTTCCTCGGCGTTCTCGCTCTGCACCTTCTCGCCGCCGCGCAGCTTCTCGATCGCCGCTTCGAGATGCGCCCTGGTCGCCCCGGCGGCCTTCAGTGCCGCGCCCAGTTCGCCCTTGTCCTCCAGCGCCGCGAGCACGAACAGTTCGCTGGCGATGAACTGGTCGCCGCGCTGCTGCGCCAGCTTGTCGGTGAGGTTGAGCAGGCGGTTGAGGTCGTTGCCGAGATTGATGTTGCCCTCCTGCCCGCGGACCTGCGGCAGGCGATCGAGCAACTCGTTCACGCGCTGCATGAGCATCGGCACGTTGACCTGCGCCTGGGTCAGCAGCGGGCCGGTCGAGCCACCCTGCTGGTTGAGCAGCGCGGCCATCACGTGCGCCGGTTCGAGCATGTTGTTGTCGCGGCCCACGGCCAGCGACTGCGCGTCGGCCAGCGCCTGCTGGAACCGCGAGGTGAGTTTGTCCATTCGCATGTCGAGAATCCCCGCATCGGTAGGGCGGCAATCGCCACGGCGCAAACGTGTGGCCGGAATGCACCGATTCAAGCTGGCCCGGTCCGCCGATCGCCGTTCACCGTGGCCGCACGCGGCGCATGGCCGGCTCTTCACATTCACCCTGTTACGGTGCGGCCCGATGTCCACGCCACGCCCCGCCAACGCCACGACCCACGCGCCGCTTCCCCCTCCGCCGCTGCCCACCGCAGACACTGCCTGGGCGCTGTTGCTGGACGTGGACGGCACCTTGCTCGACTTCGCTGATGACCCGCATGCGGTGCGCGTAGACAACGAGCTGCTCGCCCTGCTCGACGCGCTGCACGGGGCGACCGACGGCGCGCTGGCGCTGGTCAGCGGGCGCCGGCTGGACGACATCGACCGCCTGTTCGAGCGCCCGCACCGGGCCGCCATCGGCCTGCACGGAGTGGAGCTGCGCGCGGCTACCGGCGAACTGCGCCGCCACGTGGTGATGCCGCTGCAACAGGCGCGCATGCAACACGAGGCGCAGGCGCTGGCCGCGCGCTTTGCCGGCGTGCAGCTGGAAAACAAGCAGCAGGCGGTCGCGCTGCACTGCCGCGGGTCGTCGGACGAGTGGCAACAGTTGCGCGAGGCGGCCATCGGCGCGATCGCCCATCTGCCCGGCTACGAACTGCAGGCCGGTCGCCGCGTGCTGGAGTTCAAGCCAGGCGGCATGGACAAGGGCCGCGCCGTCGCCGAACTGCTGCAAGGCGAACCGTTCAAGGGCCGGCTGCCGGTCTACCTCGGCGACGACCTCACCGACGAGCACGCCTTCGACGCGGTCAATCGCGCGCACGGACTCAGTGTCCGCGTCGGTGACCGCCATCCCAGCGCCGCGCGCTTCACCCTGCCCGATCCGGTCGCCACGATCGCCTGGCTGGCCCGCGTCCTGGGCGCACTGATGCAAGGAGCCCCCACCCATGCCCGACCATCCGAACGAGAAACCTCGCGCCAGTCTTGAACTGGGCGTGATCGGCAACGGCAGCGTGGCCGCGCTGGTCGACAGCCACGCGCGCATCGTCTGGTGTTGTCTGCCGCGGTTCGATGCCGACGCCAGCTTCTGCAGCCTGCTCTCGCCGACCCTCCCCGGCGGGGACTGGGCCATCGAGCTGGAGCACTTCGACCATGCCGAGCAGTTCTACCTGCGCAACACCGCGGTGCTGGTCACGCGGCTGTTCGACCGCCAGGGCGGCGCGATCGAGATCACCGACTTCGCCCCGCGCCACCGCGCCTCCGGCCGGCTCTACCATCCCGAAATGCTGGCGCGGCGCGTGGCGCCGATCTCCGGTTCGCCGCGCATCCGCGTCCGCATGCGCCCGCTGTGCGACTATGGCGCGCGCACGCCGCAGACCACCTCCGGCAGCAACCACATCCGCTACCTGCTGAGCGACACCATCCAGCGACTGACCTGCGACGTGGCGCCGCTGATGGTCGAACGCGGCCTGCCATTCGGCCTGGAGCAGCCCGCGCACTTCCTGTTCGGTCCGGATGAGACGCTGGAAGGCAACGTGTCGGACTTCATCCACCTGGCACTGGAACGCACGCTGGACTACTGGCGCGAATGGACCCGCTACCTGTCCATCCCGTTCGAGTGGCAGGAGGCGGTGATCCGCGCCGCGATCACGCTGAAGCTGTGCCAGTACGAGGCCACCGGCGCGATCGTGGCGGCGTTGACCACCTCGATCCCGGAGTCGCCCGGCAGCGGGCGCACCTGGGATTACCGCTACTGCTGGCTGCGCGACGCCGCCTTCACCGTGCGCGGCCTCAACCGGCTGGGCGCCACGCGCTCGATGGAGGAGTACATCCGCTACGCCTTCAACCTGGTCGCCAACCGCGGGCAGGCCGAACTCGGCCCGGTGTTCGGGATCACCTTTGCCGAGCAATTGCCCGAGCGGCAGGTCGACACGCTGGCCGGCTACCGCGGCGACGGGCCGGTACGCGTGGGCAACGACGCATGGCAGCAGCGCCAGAACGATGTCTACGGCTCGGTGCTGCTGGCCTCGGCACAACTGTTCTTCGACCAGCGCCTGCAGCATCGCGGCGACAAGGTGACTTTCGAGCGGCTGGAGCAGCTGGGCAAGACCGCACTGCGCATGGCCGAAGAACCCGATGCCGGCCTGTGGGAGTACCGCGGGCGCATGGCCGTGCACACCTACTCGGCGGCGATGTGCTGGGCCGCGTGCGACCGTCTGGCGCACATCGCCACCGAGCTGGGGCTGGAGGACCGCGCGCGCTGGTGGCATGACGAGGCGGCCGCGCTGCACGGGCGCATCGAAGCGCGCACCTGGAACGAAAAGCTTGGCCATTTCGTCGACGCCTACGACGGCGAGCGGCTGGACGCCAGCCTGCTGCTGCTGGCCGACATCGGGTTCGTCCAGGCGAGCGACCCCCGCTTCGTCGCCACCGTCGACGCGATCGGCGACAAGCTCGGCCATGGCGACTACATGTTCCGCTACATCGCGCCGGACGACTTCGGCGCGCCGGAAACCAGCTTCAACATCTGCACGTTCTGGTACATCGACGCGCTTGCCGCCACCGGCCGCGAGAAGCGCGCCCGCACCACCTTCGAGAACATGCTCGCCCAGCGCACCACGCTGGGCCTGCTCTCGGAGGACATCGCGCCGAAGACGGGCGAGCCGTGGGGAAACTTCCCGCAGACCTATTCGCTGGTGGGGCTGATCCAGTCGGCGATGCGCCTGTCCCGCCGCTGGGAGGACGCCATGTGATGGCGCGCAAGACTCCCGGCCGGCTCATCGTGGTCTCCAACCGCGTCGCACTGCCCCACCAGACCGCCGCTGGCGGGCTCGCCTCGGCCCTGCGCGCGGCGCTGGCCGAAAACGGCGGGCTGTGGTTCGGCTGGAGCGGCAAGGTGAGCGCCGCCGAGACCGGCGCCGAACTGCACCAGGCCAGCGACCACGGCATCGACTACGCCACCGTGGACTTCTCGCGCGCCGACCACGACGCGTTCTACGCCGGCTTTTCCAATGGCGCGCTATGGCCGCTGCTGCACTACCGGCCGGACCTGGTCGACTACCAGCGCAGCCATCTGGACGGCTATCTGCGGGTCAACCGGATCTTCGCCGAGCGCCTGCGTCCGCTGATCGGCCCGGACGACACGATCTGGGTCCACGACTACCACCTGATCCCGCTGGCCGCCATGCTGCGCAAGCTCGGCGTGAAGAACCGCATCGGCTTCTTCCTGCATACGCCGCTGCCCGCCGCCGGCCTGCTGATTGCCCTGCCCAACCACCACGAGCTGCTGGAAACACTGGCCAGTTACGACCTGATCGGCGTGCACACCCATCGCGACCTGCGCGCGCTGGAGGATTATTTCCTGCACGAGGCCGGTGCGGTGATGCGCCTGGGCGGGCGCATGCGCATGCCCGGCGGGCGCGAATTCCGCGCCGGCGCCTTCCCGATCAGCATCGACACCGAACACATCGCCGGGATCGCGCAGAAGGCCGTGGGGCTGAAGGAAATCGTGCAGCTGCGCGAAAGCACCCGCGGCATCGCGCTGATCATCGGGGTCGACCGGCTGGACTATTCAAAGGGCCTGCCACATCGCTTCCAGGGCTACGCGCGGCTGCTCGAACGCGACCCGGAGCTGCACCGCCACGTCACCTTCATGCAGATCGCGCCGCCCTCGCGTGGCGCGGTGCTGGAGTACCGCGCGATCCGCCGCGAGCTGGAGCGCAGCGCCGGCCACATCAACGGCAAGTACGCCGCGCCGGACTGGGTGCCGATCCGCTACATCAACAAGTCGTTCCCGCACCGCCTGCTCGCCGGCTACTACCGCAGCGCGCGCGTGGGCCTGGTCACGCCGCTGCGCGACGGCATGAACCTGGTGGCGAAGGAGTACGTGGCCTGCCAGGACCCGGAAGACCCCGGCGTGCTGGTGCTCTCGCGTTTCGCCGGAGCCGCGCTGGAGCTGGGCGATGCCTTGCTGGTCAACCCGGCCGACACCGAAGAGGTCGCCGACGCCCTGGAGCAGGCGCTGCACATGCCGCTGACCGAACGGCGCCGGCGCTGGAAGGCGATGATGCGGGTACTGCGCCACAACGACATCACGCATTGGCGCACCAGTTTCCTGGAGGCGTTGCGCGCGCCCGGGAAACCCGCGCCGGATCAGCCCTGAGCGAGCCAGATCAGGCTGGCGAAGCGGCCGCTGGCGGCGCCGTCGCGCCGGTACGAGTAGAAACGCGGGTCGGCATGGGTATCGTCGCCGCCGCCGTAGACGCGCGTCACGCCCGCGCGCGCCAGGCGCTGCCGCGCCAGTGCGACCAGGTCGCAGCGCCAGTGGCCCGGGCGCGTGGCCTCGAAGCACGCCGCGGCAGCCGCGTCGCGCGCGACGAACGCGGCGCGCACTTCCTCGCCCACCTCGTACGACGGCGCGCCGATGCACGGGCCCAGCCACGCCAGCACGCGCGCCGGCGGGCTGACCATCTGCGCCAGGGTGGCCTCCAGCACGCCGGCGGCGAGACCGCGCCAGCCGGCATGGGCCGCACCGATCTCGCCGCCATCCTCGCTGCACAAAAGCACCGGCAGGCAATCGGCGGTGAGGATCGCCAGCACCGTGCCGGGAATGTGCGAGACCGCCGCATCCGCCTGCGGCTCGTGTGCGCTGGGCAGCGGGCCGAGTTCGGCCACGCCGCAACCGTGCACCTGATGCAACCAGCGCGGCGCGGCCGGCAGTCGCAGCGCCTGCTGCAGCGCGCCGCGGTTCGCCATCACGGCCTCGGCCGCATCACCGCAGCGCAGGCCGAGGTTGAAGCGCTCGAACGGCGCGGAAGACACGCCCGGTCCCAGCCGCGTGGTGACGGCCGCGTGGACTTGCGGCGGCGCGGGCCAGTCGGGAAAGATCCAGCTTTCAGTCATGGGGCCGGGATTGGAGATCGGGGATCGGGGATTCCCCAAGCATCGCACGGCTGGCGGCGGCGCGTACCGACCCATCAATACGGGTCCGGACCGTGTTCGGCCAGATCCGCACGCAGCGCCTCGATCAGGGCCAATTGATCGGCGGGGCGTTCGGCCGTGAACGACAGCGCCTCGCCGGTGACCGGATGCACGAACGAGAGTTTCTCCGCGTGCAGCGCCTGCCGGCGGAAGCCGCGCAAGGCGGCGACCAGACCGTCACTGGCGCCCTTGGGCAACTTGAGGCCGCCGCCGTACAACGGGTCGCCGATCAGCGGGTGGCCGATGTGCGCCAGGTGCACGCGGATCTGGTGGGTGCGGCCGGTTTCCAGCTGGCATTGCAGCAGGCTGTGCGCGCGGAAGCGCTCGCGCACGCGGTAATGGGTCACCGCGCGCTTGCCGTCCTCCTCGTCACGCACGGCCTGGCGCAGGCGGTCGCCCATGCTGCGGCCGATCGGCTGGTCCACCGTGCCGCCGGCCACCATCGTGCCCATCACCACGGCTTCGTACTGGCGTTCCACTTCGTGCCGCGAGAGCAGATCGACCAGCGCGGTATGGGTGGACAGCGTCCTGGCCACCACCATCAGGCCGGAGGTGTCCTTGTCCAGCCGATGCACGATGCCGGCGCGCGGCAGCTCGGCCAGCTGCGGGTCGTGGTGCAGCAAGCCGTTGAGCAGCGTGCCGGCCGGGTTGCCGGCGCCGGGATGCACCACCAGTCCGGCGGGCTTGTCCAGCACCAGCAGGTCGGCATCCTCGTACACGATCGTCAGCGCAATCGCCTCGGGCTGGCTGTGCACTTCCGTTTCCAGTTCGACATCCAGCTCGACCCGCTCGCCGCCGCGCAGCAGTTGCCGCGGCGCAGCCGGGGCGCCATCCAGGGTCGCCGCGCCGGCCTTGATCCAGCCGCTGAGCCGCGAACGCGAATAGGCGGGGAACATCTCGGCCAAAGCCTGGTCGAAGCGACGGCCTGCTGCACTCAGCGGAACCTCCGCCTGCTGCCGTATGGTGGTCATGCCAGCCCCCGCGGGCGGCAACCGGTTTCAGTTATCATGCCTGTTCGTTCCGACATCCGAATTCATTCCTATGCGCCCATCCAGTGGCTCGACCACGCCATCGTTGTTCCCGCTGCACGCCGCCAGGCTGCTCGCCGTGGTCGCCCTGGTGGCCGTGCTTGGCGCCTGTTCGATGTTCGGCCGCAAGGGCAACACCATCGACACGATGCCGCTGGAGCCGCTGTACAACCGCTCCCACAGCTTCCTGGAGGCGGGCAATTACTCCGGCGCGGTGCGGGCGTTCCAGCGCCTGATCGCGCGCTTCCCGTCCGGTCCGTACAGCGAGCAGGCCCAGCTTGAGCTGGCCTATGCGCAATTCAAGGACAACCAGCCGGACGAGGCATTGTCCACCATCAACCGCTTCATCAAGACCTATCCGGCCAACAAACACGTCGATTATGCCTATTACCTGCGCGGCCTGATCAATTTCGACCGCACCAGCGGCTTCATCGAGCGCTTCACCAAGCGCGCCGGCGGGCTGACTCGCCGCGACCAGGGCTACAACCTGCAGGCGTTCGACGATTTCTCCGAACTGTCGCGGCGCTTCCCCGACAGCGCCTACACCGCCGACGCGCGCCAGCGCATGATCTACCTGCGCAACCTGCTGGCGCAGTACGAGATCAACGTGGCCGAGTTCTACCTGCAGAACAAGGCCTACATCGCGGCGGCCGACCGCTCGCAGTACGTGATCGAGCACTACCAGCAGGCGCCGCAGACCGGCGACGCGCTGGCCATCCTCGCCCGCAGCTACCTGGCGCTGGACCGCAAGGAACTGGCTGCGCAGACCCGCGAAGTGCTGGCGCTGAACTATCCGAACCACCCCTATCTCACCGATCCCAAGTGGCCGCACGCACCCTCGCTGGTGCGCAAGATGATTCCGTTCTCCGGGCATCATTGAGTTTGGCCGCTGCGCGGCCGGGAATGGGGAATGGGGAATAGGAAAAGCAGGCGCAGGAGCGTCGGGCGCCCCCCCCCGGAGTCCCGATTCAACGCCACCCTGACGTGATCGGGTAACGGCGTTCGCGGCCGAAGGCGCGCGTGGTGACGCGGGGGCCGGGGGCGGACTGGCGGCGTTTGAACTCGTTGAGCAACACCAGCCGCGCCACCCGCTGCACCGTCGCGGCATCGTGGCCCGCGGCCACGATCTCCGCCTGCGACTGCTCACCCTCGATGAAGCGTTCGAGAATCGCATCCAGCTCGTCGTACGGCGGCAGCGAATCCTGGTCGACCTGGTTGTCGCGCAGCTCGGCCGAGGGTGGACGGGCGATGACCTCGGGGGGAATCGGCAATCGGGAATCGTGCATCGTCGAAGAGCCGGATGTCGGCGAGGACATGCGTTCCCGGTTACCGGCTCCATTGCGCCACCGCGCCAGCCGATACACCACCGTCTTGTACACGTCCTTGAGCGGCGCGTAGGCGCCGCACATGTCACCGTACAGGGTGGCGTAACCCACGGCCATTTCACTCTTGTTGCCGGTGGCGAGCAGCAGGCGGCCGTGCTTGTTGGACAGCGCCATCAGCATCACGCCGCGCGTGCGCGACTGCAGGTTCTCCTCGGTGGTGTCGGCGGCCTTGCCGGCGAAGGCGGGAGTGAGCGCATCCATGAACGACTGGTACGTCGCCTGGATCGGGATCACGTGGTAGTCCACGCCCAGCTGCTCGGCCTGCGCGCGGGCACCGTCGAGCGAGAGCTGCGAGGTGTAGCGGGTGGGCATCATCACCGCGGTGACGCGCCGGGCGCCCAGCGCGTCGACCGCCAGCGCCAGCGTCAGCGCCGAGTCGATGCCGCCGGAAAGGCCCAGCAGCACGCCGTCGAAGCGGTTCTTGTCGATGTAGTCGCGCACGCCGCGGACCAGCGCCGCGTACAGCGTCGCCTCCATCGACGAGTCGGCCGGCACCGGCCAGTCGATCGCCGCGAGCGTGCGCGTGGCCGGGTCGAACTCGGCCCACAGCAGCGCGTCGACGAAGGCCGGCGCCCGTGCCGCGATCGACCCGTCGCCGTTGACCAGGATCGAGGCGCCGTCGTAGACCACCTCGTCCTGGCCGCCGACCAGGTTGAGGTAGGCGATCGCGCAGCCGGTTTCGCGCGCCCGCGCCGCCAGCACGACCTCGCGCTCGGCCTGCTTGCGGTCGTCCCACGGCGACGCATTGATCACCACGATCAGCTGCGCGCCCGCAGCCGCGGCCTGCGCGGCCGGCTCGGGCTGCCACACGTCCTCGCAGATCAGCAGGCCCACGCTCACGCCCTCGATCACGCGCGTCGTGGTGCCGTTGCCGGGGCGGAAATAGCGCAGGTCGTCGAACACGCCATAGTTGGGCAGCGCCTGCTTGTGCGCGGTGCACTCGATCCGCCCCTCGCGCAGCAGGCTGGCGCCGTTGTAGACCTCGCCGGCGCTGTGCGGATGGCCGACCAGCGCCGCGACGCCCTGCGCCGCGCAGGCCAGCGCGCACAGCTCGCGCTCGCAGGCGGCGAGAAAGCTCGGCCGCAGCAGCAGATCCTCCGGCGGATAGCCGCTCAGGGTCAGCTCGGGAAAGGCCACCAGCGCGGCGCCGCCTTCGCGCGCCTGCGCCATCAGTCCTGCCGCCTTGGCGGCATTGGCCGCCACCGCGCCGACGGCAAAATCGTGTTGGGCCAGCGCCAGTCGCAGCTTTGCCATGGACGCAGCATTCCTTGGATTCAATCGGCGAATGGTAGTGGAATGCCGCGCCGGGTGGCCCGTCCACGCGGGCGCTGCATTCAGATCCGCCGATCGTGCGGCGGATCGTTGCCGGCGCGTGACGGCGCCGAAGCCAAAAAAAAGGCCGCGCAATGCGCGGCCCTTGTTCTCCTGCGCCAACGCCTACTTCATCAGCTTGGCGAGCGCCTTGCCCAGGTCGGCCGGCGACTTCACCGTGGTGACGCCGGCCTTCTCCAGCGCGGCGAACTTCGCCGCGGCGGTGCCCTTGCCGCCGGAGATGATCGCGCCGGCATGACCCATGCGCTTGCCCGCCGGAGCCGAGGCGCCGGCGATGAACGAGACCACCGGCTTCTTCACGTATTCGCCGATGAACTCGGCGGCGTCTTCCTCGGCGCTGCCGCCGATCTCGCCGACCATGATGATGCCTTCGGTCTGCGGATCGTCCTGGAACAGCTTGAGGCAGTCGATGAAGTTCAGGCCGTTGATCGGGTCGCCGCCGATGCCGATCACCGTGCTCTGGCCGAGGCCTTCGTTGGTGGTCTGGAACACCGCCTCATAGGTGAGCGTGCCGGAGCGCGAGACCACGCCGACCCTGCCCTTGCTGTGGATGTGGCCGGGCATGATGCCGATCTTGCATTCGCCGGGGGTGATGATGCCGGGGCAGTTCGGCCCGATCAGCACGATCTCCGGATGCTGCTGCAGCACGTTCTTCACGCGCAGCATGTCCAGCACCGGGATGCCTTCGGTGATCGCCACGATGGTCTTGATGCCCGCGTCGATCGCCTCGAGGATCGAGTCCGCCGCGAACGGCGGCGGCACGAAGATGACGGAGGCGTCGGCGCCGGTTTCCAGCACCGCTTCATCGACCGAGTTGAACACGGGCAGGCCGATGTGCTCCGAACCGCCCTTGCCCGGGGTCACGCCACCGACGACTTTGGTGCCGTAGTCGATGCACTGCTGTGCGTGGAAGGTGCCCTGCTGGCCGGTGAAGCCCTGCACCAGCACCTTGGTGTCTTTGTTTACGAGAACGCTCATGTTTCGATTGCTCCTCAGGCCTTGGCCGCAGCCACGGCTTTCTGCGCCGCGTCGTTGAGATCATCCGCCGGCGTGATCGCCAGGCCGGAGTTGGCCAGCAGTTCGCGGCCCTGATCGACATTGGTGCCCTGCAGGCGCACCACCACGGGAATCTTCAGGCCCACTTCCTTGACCGCGGCGATGATGCCCTCGGCGATCATGTCGCAGCGGACGATGCCGCCGAAGATGTTGACCAGGATGCAGTTGACCTTGTCCGAGGAGGTGATCAGCTTGAACGCCTCGGTCACCCGCTCCTTGGTGGCGCCGCCGCCGACGTCGAGGAAGTTGGCCGGCTCGCCGCCCGCCAGCTTGATCACGTCCATGGTGGCCATCGCCAGGCCGGCGCCGTTGACCATGCAGCCGATGTTGCCGTCCATCGTCACGTAGTTGAGGTTGCTCTGCTGCGCGGCGGCTTCGGCGGCGTCTTCCTGGGTCAGGTCGCGCATCGCGGCCAGGTTCGGATGACGGAACTCCGCGTTGTCGTCGGAGTTGACCTTGCCATCCAGCGCAGCGAGGTTGCCGTCTTCCAGCACGGCCAGCGGGTTCAGCTCGACCAGGGCCAGGTCCTGCTCGTTGAACAGCTTGTACAGGCCCAGCATGATCTTGGTCAGCTGGTTGACCTGCTTGTTGTTGAGGTCCATCGCGAAGCCGAGCTGGCGGCACTGGTACGGCTGCAGCCCTTCGACGAAATCGACCACGATGGTGTGGATGTCTTCGGGCGTGTCGCGCGCCACCTGCTCGATGTCCACGCCGCCATGCTTGGAGGCGATGAACGAGATGGCCTTGGAATCGCGGTCCACCAGGATCGACAGGTACAGCTCGCGGGCGATGTCGGTGGCGTCGGTCACCAGCACCAGGTTCACCGGCAGCGCACGCCCGGCCGACTGGTAGGTTGCCATGTTGGTGCCGAGCATGCCCTTGGCGGCGGCGCGCACGTCGTCGAAGCTCTTGCAGAACTTGACGCCGCCGGACTTGCCGCGGCCGCCGGCGTGGATCTGCGCCTTGACCATCCATTGCGTGCCACCGAGCGCCTTGGCGGCATCGACGGCGGCGTCGGGGGAGTTGGCGACCTTGCCCGGCGGCACGGCGATGCCGTACTGCGCGAACAGTTCTTTGGCCTGGTATTCGTGGAAATTCATTCGATACCTCGAGCGAACGGAGAAACGATGACGGCCGCACGCATGAAGAAAGGCGTGGGTCAGGGGATCGGCGGTGGAATCACACACGACCCGGTCGCGGCACAAGGGCCGGACACGGGCCGAACCGCAGCAAACGGCCGCCCATTTTCGCGGAAGCGGGCCGCAATGGAAAGGGCGCAACCGCATCGCGACCGGCCGGGCGGCGATTTTCCGGCCTCCACGAAGGTGGCGCGGCCCCCGCCCGGGCTTGCCCGGGGCGTCATATACTCGACCGCAACCGCACCGGAATCGCAGCCTACGTGTCTACCCTAGCTACGTTAAACGATCCGCGCGCAGGGACGGCCACGATCCGCCACGAGCTGTCGTTCCTCAATGTTTTCAGGCTGGTGCAGGCGCTGGTGTACGTCGCCCTGGCATTCAGCCCGCCCGGCATGGGCTGGCCGCAGCTGGCCGCGCCGGGCTTCGCGCGCACGCTGGCCACGCTGTACCTGATCTTCGCGCTGCTGGCGCTGCTGCTGAACCGGCGCAGCATGGCCCACGCAAAGACCGCCGTGGCCGCCACCCTGGTGGTCGACGTCGTCGCCGCGGTGCTGGCGATCGTGGCGATGCACGATGCGCGCATCGGTATCGCGATGATGCTGGCGGTCAACCTCTGCGCCGGCGCGCTGATCCTGCCGCTGCGCATGTCCGGTTTCTTCGCCGCGCTGGCGACGCTGGGCATGCTGGGCATCTCGCTGTTCGGCTGGTCGCTGTCGCCCCACGCCGGTGACCGCGACCTGCTCGAAGCGGCGCTGTTCGGCCTGGCCTATTTCGCCACCACCGCCCTGTGCAGCGTGCTGGGCCAGCAGCTGCGCGCCACCGAGGCGCTGGCCGAGCAGCGCAGCACCGACCTGGCTAACCTGTCGCAGATCAACGAACTGATCATCCGCCGCATGAAGACCGGCGTGCTGCTGGTGGACGACGCCAACCGCATCCACCAGATCAACGAATCGGCCTGGATGCTGCTGGGCAATCCCGGCGCCGACCAGCGCGACCTCGGGCTGCTGGCGCCGGAGCTGTCGCGCCGGCTGTACCACTGGATGACCTCGGGCAAGCTCGACGAAACCGCCACCCAGCTCGCCGACGGCGTCCCGGAAGTGGTGCCGCGCTTCACCCGGCTGGCGCCGAACGACGACTCGCACGTATTGATCTTCCTCGACGACACCTCGCTGCTGTCGCGCCGCGCGGAGGAGCTCACGCTCAGCTCGCTCGGCCGGCTGTCGGCCTCGATCGCCCACGAGATCCGCAACCCGCTGGCGGCGATCCGCTACTCGGCGCAGCTGCTGGCCGAATCGCGCACCATGGACGGCGCCGACCAGCGCATGGTCGAGATCATCAACAACCACTGCGTGCGGCTCAACGAGATCATCGAGAACATCCTGCAGCTGTCGCGCCGCGAGCGTTCGCGCCCGGAAGCGCTGGACCTGGGCGACTGGGCGCAGGATTTCGTGGAGGAATACCGCCAGGGCAACGACCTCGGCGCCGACTCGCTGCGCGCGATCGCCAGCACCGGCGTGGCGGTGGTCGCGCTGGCCGATCCGCAGCAGCTGCAACAGGTGGTGTGGAACCTGGTGCAGAACGCGCTGCGCTACGGCCGCCTGCCCGGCGAGCCGGCGCGGGTGATGGTGGTCGCACGCCAGGGCGAGCATGGCGTGCCGATCCTCGAGGTGATCGACCGCGGCCCCGGCATCGCGCCCAAGGTGGCCGCACAGATCTTCGAGCCGTTCTACACCACCCACGAATACGGCACCGGCCTGGGCCTGTACCTGGCCAAGCAGATGAGCGAGGCCAACCAGGCCGCGCTGGAGTACGTGCGCGTGGCCGGCGGTGGCAGCTGCTTCCGGCTTACCCTGACGCCGGCGCAGATGAACCGCGGCGCCGGCGACGGCGAGCCCGAAGCCTGAACGCTCCGGCAGGCCGCCGACGCCGCGCGCCGGCTTTGCTCTTGACTTGGGCCGCGGTTATTCTTGAGCCACCCTCCCCTCGCGACATGCCATGAGCCTCCAGACCGTCCTGGTCATCGACGATGAACGCGATATCCGCGAGCTGCTCACCATCACCCTCGGGCGCATGGACCTGCAGGTCGAAGCCGTCGGCACCGTCGCCGACGCCCGCCGCGCGCTGAGCGAAAACAGCTACGACCTCTGCTTCACCGACATGCGCCTGCCCGACGGCAACGGCCAGGAGATCATCGAGCTGATCGCCGAAACCTGCCCGGACACGCCGGTGGCGATGATTACCGCCTACGGCAACGTCGACGCGGCGGTGAACGCGCTCAAGGCCGGCGCGTTCGACTTCGTCTCCAAGCCGGTCGACATCCAGATGCTGCGAGGCCTGGTGCGCACCGCGCTGCGGCTGGCCGAGGAGAAGCGCGAAGGCGGCGGCGCCGCCAAGGCCGGCGGCTCCGGCGACCGCCTGATCGGCGACTCGCCGGCGATGGAACAGGTGCGCGCCACCATCGCCAAGCTGGCACGCAACCAGGCGCCGGTCTACATCGCCGGTGAATCGGGCGTAGGCAAGGAGCTGGTCGCGCGGCTGATCCACGAGCGCGGTCCGCGCGCGGGCGGCCCGTTCGTGCCGGTCAACTGCGGCGCGATCCCGTCCGAGCTGATGGAAAGCGAGTTCTTCGGTCATCGCAAGGGCAGTTTCACCGGCGCCAGCGCGGACAAGGAAGGCCTGTTCCAGGCCGCCCAGGGCGGCACGCTGTTCCTCGACGAGGTGGCCGAACTGCCGCTGCACATGCAGGTCAAGCTGCTGCGCGCGATCCAGGAAAAAGCGGTGCGCCCGATCGGCGGCCGCGACGAGATCCCGGTGGACGTGCGCATCCTCTCGGCCACCCACAAGAACCTCGGCCAACTGGTCGAGCAGGGCCAGTTCCGCCAGGACCTGTTCTACCGCATCAACGTGATCGAGCTGCGCGTGCCGCCGCTGCGCGAACGCCGCGGCGACGTGCCGCAGCTGGCCGCGTTCATCCTCAAGTCGCTGGCCGGCAAGAGCGGCCAGGAAGTCGGGCGGCTGACGCCGGCCGCGCTCGACGCGCTGGAAGCCTACGACTTCCCCGGCAACGTGCGCGAGCTGGAGAACATCCTCGAACGCGCCATGGCGATGAGCGACGGCGCCAGCATCGAGGCCTCCGACCTGATGCTGCCCCAGCGCGGCGCGCGCCCGGCGCCGACGGAGGTCGCCGCCACTGCCGGCGCTCCGGCCGCTGCCGCCGCCGCGGCACCCAGCGCCGATGGCGGGCTGGACGACTACATCAGCAACATCGAGCGCACCGCCATCGTCAAGGCGCTGGAAGAATCGCGCTACAACAAGACCGCCGCCGCCCGCAAACTCGGCATCACCTTCCGCGCCCTGCGCTACAAGCTGAAGAAGCTCGGCATCGACTGAAGGCGCAACCCGACGCCTCCCTGCGCGCGACGGCTTTCCGCCGCGCAACGAGGGAAGGCGTTCGCACGGGGAATGTCCCGCGACCGCCGCGCAGGGCGGCAACCGCCGGCTCCGGCCACGTGGAACGCAAAGCGGCGCGCCGTGCCTGGCCTACGCGGAGTCGTCGCCCTCCAATCCCTTGCGCAGCGCGCGCAGGAGGGCCGCGGTGCTGACCGGCTTGTCCACGATTTGCAGGTTGTCCAGCGGGGGCAGTTCCTGCGGGTCCGGTGGCGCGTCCGGGCGGGCGAGCAGCACGACGCCGCCCTGGTAACCCTGTTCGACCAGCGCGGCCAGCGTGCGCACGCCGGTGAACAGGTTCATGTCGGCGTCGAGCAGCACCAGGTCGGGCAGGCCGCCGGCCTCGATCCACTGCAGCGCGGCGGTGCCGCTCTGGCTGGCGTGCGCCTGGTAGCCGTAGGCATCGAGCGTATCGGACAGCAGCGACAGCTGGCCGGCCTCCTCCACCACCACCAGCACGCGTTCGGCGGCGCCTTCAAGGCTCTGCATGTCGTCCATCGCCTCGGCGTCGGCTTCCATTTCGTCCAGCGGGATGTAGAGGTCGAAACGGGTGCCGCTGCCGGGTTTGCTGTCCACCCGCATCACGCCGCCGTGGCTGGCCACGATGCGCTTGCACGAGATCAGGCCCAGGCCGGTGCCGGCGTCCTTGGTGGTGAAGAACGGTTCGAACAGGTGCTCCAGCACGGCCTGGTCCATGCCTGGCCCGGAGTCGATCACGCTGATGCGCAGGTAGCAGCCGGTGTGCGGCACCTCCTCGGGCAGGAAGAAGTCGTCGGCCAGCCGCTGCTGGCTGGTCTCGATGCGCAGGTTGCCGCCGTCGGGCATCGCCTGGATCGCGTTGAGGCAGAGGTTGAGCAGGCATTGCTGCAGCTCGGTGTGGTTGCCCTCGAAGGCCAGCTCGGGGTCGTCGATGGCCAGGTCCATCACCACCGAACGGGGCACGCTGCCCTGCATCAGCAGGCCGAACGCGCTCATCAGGGTGCCCACGCGCACGCGCTCGGCGCGGCGGGCGCCGCGCGCGAAGGAAAGCATCGAGTGCACCATCTCCAGCCCGCGCTTGCCGCAATCGCGCACCAGGTTGCCCAGCCGCATCAGCCGCGGGTCGTCCTGGTAGTCGCGCAGGCTGTCACCGGCCAGCAACAGCGGCTGCAGCAGGTTGCGCAGGTCGTGGCTGAGGCCGCCGGCAAGCATCGCCAGGCTCTCGAACCGCTGCGCGCGGATCAGGTCGGCCTCGGCGCGGCGGTTGGCCTTGCGCGCATCCGCCTCGACCAGCGCCCGACGCACCGCACTGGCCAGGCGCACGGGGTTCTGCTTGAGGATGTAGTCGGTCGCGCCGTTGCGCAGCGCCTCGATGGCGGCATCCTCGCCCAGCGTCGCGGAAACGAAGATGAAGGGCAGGTCCTCGTCGCGCTCGCGCAGCAGCTCCAGCGCGCGCTGCCCGGAGAAACCCGGCACGCTCAGGTCGGACAGCACGATATGCGGGGCGAACTCGTCCAGCGCGGCCAGGTAGCCGGCTTCATCGTCGACCAGCCGCGCCTCGTGCGGGATGCCGTCGGCGTCCAGCTCGGCCAGCACCAGCTCGGCGTCGAGCTCGCTGTCCTCCACTTGCAGCACCCGTATCGTCGGCATCGACTTGATCTGCCGGTTGGGCATGGGGTTCTCCGTCACTGGCCGTGCGGCCATCGTTGTCTACACCGCGGGCGACCGCCCGGGCGCGTCTGTTCATGCGTCAATTCGCCTCGGGCGCCTCGTTCAGCACCGCCCAGAACCGGCCCAGCGTGCGCACGGCCTCGAAGAACTGGTCCACGTCCACCGGCTTGATCACGTAGGCGTTGGCGCCGAGGTCCCAACTGCGCGCCAGGTCGCTCTCCTCGCGCGAGGAGGACAGGATCACCACCGGTACGCGCCGCAGGTGCTCGTCGTGGCGCATGCGGGTGAGCACTTCCAGCCCGTCCATGCGCGGCATCTTGATGTCCAGCAGCACCACCGCCGGGTCGCCCGGATCGCGCCCGGCCCAGGCGCCGGTGCAATGCAGGTAGTCGAGGCATTCCACGCCATCCTCGACGTGCACCACCGGATTGGCCAGGTGGGCTTCGGCCAGCGCGTCCATCGCCATCTCGGCGTCCGCCAGGCTGTCCTCGACCAGCAGCACGGTGCGCAGTTCTTTCTTGTTCATGCCGCTGACTCTCCGTTTTGCGCCCCGGCCACGTCGATGGCCGGCAGCGAGAAGTGGAACGTGGCGCCCTGGTCCGGTACGGCCTCGGCCCAGACCTTGCCGCCGTGGCGCGTGATGATGCGCCGCACGTTGGCCAGGCCGATGCCGTTGCCCGGGAAATCCGAGGCGCGGTGCAGGCGCTGGAACACGCCGAACAGCTTGTCCGCGTACTGCATGTCGAAGCCGGCGCCGTTGTCGGCCACTTCGAACTCGTAATCGCCGCGGCTGCTGCGCCCGGCGCTGACCTCGATGCGCGCCACCTCACGGCGCCCGGTGTATTTCACCGCGTTGCCGAGCAGGTTCTGCCACACCGTACGCAACATGTTGGCGTCGCCGATGACCATCGGCAAGGGCCCGATCGTCCACACGATGCGCCGGCCCTCCGCCGAGGATTCGGCCAGTGCCCGTGCCTCCTCCACCAGCGACTGCATGTCCACCGCCTGCAACCGCAGCGGGCCGCGGCCCAGGCGCGAGAACACCAGCAGGTCGTCGATCAGCAGCGCCATGCGCTGGGCCGCGCTGTCGATCACGCCGATGTAGTGGCTGGCCTTGTCGTCGAGCTGGCCGGCCAGGTGGTGCTCCAGCTTGCGCACGAAGCCCGCCACGTGGCGCAGCGGCGCGCGCAGGTCATGCGAGACGGAGTAGCTGAACGCCTCCAGCTCGCGGTTGATGTCGGAGATCTGGTTGATCTTGCCCTCGAGCTGGCGATTGAGCTCGATCACCTTCTCCTCGGTCAGCGCGCGCACGGTGACGTCGCTGACCGTGAGCAGCAGCGCCGGTTCGTCGGTGAGATCCTGCTGCAGCCGACGCGCGTTGACCACGATGTGGCGCTGCTCGCCGTCGGCGGTGCGCTGCACCAGGTCGTAGTCCCACAGCTCGCGGTCGCTCAGCAGCACGTCGCGGAAACGCTGCAGCAGTGCGCTGTCGTTCCACACGCCGCCGCCGATCTCGACGAGCGTGCGCGACGGTTGCTGCGGGTCCTCGCCGTACAGGTCGCCGAAAGCGTTGTTCACCAGCAGGCTGTTGAGATTCGCGTCGAACAACGCGATCGGCTCGCGCACCGATTGCAGGATCAGCCGCGAACGCAGCACCGCGCGGCCCTCGCGCGTCTCGGCCCGGCGCCGCTGGCGAATCTGCCGTTCCGAGGCGATCACGATGATCGCCAGCAGCACCAACTGCGCCAGCGCGGTAATGCCCTGCACCAGCTGGCCGTTGAACTCGCGGTGGTGGGCGGCCTGCTTGCGGGCGGTCAGCAACTCATCCTCGTTGGCGACGATGCCGTCGATCTTGGTGGCGAACGGAAACAGGTCGGTGGCCTCGCCCATCGCTTGTCCGGCGCGGCCCACGTCGCCGCGCCGCTGCAGCTCGCGCGCACGAGCCATCAGGGTGAGGCGACCGGTAACGCTGTTTTCCAGCGCGCCGATCAGGGCCTGCTGGGCCGGGTTGTCGCGGGTCATCGCACGCAGCCGCTGCAGCAGTTGCGGCACCTGTGCCGCGGCGCTCTCGGCCTCGGCGCGCGTCTCGGCGCCGACGTCCCCGACCAGCATGCGGTAGGTCGCCGCCTCGCTGCTGCGGATCAGGTAGGCGATGCGATAGGCGACCGAGCGCACTTCGGTCGAGTGGGTGACCCAGCTGTTGGCCAGCACGGTGTCCTGCGTGTTCAGCCGGGTCACCACGTACGGCAGGCCGACGATGATCAGCATGGCCGACAGCAGTCCGGCGACCCGCCAACTCATGAAGCTGCGGAAATTCATTCGATCCAGCCCTCCGCGACGGCCAGCATCAACGCCCGCCCCATTCTGGCACGACCCGGCGGATCATCATCCCTGCGGCGGGGCGCCCACGCCCCAGTGGCGGTTGGGCGTGGCCTGCATGCGGAAGTGCAGCTCGCCACCGGCGAGGATCTGCGCGTGATGCAGGAAGGGGGCGGCCAGCGGCTTGCCGTTGAGCGTGACCTCGCCGACGTAAGGGTGCGCGTCATCCAGCGGCGCGGCGCTGACGGTGAAGTCCTTGCCGTCGGTCAGGTGCAGCGTGGCACGCCCGACGAACGGCCGACCGATGGCGTAGACGTCGCTGGCCGGCGTGACCGGGTAAAAGCCCAGCGCGGTGAACACGTACCAGGCCGACATCTGGCCCAGGTCGTCGTTGCCCGAGAGTCCGTCCGGCCGCGCGGCGTACTGGCTGTCCATGATCTGCTTCAGCCTCTCCTGCGTCTTCCACGGCGCGCCGGCGTAGTCGTAGAGATAGGCGATGTGGTGGCTGGGCTCGTTGCCGTGCGCGTACCAGCCGATCAGGCCGGTGATGTCCTCGACGTGCTTGAAGTGCGCCGGGTCGACCTTCGCGTCGAACAACGCGTCCAGCTTCGCCACGAACTTCGCGGCTCCGCCCATCGCCTCGATCAGGCCCGCCACGTCCTGCGGCACGTACCACGAATACTGCCAGGCGTTGCCTTCGGTGAAGTCGCTGCCGTAGCCGGCGGCGGTGGGGTCGAACGGTTCGCGGAACGCGCCGTTGGCCAGCCGCGCGCGCATGAAACCGGTCTTCGGGTCCCACGCGTTCTTCCAGTTGCCGGCGCGCCTGCCGAAGGTGGCGGCAACGTCGTTCTTGCCCATCGCCTTCGCCATCTGCGCCAGCGACCAGTCGTCGTAGGCGTATTCGAGCGTCTTGGAGGCGCCCTCCGGCTCCTTGTCGATCGGCACGTAGCCGAGCTTCATGTAGTCGGCCAGGTCGCCGTAGGGCGCGTAGGTGGCGCTGGCGACCATGGCCTGCAGCGCCTTGTCCGCATCGAAGCCGCGCACGCCCTTGATCCAGGCATCGGCGATCACCGGCACGGCGTGGTAGCCGATCATGCACCAGGTCTCCAGGCCCTGGTACGCCCACACCGGCAGGATGCCGAACGGGCTCGCCTCGCGCGCGGCGATCAGCGAGCGGATGAAGTCGGTGCTGCGTTCGGGATTGAGCAGCACCATCAGCGGCTGCTGCGCGCGGTAGACGTCCCACAGCGACCAGGTCGAGTAGAACTCGTAGCCGTCCGCCTTGTGCACGGCATGGTCGGGGCCACGGTATTCGCCATTGACGTCCATGCTCAGCGTGGGCGACAGCATGGCGTGGTAGAGCGCGGTGTAGAACTGCTTGCGCACGGTGGCGGAGGCATCGACGTCGACCACCGCCAGCGCCCGATCCCACGCGGCCCTTGCCTGCGCGCGGCGGGCGTCGAAATCCCAGCCCTGGCCATCGGCATCGAGATTGGCCACCGCGTTGGCGGCGCTGACCGGCGAGATCGCCACCTTCACCTCCAGCGGCTGCTTCAGCGCACCGAAGTCGAACACGGCGACCAGCGCGCGGCCGTTCTGCGCGTCGTGGTCCACCGGCTGGTTGCCGGGGCCCTTGAAGCCCTTGTAGAGGACGTCGCTCTCGCGGTCGTACAACGCGCGCGACGTCATCGGCTGGTTGAAGCGCATGGCGAAGCACAGCTCGCGTCCCGGCGCCCAGCCGCGGGTGGTGCGGCAACCGGTGACGGTGCCGTCGTCGGCCACCTGCAGCTTCGACCACAGCACCTTGCCGGGGTAGTCGTAGATGCTCGGGCGCAGGTCGAGCAGCAGGTGCGCGGGCTTGCCCTTCGGAAAGGTGTAGCGATGCCAGCCCACGCGGCGGCCGGCGGTGAGTTCGGCGCGGATGCCGTAGTCGCTCAACGTCACCGCGTAATAGCCGGCCTGCACCACTTCGCTGTCGTGCGAGAAGCGCGAGCGATAACCGCTGCCCGGTGTGGCCGGATCGCCCGGTTCCAGCCGCACGTCGCCGGCGATCGGCATCACCAGCACGTCGCCCAGGTCCGAATGCCCGGAGCCGGAGAAATGCGTGTGCGAGAAACCCATGATGCTGCTGTCGCCGTACTGGTAGCCGGCGGCCCACTTGTAGGCGTGCTTGAAGTCCGGCATCGCGGTGTCGGGCGAGAGCTGGATCATGCCGAAGGGCACGGTGGCGCCGGGGAAGGTGTGGCCGTCGCCGCCGGTGCCGATGCGGGGATCGACATTGCCGGCGTGGCCGCTCGCGGCCAGTGCGGACGGACAGGCGGCACAGGCCAGCAGGGCGAACAACATCGGGGTGCGGAGGGTCATGGCGATCTCGGCGCAGCGGGGCAAGCTGCGAAAGTAGCACCCGCGCGGGCATGTTGCAGCGCGTGATCGGTCGGCGCATGGAAACGGTTACATTGCCCCGGTTGCTTGCCCGCCGAGCGACACACGCCCGACCGCCTCCCGTACCGGAATCGCCATGGCCCCTGTCGTTACGCCGCCCCGCCCCACTCCCCTCGCGCCGGACCACGGTGCGCCCCGCGCGCCCTACACCAGCAGCTGGCTGGCGCTGGGCGTGCTCACCACGATCTTCTTCATGTGGGGCTTCCTCACCTGCCTCAACGACATCCTGATCCCGCACCTGAAGTCGATCTTCCAGCTCAACTACGCGCAGGCGATCCTGGTGCAGCTCACCTTTTTCGGTGCGTATTTCCTGATGGGCATGCCGGCCGGGCGCATGGTCGCGGCACTGGGCTACAAGAAGGGCATCGTGGCCGGGCTGGCGATCGCCGGCATCGGCGCGCTGGGCTTCTGGCCGGCCGCGGCGCTGCATCTCTACCCGGCCTTCCTCGGCGCGCTGTTCGTGCTGGCCACCGGCATCACGGTGTTGCAGGTGGCCGCCAATCCGTACGTGGCCCTGCTCGGCCCGGAGAAGACCAGCTCCAGCCGGCTCACCCTGGCACAGGCGCTGAACTCGCTCGGCACCACGCTGGCGCCGCTGTTCGGCGGCCTGCTGATTCTCTCCAACGTGGTCAAGAACCCGGAGGAACTCGCCGCGCTGGAACCGGCGCAACGCCTGCTCTACGACACCCAGCAGGCGCAGGCGGTGCAGTTCCCGTACATCGGGCTGGCGGTGGTGCTGTTCCTGCTGGCGCTGTTCGTGTGGATGTTCCGGCTGCCGGCATTGACCGAGTCCACCGACAATGACGATCACGGCCGCCATGGCTTCGCCGACGTGCTGCGCCACCCGCACGTGCTGTTCGGCGTGCTGGGCATCTTCTTCTACGTCGGCGCCGAGGTGTCGATCGGCAGCTTCATGGTCAACTACCTGTCGATGCCCGACATCGGCCACATGAGCGAGCAGCAGGCGGCGAAGTACGTCTCGTGGTACTGGGGCGGTGCCATGCTCGGCCGTTTCGTCGGCTCGGCGTTGATGGCCAGGATCTCGCCGCGCAAGCTGCTGGCCACGTTCGCCGCGATCAACGCGCTGCTGGTGCTGACCACCATGCTGAGCAGCGGCACCACGGCGATGTACAGCATCATCGCGATCGGCCTGTTCAACTCGATCATGTTCCCGACCATCTTCGCGCTCGGCATCGAGCGGCTTGGCCCGATGACCAGCAAGGCATCGAGCCTGCTGATCATGGCCATCGTCGGCGGCGCGGTGATCCCGCAGCTGCAGGGTGTGCTGGCCGACCACATCGGCCTGCAGCACGCGTTCTTCCTGCCGCTGCTGTGCTACCTGTACATCGTGTTCTACGGCATCAGCGGCTCGAAGATCCGCAGCAGTGTCGACTGATCCCGCCCCGCCCCGGCCGATTCTCTGTTTCGGCGAGGCGCTGATCGACCTGCACGCCAGCGGCGTCGACGCGCACGGCTTCGCCGCCAGCTTCGTTCCGTTCGCCGGCGGCGCGCCGGCGAACGTCGCGGTGGCGGTGGCGCGCCTGGGCGGCAACGCGCGCTTCGCCGGGATGCTCTCTACCGACCGCTTCGGCGACTTCCTGCTGGATGGCCTGCAACGCGCCGGCGTGGGCACGGCGGACGTGTCACGCACGGCCGCACCCACCGCGCTCGCGCTGGTCACGCTGGATGCCTCGGGCGAGCGCAGCTTCATCTTCCATCGCGAGCGCACGGCCGACCTGCAATTCCGCGTTGCCGATTTCCGCGCCGGGGCATTCGACGGCGTGGCGGTGTTCCACGTCTGCTCCAACTGCCTGACCGGGCCGGCCATCGCCGACGCGACTCGCGAAGGCATGCAGCGCGCGCACGGCGCCGGCGCGCTGGTCAGCATGGACCTCAACCTGCGCCCTGCGTTGTGGCCGGCCGGCGCCGATGCACTGACGCAGGTGTGGCCGGCGCTGCATCTGGCCGACGTGGTGAAACTCTCGGCCGAGGAATTCGCGTGGCTGGCACCGGACGGCGAGCAGGCCGCGCTGGACCGCCTGTGGCGCGGTCGCGCCCGGCTGCTGGTGGTCACCGACGGCGCGCGGCCCATGCGCTGGTTCCATCCGGATGCCGAAGGGGAGCTGCCGGGCTACGCCGTGACCGTGGTCGACAGCACCGCCGCCGGCGACGCCTTCGTCGGCGGCCTGCTGTGCCGCCTGGCCGAACTCGACGCGACGCCCGACCGGCTCGACCACCTGGTGAGCCAGCTGCCGCAGCTGCACGCGATGCTGCGTTTCGCCGCCGCCTGCGGCGCGCTCACGGTCACCCGCCAGGGCTCGTTCGCCGCGATGCCCAGTGGCGCCGAGGTGCTCGACTTCATGGAGAAGCAGGCATGACTGCCGCACCCGATTTCCGCTCGCCTGACTTCCTGCGCAGCCACATCGCGCAGACGATGGCGTTCTACCATCCGCGCGCGATCGATCCGAAAGGCGGCTTCTTCCACTACTTCAAGGACGACGGCACGATCTACGACCGCAGTCATCGCCACCTGGTCAGCAGCACGCGCTTCGTATTCAACTACGCGATGGCATGGTTGGCCTTCGGCAACCCCGAATACCTGGAGGCCACGCGGCACGGCCTGCGCTACCTGCGCGAGGTCCATCGCAACCCCGCCAACGGCGGCTATCACTGGACCATCCGCGACGGCCGGCCGGAAGACAGCTCCAACCAGGCCTACGGCGTCGCCTTCGTGCTGCTGGCCTACGCCACCGCGCTGAAGGCCGGCATCGAGGAAGCCCGCGGCTGGATGACCGAGACCTGGAACCTGCTCGAGCAACGCTACTGGGAGGCCGACGCGCGGCTGTACCGCGACGAGGCCGATGCCGACTGGCATTTCAGCGATTACCGCGGCCAGAACGCCAACATGCACATGTGCGAGGCGATGATCGCCGCCTACCAGGCCACCCGTGAGCCGCGCTACCTCGATCGCGCGTTCACCCTCGCTGACCGCATGACCCGCGACCAGGCCGCCAAGGCCGATGGCCTGGTATGGGAACACTACGATCGCCACTGGAACATCGACCGCGAATTCAACCGCGACGACCCGAAGAACCTGTTCAAGCCGTGGGGCTTCCAGCCCGGCCACCAGACCGAATGGGCCAAGCTGCTGCTGATCATGGAGCCGCTGCTGGCTGCGCGCGGCACGCCGCAGGACTGGCTGCTGCCGCGCGCGAAGGAACTGTTCGACCGCGCCCTGGCCCACGCCTGGGACGACGAACACGGTGGCATCTGCTACGGCTTCGCGCCGGATGGCAGCATCTGCGACGACGAAAAATATTTCTGGGTGCAGGCCGAGTCGCTGGCCGCCGCCGCCCTGCTGCACGCGCGTACCGGCGAGGCCGTCTATGACGACTGGTACAGGCGCCTGTGGACCTACGCGTGGGAGCATTTCGTGGATCACCGGCATGGCGCCTGGTACCGCATCCTCACCCCCGACAACCGCAAGATCAGCGACGAAAAAAGCCCGGCCGGCAAGACCGACTACCACACCATGGGCGCGTGTCACGAAGTGCTCGCCTTGCTCGCGCGTTGAACCCTGTCAAGGGAAGCCCTCATGATCCGACGTTTGCCCGCTCGCCTCGCGCTCGCGACCCCGCTGTTGCTGGTCGCGCCGCTCGCCTTCGCGCAGGCGGCTGAGGGCTCGCCGGCCGCCGCGGTCAACCCGCTGATCGGCAGCAGCAACGGCGGCAACACCTTTCCCGGTCCGATGCTGCCGTTCGGCATGCTGCAGTGGAGCCCGGAGACGACCCGCGGCAAGCACAATCGCACCGCCGCGCCGGGTGGCTACGCCTACGACCACCCGCGCGTGCGCGGCTTCGCCCTGACCCATCTGTCCGGCACCGGCTGTGCCGGCGCCAGCGGCGACATCCCGTTCATGCCGATCACCACGGCCGTGACCAGCTCACCCTCGGCCGATGCCACGGACAGCGTCTACGCCAGCGATTTCTCCCACGCCGAGGAAACAGCCAAGGCCGGCTACTACCGGGTGGCGCTGGCCAACGGCAGCTCCGTTGAACTCACCGCCGCGATGCACAGCGGCATCGCCACCATCGACTTCCCCGCCGGCAAGCCAGCCAACCTGCTGATCCGCACCTCCGACTCCGAGGTCGGCAGCAGCGCCGCCGACGTGCGCGTTGATCCGGCCACGCGCACGGTCACCGGCTCGGTCACCAGCGGCAACTTCTGCGGCTATCTCGCCGAGGCGGACCGCAAGAGCTACTACACGCTGTATTTCGTCGCCGAGTTCGACCAGCCGTTCCGCGCCGGCGGCACCTGGGTGGATGGCCAGGTGCGCGCTGGCGCGCGCACTGCCAGCGGCGGCACCGGCTATGGCGATAACGGTTTCTTTGCCATCGGCAAGGGTTCCGGCGCGTGGCTCGACTTCGGCAAACACGGCGCGAAGGTCGGCCTGCGCGTGGGCATTTCCTACGTCAGCCTCGCCAATGCGCGCGCCAACCTGAAAGCGGAAATTTCGCAGCGCACGACGTTCGCCAGCGTGCGCGAGAAGGCCGTCCAGGCATGGAACCGGGATCTCGGCCGCATCGCCGTCGACGGCGGCACGCCGGACCAGCGCACCACCTTCTACACCGCGCTGTACCACGTGATGATGCATCCGAACGTCTACAGCGACGTCAACGGACAGTACCGCGGCTTCGACCAGCGCACGCACACGGTCGAAGGCCGGCAGGCGATGCAGTACGCCAACTTCTCCGGCTGGGACATCTACCGCTCGCACCTGCAACTGGTCAGCTGGCTCGACCCGAAGCGCGGCAGCGACATCGCGCAGTCGCTCTACAACCAGGCGCGGCAGAACCACGGCGAATGGGATCGCTGGACGCACAACTCCGGCGGCACCCACGTGATGAGCGGCGACCCGGCAGTGCCCGCGCTGGCCGACATCGTGGCGTTCGGCGGCCGCGACTTCGACCTGCACGGCGCCTATGCCTCGCTGGTGAAGGCAGCCACGGTGGTCACCGCCAACGATCTCTCCGATGACGGCTGCAACGTCGAGTGCGTCGGCCAGCGTCCGTCGCTGGACCAGTGGCTCGACCTGCACTACATCGCCAGCAAGTCGCATGCGTGGGGCGGCGCCGGCGAGACGCTGGAAGACAGCACCGCCGATTTCGCGCTTTCCGAACTCGCCCGCCAGGTGGGCGACGCCAGCGGCCGCGCCCGGTTCCTGACCCGCGCCGGCTACTGGCGCAACCTGTTCAACCCCAGCGCCACGCCGAAGGCCGGCTACATCCAGAACCGCAACGCCGACGGCAGCTGGCCGGCCTTCCAGCCGGTCACCGACGAAGGCTTCGTCGAAGGCAGTGCCGCGGTCTACCTCTGGATGGTGCCGTTCGACGTGCACGGCCTGTTCGACACGTTGGGCGGCAAGGCCACTGCCACCCGGCGACTGGATGCGTTCTTCCACACGCCCGACGGCAAGTGGGCGTTGACCGGGGCCGGCCCGCTGCACGCCGAGCTGGACAACGAACCATCGGTGGCCACGCCCTGGCTCTACGACTACGCCGGACAACCGTGGAAGACCCAGGAGGCGGTGCGCATCGTCGCCAACACGATCTGGAAGAACGCGCCCGACGGCATCCCCGGCAACGACGATCTCGGCGAGATGTCCTCCTGGTACGTCTGGGCCGCGCTGGGCATGTATCCCGAAATCCCCGGGCGCGCCGAACTGCTGCTGGGCAGCCCGCTGTTTCCGCACGCCGTGGTGCACGGCAGCGGCGGCGACGTGATCATCGACGCCCCCGGCGCCTCGGCACAGACACCATTCGTGCAGTCGCTCACCGTGGACGGCAAGCCGCACGACGCACCTTGGCTGACACCGGCGCTGGTCGCCCACGGCGGCACGTTGCGCTACGCGCTGGGCGCAAAGGCCAATACCTCGTGGGGCGCAGGCGATGCCGGCGAACCACCATCATTTCCACCGCCGCATGGTTGATACGCAGTCGCGCAAGGTCAGGGAACGGTCGCGGCCGTTTCATCGCACATTTCGAGAATGGGGAACCGGACACATGGCAAAGGCACTGACGAAACGACTGGCCACGAGCCTCGCGCTGCTGCTCGGCGCGGCGCTCTCCGCACACGCGGCGGACGCGCCGAAGCACGGCTTCAACCCGCTGCAGACCTTCGCCCCGTACACCTACCCGCAGCCGGCCAACGCCATGCGCGATGCCAGCGGCAAGCCCGGCCCGGCGTTCTGGCAGAACCGCGCCGACTACCGCATCGAGGCGACGCTGGATCCGTCGACGCGCAAGCTCAGCGGCAGCGAAGTGATCAGCTACACCAACCACAGCCCCGACGCGTTGCCGGTGCTGTGGCTGCAGATCGAACAGAACCGCTACCGCAAGGACGCCCGCGGCGCGTTCGGCGGCGCCAAGTTCCCCACCGAGTTCACCAGCGGCGAACACATCCGCTCGGTCGAGGTGGAGGACGCCGGCGGCCGCAAGCAGAAGGCGCACTGGGTGATCAGCGACACCCGCATGCAGGTCACCCTGCCCACCGCGCTCAAGGGTCACGGCGGCCGGCTCAAGCTGCACATCAGCTGGGATTACACCGTGCCCGGCGAGTTCGGCGGGCGCACCGACGTCAACGCGAACAGGCAGGGCGAGATCTTCGAGATGGCGCAGTGGTATCCGCGCATGGCCGTCTATGACGACCTGCGCGGCTGGGACACCCAGCCCTACCTCAACAGCGAGTTCTACCTCGAATACGGCGACTTCGACTATCGCGTCACCGTGCCCGCGGACATGCTGGTGGTCGGCTCCGGCGAACTGCTCAACCCGCAGGACGTGCTGACCGCCACCGAGCGCAGGCGCCTGGACCAGGCCCGCCACAGCGACGCGACGGTGATGATCCGCAGCGCCGCCGAAGTCGGCGACCCGGCCAGCCGCCCGAAACAGGGCGGCACGCTGACCTGGCACTTCGCCATGAAGAACACCCGCGACGTGGCCTTCGGCGCGTCCAAGGCGTACATCTGGGACGCTGCGCGCATCAACCTGCCCGACGGCAAGACCGCGCTGGCGATGTCGGCCTATCCGGTGGAAAGCGCCGGCGACCAGGCCTGGGGCGTGGCCACGCAGAACCTGAAAAAGTCGGTCGAGTTCTTCTCGCGCACCTACTACCCGTATCCGTACCCCGTCGCCATCAACGAAGCCGGCACCGCCGGCGGCATGGAATACCCGGGCATCACCTTCGACCACAAGAAGGCCGCGGGCAAGAACCTGCAGATGCTGATCGCCCACGAGATCGGCCACAGCTGGTTCCCGATGATCGTGGGCAGCAACGAGCGGCGCGACGCGTGGATGGACGAAGGCTTCAACACCTTCGTCGACGTGTACGAAGCCGAGGCCTTCGACGGCGGCAAGTACGCGCCCAAGCGCGACAGCGAATACGCCCCCGGCAAGGGCACCCCGGCCGAACAGATCGCCGCCATCCTGAAGGATGCCGACGCGCCGCCGCCGCTGACCTACGCCGACGCGATCGCCGAGAAATACCGCCACCCGATCACCTACTTCAAGGCCGCCTTCGGCCTGGTGCTGCTGCGCGAGGAGATCATCGGCCCGCAACGCTTCGACCCCGCCTTCCGCCGCTACATCGCCACCTGGGCCTACAGGCACCCCAGCCCGTCCGACTTCTTCCGCTTCATCGAAAGCGACACCGGCGAAGACCTCGGCTGGTTCTGGCGCGGCTGGTTCGAACACAACTGGCAATTCGACATGGCCGTGCAGAAGGCCGCCTACACCGACGGCGACTACCGCAAGGGCGTCGACGTCACCGTGGCCAACCTCGACCAGCTCGTACTGCCCGCCACGCTGCAACTCGTCTACGACGACGGCAGCAAACAGGACGTGCGCGTGCCCTGGGAAACCTGGATGCAGCACCGCAGCTACGTGATCCACGTCGACGGCACGCGCAAACTGAAATCCGCCACGCTCGACCCGGCGTTGGCGCTGCCGGACAGCGATCGCGGCAACAACAGCTTCGCGATGCCGTGAGCGGAACCATGGTGTCGGAACCATGGTGTCAGGGACAATTTTCCTCTGGAAGCTGGCCACGCATTGTCACTAACACCCTTTCCGCGGCCTCCCTCAGCGGGCTTTCTTAACAAAAAAGCCCAAGTCGCGAATGGCAAGCGCAACACTTACTCCTCACCTTCGAACACCCAATCGTAAACCTTGTCCGGAGGATGCGGCCCCACATAGAACACGACCACGATTGATTGGCCATGGCGCTCCAGACAGTCGAAATACACGCGTGCCGCTGCTTCCGCTGTGGTGTGATCGCCATCCTTTAGGTGCCACGATGATGTTTTCTTTTGCTGCGCCGGCCCACCTTTAAATCCCACTTTACTGTGGGCGGCATAGTCCACCCCATGGCGCGCCTTCCACTCGCGCATGGGTCCTAGATCCTCGCCTTGGGCTTTGCGCGTCAGGATATTGGCGGCGCGTTGAATGAAGGGCCAGCGCAGCCGATCAGTCTCATCGGCGCGTGTTAGCGCCCCGGCGGCTAGCACCAAGTGGTCGCATTGCGCCACACATGCGCGGAACGCCGCGGTCGGGCAGATCACCGCTTGGGCGGCTGCTGGTTTGGTGGCTTGCAGCCAGGCGATAAGCTGTTGATCGTCGACCCGAAAGGTCTTGGCGCAATACTCCACCGTCGTCACTGCTTCCACAGCCCGACGATACCCACGCACGACCTGACAGGTCGCGCACATCGGTTTGATCGTGTCCAGCCGCCCGAAGAGATGGTCGTCGGGCCGATCTTCGCCTTTTTTTACCAACACCACTTCCACATCCGTTGCCCCAGTTCGAGCGACCAACTCTCGGGCTTGGATGGCAAAATGTTGGTAGACGAAGAGGTATCGCACGACCTCGTCCCAGGCCGTTACCGCGACGCGCCTGCAGCGTCCAGCACTAGTCCCAACGGGAGTTTCAGCTCGCGCAATTCGTCGTCAGACATCCGCAAAACCGTGGCAATCGCGACGCGCTGCAACGCCGAGCCCTCTCCGTGGTCAACGGTGGCGACAGCCACCTGCTCTGAGGTCGAATGTTGTGTAGGCGCATGGATGACTGACAGAGCTTTCTCGACGGCACGGTGGGGCAACGCGGCCTGATCTAGCTGGCACTCCAACTCATTGCGAAGTCGGACGGCGCGGTAGGTATTCCAGGCTTTTCCGAGCCCCATCTTGCGCACCGCGGCAAACCACGGCTGCCACCAAGTCGCCCGCTGCTCATCCTGGGCCAATTCGCGGAGGGCATCGATGTCGCCCGTGTGTGGCTGCTGATTGAGAAAGTCCAAAGCCATCTGTCGATGGAAACCAACCGAAGGGGGAGCCAAATGCACCACGCCAGCTGCTGGGTTGGTGCCGCGGGCACAGGCCGTCACCTCACCTTGGTCTCGGTCGATGACCAAAACAAACGGGGCATTGGGGCTGACCCAGGTCTGCCACAAATTGGCCCGGGCACACGATGTGGGCTGCAGCGCAATCGGCGGGCATCGGTAGATGAGGTCAAGGCCGGCTCGCCCGACCTCCACCACAGAAGGCACGTGCTGGGCGATGAATAGCCTTAGGCTTGCCGCTTGATAATTGCGCGGATTGAAGTCCGGTAGACGGCCCTTGAGCGCGCGGCTCAACTGCGCGCCCGTGATGTCGCCGGCATCACGAACCAAGGCAGACACAGCAGAAACTGCTTCCGACAATTCCATGGTCATCCCCATAGCAAAAGGCCCACCAAAACTTGGCGAGCCTTTGCTTTATTCGGAATCGCGGGATTACTCACAAATCTGACGTAACCCACGGCGTCTTGGCTTGGCCGGGCCGCTAGACAACCCTCTCGCAGTCTCAGGCCAGAGCGAGAGATTGCGTTTAGTTTAGGCCTAGATCAGCGGATTGTCAAAGTCAGCGAACTTGTATTGTCTCGGAAGGCCACGGTTTCCGATCGGAAGGGGCGTCGCAGGGCTTAAAACGGGTCAGGTTGAGCTGGCCCGGGAAAGGGAGCGGTAGCTAGGCGCAAAAGGGCGGATGCAGTCAAGTCACCGCGCATAGGGGAACCGCCGATCGCTGTCGACGCAGGACGCCCGTCCCATGGGTCATGAATACGACAGCTTCCTGCAGCGATTGGACAAGTACTGCAGATGCCTGCGGCACTTCCGATTCTTACCATGGTGCAAGTCAGACAACCCCGCGATCACGAAGCGGTTTGCGTGACACGACAGGAATCCAACATGCCCATCGACCTCGACCGCCCCTACCCGCTTTCGGCGCAGCAAATCGCCGACTATCGGCGCGACGGCTTCATCAAGCTCAAGTAGGTGTTCAACGCCGACGAGCTGGCTCACTACGGCGCGGAGATCACCCGCCTCACCATCGTGCTGAACACGCAGACCAAGCCGCTGGCCGAGCGCAGCACCTATGACCGCGCGGATAAGGGGACGGAGGTAGTTAAGAGGGAGAAAGTGTCAGGGCAATTCCAGCCACGCAAGCGTCCTGACCGTTGACTCAGCAGCCAGGGCCCATTGGCTCACCCGCAACCCGAAACCCCCAAAAACGGGGTCAGGTTCACTTCCCGACACACCTGCACGCTGCAAACCCGGCCAAACCATCAAGGCCGACCCACTCACGCCGTCGGGTAGTGCAGAACGATTGGGGCAAGCACGGGACCAACGGAGAGAGCGGCTCAGGCCGGGTGCGCGCGCCTGCCGGGCTCGTGCGGCATGGCGTCGCGCGGAGCGTTGCGGGCGATCGTCGCCACGAGATCCGCGTCGATGGCCAGGCACTGGTCGGCCAGCTCCGCCACGCTGGCCCGGTGCGACACCACGACGAGTATCGTCTGCGGCAGCCGGCGTTTGATGGCGGCAAGCACGTGGATTTCGGCGGCGGCGTCGAGCGCGCTGGTTGCTTCGTCGAGCACGGCCAGGAAAGGTTGGCGCAGGATCACCTGGGCGAGCAGCAGTCGCTGCAGCTCGCCGCCGGAGAGCCGGCTCGATGCGTCGTGCAGCGCGGTGTCCAGCCCTTGCGGCGAAGCGGCCAGTCGCGGGCCGAGGCCGACGTCCCGCAGCGCGGCTTGCATCGCCGCGTCATCGGCCTCGGGCGCGGCCCAGCGCAGGCATTCGCGCACCGAGTGCTGCCACGGCCGCACGCTCTGGCTGACATAGGCGCCATGCCGCACGAGTTCCCGGTATTCGCCGAAGTCGATGGCGCGTCCATCCACGCGCGCGGCAAAAGCGCCGGGCATGCTCATGCCGGCCAGCACGTCGACCAGACTGCTCTTGCCGATGCCGGAGTCGCCGCAGACCAGGGTCAGTTCGCCGGGCCGCAGACTCAGGTGACGGACGTCGATGCCGGCCAGCGGCGGCGCCAGCTGCATCCGCTCGACGTGCAGCGCGTTCCGCGCCGACGGCGTGGCCGGCGATGGCGCTGCCGGCGCACGCACCGCGTCCAGACTCATGTAGCGCTGCCACAGCGCGAACGCCGGAACGGCCGAACGCAATTGCTGGAAGCACTGCCGCGTCGATACCAGGTAGGGCAACAGGCGCCCGAGCAGCAGGCACACCGCGATCAGCGACGACTGGTCGACGCCGTGCCAGCGCCAGGCGAGCACGAAGACGGCGGCGATCACCACCGCCGCCAGCAGTTCGAGCACCAGCCGGCCGGCCGCCACCAGCTCCAGCTGGCGCCGGTAGCCATGGCCCAGCGCTGCGGAAATGGCACCGTAACTCTCCTTCTCCGCATCCGCGCGCTCGAACGAACGGATGTGGCGCAGGCGCCGCGGAAAATCCTCGCTCAGCCAGAACAGCCGCGTCATGTCGGCGACATAGCGACGGCCGACCTGCGACTGTTCGCGGCCGAAGCTGCGCGACGCGACCAGCGCGAAACCGACCAGCAGGGGTGCCGCCAGCATCAGCGGCGGCGACACCCAGAACGCGAAGGCCAGGCTGACGACCGTGGTGACCCCGGCGACCAGCAGCTGCAGCAGCGCGGCGAAGCCCTGGGTGAGGAACTCGACGTTGTAGGTCAGGACGTTCGCGATTTCGGCGGAGGTCGAGTCGGCCAGCGAGGCGAGTGGCGCATCGACCAGCCGCGCATGCACCAGACGCCGCCGGGCCACGCCGTAACGGCTGGTCAGCCGCGCACCGAGCCACGCGACCAGCCAGCGCAGCACGGCGAAAGCCGCGGTGGCCGCCGCAAACGCGGTGGCCCGCCTCTCGACGCCACCACCGGCGTCGAACATGCCGCCCGCCAGTTGCAGGGGATGCCCCGGCTGCACCAGCGGCACCAGCAGCACCGCGGCGAGGCTGCCGGCCAGTGCCGCCGCCAGCGACAGCACGACATAGGCGACGATCTCCGCGACGTCATCCGCCGTGAGCGTGCGGGCGAGCGAACGCAGCAGGTCGAGCGTGCGGCCGGGCGCCGAGGGTTCGTCAGGCATCGCTGCTGATCCGGGTGGATGGCCCGCGAGCGCGCCGCGGTTGCGGGAGCGCTCCGTCACGATCGACGGCAGCGCCTCGTCACCGCGGGCGACCGCGATGGCGGTGAGTGCCCTCCGGCACGCACACGGTTGCATCGTCACCCGATCAGGTCGGCGCGCAGGTCATTCCCTGCGCGCCGGGGTTCCGCTTACGGCGCCTTGCCGGCGTGCAGTTTCTGCACGATGGCCAGTGCCTCTTTCACGTGCTCGTCGGGGCGCAGATGATCGGCCTCCGAGGAAAGCGTGGCGACGATCTTGCCGTCGCCGGCGATGACGAAGGTCGTGCGCGGGATGAAGGCGTGGTCGATGGCCATGCCACGCACGTCCTTCATGCCCGGGCGTGCCTTCATCGCCTCCAGGCCGTAGGAAAGCGCGACCTTGACCTCGGCATCCGACGCGACCGGGAACTTGCCGGCGCAGTAGTCCGGGTCGGCCGAAAACACGTCGAGCCGGTCGATGCTGTCGGCCGACACGCCGATGATGGTCGCACCGGCGGCATCGAACTTGTCCCGGTTGACCGCAAACGTGTGCGCTTCGAGGTCGCAGCCGCTGGTATAGGCCGAGGGATAGAAATACACCACCACCGGCCCCTTCTTCAGCGCGTCGGCCAGCGAGAAGGTGAACTGCTTGCCGGCCTGGCTGGCCTGGGCGGTGAAGGTCGGCGCGATGGTGCCGGGGGCGAGCGCGGCGGCGGTCGCCGTCGCCGAAGCCAGCGCGAACAGCGCGGCCACTGCCATCGATCCCGCGAAATGCATCTTCATGGTCGTAGTCCTCGTGAGGGGTTCGTGGTCTGCCGGAGGTGGAACGTGAGCCCGGGGAAACCCCAGCTTACTCGCCGCCGCGTCGGCGGTCGGTGGCGCAAGGCGGTCACCCGTCGCCCAGCAATCGGCGCAACGCCGCCACGCCATCCCGCGGATGGTCGGTGCGGCGCAGCTCATGCACGCCCAGCGCCGCCATCTTCTGTTCGAAGCGGGCCCAGCCCGGCTGCCCGGACGCATACGGCTGGGTGGCGGCCAATCGCGCGGCGACCTCCGCCGCCGGCACGGCACGCAGCACCGCGGCGCGGTCGGCGGCAGGCTCGCCGCAAACCAGCACGGCACCGACCAGTTGCAGCGGAGCCGTGGCGAGCCGGCCGGGCCCGAGCCGCAGGTCGGCCTCGAACTTCTGCACCCCGCTGCGGCGGCAGATGACCGGCGCCTCGCCGATCCAGCGCCGGGCGCGGGCGTCCTCGACGAATCGCAGTGCATCGGCCTGCACGTGCAGGTAGTTGGCCACGCCGGTGGCGAGCATGTCTTGCGGCGCCACGAACACCGCGTCCTCGGCGAGAAAATCCAGACCCTGCAGCAAGGCCTGCAGGGCCAGCGTCGACTTGCCCGAGCCGCTGGCTCCCAGCAGCAAAATGCCCCGGCCTTGCCACCCCACGCAGGCACCGTGCAGCGGAACCAGTCCCTGCCCGCGCGTGGCCAACGTGAAAACGGCGAACTCGATGAGTTCGTAGCGAAGATGGTAGGGCCGCTCCAGCATGTCGACGGATGCCACCACCAGCGCCCGCTGCTGCGCGGGCGCCAGCACGACGTAGTTCGAGGCGTCCATCACGCCGCAGATCACCCCCGCGCCCGACTGCATCTGCACCGGCGGCGGCTCGCCCACGGGCGGCGAAGCCCGCGGCGGCGACAGGCGCAACTCGATGCGGAACTCGGGTATCGCCATCGACACGCGGTGCCGCGGCAGGCCGCCATAAGCGGCCTCGACCAGATGCAGCAGTGCCTCGCTGGCGCTGCCGAAACAGAAACGCCCGCCGAGTATCCGCCGGCGCACGACACGGCGACCGACCGATCGCTCGCCGAACGGGTCGGCGCCGGCATCAGCGCCATGGAAAGTCGATGCCATCGCCATCGAACGAGTTGCCCGGCGCGGGGGGAGTTGCACGGTGCGGCGAATCCGATGGCGGTGGTCTGCTGCTGAGTGCGCAGTCGCCGCGGAAAGGTTGCACGCCAACCAGCTTCGCCCCGCAGGGCAACCGAAGCCGCACGCCGCGGCACTCACCTGCCGGCAGCATCGACGACGGGGCCGGTTCCTCCGCCGTCGATGCTGAATTCCGCGGCGACGTTCGAGGCCCTTTCGCAATGCTGAAGATCCAGGTCGGTCACTCCTATTTCCTGAGGTACGACCCCAAGCAATGGGAACGCGGCAAGCCCTATCCCCCGCTCGCCACGATCCAGATTGCCGCACTCCTCCGGCAGATGGGTCACGAGGTCACGCTGTTCGACGCGATGCTCGCCGATGGCGTCGAGGATTACGAAGATGCCGTGCGCGCCGCGCAACCTGACGTCGTGGTTCTCTACGAGGACAACTTCAATTACCTGACCAAGATGTGCCTGGGCCGCATGCGCGAGGCGGCGTGCCGGATGATCGCCCAGGCGCGTGCGCGCGGGGCCCGCGTGATCGTCGCCGGTTCCGACGCCTCCGACCAGCCGGACCCGTTTCTCGACGCCGGCGCGGACGCCGTGTTGATGGGCGAAGGGATTGCGGCGCTGCTCGAACTGACCGGGCGGCTGGCGCGCGACCCGGCCATCGACGACCGCCCCTGGCTCGACGGCGTCGCCGGCATCGCGACGCGGGTGGACGGCACGACCCAGGCGCGACGCATGGGCGCGATGCCGCCGGATCCCCGGCTGATCGGCCGCCCCGCCTGGGACCTGGTGGACGTCGAACGCTACCGGAACCTGTGGCACGAGCGGCACGGCTACTTCAGCCTCAACATGGCCGCGTCGCGCGGCTGCCCGTTCCGCTGCAACTGGTGCGCCAAGCCGATCTGGGGCAACCACTACAAGCAGCGCAGCGCCGACGACGTGGCGGCGGAAATGATCCACCTGAAGCAGGCGTTCAAACCCGACCACATCTGGATGGCGGACGACATCTTCGGCTTCCATGTCGACTGGGTCGCGCAGTTCGGGGCTCGCCTTCGCGCCGCCGGCGGATCGGTTCCGTTCACCATCCAGACCCGTGCCGACCTGATGAGCGAGCGCATGACCGACGCGCTTGAACAGGCCGGCTGCGCGGAGGCGTGGCTGGGCGCGGAAAGCGGCAGCCAACGCGTGCTGGACAGCATGTCCAAGGGCACCCGGGTCGCCGACCTGATTGCGGCGCGGGTGCGGCTGGGCCAGCGTGGCATCCGCGTGGGCTTCTTCATCCAGCTCGGTTATCTGGGCGAGCAGCTGGACGACTTGCTGGCCACCCGCGAGCTGGTGGCGCAGGCCGCGCCCGACGACATCGGCGTGAGCGTCTCCTATCCGCTGCCGGGAACCAGGTTCTACGACAAGGTCAAGGCCCAGCTTGGCGACAAGACGCATTGGCGGGACAGCGGCGACCTGGCCATGATGTTCCACGGCGCCTACGACTCGGATTTCTACCGCAGCGTACGCGACCTGCTGCACGAGCAGGTCACGCTGCAGCAATTGAAGGCAATCGACTCGCTGGAGCATCACCGGCAGGCGAGCGCGGCACTGGACGCCAAATGGGACGCGCTGGTCGCGTCCGAACGGGCGCATCGTTGCGACGACGCCACGCCCTCGCCGTCCCAGGCCCCGCGAATCGACATCCGGCTGCTGCCTCATGCTGCCACCGCTCAACGTCGTTAGGGCCGGCCTGCGCCGCACCACCGAGACGCTTGCCGCGGAGCTGGCGCGGCCCGGCGGCGCCACGCCGCCGTGGAGCGATCTCGAATGGCAGCTGGCCGCCGCCGCCGCTGCCGTGCACGGCGTGTCGCCACTGCTATCCAGTCTCTCCGCGTGGCGGCACCCGCCATGGCAGGCGTTCCTGGCAGAGCAGCGCGCGCATGTCGAGCATCGCCATCGGCGCATCGAGACGCTGCTGCAGGGCATCGATGTCGGCGCCCGTGCCAGCGGCATCGCCATCGTCGCGCTGAAGGGTTGCGCCCTGCACGCGCTGGGCATCTACGCGGCCGGCGAGCGGCCGATGGCCGACATCGACCTGCTGGTTCGCGAGGACGATGTCGCGCCGGCGATCGGGCTGCTGCAGGAACTCGGCTACGTGGAGTCGTTCGCCGCGTGGAAGCACCGGGTGTTCAAGCCGGCGACCGGCGCGCCCTTTGCCGGCCTGGGCGAGCACCGCGACACGCCGGTCAACATCGAGCTGCACACGCGCATCCAGGAGCGGCTGCCGGTCACTGCGGTCGACATCACCGTGCGCATCCGTCCGCCGCAGCCGCAGCCCGGGCTGAACCCCTACCCGTCGCCCGGCGCGCTGATGAACCACCTGCTGCTGCACGCCGCGGGCAACCTCTGCAACCGCAGCCTGCGCCTGCTCCATCTGCACGACATCGCGCTGCTGTCGGCGCGCCTGTCCGCGCGCGACTGGGACGTGCTGTGGGACGAGCACGCCGACGCGCCCTGGTATGCGCTGCCGCCGCTGCTGCTGGCTGCGCGCTACTACGGCGATGTGGTTCCGCCAGATGCGCTTGCACGACTCGCCGTCGACTGCCATCCGCTGTTGCGGATGGTCTCGCGCCGCCAGACGCTGACCCGCGTTTCCTCTTCGGAGCTGTGGCTGCATGCGCTTCACGGCATGGAGTGGTCGCGCTCCCTCGGCGAACTCGCGCGCTGCCTCCGCCAGCGGATCAGGCCCACGCCGGAAGCCAGCCGCGAACGGGCCGACATGGTGCGCACGCAGCTGTGGCTGCAGCAGGGCCCGGCCTGGGCCGGCCTGTCGCAGCGGCGGCGCATCCTCGCCTGGCTCACCCGGCCGGTGCCGCGGATGGACACCATGTTCGCGGTGCGCGCAGCGCTGGAACCACCGCTCCACGCGCCGTAGCAGCCGCCGATGCCGCGAACGCAGCCAGCGATGGACGCCTCGCCCGCCCGCCATGCCGCGGACGCGGCGGCGCTGGCGGAGCTGCGCCTGCACTGCCCCCGCTGCAGGACCTCGATCGACATGCTGGCTTGCCCGGCATGCGGCTTCGTCGTCGCCGTCGAGAACGGCATCGCCCGTGCGCTGCCGCCGGAATCGGCCGCGCACCTGGCACGCTTCATCGCGGATTACGAGCGGATCAGGATGGCGGAGGGCCGTGGCAGCGAAAGCGAGGCGTTCTACCTCGCCCTGCCCTACCGCGACACCGGCGGAACGGATCGCGACCAATGGCGGATGCGCGCGCGCAGCTACGACTACATCGTGCGGCATCTGCTGGAAGGCAATCGCGTGCTCGATCTCGGCGCCGGCAACGGCTGGATGAGCTATCGCCTGGCCCTGGCCGGCTACCGGCCGGTGGCGGTCGACCTGCTTGCCCATGACCGCGACGGGCTGGGCGCGGCCCGGCATTACCGGGCGCGGCTGCCGGCGCTGTTCCCGCGCTTCCAGGCTGAGATGCGCCGCCTGCCGTTCGCCGACGCGCAGTTCGACACGGCCGTGTTCAACGCCTCGTTCCACTACGCCGAAGACGGCGAGGCCTGCCTGCGCGAAGCACTGCGCTGCGTGAAAGCCGGCGGCACGGTGATCATCGCCGACACGCCGTGGTACGCCCGCGATGAAAGCGGCCGGCGCATGCTCACCGAGCGTCGCGAGGTGTTCCTGCGCCGCCACGGCATCGCGGCGGATGCCATCGCCAGCCTGGGCTACCTCACCGACGAGCGGCTGCGCCGTCTGGCGGATGCGCTGTCGATCCGGTGGGAGGTGCATCGCCCGTGGTACGGCCCGCGCTGGGCAATGCGCCCGCTCATGGCGAAACTTCGCGGCCGCCGCGAGCCTTCACGGTTCCGGCTTTACCTCGCACGCAAGCCCGCGTGATCCGTGTCCACGGACGCGCCGGTACAGCGCTTCGAACAGGCGCGCGGTGCAGTCGGCGTCCTCCGCCAGCGCCAGGCACTGCGCGGCCGCGGCCATGCGCTGCCGCCGTGGTTCGTCGGCAAGCAGCTGCCGGATGCCATCGGCCAGCGCGCCCGCGTCACCGACAGGCACGCTGCACGCCGCCGCGGGCGACCACTCCACGAAGTGTCCGACCGCCGTGCCCACCGCCGGCACGCCGGCCACCGCGGCCTCCAGCAACACCAGCGGGCCGGCTTCATGCTGCGACGACATCACCAGCAGGTCGGCTGCTTCCAGCCACGGACGCAATTCGCGTTGCGTCTTGAAGCCGAGAAAATCCACGCAGTGTTGCAGCCCGAGCTGGCGCGCCAGACGCTGCGTCTCGCCACGCAAGGTATCCACGCCGACGATGGCCATGCGGAAGGCCGGGCCGTCGTCGCGCAGCATGGCCAGGGCACGCAGCAGGGTCGGCTGATCCTTCACCCGGTTGAGGCTGGCCACATGGATCAGCCGCGCCGGGCCGACGCGGCGCGCACGCGGCGCGAGCGGCGGCCAGGCTCGCAGGTCGACGCCGAGCGGCACACGTTGCGCCTCGATGCCGAGCACCCGCAATGCGTCGATGATCGGCGCGCTGGCCGCGGTGACGACATCGGCGGCGCGCAGCACGCACGCCTCGCGCAGCCTGCCCTTCCACTTTCGGCGCCCGCCGTAGCCGATCGCGTGCAACGCAACCAGTTCGCCGCCGGCGACATGCACCAGGCTGGGCAGCCGCAGCCATTTCGCCGCGGCGACGGCAACCAGGCTGCACGAGCCTGAGAAGATCGCGTGGACCAGGCCGAACGGCGCGCGGCGATGCTCGGCGCGGACTGCCGCGATCGCGCGCAGGCGCGTCCAGCCGGTGCCGATGTTGTGCACGGTGGCGCCGGCGAGTTCCCAGCGACCGGCCACCGCTTCCTGTTGCAGCGCGAAGACATGCACCTCATGCATGCGCGCCAGTCGTTCGATCAGCGCCAGCAAGGCGGGGATCACGCGGAACTCGCCGCCGCGATCCACCCCGCCCGGCACCACCAGCGCGAGTTTCACGACGCGCCCCGGCGCCGGTCCTCGCGCACTTGCGCGTACGCCTCGGCCCATTGCCGGCCCACGGCGGCGAACGACAGCGCGGCGTCGAAATGCGCGCGCACCCGTGCCGGCGGCATCCGGCTCGACCCGACGTCGAGCAGGGCCGCGGCGAGCCCCGCCGCGTCGCCGCAAGGCCACAGCTTGCCGATGCGGCCGCCATCGGTCAGCGCGCGGAACGACGGGATGTCGGTGACCACCGGCACGACGCCGCAGGCCAGCGCCTCCAGCAGGGCGTAGCCGCTGCCTTCGGCATGGCTGCCCGAGACGAACACGTCGGCCGCCTGCATCAGCTGCTCGACTTGCGCATGCGTCACCTTGCCCAGCAGATGCACGCGGCCGGCGAGCCGCGGATCGCCAACGATGCGCTGGCGCACGTCCTCCAGCAGCGGCGCATGGCCGAACACGCACCACAGTTGCAGGCCGGGCAAGCGCGCCGCCGCTCGCGCCACGCCCTCGAGCACGGTCAGCGGGTCCTTGTTGCGGTTCAAGTGGCCGACCCACAGCACGCAGGGCTCGCCGTGAAGGCCGGTTTCGGCGCGGGCCACGGCGCGGTCGCCAGGCGTGAAGCGGCTGCTGGATTCCGGTATCGCGAACACCCGCATGCGCGGCCCGAACATGCCGGCGACGGCGAACGCCTGCGCCTGCTCGCGCGCGGTGAAGGCAACCCCCGTGGCGGCCGCATACCAGCGCCGCCAGCGCCGGCGGCGCCACCAGCGCGGTGCCCGGTCGGCGTGGTCCTGCAGGATGATCGGCAGCTGCGGCAGGCACTGCGCGATCGCGAAGGCGTCCTCGGCAAAACCCAGGCTGTGCCCGTGCAGCACGTCGGCCCGGATGTCGCCGAGCAGGCTGGCGAAGCGGCGGCCCCGGTTGGTCGCCGTTTCCAGTCCGCGGATGTCGACGAAGTGGTAGTCGATGCCGCCACGCGTGATCCGCTCCTCGCGCGCCGCCGCCTGGATCACCGACACGCGGGTGCCGGCGCTGGCGGCCGCCTCGGCGATGTCCGCCAGCGAGTGCCACCGCTCCAGCACCTCGGCCGGCGCGAGTCCCGCCGGCGCGGGCAGGAAATTGAGCTGCGCGACGTGCACGGCGCGCACCCCGCTAGAGGCCCGACACCTGCGGCATGCGCAGACGCACCAGGCGGTTGACCAGCTCCAGTTCCCACGGCCGATCGTACCTGCCGTAGCGATAGCGCCAGAGCGCCATCGCGCTCAGGCTGCGCTTGGCCCACGGCGGCGAGCGCAGGTCCTGCACGGTGGGAAAGCGGCAGCGCAGCACGGTGACGAAATCCCGGATGCGCCGGCGCAGCCGGTCGTCGAGCCAGGGCGCGTCCGCGTGGCAGGTGTAGTCGACCCAGCGCGGCTGCGCCCATTCCTCCGCCGTCGTCGGGAACACCACCGGCGCGCCACGGAGGTCCAGCAGCGGCTTGCCCGGCCGCCTCGCGCGGTCCTGCTCGTGCCGGCTGTTCTCCGGCAACGGCGTGTAGACGTAGATGACGATCTCGGACTGCGGATTGATCCGCTTCAGCGCGCGGATGAACTCGAAGGTGTGCTCGGTCTCCTCCTCGGTGTTCTCCGGCGGTGCGACCATGAAGGACAACTCGGGGATCACGCCGTGCCGGCGGCACAACTCGACCACCGCCATCGTCTGATCCGGCCGCGTGCCCTTGCGGATCTCCTTGAGCATCTGGCCGTTCGGTGATTCCGCGCCGATGTACGCCATCCGCAAGCGGCTCTTGCGCACCAGCCTCCACGCCTCCTCCGACAGGTTGAGCAGCGCGTCGGCGCGGGCGAAACACCACCAGGGCATCTCGAACCTGGCCATCACTTCGAGCAGCGGCAGCATGTCCCGCTCGCGGTCGAAGAAATTGTTGTCGAAGTACTGCACCGAATCCGCGCCCAGCTCGTGCTTGAGATAGCCCAGGTCGCGCTCGAGTTGTTCCGCCGCCGGCAGCACGGTGGTGCCGCCGAACATCGCGGCCACGCCGCAGAAGGTGCAGCGGAACCGGCAACCGATCGACGCCTGGTGCGCGACGGTGCGGCGACCGAGGTAGGTGCGCGCCAGGTAGCGCCGCGGGTCGCCGAGCTTGTCGTAGGGCAGCACCATGCCGTGGTCGGCCAGGCTGAAACGGCGATTCGGGTTGTGCACGACCGCGCCGCCGCGCTTCCACGACAGCCCGCCGATGGTCGCCAGCTTCGCGTCGGCCTTGCCGTCCAGCGCGGCAATCAGCTCGGGCAGGGTTTCCTCGGCCTGCCCGCGCACCGCGTAGTCGACGTAGGGCGCAGCCAACGCGGCGTCGGGGTTGAGCGTGGGGAAATAGCCGCCCCAGATGATCGGCACCGCCGGGAAGCGTGCGCGGATCGCACCGGACACGGCGATTGCCGGCGCCAGTTGCGGGCCGCCCATGACGCTGACGCCGACGGCGTCGAAGGCGTCCTGTTCCATCGCGCGCAAGGTGTCGCTGACGAAATCGCGGTCGACGTTGCCGTCGATGATCTGGCTGTCGTGGCCGTTGCGCTCCAGCGCCGCCGACAGGTGCAGCAGCGACAGCGGAAAGCGCGCGCTGCGCCGCGAGGTGATGGTCGGGTTGATCAGCAAGGTGCGTGAGGCAAGGGTCATGGCAGGAGCCTGCGAATTCGGGGAGTCACGGCTCGCGCCGCAGCTGGAACACCAGTGCCACGGGAACCTCCAGCGCGGTGCGGTCGAAGCGCGCATCGGCGGGGATGCCGGCCGGGTCGAGCATCGGTTCCAGTACCTGTTCGATGCGCAGCCCGAGCGCGGCGCAGGCCGCGTGCCAGTGGCTGTACAGGTGCTGCGTGTGCTGCACGGCGTAGTGCCGGCCGTCCGACTTGAAATCGCGCAGCCAGCCCAGCGCGTGCCCGATCGGATGCACGTCGCTGCACAACAGCGTGCCGCCGGGCCGGGTCACCCGGCGCAGCTCGGCGAGCGATCGCTGCAGATTGTCGAGATGGCCGACGACCAGGCCGCAGAGCGTCAGGTTGGCCCGCGCATCGGGTATCGGCAGTGCTTCGAGGCTGCCTTGAACCAGGTCGATGTCCGCGGCGGCCTGCCACCGGGCCAGCTCGGTGCCGGCGCGCGCGAGCATCGGCGCCGACAGATCCACGCCGATCACGCGCGCCGCGCCACGTCGCAGCGCGTGCAGCATGTAGCGTCCGCTGCCGCAGCCGACATCGAGCACGGCCGCTCCCTGCAGCAGGTCCGGCATCAGCGCGAGCATGGCGCGCTCCTCCGCCTGCATCACCGGGTTGTGGGCGCGGGCGGGATAACTGGATGCCCACAAGGCATACGCCTCGGCCGGCATCAGCATCGGCAAACGCGGCAGCATGGCTAGCCGGCCTCCATGACGAGATCGCGCGCGTGGTGCGCGGCTACCAGTTCGAGGCCGGGTTCGAGCGCCACCAGCGCCGCTTCGGCCAGCGGCCTGGCCAGCAGTTTCGGTCTGCCGTCCAGCGTCACCGGGACGGTGTCCATGCCGGCGACGTCGAACCATTCGGCGAAATCCGGATCGGCGATGCGCGGCACGCCGTGGCGCACCACCGCCCGGATCTCGCTGCGCGAGATGCCGACCAAGCCGCAGCGTTCGTCGCCGCCGCGATCCTCGACGATCACCAGGTCCGCCGGCGCGCCCGGCGCCAGGCTGCCGACCGCGGACAGCCGCAGGATGCGCGCGGCCTGGCTGGTGGCCAGGCCGAGCAGATGGCCCGGGCTCAGCTCGCCGCGCGCGGCGATGCCGCGCATTTCATCGAGCAGGTCGCGGGCACCGCTGAGCCGCGAGTCGCTGCCCAGGGCAAGCCGGCCCGCCGCGCACAGGCGCCGCGGGTCCAGCGAGCGCCCGAGCAGGTTGCGATTGCTGGTCGGACACCAGACCACCGCCGCGCCGCGCTCGATCACCCGATCGGTGTCCCGCTCGCTCAGGCCGACACCGTGGACCAGCACGCTGTTCGCCGCCAGGCAGCCCATCGCGTCGAGCCGGGCCAGTTCCGCCTGCGCGATCGCGTCGGTGCCTTCGGCGAGGTGGATCAGCCAGGGCCGGTCGGCGGGCGTGGCGGCGAAACTCTGCCGGATCGGCGGGCCGTAATCGGGCCAGCCCAGCGCATAGCTCCAGCCGTAGTCGCGCAGCACCGCAACCGGGAAATCCGGCTCGTCGAGCGCCGCATGCCAGGGGTCGTGATGCGCCACGCAGGTGGTGCCGGCAAGCAGGTTCTTCAGCGCGCCGTGGCGCAGCCGCAAGGCCTTCGGCACCTGCAGCGCGGCGATCACCGCCGGCTCCCCGAAATGCGTCCGGAAGGCGGCGATCCACGCATAACTGTTGGGAAACGGCGCGCAGGCTTGCAGCGGCGGCACGGCGTTGACGTGCAGATGATCGTGCGCGTTGATCAGGCCGGGGAAGACCAGATGGTCGCGCAGGTCGATCCGGTACGCCCGCGCGGCCAGCGAGGAACCGATCCGTCCGGCGCGGATCGGCAGCGGCACGCGCGAACTGGCCTCCGCGGTGACCGAAACGGCCCGGCACAAGCTGACGTCCATCGCGGCCTGCAGGAAGTCCATGCGCTCAGCGCCGCCGCATCACGATCAGGAAATGGTCGCCCATGTCGCGCAGCAACGGCAGCGCGCCGAGGCGGTCGTCAAGCCGGCCCAGCCGTTCGTACCAGCGGCGCCGGCGACGGTAGCAGTCCACCAGGTACGGCGGCGGCATGAACAGGCTCAGCGCGCGATAGCCCGCCAGCGAAAAGTGCCCGGCGAAGGCGCGGTAGAACTCGCGCGGCAGGTAGTAGCAGGTCCAGATCGTGTGGTGGTTCATGCCCACCGCCGTCGCGCCGCGCGCGGCGCGCACGCCGGCCCGCCTGAAGCGGCCGCGCAGCGCGTAGTGGCCCAGCTCCCACGGACAGATCCGGCCCATCACCGAGAAGACGAGGCTGCCGCCGGGGCGCAGCAGGCGCGCGCATTCGGCGGCGACGGCAGCGAGATCCGGCGCGCAGTTCAGCGGGCCGAAGTTGGAATAGATGCCGTCGAACTCGCCGTCGAGCCGATCGAGTTGCTGCACGCCGAGGTGGGCGACGGTGACGCGCGACTGCATGGCCGCACCCGCCGCGCGCGCCCGCGTGCGCTCGACCATCAGCGGCGACCAGTCGGTGGCGACGACGCGAAAGCCGCGCCGGGCGAACTCGAGTGCGTCGATGCCGGTGCCGCAGCCCAGGTCGAGCAGGCGGGCGCCGGGTTGCACCTCGCTGTGCACGACATCCCACAAGGTCGTGCGCATGCGCTGGATCAGTTCGTTGTTGCCGCGCGGCCCGTCGTAGTCGGCGGCCACGCTGTCGAACGCGCGCTGCGTGTCGAGCAGCTGCGCCTCGTCCAGCGGCGCGCGCCGCGGGGGACGGCGGACGCTGCCGGCGGGCGTGGCGCGGTGCCCGGATTCCTGCTTGTGCACTCCACGCATATCGAACGAACTCCGTCCCGCCATGACGCCGGTTTTCCTTCAGCACGACACCTTCGGGTGCAGCCAGGGTCGCCCGCGACACGTCACGGGCCTGACCGGTGAGTGCATGCAGATGCCGTTTTGGTTGAACGCACCGGCAAACGTTCAGGCGATCCGTCGCCGGCCGGCCTTCGCCACGGCCGCGCATGCGCCGAGGAACAGACCCAGCAGGAGGCCGATGCCCCAGGTCAGCTCGGGATTCGGAAACGCCTGCCTGTCGGGCACGTAGACCGGCCACACCATCGAGGTCTGGTAGGTGTAGGTCGGGCCGAGGCGTTCCATGAGATCCATCCTCACTTGCCGCAAGCCGCGGATCTCCTCGTTCTTGTTCGCCAGCAGCAGGCTGGCGAGCACCGGGCCCTGGGCGTCCTTGCTGCCCGGCACAGCCGCCTGCCGATAACGGTCCCGGTCGGCCTCGGCGGTCCGCAGTTCGACCTCGTTGCGGGCCAGGCGCTCACGCGCCGCCTTCAGCGGCACCTCTTCCAGGCGCTGGTGGATCGCACCCAACCGGGCCACCGTCGCCGTGGCCAACTCGGCGGCCTGCTCGCGGGAATAGGCGCGCACCCGCAGGCGGATCAACGGGCCGGCATAGGGCAGCGGCTCCAGCTTCAGGCTGCTGCGATAGAGCTTTGCCACCGACGAATCGCGCGCGTAGCCGGCGCCTTGCAGGACCTCGTTCTCGAACGGCACCAGTTCCAGCCGTTCGATCACGCGCAGCAGTGGCTCCACCTTGGGGTCCTGGCCCGACAGCACTTGCCCGACCTGCCCGATCTGGATCCACGCAGTCGCCTCCCACTGGCGCTTCACCGTGTGCGCGAAGACATAGGTGCAGACCAGGACCAGGATCAGCACGCCCGCGAACCAGATCCATCCGCGGGTGAAGATCCGCCAGAGGTCGATCAGATAGATTTCGTCTTGTTCCATGGTTGGGCACTCACTGGGTGGAGGGGGGAGACGCGATTCGCGCGGTGCCCGACGCTGCCGCTCGCCGATTCGGCAGCCAGGCCGCGAACGCCTGCATGAGCAGGCACAGGCCGATGAAGCCGGCGTTCGTCCACGTGTAGGCCTGCGGCGCGAACGGCGCCATCACGCAAACGTAGGACACGCGCAGGAAGATCAGCAGCGCGAACAGCGATACCGAGGCCCGCAGGCGCTGCACGCTCCAGCGCAGCATCGCGTAGAGCACGACGATGGCAGCCACCGCGCCGATCGGCCCCCACGCCATCAGGAACGGAAAGAACTCCGTGCCCACGTTGATGGTCGGCGCGTCCAGCGGAATGCCGGTGCCGGCCGTCGCGACGGACCCGCTCAGCGGAACGACCTGATGGGTGAGGAAGCTGGTGTTGACGTAGCCCTTGGCCAGGATCGCGCTGAAGTTGTAGGGCCCGGCGCTGGCGTAGAGCAGCAGCCACTTGACGCCTTCCGGCACCGCGCGATACATCGCGCTGAACGGCAGGGTGATGTAAGCCAGCGTCCCGGACCGCAACATGCCGAGTACCGAGAAGACACTGACGCCGGCAAAGCCGAGCAGGCCGACGGCCCTCCACGGCAAGGGCCTGGCCTCGTCCCGGCGCAGCAGGATCACCAGCGCGAACGAGAACACCGTCGCGAACACCCGGTTGCGGTCGATCACCAGGATCGGAAACAGGAAACCGATGGCGACGAGCGTGGTGCGCAACCACCGGCTCCTGGCGCACAGCAGCCCGATCGGCGGCAGTACCCAGCAGATGTCCGACACGTGCCGGACATGTTCGCGCCCGTCCCCCATCGCGGCATAGGACGAGGGATTGTTGAACAGCGGTATCGGGAACAGCGCCAGGTCGAGCACGCAGAACAACGCGACGACGCCCGCGAAGGCGAGCGCGACGAACGCATCGCGGGTGCCGACGTAGCTGCGCGCGCGAAACCGCGCGGGCGACGGAATCCTGATCCCCGCCTGGACATCGAACAGCAGGATCGCCGCGGCGACCACCGCCAGCAGCAACAGGCCCGACAGGTAGTCGACGGGAAGATCGTAGGTCAGCAGGGTCAGCGCGCACGCCAGCAGCAGCGGCAGTGCGAGATACGCCGAGGGCAGACACGGCAACCGTTTCATGTCGCCTCCGCGCCGCGGTGGCCGGATGAAGGCCGCAGCCTCGACAGCAACCGCAACCAGGACCAGGCGAGCAGATGCCGCGCCAGCGACCACGACTGACCCTGCAGGAACGCGATCTTGGCGCCGATGTAGTGCGCCTGCGCCCGCAGCAGGGTCCGGTACGGCTCGTCGAACAGGCACGCCCGGCGCAGCGCGACCTGGCGCGACTCGGCGAGGTTGCCGATCCGTGTGGCGGTGTGCCGCGTCCGGCTCAGGTTGGTGCCGTGGATGCGGTAGGCGCACACGCCGACGTCGATGAAGCCGAGCGCATCGCGGGCCGCCAGGCGCAGGAACATGTCCCAGTCCTCGATGCGCAGGCCCTCGCTCCAGCGGTCGACGGTGTCCAGCGCGCTCCGCCGCATCAGCGCCACCGGCCCGCCGATCGCCCAGTGGCTGATGATGGCGCGGCGGATGCCGTCGTCGGACCGGTACAGCGTCTTGCTGCCGCCGTGCAGCAGGCCCATGCCGCTGTCATGCAGCTTGTTGTCGTCCTGGTCGACGACGATCGAATCGCCGATCACTGCGCCCTTGTCCGGATGCGCCAGCAGGTAGCGCACCTGCGCATCGAGCCCGCCGGGCAGCAGGTAGTCATCGCTAGCGCCGGGACGCAGGAACTCGCCGCTCGCGCGCGCCGCCAGCTCGTTCAGCGTCGCCGCGATGCCGCGGTTCTCCCGCCGCACGTACTCGATCGGGATATCCATGCAGTGCGTCGCGACCCAGTCGGCGATCCGCTCGGCGGTGCCATCGGTGGAGCCGTCGTCGATGACGATGAGCTCCTTGGCCGGATACGGGTCCTGCAGCACACTGTCCAGGCAGCGCTGCACGAAACGCTCGTGGTTGAACGCCGGTATCAGCACGGATACCAGCGGCACGTCGTCGCTCATCATCGCAGCCCTCCCAGGTAACGCCGGGCCACCAGCAGATTGAAGACCAGATACAGCACATAGTTCGCCGCGAACGCGTAGATCGCCCCGACCACGCCGAAGCGCGCCGCCAGCACCCAGACCAGCGCGAGATAGCTGGCCGCGAACACGCATTCGGAGATGACGAACAGTTTCGTCATCGCCTTGGCCAGCATCAGGTAGGAAAGTACGAAGGAGGCGATCTTGATGACGTCGCCGACCAGCTGCGGGCCATACAGCGCGTTGGCGGCGGCGAAATCCGGCGTGAACAGCAGCCAGGTCACCCACTCGCGCAGCACGTACACCATGGCCGCCAGCACCACCACCGCCGGCAGGACGTAGCGGCAGGCGGTGCGCAGCTCGGCCAGCAGCGCCTCGCGTCCGTGCGTGGATGCCAGCTTGGGCAGGTAGTAGATATTGATCGCCGCGGTGAGAAACAGCAGATAGGCATCCGACACCTTGCCCACCGCCTGCCAGTAGCCGACTTGGCTCCAGCCGAACTGCAGCGCGAGGTGGTCCCGAATGGCGATGTTGACCAGCGGCGGCAGCAGCGCGGACGTGAGAGTCATCACCGAGAACGTCGCCAGCCGCAAGGTCATTTCACGGTCGTAGCGCAGCCGCAGCATGCCGCGGCGGAAGTACGAGCTGCGCCACCACGCCGGCACGCCGACGACCAGCCACAGCACCTGGCTCAGCACCAGCGCCAGCAGCGCGCCGTACAGATGCAGCCAGCGCGCCAGCCAGACCATCATCACGATGCCGATCACCGATCCGCTCACCTGGATCAGGGCCAGCCGGCGCACGTCCATGAAGCCGTTGACCACCGCGAGAATGTAGTTGAGCAGCGCAATGCCGAGCTGCGCGACGGCGAGCACGCGGATCAGGCCGGCATAGCCCGCATCGTCCAGCAGCCACAGCGCGAGCTGCCGGCTCAGCAACAGGGCAAGACCGCCCATCAGGCAGGAGGCAAGGAACGCGTACCACAGCGCGGCGGACAGCAGGCGCGACAGCCGCTGCGGATCGTCGCGGTACTCGGCGACGTACTTGACGATGGCCGAGCTGATGCCGCCGCCGGCCAGCACCGCCAGCAGCGACATCAGGCTCATGAACTGGCCGAGCTTGCCCACGCCCTCGGGCCCGGCGAACCATGCCACCAGCTTGATCGCCACCAGCCCGGCGAGCAGCCGCGCGGCGGTGGCGATGCTGGTGTAGAAACCGGTGCGGACGATGTTCATGCGCCACGCCCGAACGCGTTGCACGCATCGATCACCCGCTCCACGTCGCCATCGCGCAAGGTCGGCCCCAGCGGCAGGCTCAGCACCTCATCGCACAGTCGTTCGGTCCGCGGCAGGCGGCAATCCCGCAGCGCGGGATACGCCGGCTGCCGATGCGCCGGCACCGGATAGTGCACCTGGGTCTGGATACCGTGGACGTGCAGATGCCGCTGCAGCGCATCGCGCCGTGCGCAGCGCACCACGAACAGATGCCAGGCGTGCTGCTCCTCGCGGGCCACGTCCGGCAGCCGGATCTGCGGATGGCGGATGCCATCGCGATAGCGGCGCGCCACCCGGCGACGCCATGCCACGTCCGCATCGAGATACCTCAGCTTTACCCGCAGCAGCGCCGCCTGCATGTCATCCAGGCGCGAGTTCACACCCTGGAACAGATGGTGGTATTTCACGTCGGAGCCGTAGTTGCGCAGCGCCGCGATGCGCTGCGCCAGCGCGTCGTCGTCGGTCACCACCGCGCCGCCGTCGCCCAGCGCGCCGAGATTCTTGGCCGGGAAGAAGCTGAAGGCGGCCGCGTCGCCGAACGCACCGGCTTTGCGCCCGTCACGTGCGGCGCCATGCGCCTGTGCCGCGTCCTCGATCAGCAGCAAGCCGTGCCGCCGGGCCAGCGCCTGCAGCGCCGGCATGTCGGCCAGCTGGCCATACAGATGCACCGCCATGATCGCGCGCGTGCGCGGCCCGATCGCTGCCGCCACACAGGCCGGATCGAGGTTGAACATCGCCGCGTCGGGTTCCACCGGCACCGGCACCAGGCGGTTCTCGCTGATCGCCAGGAAGCTGGCGATGAATGTATTGCCGGGCACGATGACCTCGTCGCCCTCGGCGAGAACGCCGAGCTCCTTGTAGCCGCGCAGGATCAGCGACAGCGCATCCAGCCCGTTGCCCGTGCCCACGGCATGGCGCACGCCGCACCAGGCGGCGAACTCCCGCTCGAAGGCCTTCAGTTCGTCGCCCAGCACATACCAGCCCGAATCGATGACGCGCGCCGCCGCAGCCTTCAACTCGTCGGCGTACCGCGCATTGACCTCACCGAGGTTCAGGAACGGGACGTCGCCCGAGGCAGCGCCTGCCGGTCCGTTCTTCATCACGACGGAGCCCATCACAGCGGCCACTCGTAGAAATCGTGCGCGATCCCGCGCGCGCCGAAGTATTCCTTCTGCGCGACCAACCCGCTGTTGAGCACCGTCCCGGCCTGCTCGGTGGATACCCCGAAGGAGAAATACTGCCGGCCCGCATACGTGCTGCCGATCAGCGCGGCGAGCAGGAAGCTGAGCGCATCGAGCTGCCGCCCCTCCTCGGAGGCGGCCAGGTACTGGGTATGCACCACGCGGCCGAAATCGTAGACGAGGGCACCGGCCAGCAGCACACCCTGCCTGTGCGCCTCGTGCAGCACGATCCGGCGCGGAAAGCGCGCCTGCAGCAGGCGCAGTTCCGCCAGGCTGTGGGTCGGCGTCACCTGATGCTTGCGCAGCACGTCCGACAGCAGCGCGTGGAACGATGCCGGATCGGTGTCCACGTGCAGCTCGATGCCTGCCCGCCCAGCCTTCCTGATCGCGCGGCGCCGCGGCTCGGTGAAGCGGAACGGCTCCTGCAGCGCGATGACGGACGACAGGTCGCGGCGCACCAGGCGCGCACCCATGCGCTGCAGGGCGTACAGATCCTCCTCCGCCGGATACGCGTGGAATACGTGCGGCACCGCCTTGTAGACGATGCGCTGCACGCCATGCGCGCGATACCAGCCGGCCATCTGCTCGAACACGGCGAGCGTCGATTCGGCGCGCAGGGCGTGGCTGCTGATCAGGCCGGCATAGGTGAGCCCGCCATGGCTGGTCACCACGTCGCCCAGCCTGCTCGCCGGAAACACCGCCGCGGCCTCTCCGCGGCGCTCGATCATCAGCGAGGCGTCGATGAAGCGGTCGGCGTGGTAATCCATGTAGCCGCGCCGATGCAGCAGATTGCCGTTGCGCGAGTGTTCGACCACGGCATCCCAGGCGCCGGCATCGGCAGCCACGTAAGGCCTAACCGCGAGCATCGGCGCCACCGTCGAGGTGCGACGCGGGGGCTTCGGCCACGCCGAAGCCGTCCACGCCCATGTCGTTGCCGTTGTAGAACATCAGCAGCTTGTCGCGCTGGCGGACAAGCGCGGGGTAGCAGAGGGTTCGCGCATCCCAGCCGCTGGCGGAGAGTGTCAGGCCCAGCGACTCGTCGCGGCGCTCCCAGTGGACGCCATCGTCGCTGCACGCCATGCCGGGAAAGTATTCGCCGCCGAGATTGCCGCGGGTGAAATACATGACGTACTTGCCGTCGAAGCGGTACACGCGCGGCCGCCCGATCCGGTACTCGCTGCCGCGCGGCAGCAGGCAGACCTGGTCCTCGCGCGGCATGACGCGCAGATCATTGGTCTGTGCACAGCGGATGTGGTAACGCGGAAACGGCTGGCCGCCGATGATTTCCCAGTCGTCGCCCACGGCGTACCACAGGCGCCAGCGACCACCCTCGTGGAGCGCCGAATGCACCGCACCGATGGTGCTGCGACCGGGCGCGCGATCGAGGATCGGCGTTTCCTGCACGCGTCGAAAGTGTTCGCCGCCGTCGGTCGACAGCGCCAGGCCGGTGAAGGCCAGGAACTTGGCCTTGGCCACATGCTGGAAGCCGACGTAGAACAGGTGCAGGCCGCCCGGTCCGTCGACCACGTCGCCGAGGATCATGCCGTTGTCGTCAAAGCAGCCGCCCCGGCCGATGTCGAGCACCGGCTCGGCGCTGACGCGCACGATCGTCGCCGGATCATCCGCCCGCACGTCGACATAGCCGATGCGGCTGACGCCGTCGCCATCGCGAAAGCCCGCGTAGACGCGGATGCACTCCTCGTCGAGGCGATACGGCGTGGGCGTGAGCGCCGAGTGGCGCATCCAGCCGCCCACGCCATGCCGCGCGGTCTCGAACACCAGCCCCTTTTTGGTCCACTCGAACATGCGCATTCAGAGCTTCACGTCGAAGCTGGACTTGTCCGGCACGGCGCGCGCAGGCGAGCCGACGTAGATCCGGCCCGGCTCGGTATCGCGCGTCACCAGCGCGCCGGCGCCGATCACGTTGTCAGGTGCCACCTTGACGTGGTCGTTGAAGGTGGTGTTCACCCCGACGAAGCTGCTCTCGCCGATTTCGCAGTAACCGGAAATGACCGCGTGCGAGGCGATGAACACGTTGTCGCGCACCACCGTGCGATGCCCTACGTGGTTGCCGCTCCACAGGATGCAGTTGCTGCCGACACGCACGAACGGCTGGATCACGTTGCCCTCGAAGATGAAGCTGTTCTCGCCCACCTCGGCATTGCGCCACACGAAGGCACGCGTGCTGACATAGGTGGCAAGCCGGTACCCGCGACGCTTCGCCTCCCGGTAAAGGCGCGTGCGCAAGCGGTTGAGCTGGCTGGACGGGACGGCGACGAACACGTCCACGTCGGCCGGTGGGTAATCCGCTTCGAGTGTTTCGAAGGCGACCACCGGACGCCCCGCCAGCGTCGGCTGCACCAGGTAGTCGCGCTCGACACTGAAGGCCACCACGTCGTGGTCGCTGTCGTGTTCGAAGTACTCGCAGGCGATCTGCGCGAACTCGCCGGCGCCGACCAGGACTAGCGGCCTTGGCATGCTGTCATGTCCGCCAGTTGCATGCTGCCGCTGACCTCACGCATGAAGTCGGCGTAGTCGGTGATGTAATCGTCCGGATCGAACAGGTGATCGGCCAGCACCATCAGCACGCAGTCGTCGCTGAAATCGTAGAGCTCGCGCCATACCATGTTGCCGAGCAGCAGGCCCTGGGCAGGATCATCGAGCACGACCTCGACCGCGCCGCTGCCGTCATCCAGCAGGAAGGTCACCGAACCGCGCACCGCCACCGCCAGCTGGGTGAGGTGACGGTGCGCGTGCCGACCGCGGTGCACGCCGTCCTTCGTGGCGAAGATGTAGTACACGCGCCGGATCGCGAAAGGCACGTTGCCGCCCTGTTCCAGCGCGACGAGCATGCCGCGGTGGTCGCCATGCTTGAGCAAGGGGACGCGTTGGATTTCCATGGGTCGGATCCGGCTGCAAATCATGGGATGGCGACTTACATGGCTGAGTGCCGCCTGGCCGGCCGAAGGTTGCGTCGAAGCGCGCGAAGGGTCGGCACAACCTTTCGCGGCCCGTGCGGCACTTACCCGCATCTTGCGGCGACGCACCGGCACGGCCGGGCGGCATCGCCGACGGGCTCACGGCCGCTGAGCGGCTGCCGCATCCGTTCAAGACGAAGGAAACCCCATGCTGCCTTTCCCGCACCGACCCGCGATTCGCCGATCCGGAACCCGATACCCGTGGTATGGCCTCGCGCTGCTGCTGTTGCTCGCCAGCGGCGCTGCCCAAGCCGTTCCCGCGTTTGCGCGGCAGACCGGTTACGTCTGCGCGGTCTGCCACTCCAGTGCGTACGGCGGCGGCGACAACGGACCGGCGCTGACGCCGGCCGGCATGCGCTTCAAGCTCGGCGGCTATACCGAGGCGAACATCAGCGGCGCCCTGCCGCTGGCCGCGCAGGTCACGCTGGCGCACACCAACCCGCTGCGCGGCGACAGCCAGACCCGGCTGAGCGAGGCGGACCTCTACCTGGCCGGACGACTCACCGACCACGTGGGCGGCTTCGTCAAGATCGAGGCCGACAACGTCGGCGACGGCAAATACAACACCCGGCTGCGCAACCTCGACCTGCGCTTCGTCGCCAGGACGCTCAAGTTCATCGGCAAGGACCTGACCCTCGGCGTGAGCGTCAACAACAGTCCCGGCTTCAACGACCCGCTGGCCGTCCTTCCTGCGGCATCGAACCTGGGCCCGCCGGGCGTCACCGGCACCTTGCTCAACCTTTCCAGCCCCGCGGCACCGGCCAACCGCGTCATCGGCGCCACGGTCTACGCATTGTTCGACTCGAACTGGTACGGCGAGGTCGGCACGTACAACTCGATGCAGCCCTCGGTGCAGGATCGCCTGGGCTATTCGACCGGCGGCGATCCGGGCAAGTTGAGCGACACGGGATACTTCCGCTTCGCCTACATGAAAGAGTTCAAGACCCAGTTCGTCTCGGCCGGCGTAGTGGGCCTGTCGACCAAACGCCAGCGGCCCCGGCAAGGGCTGGCCGACGACGTGACCGACCTGGGTTACGACCTGAGCTACCAGTACCTGGGCAACCGGCAGAACATCCTGCAGCTCAGCTACGTGAACATCTTCGAGAAGCGCGATTACGGCAGTACGCCGCCCAGTCCCGTCGTGCCGGGCCTGCTCGCCTTGCCGCAGGGTTCCGCCCGCGACCAGATCGCGACCGCCATCTACACCTTCAGGCAAAGCTACGGCATCGCCGTGTCCCACATGGTGAGCACCGGCTCGCGCGACCCCGCCCGCTATGTGCCCTACGGCAGCCCCGACAGCACCAGCAACCTGGTCAGCGTGTTCTGGGTGCCATTCGGCAAGGAGTCCTTCAGCTCGCTGGCCAACTTCAGGATCTACGCCACCTGGTTCCGTTTCAGCCGGTTCAACGGGGCCCGCACGAACGTCTTCGGCGCGCCGCCCGGGGCACCGAAGACCGATGCGGCGGATCTGGGCGCGTTCACGATTTCCGCGAGCGCGGCATTCTGAAGACGTGCACGGACGCCGGCACGCGGGGCCCGCGCTGCCGGGCGGGCGGGCCTTCAGGGCCGACTCCGCCGACGGGCCCTCTCTTCACCGTGCGGATCGGCTATAACGGGCGCGCGCCTTTCGTGGCGCGAGCAGGCCATGCAAGGCAGCCATGCCCGGTCAGTCGAACAATGAAGCGATGTGGCCCGATGGCCTCCCGGCCAGGTCTTCCGACGCTGCGCATCGTCGCTGCGCACGTCCACCGCACGGCAGCGATGCACCTGGACACCAGATAGATCCCATGGCCGCAGGTTGCCCACGACACGCAAGCATCGCGTTGCACCGATGCCGCACCGGGTTCGGCCGCCGCGGCGGGCACCTCGCCCGCACCGGGCTGGCCTGGCTTGCGCTGGCGGTGGTCGCCTGCCATCCCGCGCTGCTGCACGCCCAGTCGGCGCCAGGGACCACCGGCACGGTCGCGCTCAGCTCGCAGCTGGTCGACCGTGGGCTGGCGATCACGCCGGCCACGCCCGTCGTCCAGGCGGCCGCCTCGTGGACCTCGTCGACCGGCTGGTCGGTGGGCCTGTCCGGGAGTGCCGAAGCCCGTTCGCCGGGGCGCATCGCCCAGACCCTGCTCCAGGGGGCGCGCCACTGGTCGCTCTCCGCCGACTGGCAGATGCAGGCCGGCCTGCTCTATTACCACTACGCCGGGGGTGTCGGCGCGGCCGTCCACGACCGCGGCGAAGTCGGGGTCCACTGGCTGTACCGGGACACCCTGGCGTTTGGCCTGTCAGCCAGCCGCTTCATCGGCTCCGGCGACCGGCGGACGCGTGCCGCCGCCGACCTCGATTTCCATTGGCCGTTGACGGAGCATGCCTTCCTCTCCGCGGGCGCCGGCGTCGCCCACGTCCCGCCGGCGCGCTACCGCCGTCATGGGCATTACCGGAGCTACGATCGCGACGGCTTCTACCGCTATGGCCAGATCGGCCTGATGTGGGTCAACGGGCCATGGCGGCTGGAGCTCGATCGTGTCGTGACCGACCTGGGATCGTGGCAATCGACCGGATACGTGAAAGCGCAGCCCTGGATGGCCACGATCTCGCGATCGTTCTGATGCACCGGCAACCTTTTGCGGCCGAAACGGCACGCACGCACCGACCGACCGCGTTCCAACCACCTCCGGCGAAGCCATGAACGACGCTGATACCGACGCTGATGCCACCGACCGCATGCTGCTCCAGCGCATGTCGACGGGCGACCGCGCCGCACTGGCGGTGCTGTATCGCGGCTACCACGGCAGGTTGTGCCGCTTCCTGTCCCGCCTGACCCGGCGTCCCGACATCATCGAAGAGGTCATCAACGACTGCTTCTGGATCGCCTGGCAGAAAGCAGGCAACTTCCACGGCGATTCGCGCGTTTCGACCTGGATCATGGGCATCGCCTACCGCTGCGGGTTGAAGGCACTGCGCCAGCATGGCGACGAACCCGTCGCCGAGGATGCCGTGCCGGAAAGCCGCGTTCCGGCCCACAACCCGGATGAGGACCGCGAATTGCGCGACTGGCTGGGCAAGGGCCTCGTCCACCTCTCGGTGGATCAGCGAGTGGTGATCGAGCTGGTCTACGGCGTGGGACACTCGCTGGATGACGTTGCCGCGATCATGCAATGTCCGGTCGGCACGGTGAAGGCGCGGCTGTTCCATGCGCGCGTGAAGCTGCGCAACGTCCTTCCCTCTCTGGCTGGAGACTCGCCGATGCGCGAGGAGAACGTGCCATGACATTCCAGACGAATCCCGATCGGGACTGCGCCCAGGCCTGGGAAGCCATGCCCTGGGTGCTGCAGGGCAGTGCCCCGCGCGAGCAGGGCCAGGCGCTGATGAGCCACCTCGTGCACTGCGAGGAGTGTCGCGCCGAGTTTGCGCGGCAGAGCCGGCTGCAGCTGGCGATGTCGCTGCCCTCCGATGTGCCTCTCGACGCCAACGTGGGGCTGAAACACTTGCTGGGCCGCCTCGATGCACCGGCGCCGCAGGAAGCCCCCGGCCGTTCGCGGACGGCCAGCTGGCTGACTCGCGCCCTGGTCGCCGCGGTGCTGGTCCAGGCGCTCGGCATCGGCGTGCTGGGCATGAAGCTGTGGTCGGAAGGCAGCCTCCCACGCTATCGCACCCTCAGCGAAACGGCCCAACCCGCCCCCACGGGTTCGATCCGCGTCGTGCCCGACGCCAGCATGAAACTGGCCGACTGGGACGCACTGCTGCACGCCATCGGCTTGCAGGTGGTGGGTGGCCCCAACGACGTCGGTGCCTACACGGTCGTGCCGCAGGACTCCACCTCGACCGAGCAACACGTGCTGCAGCAACTGCGCGCCGCCCACGGCATCCGCCTGGCCGAGCCCGTCACCAGCACGCCATGAAGGTCGGCATCCTCGCCCTCGCCGCCGCGATGGCGCTGAGTGCCTGCGCACACTTGCGGCCCGCGCCAGCCGGCGACGACCCGGTTCGCGCCGGGCGCCCAGCCGTCGCCGGCGTGTCTTCCATGGACAGCCGGCGCGATATCGTGCTGGCCGTCGCCAACCCGCTGGTGCCCCCCGCCACGCATGCCGGTTCCAGTGTGCTCGGTTATGTCTCGTCGGGAAATTACGGCATCGGCCAGCGGGCGGCGTCGACACTCGCCGCGCTGAAGAAAACCTACGGATGGCAGGAGGTGGCCGGCTGGCCGGTCAAGGCGCTGGACCTGTACTGCATCGTGCTGACGCCGCCGGCCGGCATGCCCCGCGACGCCCTGCTCAAGGCCCTGGCCGCCGACGCCCGGGTGCGGCTTGTCGAGCCGCTGCAGGACTATTCCGTCTACGCCAACCCGCCGCCGCGGGATGCGCCGCGCTACAACGATCCCTATGCCGGCCTGCAGCGCGGCTTTGTCGAAACCGATGCCGCGCTCGCGCACAACCTCAGCCAGGGCGCCGGGGTCGAGGTCGCGATCGTCGACACGGGTGCCGACCTGGCGCATCCCGACCTGCACGGGCGCATCCGCGACACGCGCAACCTGGTCGACGCGAACCGCACGGCATTCGACCGCGACAACCACGGTACCGAAGTGGCCGGCATCATCGCCGCCGACGCCAACAACCGGCAGGGCATCGTGGGGATCGCACCCAAGGCCTTCCTCAGCGTCTACAAGGCGTGCTGGTATCCGCCGGCGTCCCACGCCGGCGCACGCTGCAACACCTTCACCCTGGCCAAGGCACTGGCCGCGATCATCGATACCGATACGCGCATCATCAACCTGAGCCTGGGTGGCCCGGCCGACCCGCTGCTCAATGAGCTGCTTGCACGGCTGCTGGAGCAGGGCCGCATCGTGATCGCGGCGATGCCGCCGGACGGAAACGTCGGCGGCTTTCCCGACAGCGCGCCGGGCGTCATCGTCGTGCGCACCAGCAACGCGTCGCGGGCGCCACCCGGCGTACTGAGCGCCCCGGGCAACGACATCCTCACCACCCAGCCGGACGGCGGCTACGACTTCACCTCCGGGTCGTCCATGGCCGCCGCGCACGTGAGCGGCATCGCCGCCTTGCTGCTGTCGATGGCGCCCGGACTGGACGCGCGTTCGGTGCATGACCTGCTGCTGCAGAGCAGCCGGGTTTCCGACGGCACGCTGCAGGTGAATGCCGCGTCGGCCGTCGCGCGCCTGCGCAACGAGGAAAAAGGCGGGCCCTGACGAGAACAGCCCGCCGGAGGGCGGGCTGTCGGGGGCAACCGCCTCGGCGGGCGTGTCCTAGAACGGAATCTCGTCGTCCGTGAAGCCGTTGTCGGCCGGGGCCGGCGAGGACGGGCGCGAGGAGCCGCGATCGTCGTTGCCGCGGGACTGGCCGCCGTAGTTGCCGCCGCCCTGGCGCTGGCCGCCCTGCGGACGTTCGCGCTGGTAGCCGCCGCCACCGCCGCCGCCCTCATTGCTGCCGAGCATCTGCATCTCGTTGGCGATGATGTCGGTGAAATACTTTTCCACGCCATCCTTGCCGGTGAACTTGTCGGTGCGGATGGAGCCTTCAATATAGACTTGGCGGCCCTTTTTCAGGTACTCGCCGGCGATCTCGCCGAGGCGGCCGAAGATCTTGATGCGGTGCCACTCGGTGCGTTCCTGCTTTTCGCCGCTCTGCTTGTCGGTCCACGACTCGGAGGTGGCCAGGCTGAAGCTGCATACGGTAGTGCCGCTGCCGGTGCTGCGTACCTCGGGGTCCGAGCCCAGGTTGCCGATCAGGATGACTTTGTTGACGCCACGTGCCATGGATGTGTCCTCGGTTGAGCCGGTCGCAAATTCTGCGAGGGGTTGCGACCGGAGTGGTGAAACTGGCTGGCTATCATAACCGCGAGAGGGGCTCAGTCCAGCGGCCGGGAGCGGAAACGAGCGTGGGTATCGGCCCGGTCTGCCGTGCGTACCTGTCGACGCCTCAGGCCAGCGTACCTGCCGCCTGCCGGTCCACCGCATCGCCCGCGACCGGCACGTGTTCGACGCCGTAGCCGGCGGCGTCCCATGCCTCCAGTCCGCCGAGCAGCGGCCGCACCCGGCGGTAACCCTGGGCGATCAGTACCTTTGCCGCGCGCGCGGCGGATACCTCGTTCGGGCAGTTGCAGTAGAGCACCAGCTCGCGGTCGAGCGGGATGTCGTGGACGGTGCGATCGATGCCCTGCGCATCGACCAGCAGCGCGCCGGGCACGACGCGGGTGTCGAGCTGGCGCGAGGCCTCGGGCCGCACGTCGACCACCACCGGGGCGCGCTCGGTACGCATCGCCTGGTGCAACTCGTCGACCGTGATGCGCGCCATCCGCAATGTGTGCAGCAGCCGGCGCCGTTGCCACCAGCGCGCCAGCACGTACAGGACCAGCAGCGCCAGCAGCAGCTGGATCGCCAGCGTGCCGGCGCTGGCGACAGCGGACAGCACGCGGTCGACGCTCGCGGCAAAGGTGTAGCCCAGCCCGGTCCACAGCGCGGCCCACAGCAGCGACCCCAGCCCGTCGAACAGCATGAACGCAGGCCAGCGCAGCCTCATCGCGCCCACCAGCGACGACCCCACGGTCGACAGCCCCGGCACGAACTTGGCGACCAGCAACACCTGCCCGCGCCAGCGCTGGAAACGCAGTTCCGAGCGTTGCACGCAGGAGTCCGGCGACAGCGAGATGCGGCACAGCAGGCGCATCACCCCGGCACCGTAGCGCCGGCCGGCGACGTACCAGAACGAATCGCCGAGCAGGCAGCCCGCCACCACCGCGGCCATCGTGCCGGCCAGCGCCAGCGGCCCGCCGGCGGCCGCCAGCGAACCGGCCACCACCAGCGTGGGCACGGCCGGCAGCGGCGCGCCCAACTGGGTCACCAGCACGTTGAGGAACACCAGCAGCACGCCGTACTGCGCCATCAGCGCGATGATTTCGTGAGCCATCGGAGCCGTACTCGATGCAGCGAAGCCGCCGAGTCCCCATCATTGGCCCGCCCATCGGCGAATGCAAACCCCGGCGCGAGTCCATCGCGTAGGGCGGGCACCGCCCGCCGTTTGCCGGATCACGAAGAGCTGGCGGGCGGTGCCCGCTCTACGCGATCTGGGCTTCGCCGGCGGCCTGGCGACCGATCCGGCGCGAGCCGACGATCACCAGCGGCAACCACAGCAAGGTGAACGCGGCGGCGCAGGCAAACACGCCATCCGGGCCGAGCCGCCCCAGTGCAATGCCGCCGAGCGCGCCGCCGACGAAGGCGCCGATGAACTGGCTGGTCGAATACGCGCCCATCGCCGCGCCGCGCAGATGCCCCGGCGCCAGCCGCGAGACCAGGCTGGGCAGCGCGGCCTCCAGCAGGTTGAAGGCGGAGAAGAACACCGCCGCGGCCACGCCGAACGCGGCCAGGTGGCTGCCGGACAGCGCAAAGCCGAGCAGCGCCAGCCCGATCGCCACCACGCAGACCGTCACGATGCGCAGGCTCTGCGCCACCTCGCGCATGTGGTGCAGGCTCGCGCCCATCACGAACGCGGCGACCGTCATCACCGGCAGGTACAGCTCCCAGTGCCGGTTCACCGGCAGGTGCAAGGTGTTCGCCAGCAGCAGCGGCAGGCCGACGAAGCTGGCGGTGAGCAGCGCGTGCAGGAAGAACACCGAACCGTTCAGCACCAGCATGCGGCCGTCGCGCAGCATGGCCAGCACGGCCCCGAAACCCGCCGCCGCCGGCGCCTGGGCGCGCGCCGGCGTGGGCACGATCAGCCACAGCAGCGCCAGCGAAACCAGCGCCAGGATCGAGGTGGCGGCGAACAGCCCGGGCAAGCCGGCGACCGCCTCCAGCGGCGGCCCCAGGATCAGCGCCAGCAGGAACGCCAGGCCGATCGACACGCCGATGATGCCCATCGCCTTGCCGCGGTTTTCCTCGGCGGTGAGGTCCGCCGCCAGCGCGATGCCGGCGCCGGCCACCGCGCCCATGCCCTGCACCGCGCGGCCGACCACGATGCCGGCCAGCGTATGCGACATGGCCGCGATCAGTCCGCCGATGGCGAACAGGATCAAGCCGATGGTGATCGCCGGCTTGCGCCCGATCCGGTCCGACAGCAGCCCCAGCGGAATCTGCAGCAGCACCTGGCCGATGCCGTAGACGCCCAGCGCCAGGCCGATCATGAAGCCGGTCGCGTCGGGCATCGCTTTCGCGTACAGCGAAAACACCGGCATGATCAGGAACAGCCCGAACAGGCGCAGGCTGATCACGCAGGCCAGCGTCAACGCACTGCGTCGTTCGAGGCTGGAGAGTTTGCTCACCGGGAAAGAGGTGTCGGGACGGGCATGGCCCGCATTATAGGGGCGAGTCCCGCGCTGCCGTTTGCGGCGACATGTCGCGGCGCAAGTTCCTGCAGACCCTATAATCGCGCCTTACGCCGCTGCGATGCACCCATGAATTCGATGCCTGCCGACGCCAACCGCCCCGCCGACTTCGCCCAGGTGCGCGACCTCGCCGCCGCCGACATGCAGCGCGTCGACGCACTGATTCGCCGCCGGCTGTCCTCCGACGTGGTGCTGATCAACCAGATCGCCGACCACATCATCGCCTCCGGCGGCAAGCGGCTGCGCCCGATGCTGCACGTGCTGGCCGCCGGTGCCGCCGGCTACCGCGGCGAGCACCACATCAAGCTCGCCGCGATCATCGAGTTCATCCACACCTCCACCCTGCTGCACGACGACGTGGTCGACGAGTCCGACCTGCGTCGCGGCCGCAAGACCGCCAACGCGCTGTGGGGCAACGCCGCCAGCGTGCTGGTCGGCGACTTCCTCTACTCGCGCTCGTTCCAGCTGATGGTGGAACTGGACGACATGCGCATCATGCGCATCCTCGCCGACACCACCAACACCATCGCCGAAGGCGAAGTGCTGCAGCTGCTCAACATCGGCAACGCCGACGTCAGCGAGGCGGCCTATCTCGCCGTGATCGAACGCAAGACCGCCGTGCTGTTCGCCGCCGCCACCGAACTGGGCGGCATCCTCGGCGGCCTGCCCGAGGACCAGGTGGCCGCGCTGCGCCACTACGGCATGGAACTGGGCTACGCGTTCCAGATCGCCGACGACCTGCTCGACTACACCAGCGACGCCGGCACCCTGGGCAAGAACATCGGCGACGACCTCGCCGAGGGCAAGCCGACCCTGCCGCTGATCTATGCGCTGGAAAAGGCGAGCCCGGAACAGGCGCAGTCGCTGCGCCACGCGATCGAACACGGCGGACTCGACTCGCTGGAACGCATCATCGCCTCGATCCGCGACTCCGGCGCCCTGGAACGCACCGGCGACCGCGCCCTGCGGCATGCCCAGGCCGCGCGTGAAGCCCTCGCCACCCTGCCGCCTTCGACGCATCGCGATGCATTGGCCACGCTGGCCGACTACTCGGTGCAGCGCACGTTCTGAACGTTTTGCCCTTGGCGCGGACGTGGCCGTCCGCGCGTATGTGCAGGAGCGGGCGAGCAAAAAGCCCAATCTCAAAAGGGAGCAGAGGTCGAGATCAACCGCTCCCTCATTGAATCAACCACGGAAACCCATCGTTCAGCCCCCGGCGCTGGCAGTCGGGCCGTCGATCGGCCAGACTTCGGTGCATGTTCCGTCTGCGTCCAACCCGCTGGCTGTGGAGTCTCGCGGCAATGCTGTTGCCGCTGGCAGCGGCGCATGCGGCCGAGAACACCTGGCGCTACGACACCGTGCACAGCCAGATCGTCTTCAGCATCAGCCACAACGGCTACTCGCGGCCGTTCGGGCGGCTGCACATCGCGCGTGGCTGGTTGCGCTTCGACCCCGATGACTGGAGCACGGCGGCGACCGAACTGGACATCGACCTGGCCAGCCTCGACATGGGCGACGCCGACTGGAACAAGGCCGTATGCAAGCCGGCGCTGCTCGACTGCACCACGCATCGCTACGCGCACTTCCGCAGCACCGGCGTGACGGGCAACGACGAGCACCATGGCGTGCTGCACGGCGAGCTGACCCTGCGCGGCGTCACCCGCCCGGTGGACCTGGCCTTCACTTTCAACCGCGCCGCCCGGACCATCTACGAACTGCACGAGGTGGCCGGTTTCTCGGCCACGACCAGCCTGGATCGCAACGACTTCGGCATCACCGCCTTCCCCAACTCCATCGGTACCCATGTCAGCGTGTGGCTGGAGCTGGAAGCCGCCCGCGAGCAACCGTCGACAAAGGATCAGCCATGAGCCTGCGCAACAACGATCGCCAATGGGGCGCGGTCAGCAAGTTCTTCCACTGGATCATCGCGCTGGCGATCATCGGCAACGGCATCTTCGGCCTGATGATGGACCTGGCCGGCTCGCCGATGCGCAAGCTCAACTGGCTGGCGCTGCACAAGTCGATCGGACTCACCGTGCTGGCGCTGGTGCTGTTGCGCATCGTGTGGCTCGCCTTCGACCGCCGCCCGCCGGACGAACCGATGCCGCGCTGGCAGGCGCTGGCGGCGCACGCGATGCATGCCGTGCTGTACGTGGTGATCCTGGCAATCCCGCTCAGCGGCTGGTGGTTCAACTCGGTCACCGGCAAGCCGCTGCAATGGTTCAAGCAGTTCAACCTGCCGGCGCTGGCGGAAAAGAACGACGCGCTGCGCCACTTCGCGCACGGCGTTCACGAGTACCTGTTCTGGTTTCTCGTCCTGCTGCTGCTGGCCCACGTCGGCGGCGCGCTGAAGCATCATGTGTTCGACCAGGACAACGTGCTGCGCCGGATGCTTCCGTTCGGCCGACTGCGCGCGAACCCGCCCGAAGGAGACCGCCGATGAAACGCCTCGCCACTCTTCTGCTTGCCCTCGCCCTGCCCGGCCTGGCCGCCGCGGCGGACTACACCGTGCAGCCGGCGTCGAGCACGCTCGGCTTCAGCAGCACCTTCCAGGGCGAAACGTTCCAGGGCCATTTCGGCCAGTGGAGCGCCGCGATCAGCTACGACCCGGCCAACCTGGCCGCATCGAAATTCGACGTGACCGTGCACACGGCCAGCGTGCAGACCGGCGACAGCGACCGCGATTCGGCGCTGCCCGGCGAGGCGTTTTTCGACGTGGCGAAGTATCCCGATGCCCATTTCGTCACCACCGGCTTCCGCAAGAGCGGCAACCAGGTAGTCGCCGACGGCACGCTCACCCTGCGCGGCGTGAGCAAGCCGGTGAGCCTGCAGGTGAACTTCGCCCCGCAAGGGAGCGGCGCCACGCTGGACGTGAGCGGCACGGTGCAGCGGCTTGATTTCGGCGTGGGCTCGGGCGAGTACGCCGACACCTCGGTGATCGGTGCCGAGGTGAAGATCACCGCGCACCTGCAGTTGGCCGCGAAGTAGACCCCTCGATGAGCGACGCGTCCTGGTGGCGGCGCCTGCGCAGCCGGCTCCGGCACGAACCGGCGCGCGGGACCGCACCCACCGCACGCGTCGATGACGGTTCCAGCCGCGTCGCCGACAGCCTGCGCAGCCTGCTCGACGACCCGGCGATCCCGCCTTCGGTGCGCAGCGAGCTGGCCGGCGAATTCCGCCGCATCGAAAGCATGCTGGCCCGGCTCGAACGCGGCGAGCTGCACGTGGCGGTGTTCGGTCGCGTCTCCGCCGGCAAGTCGGCGCTGGGCAACGCCCTGCTCGGGCGCGAGGCGTTCCGCGTCGGCGTCCTGCACGGCACCACCACGGACGCCGAACACGCCGTGCTCGACGAGGCGCAGCACGACGGCCTGGTGCTGATCGACACGCCCGGCATCAACGAGCTCGACGGCGAGGCGCGCGAGAAGCTGGCGTTCGACGTCGCCGAGGTCAGCGACCTGGTGATCTTCGTCTGCGACGGCGACCTCACCCGCGAGGAACTCGACGCGCTGAAGACGCTGGCCGCCACCCAGCGTCCGCTGCTGCTGGCGCTGAACAAGGCCGATCGCTACGGCGCCGACGAACGCGACGGCCTGCTCGACCACCTGCGCCAGCGCACCGCCGGCCTCGTCCGCACCGAGGACGTGCTGGCCGTCGCCGCGCACCCGACCCCGCAGCGTGTGGTGGAAGTCGACGCGCGCGGCCAGGAGCACGTCCACGAACAACCCCGCGTGGCGGATGTCGCGGTGCTGCGCGAACGCCTGCTGGCGATCGCCGCACGCGAAGGCAAGGCGCTCTCGGCGATCAATGCCGGCCTCTACGCCGGCCGCCTCACCGACCAGGTCAGCGCGCGCATCGCGCAGACCCGCAAGGCCGTGGCGGCGAAACTGATCCACAACTACTGCATCGCCAAGGGCGTCGCCGTGGCGCTCAACCCGATCCCGGTGGCCGACCTGCTCGCCGCCGCCGGGCTGGACGCGGCGATGGTGGTGCAGCTCTCGCGCATCTACGGCCTGCCGCTGACCCGCGCCGAGTCCGGCCGGCTGGTGGCGGTGATCTCGGCGCAGCTGGCCGCACTGATGGGCGCGATCTGGGGCATGCAGCTGGTCGCTTCCGCACTGAAGGGCATCAGTGCCGGCCTCTCCGTGGTGGTCACCGCCGCCGCGCAGGGCGCGCTGGGCTGGTATGCCACCGTGCTGATCGGCCGCGCCGCCGAACGCTACCTGGTCGGCGGCAAGTCCTGGGGCGAAGCCGGCGCCAAGCGCGCCGTCGCCGATGTCGTCGCCAGCCTGGATCGCGATTCGATCCTGCGCGAGGCGCGCGAGGAAATCCTCAAGCGGTTGAAGTCGCGCTCCCGCTGATCGCAACAACGGGACACCCTACGGACCGCGTAGGGCGGGCACTGCCCGCCGCCCTTGCCCAACCTTGCACCCTGTCGAAAAGCCGGCGGGCGGTGCCCGCCCTACGGCAGACCCAGGAACGCGCGCACCGCCGCGGCGTCGAACGGCCAATCCAGCTCGCGCCCGTCGCGCGCATCGCGCAATACCGGCACGCGGGTGCCATAGCGCTGCTCGAGCTCAGGCGAATCGTCCACCCACTCGCTGTCGAAATCCGGCGCGCGCCCCTCGGCCATCACGGCGAGGGCCTTGTCGCACAGGTGGCAGTAATCGCGCTGGTAGAGGATGAGGTCGGACATGCTGCTGCGAATGGATCGGGGCGCCGCGTAGAATAGCTGGTTCAATCCTTCACCTCGCAGCGCATCCATGGCCGTCAGCGTATTCGACCTGTTCAAGATCGGCATCGGTCCGTCCTCCTCGCACACGGTCGGCCCGATGCGCGCCGCCGCGCGCTTCGCCGAACGCTGGCTGGAGGAAAAGGGCGTGCTCGACCGCGTCGCCCGCGTGCGTGCCGAGCTGTACGGCTCGCTGGCCATGACCGGCCGCGGCCACGGCACCGACAAGGCCGTGCTGCTGGGCTTCGAGGGCCAGCATCCGGACACCGTCGATCCCGACCAGATTCCCGCCACGCTCGAGCGCATCCGCGGCACGGGCCGCATCCGTCTACTCGGCAGGCACGAGATAACCTTCGACGAGAAGGCCGACCTGGTCTTCAACAAGCGACAGAAGCTGCCGTTCCACACCAACGGCATGCGCTTCTCCGCCTACGATGCCGACGGCAACGAACTGGCCACGCGCGACTACTACTCGGTCGGCGGCGGCTTCGTGGTCAACACCGACGAGGCGGCGGAGGATCGCATCGTCGCCGACACCACCGCCCAGCCCTATGCGTTCAACACCGGCGACGAGATGCTGGCGCTGTGCAAGCAGCACCACCTGACCATCGCGCAGTTGATGATGGCCAACGAAAGCGTGTGGCGCCCCGAGGCGGAAACCCGCGCCGGTCTGCTCACCATCTGGCAGGCGATGAAGGACTGCGTCGAACGCGGCCTGCGTTCACCCGGCACCCTGCCCGGCGGACTGAAAGTGACGCGTCGCGCCCCCGCAATGCTGGACGACCTGCGCAATCAGCCCGAGGCCGCGCTGAAGGATCCGCTGACCATCCTCGACTGGGTCAATCTCTACGCACTGGCCGTCAACGAGGAAAACGCCGCCGGCGGCCGCGTGGTCACCGCACCCACCAACGGCGCGGCCGGCATCATCCCCGCCGTCGGCCACTACTACCTGCGCTTCTGTCCCAAGGCCGACGACGAAGGCATCATCGAGTACCTGCTCACCGCCGCCGCCATCGGCATCCTGTACAAGGAAAACGCCTCGATCTCCGGCGCCGAAGTCGGCTGCCAGGGCGAAGTCGGGGTGGCCTGCTCGATGGCTGCCGGCGGCCTCACCGCCGCGCTCGGCGGCAACGTGATGCAGGTCGAGAACGCGGCCGAGATCGGCATGGAACACAACCTCGGCCTCACCTGCGACCCGATCGGCGGCCTGGTGCAGATCCCCTGCATCGAACGCAACGCGATGGGTTCGGTGAAAGCCATCAACGCCAGCCGCATGGCGCTGAAGAGCGACGGCAAGCATCGCGTCAGCCTCGACAAGGTGATCAAGACCATGCGTGACACCGGGCGGGACATGAAGGACAAGTACAAGGAAACCTCGCGCGGCGGCCTCGCAGTCAACGTCATCGAGTGCTGAGCCCCCCCCTGTAGGAGCCCGCTCGCGGGCGATGCCTACCTTGCAATGCTGAGCCTCAGCCGCAGGAGCCCGCTCGCGGGCGATGCTCTTGTCGAACTATGGAAAAGCATCGCCTGCGAGCGGGCTCCTGCGGGTGGGGCTTGACCCGGGGTGACTTCTGCGGGGTGACATGGGGCGGTCAATTCTGCAACCATCGGCCCCTTCACGGCGCGCTTCGCGCCGCTACGGGAACCTCGCATGACCCAAGAACGCGCGATCCGCCGCGATGTCGGCCCGTTCGCCCTGATGCTTACCGGCCTGGGCTCGATCATCGGCTCGGGCTGGTTGTTCGGCGCATGGCGCGCGGCGCAGATCGCAGGACCGGGGGCGATCTGGGCGTGGGTGATCGGCGCGGTGGTCATCATGGCGATCGCGCTGACCTACGCCGAGTTGGGCGCGATGTTTCCCGAATCCGGCGGCATGGTGCGCTACGGGCACTACTCGCACGGCTCGCTGGTCGGCTTCATCGCGGCGTGGGCGAACTGGATCGCGATCGTCTCGGTGATCTCGGTCGAAGCGGAAGCGTCGGCGCAGTACATGTCGTCGTGGAAGTGGGATTGGGCGAAGGATCTCTATCACCAGGTTCCTGGCAGCCATGGCGAGCTGAGCACCACCGGCCTGCTGATCGCCGCAGCGCTGGTGATCGTGTACTTCCTGTTCAACTTCTGGAGCGTGAAGCTGTTCGCGCGCTCCAACACCGCGATCACGCTGTTCAAGCTGGTGATCCCCGCGCTCACCGCGGTGCTGCTGATGATGAGCGGCTTCCATCCGGAGAACTTCTCCGTCGGCATCCACGGCGAACTGCACAAGACGGACTTCCCCTCGATCCTCACCGCGGTGGCGATCGCCGGCATCGTGTTCAGCTTCAACGGTTTCCAGAGCCCGGTGAACCTGGCCGGCGAGGCACGCAACCCCGGCCGCAGCATCCCGTTCGCGATCGTCTGCGCGATCGCGCTGGCCACGATCGTCTACGTGCTGCTGCAGGTCGCGTTCATCGGCGCGGTGCCGCGCGAGATGCTGGCCAACGTGGGCTGGCACGGCATCGACTTCTCATCGCCGTTCGCGGATCTCGCGATCATCCTCGGCCTGCAATGGCTGGCCACGCTGCTGTTCATCGACGCGGTGATCAGCCCCAGCGGCACCGGCATGACCTACACCGCCACCACCGCGCGCATGCTGTATGGCATGGAGCGCAACGGCACCTTGCCGAAGATCCTCGGTACCGTGCATCCGAAGTGGGGCGTGCCGCGGCCTGCGATGTGGGTGAACCTGGCGGTGTCGTTCCTGTTCCTGTTCTTCTTCCGCGGCTGGGGCGCACTGGCGGCGGTGATCTCGGTGGCGACGATCATCTCCTACCTCACCGGCCCGGTCAGCGTGATGACCTTGCGCCGCACCGCGCCGGAGCTGAACCGCCCGTTCCGGCTGGCCGGCCTGCCGGTGCTCGCCGGGGTCGCCTTCATCATGTCCACCGAGTTGCTGTACTGGGCGAAGTGGCCGCTGACCGGCGAGATCATCGTGCTGATGGTGGTCGCGTTGCCGGTGTACTTCTACTACCAGGCCAAGGCCGGCTGGCATGATTTCGGTCGGCAGATGAAGGGCGCCTGGTGGCTGGTCTGCTACCTGCCCACGCTGGCGCTGGTGTCGTGGGCCGGCAGCCCGATGTTCGGCGGCAAGGGCTACCTTGCCTACGGCTGGGATCTGGCGCTGGTGGCGGTGATCGGCCTGGCGTTCTACCTGTGGGGCGTGAAATCCGGCTGGCGCACGCCGTCGGTGGAAGCGATCCGGATCGAGGCGCACGAGCATCCGGGCGAACTGCAGGTGCCGCCGGACGAAGAGAGCGCCGAGCGCATCACCGGCCGCTGAGCGCGCCCCATTCGATCGACGAGACGCACGGCCCAGGCCGTGCGTTTTCGTTCATGCGTGCCTGGCCGTGTCGATAACGCGGAGGCCCGTTCGTCGCCCGGACATGCATCCATCTTCGGCTGCGCATTTCGAACGGGAGTCGCCCATGTTTTCCAACCGCACCGCCGTCGCCACCACCGTGTTCCTGCTCGCCGCCAGCGGCAGCGCCCTCGCCGCCGCCACGACGTACCGGATCGATCCGGATCACACCTACCCCAGCTTCGAGGCCGATCACATGGGCGGGCTGTCGGTATGGCGCGGCAAGTTCAACCACACTCGCGGCACGGTGACGCTGGACAAGGCGGCCGGCCTCGGCACGGTGGACGTCACCGTCGACATGACCAGCGCCGATTTCGGCCAGGAGCAACTCAACAAGGGCGCGCGGGGCAAGGATTTGTTCGAGACGGCGAAGTATCCGCAGGCCCGGTACACCGGCAAGCTCGTCGACTTCGTCAATGGTGCGCCGACCCGGGTCACGGGCAAGCTGACCCTGCACGGCGTCACGCATCCGCTGGACCTGAAGATCGACAGCTTCAAGTGCATGCAGCACCCGGTGTTCAAGCGCGAAGTCTGTGGCGCCGATGCGCTGGCCACGTTCCGGCGCGACACCTTCGGCATCGATGCCGGCAAGGATTACGGCTTCGGCATGGACGTGACGCTGCGCATCCAGGTCGAGGCGATTGCGGCCAAGTGAGACGCGCCCTCACCCCAGCGCCAGCACATCCCCCAGCAACGCCTGCGCCGTCACTTCCGGGCCGGCGCCCGGACCCTGGATCACCAGCGGCTGGGTGTTGTAGCGGGTGGTGGTGAGGGCGAACTGGTTGTCGGTGCCGTACAGGCGCGCGGCCGGATGGGTCAGCGGCACTTCGGCCAGGCCCACGCGAGCCAGGCCGCGCTGGTTGAGGCGGGCGAGGAAGCGCAGCACGCAACCGCGCGAGGCGGCGGCCGCGTGACGCGCGGCGAGCGGCGCATCCAGCTCGCCCAGTCGCGCCAGGAACGTGTCGGCATCGAGCGCACGCAGCGCCTCGGGCACCAGGCCCTCCACCTGCACCTCGTCGCTGCCCAGCGAGAAGCCGGCGTTGCGCGCGAGGATCAGCAGCTTGCGCGCCACGTCCTCGCCGGACAGGTCCGAGCGTGGATCGGGCTCGGTGTAGCCCAGCCGACGCGCCTCGCGCAGCAGCTCGGAAAACGGCCGGCTGCCGTCGTACTGGTTGAACAACCACGACAGCGAGCCGGAGAACACGCCCTCCAGCGTGAGCAGGTGATCGCCGCATGCGCGCAGCCGACGCAGCGTGGACAGCACCGGCAGGCCCGCGCCGACCGTCGCCGAATCACCATAACTGCCGCCACTGCCCAGCGCCGCCTGCAGCGCGCGCCAGCCGGAGAGTTCACCGCCGGCCAGCGCCTTGTTCGCGGTGACCACGTGGTAGCCGTGCGCCAGCCACTCGGCGTGGCGCGCGGCCAGCGTCGCGCTGGCGGTGGCGTCGACGATCACTTTCGTCGCCGCCTCGCTGGCGTCCAGTGCCGCGAGCAGGCTGGCGTTGTCGCGCGGCGCGCCGTGCTGGTTGAGCTGCTCGCGCAGGCCGCGCCGGGCCAGCCGGTCCGGATCGGTCTGCTGGCGCCGCGAGTTCGCCGCACCGACCAGGCGCAGCGAACGGGCCGCGTCGGTGTTGAGCAGCTTCAGCAAGGCACCACCCACCACGCCGGTGCCGAGCAGCACGATCGCCGTGGTCGACGCCGCCGCGCCGCGCGCGTGGAGCGCGTGCTCGGCCAGCACCGCGCTCATGCGGGCACCCGGCGTTTGGACGTCCGTACCGCTTCGGCGCGGGCCAGTGCGGCGTCGACGTCGCGCAGCAGGTCGTCGCCGTCCTCGATGCCCACCGACACGCGCAGCAGGCTGTCGGAAATGCCCGCCGTGCGCCGCGCCTCCGGCGCCATCGAGGCGTGCGTCATGGTCGCCGGGTGCGCAATCAGGCTTTCCACGCCGCCCAGCGATTCGGCCAGCGAGAAATATTCCAGTCCATCGACGAAGGCCTCGATCTGCGGCACGTCGCCGTCCAGTTCGAAGCTGAGCATGGCGCCGAAGCCGAGCTGCTGGCGCGCCGCCAGCACATGGCCGGGGTGGCCGGCCAGGCCCGGGTAGTAGACCTTGCGCACGGCAGCATGGCCGTCCAGCCGCTCGGCCAGGCGCGCCGCGTTCTCCTGGTGCTGGCGCAGGCGCACGCCCAGCGTGCGCAGGCCGCGCAGGGTGAGGTAGCTGTCGAACGGCGCGCCGGTGAGCCCGGTGCAGTTGGCCCACCATTTCAGCTGCTCGGCCACCGCCGCGTCGCGCGCCACCACCGCGCCGCCGACCACGTCGCTGTGGCCGTTGATGTACTTGGTGGTCGAGTGCACCACCACGTCCGCGCCGAGCAGCAAGGGCTGCTGCAGCGCCGGCGACAGGAAGGTGTTGTCGACCACCAGCAGCGCGCCGGCCGCATGCGCGGCTTGCGCGACGTGGCGGATGTCGGTGATCCGCAGCAGCGGATTGGATGGCGTCTCCACCCATACCAGCGCCGGCTTGCGCGCCAGCGCCGCGGCCAGTGCCACGTTGTCGGTGAGGTCGGCGAACTCGACCGCGAAGCGCCCCTTCTTCGCCCACGCATCCAGCAGGCGCCAGCTGCCGCCGTAGCAATCGTGCGCCGCCAGCACGGTGGCGCCGGGCGGCACCAGTTCCAGCGCCAGCGCCACCGCCGACATGCCGCTGGAAGTGACCACTGCGCCGGCGCCCTGCTCCAGCTCCGCCAGCGCCTCGGCCAGCAGGTCGCGGGTGGGATTGCCGCTGCGCGAATAGTCGTATGCGCGCTTGCGACCGAAGCCCTCGAAGCTGTAGTTGGTCGACAGGTGCAGCGCCGGCACCACCGCGCCGTGCTGGGTGTCGCTTTCGATGCCGGCGCGCACGGCGCGGGTACAGGGGGCGGGGGTGGCGCTCATGTCGTTCTCCGGGTCTTCTTCGTCGTGTCTTCTGGTCGTAGGGCGGGCACCGCCCGCCGCCGGTGCCGGGCGAATGGCGGGCAGTGCCCGCCCTACAGGGCTAGCGCCTCGCGCAGCAGCGGCGCGAGTTGTTCGGGTTCTTTCAGGAAGGCGTCGTGGCCGTAGGGCGACTCGACCACTTCGAGCGTGGCCGGGCCGCGCAGGCGGCGCTGCAACTCGCACAGGTCGGCCAGCGGCACCAGCCGGTCGGACGGAAAGCCGATCAGCGTCGCCGGCGCGGCCACCTGCTCGGGCTCGAGCTGGTGCAGGTCGATCGATTCGGAAAGGGCGAGGAAGCGATCGGCATCGAAGCGCTCGACGAAACGCCGGCCCTGGTGCTCCAGGTAATCCTCGACCGGGAAATGGAAGCGTTCCGCGCGCTGCTCGGGCGCGCCGGCGAAGCGGCGTCCGAATTCGGCGCTGCCGCGATAGGTGGTGATCGCCAGCTGCCGCGCCAGCGCCAGCGCCTCGTCGACATGGCCGCTGGCCTGGCCCAGCCGCACGATGCCGCGCTGCACGCTGCGCTGGGCGGTGCTGAGCGGGTGCGGCCGGTGGGCACCGGCCAGCAGCACGAGTCGGTCTGCCGCACGCGGATGGCGGGCGGCGAAGGCCAGCGCCACCATCGCACCGTAGGACGAGCCGACGAAGGCATGCGCGCGGGCGATGCCCAGCACGCGCAGCAGGCCAGCCAGCGCATCGGCCTGGTCCTCGCTGGAGACTGCCTCGGCGCCGAGTTGCGCGCTATCCAGCCAGTCGATCGACAGCACCCGGCAACGGGTCAGGTCGATCGCCGCGCCGTCGTTGGCCAACTCCCGCCACCAGCCGGCCGCACCGCTGACATCGCAATCGGCCGAGATGCCGCCCTGCACGATCACCGTGGGTCCGCCCACCGCGCCGTGCCACGCGTAGCCAACCTCGACTTCGCGCGGGCCGCTGCCGTACTTCGGCTGCAGGATCAGCCGGCGGCTGTCGCGCCGGGCGGCCAGGCGCAGGCACGGTTCCCCCGACGGCACGAACGCGTCGTGCGGGGTGTCGATACATCGGGCTTGGGACTGCAAGGTCATGCCAGTGGCTCCGGTCGGCATCGCCCCGCGGGGGACCGGAGTGGCCGCCGCCCGTGACTCGGCGGCGCAGGCCGCGAAACGGGTGACGCCCATCTACCGGCAGGTGCACCGCGCACCTCCGCAGGAGTTGGCACCTTGACGGAAACGCTCCGCAGGTTGCCCCGGCTTCAAAGGGCCTGTCCCTCAGCCGGTCTCGATGAGTGGGCGGATGGTGGCGCCTGGAACGCCTTGTGTCAATAGACGTCTAAACATCTAAACGTTTATATGGGTGGGTGACATTCCGTCGCATTTTCGAGCGATGGCGGCGGGCAGTGCCCGCCCTACGGGTTGCGCGATCGGCGCACTGTCCGGCTGCGGGGGATGCTGCTACCGTGTCGCCCCATGACTCCCCCTCTCGACCGCCCCGCCTTGCAGGCCCGCCTGCATCGCGACGGCTTCGCCTTCGTCACCGCCGAACACATGCGCCAGTTGCTGCCGATGCCGGAGATGGACGACTGGCCGGCCTTTCGCGCCAGCTGGAACGACCTGGCACCCGACACCTACCTGGCGGCGGTAGGTCGGCATCGCAGCCGGCGCCACGCCACGTTCGCGATCGAGCCGGACGGCACGCTGCAGCGCCAGCCGCACCAGCCGCACTGGCAGAGCGCGCGCTACAACCCGTTGCAGGGCGACATCCAGCGCTGGTTCCTGCCGATCCGGCCGGCGCTGGCCGGTGGCGCCAGCATGCGCTGCATCCTGCAGTTTGCGCATGCGCTGTTCGCCCCGATGGCGGCCGGCGGGCCGCGCCGCTGGCATGTCGAGACGCACCAGTTCCGCATCGAGGCGCGCGCCGACGAGCCTGGCGAGCCCACCCCGGAGGGCGTCCACCACGACGGCGTCGACTACGTGCTGGTGCTGCTGATCGACCGCCAGAACATCGAGAGCGGCACCACCACCATCCACGCCGATGACGGCGCGCTGCTGGGCAGTTTCACCCTGGCCCATCCGCTGGACGCGGCCATGGTCATCGACGCCCGCGTCAGCCATGGCGTCACCGCGGTCACCCCGATCGACCCGGCGCAAGCGTCGCATCGCGACGTGCTGGTGGTGACCTTTCGCGCTGCGGCGCCGGCGTCCCCCGGCGCCTGAGCGCACCTCGCCGGCGGCCATTTGCGCCATCGAATCGGCCGCTGCGACAATCACCGAACGGCCTCATCGCGAGCACGCCATGCCCCTCGTCGCCAACCTCCTGATCGTCCTGATCGCGCTGCTGCACCTGTGGTTCCTGATCCTCGAGATGTTCCTGTGGACGCGACCTTCCGGTCGCCGCGCGTTCGGCCTCAGCGAGGAGTTCGCCGAACAGTCGCGTGCGCTGGCGGCCAACCAGGGGCTGTACAACGGCTTCCTCGTCGCCGGGCTGATCTGGGGCGTGTGGCTGGGTCCGGACGGGTTCGCCATCAAGGTGTTCTTCCTTGGCTGCGTGCTCGCCGCGGGCGTGTTCGGCGGGCTCACCGCGGCGCGCAAGATCCTCTGGTTCCAGGCACTGCCGGCCGCGGTCGCGTTGCTGCTGGTGCTCGCTTGAGCCGCGCGCAGGGCACCACCCGGGAAGCGGTGGGGGCGCGCTTTGATCCGGCGCTGATGCTGCGCGCCCGCGAGCGCAGCTGGGCGGCGCTGCAGGCGATTCGCGCGCGCATGCAACCGGGCATCAGCGAACCCGAGGCGGTGGCGCTCGCCCACGAGGTGTTCGCCGAACTCGGCAGCGAGCGGTTGTGGCACCGGCCGCTGATCCGCATCGGCCGCAACACCACCAAGGGGTTCCGCGAACCTTCCGAGCCGGGCGTGCGGCTGGGCGAGAACGACAGCTACTTCATCGACCTCGGACTGGTCTTCGACGGCCACGAAGGCGACGTGGGCGATACCTTCGTGGTCGGTCACGCGCCGCAACGCCAGGCCTGCGCCGACGCGGCGCGCGCCCTGTTCCGGCAGGTGGCCGACGCCTGGCGCCACGACGGCCTGAGCGGCCGCGCCCTGTACGCCTTCGCCGCCCAACGCGCCGCGGCCATGGGCTGGCGTTTCAACCAGGCGATCAAGGGCCACCGGGTCAGCGATTTTCCGCATGCGATCCACCACGGCGGCGACCTCGGCGACCTCGACCGCGTGCCGGCCAGCGGCCTGTGGATACTGGAGATCCAGCTCGCCCACCCGAGCGAACCCTTCGGCGCCTTCCACGAAGACCTGCTCGAGGGCAACCGCCTGAGCTGAGGGTCGCGCCGGTCACAAGCTGACGCATCGCGTCGCTGGCCGCCGGCAGCGCGACCGGCCGAGGCAGGCGCAGCCTGGGCCGGCGCTGCCCGCGCTGGCGCGGCCGGCGGCGTGGACAAGACTTTTGGCACCGCTCGTGCATGAGCCAAGGCAGGCAACGCGACGCGCCCCATTCGCCGGGTCGTCGCCACTGGGGAACGAGGACACGCACATGCTGGCCACTACAACCGACTCCGCCGATACGTCAGATCGACACGACCAGACCGTGCGCCGCTTCATGGAGCACGCCCGCGCGGTCGCCGCCGGCGAAGCCGAGGGCGACGTGTTCACCTGGTTCCTGGCCGGCGAATACCAGTGGGAAATGGAAGCCGCCGGCACCTGGCTGGTGGAGTCGCCGGCAAGCCGGTTGTCCGTGACGGAGAAGGACACCATGCGCCACTTCATGTCGTGCATGCCGGCGATCCGCGACGCCATCCTGGACGGCCGCAAGGCCGCCGCACGGCGCAACGACAGCTCACTCGCGCCCGAGTGGACCGACTGGCTGGAACTGGCCGCGCTGCCGAGCTGGAACGACTTCACCATCCGCACCGCGATCCTGCTCAGCCAACTGGGCGAACCGGCGCGCAACGACCCGCACTACGGCATCGTCGCGGGCTGAGCCTGCGCCCCCTCCCCGGCTTGCGGGGAGGGTCGGGTGGCTCGCTCCCGGCAAACGAGGAGCGAGAACAAGAACCTCATCCCCTCACCCTCCCCATCCCCGGGGGAGCGGCAGCGCGTGGCGCACCGCCACCCGCGCCCGGCCACGCCCTGATCCCTGCACGTCCCTCCTCGCTACAATGGGCGGATCGCCGGTCGCATCCTGCGCTTCCGGCCCTCTCCAATGGACGCGCGTCATGGCTCGCAGCAAACCCCTGCAACGTTTCCGCAACATCGGCATCATCGCGCACATCGACGCGGGCAAGACCACGACGACCGAGCGCGTGCTGTACTACACCGGCCGCAAGCACCAGATCGTCAACACGCACGAGACCAAGGACGGCAAGGGCTCCACCACCACCGACTACATGGAGCAGGAGCGCAAGCGTGGCATCACGATCCAGTCGGCGGCGGTGACCACGGAGTGGAAGGGCCATCAGATCAACCTGATCGATACCCCGGGCCACGTCGATTTCACCATCGAGGTGAACCGCTCGCTGCGCGTGCTGGACGGCGCCGTGGTCGTGTTCGACGGCGTCGCCGGCGTGGAGCCGCAGACCGAGACCAACTGGCGCCTGGCCGACCAGTACCACGTGCCGCGGCTGTGCTACGTCAACAAGATGGACCGCATCGGCGCCAACTTCGCGCACTGCGTGAAGGGCATCCGCGAACGCCTGAACGCGCCGGCGCTGCTGTGCCAGGTGCCGCTGGGCAGCAGCGACGAGTTCTGCGGCATGGCCGACCTGGTCGCCGGCGTGGCGCTGATCTGGCAGTCGGACGACAAGGACAGCAAGTGGGAAACTGTCTCTTTCGAGGAGGCGCAGCAGCGCCTGAAGTTCGCCGCGGCCGCCGACAACGAGTGGCTCTCGCAACTGCCCGCGCTGCGCCAGGAGCTGCTCGAACACGCGCTGGCGATGGACGATGACGCCTTCGAGCGCCTGATCGAAACCGGCGAGCACGACCCGGAAGTGCTGAAGAAGTGCATCCGCACGGGCTGCGTCAGCGGCAAGCTGGTGCCGGTGCTGTGCGGCTCCTCGTACAAGAACAAGGGCGTGCAGCAGCTGCTGGATGCCGTGGTCGACTACATGCCCTACCCGGGCGAGAACGGCGGCATCTCCATCGTCGACGAGGACGGCAACGCCATCGGCGAACAGCCGGTCACCGACGATGCGCCCGCGCGCGCGCTGGCGTTCAAGGTCATCAACGACCAGTTCGGCACGCTGACCTTCTGCCGCATCTACTCCGGCGTGATCCGGAAGGGCGACACCCTGCTCAACGTCACCCGCGGCAAGAAGGAGCGCGTGGGCCGCATCGTCGAGGTGCAGGCCGACCACACCCGCGAGATCGACGAGACCCGCGCCGGCGACATCTGCGCCTTCGTCTCGATGAAGGAGACCGAGACCGGCGACTCGCTGAGCGACCCGGCGCACCCGGCCCTGCTCGAACGCATGCGCTTCCCCGACCCGGTGATCAGCGTGTCGGTGGAGCCGAAGAACCGCAACGACGTCGACAAGCTCTCCACCGCGCTCTACAAGATGGTCAAGGCCGACCCCTCGCTGCGCATGGAGGTGGACCAGGAAACCGGCCAGACCGTGCTCAAGGGCATGGGCGAGCTGCACCTGGAAATCACCATCGACCGCATGCGCACCGAGCTGGGCGTGGAAGCGAACATGGGCAAGCCCAAGGTCAGCTTCCGCGAGGCGTTCGGGCAGACGGTGGAGCACACCTACACGCACAAGAAGCAGTCCGGCGGCTCCGGCCAGTTCGCCGAGGTGACGATCATCTTCGAGCCGGGCGAGCCGGGCTCGGGCGTGGTGTTCTCCGACGAGGTGGTCGGCGGCCGGGTGCCGCGCGAATACATCCCCGCGGTGCAGCACGCGATCGAGGTCGAATCGCGCCAGGGCCAGGTGGCCGGCTACGAGGTGGTGGATTTCAAGGCGCGCCTGATCGACGGCAAGTACCACGACGTGGACTCCTCCGCACTGGCCTTCGAGATCGCCGGGCGCGCCTGCTTCCGCGAGGCGCAGAAGCTCAGCAAGCCGAAGCTGCTCGAACCGATCATGAGCCTGGAGGTGGTCACCGAGGCGAGCTACCTCGGCGACATCATCGGCGACATCAACCGTCGCCGCGGCAGCATCTCCGACCAGGGCCAGAAAGGCACGTCGGCCTTCGTGCAGGGTTTCGTGCCGCTGTCGGAGATGTTCGGCTACATCAACTTCCTGCGCTCGGCCACCAGCGGCCGCGGCAACTTCAGCATGATCTTCGACCACTACCAGGAAGTGCCCGCCAGCATGGTGGAGAAGCTGATGGAGAAGGAAGCGAAGTAGGTCCGACAGCCGCTGCGACGAGAACCACCGCGACACATGGAGCAGGCCCGGGAGCTGGCATCCCGGGCCTTTTCGCTGGTGACTGCCCGCGGCGACCACGGCACTTTTTACGCGAATTTTATGCCGTCAGCGCGTGGCGCTATGCCGCTGTTACGGCCCGGCGCCCAGACTGCGCGCCTGATCCATTCCAGGCAGTGCAGATGTTTCACCTCGTCGTTCTTCCCGTCGCACCGGCATCCGCCGGGCCCATCGCCATCGGCCATGGCGCATGAACAACCCGTCGCAAAGGCGCCGGCTCGCCGCCCTGGCACTGGGCGCCGTGGGCGTGGTCTACGGCGACATCGGCACCAGCCCGCTCTACACGTTGAAGGAAGTGTTCGGCGAGCATGGCGTACCGGTCACGCCGGCGAACGTGCTGGGCGCGCTGAGCCTGGTGTTCTGGTCGCTGATCATCGTGGTGTCGATCAAGTACGTGCTGTTCATCATGCGCGCCGACAACAACGGCGAAGGCGGCATCATGGCCTTGCTGGCGCTGGCCCAGCGCAGCGCGCGCGACGTGCCGTATCTGCGCATGGGCCTGATCGTGCTCGGCCTGTTCGGTGCCGCCCTGTTCTATGGTGACGGCGTGATCACGCCGGCGATATCGGTACTGTCGGCGGTCGAGGGGCTGAAGGTCGCCGCACCGCGGCTGGAGCCCTGGGTGCTGCCGATCACCGTCGGGGTGATCATCGGGCTGCTCTGGCTGCAGAAGCACGGCACGCATCGGATCGGCGCCGTGTTCGGCCCGGTCTGCGTGATCTGGTTCATCAGCATCGCCGGCCTCGGCGTGCTGGGCATCGCGCGCCATCCGGAGGTTCTGCGGGCGCTCAGCCCGACCTACGGCATCGACTTCTTCCTGCGCAACCACGCCGAGGCGTTCTTCGCGCTCGGGGCAGTGGTGCTGGCGGTTACCGGCACCGAGGCGCTGTATGCGGACATGGGCCACTTCGGCAGGCGCCCGATCCAGTTGGCCTGGTTCAACTTCGTGCTGCCGGCACTGGTGCTGAACTACTTCGGCCAGGGCGCGCTGATCCTGCACGACCCCGCCGCGGTGGCCAATCCGTTCTATCACCTGGTGCCGCGCTTCATGCTGTATCCGATGATCGCGCTGGCCACGACCGCCACCGTGGTTGCCTCGCAGGCGGTGATCTCCGGCGCGTTTTCGATGACGCGCGAGGCGATGCAGCTGGGCTACATGCCGCGCATGCGGGTGGTGCACACCTCGTCGGAGATGGCCGGCCAGATCTATGTGCCGTGGATCAACCGAATCCTGTTGATCCTGATCGTGGCGGCCGTGCTCGGCTTCCGCTCGTCGGACAACCTGGGCGCTGCCTATGGCATCGCCGTCACCGGCACCATGGTCACCACCACCCTGCTGGCACTGGTGGTGGCGCGCTACCAGTGGCGCTGGCGCCTGCCGGCCGTGATCGCCACGGGCACTGCCCTTCTCACGGTGGACGTCGCCTTCTTCAGCGCCAACCTGGTCAAGGTGGAACACGGCGGCTGGTTTCCGCTGGCGCTGGGCCTGTGCGTGTTCGCGGTGATGACGACCTGGCGCCGCGGACGCGAACTGGTGGTACGGGAAATCCAGCAAGGCGGCGTGGCGTTGGCGCCGTTCATCCGCAACCTGGCGGATCATCCGCTGGTGCGCGTGCCGGGCACCGCGGTGTTCCTGACCGCCAATGCCGAGGCGATTCCCAGCTCGTTGCTGCACAATCTCAAACACAACAAGGTGCTGCACGAGCGCAATGTGCTGCTTACCGTCGAGACACTGGATACGCCCCGAGCCGAACCTCCGGAACGACTTGCATGGACTGCGCTGGGCCAGGGCTTCACCCGGTTGCGCCTGCGTTTCGGTTTCAGCGAGGACCCGGACATACCGCTGCGACTGGCACAGTGCGGCCATCACGGCCTGCCGTTCGACATGATGGATACCACCTTCTTCCTGTCCCGCGAGACCGTCGTGGCCGGCCGGCATGCCCACGGCATGGCGGCTTGGCGTGACCGCCTGTTCGCCTTCATGGCGCACAATGCGCTGTCCGCGACCGCGTTCTTCCGGATTCCCGGCAACCGGCGCATCGAACTGGGATCGGAGGTGGAGATATGACACCACATCGGCCATCGACCCATCGCCGGGAACTCCCGTCGCATGCATGAGCCGGCGCCACGCCGCCCGCACGACGCGGCCGCGGCCGCGGCCGCGGCCGACTACCTTTTCGCCACCGCGGTCACGCTGGCGGCTTTTGCGCTGACTTTCGTTGCCGACCGCTACCTGTCGATCGCCAATCTCTCGCTGATCCTTCTGACCGGCGTGCTCGCCGTCGCGGTACGCAAGCGCATGGCGGTAGCCGTCTATACGGCCGTATTGTGTTTCCTCGGCTACAACTTCTTCTTCACCCGCCCGCGGTACACGCTGGCCATCGCCAACGGCGACGACGTGCTGGCGATCGTGCTGTTCCTGATCGTCGCGCTCGTCTGCAGCCGCATGGCCACCCGGCTCTCCGACCAGATCGCCTCCCTGCGGATAGCGCAGCAGCGCACGCGCACGCTGTTGCAGCTGGGCAGGCAACTGGCCACCGCCGCCGGTGCCGCGGCGATTCGCGAGGTCGGCGCTCGCGCATTGACGCAGGCGGTCGGCGCAACCGCCCACATCAACCCTGCCGAGCAAGCATCCGCCGTCGATCGAAACGGTGAGTCCGGCGGCGAGTGGGTGGTTCCGCTGACCGTCGGCACCCACGGCCACGGCACGGTGGTGTTTGCCACGCGAGGTTCGGACGAACCCGATGCCGAGCGGCGCGAGCTGGCCCTCGCGATGAGCCAGGACATCGCACTGGCACTGGAACGCGCCCGCCTGGCGCACGAGCTCGAGCAGGCCCGCGTGCAGGGCGAAACCGAGCGGCTACGCAATGCCCTGCTCTCCTCCGTCTCGCACGACCTGCGCTCGCCGCTGGCTTCGATGATCGGCGCCGCCGACACCCTAGCCATGTACGAAACGCAGCTGCCGCGGGACGAACGGCAGGAGCTGCTGCAGTCGATCGTGCATGAGGGCCAGCGGCTGGACCGCTACATCCAGAACCTGCTGGACATGACCCGGCTCGGCCATGGCGCGCTCAAGCTGCATCGCGACTGGGTCGATGCGACCGAAGTGCTGGTGACCGCCACCGACAGGCTGCGCCGGTTCTTCCCGGCGCTCGCCGTGCAGACCGCGCTGCCGCAGGAGACGGTACTGCTCTATGTGCACCCGGCGCTGATAGAGCAGGCGCTGTTCAACGTGCTGGAAAACGCCGCACACTTCTCGCCGCCCGACGAGGCCGTGCGCCTGGAGGCGGCGGTGATCGGCGAACAGCTGCAGATCGAGGTGATCGATCACGGGCCGGGCATTCCGCCGGATGAGCGGGCGCGCATCTTCGACATGTTCCATTCGGTCTCGCGTGGCGATCGCGGCAACAACGGCACCGGGTTGGGCCTGTCGATCTGTCGCGGCATGATCGGCGCGCACGGCGGCAGCGTGGAAGCGCTGGCCACCGCTGGCGGCGGCACCACCATCCGCATCACCCTGCCCCTGCCACCCGCACCGGAGAGCAGCGCTTGAACACTTCCGCGCCACGCGTGCTGGTGATAGACGACGAGATGCAGATCCGTCGCTTCCTCGACATCGGCCTGCGTGCCGGGGGTTATCAGGTACTGCAGGCGGCCAACGCTGCCGAAGGCCTGGCCCTGGCCGCTACCCAATCGCCCGATCTGGTCATCCTCGACTTGGGCCTGCCCGACCGCGAAGGCCATGAAGTGCTGGCCGAATTGCGCCAATGGAGCTCGGTGCCGGTGCTGATGCTGTCCGTGCGCAGCGCCGAGAGCGAGAAGGTGCGCGCGCTGGACAACGGCGCCAACGACTACGTGACCAAGCCGTTCGGCATGCAGGAACTGATGGCCAGGCTGCGTGCCCTGCTGCGCCACCATCCCGCCACCGGCGCGGCCGACGTGCCGCCGCGGTATGACGACGGCCATCTGGCGATCGACCTGGCCCGTCGCGAAGTCAGCCTCGATGGCAAACAGATCGCGCTGACCCGCAAGGAGTACGCCGTGCTCTCCCTGCTGCTGCGCCATGCCGGCCGCGTGATCAGCCAGCAGCAATTGCTGCGCGAGGTGTGGGGGGCGACGCATGTGCAGGACACGCATTACCTGCGCATCGTGCTGGGCCGCCTGCGCCAGAAGCTGGGCGACGATCCCGCCGCGCCACGCTGGCTGAAGACCGAGCCGGGCATAGGCTACCGTTTCCTGGACGGCAGCGGCGACGAATCCGCACCCAGCTGAAATCCTTGCCGCCACTGGCTGATGGGCGTGCACTGGCGGATATACTCGGCATTCAACACCACTGCCTGGAATGCCGCCATGTCGATGCGCCACTTGCTGCCCTGTGTCGGCCTCGCGTTGGCGCTTGCGCTACCTTCCAGCGCAGGCGCCGAAACCACCGCACAGCTGATGCCCGAAACCATGGCCATGCTGCGCCATGCCATCGCCGCGCAGACGGTGGAAGGCAAGGGCCAGGTGCCGGCATTCGCGCGCTATCTCGCCGGCAAGCTGGAATCGGCCGGCTTCGCCAAGTCGGACATCGAGGTCATCCCGGTCGGCGAGACCGCCGCGCTGGTCGCGCACTACCGCGGCAGCGGCAAGGGCAAGCCGATCCTGCTCTCGGCGCACATGGACGTGGTGGCGGCCAACCCGAAGGACTGGAGCCGCGACCCGTTCACGCTGATCGAGGAGAACGGCTACCTGTACGGCCGCGGCACCGCCGACATGAAGACCAACCTGGTCACCCTGGTCGCCACGATGATGCGCTTCAAGCGCGAGGGCTTCGTGCCCGGCCACGAGATGATCCTGGTGTTCTCCGGCGATGAGGAGACCGCGATGGCTTCCACCCGCGAGCTGGCCAGGCGCTACCACGACGCCGAGTTCCTGCTCAACGCGGATGCCGGCGGCGGCACCTTCGACGACCGACTGAAGCCGGTGGACTATGAAATCCAGGCCGCCGAGAAGACCTATGCGGACTTCCTGCTCACCGTCACCTCGCCCGGCGGCCATTCCAGCGAACCGACGCCCGACAACGCGATCTACCGGCTGGCCCAGGCGCTCGATCGCGTCGCCGGCTACGCCTTCCCGGTGCAGCACAACGAGATCACCCTGGCCTCGCTGAAGGCGGTGGGCGAACACAGCCACGGCCCGCTGGCGCAGGCCATGCTGCAGTTCAGCGCCCACCCCGACGACGCCCGGGCCGCCGCGGTCATCTCGGCCGACCCCGCCTACGTCGGCCAGCTGCGCACCACCTGCGTGGCGACCATGCTCGACGGCGGCCACGCACTCAACGCCTTGCCGCAACGCGCCAGCGCCAACATCAACTGCCGCATCTTCCCCGGCACCAGCGTCGCCGCCGTCGAGGCCACGCTCCACCAGGTGGTGGCCGACCCCAGCGTGAAGATCACCGTGCAACAACCGCCGCCCGTGCAAAGCCCGGCTTCGCCGCTGCGCGAGGACATCGTGGCCGCCGTCACCGCCACCGTGCACGAGCGCTTCCCGGGGCTGGACGTGGTGCCCGGCATGTCCGCCGGCGCCTCCGACAGCCTGCACTTCCGCAACGCCGGCGTGCCCAGCTACGGCGTCTCGCCCAACTTCGGCAAACCCGGCGACAGCTTCGCCCACGGCCTCAACGAAAAACTGCTGGCCTCCGAGGTCCCGGCCGCGCTGGATTTCTGGCACAGCCTGCTGACGAAACTGGCGAAGTAGACCGCACGGCGCGACCGTGCCAGCGGAGTGGGCGTCGCCTCACCCGGCCAGGTGCTCGTACAGGATCACCACGCCCACCCCGATCAGGATGAAACCGCCGATCATCTCCGCGCGCTTGCCCACCACCTCGCCCAGCGCGCGACCAAGCATGATGCCCAGCGTGACCATGCTGAAGGTGCACAGGCCGATCACCACCGCGACCACCGCGATCGGCGTATCGACGAAGGCCAGCCCCACGCCCACCGCCAGCGCGTCGATGCTGGTGGACAGGCCGGTGATGGCCAGCCCGACGAAACCGTGCCGCTTCGCTTCATCGACCGGCTCGTCCGGCTCGGGCTTGAGCCCGTTCCAGATCATGTGCAGGCCCAGTGCCAGCAGCAGGCCAAACGCGGCCCAGTGGTCCCAGGCCTCGATGTAGCGCGAAGCGCCCTTGCCCAGCAGCCAGCCGACGACCGGTGTGATCGCCTCGATCACGCCGAAGATCGCGCCGGCACGCAGCGCCTGGGACAGCCGCGGACGCGTCATCGCCGCGCCCTTGCCGATCGCCGCGGCAAACGCATCGGTGGACATGGCAAAGCCAAGCAACAGGATGGAGACGGGGTTCATGAGCAGCCATTCGGTCGGGCCAGGCGCAACGGCACCACGACGCGCCCGACCGCAGTGGCGCCGTGAGCCGTTGGTCTCGCCAACCAGGATCGGTGTCTTCGCCACGGCGGATGGACGCCGAGCATGTTGACGAAGACGCCTCGCCGCAGCGAGGCAGGCTACTCCCCAAGGGATGTTGCGCTGCCGGCAAAGCCCGCAGCGCGGCGGCAAGGTTAGCACAGCGCCGTAGCCAACCCGGCATGGCAGGCACGCGAGCCGTCGCGCATACTCGGGCTTCGTTCAAGGCATGCAAGGGGATCCCGAATGAGAGCATCACGAACGCTCGGTTCCGCCGCGGCGGCCTCCCTGGTCTTCTGCGCCGGCATCGGGCTGGCCCGCGCCGACACCGCCACCGCCACCGGGGCACTGCCCGAGACCATGGCCATGCTGAAACATGCCGTCAGCATCCGCACGGTCGATGGCGAACGCCAGGTGCCGGTGCTGGCCGCGTACCTGGCCGACAAACTCAAGGCCGCCGGCTTTGCCGACGGCGACGTCGAAATCATTCCGGTGGACCACACCGCCGCGCTGGTGGCGCGCTATCGCGGCACCGGCGAAGGCCGGCCGATCCTGCTGTCCGGGCACATGGACGTGGTGGCGGCGAAGCGCGAGGACTGGACCCGCGACCCGTTCACCCTGGTCGAGGAGAACGGCTACCTCTACGGCCGTGGCGTGGCGGACATGAAAGCCGCGGCGGTGGCGCTGGTCGAGACACTGATCCGCTTCAAGCGCGAAGGCTTCAAGCCGCGCCACGACCTGATCCTGTTGCTGTCCGGCGACGAAGAGACCGCCATGGCTTCCACCATCGAGTTGGCGAAGCGCTATCACGACGCCGAATTCTTGCTCAACGCCGACGCCGGCGGCGGCACCCTCGACCCCAAGACCGGCAAGCCCTTGCTGTACCAGATCCAGGCCGCCGAGAAGACCTATGCGGACTTCCAGATCGCCCTCACCTCGGCCGGCGGGCATTCCAGCGAGCCCAACGCGGACAATGCGATCTACCGGTTGGCGCGCATCATCGACCGCGTCGCCGCGCACCAGTTTCCGCCGCAGAGCAACGAGATCACGCTCGCCTCGCTGCGCGCACTCGGCGCCCACATCCCCGGCCCGCTCGGCGCGGCGATGACGCAGTTCGCGGCCCACCCCGACGACGCCGCGGCGGCAGCCACCATCTCCGCCGACCCCGCCTACGTCGGCCAGATCCGCACCACCTGCGTGGCCACCATGCTCAACGGCGGCCACGCGCTCAACGCGCTGCCGCAGAGCGCCAGCGTCAACATCAACTGCCGCATCTTCCCGGGCACCTCGGTCGACAGCGTGCGCGACACCCTGGTCAAGGTGATCGACGACAAGTCCGCCAGCGTGACCCGGGTCTCCACTCCGCCGGTGCCCAACGCCGCCTCGCCGCTGCGCCCGGACGTGATCGCCGCCGTCACCGCCGCCGTGCACCAACGTTTCCAGGGCGTGGACGTGGTGCCGAGCATGTCCGCCGGCGCCACCGACAGCAAGCACTTCCGCGCCGCCGGCGTCCCCAGCTACGGCATCGATGCCGCCTTCACCAAACCCGACGACACCTTCGCGCATGGACTCAACGAAAGGCTGCCGGCTTCGGAGGTCGAGGCGGGGCTGGAGTTCTGGCATCGGGTGCTGACGCAGCTGGCGAAGTGAGGTAGATAGCAGAGCTGGCGTAATGTCGGCTCCCGACCGTAGCGAACACTCGAAAATTCACCCTGACCCGGGTTTCTCACAGCAACTGCCAGAGGATTTCTTCAACGAAGTCGACCGCGTACTTGAGGAAATGAAGTCATGAAAAAGCTGGTCATCGGCATCGCCTCCCAGCAAGCCATCCGCGCCCGCGCACTGGCCGTTGCACGCGGCGATCATCGGCCACGCCCCGGCGAGCCGAAGGTCTGGTTCACCTCGATGCGCTCGCTGGCCGAAGTGTTGTCCGACGACAACCGCGCGTTGCTGCGCATCATCCGGGAACAGAAGCCCACGTCACTGAGTCAGCTCGCGGAACTCACCGGCCGCGCGCCCAGCGATCTTTCGCGAACGCTCAAGACGATGGAACGCTACGGCCTGGTCGAGATGCGCCGCACATTGCGCAACGTACAGCCCATCGCCACGGCCAGCGAATTCGTGATTCAGGCGGCGTAACAGGCGCAGAGAAGCGTTTACTTTCGGGGCCAACAAACAACCAAGCCTCCGCGAACACCCGGCCCGCAAAAGGAGCCAAAGGCGAGAAGGTGTCAGTGCCGGCAATTGTCCCAGACACTTTTCCCCAGCCTCAGCCAGTCCAATTCTTTTGGCTCTCATTTCGCATTCTATGCGCGCCACACATGAGCCTTTAGCTCAAGTAAAATCGTGATATGATGCGAATGAGTCCATATGGAGTCATTAGTCATGGCGGATCAGGCTACTCAGGAATTCGAGGCAATCAGGGCCGTTCACGACGCTCTTGCGCCGCTGGACGGGGAAGGGCGCACGCGCGTCCTGACGTACATCGCCAGCTTGTTAGGGATGAATAGCAAGATCGTGGGTGGTCGCGGCGCGGCAGCGGTCGATGATAGTGGCGATGACAATAATGACGACGATGAGAACGAGCCTGAGGCCGCAAGTGGGGCGGGTAAGGGGGCGCAGACTTTCTCGAGTTTCGCTGAACTCTACGCGGCGGCAGACCCGAGCACCAACGGCGAGAAGGCCCTCGTCGCTGGCTACTGGTTCCAAGTGTGCCAAGCTGCGGAGAGCTTTACTGCGGCGGCGGCTAATAAGGAGCTGACTCACCTTGGTCACAAGGTTGCGAACATCACTGACGCAATCGATACGATGAAGAGTCAGAAGCCGATGCTCATCCTGCAGCTCAAGAAGAGCGGAACTAGCCGACAGGCTCGCAAGCTGTACAAGGTCAGCTACGAGGGAGTGAAGCGCGTCGTGGAGATGCTGCATGGATGAGGCGCGCCTAGCGGCCGCCCTGTCAGCGCTTCTTGACCCGAAGTTGGCCACTGACTTGGCGGCCGATCTAGTGAAGATCAGGCGCGACTGCGCGACGAGGACGCTAGAGCGTGCTGCGCCTGGCAAGTTCGTCGAGACCTTCGTGCAGTGCCTCCAGCATATCGATACTGGAACCTACGAAACGAAGCCGAGTGTTGACGACTACCTCGGAAAGAAGATCGAAAATACCTCGCTTCCCGAGGGGCTCCGCATCTGCGCTGCTCGCGTGGCACGTTCGATATACACCTTCCGCAACAAGCGGAACATCGCCCATAAGAACGACGTCGACACAAACACTCACGATCTGGCATTCACGCACCAAGGCGCCGCGTGGATTACAGCCGAGCTACTCCGTCACGCGACCGGCGTTTCGATGCAAGAGGCTGGTGCGTTGATCGAGTTGGTGCAGGCCCCCGCAGGAACACTCGTCGAAGAGATTGACGGCACCAGACTCATTCACGCGGAGGTTTCGGTGCGTGCTGAGATACTAATCCTGCTACATAGCCACTACCCCGATGCCGTATCTGTGGAATCGGTTGTTAGAAGTCTCAGCCGCCGAAACGCGGGAACAGTCCGCAACAAGCTTCGCGATCTCCACGCGGGAAAGCTCGCTCACGGCGACGCCAAGTCGGGCTATCGCCTCACACAAGCTGGCTACGCTGCCGCTATTGCGGAGATCAAGGCACTGTCGTGAACAGAGGATAGGACACTCAAAACAGCGACCCTGGCAACCGGCTCGTCCGCCACCGCGCAGCGGTGGCGCACCGAGTGCGCGCCAGGATGGCGCGCTGCTCTACCCGGGGCCCCTGTGCGGCGGTGAGGCGGGGTCGACAGGCCGCGCAGCGGGAGTCGACAGGACGTCGACTCCTTTTCGCACGGGCAGGATGCCCGTTCGAAAAGCCCGGCCCCGGCTCACGGACTTGCCGGGCAGGATGCCCGGCAAGCGCCAAGCGGGGTGGCCTTTCTCTTTGGTTACTTTCTCTTTGGCCACGCAAAGAGAAAGTAACTCGGGCGCCGCAGGCGCACGAAAGCCTTTGCCTTCCGGGCCGCTGGACAACCCACGAAACCGCCAAAGGCGCTGGACCCCAGCGTTCGCTGGGGTGACGAGCCGGCAGGTCGAAACGATGCGGCCAGAGTGCACCGTCAGGCACGTTCCGCTGCCCGGCAGCCGGCGCGGCGGAGGCGGCCAACCCGGGCCAACGGCTGATCCACGCTACAATTACCGGTTCGCGCTCTCGCCGACCCGCACCCCATGCCCACCCATCTCCAAGAAACCCGCCGCCGCCGCACCTTCGCCATCGTCAGCCACCCGGACGCGGGCAAGACCACGCTGACCGAGAAACTTCTGCTGTTCGGTGGCGCGATCCAGATGGCCGGCTCGGTGAAGAGTCGCAAGACGTCGCGCAGCGCCACCTCGGACTGGATGGCGCTGGAGAAGGAGCGCGGGATTTCGGTGACCTCGTCGGTGATGCAGTTCCCGTACGACGGCAAGATCGTCAACCTGCTCGACACACCGGGACACGCGGATTTCTCCGAGGACACCTACCGCGTGCTGACCGCGGTGGATTCGGCGCTGATGGTGATCGACTGCGCCAAGGGCGTGGAGGAGCGCACGATCAAGCTGATGGAAGTCTGCCGGCTGCGCGACACGCCGATCATGACCTTCATCAACAAGCTCGACCGCGAAGGCCGCTCGCCGATCGAACTGCTGGACGAGGTGGAGTCGGTGCTGGGCATCGCCTGCGCGCCGCTGACCTGGCCGATCGGCATGGGCAAGCGGCTGAAGGGCGTGTACCACCTGGCGCTGGACGAGGTGCACATCTTCGAGGCGGGCAAGAACTTCACGCGGCAGGACTCGACCATCTTCAAGGGCCTGGATGCACCGGGGCTGGAAGAGAAGATCGGTGCGGAGGCGATGCGCGAGCTGCGCGAGGAACTGGAGCTGGTGCAGGGCGCCGCGCCCTCCTTCGATATCGACGAGTACCTGGCCGGCCGGCAGACGCCGGTGTTCTTCGGCTCGGCGGTGAACAATTTCGGCGTGCAGCTGCTGCTGGACTTCTTCGTCGAGCACGCGCCCAGCCCGCGCCCGCGCGCCACCACCACGCGCGAGATCCAGCCGGAGGAGGAGAAGCTGTCCGGCTTCGTGTTCAAGATCCAGGCCAACATGGACCCGGCGCACCGCGACCGCGTCGCGTTCATGCGCGTGTGCTCGGGCACCTACAACGCCGGCATGAAGATGATCCAGACGCGCACCAGCAAGGAGGTGCGCATCGCCAACGCGCTGACCTTCATGGCCAGCGACCGCGAGATCGTCGAGACGGCTTACCCGGGCGACGTGATCGGCCTGCACAACCACGGCACCATCACCATCGGCGACACCTTCACCGAGGGCGAGCTGGTCACCTTCACCGGCATCCCGAACTTCGCGCCCGAGCTGTTCCGCCGCGCGCGGCTGCGCGACCCGCTGAAGATGAAGGCGCTGCAGAAGGGCCTGGCGCAGCTTTCCGAGGAAGGCGCCACGCAGTTCTTCCGCCCGCTGATGTCGAACGACCTGATCCTCGGCGCGGTCGGCGTGCTGCAGTTCGAGGTCGTGGCGTACCGACTGAAGGACGAATACAACGTCGACGCCAGCTTCGAGCCGGTCGGCGTGAGCACCGCGCGCTGGGTGCATTGCGACGACGAGAAAAAGATGGATGAGTTTCGCGAGAAGAACGCGATGCACCTGGCCATCGACGGTGCCGGCGAGCTGGTCTACATCGCGCCGACGCGGGTCAACCTGCAGCTGGCGCAGGAGCGCTGGCCGCAGGTGCGCTTCGCCGCCACCCGCGAGCATGCCGCCTCCGTGGAAGCCTGAGCAAAGCCGGGCACCCGGCCCACTGGCCAGCGCGCCGGCACGCCGCTACCTTGGGCGTTCGCACAAGGGGAGGCTGCATGCAACAACAGACGTTGGCGTTTTCCACACCGGCCGCGGCACCTCGGTGGCAGCGTTGGCTGCTGTTTTCCCCACCGGCGCGGATCGCGATCTTCGTGGCCTGGCTGGCGGGTCTCATGGTGGCGGTGCAGTTCGCCTTCTTCGCACTCGGCCTGGACAAGGACACGCCGGTGTTGCAGCGCGACCTGGCGCAGTTCGTCCTGCGTGCGCTGGTACCGCTGGCGGCATATCTGATCCTGGTGAGGCTGATCGAACGCCGGCCGCTCGCCGAGCTGGCCCCGCGCACGCTGTTGCCGCAAGGCCTGCTTGGCGTGCTGATCGGGCTGGTCCTGTTCAGCGCCGTGGTGGCGGCCTTGTGGCTGGCCGGCAGCTACCACGTGGAGGCCATCCGCGCTGACGCGCCCTGGCTGGGTGCGCTGCTGGTCGTGGGGCTGGGCGCCGGTATCGGCGAGGAGATCATGTTCCGCGGCGTGCTGTTTCGCATCGTCGAGGAAGGCCTGGGAACGTGGTTGGCCCTGGCCATCTCGGCCCTGTTGTTCGGCGCGGTGCACATCGCCAACCCCGGCGCCACGCTGTGGAGCTCGGCGGCAATCGCGATCGAGGCGGGCCTGCTGTTCGGCCTGCTCTACCACGTGACGCGCTCGCTGCCGGTGTGCATGGGCGTGCACGCGGCGTGGAACTTCGCCCAGGGCACGATCTTTGGCATCCCGGTGTCGGGCTCGCAGGCGGAAGGCTGGCTGGTTTCCAGCCGCCCCGGTCCGGACTGGCTCAGCGGCGGCGTGTTCGGCGCCGAGGCGTCGGTGGTGGCGCTGAGCCTGTGCACGCTGTGTTCGCTGGGCCTGCTCGCCGTCGCCCTGCGCCGCGGCAGCATCGTGCCGCCGTGCTGGCGGCGCCGGAGCCCGTGAGGTTCAGCCGCGCTTGCGCGGGGACAACCACATCAGCACGCGTGCGCGGAACACCGTGTCGCCCGCGCCATCGACCACCTCTACCCTGACCGGCCATTCCCCGCTCGCACCCGCCAGCGGCGCGGCCGCCTCCGGGGTCGCCGTGCCGTGCATCGAGCCGACCGCCTTCTTCAGGTACTCGACGCTCATGCCCTTGGGTATCCAGCGCATGTCCGCCGGCACGGTCGCCTCGGCCATCATGCCGGCAGCGAGCTCGGCCAGGTTGCACAGCGCGATCGCGTGCACCGTGCCGATGTGGTTGTGCACGCGCCGGCGATCGCGGATGCGTACCTCGCAGCGGCCCGGCTGCAATGTCACAAAGCGCGGCGCGATGGTGGTGAAATACGGCGCCTTCAGACAGATCAGCCGCGAGAAGAGCCAGTGGCCCGCGGGCCAGCGCGTGATGCGCCGATACAGCGACAGCACCGAGGCGCTCACCGGTCACCCTCCAGAATGGAACCGGTCCGCACGGCTCACCCGGCGTCCGCGCGCGTCTTGAACGCACGCATCTCGTCGGTATCGAAATCGTCGACCGAGATGAACTCGAACACGCCCTCGCGCACGCGCCTGAGCAGCTCCGCCTCCGCTTCGGAAATCACCCCGGCCTGCTGTGCTTCGACGAGCTGGTCAAGATAGTCGTGCGAGCTGAACTGACCGGACTTGAGCGCCTTGCCGAACTTGCGGTCGACCGGCTCGGCGGCGATCACGTCCGGCAGCAGCGCCTTCATGCGGCCGATCGTGTTGTTCGGCGTGGGCGTGGTGTAGACCCAGTCGGTGAGGCGGTCGAGCGCCTCGTTCGGCGCGGTGAGCAGCGCGGCGACGCGGCGGCCCAGACGATCGGACGGCGGCACCTCGCGGCGGCCCAGCGGGAACACCAGGACGCGCAGCAGCCACGCCACCGGGCGCACCGGGAAATTGCGGATCGCGCCGTCCAGCGCATTCTGGATCAGCCACATGCACTCGTGGAAACCCCAGGCCAGGAACGGGCGGTCGGCTTCCGGCCGGCCGTTGTCCTCGTACTGCTTGAGCATGGCGCTGGCGATGTACAGGTAGCTCAGCACGTCGCCCAGGCGGGCCGACAGCTTCTCCTTGAACTTCAGCTTGCCGCCGAGCACGCCCATGAACACGTCGGCGCACAGCGCCAGCGCGGCGGAGTAGCGATCGAGCTTGCGGTAGTAGCGGCGGGTGTAGGCATCGCCGGCGGCCTCGCCGATGCGCGCGCCGGAGAGTCCCATCGCGAAGCTGCGCACCGCGTTGGAGATGCCGAAGCCGAGGTGGCCGAACAGCAGCCGGTCGAACGTCTTCAGCTGCTCGCCGCGGTCGGCGATCGACAGCGCCTGCATTTCCTTCAGCACGTACGGATGGCAGCGGATCGCGCCCTGGCCGAAGATCATCAGGCTGCGCGTCATGATGTTGGCGCCTTCCACCGTGATCGCGATCGGCACCGCCGACCAGCCGCGGCCGGCGTAGTTCTTCGGCCCGAGCTGCACCGCCTTGCCGCCGTGCACGTCCATCGTGTCGGCCGCCACCTGGCGCGCCCACTCGGTGGCGTGGTACTTGGCAATCGCCGAGGTGACCGCCGGCTTCTCGCCGCGATCGACCGCCGCCGCCGTGGCGCGCGACAGCGCGGCGGTGGCGTAAGCCAGGCCGCCGATGCGCGCCAGCGCCTCCTCGACACCCTCGAAGCGCGCCACCGCCAGGCCGAACTGCTTGCGCATGCGCGCGTAGGTGCCGGTGGCCAGCGCCGAGGCGCGCATGCCACCGGTGGCGTTGGACGGCAGCGAGATCGCGCGGCCCACCGACAGCACCTCGACCAGCATGCGCCAGCCGTGGCCCGCCATCTTCGGTCCGCCGATCAGCACCGACAGCGGCGCGAACACATCCTTGCCGTGCACCGGGCCGTTCTGGAACGGAATGTTCAGCGGGAAATGGCGGCGGCCGATCTGCAGCCCCGGCGTCGAGCGCGGCAGCAGCGCCAGGCTGATGCCCAGATCCTCTTCTTCACCCAGCAGGTGCTCGGGGTCGTACATGCGGAACGCAAGGCCGACCACCGTGGCGATCGGCGCCAGCGTGATGTAGCGCTTGTCGAAGGTGAGCTTGAGTCCCAGCGTTTCCACGCCGTCGACCATCTGCTTGCAGACGATGCCCACGTCGGGAATCGAGGTGGCATCAGAGCCCGCATACGGCCCGGTCAGCGCGAAACAGGGGATTTCCTCGCCGACGGCGAGGCGCGGCAGGTAGTGGTTTTTCTGCTCGTCGGTGCCGTAGTGCAGCAGCAGCTCGGCCGGGCCCAGCGAGTTCGGCACCGCCACGGTCGAAGACACCGTGGCCGACATCGTGGACAGCTTCTGCAGCACCGCCGAGTGCGCCAGCGCGGAGAACTGCAGGCCGCCGTACTGCTTCGGGATGATCATGCCGAAGAACTTGTTCTTCTTGATGAACTCCCACACGTTCGGCGGCAGGTCGGCCAGTTCGTGCGTGATCTGCCAGTCGTCGATCATCGCGCACAGCTCTTCCACCGGGCCGTCCATGAAGGCCTGCTCCTCCACGGAGAGCTCGGGCCTGGGCTGCTTCAGCAGTTCATGCCAGTCCGGCTTGCCGGAGAACAGCTCGCCCTCGAAACCCACGGTGCCGGCTTCCAGCGCGGTCTGTTCCGTTTCGGAAAGCTTCGGCGTGACTTTCGCGAACATTTTCAGCAGCGGCGCGCTGATCTGCTTGCGGCGGAAGTCCACCATCAGCAGCGGCAGCGCGATCGCCAGCTCGATGAGGAGCAGGATCACCATCGTGGCCGGCGCGCGCACCAGCAGACCCACCACGAGAGTGGCGACGACGGTGACGATGGCCCAGGTACGCAGGCTGGTGCGGTGATAGGCGCAGACGCCGGAGGCAATCAACGCCGCCAGCAAGGTAAGCAACACGGACATCTCGACACCTCTCAGGGTCAGGGGGCGGCGCCGGCGGTACGCGGCGTCACGGGGATTTCAAGGTGGTGCACGTAGTGGATCACTTCATTGGCAAAGGCATCATTGGCGTCGCCGGCCACCATGTGCGTGGCGTGCGCCAGCTCGACATGGCGCGCCTGCGGCACCAGCTGCAGGAACTCGTCCACGGTGCCGCGCGAGACGACGTCGCTGCGGCCGCCGGAAAGCAGCAGGACCGGCACGTCGATCTTCGCCGCCGCCGCGAGCAGGCGCGGCTGGTAGCGCTCGCTTTCCTGCACCAGGTCGCCGGCCAGCAACGCCGGGTCCCAATGCCAGCGCAGCCGGCCGTCGGCACCCTCGCGCAGCAGCGGCCGCAATTGCTCGGCGCTCTTGCGCTCGCGCCGCTGCGGCAGGTAGGCGGCTACCTGCTCGGCCGCGTCGGCATAGTTGGCGAAGCCGTCCGGGTGTGCCTGCATGAAGGCCAGGATGCGTTGCACGCCTGCGGTTTCCCAGCGCGGCGTGATGTCGACCAGCACCAGCGCACGGAACAGTGAGGGTCGCCGTTCGCCGGCCAGCACGATGCCGAGCAGGCCACCCATCGAGGCGCCCACCAGGATCGGTGGCTGCGGCTGCGCGGCGGCCAGGCGCAACAGGTCGTCGGCGAACTGGTCCATGTGATAGCCGGTCGCGGCGTCCACGCGATCGCTCTCGCCATGACCGCGGGCGTCGAACGTGACGCAGCGGCAACCCGTCCGGGCGAGCGCCGCGGCGGCGGCGTTCCACGCCCCGCGGGTCTGGCCGAAGCCGTGCGCGAACAGCAGGCCCGGCGTCCCCTGCGGGTTCCAGGTTTCCACCGCCAGGCGCAGGTCGCCTGCAGCGACGCGTTCGACGGTATGGGGCATCGGGATCGGATTGACCATACGGTAGAGTATGGATTGCCTGTGCGATGGCCGTCAACCGCTCGCCGGGCCGCGGCGCACGCCGATCGACGCCGCCCCATTACAAATGCCCGGGCTGTCGCTACCATACGGACATGAATGTCAGCAGCAAGCCGGAACGCACGCGCCTGTCGGCCGAAGATTGGGAACTGGCCGCCCTGCAGATGATCGCCGACCAGGGCGTCGGAGCTTTGGCAGTGGAAGCCCTCGCGCGCCAGCTCGGGGTGACCAAGGGCAGCTTCTACTGGCATTTCCGTACCCGCGAAGCGCTGCTCAATGCGGCCATGGAACGCTGGGAACAGTACGGCGAACGCGAGATCATCGGCCAGATCGAGCAGATCGCCGACCCGCGCCAGCGCCTGCCCGAGCTGTTCCGCCGGGTCGCGCACGAATTGCAGCCGCATCGCGTCTATGCCGCGCTGCTCAAGGCACTGGACCATCCGCAGGTGGTGCCGGTGATGGCCCGCGTCTCGCAGCGACGCATGGAGTTCCTCACCACCGTGTATCGCGAGGCCGGCCTGCCGCCGGCGCAGGCACTGAACCGCGCGCGGCTGACCTATGCCGCCTACGTCGGCTTCCTGCAACTGAACTTCACCCTGGGCCTGCCGCGCCTGAGTCACGAGGAGTTCGACGCCTACGTCGAACACATGATCGCCACGCTCACCCCGGTGTAGCCCTGCGCAAACGGCCACGCGGCGCCCTCCGGCGCTGCCGTTGCTGCGCCCATCCTTGCAATACCAGTGCACGCAAACTACCGTGCCGCTTCCGTTTTTCAACAAGCCTTTCGAGGGACATGATGACCAGCAAGCTGGAAGCGCTTACCCAATGGGTCGACCAGGTGGCGGCACTGACCCGCCCGGCGCGGATTCACTGGTGTGACGGGTCGCAGGACGAATATCAGTCGCTGGTGCAGCAGATGCTGGCCGACGGCACCCTGATCGAACTGAACCAGACCACCCATCCGGGGTGCTACCTGCACCGCTCCGATCCGAAGGACGTGGCCCGCGTCGAGCAGCTGACCCTGGTCTGCCACCCCAAGCGCGAGGACGCCGGCCCGAACAACCACTGGATGGACCCGGCCGAGGCGCACGCCAAGATCGACGCGCTGTTCGACGGCTGCATGGAAGGCCGCACGATGTACGTGATCCCGTATTGCATGGGCCCGATCGACTCGCCGCTGTCGCGTTGCGGGGTGGAGATCACCGACGGCCCGTACGTGGTCGCCAACATGAAGATCATGACCCGCATGGGCGCCGCCGCGCAGGCGCGGATCGAGCGCGAAGGTACGTTCGTGAAGGGGCTGCATTCGGTCGGTGAGCTCGATCCCGAGCGTCGCTGGATCATGCACTTCCCCGCCGAACTCTCGATCAAGTCCTACGGCTCCGGCTACGGCGGCAACGCGCTGCTGGGCAAGAAGTGCCACGCGCTGCGCATCGCCAGCAACCAGGCGCGCACGGAAGGCTGGCTGGCCGAACACATGCTGATCGTCGGCATCGAGAACCCGCGCGGCGAGACGCACTACGTCGCCGCCGCGTTCCCCTCCGCCTGCGGCAAGACCAACCTGTCGATGCTGATTCCGCCGGAAGGCTACCGGCGAGACGGCTGGAAGGCGTGGACGGTGGGCGACGACATCTGCTGGATGCACCCCGGCGCGGACGGGCGGCTGTACGCGATCAACCCGGAAGCCGGCTTCTTCGGCGTGGCGCCGGGCACCAGCGACGCCACCAACCACAATGCCATGCAGAGCATCTCGCACGACACCATCTTCACCAATGTCGCCGTCACCGCCGACAACCAGCCGTGGTGGGAAGGCCTGCCCGGCACCCCGGTCACCGACTGGCAGGGACGTCCGTACGACCCGGCCAACGGCCCGGCCGCGCACCCGAACTCGCGTTTCACGGTCAGCGCGAAGCAGTGCCCGACCTGGTCGGAGATGGCTGAAGCCGCGCAAGGCGTGCCGATCAGCGCGATCGTGTTCGGCGGCCGCCGCCCTTCGCTGCTGCCGCTGGTGATGGAGGCGCGCGACTGGAGCCACGGCGTGCTGATGGGCGCCGCGATGGGCTCGGAAACCACCGCTGCCGCCACCGGCGCGGTCGGCGTGCTGCGTCGCGACTCGATGGCGATGAAGCCGTTCTGCGGCTATCACTACGGCGACTACTTCGCGCACTGGCTGTCGTTCGACCGGCCCGGCGCGAAGCTGCCGAAGGTGTTCCACGTCAACTGGTTCCGCAAGGGCGCCGACGGCAAGTTCCTGTGGCCGGGCTTCGGCGAGAACCTGCGCGTGCTGGAGTGGATGATCGACCGCGCCGAAGGCCATGTCCAAGGCGTCGAGACCCCGATCGGCATCGTGCCGGCGGCCGGCGAACTGAAGCTGGAAGGACTGGCGCTGGAGCCTGCGCGACTGGACGAATTGCTCGCGGTCGACGTAGCCGGATGGCAGGCGGAGCTGGAAGCCATCGACACCTACCTGCAAACCTTCGCGCCGCGCCTGCCGGAGCGGTTGCGCCGCGAGCAGCAACGCGTGGCGCAGGCGCTGCAGGCCGATACCGCCAAGCCGGCGCGGCGGGCCGCCGTGTCCTGATGCACGCGCGAGTCCGGGCACGTACCGGACTCGCGACCGGGAAAACCACGCTCGTGGTTTTCCTCGCCGCTCCCGAGGGACGGGCCCGCGCGGCCCGTCCGCTTCAAACCCTTTCGCACCCCGCGGCATCCAAGCTGGCAAGATGATCGCCGCCTGTCCTGCCTCCGGAAGCCTGATGCCGCCTGTCTCCAGCGCCGCGCATGACGGCGACGACGTGCGCGCCGCAGCCGCGGGCGACCGTCGCGCCTTCCAGCGCCTGTACGCGCTGCACGTCGGCCGCGTCTACGGCGCGCTGCACCGGCTGGCCGGCTACGACCACGCGCGGGCGGAGGATCTCACCCAGGACGCCTTCATCCGCGCCTGGCAGAAATTGCCCGGCTTCCGCCACGAAAGCTCCTTCGGCACCTGGCTGTATCGCCTGGCGGTCAACGTGGCGCTGATGGACATCCGCGCGCGCGGCGCCGATCCGGTGCGCGTAGTGGACGACGAGCACCTGCCCGACAGTGGCGAGACGCCGTTCTGCGCGGCCGAGCGACACGAACTGGAACAAGCCATCGGCAGGCTGCCGCCGCGCGCCCGCGCCGTACTGGTACTGCACGACATCGAAGGCTGGCGGCACGAGGACATCGGCGACGAACTGGGCATGGCGGTGGGCACCTCGAAGGCTCAACTGCATCGCGCACGCCAGCTGCTGCGCAAGACGCTGGGAGAAAACGCATGAACGAATTCGAATGGCGCCGCCAGATGCGCGAGCTGCAGCAACCGCATGTGCCGCGCCGCGACCTGTGGCCTGCGATCGACGCGGCGCTGGACCAGGCCGTCGCCGATCCGCCCGCCCGGGCGACATGGCGGCGCATGCTGGCGGGCGCTGCCGTGGCGGCATCGCTGCTGCTGGTCGTGGGTATGGCTTGGCATCAGTGGTTCACACCCACCGCACCTGCCGAATCGGCCGGCACGACCCGCCAGGCCAGCTGGAAGCCCGCCGATCCGCGCCTGGCCGGCGCCGCCATCGAACTGGACGCCGCCCGCCTCGAACTGCAGCTGGCGATCGAACAGGCACCGGATTCCGCGGCACTGCAACGGCTCCTGCGCCACACCGAACGACAACAGGCGCAATTGCGCCAGCTGGCCGACCGCGCCGGCTGATGACCATCCGAGGAGAACCCATGAAAACCGCCCACTGCCTGCCCCTGCTGTTGTGCCTGTGCATCGGCGATGCACTGGCCGGCACGCCGATCCAACTGCAGCACGCCGCCAGCGCCAATACGCGGATCAGCATCAGCAATATCGCCGGCTCGGTGAATGTCACCGCCTGGGATCGCAACGAAGTCCAGGTCGGCGGCGAACTCGGCGACGGCGCCAAGCCGCTGCAGATCACCGGCGACAACGACCGGCTGTCGATCAAGGTCGAGCCGCGCGGCGGTTCGGGCTCGGGCTGGTTCAACTTCGGCGGCGACAGCCGCATGGCGCCCACCACGCTGGAACTGCACGTGCCGCGCGGCGCATCGCTGGACGTCAAGGTGATCAGCGCGCCGCTGGTGATCGACGGCCTTGCCGGCGGCGACATCAAGGTCAACACGATCAGCGGCAACGCCCGCATCCACGCGAACACGCCTGCGCTGGACGTCGACAGTGTCAGCGGCGGCATCGAGCTTTCCGGACAGGCCGACAAGGCCGCACTGCAAACCGTGAGCGGCGAGATCCTGGCCCCGGCCCTGGGCCGCACGGCCAAGCTGGAAACCATCTCCGGCCACATCCAGGCCGGCGGCGGGCCGTGGCAGACGCTCACCCTGAGCACCGTCTCCGGCGACGTGCAGCTGTCCGGCAAGCTGGCCGCCGGCGGCAGCATCGACATCGACAGCATGAGCGGCGATGTGCAGTTGCGCCTGCCGGCCGACACCTCGGCCAAGCTTCACGCCAGCAGTTTCAGCGGCGACCTGCGCAGCGACTTCGGCAAGCCGGTCGAAGCCGAGCGCGGCCCCGGCAGTTCGCTCGACACGAGCATCGGCGCCGGCGACGGCAAGATCCACCTCGAGACCTTCAGCGGCGACCTGCGCGTCAAGAAGCAGGAGTGAGCGGATAGGAGTGAGAAGTGAGAAGTGAGAAGTGAGAAGTGAGAAGTGAAAAGTGAGAAGTGAGAGAAGAGCTGCAGCTTGCGCGCATTTCTCTCGTTTCTCACTCCTCTCCGCTCACTCCTGCCTCAGAGATCCTGGTGATATTGCACGTAAGGCGTGCGCGACTGGTCCGGCTCCGGGCCGACCGGCGTGTTCGCCGGCGTGCCGGACGACCACAGGTTCTGCGCTCCGACGCTCAACGAGCCGCGCCACGGCAGGCGCCAAGTTACGCCCAGGTCGATGCTGTTCCAGCGCCGATCGCCGTACAGGCTGCCGGGCACGCCGGCTTCGGGCTGCATGGTGCGACCGGTGAGCATGCCGCTCAACGGGCCGTGGTCGACGCCGAAACTCAGCGCCTTCTGGTCGAGCACGTTGACACCCAGCAGGTTGCCCGGCAGCAGATGCACACGGCCCACGCTGGCGCCGAGGTCGATGCCGGTCTGCTTGCCCAGGGCCAGCCGGCCCCGTGCATTGAGCTGGTTGCTGCTGTCGAAACTGTACAGGCCGCCCGGCGCCGCACCCGGCAGCACGCGCGGCAGCGGCGCATTGCGGTGGGGCGTGCTGGTGGCGCCCACGCTCACGCCGACGCTGTAATCGCCGGCGTCGTAGGTGGCACCCACTTCGCTGCCGAACACCCGCGTGCCGTGGTTGAGCCACGAGCGCTGGCTCACCTGCGCATGCGCCTGCAACGGGCCGACGCCGTACTGCAGGCCGGCGGCCATCGCGTTGCCGGCATCGAGCGGCTGCAGCAACAGCGGCGAATACAGGGACGTGGCGGAGTCGTTCGTGGTGCCGCGATCGGCCTTGAGCATCAGCATGCGGCCATGGCTGTCACGCCACAACGGGACGTTCACGCCGGAACTGGCCGGGTCGGCATTCGTCAACTGCGCCCCGTTCTGCGGCTGCGCCAGCAACTGCGCGGCCTGCGCCGCATCGCCGCCCACGGATTGCCCGGCGGCCGCAAGCGGCAGCAGGAAAATCGACAGCATGGCAGGCAGGCGACGCATGGCTTTTGAACGAAACTCCAGGACTGATGGAACCATCATCCGAACACGGCTCGCGTTGATGATGTCGTGCGATCGGGATGGTAGCGCATTTTACGTTTTGCTAACAGCCCAAAACCCGCCCCAGCGCACAGTTGCATGGGTTGCTGTGTCAAGCTTTGACCCGTTCGACCGGGCCAGGTTCCCGCTATGATCCCGCTGGCAGGAGCGGCGGCCCACCCTGTATAAAGGCCTTTTGACGTCGACGCGTCAAATCGTTCCGGAATCGACCACCAGCCATGAGCGCCAGCCCGACGATCCGACCCTCCCAGCCGCCGCACGCGGCCCGGGATGTCGCGACCCTGAACGGCGCCGTGGAACGCCTGTTCGAGGCAGTCGACGCCACCGGGGTGATGGAAATCTGCGAGCTGATGCTGGACCAGCTCGGCATCCGCGGCCGCCTGCACTGGCGCGCCCGCGACGAAGATGGCGCCCCCGACGAGAAATGGCTGGACCTGGCCGAAGACCCGCAGGCCACGCGCACCTTGTCGATGACATGGGACGAGACCCCGCCGTCTCCCGCTGCGCGCGACTCGCTGCTATGGCTGGGCCGCCTGGCGGACATCCGCCTGCGCCAGCTGGCCGAGACCAGCCGCCTGTACGAGGCGATCTCCCGCCTGGCGCTGGCCGAACGCCTGCAGCGCGCGCTGTACGCGATCGCCGACCAGGCCAGCGCCGAGCACGACATGCCGCAGATGATGCGCTCGCTGCACGCGATCGTCAGCAGCCTGATGTACGCGGAAAACTTCTACATCGTGCTGTACGACCCGGCCACCGACCAGATCCGCTTCACCTACTGCGTGGACATCGTCGACACCGACCTTCCCGTGCTCAACCAGCCGATGCCGCTGCAGGAGATGGAATACAGCCTGACCTGGAACCTGCTGCGCCAAGGGCGTCCGATGATGGGTTCGCTCGACGACCTGGTACAGCAGATCGGCGATCGTTTCCGCCTGTTCGGCGCGCGCTGCGAGGACTGGCTGGGCGTGCCCATGCTGCGCGACGGGCACGTGGCGGGCGGCATCGTGGTGCAGAGCTACCGCTCGGACACGCATTACTCGCGGCACGACATGGAGCTGCTCAACTACGTGGCGCAACACGTGCAGACCGCGCTGGAACGGCGCGAGGCGCACCTGGAGCTGGGCCGCCGCGTCACCGACCGCACCGCGGCACTGCGCGAGGCCAATCGCGTGCTGCGCCAGCAGGTGCTGCAGCGCCAGCGCGGCGAGCGCCTGCAGGCGGCACTGTTTCGCATCGCCGAACTGGCCAGCACCTCGGAAAGCCTGGACAAGTTCTACGCCGCCGTGCACCAGGTCATCAGCGGCCTGCTGTACGCGCGCAACTTCTACATCGCGCTGCTGGACGAGGAGACCGACCAGCTGACGTTCCCCTATTCGGTCGACGAGGTCGATCGCGTGCGCCCGGCGCGCGTGCACGGCCGCGGCGCCACCGAGTACGTATTGCGCACCGCCCGCCCGCTGCTGGCCACCCCCGAGCTGATCGACAAGCTGCACGCCGCAGGCGAGATCGCCCACTTCGGCGCGCCATCGGTGTGCTGGCTGGGCGTGCCGCTGATCTGGGGCGGCAAGGCCAAGGGCGTGCTTACCCTGCAGAGCTATTCGCCGGCGCACAACTACAGCGAGCGCGACCAGGAGCTGCTGACCTTCGTCAGCTACCACGTGGCCAACGCGCTGCAGCGCAAGCAGGCGGCCCATTCGCTCAAGCAGGCCAACGCCGGGCTCGAGCGCCGCGTCACCGAGCGCACCCGCGCGCTGGCGCTGGCCAACCGCGACCTGCGCGAACAGATCGCCGAACGCGAGCGGGTCGAGCGCCGGCTGAAGTACGAGACCCTGCACGACTCGCTTACCGGCCTGCCCAATCGCACCTTGCTGCTGCAGCGGCTGGAACAGGCGATGCAGCGCTACGCGGCCAACCGTGACGAGCGGTTCGCGGTGCTGTTCATCGACCTGGACCGCTTCAAGGTCATCAACGACTCGGTCGGCCATCTGATCGGCGACGACCTGCTGTTCCAGGTCGGCGGCCGCATCCGCGCCTGCCTGAAGACCCGCGACGTGGTCGCGCGGCTGGGCGGGGACGAGTTTGCCGTGCTGCTGGAGGGCATTACCGAGACCGACAAGGCCTCGCTGATCGCCGAACGCATCATCCACGAGCTGCAGACGCCGTTCCGGCTGGGCACCAAGGAGATCTTCACCTCCGCCTCGATCGGCATCGCGCTTGCCGCCCCGCACTATCGCCAGCCGGAGGAACTGCTGCGCGACGCCGACGCGGCGATGTACAACGCCAAGGACGGTGGCCGCCATCGCGCGGCGATGTTCGACGACCGCCTGCGCCGCGAGGCACTGTCCCTGCTGGACATGGAGAGCGACCTGCGCCACGCGCTGGGCCGCAACGAGTTCGAACCGTACTACCAGCCGATCGTCGAGCTCTCCGACGGCCGCATCGTCGGCTACGAGGCGCTGCTGCGCTGGCACCATCCGCAGCGCGGCCTGCTGCCGCCGCACGACTTCCTGCTGATCGCCGAGGAATGCGGCTGCGCCGAGGCGATCGACTGGCAGATCTTCGAGCAGGTGTGCATCCAGGCGGTGCGCCTGATCGGCACCGAGGGTTTCATCAGCATCAACGTGTCCGGGCGGCACTTCCGTTCGGTCGACCTCGACCAGCGCCTGCTCGCGCTGTTCGACCAGTACGCCGTGCCCAGCCACTGCATCCGCATCGAAGTCACCGAGCATGCGCTGCTGGAAAACCCCACCCAGGTGAAGCGCATCCTGAAAAACCTGCGCAACCACGGCGTGGGCATCGCGCTGGACGATTTCGGCACCGGCTATTCCTCGCTGAGCTATCTCCACCAGTACCCGTTCGAGAGCCTGAAGATCGACCGCTCCTTCATCGTCGAGCTGCCGCCGGACGACAGCGACACCCAAGGCCTGGCCCTGGTGCGCGCCATCCAGGTGCTGGCCGATTCGCTGCACATGAAGGTGATCGCCGAGGGCATCGAGCAGGAGTCGCAGCGCCAGGCGCTGCTGCGGGTCGGCTGCCGCTACGGCCAGGGCTTCCTGTTCGCCTCGCCGCAGCCGGCCAGCACCTGGCTGGCCGCCAACAGCCCGCTGCTGCCGGCCTGAGCGGAGTCCTTACTGCGCCGTGCCCGGCGCGCCGGGGGCGGCGCTGTCGCTCAGCAGGTGCTCGGCGTCGATGCGGTCGAACGCATAGCGCTGCGCGCAGAACTCGCAGACCACCTCGATCTCGCCGTCACGCGCGGCCAGCGCGGCCTCCACTTCGTCGCGCCCGAGCGAACGCAGCATGGCGCTGACCCGTTCGCGGCTGCAGCTGCAACCGAACGCCAGCGCGCGCCTTTCGAGCAGGCGCGCGGACTCCTCGTGGTACAGGCGAAACAGCAGCGGCTCGGCCGGGGTGGCCAGCAGCTCGTCGACGCCCAGCGTCGCGGTCAGCTGCAGCACGCGGTTCCAGGCGTCCTCGTCGATGTCCGCGGCGTGGCCGCCCTCGTCGGGCATCTTCTGCAGCATCAGGCCGACCGCCTGCGTCGCATCGCTGGCCAGCAGGAATCGCGCGGGCAACTGTTCGGACTGCCGGAAGTAGTTCTCCAGCGACGCGGCCAGGCCGGCGTCGCGCAGTTCGACCAGGCCCTGGTAACGCTGGCCGCGCTCGACGTTGCCCATGGTGATCGCCATGATCGCCTCGGCCAGGTCGTTCAGCGCCAGCGGCTGGGGCAGCGGCTCGCGCCAGCGTGCCAGCCCGCGCAGGCGTCCGGCGTCGTCGCACTCGGCGAACAGCAGGCGCAGTGCGGACGCACTCTTCAATTCGATCGACAACGCGCCATCGAGCTTGATGTTGCCGGTGAGCAGCGCGCTGGCCACCAGCGTCTCGCCCAGCAGCGCCCGCAACGCCGTCGGATAGTCGGCACGGCCCGCCACCTCGCGCCATGACGCGCCCAGGCGCACCAGCGCGCCGCGCACGCCGGCACGCGGCAGCAGGAAGCGGTACATCACGTCGTCGTCGGACGGCACGGGCATGATCGGTTCTCGCGGAGGCAGGCAGGGAAACGGCACAGATGGGGTCGGCACGGCACCGGTACAACGCCTCGTATACTGCAGCCATGTCTTCACCGTCACGCCGACTCCGATGGCGCAAGCTGCTTCGCTGGCTGGGCATCCTCGCCATGGCGTGGCTGGGATCGACCTGGCTGGCGGTGCTGATCCTGCGCTTCGTGCCGCCGCTGACCTCGGCGGTGATGGTCGAGCGCCAAGTCGGCGCATGGCTGCACGGGGACATGAGTTTCCGCCTGCGCCAGCACTGGGTGCCGTGGAAGCGGGTCTCGCCCTGGGTGCCGCTGGCGATGGTGGCCGGCGAGGACCAGAAGTTTCCCTACCACCACGGTTTCGATTTCGACTCCATCAACAAGGCGATCGACGCGGCCGACGACGGCAAGCGCCTGCGCGGCGCCAGCACGATCAGCCAGCAGACCGCCAAGAACCTGTTCCTGTGGAACGGCCGCAGCTTCGTGCGCAAGGGACTGGAGGCGTACTTCACCGTGCTGATCGAGCTGACCTGGCCGAAGCAGCGCATCCTCGAGGTGTACATGAACATCGCCGAGCTGGGCAACGGCATCTACGGCGTGGGCGCGGCCAGCGAGGCTTACTACCATACCTCGCCCGCGCGCCTGGGGCCGGCGCAGGCCGCACGCCTGGCGGCGGTGCTGCCCAGCCCGCGCCGGCTGCACGTCGACCGCCCGAGCGCGTACGTGCAGCGCCGCACCGCATGGATCGAGCAGCAGATGCAGCAACTGGGCGGGCCGGACTACCTCGACGCGCCGCCGCCGAAATAGCGCCAGGGCCCGTCACTACACGCCAACGCCGCCGCGCGATAGACTCGACCCGGACAACCGAAGGCCACCGCCAGGAGACCCGAGATGAGTCAAGTCAGGCACCTGCTGCAAACCAAGGGCAGCACCATCTTCAGCGTGGCACCCGATGCCCCGGTGCTGGAGGCGATCAAGCAGATGGCCGAACACCGCATCGGCGCGTTGCTGGTGCTGGCCAACGGCGAACTGGTCGGCGTGGTCTCCGAACGCGATTACGCGCGCAAGGTGATCCTGCAGGGCAAGTCCTCCTCGCAGACCGCCGTGTCGGACATCATGTCCGGCACGCCGATCACGGTCGGCCCGGACACCGACGTGTTCGACTGCATGCGCCTGTGCACCGACCGTCGCATCCGCCACCTGCCGGTGGTCGAGGACGGCAAGCTGGTCGGCGTGATCTCGATCGGCGACCTGGTCAAGGCGGTGATCGACGCGCAGGCCGAGCAGATCGAGCATCTGGAGCGCTATATCACGGGCTGAACGCCGGGGTTGTGGGGAAAGCATCGACTCACGCCGGCGCTTTCGCCGCCTTCTCCACGGGTGCCTGGTCGTCCGGCGCCAGGTCCGGCGACCAGCCGGCACGGCGCGCCACGATGGTAGCCAGCGCGGCCACGCCGGCGCCGGCCAAAGCCAGGCCGCTCACGCCCAGGCCCAGCGCACGCAGACCGTTCACCGCGCTGGTCACCACCAGATCGCCGAAGCGCCACACCGCGGTCTCGACGAAATTCTTGCCCTTGTAGCGCATCTCGCGCGGCACCCGCGTGTACAGGGCATCCACCGCCGGCTTGGTCATGCCGTAGGCAAAGCCGCGGGTGATCACCAGCATCACCGCCAGCAGCAGCGGCAGGCTGTGACCGAAGAACGAGACACTGCCGCTGCCGATCAGCGCCACCGCACCCAGCAGCGCCACGTTCACCAGCGCGGGCAGCACCAAGCCCCAGCCGGCGCCGCGACGGACCAGCAGCCACGGCGTCACGCTCAGCTGCAAGGCGGCACCGAGCAGGTTGGTGGCGAGATCCAGGTTGTTGTAGAACGCGGTCCGCGCCACCGCGTCGGCGAAGTTGGCCTTCGCGTAATCGGCCACCAGCGCGTAGGCCAGCGTGCCGATGCCGTCGCCGAACAGCATCAGCAAGGCCATGTAGCGCAGGAAAGGTTGCGACCAGAGCTGGCGAATGCCTGCCCACAGCGACCCGCCGATCACCTCGTTGCCGTCGCTGCCGGGTCGGCGATCGTGACTGTCGGAGATCCGCAACAGCAGGATCAGCGACACGCCCAGTGCCAGCGACGACACCACCAGCAAGGGCGCCACCCCCACCAGGTGCACCAGCAACTTGGTGACCAGCGGCCCGAAGATGGCGCCCGCCATACCGCCCAGCGCGATCAGCGAAAACACCCGGCGCGCCCGGCCGCTGGAGAAGATGTCGGCCATGAAGCTCCAGAACAGCGACACCACGAACAGGTTGAACACGCTGACCCAGACAAAGAACACCACGCCCAACGTGCGCGCGCCGATCTGCGCCTGCGCCATGAACGCGGGCACGAACGCGAGCAGGCAGGCGATGAAGAAGCTGTAGCTCCACGCCAGCAGCGAACGGCGGCGGAAGCGCGCCACCAGCATGCCGAACACCGGCGTGATCAGCAGCATCACCACGAGCACCGCGCCGTAGAAAAGCGGCAGCGACTGCGAACCCACGGCGCCGCTCAGCTGGTCCCTGACTGGCCGGATGATGTAATACGACGTCATCACGAAGAAGAACGCCAGCGCGGACAGCAGCGGCGCGGCGGCTTGTTCCACAACGGCTTGGCGGGGCAAACTCACGGGCACATCCAGCGTGGGGCGCGGCAAGCCTAGCATGCGATCGCGCATCGCCAGGCAGGCGCAGGGGGAAGACTTGGACCATTACGACTTCATCATCGCCGGCGCCGGTTCGGCCGGTTGCGTACTGGCCAACCGGCTCAGCGCCGACCCGGGCAAGCGCGTGCTGCTGCTGGAAGCCGGGCCGACGGACTGGCACCCGCTGATCCACATGCCGGCAGGCATCGCGCGGCTGGCCAACAACCGCGCCTTGAACTGGAACTACCGCACCGAACCGGAGCCCGCGCTCAACCAGCGCCGCTTGTGGTGGCCGCGCGGCAAGACCCTCGGCGGTTCCAGTTCGATCAATGCGATGTGCTACATCCGCGGCGTGGCAGCCGACTACGACGGCTGGGCCGAAGCCAGCGGCGATCCGCGCTGGTCGTGGCGCGAGGTGCTGCCGTGGTTCCTGCACAGCGAGGACAACAGCCGCGGCGCCAGCGAGTTGCACGGAACCGGCGGCCCGCTGGGGGTGTCCGATCTGCGCCATCGCAACGAGTTGTCCATCGCGCTGATCGATGCGGCGAGCAGCGCCGGCTATCCGCGCAACGACGACTTCAACGGCGAGCAGTTGGCCGGCTTTGGCCTGTACCAGGTGACCCAGCGCAACGGCGCGCGCTGCTCGAGTGCCGCGGCGTTCCTGAAACCGGTGCGCCAGCGGACGAACCTGCATGTGCGTACCGGCGTGCTGGTCGAGCGCGTGCTGCTGGACCATGGACGCGCGGTCGGCGTGCAACTGCGCCAGGGCCGGCACGAAGCGGAGCGGATCGAAGCTGGCGAGTTGATCCTGGCCGCCGGTGCGATCAATTCGCCGCAGCTGCTGATGCTGTCCGGCGTCGGCCCCGCCGATCACCTGCGCGAGCACGGCATCGCGGTGCACGCCGACCTGCCCGGCGTCGGCGCCAACCTGCAGGATCACCTGGATATCTGCACGCTGGACGGCAACCCCGGCAAGCTCAGCTACGACCATCTCAACGAACTGTCCGCCGGCTGGCGCTGGCTGCGCCACCGCGACGGACCGGGCAGCTCCAACGTGGCCGAGGCCGGCGGCTTCGTGCGCAGCCGCTTCGCCGTCGACGCGCGCTGCGACCTGCAGTTCCATTTCGTGCCGGCGTTGCTCGACGACCATGGCCGCCACCGCCTGCCCGGCTACGGCTACACGTTGCATGCATGCCATCTGCACCCGCGCAGCCGCGGCCGACTGCGCCTGCACTCGGCCGATCCCGCACAACCGATCGCGATCCACGCCAACTACCTCGGCGACGCGGAAGGCCACGATCTGAAAATGATGATCGAGGCAGCACGGCTGTCGCGCGAGATCCTCGACCAGCCGGCGTTCGCCGCGCACCGCGGCGCGCCGGTGTTCCCCGAGCGACGCATCCACACCGACGAGGAATACGCCGACTTCATCCGGCGCAAGGCCGAAACCATCTACCACCCGGTCGGTACCTGCCGCATGGGCAAGGACGATCGCGCCGTGGTCGACAGCGAGCTGCGCGTGCGCGGCGTGGATGGGTTGCGCGTGGTCGACGCCTCGGTGATGCCCACCCTGCCGACCGGCAACACCAACGCACCCACCATCATGATCGCCGAGCGCGCCAGCGCGTTGATCCTCCGCTGAGCACTGCAGGAGCGCGCTTGTGCGCGATGCTTTCCGTCACGTGACGAAGGGCATCGCGCGCAAGCGCGCTCCTGCAAAGGCAACGGGCATCGCGCGCGTCGGCGCGTCCCTACAACGGCAGCGGGCAATGCAGGCTGGCGCAGATCACCCGCAGCAGTTCCGCCTCCTCCACGCTGATCTGGCCGTCGGCATGGACCGCGCGCAGCAAGGCCTGGATCACCAGTTCCTTGGCCATCGGGCTCAGGCCGTCCAGATCGTCCAGCGCGCGCTCGAACGACGCCTGCCAGGCCGCCGGTGGCGGCACCCACTCGATCGCCTCGCCGGGAAACGCCTGCTGCATCGCGAACAGCCACGCGCGCCTTGCGCCGGCCTCGTCCGAGCAGCCGGCTGCGGCGACAACGGTGCACACCAGGATCACGCTGTCACGCGCGGCCGGCAGTTTCTTCACGCCATCGACCGGCGCGCTGCGCGGCGCGCGTGCCTCGCTCAGCTGAATGCGCAGCAGCCGCGCCAGGCAGTACTCGTTGATGTCGACACGGCCATCCACCTTGACCAGATCGTCGAGCGTGCGCACCAGGGTCTGCTGGCGCCCGTCGGGCAGTTGCCTGAGCGCGGGAAACGCCAGCGAAACCAGCGGCAGGCGGGCGATCGGCGCCAGTGCGGCCACGGCGGAAGCCTGCGCCTGCACGGCGCGCTGTACGTCATCGCCGAACGCATCGGCGACGATCCGGCGCTGCGCGGGCTGCAACTCGGCCGCTGGTGACAGCGCCAGCGCCAGCATCACCGCGAGCGCGGATTCCGGCTGCTGCACGGCATCGTTCAAACTCGCCGGCATCGCCTGCTGCACGGCCGCGGCACGCTGGAAGGCCGGAGCAGCCGCCGCCACGCCGCCGGCCAGCACGCCGGTCAGCACCGGCGGCAACGACAACCCCGGCACGCCCGAGGCGGCGGTCGGTGCGCTCGCCGGCGGCGACGCCGCTTCGCGCTGCATCCCCGCCGCCATGCGCGCCAGGTCGGCCTCCTTGAAGCCTGGTTCCAGCGCGCGGATGCGCTCGAGCAGCGGCGGATGGGTGGCGAACAGCGCGTTGAAACTGCCGGCCTCGCCGAACAGCATGTGCGCCACCTCCTGCTTGTTGGCTGCCTGCAGTTGCGAACCCTCGCTGAGGATCGCGATCTTTTTCAGCGCGCCGGCGATGCCGTCGGCCTGGCGGGTGAACTGCACGGCCGATGCGTCGGCCAGCGACTCGCGCGAGCGCGCCACCGCGGCCTGGATCAGCCGCCCGAAGAAATAACCGATGTAGCCGACCACGATCAGCGCCAGGCCGATCATCCACACCTGTCCGCCACCGCGGCGATTGCTGCGGCCACCGCCGAACCAGATCACCCGGCGCCCCACGACCGCCAATACCAGGATGCCGAACAGCAAGCCCATCAGGCGGATGTTCAGCCGCATGTCGCCATTGAGCACGTGGCTGAACTCGTGCGCGATCACGCCCTGCAGTTCGTCACGCGTGAGGTTGTCCAGGCAACCCTGCGTCACGCACACCGCCGCATCGGAGGCGGAGTAGCCTGCAGCGAAGGCGTTGATGCCCGGCTCGTCGGCCATCAGGTAGATGTCCGGCACCGGCACGCCGGCGGCGATGGCCACTTCCTCTATCACGTTGCGCAGCCGGCGCAGCGCGGGATCAGACGTGTCCGGCGGCACCACCGTCGCGCCCATGCTTTCGGCCACGCTCTTGCCGCCACCCGACAGGCTCATGATGCGGAACAGCGAACTGAGCCCGATGCCGGCCAGCACGATCACGCTGCTGCCCAGCAGCAGGTTCAGGTTGGACGCGGGCGGCTCACCGGGCGCCGGATGCCGACCCAGCGCAAACCAGACCACCGCGTCGATCGCCACCACGATGGCGATCACCGCCAGCACGAACAGGATCACCAGCCGCCGGCTGCTGCCGCGCACGCGCGCCTGTTGGGCGAAGAAATCCATGGAGGCTCCGACGGACGGTCAGCGGCGTCGCGGCCGCGATGCCGCGACGATCAGCTGAACGACACCTTTGGCACTTCGCGCACGGCGGGGTCTTCGATCTTCAGCGGCTCGGCGGCGGCAAACCCGAAGCTGTTGGCCACGAACGACGCGGGGAACACCTCGCGCTTGTTGTTGTAGGTCAGCACCGAATCGTTGTACGCCTGTCGCGCGAACGCCACGCGGTTCTCCGTCGAGGTGAGTTCCTCGGAGAGTTGCATCATGGTCTGGTTGGCCTTCAGGTCCGGATAGGCCTCCTGCAAGGCGAACAGATGGCCCAGGGTCTGGGTCAGCGCGTTCTCGCTGCTGGCCAGTTGCTGCATCGCCGCCGGATCGCCGGGATTGGCCTTGGCGCCGGCCAGGCCGTTGACCGCCGCATTGCGAGCCTGCACCACCGCCTCGAGCGTGCCGCGCTCGTGCGCGAGATAGCCCTTGGCGGTCTCGACCAGGTTCGGGATCAGGTCGTGCCGGCGGGTCAACTGCACGTCGATCTGCGCGAAGGCGTTCTTGTAGCTGTTGCGCGAGGTAACCAGTCCGTTGTAGATCGCCACGAAGTACAAGACAATCAGGACGACGACAACCAGAAAAATGATCAGGCCCATCGACAAGTTCTCCACCCAGAGGCGTATCCCCACGCCGGAACACCGCCAGAATACCATGCCGTTTCGCAAGATCTTCCTCGTGATCGCCGGCGGCCTCGGCCTGTCCTGCGCGCTCTTCTGCCGCCCGCTCACCGCCATGCCCGCCACCGCGCCGGCGCCATCGGCGGGCACGACGACGCTGCCGCCGGCACGCATCCGGAAAACCCTGGACGACTACAAGCGGTGGCTCAATCTGCTGGGCCAGCGCGACGCCGTCGCCGGCCTGGTCACCGCCGTGGTGGTCGACGACAAAGTGGTGTTCGAAGGCACCGTCGGCTACGCCGATGCCGCCACGCGCGAACCGGTGACGCCAACCACGGTGTTCCGACTGGCCTCGCTGTCCAAGGCCTTCGCCACCGCGATCACCGGCCTGCTGGTGGACGACGGCAAGCTCGATTGGGACACCCGCCTGATCGACGTGCTGCCCTACTTCAAGCTCAAGAACATGCAGGAGGCTGACCAGGCCACGGTCAGCGACATTCTCGGGCAGAAGATCGGCCTGCCGCGCAACACCTTCGACAACATGCTCGAGGGTGACATTCCCTACCAGGAACTGGTGCGCAAGCTGGACGAGGTGGACATGACCTGCGGCGTCGGCCAATGCTACGGCTACCAGAACGTCGCCTTCAGCATGATCGGCGACGTGGTGCTCGCGCGCACCGGCGACTTCTTCTACCACCTGGTCGACAAACGCCTGTTCTACCCGTTGGGCATGACCACGGCCACCTACGGTCGCGCCGGACTGGAGTCGAGCAAGAGCTGGGCGCGTCCACACCATGCGTCGCGCCACGGCTGGGTACCGTTCGAACCGAACGAAACCTACTACCGCGTGGCGCCGGCGGCCGGCGTCAACGCCAGCCTGCGCGACATGGAGAAATGGCTGATCGCGCAGATGGGCGGGCGACCGGACGTGCTGCCTGGCTCGCTGCTCGACGTGCTGCACGCACCCGGCGTCAGCACGCCCAGCGAACTGCACTCCTCCCCGTGGCGCCGCGCGCGGCTGACCGACGCGCACTACGCGCTCGGCTGGCGCGTCTACCGCTACGGCGGCGAAACCCTGATCTATCACGCCGGTGCAGTGGCCGGTTATCGCACCATGATCGGCTTCTTCCCGAAGTACAACGTCGGCGTGGTCACCCTGTGGAACTCCACCGGCCCGACGCCCAGCGGCCTGATGCCGATGGTGTTCGACGATCTGCTCGGCCTGCCGCACGTGGACTGGGCGCAGATCGAGAGCCCGCCGAAGAAAGCCACGCCGCGCAGGAAGGTTCGCAAGGCGACGCACCGGCGGCACTGAATCACGTCAGGCAGGCAGCGCATCGCGTCGAACGCGCCCGACCGCGCAGGGCGACTCACGTCCTGAAGCTTGTGTCCCTCTCATGCTCGCCGGGGAGAATCCGGATGGGGTCGCTCCGACCAGGCCAGGAACTACGACCAGGCCAGCAACAAGGACAAGAACTTTGCCCTCACGCGGGGAACTTCCCTCGGTTGCCAGGCTCCCCCTGCAAGCAGGGGGAGGAGCTGTGCTCGCGCGTGTGACGCCCGGCTTCGAGGCTGAAAGGCTTGCCGCCTCTCAGAGCTTGAATTCGATCCGCTGCGTACGCTGGCTGGCCACCGGCACGCCATTTCGCATCGCCGGCGTGAACTGGTAGCGCGCCACGGCTTCCATGGCCGCCCGGTCGAAGATGCGCCGCGGTTCGGAGTCGACCACCTTGATGTCGCTGGTGGTGCCATCCGCGTCGATCTGGAACGCCACCACGACCCAACCTTGCTGCCGCGCACGCACGGCCGAAGGTGGATAGTGCGGGGCGATGGCCTTCACCAGCACTGCTTCGGAGGTCTGGCCCGTGGGCGCCGCTGCGGCCGTCTCCGCCGAGGCGTTGTTGCTCGACGGCGCCGTGCCTGGCGCCGGCTTGGCCTGTGTCGTCTGCGCTGCCTGTTGCTGGGCCGCCTGGGCTGCCTGCTGCTGCGCGAGCTGCTCGGCGGCGGCCTTGTCGGCGGCGGCCTTCTGCGCCGCCAGCGCGGCAGCCTTCTGCTGATCCAGCGCCTGCTGCTGTTGCTGATCCAGCGTCTTGCGCTGGGCGTCGAGCTTGGAGCGCAGGATGGTCAGCGTGAAGTTGGTCGGATCGGCCTTGGAGAGCAGATCGATCTCGCGCTGCGCTTCGCCGAAGTCGCGCGAGTTGATCGCCTGCTCGGCCTGGTTGGCCGCGAACGGGAAGGTCTCGCGCAGCGCATCGGAGGCCACCTTGTTGCCCGGCTCCTTCTCCAGCACGCGCAGGTAGAACTCGAATGCGTTGTTGCCGGCCGGCGCCAGATAACGCTGCTGGCCCATGGCCGAACGCGCTTCATCCACCAGCTGGTTGATGTCCATCCCCGCCACGTTGACCGGCGGCGGCGTCGCCCGCGTCACTGCGGTGACCGGCGTCGACGGATGCCCGCCCGAATCGGCCAGCATCAGTTCCTGATGCGGCTTGAGGATGAGAAACCACGCGCCGATGGCCAGCAGCACAAAGACGGCAATGATCGCGATGTAGGTCGGCCGGACGGCCCCACGCGCGCGCCGGCGCGTCTGAAGTGAATATCGGGTATCCATGGTCTCTCACTGAGTGTCGACAGATACCCGCGCTTTTTCCCCCTGTAGGAGCGGCGATCCCCCGGATACGCCGCGGCGCGGATGTGCAGAAGGTAACTCCAATGGCGCAGCACGGCAATGCCGCGTCCCCGGGTGGGCGCGCGTCGGCGCGGCGAAGATGGCAGGGGCGGCGACACGGTCGCCCGCCTCATTGCGTACCCCGGAAATGAAGCGTCCCGGCCAGGCCGGGACGAACTTTCTCGAAGTGCTCCCCCCGCGCTGGGCACCGCGGGGGGAGAAGTCGATGGCATATCTTGTTGTGGGTGTCGCCTTGTTGCGTGTTGCGTGTGGCTTACTTCTTGGTCTTGGCCTTCGGCTTTGCGGTCTTGGTGGCCTTGACCACCTTCGCCGCCGCAGCCTTCTTCGGTGCAGCTTTCTTCGCCGGCTTCTTGGCGACCTTCTTCACCGCGACCTTCTTCACCGCGGCTTTCTTGGCAGCCGCCGGCTTGCGGACGGCTTTCTTCGCGGCAGCCTTCTTGGCGGCCGGCTTCTTGGCCGCCGGCTTCTTGGCCGCCGGCTTCTTGGCGGCAACCTTCTTGGCAGCCGGTTTCTTGGCAGCGGCCTTCTTGGCAGCCGGTTTCTTTGCAGCGGATTTCTTGGCAGTGGCCATGGTTCGTCTCAGCTCCTCATCAGTTGGCAGTGGTTGCCCAGTAAAAGCATGCAGGAACGCTTCAACCAGCAAGTCGCTGTTCGTCGCGTGCCGAAGATTGTTCACCTGTCGGTGGGTGCGCAAATCAGAAAGCCGTCGCAGGACATGCAGCGGAATCGAGACAGTGATCTTGCGAACTGCATTGGCTTTTTCACCGTGCTCGACATAGGGCTTGATGAATTTCGTTGTCGCCATAAAACGCATTCCCCGTGATCTGCTGCGAAAGCTATCCCCGAAGATTTCAACTGTCAATTGATTTTCGCCACGCGTCGGCGGCACCCCGAACGGCCATGGCCGCGGCAGGCCGCAGCCGGCAAGGCCGCGCCGACAAGGACCATATTCAACATCGGACGTCTAGACGTCCATCCATTCAATCGCTCATTTCAAGAAACACGCTTCAAACCGCGTGAAACAGGCGATATTTGCAAATCGCGGCGTTATCTGCCGAATGCACTGCGCCGACGAACGCAGTGCCGCCAAGGCACTCGATTGCCACCCGACCCGGCCGTCTCCGGCAAATGAACGGAACACGACCGAGGGGAGCCCGGCGGTGGCGCCGATGACCGCGATCGCGGCGATCGCCGCGCCGAAGCGCGACGGGCGAAGACGAAACGCATCGACCGATGCTCGCGACGGGCGACGCGAAGGCGAGCTCATCCGCTTGCCCGAAAACACGATCCGACAGTTCGATGCATCGCCCGAAAGAGCACTCCATCGACATCACCGAACGCCGAGGCGAGCTCCAGAAATGCAACCGGCCGCACATGGCGGCCGGAGCATTCGACGCGGTTCGAAGCGGACGGGTCAGTGATCGTCGTTCTCGATCAGTTCCTGGTAATCGTTGGCATCGAGCAACTCGTCCAGTTCGGCACGATCGCTGGGACGCACGAGGAAGATCCAGCCGTCGCCGAAGGCGTCCTCGTTGATCGTCTCGGGCTTGTCGTTGAGCAGCTCGTTGACTTCGACGATCTCGCCCGACACCGGCGAATAGATGTCCGAAGCGGCCTTGACCGATTCCACCACGGCGGTGCCGGTGCCGGCCTTCACCGCGGCGCCGATCTCCGGCAGCTCCACGTAGACCAGGTCGCCCAACTGGCCCTGGGCATGGTCGGAAATGCCCACCCGGACCAGGCCGTCATCTTCCACGCGGGCCCATTCGTGGGATTTGAGGAACTTCAGATCGCCGGGAATCTCGCTCATGGTCGGGTCCAGTGGTTGGGTGGAAATGCGGTTACGGGTGGGGATTCTAGCGGCATTCGCCGTAAGGGAAAGGGCAACGCGCGATCAGATGCCGTCGCAGGGCTTGCCGTCGCGCACGAAGGGATATTTCACCTGGCGCACCGCCACCTCGCGGCCGCGGATGTCCACGTGCAGCGCGCCGCTGTCGCCGGCCGGCACGCGTGCGAAGGCAATCGCCTTGTCCAGGGTGGGGGCGAAGCTGCCGGAGAGGATCTCGCCCTCGCCGTTCGCCGCCAGCACCTTCTGGCCGTGGCGCAGCACGCCCTTCTCGTCGAGCACCACGCCGATCATCACGCGCGGCACGCCGGCGGCCTGCTGCTGCTCCAGTGCGGCGCGGCCGATGAAGTCGCGGCCCTCGTCCAGCGACACCGTCCAGCCCAGGTTGGCCTCCCACGGCGTCACGTCCTCGTCCATGTCCTGGCCGTACAGGTTCATGCCCGCTTCCAGGCGCAGGGTGTCGCGCGCGCCCAGCCCGGCCGGCTTCACGCCGGCGGCTAGCAACGCTTCCCACAGCGCCACTGCATGCTCTGCCGGCAGCATGATCTCGAACCCGTCCTCGCCGGTGTAGCCGGTGCGCGCCACGAACAACGGCATGCCGCCGGGGCCCTGCGCCGCGGCCGCGGCGAACTTGCCCAGCTTCTCGATGCGCGGGCGGTCGACCTCATGCAGCAGGCCGAGCACCTTCGCGCGCGCCTGCGGCCCCTGCACGGCGATCATCGCGAAGTCGGGGCGCTCCTTCACCTGCACGTCGAACGCCTTTGCCTGGCGCTCGATCCAGGCCAGGTCCTTGGCGCGGGTGGCGGCATTGACGACCAGCCGGAAGAACTCCTCGCCGAGGTAGTACACGATCAGGTCGTCGATCACCCCGCCGCGCTCGTTGAGCATGCACGAGTACAACGCCTTGCCGTGCACCTTCAGCTTGCCGACGTTGTTCGCCAGCAGGTGGCGCAGGAATTCGCGCGTGCGGGCGCCGTGCAGGTCGACCACGGTCATGTGCGAGACGTCGAACATGCCGGCGTCGCGGCGCACGGCGTGATGCTCCTCGATCTGCGAGCCGTAGTTGATCGGCATGTCCCAGCCGCCGAAATCGACCATCCGCGCGCCGAGCGCGCGATGGGTGGCGTTGAGTACGGTCTTCTCGGTCATCGCGGCGGCGCCCTGCTGATTGGGGAATGGGCCATTATCGCCGTCGGCACAGGGCAATCCAAGCCGTGCGGCAAAACGCTCAGTCGCCGGCGCCGCTGCGGTCGATGCCCGCCAGCAGTTCCGCGGTGAGCTGCTCGGCTAGTTGTTCGGCGCGCTGGCCGCCGCTGAGCAGGTGCACATCCGGCGACAGCGGGGGCTCGTACGGTGCGTCGACACCGGTGAAGTTGCGGATCTCGCCAGCGCGCGCCTTGCGGTAGAGACCTTTCGGGTCGCGCCGCTCGCACTCCTCCAGCGGCGCGTCGACGAACACCTCGACGAACTCCCCGCTGCCGAACAGCTCGCGCGCCGAGCGCCGCTCGCTGCGATACGGCGAGATCGCGCTGACCAGCACGATCAGCCCGGCATCCACCATCAGGTGGGCGACCTCGGCGATGCGCCGGATGTTCTCGACGCGGTCGGCGGGGGTGAAGCCCAGGTCCTTGTTGATGCCGTGGCGCACGTTGTCGCCGTCCAGCAGGTAGGTGTGGTAACCCAGCGCGTGCAGCTTGCGCTCGACCAGGTTGGCGATGGTGGACTTGCCGGCGCCGGACAGGCCGGTGAACCAAAGACACAGCGGGTGCTGCCCCTTGCTGGCGGCGCGCACGCGCTTGTCGATGTCCACGTGCTGCCAGTGCACGTTGCTGGAGCGGCCCAGCGCGAAGTCGAGCATGCCGCAGGCCACGGTGGCGTTGCTCTGGCGATCGATCAGGATGAAGCCGCCGAGATCGCGATTGGTCGCATACGACTCGAACGCGACCGCGTCGTCCAGGCCCACGGTGCAGTAACCGACCTCGTTGAGTTCGAGATGACGTGCCGCCAGCTGAGCCTGGCTGTTCACGTCGACCTTGTGCTTGATCGACATGATCCGCGCGTTGACCGTGCGCGTGCCGATCTTCAGCCGGTAGGTGCGGTTGGGCAGCAGGTTGCCGTCGCCCATCCACAAGAGGTGGCAGGTGAACTGGTCGGCCACCGGCGCCGGGCGCAGCGCGTCGGCGATCACGTCGCCGCGGCTGGCGTCGAGTTCGCGATCCAGGCACAGCGTCACCGCCTGGCCTTCGTCGGCACGCTCCAGGTCGCCGTCGAAGGTCACGATGCGCTCGATGCGCGCGCGCTGCACGCCCGGCTGCACCACGATCTCGTCGCCGCGCGCCACGCTGCCGCCGCAGATGGTACCGGCGTAGCCGCGGAACGACTGGTCCGGGCGGTTCACCCATTGCACCGGCATGCGGAAGTCGGCGGCGCGGAAGCGCGCGACTTCTGCGGTCTCCAGCCGCTCCAGCAGGCTGCCGCCGTCGTACCAGGGCATGCGCGGCGAGCGGCTGCCGACGTTGTCGCCATTCAGGGCGGACACCGGCAGGCAATGCACGTGTTCGATGCCCAGGCTGCGGGCCAGCTCGCGATACTCGGCGGCGATCGCCTCGTGCACGTCCTGGCGGTAATCGACCAGATCCATCTTGTTGACCGCCAGCAGCACGTGGCGGATGCCGAGCAGGCCGCATATATAAGTGTGCCGGCGCGTCTGCGTCAGCACGCCCTTGCGCGCGTCGACCAGCACCACCGCCAGCTCCGCGTTGGAGGCGCCGGTGGCCATGTTGCGGGTGTACTGCTCATGGCCCGGGCAGTCAGCCACGATGAAGCTGCGCCGCGCGGTGTGGAAATAGCGGTAGGCCACGTCGATGGTGATGCCCTGCTCGCGCTCGGCGTCCAGGCCATCGGTGAGCAGGGCGAAATCGAGCACGCCCTCGTCGGCATCGGCATGCAGCCGGCGGCTTTCACGCGCCAGCGCCGCCAGCTGGTCGTCCGGCAGCATGCCGGCGTCATACAGCAGGCGACCGAGCAGGGTGCTCTTGCCGTCGTCCACGCTGCCGCAGGTGATGAAGCGCAGCAGTCCCTTCTCCGGTGCGGCCATCAGAAGTAACCCTCCTGCTTCTTGTGCTCCATCGACGCGGAGGGATCGTGGTCGATCACCCGGCCCTGCCGCTCGGAGGTGCGCGAGGCGGCCATCTCGTCGATGATCTTCTGCAAGGTGTCGGCGGACGACTCCACCGCGCCGGTCAGCGGGTAGCAGCCCAGCGTGCGAAAGCGTACCTCGCGCATTCGCACGCTCTCGCCCTCGCGCAGGGTGAAGCGGTCGTCGTCGACCATGATCAGCGCGCCGTCGCGCTCCACCACCGGGCGGGGTTTGGCGAAGTACAGCGGCACCAGCGGGATGTTCTCGCGCTGGATGTACAGCCACACGTCCATCTCGGTCCAGTTGGACAGCGGAAACACGCGCACGCTCTCGCCCTGGCGCACGAAGGTGTTGTAGTTGCGCCACAGCTCCGGCCGCTGGTTCTTCGGGTCCCAGCGATGCTGCGCGTTGCGGAAGGAGAACACGCGCTCCTTCGCCCGCGACTTCTCCTCGTCGCGGCGCGCGCCGCCGATGGCGGCGTCGAAACCGTGCTGGTCCAGCGCCTGCTTCAGCGACTGCGTCTTCATCACGTCGGTATGCACGGCCGCGCCGTGGGTGAGCGGCGAGATGCCCTGGCGCACGCCATCCTGGTTGATGTGCACCAGCACCTCCACGTCACCCGCCGCAGCCACCTGCTCGCGGAACGCGATCATCTCGCGGAACTTCCAGGTGGTGTCGACATGCAGCAGCGGCATCGGCGGCTTCGCCGGATAGAACGCCTTGCGCAACAGGTGCAGCAGCACCGAGGAATCCTTGCCGATCGAATACAGCATCACCGGATGACGGAACGCCGCCTGCACTTCGCGGAAGATGTGGATGCTTTCGGCCTCGAGATCGTCGAGATGGGAACGCGGTGCAGTAGCCGTCATGGGGTAGCGAACTCGGCAGCAGGCAGGGCTGAAACGACGTCGCCCGCCGGGCGAACGACATCCTGGAAACTCGCAGTATAGATCGCGCGAACACCGGTCCCCTGACGAACGGCCAAAGGAGTTCGCATATCGACATGGCGTGCCGGCCATACCCCTGAGGTACAGCGCCCCTGCATTAGTTGTAGGGCGGGCACTGCCCGCCGGCCACGGACGGCAAATGGCGGGCAGTGCCCGCCCTACCCGCGCGTCACTCCAGCACCGGGTAAGCCGGCTCGGCATCCAGCGTTGCGGCGCAGGCGGCGGCCAGCTCCAGCAGGCGCAGGTCGGAGCCGCGCGGGCCGACCAATTGGAGGCCCACCGGCAGGCCATCGGAGAGCTTGCCCATCGGCAGGCTCACCGCCGGACAACCGGCGAGGCTGGCGAAGCTGGTGAGGTCGGCGGCTGAATCCGGAGCCGGGCCATCCAGCGGAAACGCGCCTTGCGGCGTGGTCGGCAGCACCAGCACGTCGACTTGGGCGAACAGCCGGCGCATCTTCAACGTGGCCGCGTCCAGCACGCGGTCGGCCGTGGCGTAATCCGCGGCGCTCTTGCCGGCGGCGTAGCCGAGCATGCGCCGGAAGCGGTCGGACACGGGATGCTTCGCGTCAGGCGAAAGATCCTCGGCGAACGTGCCGAGCATTTCCGCCTCCATCAGCAGCAAGCCGGCGCGGCGGGTGCGGGCGAAGTTCCAGTCGTCGAAGTCGACCGTGCGGCGGTCGCTCAGCGCGTGCGGCAACCGGGCCAGCGCGGACTCGAACAGCTCGACCACCTCCGGCTGCACGCCGACCGCCGCCAGATCCGGCAGCAGGCCCGCGCGCAGGTGGCCCGGGTCCCAGTCCGGCAACGCGAACGCCACGCGGCGGCGACGCGAGCGCGCATCGTCGGCGTCGTAACCGGCGAGCACCTGCAGCAGTACGGTGAGGTCCTCGACGCTGCGCGCCAGCAGGCCCACCGAATCGAGCCGACGCGCAGCCGGCACCAGGCCGCGGGCGGAGATCTCGCCGTGCGTGGGCTTCAGCCCGTAGATACCGCAGTAACTCGCCGGGATGCGGATGGAGCCGAGGCTGTCCGAACCCACCGCCGCCACCGCCAGGCCCGCGGCCACCGCCGCGGCAGCGCCGCCGGAAGAGCCGCCCGCACTGTAGCCATGGCGATGCGGGTTGTGCGTGGCGCCGAAATGCGGGTTGTCGGTGGCCGCGCCCAGCGCGCCCTCGTCCATGTTGGTCTTGCCGATCACCACCGCGCCGGACGCGCGCAACCGTGCCACCACGTGGGCATCGTTCGCCGCCGGCTTGCGCCGCCCGGGCAGGCCGGCGCGAGTCGGCCAGCCGGCCATGTCGAGGTTGTCCTTCAGCGCCAGCGGGATGCCGTCGAGCCGGCCGATCACGCCGTCGCGGCGACGCCGATCGGCCATGTGCGCCTGTTCCTGCATCAGCCCGGGGCGCTGGTCGACGTAGCAGTTGAGCCGGGGATCGAGCCGCTCGATGGCCTGCTGGTAGACATCGGCCAGGGCTTCCGGCCGTACCCTGCCCGTGGCGAGCCAGTGCAGCAGTTGGCACAGCGATGCGCGGCGCAGGTCGATATCGGCGATCGGCGGCATCGAATTCATGAACTCTCCTAGGAGCGTGGGTGGTAGAAACTTCCGAGGCGAAAAAGTGGATGCGCAAGGACGGATTTTCGACGGTTCGCGGGCCCATGGTGGTTCCATGGGTCAAGAACCGGCGGAAATACGGACCACGCAGCCGCTTTTGCAGCCCGGAAGATTTCTGCCACCCACGCTCCTTGGCAATACGGTTGCGATTATCACCGCCCGACCCGCGACGATTGCAAGCGGTGGCGCAGCACGCGTTGCCCTGCATGGCCCGAACCCGGACAATGCGGCAGGGTATCGTGCGTCGATGACGCATCGAAGACGCCACCCTTTCCCGCACTGCAGGAGTTCGCCATGAGCGAGCGCGAAACCATGGAATACGACGTCGTCGTGGTCGGTGCCGGCCCTGCCGGCCTGGCATTCGCGATCCGCCTGAAGCAGCTGAAGCCGGACACGAGCGTGTGCGTGATCGAGAAGTCATCGACCATCGGCGCGCAGATCCTCTCCGGCGCGGTGATCGAGCCGCAGCCGCTGGATGCCCTGCTGCCCGGCTGGCGCGACAACCCGCCGCCGATCTGCGTGCCGGCCGGCAAGGACGAGTTCTGGCTGCTGTCGAAAACCGGCGGCACCCGGCTGCCGGTGCCGCCCGGCATGCGCAACCACGGCAACTTCATCGTCTCGCTGGGCGCGCTGTGCGCGTGGCTGGCCCCGCAGGCCGAGGCGCTGGGCGTGGACGTGTTCCCCGGCTTCGCCGCCGCCGACAACATCTACAACGAGGACGGTTCGGTCGCCGGCGTGCGCATCGGCGACATGGGCGTGGCGAAGGACGGCACGCACAAGCCCGGCTACACCGAGGGCATCGACATCAAGGCCAAGCTCACCGTGCTGGCCGAAGGCGCCCGCGGCAGCCTTACCAAGCAGCTGGTCAAGCGCTTCGGGCTCGATGCCGGCAGCGATCCGCAGGGCTATTCGATCGGCATCAAGGAGCTGTGGCAGCTACCCGCCGGGCGCGTCACGCCCGGCAAGATCGTGCACAGCATCGGCTGGCCCGCCGACACGCATACCTATGGCGGCAGCTTCCTCTACCACCTGGACAAGGACCGCATCGCGCTGGGCTACATCAGCGGCCTCGACTACAGCGACCCGAAGTACCAGCCGTGGGAAGCGTTCCAGCAATGGAAGAACCACCCGAGCGTGAAATCGCTGCTGGAAGGCGGCACCATCCTCTCGGCCGGTGCGCGCGCCATCGTCACCGGCGGCTGGCAGTCGCTGCCGAAGTGCGAGATGCCGGGCGCCATCCTGATCGGCGACACCGCCGGCCTGCTCAACGTGCCGAAGATCAAGGGTACCCACCAGGCGCTGAAGAGCGGCATGCTGGCCGCCGAACACCTCGCCGCCAGCGGTCTCGACGCCACCGGCTTCGACGCGAAACTGCGCGACTCCGAGGTGATGGCCGAGCTGAAGAAAGTGCGCAACGTCAAGCCCGGCTTCAAGAAGGGCCTGTGGTTCGGCCTGCTCAACGCCGCCTGGGAAACCGTCACCGCCGGCCTGTCGCCGTGGACGCTGAAGAACAAGGCCGACTGGTCCACCCTGCACAAGCTCGGCGAATGCGAAGAGCCGAAGCGCGACTACGTGCAGCGCACGCTGCCGCCGCGCGACCGCCTCGCCGGCGTCTACTTCGCGGCCACCGAACACGACGAGGATCAGCCGGTCCATCTGCACGTGGCCGACACCGACATCTGCGCCACGCGCTGCGTGGAGGAATACGACAACCCCTGCACCCGCTTCTGTCCCGCCAACGTCTACGAGATGGTGGCCGACGAAACCCAGCCACACGGCAAGCGCCTGCAGATCAACTCCGCCAACTGCGTGCACTGCAAGACCTGCGACATCAAGGACCCGTACGAGATCATCACCTGGGTCACGCCGGAGGGCGGCTCGGGGCCGAATTACCAGAACCTGTAGGCGCGGACCCGGGGGTAATCCGGTCGCACCCGATCAGAAGAGCCGGCGGGCAGTGCCCGCCCTACGGCGATCACGATATAAGGCCGCGCGACAATCGTAGGGCGGGCACGGCCCGCCGCTCTTGTCTCGACATTCGATCAAGAGCCGACAACACACGGGATCAGCCAGGAAGGTCGACCGGTGCTTCGCCTTGACGACCGCGCATGCCGTCGACCAAGCCGCGCAGCATGCAATGCAGGTTGCGCCGACGCGGCCCGATCAGCACGCCGAACAGGAACAGCTTGACCACCACCCGCGGCACGTCCTGCGCGACCCACGCCCGCGGCGTGTGCGCCATCCGGTACAGCCGCACCCGGTTGCGCATCATGTAATACAGGCGCAGCGGCCCATGCACCACCACCTGGCCCAGCCCGAGCGGCAAGGCGCGGCGGGTGTCGCCGAGGCGATGGCGCATGGTGGACGCGCAAACGCCGTGCAACGAGTAGCCCCGCGCGCGCGCGCGGAAGCTCCATTCCAGGTCGACGTTGTCGATGAACAGGCCCGCATCCATCGTGCCGATCCGGTCGAGCGCGGCCAGCGGAATCAGCATGCCCGAGCTGATCAGGAAATCGCAGGCGATGGTTGGCGTCGAACCATCGCACCACAGCTTGCGATTGAACGGAAACCCGATGCGCACGAACGGCGCGGCGCGACGCTCGCGCATGTCGTGGAAGCGCGGCCCCACCGCCGCCACCGGTCCGGCCAACGACAACTCCTGCAGCGCGCGCAGCAGCGCGACCACCATCCCTTCAGCCGGCTCGCTGTCCTGATCCAGCAGCAAGACGTGGCGAAAACCGTGATCGCGCGCCCACGCGATGCCGACGTTCTGCGCGGCGGCGAGACCGAGGTTGCGCGATTGGCTCAGCATCGCTCCGCCTTGCGCAGACAAGCGCCGGCCCAGCACCTGGTTCCAGTCCCCATCACTGGCGTTGTCGACCAGAACCACCGCACCGACCTGCGGCACGACCGCGTCTACCAGTCGCACCATCGCGTCCGGTTCAGGGCGGTAGCTCACCACCACCGCGCACACGTCGCCGACGGTCGCATCAGTCATGGCGCAGCAGATCCCGCAGCACCGATCGGATGCCGGTACCGTAACGACGATAAAAACCGCCGCGCGCCTCCCGCAGCACGGGCAACCACCGACGCCAGCGCGGCAAGCGGCCGATCGCCACCCGCCGCTCGAAGTGGGTTCGCTTGTCACGCACCTGCGCGGCACGGTCGCGACTGCCGTGAAATTTCGCCTGCACGAGAAAGTCCTCCAACCGCCGCAGGCGCTCTGCCTCATCAGCCAGCAAGCGCCCGCGCGAGAGCAGCAGATCCCGCCACTTCATCGCCAAGGTGCGCTTGCGCATGCCGATCTGGTTGGCGCCGTGCTGGCGGTAGTCGATCAAGGGCAGATCGATGGAATCGACCCGGCCGACCGCGGCCGCCACCGCGGCCAGCCATTCGTCATGGATCCAGCCGGGGGCCACGGGCAGCGCCGTTGCCACCAGATCGCGCCGCAGTGCGGCCGTCGCGCCGGTCACGAAGCTGCGGCGCAGGACCACGTCGAACGCGTGCCCGTCGTGGATGGCTTTCCGCTCTTGCGCCGTCATCTGCAACGCCTCGAACAGCGAGCAGCCCAGCGAATGGCCCCCGGCATCCACCAGCCGCGCATCGCCATGCAGCAGAAGCAATGACGGGTCTTGCTCGAAACGTTCGGCCATCAGCGCCAGCTTGTCGGCCCGCCACACATCGTCCTGGTCGCACAGGAACAGCACGTCGCCCTGCGCCGCACGCAGTCCCGCCGAGAAATTGTCGACGTAACCCAGGTTCTCCCGGTGGCACAATAGCTGCACCTCGATGCCGGCATCCCGTGCCCGCGCCGCAAACGCCTGCAGCATGGCCACGCTGGCATCGGTCGAACCGTCGTCGCCGATCACGATCTCGTCGGGCAGGCGCGTCTGTGCCAACAGGCTGTCCAACTGCGGCTGCAGATAGACGGTGCCGTTGTAGGTGCAAAGCACGATGGAAAGTCGCAATCGCGTCATGGTCGCTCGTTGGCGCGGAAAGCCAGGCGGACAGCGAAAGCGATGCCGCGTTGCGAGCACCTTCATTGCCGGCAGGCCCACAGCCCGGGGATACATGCATTCTATAGTGTCGATGCGCCGCGATCTTTCATGAGCCTCGCCCGGCTCCACGGGCGGGCTGCGTGGTTCACGGAGCAAGGCATAACCCGCCCGTTCCGTACGCTGCCGCATGGATAGCCCGGACAGGTTAGAATGCCGGACTGATCCATCGCGCCCGGCCTCTCGGCGCCCTGCAATTCAAAGGAACAGCTGATGAAAATTCTGGTGGGCTACAAGCGCGTCGTGGATTACAACGTGCGCATCCAGGTCAAACCCGACGGCAGCGGCGTGGTCACCGACGGCGTCAAGTTGTCCGCCAACCCGTTCGACGACATCGCGCTGGAAGAGGCGCTGCGCCTGCGCGAGAAAGGCGTGGCCGAGGAAGTCATCGTGGTCGGCATCGGCCCGGCCGATCTCACCGCGCACCTGCGCAACGGCCTGGCGATGGGCGCGAACCGCGCCATCCACGTGGTCACCGGCGACGCCGTGCAGCCGCTGACCGCTGCCCGCGTGTTCCTCAAGCTGATCGAGAAGGAGCAGCCGGGGCTGGTGATCCTGGGCAAGCAGGCGATCGACGACGACGCCAACCAGACCGGCCAGATGCTCGCCGCGCTGTGGGATCGCCCGCAGGCCACCTTCGCCAGCAAGGTCGAGATCGCCGACGGCAAGGCCACGGTGACCCGCGAGGTCGATGCGGGCCTGGAAGTGATCGAGGCCGAGTTGCCCGCGGTGATCACCACCGACCTGCGCCTCAACGAGCCGCGCTTCATCAAGCTGCCCGACATCATGAAGGCGAAGTCCAAGCCGATCGACACGATCGAGTTCGGCTCGCTCGGCGTGGAAGCGAACGACCACCTGAAGACCACGCACTACGCCGCGCCGGCCAAGCGCAGCAAGGGCGTGATGGTGAAGGACGCAGCCGAGCTGGTTGCCGCGCTGAAGCAGAAAGGCCTGCTGTGACGCGTAGGGCGGGCACCGCCCGCCATCGCGCCGCAAAGACGAAAATCCGGCGGGCATTGCCCGCCCTACAAGAACGGTAGGAGCCCGCTTGCGGGCGATGCCCCTTCTTTCGAGACGCAGAGCAGAAGCATCGCCCGCAAGCGGGCTCCTACAAAAGAGCTTCGGAGACACACATGAGCAAGATCCTCGTCATCGCCGAACACCTCGGCGGCAAACTCAACTCCTCCACCGCGCGCGCCGTAAGCGCCGCCGCTGCGGTGAAAGGCGAAGCGATCGACGTGCTGGTACTGGCCGACAGCGTCGACGCGATCGCCGCCGAGGCGGCGAAGATTGACGGCGTCAGCCGCGTACTCACCGTCGCCCGCGCCGAGAACGCACACCCGCTGGCCGCCGTGCTGGCGCCGCAGATCGCCAAGGCCGCCGCCGGCTACAGTCACGTGTTCGTACCCTCCACCACCTTCGGCAAGGATCTCGCGCCGCGCGTGGCCGCCCTGCTCGGCGTGGCCCAGGTCAGCGATGTGATGAGCGTGGAAGCCCCGCACACCTTCAAGCGGCCGATCTACGCGGGCAACGCGATCATCACGGTCGAAGCCGACCCGGCACACACCGTGGTCGCCACCATCCGCACCGCGTCGTGGTCCGCCGCTGTCAGCGCCAGCAACAGTGCGCCGGTCGAGGCCATCACCGTCGACACCGCGCTGCCCACCCACACCCGCTTCGTCGAACTGCAGCAGGGCAAGAGCGACCGCCCCGACCTGCAGAGCGCCCGCAAGGTCGTGTCCGGTGGCCGCGGCGTGGGCTCGAAGGAAAACTTCGACATCATCTACAAGTTCGCCGACAAGATCGGCGCCGCCGTCGGCGCCTCGCGCGCCGCCGTCGATGCAGGCTACTGCCCCAACGAAATGCAGGTCGGCCAGACCGGCAAGATCATCGCCCCCGAGCTGTACATGGCCATCGGTATCTCCGGCGCCATCCAGCACCTCACCGGCATCAAGGACGCCGGCACCATCGTGGCGATCAACAAGGATGGCGAGGCGCCGATCTTCGAGGTTGCCGATTTTGGACTGGTGGGGGATTTGTTCAAGATTGTTCCGGAACTGGAAGCTGCGATCGGCTGATCGAAGCGAAGGCATTTATATCTCCCGACTTGCCGGTCTCATGATCCGAAACAACAACCCTATGTCCACTCCAAAAACCATTGCACCGGACTCACCCGTAATTTCGGTGGTTTCGCCAGTTTACGGTTGCATCGGCTGTCTGGAAGAACTCGTCGACCAGCTTGATGCAGTGATATCAAGCATGGGGCTCAGCTTCGAAATCATTCTTGTTGACGACGCCAGTCCAGATGACGCATGGCCACGCATCCTCGAACTCACAAGCATCAGGCCCTGGCTACGGGGAATTCGCCTTGCTCGCAACTTCGGCCAGCATTCTGCCATCTCGGCCGGTATTGAACACGTACGTGGCGAGTGGGTTATCGTGATGGACTGCGACCTACAGGACCCGCCCAGCGCTATTCCCGACCTTTACGCCAAAGCGCAGGCTGAAAACCTCGACGTGGTTTTCGCGCAGAGGCGAAATCGCAAGGACCGCTGGTTGAAGCGATTCTCTTCGTGGCTGTTCTTCCATCTTTTGAGTTGGCTGACGGGAACACCTCAAGACGCATCAACCGCCAACTACGGCATTTTTCATCGACGCGTCATCACCTCAGTTTGCAGGATGCCTGAACGAGACCGGTCGTTCCCATTGATGGTGAAATGGGCAGGCTTCAAGCGCGGTCTTCTTCAGATCGAACATGCTCCCCGGACAAGTGGTGCGAGTGGCTATACGTTGCGAAAACTCCTGCGCTTGGCGACCAACATCGCGCTGGGCTATTCCGAAAAGCCGCTGAAGCTGGTTGCTGGCAGCGGCATCGTATGCGCCATGATCTCTTTCGCCATGGTTGCCGCTGCCATCTGGTCGTGGCATGAAGGCAACATTCAGGTTGCTGGTTACACGAGCTTACTAGCCTCTATCTGGCTGGTCGGAGGGCTTCTGCTATTCAGTGTAGGTGTTGTCGGACTCTACGTGGGGCAGGTGTTTCGGAATGTACAGGGTCGTCCGTACTACGTCATCGCGGAGGATACCTCGCGATGAACTTGTCCGGCTTTCAACACAATAGCGGCAGTGATTCCATAACCGCTCGCCTCACTCCGTGGGATCAACGGGCGCTCGGCATCGTGACCGCCGAATTGACCACGTTGCGCGCAGACTCGATCGATGGCGCCACCGCCTTGCTGGAACGCGCCGAACTTTGGGCTCGGGCAAACAACGTGCGTTATCTATTCGGACGTGTTCCCGCCGATGCCTACCACGTGCGTCGTGCCTTGTCTGACCAAGGTCACGCAATGGTGGAGTGCTCGCTCACGTTGTCGCGTTCCGGATTCGCGGGGCTTCCGTCAATCCCGGCTCGTATGCGCCCCCAACTACGCCCAGCCTGCCGCCACGACTTACCTGATCTACAATCTATCGCCAATCAAGATTTCCATCATGGCCGATTCCTCGAAGATCCAGCCATCGACCGGGCGCAGGCAGTTAGGCGTACGGTCAATTGGGTGGGCGATCTGCTTGACCAAGGATTGCTTCAAACAGCGGAGTCCGACAACCGAATAGTTGGCTTCCACGCTGAGCGAATTTCGGAAGATGCAACACACGCCAACCTGATTCTGACTGGCGTCGCCGGGCGCTACGCGATGCTTGCCGTGCCGCTCTGGGTGCGCGCACTGGAACAGCTTGCCGAACGTCGCATTCAAGGCTGCTCCACCTTGGTTTCAGCCGCCAACACTGGAGTCGTGAATCTGTATGCGAAACTTGGATTCCGCTACGACTCAACCCTGTTTGGATATAGGAAGTTTCTATGAACGATGTAATGACCACTGACAAAGTCGTACTTGCGTTTTCTCAGGTTCTGGGTATTTCGCAGGAACAAATTGCCGATGACCTTCGCTACGCAAGCATTCCCCAGTGGGACTCGATTGCTCACATGTCGGTGATCTCCGCTCTGGAAGAGCAATTCGGGATCATGATTGACATGGATGACGTGATAGACATGAATTCCGTGGGGAAGGCTCGTGAAATCATCAAGAAGTACCAGTCCGCCGCCTAAAAATGCCCAACGAAATTCCCGTTGTACTCATAACAGGCGCATCGCGAGGCATTGGCCGAGCCATTGCGTCCCAATGCGCGGCGGAAGGTTGGCAAACCGTCCTGTGCGCCCGCAGCCTGGATTCACTGACGGCAGTAGTGGAGGATATTCGCGCGCTGGATGCCCCGGAGCCCCATCTCATTGGTCTTGACCTTGAAAGATGTGATGGCATTCCTCCCTTGTTCCAAGAGGTTTTCAAGCGTTTTGGTCGTCTCGACGGTCTGGTCAACAATGCCGGCGTAATGCACGAAGCACTACTCGGAATGATCAGGCCTGACGACATCGACCGGGTCCTCTCAATCAATGTCAAAGCGCCTTTGATGATGATCCAATATGCCACCCGCTTGATGAGCCGTCGCAAGGCCGGCAGTGTCGTCAACGTAGCCTCGATCATGGGCGAACGTGGAGCACCGGGATTGTCCCTCTACGCTGCCAGCAAGGCTGCGTTGGTTGGAGCAACGTTGTCGGCGTCGAAGGAGATGGCTTCAAAGGGAATTCGAGTGAACGCCATATCCCCAGGCTTCATCGCTACTGATATGACCAGAACGCTGCCGGAAGCCGCCTACCAATCGCGCCTCGAATCGATAGGCATGGGGCGCGCGGGAGCGCCTAAGGAAGTTGCAGAGCTGGTTTGCTTCCTTCTTTCCGACAAGTCGACCTATCTCACTGGCCAAGTCATCGGCATCGACGGACAAATGGTGCTTTAAAGATGGCCTTTTGGGATCTCGAACAACACCCAGCCGAGGCTGTGGCGTTGCTGCACGAAATGCGGCCGGTCAGCTATGGCGAACTGATCGTTCTATCTGATGCTGCGTCAACACGTCTGCCGAGCCACCGTACGTTTGGCTTCTTGTCCATGCCCAATGAGGTTGACTCCGTGGCGTTGTACCTGGGAGCCCTCCGCAGTCACCGTCACGTCCCCCTGTTGCTGCAACCCGACCTTCATTCGGATCTTCTCGCGAGACTGGCGGCGCACTACGAACCTGATTGGCTGGCACTCTCGCGGGAACAAAAGGCGCCGCCGAACTACTCCCCACTCCCTGTGAAAGAGGAGGGCCCCAAAGCCGGTTTGATTCTTTATCAGCGCGACGGGGACAGGTCACTAATTCCACCCGCAGACCAACTCGCGTTGCTACTGAACACCTCGGGCAGCACGGGCTCTTCCAAATTGGTGCGACATAGCGCCGAAGCTATCGCCGCCAATGCGACGTCCATTGTCGAGTACCTGGAGCTAAACGCGGGTGACCGCGCGATCACTACCATGCCGCTGGCCTATTCTTTCGGAATGTCCATACTGAACAGCCATCTGCAAGCCGGCGCCAGTCTCGTTCTCAACGATCATGCGGTCGTGAGCCGCGAATTCTGGAACTTGGCCCGCGAAAGCGACATCACTTCGTTGTCCGGTGTCCCCGCCACATTTGAAATGCTACGTAGACTCGATCTACCCAGACAACGACTGAAGAAGCTCCGAACGTTGACCCAAGCCGGTGGCCGGCTACGCGAAGCCTTGGTGGAACATTTTGACCAGCTTGCACGTCAGTTGAACCTTTCCTTCTTCGTGATGTACGGCCAAACTGAAGCCGCGCCCCGCATCAGTTATGTTCCCCCCAAACGATTGGCCGGGAAGATAGGCAGCATCGGAGTTCCGGTACCCGGGGGAGAGCTGAAAGTGGACGCGGAAACTGGAGAGCTGCTTTATCGTGGCCCCAATGTGATGTTGGGTTACGCCGAGCAACGCGCAGATCTCGCGTTGGGCGACTGCCAAGACGGTACGCTGCACACAGGAGATCTAGCGCGCGTGGACGGCGACGGCTTTTTCTATCTGACCGGACGCGCCAAGCGCTTCATCAAGATTTCAGGAAACAGGATCAATCTGGATGAAGTCGAAGTCATGCTGGCGCGTGAACTAAGTAAGCTATTCGCCTGCTCCGGCGGCGACGACGACCTTGTGGTGTTTACGACCATTGACAGCGTGACTGACCCCAATATGGTCAAACAATTGATTCAACAACGTTACAAGCTCTTCCACAGCCATATCCGCGTATTGAGTCTGGAAGAGTTGCCTTTGATGAGCACAGGAAAGATCGATTACGCATCCTTGCGCGAGAAGAGTCAGAAGCGGAGCTCGACATGACGACTCGCACAGACCCATTGGATACTGGCGTATTCGAACTTGATCGCGCAAGCAAGCGCCCATGGCTATTTCAAGGATTGCGTGAACTTCATGAGGTCCACTGTGAGAAGTGCCCCGAATACGCTCGAATGATGGACGCACTCTGGTCGAGTGGTGGGGACGCTTCAGACATTGAGCACTTGCCTTGGCTGCCGGTGCAACTGTTCAAGCATCTGGATTTGAAGAGCATACCTACTGAATCGATAAGTCGCACGCTGGTTTCGAGCGGTACCACAGGTGCGGCGGTGTCCCGCATCATCCTCGACGCAGATACCGCCCGACAGCAGGCCAAAGCACTGACGCGAATCTTTGGCCATTTTGCTGGTAACAAGCGGATGCCGATGCTGGTGGTCGATGAAGATGGGTTCCTGCGCGACCGCAAACGTTTTAACGCCCGTGCAGCAGGCATCCTCGGGTTCTCGAACTTCGGGCGGGACCACTTCTACCTGCTGGATCAAGATCTGAGGCCGAACTGGGATGCCCTCGATAACTGGCTCGCTGCTCACGAGGAGCAACCTATTTTTCTGTTCGGGTTCACCTTCATTTTGTGGCAGTCGCTGGTCATGGCCGCTCGTGCTGATGGTCGGACCTTCGGTTTCCCCGCCGGCAGTATCCTTGTCCACGGTGGCGGTTGGAAAAAAATGGAAGAGCGCAAGGTCGACAACCATGCGTTCAAGGCTGCATTGCAGGAAACGTTCGGCATTGAAAGGGTACATAATTACTACGGCATGGTCGAACAAGTCGGGTCGGTGTTTTTTGAGTGCGAGCACGGCCACCTCCATGCCCCAGCATATGCCGATGTTATTACTCGCGACCCAATGACTTTGCTTCCGGCACCGTTTGGCATGGAAGGCGTCCTGCAGGTTTTGAGTCTGCTCCCACGGAGCTATCCCGGGCACAGCTTGTTGACCGAGGATCTCGGCATCATTCACGGTGAGGACGATTGCGCCTGCGGCCGCCTCGGCAAACACTTCAGTGTCTTGGGTCGACTCAAGAATGTAGAAATTCGCGGGTGCAGTGACACTCGCACGGTACCTGGCGCATGACGACTCTACTGTTTACCACTTCCCCGGATCATGACCTCGCACGCCAAGTAAAGCGCCTTCGAGAGCTATCACCGCTGTCGCCGTTCGCCCCCCACACTATCGACTTCGTTCGCGAATTCTCGCGGCGCATCTTGCAACTACCCGAGCTCCGCCAATTCCCTGAATTGGCCACGTTGGCGCATTGGTTCCGTCCAGCGGCAATCGAACACCTATCCCGACTAGCAGTGGCCGGCAGGGACCAGGATGTCACCCTCGCCCGCGGTCTCGTATTCCACCTGGCCCCTGCCAACGTCGACGTATTGTTCGCTTACGCGTGGCTGATGTCCGTGCTGTCCGGCAATGGAAACCTTGCGCGCCTTTCACAAAAGCCCAGTGCGCAGCGGGATGCGCTGATCCGTATCCTGCGCGACATGTGCACCAACGGCGGACATGAGCAAGTCCTCGACCGTACCGTCCTGCTCACCTATCCACATGACGACAAGATCACAGCCTCGCTGTCGCTCTGCTGTCATGCCCGGATTATCTGGGGCGGTGACCAGACCGTCACCCATATTCGCTCCATCCCACTAGCGCCACTCGCAGTGGAACTCGCCTTCCCAGATCGGTTCGGCGTCGCTGCGTTCAATGCTCGATGCTTTGCAGACTTGGGCGAAGATGAATTGGCGGAACTCGCGCGCCGCTTCTGCAATGACACTCTATGGTTTGGTCAACAAGCTTGCTCTTCACCGAGGACGGTATATTGGATTGGCGAGCCGGCGGCAGTGGAAGTAGCGCAGACACGGTTCTGGCCGAAAGTGAACAACGCCGCTACCAGCCATGACGACGAACCCGCGGCTCTCATGGCTCGTGCAACCGACGCGCACATGATGGCGGCCCAAGGCATTCCGCTGAAGCTGTCTGGATCACTCAGTCAGTTCCCCTTACGCCTGTCGGCCCCTTGGGCGGACGACAAGATGCGGGAGAAACAGTCTGGTCACGGTCTGTTGATAGAAGTTGCCTTGCCAGAACTATCCGCGCTAGCTCCACAACTCGATGATCGCGATCAGACCTTGGTACACCATGGATTTGATCCAGAGCAATTGCGCCAATTCGTTTGCGCCCTACACAATCGCGCAATTGATCGCATCGTTCCGCTGGGTCGAGCGCTGGATTTCCATCACGTCTGGGATGGTACCGACCTATTGGGTACACTCACCCGCCGAATCGTCTGCCCAACACGCTGATATGGCCTACTTATTCATTGCGCTTACAATTCTTTTGACCGTCTACGGCCAATTGATACTCAAGTGGCAGGTTGATCTGAACTCTCAGCTGCTGGCTACACCGATAAAGCCGCTCAATGTAGTTATCCTGCTCCTCAAGCCTTGGGTAATTTCCGCGTTCGTCGCGGCATTTGGTGCCTCGATTTGCTGGATAGCAGCGATCAACAAGCTCCCTATCAGTCGAGCCTACCCGTACATGGCGATCAACTTTTTCCTGGTTGCCTTGCTGGCTAGTGCATTTTTCCACGAACGAATTGACAGCTACAAAATCGTCGGAACCGCCATCATTATGCTTGGTGTGGTCGTACTGTCGCGTTCAGCCACCTGAAATCAAATTGTTCACCATTCTTCCGAGGCTCACCTTGATCCCGTTCAACAAACCCTACATGACAGGCCGCGAACTCTGGTACATCTCTCAGGCGCACGCGAATGGGCACTTGTCCGGAGATGGTCCATTCACGAAGAAGTGCCATCAGTGGCTGCGCGATCAGAGTGGCGCACACATGGCACTTTTGACGCACTCGTGCACGGCCGCGCTGGAAATGGCGGCGCTTCTACTGCGACTACAACCGGGCGATGAAGTCATTCTGCCTTCATATACGTTCGTGACAACTGCCAGCGCCTTCGCAATGCGTGGTGCCATACCCGTGTTCGTGGACATTCGTGCCGACACACTCAACATCGATGAAACAAAGATCGAATCAGCCATTACGCCTCGAACCAAAGCCATTTGCGTGGTGCATTATGCGGGCGTCGCGTGCGAGATGGACGCAATTCTCGCACTCGCCGCCAAACACGGACTGAGAGTAGTCGAGGACGCAGCACAAGGCATCATGTCCAGCTACAAGGGCAGGCCGCTCGGATCCATCGGTGACCTCGGCGCCTATAGCTTCCATGAAACGAAGAATGTTATCGCGGGCGAAGGTGGCGCTCTGCTATGTCGAGATCGACATTTCGCCGAGCAGGCAGAAATTGTTCGCGAAAAGGGCACCAATCGCAGCCGCTTCTTCCGCGGCCAGGTGGACAAATACACTTGGATTGACCTTGGTTCCTCCTATCTTCCTGGCGAAATCACCGCAGCCTTCCTAGCCGCACAAGTCGAAATGGCCGAGAGTATGACTGAGCAACGACTCGCCATATGGGATCGCTACCACGAATGGGCGAAACCGTATGAAGACAACGAGATGCTACGTCGCCCTACCGTCCCTTCACATTGCCTCCACAATGCGCACATGTACTACATCTTGTTGCCGAATCTTGAATCACGAACGCAGTTCATTGCCAACATGCGCGAGCAAGGCGTTCAATGTGTCTTTCACTACATTCCCCTTCACTCCTCGCCCGCGGGGCAGCAGCTTGGGCGGACCGCCACTCATATGAATGTAACCGACGACATCAGCGACCGCTTGGTCAGATTGCCGCTCTGGCTTGGTCTGGAGCCATATATGGACCAGGTGATGGAGGCGGCCGACAAGGCGCTCACCAGTAGTAGTTGACGACCACAAACCACACTTGAGTACATTCTCGGCACACTCCGTTGACACGTGGCGCGGGCTTCTCTGCGTATGCATTTGAAGTTGCCGGCCGATCTTTGCTTGTCTAACTCACCAAGCAATTTATCTCTCCACTGATAATGGCAACTCGACAAAAACTCCATATGAGCGAGCCAATGCGATCAAAAACCCCAGAGTTGACCACACAAATATTGGTTTTCGCGCTTGTTCTTTTCGTTTTCCTTTACGCCACATCGCAACTAAGCGCGCCCTATATCAGCCATGACGACTGGGACTTTTTGGCTCCTTCAAGCTGGGGGCTAGCATACTCGACGCCTTGGGATAAGACTCTGACTGAGGGTCGATGGTTGAGTTATTTGTGGTACCAAGCAAGTGTCCTTCTCACGCCCAAAAGTTCGTATTTATTTTTTATCGTTTGCTATTTTTTTCTCGCTTGTTCTGTGACTTGGCGCACCGCCAAGCCACGCACGTTCGCTTTGTGCGGACTGGCTATTTTTTTCTCGCCAATGCTAGGCCAACTTTCGCTTTGGCCTACCGGCATGGTTTGCAGCGTTTTACTCTGCGGACTGGCATCATGGATAATCACACGTGCCGAGGCGCGTTTTGCTATCGGCGTCCTCTTTGTAGCGACTATCCTCCTCGTTCTGACATACCCGCCACTCGCAGCTGTTGTGCTACTAACGGCTGCGCTAAAAACGTCCGACGCCTCCATTCGTGGAAAAGTCTATATAGGTACAGCCTATGTATCCGGCTTTGCTGCTGGATCTATCCTTATTTTCATCCTGAACTTTATTTTTCATGACTACTTTGGAGTCAAGGTTGCCTCTTGGCGAAACCCTCGCCCACTCCACGACTTGACTGACCTGCTCGCCAACTTGACGCTGTACATTCAATATTGGACTGAATTACTCCATAGCTATTGGCTGAGTATCATTTGCGGAGGGTTCGCCGCACTCACACTGTTGTACAAGGAAACAACTCGAAGTAAAGCAATTTCGATTCTGCTCGCCATCGTCTTGATCTGCGGTATCGAACTTGGTATCACCCTGGTCTCAGGCACCGCAATGCCAACCCGGTCGGCGATCTGGTTATGGCTTTCCACTTGCCTCCTTTGCGCACTGCTCGCTGGGGAGGCACCACTTTTCCACCGATACGCCGGATCGGTTCTTTTAGCTGTACTGGTATTCGCGGGAGGGACCAGCTGGTGGAACCTCTACCGTCAAAACCAGCCCGCGGCTGAGTACCAAGCGCACTTGGCCGCGTGGATCCAGCAATACCAAGCCATGACAAACATCTCCGAAGTCACTGTCGTAGGTGACCCGCGCCGAGTTCACGATTTACACAGCCTTTGGCCGCAAAATGCAATGCCAGCATTCAGAATGTCTATGCTGAAGCGTTACGGTATCAAGATAAACGAATGCTCCATGGAATTTTGCGAAAGGATTCAGAGATACCTGGAGTCTAATGACATTCAACCAACCCCACTTCTTGTACTGGACGGTAAACTAGCGTTGGTATTTGATCGCAATGGTACTGGCGGCTATTACGAACGGAACTACCCTACCGCTGCCGAAGAATCTGCGCTCAAGCTCAGTTACCCACTGTTTCTTCCCTATGGAGCTGATTCGGTACGAATTACTCCATTTTTTCCTGAGACCAGTAAATCACCCGTATCCGTGAAGCTGGCGCCAAACAACGCCGGATATACCCTAAGATTCGAGGGAACCACCTGTGCATTTCCAGTGGAGTACCGGCTCGTAGGCAAGTCCGGAGAACGATTGGCTACTGGTGAATTTCAGGAACCTGCCGCAGTTGAACTACCACAATGGACCTCAATCGCGGGTATAGGCATACTTAGTTTGCGGATGGCTAAGGGCGCCACGAACAACTACGCTTGTAACGTCGTCGTCACGAGAAGGTGAAGCGAGCTCACGTAGCAGGGCCGCCATCGCTGAACATCAGAAGTCGCAGATCACTCTACCTTCCAGATCAAGAAGTGAATGTTATTTCTTTTTGACGACAATATTGCAACCAAAGTTATTCTTCGCACTATCGCTCATGTGCAAGCTCAGCACCGCCACACCTTTGTCTGCGCCCCAGCCAGCCAGCGTCATAGCCTCTCCCTTGTACTCGCCGCTCACCAATTCCTGACCATCAGCCGACCTCAACGCGTAGTCGATGGGGAACGCACATTCAGTGCCTTCGGACGTCAGGCCATATCCGGGCTCGTTCGGCGCCAACTTGACTGACACCGGGCGAGTGCTGGCACCAGGAAAGAACGCGGTGATACGCGCTGAATCCGGTCCGTAGGCCAGGAACACGGGATAGTCCAACTTCATTGCCGCCTCTTCGCTCGCGGACGGATAATCCCTCTGGACCGCACCTTGAGCTATCGGCGCCGCTTGCACTGCAGCTGCACTGGAATGTGCATCAGCAGGGCCGCCACCCGCCGGCGCCTCCTGGCCACCGCTGCAAGCAGCGAGGCCGACTGTCAATGCGGCGAGCGCAACAACTGACTTGATGGAACCGTTCATGCCTGATCTCCTGGAGTGATGATGGCAACCAAGCTCTGGTCGCCGTAAATTGGTCAATGCGAACAAGCCAATACACCGATGCAGTGCATTGCGCGAATCATGCCGCGTGGTGTTCGAGGTACGAAAGAAGCCGCTTGATGTAGGACACGGGCCGCTGGCAGCACCGCCATCGAGTCGCGTTGCGTTGACACGGGATGCACCGCATAATTCTCGGTCATGTCGACAATTACCATTTGGACCTCGTACAGGCCGGTTATCGTAGCGCTTTTGGGGGCAAATCTGTCGGGTAGATCTGAACGAAATCGAACCCATCCGCTTCCCCACCGAAGCAACCGCCAGCTCTGCCGTACTTGTAAGCTTTGAACACGGCGCATTGGTTATCTCGAGTGCCCGCGCAGACGCGATCCTGATTGAAAACACCTGAACCTTGTCGACGAGCAAGGTCATATCATCGTGGAGAAATGAATGAAAGTTCTGGTCACTGGGGGCACCGGCTTCATCGGGTCGCATACCTGCGTCGAGCTGCTCGAACGTGGCCATGAGGTGTTCATTCTCGACAACCTGTCGAACAGCAAAGCCGACGTGATTGAGCGGATTGCCCATATCAGCGGTCGCAAGCCGCAACTCACGATCGGTGACATTCGTGACAAGGAAGCGGTGGGTCAGCTCCTGAGCAGTGCACGCATTGAGGCAGTTATCCATTTCGCTGCACTGAAAGCAGTGGGTGAGTCCTGTGAGCAACCTTTGCGTTATTTCGACAACAACATCAGTGGGACTTTGGGCCTGCTCCAGGCCATGCAGGCCACCGGCACCAAACATTTTGTGTTCAGCTCTTCGGCGACGGTCTATGGTGAACCGGATGCCTGCCCCATTCCCGAAACAGCGGCCACCCGCGTTACCAATCCTTATGGCCGCACCAAACTTGTCTGCGAGCAACTCATATCTGACTTGACGTCGGCAGATCCAGACTTTCATGCGGCAACCCTGCGCTATTTCAATCCGGTGGGAGCCCATCCGTCCGGCCTGATCGGCGAAGATCCCGCCGGCATCCCCAACAATTTGATGCCATATGTCGCCCAGGTCGCTGCCGGCCAACGCGAGTATCTCCAGGTCTTCGGAAACGACTATCCCACCTGCGATGGCACCGGCGTACGCGACTATATCCACGTTGTCGATCTGGCCATTGCCCACGTCGACGCGCTGGATTACCTCTGTCGAGAACAGCAGAGCCTTACCGTGAACCTCGGCACAGGACAGGGATGCAGCGTCCTGGAAGTTGTGAGGGCGTTCGAAGCTGCCAGTGGTCGACCAGTGCCCACGCGGATCGTTGCACGCCGCCAGGGTGATGTCGCGACTTGCTACGCCGATCCTGCACGGGCCCATCTCTTGCTGGGTTGGCGGGCCGAGCGCGATCTCGGCCAGATGTGTGCCGATGCCTGGCGCTGGCAAAACTTCCGCGCGCACGGCAAGCCAAGCTGACAACGGGAGAGCCTGGCTCAAACTGCAGATGCCGAACGGCCTCGACCAGGTTCACCGGGCACAAACGGCGGGCTGGGCCAGAATCCAGGCGAAACTCACGCGTGCGCTGAAATCGCACCGCGAAGCGTGACGTCGCTCTGCATCGTGGGTGCGTGCGCAGAGCTACCGATTCGCTTTGGCTAATCGGCCGCATCCAGCCGCTGGCGGGTGAATACATACATCGGGCTCGTGTTCTCGAACTGCTCGCCCGGCGGATGGTCGACAGGCATGAAAACCAGCCGGTAGTCATCACGTCGCAAGAACGCCCGATAACCGAACGGATGCGTTGGACTGATTCGCGCCGCGAACTCCGACAAAAACTGGTCGTAAAGCTCCACGACAATGGCGCGCGGGGGTGATTGTAGAAGCGTCGCACAAGCTCCTTCCAGAGCATCGATCTCTGCACCCTCGATATCCAGTTTCCAGATATCCGTAGCACCATGGGCGTCGCTCAGGTCGTCAATAGTGCAGACTTCGACCTCGTGTGTCGCCGGAATGTCTCCAAATACTCCCGGAAACAGGGCAATCATTTCGGGCTTGATGCTTGACCCTTGATTGTGTGTTGCCGAGACGGTGATGCTGGTGCGCCCGGCTTTGGCCGAAATGGCAGACTGGATAGGTTCGATCGAGGGGAGCCCCAGTTTCTTCAGGCGATCGAAGAGTTCTGGCACGGGTTCCACGGCCAGTACCTTGGACGCCCCCACCTGGATGAGTTCCAGTGCCGTGAAGCCGATGTTCGCGCCAGCATCCAGGACGCGGTCACCCTCATGAACGAGCACCCGGAAGATCTCGCTGTCAATGTCCGACTGTGGGTAACGAACGTTCATCAGCAACTTTGCCGCATAGCACCGTTCATGCCTGTTTCTCAGGTCAAGGACGATGCTTGAGCCCGGGAAATCGAACGTGACATATCCCGTTTGGCGCAGAAAGGGCTGAAGATCGTCGATGTGCATTGTTCACTCGCTGGGCCAAAGGGTGCTGCAATTATCCGTTGCCGCACCTGCGTTTCAGGAAACGGCGTGAGCGGGCGGACTTACGATGTGTTCCTGGCGACGCGGATCCGAGACCAGCGGCCGCACCAGCGGTCAAGCCACCGATAACTCCGGCGCCCCCCCCGATTTCATTTCGTCTGGAACCAGTCGCCGCTCATGTGGGCACGCGACGGCTTGTCTCCCGAACCAAAACGAATTTTTCGTGAGAGAGTGCGCAGAACGGTGGTTCAGCGTATTCGATATGTCAAAGATCGTCTCGATCGCCGCTGATCAGTCGACTCGCTCGCACCTCCGCGTCTGTAGTCGCGGCGCCGCAGGTGTGCGCCACGCACGACCCGCTCGACTCCACCACTTGTTGGCTCACTCACCGGCATTGACCTAGCCAAATGCTGGCGAGCTTATGTCGGCCAAAACTTGGGGACAGGGCCATAGGATACCGGCCCAGTACCGTTAGCATCGCAGCGGCGGCGCGAACGTGACGGTCGGTCGTGATGGCCAGCCATGACTGTTCTATCCCGACATGCCTCAACGTCGCCGGAATTTTGCGAGCAGCCGCCCGAGAAGCGAACGCCATGACTGTGGCATGGGTACTTTGCGTCCTATTGTCTGCGCGGCGCCGAAGAGTCCCACCGTTCCCGCCGAATTGAAACGACCGGTCTTGACGAAACGGGCAACGCCTCTGAACAACCGCGTCCAGCGCCAGGAGCGGCTGCGCAACACGTCCTGCATGCGCGTGGCAAGTTCATTTTCCCGCGCCGAGAGGTCCAGCAGTGCCGCTTGTGCCCGCAAGCATTCGTCACGAAAGTAGCGTGCGTCATTGCCCACGACAGTAAGTTGTTCACTATGGGCCTGTAGGCGTTCGGACAAGTCCCGCTCACGAGACAAGGCTGCTTGCAGATCTGCGTCGACTCGGGCCAACTGACCGCGGAAATAACGAGCGTCCTGACCGACGATGCTCAGTCGGTCATTGCAAGCTTGCAGTCGCAGGGACAACGCGCGCACTTGTGCCAACGGACCCAACGTGGCGAAGGAGGACTGAACGCCTCCCCTGCCATCCTGATCCGCATGTTTACCTGTCGTGGAGGCCCGCTCGTCGGAGGCGTGACGGCGCAAGTCAACTTCCCCGACTGTGCCGTTGCACGCCTCATCAAGCTGCCACCGTCTGGCGACGAGCGTCACGATGAAATCACCAAAGACCGTGTCGAGACACCCGTTTCCGTGAACGCTTATGCGCGAGAGTCGCCCCAAGTCACCAACCAAACACAGTCCCAGTTCCCGGCTCAGATCCGGGGGTATCGGAGACTTGGTGGCAAAGACCAGAGCGTCAGCATTTTGTTTCAGGCGGAGCGCCGGTACTTCCCTCCTCATGGAAGCCACGTCCACTGCACACAATGCGACGGTCGCGGGCGCACTCATTGCCTTGCCCCCTGAAACCGGGCCGACACGCGGACCGGTCTCATCGAGCTGTCCATGGTCGAAATCTCCGCCCATCACCAGTGCTTTCGGACGTGCCGCCGCAAGCAGTTCGGCGCTCGTGTCGTCTGCGTACAGATAGACTTGCATGGAGTTCAAGCGAGCTCCCTTGCCCCGGCCTTGCACAGAGCAAAGACTTCGGCCACACGTGCCGAAAAGGCTGCTGCTCCATGCTGGGTGTCGACAAGCCGGCGACCGTTGGCCGACATCAGTGCAGCCGCCTCCCGGTTTTCATAGAGCTCGCTCACTGCGCGGGCATATCCATGCACAAGACAGTGCTCGTCGCCTCCTTCGATCAACCAGCCGGTGACGTCGGTCTTGACGGCTTCTCCAATGCCTCCGACATTCGGGGCGATAACCGGCAAGCCCGCAGCCAAGGCTTCGAGCAGGATGTTGGGGAGGCCGTCGTAACCGCTGGTGTACAGAAATGCATCGTACGACCCGACGGGAAGCTCATGGAACCCGGCAAAACTTCCGCGGTACTTGATGCCGGACGACTCAGTCTGAAATACGGCCTCGGGATCAATACCCGCGTCCGGACTGCCGTATGCATCAATGGCGACGTCCAGGCCTCGCTCCTTCAGGAGCCGGGCAATGGACGGAAGCAGCTCCGGGCACTTTTGCGGACAGATACGCGATGCCCAGAGCAATCGACGCCGCGGCCCAGTCGGTTCCTTGGGCGAAGAAGTCGTTTCACAGCGTGTATAGACCGTTTCGTACTTGGATTGCAGCGTCCCCAGAACCAGCTCATCAGCCCGCACGGTGGCAACACAGTCGCTCACCACTTTCCAATAACTCGGAAGGTGTCGACGCATGACCTTGATACCCCACGGACCGCGGAAAGACCTGCCTCGCCACTGCGTGATGTCGTCGCAAAAACGGTAGTAGATGGGCCTGAACCTGCCCGCAAGCACGGAGGCATACGCATCGAACAGGCGGTGCCCGAACACCGACGACTTGATATGCAGCCGGGCCCCCTCCACCGACACGGCAAGCATGGCCCTCATCACCATCGCATCGCGGCAAGAATCGTCAAGCAGCGGAAAAGCATTGTAGACGTCAACGAAAACGGCAGACAAGGGGAGCTTTGTCGCCCACTCATGACCGTTGGTGGACTCGCCTGCGATCACCAACATCTTTGCGTCTGGCTGTTGCTCTGCAATTTCATCCAGGATATGCAGGATGTACTTTTCCGCTCCGCCCGGCTTCAGCCACGGCAACAGCACAATATCGGTAAATTGTTCGCTGCCCAGCATTCGGTAGAAACTCTCCAGCTGCATGCCCCAATGCTTGCGATTCCACGGCAACGGACAATAGCTGTGCGCCGACTCCACCCTCGCTGGCTCTATTTCCGGTTCCAGGGAAGCTGCCTCCCGGAGATATTCAATCAGGACCCTGGACTGGAAGAAGCTCCTGGTATTGTCGCTGTCGAAGACTTGTTGACGGCGGTCCATGAACTTGTGCCAATCCCCGGCCCTTTCACGACTTGCCCGCATATCGGCCAGAAAGTGCGGCACGTCGAACAGGCGGCTGGGCGGAATCAACCGTGCCGAAGCTGCATCCGCCTGACGCAACAGGCTCCCCGCACGTTGCCGGTAGAAGAATGCCGTGCCCGGAGCAACTGCCATGTCATACCCCATGGCGCGCAACTCACAATTCATGTACCAGTCTTCGTAGGCGAATCCCGATGTCACGGGCAGATCGTCGTAGCCAATCAACTCGAAGACCGCACGGTTTACGAAGATTCGCGACACGTATGGGTGTTGATACGCAAAATCCGCAGCAGTCAGGTATTCGGAACCTACGTAGCGACAGTTGAAGTAGTTGTCGCCGAACGCACACAGATATTCCAGGAAAACCGCCACCTTGCCATGCGCATGCGACCGCGCCGTATCCAGCAACGCCACAATGCAGTTGGGCGACACCAGATCGTCACCATCCGACGTCCAGACGAACTCGCCACGGGCACAAGCTATACCTGCATTTCTGGCAAGGCCGAGGGAACCTACGGAAACCTCCACCACCTCGACGCGACAGAAGGCCGGAAGCTCGACAGAATGAAACACCTCGCGAGTGGCGTCATCCGCGCGGTCGAAAACTGCCACAAGTTCCACACTGATGCCGCGCAATCGGGCCGTCTCAGCGCACCGCTGCAGCGAGTGCAGGGTCGGCGCAAGCAGAAGCGCCTCTCGATGCATATTGAGAACTACAGTGACATCTATTGGGCCCATTTCTATTCCATCCATCGTAATTCATCCATTCTGATCCTTAACAACGTCAGCTTCCCGATGCCTGCCAACATTTGGCCTGCCAATCACTGGACGCTCACAGCGACTTCATCCACATGTATGGGCAATGACGTCCAAGTAGCTCGACGGCGTCATTGAACGCCATCACGCTCGCATGTTCGCTGCGGGCGCGGGACTCGTGTTCAACGAAAACGCGCACGACGTGCGCGACCACCGCCGATCTTCACGTTTCCGCTGAACGCATGCACTCGGCAATTTCCCCATGCATTTCACGCGTTCAGCGACACTAGCCGCTCACGGGCACATCTCCTTCAGTTCCTGCCACGCCCCCATCAGTGGTCGGCCCATCGCCATTTTCGTCCGCTTTGGTCGCGAGGTCCATCAGCTCAGACAATCTGGCGACAAAGGCTTCTCTGCGTCGTGTCCTGGTGATGTTCTCGCGCATCGCTGCGACAGCTGACGCGCGCAGCGATGGGTTCGCGACGAAACGCTGGATGGCAGCTACGTATCCTGCCGCATCTTCGCAAGACTCTACCAGCGCTGATTCATCAATGAAATCCGGAATGCCACCTACATTAGGCGCTATGACAGGCAAGCCGGCGGCAGCAGCCTCCATGAGAATGTTGGGCATGCCGTCCCACTCGCTGGTGTAGATAAACGCCACGTGATCGGGCCTGACGAGGTCATCGAAGCACTCGTAATGTCCGTGCAGACAAACGTTTGGCAGGTTGTGCAAATCCGCTATGTCAGCGGGCTGCCAGACACTTGCGCCGTAAACATCAAATCGGTAGCTCGGTAGTGCCTGGGCAATGCGCGCCAGCACGTCGGGACGTTTCTGCCTGTCAAGACGACCAGCCCACAAAAGAGCCTTGCCTTGCGCAGAACCGGCGATGCCGCCCTCGTGCACGGAATGGGGCGCCGGATACGGCAGCACCCTGAACAAGGACTCAGGCACAGCCATCTCGGCGACCCAGGTGCGCCAGGTCCTCTGGTTGTCGGTGACGACGGCCTCCAGCATTGAGTGACACCGTGGCAAGTAGGCGCGTGCATAGCCTACCGGCATGCCGCTCTCATCAAAATCATCGCAGTACAAAGACGCGTAGAGTTTCATCTGCTGGCGCAGCGCCAACCCGTTGCGAGCCACGGCATCCCATGCGAGTCGGGAGTTCATCACATGAAATACCGAAGGCCTCAGCTGCAGGAGCAGGCGAACAAGGACATCTATCTGATGTCCGGCATCAATCCCGTTCAGCCTGCCACCCATGGACAAGAACTGAACTCTTGGCGAAAGACGGCCGGCCCATGGTGAAGTGGCGTCTTCCGTCGCAAGCACAAGCACCCGTTGCCCCAGATCGTCCGCCAGCGTATTGGCCACGTGGAGCGCACCCAGGTCCGCGCCGCCCGTCTTGAGCCAAGGCACCGCAATCACGATGTCGACAGCGCTCTGAATCGCATTCCTGAGCTCGGTGTATATCTGCCCTGGCTCGTCATAGCACCAGGCTGCCGAATAGAACGAGACATGACCCAAGAGCGGCCCATCGGGATGCAGCGAAGGGTCGATATCAGCAAGTGCCAACATCTCTTTCTTTACCCAGGCTGGCAACGCCGGCGATCGCCAGGACGGCCCCATTCCGTCCGTTCCATGGCGTTCAATCAACTGCCCGGGGTGCTGCACCAGACTCCGCGCCGGGAACATGGCGCGAGCCCACTTCAGCACGCGCCCTTTGAGAGCCAGTTGCCGACGCACAGACATGCGCGACAACAGCAGCTTGTCGACAAAATGGTATGCAGCGCGGAACTGACGATACATGGCTTACAGCTGGTCAAAAAATGCAGATGGCCGAATAACAGCACTGGCCTGCTGATGCGCCACGTTCAATGACCCACCGCGTTTGCGGCGTTCGAATCGCACCGTCCCGGACGCCAGACGATGAACGAAGCCATGCGCGATGGTTTCACAATTCCAATGCCAGTCTTCGAAACCAAAGCCCGCCTCACCAACCCGGGACACATGGTAGGGACACGTTTCAAATACCCGTCGTGCCGCGAAAGCGCAAGCATTCCAGTAGTTTGAAGTGAGCAGTGCTCCCGGACGAAAGAACTCGCTGGTTTGATCAATCTGCCGCCAAAACGCATTCCATGCTCCAAACGCAACGATTATTTCCGGGTGGAGTATGTTGTTCTCACCGCCGGCCCGAAGCATTCGCACGCAATGCTTGATCCAATTTTCGGAAAAATAGTCATCTCCGTCGAAAGTGCCCACGTAACGGCTGCGGGAATGCGCAATTGCATGATTGCGACACGTTGAAAGATCTCCATAGCTCACGTGATGAATCTCGTCGCACGCACGCAGGGCCGGATGACTGGTTACAACACGCACCGTCTCGGCATCAGCCGTATCCAGGGTAATCACGAACTCTACCGATATACCAGAACGCTCGGCATACCGCCGGCAACGCTCGATCGATAGCAAGGTCTGGTGGGCAAGCACGCCTTCCTGGTGAAATGTGATCACCGCACACACGTCTGATTGTGTTGAACTTGCTGCGGCGCCAATCATTGGCAGCTCTCCTTCAGAACAAGTGGCTCAACCGTCCACGCAGGCGATCTCGAAGCGACAACGGCATGTTGTGAAGTTGTTCCTTGAGCTTGGACAGCTGGATTTCCACACCGGCATACTTTCCTTCGATCTCCGCCAATTCCGCCTCCATCTCTCGCCGACGCTGGTCTGTCACGGCGCAGTGTTGAATCAACTCGTCACGCGATTGCCTCAGCTTGTTCAACTCATTGACGAGGTTGTCCCGTTCGCGATTGACCGCCTCCAGCTGACCCTGGCTCTGGCCCATTGATCGTTCCAGATCACCAACCCGGTTCCGCATCCATTCGTGCTCATCCCAGATGCGCTCGGCCTCACTCCGCCAGGACCGCTCCGCAGCCAGGCGATTTTCCAGCAACGCATAGCTACCCTGCAGTTCGATCTGCGACTTCTGCAGCTCCCCGTGCTGACCTTTCAGGTCCGTGTAGCAACGATCCAAATCGGCATGGCCCGCTTCCAGCGATCCATATTCGCGTTTCAGTTGCTCATGACGCGCCACAACGCCTGCATGTTCACGCTGGAGGTCGCCGTGTGTTGCGCGCAGACCCTTGCACTGCTCATCCAGCTGCGAACACCGAATGTGGAGCTCGGCGTGAGTCTTGGCCAATGCAGCGAGCTTTTCCTCCAGTTCTCCATTGCGCTCCTTCAATTCAGCTTGCTCACCTTGAAGGTCGGAATTCCGCTGCTGCAGATCCCTGCATTCTTTCTCCAACTCCAGGCAGCGATCTTGACGATCACCATTGGCATCTACGAACGCACGATGGTCCTCCTCCAGCTGCCTGTTGTGGTCTTTCAGAGCGGCAAGCTCGTCCTGCAGTGCGCGATGGTCCAGTTCCAATGCCCCACAGCGCGTCTCCAATTCGACGCACCGGTCCCCTCGTTCCACATAGCCTTTTTCAAGCTGCTCATATCGACTACCAGCCTGCCTGATCTCTTCATGCAACCGGGAAAGCTCAAGCTCCGCACGGGTCGCACGAGCGTCCAAACTGGCTTGCTGAGTCCAGGCAGCGGGCATGCGTACCGGGCTGTGCCGCGATTCATCCACATCCATCGATGCAGCGAGTGCGGGCAATTGCACCCGCTTTGACGCGTCAAGATATTGCAAATGGCGTTGATGGCACTCGCCAAGGGTCCTCGGCGCCGCGAGTCGCCACCGATAATAGTCCCGATCAAACAGCGCTTCGGCGGGAACAAGGTAGGCCAGGAAGAAAGCGTTCATCCACAAGGTACGATCGGCTGGGGCGATCAATTCGCCATCTGGCCCACCCTGCCCCAGGCGGACTACCGGACTGTCACCTTTTGCCTCAAACGGAACGCCCCAGAGCGCCGCCTCGGCCAGCACGCTCGAATTTATCGCCAGCAATCGGTCGATTTTGCCGAGAAACTCCAGAGAGTCACTCGAGCTGTCAGTAACGCCGAGTCCGCCGTGATACACAAAGCGTGCATGCGGATGCGGACGAATCAGGACTTGGTCCGGTGGACACCTGGTTATGGCGTCGTAGATCAGACGCAGTTCATTCCAACCCTGATTGAACGCAATGCAATTGGAGTCATCCTGGACCTGCAGCGCCACGCCGATCCGAAAACGTTCGGAAGAACCAATAAAGTCCTGTGCACGCGGCACATCTCGCACAAGCAGGCCTCGCAGCGCATCAGGCTCCAGCAATTCGGCACCGCGCATCTGCTCGCTCAGCCAATGACTATCGACCCAACGAGACGCACTGGTATTGCCATTGACCCCTTCGAAATCAAAGTATGCAGTGTTGTGATACAACGGAAGGCGCAAAGGACCCAGCTCATTGTGGATCACGGGCACACCTCGCGCTTCGGCCACGCGACCAAGCGAAGGGCAATTGCACCAACTCAGAAATGCCTCCACCTCGCCACCTGCGCCCCCGCGAAGTTTGGACAAGCCATCCTCAATGCACTCAATCAGGACCTGCTGTGGTTCGCACAGCACCTCGCGAAAAACGTCAAGATGGCTGCGATCATGGTCGTAAAGACTGTCCAGACGCGCGGAATCAAGGCTTACTTTCTGATAGCTGGCAAACTCCTCCTTGTCTGGGCAACGAAAACGAAAGCCACTGATCTGCAGCGTCTCACCAAAGGGGACAACCGATTCGTCGAAGTACTGTTCGTCACCAAGGAAAACGATTTCGTCTGGCCGGAAACGGGACATCTGCGCCAACATCACCCAGTGATATAGCGGGCCAGCGCCACGATCGATTTTCGGAAGTAGAAATGAGACGAACATCAGTCGACCAGTCCGAGTTCCAACATCCGTGTCGTGGAGGGAGAATGAATCAGGCGGCCGCCGTAGTCACCCCATGTAACGGGATTCCCGCGGATCTCCAGCACTGCGGCATTGAAGCAGCGATCATAGAAATAGCCACTGGCTGCATCGGGCTTGATACCGGTGTGCAAGGAGTAATAGCCGCGTGCAAGCGGCAGGTCCACGTCGATCTCCCAGATATAGCGACCATCCGCGCGTAGCGCCGGCAGTCGCTGCCGATAGAAATTCGAGTTGAAGGCAATCAAGTCAATGCCATTGGCGTCACGCAACAGGATGCCAATCGTCGCGCCCTCGGGAATATCTTCAAAGGCATGCAATTCTGCGCGAATTCGAACCGGGCCACCTTGCTCCAAGGACAAGATCGCCTGGTCCTGGTGGTCAAACACACGCATGCCGACGAAGCGAACTTCGCCGGACCCGGACCGTTGCGACAGGCGCGATTCGAAGTCATGGTCAGCAAGCGAGTTTTCCTCTCCGATCCGCTGTAGTTCGATGGGATGGTCGCCTCCTTCCATGCGTGCTACCGCCACCGCCTGCTCCCAGTCGCGCCGCGAGTAGCTGGTCAGAGAATTCTGGTACTGATCGCAAACTTCGTCCGCTGGCCCGTCTGCGATCATCCGACCATGATCAAGATAGATCGCGCGACCACACAGACTCTTGACTGAATTCAATCCGTGAGAAACGAAAAACAGGGTCACACCCCTGCTGAGGATTTCGCGAATCTTGTTGATGCACTTCTGCTGAAAAAAGATGTCCCCGACGCTCAGCGCCTCGTCTACAATGAGAATGTCCGGGTCGACGTGTACCTGCAGAGCAAACGCAAGCCGTACCAACATGCCGCTCGAGTACGTCCTTACCGGATGGTCAATGAATTCGCCGATGTCAGCAAAGTCGACGATGGTCTTGAACTTGCGCTGGACTTCTACACGCGACATGCCCAGAACCGCACCCGTCAAGAACACGTTCTCGCGCCCCGTGAAGTCAGGATTGAAACCGGCACCAAGCTCGAGAAGCGCCGACACGCGCCCTTGAACCCTGACTTTCCCGTCGGTGGGCTGAAGCGTTCCAGTAAGAATCTGTAGCAGCGTGCTCTTGCCAGCGCCATTACGCCCAATCACCCCTACTGACTCGCCGGCGCGCACTTCGAAGTTTATGTCGTGCAGCGCCTGGTAGCCCGTTTCCTGTCGTGCCGGAGGAGCACTTCGCCCCAACAACGACCATTGGTGGGTATGTGAAAAATAGTAGCGTTTGCTCAATCCCTTGACGGAGATGATGGCGTCAGATGGCATCGGCAAACTTCTCCCGGTTACCCATGAACGAAATCAACCCCAACCAGGCGACGCCAATGGAAACAAGCGTCCCTATACCCATTACGCGAAATTCCGGCGCCTTTCCGGCAATCATCACCCTGCGCGCCTGCTCGAACACATAGGTAAGCGGATTGAGATCCATCACGATGTGGAATTTCGCCGGCAGCGTTTCAACGGAATAGAAAAGTGGAGACAGAAACATAAGCAATAGCAGCAACACAGGCACAATGTGTTCGGTATCTGGATGAAACACGCTGTAACCGGCCAGTAACCAGCCGCAACCTAATGAAAACAGAAACACAGGCACGAAGATTACCGGAACCCACAGTGTGGTCAGCGGGACGGAACCATGGATGATCAAGCTGAAGACAATCCAGACCAGCATGCTGAAACCAGCATGGACGGCGCCTGCCAACGCCACCGACCAATTCAATGTTTCCAAAGGGAATACCATTTTCTTTACAAATGAGATGTTGCCATTTATCAACCCGGTGGATCGGGAAATCACCTCAGCGAAGAAGTTGTAGAAGATCAAACCCGAGAAAAGCACCAGTGCGAACTCGCTACTGTTGCCGGCACCGCCCCAACGAGCCTTCAGGAACACGCCAAATACCAACGTGTAGCCAAGCAGCAACAACAGGGGTTGCCCCAGTATCCACAGGAGGCCGAATCTTGATCGACGGTACCTGCCGTATATTTCCTTCTGCACGAGTTGCTGAAGCAAATAGCGATGATGCCGCAACGGCCTGAATATCTGCCAAGGCATCGGCAATGACCAGCTTGATCGACGACTTGGTGGCGGAATTTGAGAAAGATCAGGCAAGTGCTTGCTCCAATTCAGCTTTCAGGTCTTCGATGTCTTCGACGCCGACAGAGAGCCGCACCAATCCATCACTAATTCCCAGTCGTCGCCGGATGGCCACTGGCACCGAGGCGTGGGTCATGATGGCGGGGTGCTCGATCAGGCTCTCGACGCCGCCGAGCGACTCGGCCAGCGCGAACAGCTCGCAGCGCTCCAGCATGCGCCGTGCCTTCTTCAGGCCGCCCTTCACCTCGATCGTGACGATGCCGCCAAAGCCATGCATCTGGCGCTTGGCCAGCGCGTGCTGCGGATGGCTTTTCAGGCCGGGGTAGATCACCCGCTCAATCGCCGGGTGCTTCTGCAGCCAGGTGGCAAGTTCCAGTGCGCTGGCGCAGTGCTCGCGCATGCGCAGGTGCAGCGTCTTCAGGCCGCGCATGGCGAGGAAGGCATCGAACGGGCCAGCCACTGCGCCGACCGAGTTCTGCAGGAAGGCCATCTGGGTGGCCAGTTCCTTGCTGCCGGCCACGACAATGCCGCCAACCATGTCGGAGTGGCCGTTGATGTACTTGGTGGCCGAATGCAGCACCAGGTCGGCGCCGTATTCCAGCGGCCGCTGCACCATCGGCGAGCAGAAGGTGTTGTCCACCACCAGGATCAGGCCGTGCTTCTTTGCGAACGCGGCGACCTTGGCCAGGTCGACCAGCTTCAGCATTGGATTGGTCGGGGTTTCGGCCCAGATCATGCGGGTGTTGGGCTTGAGCGCCGCTTTCAGCGCGGCCGTGTCGTTCAGGTCGACGAAGCTGAAATCCAGCCCGGCCGAACGCCGGCGCACCCGCTCGAACAGGCGATAGGTGCCGCCGTAGAGGTCGTCCATCGCGATCACGTGGCTGCCGGAGTCGAGCAGATCCAGCACGGTTGCCGCCGCCGCCAGGCCGGAGGCGAAGGCGAAACCGGCCACGCCGCCTTCCAGATCCGCCACGCAACGCTCGTAGGCCATGCGCGTGGGGTTCTGCGTGCGCGAGTATTCGTAGCCCTTGTGCTTGCCCGGGCTTTCCTGCACGTAGGTGGAAGTGGCGTAGATCGGCGTCATGATGGCGCCGGTGCTGGGATCGGGATGCTGGCCAGCGTGGATCGCGCGTGTTCCGAGTCCGTGGGGGGTAACAGGCGTCATCTTGGGCATGGCAGGCATCGCAGGCAGGGCAGCGCCGGCGAAGGCCGGTGCCGCGTGAGGGATCGCGTATTGTACCTGCGCGGCCGCGCTTTGCCTTAACGTTGGCCGGCCTGCCGCCGCGCGGCATGTCGGCGGGCACGGTCGCCATGACACAATAGACGCTTCCTCACCAAGGGAATGCGTGATTCATGAAAACCCTGCTCGTCACCGGAGGCGCCGGTTTCATCGGTGCGAATTTCGTGCTGCAGGCGGTGGCCGACGGCTTGCGCGTGGTCAATCTGGACAAGCTCACCTACGCCGGCAACCCGGATACGCTGGCCTCGCTGCAGGGCAATGACCGCCACCTGTTCGTGCACGGCGACATCGGCGACCGCGCGCTGGTGGCCAGGCTGCTGGTCGAACACCGGCCCGACGCGATCATCAATTTTGCCGCCGAGTCGCACGTGGACCGTTCCATCGACGGCCCCGCCGAATTCGTGCAGACCAATGTGGTCGGCACGCTGGGCTTGCTCGAGTGCGCACGCGACTACTGGCGCTCGCTCGAAGGCGCGGCGCGCGAGGCGTTTCGCGTCCTGCACGTATCCACCGACGAGGTGTACGGCTCGCTGGGCGCCGAGGGCAAGTTCACCGAAACCACGCCGTACGCGCCGAACTCGCCGTACTCCGCCTCGAAGGCTGCCTCAGACCACCTGGTACGCGCGTTCCACCACACCTACGGGCTGCCGGTGCTGACCACCAACTGCTCGAACAACTACGGGCCGTACCAGTTCCCGGAGAAGCTCATCCCGCTGGTGATCCAGAAGGCGCTGGCCGGCGAGCCCCTGCCGGTCTACGGCGACGGCAGGAACATCCGCGACTGGCTGTTCGTGGGGGACCACTGCAGCGCGATCCGGCGCGTGCTTGAGGCGGGCCGGGTAGGCGAAACCTACAACGTGGGCGGCAATGCCGAGCGCGAAAACATCGCCGTGGTGAAGACGATCTGCGCCCTGCTCGATGCGCGCCGGCCACTGGCCGACGGTCGCGCGCGCGAGTCGCTGATCACCTACGTCAAGGACCGTCCCGGCCACGACCGCCGTTACGCGATCGACTCCAGCAAGTTGCAGGGCGAACTGGGCTGGAAACCGTCGCAGACCTTCGAAAGCGGCATCGCGCAAACGGTCGACTGGTATCTCTCGCATCAGCCATGGGTACAGCGCGTGCTCGACGGCAGCTACCGGATGGAGCGTCTCGGCTCATGAGCAACTCGCAGAAAGGCATCATCCTCGCCGGCGGCTCCGGCACCCGGCTGCACCCGATCACCCGCGCCGTGAGCAAGCAACTGCTGCCGGTGTACGACAAGCCGATGATCTACTACCCGCTGGCCACGTTGATGCTGGCCGGCATCCGCGAGGTGTTGATCATCAATACGCCGCACGAGCAGGAGATGTTCCAGCGCCTGCTCGGTGACGGTTCACAGTGGGGACTGGACATCCGCTACGCGGTGCAGCCCTCGCCGGACGGCTTGGCGCAGGCGTTCACCATCGGCCGCGACTTCATCGACGGCAAGCCGAGCTGCCTGGTGCTGGGCGACAACATCTTCTACGGCCACGGCTTCACCGAGCGCCTGAAGCGTGCCGCCGCGCGCGAGCACGGCGCCACGGTGTTCGGTTACTGGGTTAAAGACCCCGAGCGCTATGGCGTGGCCGAGTTCGACACCACCGGCAAGGTCGTGGGCCTGGAAGAGAAGCCTGCCCAGCCGAAATCGCATTACGCGGTGACCGGCCTGTACTTCTACGACGCGCGGGTGTGCGACTACGCCGCCGCGCTGAAACCCTCACCGCGCGGCGAACTGGAGATCACCGATCTCAACCGCTGCTACCTCGAGGACGGCTCGCTGCACCTGGAGCAGCTGGGCCGCGGCTTCGCCTGGCTGGACACCGGCACGCATGAGTCGCTGATGGAGGCGGGCAACTACATCGAGACGATCGAGAACCGGCAGGGCCTCAAGGTGTGCTGTCCAGAGGAAATCGCCTACCTTAACGGCTGGATCAATGCCGAGCAGTTGCTGGCGCTGGCCGCGCCGCTGGCCAAGACCGGCTACGGACAGTACCTGCAGCAATTGACTCGGCAAGCGTCCATACGATGAAAGTGATCGAGACGGCCTTGCCCGGCGCACTGATCCTGGAACCCCAGGTATTCGGCGACGCCCGCGGCTTCTTCTACGAGAGCTACAACAAGGCCCGCTGGGCAGACGCCGGCATCGACGTCGATTTCGTGCAATCCAACGTATCGCGCTCGGCACGCGGCGTATTGCGCGGCCTGCACTACCAATGGCCAAACCCGCAAGCCAAGCTGGTCAGTGTGCTCGAGGGCGAGGTCTACGACGTGGCGGTGGACATCCGCCGCGGCTCGCCCACGTTCGGACAATCGGTCGGCGTGATGCTCACCGCCGACAACCACCGCCACTTCTGGATACCGGAAGGTTTCGCGCACGGCTTCTGCGTGGTCTCCGACTTCGCCACATTCACCTATCAGTGCACCGCGCTGTACGACCCGAAGGCCGACGCCGGCATCCGTTGGAACGATGCGGCGCTGGCCATCGACTGGCCGGTCAGCGCGCCCTTGCTGTCGGACAAGGACGGCAAGACGCCGCTGCTTGCCGATGTGCCGCCGGAGCGGTTGCCGGTCTACGTGTCATGAAGATTCTGCTGCTCGGCGCCAACGGCCAGTTGGGCCGTACGTTCCTCGATCAAGGCGGTTTGGCCGCGCGCGGCGAGCTGGCCGCGGCATGCCGTGATGGCGTGTTGACGACCGGCGGCCTCGGCAAGATCGCCGACCTGTCGGACCCCGCATCGCTCCCCGCCGTGCTCGACCGCCTGCGCCCTGACGTCATCGTCAACGCCGCGGCCTATACCGCGGTGGATCGTGCCGAACAGGAAGAAGCGCTGGCCACTCGCGTCAACGGCGAGGCGGTCGGCGTGCTCGGCAGCTGGGCGGCAGCGCATGGTGCGCTGGTGATCCACTACTCCACCGACTACGTGTTCGACGGCCACCAGTCGCAACCCTACGCCGTCGACGCGCCCGCCGGCCCGCTCGGCGCCTACGGCCGCAGCAAGCTGGCGGGCGAACGGGCGTTGCAGGAAAGCGGTGCCGACCATTTCATCTTCCGCACCGCGTGGGTCTACGCGGCGCACGGGCACAATTTCCTGCGCACCATGCTGCGCCTCGGAGCCGAGCGCGACGAGCTGCGCGTGGTTGCCGACCAGCACGGCGCACCGACCGATACCGGGCTGATCGTCGACGGCACGCTCGCCGCGCTGGATCGCTGGATGACGTCGGATCGCGCGGCACGTGAATCGCTCATCGGCACGCATCATCTGGTCGCCAGCGGCGCGACGACATGGCACGGTTTCGCCAGTGCAATCTTCGACGCAGCGCGAGTACGCGGGCTGCTTCCAAATCCGCCGCGCGTAGTGGCGATCGCCACCACCGACTACCCGACGCCGGCGGTGCGTCCGGCGTGGTCGTTGCTGGACAACACCGATTTTCAGCGGCGGTTTGCCTCGCCGCTGCCAGACTGGCGCGACGGCATGCTCCGGGTGATGGATCAGCTCGGCAGCAAGTTCGACGGTCCCCGGTCGCCGTAATCCGATTGCTGTCGCGCGTTGTCGCGTAGGGCGGACATTGTCCGCCGCTTTCGCGCAGGCCCGCGAAGGCCTGCCGGCGGGCAGTGTCCGCCCTACGCGGCGGGAACGTTGCGGCATAATGAGCAATCCGCACAGCTCTCCCTGCGTAGGAGCGCATCCTGTGCGCGACGCTTTTCGTGACGTGATGAAGATACATCGCGCACAGGGTGCGCTCCTACACGTAACATCCGGCCAGGAACGTCGAACTCATGTTGATTCCCCTGATCCTCAGCGGCGGCAGCGGCACCCGGTTGTGGCCGGTATCGCGGAAGAACCTGCCCAAGCAGTTCCTCGAACTGGCCGGCAAGGGCACGTTGTTCCAGCAGACCGTCGCGCGCACCCGCGCGCTGCCGGAGGTGGCCGCGCCGATCGTGGTGGCCAGCGAGGATCACCGCTTTCTCGCCGCCGACCAGTTGCTGGAAGCAGGCATCGAAGGCGCCACGATCATGCTGGAACCGCTGGCACGGAACACCGCGCCGGCGATCGCGCTGGGCGCGCTGCAGGCACTGCAGCACGATCCCGACGCATTGCTGCTGGTGCTGCCGGCCGATCACCTGATCGGCGACACCGCCGCATTCACCGCTGCGGTGGCGCAGGCAATGCCATTGGCGAAGGACGGCTGGCTGGCCACGTTCGGCATCCGCCCGGATCGCCCGGAGACCGGCTTCGGCTACATCCGCCGTGCCGAGGCGATCGACGGGCATGGTTTCCGCGTCGGGCAGTTCGTCGAAAAGCCCAGTCTCGCCAAGGCCGAGTCCTACCTCGCCGACGGCGGCTACGACTGGAACTCGGGCATGTTCCTGTTCAGGGCGTCACGCTATCTGGAGGAGCTGGCCGCACACGCGCCGGCGATGCTGGAGGCCGTGCGCGCAGCACATGCCAAGGCCACGGCCGATCTCGACTTCGTGCGCATCGATCGCGACGCGTTCGCACAGGTGCCGGACAATTCGATCGACTACGCGGTGATGGAAAAGACCGCGCGCGCCGCGGTGGTACCGGTCAGCTGCGGATGGAGCGACATCGGCTCGTGGTCGGCGCTGTGGCTCACCGGCGACAAGGACGCCGCGGGCAACCTGCGCGAGGGCGACACGCTGACCGTGGACACGCGCAACTCGCTGCTCCGCTCGCACGATCGCCACTTGCTTGCCACCGTCGGTGTCGACGACCTGATCGTGGTGACCACGCCGGACGCCACCCTGGTGGCGCACCGTGACGCCGCACAGGACGTGAAGAAGATCGTCGAACAGCTCAAGGCCGCCGGCCGCAGCGAGCATTCGCTGCATCGCGTGGTGCATCGCCCGTGGGGCAATTACGACTCGCTGGAGGCGGGCGAACGCTTCCAGGTCAAGCGCATCCAGGTCAAGCCCGGCGCCTCGCTGAGCCTGCAGAAGCACCACCATCGCGCCGAACACTGGATCGTGGTCTCCGGCACTGCCGAGGTCACCTGCGACGACAAGGTGTTCCTGCTCGGCGAAAACCAGAGCACCTACATTCCGCTGGGCAGCAAGCACCGTCTGCGCAATCCGGGCAAGGTGACGCTGGAACTGATCGAGGTGCAATCCGGCAGTTATCTCGGCGAAGACGACATCGTGCGCTACGACGACGTCTACGGCCGGGCGTGAGGGCACCCAGGACTCTGCAGGATCGCGCCTTGTGCGCGATGCTCCTCGTCACGTGCGCAAAGGCAACGCGCACAAAGTGCGCCCCTATGTCTCTGCGACGTGGAAGTGCCGCTTGAACGGGACGCCGGCGGCAACAGGTTCTTCCAGTTCGCGCGCGTAGCGGTGGCCGGCGTAGACCGCATGGGCGATCAGGCCGGGGGCCTCGGCGTCGCCGATGCAGCGCAGCGAGTGCAACCCGGCGGTGGGCCATTCCGCTTCGCGTTCCCGCAGTTGCTGGTACAGCGCATCGTCCGGCAGGCGGGCGGTCACGGTGACGATGGCGTCGCAGGCCAGGTCGCGGCACTGGTGGTCCCACACGTTTTCGACGCTGAGCGTGCAGCCGGCGTAGCCGACGATGTCGTGCGACACGATCGCCTCGATGCCGAGTTTGGCCATCCGTTTGCGGATATGCCGGTAGTCCAGCGTGTGCTGGCTCCACGGCGCGACGCTGTCTTCCGGCGTCAGATACGTCACCTCGCAACCGCGCAGGCGCAAGGTTTCGGCGGCGATGCCCGCGTAGTAGAAACCGTCGTCGTCGAACACCACCACACGGCCCTCGGGCAGACGGCCGTCCATCAGGTCGTCGGGCGTGAACACGCGCGGGTTGTCGGGGAAGCCGTCGATGACCGCGCCGTGGCTGCGGCCGTAGCCGTCGCGGCGCCAGTGGCAGCCGGTGGCCAGCACCACGTGGTCGGCGCCGAAGTCGAGCACGTCTTGCGCCGTGAGTGCGGAATCGAGATAGACGGCCACATTCGCCAGCTTGCGGATCTGGCCGACGCGCCAGTCGCGCACGCGCGCCCATTCGGCCAGGCCCGGCATGCGCGATTCGCGGGTGACGCGGCCGCCGAGTTCCTTGCGCGCCTCGGCCAGGCTCACCTCGTAGCCGCGCTGGCCCAACGCACGCGCCGCTTCCAGCCCGGCAGGGCCGGCGCCGACCACCAGCACGCGCGCCGCCGAGCGTTTCGGCGCGATGCGTTCCGGGTGCCAGTCCTTGCGCCACTCCTCACCCATGGTCGGATTCTGCGTGCAGCGGATCGGCGAGATGGTCATGTCGCCGGAGACGCAGATGTTGCAGCCGATGCATTCGCGGATATCGTCGACGCGACCTTCCTCGATCTTGCGCGGCAGGAACGGGTCGGCGATCGACGGGCGCGCGCAGCCGATCAGGTCCAGCACGCCGCGCTTGAGTTGCGACACCATGGTGTCGGGGGAGGTGAAGCGGCCCACGCCCACCACCGGCTTGCTGGTGGTTTGCTTCACGAAGTCGATGAACGGCTCCTGCGCGCCCTCCGCGGCAAAGCGCGAGGGCACCGAGTCGTTGTACCAGGCGGCAAGGTTCACGTCCCACAGGTCGGGCAGCTCGGCCAGCATGGCGACGATCTCCTTCGCCTCGGCCAGTTCGACGCCGCCCGGCCCCAGCAGTTCCTCGGTGGCGAAGCGCAGCGCCACGGCGCAGGTGTCGCCGACCGCTTCCTTCGTATCCACCAGCACTTCGCGCAGCAGCCGTACGCGGTTCTCCAGCGAGCCACCGTATGCGTCGCTGCGCTGGTTGCGCCGGCGCTGCAGGAAGTGCATGGCCAGTGACAGGTCGTGCGCGGCATAGACGTAGATGATGTCCATGCCCGCGCGCCGGCCACGAATCGCCGCCTCGCGATGCCAGCGGCGGTACTCGCGGATGTCGTGTTGCGTCATCGCCCGCGCCTGGTGCGGGTAGCCGTACTTGGTCGGCTGGTGCGACGGCGCGATCAGCACCTCGCGCGAATAGAGGTTGGAGGCGGTGGGTCCGTTGTGGGTGAGTTCCAGCGCGGCCAGCGCGCCGTGCGCATGCACCTTGTCGCACATCAGCGCCAGCGCGGGGATGTCGCGGTCGTCCCACAGCCGCGCCTCGACGTACGGGGTGAGATCGCCGCTGGGGTGGATCTCGCACTCCTCGGTGGAGACCACCGCCCAGCCGCCCTCGGCCTTCACCTCGCGCATCGCCGCATGCGCCAGCGGCATCGCGTGGCCCATGCCGTTGCAATGCGGCACCTGGAAGAAGCGGTTCTTCGCGGTCACCGGACCGATCTTGAGCGGGGTGAACAGGGGGTCGTAACGCGGGTCGCGCATGGGTTCAGGCCTTGGTCGCCGCGGTCGCGCCACGACGTCGCATGAAAAAATACAGGGGCAACCCGGCCGCGATCAGGCCAAGGGCGTAGACGAACGGCGCCCCGCCGATGCCGATGAAGGCATAGACCACGTACAGCGTGGCGATCAGGGCGACCAGCAGCACGCCACGCCCGCGGCACGGCGCGGCACCACGCCGCCACAACACCGCGAGCGCCAGCGCGCAGGCCAGGTACAGCGGCAGGTTCGCTGCGGTCACCAGCAGCGTGATGAAGGTGAACGCGGCCACCAGCGAACTGCTGTAGCTCATCCACACCATCACGGAGGCAAGCACGCCGGTGACCACCAGCGCGGTCGTCGGTGCACCGTGCCGGTTGCCGCGCATGAGCAGCGACGGCAGCACGCCGTTGGCAGCCATGGTGCGGGTCAGCTGGCCGGCCAGCAGGGTCCATCCGTTCAGCGCACCGAGCCCGCTGACCACCACGAACAGTGCCAGCCAGCGGCCGGAGCCGGCCGCGCCGAACTGTTCCATCAACAACGCGAACGGCGCGCCGGCGCTGGCCAGCACGTCCTGCCGGATCAGCAGCAGCGGCACCGCGCAGACCACCAGGTAGATTGCCGCGACCACCACCGCGCCGGCCATCGTCGCGCGCGGAATCGTGCGACCGGGGTCGTCGACGCGCTCGGCCGGAATGCTGGCCGATTCGATGCCGAGCATCGCGAACAGCGCGATGGTGGAGGCCGCCATCACGCCGCCGAAGCTCACCGGCGTGGTCGGCGGATGCGCCACGTAGCTGCCCGGCGAGCTGAGCAGCACCCAGCCGCCGAGCGCGGCGATCGCCAGCATCGGCAGCAATTTCAGCGCCGTGGTGACGATCTGCACCACGCCGCCGGTGCGCACGCCGAGCAGGTTGACCAGCACGAACAGCCACACCAGCGCCAGTGCGAACGCCATCGACGGCACCTCCGCGAGGCCGGGCACCACCACGGTGAGGTAGCCGACCACGCCGGTGGCCAGCGCGGCATTGGTCAGCCACAGCGAAACCCAGTAGGCCCACATCGCCATGTAGGCTGGCAGGTCCCCGAGCGTCTCGCGCACGTAGCCGTAGGGACCGTCCGCGCCCGGCAGCGCCGCGGAAAGGTGCGCGAACACCCGCGCCAGGGTGAGACAACCGAGCAGGGTGATGCCCCAGCCGATCAGCGCGTTGAACCCGTACGGCGCCAGCGAGGACGGCAGCAGGAAGATGCCCATGCCGATCACGTTGCCGACCACCAGCGCGGTACAGGTCCAGAAGCCGATCCGCTGGCGATCGTGCATGGCGGCTAGCTGCTCCATCCCGCCACCGCCACGGCCGGCGCGCTCATGCCGACTCGCCGGCCGGTCCCGCGTATGCCGCGCGCAACAGGTTCTGGAAATGCCACACGCCGCTCTCGCGCTTCGGGTTGAGCCGGCCCGGACGGTAGGCGCCGGAAGCCAGCCCGCGCTGCACCGCTTCGCAGATGCCGATGTCCTCGTTCTGCACCTCGTCGCTGAAGCTGCGGTCGGCCTCCATGCGCGCCTGCGCCGCGGCGTCCTGCGCGTAGTAGTAGTCGAACACGATGCGGCAGCGATCCGGACCCAGCGGCAGGATGCGGTTGGTCTGCAGCCGGCCGGGCATGATGTTGAGCATCACGTTGGGGTAGACGAAGTAATAGAACGCCTCGCCGTCGCCGTAGATGTCGGTGCTGTTGCGCAATGGCGAGGACTGCAGCGAGTGCCACGCGAACAGCTCGGTGTCGTAGGCGCGATAGTCCAGCACCTTCGACAGGCCCGGATGCACGTGCGGCAGGTGGTAACCCTCGAGGAAGTTGTCGACATAGACCTTCCAGTTGCAGTCGATGTCGTAGGTGTCGCGGCGCAGGTAGCGCATCGCCGCCAGGTCGATCGGCGCGATGCGCTCGGCGATGCCGCCATAGACCTGCTCGAACGGCGGCACCTCCTCGTCCAGCGCGACGAACACCAGCCCCTGCCACTCGTGCACGCGGTACGGCGGCAGGCGGATGTCCTCCACGCGGAAATCGGCGGCGCCCTGCATTTCCGGCGCGCTGCGCAGCTGGCCGTCGAGGGTGTAGGTCCAGCCGTGGTACTTGCAGTGCAGCGCCCGCGCGCCCTTGCCGTCGCACAGCGCCAGCGGACCGGCGCGGTGGCGGCAGACATTGGGGAAGGCACGCAGCACGCCGTCCTCGCCGCGCACCAGCAGCAACGGCACGCCGGCGACCTGTTCGACCGCGTGGTCACCGGGCCCGGCCAGCTGCCCCTGCTGCGCGACCAGTTGCCAGCTGCGCGCGAACACCGCGCGCTGCTCCATCGCCAGCATCGCCTCCCCCGCGTAGTAGCGCGCGGGCAAGGCGTGCGCGCGGTCGAGCGGTTCAGCGACGGTGTCGGTGTGCATGGATTGCTGTCCCCGGTTGGATGGCCGCAAACAACCCGGCCGGCGCCGCCCGCCCGTCCCGGCAGGGGCGCCCCGCTGAGCCTAGCGCTTGTGCCGAACCGGCGGCAACCGCACTGACGCCCGGCCGGCCGGTACGATCCGGCACCCCTATCTACCGGCCGGATTCGGTTGTAGATTGCGGTGAAACCTGCGAGAAGCCGCTGCCGTCCATGCCAGGCGCCGTACTGCTGTCGCCACTTCGCCCCATCGCACCGCGTGGGCCGTTTTCGTCGCCGCGACGAGGCGACGCATGATCGCGGCGTCGGCCAGCGGCACGCTGGAACAGGCGCTGGCGCACGCGGAGCGGCTGCTGCAACGCGACCCCGCGCTGGCAGTGGAGCAGTTGGAGGAGATCCTGCAAGTGGCCGGCGCGCATCCGTTGGCGCTGCAACTGCTGGCAGCCGCGCACTTGCGCCAGGGCGATGCCCAGGCCGCGCTCGACATCCTGCTTCCGCTGGCGCCGTCGCAACCGACATGGGCGGCGCTGCAGCTCGACCTGGGCGTGGTGCTGGGCCGGCTCGGCCGCGGCGAGGAGGCGATCGCCGCGCTGCGCCGCGCGGTCGCCCTGAAACCCGACCTGCCGCAAGCCTGGCGCGAACTCGGCGACCACCTGATGGCAGCCGGCGAGCAGGACGCGGCCGACGCCGCCTACGCCCGGCACGTGCTGCATTCCACCCACGACCCGCGCCTGATGGGCGCCGCTGTGGCGCTCGCCGAAGGCCGCATCCCGCAGGCCGAGGCGCTGCTGCGCGAGCATCTCAAACAGGCGCCCACCGACGTCGCGGCGATCCGCATGTTCGCCGAAGTCGCCGCCCGCGTGGGCCGCAACGAGGATGCGCTGAACCTGCTCGCACGCTGCCTCGAACTGGCCCCCGGTTTCGACGCCGCACGTCAGCACTACGCCATGGTCCTGCATCGCAGCAACCAGCCCGAGCAGGCACTGGCGCAGATCGAACACCTGCTGGCGAACGACCCGCAGCACCCGGCCTACCGCAACCTCAAGGCGGTGGTGTTGTGCCGCATCGGCGATTACGAGCCGGCCATCGCGATCTACGCCGACCTGGTGCAGCGCTACCCCGACAACCCGCGCCTGTGGATGAGCTACGGCCACGCGCTGAAGACCGCCGGCTTCGGCGACCGCGCGATCGCCGCCTACCGGCACAGCGTGGAACGCCTGCCCTCCTTCGGCGAAGTCTGGTGGAGCCTGGCCAACCTCAAGACCTTCCGCTTCAGCGCGGCCGACCTCGCCACGATGAGCGACCAGCTGGCGCGCAGCGACCTGTCGGACGAGGACCGCCTGCACCTGGAGTTCGCCATGGGCAAGGCGCGCGAGGACGCCGACGCCTGCGCGGAGTCGTTCGCCCACTACGCCCGCGGCAACGCGATCCGCCGCGCGCAACTGCACTACAGCGCGGACGAGACCAGCGCACGGGTGACCCGCGCCTGCGCGCACTACACCGGCGAGTTCTTTGCCACGCGCGCGGGCATGGGTTGCCCGGCGCGCGATCCGATCTTCGTGGTCGGGCTGCCGCGCGCCGGCTCCACCCTGATCGAGCAGATCCTGTCCAGCCACAGCCAGGTCGAAGGCACGATGGAGCTGCCCGAAGTCGCCTCGATCTCCCGCAGCCTGCGCCGGCAGGGCGAGGGCGACAGCGCGACGCCCTACCACGATGCGCTGGCCGCGCTCGACGCCGACGCGCTGCGCGCGCTCGGCGAGCACTACCTCGCGCACACCCGCATCCAGCGCAAGACCGCGGCACCGCTGTTCATCGACAAGATGCCGAACAACTTCATGCACGTCGGCCTGATCCACCTCATGCTGCCGAATGCAAAGATCATCGACGCGCGCCGGCATCCGCAGGCGTGCTGCTTCTCGGCGTTCAAGCAGCACTTCGCGCGCGGGCAGAGTTTCAGCTACGACCTCGAGGATGTCGGGCGCTACTACCGCGACTATGTCCGCCTGATGGCGCACTTCGACACGGTGCTGCCCGGGCGCATCCACCGCGTGTTCTACGAGCGCATGGTGGCGGACACCGAGGGCGAGGTTCGCCGCCTGCTCGATTATTGCGGCCTGCCGTTCGAGGACGCGTGCCTGCGCTTCTTCGAGAACCCGCGGCCGGTGCACACCGCCAGTTCGGAGCAGGTGCGCCGACCGATCTATCGCGAAGGCGTGGACCACTGGCGCCGGTTTGCGCCGTGGTTGGGACCGCTGGAACGCGCCCTCGGGCCGGTGCTGCACAGCTATCCCGAGGTGCCAGGGTTCATCTGAAAGGTTGGGGGTTTGGTTGGTTTGCCGTTCACCGGACAAGGGGAGATCGCATGCACACAAGCAGGTCCAGACAGGTCATGAACGCCCGGCGGGCGACGTTGATCCGGTTGCCGCTGGCAGCCGCCATCTGCCTCGCCATGGCGGCACCCGCCGTGGCGCAGGACACCGGGCAGTCCACGCCGCCCGACACCACGTCATCGGCAAAACAGAAAACCACCACGCTCGGCGTGGTCACGGTGACCGCGCAGAAGCGCACGGAGAACCTGCAGAAGGTGCCGATCAGCATGGACGTGCTGGCCACCGACCAGCTCGAAGCGCTGCACGTGAAGAGCTTCGACGACTACGTGAAGTACCTGCCCAGCGTGACGTTCCAGCAGGGCGGCGGCGGCATCGCCACCGGCCCCGGTTTCGTCTCGATCTACATGCGCGGCGTGACCAGCGGCGGCAATACCAACCACTCCGGCTCGCAGCCGAGCGTGGGCGTGTACCTCGACGACCAGCCGGTGACGACGATCCAGGGTCCGCTCGACATCCACATGTACGACATCGCCCGCATCGAGGTGCTGGCCGGCCCGCAGGGCACGCTGTACGGCGCCAGCGCCGAGGCCGGCGCCTTGCGCATCATCACCAACAAGCCCGACCCCAGCGGTTACGCGGCCAGCTACAGCCTGGGCGTGGACACGCTCGCGCACGGCGGCATCGGCTACACGGCCGAGGGCATGCTCAACCTGCCGATCAACTCGAAGGCCGCGATCCGCCTGGTCGGCTGGCGCGAGCACGACGCCGGCTACATCGACAACAAGGCCGGCTCGCGCACCTTCCCCACCTCGGGCATCACCATCAGCAACGCGCCCGACTGCACGGCGAGCGGAACCTCGCCCTCGTCGGCGTTCCAGTGCGTCGGCCATGCCAAGGACAATTACAACGACGCCAACATCACCGGCGCGCGCGCCGCGCTGAAGGTCGACCTCGACGACAACTGGTCGATCACGCCGATGCTGATGGGGCAGCAGACCATCTCGCACGGCAACTTCGCCAGCGACCCGGCGGTGGGCGACCTGGCGGTCACGCACTTCTACCCCGAGCGCGTCAACGACCGCTGGTGGCAGGGTGCGCTGACCGTGCAGGGCAAGATCGGCAACTTCGACCTGACCTATGCCTACGCGCACCTCAAGCGCAACCAGGAGGAACAGACCGACTACAGCGACTACGGCTTCTGGTACGACGCGCTGTACGGCTCCGGCGCGTCCTTCTATGACAACAACGGCGCGCTGGTCAATCCTTCGCAGCACATCAGCGACCGCGACGGCTACACCAACAGCAGCCACGAGCTGCGCCTGGTCTCGCCGGCGGACGATCGCCTGCGCCTGGTCGCCGGCGCCTTCTGGCAGAAGCAGAAGCACGACATCCTGCAGAACTACCAGGTCGACGGCCTGGCCGACGCGATCTCCGTCACCGGCTGGAGCGACACCATCTGGCTGACCCGGCAGATGCGTTACGACCGCGACGAGGCGCTGTTCGGCGAACTGTCGTGGGATTTCATCCCCGACGTGCTCACCGGCACCGTGGGCGAGCGCTACTACCGCACCAGCAACCAGCTGTACGGCTACTTCGGCTACGGCGCGGGCTTCTCCTCCAGCCAGGGCGAGGCCGCCTGCGTGTCGCCCGAGCCGTTCATGGGCGCGCCGTGCCTGGACTTCGACAAGCGGGTGAAGGAGAGCGGCAACCTCACCAAGTTCAACCTGACCTGGAACATCAGCGACACCAAGATGATCTACGCCACCCGCTCGGAAGGCTTCCGCCCCGGCGGCGTCAACCGGCGCGGCACCCTGCTGCCGTACCATGCCGATTTCCTGATCAACCAGGAGCTGGGCTGGAAGACCTCGTGGCTGGACAACCGGGTGTCCTTCAACGGTGCGGTGTTCCGCGAAACCTGGAACGATTTCCAGTTCCCGATCCTGGGCGCGAACGGCCTCACCGAAATCAAGAACGCCAACTCCGCGCGCATCGAAGGCCTCGAGTCGCAACTGAACTGGCAGGCCACCTACAACCTGCAGCTGACCGCCGGCTGGGCGCTGTACCGCGCGCGACTCACCGCCAACTATTGCGGCTTCACCGACGCCAGCGGACGCCCGATCACCGACTGCCCGCCCGGCTCGCTCAATCCGCAGGACGGCAGCGTGGTGTCCGGGCCACTGGCACCCAAGGGCACCCAGCTGCCGATCACGCCGAAGTTCAAGGGCAACCTGATCGCGCACTACAGCTTCACCCTCGGTGACAGCGATGCGTTCGTGCAGGCGGCGCTGGTCCACGTCGGCAAGCGCACGACCGACCTTCGCCTGAGCGAACGCGCGCTGCTCGGCGACCTGCCCGCGTACAACACGCTGGACCTGTCCGCCGGCGTGCAGAAAGGCAGCTGGTCGGCCGACGTCTACATCAACAACGCCTTCGACAAGCGCGCCGCGCAATACAAGTACACCGAGTGCGGCGTCGACGTCTGCGGCGCGCACGGCGTGGTGGCGCAGTACCCGAACGGTCAGGTCTACACCGGCTACAGCCTGCCGCGCACCATCGGCATCCGCTTCAAGCAGGACTTCTGAGGACGCCCTGATCTTGCTCGTCATCCCGGCGAGGCGCTTTTCAACGGCCGAAGGGCCGGTCAAGCCGGGATCCAGTGCATCCGAGCCATGCGGCGTCAAGGCACTGGATTCCTGCCTTCACAGGAATGACGAGCAAGAAGCCGGTGGCCCAGGCCTTCCGCAAGCCATCCGCGACACACCGGTGCCCCGCTCATGCCGGGCACCGGCCGTGTCGGTGCGGCGATGGCGCGTGACCGGCCGCGCACCGGCGGCGCCCTGCTTGCGCCATCGGGCGCGCCTGATGTGACGCAGCGTCGAATCCGTCGATCCGCGAGCGCGCTAAAGTGGCGCTGACGACATCGTTCCCCTGCCTGCGCCGCGCGCGCGAGGATCTTGCCGGGCGATGGTCCACGCGATGAGGCTTTCCCATGGTTCGTATCCGCTGCCCGTGGTTTTTCTCCCTGCCCCTGCTGCTGGCCTGCGCCGGCAGCGCCCCCGCCGCCGATACCGGCCCCTCGCCAGCGCATCAGGCGCCGGTCGCCGACGCCCCGCCCGGCCCGACCCATTACCGGGACTGGCCGTCGATACGCGGCCCGTCGGGTGCCGACCCGGCGCTGGAGCAGCGCGTGCGCGCGATCGTGGCCGGCATGACGCTGGCGCAGAAGATCGGCCAGATGACCCAGGCCGAGATCAAGTCGATCACGCCGGCGCAGGTGAAGCAGTACTACATCGGCTCGGTGCTCAACGGCGGCGGTTCCTGGCCGGGGAAGAACAAGCACGCCGGCGTCGGCGACTGGCTCGCCCTGGCCGACCGTTACCGCGACGCCTCGATGGCCACCGATGCGAAGGTGCAGATCCCGGTGGTCTGGGGCACCGACGCGGTGCATGGCGACAACAACGTGTTCGGCGCCACCCTGTTCCCGCACAACATCGGCCTGGGCGCGGCGCACGACCCGGCGCTGGTCGAGGCGATCGGCCGGGCCACCGCCAGGGCGGTGCGCGCCACCGGCATCGACTGGGCCTTCGCGCCGACCCTGGCGGTGGCGCAGAACGTGCGCTGGGGCCGCACCTACGAGAGCTTTTCCAGCGAGGCGCCGCTGGTGCGCGAGTACGCGCGCGCCTATGTCACCGGGCTGCAGGGCGACTTCGACGATCACCACGTGATGGCCACCGCCAAGCACTTCATCGGCGACGGCGCCACCTGGAACGGCGTCGACGAGGGCCAGGCCCGGGTCAGCCGGCAGGACATGATCAACGTGCACGGCGCCGGCTACTTCGGCGCGCTGCGCGCCGGCGTGCTCAGCGTGATGGCGTCCTACAACAGCTGGGACGACGTGGCCGACGGGATCGACTACGGCAAGATGTCCGGCGCCCGCGCGCTGCTCACCGGCGTGCTCAAGGAGAAGATGGGCTTCGACGGCTTCGTGGTATCCGACTGGAACGCGATCGGCCAGCTGCCCGGCTGCAACAACGCCAGCTGCGCGCAGGCGATCAACGCCGGCATCGACATGGTGATGGTGCCCGACGACTGGCAGGCCTTCATCTCCAACACCACCCGGCAGGTCGAGGACGGCCAGATCCCGATCAGCCGCATCGACGACGCGGTCAGCCGGATCGTGCGCGCCAAGCTGCGCATGGGCCTGTTCGGCAAGCGGCCCTCGCAGCGCCAAGGCGCCGGCGACGCCACCGCCCTGCAGCATCGCGAGCTGGCGCGCCGCGCGGTACGCGAATCGCTGGTGCTGCTGAAGAACAACCACCGCGCGCTGCCGCTGCGGGCCGGCGCGAAGATCCTGGTGGTCGGCAAGAGCGCCGACAGCCTGCCGAATCAGGCCGGCGGCTGGTCGCTGAGCTGGCAAGGCAACGACAACGGCAACGCCGACTTCCCGCACGGCGAGACGATCCTGGCCGGCATCCGCGCCGCCGACGGCGCCGCGAACGTCAGCTACAGCCCGACCGCCGCCGGCATCGACCTTGCACCCTTCGACGCCATCGTGGCGGTGATCGGGGAAACCCCGTACGCGGAGATGAAAGGCGACATCACGTTGCCGGCCACGCTGCGCCACAGCGATCGCTACCCGGAGGATCTCGCCGTGCTGCAGGCCGTGGCCAAGGCGCACAAGCCGGTGGTGACGGTGTTCGTGTCCGGGCGACCGCTGTTCGTCAACGACCTGCTCAACCTGTCCGATGCCTTCGTCGCAGCGTGGCTGCCGGGCACCGAAGGCGGCGGCGTGGCGGACGTGCTGTTCGCCCACGCCGGTGGCGCAGGGCCGCACGATTTCCACGGCACGCTGCCGATGCCCTGGCCCGGCCTGCCCTGCCCGTACCAGAGCGCCGACCACGACCGGGCCTGGCTGTTCGCTCCCGGCTACGGGCTGCGCTACGCGGCGGCGCACGAGGTGGAAACGCTGCCCACCTGGTCGGCGATCCACGCCTGTGCCAAGCCGGGCACGCCGTGACGACCGGCGTCTCCCCCATGCCGCCCCAGACCACGCCTCCGGCCGGCATGCTGCATGGATGACGCTCGCGGTGTCCCGCGCTGGTTCGCCATCGCGTCGTTCGCGCTGATCTCGCTGCTGGCGCTGCTCGCGCTGCGGGTGGCGCAGCGCCCGGCAGCGCCGATCGTCCTCCCCGCCGCGCCGGTCGCGCAACCGAGCGGCCCCGGCATCGAGCTGTGGCTGAGCACGCAGGATCGCCGCCTGCGGCTGGCGCGGCAGGCCGACGTGCCGGCCAGCAACGCGACATCGACGCCTGCCGACGTGGTCATCGACACCAGCAAGACCTACCAGTCCATCGTCGGCTTCGGCGCGGCACTGACCGACGCCTCGGCCTGGCTGCTGCAGAACAAGCTGAGCGCACCGGCGCGCCACGCGCTGCTGCTCGAACTGTTCGGCCCGCCGCCCGGGCTCGATTTCAACATGGTCCGGCTGACCATCGGCGCCTCGGATTTCTCGCTGCAACCGTACACGCTGGACGACATGCCCGCCGGCGAGGTCGACCCCGAGCTGCAGCATTTCAACGTCGCGGCCAACGTGCCCTACCTCATCCCCACCGTGCAGGAGACGCTGGCGATCGACCCGCAGCTGCGCATCATCGCCTCGCCGTGGAGCGCGCCGGCGTGGATGAAGACCAGCGCCAACCTGATCGGCGGCAGCCTGCTCGAAGAGTACGAGGCGGCCTATGCGCAGTACCTGGTGAAGTACGTCGACACCTACCGCAGCTACGGCATCCCGATCTTCGCGCTGACCCTGCAGAACGAGCCCGGCTTCGTGCCGCTGACCTACCCCGGCATGCTGCTCTCCGCCGGGCAGCGCGCGCGCATCATCGCGCAGTACCTGGGCCCCGCGCTGGCCGGGCGCAAGCCGCCCACGCACATCTTCGGCTGGGACCACAACTGGGACGAACCGCAGCAACCGCTGGACGTGCTCTACGACGCCGAGGCCGCCCGCTACCTGGACGGCATCGCCTGGCACTGCTACCGCGGCACGCCCGGCGCGCAGAGCGACGTGCACCACTCCTTTCCGCGCAAGGACGCCTACATCACCGAGTGTTCCGGCGGCGACTGGGAATCCAGCAAGCACGGCGAACTGCTCTGGTTCGCGCGCGACCTGCTGCTCGGCGGCCTGCGCAACTGGGCGCGCGGCGTGGTGTACTGGAACCTTGCGCTGGACGAAAACTACGGCCCGCACTTCGGCGGCTGCGACACCTGCAAGGGCATCGTCACGATCGACTCGCGCAGCGGCGCGGTGAGCCGCAACGACGAGTACTACGCGTTCGCCCATTACAGCCGCTTCATCCACCCCGGCGCGGTGCGCATCTGGTCCACCGACACCGGCAACGACATCAAGAACGTCGCCTTCCGCAACCCAGACGGCGGATCGATCGTGCTGGTACTGGTCAACGGCAAGACCGTGCCGCACGAAGTCTCCGTGCAGCAGGGCGGGCTCGACTTCCGCTACACCATGCCGGCGGAAAGCGTGGCGACCTTCGTGTGGCAACCGGGAGCCGTCGCGGCCAAGCCGGCCACGGCTGCCACGATCACGCCACCCGCCACGCCGGGCAGCGCCGGCGGATCGGGCCCTACTCCACGGTGACCGACTTGGCCAGGTTGCGCGGTTGATCCACGTCCGTGCCGCGCAGCACGGCGACGTGGTAGGCGAGCAGTTGCAGCGGCACGGTGAACACGGCGGGGGCGATGAAGTTGCCGCCGGATTCCACGCGCAGGGTCACGCCGTTGCCGGCGGTGTCGTCCATGCCGGCGGAGCCGTCGGCGAACACGATCAGGCGACCGCCGCGGGCGCGTACTTCCTGCAGGTTGGATTTCAGCTTGTCCAGCAGCGGTCCGTTCGGCGCCACCGCCACCACCGGCATGTTCTCGTCGACCAGCGCCAGCGGGCCGTGCTTGAGCTCGCCGGCGGGGTAGGCCTCGGCGTGGATGTAGGAGATTTCCTTGAGCTTGAGCGAACCTTCCAGCGCCACCGGGTAGTGCGCGCCGCGGCCGAGGAACAGCGCATGCTGGCGATGGATGAAATCGCCGGCCAGGTCGATGATCGCCGGCTCCAGCTTCAGTGCGTTCTCGATCGCGCGCGGCAGGCGCTGCAGCTCCTCGCACAGCGCCGCGTAGCGCGACGCGTCGAGGCCGTTGCGGCGCGCCAGCTCCAGCGCCAATAGCGCCAGGCCGGCCAGCTGCGTGGTGAACGCCTTGGTCGAGGCCACGCCGATCTCGGGGCCGGCGCGGGTCATCAGCTTGAGGTCGGCCTCGCGCACCAGCGACGACTCCGGCGAGTTGCAGATGACCAGGGTGCCGAGGTAGCCGCGTCGGCGCGACTCGCGCATCGCGGCCAGCGTGTCGGCGGTTTCGCCCGACTGCGAGATTGCCAGGAACAGCGTGCCGGGCGGCACCACGGTCTCGCGGTAGCGGTACTCGCTGGCCACCTCCACCGCGACCGGCAGGCGCGCGAATTCCTCGATCCAGTACTTGGCGACGAGGCCGGCGTGGTAGCTGGTGCCGCAGGCGATGATGTGCACGCCGCGGGTGGCGGCGAGCAGCGCCTCGCTGTCGATGCCGAAGATGTTCGGCAGCACGCCGTGCGGGCCGATGCGCGCTTCAAGCGTGTCGGCCACCGCGCGCGGCTGCTCGAAGATCTCCTTCTGCATGTAGTGGCGGTACTCGCCGCGCTCGACCGCGTCGGTGGACAGCTCGCTCTCGTACACCTTGCGCTCGACCGGCGTGCCGTCCAGCGCGAACACCTGCACGCTGTCGCGGGTGATCTCGACCACGTCGTCCTCGTCGAGGTGGAGCATGCGGTTGGTGACCTGGATCAGCGCCTGCGCATCGGAGCCGAGGAAGTTCTCGCCGATGCCGACGCCCACCAGCAGCGGCGCGCCGCGGCGCGCACCGACCACGCGGTCGGGCTCCTCGCTGCTGAGCACGGCGATCGCATAGGCGCCCTCCAGTTCACGCACGGTGGCCAGCACCGCCTCGCGCAGGTTCTGGCCCTGGCCGATGCGTCGGTCGATCAGCGCGGCCATCACCTCGGTGTCGGTTTCCGAAGTGAACACGTGGCCGGCGGCCTGCAGCTCGGCGCGCAGGCCGGCGTAGTTCTCGATGATGCCGTTGTGCACGATCGCCACCCGGCCGGCGATGTGCGGGTGCGCGTTCGCCTCGTTCGGCACGCCATGCGTGGCCCAGCGGGTATGCGCGATGCCGGTGCCGCCGGACAGCGGGTCGGCCAGGTACAGCGCCTCCATCTCGCGCACCTTGCCCTTGGCGCGCACGCGGCGGATCGCGCCGTGGTCGAGCACGGCCACGCCGGAGGAGTCGTAGCCCCGGTATTCGAGCGCTTTCAGGCCGGCGATAAGCAGCGGGGCGACATCGCGTTGGGCTACGGCGGCAACGATTCCACACATGGCGAAGCTTCCTTCGGTTCTGGCCCGGGTCGCCCCGGGCTGTTTTGAAAGTGCCTGGCGCGGCCGGTCAATTCACCTTGCGGCGCAGCCAGTTCAGCAGGTCGATGCGGGTGATCAGGCCGAGGAAATCGTCGCCGTCGACCACGATGGCCACGTGGCCGCGCTCGAACACCGGCAGCAGCGACTCGATCGGCGAGCGCACGTCGAGCCGGTGCAGGTCGGCGATCATCGCGGTGGACACCGGGTCGCGGAAGCGCGTCTCGTCGGCGTGCACGTGCATCAGCACGTCGGACTCGTCGACGATGCCGACCAGCTTGCGGCCGTCCATCACCGGCAACTGCGACACGTCGTACAGCTTCATGCGGTTGTAGGCGGTGATCAGCAGCTCGTTGGGGCCGACCACCACGGTGTCGCGCTGGGCGAACGGGCGCAGCAGAAGGTCGCGCAGGTCGCCGTGCTGCTCGCGCTCGATGAAGCCGTTGTCGAGCATCCAGTAGTCGTTGTACAGCTTGGAAAGATACTTGTTGCCGGTGTCGCAAACCAGGGTCACCACGCGTTTCGGCGTGGTCTGTTCGCGGCAGTAGCGCAGCGCCGCGGCAAGCAGAGTGCCGGTCGACGAGCCGCCCAGGATGCCTTCCTTCGCCAGCAGCTCACGCGCGGTCAGGAAGCTCTCCTTGTCGGAGATCGCGTAGGCCTTCTTCACCCGGGTGAAGTCACTGATCGAGGGCAGGAAATCCTCGCCGATGCCTTCGACCATCCAGCTCGCCGACTTGGTCGAGAGCGTGCCCTCGTTGATGTACTGCGCCAGGATCGAGCCGACCGGATCGGCCAGGATCAGCTCGGTCTGCGGCGAGTGTTCGGCGAAGAACTTCGACAGCCCGCTCAGCGTGCCGGACGAGCCGCAGCCGACCACCACCGCATCCACCTTGCCGTCCATCTGTTCGAGGATTTCCGGCCCGGTGCTGGCGATGTGCGCGGCCGGGTTGTCGGGGTTGCCGAACTGGTTGATGAAGTAGGCGCCGGGCGTTTCGCGGGCAATCCGCTCGGCCATGTCCTGGTAGTACTCGGGGTGTCCCTTGGCCACGTCGGAGCGGGTCAGCACCACCTCGGCGCCCATCGCCTTGAGGTTGAAGATCTTCTCGCGGCTCATCTTGTCCGGCACCACCAGGATCAGGCGGTAGCCTTTCTGCTGCGCGACCAGGGCCAGGCCCAGGCCGGTGTTGCCGGCGGTGCCCTCGACCAGGATGTCGCCCGGGCGGATGCGGCCGTCCTTCTCGGCGCCCTCGATCATCGACAGGCCGATGCGGTCCTTGATCGAGCCGCCGGGGTTGGCGCTCTCGAGTTTCAGGAACAATTCGCACGCACCCGTATCGAGGCGCCTCGCGCGAACCATCGGGGTGTGTCCGATCAGTTCGAGGACACTCTGGTGAACCGTCATGGGGGCTCCGTCGCTGGCGTGGCGGCGTCGGCGCAAAGCCGTGGCCGCAGAACCCCCATGATAACCGAGCCGCCGGATACGCTGCGGCCCCGGCAATCTTCCCGATGACTGTTTCAGGGAAGACCCGGGGCCGCGCCAGCGAACCGTTGCGTCAGTGGATGAGGTGCGCCCTGTCGGCCCACATGCGTTCAAGCCGCGCCTTGGCCAGCAGTTTCTCCTTCTTCATGCCGGCGAGGGTGGCGTCGTCGATGGGAAGCACGCCGATATCGGCGTCGTGCACCTTGCTGTCGAGCTCCCGATGGTGCTGATAAAGCCGGCGGAACTCCGCGTCCGCCTTCATCAATGCCTCGACATCATCGCGCTGCTGGTTTTCGAACATGATCCGACCTCCTGCGAGTGAACGGACGGTTGCCGCCACGTTGGCGGACCGCCGACAGCTGAATCGGCGCACACCCGCGACCCACGCCGGTCAACCGGAACGCAGGTGGGGATCTGAACGTGGGATGGGCGCATGATTCAGGTCGTTGACCCCGGTGGCCTGGATGCCTCCCGGGGCTTTGACCCTACTCCGCCGATCTGGCCGGCGCAAGGCGTCGGATCACACTTCGGTCGGTGCATTAAATACCTGTCAAAACAGTGTTTTGCAGGCATTGGGCGGCGGCTGGCCGCAGCCCGTGGAGGCGCCGCGGCAAAGCGCCGCCCGGCGCCGTTTCAGTGCCCCGCGGAGTGCTTGCGGGTGGGCTTTTTCTGCTCGGCGGGAGCCGGTGGCGGGGTGTTTCCATCGTCCATCTGCGCGCGCATCGCCTTGGCCGCCTGCGCCGCCAGCGCCGCCTCGCGGCGGGCCGCCCGCGCCACCTTGCTCTGTGCCGCGGCCAGCTTCTTGGCCCGCTCGGCTTCGGCCCGCGCCTGCTCGGCCTGCTGCGAATATTCGATGCCCTGCTGCTGCAGGCGCGCGGCCTCCTCCTGCGCCAACTGGTTCTGCAGGCGCTGCCGGGCCAGCTCCAGCCGGGCCATGTCCGCCTCGCGGCGGCTGTTGGCGAGCAGGATCTGGTCGTGTTCGCGATCGAGCTGGTTCAGCTTGACCTGGGCGTCCTGCAACTGCGCGGCGGTCTTGGCCAGGTCGACGCGGCGCTCGGCGAGGTACAAGGCATGCGGCCGGTCGCCACGTCCGGCCTCCTCCAGCGCGCGGATCGCCTCGCGGGCTCGCGCCTGTTCGGACAGGGCGTAATGGCCGAGGCCGGGATCGTTGGCAAGCTGGTCCAGGCTGCCGCGCAGGCGGTTGATGTCGATGTCGTCCTGGCGTGCCTGCGCGGCACCGACCAGGGCCAGCGCCAGGCCGGCGCCAGCGAGCAGTTGGGCAAGGCGCTTCATGGCTGGCCTCCGGGAATGCTGCTGGCGGCCGCGGGATCGTCATTGCCGGGGATCGGCGTGCCGTCGACCGGCGCGGAGAGCACCGAGGCCGAAGGCGCCGGCATGTCGCCCACCGGCAACGGCGCGGAAGAGTCGGCGGCGGGTGCCGGGATCGCCTGTTCCATCTGCTGCTGCCGGGCGGCCAGTTGCTCGCCCTCGCTGCGCAGGCGGGTGTTTTCCTGCAGCTTGCCCTGCATCTCGGCACGGGCCGCGCCCAGCCGCGCCTTGACCCGCGCCAGTTCGGCATCGGCGCCGGATTCCTCGGCGAGGTTCGCGGCATCGGCAAACTTGCGCGCCGCCATCGCCTCCTGCGCCTGCTGGAACTTGTCCTGCGCGAAACCGAGGTCGACCGGCGCGTAATCCGCCGCGCCGGCGTCGCGGGCGGCCTGCAGCTGGTATTGGGCCAGGTTCATCGCGTCATTCGGCGGCGGCGCCGTGGCGCAACCGGCCACGGCCAGGGTCAGCGCCAGCATGGTGGCCGCCGCGCGCATGCGGCGCGCGAGCGCGGCCGATGGGGAAAAGAAGTACATCACAGTCCTCATGGTGTGTTGCAGCGTATTGTGGGCAGGCATAATCGTGCAATGCAATGTACATCGGGAACCCAGGGGTAAAACGTGGACATCGGCTACTTCCTCAAGCTCATGGTAGACAAGGGCGCGTCGGACATGTTCCTGTCCACCGGTGCCCCGGTGAACATCAAGGTCGAGGGCAAGCTTTATCCGCTGGGCAATACCGGCCTGCCGAGCGGCATGGTCAAGAAGATCGCCTATTCGCTGATGGACGAGGGCCAGGTGCCGCAGTTCGAGCGCAACCTCGAACTGAACATGGCATTGGCGGTGAAGGAAGCCGGCCGCTTCCGCATCAACGTCTTCAAGCAGCGCGGCGAAGTGGGCATGGTGATCCGCGCGATCAAGAGCGAGATCCCCTCGATCGAGCAGCTGCAGCTGCCGCCGATCTTCCGCGACCTGATCATGGAGCCGCGCGGACTGATCCTGGTGGTGGGCGCCACCGGCTCGGGCAAGTCGACCACGCTGGCGGCGATGATCGACCAGCGCAACTCGCAGTCGCCCGGGCACATCCTCACCATCGAGGACCCGATCGAATACCTGCACCGGCACAAGCGCTCGATCGTCAACCAGCGCGAGGTCGGGCTGGACACGCACAGCTACCACGAGGCGCTGAAGAACGCGATGCGCGAGGCGCCGGACGTCATCATGATCGGCGAGATCCGCGACACCGACACGATGGAGGCGGCCATTGCCTTCTCCGAGACCGGCCACCTGTGCCTGGCCACGCTGCACTCCAACAACTCCGACCAGACGCTGGAGCGCATCCTCAACTTCTTCCCCGAATCGGCGCACAAGAACGTGCTGATGAACCTGGCGCTGAACCTGCGCGCGGTGATCAGCCAGCGCCTGGTGATCGGCAAGGACGGCCGCCGCATCCCGGCCGCCGAGGTGCTGCTGAACACGCCGCTGATCCGCGACATGATCCGCCGCGGCCAGATCCACGAGATCAAGGACGCCATGGATCGCAGCCTGCAGGAAGGCATGCAGACCTTCGACCAGTCGCTGTACAAGCTGTACAAGGAAGGCCGCGTGGAACTGGACGAGGCCCTCAGCAAATCCGACTCCCGCGATGGCCTCGCCCTCAAGATCCGCCTCGCCGAAGGCGGCAACAGCAGCGCCGAACTGGCCGGCAACGACCCGTACGGGATGGGGTTCTGAAGGGCCGGGAATAGGGAATAGGGAATAGGGAATCGGGAATCGGGAATCGGAAAAACCAAGCGCGGAGCGCGGCTCCTGCTCTTGCAGTTCCTATTCCCTATTCCCCATTCCCTATTCCCGGCTTACGGTGCGTCGGGTTGCGCCTCCGGCGCCGCACGCTGAAACGCTTCCAGCTCGTTGCAGGCGGCGTGGATGCGCGTAATGGTGGGGTAGTCGTCGAGCGGCAGTTTCCAGCGAATGGCGTTGTAGACCTGCGGGATCAGGCAGGCATCGGCCATGCTCGGGGTTTCGCCGTGGCAGTAGCGGCCGGTGGCGGCGCTCTCCGCCAGCATGGCTTCGATCGCCTTGAAGCCGGCATCGATCCAGTGCCGCGACCAGGCTGCCCGCTGCTCCTCGCTGGCGCCGAACTCCTTCTCCAGATGCTGCAGCACGCGCAGGTTGCCCAGCGGGTGAATGTCGCAGCACACCGCCATGGCCAGCGCGCGCACCTGGGCGCGGCCGCGGGCGTCGACCGGCAGCAGCGCGGTCTCCAGCTCCGGGTGCATCTCGTCCAGGTATTCCATGATCGCCAGTGACTGGGTCAGCACACGGTCGCCGTCGCACAGCACCGGCACGGATTCGAGCGGGTTCAGCGCCTGGTATTGCGCCGTGTGCTGCTCGCCGCCGTCGCGCACGAGGTGCACCGGACGCGTCTCGTAGTCCAGGCCCTTCAGGTTCAGCGCGATGCGCACGCGATAGGCAGCACTGGAACGCCAGTAGCTGTAGAGCACCAAGCCGGTCGCCATGAGCGGTCCCCCCTGCGTGGATAGCCTGCAGTTTAGCCACAAGTGCAGCCGTTGCGCGCGCCCGCGTGTCGTCGGCCCGGCGTGCCTCGCCAGGCCGCGTTTGCATCACTGCCGCGGCCACCGGACAATAGGCGGTTGCAGCCGGTTCTGGCTAGCCCCCACCATCCAACGGAGTTGTGCCGTGTCCGTCATCCGCATGAGCGACCTCGACCTGCGCAACCAGCGCGTGCTGATCCGCGAAGATCTCAACGTGCCGATCGACGAACAGGGCCGGATCACCTCGACCCAGCGCCTCGACGCCGCCCTCCCGACGATCCTGGCCGCCCGCGACGCCGGCGCGAAGGTGATGGTGATGTCGCACCTGGGCCGGCCCAAGGAAGGCCAGTTCGACGCCGAATCCTCGCTGGCGCCGGTGGCGCTGTGGCTGAGCAGCAAACTCGACCAGCCGGTGCGGCTGGTGGCCGACTACCTGGTCAACGGGGTGGAGGTGGCCGCCGGCGAGGTGGTGCTGCTGGAAAACTGCCGCATGAACGTCGGCGAGGGCAAGGACGACGACACGCTGGCGAAGAAATATGCCGCGCTGTGCGACATCTTCGTGATGGACGCGTTCGGCACCGCGCATCGCGCACAAGCCTCGACCCACGGCGTGATCAGGTACGCCCCGGTCGCCGCCGCCGGCCCGTTGCTGTGCGCCGAGCTGGATGCGCTGGGCAAGGCGCTGGAGCACCCGGCGCATCCGCTGCTGGCGATCGTGGCCGGCTCCAAGGTGTCGACCAAGCTGACTCTGCTGGACAACCTGATCGGCAAGGTCGACCAGCTCATCGTCGGCGGCGGCATCGCCAACACCTTCATCGCCGCGATGGGACACTCGGTCGGCAACTCGCTGGTGGAGATGGATCTGCTCGACGCGGCGAAGAAGGTGCTGGCCGACGCCAAACGACGCGGCGCCGAAGTGCCGATGCCGATCGACGTGGTGGTGGCGCCGGCGTTCTCCGCGCAGGCCCCGGCCACGATCAAGCCGGTCGACCAGGTCGGTGCGGACGAGATGATCCTCGACATCGGCCCGCAGACCGCCGAACTCTACGCCGCCCTGATCGCCAAGGCCGGCACCGTGGTGTGGAACGGCCCGGTCGGCGTGTTCGAGTTCGACGCGTTCGGCAAGGGCACCGAAACGCTGGCGCGCGCGATCGCGGCGTCGAACGCGTTCTCGATCGCCGGCGGCGGCGACACGCTGGCCGCGGTCGACAAGTACGGCATCGCCGACCAGGTCTCCTACATCTCCACCGGCGGCGGCGCGTTCCTGGAATTCCTCGAAGGCAAGGAACTGCCGGCGGTCACCGCGTTGAAGGCGCGAGCCGCGAAGTAATGCTCTGCCTGTTCGATCTCGACGGCACCCTGATCGATTCCGAGCACGGCATCACCGCCTGCGTGAAGCATGCGCTGGCACGGCTGGACGTGCCCGCGCCGGCACATGCGGAACTGCGCCGCTGGATCGGCCCGCCGCTGCGGCACAGCTTCGCGCCGCTCCTGGACCACGACGCCGAACGCATCGAGGCGGCGGTGGCGTACTACCACGAGCGCTTCAACACGCTCGGCTGGCGCGAGCACGAGATCTATCCGGGCATCGAGCTGCTGATCGAGCGGCTGCGCGGCGCCGGCCACCAGCTCGCCGTGGTCACCAGCAAGCCGCACCGCCACGCCGCGCCGATCCTCGCCCACCTGCCGTTCGGCGACGCGTTCCTGCGCCTGTACGGCCCGCACCCGGACAGCGCGCACAGCGAGAAGGCCACGATGATCAGCGAGGCACTGGCCGACTTCGGCGCCGACCCGGCCGACACGGTGATGATCGGCGACCGCCACTTCGACATCGACGGCGCCGTCGCCAACCGCGTGCGTGGCTTCGGTGTGCTCTGGGGCTTCGGCAGCCGCGCGGAACTGGAACAGGCCGGCGCCCACGCCATTGCGGCAACGCCGGACGAACTGGCCGCCTTGCTGGAAATCCCGGCGGCCGCTCCGTAGGGCGGGCACCGCCCGCCGGCTTTTGTTTCGGTCGCTGGATAAGGCAGAACGGCGGGCAGTGCCCGCCCTACCGAATGAGGCGCTCGCACAGGCATTCCCGCGATCACCGGGAGGCGACCGCGAGTAGCCTTATTTGACGACGCGCTTCACCGCGTCGACCACGTGCGCCACGGTGAAGCCGAAGTGCTCGAACAGCTGCGGCGCCGGCGCCGAGGCGCCGAACGTGGTCATGCCGACCACTTCGCCGTCCAGGCCCACGTACTTGCGCCAGAAATCGGCGGTGGCCGCTTCCACCGCCACGCGCGCGCGGCACCAGAGCGGCAGCACGCCTTCGCGGTATTCCAGCGGCTGCGCGTCGAACACCTCGGTGCACGGCATCGACACCACGCGCACGGCCACGCCCTGCTGCGCCAGCGCGCGCGACGCCTCCATCGCCAGTTCCACTTCCGAACCGGTGGCGATCAGGATCGCCTGGAACTTCGTGTCCAGCGGATCGGACAGCACGTAGCCGCCGCGCAGGATGTCGGCCACCTGCTGTGCGCTGCGCTGCTGGTGCCTGAGGTTCTGCCGCGAGAAGATCAGGCACGACGGCGCGCCCTTGCGCTCGATCGCCGCCTTCCACGACGCCGCCGATTCCACCGCATCGCACGGACGCCACAGCTGGTTGTTCGGGATGTAGCGCAGGCTCGCCATGTGCTCCACCGGCTGATGGGTCGGGCCGTCCTCGCCCAGGCCGATCGAGTCGTGCGTGTAAACGTGGATCGCATGCGCCGGGATCAGCGCACTCATGCGCACCGCATTGCGCGCGTAGTCGGAGAACACCAGGAACGTCGCGTCGTACGGGATGAAGCCGCCATGCAGCGCCACGCCGTTGGCGATCGCGGTCATGCCGAACTCGCGCACGCCGTAATAGACGTAGTTGCCCTTGCCGTCCGCGCTGTCGCCGGTGGCGGCGTCGAGGCTGCCCTTCCACTTGGTCAGGTTGGAGCCGGCCAGGTCGGCCGAGCCGCCGATCAGCTCCGGCAGCAGCGGCGCGAACGCTTCGATGCTCATCTGCGAAGCCTTGCGCGAGGCCACTTCGGGACCGTCGGCCTGCAGCTTGTCGATGAACGCCTGCGACTTCGCGGCCCAGTCGGCCGGCAGCTCGCCGCGCATGCGGCGCTCGAATTCGGCGGCCAGCTGCGGATGCGCGGCGGCGTACTGCGCGAAGGCGTCGTTCCACGCCTGCTCCGCGGCGGCGCCCTTGGCCTTGTGATCCCAGCCGGCATAGATCTCGGCCGGTATCTCGAACGGTGGGTACTTCCAGCCCAGCTGCTCGCGCGCGGCGGCGATCTCGTCCTTGCCCAGCGGCGCGCCGTGACTTTCCTCCTTGCCCTGCTTGTGCGGCGCACCGAAGCCGATGACGGTTTTCGCGCAGATCAGGGTGGGCTTGTCGTGCTGTACGGTGGCCTTGGCGATCGCCTGTTTGATCGCTTCGGCATCGTGCCCGTCCACGCCGCGGATCACGTTCCAGCCGTAGGCCTCGAAGCGCGCCGAGGTGTCGTCGGTGAACCAGCCGTGCACTTCGCCGTCGATGGAGATGCCGTTGTCGTCGTAGATCGCCACCAGCTTGCCGAGCTGCCAGGTGCCGGCCAGCGAGGCAGCTTCGTGCGAAATGCCTTCCATCAGGCAGCCGTCGCCAAGGAAGACGTAGGTGTGGTGATCGACCACATCGTGGCCCGGACGGTTGAAATGCGCCGCCAGTACCTTCTCGGCCAGCGCAAAGCCGACCGCATTCGCCAGGCCCTGGCCGAGCGGACCGGTGGTGGTCTCCACGCCCGGCGTTTCGCTGGCTTCCGGGTGGCCGGCGGTCTTCGAATGCAGCTGGCGGAAGCGCTTGAGCTGGTCCATCGGCAGGTCGAAGCCGGTCAGGTGCAGCAGCGCGTACTGCAGCATCGAGCCGTGGCCGTTGGACAGCACGAAGCGGTCGCGGTTGGGCCACTTCGGGTTGGCCGGATTGAACTGCAGGAAGTCGTTCCACAGCACCTCGGCGAGGTCGGCCATGCCCATCGGCATGCCCGGATGACCGGACTTGGCCGCTTCCACGGCGTCCATGGCAAGGGCTCGCACGGCGTTGGCGAGTTCGCGGCGGGTGGTCATCAGGCGTCTCCGGAGGGTGCAAAAGCGTCCATTGTCGCCGATCCGGTCGCGCGGTGTCGCGCGCCGGACACGGCCCGAGGCACGGCCCACATTCGGCCGGCTTAATCTGCGCTTAATACTGAACTAATGAGTATTGAATCTTTCGGGGCACCACCCATCTAAGTCTTCGTGTCGCCGCCCGTCTTGGGCGGGGCGCATTCGACAAACGGCCCTCCCCATCCGGGGCCAACTGTCCTGACCATTGGAGCCTCATCCATGAAAACCAAGAAAACACTGCTCGCCCTCGCTCTCGTCTCTGCCGGCCTGGTGGCCGTCCCCGCCGCCTTCGCGCAGAACGCGCCCGCCGACAACGCCGGCTGGTTCGTCAACGGCAACATCGGCCGCACCGCGATCAACCATGGGCCGTACGACGGCCATGACACCGGCTATGCCTTGAACGGCGGCTACCGTTGGTCGCTGGCGCCGAACTTCGCGCTGGGCGCCGAGGTGGGCTACAACGACCTGGGCAACATCCACGCCAAGAACATCTTCAACAGCGACCCGGTGATCGCCGACAACAAGTCGCAGCTGCACGGCTGGACGGTGGGCGCCAACGCCCGGCTGGACATGACCCCGAACTGGTACCTCAGCGGTCGCGCGGGCCTGTACAGCTGGACCGGTCACGGCATGAACAACGACGTGAACCCGATCCGCAAGAGCCTGGACGACAACAGCTGGTACGCCGGCGCAGGCATCGGCTACAACATCACCCCGCAGCTCAGCGTGGGCGTGAACTACGACTACTTCGACGCCAGCAAGGACCACGTGAACCTCAGCACGGACATGGTCTCGGCCAGCGCCGAATACCGCTTCTGATCCGCAGAGGTTGATTCCGACATCGCGTCGGGATGTTCACCTACAAGAAGAGGGCGCCTGAGGGCGCTCTCTTTCTTTATGCGAACTGCGCCACATATAAAATACGTGGTTGGCGCCTTGCGTCCCGACGCGCAGGACTGCGACAGGAAAGATCGGGAAACACCACAACAGGGGATTTCAAATGAAAAACTCACTCTTGACGCTGGCCGCTCTGGCCGGTGCGACGTTGGCCACGGCCAGCGTGCAGGCAAAGGATCTCACCGGCGGTTTCGTCAACCTCGGCGCCGGTCGCGTGAGCTACCACGCCACGTTGGACAACTACGACCTCGGCAGCGAACACGGCACGGCCGTCATTCTCAACGCCGGCTACCGCACCCAGTTCATCGGCTTCGAGGCGGGCTACACCGACCTCGGCAGCATCAGCAGCCGCGATGGCACCACCTACGCCAAACTCTCGGGTGACGGCTGGACCGCAGGCATCAACGGTCACTTCAACCCGACCGACGCCTGGTACATCTCCGCGCGCGGCGGCGCCTTCGTGTGGAAGCTGCACGGCACGGCGCAGTCCAGCGATCCGGCCAACTCGTTCAACGAGAAGGCCAGCAGGCAGTCGCTGGGCTGGTATGCCGGCGTCGGCACCGGCTACGACATCAACAAGAGCTGGAGCATCGGCGCCAACTTCGATTACTACAGCATCTCCAAGCAGGGCCTGGACATCGGCAACCGCATCTACACGGTGAGCGCCGAGTACCGCTTCTGAACTCCATCGCGTGACGCAAAAAGGGCGCCGCAAGGCGCCCTTTTCTTCTCTGCCGATTCCCTGTTCCCTATTCCCTATTCCCCGCCTGAAAGGCAATCAGCCGTTCCACTGCCCCAGCGCCGCCAGGCCATTGTCCCTGGCGCGGGCGTGAACGATCTTCTGCGCGTCGGCGACATTGCCCTTCAGGTCCTTCGACCACAACTGCAGCGCGGCCTGCTGCATCGCGCGGCCGTAGGAGAACGACAGCGGCCACGGGTGCGGGCCGATCTGGTTCATCGCGTTGAGGTGTGCAGTGGACTGCTGGTCGCTCTGGCCACCGGAAAGGAACACGATGCCCGGCAGCGCTGCCGGCACGGTGGACTTGAGCACGCGCACGGTGGCCTCGGCTACTTCACCGATCTCGGCCTGCTCCTCGCAATCCTTGCCGGGGATGACCATGCTGACCTTCAGGATGGTGCCTTCCAGCATCACGTTCTGCTCGTACAGCGCATTGAACAGGCTGCGCAGCACGGCTTCGTGCACTTCGTAGCTGACTTCGATGGTGTGGTCGCCGTCCATGATCACTTCGGGCTCGACCATCGGCACCAGGCCGGCCTCCTGGCACAGCGCGGCGTAACGAGCCAGCACGTGGCAGTTCGCCTCGATCGCGGTGGAGCTGGGGTTTTCCTCGGAGATGTTGATCACCGCGCGCCACTTGGCGAACTGGGCGCCCAGCTTCGCGTATTCCTGCAGGCGTTCGCGCAGGCCGTCGAGGCCTTCGGTGACCACGTCGCCGGGGAAACCGGCCAGCGGCTGCGGGCCCTTGTCGACCTTGATGCCGGGGATGATGCCGTTCTTCTTCATCACCTGGGTGAACGGCACGCCGTCCTTGGTGGACTGGCGGATCGTCTCGTCGAACAGGATCGCGCCGGAGATGTGCTCGGACAGGCCCGGCGTGGTCAGCAGCAACTCGCGGTAGGCGCGCCGGTTCTCCTCGGTGTTCTCGATGCCGACGGCCTCGAAGCGCTTGCGGATGGTGTTGGTCGACTCGTCGATCGCGATGATGCCCTTGCCGGGCGCAACCATCGCCAGGGCGACGCTTTCGAGATCTTCAATGCTCATTGGTGACTCCGCGATGGTGGGGGCGATGCCCGGCCACCCATGGTGGGCGCCGCCTCGAGAACGAAGCGGCATGGTGAAAAACGTCGATTATAGGCCAGATCCGGGCCACGACGGGCCGAAACGACGCCGCACCCCGCAGGCACTGCCGGCTCAGCTCAGGCCGGGTAGCCGGGCAGCTTGCACGGGGCCATCAGCTGGGCGCGCGCGGCCGGGTCCTTGGGACCGTTGAACACCACGATGTAATACGTGGCCACCGGCTGGTGGATGTTGTTGTTCAGCGACGGGCCGTAGCGGAAATTGGCCACTGCGCTGCGCGCCATCGGGCCGAGGTCGCTCTTCGGCTCCACCTTGGCCACCTGCACGTCCATCGGCACGCCATCGGAACCGATGGTGTAGGTCACCGCCACGCAACCGGGCTTGTCCAGGTTGAGGCCGCTGTTGGGCGCATCCATCTGCACCTGGGTGTTGAGCAGGATCCAGTAGCGGTACAAGTCCTGCTGGTCGATCTTGACCGTCTGCGCCAGCACCGGCGCTGCGGCGCCCAGGGCGAGCGCGAACAGCACGCCGCGGCACACGGAGGAAAACGGGATGTTCATGGCAGGCTCCGGCAACGTGTCGATGGCCACAGTGTAGCTGCCTGCACGCCGCGCCAGCGTCAACGATGTCGCGGCGACGCGGCCGGTTCAGGCTTCACAGGTCGCGCAGGCTGTCGATGGTGCCGTCGGGGCCGACCGCGAGCAGCTTCAGCGTGTTGGTGCCGCCGACGTGGCCGACGCGGTCGCCGTAGGTGATCACCACGCTGTCACCCTGGACCAGCCTGTCCTGTTCGAACAGCAGGCGCACCGCGGCGCGGGTGGAAGCGGCCATGCTCTGCTTCTCGCCGTGGCTGAACTCCACCGGCTGCACGTCGCGCAGCAGCTGCATGCGCCGCCGTGCGGAGGCCGACGGCGACATGCCGTAGATCGGCACCGCGCTGCGGTAGCGCGACAGCCATTGCGCGGTGGCGCCGGATTCGGTCAGTGCCACGATCGCCCGTACGCCGAGCTGGCCGGCCAGCATCATCGCGGCCAGCGCGATCGCCTGGTCGGTGCGGTCGAGCCGGTGGCCGCCGGCGGAGAGGTCGTCCTTGGGCTCGAACTGGCGCTCGGCGCCGAGGCAGATCCGCGTCATCGCGGCCACCGCCTTGTCCGGATGCGCGCCGGCGGCGGTTTCCTCCGACAGCATCACCGCATCGGTGCCGTCGATCACGGCATTGGCCACGTCGAGCACTTCGGCGCGGGTCGGGATCGGCGAGCGCACCATCGACTGCAGCATCTGGGTGGCGGTGATCACCGCGCGATTGCGCTGCACTGCCTCGCGGATGATCTTCTTCTGCAGGCCGGGCAGCTCGGCATCGCCGATCTCCACGCCCAGGTCGCCGCGCGCCACCATCACCACGTCGGAGGCGTCGATGATCTCGCCCAGTACCGGGATGGCGTCGGCGCGCTCGATCTTGGCCACCAGCGCGGCACGCCCGCCGGCCAGCTTGAGCAGGCGGCGGGCCTGGTGCATGTCGTCGGCCGAACGCACGAAGGACACGGCGAGGAAATCCGCGCCGATCTCGGCGGCCAGCTGGATGTCCGCCTTGTCCTTGTCCGACAGCGCGTCGACGGAAAGCCCGCCGCCCTGCCGGTTGAGCCCCTTGCGGTTGGACAGCTTGCCGGCCACCAGCACCTCGCAGCGCACTTCGCTGCCGACCACCTCGCGCACGGTGAGCCCCACCAGGCCGTCGTCCAGCAACAGCACGTCACCGGCGCTCACGTCATCGGGCAAGCCGTAATAGCTCACGCCCACGCGGGTGGCGTCGCCGGGCGGCACGCCGGGGCGGCAATCGAGCACGAAGCTGGCACCTTCGACCAGCTGCACCGGGCCGTCGGCGAAGGTCTCGATGCGGATCTTCGGCCCCTGCAGATCGGCCAGCACGCCGACCTCGCGGCCCGCAGCCTCGGCCGCTTCGCGCACCGCCCGCGCGCGGGCGCGGTGATCATCGGGCGCGCCGTGCGAGAGGTTGAGGCGCACGACGTCGACGCCTTCGTCGATGAGCTTGCGCAGCGCGCCCGGTGCGTCAGTGGCCGGGCCGAGGGTGGCGACGATCTTGGTGCGGCGGATTTTGGAAATGAGCATCAGCTGAGCCTAGCAGAATCGTCACGCCGCGCCGCCGGTCCACGCTCAACGCGCAGCGGAACCGGCGCCGAGCGCCAGGTTGAGCACTTGCGCGAGGCGACGGCCGGCTTCGCGCAGGCGGCGGTCGGCCACAGGCAGCCAGGTCGACACGTAGCCCGGGGTGATCTTGTGGCCGACGGGGTAGAAGCCGGCCTCGGCGGTGATCCGGCACGACTCCTGCGCCCACTGCGCGTAGGGGTTGTCCAGCGGCGCACTCGGCGCCGGCAACGGCACCGGCACCGCCGAATCCAGGCGCTGCGCGTACTGCTGCCAGTCCAGACCACGGGTGTAGAGCATGCCGGAGTCCCACACCCGGTGCAGGTTGCTGCCCTTGCCGTCGAACTGCACCTGATAGGTGTTGCCGCCCTTGTCCTCGCGATAGCCGGCATGCAAGGGCTGGTGGACGTCGCCGACGAAATGCACCACGAACTTCAGCGCCTGGCGGCGCACGGCGTCCGGCTTGCTGCGGTCGCCCAGCACACCCACGTAGTACTGCAGCGTCGCCACCACGCAGCGACCGTCGCGGCAATCGCGCGGCGGCACGTAGTCGCACGAGGGGCCACCGCGGAAATTGATGTAGTGCTGGCTGCGTGTCTGCCTCCACAGATTCGCCATGGCCGGATCGTCCTGCATCTGGTCGGCCCAGTTGGCGACGTCGCCCAGCGAATCGGTATGCTCCGGCGCCAGCAGGCGCTGGACCTCGGCTTCCGCAGCGGGGCTCAAGTGCCGCTGCGCCAGCTCGGCGACCACGCTGTGGCCGAGCGGCCCCCACGCCAGCGCCGGCGTAACCAGCAGGCAGGCGAGCACGGCGGTGGTGGCGCGACGGGCGAAGCTCATGCGAGTCATTCCGGCAAGGGAGGGATCGCCGCAGTCTGCCACAGAGCACTGCGGCTTTTTGCCGCCGCCGGCGCGCACCACGGCCCGCGGGGCAGGCAGGCACCCGGAAATGGCGGTAAAATCGGCGTTCTTTCCGCCGCGCTCGCGGCATCCTTCAGGAGGACGTTCCCTCATGACCATCAAGGTCGGCATCAACGGCTTCGGCCGCATCGGTCGCAACGTGCTGCGCGCCGCCGTGGAGAACTTCGGCAACGACATCGAGATCGTGGCGATCAACGACCTGCTGGAGCCCGATTACCTGGCCTACATGCTGAAGCACGACTCCGTGCACGGCCGCTTCGATGGCGACGTGGAGGTCGACGGCAACCACCTGGTGGTCAACGGCAAGCGCATCCGCCTGACCCGGGAGCGCGACCCGGCCAACCTGAAGTGGAACGAGGTGAACGCCGAAGTGGTGATCGAATCCACCGGCCTGTTCCTGACCAAGGAATCGGCGCAGAAACACATCGACGCCGGCGCGAAGAAGGTGATCCTGTCCGCGCCGTCGAAGGACGCCACGCCGATGTTCGTCTACGGCGTCAACGACAAGACCTACAAGGGCGAAGCGATCATCTCCAACGCCAGCTGCACCACCAACTGCCTGGCGCCGGTGGCCAAGGTGCTCAACGACAAATGGGGCATCAAGCGCGGCCTGATGACCACCGTGCACGCCGCCACCGCGACGCAGAAGACCGTCGACGGCCCGAGCAACAAGGACTGGCGCGGCGGCCGCGGCATCCTGGAGAACATCATCCCGTCGTCCACCGGCGCGGCCAAGGCGGTCGGCGTGGTGATCCCCGAGCTCAACAAGAAGCTCACCGGCATGAGCTTCCGCGTGCCGACCTCCGACGTGTCGGTGGTCGATCTCACGGTGGAGCTGGAGAAGCCGGCGACCTACGAGGAAATCAAGGCCGAGATGAAGGCGCAGAGCGAAGGCGCGCTGAAGGGCATCCTGGGCTACACCGAGGAGAAGGTGGTGGCCACCGATTTCCGCGGCGACGCGCGCACCTCGATCTTCGACGCCGACGCCGGCATCGCGCTGGACGACAGCTTCGTCAAGCTGGTCAGCTGGTACGACAACGAGTGGGGCTACTCCAACAAGTGCCTGGAGATGGTGCGCGTCGTCGCGAAGTAGTCGCCTCCCACGCGATCCGCGAGGCCCGCGCCGACATCGTCGGCGCGGGCTTTTTCATGTGCGGCGGCGGCTCAGCGCGCTTGTGCCCGGGCGTCCGCCCGCACGCCGAGCCAGCCCTTGACCGAGGCGATCACCAGCGGAATCGCGCCGAAGCCGATGAAGATCAGGTCGCCGGGCAGGCGCAGCCACTCCACCAGGTGCGAACGCGACGTGGCCATGTACTCCACGCTGCGCGCGTGCCAGTAGCCGTGCTCGACCACGTCCCACAGCTGCATCACCCCGCTGGGGAACAGGCTCATCAGGATCATCAGCATCAGGCCGATATTGGTCCCCCAGAAGGCCACCTTGACGTACTTCTCGATGCCCGGCCAGCGCGCGTCGCTGCTGACCTGGCGCAGGCAGAACACCATCAGCGCGATCGCCAGCATGCCGAACACGCCCATCAGTGCCGCATGGCCATGGGTCGGCGTGACCTGGGTGCCCACTTCGTAGTAGCTGACGATCGGCAGGTTGAGGAAGAAGCCGAACATGCCCGCGCCGACGAAGTTCCAGAAGCCCACCGCCATCAGGAAGTAGAACGTCCACTTGTGCGGCACCCTGACCGACTTGCCGCACACGGCGCAGTCGCCGCGGGTGGTACGCACGAAATCCCAGGCATCCAGCGTCAGCAGGGTCAACGGCACCACCTCGAGCACCGAGAACAGGGCCGACAAGGCCATGTTGAAGTTCGTGTGGCCGGTGAAGTACCAGTGGTGCCCGGTGCCGATCAGGCCGCCGAGGAAATACAGGATCGCATCCAGGTAGATCACCCGCAGCGCCACGTTGCGTCGGGTCAGGCCCAGTTGGTAGAAGGTCAGCGCCACCACCGTGGTGGCGAAGAACTCGAAGAAGCCTTCCACCCACAGGTGGATGATCCAGAAGCGCCAGGTATCGACCACCGTGTAGTTGGTCTTCGCGCCGAAGAACAGCGCCGGCACGTAGAACACCGGAATGGCGACGGCCGCGAACATGAACATCTTCGCCAGCGGGCGTGCCGCCTCGTTGGCCACCGCACGCGGGCGTGCCAGCATCCACAGGATGACGAACCAGGCCAGCAGGCCGACCACCAGCAGGTACTGCCAGAACCGGCCCAGTTCCAGGTACTCCCAGCCCTGGTCGCCGAACCAGAACCACAGATGGCCCAGCTTCTGTTCGATGCCGGCCCACACGCCGAGCAGGCTGCCGCCGATCACCACCACGAAGGCGGCAAACAGCAGGTGCACCCAGCCGGCGAGCCAGCGCGGCTCGTCATCCGGCGCACGCAGCGAGCGGCCGAGGAACAGGGCGGCGGCGACATACGCGGTGGCGATCCAGAAGATCGCCGTCTGCAGATGCCAGGTGCGCAGCAGGTTGCTGGGAAAGATGTTCTCCAGCTGGAAGCCGTAGAAACTGCCCGGGTCGGCGCGGAAGTGGGCCACGCCGCCGCCGACCAGGGTCTGCATCAGGAACAGCAAGGCCACCACCACGAAGAACTTCATCAGCGCCCGCTGGCCCGCGCCGACCTGCCCCGGCAACAGCTGCGGGTGCACGTGGTGGCCGCGGCTGATCCAGCCCAGGTAGTCGAACTTGCCGAACGCCAGCAGCACGGTCGCGATGCCGGCCAGCAGCACCAGCAGGCTCAGCGCGCTCCACAGCAAGGCACTGCCGGTGGCCACGTTGCCGACGCTGGGGTCGTAGGGGAAGTTGTTGGTATACGACGCCTCCGTGCCCGGCCGCGTCGCCACCGAGGCCCACGCCGCCCAGGTCACGAAGGCGGTGAACTGGTGCAACTCCACCGGATCGCTGATCAGGCCCGGCTTGAGTCCCCCGTTTTTCGTCGGGTCCTTGAAATAGTCCGTCCAGTAGCCGATCTGCTGCCGGTAGGCGACGGCTTCGGCATCGGTCAGCTGCAGCACGCCGGTTTGCGCATCGTAGCGGTTGGTCTTCAGGACCACCGCCGTTTGCCCACGCACCGCCGCCAGTTGCTGGGCATCCAGCTCGCCCGGAGGCTTGCCGTACTGCTTGCCGGCGATCGCCGCCGCGGTGTCCACGCCCAGCCGGTGCAGTGCCTCGGCGGAGTAATCCGGCCCGAGGTACGCGCCATGTCCCCAGATGCTGCCGTTGTCCATCAGGCCGTATTTGAGAAAGACCGCCTGGCCGTCGCGGATGTCGTCACCGCTGAACAGGGCCGTGCCCTGGGCATCGACCACCTGCGCGGGAATCGGTGGCGCGTTGCGATAGGCCAGCGAGGTGATCGCCAGCAATCCGGCAAAGCCGAACACCAGCACGATCGCCACCGTTCGCAGCCACCATGGTGACAGTTCGGTATCGTCGTCGGTCAAGGGTTGCGCTGCCTCGTTCATCGTCGCTCCTCCGGCAAGATGAGTGCGCGCAAGCCTGTGGCGCAACCAGGCGGCGAAACGCTCCCGCCCTGCGTGTCGAACCGGCTCGCGCGGATCGATGCGGTGGTTCTGGTTCCCCCGTCAACGCATCGCCCGCCTACCATAAACCTTTTTGCTCCCCCGCAGCAGGGCGACGTGCCGGGTGGACTCAGCGCTTGAGCAGCGGCAGCTTGTTCGGTACGCCGTCCCACTTGTCGGCGTCTTCCATCGACGGGATCTTGCTGGTCAGCACCGGCCATTCCTTCGCCAGCTCCGCATTGATCGACATGTAGATCTCCTGCCCGGCCGGTACGTCGAGCTCGGGGAAGATCGCGCCGACCGGACACTCCTCCACGCACAACGTGCAGTCGATGCATTCGTCGGGATCGATCACCAGGAAATTGGGCCCGGCGTGGAAGCAATCGACCGGGCACACCTCGACGCAGTCGGTGTGCTTGCAGTTGATGCAGTTGTCGGTGACGACGTGCGTCATCATGCCTCCTTCCGCAGCCTCGCCGCGGTAACTACAGTGTCCGCGGCAACTGCTGCCGTGACCATGATCCAGATCAGTGTGCCACGGTCGCCGCCCACGCAGAATCCTTCCGATTCCTCATCTTCCCCAAGGAGCGACACCATGCGCAAACTGATTGCCGTTGCCCTGCTCGGGCTGCTCTCCACTCCGCTGATGGCTGCCGAGTGCGCCACCACCATCGAGGGCAGCGATGCGATGCAGTTCAACAAGAAGACCATCACCGTGCCGAGTACCTGCAAGACCTTCAAGGTCACGCTCAAGCACACCGGCAAGCTGCCGGTCACCGCGATGGGCCACAACTGGGTGCTGTCGCACGCCTCGGATGAAGCCGGCGTGGTCGCCGACGGCATGAAGGCCGGCGCGGCCAACAGCTACGAGAAGCCCGGTGACAGCCGTATCATCGCCCACACCAAGCTGATCGGCGCCGGCGAGAGCGACACCGCCACGATCAACGTGGCCAAGCTCAAGGCCGGCGAGCAGTACGCGTTCTTCTGCACCTTCCCCGGCCATGCCGCCCTGATGAAGGGCACGCTGAGCCTCGGCAAGTAAGCTTTGCCGCAACGGCAGCGCGCCCGGCCGAGATGGCCGGGTGCGCCTTTTCTGCGTCATGCGTCCGTTTCGTGCACCCTGCCCCGACATGAGCCCAGCCGAGCCCTTCAACGAAACCGCCATCGCCACGCTGGTCGACCACTTCTACGAGAAGGTGCGGCGCGATCCGGAGATCGGCCCGGTGTTCAATGCAGCCGTGCACGACTGGGACGAGCACAAGCGCCTGCTGACCTCGTTCTGGTGTTCGGTGGCGCTGCGTGCGGGCAGCTATCGCGGCAACCCGATGGCAGCACACCGCCCGCACCCGATCCGCGCCGAGCATTTCGATCGCTGGCTGGCACTGTGGCGTGAAACCTGCGGCGAGGAACTCGATCCGGTCCACGCCGAGCACATGCTGGAGTACGCCCAGCGCATCGGCCGCAGTTTGAAGTACGGCCTGGGCCTGCATCCCGAAGCGAAGCCGTTCGGTGTGCCTGTGATCGGCATCCATCGCTGATCGGCCACACCCCGATTCGCGCAAGGCCATTGCAGGAGCGCACCCTCTGCGCGACGTCTACCAGGAGCATCGCGCACAGGGTGCGCTACAGCATTCAGCGTAGGGCGGGCATTGCCCGCCGGCTCTTCGACAAGATGCGCGGCCAGCCTCGGCGGGCAGTGCCCGCCCTACTCACAGGCAAGCGAAAGTCCTGCTCAGCCCAGCGCTTTCAGCGCGGCGGCGTAATCCGGCTCGTCGCCGATCTCGCCCACCAGCTCGGTGTGCAGCACCTTGTCGTGCTCGTCCAGCACCACCACTGCCCGGGCGGCAAGGCCGGCCAGCGGGCCGTCGGCGATCGCCACGCCGTAATCGGCGAGGAATGCGCGGCCGCGCATCATCGACAGGTTGACCACCTGGTCCAGCCCTTCCGCGCCGCAGAACCGCTTCTGCGCAAACGGCAGGTCGGCGGAAATGCACAGCACCACGGTGTTGTCGAGCTTGCCCGCGGCCTCGTTGAAGTGGCGCACCGAGGCCGCGCAGGTCGGCGTGTCGACGCTGGGGAAGATGTTGAGCACCTTGCGCTTGCCGGCGAAACGCGACAGCCCGGCGTCGGAAAGGTCGCCCGCCACCAGCGAAAACGCCGGTGCGGCCGCGCCGACCGCGGGAAAGCTGCCGTCGACGCGAACCGGCTTGCCGTGGAGGGTAACTGTGGACATGGTGCGACTCCTGCTTTGTGAAAGGCTACAAGTAGAACATGGTCTTGGCCAGAAACACGATGCCGACCATCAGCGCCAGCACGATGCGGTGGGTGTGCTTGAACCGGCAGACGTCCATCTTCCCGTGGCGCATGGCCCACATCGCGTTGACGAACACGCCCAGTACGCCAAACGCCAGTACCACCTTGAGCAGCAGCCAGTTGCCGAAGCGCGAGCCGACGCAGGCAAAGCCGTCGCAGCGGATGTCGAACAGCATGAAACCGCTGGCGAACAGCAGCACTACCACCACCGGCATGTAGCGCCGTACCCGCGCCATCACCGCCTGCTCGATGCGCTGCATGGTGACGATGTCGAAGTGCTTGTGCAGCGACTCCACCACGATCACCTCGAACGCCACCGCACCGACGAACACGATGGCGCAGGCCAGGTGCAGCAGGACGATCCACGGATACCAGGCAAGCATGCGCGTTGGCCATGAGAAAGAACCAACGCCCAGCATCCGCCGCCCAGGCGGCGCCGGCCATGACCTGCATCAACCGGTGCCGGCGGCGCAGCCGCTGCACCGGTCTGTGACAATCCGCCCCGCGTCGCCGCCATCGCGGTTGACCTGCATCAGGGCCGCCGCCGCGCGCCGCCGCGAGCATGTCCCCTGCCGATTGTCGGCATTCGCGTTCTTTCGCCACCCATGGCAAGTCGAGGCTCCGCGTGAACAGTGTCGTCCCGCTCATCCATCCGTTGCGCCACACCGGGCGGCGCTGGGTCCACGAAGCACTCGAATGTCTGGCCCAGGAAGCCGCGCGCTCGGCCGACACGCACCTGCTGAAACTCAACTTCCCCGGCTTCCACGGCATCGACTTCTACTTCAAGGACGAGGCGAGCCATCCCAGCGGCAGCCTCAAGCACCGGCTGGCGCGCTCGCTGTACCTGTACGCGCTGTGCAACGGCCGGCTCGGCCCGGACCAGACGGTGGTCGACGCCTCCTCCGGCAGCACCGCGATCTCCGAGGCCTGGTTCGCGCGCCTGCTCGGCCTGCGTTTCGTCGCGGTGATGCCGGCGTGCACCGCGCCGGGGAAAATCCGCGACGTGCAGGCGCTGGGCGGCGAGGTCGACCTGGTGGACGACCCCGCCAAGGTGCATGCGCGCGCCGCCGAGCACGCGGCGCGCGGCGCCTGTCACCTGGATCAGTTCGGCCTGGCCGAGCGCGCCACCGACTGGCGCGGCAACAACAACATCGCCGAGTCGATCATCGGCCAGCTCGCCCGTGAGCGCTCGCCCGAGCCGCACTGGATCGTCTGCGGTGCGGGCACCGGCGGCACCTCGGCCACCATCGGCCGCTACCTGCGCTATCGCCGCCTGCACACCCGGCTGTGCATCGCCGACCCCGTCGGCAGCGGTTTCGTGTGCGGCTGGCAAAGCAACGACCGCAGCGCCGTGGCCAGCCGCCCCACCCTGATCGAAGGCATCGGCCGGCCGCGGGTCGAGCCGGGCTTCGTGTTCGAGGTGGTGGACCACGTGATCGGCGTGCCGGACGAAGCCTCCATCGCCGGCGCGTGGCTGCTCGGCGAGCTGTTCGGGCATCGCTACGGCGGCTCCTCGGGCACCAACTTCGTCGCCTGCCTGACCCTGGCGGCCACGATGCGCGCCGAAGGCCAGCGCGGCAGCATCGTCAGCCTGCTGTGCGATCGCGGCGAGCGCTACGCCGAAACCCTGTTCGACCCGCACTGGTTGACCGCGCACGGCATCGACCGCTCGCACAGCGAGGCGTCGCTGCGCCACAGCATCGAGACCGGCTGCGCGCCGCTGCGCCGGACAGCCTCCGCCTGACGCCGCGCCAATCCGCCGCAGGCACCGCCGGGCCGATTTGACCATGGTCAACACCGGCCACCCGCAGCCGGCCCATGCTGGCTTCCATATTTCACGGGAGACACGGCGATGGGCAGACTGAGCGGCAAGGTGGCACTGGTGACCGGCGCCGCCGTGGGCATCGGCGCCGCCTGCGCGCGCCGGCTGCTGGAAGCCGGCGCGAAAGTGGCGCTGGTCGACATGCAGGACGGGCCGGGCCAGCAGCTGGCCGCGGAACTCGGCGAGGGCGCGCGCTATTTCCACGCCGACGTGGCGGTAGAGGCCGAGGTGGCCGCGGCGATAGCCGGCACGGTCGCGGCGTTTGGACGTCTGGACGTCCTGGTCAACAACGCCGGCATCGCCGGCGCGAACAAGCCGACTCACGAAATCACCGAAGCCGAGTGGGACCGGGTGCAGGCGATCAACGTGAAGGGCGTGTTCTTCTGCACCAAGCACGCGATCGCGCCGCTGCGCGCGGCCGGCGGCGGCAGCATCATCAACCTGTCGTCGATCTACGGCCTGGTCGGCGCGCCGGATTCACCGCCCTACCACGCGTCCAAGGGCGCGGTGCGGCTGATGAGCAAGACCGACGCGATGCTGTACGCTGCCGACCGCATCCGGGTCAACTCGATCCATCCCGGCTTCATCTGGACGCCGATGGTGGAGCAGCACATCGCCTCGATGGGCGGCGACCCGGCCGAACACCGGCGCGAGGTCGGCGCGCTGCACCCGCTGGGCCACATGGGCGAGCCGGACGACATCGCCTGGGGCGTGGTCTACCTGGCGTCCGACGAATCGAAATTCGTGACCGGCAGCGAGCTGGTCATCGACGGCGGCTACACCTGCCACTGACCATCCACTGCTGGAGGACTCCACCATGTTCAAGCACATTTTGCTGCCCACCGACGGGTCCGAGCTGTCGCTGCGGGCGGTCGACACCGGTATCGAACTGGCTGCCAGACTCGGCGCCCGCGTATACGCATTCCACGTCATCGCGCCCTTCCCCGCCTCGGTCTACTTCGCCGAGTTCGTCGTGGCCAACGAGCCGGGCTATACCCGCGAGGCGATCGCCAACGCCGAACGCTACCTGGCCGACGTGCGCGGGCGGGCGCAGGCCGCCGGCGTTGCCTGCGAAGGCAGCCACGAAATCGATGCGCGTCCCTACTCGGCCATCGTCGGCGCCGCGCGCAAGCAGCAGTGCGACCTGATCGTGATGGCCTCGCACGGCTGGCGCGGCTTCGACCGGCTGTTGCTGGGCAGCGAGACGCACAAGGTGATCTTGAACGGCGACGTGCCGGTGCTGGTTTGCCGTTGAGCAACGGCCGGCGGGCCGCGGCGTGAACGGGAAGACAGCGCCGCCCGCCCGCCGCGGCCTCGACCCGGCCGAGGCGGCGCGCCGATTGGCGGCACACGGCCCGAACCTGCTGCCGGGCAGCGCCCCCAGGAGCATGCTCGCGATCGTCGGCGGCGTGCTGACCGAGCCGATGTTCCTGATGCTGCTGGTTGCCGGCGGCCTGTATCTGGCGTTGGGCGACCGCGCCGAGGCAGCGTTCCTGCTGTCGTTCGTGTTCGTGGTGATCGGCATCACGCTGGCGCAGGAGCGCAAGACCCAGCGGGCGCTGGAGTCGTTGCGCGAGCTGTCCGCACCGCGCGCGCTGGTGATCCGCGGCGGCGAGGAAAAGCGCATTCCCGGCCGCGAAGTGGTGGTGGGCGACTTGCTGGTGCTGCACGAGGGCGATCGCATCGCCGCCGACGCGGTGCTGCTGGACGGCCATCTCGACGTCAACGAATCGCTGCTCACCGGCGAGGCGGTGCCGGTCACCAAGCTCCCCGGCGAGGATACCGGCCAGCTGTTCGCCAGCACCGTGGCGACCAAGGGCGTCGGTGTCGCCGAGGTCCGCGCCATCGCCAGTGCCACCGCAGTCGGCCGCATCGGTCAGGCGCTGGCTGACACCGTCGAACCGGTGTCCGGCCTGCAACAGGCCTCGCGCCGGCTGATCCGCAACCTCACCGTCGGCGGCCTGCTGCTGGCCGCAGCGTACGCGTTGCTCGGCTGGCTGTGGGACGGCCACGGCCTGCTCCAGAGCGTGCTCGCCGGCATCGCGCTGACCATGGCGATCCTGCCGGAAGAGATCCCGGTGATCCTCACCGTGTTCCTGGCGCTGGGCGCGTGGCGGATCTCCAGGCACAAGGTGCTGACGCGCCGCGTGCCCGCGGTGGAAGCGCTGGGCGCGATCTCGGTACTGGCGGTGGACAAGACCGGCACGCTGACCCAGAACCGCATGCAGGTCGCCGAAATGCGCCTGATCGACAGCAGCACGCACGACCAGGACGCGCACGAGCTGCCCGAGCCGTTTCATGCGCTGGTCGAGTTCGCCATGCTGGCGACGCCGGCCGACCCGTTCGACCCGATGGAGAAGGCGATCCAGCAGTTCGGGCTGCACTGGCTCACCGATACCGAGCACGTGCACGCCGAGTGGGCGCCGGAATTCGAGTACGCGCTGTCGCCGGAGATCCTGGCGATGACCCACGTGTTCCGCGGCGACGCGCGCGGCACGCACCTGCTGGCGACCAAGGGCGCGCCGGAAGCGGTGATCGACCTGTGCCATCTGGCCGCCACTGACGCGGCGGCCATCCTGCGCCAGGTCGAGGGGATGGCCGAGCGCGGCCTGCGCGTGCTCGGCGTGGCCCGCGGCGAGTGGCACGGCGAAGCGTGGCCGCAAAGCCAGCACGACTTCGACTTCCGCTTCCTCGGCCTGCTCGGCTTCGTCGACCCGCCACGGCCGGAAGTGCCGGCGGCGATCGCCGAATGCCGCAGCGCCGGCATCCGCATCGTCATGATGACCGGCGACCACCCGGCCACCGCGCGGGCGATCGCGTGCGAGGTGGGCTTGAGCGAGCGCGCCGAGGTGATCACCGGCGTGGAAATGGCTGCACTGGACGACGCCGCGTTGCGCGAACGCCTGCATTGCGTCGACCTGTGCGCGCGGCTCAAGCCGGAGCAGAAACTGCGCCTGGTGCAGCTGCTGCGCGAAGGCGGCGAGGTGGTGGCGATGACCGGCGACGGCGTCAACGACGCGCCCGCGCTGAAGGCCGCCGACGTCGGCGTGGCGATGGGCGAGCGCGGCACCGACGTGGCACGCGAGGCGGCCGCGCTGGTGCTGCTGGACGACAGCTTCGCCAGCATCGTCAACGCGATCCGCCAGGGCCGGCGCATCTACGACAACATCACCAAGGCCACCCGCTTCGTGTTCGCCGTGCACATGCCGATCATCGCGCTGGCGCTGGTGCCGACCCTGCTGCACTGGCCGGTGTTGCTGATGCCGGTGCACATCGTGCTGCTGGAACTGCTGATCGACCCGGCCTGCTCGGTGGTGTACGAGGCCGACCCCGCCGCCGACGACATCATGCAGCGGCCGCCGCGCGCGCCATCGGACTCCCCGTTCGCCGCCGCCAACCTGCGCTACGCGGTGATCCAGGGCTTCGGCTTCGCCGGCATCCTGCTGCTCGGCTATGGCCTGCTGCTGGGCCAGGGCCTGGACGCAGCCTCCTGCCGCAGCGCGGTGTTCGTCGCGCTGGTGGTCGGGCTGTTCCTGCTGACCCTGGCCAACCGCGACCTGTCCCGCCCGGCGCTGAGCCGCATGCCGGCGCGCAACCCCTGGCTGCCGCGGATGTTCGGTGCCGTGGCGCTGATGCTGGCGAGCGTGATCGGCGTGCCGTTCTTCCGCGGCGTGATGGGGCTGGCGGCACCAGGCGTCCCCATGCTGCTCGCCAGTGCCGCCATGCTGGCCGCCACCATTGCCTGGCTGGAACTGCTGCGTCGCACGGCGCGCGGAAGGCTGCGCCAGGCAGCGGTGCGCTGAAGCGGGCGCTTGCGCCCGGCGTCGCCAACGGCCGAACGCCGCTCGCCATCGCCAGCCTCCGGACCGCCGGCACGCGATGCGCCGGCGGTCCGCCGCAAGGCCGTCGCCCCGGCGAACACTCAAGCCGCGAAGCCCGCACCGACAGCGCTTGACAACGATCCCGGTCGCAATAAGATAGTAATTACTCACTTACTTCTGGCGAGCCAGCACGATGGACATTCAGCGCAAGCACCTGCCTGCCGACGAGCGCCGCGCAGTCACCGTCGAGGCGGTCATCAAGCTGGCGGCCGAGCAGAACCCCAGCGAGATCACCACCGCGGCGATCGCCAGCTCGATGAAGCTGACCCAGGGTGCGCTGTTCCGCCACTTCCCGAACAAGGACGCGATTTGGCAGGCGGCGATGGAGTGGGTGGCCGACCACCTGCTGGCACGGGTCGAGCGCGCCGCGCGCAACGCGGCCAGCCCGCTGGCCGCGCTGGAAGCCATGTTCATGGCGCATATCGCGTTCGTCGCCGAACACGCCGGCGTGCCGCGCATGCTGTTCGGCGAACTGCAGCGGGCCGAGAGCACCGCCGCCAAGCGCATGGTCCAGACCATGATCCGCCGCTACGGCGAGCGCCTGCGTGCCCTGATCGAGGATGGCCAAGCCGCCGGCGAACTGGATCCGCAGTTGGACCCGGCCGCGGCGGCCACGCTGTTCATCGGCAGCATCCAGGGCCTGGTGATGCAGGCCCTGCTGGCCGGCGACACCCGCCACATGCGCAAGGAAGCGGCGGGCGCGTTTGCGATCTACCGCCGCGGCATCGCGCGCGCCGACTGAAGCGATCCCCCTCCTGCAAGCGAACGTTCCCCCCCACGAACCGAGAGCCATGACCATGACTACCCACCAGCACCGCGGCATCTGGACCTGGCTGCTTTCCCTGCTCGCCATCGGCTTCGGCCTGTTGACCCTCAGGGAAGGTGCGGCAGTGCTGTTCGTCGACGGCGCCGCGCGCCAGGCCGCCGGCCACTACGTGCCGTTCGTGCTCTGGTTCAATTTCCTGGCCGGGTTTGCCTACGTCGTCGCCGGGATCGGACTGTGGCGATGCCGGCGCTGGGCGGCATGGCTGGCGCTCGCCATCGCGCTGGCGACGGCGCTGGTCTTCCTCGCTTTCGGCTTGCATGTGGCCCTGGGCGGCGCGTGGGAGCGTCGCACGCCGGTCGCCATGACCTTGCGCACGCTGGTGTGGCTCGGCATTGCGGTGCTGGCCCGGCGTCTGTCGGTGAGCGCGGCGCCGGTGGCGCACGCGCACTGAACACCTCTTCTCACGTGGAAAAACCGTCGCGATGAAAACTCCGAGCCTTCCCACTGGAAAAACCCGCTGGATCGCCATCGCCGTCATGGTGATCGCGCTGGGCGGCATCCTGGCGTTCTGGCTGCTGCGCGACCGCGGCAATCCGAACGTGTTGCGCCTGTACGGCAACGTCGACATCCGCGAGGTGGAGCTGGCCTTTCGTCAGTCCGGCCGCCTGACTGACATGGCCTTTGACGAAGGCGACACCATCACCGCCGGCGCCGTCATGGCGCAGCTCGACGCCACGCCTTACCGCGAGAAGCTGGCGGCGGCCGAAGCCGAACTCCAGGCCGCGCAGGCCCAACTGGACAAGCTGCATCGCGGCAACCGACCGCAGGAAATCGCCCAAGTGCGCGAGCAGGTGCGCCAGGCGCAGGCCAGCGCCACCGAGGCCGAGCGCAACTTCAAGCGCCAGCGCACCTTGCTCGAATCGGGCGCCAGCAGCCAGCGCGCCGCCGACGCCGCGCGCGCCACCCGCGACCAGTCCGCCGCCAAGCTGGCCGCCGCGCAGGCGGCGCTGGCGCTGGCCAGCGCCGGCTTCCGCAGCGAGGACATCGCCGCCGGCAAGGCGCGCGTGGCCGCGGCCGCCGCCGCCCTGAGCCAGGCGCGCACCGCGGTGGCCGATGCGACGCTGATCGCGCCCAGCAACGGCATCGTGATCGCCCGCGTGCGCGAACCGGGCAGCATGGTGGCCAGCGGCATGCCGGTGTACAGCCTGAGCCTGCGCGACCCGGTGTACCTGCGCGCGTATGTCGGCGAGGCGGACCTGGGCCGCATCGCATCGGGCACAAAAGTGCGCGTGCACACCGATTCCTCGGCGACCGTCTATCACGGCCAGATCGGCTTCATCTCGCCGCGCGCGGAATTCACCCCAAAGACGGTGGAGACCGCCGACCTGCGCACCGACCTGGTCTACCGCCTGCGCGTGGTGGTGTCCGACGCCGACGAGGGCCTGCGCCAAGGCATGCCGGTGACGGTCGACGTCGACACCGCCAGCCAGCCCGCGCGGGGGCACTGAGATGGGTCCGCAGCCTGCCAGCGTTGCCTCGCAACCCGGCAAGCACGATGCCGCGGTGGTGATCGACGGCGTCGGCAAGCGCTTCGGTGAGGTCCAGGCGCTGCGCGGCCTCAGCGCCACGATCCGCTACGGCCGCCTCACCGGCCTGGTCGGCCCCGACGGTGCCGGCAAGACCACGTTGATGCGGATCATGACCGGGCTGCTGGTCCCCGACGCCGGCAGCGTCACCCTGGCCGGTTTCGACGTGGTCAAGGACAACGACGCCATCCACGTCGCCAGCGGCTACATGCCGCAGCGCTTCGGCCTATACGAAGACCTGACCGTGATGGAGAACATGCGCCTCTATGCGCGCCTGCGCGGCATGGACGCAGAGCACAACACCGAGCTGTTCGACGAGCTGCTCGAATTCACCCGGCTGGGGCCCTTCACCGCGCGCCTGGCCGGCAAGCTTTCCGGCGGCATGAAACAAAAACTCGGCCTGGCCTGCGCGCTGATGGCGCGGCCCAAGGTGCTGCTGCTGGACGAGCCGGGGGTGGGCGTCGACCCGGTCAGCCGGCAGGATCTGTGGCGCATGGTGCAGGCGCTGACCGACGAGGGCATGGCGGTGGTCTGGTCCACCGCCTACCTCGACGAGGCAGAGCGCTGCGAGAGCGTGCTGCTGCTGAACCAGGGACAGCTGCTGTTCGACGGGCCGCCGCAGGAACTGACCGCGCAGCTCGAAGGTCGCAGCTTCCGCCTCGAGAACGTCGGCGCCGAGCGCCGCGCGGTACTGACCGAGGCGCTCGACCTGCCCAGCGTGAGCGATGGCGTGATCCAGGGCGCCGGCGTGCGCGTGGTGCTGCGCGCAGGCGCCGGCGCGCAGCAGGTGCAGGCGCTGGCCGAGCGCTCGCGGGTGGAACTGGCGCCGGTGCCGGCGCGCTTCGAGGACGCCTTCATCGACCTGCTCGGCGGCGGCCCCGGCGGCACCTCGACCTTGGCCGAGCGGCTGCCGCCGGTCGAACTGGGCTCCGACATCGCCGTCTCCTGCCGCCACCTCACCAAGCGCTTCGGCGCCTTCACCGCCACCGACGACGTCAGCTTCGAGGTGCACAAGGGCGAGATCTTCGGCCTGCTCGGTCCCAACGGCGCCGGCAAATCGACCACCTTCAAGATGCTGTGCGGCCTGCTCAAGCCGAGCGCGGGCGAGGCGCACGTGGTGGGCCTCGACCTGCGCCGCGCCACCGGCGCGGCCAAGAGCCGCCTCGGCTACATGGCGCAGAAGTTCTCGCTCTACGGCCTGCTCTCGGTACGGCAGAACCTGGAGTTCTCGGCCGGCGTGTACCAGCTGGAAGGCGACACGCGACGCCAGCGCATCGAGGAGATGATTGCCACCTTCGATCTCGGCGGCTGGCTGTCCGCCACGCCCGACTCGCTGCCGCTCGGGCACAAGCAGCGCCTGGCGCTGGCCTGTTCGCTGATGCACCGCCCGCCCGTGCTGTTCCTGGACGAGCCCACCTCGGGCGTGGACCCGATCACCCGGCGCGAGTTCTGGACCCACATCAACGGGCTGGCACGCAAAGGCGTGACCATCATGGTCACCACCCACTTCATGGACGAGGCCGAATACTGCGACCGGGTGGCCATGCTCTCGCGTGCGCGCCTGATCGCGCTGGACACGCCCGACGCGCTCAAGCGCATGGCGATCACCCCGCAGCGGCCGGACCCGACCATGGAGGATGCCTTCATCCATCTGGTGGAATCGGCCGAACGCGAAACGGAGGCGGCCGCATGAACGCCGCCAGGCACAAACTCGGGGATGGCGCGCTGCCGGCCGGCTCGCGGCGTTTCGACCGGCGGCGGCTGATGGCCCTGGTGGTCAAGGAAAGCCATCAGGCCTTGCGCGACCCCTCGACGCTGCTGATCGCGTTCGTGCTGCCGGTGGTGCTGCTGTTGCTGTTCGCCTATGCGGTGTCGCTGGACGCCAAACAGGTGCGCGTCGGCGTGGTGCTGGAATCTCCCGGCGCCTCCGCGCAGTCCCTGGCCGCGGCTTTTTCGGGCACCCGTTTCCTCGACGTGCATTTCGCGCACGACCGGCGCGAGGTGGCCGACCAGCTGGTCTCCGGCGCGCTGCGCGGCTACGTGGTGATCCCGCAGGATTTCGAGCAGCGCCTGGCCCGGCGCGGCCGCGAGCCGCTGGTGCAGATCATCACCGACGGCTCCTACCCCAACACCGCCAACTACGTGGAGAACTACGCCCGTGGCGTGGTGCAGTCGTGGCGCGCCGGGCGCGGCGCCGCCTCGCCCGCGCAGGCCGTGGCGCTGGAGCCGCGCTACTGGTTCAACCCCGAGCTGGAAAGCCGCCGCGCGCTGATCCCCGGCGCCATCGCCATCGTCATGACCATCATCGGCACCATGCTCACGGCGCTGGTGGTGGCGCGCGAGTGGGAGCGCGGCACGATGGAGGCGGTGCTGTCCACGCCCGCGTCGGTGGTCGAGATCCTGATCGGCAAGCTCCTGCCCTATTTCGTGCTCGGCATGCTGTCCACGCTGGGCGCCGCGGCGCTGGCGGTGTACGCCTTCGGTGTGCCGCTGCGCGGCTCGCTGGCGGCGTTGCTGCTGTTGTCGGCGGTGTTCATGGTGCCGGCGCTGGGGCAGGGTCTGCTGATCTCGTCGCTGGCGCGCAACCAGTTCCTGGCGGCACAGATTGCACTGTTCACCGGCTTCCTGCCGGCCTTCATGCTGTCGGGCTTTTTGTACGAGATCGACGCCATGCCGGCGCCGATCCGCGCCGTCACCCATCTGATCCCGGCGCGCTATTTCGTCGAATCGCTGAAGACGGTGTTCCTCGCCGGCGACATCTGGGCGGTATTCGTGCCCAACCTGCTGGCCATGGCGGCCATCGGCGCGGTGTTCTTCGTGCTGGCCAAGCGCGCCACGCGCAAGAACCTGGAGTAGCGCCCATGTCCGGCTCCCTGCTCAGCTTCACCCGCCTGCGCGCGCAGTTCGTCAAGGAAATCCTGAGCATCCTGCGCGACCCGCGCAGCCGCATGGTGGTATTCGTGCCGCCGATCCTGCAGCTGCTGGTGTTCGCCTTCGCCGCCACGCTCGAAGTGCGCAACGTCGATATCGCCGTCTACAACCAGGACGCCGGCCGCTGGTCGCTCGAGCTGATGCAGCGGCTGGACAGCGCCCGCTTCATCAGCCACGTCCGGCACGCGGACAGCCAGCGGCAGCTGCACGAACTGATCGACCGCGGCGAGATCATCGCGGCGCTGGCCATCCCGGCGGATTTCTCGCGCACGATCGCCGCCGGCGGCAGCGGCCGTGCGCAGGTGCTGGTCGACGGCCGGCGCAGCAACTCCGGCCAGATCACCGTGGCCTATCTCTCGACCATCGCCGCCGAAGTCGGCGCCGCCGTCGTGCCGGGCACGCAGGCGCCGACGCCGGTGGTCGTGCGCCACTGGTTCAACCCGAACCTGGTCTACCGCTGGTTCATCGTGCCGGGCCTGACCGGCATCCTGGCGCTGTTCAGCGCGCTCTTGATCACCTCGCTGTCGATCGCGCGCGAGCGCGAGCTGGGCACGTTCGACCAGTTGCTGGTATCGCCCACTTCGACGCCGGAAATCATCATTTCCAAATCGCTGCCGGCACTGGCGATCGGCACCTTGCTCGGCCTGTTCATGATCAGCGCCGGCGTGTTCCTGTTCGGCATCCCCTTTACCGGCTCGTTCGCCCTGCTGCTGGCGAGCCTGATGCTGTTCATCCTGTCGGTGGTCGGCATCGGACTGATGATTTCCGCGGTCAGCGCGACGCAGCAGCAGGCCATCCTCGGCGCCTTCGCCATCGGCGTGCCGGCGGTGCTGATGTCGGGCTTCGCCACGCCGGTGGAGAACATGCCGGCGGCGCTGCAATGGATGGCGCAGGCCATCCCGCTCACCCACTTCCTGGTCATCGTCGAAGGCACCTTCCTCAAGGCGATGCCGGCGGCGGACGTCCTCGCCAACCTCTGGCCGCTGGCGGTGATCGCGCTGGTCACGCTGACCCTGGCCACGGCGCTGGTGCGCAGCCGCCTGCAGTGACCACCCCAAGCCATGCATGAAGGAGTTGCCATGACCCGCTCATCGAATCGCCGCTACGGCGCACCACGCGCGGCAGCCATCGCGCTGGGCACGCTGCTGCTCGGCGCGTGCGCGGCAGGCCCCGACTACCGCGGGCCGCCGAAGGTGGACACCGGCCGCGGCTGGACGCAGCCGGTCGCCGGCGCGCAAGCACCGACTGGCCTGTCGACCTGGTGGACGACGCTGGGCGACCCGACGCTGGACCGGCTGGTCGCCACCGCGCTGTCGGACAATCCCGACCTGCGCCAGGCGCTGGCGCGCATCGCCGAGGAACGCGCCCTGCGCGATCGCGCGGCCGGCGGTTACGCGCCGACCGTCGGCGCTGGCGCCAGCGTGACCCGGCGCCGGCAGAGCAAGAACGGTCCGCTGCCGATCGGCGCCATTCCCGGACTGGCGCGGGACCAGACCATCCACGACGCCGGCTTCGACGCCGGCTGGGAGATTGACCTTTTCGGCGCCACCCGGCGCGCCGTGCAGAGCGCCGCGGCCAGCATGCAGGCCGCGCAGGAGGATGCCGCCGGCGTACGCATCAGCGTCGCCGCGGAAGTGGCGCGCAGCTACCTTACCCTGCGCGGCGCGCAACGCGAGCTGGCCGCGCGCGAAGCTTCGGTGCAGGCGCTCGCGCAGGCGGCGGACCTGGTCGGCCAACGCTTCCGTGCGGGCGACGCGGCGCAGGCCGATGTCGATGCCGCGCAGGCGCGGCTGGACGCCGCCTCAGCCGGCCTGCCTGCCATCCAGGCGCGCGCGCGTGCCGCGGCGCTGGGCCTGGGCGTGTTGCTGGGTGCGCCACCCGAGCGCGAGCTGGCCCTGCTCGATACCGCCGCGGCACCGATCACGCTGGCGCCGATCCCGGTCGGCCAGCGCGCCGACATCCTGCGCCGCCGGCCGGATGTGCGTGCGGCCGAGCGACGCCTGGCCGCACGCACTGCCGACATCGGCGTGGCGACGGCGGAGCTGTTCCCGAAGCTGTCGATCGGCGCCAGCGGCGGCTTCCAGGCGCTGCAGGCGGGCCAGCTGTTCGACTCGGCCAGCCAGCGCTTCTCGATCATGCCGCTGATCTCCTGGCGCGTGTTCGATGGCGGCCGCGTGCGCGCGCAGATCCGAGCCAGCGAGGCACGCGAGCAGCAGGCCGCGCTCGCCTACGAGAAGGCCGTGCTGACCGCGCTGGGCGACGCGGAGCGCGCGCTCGGCGACTACCGGCTCGGCGTGGAGGCGGTACGGCTGCAGCGGACCGCCCTCGAGGCCGCGCGGCGCAGCTACGCCCACGCGCAGGCACGCTACGCCGCCGGCGACATCGCGCTGACCGACCTGCTGGCCGAAGAGCGCGTGCTGCGCGACGCCGAGGACGGCTATGCGCGCACGCATACCGCTGCCGCCGTCGACCTGGTGGCGCTGTTCAAGGCGCTGGGCGGCGGCTGGGACCCCGCCGCCGGCGATGCCGGCAGCCGCAGCCAGGGCAAGGCCGCGCCGCGGTCGCCGGCACGGCAGGAGGTGCCGCCCCATGGGTGACAGGCAACCGCGACACCTGCGCGGATACTGCCGGCGCCGCGACGGTGCATGCCGGACGGACGGCCATTCGCAAAGGACCCTGCTCGTGCCCTTGCTGCTCACGGCGCTGGCCGGGGCCCCGCCCTCCTTCGCGCAGGCGGTGGCCGGCGACGCGCACTACGCCGAAGCTACCGCCCGGCGCCAGCTCCAGCTCGACCACGGCCAGCGCTGGCCTGCCGATGCCGCGTTGCGCGAAGGCATGCGGCGCATCCGCGCCGTCGCACTGTGGATGCAGCAGGCGCAGGCCGAGGGTTCGCTGTCGGCCCGGCAATCCCGCGCCGCCACCGCATCGATCGAGGACAGCGTGGCCGCCATCGTCGACCACCCTCCGCGCGGCGACGGCGTGGACGCCAACCTGCGCCTGCTGCTCGGCCGCGTGCTCGCCGCCGACGGGTTGCCGCAACTGCTCGACGCGCTCGAACTGTACCCGCGCTACTTCGCGGACCCGGACTGGCAGCCGCTGACAGCCAACCCAGCCGCCGACCGGGGATCACCCGACCAGGCATCCACCCAGGCCACGCCACCCTGACCGCCCGATCGCCGGCTACCACCGGGCAGCCTTGCCGCCGGCGCGACTGAACGAATCCGGAGAACCGCCTCCATGCAGATCACCTTTCTCGGCGCCGCCCGCGAGGTCACCGGCTCATGCTTCCTGGTGGAGACCGCAACGACGAGCTTCCTGGTCGACTGCGGCATGTTCCAGGGCGGACGCGAAGCCGCCCGGCGCAACCAGCAAGCGTTCGGGTTCGAACCGTCGACGATCGATTTCGTCCTGCTGACGCACGCGCATATCGACCACAGCGGCCTGCTGCCGAAACTGACGCGCGCCGGCTTCCGCGGCACGATCCATGCCACCGCCGCCACCGCCGACCTGCTGCAGGTGATGTTGCCGGACAGCGCCCACATCCAGGAAATGGAGGCGCTGCGCGCGCAGCGTGGCGCCCGCGGCGCGCGCGACGCGCAGGCCATCGTCGCACCGCTGTACACCCTGCGCGACGCCGACGCCTGCCTGCGCCAAGTGCAGCCCCACGGCTACGGGCGCGAGTTGCGGCCACACGCGGATGTCCGCTGCCGCTTCCGCGATGCCGGCCACATCCTGGGTTCGGCGATCCTCGAGGTCTGGATCAGCGAAGGCGAGCGGACCACCAAGCTGGTGTTCAGCGGCGACCTCGGGCAACCCGGCCGGGCGATCCTGCGCGACCCGACGCCGATCGCCGAAGCGGATCTGCTGTTCGTCGAATCGACCTACGGCGACCGCCTGCACAAGGAACTTGCCGCCACCCAGGACGAGCTGGTCGGGGTGGTCGAGCGCACCCTTGCCCGCGGCAACGTGATCGTGCCGGCCTTCGCGGTGGGCCGCACCCAGGAGGTGCTCTACCACCTGCACCGGCTGAGCCGGGACGGAAGGTTGCGCGACCTGCGCATCTTCGTCGACTCGCCGATGGCCGCCGAGGCCACCCGGATCACCCGGCGACACCTGGACCTGTTCGACGAGAACGCCACCCGCCTCGCCCACTGGCACGCGCTCGGCAAGGATCTGCCCTATCTCGACTTCACCGCCAGCGTGGAGGAATCCATCGCGCTCAACCATATCCGCTCCGGCGCCATCATCATCTCCGCCAGTGGCATGTGCACCGCCGGCCGCATCAAGCACCACCTGCGGCACAACCTCGGGCGGGCCGAATGCAGCGTGCTGATCACCGGCTTCCAGGCCCAGGGCACGCTGGGCCGGCGGCTGGTAGACGGCGCCAGCCAGGTGCGGATCTTCGGCGAGGACATCCCGGTGCGCGCCTCGGTCCATACCGTCGGCGGCTTGTCCGCGCATGCCGACCGGCACGCGCTGCTGGCCTGGGCCGCCGGCTTCGCGCGGGCGCCGGCGCAGACCTTCGTGGTGCATGGCGAGGAGACGGCGGCGCAGGCGCTGGCCAGCGGGCTGCGTGTGCGCCCCGGCTGGAACGTGACCGTCCCTGCGGCGGGCCAGCAGGTGCACTGGCACGGCAGCGGAGTCCCGGCATGAACGGCAGCGACGAGAGCAAGCGGCGGCAAGAGGCGATCGTGCACGGCGAGGCCTACCGGCTGGCGCAGGAAGACGTCGCGTTCCTCGCCAGCGACGAGCTGCGCGGCGTGCGCCTGCAACTGGAACTGCTCAAGCCGGAAATCGCGCTGCACGGACACGCCATCCGTTCCACTGTCGTGGTCCTCGGCAGCTCACGCACCTGTTCGCCCGAGCAGGCCCAGGCCGACGTGGTGCGGCTCGCGGCCCACGCGCAGGCCCATCCGGACGAGCCGGAGCTGGCGCGCGAACTCGCCGCCGCCCGCCGCCGGCTGGCCGGCGCCCGCTACTACGAGGAAGCGCGCCGCTTCGCGGAAATCGTCTCGTGCCGTTTCCAGTGCGAGGGTCGCCGCGATTTCGTGGTGGTGACCGGCGGCGGGCCGGGCATCATGGAAGCGGCCAACCGCGGCGCCTGCGAGGCGGGCGCCCGCTCGATCGGACTCAACATCACGCTGCCGCACGAACAGCGGCCCAACAGCTGGATCACCCCGGAGCTGGCCTTCCGCTTCCATTATTTCGCCGTGCGCAAGATGCACTTCATGCTTCGCGCGAAGGCGCTCGTCGCTTTTCCCGGCGGCTTCGGCACGCTGGACGAATTGTTCGAAGTGCTGACCCTGGTGCAAACCGGCAAGATGCCGCGTCTGCCGATCGTGCTGGTCGGCGGCGCCTTCTGGCGCCGCGCCTGCGACCTCGAGTTCCTGGTCGAACAGGGCATGCTCGACCCCCACGACACCGAACTGCTCAGCGTGGTGGAAAACGCCGAACAGGCCGTGGCTGCCATCCATGCGTTCTACGGCGGCGAACCGCCGGCCTGAGCGCGGCCAGCGCGACCGGCGCCATGCCGATGCCCAACATCCAACCCCCGAAGGAGACCGCCCATGCCTTTCACGCCACGCACCACGATGCCCCATGCCGCCGCCGTCGCCCTGCTGGCGCTGCTGGCCGGCAGTCTGCCGCCGCCGGCCAGTGCGGCCGATACGCCGAAGCAGGCCACGCCGCTGGCGCTGACCACGATCATGCAGGACTTGGGCAAGGACATGCAGGGCGTCACCGACGGCATCGCGCGCGAGGACTGGCCGGCGGTGGCGCAACGGGCCGCGCGCATCGCCGACCATCCGCAACCGCCGCTGGCGGAGAAGCTGCGCATCCTCGCCTTCATGGGCAAGGACGCCGGCCACTTCCGCGACTACGACCGCCAGGCCCACGACGCCGCGCAGCAGCTGGCACAGGCCGCACAACGGCAGGACGGCTCTGCGACGATCGCGGCGTTCGCCAACGTGCAGGGCGCCTGCCTGGGCTGCCACCGGCAATTCCGCCAGCCGTTCCGCGAGCACTTCCACGGTCAACGCTGAGCGGCCCGCACGGGCCCTGTCCACCGCCATGCCGGCGACGCTGCTGGCCGGTTGCCCGGCCGGACCGGCCGCAGGCCGCCGACGACGCAGCAAACAGACGTCCATACGGCCGAACTCGTTACGCTGTCGACCGTGGTTGCCGCCGGCGGCACCGGGCGACCGAGCGCAGGACAACAACGGCGACGGGTCCGCGCTTCAGCCGGCCCGTCGCAGCACGCCGGCGAGACGGGTACCCGGCGCCACCGTGTTGAACACGGTGCCGTATTTGCGCACGTTGTCGTGCAGCAGAGCCAGCCGCTGCTCGCTCTCGTCGCTGTCCACCAGGATCTCGTAGTCGATCGATTCCAGCCGTGGCGGCACGTCCTGGCGCACGCCGTGCACGCGCACCTCGACCCCGCGCCACTGGAACTTCAGTATCGGCGTGACCCGCTCGATGCTCTTGATCATGCAGGCCGACAAGGCGGCCAGCAGCAGTTCGGCCGGGTTGAACGCATCGAGGCGACCGGACAGAGCCGTGTCCAGCGACAGTTCGGCGCTCTTGCAGCGGGCGACGCTGCCGTGGGCATCGAGGCGATGGGCAATGACGTGGAAGCTCAGCTTGCCAGCGGGTTCGGTCATGGGAGTTCTCCGGAATGAGACGGCCGATGGATCAAACGTAGCCGGGCGCATGCGCCGCGTCGGTTGCCACGCGCGGCAGGCTGAAACTGACTTGCGCGCCGCCCAGCGCGGAGCGGCCGAAGGCCAGCTCGCCGTGGTGCAGGCGGGCGATCGCCCAGGCGATCGACAGCCCCAGGCCGCTGCCCTCGCCGATGCTGCCTTCGGGGCGGTGGAAACGCTCGCCCAGTCGTGCCACGGCGGCGTCCGCGAAGCCGCCGCCGTTGTCGTTCACCTCCAGCGTCACCTGTTCGTCGCGTCCGCCGACACGCACGTTCACCTGGCCGTGCTCGGGCACGTGGCGCAGCGCGTTGTCCAGCAGGTTCTGCACCAGGATGTCGAGCAGGCTGCGGCTGCCCAGCACGAAATCGTTGCCGTCGTGGTCCAGCGACAGCTCGATGGAACGTGCCGCCGCGCGCTCGCTGGCGTCGCGCAAGGCCGCTTCGGCCACGCTCGCCAGGCGCAGCGGGCCGGCGTCGGCCAGCTCGGCCAGCTTCTCGACCCGCGCCAGCATCAGCAGCTGGGCCACCAGTCGCTGCATGCGGTCCAGCGCCTCCTGCGCGCGCTGCAGGTGCTGCGCGCGCGCGGGCACATCGTCGCCGCGCCCGGCCAGGTCCAGTTCCAGCCGCAGCGCTGCCAGCGGGTGGCGCAATTCGTGCGCGGCGTCGGCGGTGAAGCGGCGCTCGTGTTCCAGGCTGCGCCGCAGGCGATCGACCAGCTTGTCGATCGCCTCGGTGAACGGCGCCAGTTCGACCGGCACCCGCGCGTCGGTGAGCGAGGCGGCGGCCGGATCGGCGCCGGCGGAAAGGCCGCGCGCCAGCCGGCGCAGCGGTTTCAGCCCGCTGCGCAAACCGGCGAACACGATCGGCGGCACCAGCACCAGCAGCGCGAGCAAGGCCAGCAGCGCCGGCGCCAGCAGCTTGCGCAGCAGCTCGTCGCGCTCGTCCAGCGGCGCGCCGACCTGGACCCAGTACCGATGCTGCGCATCCCAGCGCTGGAACACCCGCCAGCGTCGGTCGTCGTGCACGACCGAATGGAAATGCGCGTCGCCCGGATCGAAACGCAGCAGCGGCAGCTCGGCGCTCTCGACCAGCAGTTCGCCGCGCGCATCGCGCAGCACGATGGCCGGGCGCTGGGCGGTGTCGTCCGAGTCGAGCAGCGGCTTGTCCGGCAGACGCACCGCGCCGCCGCGGGCGATGTCGTCGGGCATCACCGCAAACACGCTGGCGGCGGTGCGCACCAGCATCTGGTCGAAGATTTCGTCGACCTCGTGCAGGCTGCGCCAGCCCAGCCAGCCGACGGCGGCGCACCACACCAGCACGATGCCGGCCAGCAGCCGCAGCACCAGCCGCCGGTTGAGCGAGGGGCGGATCACGCGGCGACCCCGCCGGGCGGGTTGATGGCATAGCCGATGCCGCGCAGGGTGCGAATCCAGCCCGGTCCCAGCTTGTGGCGCAGGTGATGGATGTGCACTTCCACCGCGTTGCTGGCCACTTCGCGGTCCCAGCCGTACAGCGCGTCTTCCAGTTGCTCGCGGGAATACGCCCGCCCGGGATGGCGCACCAGCATTTCCAGCAACGCGTACTCGCGGGCGGTCAGCTCCAGCGGCGCGTCGGCAAGCGTGGCGCTGCGCGCGGCCGGGGTGACTTCCAGCGCGCCCACGCGGATCGCCGGCTCGACCTGGCCGTCGGCCCGCCGCAGCAAGGCGCGCAGGCGGGCGGCCAGTTCGTCCAGATGCACCGGCTTGACCACGTAATCGTCGGCGCCGGCATCCAGCCCGGCGACGCGGTCGGCCAGTTCGTCGCGCGCGGTCAGCAGCAGCACCGGGGTGGCGTCCTGGCGGCGGCGCATGTCGGCGATGATCGCCGGGCCGCTGCTGCGCGGCAGGTTCCAGTCGAGTATCGCGGCGGCATACGCGGTGTCGCTCAGGGCGGCAGCCGCCTGGGTGCCGTCGGTGATCCAGTCCACCACATGGCCGAGCTGGCGCAGGCCGTCGGCCAGCGCCTGCCCCAGTGCCCGGTCGTCTTCGGCTAGCAGGATGCGCATGGCCTCATTCTTGTCGCGCGCTGGGTCCGCTCATTTGACTTGCGGCAACTGGCGCCGTCTTTTCGTCGGCTGCGGCATCCTGCCCCAGCGCGCGCTTGCGGCCGTGGATCATCGCGGCGACCAGGTTTTCGCCGTAATGCACGCTCTCGCCCAGCGCGGCCAGCACGTGCAGCACGACCAGCCCCAGCACGCCCCAGGCCAGCGCCTCGTGCAGCTCCTCCAGCCACGGCGTGCCGAAGAAGGCATCCGTCGTCTGCAGCCAGCCGGTGACGCCGACCAGCAGAACGCCGGCCAGCAGCGCCAGGATCATCACCGCGGCTGCCGGGTTGTGTCCCAGCTGCCGCCGCGAGCGACCGGCCAGGCGTTCGCGCAGGTAATCACGCACGCGACGCGGGCCGCGCACCCAGTCGCTGAAGCGCGCGTGCCGCGTGCCGACCCAACCCCACACGAAACGCACGGCGAGCAGGACCAGCACGGCGTAGCCGATCCCGCGGTGGACCAGCTCGCCGTCCTCGGTGAAAAAGTTGGCGAGGAACAAGCCCGCCAGCGACCAGTGAAACACCCGTACCAGCGGGTCCCAGACCTTGACCGTGGCATGCATGGACTTGTCCTCGCTCGAGTCAGGTGATGATCAACCGCCCTTCTTCTTGACGATGCGGCCGTCGGTGGGGTCGAAGTAGATCTCCACGTTCCTGCCCGCCTTGTCCTTGCCGTAGATCTCGTAGCAGTTGCCCGAGACCTGGAACACTTTGATGGTGTAGCCCTGGTCGAGCACCTTCTGCTTCATGGCCGCTTCGGTCAGCCACTGCGCGCGCGGCGCGGTGGTGCACTGGGGCGCGGCGAAGGCGGACGCCGACAGCACGGCGGCGGCGAGGAACAACGGGGCGATGACGATGCGCTTCATGGTGTGTCTCCGGTATCGGCAGGATTGCCTTGGGGAGCATTGCAACCGGGAAGGCTTACGTGGGTCTTAAGGACCCAAGGCGGCGCGCGGGTAGGTTCCTGCGCGCGACGCCGGCGGCAGCGCGAGGGCCACCACACGGTCGCGTCCCCCGCGTTTGGCATCGTAGAGCGCGGAGTCGGCGCGCCGGATCAGATCCTCCGCGGCGTCGCCAGCGACCGCCTGCGCCACGCCGATGCTGACCGTCACCTTGCGATGCGGCCACGCGAAATCGCGGAACGCGTCGAGCAGGCGCGCCGCCACGTCGCTGGCTCCGTCCACGTCGGCACCCGGCAACAGCAGCACGAACTCCTCGCCGCCGTAGCGCGCGGCCATGTCCGCCGGGCGCAGCGCCGCGCGCAGCAGGTGGCCGGTGATGCGCAGCACCTGGTCGCCGGCCAGGTGGCCGAAGTCGTCGTTGAAGGTCTTGAAGCGGTCCAGATCGAGCATCAGCAGCGAGAACGTCGTGTCGTGCTCGCGCTGCCCGCGCAGCAGGCCGGCCAGCGCCTCGTCGAGCGCGCGCCGGTTGGGCAGCCCGGTGAGGATGTCGGTGCCGGCATCGTTGCGCAACGCGATGCTTTCGCGGCGCTGGCGTTCCAGCTTGTCGAACAGGGTGGCCACCCACCACACCAGGCCGGCCACGGCACCGCCGCTGAACAGCGCCACGAACACGAAGGCCAGCGCTTCGGGCAGGCCCAGCCAGGACTGCAGCAACTCGAACACGAACGCGAACACCGCCGGCAGCAGCAAGGCCGGCAGCAGCAGCCGCCGCGCCAGGGCGCCGCCCAGCGTGTCGGCGGTGGCCACGCGGGTCAGCCCGAGCGTGGGCGAGGCGCACAGCCAGCCGAGCGTCGCCAGCAGCAGCAACAAAGTGGAGTGCAGCGGCATGCGCCCGAACGGCGTGGCGCCCTTGCCGGCCAGCGCAATGCCATAGGAGGCCAGCCCGCTCATCGCGATGACCAACGCGACCAGGGCCAGCGCGTCGCGCAGGCGCGGCCAGCGTTGCGCCGGCAGCAGGCCCAGCGCACCGAGCAGCACGAAGCCCGCCGCAACCGGTTCGGCCATGCGCCCGGAGTCGCGAGCCGACAGCTCGCCAAGCAGGCGATCGATACGCAAGTCGACCAGCCACAGATACTCCGCCAGAGTCGCCGCGCCGAGCGCCAGCACGCCCAACGACAGCCAGCGGCCCATGCCGGACCACGACGGCACCGGATGGTGGCTGAGCAGCAGCGAGCCTCCGCACAACACGAATCCGACCGCCGCAGTCGCGCTCATCGCCGGCTGTCCCGGCCACATCGTGGTCAGCAGCGGACGCTGCGACCACCAGCCGGCCAGCACGATCAGCGCGGCCCCGCAGACCAGCAGCGCAGATGCACGCGAGAAGCTCAGGAACCCCCGTACGACAGCGAGATCGTGATGGAACGGCACGGTGAACATCGTCACCCCCATACTCCGGCGAGCCTTCCGCAAGCTCGGCAGTACGCCGGCACCGGACCGACCATGGCATAGTCGGCAGGCACCCGATTTGACGACGATCAATCCGACGACTGGCCTGGCCTGCCAGAGTCTGCGCCAGCCGCCCGCACCGTCGAGGAAATCATGCTCATTTACAGCTGCCACGGTGCCGCCAAGCAGGTCACCGGCTCCTGCCACCTGGTCACCTGCAACGACCGCCGCGTGCTGATCGACTGCGGCATGTTCCAAGGCAGCGAGGAGGTCGAACGGGCCAATGCCGAACCGTTCGGCTTCGACCCGGCCGGCATCGACGTGCTGCTGCTCACCCACGCCCACCTCGACCACTGCGGGCGCATCCCGCTGCTGGTGCGCCAGGGCTTTCGCGGCCGCATCCTCGCCACCGCCGCCACCCGCGAACTGGCACGGGTGGTGATGCTCGATTCGGCGGGCATCCAGGAAGAGGACGCCCGCCGCGCCCAGCGCAACAACCGCCGCGGCGAAGAAGTGGCGCCGCCGCTGTACACGCTGGACGACGCGCTGCACGCGCTGGATTTCTTCGGTCCGGATGTCGGCTACGGTGACACCGTGCCCGTCGTCGAGGGCGTCAGCGCGCGCTTCCTCGACGCCGGCCACATCCTCGGCTCGGCCTCGATCCTGCTCGAACTGGACGACGGCAGGCAGCAGCGCCGCATGCTGTTCTCCGGCGACCTCGGCAACCCGGGCCGCCCGCTGCTGCGCGACCCGACGCCTGCGCCGCCGGCCGACTACGTGGTGATGGAGTGCACCTACGGCGACCGCCCGCACCGCTCGGTGCCCGATTCAGTGGACGAGATGTACCGTGCCATCCGCGACACGGTGAACCGGCGCGGCAACGTGGTGATCCCCACCTTTGCGCTGGAGCGCACCCAGGAAATCCTCTACTACCTGCACCGCGGCATCCGCGACGGCGAGATCCCGCGGCACGTGCGGGTGTTCCTCGATTCGCCGATGGCGATCTCCGCCACCGAGATTTTCCGCCGCCACCCGGAATGCTTCGACGACGGCTTCCTGGACGAACTGCGGCACGGCGATCCGTTCGCCATGCCCGGCCTGCATTTCACCCGCGAGACGGCCGAGTCGATGGCGATCAACAACGTCGACGGCGGCGCGATCATCCTGGCCGGCTCGGGCATGTGCAACGGCGGCCGCGTGCGCCACCACCTCAAGCACAACCTGTGGCGCGAGCGCAGCAGCGTGGTGTTCGTCGGCTACGCCGCGGAGGGCACGCTGGCGCGGCGGATCATCGACGGCGCCGCCAGCGTGCGCGTGTTCAACGAGGAGATCCCGGTGCGCGCGCAGGTGTGGACGATCAACGGCTTCTCCGCCCACGCCGACCAGCCCACCCTGCTGGACTGGCTGGGCGAAGCGCCGCGGCGCAAGGTGTTCCTGGTGCATGGCGAATACGGCCGCGGCATGCACGCGATGCAGGACGCGCTGGGCGCGCGCGGCATCGTCTGCCAACTGCCCGGGCCGCACGAGCCGATCAAGATCGACTGAGTTCCGCAGACCGCCGGCATGGATGTGCGACGCCACGACATGCCGCGCAGTTGACGCTGGTCAAAGAGACGCCGGCTGTATCCGCACAGACTGTATCCGCCGCCTGTCGATCCGAGGGGAAGGCGGCCGTCCCGACGGCTTCGAGGGCAAATCATGATGAAGCGGATCCATCTCCCGCGCCTCCCTGCGCGCCATGACCTCCGTGCCATGGTGCATGTTCCAGCGCCCGGCCATGACGTCGTGCGCGCGCAGCCGATCCGATCCGCGTGGCGCGCCGTGCCGTGGCTGCTGCTGGGTGCGTGGCTGGCCATCCTGCCGACGCGGAATGCCTCGGCGATGCCGGAGTTCGCGCGTCGCTACAACTTGAGTTGCGCCGCCTGTCACTCCGCCTTCCCTCGCCTCAACAAGTTCGGCGAGGTCTTCGCCAAGAACAACATGCGCCTGCCGAACTGGATGGAAACCGCCGCCCAGCTCGGCGATGACCGGCTCGCCCTGCCCGACCACGTGCCGCTGGCCATCCGCGCCCAGGCCTACGTGCAGGGCCGCCAAGGCAAGGCGATCGACCCGATCAGCGGCGCCCGCCAGTCCGCGGCGACGGACTTCCAGTCACCGTACCTGCTCAAGCTGCTGTCCAGCGCGCCACTGAGCAAGAACATCACCTACTACTTCTACGCGATCATGGCGGAGAAGGGCGGCAACGGCGAGGTCGTGGTGGAGGACGCCTGGTTCCGCCACGCCGACATCCTCGGCAGCGGTATCGGCATGATGCTCGGCCAGTTCTCGCTGTCCGACTCGATGTTCCCGCGCGAGATCCGCCTGCCGTTCCAGGACTACATGGTCTACCGCATGGCTGGCATCACTTACGATCGCGGCGTGCTGTTCGACCGTGACGTCGGGCCGTTCGGCATCGACCTCGGCTTCACCAACGGCAACGGCATCACCGACAACTTCAAGATCAACGGCGCCGGCTATTCGCGGCCGGATCGGATGTTCGACAACGACAGCTCCAAAACCACCTTCGCCCACATCGGTACCGACATCGGCCCGGTGGCCGTGGGCGTCTTCGGCGCCGTGGGCAAGCAGCACGGCGCCGCCGGCCCGGCCGGCATGGACACGAGCCAGCGCAACACCGACAAACGCATCGTCGGCCTCGACGCGTCCGGCGACACCGGTGCCGATATCCACTGGTACGCGCAGTACCTGTGGAACAGCTGGGACGGTTTTCTCGATGCCGATCCCACACGCAACTATCGCTGGAGCGGCGGCTTCGCCGGCGTGGACTGGATTCCCAATGACCGCTGGGCGTTCTCGGCACTGTACAACCGCGCCAGCGCCGGCGACCTCGCGCGCACCAACACCATCTACGAAGGCATCGACATCAACAGCCTGAGCCTGACCGCGTCGTACTACTTCATGCGCAACGTCAAGGGCATCATCGAGCTCAACGTCGATTTCAAGAACAAGACCCAGCCGACCGGCCCCTACTTCACCGGCCACTTGAGCCGCGAAAACTACATCCTCTTCGGCTTCGACACCGCGTTCTGACATGCACGCCCACGGCCACCCGATACGATCACGCGCACACGCCGGCGCGGCCGTGCTGCTGTTTGCCGCCAGTGCCGGCGTGCACGCGCAGGCGCTGCAGGTCGGCACGCTGCGCATCGAGTCGACACCCTCGGCGGCCGAGGTCGAACTGATCGGCGGCATTGCCGGCACCACGCCGCTGACCGTCAGCGAGCGCGACATCTACCCGAACAACTACCCGGATGCGCGCGCCGCGCTCTACGGCACGGTCACGCTGCGCCACGCCGGCTGCGAACCGCTGCAGCACCGCGTGACACTGGGCGATCTCAAGCAGGATCTGCACCTGCGCCTGGATTGCGTCGCCGCAAGAACGGCGCCGGTGCCGCGCCCGGCACCGACTTCGGCACCAACGGCGGCGCAGCCCCCCGCGTCGCCGCAAACCTTGCCGCAACGACGCCTGCGTCAGCTGCAAGTGCTGCAGGAGTTGCTGGACGAAGGGCTGATCAGCCCGGCGGAAGAACAGCGCGTGCGTCGACGCATCCTGCAGTCCGGCAGCGGCACGGAGCCAGGCGACTGAGTAGCGCTCCCGTGATTTTCGATTCCCGATTCCAGCCACTGCGGCATGCAAACGCCGCTTCGCTTGACCTGGATCAAAGGCGGCGCCTGCCGCCCTTCCTATAGTCGGCACGACTGACGCGGAGTCCTCGGGGGAGGAACGCGCGGTGTACGAGATTTCCCGGCAAGGCTCGAACCGACCGTGGGGGAGAATCGCATGTCGCAGCGGATTTCGGATCTGACGCTTTCGGTGCTGGCCTGCGTGGCGGCGTTCTGGCTGTCCTGGCCATTCTGGCGCGACTTCGAGTACTGGCCCGAATCGCAGCTCGCCTGGTGGATCTACTTCGCCGTCGGCTTCGTGCTGGCGGTGTACGTGTTCTACGTGTTCATCGGCAGCCTGCGCATCCTGTTCCTGCATGACACCCAGGCCACGCCGCCTTCCGTCGACGACAAGGGAGGCCGGCCATGAGCTGCGGATCAGGCGACAGCAGTTGCGAAAAGCCACGGCGCCGCGGCGCGCTGGTTTTGCTGGGCATCATGGCGCTGGTCTTCATCGCCTTGTCGGTGTTCTCCTTCCTGCCTTCGCGCGGCCAGGCGGTTCCCGACACGGTAACGTTCGGGTCGTACCAGGCCAACGACGGCAAACGCGTGTTCCAGGCCTACAACTGCATGGGCTGCCACACCATGGTCGGCAACGGCGCCTACCTGGGGCCGGACCTCACCGAGGTGTACAAGCATGCCGGGCCGGCATGGCTGGCGGCGTTCCTGCCGTCGGCCGGCGGCTGGCCGACCGAGGCAGCGGTGCGTGCGCAGCTGCTCGATCCGAACCAGGTTGCCGATACCGGTACCGACGCCATCGACGCCTACCTGCAGAAATATCCCGGCGCGGCGACGCGCATCGAGCGGCGCGGTGGCGGTACCACGCTGATGCCGAACCTGCCGCTGAGCAAGGACGAGATCGGCCAGCTGATCGCCTACCTCAAGTACACCTCGGCGATGAATACCGAGGGCTGGCCACCGAAGGTCGAAGCCGGCGCACTGGACCACCGCCTGCAGTTGGCGCACGGCACCGTCGCACTGGCGCAGGCCGCGCCCGCCGCGGCGGCCACGCCGGCAGCGGCCAGCGACCCCGCCGCGCTCGGCGCGCAACTGGTCAAGGACTACGGCTGCGTGGCCTGCCATGCCAGCGACGACAAGAAGCTGGTGGGCCCGGGCTGGGGTGGCTTGCATGGGTCCAGCGTCAGCCTGGCCGACGGCAGCAAGGTCACCGCCGACGATGCCTACCTGGCCGAGTCGATCCGCCAGCCGGACGCGAAGATCGTGGCGGGCTACCCGCCGGGCGTCATGCCGGCCTACGACAGTTTGCTCAAGAGCGATGAAGTCGACGCCATCGTGGCCTACCTCCACACGCTGGAGAAGCAGTGATGCAGATCGAATACCAAACCCAACGACTGAGCCTGCGCTTCTTCATGCTGATGCTGGTGCTGTTCGTGGTGCAGGTCATCTACGGCATGATCCTGGCCGCGCAGCATGTCGACCCGACCATCCTGCAGGGCTGGCTCAACTTCAACGTCGCCCGCGCCGAGCACCTGAACCTCGGCATCATGTGGATCGTCTGCGGCTTCATCGGCGCGATCCTGTTCGTCGGGCCGCTGCTGGCCAAGCGCGAGATGGTGGCGCCGTGGCTGATCAAGTTCCTGTTCTACGCGGTCATCGGCATCGTGATCTGGAACTTCTTCACCCAGTTCCTGGCCGAGCGCGGCATCGCCGGCTGGTGGCTGGGGCAACCGTGGCTGCAGCAGGGGTTGGAGTATCTCGAGGCCGGGCGCATCGCCGGGCTGCTGATCCTGGTCGGCTTCCTGATCCTGGCCTTCGTGGTGCTGCGCACGTTCCCGCGCGTGCGTGAATGGAACGAGGTGCACTGGGGCCTGGGCCTGGGCGTCGGCGCGCTGGCGGTGGTGTGGGTGTTCGGCCTGTTCTACGTGGCGCGGCTGGACCTGCAGGAATACTTCCGCTGGTTCGTGGTGCACTACTGGGTGGAAGGCGTGTGGGAGGTGATCCACATCAGCCTGATCGGCTACTTCCTGGTGCTGATGTTCAAGGCCGACGTGAAGTCGGTGGGCTTCGCGGTGTTCTGGGGCATCGCGCTGGTGTGGCTGTCCGGGCTGATCGGCAACGCGCACCACTACTTCTGGATCGGCACGCCGGAGTTCTGGCAGTTCTGGGGCTCGCTGTTCAGCGCGCTGGAGCCGCTGCCGCTGGTGTTCTGCTTCTGGCACATCTACCTGGACGCGCACACCAACAAGCGCCCGCTGGAGAACGCGCCGGCGTTCTACTTCCTGCTCGGCTCGACCGTGCTGGAGCTGGTCGGCGCGGGCATCCTCGGCTTCGTGATGACCTTCGCGCTGACCAACGTGTGGTCGCACGGCACCTGGGTCACCGCCGGGCACGCGCACCTGGCGCTGTTCGGCACCTTCGGCATGCTCGGCATCGCCGCGGCGTATTACGCCACGCCGATCCTGCGCAAGGTGACGAACTTCGACCAGCGCTTGGGCAAGCTCGGTTTCTGGCTGGTGTTCATCGGCGTGCTGGGCATGGGTTTCGCCTTCGCCATCGGTGGCACGGTGCAGGTGTATGTCTACCGCATCCTGGGGCTGGACTGGTTCGGCGGCGACGTCAACCGTGCGATGACCACCTACAAGGTCATGCTGCCGCTGTTCGGCCTGGTGCTGACCACCGGCGCCGGGGTGCTCGCCTACGACCTGTTCACCCTGGGCCGGCGCGTGCGCACGCAGGTCGCCATCGACGCCGAGTCCGTCGCACGCCCGGCCACCGGTTGGCGGCGGCCACTGACCGGCTTCGAAGCGGGCATCTGGCTGATGCTGATGTGGCTGTTCGGCACGATCATCACGCTCGGCCTGCTCAGCTTCAACCTGCCGCACGTGCGCGTGGCGGGCGACCCCACCCTGCCCTACGTGCTGGCCGGCGTAGGCTACCCGGGGCTGCTGCTGGTGACCCTGCTGTTCGTGTGGCGCTTCCTCGCCTCGCTGGAAGCGCGGGCCAGCGCACCGGCGATGTCGCCGCTACTGCGGGTACTGCCGGCGCAGGGCTGAGCGCTGACACCGGAAACGGTGGCAAGGAGCAATGGGGAAGGCCGTCGGGGGAGACCCCGCGGCCTTTTCCCTTGGTCCCGGTCACCGCCTTCCGCCGCACGTTCACCGGCGCCATCGCACCGACAGCGGTGGCGGTGGCGACCTAGCGCATCGCGAAAAACTCCCGGTGGAAATGCCGCTCCACCGGAAATCCCTGCCCGGCCAGATCGCGCTTCAATGCGTCGCCGAAGCCTGTCGGCCCGCAGAACCAGATGCTCGCCTCGCGCCATTCGGGCACGGCGGCCCGTATGCGCTCGCCCGTCAGGTAGCCGTCGCGCGCGTCGATCAGCACGTGCAGCCGCACGTTGGCGGAGCGGGCGTCACCCGCCAGCCGGTCGAGTGCTTCCTCATCGACATCCGCGGTGCTGTGGAAGAGATCGATCTTCTGGCCTTCGGGCCAATCCCGATCCTCTTTCTGCCACGCCATGTGCTTCATGCGCCCGATGAAAGGGGTGATGCCGATGCCGCCGCCGACCCAGATCTGGCGCGGGCGGCCGTCGTCGAACGTGAAACACCCATACGGACCCTCGACCTTCACGGCCTGCTCCACGCGCAGCCTCTCGTGCAGGCGATGCGTATGGTCGCCCAGATCCTTGACCACGAAGGTGATCCTGGGGATTTCCTTCCGCCAGCCGGAGGCAATGGTGTAGGGGTGCGCGCCATCGGCGGGGTCCGCGGTGACGAAGGCGAACTGGCCCGGCTTGTGGCCCGGCCACCCCTGCACCTCGGTTTCGATTTCGAGCGCATCCACCCCGTCGAAATGGTGCAACAAGGTGATCCTCCCCTCCACCTGCGAGCGCGTGCCCACCCGGCGCAACAGCACCACGATGGCCGCCCAGCTGCCGCAGGCGAGCAACACCGCAGTCAGCCAGCCGAGCGGCGTCGCCCAGTAGCCGAACTTCAACAGCACGACTGCATGGAAGACCAGGGCAAGCCAGCCGCCGGCAAGCAGGCGATGCGTCCGGTAGAACCAGTGATACGGAAAACGCCGGATCAGGGCCAGCACGATCAGCACGACGACGACGTAGAAAACCCATTCGCCCACGCTCTCCGCGGCGCCGCGCTGGCTCGACAGCAGGGACGCCACCGGGTTGTCGGGCTTGCCCCGCATGCCACGCGCCGGGCGTTCCAGCCAGCCCCAACCCACCGCCCATTTCGGCGCCTGCGCCCACAGCCAATGGATGATGGCAACGACCAGCGCGGCGATGCCGAGCCATTTGTGCATGCGGTACATCTTGTCGAGGCCGCCCAGCCACTGCTCGGGCCATCGCGGCCGCAGCGCCAGGACCATCGCCAGGCTCATGCACCCGATCGCCACGAAACCCGTCAGTTGCACCATCGCGTCGCGCAGGCCGAAGAAGGTGCCCGAGCGGAACATGGTGGGCTCGACGACGAGCCACGGCAGGACCAGGAAGGCGAGCGTCCCCCAGAATGCACGCTTGAGGTTACGCATGTGGCCCCTTGCAGCCGTCGCGATGCAGGAGTACTTCGCAGGCCGCCGACGCTCGCCGCGTGCCGTGTCCGCCGCCGGGGCCGGCGGCGTCGGCGCATGGCCTCACGAGGCCTGTCCGCCCCGTCCTGGCAGCATGCGTCGCAAGGTGTCGTCGCGATTCACGTAGTGGTGCACCAGCGCGGCCACCGCATGCAGGCCGACCAGGTAGTAGCCGATCGTGCCGATCGTTTCGTGGATCTCCTTCAGCGAATCGGCAAGCGCCTTGTCCGCACCCACCAGCGCCGGCAGCTGCAGTCCGAAGAACGGGATCGGCTTGCCCGAAGCGCTGAGGGTGAGCCAGCCGAGCAGCGGCATCGCGATCAGGAAGGCGTACAGCGCCAGGTGCATCAGCGCGGCCAGGCGCTCCTGCCACACCGGCGGTGCCGGCCGGATCGGCGGGATCGGGCCCGACACCAGGCGGATCGCCAGCCGCACGAAGACCAGCGCGAGCACGCACAGGCCCAGCATGAAATGCCAGGTCTTCAGCCCCTCGCGCAGGTCGCTGCCGCGCGGGTAGAGCTCGCGCAGTTCGATGCATGCGTACACGGCAACCAGCAACAGCAGCATCAGCCAATGCATGCCGATCGACAGCGAGCCGTAACGGTCGGTGGTGTTCTTCCAGTTCATGGCGATCTCCGCAGGTTGTTTCGGCGGCCTCGATCTGGCCGATGCCCGCAGCCTGCGATGAACGGCGTCAGCGTGGTTTGATCCCGGTCAAATGCGCACGAAAAGCGCCACGGCAGCGGCCGATTGCCGCATGCCCGCGCGCCTGTCCAAATTGACCGCGGTCAACTCGGACCCGCACGACCCGGCGTAGAACTGATTCGGCAAGGCTGCGCCGAGTGGCCGTCCATCCGGCACGAATGAGCATCACCTTGCACCACCGGGAGCCACCCATGTCCGAGATCCGTTCCGACGACCACCACACCGCTTCCGCCACGCCGTTCGGCGCCATCGAAGGCACCCACTGGATCGAGACCCTGAACGACGGCAGCCCGGTGCTGATCCGCCCGCTGCGCCCGGAGGATCGCCAACGCGAAACGGCTTTCATCAAGCGCCTGTCGGAGCAGGCTTGCCGCTTCCGCTTTCTGGGCAAATTGAAGGAAGCCAGCCCGGCCCTGCTCGACCAGCTGATGGACGTCGACCAGCGCAGCCGCATGGCCTTCGTCGCGCTCGCCCACGACAACGGCGAACTGCGCATGGTCGGCGTCAGCCGCTACGGCGCCAGCGGCGACGAGAAGCAGTGCGAATGCGCGGTGACGGTGGCCGACGACTGGCGCCAGCGCGGCCTCGCCGTGCTGTTGATGCGGCGCCTGATCGACATTGCGCGCAAGAACGGCTTCCGCACCATGCTCTCGATCGATGCCGCCGAGAACGAACCGATGCGCGAACTGGCCGGCTACCTCGGCTTCCAGCGCCGGCTCGACCCGGACGACGGCACGCAGGTGATCCACACCCTGGATCTTTGAACGACGCCGAACCCGGGCCGCATCGCCATGACAAGCACCGAACAAATACCGCGCACGACGCGCCCGGGCGACATCCTCGCGCTGGTGACCGCGACCGAGCCGTGGAGCCCGGCTGCCGTCGCCGCCATCGCCATCGCCTTGCGCTGGGAGGCCAACCTGACCGGATGCTTCATCGACCCGGCGCTGCGCAAACCCGCCGGCGGCAAAGCCGGCAGCGAGCCCACCGTGCTCGGCCTGCTGCTCGAACCGCGCATCGAATCCGCCGACGAGCACGCCGCCTTCGCAGCCTTTGCACGCCAGTCCGGCTTGCGCAACGCCGACTGGGTCATCGCCCGGACCGACATCGCGTCGACCTTGCGCCGGCTCGGCGCACGGCACGACCTGGCGGTGATCGAACGCGACATGGTGCACGCATCGGGCCTGCTCGACATTCTCGGTGAAGCGATCCTGTCCTGCGGCGTGCCGTGCCTGGTCCTGCCTCCGCAGTGGCGGCGGGAGATCCGCTTCAAACGCATCGTGATCGGCTGCAACGGCAGCACCGAGGCGATCCGCGCAATCCACGCCGCGCTGCCGTTCCTCAAGGTGGCGAAACAGGTGACCCTGGTCGACGGCGACCCGGGCAACGGCGACGATGCGTATCCGCGCTTCGACCCGTTCGTCTACCTGCTGCGTCACGGCATCACGCCCCGGCCCAGCTACGTCCGCGCCTCCTCGGCGATGGCCGGGGAAATCCTGCTGCAGGAAGCCGGCAACATCGACGCCGACCTGCTGGTGATGGGTGCCTACGGCCATTCGCGCATGCGTGAACGCGTGTTCGGCGGCGCCACCCGGCGCGTGCTGGAGGAAGCCACCATCCCGGTGCTGATGCAGCACTAGCCGACGTGCCGCCGCAGCGGCGCAGGCGCTATTGGTTGGCGGATGCAGCGGCCCGCCGGCGGCGATGCTCGCTCACGACCGCCAGCACGACCACGGTGACGACACTGCCCAGCAGGGCGAGGAGCATGTCCTGCTGCGCATCCCACGGATCGCCCTGGGTGCCGAGGTAGGCGACGCCCAGGTCGCCGCCGAACCACACCGCCGCAGCCCATTCGAACAGCTCGAACAAGGCGGAGCTGGCGGTGACCATGCTGACTGGCACGATCCAGCGCCACGCGCCCGGCGACACCGTGCGCGCAGCGACCAGTTCCACCACCGCCGGCGTCAGCAGCAGGCCGTAGGCGAAATGGATGGCGCGGTCGAAAGGATTGCGCGACAAGCCCAGCGCGTCGTGCAGCGAGAAGCCGGACAGCGCGGCAAACCAGCGATCCCACGGCACTTCGGCATAGGTGTAGTGGGCGCCGATCTCGTGCAGCACGAGGAACACGAACAGCGCCGCGTAGCTGGCATCGGAAAAGCGCAGCCGGCGGAACCCCAGCACCAGCGCCGGCAACGCCAGCATCACCAGCAGGTTCTCCAGCAACCAGTCCTGGCGATAGTGCGGCGCGATGGCAAGCGCCACCGCCACGACCAGGAAGGCGGCCAGCAGCAGCAGTGGAAAACGGGCGTCCTTCGATCCGGGTCGTTCGTTCATTGCTGTGTGCCATCCCTCCGCGTCATGCGTCGTGCCGATGATGCCACGCGCCCGGGCGCCGGCCGCGACAATTCGCGCACGGCGAGCGCTGGACCGCTTGACCTGCATCAAGAGCGATCCGGCAGCCGTCAATGAGCATGCGCGCATCTTTCAGGGAGTCGCGCAATGAGCAGTACTCGAAAACTCTGGCTGGGGTTGGCGGCCTTGCTGATCGCCTCGTTTGGCGTGCTGTTGTGGGTGGGTGACCAGGTGCACCAGTACGCACCGCCACTGCCGCAGGCGGTGGTCACCAGCGGCAACGAGACCCTGTTCACCGGCGACGACATCGAGCTGGGCAAGCAGGTCTGGCAGCGCATCGGCGGCCAGCAGCTGGGTTCGATCTGGGGCCACGGCGCGCTGCTCGCGCCGGACTGGAGCGCCGACTGGCTGCACCGCGAAGGCGTGGCCATGCTGGAATTGCTGGCGCGCGACGAAGGCGCCGGCTCCTACGCCGAACTCGACGCGCCGCAACAGGCCGCACTGCGCTCGCGCGTGCAGCGCGAGCTGCGCACCAACACCTGGGACCCGGCCAAGGGCACCATCTACGTCTCCCCGCTGCGCGCGCAGGCGATGCTGGTGGTCGGCGCGCATTACATGAGCCTGTTCAGCAACGACCCGGCCACCGCCAAGCTGCGCGAAACCTACGCGATGCGCGACAACACCATCGCCGAGCTTGACCAGCGCCGCGCAGTCACCGCGTTCTTCTGGTGGGCCAGCTGGGCCACCGCGGCCGAACGCCCGGGCAGCGCCATCAGCTACACGCAGAACTGGCCGCACGACACGCTGGCCGGCAACACGCCGACCGCGGCCAACTTCATGTGGTCGGTGTTCAGCGTGCTGTTCCTGATCCTCGGCATCGGCCTGCTCGGCTGGCACCACGCGCGCCAGGTGAGCCATGAGCCGCTGCCGCCGATCCCCGCGCGCGATCCGCTCACCGAGTTGAAACCCACGCCGTCGATGAAGGCCACCGCCAAGTATTTCTGGACGGTGATCGGCCTGTTCCTGGTGCAGATCCTGCTCGGCGCCACCACCGCGCACTACCAGGTGGAAGGCCAGCAGGCCTACGGTTTCGCGCTGGCGAATTACCTGCCCTACGCCCTCACCCGCACCTGGCATACCGAACTGGCCGTGCTGTGGATCGCCACCGCGTGGCTGGCCACCGGCCTGTACATCGCGCCGCTGATCTCCGGCCACGAGCCGAAATACCAGCGGCTCGGGGTGAACTTCCTGTGGGTGTGCCTGCTGGTCATCGTGGTCGGCTCGTTTGCCGGCCAGTGGATGGCGGTGATGGACAAGATGGACCTGTCGAAGAACTTCTGGTTCGGCCACCAGGGCTGGGAATACGTCGACCTCGGCCGCTTCTGGCAGATCTTCCTGTTCATCGGCCTGATGCTGTGGCTGTTCCTGGTCGGCCGCGCGCTGTGGCCGGCGATGCGCGGCGGCAGGGAAGGCGCCTCCATCGTGGGCCTGCTGTTTCTCTCCACCGTGGCGATCGGCCTGCTCTACGGCGCCGGCCTGATGTGGGGCGAGCACACCCACATCGCGATGGTCGAGTACTGGCGCTGGTGGGTGGTGCACCTGTGGGTGGAAGGCTTCTTCGAGGTGTTCGCCACCGCGGTGATCAGCTACCTGTTCGTGCGCCTCGGCCTGCTGCGCGTGGGCACGGCGACCACCAGCGTGCTGTTCGCCACCATCGTGTTCATGGCCGGCGGCGTGCTGGGCACGCTGCACCACCTATACTTCAGCGGCACCACCACCGCGGTGATCGCGCTCGGCGCCAGCTTCTCGGCGCTGGAAGTGGTGCCGCTGGCGCTGATCGGGCTGGAAGCCTGGGACACCTGGAAGAAGCAGCACGCCGCGCCGTGGATGGCGCGCTACCGCTGGCCGATCATGTTCTTCGTGGCGGTGAGCTTCTGGAACCTGGTCGGCGCCGGCCTGCTCGGTTTCCTGGTCAACACGCCGATCGCGCTGTACTTCATGCAGGGCCTCAACCTCACCGCCGCGCACGGCCACACCGCGCTGTTCGGCGTCTACGGCATGCTCGGCATGGGCCTGATGCTGTTCTGCCTGCGCGGCATCAAGCCGCAGGCCGAATGGCGCGAGGGCTGGCTGAAGGGTTCGTTCTGGACACTCAACCTCGGCCTGGGCCTGATGGCCGTGCTGACCCTGCTGCCGCTGGGCATCCTGCAACTGAAGGCGGTGCTGGAGCACGGCTACTGGTTCGCCCGCTCGGCCGAGTTCATGGACCGTCCGCTGATCCACCTGCTGGTGTGGATGCGCGTGCCCGGCGACACCGTGTTCGCCATCGGCGCCATGCTGATCGCCGGCTTCGTCGCCTCGCTGTGGCTGTGGCCGAAACGACGGGTCGCCGCCACGCCGCTGCCGGACGCAGCGTCCGAGAGCGCATGACCCACATCAGGGCGCGCCACATGGCGCGCCCTGATGCTTGTCCAAGTCCCGAATCACGAATCCCGGCGCCGAAATGATCGAGTTCTACCCCCAGATCAAGGCCGTCCACATCCTCTGCGTGCTGCTCAGCGGCGGCCTGTTCGCGCTGCGCGGGCTGATGGCACAGACGCGGCTGGCCGGCGTGGCGCAGGGCGCGCCGTTGCGCCTGCTCAGCTACACCATCGACACCGTCTTGCTGACCGCCGCGCTGATGCTGGTATCGATCCTGCCCGGTGCGCTGTTCGCCAACGGCTGGCTCACGGTCAAGCTGATCCTGCTGCTTGCCTACGTTGCGCTGGCCATGCTGGCGATGAAGCGCGTGCATGCGCCGCGCGCCCGAATGATCTTCTACGTGGCTGCATTGGCCACCTATACCTGGATGCTCGGCGTCGCGCGCATGCACCACCCGCTGGGCTGGCTGCACGGATGGCTGGCATGAGCGCGGCCCAGCCGTTCAACCACGACGTCTCGCGCGACCACACGCTGGACGCGTGCTTCCTCGGCCCCTACGGCGAGAACGACACGCTGCTGGAGAAGATGCTGGTGGAGTTCCTGCGCGACCACGTGTACTGGCGGCGCAATTTCCACCCCGAAGATCCGCCGGCGATCGGCACCGGCGCCGCGCACCACCCGGACTACCTCGCCTTCGAATCGCGCATGCGCCGCGAGTTGCACCAGCTCTCCGCCGCGCTGAAGAAGTCGGTGCCGTTCCACAGCCCGCGCTACATCGGGCACATGGCCAGCGACCTGCTGCTGCCGGGGCTGGCCGCGCAGATGCTCACGCTGCCGTACAACCCCAACAACGTCAGCGAGGACGCCGCCCCGGTCACCGTCGACATGGAGGTGCAGGCCGGCCTGCAGCTGGCGCGCATGCTCGGCTACCCGCACGATCCGGCGCAGGACGCCTGCGCGTTCGGCCATCTCACCTCCGGCGGCACCCTGGCCAACTACCAGGCGCTGCGCCTGGCGCTGGCGCTGAAGGCATGCCCGGTGGCGCTGCGCGCGGCGCAGGTGCCGGATCTCGACCTGCCGACGGACGACTGGAGCGCCTTCAACCTCACCCAGGCCGACAGCATCGCCTTGCTGACGGCGTGGCAAGCCTGGCTCGCCGCGCAGACGCCGGTCGAACGTTCGCGCTGGCTGCGGCGCGTCGAGCGCGAGCGCATCGAACAGCGCGGCCTGGTCGGCTTCTTCGCCGCGCATGTGCAGCTGAAGGTCCCGCTGGTGCTGGCGCCGGTCACCGCGCACTACTCGTGGAGCAAGGGGCTGAAGCTGCTCGGCCTCGGCCGCGACCAGCTCGAACTGCTGCCCACCGACGGCATGCGGCTGGACGGCGCCGCCTTGTGCGACACGCTGGAACGCTGCGCGCGCGAACGCCAGAGTGTGCTGATGTGCGTGGCCGTGCTCGGCGGCACCGAGTACGGCACCATCGACCCGATCGACGCCGTGCTGGCCGCACGGCAGGCGTCACGCGGGCGCGGGCTGGACTTCGCCGTGCACGTCGACGCCGCCTGGGGCGGCTACCTGGCCACCGTGTTCCGCCACGAGGACGGCTCGTTGCGCACACGCGATGAGATGGCCGCCGACTACGTGCAGTTCCCCACGCCGGCAGTGCACGCCGCCTTCGCCGCGCTGGGCGATACCGACTCGGCCACCGTCGACCCGCACAAGCTCGGCTACCTGCCCTACGGCTCGGGTGCCTTCGTCTGCCGCGACCACCGCGCGATGGCGCTGCTGGCAGAACGGGCGGATTACGTATTCCACGGCGGCACGCCGAAGGATTACCTGGCGCGTTACCGCAGCCTCGGCCAGTTCATCCCGGAAGGTTCCAAATCCGGCGCCGCGGCGGCCGCGGTGTACGTGACGCACAAGGTGCTGCCGCTGGACCATGCCCACTTCGGCGCCCTGCCGCGTGCCACCGTGCGCGCCGCCGAGACCTTCCACGCGCGTGCGCAGCGCTTCGCGCTGGAGCTGGCCGACGGCGTGCACGCGCTGGTGCCGTTCGCGCCGGACAGCAACCTGGTCTGCCTCGCGCTCAACCCGCGCGGCAACACGTCGGTGGCGACGGCCAACTCCTTCGTGCGCGCGCTGCACGACGAACTGCGCTGCGATCCGCGCCAGCCACTGCAGACCAAGGAGTTCTTCGGCTCGGTGACCAGCCTGCGTGCGGACATGCTCGGCACGGCGCAGACCGCACGCATCTTTGCCGCACTCGGGCTGGACTCGGCCAGCTTCGTCGCCGACGACGACCGCCTGCTGATCCTGCGCCATACGCTGATGAACCCGTTCCTGCTCGACCACGAGAACGGCATCAGCTACATCGACCGCTATTTCGACTTCCTCGCCCGCCGCGTGCGCAGCCTGCTTGCGACGCCGGTCGCGCCGCCGTGAGCGCCGCGCTGCCGCGCGTGGCCGTGCTCGGCTACGGCCGCTTCGGCAAGGCCTTCGCCGAACTGCTGCTGCAGGCCGGCCATCCGGTGCAGGTGTTCGACCCGCATGCGACGGTGCCGGCGGAGCTGGCGGCACCCTCGCTGGTCGCGGCAACTGCCGACGCCAGCTGGATCGTGCTGGCCATGCCGGTGCCGCAGCTGCGCGCCGCGCTGCTGGCATTGCGCCCGTTGCTGCACGCCGGGCAGACCGTGTTTGACGTGGGCAGCGTCAAGCTGCATCCCTGCGCGCTGATGGACGAGCTGCTCGGCATGGACATCCCGCACCTCGGCACGCATCCCCTGTTCGGTCCGATCAGCCTGGCCCGTGGCGACCACCCGCGCCGCGTGGTGCTGTGCCCCGCCGCGGCACACCCGCAAGCTGCCGCGCGCGCCGGCGAACTGTTCCGCGCGCTGGACTGCGAGGTCATCGTGCAGGACCCGGCAAGCCACGACCGCGCCATGGCCGGCACGCACGCGCTGGCGTTCTTCATCGCCAAGGGGCTGATCGGCATGGGCGTGGACGAGGGCATGGCGATGGCGCCGCCGTCGTTCCAGGGCCTGCAGCGCATGCTGGAGGCGGTGCGCGGCGATGCCGGCCACCTGTTCGGCGCGATCCAGCGAGAAAATCCGTACGCCGCCGAAGCGCGCGAAAGCCTGCTGCGCGAACTGGAGCGCATCCACCGGCAGCTGCTGGCAGACGACGATCCCGACACCTTGGCCATCGCTGCGCCACCCGGTTGAGTCGGCGTTGTTCATGAACAAGGTATCCGCACGCCAGGCGGCGACAGCTGGCCACGCTCATTGACTGATGGATTTCGTGGGGGCTTGCGTCAGGCGGCTTTCAAGGTGAACTCCACATGCACCGCGTCATAGGGGAAGCACACGCCCTGCTTGCCGCGATCCAATACGCCGGCGTCGATCAGCGCCGTCACGTCGCCGTGCACACTTTTCACGTCGCGCCCCACGCGACGGGCAACCTCGCGGATGGACAGTTCGCCTTGCCCGGTCAAGGCGCGCAGGATCTCCCAGCGCTTGGCGGTAAGCACCTTCCACAGCAGCTCGACCGAGGCGAAGGCGATGAACTCGCCTTGCGCCTGCCCGGCCAGGGCGCCTGCGAGCCGCCGCTTGCTGGCGGCACGTGACGAAACACCCAGGGTGACGGTTTTCATGATTCGGACTCCCATGCCTCCACATCCCGCCAGAAATCTTCCTGCAAGGCCGCCAGGTCGCGATAGCGACAGGCCACTTCACGCCCATCGACGTGCTTGTGATCGCCCTTGCCGCTCTCGTTGTCGTAACGCAACACACAAGCACCGTTTGTGATCAGCGCCAGCCTGTACTTGAAAAGATGGGTGCTGCCCGGAACGGGCTGCCGCAGACGCCACACCACCATTTCCACGAAGGCCGTGGTCGCCAACGCCTGGCGTTCGCGCAACAGCAATTCGGCCTTCATGTTGGCCAGAGTACCAACACCGGAACAATGTTGGCAATTGCTCCAACGCCACTGCATCGCGCGACGGAAGCCGCGCGGGCCTTGCTTCCCGGGTGCGACTGATTGCCATGTGCACGCCTGGCCGCGGGAACGGTTAACCTGAGCCGTCCGCCACCCGAGATGGCGCGGCAGGGTCGGTTCCACGTGCGGGCCGGAGGGCGAATGAACGCGTGATGGCGTCGAACGGCATGACATCAGATCCAGATCTTGACGAGCTCAGGCGCAACTGCGGCTACTGCGCGATCCACGATTTCCAGCTGCCGGTGGGACTCAGCGCGGGCGACCTGCACACGCTCAACGCCTCCGCGCACGACATGCTGCCGCTCGATCGCGGGCAGACGCTGTTCCCGCAGGGGCGCAAGTTCAGCGCGTTGTACGTGGTGCGTGCCGGTGCGCTTAAGACCTTCGTGGAAGGTTCCGAAGGCGACGTGCAGATCCTCGGTTTCCACCTGCCCGGCGACATCATGGGCATCGGCGGCCTCATCAACGAGCACTACCCGTGCACCGCCCAGACGCTGGAACGCTCCAGCGTGTGCGAACTGCGCTACGCCCAGTTGCAGGAGGCCACCGCCAACCTGCCGGCGCTGAACCACCAGCTGATGCGGGTGATCAGCGGCGCGCTGGTCAACGAGCAGAGCCACCTGGTGCTGATGGGCAAGCAGCAGGCGCAGCGGCGGCTGGCGTTCTTCATCCGGCGCATGTCCGACCGCTATGCGCGCCTGTCGCGCGACCCGCTGGCGCTGATCCTGCCGATGTCGCGCGAGGACATCGCCAACTATCTCGGGCTGGCGCTGGAGACGGTCAGCCGGCTGTTCGGCAAGATGGAATCGGCCGGCATCCTCTCGGTGAATCGCAAGTCGGTGCAGATCCTGCGCCGCGACCTGCTCGACGAACTTTGCGGCGGCGACATCGACATGGCGTAGGCCGTCGGGTCCCGCGGCGCGCCACCGGCCCGGTCACGCCGCTTTCGTGCCGGGGTTTGACCACGGTCAAAACCGCGCGGCGCCATCGGCCAGAGCATGCCAGCGTGCCCGGCCATCACGGCCGGTGCGGGAGAGATCGTGCTGGACATCATCGTCAACGTGGGCGGAACCTCGGACAACCCGTCGTGGCCGGGCGCGGCGCTGGCGCTGGCCAAGCGCCAAAGCGCCTTCGTCACCGGGCTGCAGGTGGTCGCGGTGTGCCCTTCGCTGATGGCGATACCGGACGTGATCGACGTGCTGGCCGCCGAGGAACAGGCGGCGCTGGCCCGACGCGACTGGTGGCTGCAGCAGTGCCGAAGCGCGGTCGTCGAGGGCGAATGGGAAGTGATGCGCGGCATCTCCGCGCAGGCACTGGCCAAGCGCTCGCGGCTGGCCGACTTCATGATCGGCGAACTGAAGGTCGGCGACCCGGATGCCGCGCTCGGTGGCGACGATGTCACCCGCGCGTTGTTCGCCCGCAGCTCACCGATGCTGCTGGTGCCCGACCTCGGCAGCCACACGCTGCAGGCGCAGCGCATCGTCATCGCATGGAACGGCTCCGGCGAAGCCGCGCAGGCGGTGAAGGCGGCGCTGCCGCTGCTGGCGCAGGCATCCGCCGTGCGGGTGCTCGACGGCGAGCGCGGCGGCCTGCCCGGCATCAGTCCGCCGCCGCTGCCGCTGCGCGGCTGGTTCGCGCGCCACGGCATCGAGGCCCAATGGCAGCCGTTCCCGGCCGAACACGACGAAGGCCCCGCGCTGCTGGCCGCCGCCCGGGCATTCGATGCCGACCTGCTGGTGATGGGCGCCTGGGGCCGCTCGCGCCTCAGCGAGCTGGCCATGGGCGGCGTCACGCGCTGGATGCTCAGGAACGCGAGCCTGCCGCTGTTCCTCGCGCACTGAATCGCCGGTCCAGGCCGGTTTGCGCGCGCCGCGCCTCTTCAGCTAGCGTCCATGCATCGGTGCCGCAAGCCGATCGTCGACGCCAAAACCCAGGGACACACCATGAGCCGCAGCCAGCCTGCCAGCACCGTTCATGCGCCGTCGGCGCAGCCCGTGCTGCGCGGGGTCGAACGCCTGATTGCCCACGTGCAGGCGATGGAGCCGGTGCGCATGGCGGTCGTCCATCCCTGCGACGCACTCAGCCTCGCCGGCGCGATCGACGCGCGCGATGCCGGCATCATCCGGCCGGTGCTGGTCGCCCCGCGCGCCAGGCTGCAGGCCGCTGCCGCGGCAGCCGGGATCGACCTGGACGGCATCCAGTGCATCGACGTGCCGCACAGCCACGCCGCCGCGGCCGAAGCCGCGGCGATGGCCTGCCGCGGCGAGGTGGATGCGCTGATGAAGGGCAGCCTGCATTCGGACGAGCTGATGGCCGCGATCGTGCCGAGCGCCGCCGGGCTGCGCACCAAGCGGCGCATCACCCACTGCTTCGTGATGGAAACGCCCGCCTATCCGCGCCCGTTCATCATCACCGACGCGGCCATCAACATCGCGCCGACGCTGGAGGACAAGGCCGACATCGTGCGCAACGCGATCGACCTCGCCCACGTCCTCGGCGTGGCCGAGCCGAAGGTGGCGATCCTGGCCGCCGTGGAAACCGTCAACCCGCGCATGCCCTCCACGCTGGATGCGGCGGCGCTGTGCAAGATGGCCGACCGCGGCCAGATCAGCGGCGGCCTGCTGGATGGCCCGCTGGCGTTCGACAACGCGGTCTCGCCCGAGGCCGCGCGCGTGAAGGGCATCGTCTCGGCCGTGGCGGGCCGGGCCGACATCCTGGTGGTGCCTGATCTGGAAAGCGGCAACATGCTGGCCAAGCAGCTGGAATACATGGGCCATGCCGACAGCGCCGGCATCGTGCTGGGCGCGCGCGTGCCGATCGTGCTCACCAGCCGCTCCGATTCGCGCCGCTCGCGGCTTGCCTCGTGCGCCATCGCGCTGATGCTGGCGCACCACTACCGCACCGCTCCGCCCTGAGCCGTCCGCCATGACGCCCCTGATCCTGGTCCTCAACTGCGGCTCGTCGAGCATCAAGTTCGCGCTGTTCGACGCCGCGACCGATCCGCTGCCGCGCCAGCCGCTGTGGAATGGCAAGGTGCAGGGCATCGGCGGCCCGGCGCCGGACTTCGGCGAAACCGGCGTCGCGCCGTTCGCGATTGCCCTCGACGAGGCCCATCCCTACCGCGCGGCGCTCACGCTGATCCTGCAGCGCGTGGACGCGCGCCTCGACGGCCGTCGCCTCGCCGCGGTCGCGCATCGCGTGGTGCACGGCGGCAGCCGCTACTTCGAGCCCACGCGGATCGATGCCGGCGTGCTGGCCGACCTGGCGGGCTACGTGCCGCTGGCGCCGCTGCACCAGCCGTTCGCGCTGGAGGCGATCGAGATCCTGCTGCGCGAGTCGCCCGAGCTGCCGCAGGTGGCCTGTTTCGACACCGGCTTCCATCACACCATGCCGACGGTCGAGCAGATCCTGCCGCTGCCGTGGGATGCCTGGCAGCGCGGCCTGCGCCGCTACGGTTTCCACGGCCTGTCGTATGCGTTCATGGCGACCGCGCTGGCCGAACGCCACGGCGAGGCCGCACGCGGGCGCACCATCGTCGCGCACCTGGGCAGCGGCGCCAGCCTGTGCGCGATGCGCAACCTCGAGAGCGTCGCCACCACGATGGGCTTCTCCGCGCTCGACGGCCTGATGATGGGCACGCGCACCGGCGCGCTCGACCCCGGCGCGCTGCTGTACCTGATGGAGATCGAGCAGCTCTCGCTCGAACAGGTGGGCCACCTGCTCTACCACCGCAGCGGCCTGCTCGGCGTCTCCGGCATTTCCGCCGAGCCGCGCGTGATCGTGCAGCACGAAGCTGACGACGGCGAGCCCGGCGAACGCGCGCGCCTGGCGCTTGCACTCTACGTGCGCCGCATCGTGCGCGAGGTCGGCGCGTTGGCAGCCGTGCTTGGCGGACTCGACCTGCTGGTGTTCACCGCCGGCGTGGGCGAGCACAACGCCTTCGTGCGCGAACGCGTGTGCCGCGATCTCGCCTTCCTCGGCGTCGCGCTGGACGAGGACCGCAACACCGCGCACGCGCCGATCGTCTCCGCCGACGGCAGTCGCGTGATCGTCGGCGTCGAGCCGACCAACGAGGAATGGATCGCCGCGCGCGATGCCGCCGCGGTACTCGGCAGCATCGGCTGACTACAGGCGTCGCGCGACGGTCAGGGCTCGTCGTGCATCACGTGCTCGGCCGGCACCGGCTTGTCCCAGCCGGGATCGTCGAAATACTGCGGGTAATGCGCGATCGCCGCGCGCATGTCGGCCACCGCGGACACCTTCGCCGGGTCGGCCTTCAACGCCTGCGCGGCGGTGAGCAGCGGCACCAGGATGCCGTGCAGCGCGGCATCGGGCTCGGCCGACAGCTTGCAGTTGGCAAACATGTAGGTCACCGCGCTCTCCACCTCGGTGGCGCGATCGACCGCCATCGGCGCGCTCATGTGGCCCATCTCGTAGTGGGCCAGCTCGGCCACCGCGGTGTGCGCGCGGCGCATGCCCGCGCGCAGCGGGGCATCCGGCGTCCAGCGCTGCGCCGGCACCTGCGTGGCGGCGTGTGCCGCGTGGCTGTCGTGCTCGGCGTGGGCGTGTTGCGGACCGGCCTGGGCCGCAGTGGCAAGGCCGAGCGCACAGGCGCTGGCGAGAAGAATGCGTGCAGCTTTCATGCGGATATCTCCGGCTTGGCGGCGCGGACGCCGCGGACACATGCATGCTAGCGCCCGGCGCCCGCACTCCGGCCTGACCGGGGTCAAGCCGGCGGCGCCTGCGACAATCGGCCATCCGGCCCGGCGCGCCGCTGCAGCCAGGCGTAGTACAGCAGCGGGATCACCAGCAGGGTCAGCGCGGTGGAGACCAGGATGCCGAAGATCAGCGACACCGCCAGGCCCTGGAAGATCGGATCGTCGATGATGAAGAAGCCGCCGATCATCGCCGCCAGCCCGGTCAGCATGATGGGCTTGGCGCGCACCGCCGCGGCTTCGACCACCGCCTCGCGCAACGGACTGCCGGCAGCCAGCGCGTGGTTGATGAAGTCGATCAGCAGGATCGAGTTGCGCACGATGATGCCGGCCAGCGCGATCATGCCGATCATCGAGGTGGCGGTGTACTGCGCACCCACCAGCGCATGCCCGGGCATCACGCCGATCACGGTCAGCGGGATCGGCGCCATGATGATCAGCGGCACCAGGTAGCTCTTGAACTGGCCGACCACCAGCAGGTAGATCAGCAGCAGGCCCGCCGAATAGGCCAGGCCCATGTCGCGGAACGTCTCGTAGGTGATCTGCCACTCGCCATCCCACTTCACCGCGGCGTCGGTGGTATCGGTCGGCTGCGCGATGAAGTGCTGCTGCAGCAGTTGCCCCGCCACCTTGTCGTGGCCGAGCTTGCCGACCAGCGAGAACATGCCGTACAGCGGGCTGTCGGTGCTGCCGGCGTCGTCGCCGGTAACGGTGGCATAGGGCAGCAGGTCCTTGTGCCAGATCGCCTGCTCGCGCTGCGCCGGCTGCACGCGGACCACCTCGGACAACGGCACCAGCGCACCGCCGGCCGCACGCACGCGCAGCGCCAGCAGCTGCTCCATCGACGCCTGGTCGCCCGCGCCCAGGCGCAGGCGGATCGGCACCGCGTACTTCGCCTGGCCGTCCATGAGCCAGGTGGCGTCGTCGCCGGACAAGGCGGTGCGCAGCGCCTGCGCGATGCTCGCCTGATCCAGCCCCAGCCGCGCCGCGCGGGCGCGATCGACCACCAGCACGTCGCGCGGCGCATCCGCCTCCACGCTGGTGTCGACGTCGACGATGTCCGGGTTGGCCCTGAAATCCTGTTCCAGCCCCAGCGCCACCTTGCGCACGGTGGCGTAGTCCGGGCCGTAGACCTCGGCCACGATCGGCGCCAGCACCGGCGGCCCGGGCGGCACCTCGACCACCTTTACCGAGGCGCCGTAGCGCGCGCCGATCTGCGCCAGCGCCGGGCGCACCGCCAGCGCAATGGCGTGGCTCTGCCGCGAACGCTCGTGCTTGTCGACCAGGTTCACCTGCAGGTCGCCCACGATCGGGCCGCTGCGCAGGTAGTACTGGCGCACCAGTCCGTTGAACGTGATCGGCGACGCGGTGCCGGCATAGCCCTGCCAGTCCTTCACCTCGGGCAGCTTGGCCACCGCCTGCGCCAGCTCGCCGAGCAAACGGTTGGTGCGCTCCAGCGTGCTGCCCTCGGGCATGTCCACCACCACCTGGAACTCGGACTTGTTGTCGAACGGCAGCATCTTCAGCACCACCGCCTTGACCACCACCAGCCCCACCGCCCCCAGCACCAGTGCGCCCATCGCGGCGAACAGCAGGTGCCGTCGGCGCGGCGCGCGGGGGCCATCGAGGAAGGGCAGCATCAGCCGTCGGAACGTGCGGTGCAGGCGCGTGTCGTGCGCGCCGTCGGCGCCCGCCGGCGCGGCCTCGGCATGCGGCTGGTGGCCGAGCAGTTTCAGCGCCAGCCACGGCGTGACCACCAGCGCGACGGCCAGCGACAGCAGCATGCCGGCCGAGGCGTTGATCGGGATCGGCCGCATGTACGGCCCCATCAGGCCGGACACGAAGGCCATCGGCAGCAGCGCGGCGATCACCGTGAAGGTGGCCAGGATGGTCGGCCCGCCGACCTCGCCGACCGCCTCGGGGATCGCCTCGCGCAAGGTGCGTCCGCCCCGAGTCGTCTCCGATCCGGCCATGTGCCGGTGGATGTTCTCCACCACCACGATGGCGTCGTCGACCAGGATGCCGATCGAGAAGATCAGCGCGAACAGCGAGACGCGGTTGATGGTGAAGCCCATCGCCCACGAGGCGAACAGGGTCAGCGCCAGGGTGACGATCACCGCGCTGCCGACCACCACCGCCGCGCGCCAGCTCAATGCCAGCAGCACCAGCAGCACCACCGACAAGGTGGCGAAGATCAGCTTGTGGATCAGCTTGTCCGCCTTGTCGGTGGCGGTCTGGCCGTAGTCGCGGGTGACCACCACGTGCACGTCGGCGGGAATCGCCACGTTGCGCAGCGCGGCCAGCCGCTGGCGGATCGCGCCGGTGATGTCGGCGGCGTTGGTGCCGGGCTTCTTCGCCACCGCGATGGTCACGGCCGGCGCGTGGCCGGTGGCCGGCCCGGCCCGGCCCGCCGGCGCGCCGAACCAGGCGTAGCTGTCGGGCAGGTCCGCGCCCGGACGAACCGTGGCCACGTCGGAGAGGAACACCGGCTGGCCGTTCTTCAGGCCGATCACCAGCTGCGACACCTCCGCCGCGTCGGCGAGGAAACGCCCGGCGGTCACCGGCACATCGCGGTCGCCGCTCACCCGGTCGCCCGCCTGGGTCACCGTGTTGGCTGCCCTCAGCACACCGGACAGGTCGCCCGCGGTCATGCCGTAGGCAGCCAGTTTCGCCGCGTCCAGCTGCACCACCACCGCGCGGGTCGGCGCGCCGATGGTGTAGACGTCGCGCGTGCCGGGCACGCGCTTCAATTCGGTCTCCAGAGCATGCGCCACCTCGGCCAGCTGCACCGGGCCTTGCGCGGGGTCGTCGCTCCACAGCGTGAGCGCCATCACCGGCACGTCGTCGATGCCCATCGGCCGCACCAGCGGCGGACCGACGCCGAGGCCGGGCGGCACGAGGCCCTGGTTCTGGAACACCTGGTTGTACAGCCGCACGATCGCCGCCTGCCGCGGCACGCCGACCTGGAACTCCACCGTCATCACCGCCATGCCGGGCCGGCTCAGCGAATAGACGTGCTTGACACCCTCGATCTCCGCCAGCTTCTGCTCCAGCGGGAACGCCACCAGGTTCTCCACGTCGCGCACGTCGGCGCCGGGGAACGGCACCATCACGTTGGCCATGGTCACGTCGATCTGCGGCTCTTCCTCGCGCGGCGTGATCATCACCGCGACCAGCCCCAGCAGCAGCGCCGCGATCGCCAGGATCGGGGTCAGCGGCGAATCCTGGAACGCGCGCGCGATACGGCCGGAGAAGCCGAGCCGAGGCCCGCTCACGGCGCGTCCCCGCGTCGCTGCGCGACCAGCCAGCGCGCCGCCGCGGCCGGATCGGTGGCGACGCGCTCGCCGTCGTCCAGCCCGGCCAGCACCTCCACGCGATCGCCGTGGCGATGGCCAAGGCGCAACTGGTGCAGCGTCACGTCATGCGCGCCCAGCACGTACGCGCCGACCAGCTCGCCACGTTGCACCAGCGCGCTCATCGGCAGCAGCAATCGCTTCGCCTCGCCGCTGGCGAAGGCGACCTTCACCGTCATGCCCGGCACCAGGCCGGCACCGTCGCCGGGCAGTTCCAGTCGCACGCGGAAGCTGTGCGTCTGCGGGTCGGCATAGGGAAACACGGTGAGCTTGCCGGCCGCCACGCGGCGGCCGTCGTCGAGCACCACCTCGGCGGCGTGGTAGCGGCGGATCGCGGCGATCGCGCTCTGCGGCACCTGCACGCCGACCCGCAGATCCTGCAGCGAGGCCAGCGCGATCAGCGGCTGCGGCGCCGGCGGCCCCGACTGCACCGCCTCACCCACCTGCACGTAGCGGCGGGTGACGATGCCGTCGTACGGCGCGCGCAGCACCGTGTAATCGAGCTGCTGGCCGACCTGGCTGGACTGCGCGCGGGCCGACTGCAGCGCCGCCAGCGCGGCGTCGCGACGGGCACGCTCGGCGTCGAGCTGCGCCTTGGAAACGAAGCCTTTCTCGAATATCCCGGCGAAGCGCCGGTAGGACGTATCCGCCTCGGTATACGCCGCCTGCGCCGCGGCGATCTGCGCCTGCGCGGCGCGCCCTGCGGACTTCTGCTCGACGTCGCTGAAACGCACCAGCACGTCGCCCTTGCGCACGGCATCGCCGACGTCATGCGGCAACTCGACCACCCGCGCATTGGTCTGCGCGGAGATCACCGCCTCGTGCACCGCCTCGACCACGCCATCCCAGGCCTGCTCGTCGTGCGTTGTTTCGAGGTGCACGGTCAGCGCGGCCAGCGGCGGCGGTGCCGTGGCAGCCGGCGGCGCCGGCGTGCGCCCGCACGCGGCCAGCGCGGCCAGCGCGGCCAGCGCGAGCGCAAGCATGGCCGGGCGCAGCGCGCGCATCACGACGCGACCTCGCAACGCGGGTCGGCGTGGGCGCGCGCGACACGCCAGGCGGGATGGCGGGTTTGCATCGCGTGCTTCCGTCAGCGGTTCGCGGGGAGTACTCATTCGCCGCCCGTGCCGGGCCGGATGCGCGCGATGCCCAGCGCCTTCATAACGTACTTCTCGTAGACCGGCGTGGTATTGCCGGTGCGGATCTTGTGCATGAAGTATTTCTCGAATGCCACCTTGGCCAGATGTACCCACTTGCCCTCCTTCGCCCAGGTCAGGTTGCGCGGCGGGATCTGCGGCAGTGCCACGAACGCCGCGCCGCTGTCGCCCATGTCGGCCAGGCACACCGCGTTCCAGGTCGCTTCCGCCGTGGCCGGCCGGTGCTCGATGTCCGCCTTGATGTTCTCGGTCAGGGTGCTGACCATCGACTCGATCATGAAACCGGTCTTCGGCGCGCCGGTGGGCACCGGGGTAGCCTCCACCGGCGGGATCGCCACGCACACGCCGGCGGAGAACACGTTGCGGAAGGTGGGGTTGCGCTGGTGCTTGTCGATCAGCACGAAGCCGCGCGGATTGACCAGACCCTCGACGCCGCGCACGGCGGCCACGCCGGTGAAGGCGGGGATCACCATCGCGTAGCGGAATGCCAGCACGTGCTGCTCCGCTGTCTGGCCATGCGCGTCGGCCTCGCTGACGTGCATGCTGCCGTCCTCCACCTTGTCGATCCGCGCATTGCAGATCCACTTGATGTGACGCTGGCGCAACTGACGCTCCAGCAGGCCGCGGGAATCGCCGATCCCGCCCAGGCCCATGTGGCCGATGTACGGCTCGCTGGTGACGAAGGTCATCGGCACGCGGTCGCGCAACTTGCGCCGGCGCAGGTCGGTGTCGAGGATCAGCGCGAACTCGTAGGCCGGGCCGAAACAGCTGGCGCCCTGCGCCGCGCCGACCACCACCGGGCCGGGGTTCTCCAGGAACTGCCGGTACGCCTGCCACGCGGCGGTCGCGTGCGGCGTGGTGCAGACCGACTGCGTGTAGCCGTCGACCGGGCCCAGCCCGGGGATCTCGTCGAACGCCAGCCGCGGGCCGGTGGTGACGACGAGGTAGTCGTACCTCAGTTCGCGGCCGTCAGCCAGCACCACGAGGTTGTCGGCCGGGCGCACCGCGCTGGCCGGCGAATCGATGAAGGCGATGTCGTGCCGTGCCATCGCCGCGGCCGCATCGAGCTGCACGTCGGCCGGTTGCCGCCAGCCGATGCCGACCCACGGGTTGGATGGCGTGAAGGAGAACAGGCGCCCTTCGCCGACCACGGTGACGCGGTGGGCATCGCCCAGTGCAGCCTTGATCTCATAGGCGGCACTGGTGCCGCCCAGGCCCGACCCCAGGATGACGACGTCGCTCATGGTGACTAACTCCTGCATTGAGGGTGCCGACAGCTTGCGCCGGCGGCACCGCAAGGGATTTGAGCCTGGTCAATTCAAAGGCCGCTTCGCCGGCGCTACGCCGCCTCGGCGATGACGTTCACCAGGGTCTGCTCCACTTCGCGCGCGATTGCCGCCAGCGCGGGATCGCTGGAGAGCATGCCGAGCATCGGCGTCGGCCGGATCATGCCGATCCAGGTCTTGCCCTCCTCCGTGTAGACCGACACCCGGCACGGCAGCGCCATGTTCAGCCGCAGGTCGTTGGCCAGCACGCGGCCGGCCTGGCGCGGGTTGCACACCTCGAACACCTTGCACTCGTGGCCGAACTCCGCGCCCTTGCCGCGCAAGGTGCCGCCCAGGTCGTGCACGTGCAGCACGCCGAAGCCGTGCGCGGCGACGGCGGTGGCCAGATCCGCCGCGGCCTGCTCGAAGCCCTTGGATGTCTCGACGATGTGGTACATGGCGTGGCCTCGCTCGGGTCAGGAAGGAAACGCGCAGCCGGGCTTCAGCCCCAGCTTGCGCAAGATCATCGCCAGCGGGCAGAAGCCGGTGAACGAGGACTGCAGCAGGTTGGCGCCGACGAACACCGACAGCCAGATCCAGCCCGGCGCCACGAAATGCGCCAGCGCGATACCGGCCAGCACCACGCTGCCGGCGAACCCCATCACGATGCGATCGACATTCATGTTGAACTCCTCGGTTGGCGGTTGTCCGCGAACATCGCGAATCAACAACTATTTCTAAATTAGAAATAGCTTAATTAGTATGGCGTGGTAAAGTCAAGCCGCCAAACTGCAGCGGACCCGAATCCCCATGGACACGTCTTCCCGCACCGACATGACACTGATGCAGGCCAATGCCGAGGAGGCGTCGCGCCTGCTCAAGACGCTGGGCAACGCGCAACGCCTGCGCATGCTGTGCCTGCTCGCCGACGGCGAACTGTCGGTCGGCCAGATCAACGAGCAATTGCCGGAGCTGAGCCAGTCGGCGCTGTCGCAGCACCTGGCGCGGCTGCGCGAGGAAGGCCTGGTCGACACCCGGCGCGAAGCGCAGACCGTGTGGTACTCGCTGCCGCCGGGCCCGGCGCAGGCGGTCATCGGCACGCTGTACGGGATCTATTGCGCCCCCGCGGCGCGCAAGGCGGCGAAGAAACGAGGCGGCACGGCGCGGCGTCGCTGAAGCGTGCGCGGGGAAAAGAATGCTCCCAATGCGGGGCATGCGCCCTGCCCCGGCTCGCCTCAAGAAGAACTTTCCTCGCTCGCCACCCTCCATCAGCCGGGCAGAGGGGCGAGCAGAGCTGTCTAGACCCTGGCGAACACCAGCGTGCCGTTGGTGCCGCCGAAGCCGAAGCTGTTGGACATCACCGTGTTCAGCGTGGCGTCGCGGCTTTCGCGCAGGATCGGGAAGCCTTCGGCGCGGGGGTCGAGGTCGGTGATGTGGGCCGAGCCGGCGACGAAACCGTCCTTGAGCATCAGCAGGCTGTAGATCGCCTCGTGCACGCTGGCAGCACCGAGCGAGTGGCCGGTCAGCGCCTTGGTCGAGGACAGCGGCGGCACCGCGTCGCCGAACACGGCGCGCACGGCGTCGAGTTCCACGATGTCGCCCAGCGGCGTGGCGGTGCCATGGGTGTTGAGGTAGTCGACCGGCGCCTTGACGTCGGCCAGCGCCATCTGCATGCAGCGCACCGCGCCCTCGCCGGACGGCGCGACCATCTCGGCGCCGTCGGAGGTGACGCCGTAGCCAACCAGCTCGGCGTGGATGCGCGCACCGCGTGCCTTGGCGTGCTCGTACTCCTCCAGCACCAGCATGCCGCCGCCACCGGCGATGACGAAGCCGTCGCGGGTGGTGTCGTAGGGACGCGAGGCGCTGGCCGGGGTGTCGTTGTGGTGGCTGGACAGCGCGCCCATCGCGTCGAACTGCGAGGTCATGCCCCAGTGTTCCTCTTCGCCGCCGCCGGCGAACACCACGTCCTGCGCGCCGTGGCGGATCAGGTCGGCGGCCGCGCCGATGCAGTGCGCCGAGGTGGCGCAGGCGGCGGAGATGGAATAGCTCAGGCCCAGGATGCCGAAGGTGGTGGCCAGCGTGGCCGACACCGTGGAGCACATCGTGCGCGGCACCATGTACGGGCCGATCTTGCGCACGCCCTTGTTGCGCAGCAGGTCGCCGGTCTCGATCTGCCAGCGCGGCGAACCGCCGCCGGAGCCGGCGATCGCGCCGATGCGCGGGTTGCGCACCTGATCGGCATCCAGCCCGGCATCGGCCATCGCCGAACGCATCGACACGTACGCATACGCCGCCGCGTCGCCCATGAAGCGCTTCAGCTTGCGATCGATCACCGCCTCCAGGTCGATGTTCGGCACGCCCGCCACATGGCTGCGCATGCCCAGCTCGGCATATTCGGGCATCGCGCGGATACCGCTGCGGCTGTCGCGCAAGGCGCCAGCCACCGTTTCCAGATCGTTGCCAAGGCACGAGACGATGCCCATGCCCGTCACCACCACGCGACGCATGTCAAAAACCCTCGGTGGATTGGAACAGGCCCACGCGCATGTCGCTGGCCTCGTAGATCAGGCGGTCGTCGACGAAGGTCTTGCCGTCGGCGATCACCAGCCGCAACTTGCCGCGCATCACGCGACGGATGTCGATCTCGTAGCGCACCAGCTTGGCGGTGGGCATCACCTGGCCGGAGAACTTCACGTTGCCCACGCCGAGCGCGCGGCCGCGGCCGGGTTCGCCCAGCCACGGCAGGTAGAAACCGCTGAGCTGCCACATGGCATCCAGGCCCAGGCAGCCGGGCATCACCGGGTCGCCGATGAAGTGGCAACCGAAAAACCAAAGGTCCGGATGGATGTCCATTTCGGCGCGGATGCAGCCCTTGCCGTGGCTGCCGCCCTCTTCGGAAATGTGCGTGATGCGATCGAACATCAGCATCGGCGGCGAAGGCAGCCGCGCGTTGTCGTCGCCGAACAGTTCGCCGCGCCCGCAGGCGCGCAGCTGCTCGTAGTCGAAAGAGGAAGGACGTGTCATGAAATGCTCGGGGGTGGGGGAATGCCAAGTGTGCCAGTTGGACGCCGTCCTGTCTTGACGTGCGACGCGTGCGACGGCCGTACGCCAGCGCATCGTGAAGCCTTCGCGACGACGTCCGCAGGCATCAGGACGGGCAGCCGCGATCTTCACGCCAGTGTGCGCCGAGCGAGCGTCGACGCAGGCGCATCGCGCGCAGCAGCGCCTTGGCCAGGCGTGCCTGCCAGCCGGAGTCGGCCAGCGCCGCGCCGATCCGCCAGGCGTCGCGCAATGCACCCGCCTCGCGCCGCGGACCGGCCGCGTGCCACAGCAGCGCACGCAAACCGGCAAGCTCTGCCGGCGGCAGGCTGGCGCCGCGTTCGATCACGCGCAGCGGGCCGACGCCGACGTCCGCGGCGGCAGCCGCACGCAAGCCGTGACCCAGCCGCTGTCCGCAGAGCACGCCTTCGAGCAGCGAATTGCTGGCCAGCCGGTTGGCGCCGTGCACGCCATTGCAGGCCACCTCGCCCACGGCGTACAGACCCGGCACGCTGGTGCGTCCGTCCGCATCGGTGGCCAGCCCGCCCATGTGGAAGTGCGCCGCCGGCGTCACCGGCAACGCCTGCCGGCGCGGATCGATGCCATGCGCCAGGCACGCGGCCAGCACGGTGGGAAAACGCTGCTCCCAGGCGCCCTCCACCGCCGTCGCGTCAAGCCAGGCGCGGCCACCGGCGGCCTGCGCCGCAGCCACGCGCCGCGACACCACGTCGCGCGGCGCCAGGTCGCCGAGCGGATGCACGCCGGCCATCAGCGCAGTGCCCGTATCGTCGTGCAATCGCGCACCGGCGCCGCGCAGCGCCTCGGTGAGCAGCGGCAGGCAGTGGCCGGGCACGTCGAGCGCGGTGGGATGGAATTGCACGAACTCGAGGTCGCGCGCCGCCGCGCCGGCGGCCAGGCCGAGCGCGAGGCCCGCGCCATCGGCACCCGGCGGATTGCTGGTGCGCGCGTACAGGGCGCCGATGCCGCCGGTGGCCAGCACCACCGCCGCCGCCTCGACCTGTTCGTGGCGGCCGCGCTCGTCGCACGTGCGCACGCCGACCACGCGACCGCCGCGCAGCAACAAGCCATCGACATCGACGCCGCCGCGCCACTGCACGTGGCTGGCCGCCTGCGCCTGCTCGCGCAAGGCGCAGAACACCGCCGCGCCACTGGCATCGCCGCCGGCGTGCACGATGCGGGCGGTTGCATGGCCGCCTTCGCGACCCAGTTGCAGCGCGCCATCCGCCGTCCGATCGAAGACCACGCCCTGCGCCTGCAGCCAGTCGATCGCCGCCGGTGCCGCGGCGGTCAGCCACGCGACCATCGCCGCGTCGTTGTGCTGCGCGCCCGCGGCGAGCGTGTCGGCAGCGTGGGCGGCGGCGCTGTCATGCGGATCGAGCGCCGCGGCGATGCCGCCCTGGGCCAGCGCCGTGGCGCTGCCGCAACCGTCGTGGGCGCGGCACAGCAGGCGCACCGGCGCGGGCGCCGCGGCCAGCGCGGTCGCCAGCCCGGCCACGCCGCCGCCCACCACCACGATCGGCAGGTGCGCTCGCCTCACACGCGTTCGCGCCGGCCGACGACGAGCATGCGTTCCAGCGCCGCGCGGGCACGCACGCTCACGTCCGCGGGAATCTCGATCGCGTGGCGCAGGTCGCGCAGGCAGGCGTAGATGTTCTGCAAGGTGATCCGCTGCATGTGCGGGCACAGGTTGCACGGCTTGATGAACTCGGTCTGCGGGAACTGCGACTTGAGGTTGTCGGCCATCGAACACTCGGTGACCATCGCCACCCGGGCCGGCTTCTCGCGCGCCAGCCACTTGCCCATGGCGGTGGTGGAGCCGACGAAGTCGGCCTCGGCCAGCACCTCGGGCGAACATTCCGGATGCGCCACCACCCGGGTGCCGAACTGCTCGCGCACGTGCCGCACTTCCTGCGCGGTGAAGCGCTCGTGCACTTCGCAGCGGCCGTGCCACAGGATGATTTCCACCGCCGTCTGTTTGGCCACGTGGCGGCCGAGGAATTCGTCAGGCAGGAAGATCACCTTCGGCGCGCCCATCGCCTCCACCACCTGCACCGCGTTCGCCGAGGTGCAGATCGCATCGGACTCCGCCTTCACCGCGGCGGAGGTATTGGCGTAGCTCACCACCGGCACGCCGGGGTGCTGCGCGCGCAATGCGCGCACGTCGGCGGCGGTGATCGAGGAGGCCAGCGAGCAGCCCGCTTCGAGATCGGGCAGCAGCACGGTCTTGTGCGGCGCCAGGATCTTCGCGGTCTCGGCCATGAAGTGCACGCCGCACAGCACGATCAGCTCGGCTTCGCACTCGGCCGCGGCCTGGGCCAGGCCGAGCGAGTCGCCGGTGATGTCGGCCACACCGTGGAAGATCTCCGGCGACTGGTAGCTGTGCGCCATGATCACCGCGCCGCGCTGCTTTTTCAGCTTGTTGATCGCGTCGATCCACGGCAGGTGCAGCGGGATCTCCAGGCACGGCACCAGCGGTTCGAGCCGCTCGGCAAGCGCGGCGTATTCGTGTTCGAGTTCATCGCGCCAGACAGGCACGGGGACGGCGGCGAGGTCGTGCATGGCGATCCGCGGTGGAGGGTGGGCGAAGTATCCGAGGGCGCAGCTGGCCGGTTCAGTCCGCCCGACGAGCCGCGATGCGCGCAAGGCAGTGCAACCCGATGTGCGGGCGCGAGACGAACCGCGATGGCGGCGGCCGCAGGCGCGGGAGAACGGAGCGACGCAACGAGAGGCTTGGCATGATGGCGCGCATCATCGCCGGCAACCGCGCGGGCGCGCCTTGATCGAGGTCAACCGCAACCGACGCACCACCGCGATGACGTCGGACGCTTTCCGCTCACGGGTGCTGCGGCAACGCCGCCACGAATGCCTCGGCGCGCCGGTGCACGCCGCGCAACGCCGACCACGTGCCCAGCCACGCGCACGCCAGCGCCACGCCGGCCGCACGCGCCAGCCACGGCGACGGCCACAGCACCGCGGCTGGCAACAGCAGCAGCGGCCATTGCGCCAGCAGCACGCCGAGCTTGTCGCTGTCGGGCAGCAACCGCTGCACGCCGGGCAACTGCAGGCCGCGGCCGCAGCGTCGGTGCAGGTCGATCCAGCCGATGAAGGGAACGATCTCCAGCGCCATGCCGGCAAGCAGCAGCGGCAGCGCGATGCCCAGCCCCAGCGTCGCCGCCAGCACGGCGGTGCGAGCGCCTCCGGTCAGCAGCACGGCGGCCAGCGCCAGCACGATCAGGCCGCCGCGCCAACTCCACAGCAAAGGTGCGCGACGCACGCGCGGCGAGCGCCACTGCAGCCACAACGCAGCGCCGGCGAACAGCGCGACGTGCACCGCCACGGTGGCGAGCAGCCAGCGGCCGTCGTCGCGGGCCCAGCGCCACCATGCCGCGGCCGGCAGCATCAGCAGCACGCTGGCCAGCCACAGGGTCTGCGCCCGCTCCGGCATCGCCGTCGTGCCCTGGAACATCGGCATCACGATCCGCGCCACGCTGGCCAGCAGCAGCACGATCCAGCCCAGCACGCCCCAGCTGGCGTGCACGTCCACCAGCGCCGCCATCGACAGCGTCGTGCCGTCGACCAGCGCGAGCGCCAACAGCGCGCCGAGCAGCGCGGTCAGCACGCCGAAGCCGATCGCCGCGCCGATGCCCGCGCGCAGCAGCCGCTGACCCGCGGCGACACACAGGCCGGGCATGGTCATCCCGGCCAACGTCGCGAACGCCAGCGGCAACAGCACGGCACCGCCGCGCAGCGCGCCGCGCCAGCCTTCGTGCAGGCCGGCCACCAGCAACAGCACGCCGAGGTTGAACACGGCGTGCAGCAATCGCCCCAGCCGCGCGCCGCCACGCACCCGCACGCCGGCGGCGGCAGGCAGGAATTGCAGCACGCTGCCGAACATCACGTTGCCGAACACGCCCAGGGTGAACACGTGCACCAGCGCCAGCGTGGCCGGCTGCCAGCGCGTGCGCAGCGCAACGTCGCCGTCGACGAGCAGCAGCACGCCGGCGAGCACGCCCCACAGCGGCGCACTCAGCAGGAACCGCCGCGGCAACGATGCCGGCGGCGCCTGGTCAAGCGCCAGTCGGGCCATCGTCGTCCGGGCGATGGATCCGCACGCGCGCGCCGCCGGCGGGCAGCATCTCCGCACGGACATGCAGACGGCGACCGGACAGCAGGTCGAGCAGCGGTGTCGGCAGCAGCGGGGTGAGCAGCTCGAGCGTCTGCCCCGGCGCCAACGCATCGGCTGCCTCCAGCGCACGCATCATCGGCTCCGGCGCCGGCAGCGCGCGCAGGTCGAGCGCGATGGTGGTGCCATCGTCGGTGGCGTGGTCGTGGTGGGCCGGCGGTGGAGAGACAGGCATGCGGCCATCTCAACGCAGCAGGGGCGCGGGCGCGCTGACCTGGGTCAACGCAGCCGCGCCAGCGACGCTCAACGCGCGCCCGCCAGCGCCTGCCGACCGCGCCATTCCAGCTGCAGCCACACCCGCGCATTGTCGCGACCGAGACCATCGGCGCGATAGTCGGCCAGCTTGAGCATGGCGTCGAGGCCGGCGATCAGCGGAAGGCTCAGCGATGCGTTCCACTCGCTGCCGTAGCGGCCGCCGCGATCCGCGCGGTAGTCGTGGTAGGCCACCACCCAGGCCAGCTTGCCGGCCAGCCCGCTGCGACCGAACTTGCCGGCGGCGCCGACGTAGCGATCCTCCAGGCCGCCGGCGGGCGTCACGTTGAACTGATCGTCCCAGCCGTTGAACGCGTGCAGTGTCGCCAGCGGCGTCTGCAACGCATGCTGGCCGTTGCCGCCCAGATGTTCCCAGCCCAGCTTCGCGGTGATGCCGCCCTGCGTCCAGGTCGGTTCCAGCAGCCAGTAGTTGTGCGCGAAATGCAGCGGATTGTTGGCGTAGTCGCGCTGCCGCGCCGCTTCCAGCGTCCAGCCCGCGCCGTTGCCGTCGTGCAGCGCCTTGCCGCTCCAGCGCGCGCCCCAGGTGGCGCTCGATGCGCTGGCCACGTCGCGGTCCTCGTGCAGGTAGGCATAGCCGACCCATTGCTGCGCGCCGCGGACCCATGCGGCGTTGAGCAGGTGCGTGTCCAGAGCGCGCTCGCGCGCCAGCGGATTGAGCGCGTCGCGGCCGGCCACCCGATGCACGCGATCGAGCCAGTCGTAGCGCACGGTCACGCTGTCCAGCGGTTGCCATTGCAGCGCCAGCGCATCGAAGGTCTGCTCGTGCTGGCGCCAGCCGCTGTTGCCGACCCAGCGCTGGCTGTCCAGCAGCAGTCGCTGGCGCCCCAGCGTGGCGCCGAACACGTCGCCTTGCCATGCCAGCCAGGCCTGGTCGAGTTCGCTGCCACGCGGGTCGGTGATCGCCGGATACTGCGTGCGGCCGTTCGCGCCGCTGTTGTAGTGCTCGTTGGCCGCGGCCACGCCGGCACCTTCCAGCAGCGCACTCCAGCCTTCCCCGAAGCTGGCGCGCAGGCCCAGCCGCAGGCGCAAGGTGGTGGCGTTCGCATCGCGGCTGAAGGCGTCGTCGTCGACCTGTTCGTGGCGCAGTCGCGCATCCCATTCCAGCTGCAGCGGCGCCGCCGCCGGCGGCGTCGGGGTGATGGCGGCCCCGGCGGCGGGCATGGCGATCGCGGCCGCCAGCAGGCCGCTGGCGCAAAGCATTCGGCTCGTCGTTCTCATCGTGTGTTCCCCTTGGTGGATGCGCGCAGTCTGCCGACCGCGACGCGGCGATCCGTTGACCGCGGTCAGGTCTGCATCCGGAAAGGGGCGACTGTGACAACACGCCGCGCAATCACTCGAAAACGCCGCCATGACGGCGGCGTTTCCGGTGAAGGATGGACGTCTGGACGTCCACCGATGATCGTCGCCTCAGGGTTTGTCCACCGTCTCCCCGATCGCCTTGACGAAGGCCGGATCGAGCCGGCCGATCACCGTGGTGCGCGCCGCGATGCGGCCCTCGGCGTCGAGCAGGATCAGTTCGCTGGAGTGGTTGAACTCGCCGTCGGGCAACTGCCGGTACTGCAGGCCGAGCACGCCGGAGAGCTGGCGCACCTGCGCCGGCTCGGCGCGGGCCAGGGTCCAGATGCGCGGGTCCAGCTTGCGCTTCTCGGCATAGGTCTTGAGCGTGGCCACGTCGTCCTTCGCCGGGTCGAAGCTCACCGCGAGCAGGTCGATCTTCGCGCGCGTGGCCGGGTCGAGCGCATTGCGGGTCAGGCGCAGGCTGTCGATGATCATCGGGCAGACCATCTGGCACGAGGTGTAGAACATGGTGACCAGCTGCGGCCGGCCGCGGCGTTCGGCCAGCATCTGCTGCCGGCCGTCCTGCGTGGTCAGCTGCACCGGCAGGTTGTAGACCGAGTCGCCGGGCAGCGGCGGGGCGGCCTCGGCGCGGCCGCCGAACAGCACGGCCAGCAGGGCCAGCACGGGCAGAAGATGTTTCATCGCCGCTCCTTCAGTTCGACTTCGCGCAGCGGAAGCCAAGGTTGTTGGTGGTATCGGCGGCCTTCAGCGCGGAGAGCATCGCGATGCGCATCAGCACCGCGTAGTTCTCCTTCTCCTGCAGGCTGATCGCGCCGGCGCCGCAGAACTTCAGCAGGTCGGGATCGCCCTGCTGGCGGCTGTCGCTGGCCACCATCAGCGCGTTGAAATCGTCGACCCACTCCCACACCAGGCCGTTCATGTCGCGCACGCCGTAGACGTTGGCCGTACCGCCGACGGCGGGCAGCGCGGCGTTCGATGGCCGCGAATACCAGCCCAGGATGTTCTCGCGCCAGGCCGGGTCGGCCCGCGCGTCGCGACGGCTGGCGTCCGCCGCCGCGGCAAACTCCCACTCGTACCAGCTCGGCAGCCGCGCGCCTTCGCTTTCGCAATACGCCTGCGCGGCGAACCAGCTCACCCGCGTCACCGGCTGGCGCGGGAGTGCCTGCTCGCCAAGTTCGTCGGCACCGGCCCACTGGGTCAGGTAGCGCGCGTCGGCGAGGATGCCGGCAACCTTGTCGCGTCGCCATTCGGGGTGCGTCTGCACGAAGGCCAGGTACTCGCCGTTGGTGACCAGCTCGGTGCGCAGGCGGAACGGTGCGACCTGCGCCGCGGCCGCCTTGCCGTCGGCCGGCAGCACGCTGGTGAACGTGCCTCCCGGCAGTGCGGCGTACTCCGCCGCCGCTGCCGGGAGTGCCAGCATCAGGCCGAGCCATGCCAGGGCCAGCCGCGTGCGCATGCTCAGTGCTCCGGGGCCGACTGCGGACCGGCTTCGGCACGCGCCTTGGCCACGTCTTCCTTGCTGTACTGGCCGCCCGGATTGTCCCAGCTGTTGATCACGTAGGTGAGGATGTTGGCCACCTCGTCGTCAGTCAGCTGCGCCATCGGCGGCATCACCGAGTCGTACTCGTGGCCGTTGACGGTGATCTTGCCGGTCAGGCCGTGGGTCACGATGGTCATGGCGCGTTTCGGGTCAGCCGCCAGGTAATCCGATTTCGCCAGCGGCGGAAACACGTTGGCCAGACCTTCACCATTCGCCTGGTGGCAGACCGAGCAGGTGCCGGTGAACAACTGCTTGCCGGCGGCGATCTGCTCCTCCTTGGTCAGCGTGCCGGCCGCATGTGCCTTGGCCGCGACGCTCACCGCCTTGAGGTTCGGCTCCGAGCGGTCGCCCAGGTAGACGTAGTCGACCTCCTTGCCCGAGTAGACCAGCTTGTTCTCCGGGCCATCGACCTTGAGGATGCCCAGCGCGCCCTTGTTGAACGCGCGGAAGATCGAGTGGTCGACCAGCACGTAGCTGCCCGGCACGTCGGTGTGGAACTCCACCGTGGCCGCGCCGCCGGCGGGGATCAGCGTGGTCTGCACGTTGTGCTGGGCCTCCGTGCCGCCTTCGGGCTGCACCTTGTCGAAGATCTCGCCGATCACGTGGAAGCTGGAGACCAGGTTGGGACCGCCGTTGCCGATGAACAGGCGCACCGTCTCGTTGGTCTTGGCGGTCAGGGCGTTGTCGCCGGTGAGCGCGCCTTCCTTGCCGTTGAACAGCACGTAGGTCGGGTGCTCGTCGATCGCCTTCTCCATGTCGAACGGCTGCAGGCCCTTCTGGCGGTACTTGCCGGTGGTGTAGAAATCGCCCTGCATCACGTAGTACTCGTGATCGACCGGGGCGAGGCCCTCCGGCGGCTCGACCAGGATCAGCCCGTACATGCCGTTGGCGATGTGCATGCCGACCGGCGCGGTGGCGCAGTGGTAGACGTAGATGCCCTGGTTCAGCGCCTTGAAGGTGAACTGCGAGGCATGCCCCGGCGCGGTGAAGCTGGACGCCGCGCCACCGCCCGGCCCGGTCACGCCATGCAGGTCGATGTTGTGCGGCATCTTGCTGTCCGGCGCGTTCTTCAGGTGGAACTCCACCGTGTCGCCCTGGCGCACGCGGATGAAGCTGCCCGGCACGGTGCCGCCGAAGGTCCAGAACGTGTAGCTGACGCCTTCGGAAATCGGCATCTCCTTCTCGATCACCTCCAGCTCGACGATGACCTTCGCCGGGTAGTTGCGATGGATCGGTGGCGGCACGTGCGGCGGGCTGGTCAGCACCGCCTTGATTGGCTCACCCTGCGGCGGACCGAAATCGCCGCGCTGGGAAGCCACCGAGGTGCTGGCCGGTGGGGTGGCCGCGGCGGGCGACGCCGGGGGCTTGTCGGAGCAGGCCGCCAGCGCGAACACGGCGAGAGCGGCAAGAACGGTGGACAGCGGACGCGACATGGGGGATCTTCCCGTTGGTTGTGCCTGCGCGAAGCATGCCCGGCAAAACCCGCCGCCATTTGACCGGCGTCAAAAGACTCCCCGAAACCCGCCCGCTGCGTCACCGCGCCACATCGGTTTCAGCCGACGCGCCTGACCCGCAAGAATCGCCGTATCCCCGACGCCGTCATTCCCGCAAAAGCGGGAATGACGGCGGGGAGAATTGCGGCAACCGGCGGGCGAGCGGTACGGCATGGAGAACCTGCAGAAACCGGGAAGGCTCGCCGACCTCGCGAAGCGAAGGCCGCAGCCCGCGCTCCGCCATCACCCCGCCTTGCCGTCCACCCGCGGGGTCAGATAGATCCACGCCGAGCGCAGCACCCACGGCAGGAAGGCGAGCAGCCAGCCGTAGGCGGCGATCACCAGCCACAGGTACATGTCGCCACCCAGTTCGGCGCGAATGCGCAGCAAGGCCACCACCTGCAGCAGCACGAAGCACAGCCACGGCACCGCGCCCATCTGCAGCGGCCGGCCGGAGTGGCCCATGGTCACGCGGGTCACCATCGCCACCAGCATCGAGCCGAAGAAGCCGATGCCCAGCGCATGCAGCGGCGCGCGGCCGAGGATGAACTGGCCACTGGTGGCGTAGACCACGTCCTGCACCGCGAACAGCACGAACGCCACCGGCAGCCACGCGAATGCCAGGTGCAGCACCGCCAGCAGGCCCGGGTGCATCGCCCGCCACGGCCGCCAGGTAAGCGAGTGCCAGGCGAACACCAGCGCCAGCGGCACGTCGACCATGTACAGCCAGCCCAGCACGCCGCGCCACGACAGCACGAGGTGCGCCAGCAGCAGCATCCACACCACCGGCATGCTCCAGTCCGGGCGCACCACCGCATAGCCCTTGACCATGTTGCCGGTGAAGAACGGCAGCATGCGATGCATCACCGTGAAATAGATCGGCAGCAGCAGGCCGAAGGTGCCGATCCTGACCGCCAGCAGCGCGCACTCCGCCGGCGCGCCGAACAGGTAGGCGAGGAAGATCGCCAGCCCCAGCGTGCCGAGCGACAGCGCCGCCAGGCACGAGCGCGCATGCCCCTTGCGCTCGGCCACCGAGGCACGCAGCACGCCGGCCAGCGTCCACACGCCGATCGCGTAGCCGAGCAGCATCAGCAGCACGCCCAGCTCCAGCACGCGCGGCAGCGCCAGCAGACCCACGTGCGCCAGCACGTAGCCGCCGAACAGGCAGCCGGCCACCGGCAGGAACCGCGTGCGCGGCAGGTCCGGGCGACCCAGCCAGCGCGGGAAGGTGGTCATCAGGAAGCCGAACATGAACAGCGGGAACAGGCCGTACTGGATCAGCACGCCGTGCGCATACAGCGGCGGGATCGACGGCTGCGGCCAGCCAGCCAGGCCGAACCGCAGCGAGGTCAGCTCCAGCGCCCACCACGCCATGCTCAACATCACCGCGACGGTGCCGGCGAGGAACAGCGGCCGGTGCGGCGCCGCCGCCAGCAGCCGGGGAATGTCGGCAAGCGGCGACGAGGTGGAGGGCTGGTCGGACATGGCGTGATCCCGCGAATGCGAATGACTTTCCATCGTGCCACAGCCATGCATGCCGGCCCCATGACCTGCATCAGCCCCGGCCCGACGCCCTCACTCGCGCTGGAACAGCGCCAGCTCCGGCCGGTGCAGGCCGAAGCCCTGCACGCGATTCACGCCCAGCGCGGTCAGCGCCTGCACGGTAGGCGTGTCGGTGACCCACTCGGCGACCACTTCCAGCCCCAGCCGGTGGCCGATGTCGGTGACCGCCTTGACCATCAGGTGGCTGACCGGATCGGTCAGCATGTCGCGCACGAAACTGCCGTCGATCTTGATGATGTCCAGCGGCAGGTGCTTCAAATAGGTGAACGAGGACATGCCGGCGCCGAAGTCGTCCAGCGCGATGCGGCAGCCGGCGGCGCGCAGCTGCGCCATGCAGCGCGCCACCGCCGAGAGGCTGCGCGCGGCCACCGTCTCGGTGATCTCGAAGCACACCTGCGCGGGCTCCACGCGGTAGCGGCGCAACCAGTCGATGATGTCCTCGACCAGGGCGGTGTCCTCGATGCTGGCGCCGGAGAGATTGATCGCCACCATCTCCATCGCGCTGCCGTCCGGATGCAGCCGGTCGAAATTCGCCAGCGTGGTCTCGATCACCCAGCGATCGACCAGCGGCATCAGTCCGTAGCGCTCGGCCGCCGGCACGAACACGCCGGGCAGTATCAGTTCGCCTGATTCCTCGCGGAAGCGCAGCAGCATCTCGATGCCCGGCCGGCCACTGCCGGGCGGCAGCGGCCACACCTCCTGGTAGGCCAGCTGCAGGCGGCGCTCGTCGATCGCCCAGCGCAGGCGGTTGGCCCAGTCCATCTCGCTGCGCCGGCGCACGGTCTGGTCGTCGCGCCCGGAGTAGAAATGCGCGCGGTTGCGGCCCATCTCCTTGGCCATGTAGCAGGCGGTGTCGGCCTGGGCGAGCAGGTCGCGGGCCGACACGCCGGAGTGGTCGATCACCACCCCGCCGATGCTGGCGCTGACCATGTAGCTGGTCTGCTCCCAGATGAACACGTAACCGTCGATGCAGCGACGGATGCGCTCGGCGCTGCGCTCGGCCTCCTCGCGGTCGGCCACGCCGGTCAGCAGCACGCCGAACTCGTCGCCGCCGAGCCGCGCCAGCACGTCGCCCGTGCCCAGCTGCCGGCGCATCACGATCGCCAGCTGGGTGAGCAGCTGGTCGCCGGCGGGGTGGCCGGAGGTGTCGTTGACCAGCTTGAACTGATCCAGGTCCACGTACAGCAGGGCGGCGACCGGCGAGGCGAACGACCCGGCCGCCAGCAGCGCCTGCAGCTGGTGCTCGAACTCGCGGCGGTTGTACAGGTCGGTCAGCACGTCGTGGCTGGCCTGGTAGCTCAGCAACTGGTTGAGCTGGCGCTCCTCGCTGATGTCACTGGCCACCAGCAGCAGCTTGGCGTGGCCGCCCAGCTCCACCCGCGAAACCGCCACGCTGGCCCAGAAGCGCTCGCCGCCGGCGTCCCGCAACTGCGCCTCCATCCGGCCGCAGCCGCTGGTGTCGCGCGCCTGCAGTTGCCGGTGCAGGTCGTCGTCGTCGAACAGTTCGGGCAGGCGCTGATCGATGATGCGGTCGCCGAGGCGATTGCGCGACGCCTGATTGGCGTAGGTGATGCGCCCGCCGTCGGCATCGGCCAGCATCACCAGCGCCGGCAACAACTCGTTGAGCGCGCGAAAACGCTCCTCGCTCTCGCGGTAGCGCCGGCTCATCTGCCAGCCCAGTTCCAGCGCGCGCTGCCGCGTGTTGACCATGGAGTACACCAGCATGGCCAGCAGCACGCTGGCCAGCACGCCCACCGGCAGCGCCGACTGGCTCCAGTCGAACGCCGTCGGGCGCATCGGGCGCGAGCGCATCACCACGTCCAGCACGCGCCCTCCATAGGCGAGCCGGCGCTCGAAGCGGAAGTCGTCGCCGGTCGCCGCCGCGGGCGCGGAATCGAACATCGGCACTGCGCGCGCCGGGTCGGTGACGTCGTGCAAGGTCAGCCGCAGCTGCCGCCCCACGTCCGGCTGCAGCACGTTGCCAAGCAGCTTGCTGATGCGAAACGACACCGCGATCGAGCCGCGCATGCGCTCGCGGCGCTGCGCCATGGTGCGCGGCGGATCGCCCGGGCTGAACACCGGCAGGCGCATGGTGAACCCGTCCGGTGCGCCGGCGCCGGTCTGCTGTACCGGGCGGAACGGCGCGGACAACGCCACCTCGCCGCTGTCGCGCGACGCCAGCAGCCCAGCCAGGTTGCTCGGTTGCGCCGCGACGTCGAGGCCGACCACGGCCTCGTTGCCCTTGCGCGGCTGCACCCAGCTAGTGATGAAATGCTCGCCCTGCGGGCCGCTCTCGCGCTGCGCGTAGGCCAGCGCCAGCAGGCCGGGGAACTGCACGTGCGGGCGCATGTTGTCGTAGAAGTTGGTGAACTCGGTCTCGCTGACTTCGTCCGAGGAGAGGAACAGCGTCTGCACCGCGCGCAGCAGCGATTCGGACTCGTGCAGGCGGTTCAGCAGGGCTGCATAGGTCTTGCCCGCCATCTCGCCACGCACCAGCGACTGCTCGGTGAGATGCCGCCGCTGCTGTTGCAGGTGGGCCGCGAAGGCCAGCGCCAGGCCCGCCAGCAAGGCGAGCAAGCTCCACCACAGGGCGCTGCGGCGCCAGCCCGAAGCTGCCACAGCCACGGGCTCGAACGCACCGCCGGTCCGGCGATCCGTTCGCGTTGGATGGAGCTCGTGGAGATCCATAAGCTGTGGCAATTCCGCTGCCATGGGGTCCAGTGTGTTCGATGCTACAGGAGCAGAATGCGCGCGCCAGATGAAAAGCGCACGGCCGCAGGGTCCCCGCCCATGTCGACCGGCGGAATCTCCCCCTTCCCGGCTATCGGCCGCAGGGGCGGATGATTGAGCTGTTGCTGGCCGGCCTCACCTTCCCCGCGGCTTGGCCCGATGCGTGGCCTGCGCCGTCCATGGATCGTCGGGCCAGGGGTGGCGGGGGTAGCGGCCCTTGAGTTCCTTTTTCACCTCGGGGTAGGTGCGTTCCCAGAAGCCGCGCAGGTCCTGGGTGACCTGGATCGGGCGGCCGGCGGGGGAGAGCAGGTGCAGGGTGACCGGGATGCGGCCGCCGCCGACGCGCGGAGTGTCGGCCAGGCCGAACAGTTCCTGCAGTTTCACGGCCAGCACCGGCGAGTCGGCGCCGGCGTATTCCAGGCGGCGTGACTGGCCGCTGGGCACCACGACTTGTTCCGGTGCCTGGGCGTCCAGCAGCTGGCGCTGCGAATGGTCGAACAGCGACGCCAGCGCCTGCGACAACTCCTCCGCGCCCAGGGCGTCGAGTCGGTGCTTGCCATGCAGGTACGGCGCCAGCCACTGTTCCAGCGTGACCAGCAGGTTTGCGTCGGACACGTCGGGCAGCCCACGCTCGGGCAGCCATGCGCGCAAGGCCTGCATGCGCGCGCGCAGGCGGCGGGCGTGGTCGCTCCACGGCAGCGCGTCCAGGCCGCGCGCGCGGATCGCCGCCAGCATGGCCGGCAAGGCATCGGCCGGGCGCACCGGCACGCTGTGGCGGCTCAGCACGATGGCGCCGAAGCGGCTTTCCTCGAACGCCTCGGCCGCGCCGCGCTGCTCGTTCCAGCGCAGCGTGCGTTCGCGGGTGAAATGCGCGGGGAAGTCGCGCTCCAGCGTGCGCGGGTCCAGCGGCGCGGCGCTGAACACCAGGCTGTCGCGCGACTCCAGCCGCAGGTCGGTCACCACCAGCCAGGGTTCGCCGAGCAGCGCCGTGTGTTCGTGCAGGCGGGCGCCGCGGCCGTTGGCCAGCACGTAGCGGCGCGGATCGTCGCCATCGCGATGGGCGACGCGGTCGGGGAAGGCGTGCGCCAGCAGGTCGCCCACGGCGTGGCTGTCGGGTACGCCGGTGGCCGCGGTTCGGACGTCCAGACGTCTGCGCCAGCCCTTGCTGGCCTGCTCGATCGCGGCCAGCGCGCCGGCGTCGACCTCGCCGCGCGGCGCGCCGCCGCGGCGGTCGCGCCAGGCGTGCAAGGCGGCCACGCGCACGCGCAGATCGTCGTTGCGCGCCTGCGCCCCGCGCAACGGCGAGCGCGCCTCCAGCAGGGCCAGCAGGTCGGCGACCACGGCGCGTTGTTCGTGCGGCGCGCGCAGCGCCGCGGCGGCCAGCCGCGGGCTGGCGCCCAGCTCCAGCATGCGCCGACCCAGCGCGGTGATGCATGCGTCGCGGTCGAGCGCATCGAGTGCCTGCAGCAGTTCGCGCGCCTGGGCCAGCGCGCCGGGCGGCGGCGGGTCGAGCCAGGCCAGGTCGCCGCCATCCGCCGCCGTGACACCCCAGGCCGCCAGCTCCAGCGCCAGGCCGGACAGCTCCGCCTGTGCGATCTCCGCGCCACGGCTGCGCTCCAGCCAGCGGCTCTGCGGCCACAGCCGATACGCCACGCCCGCCGCGACGCGACCGGCGCGGCCGGCGCGCTGATCGGCCGAGGCCTGCGAGATGGTGACCGTCTCCAGCCGGGTGAAGCCGGAGTGCGGATCGAAGCGCGGCTCGCGCGCCAGGCCGCTGTCGACCACCGCGCGGATGCCGGGCAAGGTGATGCTCGATTCGGCCACGTTGGTGGCCAGCACGATGCGGCGCGTGCCGGGTTCGGCCGGGGCCAGGGCGTATTGCTGCTCGGTGAGGGACAGCTCGCCGTGCAGGGGCACGATGTCGATTTGTTCCCCTCTCCCTCCGGGAGAGGGTGCCCCTTTAGGGGCGGGAGAGGGTACGGGCGGAGCGGGGCGCTCGGCTCCGACCGCACCCTCTCCCCCAACCCCTCCCCCGAAGGGGGAGGGGAGCATTCTCTCCAGCAGCGCCTGCGTTCGCGCGATCTCGCGCCGACCGGGCAGGAAGACCAGCACGTCGCCGTCGGTTTCATCGAGCGCCTGGCGCACGGTGCGGGCGAGATGCTGCTCGGCGCTTTCCTGCGCGCGCGCCGGCGGATGTTCGATGCGTATCGGGAAGCTGCGCCCGGGGCTGGAAAGGCGCGGCGCGTCGAGCCAGCCGGCGATGCGCTCGCCATCCAGCGTGGCCGACATCAGCAGCAGGCGCAGGTCCGGCCGCAAGGTGGCTTGCACGTCGAGCGCGAGCACGGCGCCGAGGTCGCCGGCCAGGTGGCGCTCGTGGAACTCGTCGAAGATGATCGCGCCGATGCCGACCAGTTCGGGATCGGCCTGGATCAGCCGGGTGAGGATGCCTTCGGTGACCACCTCGACGCGGGTGGCAGCGCTCACCTTCGACTCGAAGCGAATGCGGTAGCCCACCGTCTGCCCGACCGGCTCGCCGAGCTGCGTCGCCATGAACTGCGCGGCGGCGCGCGCGGCGAGACGGCGCGGTTCCAGCATCACGATCCTGCGGCCGGCCAGCCACGGCGCATCGAGCAGGGCCAGCGGCACCTGAGTGGTCTTGCCGGCGCCGGGCGGCGCCTCCAGCACCAGCCGCGGATTTGCCGCGAGCGCGGCGCGGATCTCGGGCAGCAACGGGAGGATCGGGAAATCGGGCGCAGTCATCCGCTGCATGATAAAGGCCCGCCCCACCAGGACAGCCAGGAGCCGCTCGCGAGCGATGCTCCCGCGTCGGGATTCGGGATTCGCGAGAGCAGGGGTACTGCCCGCGAGCTGGCCTCAAGCGTGGCTTCAGGTGGCCGATGTACTGATTGGGCTAACCGCTCATGGGTCGCCACACGTTTTCATGGAACCAGGAGTATCCCGATTGTTCACCATGCCACCATCCAGCAAGGGGCGGCGCCTTCGCTTCCTGCGTTGCCTGTTTGGGGGCCTTTGGGTTTTCGCAGCCGCAGCCTGGGCCGCGCCCCCGGCGCCTGATGTCGCGCCTCTGTCCGCACGCCCGATCGGCCTGCCGCTGCTGAAGAACTTCAATCCCGAGGACTACGGCGGCTACCCGCAGAACTGGGCCGTGGTGCAGGACGCACGGGGAATCATCTACGTCGGGAATGGCGACGATGGCGTGCTGGAGTTCGATGGCACCCAGTGGCGGCACATCGCGGTTCCCCGCCAGAGCACGGTGCGCTCACTGGCCACCGATGCGCGGGGACGCGTCTACGTCGGCTGCGTTGGCGATTTCGGATATCTCGCGCCGGACGCCGCGGGTCGCATGCACTACGTGTCGCTGCTCGATCGGATACCGCCGGAGGATAACGATTTCGCCGACGTGTGGAACGTACTGCCTGGCGACGATGGAATCTACTTTGCGACCAGCAGCCGGCTGTTCCATCTGGCCTCCGGCAAGGTACGGGTGTGGAAGGCACAAACCGAGTTCCACCTCGCCTATTACCTGGATCACCAGTTGTACATCCAGCAAATGGACCAGGGGCTGGAGAAGCTGGTGGCCGGTCGGCTGGAACGGGTCGAGGGCGGCGCGCGATTCGCGACCGACAGGATCTACGCCATGGTTCCCTGGGCCGAGGCGGGAAAACCCGCGTCCATCCTGATCGGAAGCCGGCAGGCCGGATGGTCGATCTTCGACGGGCATGCCTACCGTCCCTGGTCCACCCGCAACGCCGAAGCGCTCAAAGCCGATCAGATCTACGGCGCGCAGTGGCTTGCCGACGGCCGGCTCGCCGTTGCCACGCTGCAGGGTGGCGTGATGCTGCTCGACCGCCAGGGCGACGAAGTGGGCCGTATCGGCATGGCAGAAGGTCTCATCGGCGACACCGTCTACGGCATGACCCAGGATCGCGACGCCGGGCTCTGGCTCGCGCTGGACAATGGCCTGGCGCGGGTCGAAGTGGGTTCGCCGCTGACCCGTTTCACCCGCATGAGCGGCCTGGACGGTTCGGTCATGGCGATCCACCGCCATGGACGCACCTTGTACGCAGGCACGGCCAAGGGTCTGTTCCGACTCGACGAGACGAAGGCCCGGTTCACTCGGGTTGCGGGCATCCATGGCCAGGTCTGGGACATCCTGGACATGGATGGGTCCTTGCTGGTTGCCAGCGCGCAAGGTCTTTTCGAGGTCGATGGGAACCGTGCGGCGCGGCAACTCTCGCGAGAGTTTTCCTTCACCCTGGCGCGCGTTGCCCCGCACGATGACCGTTTGCTGGCAGGCCAGCGTGACGGTTTGCTGTCGATGCGGTTTGCATCGGGCAGGCTGGTCGACGAGGGCAAGGTCGTGGCGGGCGAAATCCATTCGCTGCTCGCGGACGCCGCCGGCACCTTGTGGATCGGCTTCATGGATGAAGGTGCGGCAAGGCTTGATCTCTCCGGACAGGCGCGGCCAGCAACATCACCCCGGATGGAAAGGCTCCAGCCGAGTGTGACCCATCCGGAGGAACCTCGTTTCGTCACTCTTGGCCTTGTCAACGGCGACATCCGATTCGGTACGGCCTCAGGCATTCAAAAACTCGACGCGAGCGGGCGCGCGCTGGTGCCGGACGAACGCTTCTCCGGGTTGTTCGGGTCCGGCACCCGGCAAGTCTGGAAGTTTGAGCAGGATGCGTTCGGCAGCGTGTGGATGTACACGGTCGACCCTGCCCGCCACCTCAAGGCGCTGGGTGTCGCCGTGGCCGACGCCCAAGGCCGCTATCACTGGCAGGAGCGCCCCTTGCAGGCGTTGTCGGGAAAGACGGTGTTCGCCCTGACGTCGGAACCGGATGGCGTGATCTGGGTGGGCACGAACGACGGTCTCTATCGCCACGATCCCCACAGGCAAAAAGACTACGCGACACCTGCCGCGACGCTGCTGCGGAACGTCGCCACGCACGGCGGGAAACTGCTCTGGGGCGGGGCCGGCAGGGTTGCCCCCGCCGAGCTGGATTGGCGCGAGAACAGCTTGCGCTTCGACTACGCGCAACCCGACTTCGAAATGGGTGCTGCCGAGCGATACCAAGTCATGCTCGAGGGCATGGATAACACTTGGTCGGCGTGGACCAACGAAACTTATCGCGACTACACCAACCTGCCCGAGGGTACCTATCGTTTTCGCGTTCGCGCGCGCGACGCCTATGGCGGTCTCGGCAGCGAGGCAAACTTCAGCTTTCGCGTGTTGCCGCCCTGGTATCGCAGCTGGTGGGCTTACCTGACGTGGTGCGCCCTGCTATTGCTTGTCGCCAAGGGGGCCATGCGCTGGCGTCTGCGCACGCTGCGTCGACGAAACCAGGCGCTCACAAAGCTGGTGGAGGAACGTACCGAAGCGCTGGAGTGCGCCAACTCCGCGCTGGTCGATCAGACGATTACCGACGCACTGACCGGACTCAGAAACCGGCGTTACGTCATCGACCATGTCGACAAGGACATCGCCACGGTTCAGCGCAACTACCGGAACCTCGCCCTGGGCTATGCCGATCACGCCGACGCCAACATCAATCTGCTGTTCCTGATGATGGATCTTGACCACTTCAAGGAGGTCAACGATCGCTACGGGCACGCTGCCGGCGACCGCGTCCTGGCGCAGCTGCGGGACATTCTTGTCGCGGCGACGCGCGAGACGGACACCCCGGTACGCTGGGGCGGCGAGGAGTTCCTCATCGTCGCGCGCTTCGCCAACAATGCCTTCGGCCCCGTCGTTGCCGACCGGATCCGCACCATGGTCGCCGATCATCCCTTCGACCTCGGCAACGGCTTGACGATACACCGCACATGTTCGGTCGGCTTTGCCTCGTACCCGGTGTTTGCCGCATCGAAGCACAACTTTGGCTGGGAGGACGTGGTCAACCTGGCCGATCAGTGCCTGTATCGGGCCAAACGCGATGGCCGCAACCGCTGGGTCGGGGTTGTCCCGACGGATGCGGCCTTGGCCACCGACCCAGGGGAAATCACGGTGGATCTGGACGTGCTGGTCGCCAAAGGCTACCTGTCCGTCCTGTCGCTCGATGACGTGGCCGCCCCAGGCTGATTCAACGGCGCGGCCCCCGCCAGGGGCGTTCGGCGATGTCCGCAGCAGGCGGGGGATTTTTTCACACGCTCTCAGGGCGACGGCTGGCGGCAGGCTTGCTGGCTCTGGCGTGCAGTCTGCGCACCGGCGGCATCCTGGTTGTGCTGGCGCACCTGGGCGATCACCTGCCAGTTGCGCTCGCACAGGCTGCCCTGGCGCGTGCCCTGCTGCCACGACTGCATCGCGAGGCGCTCCGCGTTCGCGTAGTCGGCCTTGCCCAGCGCAAGCTCGGCATGTTGCTGCAACTGCTCGGGCCAGCTCGGCGCGGGTGCGGCAGCCACCGGCGTCACGCTCGCGGCGCTCGCCTCGCCGCCCTGGCGCAGCGGCGCCAGCGACTCGAACTTCTCCTGGTACTCGTCGGTGACCTGCTTGGCCTCGTCGCTGTTGCGGATGATGCGCGGGGTGATCAGCACGATCAGTTCGGTGCGGTCGCGGTTGCGGTTGGTGTTGCCGAACAACCGGCCGATGACGGGGATGCGGTTGAGGCCGGGGATGCCGGTGTTGGTGACGCCCTCGTCCTGCTGGATCAGGCCGCCGAGCAGCACGGTCTGGCCGCTCTGCACCGCGACCTGGGTGGACAGCGCGCGCTGCGAGATCGACGGGTTGCCGTTGACCAATTGCTGCGAGGAATCGCGCTGGCTGACCTGCTGGCTGACGTCCATGTAGACCAAGCCGCCGGGATTGATCCGCGGGCGAACCTTGAGGATGACGCCGGTGTTGAGATAGTCCACCGAGTTGTAGCTGGTGCCCGTGCCGATACCGGTGTTGACCGTGGTCTGGTTGATCGGAATGCTGTCGCCCACCTGGATCGCGCCGACCTGGTTGTTCATCACCACCATCGAGGGCGCCGACAGCGTCTTGGTGTTGCCGCTGGTCTCCATCGCGCGCACGGCGACCTGCATGTTGGAGTTGAGGAAGGAGTAGAAGAACGGCTGGCCGCCGTACGCCGGCCCGCCCACTCCCAGCGCGCCGTACTGGCTGGCGGTGGTGGAGCCGGGGATGAAGTTGCCGTTGTTGTCGACGGTGCTGCCGACGAAACCCTTCAGGTACCACTGCACGCCGAACTGGAACGCGCCGGTGAGCCTGACTTCCAGGATGCGCGTCTCGATCTGCACCTGCAGCGGCACGTTGTCGAGCTTGTCGATCGCGCGCTTGATCTCCTCCCACTGCGAGGGGCGGGCGCGGATCAGCAACTGGTTGTTGCTGTCTACCGAGCTGATCCGCACGCTGCCGTCGCTGGAGGCATATTGCTGGCTGGTTTCCGCGTTGCCGCCGCTGTTGCCGAAGCTGGTCGCCATGCCGCCGGACATCGCGCCCGGCTGGCCGTTGCCGCTGCCGTCGCGACTCTCGCCGCCGCTGTTGAAGCCGCCGCTGCCGGCGCCGTTCATCGCGCCGCCGCCGACCGCGCCGGTGCCGGTGTTGCCGAAGCTGCCGGCGGTGCTGCCCAGCGGGTTGGCGTTGACGTTGTCGGCGCTGCCCAGCGTGCCGCTGCTCAGGCCCGGCCCGACCTGGCCGCCGTTGTCGCCACCGCTGCCGGCGCCGTTGGTGTAGATCTGCGCCAGGTAACGGGCCAGGTCGGAGGCCTTGAGATTGCGCACGTCGTAGACGAACAGCTGCGGCTGGTTGCCGCCGCCGGCATCGATCTTGGCGACCCACTCGCCCACTTCGCGCAGGTAGTCGGGCTGGGTGCTGATGACCACCAGTGCATTGGTGCGCTCGATCGGGATGAAGCGCAGCATGCCGGCCAGCGGCGTGCTGCCGTGTTCGCCGAACAACGCATCCAGCTTGGGCATCAGCTCGGCGACGCGGGCGTACTGCAGGTTGAACACCCCCACCGAGGTGCCGCGCAACCAGTCCACGTCGAAGGTGCGGATCATGCGCTCGTCGTCGGCCAGCTCCTGCGGCGTGCCGGCCAGCACGATCAGGTTGCGCGAGGGATCGACCAGCAGCACCGCATCCTTGCGCACGAACGGCTTGACCAGCTTCTGCATCTCGGTGGCGGAGATGTAGCGCAGCGGGAACAGCCGCGCCTGCAGGCCGCCGCCGGGCGCGGCCGCGCCGAGGCTGGGCACCAGGTTGCCGGCGACGGCATCCTTCTCCGGCAACACCACGTAACCGCCCGCGCGCTTGACCAGCGCGTTGTGGGTCCAGCCCAGCAGGGTTTCCAGGATCGGCAGCGCCTGCTCCTGCTCGACCGGCTCGGCGGTGGAGAAGGAGATGTTGCCCTCCACGCCCGGCACGATGGTGTAGTTCTGCTTGAGCAGGTCGCCGAGGATCGCCTTGACCACCGCCTGCACCGGCTGGTTCTCGAAGTTGAAGGTGACCGCATCCTTGCCGGTGGCGCTCTTGCGCGGCGTGACCAGTGCGGAGGGCCGCACGAACTGCCCGCTGCCGGCGCTGATGGTGGCCGCCGGCGGCGCGGCGGTGGGCGCGGCCAGGTCGCGGTTGAGCGGCAGCGGCGCAGGCACCGGGGCGTGCGTGCCGGCCATCGCTTCGCGTTGCAGCGCGCCGTCGTCGCGCGGCTGCGGGAGGCTGGCGCAGCCGGCGAGTGCGACCACGGCGGCCAGGATGGCGGTGCGCGCGGTGCGCATGAGGAATCGGCGAGGCATGGGTTCAGTGCTCTCCTTCGTGGGACGCGGCAGCGCGTTCCGCACGACGTTTTTCGATGGTGCGACGCAGTTGTTCCAGCGTCGACCGGGATGGGCTGTTCGAGGCGGCCGGCGCCATGGACGAGCGGGCGGGCCCGGGACCGGATTCGAAGTGCGGTCGCGCCGAGGCATCGGGCTGCGGGTGCAGCATCGAGGCGCCCGCCGCCGGCGGTCGGTCGCGATCCGGTGCGGCGTCGCCGCGAACCTGGTCGATCGGCGCGCCGGCCGGCAGTTTCAGTTCGGTGCGGCCGGCGGCCGAATCGAACACCGCCGAACGCTGTTGCACCTCGACCAGGGTCACGCTGCCGTCGGGCAGGCTCTCGCCCTGGCGCAGGCGGATCTCGTGGTTGCCGTTTTTGTCGTGCAGCAGCGCCATGCGCAGGCTGGGGGTGATGATGATGCCGGTCAGCTCCAGGTCGCCCAGGTTGCTGCCGCCCTCGCTGGCATGCGCCACCGGCTTGCGGTCGGGATTGAACAGCGGCTTGCTCCACACCACGCTGAACTGCTGCAGCGGCACGGCTTGCGGCAGGTCGGCGCTGCCGGCCGGCGGCAGCGGCGACAGCGTGCGCGGCGCCGTCCAGCGAATGGCGCGGCCGACCCCGCCGAGCAGCATCAGCAGCAGCACGCCCAACAGCACGGCCACGCCGGCCAGCACGGGAGTGAGTCGACGTTGCTGGGCGGCGTTCATGGCGCGGCTCCGGCATCGGCATCGGCGGGCATCGGCGCGCCGGCCGAGGGGCGCACGTAACCGGAGAGCGTGAACTGCACTTCCAGCGGCGCGCCCTGCTCGCGCTGTGCGGCGACCGGGTTGCGATAGATGCTGAGGTCGTCGACGAACAGGTACGGCCGGCCCTGCTCCAGCGCCTGCAGCACCGCCGCCAGCGGTTCGATGTCGCAACTCAGGCTGATGCTGACGGCGGCCTTGCGATACGGCTCGCCGGCCGACGTCGGCGGCGTCGGCAACGGCATCTTCTGGCTCACCACGCAGCGCCCGCGCCCGGTGTTGCGGCCGACCACGTCAACCACCTGCTGCATCAGGTCGGCGGCGGCATTGTTCGGATCGCTGGCGGCAAGGAACGCGTCGCTGGCGGCCTGGCCCGCGCCCATCTCGTCCAGCCGGCGCTGCAGCGCCGGCTTCTCCGCGATCGCGGCGGCGTAGCGGCTGTGCGTGTCGCGCAGGTGCGCCATCTCCTCGTGGATCTGCCGCAGCGGCGCGACGAACCACCAGTGCAGCAGCACCAGGTAAGCCAGCGCGACCGCCAGCAGCAGCAGCGCCACCGCAACGATGCGGCGTTCGCGCGGCGCGAGGGTCGGGCGCGTCATGGCGTGTCCCCGCCGTCGGCGGTCGGCGCGGGCCTGGCCGCCGCGGCCTGCCTGATGCGCGCGGTGAGGTAGAAGCGCTCCTTGCCGGTGGCGGCGTCGGGCTGGATGCTGCCCTGGAAGCCGGCATCGGTGATCACGCTGGAATCCTTCAAGGCGTCGAGCAGCTTGGCCGCCTGCTGACTCTGCCCCTGCATGCCGATCTGGCCGGTGGCATCGACACTCAGGCGCTCCAGCCAGGTGCCATCGGGCAGGCGCGCGGTGGCATCGCGCAGCAGCTCCAGCATGCCGACGGTGTTCTTCTTGCGTTGGGCGAGGAAACCGGCGGCGCCGGCGTTGTCCTGCAGTTGCTGGCGCAGCGAGGCGACCTGCGCCGCCTCGCCGCGCATCGCGGCGACCTGGTCCTGCATGGTGGCCAGCGCGACCTCGCGGTTGTGCCGCCATTCGAGGCCGGCCAGCAGCAACAGCAACACCACGCCGGCAGCAAGGATCAGGTTGAGCCGTCGCCGCGGATGCGCGCGGCGCGGGCGCTGCTCCGGCGGCAACAGGTTCACGCCGAGGCGACCGTCGGCCGCGGCCACGTCCACCGCATCGACCGCGATGCCCTGCGTGCGCAGGCGCGCGAGCAGCGGATCGACGCCGGCGCGGGCCGCCGCGACCAGTTCCACCTGGCAGCGCCCGGCGGCCGTCGCGTTCAGTTCGCGCACGGCGTAATACACCTGCGCCACGCCGAACGGGGTCTGCCGATCCATCTCGAAACCGACCACCTGGTGCAGGTTGTCGCGCGCGGCCAGCGGCAACGACAGGCTGCGGCGCAGCACCTGGGCGGACGGCAGCAGCAGGGCGACGCGCAGATCCTCGCGATCGACCTGTGCCAGCGCCGCGCCGAAGCTGCGCCCGGGCAGATCCTCGACCGCCTCGTTCCACTGCGCCAGCACCTCGGCATGGCCACGCCGGCGCAGCGACCAGGTCTCGCCCTCGACCTGCAGCAGATACCAGTCTGCGCCGCTGCCGAACCAGCTGCGCCAGCGCGGCGGCAGCAGCGCGCGCAGTTCGCCGCCCCACCAGGCAAGAAAGCCCGGCAGCGGCGAGGCGCGCCACTGGCGGCGAACGCGCTCCCAACCCGGCTGCAGCGACGGCATCGCCGTACTCATTCGGACTTTCCCTCCTGCCAGCGCAACACGGCGTAAGGCTTCTCGCCAGCCTGCCCCGGCTGCATGCGGATCGTCGCGCGCAACACCGCGCTCGTCCCGTCGGCCAGGGTGGCGACGGACTCGATACTATGCGTGGTTCCGTTGTTGAGAGCCAGACTCGGATCGCTGGCGTTTTTCGCCCGGGTGGCGCGGATCGCGGCCAGTTGCTGCGGAGTCATCCCGGGAATCGCCTCCAGCGCCAGCGGCGGCGCGGTGTTCGGGTTGGGGCTGGGGCTGCCGGACCAGATCGTCAGCACCGGCGCCAGCTGGCGGTACAGCGCCGGGGTCATGCCCAGCACCAGTTGCAGCTCCTCCACGGTGACGAACGGGCCGTGGCGCGGGCCGTAGTCGCGACCGGCGGCGGCATAGGCGGCGCGCTGGCTGTCCACTTCACCGGCGAGGCTGGGCGGGCTGCGCCAGTCGACGATGTGGCGGACCAGTTCGCCGGCCTCGCGCGGCCGCAAGCCGGCGGCATGCAGCAGGCCCTGCAGCACCTCCGGCGTGGCGCTGTTGAGATCGACCTTGCCGTCCTCGTCGATCGCACGCACCACCACGCTGGCGTGGTCGTAGGTGAACGGGTAAGGCCGCCCGTCGCCGATCCAGCGCTGCTTGATGCGCGGGTCCTGCAGACCGTAGATCGCGCGCATCAGACCGGCCTCCGCGGCGTAGTGCGCCTGCGTGCCGGCGAACTGGTAGCGCGCCTGCAAGCCCTCGGTGCGTGCCAGCGCGGCGTAACCGCCGAGCAGGATCGCCAGCAAGGTGCACGCCCACAGCACCAGCAGCAGGGCGACCCCGCGCTGGCTGGACGCGTTTTCCAGACGGCCGCTCATGGCAGGGTACGTCGCAGTACGTGGATGCGCAACGGCCCGCCGGCGTCGAGCGGTTCGATGCGCAGCGGGATGTCCAGCCGCGGCCAGCTGGCGCGGCCCTGCGGCTGCAGCTCGATGCGCACCACTTGCGGCAGCGAGCGGTCGGCCGTCCACTCGCCTGCCCACGGCAAGGCGCTGCCGTCGGCATCGGTGCCCAGGTAGTGGAAGCCGCCTGCGCGAATGTGGTCGAACAGCACCTGCGGCTCACCCAGCGCCTGCGGCGGGCCGCCATCGGGCGGCAGCAGGGCCAGGCGCAGCTCCAGGCGCAGGCCGCCGGCGCCGTCGTCGACCAGTTGCAACTGCTGCAATTGCGGCCCGAGCTTGCCGAGGTAGCCCGGCAGCGGCGCGACATAACGCATCTCGTGCGCGTCGCCCTGGAAATAGACCGGCTCGCCACGATCGGTGCGGCTGATCGGCGCAGCCAGGCTTTGCGCCAGTTCGCGACGCAGGAACTGTTGTGCCGCGCGCAGCTGGTCCATCCGCTCGATCGCGGCGGTGCCCGAGCGCACGCTGCGACTGGCGCTGGCGATGCCCGAGTACACGCCCAGCAGCAGCAGCGCCAGCAGCACCAGCGCGGCGAGAATTTCCAGCAGGGTGAAGCCGGCGGCGCACTTCTTCATGGCTGCGCCTGCGCCGGCTCCGCCGCGGCCAGCCGCAGGGTGCGGAAATGGGCCACCTGCGGATGGACCGCCGGACCCCAGCTGACTTCCAGATCGAGCTGATAGAGCTGCAGCGGTGCCTGCGCCGGCGTCGAGCCCGGACGCCACGGCGCCACGTTCAACTGCCAGCGAAAGCGCTGGTCGAACCGCCCGGACGTGCTGCCCGGCCGCACCGGCTCGTTGGTGAACGCCGTGTCGAGCAGGCTGCGCGCCCACAACGCCGCCTCGCTGTGGTCGGCGGCATTCTCGCTCAGGCGGATCGAGCCGCCCGCCACCCGCATCAACACGGTGAACGCGATCGCCAGCAGGGCGATCGCGGCGATCACTTCGAGGAGGGTGAAGCCGTTGGCGCGCGGAGCGCGCCGGGAATGGGGAATAGGGAATAGGGAATGGGAAGAGCAACAGCCACGGCCCCGCGGCAACTTGCTTTGCCTATTCCCTATTCCCGATTCCCTGTTCCCCGCCCTCATGGCTGATCCACCACCCGCACCTCGCCAGTCAGCCACGACACGTTGACGTGCCATTCGCGCTGGCCGGCTTTCAAGGTGATGCGGCCGCCGGTGGAGCTGCCGTCGGGAAAGAAGCGGATGCGGCCGGTATGGTCGTCGGGGCGGTCTTCCTTTGCGCTGGTGATGCTGACCTTGAGGCCCTTGGGCAGGGCGACGTCGCGATGGCTGGCACCCTGGTAGCTGTTGGCGCGGGTATCGACGTCGAAGACCTGCTCGTCGGCATGCACGATCGCCTGCGCCCGCGTCGCGCGCAACGCCCCGGCCAGTTCGCTGCTGGCCGCGCGCACCCGCGCCCCGGCCAGCCCCCGCGTCACCGACACCGACACCGCCACCGCCGCCAACCCGATCAGCACGATGACCACGAGCATTTCGAGGAGGGTGAAGCCGGTGGCGCGCTGCGCGCGCCCACGGCAGGGAATAGGGAATGGGGAATAGGGAATGGGAAGAGCGCTCGAGCACGTCGCTCTTCCCATTCCCCATTCCCTATTCCCTATTCCCGGCTTCATTGCCAGTTCCCGGCATCCGCATTCAGCCCGTCGCCGCCGGGCTTGCCATCCTCGCCGTAGAAGACGAGGTCGTATTTGCCGTGCTGGCCGGGGTACTGGTAGCCGTAGTCGTGGCCGTAGGGGTCCTTCAGCTGCGACTCCTTGGCGTACGGGCCCTGCCAGTTGGGCGCGTTGCCGGGCTTTTTCACCAGGTCGACCAGCTGCTGCGGCGGCGTGCCGTTGTCGAGCATGTAGTTGTCGATGTCCTGCGACAGCGTGCTCAACTGGATCTTGCCGGTCTTGTACTTGCCCTTGTCGAAACTGGGGATGACCTTGGTGATCACCGCCACCGCCACGATGCCGATCAGCGCGATTACGGCGAGCATTTCGAGGAGGGTGAAGCCGCCGGCGCGCTGCGTGCGCCCGCGGCTTCGCCCGGGAATAGGGAATGGGGAATAGGGAATAGGGCGCGCTCGGGAGCCTGCCGCATTCCCGCCTCCCCGCTCCCGATCTCCAACTCTCCGTTCCATCGACACCAAAGACATCACCATCACGTTCTCTCCATCACTGAATCGAAAAACCCAACTGCTTCGTACTCCCCTATTCCCTATTCCCTATTCCCTATTCCCTATTCCCTATTCCCTATTCCCTATTCCCTATTCCCTATTCCCCATTCCCTATTCCCTATTCCCTATTCCCCATTCCCTATTCCCTATTCCCCATTCCCTATTCCCTGCTCTCAATCACTGAATACTGCTGGTCATGCTCAGCAGCGGCAGCAGGATGGCGGCCATGATGATGCCCACCAGCACGGTCATCACGATGGTCAGCGCGGGTACCAGCGCGGCGAGCAGGCGGTCGATCGAGCGGCGCGATTCCAGTTCGAAGGTGTCGGCCACTTTCAGCAGCATGCCGTCGAGCTGGCCGGCTTCCTCGCCCACCTGCACCATCTGCAGCGCGAGGCGCGGGAACAGTTTCGACTGGCCCAGCGCGAGGCTCAGGCCGGCACCGCCCTTGACCTGTTCGTGCGCCGCACCGAGCGCCGCGTCCAGCGCAACGTTGCCGGTGACCTGGCGCGCGATGGTCAGCGCGCCGAGCAGCGGCACGCCGTTGCGCAGCAAGGTGCCCAGGGTGCGGGCGATGCGCGCGGTCTCGACCTTGAGCAGCAGCGGGCCGATCACGCGCAGCCCCAGCAGGCGCGTGTGCCAGGCCAGCCGCACCGCCGGATCGCGCAGCCGCGCGCGCCACACCAGCCCGCCGCCGATCAGCAGTACCGCGATCAGCCACCACCAGTCCGCCAGCAGGTTGCCCAGCGCCAGCACGGCCGAGGTGATCCACGGGATCGGCACCTGCATGTCCTGGAAGATCGGCACGAACTGCGGCACCACGTAGGCCAGCAGCAGCACCAGCGAACCGAGCACGCCGACCATCAGGAACGCCGGATAGATCAGCGCGTTGGTGATGCTGCCGCGCAAGGCCTGCGCGCGCTCCAGGTAGTCGGCCAGCCGGCGCAGGGTTTCCTCCAGCGAACCGCCCGCCTCGCCGGCGCGCACCAGGCTGATGTACAGACGCGGGAATACGCCGTGCTCCTCGTCCAGCGCCGCGGACAGCGTGGTGCCGCCGCGCACGCGGTCGCGTACCCGCTCGATCAGCTTTTTCGCCGATTCGCCCTCGGGCAGGTCGAGCAGGATGGTCAGCGCGCGGTCCAGCGGCTGGCCCGCGCCGAGCAGGGTCGCCAGCTGATGGGTGAACAGCGCCAGCTGGTCGCCGGTGAACGGCCCGCGCTTGAACATGCCGGCCAAGCCACTGCCGGTCGCCGCGCCCTCCGCCGAGCGCGCCTCCAGCGGCGTGTGCCCCTGGTCCTGCAGCCGTGCGATCACCTCGTCGACGCTGCCCGCTTCCATCTGGCCCTGCAGCGTTTCGCCGGCGTCGTTGACGGCCTTGTAGCGGAACTGGCTCACTTGGCTGGCTCCGCCAGCCGGGAATGGGGAATAGGGAATAGGGAATGGGAAAAGCGGGTCGCCGCGAGTTTGCGGCCCCTGCTCTTCCTATTCCCTATTCCCGATTCCCGATTCTCAGCCCTCCTGCGTGACACGCATCACCTCCTCCAGCGTGGTGATGCCGGCGACGGCCTTGGCGATGCCGTCCTCGTACATGGTGCGCATGCCTTCGGCGCGGGCCTGTTTCTCGATCTCGCCCTCGCTGGCGCGCTGCATCACCAGGCGACGCAGCGGGTCGCTCATGGTGAGGAACTCCATGATCGCGCGGCGGCCGCGGTAGCCGCTGGGGTTGGTCGCGCTGGTGCCGGGTTTCCACAGGCGGATCGGGCGTTCGTCGGTGTATTTCTCCAGTTCGAACTGCGCGATCACCTCGGGCAAGGCCTCGTAGGCAATCGCAGTTTCCGGATCGAGCCGGCGCACCAGGCGCTGCGCCAGGATGCCGTTGATGGTGGAGCCGAGCAGGTAATCCTCCACGCCCATGTCGAGCAGTCGGGTGACGCCGCCGGCGGCCGAGTTGGTGTGCAGCGTGGACAGCACCAGGTGGCCGGTAAGCGCGGACTGGATCGCGATGCGGCAGGTTTCCAGGTCGCGCATTTCGCCGATCATGATCACGTCCGGGTCCTGGCGCATGATCGAGCGCAGGGCGCCGGAGAAATCCAGCCCGATCTGCGGCTTCACCTGGATCTGGTTGATGCCTTCGAGCTGGTATTCGACCGGGTCCTCGACGGTGATGATCTTCACGTCGTTGGTATTGATCTGGCTCAGCGCGGTGTACAGCGTGGTGGTCTTGCCGGAGCCCGTGGGGCCGGTGACCAGCAGGATGCCGTGCGGCTTGTTCAGCACCTCGACGAAGCGCTGCTTGAAGCTGTCGGTGAAACCCAGCGACTCGAAATCGAACACCACCGATTCGCGGTCCAGGATGCGCATCACCACCGACTCGCCGAAGCTGGTCGGCACGGTGGACACGCGCAGGTCCAGCTCCTTGCCCTGCACGCGCAGCTGGATGCGGCCATCCTGCGGCAGGCGGCGCTCGGCGATGTTGAGGCGCGCCATGATCTTCACGCGCGAGATCACCGCCGCGGTCGACGACGACGGCGGCGCCTCCACTTCATGCAATACGCCGTCGATGCGGTAACGCACCTTCAGCCGGTTCTCGAACGGCTCGATGTGCACGTCCGAGGCGCGCTGCTCCACCGCGCGCTGCAGGATCAGGTTGACCAGCCGGATCACCGGGGCCTCGGAGGCGAGGTCGCGCAGGTGCTCGACGTCGTCCTCCTCGGCGGCGCTGCCGTCGAGGTTCTCCACGATGGTGCCCATCGCCGAGCGGCCGGAGCCGTAATAGCGCTCGATCAGGCCGTCGATCTCCGAACGCAGCCCCACGCGCAGTGCGACAGGGCGTCCGGCGGCCAGCTCGACCGCGTGCAGCGGATACGGATCGGCCGGATCGGCCACCAGCAGGGCCAGCCCGTCGCTGCCTTCCTGCACGGGCACCACGTGCTGCTGCTTGAGAAAGCGCAACGAGAGTTCCAGCTCGGCCGGCGGCAATTCCGGCGCGTCGCGCGCGGCCAGCAGCGGCACCTGCAGCAGTTCGGCCCAGGCCTCGGCCAGGTCGCGTTCGGAAACCAGCCCCAACCGCGCCATCAGCGTGGTGAGCGTACCTTCGGTGGATTCCTCGTGCAGGCGCCGTGCGCGGCCCAGGTCGGAATCCTTCAGCCGGCCGCGCGCGACCAGCCAGGCGCAGACAGCGGCCTCGCGGTCATCGCCCACGCCTGCCCCGCCACCCGCCGGCTCGATGGCTGCCGACATCCGTCACCTCACGTTCAATGCATGCCCGATACGCGGCGCCCCCCGACACCGCGCGGAAAACGCCATTGGTATCACAACGGAGCCTGCGGGGCATTACCCACCGCGAAACGGGGACGACGGGCATCAGACCGCCCGCCGTCCCCACCGTGTCACCAGCCGAAGCCGACACCCACGCCGCCGGATGCCTCGTTGCCGCTCACCGCCGCGCCGAAGGTCAGGTTGGCGCGCGGCGACAGCTGCCGCGAATAACCGACCGACAACGCCGCTTCACCGCGGTAGCCGCCCACACCCACGCCCAGCCGGTTGGGCGTGTTGATGCCCTGCGTGCTGAACGCCATCTGCGCCATCGCCGTGCCCATCGCGCCGACCTGGTCCATGCGCTTGTCGACGCCGTGGAAGCGGTCGTTCATCTGGTCGCGCAAGCCGTTCACGTCGGCGGTGGAGGCGACGTTGGCGAACTTGGCGTCGGCATAGGCGTTGGCGCTGCGCAGGGTCTGCTGCGCGTTGGCGTCGGTGTAGCTCTTGGCCGTCACCAGCGCCTGCTCGACCTGGCCCACGTTGACCGCGTCGGTGGCCTGGCTGCCGGCCGCCACGTTGGTGACCTGGCGGTTGTTCGCGGCCGTGCCCACCGACACCGTGTTGGCGCGATCGGCCAGCGAACCCTGGCCCAGCGCGACGGCGCCGGAAGCGGTCACCGAGGCGCCTTCGCCCAGCGCCACCGCGTTGGTGGCGCTCGCCGCGACCGTGCTGTTGGCGCCCACGGCGGTGCTGCCGTCGGCGTTCACCCTGGCATTGCCGCCGATCGCGGTGTCGTTCGCGCCGGCGGCCAGGCTGTCACCGCCGATCGCGGTGGCATGATCGCCACCGGCGGAGGCTGCCGAACCGATCGCCAGGCCCCTGGAGCCGGCCAGCACGTTGGCGTCGTCGCTGCCGTCGCCGACCGTATCGATCGCCACCGCGCCCAGCTCCATCGTGCTCTGCCGCAGATCGCCGATCTGCCCCTCGATGGTGGTGACGCGGCCGTCCAACGCGCCGATCGCCGCGGTGTTGGTGGTGATCGCGGCGGTATTGTCGCCCAGCGCGGCGCCGGTCAGGTCGAGTTGCGCCTGCAGCGCATTGAGCTGATCCAGATTCACCGCATCGGTGCCCTGGGTACCGGCGGCCACGTTGGTGATCTGGCGCTCGAAGCCGGCGCTGCCCACCGACACCGTGTCGGCGCGATCGGCCAGCGACTGCGCGCCCAGCGCCACCGCGTTGTCGGCGGTGGACTGCACCCACGCGCCCGAACCCAGCGCGGTGCCGTTGACCGCGTCGGCGCCGGCCAGCCAGCCGAACGCCGCGGCATAGTCGCCGGTGGCGTAACTGCCGGCGCCCAGCGCGGTCGCGCCGACGCCCGATGCCTCGGTGAAGAACTGCCCGCCGACGGCGCTGCCACCCACGGCCACGCTCTCGTCGCCGCTGGCCGCCGAGTTCTCGCCCACCGCCACGCTGCTGGCGCCACTGGCCGCTGCACCCGTGCCGCTGGCCAGGGAGTAGTCACCGATGGCCATCGAGTTGTAGCCCAGCGCCGTGCCCAGGAAGCCCGGCGCAACGCTGTAGCCGCCCAGCGCGACCGTGCCGGCATTCAGCGCGCCGCTGTCGTAGCCCAGCGCCAGCGATTGTTCGCCAATGGCGCCGCCGTAGCCGTTGCTGTCCTGCGTACCCATGCCGATCGAGAACACGCCTTCGGCATGGCTGTCTGCGCCCAGTGCCAACGCGCCTTGCGCCAGCGCGGTGGCGTTGTTGCCTACCGCGGTGGCCGCGTCGGCGCCGGTGTAGGCCGCGCCGCCGACCGAGGTTGCGCCGGCGCCCTGCGCCCAGGCACCGTTGCCGGTGGCGGTGGCGTTGTCGCCGACGCCGACGGTCTGGTAGCCCAGCGCGATCGCGCCGCGCCCTTCGGCAGCCGCCAGCGAACCGACGGCGATGGAACCCTCACCCTGGGCTTCGGTGGCGAGGAAGCCATTGGCCGGGTCCGGATCGCCGCCGCCAATCGCGATGCCGCCGCGGTCCGATGCCTGCGCGTTGGCGCCGAGCGCCACGCTGTTGTAGCCATCCGCGCCGGAGTTGGCGCCGCCGGCGAACGCGCCCTGCCCGGTGGCGTACGCCAGCGAGCCGACCGCGGTGCTGTCGACGCCGTCCGCGCCGCCGCCGGCGCCCAACGCGGTCGCGCCATAGGCACTCGCCTCGGTGCTGTAGACCGTGCCGTCGGTATCGACATAGTCGCCGCCCACCGCCGTGGCGGAACCATCGGTGGCGCTGGCGTGGGAGCCGAATGCGCTGGCGTTGTCGCCGCTGGCGACCGCATCCACGCCGCAGACGAAGGCGCCGTCGCCGGTGGGCGTGGCCGGCACCGTGGTGGTGACGCCGTCGACGGTGTAGGTGCAGCTCGCGGCTGCGGTCTGCGCGTGGATCGTCAGCGGCGCCAGCGCCAGTGCCAGCACGCCGGCGGCGACCAGGCGCAGGCGCGAACCGCCGCGACGGCCGCGCCGCGAGGCCAGCTCCGATACCACCACCACCGCGCCCAGCGCGGCATTCCAGATCTTGCTGTAGATCGTGTTCATGATTTTGAGATTCCTGTGCGGCGCCGCCCGCGCGACGATGCGCGTGGCGGTGCCTGGCGTGTGATGTGCAGCCACCGGGGCGTGCGGCTTGCGCCGGTCACGCCCGGTGGCGGATTCGGCCCGAACGGGCCGGTTCAGGGTGCGGCGCAGGCCACGTCCACTGCGTTGAAGGCAGCGGCCACGTCGGCCTCGGCATAGCCACGGTCGGTGGCGGCCTGTTCCACTCCGCAGGCGCCGCCGTCGAAGGTTTCGGCCGGGCTCCAGTACAGCGCATTGGCGTCGTGGAACACCTCGAACGCCTTGCGCGTGTTCCAGCCGCTGGTCTTGGCCAGCAGGCAGAACGCGCGGTTGTACACGCCGCTGCTGTAATGAACGTCGAGCGAGTCGTTGTAATCACGCGCGCTGTCGATGGACGCACCATCGTTGCTCGGCGTGCACATGTCGCGCAGCGCCGCCATGCCCAGCAGCGGCACCGTGGCCGGCTTGACCATGTCCGCGCCGACCATGAAGTCGTTGCTGCCGCGGTCGAAGTACTTCACCGCCTCGCCGGCCATGTCGGAGAACGCCTCGTTCATGCCGCCGGACTGGCCGGTGTATTCAAGCCCCGAATGCTGCTCGGTGAAGCCGTGGCTGATCTCGTGCCCGGTCACGTCCAGCACCACGAAGGGGAAGAAGTACTGGTCGCCGTCGCCGAACACCATCTCGCGGCCGTCCCAGAACGCGTTCTCGTAGTTGGTGCCGTAGTGCACCCACATCGACAGCTGCATCGCCGAGCCGTCGGTGTTCTTCAGCGGTGGCTCGCCGAACCAGGTCGAGTACATGTCGTGCACCACGCCGCCGAAATGATGCGCATCGTTGATCGGCGAATATGCGCCGTTGATCGCGTCGCCCTGGCTCACCCACAGCGCCGGATTGCTGCCGGCACAGCCGAACGACCACTGCGTGACGCGCTGGCCGCCGGCCAGGTTGTAGGTGGCCACGTCGGCGTCCTGCAGGTAGCACACGCTGCCGATGCGCACCGCATCGAGGCGCTCGCGACCCGGGCCGGAGTTGTCGTAGTTGTACGAGCCGGTCAGCGCGTTGCCGCCCGGGCCGGTGGCGGTGACCGCGACCGGCGTGCTGCCGCCGCCCGGCGGACGCCGGCCGTGGGCGAGCCCGTCCCACTGCTTGAGCACGGCGCCGGTGTCGGCGTCGACGATCGCGGTCGGCCGCGATGGCTGACCGTGGTTGTCCAGCACGTAGGACACGCGATAGGTCAACCGCGGCGCGCGACCGGCCTGCGGATAGACGAACAACTCGCTGTCGACATTGCGTGCCGCCAGGCCGGTATCGCCCATGTGCCGGCGCAGCGCGGCGGTAGCGGCGGCGGCCGTCAGCCGCGGCTGCGCCGAAGCGAGTTGCGCGCCGATGTCGCGCTCGGCCGAGCCCGCCACCGACAGCACCGCGCCGCGCGTGTCGCGTTCCACCACCACGCTGCGGCCGTAAACCGGCACGCCACGCCAGGTCTGTCGCTCGCGCGATTTCAGCGTGCCGTGCGCGGTGCGCAGCTGGCGATCCGCCTGGAACGAGGCGTCCGTCCCCAGGCCCAGTCGGTTCGCCAGCGTTGCAGGCGCGATCCGGCCCATCGCACCGGCGCGAATGTGCAGCGGCGTTGCGGCCATGCACGACGCGGCGGTGGCGCCACCCAAAGCCAGGACCAGGGCAGCGACGAGTTTCTTGTTGAGCATTTCCATCCCCCAAAACATTCAGACGATCTGCCGTGGCGGTGCGCAGGCGCCGCAGCACGGTCAGCTGGATTCCGCCGCCCTCCCCGGAGCGGCGAATCGGCGACCGTAGGAGAGTGGCGCACGGCCCGTCAATTGGAAAAATTCCGAGAACCTGTCCACACTGGTGTTTTTCGTCGCCCGCTTCACGCTTCCCGCAGGCCTTTCATGCAGCTCATCGACATCGGCGCCAATCTCGGCCACGAATCGTTCCGGCACGACTTCGACGCCATGCTGGCGCGTGCGCAGGAGCACGGCGTGAGCCGGATGATCGTGACCGGCGCCTCTGCCGACGGCAGCCGCCACGCGCTGGCCCTGGCACACGACCACGCCGGCCGCCTGTTCGCCACCGCCGGCGTGCATCCGCACCACGCGATCGACTTCGACGACGCCACCGAGGCGCTGCTGCGCGAGCTGGCGCGCGACCCGGCGGTGCGCGCGGTCGGCGAAACCGGACTGGACTACAACCGCAACTACTCGCCGCGCGAGGTCCAGCTGGCCGTGTTCGAGCGCCAACTGCGGGTCGCGGCGGATGTGCACAAGCCGCTGTTCCTGCATCAGCGCGATGCGCACGACGATTTCGTCGCGCTGCTGCGGCGCTGGCGCGACAAGGTGCCCGGCGCGGTGGTGCACTGCTTCACCGACACCGGCGAGGCGCTGCGCGACTACCTCGCACTGGATTGCCACATCGGGATCACCGGCTGGATCTGCGACGAACGCCGCGGCACCCACCTGCGCGAGCTGGTGCGCGAGATCCCCGCGCACCGCCTGATGATCGAGACCGACGCGCCCTACCTGCTGCCACGCACGGTGCGTCCGTCGCCGGTGCATCGGCGCAACGAGCCGATGTACCTGAGGCACATCTGCGAGGAGATCGCCCGCGATCGCGGCGAGAGTCCGGAAGTCACCGCCGCGAACAGCACGGCGACCGCCGAGGCGTTCTTCGGATTGCCGCCGCTGGCGTAGGGCGGCACTGCCCGCCGGATTCCGCGTCCCGAAGAGTGAAGAGCGGCGGGCAGCGCCCGCCCTACACCGTCAGCACGCGCGACTCGCCGGGGGCCAGGCCATCCAGCGTGTGGTCGCCGACGCGCACGCGGATCAGCCGCAAGGTCGGAAAGCCGACCGCGGCGGTCATGCGACGCACCTGACGGTTGCGGCCTTCGCGCAGGGTGAGGCTGAGCCAGCTGGTGGGGATCGCCTGGCGGAAGCGCACCGGCGGGTCGCGCGGCCACAGCCAGTCCGGTTCGGCGGCGAAGGCGGCCTCGGCCGGCAGGGTCGGGCCGTCGTTCAACCTCACGCCACGGCGCAGCGCGGCCAGCGCGGCTTCGTCGATGCAACCTTCGACCTGGGCCAGATAGGTCTTGGCCTGCTTGTGGCGCGGGTCGGTGAGCCGGTGTGCGAGTGCGCCGTCGTCGGTGAGCAGCAGCAGACCTTCACTGTCGCGATCCAGCCGTCCAGCCGCATAGACGTCCGTTTGCGCGACGTAATCGGCCAGCGTGGCGCGGCCTTCGCGGTCGGTGAACTGGCAGAGCACGCCGTACGGCTTGTTGAGCGCCAGCAGCATGACGGGTGCAGCGACCGCCCGGATTACCGGGCGGACGTGGCGGCGGCAGTGGCGGCACTCGTCGGCGCGGTCGGCTTGACGAAGCGCAGCGTCATGCGATCCGACTCGCCGATGGCCTGGTACTTCGCCCGATCCTGCTCGCCCAGGGTCAGCGTGGGCGGCAGCGTCCACACGCCCTTGGGATGGTCGTGCGTGTCCTGCGGATTGGCGTTGACCTCGCTGCTGCCGTCGAGCACGAAACCAGCCTCGACGGCCAGCTTCACCACGTAGTCGGTGGGCAGGTAGCCGCTGCCCTTCACCGATTCGAGGCTGGCACCCGGCGCGGCGCGATGGTCGGCCACGCCCAGCACGCCGCCGGGCCGCAGCACCGCGAAGAACGCCTTGAACATGGCCGGCGCGGTACCTGCCTGGACCCAGTTGTGAACATTGCGGAAGGTCAGCACCGTGTCCGCCGAGGCGGGCGGGCCGAACACCGGCGCGTGCGGATCGAACTCGATGATTTTCGCGTTGCCGTAGTGCGCCGGATCGGCGGCGAACAGGCGATGCAGCGCACTGTCGTCGCGGCGCGCCTCGGCGTCACGTCGCGGCGCCGTCACTGCGGCGATGTAGTGGCCGTTGTCGTTGAGCAGCGGCGCCAGGATCTCGCTGTACCAGCCACCGCCGGGGGTGATCTCGATCACCGTCTGGTCCGGCTGCACGCCGAAGAACTGCAAGGTCGCCTTGGGATGGCGATAGACGTCACGCGCACGGTTGGCCGGCGAACGCCAGCTGCCCGCCAGCACCTGGTCCAGTTGCGAGGCAGTGAAATCGCTGGCGCTGGTCGGCGGCACCAGCGCATCGGCCGGCTGGTCCGCTTCGGTGGAGGCGCCCGGCGCCACCTGTTGCGCACATGCCGGCAGCGCCAGCGCGGCGATCAGCAGCCAGGCGAAACGCGGCCGCGATCGTGCGCGGGACGAAGAGTTGGCAGGATTCGCTTGGTTCATCGTTGACTCCCTGGCCCGCAGGCCGTCCGGACGCGATGCAGTGGTGGTTCGAATGCGCCACGCGACTGCCCGCCTCCGGCCGAGGCCGTCGCGGGGCAGGTGGAGCACAAAGCGGTTGATGGCGGCCAATATGGCGGAAAGACCGTGCAGACCAGGTGGACAGGTGGAAGCGAGCCGTGCGCCCGCCCCTCTCGCGCACCCATTCTACGGCATCCCGCAGCCCGCAAGAACGGCTCAGTACTGGATCACCGAGCGGATCACCTTGCCGCCGTGCATCAGCTCGAACGCCTCGTTGATGCGCTCCAGCGGCAGCACCTGGCTGATCATCTCGTCGATGTGGATCTCGCCAGCCAGGTAGCGGTCGACGTAGCCGGGCAGTTGCGAGCGACCCTTGACGCCGCCGAACGCCGAGCCGCGCCACACCCGGCCGGTGACCAGCTGGAACGGCCGCGTGCTGATCTCCTGGCCCGCGCCGGCCACGCCGATGATGATCGACTCGCCCCAGCCCTTGTGGCAGCACTCCAGCGCCGAGCGCATCACGTGCACGTTGCCGATGCACTCGAACGAGTAGTCCACGCCGCCATCGGTGAGCTCGACGATGACCTGCTGGATCGGCGTGTCGGGGTAGTCGGCCACGTTGATGCAGTCGGTGGCGCCAAGCGCCTTGGCCATCGCGAACTTTTCCGGGTGGCGGTCGATCGCGATGATGCGTCCGGCCTTGGCCATCACCGCGCCCTGCACCACCGACAGGCCGATGCCGCCCAGGCCGAACACCGCGACGGAGGCGCCGGGTTCCACTTTCGCCGTATTGAGCACCGCGCCGATGCCGGTGGTGATGCCGCAGCCGAGCAGGCAGACCTTTTCCAGCGGCGCGGCCTTGTTGATCTTCGCCAGCGAGATTTCCGGCAGCACGGTGTACTCGCTGAACGTGCTGGTGCCCATGTAGTGCAGCAGCGGCTTGCCGTCGAGCGAGAACCGCGAGGTGCCGTCGGGCATCAGGCCCCGGCCCTGGGTGACGCGGATCTTCTGGCACAGGTTGGTCTTGCCCGAGCGGCAGAACTTGCACTCGCCGCATTCGGGCGTGTACAGCGGAATCACGTGGTCGCCGACCTTGAGCGAGGTCACGCCCGCGCCGACTTCCTCGACGATGCCGCCGCCCTCGTGGCCGAGGATCACCGGGAACTGCCCTTCCGGATCGTCGCCGGACAAGGTGAACGCATCGGTGTGGCACACGCCGGTGGCGACGATGCGCACCAGCACCTCGCCCGCCTTCGGGCTGGCCACGTCGACCTGTTCGATGGAGAGCGGCTGGCCGGCGGCCCAGGCGACGGCGGCACGTGATTTCATGGTTCGACTCCTCGCAATGGATCGGCAACGAGCCGCGATGATGGCCTGTTTTCAGCCACTTTGCGCAACTGCGTCAATCGACCGCCAGGTCGTCGGGCCGGAAGCTCGACATCTGCCCCCGGTATTCGGCCGCCTCCGCCAGCAGCCAGTCGCGGAAGCGCTGCAGGCCGCGGTGCTCCTGCGAGCGCGGCGGATACACCAGCCAATAGGCCTCCTTCACCGCCAGGTAGCTGTTGCCCAGCACCTGCAGGCGGCCGGCGTCGATCAGCGACTTCGACGTCACCATCCGCCCCAGCGCCACGCCGAGACCCTCCAGCGCCGCATGGCGCAGCGCGTCGAGGCTGTCGAACTGCGCCACGTAGCGTTTCGGCGGCGTGCCGCCGGTGCGGCCGAACCAGTCGCTCCAGCGGGTCGATTCGCCGGGCTCGCCGAGCAGCGGCCAGCGCGACAAATCGTGCGGATCGACGCCGGCCATCCGCGCGACCAGTGCGGGCGCGGCCACCGGTGCGATCCATTCGCCGAACAGCCTTTCGCAGAGGAGCTCCGGCCACTGGCCGCGGCCGTAACGCAGCGCCACGTCCACCGGTTCGCGCGCGAAGTTCACCAGGGTCGAACCGGATTGCAGGCTGAGCTCCAGCTCCGGATACGCAGCGACCAGTTTCGGCAACCGCGGCACCAGCCAGCTCGACATGATGCCGGGGCTGGCGCTGAGCGTGAGCGCGTCGTGGTGGCGCGTGCGATAGGCGCCGAGCGCGTGCTCGATGCCGTCGACGTGCTCGCCCACCGCTTCCAGCAAACAGTTGCCGTCGACGGTCAGCGTCACCCCGCGCGGCCCGCGCTCGAACAGGCGCCGATCCAGCCGCTCCTCCAGCTGTTTCATCTGATGGCTGAGCGCGCTGACGGTGAGGTTCGCCTCGCGCGCCGCGCGCGACAGATTGCCCTGGCGGGCGATCAGCACGAACTGTTGCAGCAGTCCCAGCGGCAGCTTGCCCATCTTGAATATCTCTCAAGTCTGGCTTGCGAATATATCGCTTTTTGGCGCTTGTCCGCGCGCGTATCTTGAGCACACCCCAAGCCTGACACCCTCCCGAGGAGGCACCCCATGAGCTCGATCTGGAAAGATCTGCTGTTCCTGCACGGCCACCTGCTGCACAAGGACGACCTCGAATGGCGCGCGGAAACCCCGGCCGCCGACACGACCGATACCGAGGCCCCCGCAGCACCCGCCAGCCGCGACGCCAAGGCCGCGGCACTGGCCTGCTGCGCCGCCGTGTGGCCGCGCATCGTGGCGCCGCACTAGCCATCCGCGGCTTGAATGCGGTCTGGAATGCACCATGTGAATGAAGGTGCGCGACAACCGTCGCGCGCCTTTTTCCATGCTCGTTACCAGGAGAGGCGTTCCATGCAACAGCGGTCACTCGGCGGCACCTCCCTTTCGATCGCGCCGCTTGCCTTCGGCAGCAACGTCTTCGGCTGGACGGTGGACGAGCCGCGCGCGTTCGAGCTGCTGGACGCCTTCGTCGATGGCGGCGGCAACCTGATCGACACCGCCGACGTCTACCCGGCATGGGTGCCGGGCAACCACGGCGGCGAGTCGGAGACCATCATCGGCAAGTGGCTGCGGCGCAGCGGCAAGCGCGACCAGGTGGTGATCGCCAGCAAGGTCGGCAAATGGACGCGGCACCGCGGGCTGGCGCCAGTGAACCTGCAGCAGGCGGTGGAGGGTTCGCTGCAGCGGCTGCAGACCGATCACATCGACCTGTATTTCGCGCACGAGGACGACGCCAGCGTGCTGCTGGCCGACACCCTGGGCGGCTTCGCGCGACTCATCGAGCAGGGCAAGGTGCGCGCGATCGGCGCCTCCAACTACAGCGCCGAACGCTTCGCCGACGCACTGGCCGTATCCAGGCAGCACAACCTGCCGCGCTACGACGTGCTGCAGCCGGAATACAACCTGGTCAGCCGCCGCGGCTACGAGGCCGAACTGGAACCGCTGATCCGCCGCGAAAACATCGGCGTGATCTGCTACTACGCGTTGGCCAGCGGTTTCCTCAGCGGCAAGTACCGCCAGGCGGCCGACCTCGCCGGCCATCCGGCACGCAGCGGTGGCGTGCGCGCCCACCTCAATCCGCGCGGACTCGGCGTGCTGGCTGCGCTGGACGCGGTGGCCGCCGCCCATCACGCCACGCCGGCCCAGGTGGCGTTGGCCTGGCTGATGGCGCGCCCGGGCATCAGTGCGCCGATCGCCAGCGCCACCAGCGTGACGCAATTGAACGAACTGCTCGGCGCCTTGCAGCTCTCGCTGCGCGCCGACGAGATCGCGGCGCTGGATCAGGCCAGCGCCTGATCCGCCGCGATCACGCCATCACGCGGACAACAACCCCAGCGCCGTGTTGAGCGTGGCGCTGGGCCGCATCGCCGCGCCGGCCTTCATCCGGTCCGGGTGGTAATAGCCGCCGATGTCGACCGGCTTGCCCTGCACGCGGGCGAGCTCGTCGACGATGGTCGCCTCGTTCTCCGTCAGCGCCTTGGCCAGCGGCGCGAACCTCGCCTTCAGCGCGGCGCTCACGTCCTGCGCCGCCAGTGCCTGTGCCCAGTACATGGCGAGGTAGAAGTGGCTGCCGCGGTTGTCGATGCCGCCGACCTTGCGCGAGGGCGACTTGTCGGTGTCGAGGAATTTGCCGTTGGCCTGGTCCAGCGTCTTGGCCAGCACGTCCACCTCGGCGTTGCCGTGGCGGTTGCCGAGGTGTTCCAGCGAGGCGGCCAGCGCGAGGAACTCGCCGAGCGAATCCCAGCGCAGGTAGTTCTCTTCCAGGAACTGCTGCACGTGCTTCGGTGCCGAGCCGCCGGCACCGGTCTCGAACAGGCCGCCGCCGGCCATCAGCGGCACGATCGACAGCATCTTCGCGCTGGTGCCCAGCTCCATGATCGGGAACAGGTCGGTGAGGTAGTCGCGCAGCACGTTGCCGGTGACCGAGATCGTGTCCAGACCCTGGCGGATGCGCTCGAGCGAAAACTTCGTGGCCGCCACCGGATCCATGATGCGGATGTCCAGGCCGCTGGTGTCGTGGTCCTTCAGGTAGCGCTCGACCTTGGCGATCACCTGGCGGTCGTGCGCACGCTGCGGGTCCAGCCAGAACACCGCCGGCGTGTGCCGCGCGCGGCTCACCGCCAGCTTCACCCAGTCCTGGATCGGCGCATCTTTCGTCTGGCACATGCGCCAGATGTCGCCGGCTTCCACGTCATGCTGCAGCAGCACCTTGCCGGCCTCGTCGATCACCTTCACCACGCCGTCGCCAGCGATCTGGAAGGTCTTGTCGTGCGAGCCGTATTCCTCGGCCGCCTGCGCCATCAGGCCCACGTTCGGCACGCTGCCCATGGTGGCCGGATCGAACGCGCCATGCGCCTTGCAGTCCTCGATGGTGGCCTGGTAGACGCCGGCGTAGCTGCGGTCGGGGATCACCGCCACGATGTCCTGCAGCTCGCCCTTCGCGTTCCACATCTTGCCGGAGTCGCGGATCATCGCCGGCATCGAGGCGTCGATGATCACGTCGCTGGGCACGTGCAGGTTGGTGATGCCCTTGTCGGAGTTCACCATCGCCAGCGCAGGACGCTGCGCGTACTCGGCATCGAGGTCGGCCCTGATCGCCGCCTGGGTCGCCTCCGGCAGACTGCCGAGGCGCGCGTACAGGTCGCCGATGCCGTTGTTCGGGTTGAAGCCGGTCTGCTTCAGCGCGTCGGCATGCTTGACCAGCACGTCCTTGTAGAACTCGCCCACCGCCACGCCGAACATGATCGGGTCGGAGACCTTCATCATGGTCGCCTTGAGGTGCAGCGAGAACAATACGCCCTGCTTCTTTGCATCGGCGATCTGCGCGTCGATGAACGCGGCCAGCGCGCGGCGCGACACCACCGCCGCGTCGATGATCTCGCCGGCAAGCAGCGTCGTCTTCGGCTTCAGCACGACCTGGCTGCCGTCCTTGCCGAACCACTCGATGCGCACGCTGCCGGCATGCTCCACGGTCACGGATTTCTCGCTGCCGTAGAAATCGCCGCCGTCCATGTGCGCCACGCGGGTCTTCGAATCCGTGCTCCACGCGCCCATCCGGTGCGGATGCTTGCGCGCGTAGTTCTTCACGGAAACCGGCGCGCGGCGGTCGGAGTTGCCCTCGCGCAGCACCGGGTTCACCGCGCTGCCCTTGACCCGGTCGTAGCGCGCCTTGATGTCTTTCTCGTCGGCGTCCTTCGGCTCGTCGGGATAATCCGGCAGCGCGTAGCCTTGGCCCTGCAATTCCCTGATCGCGGCCTTCAGCTGCGGCATCGAGGCGCTGATGTTGGGCAGCTTGATGATGTTCGCCTCCGGCGTGGTGGCCAGACGGCCCAGCTCGGCGAGGTCGTCGGCGATGCGCTGGTCCTCGCGCAGGCGCTCGGGGAACAGCGCGATGATGCGCCCGGCCAGCGAGATGTCGCGCGTCTCCACCGCGATGCCGGCGGTGCCGGCGAAGGCAGCGATGATCGGCAGCAGCGACTGCGTGGCGAGGAACGGGGCTTCGTCGGTCAGCGTGTAGATGATCTTGGACGACGTGGACATGGTATGAGTGAACCTCTCTGCTGCCGCGTGGCGCGGGATGGATGTCGTTGCACGCTCGGCGTCATCGCGGCGGCGAAAGACCCGATCATCGCGCGTGCAATCTGCCCATTGTCGCGTTTTAGCGTGCCACGGGAAAGCGCGCCGCCTTCATGTCGTCATGCCCGCCGACCTTTCCACCGCAAAACGAAAGGGACGCGGCGAGCGCGTCCCTTTCGGCGGCCAGACGCAGGGAGCGTCATGGCTTCACGGAAAAGTCCTTGCTCGCCACCGGCTGCCCGTCCAGCGAGATCTCGATCTTGTAGTCGCCCTGCGGGAAGCCCTCCGGCTGGCTGATCATGAAGGCCGTCGTTTCCGGGCCGGACGCATCGAGCTCCTTGCTGTCCTCGTGCAAGGCCTGGTCCCGCGGGCCGAGCCACCGGGCCGTCAGCGTGGCGTGGCCCGAACCCGTGGTCTCGACCGACGCGTAGATGGTGTCCTTCGGCGCGAAGCTGGTGGCCGTGGCCACGACCTTGTGGTTGGCGTCGACGCTCGAACCCACTTCAAGCGAGGCGAAGCTCACGGCCGCGACGGCGCTCTCATTGGCCAAGCCCGTGCTGGTGGCCGGGGGCGGAAATGCCGGTGGCTCCGGCGAGGTGGACGCTGCCGTTCCGCTCGGCGGCGGACTGGAGGGCACCGGCGAGGCCGGCTCACTCTTGCCGCACGCGCTCAGCGCCAGTGCTGCGGCCAGCGACGCGGCAAGCATCAGGGGTTGTCGGGTAGTTTTCATGGGGGCACCTCTTTTCATCGCTGAAAGCCCGGGGTTGCACGGACCCGTCTGGCTTGGGTCCGATCCGGGTTGGGAGTTCGTCGCCAAGCGCGTCGAACACGAGACTTCACCAAGGCACTGCGGGAAGCTGGCGACCAGAGGTAACGGCGGCGCGGTAAACGGCTCGTGAGCAGGCCATCAGCACCGCGGTGCGCCGTTCAGCTTGAGGCGGCCAGCTGAACGCGCGATGTCGGCGCGTCGCCTTGGCCGCGTGAGGATCACGGCTTCGCCGGAATCTTCAGCATCTGTCCTACCGCGAGCCGACCGGGATCCGCGATGAGACCGCGGTTCTCGTCCAGGATCCGCCGCCAGCCGTCGGCATTGCCGTAGAAGCGACGGGCGATGCCCTGCAGATCGTCGCCGGCGGCGACCTCGTAGATGCGGGTCCCGTCCACCGCATCGCTCACGTGTGATGCGGTGTCGGTGAAATCCGCCTTGGTCGCCGGCGACATCCGCGCCGCCTGGCGGCGCACTTCTTCGCGCGGGTCAGTCCGCTCGCTCATGCCGATCTCCGATCCGATGCCAAGCGCCATGGGTAACGGCTGCGCGATCAACGCCCCGTGAGCGCGGGTGTCCCAACGTTCATGCTCCTGCCACGAAGCGCGCCGCTCACACCTCGGCCAGGCGTTGCCGCCGTGCCAGCTTGCGCTCGCGCCGGCGCGCGCTCCACGCCTTGCGCCGCTCGGCCAGGCAGGAGAACACCACGTACAGCGCTGGGGTACTGAGCAGGGTGAGGCTTTGCGAAATCAGCAGGCCGCCGATCAGGGCGATGCCGAGCGGGCGGCGCAGTTCGCTGCCTTCGCCGAGGCCGATGGCGATGGGCAGGGCGGCGAGGATGGCGACCATGGTGGTCATCATGATCGGGCGGAAGCGCACCAGGCAGGCTTCGCGCACGGCCTCCAGCGGCGGCTTGTGGTGTTCGCGCTGGGCGACCAGGGCGAAGTCGATCATCATGATCGCGTTCTTCTTGACGATGCCGATCAACAGCACCAGCGCGATCTGCGCCACCACCGACAACTCGGTGTCGGTCAGCCACAGTGCCAGCAACGCGCCGACACCTGCCGCCGGCAGCGTAGAAAGGATGGTGACGGGGTGGATCAGGCTCTCGTACAGCATGCCAAGCACGATGTAGACGGTGACGATCGCGGCCAGCACCAGCCACAGCATGCCACTCTGCGATTCCTGGAAGCGGCGGAAATCCCCGCCCATGTTGAGCTTGATGTCGCCGGGCATGCGCATGTTGCCCACGGTGGCCTGGATCACCTGCATCGCCTGGCCCATGCTCACCCCGGGCGCGAGGTTGAAGCTCAGGTCCATCGTGGTGAACTGGTTCTGGTGGGTGATCTGCGACGGCGCCAGGCCGGATTCCTGGCGGGCGAACGCGGTGATCGGCACCATCTGGCCCTGGTTCGATTTCACGTATACGCGATTGAGCGCGTCCGGCGTGGCGGTCTGCGCGGGCAGCGCGTTGACCACCACGCTGTACTGGTTGATGTCCGAGTAGATGGTCGACACCTGGCGCTGGCCGAAGGCGTCGTAAAGCGCGCCGTCGATGGCGCCGATGGACACCCCGAGCCGCGCCGCGGTGTCGCGATCGATCACGATGTTCTGGCGCAGGCCGCCCTCCTCCACGTCGCTGCCGACGTCGCGCAGCAGCGGGTTCTTCTTCAGCTCGGCCACCAATCGCGGCAGCCACAGTTGCAGCGTGGCGAGGTCGTTGCCCTGCAGCGAGACCTGGTATTGCGCGCCCTGGCTGGTGCCGCCGCCACCGCCGCTGGGCAGGTCCTGCACGGCGCGCAGGCGCAGGTGCAGGTCGGGATACTTCGCGGCCTTGGCGCTCAACCGGGCCAGCACGGTGAAGGTGTCGTCGGTGCGCCCTTCGCTGCGCGTCTTGAGGTCGATGTTGAACGAGCCGCTGGCACCCTGGCGGCTGCTGCCCAGGCGCGTGCCCACCGTGGCCACGTCCGGGTCGGCCAGCAGCATCGCGGTGAGCCGCTCCAGCCGCTGCCGGCTCTCGTCGAACGATACCGTGGCGCTGGAGGTGGCGCGGCCCCAGATCAGGCCGGTGTCCTGCTGCGGGAACAGACCGGTCTTGACCACGGTGAACAGGTAGAACGTGGCGACGATCAGCACCAGGGGCGTCAGCGAGAAGGCCAGCACGTGGCGCAGCGAGAAATCCAGCGCCCGCCGGTACACGCCGAGCATGCGGGCGTGGAAGCGGTCCAGCACGTGGCTGCGCGCGGGCCCGGCGCTGGCCTCGCGTGCGCGATGGCCGCCGAGGAAACGCCCGCACAGCGCCGGCGTGAGCGTCAGCGACACCGCGGCCGACACCACGATCGCCGCCACCAGGGTCACCGCGAACTCGTGCATGAACATGCCGGTGATGCCGCCGGCGAACAGCAGCGGGATGAACACCGCCACCAGCGAGGCGGTGATCGAGACGATGGTGAAGCCGATCTCGCGCGCGCCGGCCAGGGTGGCCTGCATGCGCGTCATGCCGTCGTCGATGTGGCGAATGATGTTCTCGATCACCACGATCGCGTCGTCCACCACGAACCCGATCGCGATCACCAGCGCCAGCAGGGTGAGGTTGTTGAGCGTGTAGTCGAGGATGTACATCGCCACGAACGCACCGGCCAGCGACAGCGGCACCGCCACCGCGGCGATCAGCGTGGGTGCGAGACGACGCAGGAACAGCGCCATGGTCAGCACCACCATCGCCAGCGAGATCAGCAAGGTCGCCTGTACCTCATGCAGCGAGGCGCGGATGGTTGGCGTGCCGTCGAAGAACGGGGTGAGCCGGGTGCCTGGCTGCAGGAACGTGCGCAGCGCCGGCAGTTGTGCCTTGACCAGGTCCACGGTGGAGATGACGTTGGCGTCGGCCTTCTTGTACACGTACATCAGCACCGCCGGCTGGCCGCCGAACCACGCCGCCTGGTAGGCGTCCTCGGTACCGGCGTAGACGTTCGCCACGTCGGCGAGGCGCACCGGCGTGCCATCGTGGCTGGCCACCACCAGTTTCGCGAAGTCCGCGGCGCTGTGCAGCGAGGTGGTGGCGGCCACCGCCATGCGCGTCTTGCCGTCGCTGAGGAAGCCTTCCGGCGAGGTCACGTTGGCCGCGCGCAAGGCGTTGCGCAGCTGGTCCGGCGACAGGCCCATCGCGTTGAGCGCGCGCAGGTTCACGTCGACGCGGATCGCCGGGGTCGAGGCGCCGGCGATCTCCACCGACGAGACACCCGGCAACTGGCGCAGGCGCTGCGCCAGCAAGGTGTCGGCGACGTTGTAGAGATCGCCCGCGGCCTGCGTGTCGGAGGTCAGCGCGAAGGCGATCACCGGGTCGTCGTTGGGATTGGCCTTCTGGTAGCTGGGCGCGCCGTTGAGGCCGCTGGGCAGGTCCGGCGCGGCCGCGTTGATCGCCGCCTGCACGTCGCGCGCGGCCGAACCCAGGTCGGTGCCGTTGCGGAACATCATGAAGACGAAGGTGCGCCCTTCCGAACTGGACGAGCGCATCGTCTCGATGCCGGGGACCTGGCCCAGGTGCCGTTCCAGCGGCGCGGCCACGGTGGAGGCCATGGTGCTGGCGTCGGCGCCGGCCTGGCTGGCCTGCACGAAGATCGCCGGGAACTGCATGTTCGGCAGCGCCGACACGCCGAGCAGGAAGTAGCAGATCATGCCGCCGACGAACAGGCCGATCGCGAGCAAGCTGGTGCCGATCGGACGGCGGATGAAGGAGCCGGAGACATTCATGCGGGAAACACGACCGTGGTGCAGGCGGCACGATGCCGGGCGGGATCCAGGCGGATCATCCCACCCTCAACGCACCAGCGGCAAAACGGTTGATCGGGACGCGAAAAGGAAAAACCCCTGCCGGCGTCGCGCGGGCAGGGGCAGGCGGCAAGCGATCGGATCACGTCGTGCGATCGGCCCGCGCGTGTTCCAGCGCACGCCGTTCCCGGCGTGCGGCGAGCCAGTCGGAGAAACGCTCCATGTACAGGTAGATCACCGGCGTGGTGTACAGCGTCACCAGCTGCGACAGCAGCAGGCCGCCGACGATCGACACGCCCAGCGGCCGGCGCAGCTCCGAGCCGATGCCGGTGCCCAGCGCCAGCGGCAAGGCGCCGAGCATCGCCGCCGCGGTGGTCATCATGATCGGGCGGAAGCGCAGCAGGCAGGCGCGGCGGATCGCGTCATGCGCGTTGAGGCCGGTGCGGCGCGCCTCGATCGCGAAGTCGATCATCATGATCGCGTTCTTCTTGACGATGCCGATCAAGAGCACGATGCCCACGATGCCGTCCACCGACAGGCTCATGCCGAACATCATCAGTGCCAGCAGCGCGCCCACGCCGGCCGGCGGCAGGGTGGAGATGATCGTCAGCGGGTGGATGTAGCTCTCGTACAGCACGCCCAGCACGATGTAGATCACCACGATCGCGGCCAGCAGCAACAGCACCTCGTCGCCCAGCGAGGAGTTGAACTCGGCGGCCTTGCCGATGAACTGGCCGCGCACCTGCGGCGGGAAGTTCAGCTCCGCGTTGATCTGGTGGATCGCCGACACCGCGTCGGACAGCGAATAGCCCGGCGCCACGTTGAACGACAGCGTCACCGCCGGCAGCTGCTGCTGGTGGCTGACCACCAGCGGCGCGCTGGTGATTTCGGCGCTGGCCAGCGAGGACAGCGGGATGGTGCCGCCGCCGCCCAGCGCGATGCCGATGTTGCCGGTGTTGCCGATGCCGCTGGGGGTGGCCGAGTTGCTCGACTTCACCTGGCCGAAGCTGGTGGCGTTGCTGCCGGTCAGCGCGCCGGAGCCGTTGCCGCGCACGGTGAGCTTGTTGAGCAGGTCGCTGCTGTTGCGGAACTCCGGCGCCACCTCCAGCACCACGCGGTACTGGTTGAGCTGGGTGAAGATGGTGGAGATCTGGCGCTGGCCAAAGGCGTCGTACAAGGTGTCGTCGATGGTCTGCACCGGCACGCCCATGCGGCTGGCCTTCTCGCGATCGATGGTCAGCTTGAGCGCGTTGCCGCGGTCGGCCAGGTTGTTGCTGACGTCCGCCAGCTCCGGCCGCTGGCGCATGGCGCGGGTCATCTGGTCGGCGTACTTGGCCAGCTCGGCGGAGTCCACCTGGGACAGCGCGTACTGGTATTCGGTGGCCGACACGGTGCTGTCCAGGGTCACGTCCTGCACCGGTTTCAGGTACAGCGCCACGCCGGGGATGTCGGCCACGCTCTGCTGCAGCCGCGGCAGCAGCTTGTCCAAGCCGTCGCGGTCGCCGCGATCCTTCAGCACGATGCTGAGCTGGCCCTGGTTCAAGGTGGGGTTGATCGTGCCGGCGCCGATGAACGCCGCCACGCCGGCCACCGCCGGGTCCTTGCGCAACGCCTCGGCCACTGCCTTGGTGCGCTGCTCCATCGCCGGAAACGCAATGTTGTCGTCGGCCTGCACCACGCCGGTGATCAGGCCGGTGTCCTGCTCGGGCAGCAGGCCCTTGGGGATGGCGATGTACAGGAACACGGTCAGCACCACCGCGGCGCCGGCCACCAGCATGGTCAGGCGCTGGTGGTCGAGCACCCAGTCCAGCGAATTCTCGTACACGTGCACGGTGCGCGCCCACACGGTGCGCCTGCCGGCGGCGGCGTGGCGCTCGTGCGCGTCGTCGCCTTCCGGCAGCTGGTGGGGCTTGAGCAGGTAGGCGCACATCATCGGCGTCAGCGTCAGCGAGACCAGCATCGAGATGCTCACCGCGATGGTCAGCACCCAGGCGAACTCGTGGAACAACCGGCCGGTGACACCGGGCATCAGCAGCAGCGGCAGGAACACCGCCACCAGCGACACGGTCAGCGACAGCACGGTGAAGCCGATCTCCTTCGCGCCGATCTCGGCCGCCTCCTTGCCGCTCTTGCCCTGTTCGATGTAGCGCACGATGTTTTCGATCATCACGATCGCATCGTCGACCACGAAGCCGGTGGCCACCGTCAGCGCCATCAGCGAGAGATTGTCCAGCGACATGCCGGTGAAACTCATCACGCCGAACGTGCCCAGCAGCGACAGCGGCACCGCGGTGGCCGGAATGATGGTGGCCCACAGCCGGCGCAGGAACACGAAGATCACGCCCACCACCAGGAACACGGTGAGGATCAGGGTGAACTCCACGTCGTGCACCGAGGCGCGGATGGTCACCGTGCGGTCGGCGAACACGTCCAGGTGCACGTCGGCCGGCAGCGCGTTGCGCAGCTCGGGCAGGATGCGGCGGATCTGCTCCACCGTCTGCACGATGTTGGCGCCGGGCTGGCGGCGCACGTCCAGCAGTACCGCCGGCTTGCCGTTGGCCCACGCGGCGAGCTGGTCGTTCTCCACGCCGTCGACCACCCTGGCCACGTCGGACAGCCGCACCGGCGCGTTGCCGCGGTAGCTGATGATGGTGCTCTTGTACTGCTCGGCATCGGCCAACTGGTCGTTGGTGCCGATCGAGTAGCTCTGCGTCTTGCCGTTCAGCGTGCCCTTGGGCGCGTTGACGTTGGCCTGGGTCAGTGCGCTGCGCACGTCCTCCATGGTCAGGCCGAGATTGGCCAGTTGCGCCGGGTTGACCTGGATGCGCACGGCCGGGCGCACGTTGCCGGCGATCGAGACCAGGCCCACGCCCTGCACCTGCGACAGCTTCTGCGCCAGGATCGAGTCGGCCAGGTCGTTGACGTCGCGCAGCGGGCGGCTGTCCGACTGCAGCGCCAGGGTGAGGATCGGCGCATCGGCCGGATTGACCCGGTTGTACACCGGCGGATACGGCAGGTTGCCCGGCAGCGTGCCCTTGGCCTGGTTGATTGCCGCCTGCACGTCCTGCGCGGCGATGTCGATGTCGCGGCCCATGTTGAACTGCAGCACGATCGTCGACAGGCCCGCGGACGAGTCCGAACTCATCATGCTGAGCCCGGAAATCTGCCCCAGGTTGCGCTCCAGCGGCGTGGTGATCAGCGTCGCCATGGTGGTGGCGCTGGCACCCGGATACTGCGTGGTCACCACCAGGCTGGGCGCCTCGATCTCCGGCAGCGCCGACACCGGCAACTGGCGGAAGCCCAGGATACCGAGCAGCAGCACCGCCACCATCAGCAGCGAAGTGGCGATCGGGCGGCGAATGAAGAGGGTGGAGAAGCCCATGACTATCCGTGACGAAGTGGGGCGGCAGTTGCCGCGTTCGAGACGCGCGCCAGCCCGCGGCAACGCCGCGGGCTCACGCGGACATCAGTGACGACCGCGGCCACCCTTGTTGTCCTGCCTGGACTTCTGCAATTCCGCCGCGGTGGGCGCGGCCGGCACTTCGCCCGGCTTGAGCGGGTTGACCTTGCTGCCGGGCTTGAGCCGGAACTGGCCTTCGGTCACCACCTTGTCGCCGACCTTGAGCCCGCTGCCGACCATCACGTGGCTGTCGCCGACTTCGCCGGCCACCACGATCGACTGCATCTTGACCGTGTTGTCGCCCTGCACGAGGTAGACATAATCGCCGTCCGGCCCGCGCTGCACGCCCTGCGAGGGGATCACCAGGCCGCCGTCGACGGTGTTCACCAGCAGCCGCACGTTGACGAACTGGCCCGGCCACAACTCGTCGTGCTCGTTGGAAAACTCCGACTTCAGGCGGAACGTGCCGGTGCTGGTGTCGATCTGGTTGTCGATCACCTTGAGCACGCCGCCGCTGGCGATCGGATGGGCGTCGACGCGATCGAGCGCGGTGACCTCCAGTGGCTTGCCGCCCTGCGCCGCGCTGCGCACCATGTCCAGGTTCTGCTCCGGCAAGGTAAACATCACGTTGATCGGGTGCAGCTGGGTCAGCGTGACGATCGCACTGGAGGTGGTCACCACGTTGCCCGGGTCCACCGCGCGGATACCGGCCAGGCCGTCGATCGGCGAGCGGATCTCGGTGTAGTCGAGCTGCACCTTGGCGTCGCGGATCGCGGCCTCGTCGGCCGCCACGGCCGCCTCGTACTGGGCCACGGTGTTCTTCTGGGTGACCTGGTCGATCTTGGCCACGTACTGGCTGTACTTGGGGTCCTGCGAGCGCTGGTAGTTGCTGCGCGCCGTGGCCAGCAGGGATTGATCCTGCTTGCGCCGGCTGACCGCCTGGTCATAGTTGGCCTGGAAGGTGCGCGGGTCGATGCGCGCCAGCACCTGGCCCTGTTTCACCGGCTGTCCTTCGGTGAACTCGATGCTGAGCAGCCGCCCGGACACCTGCGGGATCACCGTTACCGTGTTGAGCGCCTGCACCGTGCCCAGCGCCGTCAGGTACACCGGCACGTTCTGCTTGACCACCGGCACCACGGTCACCGGCACCGGCGGCGCGTCGCCGCCCTTGCCGTTGGCGCCCTTCGCCGCGCCATCGCCCGGCTTGTGCAACATGCGGATGCCGACCACGGCGATCACGACCACCGCCAGCACGATCAACGCGATCTTCCAAAAACGCGACATGTGGAACTCCTGGATTGAACCGGGGCGAGCAACCGGGGAAGGCCGCTGCCGCAGGCACCACGTGGGCAGACGCGCCCCCATGGACAAAGCATAGGTGGACGGCAACCGCTTTGAACAATGCCGGTCGACAGGGGTGGGGCATGACCGATGGCAGGGTTTTGCGCCCCGCCGCACATGGGACCGGGCCGTGTGCACAACGTTCCGGGCACCGCATCGGCATACACCCGATCGGTCACCCTGAAACTTGTCGGGCGCTTCGTTTATAATACCGGACTGGTCGCCAGTGCGCCCCCGAGGGCGCGATCCGGACACCGGCAGCAGGGGTTGGGGTGCATCGAGGTTTTCGACCCTGGCGGCTGCGGCGGTTTCGCGATTCCGGCGTGACGGTAAGGCAACAAGGCGGTCCAAGCCCGCCCACTGACAGGAGTACGTGCGTGAGCGGTCCCCTTAGCAAATCCGACCAGGGCTTCCTGCGTCAGTTCTCGCTGACCATCGGCGCGCTGATGGTTCTTACCGTGATCCTTGTGTTGTCCGCGCTGGCGATCAACAACAGCGAGCCCAAGGAAACCAATCCGAACCACCCGGCCACGGTCGCCGCACGGCTCGCCCCCGCCGGCGCCGTCTATGCCGGCGACACCGGCCGTGCCGCCATGCAGGCCGCCGCCGACCAGGCCGCCAAGGCCGCCGCCTCCCAGGTGGCCTACGGCGGCACCACCGACGGCAAGGAAATCTACGACCACCTGTGCACCAGTTGCCATACGGCCGGCATCGCCGGCGCGCCGAAGCTCGGCGACAAGGCCATGTGGGGCCCACGCATCAAGCAGGGCATCGACGTGCTGGTCAAGCATGCGATCGAGGGCTACCACGGCCCCGACGGCAATTTCATGCCGCCCAAGGGCGGCAATCCCGCGCTCACCGACGAGCAGGTCACCGCCGCCGTGCACTGGATCGTCGATCAGGCGAAGTAATTTCGGCTTCAATGAAGTTCAAGATAAACGCCGCCCTCCGGGCGGCGTTTTCGTTCGCCCCCTCTCCCTCCGGCGACCAAAGGGAGTCCCCTTGCGGGTGAGAGGGTTGGGGAGAGGGTTCCCGGCCCTGTGCGTACTCGCGGGTGAAGGGCCTTGAGCGTTCGACGCAGCATGAACCATCACACTCCTCACGCACCCTCATCCGCCCTTCGGGCACCTTCTCCCGAGGGGAGAAGGAAACCAGGTTTCGCTCCCACACCCCCATCACCCTGCCCCTCCATCCACCCCGCCACAAACCCCCGCAACTCCGGAAAAAACACTTCGAACCGCCGCTGCAACTCCTCCTGCCGCGCCACCAGTACCGGCAGCGCGGTATCCAGCGGATTGGCTCGCGTCAATCGTTGCCCGATCCCGACCAGCGCCCGCCCCAGCACTGCTCGGTCGGCGTAGCCGCCAGGCAAGTCGTTGGCTTCCATGTAACTGCGGAACCGCCGCAACGCAGGCGTCAGCAAGGCATCGCGCCGCCGCAGCAGTCCACGCAGGCCGAGCGAGTAGTCCTCCAGCGGCTGTGCGCTCCAGCGTGGAAATTCCCGGGCCAGCAAGTGATCGAACCACATGTCCAGCAGGATGCCGGCGTAGCGGCGATACGGCGGCGGCAGCTGCGCCTTGGCGGCCAGCACGGCGGGGTGGGCGTCGGTGTAGCCGTCGATGGCGCGGTGCAGGCGGATGCCGCGGATCACCCGTGGCGGGAACTGCGCCGGATCGGGCTGGCCGCGCACGAAGTCGCCGAGCAGGCCGCCCAGTTGCAGCGCCTCGTCATCGCCGGCCAGCAGCGCATGCGCCAGATGGTTCATTGCCGCGGGCGGCAGCGCGGCGTCGCGGTTATCATCGTGGGCATGAAACCTGCCTCGTTCCCTGCCGACCCTGCCGGCTTTCCGGATGTCGCCGCCAGTTTCGTGCTGACCGGCCCGGTCGGCAAGCTGGAAACCGTCACCGACATCGCCGAGCCTGACGGCGCGCGCCGAGGCGTGGCGGTGATCTGCCACCCGCTGACCAGCGAAGGCGGCAGCATGCACAACAAGGTGGTGACCATGGTCGAACGCGCGCTGCGCGAGTCGGGGCTGGATACCGTACGCTTCAACTTCCGCGGGGCGGGCAGTTCCGAGGGAAGTTTCGACAAGGGCCGCGGCGAGCGCGACGATCTCGCCGCCGTGGTCGCCTGGGTGCGTCGCGTGCGACCCGACGATGCGCTGTGGCTGGCCGGTTTCTCGTTCGGCAGCGGCGTGAGCATCGCCCAGGCGGCGCCGCTGCACGCCGATGCGCTGATCAGCATCGCGCCGCCGGCGGGCCGTTACGGGCTCGATGCGATCACGCCGCCGACCTGCCCCTGGCTGGTCGTGCAGGGCGAGGCCGACGAGGTGGTCGAACCGCAGGCGGTGTTCGACTGGCTCGACAGCCTGGAACACCCGCCCGAACTGGTGCGCATGCCCGATACCAGCCACTTCTTCCATCGCCGGCTGATGGATCTGCGCGGCGCGATCAAGCACGCCGTGCGCGACTGGCTGCCGCCGACACGCCAGGCCTGACCCCCTCCATGACCGAAACGTTTTTGCTCGCGCCCAGCGTGCGTTATGCCGAAGGCGTGGCCGCCCATCGCTGGGAGTCCGACCCCGCCCAGCTGGCGCTGCTGGCCGAGTTCGACCGCATGCATGCGGCACTGTGCGCGGAACCTGCCGGCGAAGGCGGCCTGTTCGGCCGGCTGAAATCGCTGCTGGGCAACGAGCCGCCGCCGGCCGTGCCCGGACTGTACCTGTGGGGCAGCGTGGGTCGCGGCAAGACGTTCCTGATGGACCTGTTCGCCGCCAGCCTGCCGCACGGCGTGGTGCTGCGGCGGCATTTCCACCGCTTCATGGGCGAGGTGCACGACAGCCTGCGCGCACTGGGCGAGCGGCAGAGCCCGCTGGTGGAGGTCGCTGCCGGCATTGCCGGACGCTGCCGCGTGCTGTGCCTGGACGAGTTCCTGGTCAACGACATCGGCGACGCGATGATCCTGGCCAACCTGCTCGACGCATTGTTCGAGCGCGGGGTGAGCCTGGTCACCACCTCAAATACCGCGCCGGCGAACCTGTACAAGGACGGCCTGCAGCGCGCCCGATTCCTGCCCGCGATCGCGCTGATCGAGCAGCACTGCCACGTGGTCGAGATGGTTTCCGCGCATGACTGGCGCCTGCGCGCGCTGACCCAGGCGCCGGTCTACCTCACCCCGCCGGGCGCCGAGTCGCATCGCGCACTGGAGCGCATCTTCGCCAGCCAGGCCAGTGGCGCGATCGAACTCGACGGCATGCTGCGCATCAACGGCCGCGACATCCCGTTCCACAAGCGCGCCGAGACCATCCTGTGGTTCCAGTTCGCCGCGCTGTGCGAGGGCCCGCGCGCCGTGGCCGACTACATCGCGCTGGCCAAGGCCGGCCCGGCGGTGATCGTCGCCAACGTGCCGCAGTTCACCATCTACAGCGAGGACGCGGCGAAACGCTTCGTGCAACTGGTCGACGAGTTCTACGACCGGCGCGTGAAGCTGGTGCTTTCCGCCGCCGCGCCGATCACCGAGCTCTACGACGGCGAGCGCCTGCGCGCCGAATTCGGCCGCACCGAATCGCGCCTGATCGAGATGCAGAGCGAGGAATACCTCGCGCTGGAGCATCGGCCCGAATGAGCCGGCGGCGCCTGCGCGGCGCAGAGGCCGGCCATCACGTAGGCACCAGCCTGTCCAGGCGCTAGCATCGAGCGACCCCCGCCATGGAGACAGCCATGCATCGCACCGCCTTCGCCCTGGCGCTTGCCGCCCTGGTCGCCTCGCCGCTGCACGCCGCCGACACCCGCCAGACGCCGACCCGTCAGGTAGAGGCCATGGTGCAGCAGGAGCTGCCGCAGGTCACCGCGTGGCGGCGCGATATCCACCAGCACCCGGAACTGAGCAACCGCGAGGTGCGCACCTCGGCGCTCGTGGCCAGGGAGTTGAAGAAGCTGGGATTGGAAGTGCATGCGGGGATCGCCCACACCGGCGTGGTCGCGCTGTTGAAGGGGGATTTGCCCGGGCCGCGCCTGGCGCTGCGCGCAGACATGGATGCGCTGCCCGTGACCGAAGAGGTCGACCTGCCCTTCGCCTCGAAGGCGAAGGGCGAGTACCGCGGCAAGGAGACCGGCGTGATGCACGCCTGCGGCCATGACGCGCACACGGCGATGCTGCTGGGCATCGCGCAGGCGCTTGCCGGCATGAAAAGGCAACTGCACGGCTCGGTGCTGTTCGTGTTCCAGCCGGCGGAGGAAGGCGCACCGGCCGGCGAGGAAGGTGGCGCCGAGCTGATGTTGAAGGAAGGCATGTTCCGCGACTACAAGCCGGATGCGATGTTCGGCATGCACGTGGTCAGCTCGCTCAACGTGGGCACCGTCTCGGTGCGGCCGGGGCCGACCATGGCCGGCTCGGACTGGTTCAAGCTGGTCGTGCACGGGCGCCAGACCCACGGTGCCATGCCGTGGAACGGAATCGATCCGATCGTCACCGCGGCGGAGATCATCAGCGCGTCGCAGACCATCGTCAGCCGCCAGCTCGACATCAGCAAGCTTCCGGCAGTGCTCAGTTTCGGCATCGTCGATGGCGGCGCGCGCTACAACATCGTGCCCGACCAGGTGGAGTTGCAAGGCACGCTGCGCACCTTCGACCCCGCCATGCGGAAGCAGGCGCTGGACGGCCTCAAGCGCATCGCCGAAAACGTCGCCGCCGCGCATGGCGCCACGGTGGACGAGCAGATTCCCCTGCTCAGCAACCCGGTGCTGGTGAATGACGACAAGCTGGCGGCAGACGTGCGCGCCAGCCTGGTGCGCATCAACGGCGCAGCGCAGGTGCGCGAGGCGAAACCGTGGATGGCGTCGGAGGATTTCGCGCTGTTCGCCGAGGCGGTCCCCAGCGTGTATTTCTTCGTCGGCGCCACGCCGAAAGGCCAGGATGCCGCGACCGCGCCGGCCAACCATTCGCCGAAATTCTTCCTCGACGAGGGCGCCCTGAAGGTCGGCATGCAGTCGATGCTGCAGGCAAGCCTGGACTATCTGGGAGCCGCGGGGCCGTGAAGCGCCGGGCCGCCCCGGATCACTCCGCTCGAGCGGCCGCCGCCGCAGGATGCGCGCGCAGGAAGCGCCGATGGTGCACCAGCACGCCGCTGTAATAGGCGATGTAGTAACCGACCAGCAGGCCGATCACCAGCATGGTCAACGGGCTGGACGCGTAGCCCATCGGCTGCATCGAGGTGCCCGCGTCTGCCGCCGCCTGCGCGTGCTGCAGCTGCGGCCATACCACCATCAACCGCCAGCCCAGGCGCCCGAGCAGCAACACGGTGAGCAGGGCGCCGATCCACGGATTGGGCACGTAGCAGTCGCCCTTGGCCGGATCGACCTCGAAGCGGGTCAGCCGCAGGCCGAACAGGCCGATCGCGGCGCCGATCAGCACCCCGCCGAGCAACCCTTCGGCCAACGCCAGGTGATGGAAACCGCTCAGCGCCAGCAGGCCACCGATGACCGCGAAGATCACGATGCGGGCGATCATCCGCTTGCGCCGGATCGGCTGGCGGCCGAACTGCCGGCTGACCCGCCGCCACACGATCCAGGCCAGCAGCGGCAGCATGATCAGGTAACTGGTCAGATGGGCGGGCATGGCGTGGTCCGGTGGATGAGGGACTGGGGGCCGGGGTTCGGGAAGGCACCCGCACCGGCTGCCGGCGATTTTGCTCCTGGCGAAGCCCGAATCCCGGCTACTTCGCCTTGCCCTGGTTGGCCACCGCGGCCATCTTCGCCGCGATCGCCTCGGCGTCGCCCAGGTAGTAATGGCGCAACGGCTTCAGTTCGTCGTCGAATTCATACACCAGCGGCACGCCGTTGGGGATGTTGAGCTCGACGATCGCCTCGTCGGAGATGCCGTCCAGATATTTCACCAGCGCGCGCAGCGAGTTGCCGTGCGCGGCGACCAGCACGCGCTGGCCCGCCTTGATCGCCGGCGCCAGCACCTGGTGCCAGTACGGCAGCACGCGCGCCACGGTGTCCTTCAGGCACTCGGTATCGGGGATGTCCTTCGGGTCGAGCTTCGCGTAGCGCGGATCGTGCACCGACTCGTTCGCGGCGCGCTCCAGCGGCGGCGGCGGCACGTCGTAGCTGCGCCGCCAGATCTTCACCTGCTCCTCGCCGTACTTCGCCGCGGTCTCGGCCTTGTTCAGGCCGGTGAGGCCGCCGTAGTGACGCTCGTTGAGGCGCCAGTCGGTGACCACCGGCAGCCACATCAGGCCCATCTCGTCCTGCACGCCCCACAGCGTGCGCACGGCCCGCTTGAGCACCGAGGTGTGCGCCACGTCGAAGCTGTAGCCGCCTTCGGTCAGCAGGCGGCCCGCTTCGCGCGCCTCCGCCCTGCCCTGCTCGGTGAGGTCGACGTCGGCCCAGCCGCTGAAGCGGTTGTCGAGGTTCCACTGCGATTGGCCGTGGCGGATCAGGACGAGCTTGTGCATGGGTGCGCTCAGCAAACGGGATGAACCGCGAATGGTGCAGTGCGGCCCCGGCAGCGTCAAATCCGCACCCTGCCACAGGTCATGACAAACCTTTGCCGCGGCGGCGGCATCCTAGAGACTCCCACCGACCACGGAGCCTGCCATGCATCGCATCTCGACCATTCTTCTCCTGTGCACGTTCGCCTTGCTGCCTGCCCTGGCAGTGGCCCGCGACGGCGACATCGACAAGGTCAACGGCGCGGTACGCGTCGAGGCGGGCCAACAGGCCGGCGACGTCAGCTCGGTCAACGGCGCGGTCCATGTCGGCGATGGCGCCACCGTGCGCAAGGCCGGCACGGTCAACGGCGCGGTGGAGCTCGGCGACCGCGCCCAGGCCACCGCGGTGGACACCGTCAACGGCTCGATCACGCTGGGCGAAGCCAGCAAGGTCAGTGGTGACGTGAGCGCGGTCAACGGCAGCATCCGCCTGGCGCGCGGCGCCGAGGTCGGCGGCAAGCTGGGCAACGTCAACGGCGCCATCGTGCTGGATGCCGCCCACGTCGCCGGCGGTCTGGCCACGGTGAGCGGCGACATCAGCGTGGGCGAAAACTCGCGCGTCGAAGGCGGCATCCTGATCGACAAGCAGAACGGCTGGTTCAACTTCAACAGCCGCAAGCCGGTGGTGGTGATCGGCCCGCACGCCGTGGTGCAGGGCACGCTGGAGTTCCGCCGCGAGGTGGAACTGAAAGTCAGCGACAGCGCCACGATCGGCCCGGTGAAGGGGGCAACAGTGGAGAAATTCAGCGGGGCCACTCCGTAGGTCAGATCGTAGGGCGGGCAATGCCCGCCGCGGTCGCGACATGCTAACGGGCATCGGCGGGCGGTGCCCGCCCTACGCGCGGCTGCGTCAGACCCAGTCGCGCGGCTTCAGGTAGTCGGCGAGCTTCGCCTCGGCGGAGCCGGCTTCCGGCTGGTACGCATACTCGAAGCGCACGCGCGGCGGCAGGCTCATCAGGATCGATTCGGTGCGGCCGCCGGACTGCAGGCCGAACAAGGTGCCGCGGTCGTAGACCAGGTTGAACTCCACGTAGCGACCGCGCCGGTACAGCTGGAACTCGCGCTCGCGCTCGCCGTACGGCGTGGCCTTGCGCCGTTCGACGATCGGCAGATAGGCATCGAGGAAACCCTGGCCGACGTCACGGGTGAACGCGAAGCAGCGCTCGAAGCCGCCCTCGTTCATGTCGTCGTAGAACAGCCCGCCCACGCCGCGCGTTTCGTCGCGGTGCTTCAGGTAGAAGTACTCGTCGCACCATTGCTTGTAGCGCGGATACACGTCCGGGCCATACGGTTCGCACAGGTCGCGCGCCACGGTATGCCAATGGCGCACGTCCTCGTCCACCGGGTAGAACGGGGTGAGGTCGAAGCCGCCGCCGAACCACCACACCGGCTCCACGCCTTCCTTGCTGGCCTCGAAGTAGCGCACGTTGGCATGCGTGGTCGGCACGTGCGGGTTCTTCGGATGCAGCACCAGCGACACGCCGGTGGCGACGAAGCTGCCGCCGGCCAGCTCGGGCCGGTGCGCGGTGGCGCTGGGTGGCAGCTGATGCCCATGCACGCGCGAGAAATTCACCCCGGCCTGCTCGAACACCGCGCCATCGCGCAGCACGCGGGTGCGCCCGCCACCGCCCGCCGCGCGGGTCCACGCATCCTCGACGAAGCGTGCGCCGCCGTCGGCCTGCTCGATCGCCGCGCAGATGCGGTCCTGCAGTTCGCGCAGGAAGGTTTCGGCAAGGTCGGCTTGTGCACTCATCGTCTGGCCCGAAAGATTCGATGGCGCCAAGCTTAGCAAGCAGCCGTGCGCGACCGGCTGCGGTGCAGCGCCGCGCCGGCCTGATCCGGCACAATTCAACTGATGCGTGCGGCCATGCGCGCATGCCCGATCAACCGCGCCCAGCGCATGCCGATGTCGATCCACATCAGGTAGCCCGCTTCCAGCACGAGCCGGCCGAGGTAGCGCGCATGCCGCGGCAGCGTCGGTTCCGCCGCCACGGCAATGCTGTCGAAGCCGAGCCGCTGCGCCAGCAGCAGACAGCGCGCAAGGTGGTAGCGGCTGGTCACCAGCGCCACCGGCGGCAGGTGGCCTCGTTCCAGCAGCAGCCGGCGCGCATGGCGCAGGTTCTCCAGCGAGTCGATCGAATCCTGTTCGAGCTCCACGCGCACGTCGCCGGTCAGCTCGTGCTGGCGCAACCAGGCCTCGCCGGCAGCGGCCTCGCTCAGCTCGCTGCCGCTGCAACCGCCGAGCAGCAGCAGATGATCGGTCTGTTGCTGCCGTGCCAGGACCAGCGCGCGCTGCAGGCGCTGCCGGTAATCATGGCCGGGCGCGTCATGTTCCAGCCGGCGGCCGAACACCAGCACGGTCATCCGTCGCGGCGGCGACAGCGGGCTGCGCGTGGCGATGCGCCATACATGGACCAGATAGCCGAGCCAGACCAGGCCGGCACTCAGCACCACGACCAGCCCGGTGACCACTGCCGCATGCAGCACGTCGGCGTCGCGCAGGTATTTCGAGGGTTTTCGCGGGGCGGACACGCCAAGGCATCGTCGGTGCGGGAGACGCGACAGCTTAACGGTGTACGACGTTCGCGGCATCTTCATGCCGTGCTGGCCACGATCGGACTCCGCCGATGGTCGCAGGCTAGGCAAGCTGCAGGGCGACCGCTAGGCTTTCGCGATGCCTCATGTGATGACACCTCTCGCGGTCACCGCGCACACCGCCACGTCGGCACTCGGCCACGGGCTCGACGCCCAGCTCGACGCGTTGCGCGGCGAGCGCAGCGGCCTGCGTCCGAACGATTTCAGCAGTGCGCCGCTGACATGCTGGATCGGCCGCGTCGATGGCCTGGAAACCGCCGCGCTGCCCGCCGCGCTCGCGTCATGGGATTGCCGCAACAACCGGCTGGCCTGGCTCGGCCTGAATCAGGACGGCTTCCTCGACCGCGTGCGCGCCGCGCGCGCGCGCTACGGCGCCGGCCGCGTCGCCTTGCTGCTGGGCACCTCCACCGCCAGCATCGGCGCCACCGAGGAGGCGTATCGGCGGCTCGACGCCGACGGCGGTTTTCCCGACGACATGCTGCGCCCGGCGATCCACGCGCCGCATTCGCTGGCCGCCTTCGTGGCCGCGGCGCTGGCACTGGAAGGGCCGTGCCTGACCGTCTCCACCGCCTGCTCGTCCAGCGCCAAGGTGTTCGCCAGCGCCGAGCGGATGCTGCGGCTGGGCCTGATCGACGCGGCCGTGGTCGGCGGCGTGGACACCTTGTGCGACAGCGTGCTGTTCGGTTTCAACGCGCTGGAACTGGTCTCGCCCGAGCCGTGCCGGCCGTTCGACGCGGCGCGCAACGGCATCTCGATCGGCGAGGCCGCCGGCTTCGCGCTGCTGGAGCGCATCGACACCGCACCCGATGCACCCCGCCTGCTGGGCTACGGCGAATCCAGCGACGCGCACCACATGTCCACGCCGCACCCGCAAGGACTCGGTGCGGAGCTGGCACTGAACGACGCGCTGGCGCGCGCCGGGCTCGATCCTGCGCAGGTCGGCTACATCAACCTGCACGGCACCGCCAGCCAGAAGAACGACGAAGTGGAAGCGGCGCTGGTCGCGCGCGCCTTCCCGGCTACCACGCGGGCCAGCTCCACCAAGGGTTTCACCGGCCACACGCTGGGTGCCGCAGGCATCGTCGAGGCGACCATGGCGCTGCAGGCGATCGAACACGACCTGGTGCCCGGCAACCTCGGCGGCGACACGCCCGACCCGGTCTGCGGCGCGCAGTTCGCCTGGCACAACGAGCAGCAGCGCATCGACGTGGCACTCAGCAACTCGTTCGGCTTCGGCGGCAACAATGCCTGCCTGGCCTTCGCCCGCGCGGGGTTCGTCGCATGAGCGACTTGCGCGTCTACGTCGAAGGCATCGGCCTGTGGTCGCCGCAGCTGGCCGACTTCGCCGCATTGCGCAGCCTGCTCGCCGGACAGACGCCAGCGCCGCCGCCGGCGCGCCCCACTGCCGCCACGCTGCCGCCGAACGAGCGCCGGCGCGCACCGGCCAGCGTGCTGCTGGCGATCGAGGCGGCCGGACAGGCGGTCGCGATGAGCGGCTGCGACGCCGCCACGCTGGCGTGCGTGTTCGCCTCCTCGCACGGTGACCAGACGATCACCGATTACATGTGCGCCACGCTCGCCCATGCGCCGGCCGAGCTGTCGCCGATCCGCTTCCACAACTCGGTGCACAACGCCGCCGTCGGCTACTGGACCATCGCCACCGGCTGCCACGCGCCGTCCACCGCGATCGCCGCGCAGGCAGCCAGCTTCGGTGCCGGCCTGCTCGAAGCGGCCAGCCAGGTGCTGACCGAGCAACGCGCGGTGTTGCTGGTGTGCAGCGACGGCGCCGGCAGCTGGCCACTGGCCGAAGTCACCGACTGCGACCAGCCTTTCGCCTGCGCGCTGGTGCTGGCCCCTGCGGCGGGCGCGGCCACGCTGGCCCGGCTCGACCTGCAGCTGGCCCCGCCGCAGCCCGACGATGCCCTGCCCGAGCCACTGGCCGGTTGGTGCCGGGGCAATCCATCGGCCCGCAGCCTCGCCCTGCTCGCCGTGCTGGCCAGTAATGCGGGATCATGCCGGCTGGCCGCTGCCCCCACGCTGGGATTGCAGATCGCCATGGAGAAGGTCGCGTGAATACATCCACCGCACGCTGGTGCGTCCTGATCCCCTGTCTCAACGAGGAGGCGGCGATCCGCGCAGTGATCGAATCCGTGCTCGCGCTGGAGGCGCCGGTGATCGTGATCGACGACGGCTCGGACGATCGCACGCCGGATATCGCTGCCAGCCTGCCGGTAACCCTGCTGCGCCACGAACAACGCTGCGGCAAGGGCGAGGCGCTGCGCCGGGGCTTCCGCGAGGCGCTGCGCCTGGGCTACGACGCGGTACTGACGATGGACGGCGACGGCCAGCACCTGGCCAGCGACATCCCGCGCATCGTCGCCGCCGCCGCGCGCTACCCGCAACACATCGTGATCGGCGCGCGGCTGCTGGACAAGGCGCAGCAACCGAAGGGCCGTCGCCGGGCCAACGCGGTCGCCGACTGGGGCATCTCGTGGGCCTGCGCCCAACCGGTGGCCGACACCCAGAGCGGCCAGCGCTGGTATCCGCGCGAGGCACTGGAACTGGTCGACCTGGCCGCGGAGAACTTCGTGTTCGAGGCCGCCATCCTGATCGCCGCCTCGCGCGAGAAGAAACTCGGCATCGTCTCGGTGCCGATCGCCTCGCGCTACCACGGCACGTTCCGCCCCAGCCACCTGAAACCGGTGCGCGACGTCACCCGCATCACCACCTACACGATCGGCCGGGTGATCCACTACGGCGACATCATCGCCAGCTATCGCCGCTCGCGCGCGCGTCCGCGAGTGATCGAGGAAGCCGTGCCGGCAGCTTAGAGACACCATGGCCAAGTCCTCGCTGGAACGACGACCTGGTCAGAACACCTTGGAACTCAGTCCGGCAGCAGCGCCTGGCCGAGCTGGCGCAGGGCATCGGGGTTGAGCAGCTCCAGTTCGCGACCCTCGATGCGGATCAGGTTCTGGCTGCGGAAGCGGCTCAGCACGCGGCTCACCGTTTCGGCGGCCAAGCGCAGGTAGTTGGCGATGTCGCCGCGCGACATGCTGAGGTGGAAGCGCGTGGCGGAGAAACCGCGCGCGGCATAGCGTCCGGCGAGATCCATCAGGAACGCCGCCATGCGCTCGTCCGCGCTGTGGTCGCCGGCCAGCAGGCTGGCGCTGCCCAGTTCCTTGCTCAACAGGCGAAACAGGTGCTTCTGCACCGCCGGGATGCGCGAGGCCAGCGCGCTCATCGCGGGGAAGGAGAAACGGCAGAAGAACGAGGTATCCAGCGCCACCGCGTCGCACGGGAAATGCTCGGGGTAGATCGCGTTGAGGCCGATCACCTCGCCGGGCAGGTAGAAACCCAGCACCTGCTCGCGGCCCTCCTTGTCCACCATGCGGGTTTTGACCGTGCCGCTGCGCACCGCGAAGATCGCGCGGAACGGATCGCCGGTGCGGAAGATGTGCTCGCCGGCACGGAACGGCCCGACATGCTCGACCAGGCATTGCAACTGCGCCAGCTCGGGCTTGTTGTAGCCCGCAGCGATGCAGGCACTGGAGAACGCACAGGTACCGCAGAAGTGCGCCTCGTCGCCGTCGTCGGCAATCGGATTGGGCGGCTCGGGCAGGCGCCCTGCCGGGTGCTTGGAATCCATGATGCGATCGGGTTGCCTGGTCGGAGCTGCGTGGATCAGATCACGCGCGAATAGCGCGCCGCCTGTGCCTTGTCGTCGAGATAGGCGTCAAAGCACATGGCGATGATACGCAACAGCAGACGGCCCCGCGAGGTCACCCGCACCTCGCGCGCGTCGTCTTCCACCAAACCGTCGGCCACCAGCGGCGCGAGGCGTTCGCGCGCGCGCACGAAATATTCGTCGAACAGCAGCCGATGGCGCGCACCGAACTGCTGCTTGTCGACCACCCCGTGGCACATCAGCTCGCCGATCAGCTCGCGCCGGATCAGGTCGTCCTCGTCCAGCTCCAGCCCGCGCGCCACCGGCAGCCGGCCAGCGTCCAGCGCCCCGTAATAGCCCATCAGGTCGCGCGCGTTCTGGCTGTAGCTGTCGCCGATGCGGCCGATCGCGCTGACGCCCAGCCCCACGATGTCGCAGTGGCCGTGGGTCGAATAGCCCTGGAAATTGCGTTGCAGCGTGCCGGCGCGCTGCGCCAGCACCAGTTCGTCGGTGGCCTTGGCGAAATGGTCCATGCCGACATAGACGTAACCCGCCGCCGACAGCTGCGCCACCGCGCGGCCGAACAGGGCCAGCCGCGTGGCGGCGTCGGGCAGGTCGGCTGCGGCGATTTGCCGCTGCGCCTTGAACATCTCCGGCAGGTGCGCGTAGCCGTAGACGGCCACGCGATCCGGGTCGAGCGACACCACCTGCTCCAGCGTGCGGCTGAAGCCCTCGACGGTCTGCAGCGGCAGGCCGTAGATCAGATCCACGCTGGTCGAGCGGAACCACGACTTGCGCGCCGCCTCGAGCACCTCGCGGGTTTGCTCGAAACTCTGGATGCGGTTGACTGCTTCCTGCACCGCCGGGTCGAAATCCTGGATGCCCACCGACATGCGGTTGAAACCCAGCTCGCCCAGGCCGTGCACATAGGCACCGTCGGCGAAGCGCGGGTCGATCTCGATGCCGAATTCGCGATCCGCCGCGCGGCTGAAGCTGAAATGCCGCGCCAGCGATTCCAGCAGTTCGCCCATCTGGCGGATGTCGAGGAAGTTGGGCGTGCCGCCGCCGAAGTGCAGCTGGCGCACCGGACGGTCGCGGTCGAACAACGGCGCGATCAGCTCGATCTCGCGGTACAGCCGCTCGAGGTAGCGATCGGCCTGACTGTGGTCGCGCGTGATGATGCGGTTGCAGCCGCAGTAGAAGCACGGGCTCATGCAGAACGGCACGTGCACGTACAGCGAGAGCGGGCGCGGGATCGGCTCCTCGTTGGACGCCCGGATCACGCCGCGCAGCACGGTTTCGTCGAATTCAGTCTTGAACTGCGGCGCCGTCGGATAGCTGGTGTAACGCGGACCGGCCACGTCGTAACGGGCAATCAGCGCAGGGTCGAAGTCGGGAGGTTCGATGGGAGTGGCCATGGGGACGAGTCTGTCCACCCCCCTGCCCGTCCGCCTTGATCCGGATCAACCCGCCGGAAGTCGCGTCAACCTGCCGCAGCGTCTTTGATGCAGGGAATGGAGAATAGGGAATCGGGAATCGGGGAAACACGCACGCCGAGGTGCTCCCGCTGGCGAAACGCTTCACACGCAGGCATCGCCCGTCCTCGGTGAAGCGCTTGGCTCGCGCGGCGTGTCGACGGGCATGATGCTCTATTCCCTATTCCCTATTCCCTATTCCCCATTCCCGGCCTTTCAGCGCTTGAGCGGTTCGACCTGCTGCTCGATGGAGCCGAAGATCGAGGCGCCGGCGGCGTCGGTGACGTCGATCTTCAGGCGGTCGCCAAACTTGAGGAACGGCGTGGACGGCTTGCCATCGCGCAGCGTTTCCACGGTGCGCTGCTCGGCCAGGCAGGAGGCGCCCTTGCCGGTGTCCTGGTTGGCGATGGTGCCGGAGCCGACGATGGTGCCGGCGGTGAGCGGACGCGTTTTCGCCACGTGGGCCACCAGCTCGGCGAAGGAGAACTGCATGTCCACGCCACACTCGGCCTCGCCGAACCAGGCGCCGTTGAGCCAGGTGCGCATCGGCAGGTGCAGCTTGTCACCCTGCCAGGCGTCGCCCAGTTCGTCGGGCGTCACCAGCACCGGCGACAGCGCGGAGCGCGGCTTGGACTGCAGGAAGCCGAAGCCCTTGGCCAGCTCGCCCGGAATCAGTCCGCGCAGGCTGACGTCGTTGACCAGGCCCACCAGCTGGATGTGTCCGGACGCCTGCGTCGGCGTCGCCGCCATCGGCACGTCGTCGGTGACCACGATCACTTCCGCTTCCAGGTCGATGCCGAAATCCTCGCTGGGCACCACCACCGGATCGCGCGGGCCGAGGAAGCCGGCGCTGGTGGCCTGGTACATCAGCGGGTCGGTGTAGAACGAGGCCGGCACCTCGGCGCCGCGCGCCTTGCGCACGCGCTCCACGTGCGGCAGGTAGGCCGAGCCGTCGACGAACTCGTAGGCGCGCGGCAGCGGCGAGGCCAGCGCGTGGACGTCCAGCGCAAAGGCGCCAGCGGCATGTCCGGCATTCAACTCTTCGGACAGCGCATTGAGCCGCGGCGCCGCGTTCGACCAGTCGTCCAGCGCCGCCTGCAGCGTCGGCGCGATGGCGTCGGCCTTCACCGCGCGGGAGAGGTCGCGGCTGACCACGATCAGCGTGCCGTCGCGGCCGCCTTCCTTGAGAGATCCGAGTTTCATCGTGTCGCCTTGTATGTGCTTCGTGGATGGATGGCCGTCACGGCGCGAAGTGCTTCGCGATGCCCTGCCAGCAGGCGTAATAGTTCTGCTGCAACTGCGGCGCGTCCAGCGCCTGCTGCGTGGGCCGGATCACCTTGCGCGTCTCGAACATGAAGGCCATGGTGGCGGTGATGACGTCAGGCTTGGACAGGTCGGCAGTCGAAGCCTTTTCGAACGTCGCCGCATCCGGGCCGTGCGCGCTCATGCAGTTGTGCAGCGAGGCGCCGCCGGGCACGAAGCCCTCGGCCTTGGCGTCGTACACACCGGTGATCAGGCCCATGAACTCGCTGGCCACGTTGCGGTGGAACCACGGCGGCCGGAACGTGTGCTGCGCGACCAGCCAGCGCGGCGGGAAGATCGCGAAATCCACGTTTGCCGTGCCGGCGGTGTCGCTGGGCGAGGTCAGCACGGTGAAGATCGACGGATCGGGATGGTCGACGCTGATCGAGCCGATCGTGTTGAAACGGCGCAGGTCGTACTTGTACGGCGCGTAATTGCCGTGCCAGCCGACCACGTCCAGCGGCGAATGGCCGATCTTCGCCGACCACAACGCACCCTGGAATTTCGCCACCAGTTCGAACGCGCCCTCGACGTCCTCGTACGCTGCCACCGGGGTGAGGAAGTCGCGCGCGTTGGCCAGGCAATTGGAGCCGATCGGGCCGAGATCCGGCAGCCGCAGCAGCGCGCCGAAGTTCTCGCAGACGTAACCGCGCGCCTCGCCATCGAGCAGGTCCACGCGGAAGCGCACGCCACGCGGAACCACCGCGATCTCCTGCGGCTCCAGCTCGATCACGCCCAGCTCGGTGGCCAGCCGCAGCCGACCCTGTTGCGGCACGATCAGCAGCTCACCGTCGGCGTCGTGGAAGAACCGCCCCTGCATCGAGCGATTGGCCGCATACAGATGGATGCCGATGCCCGCCTGCTCCGCCGGCCCGCCATTGCCGGCCAGGGTGACCAGGCCGTCGATGAAATCCGTCGGCTGCGCCGGCAGCGGCAGCGGATCCCAGCGCAACTGGTTCGGCGTGGCCGGCGCCTCGTCGAAACGGTTGTGGAAGGTGGCATGCGCCAGCGGCTGGAACGGCTGATGCACCGCCGCCGGGCGGATGCGATACAACCAGCTGCGCCGGTTGCTGTGGCGCGGCGCGGTGAATGCGGTGCCGGAGAGCTGTTCGGCGTAGAGGCCGTGGGCCACGCGCTGCGGCGAGTTCTGGCCGACGGGCAGCACACCCTTGATCGCCTCGCTGGCGAATTCGTTGGCGAAGCCGGATTGGTAGCCTGGTGACAGGTTCACTGCGGGTGCTCCGAATTTCGTGTTCAAGGTAGCCATGCCCTTCGACTTCGCCTGTCCTGAGCTTGTCGAAGGGCTCAGGGTGATCGGTTCTCACCGTACCGTTCGCGCTGAGCGTAGCTTGCGCAGCAAGCGGAGTCGAAGCGACTCAGGGCGAGCGTTGATGCCGGTGCTTGCCCTTGGCCAAGCCGCCAATCTTTTTCCAATCGCCTGCCATGTACGTCAGCTTCGCACGACTCCAGCCTTTCAGTTTGCGCTCCATGACCAGGGCTTCGTAACGCGTTTCAAAACCTTCCGTGTGGAGCAATTTCAGTGGGCGCCGGCTTGAGGTGTGGACGCTGCCCTTGCCTTCGTCATGCTGCGCCAGTCGTTTGCTCGGATCGTCGGTATGACCGATGTAGAAACTGCCGTCGGCGCATTCGAGGATGTACAGGGTGAATTCCATTTCGCTGGCTTCCTTGCCGTCTGGTCGCTTGCGTGCCCTTCGACTTCGCCGCTGCGCGGCTACGCTCAGGGTGATCGGTTCAGACAATCCGCTCGCCCCGAGCGTAGGCCCGAAGGGCCGAAGTCGAAGGGTCGCCCAAGTCCGGGACTACAGAACCCCGCGCTTCATCTGGTCCCGTTCGATACTCTCGAACAGCGCCTGGAAATTTCCCTCGCCGAAGCCCTCGTTGCCCTTGCGCTGGATGATCTCGAAGAAGATCGGGCCGATGCAGTTCTGGGTGAAGATCTGCAGCAGCAGGCGCTTCTTCGTTTCCTTGTCGGCGTCGATCAGGATCTTGTTCTTCGCCAGCCGCGGCACGTCCTCGCCGTGCCCGGGGATGCGCTCGTCGATCACCTCGAAATAGGTGTCGGGGGTGTCGAGGAACTCCACGCCGGACGCGCGCATCTTCTCCACCGTGGCGTAGATGTCGTCGGTGAAGCAGGCGATGTGCTGGATGCCTTCGCCGTGGTAGGCGTCGAGGTATTCGTTGATCTGGCTCTTCGGGTCGTTCGACTCGTTCAGCGGGATGCGCACGACGCCGTCCGGCGCGGTCATCGCCTTGGAGACCAGGCCGGTCTTGGCGCCCTTGATATCGAAGTAGCGGATTTCGCGGAAGTTGAACAGCTTCTCGTAGTAGTCCGACCACTTCTGCATGTTGCCGAAGTACAGGTTGTGGGTGAGATGGTCGATGAAGGTGAGGCCGAACCCGGTCGGGTTCTGCTCCGCCCCCGCGATCGCCACGTAGTCGGCGTCGTAGATGCTGCCGAGGTTGCCGTAACGGTCGACCAGGTACAGCATGCAGTCGCCGATGCCCTTGATGACCGCCGCGTTGACCGCCTTGCTGGCTTCCTTGTGGCCGACCTGCTCGCCGCCGTTGTCGAGCACCGCCTGCAGCACCTGCGCGCCGGGCTTGCGGAAGCGGATGCCGAAACCGCAGGCGCTGGGGCCGTGGGCCTTGGCGAAATCCGCGGCGAAGGAATCGGGGTCCTCGTTGACCAGGAAGTTCACGCCGTTCTGCCGGTAGACGGTGATTGGCCGCGACTTGTGTTTCAGCACTGCCGCGAAGCCCATCCGCTTGAACAGTTCGTGCAGCTCCCCGGCACGACCGGCGGGCGCGGCGAACTCGACGAATTCGAAGCCGTCGATCCCCATCGGGTTGTCGAAGGTGCTGACCTGCATGCCAAGGTTGGGCTGGGCGTTCATGGCGCTCTCCTGATTGTCGGTGCACGATGGCCGCCCACGAGCGTGCCATCACCACTGGTAATCCTTCGTTATAGTTACAAATGAAACCAATTGCAAGGAACCCGTCCATGTCCCTCCGCCACAAGAGCACGCCGGCCCGCGCCGAGCACGCCCCGTTGCAACTGGAGCACTTCCTGCCCTACCGGCTGTCGATCCTGTCCAACACGATCAGCCAGACGATCGCCGACGACTACCAGAGCCGCCACGATCTCTCGGTGACGGAATGGCGGGTGATGGCGGTGCTGGCCCGCTTCGAAGGGCTGTCCGCGCGCGAGGTGGCCGAGCGCACGGCGATGGACAAGGTGGCGGTGAGCCGCGCGCTGGCGCGCCTGGTCGCCGCGGGCCGGGTGGATCGCACGGTGCACGACAACGACAAGCGCCGCTCGGTGCTCAAGCTCAGCGCCGCCGGCTGGGCCATCCACGACGACGTCGCCCCGATGGCCCGCGCCCGCGAACGTGAAGTGCTGGCCAAACTCGATGCCGAGGAGCGCCAGTGGCTGGAGCGGATACTGGACAAGCTGCTGGCCTGAAGGCCGAGAATGGGGAATAGGGAATCGGGAATGGGAGAGCACAGCGCCGCGGCGTGAGCTTTGACGATTCTCCATTCCCTATTCCCCATTCCCGGCCTCAACGCACCCCGTGCATCAACCGGTTCACCAGCGGCGCGATGGCGAGCAGCAGCACGCCGGCGCCGAGCAGCAGCCAGAAGCTGAAAGTGAAGCCGTCGAGTGCGGCGCTGGCGGTGAGGCCGTGGGTGCCGGTGATGCGGCTGCCGAACAGGCCGGACAGGTTGCCGCCCACCGCCAGTGACAGGAACCAGCCGCCCATCGCGAAGCCCACCAGCTTCGGCGGCGCCAGCTTGGTCACCATCGACAGGCCGATCGGCGACAGGCACAGCTCGCCCAAGGTCTGCATCACGTAGCACAGCACCAGCGGCCAGAACGGGATCAGCCCGTCGGTGCCCAGCAGCTGTCCCAGTGCGTACACCAGCACCAGGAAACCCAGCGCGTTGAAGACCAGGCCGAAGCCGAACTTGCGCGGGATCGAGGGCTCGCGCCGACGCCTGTCCAGCCACGCCCACACCGCCGCCACCAGCGGCGCGAACACGATGATGGCCAGCGGGCTCACCGACTGGAACCAGCCCACCGGGAAGGTCCAGCCGCCGAACAGCCGGCGATCCACCAGGTTCTCGGCGAGGAAATTGAAGGTGGTGCCGAGCTGGTAGTAGAACATCCAGAACAGCACGTTGAAGGCGAAGATGATCAGCATCGCGATCACCCGCCGGGTCTGCACCCGGCCGTGCCGCGCCGCCTCCGTCAGCAGCATCGCCGCCACCACCACGAACAGCGCACCCAGCACCCATTGCAGGCCGCGCGCGCCGATGCCCGAGAGCAGCCAGTACATCACCGGCACCGCGGCGAACGTGCCGGCCGCCACCCACAGCACGCGCCAGCGGCTTTCCGCGCCGTTCGCAGGCCGGCCCACGCCCTTGAGCTGGCGCCGGCCGAACCAGAACCACAGCAGGCTCAGCAGCATGCCCACGCCGGCGGTGATGAACACCAGCCGGTAATTCTGCTCCAGCGGGGTGGCGGTGAACTGCGCGGCCATCCAGCCGGTAAGCAGCGGCGCAATCAGCGCGCCCGCATTGATGCCCATGTAGAACAGGGTGAAGCCGCGGTCGCGGCGCGGGTCGTCGCGGCCGTAGAGCTGGCCCACCATCGAGGAGATGTTCGGCTTGAACAGGCCGTCGCCGACGATCACCAGCGCCAGCCCGAGCAGCAGCATCACGCGGTCGGGCAGCGCCAGCACGAACAGTCCCGCCGCCATCACCGCCGCACCGAGCAGGATCGTGCGCTGATAGCCGATCAACTTGTCCGCCACCCAGCCGCCGAAGATGCCGGTGCCATAGATCAGTGCGGTGTACGAACCGAAGATCGCGCTGGCCCAGGCCTGGCCCGAACTGTCGCCGTGGTAGAACTCGGCCACGATGTACAACGCCAGCGCCCAGCTCACGCTGTAGAACGCGAAGCGCTCCCAGAACTCGGTCATGAACAGCATCCACAGCGGTCGCGGATGCCCGAGCAATGGCGGGAAATCAGGCGTCGGGACGACGTCGACGGTACCGGTCTGGCTCATGCAAGTCCTTCATCGGCATGCGTGAGGCAGCCGCAAGCGCCCAGATGTAACCGGGCGCCAAGCGTCGCGTCAATGGTTGAGAGTCAGGGAGTGGGGAATCGGGAATCGGGAATCGGAAGAGCGGGACGAGGCTTCGCGTTGCCGCTTTGACCATTCCCTATTCCCTACTCCCTATTCCCTGCCTTCACCTAACCCCGTGCATCAGCTTGTTGATCAGCGGCGCGAGCAGGAACAGCAGCACGCCGCCGCCGAGCAGGATCCAGAAGCCGGAGGTGTAGCCGGAGAGGGCCGAGTCCACGGTCATGCCGGACTCGCCGCTGACGTGGGCGGCGAACAGGCCGGCCAGGTTGTTGCCGATCGCGGTGGACAGGAACCAGCCGCCCATGCCCAGCCCGACCAGCCGCACCGGCGCCAACTTGGTCACCATCGACAGGCCGATCGGCGACAGGCACAACTCGCCGGCGGTCTGCAGCACGTAGCACAGCACCAGCGTCCACAGCGGAATCATGCCGTTGTCGCCGACCAGGCTGGACAAGGCATACATCAGCACCGCGAAACCCAGCGCGTTGCCGATCAGGCCCAGGCCGAACTTGCGCGGGATCGACGGCTCGATGCGCCGCTTGTCCAGCCAGCCCCAGGCCAGTGCGATCAGCGGCGCCAGCAGCACGATCGCCACCGGGTTGACCGACTGGAACCAGCCGATCGGGAACATCCAGCCGCCCAGGTCGCGATCCACGATGTGCTGCGCCAGGAAGTTGAACGAGCTGCCGGCCTGTTCGAAGAACATCCAGAACAGCACGTTGAAGGTGAAGATGATCAGCATCGCGATCACCCGCTGGATCTGCACGCGGCCGGTGCGGATCGCCTCGATCACCAGCATCACGCCCACGCCCAGGAACAGCGCGGTAAGCAGCCACTGCAGCACCACCGCGCCGGCGCGATCCATCAGCAGGTACACCAGCGGGATCGCCACCAGCACGCCGATCGCCACGTACACCACGCGCATCGGGTTGGCCATCTCCGGCGAGGGCCGGCCGACCGGACCGAGCTGGCGCCGGCCGAACCAGAACCACACCAGGCTGATCAGCATGCCCACGCCGGAGGCGGCGAACACCACGTTGTAGCTGTGGTGCCCGGGCGTGCCGAACACCTTGTTGGCCAGGATGCTGGTCAGCACCGGCGCAATCAGCGCACCGGCGTTGATGCCCATGTAGAACAGCGTGAAGCCGCGGTCGCGGCGCGAGTCGCCCGGCGCGTAGAGCTGGCCGACCATCGAGGAGATGTTCGGCTTGAACAGGCCGTTGCCGACGATGATCGTGGCCAGGCCCAGCATGAACACCTCGTGGCTGGGCAGCATGATCATGAACAGGCCGGCCGCCATCACCACCGCGCCGAGCAGGATCGAGCGCTGGTAGCCGAGGATCTTGTCGGCCACGTAGCCGCCGAACACCGCGGTGGCGTAGACCAGCGCCAGGTACGCGCCGTAGGTGCGGCTGGCATCCGCCTGGCCGGCGTCGTTGCCGTCCCAGAACTGCGCCACGATGTAGAGCGTGAGCGCCCAGCGCATGCCGTAGAACGCGAAGCGCTCCCAGAACTCCGACATGAACAGCATCCACAGCGGTCGCGGGTGGCCAAGCAGTTGCGGGTATTCCGGCAGCGGCGCGGCCGTGGAGTTGCTCGTCGTCATGGGGTTTCCGTGAGAGTGATGCGCCAGCTGCGGCCGGCGTGATCGCAAGATATTGCGTCGAAGATGTAACCGGCCCACGGCGCGCCGTCAACCCGCGGCACGCCGGCGCACCGTCGCCACCGCCATGCTTCGTCGCGCGACGAAACCTCCCCGCGGCCGCCGACTTACACTGCGGGCATGCGCAAAACCGTCTGGCCCGAACACCTGTTCAAACCCGCCGCCGCACTGGCCGAACCCAGCCGCGCCGCGATGCTCGCGGCCCTGCTGGATGGCGTCGCCCTGCCTGCCGGCGAGCTGGCCCAACTGGCCGGCATCAGTGCCGCCACTGCCAGCGCGCACCTGGCGCGACTGGTCGCCGAGGGCTTCGTCGCGGTCGAGCCGCAGGGCCGCCACCGCTACTACCGGTTGGCCAATGCCGACGTGGCCGCCGCCCTGGAGGCGATGGCCAGCCTGATGCCACGACCGCCACCGCGCCAGCGGCCGGGCGATCCGTCGCTGTGGCGTGCGCGGTTGTGCTACCACCATCTGGCCGGCCAGCTCGGCGTGCTGTTGCGCGAATCGCTGCTGCAACGCGGCTGGCTGCAACTCGATGGCGACGGTTGCGGCCTCAGCCGGGCAGGACGCGACGCGCTGCAGCGGCTCGACCTGCTGGCCGCCGACAGCCCCGCCACCTTGCGCGGCCGGCTATGCCTGGACTGGACCGAACGCCGCCATCACGTCGGCGGCACGCTGGGACGCGATCTGGCGCACGGCATGATCGATCGGGTCGGCTGGCTGCGCCGGCGGCCGAGCAGCCGCGCACTGACACCTACCCCGCTGGGCGCGGCGGCGCTGGCGCGCGAGTTCGGCATCGACGCCGACGCGCTCGACGCCGTTTCCGGCTGAGCGAGTCGCCGTCGTCAGACGCCGAGTTCGGTGCGCACGTCGAGCAACTCGGGGAAAAACTCCAGGTCCAGTGCCTTCTTCAGGAAACTCACCCCGGACGAGCCGCCGGTGCCGCGGCGATGGCCGATGATGCGCTCCACCGTCTTCATGTGGCGGAAGCGCCACAGCTGGAAGCTCTCCTCCACGTCCACCAGTTGCTCGCACAGGTGGTACTCCGGCCAGAAATCCGCACGGCCCTCGTAGATGCGCTTGAGTACCGGCAACAGGCCCGCGTTGCGGCGGTAGGGCTGGGTCCAGTCGCGATCGAGCAGCTCGGCCGGCACCGCATGGCCGCGGCGCGACAGGTAGCGCAGGAACTCGTCGTACAGGCTGGGTGCCTCCAGCACCGCACGCAATCCGGCCTGCGCGACCGGGTCATGCGCGAACACCTTGAGCATCGCGGCATTCTTGTTGCCCAAGGTGAACTCGATCTTGCGGTACTGCAGCGACTGGAAACCCGACGATGGCCCCAGCACGCCGCGGAACTCCAGGTATTCCGACGGAGTGAGCGTCTCCAGCACCGCCCATTGCTCGAACAGTTGGCGCTGCACCTGCTTCACCCGCGCCAGGATCTTCAGGCAGGCATCGACGTCATCGCGCTGCAGGTGCGCCACCGCGGCGGTGAGCTCGTGCAGCATCAGCTTCATCCACAGCTCGGCCACGTGGTGCTGCACGATGAACAGCATCTCGTCGTGATGCGGCGGATTGCTCAGCGGCTGCTGCGCCGACAGCAAGGTGTCCAGCTGCAGGTAGCCGCCGTAGGTGATCTGTCCGTTGAGGTCGGTCTGGATGCCCGCTTCGAGATCGCGCTGGTTGTCGCTCATGGTGTTCCGTCGTGTCATCGGAAACGGGCATGGTAACGGCTGGGGCGACGCATGAACCTTGATCCAGGACAGAGGCGCAGCCCTCCCCGTGCGCGATGCTTTCCGGAACGGAATCCGGGATTCGCGGAAGCATCGCGCACGGAGTGCTCTCCTGCAGGGGTTTCGGGCTCCGCAACCGCCCTTCCATACCGCCACGCATGCTGCACTGTACCTTGCAGTGCAACATGCCAGCCTGTTATCAAGCGCGGTCTTGCGCAGTCGTTTGCGGCCCGATCGCAACCGGCGGGACATGCGCCACCAGGTTTTCCTCTGTACTCACTCCGGAGCGAGTCGTGACCATCGCCGCCAAGTTTGAAATCGAATACCTGCAGTACCTCGATGCCGAAGGCAAGGAAGTCCGCAAGGATCTCCCGGCCTTCGCCAAGGACCTCGACCACATGGTCGAGCTGTACAAGCTGATGCTGTCCACCCGCGTGTTCGACGCCAAGTCGATCGCGCTGCAGCGCACCGGCAAGCTGGGCACCTACGCCAGCTGCCTCGGCCACGAGGCTGCCCATGTCGGCATCGGCAGCGCGATGAAGCCCGAAGACGTCTACGCACCGAGCTACCGCGAATACGGCGCGCAGCTGTATCGCGGCGTGCAGCCGCGCGAGGTCTACATGTACTGGGGGGGCGACGAACGCGGCAACGACTACCAGAAGGAGCCGGCGCGCCACGACTTCGCGTGGAGCGTGCCGATCGCCACGCAATGCCTGCACGCGGCCGGCTCGGCGCTGGCGTTCAAGATCCGCGGCGAGAAGCGCGTGGCGGTGTGCACCATCGGCGACGGCGGTTCGTCCAAGGGCGATTTCTACGGCGCGATCAACATCGCCGGCGCGCAGAACCTGCCGCTGGTGGCGGTGATCGTCAACAACCAGTGGGCGATCTCGGTGCCGCGCAAGATCCAGTCCGGTGCGCCGACGCTGGCACAGAAGGGCATCGCGGCCGGCCTGTTCTGCATCCAGGTCGACGGCAACGACATCATCGCGGTGCGCAAGGCGATGGAGGACGCACTCGATCGCGCGCGCAACGGCGAAGGCGGCAGCGTGCTGGAACTGGTCACCTATCGCCTGGGCGACCACACCACCGCCGACGACGCGCGTCGCTACCGCGGCAAGGAAGAGGTCGACGAGGCCTGGGCCAAGGAGCCGATGAAGCGCCTGCGCAACTGGCTGGTGAAGAAGAAAGTGTGGGACGACGCCAAGGAAGAGGCGTGGAAGGCCGAATGCGACGAGTGGATGGACAACGAGGTCAACGCGTACCTGGAAACCAGGACCCAGCCGGTCTCGGCGATGTTCGACTACACCTTCGCGGAGCTGCCCGCCGACCTCGAAAAACAGCGCGACCACGTTCTCTCGCTTGACCAGAAGGCCCACTAAGCCATGGCACAAATCACTCTCATCGAAGCGGTCACCCAGGCGCTCGCCTACGAAATGGCCCATGACGAATCGGTCGTGGTGCTGGGCGAAGACGTCGGCGTCAACGGCGGCGTGTTCCGCGCCACCCAGGGCCTGCAGGAAAAATTCGGCGAACTGCGCGTGCTCGACACGCCGCTGGACGAAACCACCATCGCCGGCGTCACCGTCGGCCTCGCCGTGCAGGGCATGAAGCCGGTCGCCGAGGCGCAGTTCGAGGGCTTCATCTACCCGATGATGGAGCAGATCGCCTGCCATGCCGCACGCATGCGCAACCGCACCCGCGGCCGCCTCACCGTGCCGGCCGTGTGGCGTGCGCCGTGGGGCGGCGGCATCCGCGCACCGGAGCATCACTCCGAGGCCAACGAGCACCTGTTCACCAATATCCCCGGCCTGCGCGTGGTGCTGCCCTCCTCCCCGGCGCGCGCCTACGGCCTGCTGCTGGCCGCGATCCGCGACCCCGATCCGGTGATGTTCTTCGAGCCCAAGCGCATCTACCGCCAGTACAAGGAAGAGGTGCCGGACGATGGCGAAGCCCTGCCGCTGGACGTGTGCTTCGTGCTGCGCGACGGCAGCGACGTCACCATCGTCACGTGGGGCGCGCAGGTGAAGGAGTCGCTCGAAGCGGCCGACGCGCTGGCCGCCGAAGGCATCAGCGCCGAAGTGATCGACGTGGCCACGCTGACCCCGCTGGACTTCGACACCATCGCCGAGTCGGTGGCCAAGACCGGTCGCTGCGTGATCGTGCACGAAGCCCCCAAGACCGCCGGCTTCGGCGCCGAGATTGCCGCCCGCCTGGCCGAGGAATGCATGTACGACCTGCTTGCCCCGGTAGAACGCGTCACCGGCCCCGACACCCACATCCCGCTGTTCCGCCTGGAAATGAAATACCTGCCGAGCGTGGAACGCGTCGTCGACGCGGCGAAGCGCACGTTGGCGGCAAGCTGAGCTTGCCGCCGGGAATCGGGAATAGAGAATAGGGAATGGGCAAAGCCAAAGCGCAATGCCCGCCCGCTCTTCCGATTCCCCATTCCCTATTCCCTATTCCCGGAAAAACCAATGGCTGACATCAAGACGTTCTACCTCCCCGACCTCGGCGAAGGCCTGCCCGACGCGACCGTGGTCGAGTGGCACGTGAAGGTGGGCGACACCATCAAGCTCGACGCACCGCTGTGCTCGATGGAAACCGCCAAGGCGGTGGTCGACGTGCCCTCGCCGTACACCGGCAAGGTCGTCAAGCTGCATGGCGCACCCGGCGACATCATCGAGACCGGCGCCGCGCTGGCCGAGTTCGAGCCCGATCCGAACGCCAAGCAGCGCGCCGAGGCCGAGGCCACCGGCCACCACCACGGCCCGAAAAAGCCGGCCGCCGGCGTCGGCACGCCCACGCCGAACCCGGACGACGCCGACGACCAGGTGATCGCCTCGGACGAAGGCGGCGAGATCGCGCAGACCGGCAAGGAGCGCGAGGACGAAGGCACCGTGGTCGGCGCGATGGTCAGCGGCAACACCGTGCACGTCGAGCAGGCCGCCAGCATCGGCGGCGTGAAGGCGGTGCCGGCGGTACGCGCGCTGGCGAAGAAGCTCAAGGTCGACCTCTCCCGCGTGCGCCCCAGCGGCGCCGGCGGCGTGGTCACGATGAAGGACGTCAAGGACGCCGCCGCGAACGGCACCGCCGCGCTCGGTGCCGCGCCGGCACGCGCTGTGCCGGCCTCTGCCGGACGCCATCTGGCGCCCGAACTGCCGCGGCCGGAACCGCAACGCAGCCCGGTCTCGCTGGCCGGCAAACCGGTGCGCACCGCGCCGCCGAGCGTCACCGCCAGCGGCCAGCCGGAACAGTTGAAGGGCGTGCGCCGCAACATGGCCCGCGTGATGGCCGACGCCCACGCGCAGGTCGTGCCGACCACCCTGGTCGACGACGCCGACCTGCACGCCTGGATCGGCAAGCAGGACATCACCGCGCGCCTGATCCGCGCGATCGTCGCCGCGTGCAAGACAGTGCCGGCGCTGAACGCGTGGTTCGACGGCAAGAACCTCACCCGCACGCTGCACCCGCAGGTGGACATCGGCATCGCGGTGGACACCGACGACGGCCTGTTCGTGCCGGCGTTGCGCAACGCCGACATGCTCGACGCGGCCGGCATCCGCACCGCGATCAAGCGCCTGCGCACGCAGGTCGAGGACCGCACCATCCCGGCCTCCGAGTTGTCCGGCTACACCATCAGCCTGAGCAACTTCGGCATGTTCGCCGGCCGCTACGCCACGCCCGTCGTGGTGCCGCCGACCGTCGCCATCATCGGCGCCGGCAAGCTCGGCCACGACGTGGTGGCGGTGATGGGCGGCATCGAAGTGCACCGGCGCATGCCGATCAGCCTGACCTTCGACCACCGCGCCGCCACCGGCGGCGAAGCCGCCCGCTTCCTCAAGGCGCTGCTGGACGATCTGTCCCTGCCGAACTGAGCGGGCGACCCCCGGCAGAAAACAGGGCGCCCGCGGGCGCCCTGTTTCTTTCACGCTCGCGGGCGGGCACGGCCCGCCCGTTCCCGGACAACATCCTGCGCTACCGGCGACGCGCAGTACCGCCGTACCCGATCCAGATCCGTTCGCACTTGAGGGCGAGGAAGTCGAGGCGCTGCCCTCCGACTTCGGGCGCGCAGGCCGGCGCGCGGGGAAACCGGTCGGCGGCAGCGCTCGCCGTCGTCTCCCACCGTGCCTCGGCAACCTCAAACCGCCGTCCGTCACCTGACGTGTTCCCGGCAATGCCGCCACTGGCAACACTGCCGGGCAATGCACTCCGGAACCGGCCCGATGACTCCTCCGCCCGACGCGACGACGCCTGCCAGCGACAGCCTTTGCGCCTCCGATCCACGGATACGCAATTCACCGGCGGCGGCCTTCGCTGGCACGCGACCACCTGCGCACGGAAAATCCGTGCTGCAGGCCGCGGCGACGGGCTGGTTCGTGGTGGCCGGACTGGGCCAGCTGATCTTCGTCACGTACCTGTTCGGCTTTTACGGCCGCACCGCGCTGCTCGGCCAATTCGACGCCTGGAACCGGATCTTTCCACGCGCCCACGTGGCGGGAGATCCGCTGCACAACGCCGCGGTGGCCGCGCACCTGGCTTTCGCGGCGCTGATCACCATCGGCGGCCTGCTTCAGTTGGCGACGGGCGTGCGGCGGCGGTTCCCGCGTTTCCATCGCTGGAACGGACGCATCTATCTCGCCTCGGCGTTCGTGATGGGCGTGGGTGGCCTGGCGATGGTATGGACGGGAACCAAGGTGGGCGGCCCATGGCAGCACGTCGCGATCAGCATCAACGCGATCCTGATCCTGTTGTGCGCGGCGATGGCGTTGCGCCACGCCATGGACCGTCGCTTCGCACTGCATCGGCGCTGGGCGCTGCGCCTGTTCCTGGCGGTGAGCGGCGTGTGGTTCTTCCGCATCGGCCTGACGTTCTGGATATTGCTGAACCAGGGGCCGGCGGGTTTCGACCCGGAGACGTTCACCGGGCCGGCGCTCACCACCCTCGCGTTCGCCCAGTACCTGCTGCCGCTGGCCGTGCTCCAGCTCTACTTCCACGCGCAGGACCGAGGCGGGTCGCGCGGACGCACGGCCATGGCCGCGAGCCTGTTTGCCGCGACGCTGCTGACGGCGGCCGGCATCTTCGCCGCGTCGATGATGCTGTGGCTGCCGCATCTGCGGTAGCGCCAGCTTGCTATCGCTGCGCCATGCCCGCCAGGGATTCACCACCCAAACCGGAAGACTTCGCGCGTGCCCGGCGGGTGGCGCCCGTTCAATAATCGCGCACGTCCAGCAACAGGAAACAGCGCGCGCTGTAGTCGCCGGCTTGCGGCCATGCGACGCTGGCGAGCGCCAGCGTGCCGGCGGTCCACAGCTCGTTGTCGAGCAGTGCCTCGCAGCGCGAATCGCCATCCGCGGCATGGCTGTGCACGAGGCGCACCCAGTGCAGTTCGGGGCTGAGCGCTTCGCGCTTCAATGCCGCCTCGATCGACGCCAGCGCCTCGGTGGGCATGCTGGCGGCATCCGCGCCGCGTGCACTGAACGGGCCGATGAACACGTCCCACGTGCGCACGCCGATCTCCCACGCGGCAATGCGCATGCGGCGGTCGTCGGTGACGTACCAGCACGCGGCCAGCAGCGGGTGGAACGCATCGTGCTCGAACGCGCGCAGCGCGTCGCGGCAACCGGTGTCGCCGCCGCCCGCTCCGGCGAAGCTCTCCTCGATGTAGCGCTCCTCGCTCAGCACCACGTCGACGTCGAGCCGGCCGGGCTCGCCCGCCGCACCCGCATGCCAGGCAGCGCGGATCGCCGGAAAGTCGCCGTCGGTGACCAGCCAGCCGTCCTCGTCCGCTTCCAGCTCGACGTCGTGGCGCTCGAACAACTGCAACAGGTATTTCTGCAACGCCGCGCTGTCCATCGTCATGCCTGCGAGGGGGTGGTGTCGTTCGACGGCAGCTCGCGCCAGGTCAGGTAGACACGCAGGTCGAACTCCAGCTGATGGTAGTCCGGCAACATGTGCGTGCACAGCTGGTAGAACGCCTTGTTGTGCTCCATCTCTTTCAGGTGCGCCAGTTCGTGCACCACGATCATCTGCAGGAACTCCGGCGCAGCGGCCTTGAACAGGCTGGCCACGCGGATCTCCTTTTTCGCCTTGAGCCGCCCGCCCTGCACGCGCGAGACCGCGGTGTGCAGGCCAAGCGCGTTGCGCAGCACGTCGAGCCTGGCGTCGTACAGCACCTTGTCGATGCCGGGTGCATTCTTCATGTGCTGCTGTTTCAAGGCAGCCACGTAGGCATACAGCGCCTTGTCGCTCTGCACGTCGTGGCGCGCCGGGTAACGCCTGGCCAGGTGCTCGCCCAGGCGCTCCTGCGCAATCAGCGCGCGCACCTTGCCCTGCAGCGTGGCGGGGTATGCCTGGAGATACTTGAGCGCGACCATGCGGCCATTCTCGCACTGCGCCGCCTCGATCCGGGTGGAGCGCCCACGGAAGTCGCGCGGATGCGACGACGCGCGCCGCTACATGTCGAAGCGGTAACTCAGCTTGACCAGCAGTTGCTCGTCGTCGCGCAACGCAAAGCTGTTGCCGAGGACATCGCCCGTGTGGCGCGCCAGGCCATCCATCGCGTAACCGCCGCGGCCGTAGACCACGTACAGGTAGGACAGCGGAGCCAGCTCGTAGCGGTAGCGGATCTGCAGGCCGAGGTTGCGCACGTTGAAGTCGTCGATCGGCTCGTCGCTGGCCTCGGCGCGGCCGCTGGCGCCGACGCGGTAGCCCCCGCGCAGGCGCGCGTCCAGCCCGATCGCCTGCAGCTTCACGCGCAGTTCCTGGCGCGGGTCGATGGCCCAGTCGAAACCGGCATCGAGTTGCAGCGTGTGCTGGTCGAAGCGGCCGATCAGGTTGTCGTGCTGCCAGACCAGCCAGTCCGGAATGCGCTGCCAGGACGGCCCGGCGTACACGCTGAAGGCGTCGTTGATGAAGTAGGTGGGCACGAACTCGATGTCGAAGGCGGCCTGCCGGTTGCCGCCGAGGCCGCCGGTGAAAACCTCCGCATCCAGCTTGAACGCCCAATCGCCGTGGCGCGGACTGATGCGCTCGTAGAAGAAATCCAGCGACGGCGGCAGGAACAGCGCGCCATGCCCGCGCGTCAGCAAGTCGTCCCAGCCGGCCGTGTTGACGTTGAGCTGTGCATCCTCGGTGGTGCCGTCGCGCAACGTGCTGGTGCGGCGGATGCGCAATTGCCGCCGCAGGCGCAGGCCGTGGTCGTTGTCCAGCGCGTCGATGCGAAAATGCCAGTCGTGCGAGCTGTAGGCCGAGTCCGCCGGCAGCGAGGCGTAGCGCTTGCGCACCTCCCAGTGGGCGTAGTTGAAATTGTTGCGTTCGAGGTAGCCGAAATCGTTGACCTGCAGCCGGTCGCCGAAGTGCATGCCCAGCCATTGCTGGCGCCAGCCGTCGCCCATTTCCAGGTCGGCGATGACGGTGCCGCCGCTATCGCGCGTGTGCGTTCCCGATTGCAGGATGTCGCTGGCCACCACGTTGGTGGCGATGGTCAGCTGCGCGGTGGGCTGCCAGTGGTGATCGACGCCGAGCACGGTCGCCTCGCGATCCAGCCATGGCCGGTCGACGCGGGTCAGCAGCATGCCCAGGCTCTGCGTGCCGAAGTCGTGGGTCACCCGCGCGGCCCCGAAGAAGCGCCCGGCCTGACCGTCCTCGTCGGCGGCCAGCACGCCGTAGCTGGTGGTGCCGACGCTGCCGTTGAGCTTCACCGCGGCGTCGATGTCCGCCGCGCCCATGCCATCGTCCGAAGGACCACCGACGCGGCGCGTGTAGACCAGCTGGCTGTTGTCGTCGAGCAGGCTGAAATCGAAGATGCCCTGGTTCTCGGTGAAGAACGGGCGCTTGTCGCTGACGTAGGTTTCGGTGGCGCCGAAGTTGACCACCAGGTCGTCGCTCTCGACCTGGCCGAAATCCGGGTTCAACGCCGCGGTCAGCTGGAACTGGCCGTTCGGTTTCCACAGGATGTCGGCGCCCTGCTGGAAATGGCTGCGGCCGCGCACGTTGTCGTACAGGCCCGACGCATACGGCGTGATCGCAAACAGCGACTGGTGGTACTGCGGCACCTCGATCCGCTCGAACTCGGACAGGAAGCGCGGGCGCATGAAGCTGGCCACCGGCCATGCGTCGCGTTCGCCGGTGGAGCCGGTGACGCGATCGAGATAGATGCCGAGCGTGCGCTGGCCGTCCTTCGCCGCATGCATCGGCGCGGTGTACCAGGGGATCAGGATCTCCACGCTCCAGCCGGCCGCATCTTCGCTCACCGCGTGCTGCCAGCTGCCGTCCCAGTCCTTGTTGAACCGGCTCTCGTTGGTGATCACCGCATCGTTGATGCCGTTGGTCGAGCTGACCACGAAATCGTAGCCGGTGCGCCCGTCGCCGTTGAAGTCGACCATCACGTTGACGCGGTCCACCTGGTCGTCGAAATCGCGCTGCACGCGCTGGCGCGTGCGCGGCACCTCCGGTGGCTGGTCGCAGCGGAACGCCACCGCCAGCCCCTCCGGCGTCGCCAGCACCCAGGCCTCGGTATGCAGCGTGCCGGGCTGGCCGTTGAGCGGCTGGGTCTGGCGAAAATCGGTGATGTGTCGTGCGCCGGCCCACTCGGCCGGCTGGATGTGACCGTCAATCTCGACGGCGAGCGCCGGCGCCGAGGCCGCGGCCAGGGTCAGGAACAACAGGCATGCAAGGCGCATGTCGGGGAATCCACGGGGAGAGAATGCCGCGCGGCGCAGTGGAACCGGCGCGCTCGGCATGGGGTAGATGCACAGCTTGCCGCGAAGGTTTGAATGCCTCGACGGCCATTGGTCATGCAAAGGGCATGACGCGGGCGCGGCCCGCGCCGCGCCGGGACACGATCAGCGCTTGCGCCCCCACCACCACTGGCGCAGCACCAGCGCCGGCACGATCACCGCGGCAAATGCGCCGTAGCCCCACAACGCGGGCAGCACCTGCTGCCAGATCGACCCGCTGACCGGGCCGAATTCGCCCGGCTCCGGCAGCACGGCCGAATCGAAACCGGCAAGCGCGGCGAGCGCGGTGGCGATGCCGGCCAGCAGCAGCACCAGCACGTCGAACGTGCGCCGGCCCGCCGTTCGCGGCAGGCTGCGCGGCCAGATCCAGTAGATCACGCACAGCACCAGCAGCCAGGGGGCCAGCAACAGGATGGACAGGTAACGCACGGATATCTCCTTTCAGGGCGCGGCGGCGAGTCGGAACGGCGAGAGCACCGCGGCCATTCAATCCTGCGTCGCGAGCTGGTCCAGCGCGAGCCGCAGGCGCGTCAGCGCCTGCTCGCGCGCGGCTTCGTCCGGATAATCCGGCGTGCTCGCCACGGCCTCGCCATCGATCTCCAGCACCAGATTCGCGCCGCGCACCTGCACCACGGCCGCGGTGGCGCCCAACTGCTTCAGGCGCTTCTGGCTTGCACCCGCCGCCTTGGGGTCGGCGAACGGCACCGACAGCAGCAGCTCCTCGCCCTCGGCCGAGAACAGGCGGAAACGAAAGCGGCCGTCGTCGTCGCGAAAACTGGCCAGCCGTGCGACGCGCTGCACCTTCGCCGGCCGCGCCGGGCCCGCCGCTGCGCCAGCCGTGCGCATCGCACGCAAACCCAGCACCTCGCGCAGGCCGGCCACTTTCGGCGTGGCGATCGCCCGCGCCTTGCGCGCGCCTTCCTGCAGGATCACCTCGATCGCGGCCGGGTCGGCCATCAGCGTGTCGTAGCGCTCGCGCATCGGCGCCACGTCGGCTTCGATGCGCTCGTACAGCACCTGCTTGGCTTCACCCCAGCCGAGCCCCTCCTCCAACGCGCGGCGGAATGCCGCCGTTTCGGTCTCGCTGGCAAAGGCGCGGAAGATGGTGAACAGCGCGCAGCTGTCCGGGTCCTTCGGCTCGCCGGGCAGGCGCGAATCCGTGACGATGCGCATGATCGCCTCGCGCAGCTGCTTCTTGCCGCCAGCGAACAGCGGGATGGTGTTGTCGTAGCTCTTGGACATCTTGCGTCCGTCGAGCCCCGGCAGCGTGGCCACCTGCTCCTCAATCAGCGCCTCGGGCAGCACGAAGAATTCGCGCCCGTGCAGATGGTTGAAACGCTGGCCGAGGTCGCGCGCCATCTCGATGTGCTGGATCTGGTCGCGCCCCACCGGCACCTGGTGCGCATCGAACGCCAGGATGTCGGCCGCCATCAGCACCGGATACATGTACAGGCCGGCGGTGATGCCGGCGTCGGCGTCCTCGCCTGCCGCGGCGTTCTTGTCCACCGCCGCCTTGTATGCGTGCGCGCGGTTGAGCATGCCCTTGGACGCGATGCAGGTCAGGAACCAGGTCAGCTCGGGGATTTCCGGGATGTCCGATTGCCGATAGAACGTCACCCGCGCCGGATCGAGCCCCGCCGCCAGCCAGCTCGCCGCAATCTCCAGCCGCGACCGCTCGATCCGCGCCGCGTCGTCGCTCTTGATCAACGCGTGGTAATCGGCCATGAAGTAGAACGCGTCCACGTCCGCCCGTCGACTGGCCGCGACGGCGGGACGGATCGCCCCGACGTAGTTGCCCAAGTGGGGGGTGCCGGTGGTGGTGATGCCGGTAAGGACTCGAGTCTGCATGCTGCGCTGCGCAAGTAAAGATTTCAGTTTACGTCATCGCCCCGCCAAGGCAATCCGGCCGCGGGCGTCACGCGATGGTTGAGTGCGATCGCGACCAATGAATGCCTCAGCGGATCAGCGTGGATTTGCCGAACAGCGACTCGATCAGATCCACTGCCAGTTTGGCGGTGGCGTTGCGGCGGTCGAAGGCGGGGTTGAGTTCGACCAGGTCGAGCGAGGCCATCCGGCCGCTGTCGGAGATCATCTCCATGCACAGCTGCGCCTCGCGATAACCGGGGCCGCCGCGCACAGTGGTGCCGACACCGGGCGCGATGCTGGGATCGAGGAAGTCGACGTCGAAGCTGACGTGCAGGTGGGTGTTGTCGTCCATGCCTTCCAGTGCCTGCTCCATCACCCGCTTCATGCCGTCCTCGTCGATCCGGCGCATGTCGAAGATGCCCACGTTGGCTTCGCGCACGAGCTGCTTTTCGCCGTAGTCGACCGAGCGGATGCCGATCTGGCGGATCACGTCGGGGGTGATCGCGGGGGTGGCGCTGCCGATGTGGGTGAGCACCCGGGGGCCGCGGCCGCACAGGCAGGCCACCGGCATGCCATGGATGTTGCCCGACGGCGTCGCCTCGGCGGTGTTGAAATCCGAATGCGCGTCGAGCCACAGCACGCGCAGCTGCTTGCCGGTTTCACGGCAGTGGTCGGCCACCGCGCTGATCGAGCCGATGGCGAGGCAATGGTCGCCGCCGAGCATGATCGGCAGGCGGCCGGACTGAAGCTCCTGGCGAACAGCCGTATAGACGGCCGTATTCCATGCGGCCACTTCGTCGAGATGGCGATAGCCGTCGACCGGCGGCAGCCACGGATTGAGCGGCCCCTGCAGGTTGCCGCGGTCGATTACCTGCAGGCCGCGCTGTTCGAGTTTGGCGGCCAGGTTGGCGACGCGCATGGCTTCCGGCCCCATCGAGGCGCCACGGTGGCCGGCGCCGATGTCGGTGGGAACGCCGATCAGTGAAACGGTTTGTGTGTTCATGAAGTTCTTGCCTGCGGTGGAGTCCGGCGCGCACGCTGACGCGGTGCACCGGCACGGTGGATCACGCGGCGTCCATGGCGCTGTACCGGGACATCGCGCAAACATGGTGCGCGGTCGTGGACGCAAGAATGCATGCGCGGCGATAACCGCCGCGCATGGTGCAAGTCTAACGGATCAGGTCGTGGGGGCCGCGTCACGCGCGATGCATGGCCCACCACGCCATGACGGGCGGGTGGCCTGCGACGACAGCGGAACCCGAGGCCCGTGGGCTGCCATGGCCACGCTCTGGCCCGCGCGCCGTGTGGTGGCATGACGGAAGGACAATGCCAGCCTCCGCCGGACCGACGAAGGGGCAAGCGGGCGTGTCGAGGTAGGCCACGCAACGCCCGTCTTGCGCCTTGACGCGGTGGACGTCAAGGACGGATCTGCTGCGGACAACAGCTTGCCTTCGCCGGAACGACGAGCCCGAAACCGGGTCGGGACGCCGTCAAGTCAGAGGTGCGTCGTCGCGCATGCGTTCGAGTTCATCCTCGCGGCGCGATCGCGCGCCGGCCCGCCACGTCACCAGATCGCCCGCCGCACGCGCTGTCGCGCCCGCGGTAGCTGGTTTGGCCGGTTTCCCCCACAGCATCCCTGCAAACAGCTGCAAGCCGCGCCAAAGGGCGGGCTGCACATACGGTGTTTGCATGTCGATCACTCCCGGCTACCCCTGCGTAGCCGTTGAAGCGATCGTAACAAATTTCGCGACGCACGCACGCCGCGCCGCAACGTACCGCCAAGCTTTGGGCTCAGGACACGGCGGTCATCGGGGAGCGGCGTACCTCGGCGTACTGCACCAGCGGGATGCTGAAATCGTTGCAGATCATCTCCACGCGGGCGGCGGTACCGGAGCTGGCGTGCTCCTCGCGGGCCAGGCCGCGGCCCAGGCGGATGGCATGGGCAAAGCGCAGGCGGTCGAACAGGACGTCCGGGCCGCTGCAGATGCGCCACAGGCCGTGGCGGCTTTCCTTGATGGTCAGGACCACGCTCATGGGCGCCCCCTCGGCCGAAGAATAGAGACCGATGCGCGCAGGGGCGCACCGGAGCTTGCCAAGGATGTGTCGAGGCCTGGCGCCGGGTCTGTCAGCGCAGGCCTACAGTTGCTGTGGGGAGTCGGCGCGCCGCGGGCGGATGGCGCGGCGGCGGCCATGCAGGCGGATGGTGCCGGCACCAGGAATCGAACCCGGGACCTGCTGATTACAAATCAGCTGCTCTACCAACTGAGCTATGCCGGCGCAGGCGGGGATTCTAGCAGTGGGGCGCTGCGCTCGCTCAGAAGCAGCGGATGTCGTGCGTGCCAAGGTCGCTGGCGCCGAGGTACTGGCGCCAGTCGAAGGGTTGGGCGGTGGCGATGGCGAGGTCGAGCCAGTACTCCGGGACGCTTTCGCTGCGCTCGCTCATGCGCGCGGGAAAGCCGGCGGCGGCCACCTGGTCCAGGCGCTTGCGCGCATTGGCCGGGTCGCGGAACAGGCCGAGCGACACCGTGTTGGCCTGGTCGCCGGAGCCGACCACGAAATAGTCGTTGATGTTTTTCGCGGCAAGCTGGCGGGCCGTCTGCAGCGCCTGCGCACGGCTGGCGGCGGCGGGCAGGTAGACCCACCACGCGCTGGGCTGGGTGGTCTGTTGCTGGCGCGAGCGCATGCGCGCGACGTGCCGGTCCAGCGCCTGGCGCGCGCTGCGCAGGTCCTGCGGCGTGTCGAACGGCCCCAGCGCCATGCAACGAAAGCCTTGCGAGGCATCGACGGCCGCGGCCGGCGTTTCGGGCACCGCGATCGTGCCTTCCGCCGCGGGCAGTTCCGACAACAGTTGCAGTGGCGCCACGCCCGGGTCGGTGGCGTCGCCGACGTGCCGGTAGGGCTGGCCCAGCAGCAGCCATGCTCCGACCGCGATATTCAGCGCGCTCAACAGGACAAACAGCAGACGCAGGAACATCGAACCCCCATCAAGACCGCCAACCACTCATTCTAGTGGCTGGCCGGCGTCGGCATGTGCGCATCCGCCCACAATGCCAGGCCACGCAACACGCTGTCCTGGCCGACTTGCACGGGCAGCGACAGCAACGGCGCCAGTCGCGGCGCATCGCCGCCGTCGAGGATCAGCGCCGGTTCGCCGCCCAGGCGCGGACGCATCTGCGCATGGAAGCGCTCGATCAGTGCGGCGGCGGCCTGCCAGCAGCCGGAGGTCACCGCATCGGCGGTGTTGTCGGCCAGCTGCAGGATGTCGCCGGGTCGCTGCGGGCGCACCAGCGCAGTCGCGTCGAGCAGCGAGCGCTGCATCAGCTGCACGCCCGGCGCGATCAGCCCGCCCAGGTGCCGGCCATCGGCGGCCAGCGCATCGAGCACCAGCGCGGTGCCGGCGCTGGCGAGCACGCACGGCTCGCGATGGGTGGCATGCGCGGCAACCATGGCGAGGAAGCGATCCACGCCCAGCCGTTGTGGCTCGGCATAGGCATTGCGTACGCCACAGGCGCTGGCCGGGGTGCGCAGCCATTCGGGCGCGCTGTCGAATGCCTGCCGCAGGACGGCGGCAACGCGCTGCTCGCGCGCGTCGTCGACCACCGACGCGCCGACCACCTGGGTCGATCGCGGAAAACCCGCCCACGCCGCATCCGGCAGCGTGGCCAGATCCTCGCGCCACTCCAGCACGCCCTGCGCCAGCCATGCGGGCGACGGTCCCTGCAGCGCCCATTTCAGGCGCGAATTGCCCAGATCCAGCAGCAGTCTCATGCGCGGCGCACCGTGACGTCGGCGCTGTCGATGCGCCGCTCGCTTCCGTCAGGCAGTTGCACCCGCAAGGCGCCGCGCGCGTCGATGCCTGCGCCGAGTGCGTCGAACGTGCCGAGCGCTCCGCTGAGTTGCAGCGGCCGGCCGCGCAGCAGGTCGTGGCGCGCATAGTCGGCGGCGAAGGCGTGGAAGCCTTCGCGCTCGAACTCGGCCAGGCCTTGCGCCAACGCAGCGATCAGCGCCGCGGCCACGCGGTTGCGATCCGGCGGCGCGCCCGCGCACAGGCTGGCCAGGTCGGTGGCCGGCTGGCCGGCCTGGCCTTGCAGGGCCGGGGTCAGGCGCAGGTTGAGTCCGATGCCGATGATCGCCGAACACGGCCCCTGGAATTCGCCGCTGAGCTCGACCAGGATGCCCGCCAGCTTGCCGCTGCCGTCGCTGGCCAAGACATCGTTCGGCCATTTCAGCCCCGCACCGGCAACGCCCAGTTCATCCAGCGCGCGCAGCACGATCACGCCGATCGCCAGCGACAGGCCGCCCAGCGCCGCGAAGCCCGCACCGAATCGTTTCAGGCAGGAGAGATAGATGTTCAACCCCGGCGGCGACAGCCAGTCGCGACCGCGCCGGCCGCGCCCGGCACTCTGCGATTCGGCCAGCACCACGCAAAGGTCGGCTGCATCGGCAAGCCGCCGCTGCAGTTCGCTGGAGGTCGAGTCGAGCTCGTCGTGCACTTCCAGCGTACCCAGCGTGCGTGCGACATCGGCCGGCAAGGCGGCGCGGATGCGCTGCGCGTCGAGCATCTGCAGTGGCCACGGCAGGCAATAGCCGGCCCGGCCGCGGGTCTGCACCGGCACGCCCCGCGCACGCAGTGCCTCGACCTGCTTCCAGATCGCCGCCCGGGTCACCCCGCTGCGCTCGGCCAGCGCCGCGCCGGAAAGCGGTGCGCCGGGAGCCAGCAAGGCCAGCAATTGCAGCGGCTGCATCAGCGAACCCGGCGCGCGGCAGCGCGCGCCGTGGGGGCAGCGCGAGGCAGGGGAACGGTGGAGAAAAGAACCATCGAATCATTCTAGCCTGCCGCACGCTGCACTGCGGCACGCGCGCCCGCCGCTTGCACTGGCAGCAGCGCCCGGTTTCTGCGACGATCGGATTCTTCGCTTGCGGCCTGGGGAGTTTCACTGCCATGCGCGCCACCCACCGGATCATCGCTTGCATCCTGTGCCTCGCCTTCGCCGGCGCGACAGCAGCGGCCAGCCTCGATAGCCGGGGCGTGGACAGCGGCAGCCCAACCGCAAGCAACGCGTCATCGCACGATAGCGAAGACGGCATCGCCGGCGACGTGCTGGGCATGAACCGCGAGAACAGCAGCCCCGGCAGCAGCAGCACCAGCGGCGCCGTGCGCAGCAGCAACGACCGTTCCGGCGCGGCTTCGCCGGCACCGGCCCCTGCGCCCCGGCCACATCTGGGTTGGCAATCGCTGCTGCCTGGGTCGATCCAGTAAGCGTTCGGCGGCATGCCGCGCCGTTGGTGGACATCCCTGCGGGCACACTTTGAACCTGCACCGATCGCCGACCCGCTGTGGCGGCGAGCCTTGGCGGCCTGTCCGCTGGCGCGCCGGCTGGACCCCGCGCGACAACTGCAACTGCGCCAGCTCGCCGGCATCTTCCTGGCGCGCAAGCGTTTTCACGCGCTGGCCGGCGCGGTACTGGACGACTACTGGCGATTGCTGATTGCCATGCAGGCCTGCCTGCCGGCGCTGCAGCAGGGTGCGACCAGCCTGCGCGGCTGGCGCGACGTGCTGATCTACCCGGGCGAGTTCAAGGTGCGCCGCAGCCACCATGACGACCACACCGGCGTGGTCACCGAGAGCGACGAGGTGCTGATCGGCGAGGCCTGGGAGCATGGCCCGCTGGTGCTGTCCCTGGCCGACGTGCAACTGGACCTGGAGCAGCCGTGGGACGGCTACAACGTGGTCGTGCACGAGATGGCCCACAAGCTGGACATGCTCGACGGCCCGCCCGACGGCGTGCCGCCATTGCGCGAGATTCCGCGGCGGCGCTGGATCGGGGAGTTCCAGCGCGCCTACGACCGCCTGCTGGCCGCCGGCCCCGGCCACGCGCCGATCGACCACTACGCGACCGAAAGCGCCGGCGAGTATTTCGCCGTGGTCAGCGAGCTGCACTACTCGCAGCCAGCCGTATTGCGCGAAACCGAGCCGGCGGTGGCCGAACTGCTGCACGCGTTCTACGGCCCCTCGCCCGCCGACGGCGAGGAACTCGCTGGCGGGTGCCGTCGCTGAGGGAAGTGGCATGCATGGCTGCACAGCTGTCCGGATGACAGCCGCACCGCGCTGCTGCAATCCACGCGAGCGAGTGTTCCTACCACCCCATCGCCTGCGCCGGCTGCATCGGCATCTGCGCCTGTTGCACCTGCGCCTGTTGCCTCTGCAGCATGGTCAGCTGGTCGAGCTGCCGGAACATCGCCTCCGGTGGCTGTTGCATGGCCGCGGCGTGGGTGGTCGTGGTGCAGGGCAGGAACGATGAGGAGTCGCGGGTCAGCACGCCGCTGTCCGGCCCGATGCGGCCGGTCTGCGGACCGGGCAACAGCTGCACCTGGTCCGGCTGGCGAGCGTGTACCGGCCGATCGAGCATGACGGCCGCGGTGGCGCGATCGAGCTGATCGGCGCTGCGCGCGATGCCGTACTGGGCATAGGCCGCACCGACGTGTTCGCGCATGTTGACGAATGCGGCATGGCGCGGGTGGTCCGGGCGGCGCAGGTCGCAAGGTTCGAGCAACGACGGATCGCGCGACGGCGTCTCGGCCACTCGCACTGGGGACTGGTACAGATGCGGCAGTTCGCGCCGCGACCAGTCGCGGCTGGCGTCGTCGACTGACCGGGCCACCGCGTCGAACACGCTGACCGGGGTGCGGCGCTCGACGGTAAGGTAGGTGTTCCCGGGCGCGCGCTCGTTGGTGACCAGATGCATCGCCATGGCCTTGCCTTCGCCGTGCAGCTCGACCCGCGCCGCCGGACCCAGGTGGTCGGCGCTGTGCCGGTCCAGCAGCGCGGCTGCCGCCCGCTCGCTGTGCTCGCCGTGCGCCATCCGCACTCGCTCTTCCATCGCGTGCACGTGCTGCAGCAGGGTGCCGTAGCTCGCGTGCAGAGGGTGGCCGGGATGGCGGAAGTCGTGCAGGTGCGGCGGGATGGGTGGAACGGCGGCGTGCGCCGGCGTTTGTTGCGTGGCGTGGGTTGCCGCGTGCATGGCGAACGTCGTGGAGATCAGCTGCGCGGTGGCATCGAGCTCCGCGCGCAGGTTGCCCTCGGCCGCGTTCCGACCCCACAGCCGGCCCGGCGTGCTCCAGTGGCCCCGCGCGTCGCGGGTGTAAGCATGGCCGTCGGAGGCGTCCAAGATGTTCGTGGGCGCATGCAGTGCGTCGGTTACCGCATCGGGCAGGGGGCCGAGCTGTTGCCAGCCGCGTTGCGCGTAGATCGCCTGATAGCGCGCGGCGATGCCGCGGCGGGAGTGCGCCAGATTGTCGGCGAGGGTGGCATGCGCGGCGGCATCCAGGGCGGTGGTGCGTGACGGCGTGGCGGTTTCCACGTGCGTGCTCTTGAGGCCGTGCTCCAGTACGGCGTCGGTGACCGTGCGCGACCACGCTCCCGAGGCGGCATCGCGCTGCCATGGCGCGGGAAGCCGGCTGGATGTGTCTTGCGCACTGGCCGGCTGGGTGTACGGATCGCGCGGTGGGGCCGGGTGTGCCAGGGCCAGTTCCACCGCGGTGTTGTTGGCTTGAAACGTGAGTTGCGCAGCCAGCGCGGGATCGGCCCGGACACTGCGCCAGCCCGGCGTGGGCATGACGCCGTAGCCGACCACCGGATGGTTGGCCGCATAACCGATCTCGCCGGTGGGCACCTCGCGCGTCCAGCCATGTTCCGGATGCTGCGGGTCGTGGTGCCAGCGGCGGCCTTGTGCATCGGTCTGGTTGTGGATTTTGTGCTGGTCGTGCCAGTCGACCAGCTTGTCGCCGGCAACCGCCCCGCCGATGCCTCCCACGCCGGCGACGATCAGATCCAGCGGGCCGGACTCGATCCCCGCCGCGCCCAGGACTTGCGCCCCCAGCAGTGCGCCGCCGAGCATGCCCAGGTTGCGCGAGCCGAAATGCTCGACCGCCGAGGCGGCGCCCGTCGGGTTGTCCTGCTGCAGCAGGGTGGCCGTGTGGCGCGCGGTGGTCGTGGCGTCCCAGACGACGGCGGCGGCGCTGGCGAAGCCCAATCCCTTGACGACGTTCGGGTGGACCCGGGTGGTGTAGTCCACATGGGTGATCCGGGAGAGGTTGCCCTGGACGCCCTCGACCACCCTGGAGGCATCGCGCTCGATCAACAGGCGTCGGGCCGTGTCCGGTGCCACCTTCGGGTGGTCGGTGATCGCTTCGGGCAACGTCTCGTGCCACAGCCGCTGATCCTGCCAACTGCGTTTGAGGCTGCGGGTGATCGCCGGATCGTGCAGACGCGCTTCGCGCGCCTCGATCAACGCCTGTCCCGGCGAGCGGGCATCGGTGCGGTTGTCGTAAAGCTCGCGGCCTTCGCGATCGAAGAGGCGGATGGGCGCGGTCGTTTCCGCGTGGATCGTGTCCAGGCTCGCCGGCACCTTGTCGTAGATCGCGTCGCGCGCACCTTCGGGGACGTGGCGACCGTAGCCGTCGATATTGAGCTGGTCCAGAAACCGTTTGTCGACGCCCAGTTCGCTCTCCAGCTTGGGCGATGCCACCACCCGCACCTCGACGTCGTAGCCTTGGGCCTGCAGGTCGCGGATCAGCTCGGCCGACCATGACCCGTTGCTCAGCGTAGTATCGAAGATGAAGTGCTTGCGCCCTGCCACTGCCGCCTCGCGCAACTCGTCGGCCCACTGGCCGGCGTCGGCTTGCGTGTGACTTGACCAGGTGTAGGGATGGGCGGAGCGGAACTCCCGGACGCGGGGGTGGTAGTCGCGCAGTTCGTCGGGATCGATGTTGATCACATCACCCAACAATTCATTTCTGGCAGTCCGAGCCAAACCGCCTTTGCCGGCACCGGGTTGCCCGCCCAAGATGACGGCTTCGGGTTGATCGTGGGACATCTTCTCCAGCAGCTTGCTCTTTGGAACCACGCGCTCCTCGAAAACACGCGCATGCGTTCCCGGATCGAGGCGATCTTCGGACGAGGTCACTGGAACGCCCCCTTGTTTGCCTCAAAGTACGCATACAACTCGTTGAGGTCGCACAAACCGTCATTGCTCGACCGGGCGCTCAGCATCAGGCTTTCCTTGGCTTCCGCCCTCGCGATCGCCTCCGCATCGCCACTGGCTTCAGCGGCGTGCAGTTCGGTGCCGGCTTCGTCGATGAAGGTTCCCAGTCTGCTTTCGAGCACCCAAATCGCACGATCAAACGGCCCAACGCCCGCTGAGGACGTTTCGACTACATAGTTCAGCACCTCCTGCAGTCGATCGATGTGCCCCGGATAGTCCTTGAGCATTTCCCGCAGACGCTGCGGAACCGGGGGCGGGGGCAGTTTCGGCATCGTGATGTCCTTGTCGGTCGTGTCGATCGGAAGCGCCACGCATCGCCGGCATCCTGCGCCAGGCCTTGGGCGGTTCGTCGAGCCTACCGCGAATTCCGGGACGGGTCTGTCAGATTCTCCAGCTTTCCGGCAGCCCGGCGCGGCGGCTCAGCTCGCCGCCAGCCGCACGCTGAAGCGTGCGCCGCCGAGTTCCGGCGAGCGGTCGACCACCAGTTCGCCCTGGTAGGCGTGCACGATGTCCTGCACGATCGACAGGCCGATGCCGTGGCCCTGCACGCGCTCGTCGCCGCGCACGCCGCGCTGCAGGACTTTCTCGATCTTGTCCTCGGCGATGCCGGGGCCGTCATCTTCCACGCTGATGTAGAGGCCCGGCCGCTTGCGCCCGTGCTCCGGTTGCGCCTTGACCTCCAGCAACACGCGGTGGGAGGCCCACTTGAAGGCATTCTCCAGCAGGTTGCCGAGCAGTTCGAGCAGGTCGCCTTGCTCGCCGTAGAACGCCGCGCCCTCGCCGATGTCGAACTCGCACAACACGTTCTTGGCCGCGTAGACCTTCTCCAGACCCTGCACCAGATCCTCGGCCGCGCCCGCGATCGGCACCGCGCTGGCGAAAGTCTGCCGGCCAGAGGTGGCCGCGCGGGCCAGTTGATAGGCGACCAGTTCGTCCATCCGGCGCACCTGATCGAGCACCGCCGTGCTGCGTCCGGCCAGCACCTCGCCGGTGGTGGATTCCAGTTGCGAGCGAATTACCGCCAGCGGCGTCTTCAGGCTGTGCGCGAGATCCGCCAGCGTGTGCCGGTAGCGCGTGCGCTGCTCGCGCTCGTTGGTGATGAAGGCGTTGATGCGCTCGGTCAGGCCGGTCAGTTCCAGCGGGTACTGGCTGTCCAGCTGCTCGCTGTCGCCGCGCTCGACCCGGCTCATGTCGCTGGCCACCTTGCGCAGCGGGGTGAGGCTCCAGCGCAGCAGCAATAGCTGGAGCACCATCAGCATCACGCCCAGGATCGACAGCCAGATCACCAGCGCGCGCCGGTAGGCCATGTTGCCGCCCTCGAGCTGATCCTCGGTCTGCGCCACCATCACGGTGAAGCGCACCGACTTGCCCGCCTCGGTGTCCCAGGCCACGCCGTAGCTGTAGTAGTAGAGGCGACCCATGCGCGTGTCGATCGGGCCGACGAAGCGGCTGGCGCCCGGCTCCAGCGGCACCAGGAAACTGAAGTCACGGCCGATCGCGGAGGGTGACTCCCAGCGGAAGTCCTTGTCGCCCACCGCCACCGCGTAGAGGCCGGAACCCGGGCGCGAGAAATTCGGATCCGGCGAGGTGTCCGGCGACAGGATGCGGCCGTAGCGGTTGACGTCGAAGTTGGTGATGTAGGCGATCGCGAAGTTCTGCAGGCGGTCGTGCAGCGCGCTCAGCGCACGCTCCTTGTTCGCCTGCGACAGGGTCAGGCCGACCAGGCCGAGGAAGCCGGCCAGCACGAATCCGGTGGCGATCGCCGCGCGCGCCGCCAGCGACAGCGGGCGGCGCGCGGGCGATGGCTCATTCGTCGTCGCCGTCGGTGCGCGGGATGGCAAAGCGGTATCCGCGTCCACGTACCGTCTCGATGGGTTTCAGGGTGCCTTCCGGATCGAGCTTGCGGCGCAGGCGGCCGATGAAGACTTCCAGCACGTTGGAGTCGCGGTCGAAATCCTGCTGGTAGATATGCTCGGTGAGGTCGGCCTTGGAGACCAGTTCGCCCGCGTGCAGCATCAGGTATTCGAGCACCTTGTACTCGTAGCTGGTGAGGTCGACCAGCTTGCCCTCCACCGTCACCGTCTGCGCGGTGGTGTCGAGCTTGATCACCCCGCAGGCCAGGATCGGCTTGGACCAGCCGCTGGCCCGGCGCACCAGCGCGTTGATGCGCGCCAGCAGCTCCTCGACGTGGAACGGCTTGACCAGGTAGTCGTCGGCGCCGTACTTCAGTCCCTCGACCTTGTCCTGCCAGCTGCCGCGCGCGGTGAGGATCAGGATCGGGTAGCGCTGGCCCGCCTCGCGCAACGCCTTGACCAGGTCCATGCCCGACATCTTGGGCAGGCCAAGGTCGATGATGGCCAGGTCGAATGGCACCTCGCGGCCGAGATAGATGCCCTCTTCGCCGTCCTGCGCCGCATCGACGGCAAAGCCGTCGCGTTTCAGCCGGGCCGCCAGCGTCTCGCGCAACGGCGCCTCGTCTTCCACCAACAGGATGCGCATATCAATGTTTCTCCTTGCTGCCCGCATTCCGCCCGGGCGGGTTCTTGGTCGACTGGGCCGACCCCGGATTCTTGCTCGCTTCGGAGGAAATCGCCATCACCTTCACATGGCCGTTCGGGGTGAGCACCTTGATGCGGTACTCCATCCGGCGGCCGACCCCGCGCGACTCCGCCGACAATACCTTGCCGCCGGTTTCCTGCTGCACCTGGAGCACCGCCTGATCCAGCGTCACCGCCGGCTTGCCCGTCTGCGCCGCCGCCACGCCCCCGAACGGGATCAGGGCGGCCAGCAGCATGCTCTTGTACCTGATCATGCGTGAATATCCTGTCCGGCGTTGAGCGAACGCCCAGCCTAAGAGGTCAGGCCTGAATACTGGCCGGACGGGGCGCGCCTGTCACGCTGCCGCCGCGCACGGCGCCATGGCCTGCTGGAGCAATGCCCAGCCTGCCCCGGGCAGATGCGCGCCCTCGCTGAGCGCGCGGCGGAATGCGCGCGCGCCAGGCTCGCTCTGGTAAAGGCCCAGCAGGTGGCGGCTGATGTGCTTGAACGCGGTGCCGCGCGCCAGCTCGGCCTCGATGTAGGGCCGCAGGCGCTGCAGCACGCTTTCCCGGGTAGGCAGCGGCTCGCCGTGCAGCGCGTGCTCGATCTGCGCCAGCAGGTACGGATCGTGGTATGCCGCACGGCCCAGCATCACCCCATCCAGCCGGGCCAGGTGGGTACGCACCTGCTCGACCGTGGTGATGCCCCCGTTGACCACCACCACGAGCTCGGGAAACTCGCGCTTGAGCCGGTACACGCGCTCGTAGTCCAGCGGCGGGATCTCGCGGTTCTCCTTCGGCGACAGGCCCTTGAGCCAGGCCTTGCGCGCGTGCACCACCAGCACGCGCACGCCCGCCTCAAGCATGGTCTCGGTGAAGTGCTGCAGGCCTGCGTAGTCATCCTGGTCGTCCACGCCGATGCGGCACTTCACCGTCACCGGCACCTCGACCGCATCGCGCATCGCCTTCACGCACTCGCCGACCAGGGCCGGTTCGCGCATCAGGCAGGCGCCGAAGCGGCCCGACTGCACCCGGTCGGAGGGGCAACCGACGTTGAGGTTGATCTCGTCGTAGCCGGCCTCGGCGCCGAAGCGCGCCGCCTGTGCCAGTTCCTGCGGCTCGCTGCCGCCCAGCTGCAACGCCAGCGGATGTTCCTGCTGGCTGTGTTCGAGCAGGCGCAGCTGCTTGCCGCGCACCAGCGCGGCGCTGGTCACCATCTCGGTGTACAGCCGCGCACGCGGCGACAGCAGCCGGTGGAAGTAGCGGCAGTGGCGGTCGGTCCAGTCCATCATGGGCGCGACGCTGAAGTGCCACGGCGAGGCGGCGGCGGAATCGTTCATGCGCGTAGTGTACGTGCTGCCGCCGCCCGCACCGGCGGCAGCCGGGCCGCATGGCGGCGGCTATGCCTTTCCGCGCGTCATCGACACCGCCAGGCGCAAGCGTCCCTGGAAGCCTTTCTGCGACGACAGCGGAATGAGGTAACCCCCGTCGTCCTGCGGCTCGACCAGGGTGCCCAGGCTCTCGCTGGACTGCTCGTCGACGAGCAGGTAGCGCAGGTTCCAGCCTTCGTCGGTCTGCGTGGCACGCACCACCAGCGTGTCGCGGAACAGGTATTCGCCTTCGACGTGCTTGTCCAGCCACAGTTTGTTGTCGATGGTGTAGCCGGTGGTCGATACGGTCAGCTCCACGCTGAACACGACGGTCTTGCCGGAGGTGATCTTGCTGGTGTCGAGGAAGGCCGAGAACAGCACCGGCGAGCGCGGTGCGTCCAGCCCGGCGTTGCCCGGGCGCAGCAGTTCGTCGAAGCTGCGCAGCACCGCGCTGAAGGTGTCGCGGCGGCGCTCGGTCAGGCGGTAGCTGTTGGTGCCGCGCGGCGCCACGGTGGCCTCGAAATAGTACGAGGCGCGCACCTGCTTGCCGTCGTCCTTGGCTTTCTGCACCGAGGCCGGCAGCGGCAGCGCGTCGGCCTCCAGCGTGCCGTCCACGCGCATGTCGCCGAACAGGAAGCGCACCAGGTTCTGGTAGCCCTCCTCGGAATTGACCACGCCGTACACGCCGCTGTGGCTGCGGTAGGCGAACGCGCGCGGCGCGCCGCTCACGGTGGCGTTCTCGATCTTCACCAGGCCGTCGCTCATCTCGCCGGCCAGCTTGCGCGACACGCCGAGCGCGGCTTCGTAGTCGCGGTGATTGGTGCCGACGAAGCAGAAAAACTGCTGCGGATCGAACTTGCCGTCCAGCGTGTCCACGCGCTCCGGCGTGCCCTTCAGGCCGAGGTAGCCGGCCATGGTCTTGCGGTTGAAGTTGTTCATGTCCCACAGGCCGAGCACCGCCGGCACGTTGAAGCCGGCCATCTCGATGCCGTTGTGCGGCGTGGCGTAGGTGAACACCTTGTCGACCATGGCACGGTCGGCGCCGGTGCTGATCTTGTCGTTCTGCAGGAAGCTGCGGCATACCAGTCCACCCATCGAATGGGCGACCAGGTACACGCGGAATGCCTTCTTCCGCGCCGCGTCGGCGCCGCAAACCTGGTAGCGCAACTTGCGGATCAGGTCGCGCAGGCCGGTGGCGGCCTCGACGATCGACAGCACCTTGCCGTCGCCAAGGTCGGTATCGGCCGTTTCGTAGTAACGGTAGATCACCACGCTGCGCGCCGGCAGCTCGCCGTCGATCTCGCTGCCATCGGTGTAGGTGTCGCGGTAGCCGTAGTCCTTCATCAGCCGCACCAGCGGCGATTCGAACACGTGGCGCCGCACGGTGCCGTCCCAAGCCTGGCGTACCTTGGTGGAGCCGAGATTGAAGCCCATGTACGGCGTGGCGACGGTGTCGGCGATCTCGTTCGCCGTCATCGCGTAGCCGCGGACGTAGATGATCGGGAAGTAGGGGGCGGTCAGCGGATCCATGGGGCCGTTTCCTCTTTGATGTTCTCGGGCGGAAAAGACATCGGCGCGACAATGCTCAGGCCGGGCCGGCGGGTTTCACCGGCTTGCGGGTCCGCTTGCGCCTGGCACCGCCCGCCACCGTGGACTTGACCGCACCGGCCGTGGGCGCGGCGAACAACGTGTGCGTAGTCGTGCCGGGCGTGGCCTTGGTCGAGGCACGCAGCAACTCGCACAGGCTGTCGAAGCGGCAGCAGCATTCGTCGTAGCCGCCGTTGTCGCCGCTGACGCCGAGCACCGCGTGGTGATGCCATCCGCGCGGCGGCAGCGCGGCGGGCGCCGTACCCGTCATCGGCCAGTCGAGCTGGCCGTTGCCGGCCACCCGCGCGGGAATCAGCCAGTAGTCGCCGGTGGCATACAGCCCGCCCGCTTCGAAGCTGACCTGGATGCCGTCCTCCAGCGCGATCGGCGCGCCCTCGGCCACGGCCAGCACACCTTGCGCATTCACCGCCTCGCGCTGGTCCCAGCGGCGCAGCAGCGGATGCCGGCGCGGGTCGTCGTCCAGCGGCCACGGCGTGGTGTTCTTCGGCACGTTCAGGGTGACGCTGCAGCTTGCCAGGTCGATCGCGATCACCTGCAGCAGCGGGTACGCGCGCTGCCCCAGCGTGTAGCGGTCGTCGACCAGCTCCACCCAGTCGTTCGCCGCCAGCCCGAGCCGGGCATCGCGACCGAGCCGGGCCAGCGTCACCGTGAGCGGCGCACTGCCGTCATCGGCCGCCGCACCGAGGTCGCTGCGCATGACCGGAAACACCACCGAGCCGTTCTCGCGCGACCACTTGAAGCTGGCCGCGCCGGCCAATCCGCCCTGGTGAATCTCGACCCGGTACAGCTGATTCTCGCAGCCGCGGTAGCGCGCGTCGGCGGCGATCACGCAGGGATCGTCATCGGACTCCTGCGGACCCAGCTCCGCGCGCAATCGCGGCAACGCGTACGCCGCACGCGCGCCGAGCAGCTGGCGCAGCAACGCGCAGGGCGAGGCGTTGGTCTGGTTGCCGCCGTCGAGACCCTTGCGCAACTGCGCCACCTCGACGAGCTGCTGCTTGATCGCAGCGGCGTCGGCAGAACTGCCGGCGGCCTGCTGGCGCGTCTTCAGTGCCGCGGTGACGTCGTCGAGCTGCTGCTGCGCCCACGGCTGGTCGAGCAGGCGCAGCTGCCATACCACCTGCGCGCGCGACGCGGTGTCGACGCCGTCCAGCGCCACGTCGGCGATGCGCGGCGCTTCCACCGCGCACAGGTGCCGCTCCCACACGTCCAGCCACAGCGCAAAACCCGCCGGCGGATTCTCGAAACCGCTCTTCCCGTCGGCCACACCATAGTCGGGGGTCGGCGCGTTCGGTTGCTGCGCCAGCGTGCACGCGGCCTCGTTCACGCACAGGATGCCGTCGACGTAGAAATGCCCCGGCGCCAGCTGCCAGTCGGTCAGCGGCAACGGCTTGCTGCTGCCATCGGCCTTGGTGGTGCTGTCGGTGATGGCGAAGCCGCCACCCGCCGCCCAGCACGGGCCGACCAGGTCGCGCACCAGGCTGCGCAGCAGGTGCAGCTGGATGTGCGCCTGTTCGTTCCAGTCCGCCTCCAGCAGCACGCGTCCCTGCTGCTGGAACACCTGGCTGTAATGCAGGGTCGGGTCGAAGCTGACGCGTGCGAAGTCGCCTTTCATGGTCGATCTCCTAACTCGCAAAGAGGATGCCGGCGTCCGTGCCCGCCGGAACGTATTCGGTCAGCCGCGCCGCGAGGTTCGCCTCGCGCTGCGGTTCGTACAGGTCGTGCCAGGCGCCCATTGCCGAACGGTCGGACGCGCCGCGGCGGATCTCCGCGCAGCAGCCGTCGGCCAGGCGCAGGTAGTGCGGCGTGCCGTAGCGCCGGCTGCGGAACTGCGGCACCACGCGCAGCCGTTCGTGCGCGCGCTGCTCCGGCGCCACCGCGGCCAGCGCCAGATCGGGCTGGCAATGGAAGCGACGCGGCGTGCGCGAACCGTCCGCCACGTGGCAGAAACGCACGCAGCCCTGCTCCCGGCGCAGCACGCGCAGCGGGCTGGCGAAGATCGAATCCTCGGCCAGCGCGATGCCGTGCGCCTGCACTTCGCCGATCACCGTGCAGCGGCGGAAGCTGGCCTCGACGTACGCCACCGCCTCGTCCGGCGCACCCAGCGCCACGCGCTCCATGCCGGTGGCGTCGAGGATGCTGTCGCACAGTTCCAGCGGCGGCGGCTCGCCGCGGCGCTCGGGGCTGATCACCATGATCGCGCCGAGGATGCTGTGCTCGACACGCAGCGCCGCGCGCGTGCCATCGAGCGTGACGCTGGGCTCGCCCGGGCGCTTCGGGTCGCAGTCGCAGTGCAGCGCCCAGCCCGGCACCAGCGTGCAGTGGCGGATCAGCAGCTCGCACAGGTCGCCGCCAGCAGCGGATTCCTCGTCCGGCCCGCGCACCTCGATGCCGCGGCCCACGATCAGCAAGCCGTCCAGCAGCACGCGGCTGCCGGCGCGGCCACTGACGCTGAGCGCGTCCGGCTGGCTGGCACGCACGTCGAGCAGGCGCAGCACCGGCCGCGTGCGCTCGGCGGCGCGCAGCTGGATCGCCTCGCCCGCATCGAGCTGCAGGTCGATGCTGCCCTCGTACACGCCACTTTCGGCCAGTTCGATCACCAGCGCGCGCAGCGTCGGCGTGGCTGCCTTGGCCTGCACCCACGCCGCCAGCGCGTCGGCGATGCTGCCGAAGTGGCCGGCCGGCCAGTTGCCGCTCGCCGCGTGATCCGGCAAGGCGGCATGCACCACGTAGCGGGTGGCGCCTTCCAGCTCCGGCGTGGTCCGCGCGTATTCGCCGCCGCCGAGGTCGGCGGCGAAGCCGTACTGGTAGCTCACCCATACGCCGCGCTTCGGCCGCTGGTTGGCCGGGAACAGCAGGCGGCCGCGTTCGGGATCGAGCGCCACGCGCCCTCGCTTCACCTGCCCGCGCCAGCCGGACAGATTTGCCGGGATCAGCGCCTCGCGCGGCACCGGTGTTCCCTGCCCTTTCGCCGGCCAGTCCGGCGCCCACACCTGCACGCTGCGACCGTCGCCGTAGAGTTCCGCCGACACGCTGGCGTAATCGGCCAGCGGGCCGCGCTCGGCAAAACGCCGGCGGCGCAACGGCAGCGGCAGGTTGCGCTCGTCGGCGATGTGGGTGGGTTCGCTCTCTTCCAGCGGACGCTGGAACAGCGGCGTGTCGTTGCCGAGCACGCTGAAGCTGAAACACTGCGGCCCGCGTTCCTCGATGCAGTACGCCGGCGTGCACGTCACCGGATAACTGCGCAGACGGCAGGCGAACACGCCCACGGCGGGGATGTGGTGGCGGCCGCGCCGATGCACGCTGCCCATGCGCCGCACATCGACGCTGTGCGCGAACGGATCGAACGCGCCGTCGGCCCAGCCGATGCGTTGCAGCCGCCCCGGATCGCGCAGGTCGGCGGTGCCGCCGCGGCGCGGGTGTTGGTGATCGAGATGCTGCATCCAGCCGAGCCGGCGGTAGAACTCCACCGCGCGCGCCGGCCAGCCGGCGGCGTCGCGGGACAGGTCCTCCAGCAGCGACAGCGTGCCCTTGCGCCGCCGCGCGTCGATCGTGTTGGCCACGTCGGCGCGCGGCGCCAGCACGCGGCCGAGGCTGGCGTCGCGGCGCCCGTCCTCGCCCAGCGTGGCCGCTTCGGGCAACAAGCTGTAACCGAGCAGGTCGCCGATATACGGCACCACCCAGTCGTCGCAGGTCTCGATGAACCAGTTGTCGTACAGCCGGGCGATGTCCTGCTCGAGCACATCGGCCTGGCTGGCCAGCACGCGCAGGAAGTCGCGCAGCGGCCAGCCCTGCTCCGCATCGCGCATGCGATAGACCACCGGCAGCAGGTCGTACAGCCGATCCGGGCGCGCAGTCATGGCGTGGCCTCCTGCAGCAGCAAGGTGTCGGGGACGTTCGCCGGCAGGTAGGCCAGCTGCGCCGGGCGCAGCGCGCCGGTGTCGTCGTAGCGGGCGGGCAGCACCTGCACGCGCGGCGGTACCGTGGTGGCGGTGACGATCGCCTGGGCGTGCAGCGACGAACCGTTTCCATTCTTGTTGTCGCCGCCCACGCCGAAGCCGGCCAGCAGAGTCGCCTCGTCGAGGCTGCCGAACGCGTCCACGTCGACCCAGGCCACACCGCGCACCGCCTGCATGCAGGCGACCAGCTCGCTGAGGTAGGCGGCCTGCGCCAGCGCGCGCCGCTCGAAGCCGAACGCATCCAGCAGCGCCGCGCGCACGGCCGGCTCGACCGACTCCCACGCGAAGTCCGGCAACAGCCCCACCTTCGCGCTCACGGTCAGCGCCAGCAGCTCGCGCACGTCCAGTTGCACCGACAGCGACGGATCGCCGTAGCGCTGCAGTGCCTGCAGCAGGTTGCGGTAGAGGTCGGAGCTCGGGTCGATCGGCGCATCGGCGGCACCGGCAATGGTCACCTGCACCCGGTGGCCGAGCTTGACCGCCGCCGCCTTGCCGACGCCGCCGAAGGTGCGCGCGAAGTCGGCGTAGTCCGCCACCGAGACCAGCCGGTCCAGCGCCAGCACTGCCAGCGGCACGTTGCGGCGCGCCTGATCGCGCGTCTCCGCGTCGGCGCCGCCGGAAGCACGCAACGGGTTGATCACGTCCTTGACGCCGAGCGGCCGCGTCGCCAGCAGGCTGACCTGCTGCGCGCGCACGTTTCCCGGCGTGCCGATGCCGTTGCGGTAGGTGGCGACGATGTTCTCGATGCCGGTGGGCAACCGCGCGCCGTGCGTGCCGTCGCCGAACTGCACCGTGGTCTTGCCGCCGTCGTCGATGGCGGTGACGAAGCTGCGCTCGGCCGCGCCGGCGAAGGCGAGGTTGCGCGTCTCGTGCCACTGCATGCCATTGACGCGCAGCGTGAGCATGTTCTGCACGCCGTCGACGGTGGCGGCGGAAACGTACGTCAGCGGCGACTGCTTCAGCACGAATGCCTGCATCGACAGCGCGCCATTGCCGCTGCCGAGCACCTCGTTGCGCGTCTCGCCATGGGTGGCGCGCACCACGTTGGCATGCACCGCCACGCTGTCGCGCACGTAGCTGTATGCCAGGCCCTGGTTGGCGAACACCAGGGTGCTGTGCACGGTATCGCCGGGCAGGCCTGCATCCGTGCCCTGCTCCACCGCGGCCAGCATCACCAGCTCGGCGGCGGTCACCGCATCGGTACCCGGCACGTCGCTGCGCTGGCCCTCGACGATCACCCAGCGGCCGGCCTTGAGGCCGTCGACGGCGGTGTCGAGGGTGAGCCGGGTGGCGCTGTCCCTGGTCGTGCGCGATGCGCCGTCATCGGCAACCCGGCCGACCGTGTCGGCGATGGTCAGTTCGGCCAGCGACAACAGTTCGCTCTGCGCATGCACCTGCGTGCTGCGCAAGGCCGTCATGCTGGGTACCTGCCACACCACCGAGTCGCCATCAGCCGACGGATCATCGAGCGTGATCTCGGTGGTCTTGCCGCTGATGCCGTAGCTCAGCTGCGGATGAACCTGCACGCTCTTCACCCGCGCCACCGTGGGAACGTCGCCAGACAGTTGAATGACCAGGTAACTGCCCGCCATCACACCGTCGTAGCCATTGTCCAGGCGCACGACATTCGGATCCTCGTCCAGCGAAAGCTCGGTGGTGGCGACCTTCGAGGTCGAGCCGCCATGACCATCGGGCGTCTGCGTGATGGAGATGCTTTGCGGCGCGTTGTAGCCGAACAGCGGCGCGGACACGCGCAGTGCATGGACGCCGCTCAGTGCCGGCGAAGGCTCGCCCTGCGGCACGCTGGTCCAGGCGCGGTAGAAGTTGTCGGCCAGCCGCGCCTCGAAATTCAGCAGCAGCTGCGGGCGCACGTCGCTGGCCTTGCCCAGCGCGCTGGCGATGTTGCGTTGCAGGCGGAAACGGCTGGCCGGCTGCAGGGTCGGCGTGAGCGTCAGCGCGCCGAACAGCGCGCCGAAGCCGCCCGGCGACCCGGCGGACGGCGGAGCCGTGCCGAACGCCGCATCCACCGCGTTCTCGAAATCGTCGACGGCCGGCGGCCCGGCGGGAATGCCATCCAGCCGGCGACTCATCAGCGCGTCGAAGCTGCCGCCGTTGTCGCCGCCCAGCAGCAGATCCCTGCGCGCGGACTCGATGCCTTCCAGCCATCTTTCGCGATGGGGCCCGGCGGCCGACGCGTTCAACGCGGCGATCGCCTTGCTCGCCGCCGCCACGATCCCCACCGTCGCCGCATCGACCGGCCGCAACAGCACCCTGCTGCGCCCGCTCTGCTGCTGCACCTCGACCGACTGCACCAGGCGGATCGCCTGCACGCCGCTGGCAAGGTCGCCGAACAGGAACAGCAGGCGATCGTTCGGCTTGAGGTTGCTGGCAGTGCTCGCGATCCACAGCTCGCCGAGGCCGGCGACGTTGTCGAGCGTGATGTTCTGCGGCCGGGTCAGTCGCGGCTGCAGCGCGTTCCATTCGTGGCGCGCATCCAGCGGCTCGGCGGTCTCGAACGTCTGCATCTGCTCGCCCGGCGCGGGCACCGACTGCGCGCGTGCGCCAGCGGCAATCGTCACCGGCGGCGAATCCTTCTCCACCGTGTAGGCGAGGTACACGCTGGCGGCGACGCCGGGGCGCAGGCGGTAGTCGAGCAGCCGCGCCAGCTCCAGCACCGAGCGGCGTTCGGTGGCGGTGCGCAGGTAGCCTTCGTTGGCGATGCGCTCGGTGTAGAAGCTCAGCACGTCGGCGCCGACCGCCCACGCATCGAGCAGCGCCATCGCCGGATCGTCCTGCTCGCGCGTGCGCAGCCCGGCCAGCGCCGGCAGTGCGGCATCGCTCAAGTCGGCTTGCATGGTGGCGCGGAAGTCGGCATAGGTGCCGACGCGATACGCGAGGCTGTTGAGCCCCGGCCGGTTGGTCATCGACAACGGCGTGCCGGCGATCGCGCCGCAACCGCAGGCGCAGGCGTGTTTGCCACAGGCTCTACAGCAGCTCATCGGCCACCTCCCATGTTGAAGCTGATGCTGCCGTGGTCGGGATGATCCGGGTCGTTGTCGAGCTGGGCGATTTCGCGCGCGGCCAGGTGCAATACGCCGTCGTCGGGTACGCCGTCGGTCGGGTCGTCGGCGCGCGCCAGGCACGACACTTCGACGTGGGCCACGCCGGTGATCGCCTGCGCCTCGGCCAGCAGCGCGCTGACGAACACCGGTGCACCCAGCTTCAGCCGATCCGGATGGAAGAAGCCGGGCGTGCCGTCACGGCGCAGGCCCGAACCAAAGCGGTCGCGCAGCTCGGCCTCGACGTGGGCGACGAGGAAGTCCGGCAGCACGCAGACGAACAACGCGATGCGCAGCGGCACGTAGCAGGCCGCATGCACCTCGACGTCGTGGCCGATGCGGCGGTAGCGCTCCAGTTGTGCGCGGATGCGCCGCGCCAGGCCCGCCGGCAGGTCCTCGCGGCCCAGTGGATCGACCGCCACGTCGGCGGCGTACCAGCTGCCGCTCCACGCCAGCGCGGCGGCCGCACCCTGCAGCTCCGGCGCCTGCGCGGCGAACCTCGCGTAGTCGTCGGCAACGACTGCGCGTAGCGATTTGGCGCGGAATGCGCCGGGCGCATACAGCTTCACCTCGGCCAGGCTCTCCGGCGCGGTGCCGCCGCCGGCCGGCAGCGGGTTGCGCGGCTGCAGCTCGGCGGACAGCACGCCTGACTTCAACGCCAGCCACACGATGCTGTCGCGGCCCGCGTTACCTGCCGGGCCGTTGCCGATGCGCGAGGCGGCGCGGAAGAAATCGCCGGCTTGCGGCTGCGCGCCAAGCACGCCGTCGCCGAAACGCAGGTGGGCGGCGCCGTCGTCGTCGATCTCGACCACGAAGTGGCGGTCGTCCGGACCGCTCGCCAGCAGGTCCTGGCGCGGCAGCCACTGCCAGCGCGAGTCCGGCGTGCCGGCCACCAGCACCTCGTCGAGCGAGCCGCTGTGGACGGTGAGTTGCGGCAGCGCGTGCCGCGGATCGCGCGCCAGCAGCTGGCATACCGGCGCGTGCGGCGGCAACGGCTCGGCCCAGGTCAGCGGCGTATCCGGCAGCACGTGGCCGGTGTCGGACGGCGAACGGCGGACGTCCTGCACCGCGCCGTCGCAATGACAGCAGCCGTACTGCGTGCTGCCCGGCACCAGCCAGCAGTCCTCGGCCAGCGTGCCGCAGCGCGTGCAGGCATCCGGCATCGCGGCGAGCGCGGCGGTCAGTCCGGGGTAATCGCCGTCGCGGCCGTCGGGCATGCAGATCGCGGCGGACGTGCACTGCCCGCGCACGTGCTCGCCGTGGTCGACCAGCAGCACGTTGCCGCGCGCCAAGCTGACGTCGTGCAGCCATGCGCAGTCCGGCGCCGGCGTGCGCACCGACAGGCACAGGTCGAACGGCAGCGCGTCGCAGGTATCCCACGCCACCTCCAGCAGCAGCGTGCCGTCCAGCGGATCGACGGACGTCCGGACGTCCGTGAGGCGCACCGCGTGCCGGTGTGCGGGATCGGCATCGGCCGGGTTGCCGGTCTGCGGTCCCCGCACTTCCTCGAAGATCAGCAGGTCGCCGACGGCCAGCTTCAGCGCGCGCGTCGGCGCGCTTGCGGTGTCCGTTGTCGCCAGCAGCACGACGGGCGGCGCTTCCGGCGTGGGTGGCGGCGTGTCGACCAAGGTCGCCCGTGTGCTGCCGCGTGGCAGGCAGCACAGCTCGTCGCCCCAGCTGTGCAGCCGGATCGCGCTGTGCGCGGCGACCACGTCGAACGTGGTCATGCCGTCCAGCGGCATCGGCTCGTAGATCAGCGCGCCCTGCGCACGCGCCACGTCGAGCTGGGCCGCGTCGATCACGCCGGGCTGCGGATGATCCTGTCCCGGCGGCGGCACCAGCAGCAGCAGGTTGGCCAGTTCGAGGCTCAGGTCGTTGCTGCAGGCCAGCGTCACCAGCGCGCGCGCATTGCAGCCTTCGTGCATGCGGTAGTCGACCAGCCGCGCATGCCGGCGCACCGAGATGCGTCGGCGCGCGGTGCCCAGGTAGGCTTCGGTGGCGACCGCGTCCTGGTAGTAGCTGAGGTAGTCGGCGGTGTACGCCAGCGTCTCCACCAGCGCGATGCCGAGGTCCGGCACGTGACGCTCCTGCCACGCCGGCATGCCCAGCGCGAGGCGGTCGAGGAACAGCTGGCGGAAGCTGGCGTAATCCTTGGCGAGGTAGTTGATCTCCGGCGCGGGCGACGGTGGCGACACGCACGGCGTCTCGTCGGCGCAGTCCAGCGTCTTCGCGCAGTCCAGGCGGAAGTGCAGCGGGACGCAGGCATAGCGCGGATCGAAGCCGGGATAGGCCTGCCAGCTCGCCGGGTCATTGCCGGAGGCCGCATCCACCAGGCACAGGCAGTACGCGGTGTGGTCGCCTTCGCGGTCGAGCACCACGCGCAGGCAGGCGTCATCGTGCATGTCCGGTTCCAGCTCGGGGTTCACGCTGAGCACGCGCAGGCCGGTGATGCGGTCGCCGCCGCTGATGCGCACGTTGGTCACGCCGAGGCCTTGCGGGATCTCGCCGAACAAATGCACGCACAGGCTGGTGCCATCGTCGCCGACCTCGACGTAGTCGATGCCGTTGAGCGTGCCGGCCAGCCGCAGCTTCTCGCGCCGCGCCGGCACGCTGCAGGCCGGCAGCGGCGCGCAGCCGATCGTGCGGGGACTCGCATGGGCGTTCGCGCGGTTCATGGCAGGCTCCGCACGAAGCTGTCGCTGCGCGTGTCGCCGCTGGCGCGCACGGTGTAGCTGAGGTCGACGCGCAAGGTGGCGTCCTCGCTGCTGACTTCGAGCTTGCCCACGTCGATCACGTCGCCCAGCCAGCGCTGCAATGCCGCCTGCAGGGTGAACTGCAGCGCGGCGGCCAGCTCCGGGCTGTTCGGCGCGAACACCAGTTGCAGCAGACCGCTGCCGAAGTCGGGCCGGTTGACGCGTTCACCGGGATTGGTGAACAGCAACTGCTCGATCATGTCGCGCACATGCTCGTCGTCATCGGTTTCCGCGCTGCGGCCGCGGTTGTCGAAATGGAACGGGTAGTCGATGTTCATGGCCTTCCTCACATCGCGGTGACGCGCGTCTGGCTGGCGACGATCAGCAGCGGCGTGCCGGTCGGCGCGCAGATCGCCTGGCTGTCGATGAGCAGCAGCGGCTGGCCGTTGGAAGTCACGCGGGTGGCGGCAGTGACGAACTGCGCGCTGACGCATGGCCCGTTTGCCGCCGTCGGCGGCGGCAGCGCGCAGCCGGCAACCAGCCACGGCGCCGGCATCGTCACCGTTGGCTGGCCGCTGACGGTGACGCGCGGATTCGGTGCGGTGGCCTTCGCCTGCCCGCCGTGCGAGCAGAGCACGCTGGCGCCGACATGGATGAGGAAGCCCGGCATCGCGCATCTCCCTAGGTCACGACCAGCGCGCCGTTGTTGACCGTCACCGTCGGCCCGGCGAGCACGATGGTGGCGCCTTGGCCGTTGGAGATCGTGATGCCGACCTCGTTGACCATGATCATCGCGCCGGTGACGCTCTTCAGCAGGATGCCGCCGGCCGGCCCCGGCACGTCGCTGATCGCGATGGTGTTCTGCAGGCCCGACTGCAGCACCACGCTCGGGCTGGCCGGATTGCCGGCCAGCGCCAGCGCCGGCACTTCCGCCGCGCTGCCCCAGAAGCCGCCGACCCAGACCGGATAATCCGGATCGCCCTGCTCGAACTCGATCCACACGCCGGCGCCGATCTGCGGCACCACGTAGACGCCACTCTGCTTGCCGGCGACCGGCACGCACGGCATCGCCCAGCTCGACGGGATCAGCCCGGACACGTCCGGCACCATCGCCTGGATGCGCCCGCGCTGTTCCGGGTCCACGTTCTGGATCACGGTGCCGCGGTACTTGCCGAAGAACTTGTTCATGGCAGCACCAGCGGCACGGCGGAGACCAGTCCCTTGCGCGACAGCTCGAAGCTCTGCTTGTACTCGCCGCGCCTGATCGTGTGACGCACCTGGCTGACGTAGTGCAGGCCGTCGAATGCGGGCCCCACGCCGCGCACGCCGACCAGCTGGCGCGACTTCAGCACGCGGCCGTAACGCACCACGTCGAGGCTGCCCTTGCCGGTGACGGTGTCGGCCGATTTTGCCGCCTCGGCCATGCCCAGAAGCAGCGCGCGCTGTGGCGAATACTTCGCGGTCTCGGGCAAGGGGCGGAACTGCTGCGGCGGCGGATCGATCAGGCCGAGCGGCGGATTGAGTGGCCCGATGTCCGGGATCGGCAGCGGCAGCGGCAGCTTGGTCTGCTCGTTCTGGATGTAGACCACCGGCAGCTGCCGCGCGTTGCCGTCGTAGCTGAAGCTGAGCTCGTCGACGTTGCTGGCCGCGTCCATGTCCGCGTTCAGCGCCGGCTGCGGCACACCCACCTTGATCTTCGGCCCCCAGTACGCGGTGCTCATGCCGGGCAGCGGGCCGGGCTCGAGGTAGAACACGTAGCCGACCCGCTCGGCCAGCAGGCGGATGTAGTCCAGGTCGCTGCCCTGCTGGGTCGGGATGCGGTTGGTCGGGATCGGCACGTCCATCGCGATGCTGGGGATCACCAGCGGCACGATGCCGAGGAAGGCGTATTTCGCCAGCAGCAGCGCCACGATCGCCTCGGCCGGCATCGCCGGGTACGGCACCCCGGGCAGGCCGGAGAATTCGAGCTTGGTCATCACCGTGGTGAGGTCGTCGCCGGTGACCTGCAAGGTGGTGTGGCGCTGGTCCGCGCCGGGCACCACTTCGGTGCGGGTCACCACGCCGTCGATCAGCACCTGCGGCATGCCGTTCACGGTGACCACCACGATCACCCGCAGCAGCGGCACCACGCCGCCGCCCGAGAGCAGAAACAGCGTGTGCAGCGGCGACTGCACGCTCAGCGTGAACTGCAGGGTGAACGCACCGGCCGCCTCGTCCGGCGCGTTCACCTCGATCCGGGTCAGCGCATCCAGCACGAGCTGCGGCACCGGCACCGGCACCACCGGGCCGACCAGCAAGGTCAGGTGGATTCCCTCAAGCATGCGGCACCCCCGGGATGCCTTCGGGCAAGGTGATGCGCAGCTTCCTGCCGATGGTTTCGGTCAGCTCCTCCGGCCGTAGCGCGCGGTTCGCGTCGCACAGCCGCCAGAACTGTTCCGGATCGCCCAGGTACTTCGCCGCGATGTTGTCCAGCCGCTCGCCCTGCACCACGCGATGCCACTGCAGCAGGGCGAGGCTTTCCGGCGGCGGCACGAAGCGGCGCTTCAGGTACGTCACCATGCTGCCGTCGGCGCGCACGAGGCTGGTCGTGGGCGTCAGCGCGTAGCGGCTGGTGGGCGGGAAATTCGAGGTCATGGAGGCTGCTCCGTCGCGGGCGTGTCGATCGTTCCGGTGATGTCAGGCGTACACCGCCTCGCCGCGATCCTTCCTCGATCGCAGTTCGGCCAGCATCTGCTGCTCGCTTTCGTGGGCCGCCCAGGCGGGTCGCAACTGGAAGTGCGGCTGGTCGACGATGGTTTTCCAGTTGCCGCCCCACTCCAGGCCCAGGTCCATGCCCAGCGCGCCGACGGCCTTGTACTTCGGCGACTCCGGCAGGTAGCGGTTGCCCTCGAACACGCCGATGTCGAAGGCGATGCCGAAGTTGTGGTTGGAGTAGCCGGCGCGCGCGTTGGTCACCTTCTTCCCCGGCGCCGTGCGCCCCTGCGCATACAACGCCGCCTGCTCCTCGTAGCTGCGCAAGCCGCTGATCACGCGGATGCTGATGCCGGCGGCAGCCGCCTTCTGCACCAGGGCGCGCGCAATCGGGCGTACCTGCGGCAGCAGCGTGGCGATCACCTTCTCGCTGCGATCGTCCACCGGCGAAACGGCTTCGGCCGGCTTCATCTGATCGATCTTCTTGTCCACCAGCCGCGCGTAGATCGCGCCCCAGGTCTGCGGGCCGGCCTTGCCGTCCACCTCGACGCCAAGGGTCCGCTGGACGGCGGCAATCATTTCCTCGATGCGCATGTCGTTCTCCGATGTGTTCGCGGGGTATTCACGGCACGCCGCTCAAGCCGAGCGCGGACAGCTGGCCGCCCGCGCGGCCGGCCAGGCGCTCCTTCTGCTGCAGGTAGCTCATGAACAGGCTGGCCGCCTTGTGCCCGGAGGGCACGTCGTTCACCGACAGCACGCGCAACCCCAGGCTGACCTTGGCGCGGATCGGGTTCAGCGCGGTGTCGAACGCTTCCTCGGTGATGCCGAACTCGGTGACGCGCACCGGCAGGATGCGCGACTTGCTCCACACGAACAGCGCCAGCGGCGTCTCCATCGGCACGATTTCCAGCGTGCCGATCTGCGCCAGCACATCGTTCGCGCGCAGTTGCCCGCTGCTCGGGTAGACCATGGTTTCCAGCGCCGCCAGCTGGGCGAAGATGCCGGACTCGGCGACCCCGCCGTTCTGCTCCGGAAATTCCAGCTGGTCGGTGGCGTCGATCTCCACCTCCAGCTTCAGCGTCTCCACCGGCGGCCCCTTCAGGCGCAGCACCTCGGAACGATCGCCGCCATCCGCGCTGACCGCCTGCACCTGCAGCGAGCGCGTGAGCGAATCGGGGTTGTACTGCAGCGCTATCACCCGCAGCACCGCCGAGCTGGCCGCGTCGATCAGCACGATGCCGCCCTTGAGAATGCGCGGGGAGCCGGGGAAGGTGCTCATGGCTGGTGGCCGCAGCCAGGCAAGCGGTCCAGCCGGCCCGGCCCATGCAGAGTCAGTCGTAGTTGCATTGCTTTGCGGTCTCCGGCTGGTTGCGTGGTTCGCCCAGGGGACAATCGGCATTCCTGTCCGGCTCCCTCTCGGCCGGGCCGAACTTGCCCGCGTCCTCCGCCTGGCGCGAATAGGGCTTGCAGGCCGCCTCGTTCATGGGGGTGAGCGAGCCGCTGGTCCGGTGCTGCTCCATGCGTTGTTCCTTGTGCATGGTGCCGAGCTCGACCGTCGCGTAGCGCAGGTAGCCGAAGATGCCTTCCCATGGGCGACGCCCCCGGCCCCGGTTCTTGCGGAATTGTTCGATCGCGGCCAGCAGCTTCGGTGCCGCCGGTGAATCGGCGGCCACGCCGAACAGCTTCAACCGCTCACCCGGGTCGGTGACGCGATCGAGCAGGCCAAGGAACTGATCAGCAAGCCGGGGGTTGGGGATGTCGCCGCCGACCAGGAACTGGGTGACGTCTTCCGCATCGCCGAAGCCCACGTCGCGCAGGGCGTCGGCAAGGCTGCTGCCCGGCGCGATCGTCGGCACGCGACCGAGCAGTTCGCCACCGGCCATCGGCGCCGGCAGCGGGACGCGCGTACCGAGCCGTTGAGCCAGCAGGTCGCGCAGGCGCCGTGCGCGCGACAGCGAGAGCTTCTGGTTCGGCTCGGGCTTTTCGCGGTTGTCTTCCGGCGAGGCATAGCCGCTGATGGAATTGACCTGACTTCCCGCCGCGACCTGCTGTGCTACCTCATCGAGGGTGTGCTTCGACTCTCCCTTCAACTGCGGATCAAGCGTGTCGCGGTCGCTGTCCAGACTGAAGTAGTAGCGCAACCGGCCGCGCTGCACGACATCCACGGTGACCGGCTCCTGGACATCGCGCGGTGGAATGTCCTCGTAGCACTGGTAGGAAACCGGGCAGCGGCATTCGCGGCAGGTCTGGTCGCTGACGGTTTGGCCGGGAAGATTTCCGCCCACGCCACCGGTGATCGTGAAGGGGCCGCCCGGCGTATCGGTTACTTGAACGCCGATCCTGGTGCCACCCGGCGTTTCGTAGCCGGCCCCCGCCTGTATGTCCAGTTTTCCCGACTGCGTTCCCTTCAGGACTCCCCCGCTGCCGCCGATCTGGCCGCCGTTCGGCAGCTTGACGCGGACATCCGCCGAACCGCCGGCCTGCGGCTCCTTGCCGGTGTTCTGCACCTGCCCCTGCACGCCGACATTCACGTTGCCTGCGACGTTGACGTCCACGCCGACCTTCGCCGTACCCGTCGTGAGAGTCTTGGGAACGATGTCGCCAGTGACCCGCGCGGTGACCTTGCCGCTGCAGATCTCCAGCGTCACGCCGGGATTCGGGGTCAGCTGCGCGGATGCCCTCGTGCGCGTGACGTTGCGTCCGGCGCAGGCACACAGATAGCGGATGATGCGAATGACGACCTGGTCGTCGCCACGCTTTCCGCCATCGACGCTGGCAGCACGCCCGCGACCGCCTCGCAGTTGCGGAGATTTGAAATCCGGTTCGGCGTCGGCGACATCCGGCGTGTCGGCCAGCGTCGGTCCGGGCCGGCGCTGCAAGGCGGCGGAAGGCGCGGCGCGTACGGCTGGCACGGCGGCACCGGTCACCACCCGGTCGGCAACGCGATCCGCCTCGATTTCGGCGCTCGAATCCACCGCACCGACGGCGAGCCGGGGACTCAACGACGCCGGTGACGTGCCCTGCTGGAGGGTATGCGTCAGCTCGTGCGCCAGCAGGCGGCGCCCCGCGGCGGAGCGCGGGGCGAGCTGCCCCTCGGCAAACACGATGTGCTGCCCCACGGTGTATGCCAGCGCGCCCACGGCCCTGGCCGAAGCCGCCGCACTGTCGTCGGCATGCACGCGTATCGCGGAGAAATCGCGGCCGAACCGCGGCTCCATGTACTGGCGGGCGGCCGGATCGAGCGGCGTTCCGGGCGAACGCAACACGGCCAGCACCGCGTCCGGTGCCTGGGTGCCGGACGCGAGGGATGGCCCGGCCTTGCGTTGCAAGGGATGGCGCTTGCGGGCGCATTCGGCGCACGTTCCGCCGCCCGGCACATGCCGGCCACAGCCGCACTTCCGCTGCAGCACGAAGGCGGTTGCCGGGGCCACCTGCGCCGCCGCCATGCTGGCGCTGCGCTCAGCCACGTCCGCCTCCGGTGCGCGCAGCCGCCCTCTTCGCCGCCCGCTTCGTCTTGCGCAACCCGGCGAGGAAGGCGTCGAGCTTGCCCGCATCCAGTCCGCGCTTCTTCTTCGCGGTGTCGATCGCGTCGATGACCGCGTAGGCTTCGTCGCAGTACTTGACGAGGAAGGCCCAGCTCATCTGCTGCTTGCGGCCCCAGGTGACGCAGACCGGGCCGCTCTTCGTGTAGCCGGGCACGTAGACGTAGTGGCCGTTGCGCGGATTCGGCTGGCCGGCCTTGCCGCCCACCACCGCCCATGGCTTGCCGGCGTAGAACTGGGTCAGCGCCGCGTCGGGCAGGCTGAAGCCGAGGCCGACGCCGATGTCCATGAACACCGCGCGCTTGACCTCGCTGCGCTTGCCTTGGTCGATCTGCGCGAAGGCCTTGATCCTGTAGCGCCGCTTCGCGGCGAGCCAGCCCTTGCTGCGCCACTTCTTCAGCGAATCGAGCACGACCAGGCCGCTGTCCGCTCCACCGGTTTCGCCGAAGTATTCGTGCAGCACGTCGTTGTCGCTGATCGCGATCAGCTTGTTCTGCTCGGCCTTCTCGAAGCGCAGGGTCTGGTGCGCGCGGCCGGCGATCACGCAGTCGCCGTACTGGTCGTTGCCGAACATCGGCGTGGGGATGCCGTGGTGGACCACGTCGAAGTCGTATTCGGCCGGCAGCACGGGCGGCGCCTTCAGCAGGGCGGCAAACATCAGGTTGCGGTCGTCGCGTCTGGCCTTCCGTTTGCCGAAACGCACGATGCCGTCGGGACGGGGTTTGGGGATCGCTTTCATGTCAATGCTCCTTGCCCGCGACGCGCGCGGCGGGCGTGATGCCGAGGCCGTGCTGCACCGCCGTGGCGATGCGCGGGCCGAGGCGCTCGTGCGGATGGCTGGCCGCCGGCAGCGTCGCCGCCGGCAGCGTGGCCACGGCGCCGAGACCGCGCAGCGCGTCGACGGCGCCTGGCCGCGTCAGCAAGCGGGCCAGCTCGCCTTCGAGCGCGGCACGCACGTTGCCCGCGCGTTCGCCGCCGAGCAGCGCCTCGTCCAGCACCAGCCGCTCGATGTGCAGCTCGATGCTCACGGTTTGCCTCCGGCGCTTTCCAGCCAGCGGAAGTCCGCTTCGTTGATCGGCTTGTCCAGCTTGCGGTATTCGGTGCGCACGGCATCCAGCAGCAGCGGCATGCCGACCGGCACGCCGCCCTTGGCCGCCATGAACGCCGCGTTCAGCGCGATGCCCTGGATGCTGCCGCCGCTGAGTGCGAAACGCGCCAGTCGCTCCAGGTCCAGCGCACCCACCGCGGCCTGCGGCGGGAACACCGAGGCCCAGATCGCCTTGCGTTCGGCCGTGCCGGGGAACGGGAAGTTGATGACGAAGCGCAGCCGGCGCAGGAACGCGCTGTCCAGCGCGCCCTTCATGTTGGTGGCCAGGATCGCCAGCCCGCGGAACGACTCCAGCCGCTGCAGCAGGTAGTTCACCTCGATGTTGGCGTAGCGGTCGTGGCTGTCCTTCACTTCGCTGCGCTTGCCGAACAGCGCGTCGGCCTCGTCGAAGAACAGGATCGCGCCGCCGTCCTCGGCCGCGTCGAACAGCTTGCGCAGGTTCTTCTCGGTCTCGCCGATGTACTTGCTGACCACCGCCGACAGGTCGATGCGGTACAGCGACAGGCCGAGTTCCTGCGCCAGCACTTCCGCCGCCATGGTCTTGCCGGTGCCGCTCTCGCCGGTGAACAGCGCGCTGATCGACAGCCCGCGATTCATCCGCTGGCGGAAACCCCAGTCGTCGTAGACGGTCGTGCGCTGGGCGACCTGGTCGGCGATCTGGCGCAGCAGGGCCTTCTCGCTGTCGGGCAGTTTCAGGTCGTCCCAGCCGGCCTTCGGCTCGATCCGCTGGGCGAGTTGATCCAATGCCGGCCGCGTGTGTGCCAGCGCGCCCTGCCACAGCGTCGGCGCCAGCGCGGCGGGCTTGCCCTCGGCCGCCGCCAGCGCACCGTGCGCGATCTGCTCGATCTTGCCCAGGTTGAAATCGAAATGGCCGGCCAGCTGCTGCGGCAGCGCGCCGGCGGCGTCGCCGAGCAGGCGCTGCCACAGCGAACGTTGCTCGACGGCGGTGGGCTTGACCACGTCGACGCTGAGCGCATGCGTGGCCGCACCCGCCCACGGCTCGCGCGCGTCGACAAAGGCGAGCCCGTCGGTGCGCGCGAGGAAACGCTTGACCCACGCGGCAGCGGCGTCGCCGTGTTCGACCTCGGCCGCGTCGAGGTACAACGCCAGCGGCAGCAGCTGGCTTTCGCGCTGCCACAGCCGCAGCAGGGTTTCCTGTTCGGCGACCGCGGCCGGCAGCAGCTCCGCCGACAAGCGATAGGCCTGCGCGCCGAACGCGGCGGCAATGGCCTGCGCGATCGCCTGCTTGCTGACGCTGTCGCTGCCCAGCAGTTGCACCAGCGGCAGCGGCTCGCCCGGCGGCACGTGGTGCAGGCTGTCCAGCAGCTGATCGGCGACCGCCTGCTGCGACGGCGGCAGCGTGGCCGGCGGCAAGGCGGTGAGCAGCGGCGTCAGCCGGTCGTCCAGGTAGTTCATGCCCTTGACGAAATTCACCACGCGCTCGTCGGCACTCAGCGCCGCGCCGATCAGCGGCTGCGCGCCGGGCTGGTGGATGTCGAGCAGGCGCCAGTAGCGCAGCGGCCGCTGCGGCGACAGCGCGTCCCATCTCGGCGCATCGAGCACGGCGAAGGCCAGCACGAAGGTGGGATACGGCCGCGCCGGATCGTGCTGGGCCTGCGCGCACAGCGCGGGGAAACGCGTGTCCAGTTCCATGCCGATGCACAGCAGGAGCACGTCGCGCTCGAACGCGGACAGGCCGAGGCGGTTCGCGAGCACGGCCAGCGCGGGGGTGTGGTTGCCCTCGTCAGCGCCCGGCGCGGCAGCGGCCGTGCCGTCATCCGGCACGGCGGCGACGAGCGGTCGGGCGGCGGACGGTTCGTCGGCATTCGCCGCCGCAAGCGGCGGCGGTGCGTGCTGGGCGCTGAACAGCCGCGCGACCCAGGAATGCTTCGGCCCGGCCGGCGCGCTCACCGCCGGCGCGGATTCCATCAGCGCGGTGGCCGCCGCCGGTGCCGCTGGCGGCGTATCGTGCCGTTGCGCGGCGCGCTCCAGCCGCGCGCGCAGCTCGGCCAGCGCACCGGCGAGGTAGCGGTCGTTCGCTTCCAGCCACGGCGCGTAGTCGTTCATGACACGACCACCTGCTGGTCCGCGGCGAATGCGGGCGTGCTGCCGCTGAAGTCGACCGGGATGCTGTCGGCGCCATCCACGCGCAGGCGCACGGTGTACCTGCCCGCGGCCACGCCGGTGAGCTGGAAGACCAGCGCGGTCGGCTGGTGCGTGTCGGCCGGGTTGCCGAGGCTGGCCGGCGCCAGCAGGCGGTCGCCGAACAGCAGGAACACGCGCTGGCCGTCGCGGATGCGCGGCGTGCAGGTCAGGTTCAAGGCGAAGTCGCCGGCCGCGGCGGCGAGCGAGCCGAGCGTGATGCGCGGCGCCAGCACCAGCGGCAACTCGTTGCTGAGCAGCGGCGGCAGTCCCGGCGGCTGCACCAGCAGGGCCACGGTGTAGATGCCCGGCGCCCAGCGCGCGACGGCATCGGCATCGTCGGCGGTGTCGGCGAGATGCACGCGCAACGTGCCGGCGGCGTCGCCGGGCAGCGGGGCGAGATCGATCGGCGCGTCCAGGCGCAGGCTGCTGAAGCGGGCCAGCGCATGATCCGCCGCGAGCTGGCGACCGTTCAGCACGATGTCCTCGCCGAGGCGCACGGCGGCCTGATGGCGCGGGTAATCGAGCGCATCCAGCACCGCGGCGGCGGACGCGGTGGCGATCACGCCGCGATCCTCCGGGCCGCGCCGCAGCACCGGCAGCGGCGCACGCATCGCCGCCTGGCTGTCGATCAGCACCACCGCCGCCTCGTAGACGGCCGAGGCGCGGTAGTTGGTCTGGAACGCGGTCCACAGCCGGGACAGCTCGTCCACACTCTGCGGCAGCGGGGTGACGCGCACGCGCTCGATCTGGCCGGCCAGGTCGTTGTCCGGCAGCGCGTTGCGGATGTCGTTGCCGTCGAGCACGCCGCGGTCGTGCAGGGTGCTCATCGCGGCGGCGAGCACGCGGTGGCTGAGCGCATCGTTGTCGTTCTCGCCGCGGCCCCAGGCGGTGATCACGTAATGCAGGTTCAGCGCGAGCGGCGGCGGCGCGGTCTCGCCGGGACGCACTTGCCCCGGCAGGTCGAGGTTGCGCCAGGCCGCGTTGGCCACCACCTGGTACAGGAACAGGTTGAGCTGCGCCTTGCTGATCCCCTTGCGCGCCACGTCGGGCGGCTGCAGGGTCACCTCCAGGTCGCTCAGTTCCGCATCCAGCACGGGCATCTGCGCCAGCAGCAGGTTGCGCAGCGTGCGCGTGGTCGCGGCGATGGCCAGCACGTTGCTCATGGCGAGGCCTTGCCGCGCTGGCGCAGGTAGTCGTCGAGGCTGCCCGGCTGCGGGCCGTCGCGACGACGCGGCGGCGCGGCAGCCGCCGGCGTGGCGCGCACTTCGAGCCGGCCGATGCTCACGTGTACCACCGGCTCGCGCGCTGCATCGGCCTTGCCTTCGGCTCGCGCGGCAGCGGCCCGCGCGGCGACGGTGCGTTCGGATCGCGTGGATGCCGCGCCGGTCGCGGCAAACACCGGTGCTGGTGCAGGCAGCAAGACGCCGTTCGGTGCGGGCGTCGATGCGGCTTCCCGGCGAGTGGGCGCCACGCGCGGCGGGCGCGGGAAGGCGAACGAGGAAGTGACCGCCGGACGTTCCGGCGTGGGCGGCGTGCTGGCCTGTTCGGCGCCGATGGCGCGCACCGGCGAGGCCGCGCGCGGCGGCGACGGCATCGGCGCGTGCGGTACATCGGCGGCGGTGCCTGCCGTCGTCGGCAACGCCGGGCGTTCCACCGGCGCGACGCGGGCGGCACGTGGCTCGATCGACTCGCGCGCATGGGTCGGCGCGCGCGGTGGCGGTGCGACATCCGGCACTGGCGGCACTGCCGGGCTCGCCTCGCGAGCGCGCGCGGGCGCCTCGCTCTCGTCGGCCGACGGCATGACCGGCGCCCGCTGCAGCGGTTCGAACAGCGACGGCAGCCGTGGCGCCAGCGCCGCCCCGCTGCCGATCGCGCGTGCCGCCAGCCGGTCGAGAAAATCGCTCATGGCGCGCACAGCTCCAGGTAGGCCTGGCGGCGGCGGGGGCTCAGCGCGAGGATGTCGGCCTCGGCCCAGTGGTAACTGGCGGCCAGCGTGTCCACCTCGCGCAGCATGTGCAGCGCCCAGGCGTGCAGCTCCTGCCACAGGAAGCGCGCGATATCGAACAGCGGCTGCCATTCGTGGCCGCAGTCCGGGCAGCGCAACGCGAGTTGCAGGTCGGCCTGCGGATCGGCCTGCGCCATCGCCTGCGCGATCTGCGCCTGCAGCTCGTGCGGCAAAACGCGAGGCTCGAGCGATTCGCCGCCATGCTGCGCGGCGAGCACGCAACGTTCGAGCAGCAGCGCGCGCGCAGCCCCGGCGTCGCCGCAGCTTTCCAGCGCCAGCAGGTCGCGGCTGTCGGGCAGGCGGAACTGCACGCGGATGCCGTGCGCGGCGTGCTCCAGCGTGGAGGCGGCGGCGTCCGCATCCGGCAGCCGCAGGTCGTCGCAGCGGAACGTCGCTTCGACCGTGGCCGCGCATTGCGGGCATGTCGCCACCGCGTCGATCGCGGCGCCGAACAGGCGCTCGCGCAATTCGAGCAGCCGCGCGTCGCGCCGACCCAGCGGCATCGCCGCCAGTGCATCGACAGGGGCTTCGTCGTCGCAGCTGCAGCCAAGCAGCAACAGTCCGCGTGCCGCGGCGGACGGCTCGCCCCCGCGTTCCCAGACCTGCAGCAGCTGCGCGGGGGTGGGCGTGTGCATGGCGCTCAGCCGGCGGGTACGGTGAAGCTCGGCTCGGCCGGCTCCGACACACCGACATCGCGCTCCCAGCCCTCGTTCTCCAGCTTCAGGTGCTGGATCGCCACCGCGTTCGCGTTCGCGTCCAGGTCGGGCATCGCCTGGTACTCCGAGACCCAGCAGCGGTACAGCTTGTAGGCGAGCGCGAGCTGGCCGGCCTCGTTGTAGACCTCGAGGATCAGGTCCTTGCGGAAGTCCTTCAGCGAGACTTCCGCGCCGAGCCCGGCGCCGAAGTTCCACACCTTGTTCGCCCACTTCTCGAACTCGGTGTCGTGGGTGACGCCGCGCTCGATGGTGATCGCCTCGTACTCGGTGCGTCCCGGCGACTTGCGCGTGCTGCTGGGGTCGCCGCCCTCGCGGTGCTTGACCACCTCGGTGGTGCGCTTCAGGCCCGACACCTTGCTGATGCCGGCCACGTAGCGGCCATCCCACTTCACCCGGAACTTGAAGTTCTTGTACGGATCGAAGCGCTGCGCATTGACGCTGAACTGAGCCATGGTGGTTTCCTCAAGACTGGATCTGGCCGGCCATCTGCTGCAGCTGGATGACCACGAACTCGGCGGGCTTGAGCGGCGCGAAGCCGACCACGATGTTGACGATGCCGAGGTTGATGTCGTTCTGCGTGGTGGTTTCCTTGTCGCACTTCACGAAGTACGCGTCGTTCGGCGTCTTGCCCTGGAACGCGCCCTGGCGGAACAGGTTCTGCATGAAGGCGCCCACGTTGAGGCGGATCTGCGACCACAGCGGTTCGTCGTTCGGCTCGAACACCACCCACTGGGTGCCGCGATACAGGCTCTCCTCGATGAACAGTGCGGTGCGCCGCACCGGCACGTACTTCCACTCCGAGCCGCGTTCGTCGTTGCCCTGCAGGGTGCGTGCGCCCCACACCACGGTGCCGTAGACCGGGAAGTTGCGGATGCAGTTGATCGCCCGCGGATTGAGCACGCCGTTTTCGCCATCGGTGAGCACGGTGCCGACGCCGAGCGCGCCGGTCACGCTGGCCTCGCTGCCGGCGGGCGCCTTCCACACGCCGCGCGCTGCGTCGGTGCGCGCGTAGATGCCGGCCACGAAGCCGCTGGGCGGGAACGCGCGCGGCCGGTTTTGCTGCAGCGGATCGGCGGCGATGATCCACGGGTAGTAGAACGCGGCGTTGATCGCGTCGTCGCCGGTGATGTCGCCGGGGCCGTCCTTCTGCGTGTCGAAGGTGGTGCCATCGGCGCTGTCGGCGATCAGGAACGCGCGGCGATCGCGGCAGAATTTCTGCAAGGCGGAGATCGTGCCGGTACCGGTTTCGCCGGGCACGCACAGCAGGTTGAACAGGTCGACGCGATCGAGCTGGTACAGACCACCGGTGCCGGACAGCGGCAGCAGCGCGGTCTCGAACGCGGGGTCGTTCGGCGCCAGCACCGTGCCGTCGGCGCCGCCGGCCAGCTTCGCGCCGTCGGGAATGTTGCCGGCCGCGGTATCCGCGGGCGGATCGGTGGCTCCACCCTGCACCGCAGCCGTGACGTAGGCGGACTGCGCGGCCAGCACGCTGGTGACGAAGCGGGCGTCGTCGGCCTTCATCGACAGGTTGTCGAACGTCTCCACCGCCACGCCGGCAGGGTCGAGCTGCCAGTTCACCACGCTCAGGCGGAACCGGCTGGCGTCGAAGCTCGATTTCCGGATGACCACGGCGAAGTCGTTGGCCCAGAGACCTTCGCTGCTCGCGGCAAGCAGCAGCTTGCCGTCGAGGGTGACCTTGGCCGCCTTCGCGCTGGCGTCGACCAGGCGCACGATGTAAGCCTGCTGGCCGCCGTTTGCGAAGAACTGGTTGACCGCGTAGCCGAGCAGGCTGCGGCTGTCGATGCCGCCGAACTGGCGCGCGAAGTCGGCGTAGCCGAGCACCAGGGCGGCGCGCCCGGTCGGCCCGCGCGGCGCCCAGCCGGCGAACGCCGCGATCGACGTGGCCACCCCCGTGATGGTGCGCACGCCGCTGGGAATTTCCTCGATGTAGACGCCCGGATAGGTGAGCGCAGATGGCATGGGATCGGTCCTCCGAAAGTGAAAACCCCTGTGGCGATCAATGCGGCGGCGGTCGCCGGTGCTCGTTCAACGCGTACAACACCTCGCCATCGGGGAGCCGGTCGCGATGCAGCAGGCCCTCCGCCACCAGCGCCGCCAGCACCTGTTCGATGCGCTGGCGGCTGTTCTCGTAGCGCTGCTGCGGCAACCACCAGTTGACGACGCCGCGCAAGGTGTCTGCCGCGCGCGGGTGATCCTGCAGATACGCCAGCACCGAATGGCGAATCTCGTCGTCATCGCTTGCCGGGGACCCGCTAGTCGAGGGCTTGGTCATGGCGACATCCCGCATCTGCGTCGACTCTGGCAACGAGTGTGCCAGTGGCCGCCGGCGTGAAAACGGCATGGCGCCGGGCCGCGGCCCCGCCGGCGGCGATGCGACCGGGTCAGGACTGACCCGGCCCCGAGGCGCAGCGCGAACGATTGCACCCGGTTTGCCCGGTTGCTTCTCCCGCGCCGCTTGCCACGGGGCAGACGCGGCGCAGGCTTCGGACTGGTGCGGAGGGCGGCCACGGCGCGTTCAATGGGCGGTGCCGAAACCGGCGAAGTATTTCTTGAACGCGCCGATCTCCATCGCGAACACGCCATCGGTGGTCTTCAGCGTGATTGGCCGCCACCAGCTCACGTCGTACATCGAGATGGTGGCGTCCAGCACGCTGGCGGTGGCCTCGGTGTTGCCCCAGGGGTTGCGCAGCACGATCCAGCGCCGGCACCGGGCGTACGCCCAGCCGAGCACGGTGTAGCAGTGCGAGCCCACCACGTGGGCGCTGGCGTAGTCGACATGGTCGGGCGCCGCATCGCCGGTCGAGTAAGTCCACGCCGTCATCGGATTGAAGGTGCGATACGACAGGCAGTTGGAGCGCAGCAGTTGCCACAGCTCGTCGGCGCTGTGGTCGGCGGTGTTGTAGTAGTGACGCGTGCCGCCGTTGAGTTGGGCGGTGGCCCACACGCAATCGCCCCAGGCGGTCTGGGTGATGTCGGGCATGTCGGTGGCGGTGCCGGTCTTGAGCTTGGCGTAGGCCTTCTCGTAGATGGCCGGCCAGCTCTCGCCGCTTTCGCTGGAGCGGCAGTAGATCGGGTAGCCGCCCGCGGTCAACGGCACCGCTTCGGTCACCTGGATCGCGCGGTCCAGGGTGCCACCGGAGTCGGGCTCGCAGAAACTGATCTGGTCGTTGAACTGCGCCTGGCTGGGGCCGGTGGCGCGGGTCTGGTGCGCCAGCCGGAACGGCGTGGCCCAGGCCACCGCCGACAGCGCCGCGATGTAATAGCAATTGGCCACGGCGCCCTGCACCGGATCGAAGAACTCGGCGGTCTCGTTGAAGAAGTCGCCCGATGCGGCCCAGTGCGCGCCCGGCGGTGTCCAGCCAGTGACGGCCAGTTGCTTGACCAGGTGGGTGTCGACGGTGATCGCACGCACCACGTCGGCGGACAGCGCGTTGCCCAGCTGCAAGTCGCGCAGCGCCGGCGGCAATCGCAGCACCACTTGCAGTCGCGCGAAGCGCGACAGGTCGGCGCACAGGATCGGCCAATCCAGGATGGATTTCAGCGCGCCCGCCCTGGCCAGCGCGGCCAGCGTGGCGTACTGGTCGACGCTCTCCAGGCCACCGCCGGTGGCGTCGTTGCCTTCGCCGCGCGGTGGCAGGTCGAGCAGCGGCGAGCGCTGCGGCACCAGCTTGAGGTTCGCGTCCAGTGCCATGCCGATGTAGAGCGGGCCGCCGAACTTGGGATCGAACAGCTCCTCGTAGGGCGTGGCCAGCACCTGTTCCAGCACGCGGGGCACATCGGGAACCTCGTTCCACGGAATCGGCTGGCCGGCGACCAGCTCGGCCAGTGCGTAGGGGTTGATCACCGCGCAGTTCTGCCCTTGTCCCCCGCTGGCCGCGGCGGTGCGCGCACGGGCCGATGCCGACCGCGCAGGGGGTCGGCTGGATGCGGTTTTCGACTTGCTGGTTTTCGACGTTGCCATCTCGTTCTCCCCGGCCAGGTGGCGCGCCTTGCGCGGCCCGGAAGCAACGATCGCGACGCGGGGCCGGCCCGGCGGGATTCGTCACCTCCCCGCGGCGCCAGTCCATCGCTGGACTGGCAACAGGCATGCCATGGAACGGAGGACGAAAAATGGCGCGGCAGGTGGGCGCGAACGATTCCGCGGCTCGATGCCGGGGCAGTGCTGACCCGTTCCGCGCGCGCCATGGGTAACGGCGCACCCGCGGCCGCGGCGGCCTCGGAAATTCACTGGCGCGTGCGGAAAGCCTTGATGCCGATGCCGTGCTTGACCAGCAGCTTGCCGAGCTGGCGACGCTCGGTGCCGGACAGCCGCGCGGCGGCGCTGATGTTGCCGCTGGCACGTTGCATCAGCTGCACCAGGTAGTCGTGCTCGAACTGGTGGATCGCACGGGTCTTGGCCACGCGGAAGCCGAGCTCCGGTTCGTTCGCCCGCCGCCGCGGCTGCGGTCGCGGACCGATGAAGGCCGGATCGGCTGCGGCCAGCGCGGTCAGGCCGACGATGGCGTCGTCGCTGCACATGTAGGCACGCAGCGCGACGTTGTCCAGCTCGCGCACGTTGCCCGGCCAGGCATGTGCCTGCAGCGCCGCCATCGCCGGCTCGCTCCAGTGCTTGAAGGGGCCGTGCAGGCGAATCGCCACCGCGTGCAGGAAATGCTGCGCCAACAGGGCAACGTCTCCCTCGCGCTCGCGCAGCGGCGGCAACTGCAGGTACAGCGCATTGAGCCGGTACTGCAGATCCCGCCGGAAGCGGCCGGCCTCCACCTGCCGTGCCAGGCAGCTGTTGGTGGCGGCGATGATGCGCGCATCCGAGGTGCGCATGGCACCGCCGCCGACCGGGCGGTACTCGCTGTCCTGCAGGAAGCGCAGCAAGGTCACCTGGCCCTTGGCCGAGAGCGCATCGACCTCATCCAGGAACAGGGTGCCGCCGCGCGCATGGTCGACCAGGCCGGGCTGGGCCACCTTGGCGTCGGTGAAGGCGCCGCGGCCATGGCCGAACAGTTCGCTCTCGATCAGGCTGTCGGGGATGGCGCCGCAATTGACCGGCACGAAGGGAAAATCCCGGCGAGCGCTGGCGTAGTGGATTTCGCGCGCGGCGACTTCCTTGCCGGTGCCGGTTTCGCCCTCGATCAGCACCTGCACGTCGCAGGCGGCAAAGCGCTGCAACTGCGCGCGCACCGCGACGATTGCCTGGGATTGGCCGATCATGATCGGCATCATCAGCTCCCGAAGTCGACCTCAAGAAAACCCCGCCGCGCCGTGATCGGCGTGCCTAGGAATCCCCCTGGCTTCCTTCCCGTCCGGCCTGGCGCCGCCGGATCGGAGCAACGGTCGCAGTATGCGCAGCCGGCGGCTGTAGTTCAAGAACGCGTCTGCTGCCATCCGCGGGAGGCCAAGGATGTAGGCGGCGACCTACGATCACCTGATACACGATGCCCGCACGGGGGATGCGGCAACCCGTCACGGAATCCGATTCGGCGATCACCGGGGTGCTGGCGTATCCTTGCAGGTTGACCGCCGCGCGCTTCGCGCCCCGCTGCATGGCCGCGGCCACGACCTCCTGCAACCCGACGGCCGGCGCCCTGCGCCGCCGATCACCCGGACGAGAAACCCCCTGATGGTGGCCATGGCAACCGAGCACGTGATCGACGTGCAGCACTGGAACGACACGCTGTTCAGCTTCCGCACCACCCGCGACCCCGGCTTCCGCTTCGACAGCGGCCAGTTCGTGATGATCGGCCTGGAGGCGGAAACCCGCCCGCTGATGCGCGCCTATTCCATCGCCAGCGCCAGCTGGGAGGAACACCTGGAGTTCTTCTCGATCAAGGTCGCCGACGGCCCGCTGACCTCGCGCCTGCAGCACCTCAAGCCCGGCGACCCGCTGATCGTCACGCGCAAGCCCACCGGCACGCTGGTGCTCGGCGACCTCAAGCCCGGCCGCAACCTGTACCTGCTCGGCACCGGCACCGGCCTGGCACCGTTCCTCAGCATCATTCGCGACCCGCACACCTACGAGCGCTTCGAACGGATCGTGCTGGCCCACGGCGTGCGCCGCATCGACGATCTCGCCTACGCGCACTACCTGGAGCATGAGCTGCCGCAGCACGAATACCTGGGCGAGCTGGTACGCGAGAAGCTGATCTACTACCCCACCGTCACGCGCGAGCCGTTCCGCCACCACGGCCGCATCACCGATGCGATCGTCGACGGCGCGCTGAGCGCGGCCACCGGGCTGCCGCCGCTCAACCCGGAAACCGACCGCGTGATGCTGTGCGGCAGCCCGGCCATGCTCGACGACCTCAGCACCCTGCTCGACGGCCGCGGTTTCGAAGCTTCGCCGCGCACGCGCGAGCCGGGCGATTACGTGGTCGAACGCGCCTTCGTCGAGAAATAGCTGCGGGAGCGCACCCTGTGCGCAACCTGGTCGTCACGTAAAAGCAAGCATCGCGCACACGGTGCGTTCCTGCAGTTCGCCGATGACCGGCCACGGCCGCGAATGGTGCGAACGACGCGCGGTTGCATGCCATAGTGTCCCCACCCCCATGGCCGTGCGGCCGTGACTCCCGCGTGACCGCGCCAACGGAAGCCCGCCATGGAAATCGCCCTCTACATCCTCGCCGCCCTGCTGATGCTCGGCGGTCTGGCCGGCTCGGTGTTGCCGGTGCTGCCGGGCATTCCGATGGTGTTCGGCGGGATCTGGCTGGCGGCGGCGGTGGATGGCTACCGCCATCTCGGGCTGTGGTGGCTGCTGGCCATCGGCGCGATCGGCGCGGTCGGGGTGGTCGTCGATTTCGTCGCCAGCGCGCTGGGCGCCAAGCGCGTCGGCGCCAGCCGGCGCGCGTTGTGGGGCGCCGGCATCGGCACCGTGGTGGGCATGTTCTTCGGCATCCCCGGCCTGGTCCTGGGGCCGTTCGCGGGGGCGCTGCTGGGCGAGTTGTCCTCGGGCAACAGCGTGCTGCGCGCGACCCACGTGGGCGTGGGTACCTGGCTCGGGCTCCTGTTCGGCACGCTGCTCAAGCTGGTGCTGTCGTTCCTGATGGTCGGCCTGTTCGGCCTGGCCATGCTGCTGGGCTGAACACGCCTCTCAGCGCTGCGGGCCGGGGATCACGTACAGCAACACCGCGAGGAAATGCAGCACGCTGCCGGTCAGCACGAACAGGTGCCAGAGCGCGTGGTGGAACGGCAGCCGCCGCCACAGGTAGAACGGCACGCCCAGCGTGTAGGCCAGCCCGCCGGCCACCAGCAGCGCGGTGCCGCCGGCCTGCAGGTGTTCGCTGAGCGGCTTGAACGCGACCATCCCGATCCAGCCCATGCCCACGTACAGCAGCACCGCCAGCTTGTGGTAGCGCTTGAGCAGGCCCAGCTCCAGCACGCTGCCGGCCAGCGCCAGCGCCCATACCGCCGCGAACAGGCTCCAGCCCCATGTGGCCGGCAGGGCGATCAGGGTAAACGGCGTGTAGGTGCCGGCGATCAGCACGTAGATCGCGATGTGGTCGAGTGCGCGCAGGGTGGGCTTGGCACCCGCCGCGGGGATCGAGTGGTAGAGCGTGGAGGCGGTGTACAGCAGCACCAGCGATGCGCCGAACACCGCGCAGGCGACCACCGCCACCGCATTGCCGTGCAGCGCCGCGAACGCGACCAGGGTGGCCAGCCCGGCGATGCTGAGCACGATGCCCAGCCCGTGGATGATGCTGCTGGCCAGCTCATCGCCGAAGCTGTAGCTGGGAATGACTGCGCCGGACGTGGCGGACATCGGAAACCTCCGGTGGCGCGGGGTGCGCCGACACACCTTGATCGCGCACGTGCGCCCCTGCATGCCTTGGCACAGGGTCGCACGCGCGGTGTCGCTATTCGATGATGAACGCGCCGAACGCCACGCCGAGGTTCCAGCCCTCGCCCTTGCCGCTGAGCGCCAGCGAGACATTGCCCTTGGTCAGCACCTGCGCCGCCGCCGACTTCTCCGCGCCTGCGTGCGCCACCGCTTCGGCATAGTGGCCCAGCACGTCGCGCACGTTGCTGACGCCAGTGAACTTGCCGATGCCGTCGGTGATCTTCGTCTTGCCGAAGGTCAGCCCGCCGCCCTTGGCGCGCAGCTTCACCTGCAGGCTCTGGCCGTTGCTGCAACGGACCGTGCCGGTGCCCCTGGCAGTCTTGTAGAACACCGACCAGCCGGACAGCTGGAACGTCATCTTGCACGAGATGTCGCCCGCCCGCGCCGTCGATACCGACAGCATCGACGCCGCCGCCAGCAGACCCGCGGCCCACCAGATGTTCATGCGCATGTCTTGGCTCCCGTGGAATCGGCCCGTCGCCGCGGGACGATTGTCGCAGAGGTTGCGCCCGATGCCACCTGCGTCGTTCGCCGATCGCCGTACGCGAGGCCTGGCGGCAGATGGACGTCCAGCCGTCCACTTGCGCGCGTCGGCGCAACAGGCATAGGCTGCAGGCGCGACAGCACGATCCCCCGGCGCGAGCCGCGTGACTGCCGCTCCCGCCATGCAGCCAGGAGGTCGTCATGTCTTCCATCAGCCTGCCGCTTGCCCAAGCCCGCCCGGAACCCGCCCGCATCGCCGCGCTCAGTGCGGCCATCGCACTGAACCTTGCCGTGATCCTGATCGCCGCACGGCCGCTGCCGGTGTCGCTGCCGACCCTGCCCCGACTCGTCCCGCCGCCGGCGCTGGTGCGCCTGATATCGCCGTCCCCGCAGCCGCCGGCACCGCCGCCGGTGGAACTCAAGCCGCTGCCCCAGGCGCTGCCCACGCCGCAGGTGATGCCGCATCCGGTGGTGGCCCGTGTACCGTCGATGCCAGTCGCCGACGGCCAGCTCGCCGCGCCCGTGCAAGACGCGGCGCCGGCTGCGGCAACGGACAGCGGCACCCCGGCACCCGTCGCCGCGGTCGAAGCCAGCCTCGCCTACCTGGCCCACCCCATCACTTACCCGGCGCATGCCTTGCGCGGGCATCTGGAGGGTACGGTGGTGCTGCGCGTCCTGGTGGACGAGACCGGCAAGCCGCTCGAAGTCGGCGTGCTGCGCAGCAGCGGCCACGCGGAACTCGACCGCAGCGCCCGCGAGCAGGTCCTGGCGCACTGGCGCTTCCAGCCGGCCATCGTCAACGGGCACGCGACGCGCGCCTGGGCCAGCGTGCCGGTCACGTTCACCCTGCGCGGCTGACCGCGGCGGCCGGTTTTCACGATCTCTCTGAGCGTAGCCGCGCCGGATCGGTTGAGAGGAAAACGGAAAAACCTGCGATAACGGGCGTGGGTGGCACGCGCCGGATTTCCACGGACCACTCCGAGCCTGGCCGGATCGATTGGGGAGCCCGTCGCCCCGGCCGGCTTACGCCACTTTAACCGGGCGCATGATCCACTGGCGCCCCTTTATCCTGCTGGGAGGCCCGCATGGGCAGACCACGGCGAACCTTGAAGCTGTTGCGCGAGATCGCGCTGGAGCACGCAAGCGTGGCGCACCCGGACCTGGCTTCGATGGCACGCGAGCTGGGGCAGCTGGTGCACCGCGACAACGCGGCGATCGCTGCGCGGCTGGCGCGCCTGCCGCGGCGCGGGCAGGGCCTCGGTCGCTGGCAGCTGGCGCAGCGCAACCAGCCGCCGGTCAGCATGCTGGTGATGGCGTGGCCGGCAAACCATTGCACGCCGGTGCACGATCATGCCGGCCTGTGGGGACTGGAGCTGGCCCTGGTCGGTGCGCTGGAAGTGCAGTCGTGGCGCCGCGACCCGGGCTCGGGCACCTTGCGCGCGCTGGGCCGCGACTGGCTCGGCCCCGGCGACGGCATCTGGTTCGAGGGCGACCCCAATCACGTGCACCGCTGCCGCAATCTGTCCCAGCACGAGACCGCGCTCACCCTGCACGTCTACGGCGGCGAACTGAACCACTATCAGGCATACGAGCAGACCGCACCCGCCGGGCCGTGGACCGCGCGGGCCACCGACTGCGCCGTGGCCGGGCACTGGCCGGCCTGACCGACGCCACGCCAGGGGAACAGGAAAACCGCATGTTTCGACGGGTCGCCATCATCGGCGGCGGCGCCGCGGCCGCCAGCCTGCTCAGTGAGCTGCTGGAGCGCGAGCCGCCGCAACCGCTGCAACTGGACTGGTTCACCGGTGCCGGCGGATCGGTGCGCGGCGTGGCCTACGGCACCGGCTCGGAGCGCCACCTGCTGAACGTGCGCGCCGCGTCGATGGGCATGTTCGCCGGCAAGCCGCAGGGCTTCCTGGATTTCGTGCAGCGCGACGACCCGGCGATCGGCGGCACCGATTTCCTGCCGCGCCGGCGCTACGGCGACTACCTGGAGGCCGAGGTGGCCCGCGCACTGCAGCAGGGCATGGCGCGCGGCCATCATCACGTCAACGTGGTGCCGTTCGAGGTCGATGCGCTGGTGCCCGAACGCGACGGCGTCACCGTGATCCACGGCGAACGCAGCCATCGCGCCGATGCCGCCGTGCTGGCGCTGGGTGCACTGCCGCCGCAGCCGCTGAAGGGCGTGAGCGCGGCCGCGCTGGACAGCGGTCGCTACATCGTCGACCCGTGGCCCTGGCTGGCGCAGCTCGACGCGGTGCCGCCACCGCGTACCGTGGCGGTGATCGGCCTGGGGCTCACCGCGGTCGACGTGTTGCTGGAACTCTCCGCGCGCTGGCCACACACCACCTTCGTCGCCACCTCGCGCCATGGCCTGCTGCCCGAGGCGCACCTGGCCCATGCCGGCACGCCTGCCGGCGACAGCGCCGAGCTGGTGGATGCCATGCGCGACGGACCGGAGATCCGCCGCTGGATGCACCTGTTGCGGGAGGCGATCGCGCCGCATGGCATCGAGTGGCGCACTGTCGTCGACAGTCTGCGCCCACACCTGCCGGACCTGTGGGGCGAGCTGCCGCCCGAGCAGCGCGCGCGCTTCATGCGGCATGCCCGCTGGGCGTGGGAACGTGCGCGCCACCGCATGCCGCCGCAGGTGCACGAGGCCATCGTCGCGCTCGAACAGCAAGGTCGCCTGCAGCGCCGACGCGGCCGCCTGCAGGCCGCTGAGCCAAGCGGTCAGGGCCTGCAGTTGCAGTTCCGGCACGCCGGGCACAGCGAGGTACAGCACGCCGACCTGGCGATCCAGACCACCGGGCTGGCCACCGACGTGCGGCACAGCCGTCATCGACTGGTGCGCCAGTTGCTCACCAATGCCCACGTCACCGGCGATCCGCTCGGCCTCGGCCTGGTGGCCAGCCGCGATGGCCGCCTGCATCATGACGGCCAGCCGTGGCCGCACCTGTTCGCCATCGGCAGCCTGCTGCGCGGCACCTTGTGGGAATCCACCGCGATGCCGGAAATCCGCCAGCAGGCCCGCAACCTGGCCGACCAGATCCTGGCCGGCTGAACCGGCGCGGCCGTCACCATGACTGCCAGCGTCCTCACCGCCTGCATCGTCGCACTGCATCTGCTCGGCGCGCTGTCGGCCTTGCACGCGATCCGCCACGCACGCACGCCGCAGGGTGCGATCGGCTGGATGCTGGGCCTGTTGCTGCTGCCGTACGTGACCTTGCTGCCCTATCTCTACCTGGGCTCCAGCCGGTTCTTCGGCTACCACGCCGGCCACGGCGCGCCGACATCGCAGCCGGTGACGGCGAACACGGAAGCCGCGACCGTCGAGCCGGCCTGCGCACGCTTCGCCGCGATCAGCGCGCTGCAGCGGCGGCCGTTCCGCAGCGGCCATCGCCTGCGCCTGCTGATCGACGGCGAAGGCACCTTCGCGGCGATGCTGGCCGCGATGGCAACGGCCGAGCATTGTCTGCTGGTGCAGTTTTTCGTGATCCACGACGACGCGCTGGGCCGGCGCCTGCAGCAGGTGCTGCTGCAGCGCGCGGCCGCCGGCGTGCAAGTGTGCGTGCTGTTCGACGGCGTCGGCAGCCATGCGCTGCCGCGCCGCTACGTGCAGGCGCTGCGCGAGGGCGGCGTGGCGATCCACCGCTTCGCCACGCATCGCCTGCGCAACCGCTTCCAGCTCAACTTCCGCAACCATCGCAAGATCGTGGTGGTCGACGGCGCACGCGGCTTCGTCGGCGGCCTCAACGCCGGCGATGAATACCTGGGCCGCAAGCCGCCGCTGTCGCCGTGGCGCGACACCATGCTGGAACTGTGCGGGCCGGCGGTGGCCGACCTGCAGCAGGTGTTCGCCGACGACTGGCAATGGATCACCGGGCAACTGCCGCCGCTGCTGGACGCACCGCAGGACGAAGGCCGCGCCAGCGCGCTGGTGGTCGCAGCCGGGCCCGCCGACCGCCTGGAAACCGGCTCGCTGTTCTTCACCGCGGCGATCCACGCCGCACGCCGGCGACTGTGGCTGAGCACGCCGTACTTCGTGCCCGACCACGCGGTGCGCGCGGCATTGCAGCTGGCGGTGCTGCGCGGGGTCGATGTGCGCGTGCTGATCCCGTCGCGACCGGATCACCACACCGTGTTCCTCGCCTCCACCCTGCACGCCTACCACGCGGTGCGCGCCGGCATCGGCATGTTCCGCTACCAGCCGGGCTTCCTGCACCAGAAGGCGCTGCTGATCGATGACGATGCCGCCGCGATCGGCAGCCTGAATCTGGACAGCCGCTCGTTCCGACTCAACTTCGAAGTCGGCGCGCTGGTCGTCGACGGGGCGTTCGCCGGCGAAGTCGAAGCGATGCTGCGCACGGACTTCAGTCGTGCCGTGGCGATCGACGAGCGCGAGTATCGCGACGCGTCGTATCTTCGCCGCGTCGCGATGCACGTGGCGCGGCTGTTCGATCCGTTGCTGTAGGAGCGGCTGCAGCGTCGCGCGACCGGAAAAAGAAGCCGGCACATCCTGTGCCGGCTTAGCCTCGGGGAAAGTCTCCGGGCCGGGTGGCCTGTCGCGGCAACCCGCGCTTGACGTGCATTTCGTACCGTGAGTGTCGGGAGCGCCTTTCCATGGGCTCCCGAGGAGTGTCCGACGCGCCGGGCCTGTCGATACCGCCAAGCCATGCTGCCGGCGCCACGCGCGGTCAGAAGTCGTAACTGACGCCAAGGCGCACGTAACGAGGCTGGGACTGGGATACTGCCATGCGGTAGGTGGTGTATTCGCCACCGGTCGCGCCGTAGAACGGGTCGGTCTGCGTGGTTACCCGATTGTTGAGCAAGTTGTAGACCATCACGTTGAAGCCCAGCTTCTTGTCGGCCCACAAGGGTCGGTATTCGGCGCTCAGGCTGACGGTGTACTGCCACGGGTTGTGGCCGGCGTCGCCCGGTCGCGACACCTTGCCGGCACACCAGTGGTAATAGGCGCCGTAGCCAAGTCCCGGGTTGGTCTCGTCCAGGCCGTACATGCCAAGACAACTGCGCGGCGCACCGGAAATGATGGCCAGGTTGCCGGACAACATCCACTCAGGCGTCAGCTGGTAGGAGCCATACGCCTTGATCTGATGGCGACGACTGTTGGAGAGTTCGCCGTTGGCGTACTCCATGACCTGCGCATAATCCCAGTCCACCGTGGCGGATACGTCCACCTGACCGATATCCGAACGCACCTGGCCCTCGCTGTTGCCGTAGTTGCGCGAGAACAGGTAGTCAACTTTGCCGAACCACTTGCCGTCAAACGGATGCTCGAGGAACAACTCCAGTCCGTAGTAATGATGACCAGGCTGCTGCCGCCGGCCGACGCAAACGCGTTGACATCATGGGTGGCGGCGGCCGCCACGCTCATGCGCAGCGAAGCCGACGGATTGCGCTCCGGGCGACCGTAGTCGGTGTACAGGTGAGCCTTCGACGACGATTGCGGCGGGCGCCCGCTCGGCTTGAGTGGGCGGGCCTGCTGATGCCGTACCGTCGGCAACAAGCTGGTGGTGCGCAAGGCAGTCGCGGCGGGTGCCGGTGCCTTTTTCCGGGCCTTTGTCGGTGCCGCATAGCGCGGCAGACTGCATCCGGGCGTCAACAGCGACAGGCTGGCGCATCGCGGACGCGATTTGCGTGCGCAAGTATTCATGTTCCCCTCCAGCAAAGGCCCCCCGTGGCCTGGTTCATCACGCATTGGATGCGCATGGAGTGCGCTCCCGACGCACCGACGAACCGGGCGCCATGCTACGGGTCAACCATGCTGTCGCTCTAGGCGATCCTGGCCAGGACTGGCGCTGAAGTCGGCATGAAATTCTCCCGGACGGCGATGCGATGGCGCTGGCGTCACGCACCGGCGCACGGAGGCGACTCCCGGATGATGAGTGCCATCGGCGCGTCGATCACTTGCAAATCGGGTGCAGCCGACGGCTTGAGTTCACCGCGCGAGAGCGAGGCTCGCCACCCGGAGAAAGACGGTCAACTCGCCATCACGTCCGTGCGTCGCTGCCGCCACGGCTGCGTCGATCCCCACCGCACGATGCGTACCCCACGCCGATGCCCAGCGACACGCCGAGCAACTCGCACAGCACGCGCAGGCCGAGGTGCTCCGGATCGTGCATGCCGGCCAGCACCGCTTGCAGCAGGGCGAGCGACTGCAGGTTGGCGTAGTTGAGATAGAACATGTCCCACAGGTCGCCGCTGACGGTGAGCACGCACGCCAGCAGGAACGCCCAGCCGATCTTGCGCGCGGCGCTCCAGCCGCGGCGTCGGCCCAGCCAGTGCAGCGCCAGGAACAGCAGTAGCCCGGCCGCTGCCGAGATCGCGCCGGCCTGCAGGCCGCCGACGATGCCACTGCCCATCCATGATTGGTCGTAATGCACTGCGCTGCCCCTTCGGGATGCCGCGCGCGTGTCCGCCTGCCGCGCGCGCACGCTAGACTGCCGCTCCACCTGTCCGGAGCAGTCTGCATGACTCACGCCGTTTCCGCCACGACGGCCCTGATCGTGGTCGACGTGCAGCCCGACTTCATGCCCGGCGGAGCGCTGGCCTGCCACGACGGCGACGCGATCATCGACGGGATCGACGCGCTGCTGCGCGCGCGCCGCTATCGCCATGTGGTGGCCACGCAGGACTGGCATCCACGCGGCCACGCGTCGTTCGCCAGCTCGCATCCGGGCCGTGCGCCGTTCGACGAGATCACCCTGCATGGCCAGCCGCAGACCCTGTGGCCGGATCACTGCGTGCAGGGCACGGCGGGCGCCGCGCTGCATCCGCAGGTGGACTGGTCGGCGCTGGACGCGGTGATCCGCAAGGGCAGCGACCCGGGCGTGGATTCCTACAGCGGCTTTCGCGAAAACCACGGCCCGCAAGGCACGCGCCCCGGCACCGGCCTGGCCGGCTGGCTGCGCGAGCGCGGCGTGGACGAGGTGGTGGTGTGCGGACTGGCGCGCGACGTGTGCGTGCTGTGGACCGCGCAGGACGCCGTGGCGCTGGGCTTTCGCGCGCGCATGCTGTGGGAGCTCACCCGCCCGGTCACCCCGGCCAGCGACGAAGCCACCCGCGCCGCGTTGCTCGCGCAGGACATCGACGCCCTGTAGGAGCGCACCCTGTGCGCGATGCTCTTCCCACGGATTCGGGGTTCGCAAGAGCATCGCGCGAAGAGCGCGCTGGCATGAAGTTCGCTCAGGCGTCGTTCTCGCCGCGGGCGCGCACCGCGATCGCGCCGTCGTCGTCCACGTCCACCGTCAGCGTGATCGGGCGGCAGCATACCTGGCAGTCCTCGATGTATTGCTGGCTGGGGATCGATGCGTCGAGCAGGATTTCGACGGGCTCCCCGCAGTACGGGCAGTCGATGGTGTGGGGCGTGAGCATGACGTGTCTCCGCGGGTGGCCGGGCCAGTGAAGCACGGCTCCGGGTGACGCGATCGTCAAGCGTGGCGCAACGACCACGCCTGCGGCAGGCCGATCCAGAACAGCGCGTCGCGCTTGCAGCGCGGGGCCAGCTTCAGCAACTCGTTGTCCTTGCTGACCAGCCAGCGCGCACCCGCGGCCTGTGCCAGTTCCAGGAATTTCTGATCGTCCGTATCCCCGCAGCGCGGAAGCGGCATCTCGGGCGACGCCGTGGCCTGATCGTCGGGCAGGCAGTGCACCAGGGCATCGAACGCGGCCTCGACGCCGGGCCGTGCTTCGGCGGTGAGCGGCACCTGCGGATAGTGCAGCACGCGCAGCCATTCGGCGCGGCAGTCGGCGCGCGTCACCGCCTGGATGCGGCCCTCGCGCATCGCCACGTGCAGCGCGGCGGACTGCGCATCGTGGAACAGGAAGATGTCCAGGCACACGTTGGTGTCGAGCACCACACGGGGCACGTTCGGGAATGCGGCGATCATCGGCACATGATGCGGCAAGCGGGTCACGCGATGCACGTGATGCCTCCCCCGCGACACGGACGAGCGGGCTCCGGCTGCGCATGCGGTCGCGGCGACGACCACCGCCGCGACCGCATGTTCCGTCCCGCCGACGCAGGGTTCAGTGCGTGCCGTGTCCGTGGTGATCGTGGGACCGGCCGCGCCCGTGGTGCTCGTCGTGGCCGCGTCCCCACGTCAACCTGACGCGCGTGCTGACGTAGACATCGCCCGGGTCGGCCGGCACCTGGGCGAAGTGCTTGCGGCCGAAGTACAGGCGGGTGCCGTCGCTGGACAGCGTGGCGCGGGTTTCCGCGCCGTCCGCCGTGTTGACCGCGGGATTCTCGATCCGGCCGCGCACCGTCCATGGCGAAGCGGTGTTCGGGCGCGTGGCGTACCAGATGTCCTGGTTGCGCGGATCGGCGCTGGCCCGGTTGCTGCTGAACACGATTTCCAGCCCGTCCCTGCGCACGTTGGGCATCAGGTCGGCGGCATCGGTACTCAGCTCGGCCACGCGCACGCCGGGCCCGAAGCTGCCGTCGGCACGCTGGCGGCTCATGTAGATGTCATGGCCCTTGCTGTCCGGATAGCCGTCGCTGGAGAAGTACAGGAAGGTACCCTGGGCGGTTTTCACTACCGACGGGCTGTATTCCGAACCCTTGGTGTTCGGGCCACCGTCCGCATAGCCGCCCAGATCCACCGGCGTCGCCCAGCCGTGCGCGGGATTCTCGCGGGTCAGAAAGATGTCGCCGGCCGGCGGGCTGCCGGGCGGCGGCGGCGGCATCGCCTTGCAGCCGGTGCAATCCTCGGCGTTCTGCCGCGAGCTGACGAACAGCAGCCACTTGCCGGGCAACGGCGTGGGACAGTAGTCGGCGGCCGTGGGCGAATTCGCCGGTGCGCCGAGGTTGGTGACGTGGTCCCAGCTGCGCATCGCGACATTCCACGTTGCGCGCCAGTTGTCCAGGCCGCCATTGCGGGTGGACATGAAGTACAGGTTGTCCCCGTCCGGCGACTCGATCGGACAGCCTTCGGCGGCCGCGGTGTTGATGCCGGGCGCAAGCTGCGCGTTGCTCCACGCGCCGTAGTGCTGCGCGTAGACATTGGCGGACAGGATGGCGGCGATGGCCAGTGCGCACTGTGGGTACTTGCGGTTCATGGGTCTCTCCTTGCATGGGTGTGGACGACCGCGGAGAAAACCCTTCCCCGCGGACTGGTTGCGCCATGGCGACGCGTCGCTCACCCTGTGCAGGCGCGGGCATCGCGACTGCACGCGAGCGTGCCGGCGAGGGCCGGCGCGCCCAGCTTCGGGGGTGTGGCGCGGCGGGTCTTGAGGCGGCCGCTCGGGAAAGACTGGACTTTGCTTGGATTCCTTGGGAAAACATTGGGGTCGCCCGCAGCACCCGTTTTCGTCCACTCTCGTGCGCTACCCGCCACAGGACGCCATGGACCCGTCAACGCCCGCCCCGCTCGCCTTCGACGACTGCACGATCGACTTCGCCGGCCGGCGTCTGTTGCGCGGGGGCATCGGGCAGCCGCTGGAACCGAAGGCCTTCGCCGTGCTGGCGCTGCTCGCCGGCACGCCCGGCCGGGTCTTCACCCGCGACGAGATACTCGACGCGGTCTGGGGCCACCGCCACGTCACCCCCGGGGTGCTGAACCGGCTGATGACCCTGCTGCGGCATGCGCTTGGCGAGGACGCGAAAGTGGCGCGCTACCTGCACACCGTGCATGGCGTGGGCTACCGCTTCGACCTTCCCGAAGCCACGCCCGACGCGCCGTCACGGGCCGTCCCGGTCCCCGCGTCGCAAGCGCCGACGATGCCGGTGCCGGTGCCGGTGCCGCCCGCCGCGTCACATCCTCCGGTGGCCCGGCGGCGCGCCGGCGACCGGCACGGCATGCCGCGCGCCATGTGGTGGCTGCTGCCGCTGCTGGCGCTGCTCGCGGTGGCCGGCTGGCAGTGGTGGCCGCATGCGCCGAGCGCGCCGAAGCCGGCGCCGGAGCGCAGTATCGCGGTGCTGCCGCTGGTCAACGCGAGCAACGACAAGGGACAGCAGTTCTTTTCCGACGGCTTGTCGGAAAGCCTGATCAACTCCCTTTCCCGCTTCGGCGGGCTGAAGGTGATCGGTCGCGATTCCGCTTTCCAGTTCCGCGGCAGCAGGGACGACAGCCGCACCATCGGCCGCAAGCTGGGTGTGTCCTACCTGCTCAGCGGCAGCGTGCAGCACGTGGGCGACGTCGTGCGCATCAACGCCGCGCTGACCAGGGCCGCCGACGGCAGCACGCTGTGGGCCGAGCACTACGATCGCCCGTACCGGAACCTGTTTGCCCTGCAGGACGAAATCGCGTCCGCGGTCATCGGTGCGTTGCAGGTGAAGCTGCTGTCGCCCGGCGAATCCGTCAGGCATGACGACCGGCCGCCCAGCGGCAGCATCGAAGCCTACAACGCCTATCTGCAGGGCCTGAAGCATTGGCACGACGAGGATTTCCGCCGGGCATCCGAATACATGGCCAAGGCCGTGCAACTCGACCCCGGCTATGCGATGGCATGGGCACACCTGTCGGGATCGCTGAGCACCGTCGCCACGTTCTCGAACGAACCCGCCGAGGCCGCCCGCCAGCACATGAACGAGGCAAGGCGCGCAGCGGACCAGGCGTTGCAATTGGCGCCCGGGCTGGGGGCGGCCCACGCGGCCCGCGCCTACCTGATGGTCTACAGCTTCGACCATCGCGGCGCCCTGGCCGAATGCCGTCGCGCCGTGCAACTGGCGCCGGAGGACGGGACCGTCCTCAATGGCTGCGGTTATGTGTTTGCCCAGGTCGGGAAACTGCGCGAGGCAATCCGGTCGAGGCAGCATCTGCTTTCAATCGAACCGCTGTACATCATCAATTACCAGCAGTACGCGAAGCTGTTGCTGGCGTCCGGCCGGCTGGACGAAGCGGAGAAATACCTTGGCACCGCCGAAAGCCTGCCGCAGACGAACGCGCACTGGCGCTATTCATCCTTGTTCCTGCGCATGGCGGTTGCCCTGGCGCGTGGCGACGCGGTCAAGGCCATGGGCAGCGCGCTGCAAATGCCCGCGAAGTACCGCGACCCGTACACGGCGCTGGCGGCCCAGATCGGGCCGGATCGCGCCGCCGCGGACACCGCGCTGGCGAACGCCCTCGCCGGCAAGGCCGAGGCGAACGCCGATCCGCATCTGATCGCGCAGATCTACGCCTTGCGCGGCGATGCCGGCCACGCCGTGGAATGGTTGCAGCATGCTTCGGCCGCCGATCTGCTGTTCCTGCCGACCGATCCGTTCATCCTGAACCTGCGCGACGATCCGCGCTTCATCGCCTTCTGCGAAAGGATCGGCCTGCCGCCCCCGGGCGAAAGCGAAGCGTTGAGCATCGACCAGATCCGCGCCGCGAACGGCACGCGCAACCGCTGAGGCGCAGGAAGCGCCGGGATCGGCGGCAAACCCGGACCCAGCCGATACAATGCGGGCTTTCCGAGCGGAACCGACGACCATGGCCGAGCGCGCGTTCGACGACTACCTGGCCCGCTCCGGCGCCACCCTGGAAGGCTCGCGCTACGCGGCGTGGCTGGCGATCACGCCGCGCCGCCACGGCTTTCCGGTGTATTACGCGATCTGCGAGAACCGCAGCTTCCGCGACAAGGACGTGGCCGAAGCCGCCGCGGCGAAGGCGCTGGCCGACATGACGGGACTGGAGGCGGACGGCACGCCGATCTTTCCTGAGGACTACACCGGCTTCGACGATTAGGCGGGCCGGACCGGCTCGTGGCGGTGGACGGCGGACGGTGCCCGCCCTACGCCGCGGCGGCCAGGGCGCGCAGCCGTTCCACCGCGGCGGGGATGGCCGCGGGCGCATCGACGGTGAGCATGCGCGGCTCGTCGGCAGCCAGGCCGTTTTCCAGTTCGTGCGCCCAGGTCACGTGGTAGGGCATGTGCACGCCCCAGCCGCCCAGGCGCAATACCGGCTCGATGTCCGAGCGCAGCGAGTTGCCGACCATCGCGAACTGCGCCGGCTGCAGGTCGAACTCGCCGAGCACGCGGCGGTAGGCGGCGGCGTCCTTCTCAGAGACGATCTCGATGCGGCGAAACAGGTCGGCCAGGCCCGATTGCGCCACCTTCTTCTCCTGGTGGAACAGGTCGCCCTTGGTGATCAGCACCACCTCGTACTGCTGCGCCACCGCCTCGACCGCGGCGCGAATGCCCGGCAGCAGTTCCACCGGATGCTGCAGCACGGTCTTGCCCAGCTCGATCAAGGCGTGGATGTCGGCCGCGCCGATGCGCCCGTCCGAGACCGCAATGGCGGTTTCCACCATCGACAACGCCATGCCCTTGGCGCCGTAGCCGAACAGCTTGAGGTTGCGCTGCTCGGTAGCCAGCATGCGCTCGTGCACATCGCGATCGGCCACGTCCACGTAGCGCGCCATGATCGCCGCGAACGCCTCGCCGGCCTGGCGGTAGTAGCCCTCGCTGTGCCACAGCGTGTCGTCGCCGTCGAAGCCGACCAGTTGCAGCATCAGGCGCCCACCCGCGTGCGTACCGCATCCATGTCGCGCACCGGACGGATCTCGATGGCGCCGGTTTGCGACCACGGGAACGACTGCGCGATGCGCACCGCCTCGTCCATGTCGGCCGCCTCGATCAGGTTGAAGCCGCCCAGGTATTCCTTGGTCTCCGCATACGGACCATCGACCACGCTGGTGCGGCCGTCGCGCACGCGCACGGTGCGCGCGGTCCCCGGCGCTTCCAGCTGCTGCGAATCGAGCAACTGCCCCTGCGCGCGCAACGCGTCGGCCTTGCCGAAACAGCTTTTCATGCGGCTGTCGAACTCGCCCTCGGGCAGCGCGTCCAGCAGCTGGTCGTCGCAATAGATCATCACGAGATATTTCATGGCGTCCTCGGCGGGGAAGGCGGGGCGAAGAGGGATAATGCCGCAATGAACACCCGCGCCGATACCTTCAGCGAATTGTCCTGCCGACCGATCGCCTTCGTGCGTTCGCCCTACGCGCAGCGCATCGACGCGCCGCACCAGCCCACCGTGGTGGCCGGCACCGAAAGCGGGGCCGCAGCCGACGCGGTGATCGCGTTCGTGGCGGATTTTCCGGCGGCAGCCTGGCGCGACCTGGCCGGCTTCGAGCGGATCTGGCTGCTGTTCGCGTTCCACCGCAGCGAGGGCTGGAAGGCCGAGGTGCGCCCGCCGCGCGGCGGTGGCAAGCGCAGCGTGCTGGCCACGCGCTCGCCACACCGACCGAATGCGATCGGGCTGTCGGCAGTGGAGCTGGTGGCGGTGGAGGAAGGCGCGTTGCGCGTGCGCGGCGTCGACCTGCTGGACGGCACGCCGATCCTCGACATCAAGCCGTACGTGCCGTACGCGGATGCGTTTCCGGGTTCACGCGCGGGCTGGATCGACGCGATCGACGCGGCGCAGGGCCGGCATTCCGCGCCGGGGCCGCGCAAGCCGCGCACGCGGCCGCGCGGCGGGGACGTCAGCGGCTCATGAGCAGCTGCCGCAGCAGGTGCTGCCGCCGCTGACGTGGATCTGCCGCGGCTCGGACACGCGGCTGGCCTCGTAACCGGCCTCCTGCAGGGCGGTGATGACCTGGCCGGAGGTCAACTGCGCCGCCACGTCGATCTGTCCCGCGACGGGATCGCCGGTGACCTGCGCGTTGGCGTCATGGGCACGCAGGATGGCGGCGATGGCGCCGGTGTCACCGGCAAGATCCTTCACTTGAAACAGCATCGGTACGGTCTCCAGGGTTGAGAGGCGGCACATCCGCCGGTGGCGATGATGGCGGCCGGCACGGCCCGGCGCCCTGACCGGGATCAGGGCAATCCCAGCCGGTGAGACCTGCGCCCGGCAAACTGCCCGGGCCGGCGCGGCTCGCTCCGTCGCCGGCGCCCGATGCATTGGCAGTGGATCGGTTCAGACCTTGGCCGCGCCCGGCACCCCCGTCGGCGCGGCTTTTTTTTCGTTCCGGGGAGCCTCGAACAGCTCGGCTTTTGCCCGTCACTCCAGCGAAAGCCGGGATGACGGACGTTCGAGGGATCTCGAGGTGCCTCAAGGCGGCGTCGCGGCCGCCGGCAACCACGGCGACACGCGCGGGCGCGCCAGCGCGGCGAGCAGTGGCGGGTCGCGCCGGTACACGTCGGGGCGGAAGCCGACCCGGCCGTCCTCGCGCAGGTCCACCGTCCAGTACGCCAGCAGCAGCGGCACCGGCCTGGGCAGCATCACGGTCTGCGTCTTCAGCGTGTCGATCGCGCGGTCGATGCCCGCGCGATTCCACTGCACCGGATCGTCCAGCAGCAGCTCGGCCAGTTCGCGCGGATGTTCCACCCGGATGCAGCCGGAGCTGTACGTGCGCTGCTCGCTGGCGAACAGTTCCTGGTGCGGCGTGTCGTGCATGTACACCGCGTAGTCGTTGGGGAAGCGGATCACCAGCCGGCCCAGCGAATTGCCCGGACCGGCGTCCTGGCGCAGCACGATGCCGCGCGGGTTGGCCCAGTTCACGCTGGCCGGCGACAGCTCGCGGCCCTGGCTGTCCAGCACGCGGATGCGGTTGGCGGCGAGGTAGCCCGGGTTCCTGCGCAGCTTCGGCAGGATGTCGTTCTTCAGGATGGTCGGCGGCACCGTCCAGGTCGGGTTGAGCGTGAGGTAGGTGATCTTCGACTTGAACACCGGCGTGCTGCGATACGGCTTGCCCACCTGCACGCGCGAACGCCATACCGGCTTGCCGTCCTTGTAGTAGGCGACCTGGTAGCCGGCGATGTCGACCACCACGAACTCGCCCTGCAGCTGGTGCAGCAGCCAGCGCGCGCGCTCCAGGTTCGCGCGCAGCTGCTCGATGCGCGTGGTGACCGGCACGTTCAACGCGGCCAGGGTGGCCTTGCCCAGGTGGCCGTCCGCGGCGAGGTAATGTTCGCGCTGGAATTGTTTCAGCGCAGCTTCCAGCGCCGGGGCGTACAGGTCATCCATGCCCTCGCCCACCGCAAAGCCGACCCGTTGCAGGCGCTCGCGCAGCGTCGGCACGCGCGGATCGTGGCTGCCCGGTTTCAGCGTGGGGCCGTCGGCGATCACGGGCCAGCCGCCCTGCGCCGCCACCCCGCGCAACTTCGCCAGCGCCGCACGCAGCTGGGCGTAGTACGGGTGCTGCGGCCGCGCCCGCGCGAACAGCTCGCCGATCGTGCCCTGCGCCAGCGCCTCGCGCACCGCCTGCAGGCCCCGCGCCCGATCGAGCTGGCGCGGGTCGAAGTTCCAGTGCGTGTCCAGCGTGGCCGGATCGACCTTGCCGCGATACAGGTGCAGCAACGCGGTGAAACAGGCGTCGGTGGCCAGCAGGTCGAACTGCGCGCGTTGCTGCGCGGTGGCCTGCGGGTCGTCCAGCACGTGGCGCCGACGTTGCAGTTCGTCCAGCGCGTAGTCCTGCGGGTCGAGGCCGTCGGCGGCCATGCCGCGCAGCGCGGCCAGCAACTGGTCGAGGTCGTCCGGTCGCGTCCATGCCGGCGCGAACCGGTTCTGCTCGTAGAACGCCGCCACCGCGGCGACCGGCGCCGCGGCCGTCGCGCCATCGGCCTGCGCGACGCGCCATTGCTCGATCCGTTCGCGGATCTGCTCGGCCACCGGGCCCGGCAGCGGGGCCACGGCTTGTTCCATGCCGACCGACTCGACTGCGGCCGGCTGTGCAGGCGCCGCGGCGACCGCCAGCCAGCCCAGCAAGGCGGCAGCGCAAACGGCGCGGGAAAAGCCGGACGACATGGAAAGTCCTGTGCGGGAGGATGCGACCAGTCATAGCACAACCGCCGGCCGGCGCAGGCGGGCGCGGCGACCGGTCGCACGGGACAGGTTCTTAACGATCGACTGCTAGCATCGACGCCTGTTCGCGCCCCAAGCCCAAGCCGTCCCGATGAGTCGACTGCGCCTCCTTGCCATCCTGCTGCTGCCGCTCTGTGGTACGGCGCACGCGACCGCGCCGACACTGCGCGACACGCTCAGCAAACTCGCGCCGCAGGCAAATCCGCAGGTGATCGCGCTGGCGCTGGCGGCCACCGACTGCGCTGCGGCGCAAGGCCAGCCGCCGCCCGCGCGACTGGCGGTGATCGACTATTCCCGGCCATCCACCGAGCCGCGGCTGTGGGTGTTCGACCTGGCCCGGCGCAAGCTGCTGTATCAGGAACTGGTGGCGCACGGGCGCAACACCGGCGAGAACCTGGCGAGCAGGTTCTCCAACGCGCCGGAAAGCCGGCAATCCAGCCTGGGCCTGTTCCGCACGCTGGACACCTACGCCGGCCGCAACGGCTACTCGCTGCGCCTGCAAGGGCTGGAGCCGGGTACCAACGACCGCGCACTGGCGCGCGCGCTGGTGATCCACGGTGCGGCCTACGTCAACCCGGCACTGGCCCGCGAGCAAGGCCGCATCGGTCGCAGCTACGGTTGCCCGGCGGTGCGCAGCGCGATCGCGCGACCGCTGATCGACGCGCTCAAGGGCGGCCAGTACGTGTTCTCCTATTATCCCGATGCCAGGTGGCTGGGCGCCTCGCCCTACCTGAAGTGCAGCGGCGGACTGGCGATGACGCCCGCGCTCGGCGCGCCCTGATCCATCCGCACGGTTGCCCTCCCCGCGGAGCGCGCGGCGGGCAACCTCTCACTCGCGAGTCTGCCGCAGGCTCGCGCCACCCTCGTCCGGCGTCACCGGCAGGCGCAGGATCAGCAGCCACAGCAGCACCACCAGCGCGGCCAGCAGCCACGGCAACCAGGCGTGCCCGCGGAACCACCAGATCGTGCCGGCCATCGACAGCGTGACCAGGCCCAGCGCCATCCAGCGCGCGCGCCGCGAAATGCTGCGCTCGCGCTCCCACCGCGCGATCGCCGGACCCAACCGGGGCAGCGAGAGCAGCCAGCGATGCCAGCGCGGCGAGGCGCGCGACCAGCACGCGGCCGTCAGCAGCAGGAACGGCACGGTCGGCATCACCGGCAGCATCAGGCCGATCAGCCCCAGCAACAACGCCACTCCGCCGGCGATGAGCAGCAGCCAGCGCACCAGACCGGTGTGGCGGGGATGCGCGGGGTGCGGGTCGTGTCCACCGCCCTGTTCCGCCGGCTGCCCGCGATCGGACGACTTCACGTTGCGCGCTTCGGCCGGCCTTCGCGGGCCTTGTACAGACGCCGGTCGGCTTCGCCCAGCGCGGCTTCCAGCGAGGCGCCCGGCACCACCGTGGTCGCGCCCATGGTGAAGCCGATCGGCGCAGCGGCGCGATCGGCATCGAGCCGGTCGACCACGCCTTGCGTCAGCTCCTCGCCGGCACCGCGCAGCAACACCAGGAACTCGTCGCCGCCGAGGCGGATCACTGCATCCTGCGGCCGCACATGGTTGCGCAGGAACGTCGCCATGGCCACCAGCACCTCATCGCCGCGCGCGTGGCCATGGGTGTCGTTGACCTGCTTGAAATGGTCCAGGTCGAACACGATGCAGCCCCAGCCCGCGGCCGGGCCGGCCGTCAGCTCGGCCAGGTAGCGGCGATTGAAGCAACCGGTCAGTGCGTCGTGGATCGACCACTCGCGCAACTGGCTCTCCTGGCGGAAGCGCTCGGTGACGTCCAGCGCATGGCCCAGCACGTAGGGATCGTCGCCTTCGACGTCGTCGTCCAGCACGTTGTGGTACTGCCAAACGTGTTCGCTGCCGTCCTTGGCGATCACCTGCAGCATGCCCGTGTCGCTGTCCTTGCGCATGATGCGCAGCAGATATTCGGCGAACCGCGGGCGCTGTTCGGCGCACATGAAATCGGTCAGCGGGCGGCCGATCATCTCGCCCACCGAATAGCCCAGCGACTTGGCCGCCGCCGGGTTCACCGACAGCAGCACGCCCTCGTGGTCGTGCGTGCAGATCAGGCCGGGGCTGTACTGGAACAGCTTGCGGTAGCGGCGGTCGCTGGCCTCCAACGCCGCGATCGCGCGCCGCTGCAGGGTGATGTCCTGGAAAGCGCCGGCCAGCCGCAGCGGGGTGCCATCCTCGGCGCGTTCCACGATGCCGACCGCGCGCACCCAGATCCTCCGGCCAGTGGCGGTGGTCAGTGGCAGTTGCAGATCCCATCCCTCGCCGGTGTCGATGCTCTTGCGCACGGCCGCGTCGATCACCGGCCGCGCCCCCGCATCGTAGAAGCTCACCGCTTCTTCCAGGCTCGGGTGGAAACCCGGCGGCACGTCGTGCAGGCGGCAGGTCTGGTCCGACCAGGTGATCGCCTTGGTGGCCAGGTCCAGCTCCCAGCCGCCGGCGCCGAGCAGGCATCCGGTGCGTTCGAGCAGCGCTGCGTGGGTGCGCCGCTTCGGTTCCGTCTCGCGGGCCGACTCCGGCGGCTGCCGCAGCGACGGTGCCGCGCCGACCGGTGCGGGCTTGTTCCGGTGCGCGATCGGCCGCGTTTCCAGCACCTGTGCCACCGCGCGGGCCAGTTGCCGCAGCGTCTCGTGTTGCCGCTCGTCGAGCGTACCCGGCACGCGATCGAGCACGCACAATGCGCCCGCCTTCGCGCTCTCGCCCGGTCTGATCGGCACGGCAACGAAGCAACGGATGCCCGCCGCGCCGGCAACCAGAGGATCGTCGGCGCAGCGCGGATCGAGCCGTGCGTCGGGAATCGCCAGCACGCCGGAACTCGCCTTGGCCAGCACCCGCAGCACGCTCGGCTCGTCGATATCCGCCGCCGGCCCATGCACGGCGAGCCCGCGGCCGTCGGCATCGACCAGCACGATCAGCGCCAGCGCCCGCCCGCTCGCCGCCGCAGCGCTGCGCACGAGCGCATCGAACAGCGGCTCGGCGCGAGTATCCAGCGCACCCATGGCGCGCAGCGTCGCCAGGCGCAGCGTTTCGTCAGCGTGGTGGGAGGCAGCGGACATACGGGGCGGCAATCGGCTCGCGGGTCAGCACATCGTGTGGCCACCGTAGCAGTCCGCATCTGAATCGGCCACGCACGCGACCGCAGTTTCGGCCGCTGCCGCCACGAAAAAGCCGCCCGGATCGCTCCGGGCGGCTTCGTCATGCCGCCCTCAGGCGACGCCGGTCACTCGGCGCTGCCGTCCAGTCCGCGACGCTCCAGCAGCGGTTCGATCCGCGGCTCGTGGCCGGCGAAATCGCGGAACAGCTGCAGTGCATCCTTGCTGCCGCCCTGCGACAGCAGGGTCGCGCGGAAGCGGTCGCCGTTGGCCCGGGTCAGGCCGCCGTGGCTCTTGATCCACTCGACCGTGTTCGCATCCAGCACCTCGGACCAGATGTAGGCGTAGTAGCCGGCCGCATAGCCGCCCATGATGTGGCTGAAGTACGGCGTGCGGTAGCGCGGCGGCACCGGCGCGTAATCGGTGCCGTTGGCCTTCAGCGCGGCCGCCTCGAACGCCATCACGCCGCCGGCGTCGGGGATCTTGTCCGCGCCGAGCTGGTGCCAGCTCTGGTCGAGCATCGCCGCGCCCAGATACTCGGTGGTGGCAAAGCCCTGGTTGAACTTCGAGGTGGCCAGCACCTTGTCCAGCAGCGCCTTGGGCATCGGCGCGCCGGTCTGGTAGTGCCTGGCGTAGTTGGCCAGCACGCTGGGCCAGTCGGCCCACATCTCGTTCACCTGCGAGGGGAACTCGACGAAGTCGCGCGGCACGCTGGTACCGCTGAAGCGCGGGTACTTCACGTTGGAGAACATGCCGTGCAATGCGTGGCCGAACTCGTGGAACGCCGTGGTCACCTCGTCCCAGGTCAGCAGGGTCGGGCCGCTGGTCGGCTTGGTGATGTTGAGGTGGTTGGCTACCACCGGCAGGTTGCCGGTGAGCCCGGACTGGTCCACGTAGGAGTTCATCCAGGCACCGCCGCGCTTGGACGGGCGCGCGTACATGTCGGCCAGGAAGATCGCCAGCTGGCTGCCGTCTTCATTGTAGACGTCGTACACCAGCACGTCGGGGTTGTAGACCGGCAGGTCGGTGCGCTGCTTGAACTTGAGTCCGTAGAGCTGGCCGGCGGCGTAGAACACGCCGTTCTCCAGCACGTTCTTCATCTCGAAGTAGGGCTTGAGCTGGCTCTCGTCGAAATTGTATTTGTCGGCGCGGACCTTCTCCGTGTAGTAGGCCCAATCCCACGGCTGCAGCGCGAACGTGGGCTGGCCCTTCGCCGCCTGTTCCTTGTCGATCATCGCCTGCAACGCGACGCCTTCGCGCCTGGCGTTGGCGACTGCCGCCGGCGCCAGCTTGCCGAGCATGGCGTTGACCGCTTCCGGCGTTTTCGCGGTCTGGTCGGCCAGCACGTAGGCAGCCCAGGTCGGGTAGCCGAGCATGCCCGCCTTCTCCGCACGCAGCTTCATCACCTGCGACACGATCGCGGTGTTGTCGTACGCGTTGCCGCGGCTGCCGCGGGTAATCGAGGCCTTGTACAGGCGCTCGCGCAGCGCGCGGTTCTCCAACTGCGCCAGCGGCGGCTGGCCGGTGGTGTTGAGCAGGGCGATCACGTACTTGCCATCGAGCCCCTTCGCCTTGGCGGCGGCGGCCGCGGCGTCGATCTGGGCGTCGGTGAGGCCGGCCAGTTCGGCGCGGCTGTCCACCACCAGCGCCGAGTCGTTGACCTCGGCCAGCACGTTCTGGGTGAACTTGGTGCCGAGCCTGGCCAGCTCGCCGTTGATCTGCTTCAGGTGCGCCTTGTCGGCGTCGGACAGCCTGGCGCCGGCCCGCACGAAATCGGTGTGGTAGCGCTCGATCAGCCGCACGCCCTGCGCGTCCAGGCCCAGGCTGGCGCGCGCGTCGTACAGCTTCTGGATGCGCGCGAAGAGCGCCGGGTCCAGCGTGATCGCGTCGCGGTGCGCGGCCAGCTTCGGCGCGTACTCGGCCTGCAGCTTCTTCAGCGCATCGTTGTTCTCGACCCCGGACAGGCTGAAGAACACGGTCGAGGTGCGCTGCAGCACGTCGCCGGATTTCTCCAGCGCGATGATGGTGTTGTCGAAGGTCGGCGCAGCGGGGTTGGCGCTGATCGCCGCCACTTCACGCAGCTGCTCGGCCATGCCGCGGTCGAACGCGGGCGCGTAGTCGCTGTCCTTGATCCTGTCGAACGCGGGGTAGTGCAGCGGCAGCGTGCTTTCGGCGAAGAACGGATTGGCGCGGACGTCGGCAGCCGCCGCGTGGGAGGCGTGTGCGCCGGCGTGCTGCTTGTCCGCCGCGGTGTCGGCATAGGCCGCCATGGAGCTGGTCAACGCGATCGTCATCGCCAGGGAAAGGGTGGGCTTCATCAAGGTCTGCTCGACGTGGGGGAACCCCGATCCTACCCAAAGCCTGCGCCACGCACCCATGACTAAAGCCATGGGTGAACACCGCGAGATCCGCTACAACGGGTCCGCATGCGTGGCGAAGAAAGCCTGCAGGAACGCTTGCCGCGCCGCCCCGTGGTCGACCTCGGTACGGCAATGCGCCGCAATCACTTGGCGCAGCAGTCCGCCAGCGGATTCGCGCACCGCGGGCCAGGGCGGCAGGTCCGCGCCGTTGGGATCGCCGGTCTTGATGAACTGTGCAAAGTAGCCTTCCATCGTGGCGGACGCGGCGCGGTCGGCAGCCGTCCACGCGTAGACCGGATTGCCCGCCAGGTTGCCCAGCGCGTACTCGATCTCGCCGCTGTGCACGGCGCCGGGATCGGGCGTTTCACCCGGCGCCGGCGCCAGCTTGGCCGGGCGCGGCTGGTCGAAATAATAGAAATACACCGGCGCGCCGCCGTGGCGGAGCTGCAGGTCCATCCAGCGCCAGGTGGTGTGCGCGATGAACATGTCGCCGGCCAGCGCGGTGGCGGAGGATTTCACCTGCGTCGCGTCGTCGCCGGGGTACAGCGCCAGTGCGTGCGCCGCCTGCGTGCCGAACAGCCGCCTCAGCGCTGCGCGGTAATTGGCCGGGGTCGGCGGCTGATCTTTCAGGATCGCGGTGTAATGGTCCTCCTGCGAATTGCTCCCCAGCAGCAGCGGCACCGGCGCCTGCCCGCCGCGGGCCATGGTGGCCGCGGGCGGCTCGCGCAGGAACCAGCCGTCGAGATTCGCGTCGGCGTCGCCGTGCTGCTCGCGCGTGGCCTGCAGCAGGCGGTCGGCCGGCAGCGCACGCAGCGCGGTCAGCGAGTCGGCGCCGAGACGCTGCGCGAACGCCTCGCCGCGGCGCTCCATCGTCGCCAGCGGCACCGGCGCGATCGGCGCGATCAGGGCGCCGCTTTCGCCGATCGCGCGGGCAAACAGCCCGCGCGACAGCGGCGAGGTCATCAGCGCGCTCACCGCGATCGAACCGGCCGACTCGCCGGCGATCGTCACCTGCGCCGGGTCGCCGCCGAAAGCGGCAATGTTGTCGCGCACCCAGCGCAGCGCGGCGACCTGGTCGAGCAAGCCGTAGTTGCCCGCCGCGTGCTGCGGCGATTCGGCGGCGAGGGCCGGAGTGGCGAAGAAGCCGAATACGCCCAGGCGATAGTTCACCGTCACCGTGACGATGCCGCGGCTGGCCAGGCTGGCGCCGTCGTAGCGCGGCTCCGAGCCGTCGCCGGCAACGAACCCGCCGCCGAAGAAATACACCAACACAGGCAGCCTGGCGGTTGCGCCTGCAGGCTTCCACACGTTGAGGTAGAGACAGTCCTCGCCCATGCCGGCGGAGCGGAACCGCATGTCGCCGAACAGCGGCAGCTGCATGCAGCGCGGGCCGAAGCGCGTCGCCTGGCGCACGCCGCTCCAGGCCGGAGCGGGTTGCGGCGGTTTCCAGCGCAGCGGACCGATCGGCGGCGCCGCGTACGGAATACCCTGGAACTCTTCCAGCGCCATGCCGTTCGCCTTCGCAAGCTTGCCTTCGATCCTGCCATCGGCCAGTGACACGCGAGGCGGAGGCAGCGGGGCAGCGGCGTGAGCCGCGAAGGCGGCGAGGCCGATCACCCCGGCGAGGACGCTGGCGAGCAGGCGCGCCTTCCGCGGCGCGGGTGATGCAGTCGGATCGAACATCGTGGCGGCCCGTGAATACCTGCCTTGCAGCCTAGGCGCCGGCCTGGTCGATGTCATCCCTGGGCGCAGCGCCTCAGACCTCGTCCGCGCCGCACACATCCATCGCAACCGGCTTGGCGCAATCGGCCTGCACGGCGACCGCGGGTGCGGCACGGCGCGCGCTGGCCTGCTGCGACGACGACGGGCTGGCGGCCAGCATTGCCCCCATCACCAGCACGCAGACGCTGGAGCAGGCAACGAACAGCATGGTCAGAAAGATGGATTCGAATTTCATGACGCGTTCTCCGATTGAACAGAAAGTCCCTGTGCTGTCCATAGAGCAATCGCCGTGCCAACCCGAAAATTTGTTCCAAGCTTTTGATTTACTTTATGTTTGATGTCGATTGCCGCTGCGGACGGCTGTCCGCGGACAGCGTCGCCCGTGCGGCCGGACAACGGTTCAGCCCGCTGCGTCCGCGAGGTTGCACACGGGCGCACCGGCCAGTCACACTCCATTAACATACCGCTTAGTACATTATCCCCATGTCGTGAGACACGCTTCCCACCGTGCGGCGAGGCTCCCCCTCCTCCTCCGCACCCGACACAGATGGACCCCCAACCCGCAGACTCCCCTCTGCGGGTTTTTTTTCGTGCCTGTGCCGCTACTCGCCCGGTGCGTACTTTTCGTGCAGCGCCACCGGCGCCACCGGGCGCTGCGTGCGCCGGCGGATCGCCAGGTTGATCAGCTCCACGAACACCGAGAACGCCATCGCCGCGTACACGTAGCCCTTCGGAATGTGCTGGCCGAAGCCGTCCGCCATCAGCACCAGGCCGATCATGATCAGGAAGCTCAACGCCAGCACCTTGACCGTGGGGTGGCGCTCGACGAACTCGCCCAGCGGCCTGGCGAACATCAGCATGAACACGATCGAGGCCAGGATCGCGGTGACCATCACCCAGCGCTGATCGACCATGCCCACCGCGGTGATGATCGAGTCCAGCGAGAACACGATGTCCAGCAGCATGATCTGCACGATCACGCCGCCGAAGGTGGCCGTCGCCGCGGCCGCGCCGCCGGTGCTGACGTGCTCGGTGGCGCCCTCCAGCTTCTGGTGGATCTCGTGGGTCGCCTTGCCGATCAGGAACAGGCCGCCGCCGATCAGGATCAGGTCGCGCCACGAGAACGCGTGGCCGAACAGCTCGAACAGCGGCGCGGTGAGTCCGACGATCCAGGCAATCGCCAGCAACAGGCCCAGCCGCGACACGGCCGCCAGCATGATGCCCAGGCGCCGCGCCTTGTCGCGTCGTTCCGGCGGCAGCTTGCCGGCCAGGATCGAGATGAAAATGATGTTGTCGATGCCCAGCACCAGCTCGAGCGCGGTCAGCGTGGCGAGGGCGATCCAGATTTCGGGGTTGGCCAGTTGTTCCATGGGTGGTCTCTATCGAAGGGGCGCCGGCCGGAAAGCATCCTGGCCCGCGGAAACGGCGAAGGCGCGCAAGCGCGCTTCACGATGGGTTCTGGACGCCAAAGGGCGGGTTGATGCTCCGGTGAGGCTCTGGGGCCACGGCGGAAAGGCATCTTTGCAGGACGCACCTTCGCCGTGGGACGGCGAAGGTCTTGCTCGCAAATGGCTGTGCCATTTGCTGCTGCACCGGGGCGCAAGGCCCGTCATGACGGCGACAGCGATCGGGAGCTACTCCCCTTCAGCGGTCGATGCTAGCACAGCCTCGGCGCGTGACCACGCCGGGCGGCCGGCGTCAACCGGCCGGATGCGCCAGCGCAAAGTCGATCGCTGCCACCACCGCCGCCACCTGGGCGTCGTTGCATTGCGCGGGCGTGGCGCGCGGGCTGTCGGGGTAGACCTCGGTGGTGGTCTTGAACGGCGCGGCGGTGATGCCGGCGCACAGGCCGAGCCGGCCGTAGTCGTATTCGATCACGCCATGCGCCACCACCGGCGAGCCGATGATGGTGCCGTCGGGGTCGGCCGGCGCGATATGGGTGACCTTGGCCACCGCGGCAATGATCGCCTGCTGGAACGCGGGCTGCGGCTGCGCGCTGTCGGCGCACAGGTAGAAGCCATCGGGAATCGTGCCGGGTTCGAACGGCTTGCCGTCGCGGGCCGCCAAGGCCGGGCGGAACTCGGCCTCGTCGCTGTCGGTAGTTTCGTGCAGATCGATGTGCATCAGCACGCGCTCGCGCAGCGGCGCCACCAGCGCCATCAGCGCGGCCGATTCCTGTGCCGGGCTGTGCGCATGGAACGAGCGGTTGGGATCGAGCGCAGCAGCATTCCAGCGCTGGATGCGTTCGTAGCCCCACGGGCTCACGCACGGCACCACCAGCAGGTTGGCCCGGCCGGCGAGGTCTGCCGCATGCTGCTCGGCGAATTGCAGCGCACCGTGCACGCCACTGGTTTCGTAGCCGTGGACGCCGCCGGTGACCAGCATCACCGGCAGCTCGTCGCGCCAGAATGCACTGCGCAGGGCGTACAGCGGATGGCGTGCGTCGGGATAGGCCAGCTCACCGTACGGTGCCACCGCCCAGTGCGCGCGCAGCGCGTCGATCCGGCGCAACACGTCATCCGCGTAGCTGCGCTGCACGCGCTGGCGCGAGCGCCATGTCTCGCGTTCGGCCTCGCCCCAGGGCTGGAGCGCCGTGCCTACGGGATAGAAGCTGGACTGGTTCATCGTGGTTCCGTGCGTGGACGACGGGAAGCCGGCGGCCGCGCCGCCGGTCCCGATGACCTGGGGACGCTTACTTCGCGCCGCCGTTCGCGGCACCCTTGGCCGGCAGCGGTTCGAGGTTGAAGCTGATCGTGGTGAGCTTGGCGTCCAGACCCTGCACGACGTCGCTGGTCAGGTCGTTGCTGGTGTTGCCGCCGAGCACCGCGTCGCGGTTGAGCAACAGGCCGCACTGGTGCTTCTTGTAGCTGGCGGCAACCACCGGCTGCGCTTCCTGGCCGATCCGCTGCATCACCTTGGCGCGGGTGAGCTGGATGCGCTCGTTCTGCTCGCCGGCCTGCGACTGGAAGGTCTGCATGCGCTGCTGCAGCGCCGCGCCCTGCTGCTTGCGCTGGTCCTCGGTGAGCGAGGCGGCCTTTTGCTGGAAGGCCTGGATGTCCGCATCCAGCGGCTTGCGCTGGTTCGACAACTGGCTGTTCGCCTGCTCGGCCAACTGGCCCAGCCGCTCGCTGGCGGCCTTGCCGACCTTGGACTGCGCGAACACGGCCTCGCGCGAGAGCATGCACACGCCGGCCACCGCGTTGCCGCCGAGCTCGTCGGCGGCTTGCGCGCTCTGGGCGTGCGCCCCCTGGACGGGAACGACGGACAAACCGGTGGCGAGGGCGAGCGCGGCAGCGAGCGTGAGACGAGGCAGGTTCATGGTGGCGGTTCCGGATGAATTGAGGTCACGAGTTCAGCCGACCACATGCCGGCTGCGTGGTTCCCCAGCATAGCCGATCGCGCGCGCGTCGCGATTCAGCGCCCGTTCGGGGCGCCCCGCGGCGGCGCCGCCACGCTCCGGTTGGCTGCACGCACCGCCCGCACGAAGCCGTCGAACGGAATGTCGGTGATGCCGACCAGGCCGATGTGGCTGTTCTCGCCGTCGAGCAGACGACCGGCGAGCGGCTGATCGGCGTACTCGAACCAGTGCGCGCCGACCACCAGCGGGTTCGTCGTGGCGGCGGCGAGATAGCGCGCGTAGGCCGCGCCGCGTGCGGCCTCGTCGGCCACCGGCACCACGCCCGCACCGAACGGGCCGCGGTCGTTCGATCCGAAATGGAATTCGCCGAGCAGCACCGGCCGATCCAGCGTCCGCATCAACGCCATGTCGACGTGATGCTGCGGCAGGTCGGCATAGGCGTTGAAGCTGACCACGTCGCAATACCGCGCGCAGGCGGCGACGGCCTCGGGCGTGTACACCGCGAAGCGTCCGCCCAGAAACAGGTGATGCGGATCGTGGCGGCGGAGCGCCGTGGCCACGATGCGGAAATAGGCGTCGGCGTAGCGGCGCAGCCAGTGGCCGTAGTCGCGGGCGAGTGCCGGATACGCCTCGTTCGGCGCCGGCGCCGCATAGCCGGTGGCCTGCAGCGCATCCCATGAACGCAGCTCGATGCCCCAGGCTTCACCCAGCGCCTGCGGCGTGGCGTACTGCTGGCGCAGCATCGCGACGAAAGCCTGCTTGGCCGGGCTTCGCGCGTCGCCGGCGAGCGTGCCCCGCGCCAATCCCCAACGCCCTTGCGGCCCTTCGCCGGCCCACGCCAGCTCGTTGTCGGCGAAGTAGCCGAGCAGCCACGGATCGTCGGTCACACCCGCGCTGGCCTTCGCTACCGCCGCCTCGGTGGCGGCGGCAAAGCGCGGGTCGAACGGATCGGGCATGCGGCCCCAGTAGTCGTAGCCGCTGGCGACGTCGGCATAGTCGCCGGCGATGTTGATCGAACGCGTATACGGCAGGCGATGCGCGGCACCCAGCGCGGCATCGCTCCAGTTGCCGAGGGTGTTGAAGCCCCAGGCCTGCAACCGATCCAGCGTGCGCTTGCGCCAGGCGGCCAGCCAGTCGCTGCCGTCGATCCGGTGGAGATTGGCTGCGTAGAAATCGAACCAGCGGCCGTGGTTGTACGCGATGCCCTGGCTGGCGCCCTCGCCCGGGCGCCGGCTGTCGCCGCGTCCGTAAAAGGCCGCCCATTCGCCGCGATCGGGCGGCAGGTCGTCGAACATGAACTCGCGACTCTCCACGTAGCTGCGCCCGCCGCCGGCGTTGACCGCATTGACGCCCAGCGAGAAGAACGCGTGGCCGTCGGGCGTCACCAGCCACCAGCGACCGCCCCGCTTTTGCACGTGGAACCAGCCCGTGCGATCCAGCGTCTGGCCTGGCTGTCCACCGTAGGCATCGGCGGCCGGGGTTGCGCTGCCCGCATCCGCGTGCACCGCCGCGCGCAACGCGGCATCGGAGCCGATCTTCTCCGGCCACTGCGCGCGGGTGGATTGCCCGTAACGATCGACGATGCCGGCGTAGGCCGCGTGCACGGTCGGCTCACCCGGCCGCGTGCTGATGCCGCCGAGCAGCAGTGTCTGTTCCGCTTGCGGCGAGGGGATGCCGAGGCGGATGGCTTGCACGCGGCGCCGGTCCAGCGCGCCACGCACGGTGGTCGCCAGCAACACCTTGTGACCACCATCATCGAACGGCATCGGCGGGCCGACCTGCATGCCCTGCGCGCGCGGCGAGCTGGCGCGCAGCGGCACCACCAGCGTCTGCGCCGGTCCCGGCGGCAAGCCCACGCGCGCCTGCAGGCGCCGGCCGGCGCTGTCGATCTCCACATCGAGCGTGACCGCCCACGGCATCGCGTTCTGCACGCGCAGGTGCAGCTCGCCCTGGTCCGACCAGTCCCACGTCCCGCTGCGCGGCACGAGCACGATCGACGGCTGCGCCGCCGATGCGAAGGTGTAGCGGCGCTGGGCCACGCCGTCGGCGGCATGCTCGACACCGCCTACCCGTCGCACCTGCTCCAGCTGGAGGGTGCCGACGACCTCGCGGCGCGCCGCATCCATGCCCGCGGCATGGCCGGCGCCCAGCAGGGCCAGGCCGAAGCAAGCCATCCACACACGCACGTTCATCGGCGTCCCCGCCGGCAGCAACCCGCCGCCAGCCTACGCCAGCGGATGCCGGCGCACCCAGCGCTGCCAGCCGTAGTACACCGGCACGCCCAGCGCGATGATGACCAGGCTCATGCCGGCATCGCGCGGCGCGTGGATCGCGCTGGCGACGATCACGCCGAACACGGTGACGACGAAGATCAGCGGCAGCAACGGGTAGAACGGCACCCGGTACGGCGCCGGCTCGTCGATGAAATGCTTGCGGTACCAGAACAGCGTGCCGATGCCGAACACGTGGCCCAGCCACTCGCCGACCGTGGTGTAGTTGAGCAGCTGGCCGAAGGTGCCGGACAGCGCCAGCACCACCGCCCACGCCCCGAGCACGGCCAGCGCCACCTGCGGTGCACGGGTGCGCGGGTCGACCCGCCCCGCGGCGCGGAAGAACACCCCGTCGGCACCCATCGTCTGCAGCACGCGCGCACCACCGGCAACCGCGATCGCGCAATAACCGAAGGTGGAGCAGGCGATGCCGACCGCGATCACGGTGGCGCCGCGCTCGCCGAACAGGCGGCGCAGCAGGTCCGCCGCCGGCGCGTCGCTGGCGGCGAGGCCGGCATGCCCCAGGCCGGAGAGATAGGCGCAGTTGGCCAGCAGGTAGCAGATCACCACGCCGGTCATGCCCATGCCCAACGCGCGCGGCAGGGTGCGCTGCGGATTGCGCACCTCCCCGGCCAGGTCGTTGAGGTAGTGGAATCCGCCATAGGAAAACAGCACCGGCAGCAGCGCACCGGCGAACGCCCACGGCGAGGCTGGCGTGGCCGGCTGGCCGATCAGCGCCACGCCCAGGTGTTCGTGCGCCAGCACCAGGCCGGTGATCACCAGCAGCGCGATCGCCAGCAGCTTGAGCACGGTGAACACGTTCTGCAGCCAGGCGCCGGCGCGAATGCCGAACAGGTTGATGCCCACGATGAACACGATCGCGCCCACCGCCACCGGCTTCACGTAACCCTGCCCGCCAAGCCCCAGCGCGCTGCACAGGTATTCGGCGAACATCGTCGCCACTGCCGCCACGCTGCCGGGATAGTTGATCAGCGCCATCGTCCAGCCGAACAGGAACGCCGGCATCAGGCCGAACGCCTCGCGCAGGTAGACGTAGATGCCGCCCGCCTGCGGCCGCCGCGCACCCAGTTCGGCGTAGCACAGCACGCCGGCCAGGGTCAGTCCGCCGCCGATCGCCCACAGGATCAGCAGTTCGACGCCCGATGACGTATGCCGCGCCACCGTCGACGGGGTGAGGAAAATGCCCGCACCGATGACGCCGCCGATGACGATCATCGCGGCGTCCCAGGTGTTCAGGCGGCGGGCGTAGGCATTGGCGGGTTCGGTCAGCACGCCGGCTACCTTGCCATTGTCGGGGACGCTTTCACCAGTCCCGTCTGGCACGGGACCGCGCGCAACGCCGGCCAGCGCTGCTAGATTGCGCCGATGCCGTTGCCCGATCACCCCGCCCGACTCGCCCTCGCCACCTGTACCGCGCGCCCCTGGATCGACCCGGACGACGCGCACCTCGCCGCCACGCTGGCGCAACTCGGCGTACCGCCGACGGTGTGCGTGTGGAACGACGCGCAGGTCGACTGGTCGGCATTCGACCTCGTGCTGATCCGCACGATCTGGGACTACCACAAGCACCCCGCGGCGTTCGGGCAATGGCTGGATCGCCTCGACCGGCTCGGCGTCGCCATGTTGAACGACAGCCGCCTGCTGCGCTGGAACAGCGACAAGCGCTACCTGTTCGAACTCGCGCGCCTGGGCGTGGCGACCATCCCGACCCGGCTGGCGCACGGCAGCGAACTGGCGCGCGTGCTGGCGTCGATGCCCGGCGCGTCGGTGGTGGTCAAGCCGACGATCAGCGGCGGCGCGTGGCAGACCCTGCGTGGCGAGGTCGGCGACGATGCGTTCGCCGCGTCCGTGGCGCAGTTGCCGACGGCGCTGGATTACCTGGTGCAGCCGTACCTTTCCGAAATCGCCGGCGCCGGCGAGTGGTCGCTGCTGTATTTCGGCGGTGAGTACAGCCATGCGGTCATCAAGTACCCCGCCGCCGGCGACTACCGCGTGCAGGAAGAGCACGGCGGTCGCAGCGAACCGGCAGTGCCCGATGCCGCCGCGCGCGCCGCTGCCGGACGCGCCCTGGCTACGCTCGCCGTGGCAGGCCACGACATGCCGGCGTATGCGCGGGTGGATGGCGTGGTCAGCGGCGGGCGTTTCGTGCTGATGGAACTGGAGCTGATCGAACCGTCGCTGTTCCTCGCCGGGCAACCGCAGGCGGCCGAGCGCTTCGCGCACCTGCTGGCCAACCATCCTGCGCTTCGGCGTGCCGCGCTATCTTCGCCCAGCCATTGAAGCCAACCACCGGAAACCTTGCTGCATGACCGTCAACGATCCGTCCACCGAGTCCGTGCAGGAAGCCGATGCGCTGCCTCGCCACACCACGCCGACCTGGGAGGTCGAACTGCTGATCTCCGGCGTGGCGGTATTCGCCATGCTGCAGCTGCCGGGCTGGCTGGACGATCGCATGTATGCGCTGATTCCGCGCTTCAACGAGGCCACGGTGGCGGCGCTCATCACCGTGTTCGTCTACCTGAAATCGGCGGCGCTGATCCTGGCGATCACCTTCACCCTGCACCTGATCCTGCGCGCGCAGTGGATCGCCCTGGTCGGCCTGCACTCGGTGTTCCCCGAAGGCGTGCATTGGGAACGCCTGCGCATGGGCCCGGTGCGACGCGCCCTGGAACAGCAGCGCCTGGCGCCGGCCGGCATCGGCATCGAGCGCGCGGACAATCGCGCCACGGTGGTATTCGCGCTGGGCGTGATGCTTGGCATCCTGCTGCTGGTGATCTGTCTCGTCGCCAGCGTCGTGTTCGGCGTCACCGGAACGCTGCAGCGGGCGTTCGACCTCCGCGTCGACCTGTTCGACTTCGTGCTCCCCGTCTTTGCCGCGGTGATGCTTCCGTTCCTGGTGGCGCACCTGATCGATCGCCGGTTCGGCAGCCGGCTGGCGCCGACAGGCTGGCTGCGGCGCGTTCTGGGGGCGACCTTGCGGTTCTACGCGCGAATCGGCGTCGGCCGCACCCAGTACGTCTGGTTGCTGGTCTCCAGCCGCATCGGCGAAGTCCGCTTCGTGCTGCTCGTCTGGCTGATCGTCGCGCCCACGGCGATCTTCGGGGCGCTGACCCTGCTGCCTTCGGGCTCTCCCTACCGATTGGGCGAGTACGCGGCCTTCCCGTACCTTGCCAACGGCAGCCATGCGATCAATGCCGCCTACTACGACGACCAGCGCGACCTGATCCGCGACCCTGCCGTGCCCTACATCCAGAGCGCCGTCATCGACTCGCCGTATCTCCGGCTGGTCGTGCCCTACCAGCCCGGCCGCGACGCTGCGGCCCTGCGGCGGCAGTGCGCGGCGGGGCTCGACATGACAGAAGCGCAAGCCCGCGCCGAACACACGCTCGACTGCCTGGGCAAGCTGCACGCGGTGACCCTGGACGGCAAGCCCGTGGCCGGCCTGCGCTACGAAACCGGCAGCGACGCGCGGGCACGACGGCCGGCGCTGGTGGCGATGATCGACGTGCGCCCGCTCGCGCCCGGCCGCCACGAACTGCGGGTGGCCAACGCGCCACCCGCGCCCGGCCGCAAGCCGGAACGCGACCCGATCGACGAGTACGTGATCCCGTTCTGGCGCTGAACGCCCGGGCGAGGCTGCGTACAATGCCAAGGCCCCCAGCACGCCAGGCCGCGCTCCCCAGATGTCCGCCCCGCGGAAAATCCTGCACATCGACATGGATGCGTTCTACGCCTCGGTGGAGCAGCGCGATGATCCCGCGTTGCGCGGCAAGCCGGTGGCGGTGGCCTGGCGCGGCGCGCGCTCGGTGGTGTGCGCGGCCAGCTACGAGGCGCGCGTGTTCGGTGTGCGCTCGGCGATGCCGGCGATCAGCGCCGAACGCCTGTGTCCGCAGCTGGTGTTCGTGCCGCCGGACTTCGTGCGCTACAAGGCGGTGTCGCGACAGATCCGCGAGATCTTCGCCCGCCACACCGACCTGATCGAGCCGCTGTCGCTGGACGAGGCCTACCTCGACGTCACCACCACGAAAACCGCGCTGCCCTCGGCCACCGCCACCGCCGAGGCGATCCGCACGGCGATCCGCGCAGAGACCGCACTGACCGCCTCCGCCGGCGTGGCGCCGAACAAGTTCCTGGCCAAGATCGCCTCGGACTGGAACAAGCCCGACGGCCTGTGCGTGATCCGCCCGCGCCAGGTGCTGGACTTCCTCACGCCGCTGCCGGTGGGTCGCCTGCCCGGCGTGGGCAAGGTGATGGAGGGCAAGCTCGCCGCGCTGGGCATCGCCACCGTGGGGGAGTTGCGCGCGCTCGCCGTCGCCACGCTCGAGTTGCGTTTCGGGCGTTGGGGCCGGCGCCTGCACGAGTTGGCCCACGGCATCGACGAGCATCCCGTGCAGCCGGAGCGACCCACGCTGCAGATCTCCGCCGAGGACACCTTCGAGCACGACTTGCCGCTGGACGAGCTGGAGCCGCACATTCGCCGCCTGGCCGACAAGGCGTGGAGCGGCTATCAGCGCGAACGCGAACGGGTCGCCCGCACCGTCGTGCTGAAACTGAAAACGGCCGACTTCCACACCCTGACCCGCAGCCTCACACCGCCGCAGCGGCCACGTTCGGCACGCGAGCTGGGCGAGATCGCCTGCACGTTGCGCGAGCGCGTGGAACGCCCGACGACCACGCGCTATCGGCTGGTCGGCGTGGGGCTCGCCGGTTTCGTCGACCGCGACAGCTACCAGGCACAGACGGACCTGTTCGACACCGCCACGTCCTGACCCGCACGCGGGAGCGGTTAACGGGATCGCGGGGGTTGCGCCTAGGAGAACGCGATGCTGGCGATCGCGCCGTTGGCGTCGGTGCGCGGGCGCATCGCGACATCCCAGCCATACAGTTCGCACAGGCGGCGCACGATCGCCAGGCCCAGGCCGGCGCCGCTGCCGCCGGCGCCCTCCCCGCGCACGCCGCGCTGGAACAAGCGCTCGGCTTCCTCCGGCTTGATCCCCGGGCCGGTGTCGATCACCTCGACGCCGCCATCGCCGACCACCACCTGCACGCTGCCCTCCAGCGTGTACTTGATCGCGTTGCCGATCAGGTTGGTCAGCGCCACCGCCAGCACCGAGGCCGGCGCGTTGACGCTGACCGCGCCGCGCACGTCCAGCTCGATCGTCAGCGGCTTGCCGCGCATCTGCGGGCGCTGGCTCTCGATCACGTCGGCGGCGACCTTGCCGACGTCGGTGGTCTCGCCGCGGGTGGGGCCGCGCCGTTCGGCGCGCGACAGCAGCAGCAGCGCCTCGATCAGCTCGGTGGCCTGGCGCGAGGCGCGCTCGATCCGCTTGAGCCGTTCGGCCAGCTTGGGCGTGAGGTCGGGCGAACCCTGCAGCAGCTCGGTGGTGCTGGCGATCACCGCCAGTGGCGTGCGCAGTTCATGGCTGACGTCGGAGTTGAACTCGCGGTCGCGCTCGACCATCGCGGTGAGCCGCGCCGAATACTCGTCCAGCGCATGCGCCAGCTCGCCCACCTCGTCGTCGGCGAAATGCGGCGCCAGCGGCTCGGCCTTGCCGGCCCTGCGGAAATCGCGCAGGCGGTTGGCCAGTTCGCTGACCGGCTTGAGCACCTTGCGCGACAGCCACACGCCGATCGCCAGCGAGAGCACGCTGAACAGGAACACCACGAGCACCAGCGCGGTGATGAGTTGACGCTTGCCCAGTTCCTCGCGACTCACGTCGTAGCGCACGAAACCTATGATGCCGTCCTTGCGCCGCACCGCCAGCTTGTAGTGCCGGGGGCGACCCTGTTCGTCCACGTCGTTCATGTCGTAGACACCGGTGGAAAGCCCCTGCCAATCCAGCGGTGCCTTGTAGATGGTGCGGTCACTCCACAACCAGGCGTCGATCAGTTCGGAGCTGGCCTGCTGGTCGGGGTGCGCGATCACCTTGTCGACCGCCTGGTCCACGTCGTGCTGCAGCGCCGACACCACCAGTTGATCCTCCACCTTGGCGCGCACGTACAGCGAGGCCACGGCAAACAACGCGCTGAGGCCGAAGCCGAACAGCGCGAAGGAGACGATCAAGCGGTAACGAAGCTTACGCCTGGACTGCATCCGGCTCGACCATGCGGTAGCCAATGCCGTGCCGCGTGTGGATAAGCGGCTTGCCGAACGGCTTGTCGATCGCCGCGCGCAGGCCGTGGATGTGCACGCGCAGGGAGTCGGAATCGGGCAACTCCTCGCCCCACACGCGCTGCTCCAGGTCCTGCCGGGTGACCACCGACGGGCTCGCTTCCATCAGCGCCTGCAACAGCTTCAGGCCGATCGGGTTCAACTGGATCGACTTGCCCTCGCGATTCACGGTGAGCGTGTCGAGGTTGAAGGTAAGGTCGGCCACCTTCAGCACGCGGCTCTGCGGGCCCTTGCCGCGGCGCGCCAGCACCTCCAGCCGCGCAGCCAGCTCCTGCAGCGCGAACGGCTTGGTCATGTAATCGTCGGCGCCGGACTCGAAGCCGGTGAGCTTCTGTTCCAGCGCATCGCGCGCGGTTAGCATCAGGATCGGGGTCTGCTTGTGCGCCTCGTGGCGCAGCTTGCGCGCCACCTCCAGGCCATCCATGCCGGGCAGGGTCAGATCCAGCACGATCACGTCGAAATCGTGCACCACCGCCAGGTGCAGTCCGGTCACGCCGTCGCCGGCGAAATCGACCACGTTGCCGCGGTCCTCCAGGTAATCGCCGATGTTGGTGGCGATGTCGCTGTTGTCTTCTATCACCAATACGCGCATGTGCCACTCCTGCACAACCGGCGCCGGGCCGGTGGGATTGCCAGCTTAACAAGCTTGCGTGAACGCGGCGCTGAAAGATGGCGACTTTCAATCTCCCGGCCATGGCGAGGACACGGCCAGAGCATGGCGAGGGCATGGCGGGGGCATGGATGCCCGAGTTGAGGCAATGCATGGAGCAATTGCCCGATGCCCGAGTTGAGGCAACGCCGGAGCAGTGATCCGATGGCCGGACGCGGATCCGGCACACCGGCGCCTGATTCCCGGATTCTCCAAGAAAAAGGCCCAGATGCACGACTCGCCGTCGCCCACCTGGACCCAAACAACTGCCCCGCTACCATCACCTGCCATCCATCACGGGCTCACCCGCCGACAGACAACGCGGAACTTATAGCGAGATACAGGTTAGATGCCGGTTAACTCCCGCGCCGGGCCACGTGCCGTTCGAGATGACCCACGATCGCACCGGCCACGTCGACACCGGAGGCAGCCTCGATGCCTTCGAGTCCGGGCGAGGCGTTGACCTCCAGCAGCAGCGGGCCGCGCCGGGAGCGCAGCAGGTCGACGCCGGCGATGCCCAGGCCCAGCGCGGCGGCGGCCTTGACCGCGAGGCGCTTCTCCTCCGCGCTCAGGTTCGCCGCCACGGCGCTGCCGCCGCGGTGCAGGTTGGCGCGGAAATCGCCCGGGCTGGCCTCGCGCTGCATCGCTGCAACCACTTTCCTGCCGACCACGAAGCAGCGGATGTCGCTCCCGTTCGCCTCGGCGATGAACTCCTGCACCAGGAAATTCGCGTACAGGCCACGGAACGCCTCGATCACGCTCTGCGAGCCGCTGCGCTTCTCCGCCAGCACCACGCCGGTGCCCTGGCTGCCTTCGTTGAGCTTGATCACGTGCGGCGGCTCGCCGAGCAGGGCCAGCACGTCGGCGGTGTCGTCCGGGTTGTCGCCGAACACGGTGACCGGCATGTCGATACCCTGCGCGGCGAGGATCTGCAGGCAGCGCAGCTTGTCGCGCGCGCGCAGCACCGCATCGGACGGGTTGGGCGTGTACACGCCCATCATCTCCAGCTGGCGCAGCACCGCGGTGCCGTAGAACGTGGTGGAGGTGCCGATGCGCGGAATCACCGCGTCAATGTCGCGCAGCGGCTTGCCGTTGTAGCGGATCGCCACCGCGCCGGGCGCGATGCGCACGTAGCAGCGCAGCGGATCGAGCACGCGCACCACGTGGCCGCGCTCGCGGGCCGCCTCGACCAGGCGCTTGGTCGAATACAGCCGGGTGTTGCGCGACAGGATGGCGATCTTCATGCGGGGCTCGCGACGTCCGTGGCGGGTGTCGGCCACGGCGAGGGTTGGGTATAGGAAAGCGAGGGGTCGACGACGAAACGCCCGGCCAGCGCGGTGCGCCCGAGCAGCAGCGGAAACAGCATATGGCGGCGATCGGTGAGGTTGATGTCAACGCTGAAGCGCGTCCCCGCCAGCTCCACCTCACTGCGGATGAACCAGCGCTCGGAGCGGCGCCCGCCGGTGTCGGTGACCATGCGCCGGTCCACGGCGCGGGCCTCGGCGTGCACCACCGGTGTGCGTCGTCCGGGATGCAGCGAGAAGCGCAGCCACACCTCGCCGTCGCGCCGGAACGGTTCCAGCGTGTCGACATGCAACGAGCTGCTGCGCGCCCCGGTATCGAGCTTGGCCTTGAGCCGCGCGATACCCAACGCCGGCAGGGCGAGTCGCTCGCGCCAACCCAGGATCACCAGCCGTGCAGCGATCGGATCCGCCATGGTTCGAGACAGTTCGCAAATCGCGGGATCGGGGAGTGGAGCGGGTGAAGGGAATCGAATTCACAACATCCCAGAACCCGCCGAGGCCTTGACACACAAGGGTTTAGCCAAGTTTTGGAGCCGAGAAAACGATACCTCAGGCGATACCTTTAGAAGATACCACGAGGCAATATTAGGCCGCCATTCTTGACGGAACGGCGGTTATGGTGCTGTTAGGTGGGCGGCAGCAGCGGCGGCGATTTGTTGGCGTGTTCGCTCGCTATCCGCGCCCGCCAACTTGTCCCGGATGATGACCAGCACGCCCAGGACTTCCGCAGGGGTGAGCGAAGCCGAAGCCGCCAAAGCCATCACACGGCCCAGCCCCTCCACATCCGCCGCCGCCAGTTTCTGACCGGCCGCCGCTTCCAACACTTCCCCAAGCTTTCGGAGGCGCGCGGCTTGTTCTTGGCGCTGGGTTTGACGAAGGCGAGCGCGGGCCTTTTTGAGGGTGGCGGCGCGGGCGTCGAGTTTCTGTTTTTTGGTTTCGGTGGCGGTAGTGGTTGTCATTTCGTGCGCTCCTTTATTCGTTAGCCTGTCCTGATTGAAACAAAAAAAGGAGATGGCGCAAGGGGTCCGCAATGGATTAAGTCAGCGCGAAAAACATAGAGCGCAGTTTATTAGACAAGTGTCGCGCGAAACTTCCAATGAAAAGCCGCTGGAAATGTCGCCCATAAGAAAAGAGCAAGGAACCCATACACCAGCCTCACCTACGGTTTCGGCTGGTGTATGGCCGGAAAGCCTTGAAACCATTGCGTGGCAAGGCTTTGGCGGCGCTTTCAAGGTGTATACATTTTCTTGTGGAAAATGCTGAAAAGCCAAACTCCATAAGGCTTTAGAGGTGTTTACAGATACCCCCTTGCCAACTCTCCCATTTCTGTTTGACTGATAGGGAGATAAATAATCACGGGGGAGCCATGTCAAAGGTCGTTTCTATTCGTGTCGCCGATGGCGACCACAGCACGCTAAAAAAGCGCGCCAAAGCGCAAGGCTTGACGCTGGGGCGTTATTGCCGCCGGGCGCTTGAACGCGCCGCAGACGACGAGGAAGGCCGTGCAGGCATCCGCGCCGAAGTGCGCGCCGGTGTGGAGCGCAGCGAGGCGATAGCAGCGAAGCAAGCCGCCGCCGTTCAGGGCCTGATTGACACGCTGGGCCGCGCGCTGGGGCCGGAAGCCTAACCCGTGCTTTCGCACATCGAGCTGACGAGGAAAGGCGGTGGCGCGACGCAAGCGGCGCGCTACCTCTTTGCCAGTGAATATTACATCGGCCGCGAAGGCGAACAGCAGAGCCGCGTTCAATGGCTAGGGCAAGGGGCCGAGGCGCTGGGCCTTGAAGTCGGCGGCCTGGCCGATGTTCAAACCTTGAGCCGACTGCTTGAGGGCTACGCCCCGGACGGTGAAACGAAACTGACCCAGAACGCCGGGCGCGACAACCGACGGTTAGGCCATGACTTGACCTTCTCCGCCGATAAATCCATTTCCCTTCTGTTCGCCGAGGTCAGCCCGGCGGAGCGGGAGCAGTTGCTGGACATCCACCACCGCGCCAGCGAGGCCGCTGTTAGTTTTCTCCAAGGCGAACTCAAAGCCCGGCGCGGGCACGCCGGAGAACGGAGCGTCGGCGTTGCTGGGCTGGTCATGGCCCGCGTTGACCATTTTTCCAGCCGTGAGCTTCAGGCCCAACTCCACAGCCATTTTTGCTTGGCGAACTTGGCCCTTGGGTCAGATGGCAAGTGGTCCACTTTCGACGCCGAAGCGTTCGAGAGCCACAAGCACGCCGCTGGCGCGCTCTACCGCGCCGAGATGGCGCGGGGCCTGCTGGATATGGGCTACCACATCGACAGCCAGCGCGAGCTGGACCGGGACGGCCGAGAAACCGGGCAGACCTGGCACCGGGTGGCCGGTATTGGTCAGGACGCCCTAAAGCACTTTTCTACCCGCCGCCGACAGATTGAGGACTACATGGACGAGCACGGGGCCAGCGCGCAGGAGGCTTGTTTACGAACCCGCCAAGGCAAGGAAGGCGGCGAACCCGACGCCGCCCGAATCATGGAGCAGACCGCCCACGAACTGGACGACCTGCGAGCGCGCGGCGTGGTGGCGTGGCAATCGGCGGCCGATTTGCGCCAGGCCCCCGGCCAGCGGCTGGAAGCCCGCAGCGACGCGCAGATTTTGGAGCACCTTCACGCGCATGAAAGCGGCTGGAGCAAGGCGGCACTGATTGACGCCCTGGCGAAAGAACGCGGCGTCGAACTGGGAGCCGCTGGCGTTCTGGCCGAGGCCGACACCTTCCTAGCCCGCAATGACCTACTGGAACTCACCGCCGACCGCCAAGGGCGGCCGCGCTGGGCGTCGCAGGCACAGCACGACCTGGAGCAAGGCATTACGGCCCGAGCCGTCGCCCGCGCTGATGATTTGGCCGTGCGGGTCGATGGCAGCAAGGTAGACGCCGCCATAGCCGCCCACGAAGCCGACAAAGGTTTTAGCCTCAACGACGAGCAGCGCCGGGCCGTTCGATGGGTCGCCCAGGAAACGGGCGGCGTGGCCTGCCTCACGGGCCGCGCCGGCACCGGCAAGACCGCCACCGCCGGCGCTTACATCAAGGCCTTTCAAGCCAACGGCCAGCGGGTTATCGGGGCGTGCGCCGCGTGGGACGCTGCGGACAAACTGGCCGCCGAAACCGGTCTAGAAACGCACTCAACGGCGGCGCTCTTGTGGGCGCTGGGCGCGAAGAAAACCACACTCACAGCGCGCGATGTGGTCCTAGTTGATGAGGCCGGCATGGTCGGCGCGAAAACCATCGCCAAACTTCAGAACTACATTGACGCGGCCGGGGCCAAACTGGTGCTGGTCGGCGACGCCTTACAGCTCCAACCCGTCGAAGCTGGCGCACCTTTTCGACTGGCACAGGAAGCCATAGGCGACGCAAAACTAACCGAGATTCGCCGGCAGCAAGAAGGCCCCGACCGTGAACTAGCCGCCGCTTTTTACGGCAAGGCCACCGGGGCGGAAATCGTCGGGCAGATGGTGGAGCGCGGCCAACTGCGCGAGCTGGCCACCACCCAAGAAGCGCGGGCGGCGCTGGTCAGCGCCTACCTGGCCGACCCCACGCCGACCCGTGAGAAGTTGGTTATTGCCCCGACGAACGCGGCGGCCCGCGCCCTGACCAGCGCAATCCGAGGCGGCTTGAAAGCGCGCGGCGAACTTCAAGACGCGCAGCCGGTGGAAGTCGCCGGCACACTGAAAGACGAAACCCGCGCGCTGGACGTAGCCACCGGCGACCGTCTGCGCTTTGGCCTGCGCGACAAGCGGCTAGGCGTCAGCAATGGCAGCGTGGGCGTAGTCGAGCAAATCCAAGCCCACAAGAAAGGCCACCGCTTAACCGTCCGCTTGGAGAGCGATATTCCCGGCAGGGATGGCCGGCGGGTGGTGGTGGACACGACCAAATATAAGGCGCTGGACCACGGCTACGCCGGCACCGTCCACAAGGCGCAGGGCCAAGGCAAAGAGAGCGTTTACTGGCACGCCGAAGGCGGCAACGCCGACCGCCATTTAGCGTTGGTCGCGTTCACACGAACCAAGAAACAGCTCCACGCCTTCAGCACGGCGAACGGGCTGGAAAGATTGGAGACAGCGCTGGACGGTTGGCAGCTCAAGCAGAACGCGGCCGAAATGCTTGCCCCTGTTCCCGCCATCGAGGAAGCCCAAAACATAAGCAAAGAGCAGGCGGCCGCGCTGGGCGGTGTCGTCGTTGACTTGCTGGCACGGCGGCGGGCTCAAACGCTTGCCCGCGAGCGGGCGGGACAACAACAAGCGGCGGGCCAGCCGTCGCCCGTTGTCGTCCTGGACACGGCACAGCAAGAGAGAGAAGCACGGCAAGCCCAGGAACGGGAAGCCGCAACGGTGGCAGTGGAGGCCGCAAAGAAAGCACTAGCAACGGCGAGGAAAGACGCAGCCGACCTGTCCGAGAACATCAAGGCGCAGGCGGCCGAACTGAAGCATGTCCGCGAGGAGATAACGGAGGCAGCGGCGGCGCTGGTTCGTCGAAAAACCCGCATAAAAGACTGGGCCGACTTCCAGGAACGCCACCCGTTCAAATCCACTTTAGGAATGATGAGCAAGAAGGAGCAGAAGGCCAAAGCGGCGGCGGCACGGGCCGCCGTATCGGCACCCGAGGCACAGGCCGAACTGGACGCGGCCGCCATGCGAGAGGCAAAAATTTTAGCCGCCCTCCCCAATATGAAAAAGACGATGGCGAAAGCCGTGGCCGCCATCGCGGCCGCTGACGAAGCATTGAAAGGCGCACGAGCCGATACGCGGCGGATGACGGAGGGCCACGCTTGGGAAAACCTCACGCCCGAACAGCAGGCAGTGAAGCGGGCGGCCGAACTGGACGCAGTGCTGGAAAAGGCGTGCGCGTCCTGGTCGCCGCCAACGAGCCACGCGCTGGGGCCGGAGCAACGGCAACCGCAGGGCCAGCGGCAGGCACACCAGCAACAACAAACCCCATTCCAGGCACCCAGGCGGCCGCGTGGGTTTGGCATGGGGCGTTAGCCGCTCTTTCCGGGGATTTATCCCCATCAGCGCTCTTGTTGTTGCCGTTGCTCTGGGCGGCGGACGCGCGGCTATGCAAATAGGTCAATGCTGACTAGGATCCAGGCACCTCAACGGATTGACGCCATGCCTTTAGACAACCTTTCCCCGTTCATCCACACGCATTACGAAGTCCACGAATGGAGGCACGCCACCGCCATCCTGGCAGCTGATTTCCCCGCCGAGTTCGCCGACATTCAACGCGTGTTGAACGGTTTCCGCCTCTACCGGAGCCAGGTGTTAGCCCCCGGCGGGCGGAAGTCGGATATCGCGGGCTGGATTGATAGCGAGTTCACCCGGCGCGGCTGGGTCGAAAAGAAGTTTGAGACGCAGATCCGCGTGGACGAGCACACGATGGACAGCCCCACGCACAAAGTGGATTGCTTCAAAAACCGGGTCGCTGTTGAAATCGAATGGAACAACAAAGACCCGTTCTACGACCGGGACCTAAACAACTTCCGCCTGTTGTTTGACCTGCGGGCGATTAGCGTCGGCGTCATCATCACCCGAAGCAGCGGCCTACAAGCCATTTTCAACGACTTGGGGAAAGGCAGTTCCTACGGCCAAAGCACCACCCACATGGCGAAACTCTTGCCGCGCATTGAGGGCGGCGGTGGTGGTGGCTGTCCTATCTTGGTGTTCGGGATTAGCGACCGGCTTTACGTCCAGGACTGACCGGCTTTTCCGCTTCCAATCGCTCCGCTTGAGAGTGGTTGGAGTAGGTGTTCCAAGTGGGCGCGTAGTCATCCGACTGGTTGCCCCATACGCTCCAGCCCTTACGGGGACCGCGCGCGAACATCTCCAAGAACGGGCCAGGACTACACGATTCAATCAGCGGATATTGTTCGTCAGGCTTGCGCGAGTGCTCGCGCTTTTGCGTCGCCAGGAAATTGACCTGTGTGCGGCCGGGGTCGAGCGTGCGCGCGTTCTTGCCCCGCACCCCGAACAGCAGCAGCTCCGAAACGTTGCGGAAGTAGAATCCTACCCCGCGCCCATCGGGGCCGCCGTCCTTGCGGATCTTGTGCCAGACGATGTTGGACTTATAGGAGAAGCCCCACGCCTTCAGCACCTCCAACCCTTCAGGCAACAGCGCGTTAGGCACCCACAGATACAGGTGCGCGGTGTCGGCGACGATGTCAGCCACCGGCAACGCCTTGATTTCGTCCAGGCTCATGGTGCCGTAGCGGCTCAGGCGCTTGTGCTCGGGCGCCATCTTGCCCGTGCGGTTCTGAAATCGCCAAGGCGGATCCGCGAGGACCGTCTTAAACGGCTTGGCGTGAGCCAGTTTCTTCAGTTCTTTCGCGGCCTGTTCGGCAAGATCTTTAGACACAGTAGGGGATTTCATCAGGGCGGCAGAAAAAGATCTGCCATCGTCCCCTGAAACCCCTATCGAGCGCAACCGCGAAGCACGCAACGACTCAAAGAAGCGGGGCGGTATTGACTTCCAAGCCCGCGCGTCTAATGTCTTTGGAAGGCCCCCGCGTTGACTAGACGCGAGGGCGAGCAAAGTAGGAATCGACTACACGCCCAGGCGCTGGCCCCATGAGGCCAGATTAACAAGCCGAAGCAGAAGCGCAACCCTCTAAGCCCGCTCTCCCGTTGTCTTTCTCGATGGGCCTGCGCGACAGTGCTAGGCGGGTTCGGATTCAACCCCGACAAACGATTCTCACGGTCAGCCCTCACGGGCAAGCGCGCGGCAACTGGGGACTGCGGGAATGGTGTAGAGCACCCGCGCAACCTAGGCTGGCGAGAAGTCGCCGGCGAATGCTGGCTACAGCCGCAGCCTGATAGAGACCCCGACAAATGAACCTGTCGGGTGCGTGGACCAGGGGCAGCAGCGGCGACGCTGTGAACCACGCTAGACCCGAGGCGTCGCATTGCTTCGGGCACACCTTCAGCCGCAAGGCACTACAGACGAAGGCCGCCAATCTCAAGCAACCACCACCCAGCCGGGCGGGGCCCGTGTGCCCGCGTCCGGGAAAAGCGCTTGACGGTTTCCGCGCACGAAAAGCGGCGACGGTTTCCCAAAAAGGAAAGCGTCAACGGTTTTTCAGAGAAGGAGGCCGATAAGGGAAGCCTAGGCCGGTGGCGACGAGGACGCCGAAGGCGGAGGAGACGACCACCGGCGGCGGGGGCATGGGGGCGCGCCGGTGCGCCCCCATAGGGTGCGAGGGCCGCGACAAGGCTTTCCGGCCCCAAGCGCCAGCGACAACGCAAAACGCGGCGCGCATGAGCGGAAAACGCCGGCGGCCATCGGCTACGCAAAACGAGGCGTCTGGGTCGAGAAAAACGAGTCGCAGGCTTAACGACTGGGAGAGCTGCGCCCGGAGGAAACCGGGCCATTGATTCCCGTGTGTCCGCGTCCGGGAAAAGCGCTTGACGGTTTCCGCTGGACACCAACAGCAAGAGCGCGTCCGGCTTCGCCGTCCGCCTGCTGCCGGGCTGCGCCCGGCGGTCCCTCCGGGGGTAAACGGCAGGGTCTTGCGCTTTCGCGCCGGTGTTGTAGAAACTGGGGATGGACAAACGACAGCAACGCGCCGCTACCCAAGCGGCTAACAAACTTCTCAACGACGCGAGAAAACGCACGCGCGGAGCCCGTCAAGGCGCCGCCAAACGAGCGCGAAAAAACAAGCGCACCCCGGAGGGTTGACAAGCCGAACAGGCGCGTTAATGTCTGGGCGTGGAGGCCGCTCGACGATGTTCACCGCCCTATGGGTGGCTTAGAAATTAGAAATGCCCGTCATTGTCCTCTCTCACCAATAGAGCCCGTCAGGGCTCTATTTTTTTGTGCGCTTGCGCAGCGGCGACGCCTCTTTCCGCACCGCTTTCAACGCTCGCGCAAACTGGCCCGGCATGTAAGTCGGCAACATCACCGGCGGCGCGAACTTGGCGAGGGCGGCCACGCGCTCGGGCAGGGTCGGCGGGTCGATGTAGTGTTTTGCCATCACCGACCCGTTGACCGTGTGCCCCGTCAGTCGCGAAATCTCAAGTTCTGAAAGTCCCGCTCTGGTCAGGGTGTTGATGAAGGTATGGCGGAACGCGTGGAACCCCATGCCCGCCTCATCAATCCCGAGGGCCAGCAGATACGCCCGGAACTGCTTCGACAACTGCCGCCCATAGCCCAGGTCTCCGGTGGCGGGCAGGTCTGGAAACAGGCGCGGATGGCCGGCGGTTTTCACTTCTTCGACGAACACCAGAAACCCGGCGTCCAGAATGGGCTGGGCGAGTGGCACGAACCGAAGCGACGCCGGATTCTTCAGTTTCTGGTTTGGAAAACGGGCGGCGATGTGGAGACCCCAGACGCCTTCTTCTTCCGTGATGTCGCCGGTATACAACTGCGCGATTTCGTTCACGCGTGCGCCGGAGTAGAGGCCAAGCAACGGCCCCCAAAAGCGATGGGGATACTTCGCCGCCCACGGGTCGAAACTGGACGGGTCAAAGGTGGCCCGCAACTCTTCCGGCGTGAACGGGCGGCCGGTTTCAAGAGGGCCGCCAGCGCCCGCCGGGCGAGGCAACCCGCGCAAGGGGCTCACCCCGATATGTTTCGCACGCTCAAGGCTGTTGAGGAAAACGGCCAGGCGTTGCCGGTGCTTGTTGAGTGTGGCGGCGGCCGGCACCGGCTCGCGGTTCGCCTTCGCCAAAGCAAGCACTTGGCTAACGGATTTCCCCCGGTAAGGGTCGCGCTTGGTCGCGTTGCTCGGCCAAACCCGAATAGCTTCATTGAAGGCGCGGATATGTTTTTCCGTCAAGTCGCTCACCGGAAAATCACCGACCACCCCCAGAAATATTTTCAGGGTGTGCCGGCTCTCCATCACTGTTTTTGAGTTCCGCCCGGCTTGGGCCAGGTCGGAGGTGTGCGCGTCTATAGCCAGCGACAACCAAGGCACTTCACGCACGGGCGTCGATGGAGCCGGCGCGGCGGATAAGGTTGGAATGTCGATTTTTCCGATGGACTCCAAATCATCGGCGCGCGCTTGCCGATAAAGCCGGACATCATCGGCCGTGTCCATTTTCCAACTCTCTCGCACCGTGCCATCTGGCAGGCGTTCGCGCTCTAGCGTGAGGTCGCGGCGGCCTGCTGCCGCCGCTGCTTCCAATGCTTTCTTTAGGTCCACAACCATCCCCTGGCGCAGTGCTTTGAATGCGCCTGATAGTGCCACGGCCATCGACGCGGCGACCAGCCGCGCAGCATCACCGGCAGGCGCATGAAGCGGACGAACAAGGAAGCGAGAGCCGACGACGGGGCGCAGGTCGGCAGGCACAAAGAAGCGCACATAGAGACCGGAAGGCCGTGCGAGAAACAACGGGGACGGCATGGCGTGATACCTCAAACGATACCTTGAAGGGTCGCTTGAGGCTTTCCGCTACTTGACTAAAATACTTTATTTATCATGCGCTTACGCACGAACTTTTAGTCGAGTGGAGCGGGTGAAGGGAATCGAACCCTCGTCAGTAGCTTGGGAAGCTACAGCTCTACCATTGAGCTACACCCGCCGGTGGGTCGGCGCATGGTAACCCGTGCGCCGCGTGCTTTGGAACTGCCGGCGCGGCCCAATGGCGGCTTAACCGCGAATGGCCGGCGGCTGAACCGGCGGCGGTCGCCGCGTCTGCGCCTAAGGTTGGCCTAACGTTGTCCATGCACATAATCCACACGCGACCGCCGATGCGCCCCCGCATCGGGCACCGGCGCCCACCGTTCACAGGGGAGACCGTCATGCGGATCTTGGCCAGACTGTTCGCTTCACCTTCGCGACATGCCGTGTTGCTCGCGCTCGGCCTGCTGCTCGCCGGCATCGGCACCGCCCATGCGCAGACAGCCGCTGGCGACGACGGCTACGCGCCGCCGAGCCGGGTGGCGCGGCTGTCATGGTCCAGCGGCGACCTCGGCCTGCTGCCGGCCGGTGCCCGCGACTGGAGCGACGCCAGCGTCAACCGCCCGCTGACCACCGGCGACAAGCTCTCCAGCGGCGACGACGCGCGCGCCGAGCTGGAACTGGGCGGCGCCACGCTGCGGCTCGACCAGCGCACCGACATGGGCCTGCTCGACCTGGACGAGCAACTGGCGCAGATCGAACTGACCCAAGGCACGCTGAGCCTCAGTGTGCGCCAGCTCGAGCAGGGCCAGAGCTACGAGATCGACACGCCGACGGTGGCGCTGGTGATCGACCAGCCCGGCCGCGTACGCGTGGATATCGACCGCGGCGCCACCCGCGTCACCGTGTTCGACGGCAAGGCCACCGTGTACGGCGAGAACAACACGCAGCGCGACGTGTTCGCCGGGCGCAGCTACCGCTTCGTCGACTCCGACCTGGCCGCCATCGCGATCAGCGACATCGACGGCGGCGACGATTTCGACGCCTGGGTGGACCAGCGCGACCAGCGCTATGCGCAGTCGCGCAGCGGCCAGTACGTCTCGCCCGAGGTGGTCGGCTACCAGGACCTGGACCAGTACGGCGAATGGCAGGACGACAGCGACTACGGCGCCGTGTGGTATCCGAGCAACGTCGCCGTGGGCTGGGCGCCTTACCGTGACGGCCACTGGGCCTACATCGCGCCGTGGGGCTGGACCTGGATCGACGCCATGCCCTGGGGCTACGCGCCGTACCACTACGGCCGCTGGGCGCACACCCATCGCGGCTGGGGCTGGATCCCCGGGCCGCGTTACGCGCGGCCGATCTACGCACCGGCACTGGTCGCCTTCATCGGCGGCGGCGGTTTCTCGGTGGGCATCGGCAGTGGTCCGGTCGGCTGGTTCCCGCTCGGTCCGGGCGAGGTCTACAACCCGTGGTACCGCTGCGATCGCGACTACTACCGCCGGGTCAACGTCAACAACATCCGCGTGACCCGGCACATCACCCGCGTGATCGTCGACGATCGCGTCGCCAGCCATTACGACCGCTACCGCAACAACCGGCCATTCGACGAGCACTACGCCAACCGCTACGCGCCGCGAGGCATTACCGCGATGTCGGCACGCGAGTTTGCCGCCGGTGCCGGCGTGCAGCGCCACCAGGTCAAGCTCGATCCGGCCCGGCTGGCGTCGACCCGGGTGGCACCGCGTGGCGTCGACATGATCCGTCCGCTGCCGCGCAACGCGATCGACCAGCGCAGCGGGCACGTGCGCCAGCTGCCCACCGGCGGCTTCCAGCGCGAGGTGGTCGCCCGCCGCGCGCCGCCCATGGTGGCCGCCGAGCTCGCCCACCGGCCAGGCGACGGGCGAGTGCAGCCGCGACCGGTATCGAATGTGCGCGTGCTGAATCCCCGCCGCGCCGAGATGTCCGCGACGGCGGTCGCCGATCGGCCCCGGCTGCCGGCGCGCCGCGCTGACGACGCCGCCACGCTGCCGGTACCCGAGCGCGTGAACCGCGCCACGCCGATGCCGCGCGAGGAACTGCGCTCGGCACGCTACGCCCACCCGCAGGAGCGTCGGCGCGATGAATCGGCGGCGATGCCGCGACCCGGGGTCAGCTACATCAGCCCGGCCGCGCGCAGCGAACCCTCGCTGCCGCGGGTGGCGCCGATCCGCCGCGCCGATGCCGACGGGCAGGCCATGCCGGAACGCCGCGCCCGCATGCCGGAGTCGGTGGACAACCCGCCGCGCGCGCGTCCCGAGTCGCGCATCGAGCGTGCGCAGATGAGCCGCCCCAACTTCGAGCGCGAGCAACCGCGCGAAGTCGCCCGCCCGACCTTCAATCGCGAACAACCGCGCGAGATCGCCCGCCCGACCTTCAATCGCGAGCAACCGCGCGAGATCGCCCGCCCCACGTTCACGCGCGAGCAACCACGGCCGCAGCCGATGCAGCGACAGGCGCCGCCGCCCGCGCCGACACCGCGCTACACGCCGCCGCCGCGGCGCGAGGCGCCGCCGCCGGCGCGCGCCGACGCGCAACGCTTGCGGCAAGCCGACCCCCGCAAGGATCACCAGCGCTGAGCTGACCCGATGACGGCCACGACGGGCGATGGAAAGCCCGCCCGCGCCGACCTGCTAAAGTCTGCCGCCCGCGGCGGGCGCGCGCCTTCGCCCGCTCCTGCCGGCGACCTCGTGGCGCCGGCCACCTGCTGGCCCCTGGACCCTCGCATGACCGCTGGCGACACCGACAACCTGCCGGCGCACCTGCGCCGCATCCGCAGCTTCGTGCTGCGCGAGGGGCGCATGACCCCGGCGCAGCAGCGCGCCTTCGACACCTTGTGGTCGCGCTATGGCCTGGACTACGCCGGCACCCCGCGGGACCTGGACGCCAGCTTCGGCCGCCATGCGCCACGCGTGCTGGAAATCGGCTTCGGCAACGGCGAGGCGCTGGCCTGGGCCAGCGAGCACGACCCGGCGCGCGACTATCTCGGCGTGGAAGTGCACGGGCCCGGCGTCGGCCGCCTGATGAACGCACTGGCCGCGCGCGACGCCGACAACGTGCGCATCTACAGGCACGACGCGGTCGAGGTGCTGGAGCACGAAATCGCCCCCGCGACGCTGGCCGAGGCGCGCATCTGGTTTCCCGACCCCTGGCACAAGAAGCGCCATCACAAGCGCCGCCTGATCCAACCCGGATTCGTCGCCCTGCTCGCCTCGCGCATGGCCTCCGATGGCCTGCTGCACCTGGCCACCGACTGGCAGCCCTATGCCGAGCACATGCTGGAGGTGATGGAAGCCGCGCCCGGCTGGCGCAACGCCATCGCCCCCGGCGCATACGCCGACAAACCCGAGTGGCGCATCGAGACACACTTCGAACGGCGTGGCTTGAAGCTGGGGCACGGGGTGCGGGATCTGCTGTACCAAAAGGCTTGACCCCACCCCAACCCTCCCCTGCTTCGCGAGGGAGGAAGTGCAACAGGCGCGCCGGGATGCAGACGAGATCCGCGCTGTGGCCGGCCAGCGGATATTTATTGTCAGCGGAACTCGTGGCCGGCCAAGTGGCGGCGGCGCAGGAAGTACCCAAGGCGGCACCCGGCGTCGGTACTCCCAGCCTCCCTCTGCCAGCAGGGGGAGGAGCCAGAATCGGTACGTCCATGCCGCCGCGCCGCATCTTCCCTGTGCCGCTCTTGCCCTCCGATTCACCAGCTCGCGCGCGGGCCCGCTTATACTCAAGCGATCCATCCAGGGACGAATCGTCGCAGCGTGAAGCTTCCACTGCCATCGCCTGACCACTTGCGCGCGTCGCCCCCGCGAGACCTGCGCTGATGGGGCTGTCGCTCACCCCGGAAATGATCCTGGTGCTGGGCCTGGCGGGCTTCACCATGCTGATGCTGGTGCTGGACTGGATCCGCGCCGACATGGTGGCGCTGCTGGTGGTGGTGGCCATCGGCCTGATCGGGCTGATTCCCGCGGACAAGGTGTTCGACGGCTTCGCCGGCAACGCGGTGATCTCGATCATCGCCATCATGATCATGGGCGAAGGCCTGGATCGCGCCGGCGTGCTCACCTATACCGCGCGCGTCATGATGCGCATGGCCAACGGCGTGGAATCGCGCCTGAGCCTGGTCATCAACGTGGTGGCCAGCCTGTTCAGCGCGGTGATCCCCAGCCAGGCGCTGGCGGCCCTGATGATCCCGATCAGCAGCCGACTCGCCGCGCGCACCGGCGTACCCATCTCGCGGCTGCTGCTGCCGATGGCGTTCTGCATCTTCACCGCCACCAACACCACGCTGATCGCGAACTCGCCGCTGATCATCCTCAACGACCTGATCGCCAGCGCCAACCTCAACCTGCCGCCGGGCGCGCACACGATCCCCAAGTTCGGCCTGTTCAGTGTCACGCCGATAGGCGTGGTGCTGGCCGCGGTGGGCGTGGCCTATTTCTATTTCTTCGGACACAAGCTGTTGCCCGGGCACGAGGACGAACGCCTGAAGGTGACCCCCGGGCGCACCGAAAGCTACTTCGCCGAGACCTACGGCATCGGCGGCGAGACCGCCGAGCTCACCGTCACCGCGGAAAGCCCGCTGGTGGGCATGAGCATCGGCGAGGCCGAAGCGCTGCACCAGGCGCCATTGATCCTGGCGATCAAGAGCGGCAACGAGTCACGCATGGCGCCGCCGGCCGATCACGTGATCTGGGTCGGCTCGGTACTCGGTGTGCTCGGCCCGCGCGAGCAGTTGAACCGGTTCGCCAACAACCAGCTGTGCCGGCTGTCCACCCGCATGCGTCAGTTGGGCGAATTGTTCAACCCCACCCGCGCGGGCATTTCCGAAGTGGTGATTCCGCCGGTGTCGCGCTTCATCAAGCAGACCGTGGCCGACCTGCGCCTGCGCAAGCGCTTCGGCATCTCGGTGCTGGCGATTACCCGCGGCGACCAGGTGTTCCGCGACGACGTGCGCGGGGTCAGCCTGCGCGCCGGCGACACGGTGGTGCTGCACAGCAACTGGCGCGACCTGGCGCTGGCCGCCGAGGACAAGGACCTGGTCGTGGTCACCGACATCCCCAAGGAGGAGCAGCGCCCCGGCAAGATCTGGCAGGCGGTGGGTTTCTTCCTGATGGCGCAGGGGTTGGCGCTGTTCACTCCGCTCGACCTGTCGCTGTCGATGATGGCCGGTGCGATCGCGATGCTGCTGACCGGCGTGCTGAACATGGACGAGGCGTACAAGGCGATCAACTGGAAGACGATCTTCGTGGTCGCCTGCCTGATCCCGCTGGGCTGGTCGATGGACGCCACCGGCACCGCCGCCTGGCTTGCGCAGCTGGTGTTGACGCATCTTGGCGGCGTCGCGCCGTGGGTGCTGCAACTGTGCGTGGCGTTGCTCACCCTGCTCTTTGCCCAGGTGATGTCCAACGTGGGCGCCACCGTGATGATGGTGCCGGTGGCGATCAGCGTGGCGGTGGCCACCGGCGCCAATCCGGCGGCCTATGCGCTGATCGTGGCGGTGTCCTCCTCCAACACCTTCCTGATCAGCGCCGGCCACCCCGCGCTGATGATGGTCACCGGCCCCGGTGGCTACAAGGGCAAGGATTTCCTGCGCGTCGGCGCGCCGCTGACGGTTCTGATGCTGGTGGCGACGCTGCTGATGGTGAACCTGATGTTCCGCTGAGCAGCCGGGATTCGGGAGTCGGCGAACTTCAGGGCAGCGCGGCGGGATCGAGGCAGATGAAGCCGTCGACCACCCGCAGCGGCACGGCGCGCAGTGACTGGCCGCGGCAGGGACCGCCGGTGCACAGGCCGTCGGCCTGGTTGAAGACGGCGCCGTGCACCGCGCAGATCAGGCTGGCGTTCTTCAGCAGGAACTTGCCCGGCGCGTAGTCGAGCCGGTTGCCGGCATGCGGGCAGATGTTGAGATAGCCGTTGACCTGCTCGCCCCGGCGCAGCAGGATCAGGCTCTCCTCGCCATCGGCCAGCATCGCGTCCACCGCGGTGGCGCCGCCATCGGGTACCTGCTCCAGTGCGCATACGGCATGCGCCTGCGACGATCCGGTCTCGTTCACTGTATCCATCGGCACTTGCCTCGCGGTTCGCGAGGCCCCATCGTGGTAGCGTAAGTCGTTGATTTTACCACACGAGTTTTTAACACATGCGCCTCTACCTGCATTCCATGCGTCGCCCACGCCATCCGCTGGCGCGCTTCCTGTCGCTGCTGCTGGGTCTGGCCGTGATCGGCGTGCTGCTGGTGTTCGGCCTGGTGGTGGCCGGCGTGCTGCTGATCGGCGGCGTGATCGTGCTGGCGATTCGCCAGTGGAAGCAGGCGCAGGCACCCGCCGGCGTGCCGACCCAGGGCCCGGCGAAACCCCAGCCGGCGGTGCTGGAAGGCGAGTTCCGGGTGATCCGCCAGGGGCGTCCCGTCACGCATTGAGGCGCACGTGCGCGCTTACCCGCGGCACGGGGATAATGCGGCTCCCCCACCCGATCCTTCCCCATGTCCGAGATCCCCGCCTCCCTCGCGGCCGACGCGCCGCGCCGCCTGACCGATCCCCGCGTCCTGATCCCGCTGGGGTTGTTCGCGCTGTACGTGATCTGGGGTTCGACCTATCTGGGCATCCGTTTCGCGCTGGAAAGCTACCCGCCGTTCCTGCTCGCCGGCGTGCGCTTTCTCGGCGCCGGCATCGCGCTGTACGGCTTCCTGCGCTGGCGCGGGATGGCGCCGCCGACACCGCTGCAGTGGCGCAACGCGGCAATCACCGGCCTGCTGCTGCTCGGCATGGGCAACGGACTGGTGTGCTTCGCCGAAGAACGGGTGAGCTCGGGCATCGCCGCGGTGGCGGTGGCCAGCATGCCGCTGTTCGCGGCGCTGTTTTCCGGCATGTACGGCGAGTGGCCGCACCGGCGCGAGTCGATCGGCCTGGCGATCGGCTTCGCCGGCGTGATCGTGCTCAACCTGGGCAGCAGCCTGGCCGGCTCGTCGCTGGGCGCGGCCGCCCTGCTGCTGGCCGCGGCGGCATGGGCGTTCGGCTCGGTATGGAGCCGACGCCAGACGATGCCGCCCGGCCCGATGAACACCGCCGCGCAGATGCTGTGCGCTAGCCTCGCCCTGCTCGTCGTGGGCTTCGCCAGTGGCGAGCACCTGCCCGCACACCCGAGCACCCGCGCCACGCTGGCACTGGTCTACCTGGCGGTGTTCGGTTCGATCATCGCGTTCAGCGCCTACCTGTACGTGCTCAAGCACGCACGCCCGGCGCTGGCCACCAGCTACGCCTACGTCAACCCGCCGGTGGCCGTGCTGTTCGGCGTGCTGCTGGCCGGCGAACACGTGGGGCCGTTCGACCTGGCCGGCATGGCGATCATCCTGGCCGGCGTGGCGGTGATCACGCTCGCCAGGACACGGCGCGTGGCGAAACCGTAGATACCGTCTTGCCGTCCGTCAGGCAAGCGCGATGCTGGGGTCGAAATTCTTACCTGAGCGGATAACCCCCCAAGCGAGGTGGAGCAGCTTGCGCATGGCGGCACCCAGCGCCAGTTTGCGTGGCTTGCCGCGAGCGACCAGTCGATCGAACAAGGCGCGCACGGCGACGTTGTGGCGGATCGCCGTCATCGCCGGCATGTAGAGCTTGGCGCGCAACAAGGCGTGACCGAGCTTGGACAGGCGGCTTTGACCGATCCACTTGCCCGACTCGCGGATGGCGGGATTCATGCCGGCGAAGGCATCGAGCTTGCGCGGGTCGTCGAACCGGCGCAGGTCGCCCGCACAGCCCAACATGAAGGCCGCCGTCAGCTCGCCAATCCCCGGAATGGAGGTCAGCAGGCCGGCATCGCGGCGTAAGTCCGGATCCGAGTCGATGTGGTTGTCGATTTCCTTCTTCAGCTCTGCGATCTGGGCGTCCAATGTCTCCATCACGTCGGCGATGGAGCCGCGCACCGCCTGATCGCTGACGTCCAGTCGGTTGCGTTCCATCTGGCGCATGCCCTCCAGATCGTTCAGCCGGTGGATCAGGGCGCGCAGTTTGCGCTGGGCGGGCGTGGGCGGCACCCACGGCCGCAAGGTGGTGCCCACCTGCAACTGCGCCATCGCAAAGCGGGCGATCAGCTTGGCATCGGCATGATCGGTCTTGGTCCTCGACAACTCGCTCTTGGCATAGGCGGCGACCTGGGCCGGGTTGGCCACGTAAACGGTCACGCCGCGCTCGACCAGGAAAGTGGCCAATGCTTCGTGATACACGCCCGTCGCTTCCATGCACACCGCCGCTCCCGGCACGTGGCGATCCAGCCAGTCGCTCAGCAAGGTGAAGCCGGCGGGCGTGTTCGGCAACTTCGCTTTGGTGCGGTACTTGCCCTTCGGTTCCAGCGGCGCGGCCACGTCAAAGGTTGCCTTGGCCACGTCGATGCCAACCATGGATTCTGTCATCAGCCAATCCTCGTTCGGTTCAGGTGTCCGACCATCGAAGATCCGCCAAGCCGATCCTTACACGTGCAGGCTCACGCCAGGGGCGGGCCTAAGATACCGTTGCAGCTTGCGGCAGATAAAACGGAACGGGGGCGCGAATCTACGGCGCAGGCGCGAAGCCAGAGGAGCCCGACGGCGTCTCCCCGTTCCCACCGATGATCAGTCGGCGATTCTCCCCCAACCTCCGAGGAGAATCGACACATAAGGAGCCCGCTCGCGGGCGATGCTCCTGCTCTGGCGAATCCCGAATCCCTGCCCCAAGAGCATCGCCCGCGAGCGGGCTCCTACCCCTGATGGTGCGCTCGACCATGGTCGGCTTGCCGGCACGGCTGCCGCGGCGCGACGATGACGCGACCACGGCGGAGAACGGCATGAACGCATCGCAAGACGGCTGGATGGCGCGCGCTGCCCTGCGCAGCGCGGCGTGGGCGGAGCGCTGGTTCCCCGATGCCTGGGTGTTCGCGGCGCTGGGCGTGGTGCTGGTGGCGCTGGCCGCGTTCGCATTCGGCGCCACGCCCCTGGCCACGGTCAACGCCTTCGGCGACGGCTTCTGGAGCCTGATCCCGTTCACCATGCAGATGGCCTTCGTGGTGATCGGCGGCTACGTGCTGGCCACTGCGCCGGTGGTGGCGCGCTTCATCGACGTGCTGGCGCGCGCGCCGCGCACCGGACGCGGCGCGATCGTGTACGTCGCGTTTGTGAGCATGCTCGCGTCGCTGCTTTCCTGGGGTTTCTCGCTGGTGTTCGGCGGGCTGCTGGTGCGCGCGCTGGCTCGGCGCGACGAGCTGCACATGGATTACCGCGCGGCGGGTGCGGCGGCGTATCTCGGCCTGGGCGCGATCTGGGCGATGGGGTTGTCCTCGTCGGCGGCGCAGTTGCAGGCGAACCCGGCCAGCATGCCGCCGGGCCTGCTGGCGATCACCGGCGTGCTGCCCTTCAGCCAGACCATCTTCCTGTGGCAGTCGATCGTGCTGACCGCGGTGCTGATCGTGGTGTCGCTGCTGGTGTGCTGGTTCACCGCGCCATCGGATGCGAACGCCCGTACCTCGAAGGATTTCGACACCGGCGAAAGCTCCACGCCCGCGTTGCCGCCACGCACGCGCCCGGGCGAGTGGCTGGAATACAGCCCGCTGCTGGCGCTGGCGATCGGCCTGCTGGGGTTGGGCTGGCTGGGCCACGAGTTCGCGACCAAGCCGGCGGTGACCGCGATCGCCAACCTCAATACCTACAACTTCCTGTTCCTGACCGCAGGGCTCCTGCTGCACTGGCGCCCGCGCAGCTTCCTCGACGCGGTGCATCGCGCCGTGCCGAGCACCGCCGGCGTGCTGATCCAGTTTCCGCTGTACGGCGGCATCGCCGCCCTGCTCACCCACGTGCCCGGCGCCGACGGCTCCACCCTGGCGCACCGGTTGTCGAACCTGTTCGTGCACATTGCCGGGCAGGAAAGCTTCCCCGCGGTGATGGGCGCGTACTCGGCGATCCTCGGCTTCTTCGTGCCCTCCGGTGGCGGCAAGTGGCTGGTCGAGGCGCCGTACGTGATGCAGGCGGCGAACGACCTGCACGTGCACCTGGGCTGGGCGGTGCAGGTATACAACGCGGCCGAGGCGCTGCCCAACCTGATCAACCCGTTCTGGATGCTGCCGCTGCTCGGCGTGCTGGGGCTGAAAGCGCGCGACGTGGTCGGCTACACCTTCGTGCAACTGGTGGTGCACGTGCCGCTGGTGCTGGGCATGCTGTGGCTGCTCGGGATGACGCTGGACTACGTGCCGCCGGTCATGCCGTAGAGCGAGGAGTGAGGGAAGAGGAGTGAGAAGTGAGAGAAAGCGCACCGGGCCGATCGTGCGCGCTCATGCTCTCTCTCACTTCTCACTCCTCACTCCTCTCCACTCACTTCTGGCTCCTAAAGTTCGCGCAACGCCGTGGTCACCGGCAATCGCGCGGCGCGCACGGCGGGGAACAGGCCGCCGATGAAGCCGATCGCCAGCGCCCATTTCAGCCCGCTCCACATCAGCGCCGGCGAGACCTTGAAGTCGAACACCACCTGGGTGAGGCCGTTGAGGGTGGAGGTGGTGTAGCCGTTGAACACCAGCCACACGATCAATGCGCCGAGCACGCCGCCGGCGAGCGCCATCAGCATCGTTTCCAGCATCACCGACACCACCACCGGCACGCCGCGGAAACCGATTGCGCGCAGGGTGGCGATCTCGCGGGCGCGCGCGGCGACGGCGGCGAACATGCAGTTGAGCGCGCCGAAGATCGCGCCGATCGCCATGATCACCCCCACGGTCAGGCCGACGACGCGGATGGTCTTGGCCAGGCCGGCGGACTGCCGCGCGAAATAGTCGGCCGTGGTACTCGTCTCGACCTTCAACTTGGGATCGGACATCAGCGCGGCCTTGAAGCCGTCGAACGCGGCCGCGCTGGTGAGCTTGACCAGCACCGATTCGGCACTATTGCCGCGGCGGTAGGCCGAAGCCACGCTCTGGCGGTCGGCCCACAATTCCGAGTCGTAGGCGTCGCCGGAGGCAAATACGCCGACCACCTTCCACGACTCGGTACCCAGCTTTACCTCGTCGCCCAACGCCACGCCGGCAAACTGCCGCGCCGCGCCCTGGCCGACGACCAGCTCGCGCAGGCCGGGCTTGAACTTGCGCCCCTGCACGATCTTCAGGTCGGGGCGCAGTGCCCAGGCTTCCGCGTCGACGCCGCGCAGTTGCGCGTTGGCATCCTCGTTCGAGCCCTTCTGCTTGAGGCTGGCGGCGACCACCAGCTCGGCCGACAGCACCGGCTTGCCGGCAGCATCGCGGGCGACGCCGGGCGCCTGCTCGACCGCCAGCACGTCGTCACGCAGCAGCACCGAGGCTGATTCTGCCGCGGCGCCGCCGCGCAACACGATGGCGGTATCGCTGCGCCCGCCGCTGGCCAGCGTGGCGGTCAATCCCTCGCCCATCGCCAGCAGGGCCACCAGCACCGCCACCACGCCGGCGATGCCGATCACGATCACCGAGGAGGAACCCGCCCGCTGGCGGATCGTGCTGACGCCCACCGCGGTCACCGACGCGGCCTGCCGTCCGCTGCGCGACAGCGCCAGCCACAGCGCGAACAGCAGCGCGAGCGCGGCGACCCCGATCCACGGCAGGCGGATCCACGCCAGCACCGCGACGATCACCAGCAGCACCAGAACCAGATTGAACAGAAATTTCTTCATGGCAAAACTCCTGTCAGCGCCCGCTGAGCGCGTCGACGATGTTGAGGCGCATCGCACGCCAGGCGGGGATCCAGCCGACGATCACACCGATCGCCAGCATCAGCGCGATGCCGATCACCCAGGTCGACGCGCTGACGCCATGCACCGGGATCATGCCGCCACTGGCCGCGCCGATGCCCGGCACGATCAGCGACACCACGGCCAGCCCGATCAGCCCGCCCAGCAACAGCAACAGCACGCTCTCGGCCAGCACCATCGCCTGCACGCTGCGGCTGGAGAAGCCGATCGTCTTCAGCACCGCCAGCTCCGAGGTGCGCTCGCGCACCGCCTGCATCATGGTGTTGCCGGTCAGCAGCAGCAGGGTGAAGAACACCGCGCCCATGATCGACACCACGATCAGCCCGATATTCACCAGCTGCTTGATGAACGAGGCCTGGAACGCCTGCTCGGTCTGCGCCTTGGTTTCGTGATCGGAGTTGGCCGAGATCGCGTCGATCGTGGTGGCCACCGCATCCGCGTGCGCCGGGTCGGCCACCTTGACCACGTACCAATGCACGGTGCCGGCACCGAAGGCATTGTTCTCGTCGAAGTACTTCCAGTGGAACAGCAAGAGCTGTTCGCGGCCCGCATCCTGCTCGCTCTTGGCGTGGAAGATGCCGGTGACGTCGAACGTCCAGGTGTTGTTGCCGGAAGCCTTCGACGGAAAGATCGTCGATTGCAGCGGAATCTTGTCGCCGATCTTCCAGCCGTACTTCTTGGCCAGCGCGGCGCCGACGATGGCCCCGGTGCGGGTACGATCCCACGCGGCACGCTGGTCCGCCGGCAGCACGATTTCGGGGTACAGGTCGACGTAGTTCGGGCTCACCGCGAAGCTGATGACCTGGTTGCGCGGGTCCTGGTAGACGCCGCCGAACCAGTTCGCCGAGGCCACCGCGCTCACTCCGGGCACGGTGGCGATGCGCGCGCCCAGGCTTTCGGGCAATGCCTGCTGCATCGACATGCGCGAGTTGACGATCAGCCGCCCGGCGCCGTCCACGCTGTCGCCGGCGGAGAACGCCTGGCGCACCGAATTGAGCAGGCCGAACAGCAGGAAGGCGGCAATGATCGAGACCAGGGTAAGCAGGGTGCGGGTCTTGCGCCGGAACAGCGCGGCCCAGATCAGGTGGAGGTATTTCATGAGAAGCGCTCCTCTGCAAAACCTCTTCTCCCCGCCGGGGAGAAGGTGGCCCGAAGGGACGGATGAGGGGTTCGGGCCCGCGAAGGGGCCGGTTTGACCTGGAGGTGGTTCAAGCCGTCGCCTGCTCGACCAGGGTGCCCTTGTCCAGGTGCATCGTGTGCGTGGCGTACTCGGCCGCCTTCGGATCGTGGGTGACCATCACGATGGTCTTGCCGTGGTCGCGGTTGAGCTGCTGCAGCAGGCCCAGCACGTCCTCGGCGGACTGGCGGTCCAGGTCGCCGGTCGGTTCGTCGCACACCAACAGGGTCGGGTCGGAGACGATCGCGCGGGCGATCGCCACGCGTTGCTGCTGGCCGCCGGAGAGTTCGCCGGGCTTGTGGCTGGCGCGCTCGGCCAGGCCCACCAGCTGCAGCGCGATGGAGGCGTTCTTCCTGCGCTGCGCCGCGGACAACTTGGTCAGCAGCAGCGGCAGCTCCACGTTGCGCTGCGCCGACAGCATCGGCATCAGGTTGTAGAACTGGAAAATAAAGCCGACGTTGGAGGCGCGCCACCTGGCCAGCGCACCGGCGCCAAGCTGATCGATGCGCTGTCCGCCCACGCTGATGCTGCCGGCGCTCGGCGCGTCGAGCCCGCCGATCAGGTTGAGCAAGGTGGTCTTGCCAGAACCGGACGGCCCCATCAGCGCCAGGAAATCGCCTTCGGCAATGTCCAGGTTGACGTGGTGCAGCACTTCGACTTTCTGCTTGCCGCGCTCGTAGGTCTTGGCGAGGTCCCGGATCTCGATCAGCGTGCCCATGGCGTTCTCCAGTCGATGTCGAATAGGTGCAGGAGCGCAGCCTGTGCGCGATGCTCCTGCTCGTGCGATTCCCAATTCCCGATTCCCGCAGAAGCATCGCGCACAGGGTGCGCTCCTACGGGCTCTTCTGCGTTTGGACGTCCGAACCATCCTTCAATGCCGGCGGCGGCGACACCACCACGCTTTCGCCCGCGCTCACCGCGGCGGGCAGCAGGCGCAGGTCGCCGTAGGTCTGCGCGGCGGGCGCTACCTTGCGCTGGCGCACGCGCTCGCCGTCGAGCACGAATACCACGCGGTGGCCGTCGCGCTGCACGATCGCGGTGGCCGGCACCAGCACGCCTTGCGGCGCCTTGCTCGCGGTCGCCGGCTTCTGTTCCAGGAACGACACCCGCACGCCCATGTCCGGCACGATCCGCGCGTCCTTCTGCTCCAGCGCCACGCGCACCTTGATGGTGGCCTTGCCGCGATCGGCGGTGGGCACGATGGCGACGACATGGGCGGGGATCTTCCAGTCGGGATAGGCATCGAGCACCGCCTCGGCGGGCATGCCAGGCTTCACGCGGCCGATGTACGCCTCGTTGACGTCGACGTCCACTTCCAGCGAATCCATGTCCACGATCGTGCCCACGCCGGTGCGGGTGAAGCCGCCGCCGGCGGACAACGGGGAGATGATCTCGCCGACCTGCGCATCCTTGGTGGTGACCACGCCGCCGAACGGCGCGCGCACCACGGTATAGTCGAAATTGACCTGCGCCTGCGCTGCCTGCGCATCGGCCGCCGCGGCCTGCTTCTGCTGCGCGGCGAGCTCGGCGCGCGTGGTGTCGACCTGGGTGCGCGCTTTCTCGGCCACCTGCTTCGGCACCAGCCCTTGCGCCGCCAGGCTCTGCTCGCGTCCGGCGTCGCGCTCGTTCTGCGCCAGCTGCACCTTGTACTGCGCCACCAGCGCGTGGGCGGCCGCGGCCTGCGCATGCGCCGCCTGCAGCGCCGCCTTCCACGCGCTGTCGTCCAGTCGCGCCAGCACCTGGCCCTTGGCGACGTGGTCGCCCTCCTCGATCAGCACCGCGGTCAGCGTGCCGGTGATCTGCGCGGAGACGGTGGCCTGGCGCCGCGCGGTGACATAGCCGGTGGCCTGCAGCACCGCGCCTGCCTCGCTGTCCGCGCTGACCGGCACCGCCTGCGCCACCTGCACCGGCAGCGCGCGATGGCCAAGCCAGAACCAGCCGGCAGTGCCGACCAGGAGCAGCGCGACGACCAGCGCCACGATGATCCACGGCCAGCGCGCGCCGGCGCCGGCGTGGTCGTCGCGCTGGTGCCGCGCGATGCGCAGTTCCTTCAACAGTTCGGCGTTGTCCACTCGTCGTCCCCGCTCAGATGCATTCGATGATCCGGGCCGGCGGGCCCGCGAAACAGATCAAACCATCAACTGGCGCCCATGACAGCTGTCATCCGGCCCCGCGAGGCAGCCACGGCCGCGACAGCTGAGAAGGATCGTATACCAGCGGCGAGCCGTCGCCGGCCGGTGCCGCCCGTGCGATCATCGGCGCCGCCACGCTTGCGGCCGCTTCGGGATTTCCCATGGATTACGTCATCGCCCCGCCTTCCCCGCCCAGCCTGCCGATCCTCGGCAGCGCGCAGCGTTTTCCCATCCGCCGGGTGTTCTGCATCGGCCGCAATTACGCCGAGCATGCGCGCGAGATGGGCGCCACGGTGGACAAGGCCGCGCCGATGTTTTTCTGCAAGCCGGCCGACGCGGTGGTGGCCGATGGCGGCGACGTACCCTACCCCACCATGACCGCCGACCTGCACCACGAGGTGGAGATGGTGGTGGCGCTGGGCGCAGGCGGGCGCGGGCTTGAACCGGCGGCCGCGGCCGCGCTGGTGTGGGGCTACGGCGTGGGCCTGGACCTGACCCGCCGCGACCTGCAGGCGCAGGCCAAGGCGAAGGGCCATCCGTGGGACGTGGCCAAGGGCTTCGACCATTCCGCGCCGGTCTCCGCGCTGTGCCCGGCGGCGCGGGCGTACGTGGACGCGGACACCGTGCTGCGCCTGCACGTCAACGACGCGCTGCGCCAGCAGGCGCGCCTGGGCGAGATGATCCACGACGTGCCGCACATCCTCGCCGCGCTGTCGCGGTTGTTCGAACTGAAACCCGGCGACCTGGTATTCACCGGCACGCCCGCCGGGGTGGCGGCGCTCCAGCGCGGCGACCGCTTTCACGCCGAGCTGGTCGGCGTGGCCGAACTGGCCGGACAGATCGTCTGAAACCGCGTTTCGCTGCCTGTCCTGCGCCCTCACGCTGCGCTAAAGTCCCCCCTGCCATCTGGCAAAACCCGGGGAGAAACGCATGAGCATGCTGCAGGAATTCAAGGCGTTCGCGATGCGCGGCAACGTGATGGACATGGCCGTCGGTATCGTCATCGGCGGTGCGTTCGGCAAGATCGTCAGCTCGCTGGTCAGCGACGTGATCATGCCGCCGATCGGCTGGATCACCGGCGGCATCGACTTCTCCAAACTGAAGTGGGTGATCAAGCCGGCCGACGACAGCGATCCGGCACACAAGATTGCCGAGGTGGCGATCAGCTACGGCAGCTTCATCAACACCATCATCACCTTCATCATCATCGCGTTCGCGATCTTCATGGTGATCAAGGCGATGAACCGCATGCAGAGGAAGCAGGAGGAGGCGCCCGCCGCGCCGCCGGCCGACGTCGCCCTGCTCACCGAGATTCGCGACCTGCTGAAGAACAGACAGCCGTGACCCGCCGGCGGTAGCGGCCCTGGTCGCTGCCGCCGCCCATGACTTCTGGCCTAAGCACGACCCGGCCGCCACGCCATAATCGGGGTTTCCTCCGCGGAGTGCCCCGATGCGCCGTCTCCCCCTCACTTTGCTCGCTGCCGGCCTGCTGCTGGCCGGCGGCATCGCCAGCGCCGCCACCACGATTCCCGCCACGGCCGTAAAGACGGCCGAACAGTTGCGCGACCAGGCGCTGCACGACGGCACCGCCATGGCCGTGGTGACCTCGCTCACCACCGAGGTGGGGCCGCGCCTGGCCGGCAGCGGAGCCGACCTGCGTGCGCGCGAATGGGCGCTGGCGAAGTTCCGCGAGCTGGGTTTCGACAAGGTCTACAGCGAGCCGGTCACGTTCCCGCTGTGGCAGCGGCGCAGCGAGAGCGGCGCCATCGTGGCACCGTTCCCGCAGCCGCTGGTGCTCACCGCGCTGGGCTACTCGCCGGCCACGCCCGCGGGCGGACTCACCGCGCAGGTGGTGAAGTTCACCAGCCTCGATGCGCTCAAGGCCGCCGACCCGGCCAGCGTGAAGGACCGCATCGTCTACGTCGACTACCGCATGCATCGCCAGAAGGATGGCCACGACTACGGCATGGGCTCGGCCGTGCGCACCGCCGGCGCGGTGATCGCCGCGGCCAAGGGCGCCGCCGGCTACCTGCTGCGCTCGGCGGGCACGGATGCGCACCAGCGCATCGCGCACACCGGCGTCACCGGCTTCCGCGATCCGAAAGCCCGCACGATTCCCGCCGCCGCGCTGTCCAACCCGGACGCCGACCAGCTCGACCGCGTGCTCGCCTACGGCAAGCCGGTGACGGTGCGGATGGATCTCGACTGCGGCATCGTCGGCGAGTACACCGGCGCCAACGTGATCGGCGAGATCACCGGCCGCAAGCATCCGGACCAGGTGGTGGCCATCGGCGGCCACCTCGATTCGTGGGATCCGGGCACCGGCGCGATCGACGACGGCGCCGGCATCGCCATCACCATGGCCGCGGCCAAGCTGATCCGCGACCTGCCGCAGCGCCCGGACCGCACCATCCGCGTGATCGCCTTCGCCAACGAGGAGATGGGCCTGTGGGGCTCGCGCGCCTACGCGCAGAAGCACGCGAACGAGGTGGCGAAGTTCCAGCTCGGCACCGATTCGGATTTCGGCGCCGGCCGCATCTGGCGCATGAGCGCCAGCGTGAAGCCCGAGGCGCGCGGCGCGATCGGACAGATCGCCGGCGTGCTGGCGCCGCTGGGCGTGGCCTATGACGCCACGCGCCCCGGCGGCGGCGGCTCGGACCTGTCGCAGATGCACGCGCGCGGCATGGCCGCGCTGTCCCTGACCCAGGACGGCACGCACTACTTCGACTGGCACCACACCGCCAACGACACGCTGGACAAGATCGACCCGGCCGACCTGGCGCAGAACGTGGCGGTCTACGCGGCATGGGTCTACATGGCCGCCCAGGCCGACGGCGATTTCGGTTCGGCGCCCGGCGCGTTCGCCGGGGACGGCACCGGCGAATGATGCCCCGCTCCCCCGCCGCAACGGCGGGGGAACGGCTCCTCAGTCGGCCGCCAGCTGCGGCGCCTTGTGCTTGCGCCCGAAGCGCTGCTGCAGGCGGTCCATGTACAGGTAGATCACCGGCGTCAGGTACAGCGTGAGCACCTGCGACACCAGCAGGCCGCCGACCACGGCCAGGCCCAGCGGCCGCCGCGCCGAGGCGCCGGCGCCGATGCCCAGCGCGATCGGCAAGGTGCCGGCGAACGCGGCCATGGTGGTCATCATGATCGGCCGGAAACGCACGTGGCAGGCCTCGACGATCGCCTGCATCGGCGCCATGCCTTCCACGCGCTGCCGTTCCAGCGCGAAGTCGATCAGCATGATCGCGTTCTTCTTGACGATGCCGATCAGCATCACGATGCCGACGAAGGAGAACAGGTCCAGCGGCGCGCGGAAGAGCATCAGCGTCAGCAGCGCGCCGACGCCGGCGGCCGGCAGGCCGGAGAGGATCGTCAGCGGGTGGATGAAGCTCTCGTACAAAATGCCCAGCACCAGGTAGATCACGAACACCGCCAGCACCAGCAGCAGGCCCATGCCCTGCATCGAATCCTGGAACGCCTGCGCCGTGCCCTGCACGCTGCCGGTGATCGTCGCCGGCAGGTGCAGCTGCGCCATCGCGCCGTCGATGCGGCTCACCGCCTGGCTCAGGCTGACCCCGGGCGCCAGGTTGAAGGAGATCGTCACCGCGGGCAGCTGGCCCTGGTGGTTGACCGTGAGCGGGCGCGCCGTGCGCTGGAAGCTGGCCACCGAACTGAGCGGCACCAGCGCGCCGCTGCCGGAGGTGACGTACAGCTGCGACAACACCGCCGGATCATCCTGCAGCGCGTAGGCGACCTGCAGGATCACCCAGTACTGCGTGGCCGAGCCGTAGATGGTGGAGACCTGGTTGGCGCCGAACGCCGCGCCCAGCGCCTTCTGCACCTGGCGCATGGTGAGGCCCAGCGGCGCCAGCCGGGCGCGATCGACCTGCACCGCGATCGCCGGGCCGTTGAGGTCCAGGTCGCTGGTGACGTCCTGGAAACCGGGCAAGGCGCCGAATGCGCGCTCCACCTTGCCGGACGCCGCGTACAGCGCATCCAGGTCGACCGACTGCAAGGTGTACTGGTATTGCGCCTTGGACTGCCGGCCGCCGACCTGGATTGCCGGCGGGTTCTGGATGTAGGCGCGGATGCCGGGGATGCGGGCGAACTTCTGCCGCAGCTCCTGGATGATCTGCGCCGGATCGAGCGCACGCTCGGAGGCGGGTTTCAGGCGCAGGAACATGGTGCCGTTGTTGGTGGTCGCGCGCGAGCCGCCGCTGCCCACCGATGACATGAAGCTGTCGATGTTCGGGTCCTGCGCCACGATCGCAGCCAGTTCCTGCTGGCGCGCCTTCATCGCGGTGATCGAGATGTCGTCGGGCCCTTCGACGTTGACGATCAGCTGGCCGGTGTCGCCGGCCGGGATGAAATCCTTGTCGACCAGCACGAACAGCGCCGCGGTGGCCAGCAGGCTGGCGAAGAACACCCCCAGCACCACGCGCGGGCGCTGCACCGACCACGCCAGCGAGCGGTTGTAGCCGTCGCGCACGCGGTTGAAGCCCTGGTCGAACCAGCGCACCACGCGTGATTTCTCCGCGTGCCCGCCATGCTTGATGAAGCGGCTGCACAGCATCGGCGTCAAGGTGATCGAGACGAAACCGGAGATCAGGATCGCGGTGCTGATGGTCACCGCGAACTCGTGGAACAGCCGGCCCACGATGCCGCCCATGAACATCACCGGCAGGAACACCGCCACCAGCGAGATCGTCATCGAGAAGATCGTGAAGCCGATCTCCGCGGCACCTTTCAGCGACGCCTCGTACGGCTCCATGCCCTGCTCGACGTGGCGCACGATGTTCTCCAGCATCACGATCGCGTCGTCCACCACGAAGCCGACCACCAGGGTCAGCGCCAGCAGCGAGAGGTTGTCCAGGCTGTAGCCCAGCGCATACATCACGCCGAAGGTGCCGATCACCGAGACCGGCAGCGCCAGCGCCGGGATCAGCGTGGCCGAGGCGTTGCCGAGGAACAGGTAGATCACCAGGATCACCAGCACGCCGGCCAGCAGCAGGGTGTACTGCACGTCGTCGACCGAATGGCGGATCGATTCCGAGCGGTCGTACAGCACGCCGAGCTTGACCGACGGCGGCAGGCTGGCCTGGAACTGCGGCAGCACCTCGCGGATGCGGTCCACGGTGGCCACCGTGTTGGAGCCGGGCTGGCGGTCGATCGCCAGCACGATCGCGCGCTTGCCGTCGAACCAGCTGGCGACCTGGTCGTTCTGCACGCCGTCGCTGGCGTGGCCCAGCGCGGACAACCGGATCGGCGCGCCGTTGCGATAGGCCACCACGATGTCGTTGTACGGCGCGGCGCGCTGCAGCTGGCCGTCCGAACTGACCTGCAGCAACTGCCGGCTGCCGTTGAGCGAGCCGGTGGCGAGGTTGACGTTGGCGTCGGCGATGGCCTGCTGCAGCGTGTCGATGCCGATGCCGTTGGCGGCCAGCTTGTTCGGGTCCACGCTGATGCGCACCGCGTACTTCTGCGAGCCGAACACGTTCACCTGGGCCACGCCGTCGACCATCGACAGCCGCTGCGCCAGCTGGGTCTCGCCGTACTCGTTCACCGTCGACAGCGGCAAGGTGTCCGAGCTCAGGGTGAGATACAGGATCGCCTTGTCCGCCGGGTTGACCTTGCGGAACGTGGGCGGGGTCGGCATGGTCGTGGGCAGTTGCCGCTGCGCGGCCGAGATCGCCGCCTGCACGTCCTGCGCGGCGGCGTCGATGTTGCGGTCCAGGCCGAAGGTCAGAGTGATCGAGGTCGAGCCCAAGGCGCTGGTCGACGTCATCGTGGAGATGCCGGCGATGGTGGAGAACTCGTTCTCCAGCGGAGTGGCCACCGCGGTGGCCATCGTCTCCGGCGAGGCGCCGGGCAGCTTGGCGCTGACCGAGATGGTGGGGAAATCCACGTTCGGCAACTCGTTCACCGGCAGCTTCGGATAAGCCACCACGCCGAACACCACCAGGGCAACCATCAGCAGCACGGTCATCACCGGCCGGCGGATGCACAGCGCAGGCAGGTTCATGGCCCGCTCAACCGCCGCTCAGCACGCGCACGCGCGCGCCGTCGACCAGCAGCAACTGGCCATCGGTGACCACCCGCTCGCCGCCGTCCAGACCCTTGCTGACCACCACGCGGTCGGCCGCGCCACTGCCGATCGTGACCATCCGCTGGTGCACCACGCCGCCCGCATCAACCACGAACACGAAGCTGCCGCGCGGCGAGTTCTGCAGCGCCACCGCGGGTACCGTCACCACGTGGGTCAGCCGCGTGGTGGGCAGGGTGATCTCGACGAACTGGCCGGGCGTGAGCTCATCGTCCTCATTCGCATAGCGGGCCTTGAGCTGGATCGTGCCGGTGCTGGCGTCCACCGCGTTGTCGATGAAGTCCAGCGTGGCCTGCATCGACGCGGCCTTGCCCGGCAAGCGCACGATCACCGGCACCGCACCACGGGCATGCGCGGCCTTGAGCCCGGCCAGTTCGGCTTCGGGCACGGCGAAACGGATGTGGATCGGCTGCACCTGGTTGAGCACCACCAGATCGGTGCTGTTGGCGCTGACCTGCGCGCCGGGATACACCAGCGGCGCACCGGCGATGCCGTCGAACGGCGCGCGGATCGTGGCATAGCCCAGTTGCGTGCGCGCCAGTTCCACCGCCGCCTGGTCGGCCTTCATCGCGGCGGCATACAGGCCGGCGTTGGCCTTGGCCTCGTCGTAGGCCGATTTGGCCACATAGCCGTCCTTGAGCAGCGGACCGTAGCGTTTCAGCAGGGCCTGTGCGTTGGCGTACTGCGCCTGGTCGCGGGCCAGGTTGCCCTTCGCCTCGTCCAGCTGCGACTGCAGCAGGCTGGGGTCGAGGCGGATGATGGTGTCGCCCCTGGCGACATGGCCGCCGGGCTTGAACGACAGCGCCTGCAACTGGCCGCTGACGCGCGACTGCACGGTCACCGTGGACCACGCCTGCGCGCTGCCGATCACCTTCAACGAGAGATCGATGTCGCCGCGCTGCGCCGTGGCGACCCTGACCGGCACGGCCTGGGCGGGTGGGGTTGCCTGCGCGCTCGCCGCGCCATCACGCCCGCGCCAGAACTGCTGCGCCCCGAAACCGGCGAGCAGCAGCGCAGCTGCCGTCAACAGCAGTTTCCCGGATTTGTTCTGCGGCATGCTCGCTCCGGCCACGCCGGGTCAACCGGCGCGTGGGCGACACGCGGCTTGACCACGACATTCAATGCTTTTGCCCGGCCGTGGGGGCCAGGGGCCCACCCGGTACCGGCGACGCTCCATTCTGCGCCCGCGCGCCGGCAACCCGTGCAGGACCGATGGCACATGACATCGCGCGGATCAGTCGGAGGCGCCCGGGTTCTCGCCCGCATCCAGCGCCTGCAGGTTTTCCTTGATCCGGTTGAGCACGCCCAGCGCGTGTTCGAGTTCGGCGTACTCGATGCCCGCGGTGGCATCCTTGCGCAGGTCGCGCGCGATCAGCTCCATGTCGCCGATGACGACGCGTGCGCGGTCGGTGACGTAGAGTCGCCAGGCGCGGCGGTCGCGCGGATCGGCGCGGCGCTCGACGAAGCCCGCGGCCTGCAGCCGGTCGATCACCCGGCCCACCGCGATCGGCTCCATCTCCAGCGATTCGGCCAGTTCGGTCTGGCGCAGGCCCTCGCGGTGGTACAACATCTTGGTGGCGCGCCACTGCACGCGGGTCAGCCCGAATCTCACCGCGCGCCGATCGAAATGCTTGCGAAACAGCAAGGTCACGTCGTTGAGCAGATACCCGAAGGATAGGTCTTCCGTTTTCGCCATGATGCGCTGCCCCCGGCCGCCCGAAACCTGAGGCCAGCATAAGCCGCCCGCCTCCTGCAAAGCCATGCCCCTGGACATCGTCATTGCCGACATCACCACGCTGCACGTGGATGCCATCGTCAACGCCGCCAATGCCAGCCTGCTCGGCGGCGGTGGCGTCGACGGCGCGATCCACCGCGCCGCCGGTCCCGCGCTGCTGCAGGCCTGCCGGCAGCTTCCGTCGGTGCGTCCGGGCGCGCGCTGTCCGACTGGCGAGGCGCGCATCACGCCGGGCTTCGCGTTGCCGGCGGCACACGTGATCCACACCGTCGGCCCGGTGTGGCAGGGCGGCACGCAGGGTGAGGCGCGACTGCTGGCAAGTTGCCACGCCAACGCGATGCGGCTGCTGCGCGAGCACGGTTTGCGCACGATCGCGTTCCCGGCAATCAGCTGTGGCGTGTACGGCTATCCGGTGGCGCAGGCGGCCGCGGTGGCGCTGGCCAGCCTGCGCGACGAACTCGCCCGCGACGATCGCGTCAGCATCACCGTATGCTGCTTCAGCAACAGCGTGGCCGACATCTTCCGGCGTGTGCGCGACGCCACGCCGGACGACGGCACACCCTTCAACGCAGCTTGAACGGATACAGCGGCGGCAACGCGTCGTCCGAGTGATCGCCCGTGCCAGTCTGGCGCCAGGCGAAACCCCGCTTGAACGCCTCCGCCGGTGCCGTGCCGCCGACGTCGCCCGCCGCCGTACCGGCGGCGTAGCGACGACGCTGCAAGTCGTCGATCACCGCGCGCTGTGCCGCATCGTCCAGGGCAGCGGACAACTCGCCCGGATGCTGGACGTGCGGTCGCTCGGCGCGCGCCCAGGCCATCAGGCAGTGCAGTTGTCGTGCGGCGTCGGTGCCGCGCGCGGCGCTGATGAACTCCTGTCGCGCCCGGCGCGCGCTGTCCGGCACAACCGCGGGCGCCGGGGAAGCTTTGGGCATGGCGCGCCGCCGACGCTGCCACCACCAGGCCAGCACGCTGAGCAACCACAGCGCGAGACTGGCCAGCGCGATCCAGCGCCATGGCATGGCACCGGCGGGCGCGAGCATGGGCACGGGTGCGGTCGTGGCGGGCGCAGTCGTCGCCGCCGGGACCGCGCCTGCAGGTGATGCCGTGCTGCCGCCGATCGCCGGCAGCACCTCGATGCTGCGCGCGGGGATCTGTGCCACCTCCAGCCGGTCGGTGAGCACGTTCCACCAGGTCACCGTGGTCGCCGGGATCGTCAGCGGGCCGGGGCGCTCGGGCACGATGGCGAACGCCTGCTCGCGCTCGCCCACGGTCCACTGCCCGGCGACGTGGTTGCGGCTGACCGGCTTGTCCGGATAGACCGTGGCGCCGTCCAGCGGCGGCAGGCTCAGGCTCGGCAGCGCGTCGTCGGACAAGCCGGTGGCGCGCAACGTCATGGTGAGGTTGAGCGGCTGCCCCACGCGCACCGGCTGCTGCGCGTCCGGCCAGCCGTCGATCGTCAGGCTCAACGCCCGCGCCGGCAACCACGCCTTGTTGCCCCAATCCGCAGGCGCCGCCTGCACATCGATCGCCACCGGCGCGGCGCTGGCCGAGACGTTGTTGGTGGCGCCGAAGAAGCTGCCCGGGTCGTACGGGTCAACCGCACTGCCCTGGAAACTCGCTGCAGGGATTTCCAGCCGGCCGGCCTGCTGCGGGATCAGCGCATAGCGCCGTTCCAGCACGTGGTAGCTGCGGCCGCCGCGTTGCGTGTCGTAGCCGATGTCCTTGCCCAGCGGCTGCAGCGTCGCCCCATGGACATCGGGCATGTCGATCGAGCCGCCGCTGAGGTTGCCCGCGTAGAACAGCTTCACCACATAGCTGAACTGCTCGCCGACATAGCCGCGCTGTGGCTCCACCGTCGCCTCCATGAACACGTCGCGATTCGGCGCGGCACCCGCCACGGGCCCCTGCGCGTCGACCTGCAGCGACAGCGGCGCCGTGCGTTCGCCGGCGACCTGCAGCGACGGGATCTGCAAGCTGCCGGCGCGAAGAGGCCGCAGCGCGATGCCGAAGGTGAGGCTGGACGTCGCCTTGCCGTTCTCGACCGACAGGCTGCTGTTCTGCGAGGTGCCGAGGATGCTGAAATCCTGTTGCAGCGCCTGCAGGTCGGGCATCGCGGCGGACGCGGTGGCGCCCTCGACGCGGATATTGAGCGTGACCGTGTCGCCCAGTTGCACGTGATCGCGATCCAGCGTCGCGCTCACCTGCGCCGCGTGCGCGACCGGCACCAGCATCAGCGCGAACAGGCACAAGACGATGATGCGTGCGTGACTCATGGCTGGTCGTCCTCCTGCGCGCCGCCACCGTGGCGCTCGCGATATTCCAGTTCGAACTTGCGCCGCAGCAGGCCGCCGGGGTCGTCCTGCACGCGCTGCAGCGCGTGGCGCAGGTCGGCCGGCAGCTTCGACTGCGGATCATCCCGGTCCAGCGTGCCGAGCTGGTGCGTGGCCGGCGACTTCGCGTCCGCGGGCTGGCCGGCGGCCAGCGCCTGGTCCATCTGCTGCTTCAAGGCGCGCTGCGCCTGCTCGGCCTGCGCCTTCTGCTCGGCGCGCTCCCGCGCACTGCGTGGCGCGGGCTGATCGTGCGTGCCGGCGTCGCCGGGTTGCTGCGAACCGTTCGACGGCTTGTCCTGTTCGCCCGCACCGGAAGGCGACTGGCTCTTGTCGGATTTGCCCTGCCCCGACTTGTCCTGCTCCGATTTGTTCCCACCCGATTTTTCCTGGCCTGATTTCCCCTGGCCCGACTTGTCGTCACCCGACTTGTCCTGCTCGGACTTGTTGTGGTCCGCGCTGTCCGGCGAGGATTTTTGCTGCTTCGACTGCCGTTTCAGCCACTCTTCCACGGCTTGGCGGTTGGCCTTGGCGTCGGCATTGGCCGGATCGAGTTGCAGCGCCTGGTCGTAGGCCTCGATCGCCTGTCGATACTGCTGCGCTTTCGCCAGCGCATTGCCGCGGTTGTAGGCGGCATCGCTGCCGGGGGCGTGCTGCAGCGCGTCCGCCGCCGCGGCATAGTCGCCGGCGCGGTAAGCCGCCACGCCGCGCCAAGCGGGATCGCGGGCGAGTTGCTGCGCCTGCACGGCATGGCCGTCGCGCAGCGCCTGCACGGCCTGCTGGTCGGGGCGTTGCCACAGGTCCTGCCAGGTGCCGGCCTGCGCCGTGCGCGGCAGCAGCGGCAGGCTGACCAGCAGCACGAGCATGATCCAGCCGCGGCGAAACGCCGTGGCGGCCACCAGCAGCAGCGGCAGCAACAGCCACGGCCCGCGATCCTGCCACTGCGCACCGTGCTGGCCGCTGGCCTGGGCTGCGCCGCTGCTGCGCAGTTGTGCGTGCAGGGCGTCGATGTCGCCGTGGTCGGCGCTCATCGCCACGTAGACGCCGCCGCCTGCGCGCGCCAGCGCGTCAAGCGCGGCGTCGTCGCGTGCGGCCAGCACCATGCGGTCCTGCGCGTCGTGCAGGAAGCCGCCCTCGGGCAGCGGGACCGGGCCGCCGTGGACGCTGCCCACGCCGAGCACCGAGACGCGCACGCCGGCGGCGAGCGCCTTGCGCGCGGCCGCGTCGGCGGCGGTATCCGCCTGGTCGGTGATCAGCACCAGCGTGCCGCCGTCGGCATTCGCCTGCTGGACCAGACGCACGCCGCGGTCGATCGCCGCGGCCGCGTCGTTGCCGTCCACCGGCATGGTGTCGGGCGCCATCGCGTCGAGCAGATCGTCGAGGCTGTGGGCATCGGAGGTCAGCGGCGCGACGACGAAGGCCTCGCCAGCGTAGCCGATCAGCGCGTTCAGGCCGGCACGGTTGGCCGCCAGCAGCTCGTGCGCCTTAAGCCGTGCGCGATCGAGCCGGCTCGGCGCCACGTCGCGCGCCAGCATGTGCCGCGACAGCGAGATCGCCAGCACCTGCGCCGGACGGTTGGCGTACAGCGCCTGCTCGACGCGGTTCCAGGTCGGCCCGGCCAGCGCCAGCGTGGCCAGCAGCCAGGCCAGCGCGAACAGCCACAGCGGCAACTGGCGCCGGCGCGGCTGTCCGCGCAGCAGCCGTGGCAGCAAAGCCGGGTCGACCAGTCGCGACAGGATCAGCTGGCCGCTGTCGCGCCGCCAGCACGGAAGCGCCAGCAGCGGCAGGCCGAGGAGTGCCAGCAACCACCAGGGGTGCAGGAAATGGAACTGTTGCAGCAACTCGCTCATGCCGCCTGCTCCCGCACACGCAGCCGGGTGGGCACGATCGCCAGCAGCAGCAACACCAGCGCAGCCAGCAGCGGCCAGCGGAACAGTTCGTGGCGCGGCCGCAACGCCGGCCCCTGCCGCGGCATCGGCTCCAGCGCGTTGATGGTGCGGTAGGCGTCGGCCAGCTCGCTGCTGTCGGTGGCACGGAAGAAGCGCCCGCCGGTTTCGGCGGTGATCGCCTTGAGCATGTCGGCGTCGAGGTCGGCCGAGGGGTTGACCATCTGCAGGCCGAAGAATCCCGGCACCTGCATCGCGGTGGCGCCGATGCCGATGGCGTAGATCCGCACGCCCGCGGCCTTGGCGGCACGCGCCGCCTCGCGCGGAGCGATGCCGCCGGCGTTGTTGACGCCGTCGGTGAGCAACACCAGGACGCGCGCTGCCTCCGGCAGGCCCGCCAATCGCTTCACCGCCACGGCGATGGCGTCGCCGATCGCAGTCTGGTCGCCCGCCAGGCCCACCGCTGCGGTCTGCAGCTGCGCGCGCACGGCCGAGAGGTCGTAGGTCAGCGGCGTGACCAGATAGGCCTGGCTGCCGAACAGGATCAGGCCCATTTCGTCGCCGCGGCGCCGGCTGATGAAGTCGCTGGCGATCGCCTCCACCGCGCCGAAGCGGCTGACCGGTTGGCCGGCCAGCTGCATGTCCGGCGTGCGCATGCTGCCGGAGAGATCCACCGCCATCATCATCGCCCGCCCGCTGCGCTGCTGCGCCTGCGGCGGACCCAGCCACTGCGGCCGCGCCGCGGCGGCGAGCAGGCACAACCAGGCCAGCCCGAGCAGCCACGGCGCGGCACCGTGGTTGCGCCGGTCAGCCACCGAATCCAGCTTCACGCCCGGCTGTGGCAGATGCAGCGCGACGCCCGGGGCGGCCGCACGCCACCACCAGCGCAGCAACCACGGCAACGGCAACAGCAGTACGACCCAGGGCCAGGCGAATTCAGGCATCGGCTGGCTCCGAGGAGGGCTTCTTCCGCTTCCATGTGGACGGCTTTACGGCCAAACGCAGCCACCGCCGTGCGGCCTCGACGAGATCGTTTTCGTCGCCGCTGCGGGGTGGCTGGTAGATGAGCTGCTCCAGCCGATGCAGGCTGTCCTGCGTGGCCGCGTCCACCGGCACCCGCGCCAGGACGTGCCGCCAGGCATCGCCACGCAGATGCACCGCGGCGGCGTCCTGTTCGCGGGCGACGCGCCGCAAGAGTTGATGCAGGCCGCCGAGCAGGGCCGCGCGATCGCCGTCCTCGCGGTGCCGCCGGACAAGGTTATCCAGCTCGCCAAGAATGCGCCGCTGCCGTTGCCGCACGCGGCAGCGGCGTTGCCAAACCCACGCGAGGCCCGCAAACACCAGCAGCGCGAGCACGGCAAGCAGCCACCAGCCGGGTGCGGGCGGCCACCACGAGGGTTCGGCCGGCAGGTGGATGTCGCGCAGTACCGGCCCCGGCGCAGCGGCCGTCGGCGGCGTCGCCGCCGCGATCATCGCGGCGACCTCTTGCGACCGATCAGGCCCGCCACGGCATCGAGCGGATCGGCCGCGGTATCGATGGTGGCGTGGCGCAGACCCAGCGAGCCGGCCAACTCACTCAGCCGTCGGGCGCCTGCACCCAATGCCTGGCGAAAATCTGCACGCTGATGCGCCGACTGCAGCCGCACCTCGCGACGCTCGCCTGCATGCTCCAGCGGATAGCGCCCCGGCGGCGCGAGCTCCAGCTCCAGCGCATCCGCCGTGACCAGTACGGCCACGCCCGCGTGCCGGGTCAGTTCAATCAGTCGCTGGCGCGCGGCGGCGTCGCAACTGAAGCCGTCGCTGAGCAGCAGGACGCGGCTCGCACTCCGCGCCACGTGTGCCGCGCGTGTCAGCGCATCGGAGAGCGGCTGTTGTTGGTCGGCGCGATCCGCCGCGTGCCATCGCGCCAGCGCACCGCATACGGCGAGTGCACCATGCGCGCCGGCTTGCGGCGCCAACCACTGGTCGACGCCGCCGAAGCCCAGCATCGCCACGCGCTCGCCGGCACGGGTGGCAAACCACGCGGCCAGTGCCGCCGCGCGGGCCGCCTGCACCGACTTGAAACGCACCCGCGTGCCGAAATGCATGCTGGCATGGGTATCGAGCAGGATCAGCAGACAGCCTTCTCGATCCTCCTGGAACAGCTTCGTGTGCAGCTTGCCGCTGCGTGCGGTGAGTCGCCAGTCGAGTCGGCGCACATCGTCGCCGGCCTGGTAGACGCGCGACTCGGCGTAATCCATGCCGCGGCCGTACAGACGGCTGGACTGCTGGCCGTGGCGGGCGGCGCGCGTGCTCAGCGGCGCCATGCGCACAGAGCCGACGCGCGCACGCAACGCGATCAGCTCGGCCAGCGACACCTCGCTTGCGCCATTGCCATCCGCGACTTGTGACGCCAGGACACTCACGGCAGCGGCACGAGATCCAGCAGGCGCGCCACCACCTGGTCGGGGGTGACGCCTTCGGCCTGCGCTTCGTAGCTGAGCAGCACCCGATGGCGCAGCACCTCATGGACGATTGCATGCACGTCCTCGGGCAACACGTAGGCGCGGCCGGCCAGCCAGGCCTGCGCCCGCGAACAGCGATCCAGCGCGATGGTGGCGCGCGGGCTCCCGCCCCAGGCGATCCAGCGCTTCAATTCCGCGCCATAACGGCCGGCGTCGCGCGTCGCCAGCACCAGCTGCGCGAGGTACTCCTCCAGCGCCGGCGCCATGTGCACGGCCATCGCCGCATCGCGCGCGGCAAACACCTCGTGCTGGCTGAGCAGCGCGCGTGGGGGCGCGGCCGGGTGGGCGCGCCGGCTGGCCTGCTCGCGCGCCAGCTTGAGGATCGCCAGCTCCGCCGCGGCATCGGGATAGCCGATCGTCACGTGCATCAGGAACCGGTCGAGCTGGGCCTCCGGCAGACTGAAGGTGCCCTCCTGCTCGATGGGGTTCTGCGTGGCCATCACCATGAACAGCTCGGGCAGTTTCCAGGTGCTGCGGCCCACGGTGATCTGCTGCTCGGCCATCGCCTCGAGCAGGGCCGACTGCACCTTGGCCGGCGCGCGGTTGATCTCGTCGGCCAGGATGATGTTGTGGAACAGCGGCCCGCGCTCGAACTCGAAACTGCCCGACTGCGGCCGGAACACGTCGGTGCCGGTGAGGTCGGCCGGCAGCAGGTCGGGGGTGAATTGCACGCGGTGGAAATCCGCCTCGATCCGCGCCGCCAGCGCCTTCACCGCGGTGGTTTTGGCCAGGCCGGGCGCGCCTTCGACCAGCAGGTGGCCGTCGGCCAGCAGCGCCACCAGCAGGCAATCGATGAGCTTCGGCTGGCCGATGATGCAATCCACCAGCTCCTCGCGCAGGCGGGCGAACGATTGCTGCAGCGCGCCGAGAGGCGGGTTTTCGGGCATGTCCATGGGCAGTTCCAGTTACGGGGCAAGGCCTGCGGCATCCTTGGAGAGCGGACGCGTCGGCGTGCTTCAGACCATCATCGGCACGGGAAGTTTAATGTGACGTGCGCCGGCGGCCGGCGCGCACGAAAAAGGGGCGGCCGAAGCCGCCCCTTTTCTTCGCCGCTGCGTGGCGGCTTACTGCAAGGTGTCGCTGAGGATGCGCGGCGTCACGAAGATCAGCAACTCCGCCTTGGTGGTGCTGCGCTTGGTGTTGCGGAACAGCGCGCCGAGACCGGGGATGTCGCCCAGCCCGGGCACCTTGGAGACGGTGTTGCTCTTGTTGACCTCGTAGATGCCGCCGAGCACCACGGTCTGGCCGTTGTCGACCAGCGCCGAGGTGTTCACCTCGCGCGTGTCGATCTGCGGCACCTGGCCGTTCGGCGTGTTGAGGAAGCCGGCCAGCGCATCCTTCTTCACGTTGATCGCCAGGTAAACTCGGTTGTCGGCGGTGATCGTCGGGGTCACCTTCAGCTCCAGCACGGCGTCCTTGAACTGCACCGAGGCGGTCGGTGCGCCACCGGTGCCGGAGCCCTGGTTCTGGTAGGTGACGTAACCGACTTCCTGGCCCTGGCGGATCACGGCCTCCTGCTGGTTGGCGGTGATCACGCGCGGGCTGGAGATCACCTCGCCACGGCCTTCGGATTGCGCTGCGGAGAGCTCCAGGTCGATCGCGTAGTTGGCGCCGAGGATGGCGAAGCCCAGCGTGCTGCCGCCGTTCACCGGCATGTTCACGTTGAAGCCGCCGGGCAAGGTCACCGCACCCGGATGCGGCGGAGCACCCTGGCTGCCGTTGGCCACCCAGTCGGTGACTGCGTTGTTGTAGTTGACGATGTTGTTGTGCACGCCGGTGCCGTACTTCAGCGCGCCATCGCCGGTCGGTGCGGTGGTGATGATGTTGTTGTTGTTGGTCTGGTTGCCGGACACGCCCCACTTCACGCCCAGCTCGCGGGTGAAGTCGTCGGTGGCCACCACGATGCGCGATTCGATCAGCACCTGCTGCACCGGCTTGTCCAGCACGGCGATCAGCTCACGCAACTGCTTGATCTTCTCCGGCGTGTCGTTGAGCAGCAGGGTGTTGGTGCGCTGGTCGAACGAGACGCTGCCGCGCGGCGAGAGGAACCCGCGCTGGGTGTTGGAGCCGCCGCCACCGCCGCCCTGCATGCTGCCGGTGGTCAGCAGCTTGGCGATGTCGGAGGCCTTGCCGTAGCTGATCGGCACGTAGTCGGTGACCAGCTCGGCGGTGTCCTGCGCCTTCAGCTTGGCGTCGGCCAGATCCTGTTCGTACTTGGCCAACTCAGCCTGCGGCGCGACCCAGATGACGTTGCCGTTGCGGCGCTTGTCCAGGCTCTTGGCGCGCAGGATCACGTCCAGCGCCTGATCCCACGGCACGTTGACCAGGCGCAGGGTGACGCTGCCGCCGACGCTGTCGGAGGCGACCAGGTTGAGCCCGGAGATATCGGCGATCAGCTGCAACGCCGAGCGCACCGGGATGTCCTGGAAGTTGAAGGTGACGCGCTTGCCGTTGTAATTGGGCTGCGCGTCCAGCTTGGCCAGGCGCTCATCCTTGGCGGCGGCCTTCTTCGGTGCCACCTCGACCACGTACTGGTCGGGGGTCTGGTAGGCCGAGGTCTCGACCGTCCCCTTGGTGTCGATCTCGATGCGCGCGCCGCCGCCGTTGCCGACGCGGCTGGTGATCGACTGCACCGGGGTGGCGAAGTCCAGCGTATCCAGGCGCTGCGCGAGGTTGGCCGGCAGGTTGGCGTGATCGATGGTGACCACCACCTTGTCGCCCTGACGGGTCATTTCCGGCTGCGCGCCGCTGCCGCTGAAGCTGACCAGCACGCGGCCCTCGCCGTTCGGGCCGCGACGGAAGTCGATGTTGGAGATCGCCGGGCCATCGGAGGACGACGGCAGCCGCTTGGTCGGGTCGATCGTGGAGGCGGTGGTGACCGCCTGGTCGGCGGTGCCGTTGTTGATCGTCAGCACCAGGCTGTTGCCATCGACGCTGGCGCGGTAGCTCGACGCGCGCATCAGCTCGACCACCACGCGGGTGCGCCCACCGGCAGACACTGCCGAGACGCCGGAGGTCGAACCCTTGCCGATGTCCATGTGCCGCCCGGCGGCATTGGTCGTATCGGGCAGGTCGACCGCGATGCGCGGCGGATTGTCCGTGGTGAAGATCTTCGGCTCCGGCACCGGGCCGTCGCCGAAGTTCAGGTGCAGCTGGACGCTGCCGCCTGGCAAGGCGTCGTAGCTGATGTTCTTCAGCGTGGTGGTGGCCGCGATGGCGGCACTGGCCCAGGTGGCACCGACGATCAGCAGGCCCATCAGGAAGTAACGGCTCGCATGGCGCATGACTCGGCCCCGCACGGATTGGAATTGGTTGGTCATTGCATCTGCCCCTGTGTACCTATTGCTCGCCGAGTGCGACGCTGGCGGGACGTTCCATCCAGCCACCATTGCCGTTGGATACCAACTCGACCAGATCGACATGGTCTTCGCTGATGGCGGTGATGTGTCCGTAGTTCTGTCCCATGTATTCCCCCACATGGACGCGATGGATGACACCACCCGGGTCCTTGATCAGGACCTCCATCTTCGGACCGACACCGACCGTACCGACCATCTTGAGGCTGTCGAGGGCGAACATCTCCAGCGGCTCCTTGGCCCGGTTGGCGTCCGGCCGCGGTCCGCTGGTCGCGTTGTCGTTCTGCAGTTCGGCCGTGCTGGGGCTGAACGGATCACGCTTGTCCTGGTCTTCGTACTTGAACGTCTCGAAGGTCTTGATCACGGGCAGCGGCGGAATCGGCGCACCCTTCTTGGCCTTCTCCTGCGCGACCCAGGTGCGCAGGTCGGACATGCCGCGGGTGCAACCGGCCAGAACCAGCACAGCCAGCAGGATCAGCAGCAGCCGCGTCACGCCGGCGGACTTGCGGGCAATCGACTTGTTCATCATTTCTTCGCCCCCGCCTTGGTTGCCGCGGCAGCGCTTTCGTCGTCATCGAGATAACGGTAGGTCTTGACCGTGCCCTCCAGCACCAGTTGTCCGGTGCCAACCGTGCCCGCCTTGGTCGGCGCCTTCGGCGTCAGCGAGACGTCGTGCATGGTGAGGATGACCACTCGCGGCAGCGAAGCCACGCCGCTGATGAAGGTGCCGAACTGATGGTAGGTGCCGGTGAACTTCAAGGCGATCGGTCTCTCCGCGTAGAAGTCCTTGGGCGTTTCCGCGCCAGGCACGAACAGGTCACTCTCCAGCCCCGCGGCCTGCGCGGTCTGCGAGATGTCGATCAGCAACTCGGGCATCTCGGTCTTGCTGGGCAGCTGGCGCAGCAACTGGCGCAGCATGTCCTGCATCTCGTTGAGCTGCTGCTCCAGCGCCTCGAGATTGACCGACTTGGCCTGCTTGGTGGAGAACTCCTGCTTGAGGCTGTTCTCCTTGGTGGCCAGCGTATCGAGACTGTCCTGCTGGTCGCTGACGATGAAGTACCAGCCCACCAGCAGCACCACCGCGAGGACCAGCACGGTGAAGAAGATCTTGACCGACTGCGGCCAGCCGCCGACGTTGTTCTTGTCGAGGTTTTGCAGATCGCTGAAGAAACTCATGATCCGGCACCTCCCTTGGCAGCGGCGGCAGGGGTGGGCGTGACTTCCGGCGTTGACCTGGCCGTGGCGGAGGTCGCGCTGGCCGGCGGCGCGTTGAGCGCTGCAGGTACGGCCGGCGTGGCCGTGGAGGTAGTCGGTTCCACCTGCGCCTTGGTCGGGTCGACCTCGTCGGTCTTGGGCCGGCTCAGCGTCACGTTGAGGCCGAACTGGTAGGGCATGCGGGTCGCATCATGGGTGTTTTCGGTCTTGCGCAGGTCCGCATGGCCCATCCACGGCGAGGACTCGATGTTGCGCATGTACTCGGCGACGCTGGCGTTGGACTGCGCCACGCCGTCGAGCGACATCGACTGGCCGCTCTGCTTGAGCGCGGTCAGCCGCGCACTGGTCGGGATGGTTTTCACCAGTTCGTCGAACAGGTGCACCATCTGCGAGCGATCGGCCTGCAACTGCTCGATGATCTGCTTGCGCGCCAGCAGGTGCTCGCGCACTTTTTCCAGGTCCTTGATCTTGGCGATGCGCACGTCCAACTGCTTGATTTCGGTCTGCAGGTAGGCGTTGCGGTCGTTCTGGTTGTCGATGCGCTGGTCCATCCAGAAGATCCACAGCAGCAGCAGCAGCACGGCGGCCACGAAAGCGGCGGCCAGCTGCATGTAGAACTCGCGTTCGCGCTGCTTGCGCCGCTCCGCGCGCCACGGAAGTAGGTTGACGTGTGCCATCAGTCGAAGCTCCTCAGGGCGAGGCCGACCGCGATCATCAGGGCCGGGGCATCCTGCGCCAGCGCCTGGGCCTGCACCCGCGGCGACAACGACATGCGGGCCAGCGGGTTGGCGACCACGCAAGGCACGCCGAGCTGCTCTTCCAGCATCGGGCCCAGTCCCTCGATCGAGGCGCAGCCGCCGGCCAGCACCACCTGGTCGACCTTGCTGTATTCGCTGCCGGCGAAGAAGAACTGCAGCAGGCGGCTGATCTGCTGGATCAGCGACTCCTTGAACGGCTCCAGCGCCTCGGTCTCGTAGGACTCCGGCAGGCCGCCCTTGCGCTTGGCGCGGCCAGCCTCCTCGTAGGAGAGCCCGAAGCGGCGCATGATCTCGTCGGTGAGCTGCTTGCCGCCGAACACCTGTTCGCGCGAATAGATGGTGCGCTGGTTGCGCAGCACGGAAAGCGTGGTCATGGTCGCGCCGATGTCGACCACCGCCACCAGGGCGTCGCGGCCGACGTTGAGCTGGTCGGCGACCATCGCGAAGGCGTTCTCCATCGCGAAGGCCTCCACGTCGATGACGCCGGCAGTGAGGCCGCCCAGATCCAACGCCGCCACGCGCATGTCGACGTTCTCGGTGCGCGAGGCCGCCAGCAGCACGTTGTTCATGTCCGGGTTGTCGCGTACCGGGCCGATCACCTCGAAATCGAGGCTGACCTCGTCGATCGGATACGGGATGTACTGATTGGCCTCGACCTGGATCTGGCCCTCGAGGTCATCGTCGGATAGCTCGCTGGTCATCGGGATGATCCGCGTGATCACCGCCGACCCGGCCACCGCGGCGGCGGCGTGCTTGAGCTTGGAACCCGAGCGGGCCAGGGCGCGGCGGATCGCGTCGCCCACCGCCTCGACCTCGACGATGTTCTTCTCGACCACCGCATTGGGCGGGAGCGGTTCCACCGCGTAGTGCTCCACGCGATAGCGCCCGCCCGCCTGACTCAGCTGCAGCAGCTTGACGGCGGTCGAACTGATGTCGACGCCGATCAGCGCCGGCTTCTTCGGTGTAAAGAGCCCCACGGTGTGTCCCCCTTGCCGCTGACGCCCTGACCAGAGTTCTGGCGGGATGCGCAGTGGCATTAAATCTAAAAATTAACGCAATGGCAACGGTCTACAGGAACTTTCTCAAGTAATTGGCGTGATGTCCACCACATTTGCAGAGCTTGCCCGGCTGGCGCGCCTCTTGCTTTGCGGAGCCGTCCTCGGTTGCCTGACGAGCATGTTGCTACATCTATACTCTGTCATGCTTTGACTCAGGTCTCGCTATCCACACCATGCGAATTTTCAAGCGTTTGTTGCGCTGGGCACTGCTCCTGGCCTTTTCCGGTTTGCTTCTGGCAGTGCTCGCGACAGGCGTGGCGTACTGGTTGATAGCTCCCCGGCTGCCCTCGGTGGCGGTGCTCAAGGACTATCACATGCAGGTGCCGCTGCGCGTGCTGAGCGCCGATGGCAAGCTCATCGCGACTTTCGGCGAAACCCGCCGCATCCCGGTGGACATCGCCGAAGTGCCCGACCGGCTCAAGCATGCGGTGCTGTCGGCCGAGGACGCCGATTTCTACCACCACCCGGGCGTGGATTGGCGGGGCATCGCCCGCGCCGGCTGGCACGTGATCATCACCGGCGGCGACAAGGGCCCCGGTGGCTCGACCATCACCCAACAGGTGGCGCGCAATTTCTTCCTGAGCCCTGAAAAGCTCTACTCCCGCAAGCTCACCGAGATCTTCATCGCCCTGCGCATCGAGCACGAGCTCACCAAGGACCAGATCCTGGAGCTCTACCTCAACAAGATGTTCCTCGGCCATCGTTCCTATGGCGTGGCGGCGGCGGCTGAGTACTACTACGGCAAGACGCTGGACCAGCTCACCGTGGCCGAATGCGCGGCGATCGCCTCCACTTTCCAGCTGCCCTCGGCGGTCAATCCGATCAACAGCCCCAAGCGCGAGATGGCACGGCGCAACTGGGTGCTCGGCGAGATGCTGCGGCACAACTACATCACCCAGGCAGTGTACGAACAGGCGGTGGCCGAGCCGAATCGCGCCTTTGCCCACGAGCAGCCGATCGAGGTCGACGCGCCCTACCTCGCCGAGATGGTGCGCCGGCAGGTGCTCGACCGCCTCGGCAATGACGCACTGACCGAAGGCTACGTGGTCCGCACCACGGTGCAGAGCATGCGCCAGCAGGAGGCGGTGGACGCCCTGCGCGACGGCCTGGTCGCCTACGACCACCGCCATGGCTGGCGTGGGCCGGAGGCGCACAAGGAGCTGGCCGAGGGCGCCGGCGAGGCGGATTTCGACCAGGCGCTGGCCAGTTACGGCAGCGTCTCGGGTATGCAGCCGGGACTGGTCATCAGCAGCGATGCCGACCATGCCAGCGTGTACCTGTCCAGTCACGAGAGCGCCCGGCTCGACCTCGACGCGGTGAAATGGGCTCGGCCGCACATCAGCGACAGCCGCGTCGGCGCCGCGCCCACGCGGGTCGATGCCGTGCTCAAGCGCGGCGACGTCATCCGCCTGGCCCGCGACGAGAAGGGCAACTGGCAGCTGGCGCAGATACCCGCCGTGCAGGGCGGGCTGGTCTCGCTCAATCCGGAAGATGGCGCGATCGAGGCCCTGGTGGGCGGCTTCAACTTCAACCGCAGCAAGTTCAACCGCGCCGTGATGGCCGCGCGCCAGCCGGGTTCGAGTTTCAAGCCGTACCTCTATTCCGCCGCTTTCGATCGCGGCTTCACCCCGGCCTCGATCGTCAACGACGCACCGCTGGCGCTGCCCGACCCCTCGCGCCCCAACGGCATCTGGACGCCGTCCAACGACGACGGCAAGTTCGCCGGCCCGATGCGCCTGCGCGAGGCGCTGGTGCAATCGAAGAACCTGGTCTCGGTGCGACTGCTGGATGCCATCGGGGTGAGCTACATGCGCGAATACGCCACCCGCTTCGGGTTCTCGCAGGACGCGATCCCGGCCAACCTGTCGATGGCGCTGGGCACCGCCTCGGTCTCGCCGATGGGCATGGCGCGCGGCTACGCCGTGTTCGCCAACGGCGGCTACCTGGTCACGCCGTATTTCATTCACGAGATCGACGACCGCGACGGCAAGCCGGTGTACCTGGCCAATCCCGCCCGCGCCTGCCGCAACTGCCAGGAACGCCTGCTCGACACGCGCCCGCCCGGCCCGCCGCCGCCGGACATGACCCGGCCGCCGGCCAATCGCCTGGCGACCGCCGGCAGCACCGACGCGCCCGCCGAGTCGGAGAGTGTCGACGGCGTCGGCGATGCGGTGTTGCCGGCCGACATCCACGACGGCGCCCGGCATGCGCCGGTGCTCGCCCCGCGGGTGATCGGTCCGCGCAACGACTACCTGATCACCTCGCTGATGAAGGACGTGATCCTGCGCGGCACCGGTTCGGCCGCGCGCGCGCTGGAGCGCCCCGACTTGGCCGGCAAGACCGGCTCCACCAATGACCATCGCGATGCCTGGTTCGTCGGCTTCGACGGCGAGTTGTCCACCGCGGTCTGGGTGGGTTTCGACGACTACAGCTCGCTCGGCCGCGGCGAATTCGGCGCCAAGGCGGCCTTGCCGGTGTGGATGCAGTACATGGGCGCGGCGCTGAAGGGGCTGCCGCCCAGCACGTTGCCGATGCCGCCCGGAATCAGTACGGTATGGATCAACCGCGAAAGCGGCCTGCCGACCGGTGCGGACGACCCCAACGGCATGAACGAGATGTTCAAGGTGGAAGACGTCGACCGCCTGCGCAGCCAGGCCGCCCAGCAGAAGGAGCAGGACAAGCAGCACGCCTACGAGATCTTCTGACCCGGGGGCAGGCCACGCCGCTCCCGGACGCCGCCATCCAATGTCGAGGAGTGCGTCATGTCCCGAGGCGAACACCACCGCATCCACGCCCATGACCGGCTGCAACGCAATCGCCTGCGCGTGGCCCAGGAAGCGGCCCGGCTGATGAGCGAGCACGGCATCCGCAATTTCCACCATGCCAAGCTCAAGGCCGCCGAACGGCTGGGCATACTCGACAGCCAGGCGCTGCCGCGCAACCTCGAGATCGAACAGGCGCTGCGCGAACACCAGCGCCTGTTCCTCGGCGACAGCCAACCCCAGCTGCTGCGCCAGCGGCGCGAGGCGGCGGTCGAGGCGATGACCTTCCTCGCCCCGTTCGAACCGCGCCTGGTCGGCGCCGTGCTCGACGGCACCGCCGACATGCATTCGGCGGTGTGCCTGCACGTGTACAGCGACGATGCCGAAGCGGTGGTGCGCTTCCTGCGCGAGCACGGCGTGCCGCTGGAAATGCAGGTGCGCCGCCTGCGCTACAGCCGCACCGAGCAGCCCGAGTACCCGGTGCTGCTGTTCGCCGCCGACGCCGTGCCGTTCGACCTCACCGTGCTGCCGCGCAACGCGCTGCGCCAGGCGCCGCTGGATCGCACCGACGACCGGCCGATGCGCCGCGCCGCGCTGGCCCAGGTGGAGATGCTGCTGGCCGAGGACGATGCCGACGAGGGCTTCGAACAGCGCCTGCGCGCCGCGTTGCGCTGACCGCGCCGAGCGCCAGATGCAGAACGCCCCGGCCGGGCCGGGGCGTTCTGCGCGAAACCGAGGATCAGCCCAAGCGGTGAATCAGCGCTTGCCGGCCGGCACGTAATCACGCACGTCGGCGCCAGTGTAGACCTGGCGCGGACGGCCGATGCGCGATCCGGGCGTTTCGTGCTGCTCGATCCAGTGCGCGATCCAGCCGGCGGTGCGCGCGATGGCGAACATCACGGTGAACATCTCGGTGGGGATGCCCAGCGCCTTGTAGATGATGCCGGAGTAGAAATCGACGTTCGGATACAGCTTGCGCTCGACGAAGTAGTCGTCCTTCAGCGCCGCCTCTTCCAGCTTCATCGCCACGTCCAGCATCGGATCGTTGACGCCCAGCTCGTCCAGCACCTTGTGGCACATCTCGCGAATGATCTTGGCGCGCGGGTCGAAGTTCTTGTAGACGCGGTGGCCGAAGCCCATCAGGCGGAAGCTGTCGTTCTTGTCCTTGGCGCGCAGGATCGCCGACTCGACGTTGTCCGGCGTGCCGATCTCCTCCAGCTGCTTGAGCACCGCCTCGTTGGCGCCGCCATGGGCGGGGCCCCACAGCGCGGTGATGCCGGCGGCGATCGAGGCATACGGGTTGGCGCCGGTGGAACCGACCAGGCGCACGGTGGAGGTGGACGCGTTCTGCTCGTGGTCGGCATGCAGGATGAACAGCAGGTCCAGCGCCTTGGCCGCCACCGGGTTCATCTGCAGCGGCTCGCTCGGCACCTCGAACATCATGTGCAGGAAGCGGGTGACGTACTCGAGGTTGTTGCGCGGGTAGCGCACCGGCCAGCCGATCGTGTAGCGGTAGCAGGCTGCCGCGATGGTCGGCATCTTGGCGATCAGGCGGATCGCCGCCATCTTGCGGTCGGCCGGGTCTTCCACGTCCAGCTTGTCGTGGTAGAACGCCGACAGCGACGCCACTGCCGCGGCGAGCATCGCCATCGGGTGCGCGTCGTGGTGGAAGCCCTGGAAGAAGTTCTTCTGCGCCTCGTGCATCATCGTGTGATGCGTGATGTCATGTTCGAACGTGTCGAACTCGGCAGCATTGGGCAACTCGCCGTTGAGCAACAGATAGGCCACTTCGAGGAAGCTGGACTTCTCGGCCAGCTGCTCGATCGGGTAACCGCGATACAGCAGCACGCCCTTGTCGCCGTCGATGTAGGTGATGGCACTCTTGGTGCTGGCAGTGCTGCCGAAGCCCGGGTCATAGGTGAAATGGCCGGTGTCCTTGTACAGCGTGCCGATGTCGATGCACGCGGCACCGAGCGTGCCGGAAACCAGCGGCAGTTCGCTGCTCTTGTGGCTCGATTCATCGACCAGCTTGACGGTCTTGGGGTCGGACACGGAAACCTCCTCGCATGTGGTTCGTCGCCGGCGACGACGGTGGGGACGTCATCGCGCGGCAAGGGAAAGGGTGGATGTCGGCAGCCGGGGAAAGCACGCGACGCAACCGATGCCGGAAACCGGCTGGAACAAGCTCCGCGAAGACTTGCGCCACTCTGCTGCAGGCATCGGGCCACTGCCCATTATCGCACAACGGCGGTCGCGCATTCGATGGCGAATGGTCGTACGCCGGGCACGAAAAAGACACGGGGCAAGCCTGCGCCTGCCCCGTGTCTCGAACCGCCCGCAACCCGGAGGGAGCGGAGGTAAAAGGGTTTATTCCTTGACCGAACCGGCGTAGCGGCGGCGGAACTTGTCCACGCGGCCACCCACGTCCAGGGTCTTCTGCTTGCCCGTGTAGAACGGGTGCGAATGGCTGGAGATATCCACCTTGATCAGCGGGTACTCATTGCCGTCTTCCCACTTGACGGTTTCCTTGCTGGACATGGTCGACCGGGTGAGGAACGAGAAATCGGACGACAGATCCTGGAACACCACCGGGGCGTAGTTCGGATGGGTATCGGCTTTCATGACAGACTCTGAATGCGGCGGTGAAAAGAGCGGCATTGTAGCGGGCAACGCCGGGAACGCGCAAGCACGGGGGTTCAGCCGGGCACCCCCAGCGCGCGCTGCACCATCGCGGCAAAGCGGGTGTGGTCGACCTCCAGCACGATGTTGGCCTGCGCCGGCCGGCCCAGGCGCCCTTTCCAGTCGACCACGGTGGCGCCGCGGGTCAGGCGGCCGTCCAGCTCTACCGCGACCGCGCGGCGTTCGCTGCGGGTGACGATGGTCGGGTCGAGCGCGACCGCCATCGCCAGCGCATCGGCCGCCACCAGCCCGTGGCGGTCGTGTTTGGCGTTGTAGCCCCGCGCGGTCGCCGCGATCTTGCCGAAGAACGCCGCGCGCCGGTCACCGGCAGCGAGCCAGCGGTCGAACTCCGCGTCGTCGAAGGCGTGGCGCAGGGTTGCCTCCCAGTCCACCAGGTCGAACGACGGGAACGCCTCGAACACGACGTGCGCAGCCTCGGGGTCGAAACCGATGTTGAACTCGGCCGGCACCTTGCCGGTATTGCCGTGGCCGGTCACCGCGCCGCCCATCACCACCAGCCGCTTCACCCGCTGCGGCAGGCCGGGGTCGAGCCGCAACGCCAGCGCCAGGTTGGTCAGTGGCGCCAGTGCCACCAGGGTCAGCTCGCCGGGACGCTCGAGGGTCAGGCGCAGCAGCGCCAGCGCAGCGGACTCGGCGGCGACCGCGGCGCCGGGCTCGGCGAAGCCGACGTCGCCGAAACCGTCACGCCCATGCACGAACGCGGCATCTTCCTCCGGCGCACGCACCAGCGGCATGGCGCAACCGGCGAACACCGGCGTGGCCAGGCCAAGCAGGTCGACCAGCGTGCGTGCGTTGCGCAGGGTGTGCTCCAGGCCGACGTTGCCGGCGGCAATGCCGAGGCCGGCAATATCGGCATGCGCGGCGGCCATCAGGATGGCGAGGGCGTCGTCGACGCCGGGATCGGTGTCGATCAGGAGTTGCGGCTTGGTCATGTGCATCGGGTTCCTGTCCAGCCGTCCAGTTTATGGGATGAAACGGCGGGGGGCGACTGCCGATGACCGCTCACGCATCTGCGAACCGCGCGGCGCCGCCAATCCAGCGCTCGATCAACCGGCTGGTCTGGTCGGGGAACTCGGCCAGCATGCGCTCGCCCACCGCCTGCACCGCGGGCAGCAGGTGCGCGTCGCGCGACAGGTCGGCGATGCGGAAGGCGAGCTGGCCGGTCTGGCGGGTGCCGAGCACTTCACCGGGGCCACGCAGTTCCAGATCCTTCTCGGCGATGCGGAAGCCGTCGCTGGTTTCGCGCATGACCTGCAGGCGCTCGCGCGCGAGCTGGCCCAGCGGCGGTTGATACAGCAGCACGCAGTTGGAGGCCACCGCGCCTCGGCCGACGCGACCACGCAACTGGTGCAGCTGTGCCAGGCCAAGCCGCTCGCTGTTCTCGATCACCATCAGGCTGGCATTGGGTACGTCGACGCCGACCTCGATCACCGTGGTGGCCACCAGCACGGCCAGCTCGCCGGCCTTGAACGCGTCCATCACCGCCTGCTTGTCCTTTGCCTTCATGCGGCCGTGGATCAGACCCACGGCAAAGCCCTCCAGCGCCGCGCACAACTCGGCGTGGGCGACTTCGGCCGCCTGCGCGCGCAGCTGCTCGGATTCCTCGATCAGGGTGCACACCCAGTACACCTGCCGCCCCTCGGCGCAGGCGGCATGGATGCGCTCGATCACTTCGGCGCGGCGCGCATTGGATACCGCGATGGTCTGCACCGGCGTGCGTCCGGGCGGCAATTCGTCGATCGACGAGACGTCGAGATCGGCATACGCGCTCATCGCCAGCGTGCGCGGAATCGGCGTGGCGGTGAGCACCAGTTGATGCGGCACCAGTCGGTCCTGGCGGCCCTTCTCGTGCAATGCCAGCCGCTGCTGCACGCCGAAGCGGTGCTGCTCGTCGACGATCACCAGGCCCAGCCGCGCAAATGCCACGCCCTCCTGCATCAAGGCGTGCGTGCCGATCACGACCGCCGCGCCGTCGGCCACGCGGGCCAGCGCCTGCCGGCGTGTCTTGCCGGTGACCTTGCCGGCCAGCCATTCCACCTCGATGCCCAGCGGCTGCAACCACTGCCGGAAGTTGCGCAGATGCTGCTCGGCCAGCAATTCGGTCGGTGCCATCAGGGCGGTCTGGTAGCCCGCGTGCACCGCGGCCAGCGCGGCCAGCGCGGCCACCACGGTCTTGCCGCTGCCGACGTCGCCCTGTACCAAGCGCAGCATCGGCTGGGCCTGCGCCAGGTCGCGCGCGACCTCCTCGCTCACGCGCTGCTGCGCCGCGGTGAGGCGGAACGGCAATGCGCGCAGCAATTGCCGATGCAGCTGCCGCGGTGCGCCCAGCACCGGCGCACGGCGTTGCCGCACCACGGCGCGCAGGCGCTTGAGGCTAAGGTGCTGGGTCAGCAACTCCTCGAAGGCGAGCCGCTGCTGGGCCGGGTGGCGACCGAGCAGCAACTGGCCCAGGTGCGCGTCCGGCGGTGGCCGGTGCACGTAGAGCAGCGCATCGCGCAGCGAGGTCAGGCCGTGCGTGCGGCACAGCGCCGGCGGAATCAGCTCCAGTTGCCCGGCCGGCGGCAGCAGGGCCAGTGCCTTGCCGATCACCGCGACCAGGCGCTTCTGGCCCAGGCCCTCGGTAGTGGGATACACCGGACTGAGCTGCTCGTCGACCACCGAGGCTTCGCTGCCACCCAGGCGCTGGTAGCTCGGGTGCACCATCTCCAGCCCCTGCGCGGCGTGGCGCACCTCGCCGTAGCAGAGCAGCCGCGTGCCCGGCACCAGTTGTTCGGCCTGCGCGCGATTGAAATGGAAGAAGCGCAGCAGCAGGGTCTGCGCGCTGGCGTCGCCGATCGCCACCTTGAGTTGCGGGCGATGGCGGAAGCCGCGCTCGACGGCCTCGACCACGCCCTCGACCTGCGCGCGTTCCCCGGCGCGCAAGTCCGCGATCGCGGTGATGCGCGTCTTGTCCTCGTAGCGCAACGGCAGGTGGAACCACAGATCCTGCACCCGCGTCAGGCCGAGCTTGCCCAGCGACGCGACCAGCGCCGGGCCCACGCCGGGCAGCGTGGCGAGCGGCGCGATGCCGGGGTCGGCAATGGCGGGAGAAACGGGACGGGCGTTGCGCGTGGCCATGAAACCCAAGCCTAACCGAGCATCCCCGTCAGTCGTAAGGATGCCGCCGCTGCGGGCTGTCGGCGACAGCCGCGACGTGGATCAGTCCAGCACCATGATCGCATCGACCTCTACCTGCGCCGCCTTCGGCAACGCGGAAACCTCGATGGTCGAGCGCGCCGGATACGGCTGCTGGAAGTATTCGGCCATCACCGCGTTGACGGCGGCGAAGTTGGCGAGGTCGGTGACATAGATGCCCACGCGCACGATCTGCGCCAGCGAGCCGCCGGCAGCCTGCGCCACCGCGGCGAGATTGTCGAACACCCGTCGCGTCTGCATGCCGATGTCGCCGTCGACCAGGCTGCCGGTGGTCGGGTCCAGCGGGATCTGGCCGGAAAAATAGACGGTGTTGCCGGCACGCACGGCCTGCGAATACGGGCCGATGGCGGCCGGTGCCTGGTCGGTGGCGATGATGTCGAAAGGCATGGCGTTTCCTTGGGGGCGGGAGTCGGGATTGGAGATTCGAAGGAGCGTGCTGCAGCCGATTGAGACCGCCGATGATAACTCGGCCCCGCTTCACTGCACGGCGCCCGCACCACTGCGATGCAAGGCCGGCGGGCGTTGCCCGCCCTACGCGCGGCATCGGTCGGAGCGACCTATTCCCTATTCCCTATTCCCTATTCCCTATTCCCTATTCCCTATTCCCTATTCCCTATTCCCTATTCCCCATTCCCGGTCATTACAACGGATACCGTCGCACCGCGCTGACCACGCCGGTGCGGCGCACGCGGCGGATCACGTCGGCCAGGTGCTTGCGGCTCTTCACTTCCATCGAGAACAGCAGCGTGGCCGCCGAGGCATCGCGCTCGACGTACTCGACGTTCTCGATGTTGGAATCGGCCGCCGCAATCGCCGCCGCCACGGTGGCGAGCACGCCCGGGCGGTTGATCACCTCGATGTGCAACTGCGCGCGGTAGTCGCCCTTGACGTCGCGATCCCACTCGATCGCCACCAGCCGTTCCGGCGAGCGGCGCAACTCGACCACGTTCGGGCACTCCACGCGATGCACCACGATGCCCTTGCCGGAGGACAGGTAGCCGACGATGTCGTCGCCGGGCAACGGGTGGCAGCAGTTGGCGAAGCTGAGCACGCCGCGCTCGCCGCCGCTGATGCGGATCTTCTCCTGCGCCAGCGCCACGCCTGCCTTGGAGCCGGCGGCCTTCTTCCAGCGCGAGCCCAGCAACTGGCGCGCGACCACGTCAGGCATGCGGTTGCCCAGCGCGATGTCGGAGAGCAGCTCCTCCAACCGCTTGAACTTGGAGGTCTTCAGGAAGCGGTCGAGCGTCGTCGGCGCGATCGCGTCGAGACTGCTGCCGAGCGCATCCAGCGCGCGATCCAGCATCCGGTGGCCGAAATCGACCGCGTCCTCGTGCTGCAGATGTTTCAGGTACTGGCGGATCGCGGTGCGCGCCTTGCCGGTGACCACCACCTCCAGCCACGCGGGGTTGGGCACGGCCGAGGGCGCGGTGATGATTTCCACCAGCTGGCCCGATTCGAGCCGGCTGCGCAGCGGGGTGAGTTTCTTGTCCACGCGCGCGGCCACCGCGTGGTCGCCCACGTCGGTGTGCACCGCGTAGGCGAAATCCAGCGCAGTGGCATGGCGCGGCAGCGAGAGGATGTCGCCGCGGGGGGTAAACAAATAGACCTCGTCGGGGAACAGGTCGATCTTGACGTTCTCGATGAACTCCGAGGAGGACACCGTGTTCGCCGAACTGTCCACCATCGACGCCAGCCACTCGCGCGCGCGCACCTGGGCACTGTTGGCCGGGCCCGAATCGGTCTTGTAGGCCCAGTGCGCCGCCACGCCGCGTTCGGCCACGGAATCCATTTCGGCGGTGCGGATCTGCACCTCGATCGGCGCGCCGAACGGCCCGAGCAGCACCGTGTGCAGCGACTGGTAGCCGTTCGCCTTGGGGATCGCGATGAAATCCTTGAAGCGCCGGTCCACCGGCTTGTACAGCGCGTGCACCGCACCAAGCGCCACGTAGCAGCTGGTGGCGCTGTCGACCACCACGCGGAAACCGTACACGTCCATCAGCTGCGCGAACGTCTTGTGCTCGTTGCGCATCTTCGAGTAGATGCTCCACGGCGACTTGATCCGGCCGACCACGTGGGCGCTCAGATGCTCGGACGCCAACTGCGTGGTGAGCGCGGTCTCGATCTTGCTCATCACCTCGCGGCGATTGCCCAGCGCGGCGCGGATGCGCTCGCTGATGACCCGGTAGCGGTCCGGATACAGCGCGCGGAAGCCTAGATCCTGCAGCTCGGCCTTGAACTTGTTCATGCCCAGGCGCTGCGCGATCGGCGCGAAGATCTCCAGCGTCTCGCGCGCGATGCGGCGGCGCGAGACCGGGTCCTTGGCGCCCAGCGTGCGCATGTTGTGCAGGCGATCGGCCAGCTTGATGAGGATCACGCGGATGTCGCGCGCCATCGCCAGCAGCATCTTGCGGAAGCTTTCCGCATCGGCTTCCTGGCGCGTGCCGAAGCGCATCTTGTCCAGCTTGGTGACGCCGTCCACCAGCTCGGCCACCACCTCGCCAAACTCGCCGGCCAGCGCTTCGCGGCTCAGTTCGGTGTCTTCCAGCGTGTCATGCAGGATGGCCGCGATGATTGTTTCGGCATCCAGCCCCAGCTCGGCCAGGATGCTGGCCACTGCCACCGGGTGGGTAATGTACGGCTCCCCGCTCTTGCGCTCCTGCCCCGCATGCGCCTGTGCGCCGACGGCGTACGCACGCAACACCAGGGTGACTTGTGCGGGGGGCAGATAAGCGATGCGCTCTTTCAGCGCCAGCACGTAGGGTGGCCAGGCGGCCGGATCGACCGGAGCCGGTGGAGCGGTCGCGGGCATCGGTGCCTGGCGCCGGCTCAGGCGCCCACCCCGGAAGCGAGGTGTCCGGAGACTGTCGGGCGCGCGCGCTCGCTCATGCCCTGCAAGGCATGATCGCGGCAGCGCCGGCAGTCATCGCCCATCAGTCGTCGCCGCCCTTGGAAAGGTCGTCGTCGACTTCCGCGGCGGCCCACTCCAGCGCTTCGCGCTCGGCGCGCTCGCGCTCGGCCTTGTCGATCTGGTCGATCGTGGCCTGGTCGATGCGACGGGCCGCGATCTCGCGCAGCGCCAGCACCGTGGGCTTGTCGTGGTCGGGGTTGACCGCCGGTTCGGCACCCTTCTCGAGCTGTCGTGCGCGCTTGGTGGCCATCAGGACCAGCTCGAATCGGTTGTCGACCACCTCGAGGCAGTCCTCCACGGTAATGCGTGCCATGTGAAATCCTTCGGAGAATAGTGACTTATACGGTCGACCAGTGTAGCCAGCAGGTGCTTTGCTGGCAATGCGGGCGACGCGTATCATGGTGGGCTGGCCGCGAATACGGCTGCATTCACGAAAGCGGCCCGAAAGCCGTGCAAGATATAAAACCAGACAGTACACTTATACTGTCCCCGACGCGAATCCCCACCGCACGATGCCCTCATTGCCTCGCCCCCATTCCATGAGCCGCTGGTTGGCCGTGCTCGCGATCGCCTTGCTGGCGGGCTGCGCCATTGCCAAGCCGCGCACCGACGACCCGCTGGAGAAGTACAACCGCGAGGCGTACCAGTTCAATACTGCAGTGGACAAAGTGGCCATAAGGCCGGTGGCGCTGGTCTACCGCAAGGTCACCAACCCGCCGGTGCGGCGTTCGTTCAGCGACTTTTTCACCAATATCCGCACCCCGGTCACGGTCGCCAACGACCTGCTGCAGGCGCGGCCCAAGCAGGCCCTGCAGAGCACTGCCCGTTTCCTGGTCAACCTCACCCTGGGCATCGGCGGTTTCTTCGACCCGGCCAGCCAACTGGGACTGCCGATCGAGGACAACGACTTCGGCATCACGCTGGCACGCTGGGGTGCGCCGGAAGGCGATTTCCTGATGCTGCCGCTGTTCGGCCCCAGCACCGCACGCGACATGTGGCGGATGCCGGTGGACAGCTATTTCTTCGATCCGCTGAGCCTGTACGCCGCCAACCACCACTACAACGGCCTGCAGTACGCGCCGCAGGCGATGTATCTGATCACGCTGCGCTCGCGCGCGATCGACGCGGAGAGTTTCCTGCAATCGGCCTACGACCCGTACGTGTTCATCCGCGACGCCTACCGGCAACAGCGCCTGTACAAGCTTTACGACGGCAACCCGCCGGCGGCGCTGATCGAACGGATGCAGGGACTGGATACGCCCGGCTTCGACCCGGACGAGCTGCTGGAACAGCAGCACGATTGGGAAAAGGGTCACCCCAAGCAGGACGACCAGCACTGAGCCCTGCGGGCACGACTCACGCCAGCAGCGTATCGACCTCGCAGACCTGGGCCAGCGCCTGCATGCTGGCCGGCATCCCGACCACCCGCAACGGACGACCTCGCCGGTTCGCTTCCGCGGCGGCAGCCAGCACGCAGGCCAGGCCGGCGCTGTCGCAATGACTGACGCCCGCCAGGTCCAGTTGCGTCACCTCGCCATCCAGCGCCGCGCGCATGGCTGCGAGCGCAGCCGCGGCGGTGCCGAAATCAAGCACGCCGTTCACCGCCAGGACAGTCGGCGCCACGATGTCCAGGCGGAAACCCGTGGGCGCGTTCACTGGCTGTCCTTGCTGTCCTTGTCGAGCGTGTCGAGTGCCTTCTCGCCCTGGGTTTCCAGGTTGGTGATCAGCTGCTCGATGCCGACCTTGCGGATCTCCGCGTCCACCTGGTTGCGGTAATTGGTGACGTAGGAGATGCCTTCGATGATCACGTCGTACGCCTTCCAGTCGCCGCTGCGGCTCTTGCGGAACGCGTAGTCGATCGACACCAGCTTGCCGTCGTCCAGCACCACCTGGGTGCGCACCACGGTGCGCTTGTCGTTGAGGTCGCCGTTGAACGGCAGCACCTTGACCTTGCCGCGGGTGTAGTTGAGCAGACCCTCGGCGTAGCGATGGGTGATCGAGTTGTAGAACGCCTTGGCGAAGCGGTCGCGCTGTGCCGGGGTGGCCTCGCGTGCATGCCGGCCGAGCACGAGGATCGAGGCGTAGTCGATGTCGAAGTGCGGCAGGAACACGTCGTCGATGATGGCGATCAGTTTTTCCTTGTCGCGCTTGAGCTCGTCGCGGTGACCCTCGATCGCGGTGGCCAGCTGGTCGGCGATGCCCTGCACGATCTGCACCGGGGTCTGCTGGACGGCCGCCGGCGCGGCGGCCGTGGCCGCATCCTGGGCGAACGCCGGGGCACCGACCACAACAGTGGCGAACGCAAGGGCGGTGGCAAGGGCCAGTCTGCGCAGCATGGGGTTACTCCTTGGGGCATGGCCGGCGGCAGGCGCCGCCGACGGGGATTCGATGGGGTTCTACTGCTTGCCGCTGCCGGCGTCCTTCTTGTCGCCGGGCGAACCGTTGACCAGGAACTTGCCGATCAGATCCTCCAGCTGCATCGCGGACTGGGTCAGGATCATCTCGTCGCCGTTCTTGAGCACGTCGGGCGAGCCGCCCGGCTGGATCGCAACATACTGGCTGCCGATCAAACCGCTGGTGAACACCGCGGCGGCCGAATCGTCGGGAATCTGGTCGTAGCGCTTGTCGATCGCCAGGATGACCTCGGCGTTGAGCTTGGTCGGGTCGGCGCGCACCGATTGCACGCTGCCGATCACCACGCCGGCCATCTTCACCGGCGCGCCCGCCGACAAGGTGCCCACGTTGGTGAAATCGGCCTTGACCGTGTAGCTGCCGCCGATGTTGTCGACCACGCCGCCGGCGCCGAAGAACTTGCCCAGCATCTCCTCCAGCGGCTGCGACGACTTGGTCCGCGCCAGCGTGCCGCCGGCGGCCACCATCTGTTTCGCGCTGCCGTAGTCGATGCCCACGTACTGGTCGCCGAGCAGGCCGCTGGTGAAGATCGTCGCCACCGAATCCTGCGGGATGTGGTCGTAGCGCTTGTCGATGGACAGCTTCACCTCGGCCGCGTCGCGCCCCGGCGCCAGCGTGATCGCCTGCACCTGGCCCACGCGCACGCCGGCGATCTTCACCGGCGCGCGCTCCTTCAGCTGGCCGATGTTGGTGAACTGCGCGGTGACGTCGTAGCTGTCGCCCTGGCGCACGTTGTTGGCCACCGAGCTGGTCTGCGTCGCCAGGTAGGCCAGCGCGGCGAAGCCCAGCACGATGAACAGGCCGGTGCCGACGGCATAGGAACTTCTCGGTTGGCTCACGGCAGAATCCTCGGAAAACGATGGGTCATGGCAGTCACATCAGGAAGGCGGTGAGGACGAAGTCGAGCGCCAGGATGGCGATCGACGAGGCGACCACGGTACGGGTGGTGGCGTACGCCACGCCCTCGCTGGTCGGCGGCGTGGTGAAGCCCTGGAACACCGCGATCAGCGCCACCACCGCGCCGAACGCCAGGCTCTTCAGCAGCACGCCGTTGACGATGTCGGTATGCACGTCGACCTGGGCGGTCATGTTCGACCAGAACGTGCCGTTGTCGATGCCGAGCCAGGTCACGCCGACCAGGTGGCCGCCGAAGATCGCCATGGCGCAGAACACGCAGCACAGCAGCGGCATCGCGATCAGGCCGGCCAGGAAGCGCGGCGTGGCGACGTAGGCGATCGGGTCGACCGCCATCATCTCCATCGCGGAAATCTGGTCGGTGGCGCGCATCAGGCCGATCTCGGCGGTGATCGCGGTGCCGGCGCGCCCGGCGAACAGCAGCGCGGTGACCACCGGCCCCAGCTCGCGGTACACCGACAGCGCCACCACCATGCCGCTCGCCGAGGTGCCGCCGAAGATCGACAGCACGTGGTACAGCTGCAGCATCAGCACCATGCCGACGAACAGGCCGCAGACCATGATGATGGTCAGGCTCATGGCGCCGACAAACCACAGCTGACGGACGGTTTCGCGCAGGTAGCGGAAGCTGCGCGGGATCGCCGCCAGCAGGGTCAGCAGAAACAGGCCGCAGCCGCCGATCTGCGCCAGCGACTGGGTCAACACGTTGCGGGGTTGCGGGGCGTGCGCGTTCATTTCGTTGCCTCGGCAAAGCCCAGCGCGGCGGCGTAGTCGCCAGCCGGGTAGCGGAACGGGATCGGGCCGTCCGCTTCGCCGCCGAAGAACTGCCGCGTCCACGGCGAGCCGTCGTCGGCGATCGTCGCCGGGTTGCCCTGTGCCACCACCTTGCCGTTGGACAGCAGGGCCACGTGGTGGGCGATGCGCTGCACCGCGGGCAGTTCGTGCGAGACCAGCACGCTGGTGATGCCGAGGGTCTGGTTCAGCGTCTGGATCAGCTTCAGCACCTGGTTCAGCGCCACCGGGTCCAGCCCCACGAACGGCTCGTCGTACAGGATCAGCTGCGGGTCGAACACGATCGCCCGCGCCAGCGCCACTCGCCGCGCCATGCCGCCGGACAGCTCGTTCGGCATCAGCCGCGCCGCGCCGCGCAAACCCACCGCCTGCAGCTTCATCAGCACCAGGTTGCGGATCAGCACCTCCGGCAGTTTCGTGTGCTGGCGCAGCGGGAACGCCACGTTCTCGAACACGTCGAAATCGGTCAGCAGTGCGGAGTTCTGGAACAGGTAGCCCACGCCCTCGCGCAGCTTGTACAGCTCCTCGCGCGACAGCTCGGCGACATTGTGGCCATCGACGTGGACACTGCCGGCATCGGCGCGCATCTGCCCGGTGATGTGCTTGAGCAGGGTGGTCTTGCCGGTGCCGCTGGGGCCCATGATCGAGGTGATCTTGCCGCGCGGGATGTCGAGATCCAGCGTGTCGAAGATGGTCTTGCCGTTGAGCACCGTGGTCAGCCCGCGGATGCGCACCAGGGTGGCGTCGTCAGGCGTGGCGCGAGCGGTTTCGTTCATGGGCGGCAAAGGAGGTGGGTAAGCGGACAAGGTAGCGGAAGCGTCGGACTAAGACCATGCGCAGGCGCCGCGGTTCAACCGGCCTCGCCGTCCAGCAGTTCGGCGATCAGCGCCTCGTGCCGGCGCAGTTGCAGCGCGCCGCGCAGGCGCACCGCGCGCACGATCGCCTGCAGATCGTCCAGCGCCGTTTCGAAGCGGTCGTTGACGATGATGTAGTCGAACTCGTGGGCGTGGGCGATCTCGCCGCGCGAGTTGCGCAGCCGGCGTTCGATCACCTCGGCACTGTCCGACCCGCGGCCGCGCAGGCGCCGTTCCAGTTCCGCCCGCGACGGCGGCAGGATGAACACGCTGACACAGTCGGGCTTGCTCGCGCGGATCTGCTGCGCACCCTGCCAGTCGATCTCCAGCAGCACGTCGCGCCCCTGCGCCAGCAGCTTCTGCACGGTGTTGCGCGAGGTGCCGTAGAGGTTGCCGTGCACCTCGGCATGCTCCAGGAATATCCCTTCCGCGACCTGCTGCTCGAACACTTCGCGCTCGACGAAATAGTAGTGACGTCCGTACAGCTCGCCCGACCGCGGTGGTCGCGTGGTGTGCGACACCGACAGCGAAATCGCGCTGTCGCGCTCCAGCAGCGCATTGACCAAGGTCGACTTGCCGGCGCCCGAAGGCGCGGCAACCACGAACAGCGTTCCGATTTCCATCATGGTGACAAGCAACCTTTCGCGTGCCTCGTCATGCCCGGCAAGCTCCATGGCAAACGCGCTTGCATCGAATCAAGCCACCATGGAGGGCATCGCACATCACAGGCCGGCCCGAGTAAAGACCAAGCCGCTGACGGAATGTGCAGCGGCGACATCCTCCAAGGTTCGCTTGCCGGCATCATTGGTGTAAAGACGCGAGCGTGCGGTCGCCGGATCCTTGAACACCGCAGCCTCGGACGGAACGGCGTTGGCGAGAAACGCTTCCCGGCCCACCGTGCCACCGGGGCGCGTTTCGGATCGCTCGCGGTCTATGCACGGCACGAGGTGCGTGGCGTTGAAGAAGTACTCGACCTCGCCGTCGACATCGAGCTCCAGCAACTGCCCGAAATCAGCCAGGAACCCGCCCAGCGTGGCGAACGCCTTGGAATTCAACACCAACGCCCCGGGGACAAAGGGGCTGACGTCGCTTCGTGGCAGGCGCTTCCGGCGCTTGTCGGCGTACACCTGCAGCTTTGGTCGCTCGTGCCAATGCAGAACATTGCCATTGCCACCGAAGCGCTTCATCGCGCCCATGACCTGTTCGGCCTGCGGCACCACCAGCATCGCCATCCGGTCGGCTGGGCCAGCCTTGATCTCCCAGACTGTCATGCCCCGTCTCCCGACCGGTAGGGGAAGGTTCCGTCAAGCAGCTGCGTCTTGATTCCCCGAAGCGCTTCGCGTCCTGCCTGACTGTGCTCCGCACCCTGATCAATGTCGACCAGTCGCGCATAGACCTCAAGATGGTAGAGCCCTGTATGCAAAACCGAGTGCTTGATGGCGTCAGGCATGCCGGTGACGATGCTTTTCTTGAAGCGGGGCAGATAGACGCCATTGTCAACGTCATTGATGGCGATACCCCAGCCAAACAGCAATTCCTGCGACGGAAAAGCTCGCGAGTCTCCATGGGCCACGATGTGGTGGGCCGCGGCGCCCTTCGGCCGGTCGATATTTGCCGACGCCAAGTTCCGCGCCAAGTCAGTCGAGTGTCTCGCACCCTCGCGTCTGGCGTCTGCCAGAAGCCGCTCTGCATTTGCGGGCAGCGTCACTCCATTCCGGTAACGGACCTCCGCTTTCGCGGCCTCGAGGATGACATCATTGACGGCAGCGTTCGGGTTGAGCCCGCCTACTACGCGAGCCGCATTCACCCTGAGCTGCGCCGTGGTGCGCCGTGGTTGGCGCAACCCCCCGCGGGGCGCACCCGGCCTTCCGTCTCTTGCCATGCCCATCTCCAGAACGCATGCATTTGAAACCACAACCGCGGCTCGATCCGGGCCGGCCGGCACTACTCGATGTTCTGCACTTGTTCGCGCATCTGCTCGATCAGCACCTTGAGCTCGACCGCCGCGTTGGTGCTGCGCGCGTCGACCGACTTGGAACCGAGCGTGTTGGCCTCACGGTTGAACTCCTGCATCAGGAAATCCAGCCGGCGGCCGACCGGTTCGGCCAGGCCCAGCACGCGGCGCGTCTCGGCGATGTGGGTGGCGAGCCGGTCCAGCTCCTCGTCCACGTCGCTGCGGGTGATCTGCAGCACCAGCTCCTGCTCCAGCCGGCCCGGCTCGACCGGCTGCTTGAGATCGGCCAGCCGGGTTTCCAGCCGGGTGCGCAGCGCGGTGCGGATCTCCGGCATCCAGCCGCGCACCTCGGCGACCACGCGCTCGATCGCGTCGAGCCGCTCGTGCAGGATCGCGCCCAGCTTCTCGCCCTCGCGTTCGCGGGTGGCCGCCAGCGCATCCAGCGCGCGGTCGAGCACGTCGAACAGCGCGGTTTGCTGCGCTTCGGGATCGACCTCGGCCTGCTGCATCACGCCCGGAAAGCGCAGCAGCTCGGTGAACTGCACCTGCAGGCCGGGGAACAGCGCGGCCATGTCCAGGTTCAGCTCGGACAGCCGCGCGAGCAGTGCGCCGTTCACCTGCAACGCCTCGCCGCGCCCCTCGCCCGCGCGACGCACGGTGAGGTCCAGCTTGCCGCGCGACAGCTTCGCCGCCACCCGCTCGCGCAACTGCGATTCGAACGCGCGCAGGTCGTCCGGCAAGCGCGGGCTCAGCTCCAGGTAGCGATGGTTGACCGTGCGCAGCTCGCAGCTGAGCGTGCCCGCGGGGCCGGTGGTTTCGGCACTGGCGTAGGCCGTCATGCTGCGGATCATCGGCGCCTTCCGGACATCGGGGAAAGGACGCAATGGTAAACTCTCCGGTCCCCCTTGCCCAATCCGGCCACCCTTCATGAATCCCAGCCGCCCCAGTGGCCGCGCCAGCGACCAGCTGCGCACCGTCAGCCTCGAACGTCATTACACCCGCCACGCCGAAGGCTCGGTGCTGGTCAGCTTCGGCGACACCCGCGTGCTGTGCACCGCCAGCATCGAGGATCGCGCGCCGGCCTGGCTGCGCGGCAAAGGCGAGGGCTGGATCACCGCCGAATACGGCATGTTGCCGCGCGCCACCAACACCCGCACCCAGCGCGAGGCCGCCCGCGGCGGCCAGGGCGGCCGCACCATGGAAATCCAGCGGCTGATCGGCCGCAGCCTGCGCGCCTGCGTCAACCGCCAGGCGCTGGGCGAGCGGGTAATCACGCTGGACTGCGACGTGCTGCAGGCCGACGGCGGCACGCGCACGGCGGCGATCACCGGGGCCTATGTGGCCCTGGTCGATGCGGTGAACCTGCTGATGAAGCGCGAGAACCTCAAGCGCAACCCGATCGTGGGCGCGGTCGCCGCGGTCTCGGTCGGCATCTACCAGGGCGTGCCGGTGCTCGACCTCGACTACGCCGAGGATTCGGACTGCGACACCGACATGAACGTGGTGATGAACGACGGCGGCGGCTTCATCGAAGTGCAGGGCACCGCCGAAGGCCACGCCTTCCGCCGCGACGAGATGGACCAGATGCTGGCGCTGGCCGAAAAAGGCATCGGCGAACTGGTCGCCGCGCAGCGCGCGGCGCTCGCACTCTGACATGCGGCGCATCGTCCTCGCCAGCAGCAACCGCGGCAAGCTCGCCGAGTTCCATGCCCTGCTCGCCAACGCCGGCTTCGAGGTGGTGCCGCAGGCCAGCCTCGGCGTGGACGACATCGAGGAAACCGGCCTCACCTTCGTGGAGAACGCCGTGCTCAAGGCACGCCACGCCGCCCGCGCCAGCGGCTTGCCCGCGCTGGCCGACGACTCCGGTCTGTGCGTGGACCATTTGCGCGGCGCGCCCGGCCTGTACTCGGCGCGCTATGCCGGCAACCACGGCGACAACGCCGCCAACAACGCGAAGCTGCTGCGCGAACTGGACGGCGTGCCGACGGAACGACGCGGCGCGTTCTTCATCTGCGTCCTGGCGCTGCTGCAGCACGCCGACGACCCCGCGCCGCTGATCGCAGAAGGCCGCTGGCACGGTCGCGTGCTCGACGCCCCGCGCGGCACGCAAGGTTTCGGCTACGACCCGCTGTTCCTGCCACAAGGGCAGACCCTCGGCGCCGCCGAACTCGAGCCGGCGCTGAAGAACCGCCTCAGTCACCGCGGCCAGGCGCTGGCGAAACTGCACGACCGCCTGCGCGAACTTCGCCCATGAGCATCGTCGCGCCGCCGCTGTCGCTGTACGTGCACATGCCGTGGTGCGTGAAGAAGTGCCCGTACTGCGACTTCAACTCGCACGGCCTGCGCAGCGAGCCGCCGCCGTACGCCGATTACATCGACCACCTGCTGGCCGATCTCGACGCCGACCGCGCCGACTTCGCCGCGGCGCTGGAGGGCCGCGCGGTCATCAGCGTGTTCTTCGGTGGCGGCACGCCCAGCCTGTTCGCGCCGGAGCTGATCGCGCGCCTGCTCGACGGCGTGCGCGAGCGCCTGCCGCTGGCCGAGGACGCCGAGGTCACCCTGGAAACCAATCCCGGCACGGTCGAGCATGGCCGTTTCGACGGCTATCTCGCCGCCGGCGTGAACCGCATCTCGTTCGGCGTACAGAGCTTCGACGACGACAAGCTGAAGCGGCTCGGCCGCATCCACTCGGCCGGCGAAGCCGAAGTCGCGGTGAAATCCGCGCAGGACGCCGGCTACGCCAACATCAACCTCGACCTGATGTACGCGCTGCCGAAGCAGGAACTGGACGGCGCACTGGCCGACGTCGAGCGCGCCATCGCGCTCGGGCCCACGCACATCTCGCACTACCAGCTCACGCTGGAGCCGAATACGGTGTTCGCCGCCAACCCGCCACCGCTGCCCGACGACGACCACGCCTGGGCAATGCAGGAAGCCTGCGAGGCGCGCCTGGCCGAAGCCGGCTACGGCCAGTACGAAATCTCCGCCTACGCGCAGCCCGGCCGGCGCTGCGCACACAACCTCAACTACTGGCGGTTCGGCGACTACCTCGGCATCGGCGCCGGGGCCCACGGCAAGCTCAGCGACGCCGGCAGCAGCCAGATCCACCGACGCTGGAAAACGCGCGGCCCGCGCGCCTACATGGGCGAACCCGGCGGCGCGGGCCGGATCGGGGGCGACCACGTGGTCGCCCCCGCCGAGCTGCCGTTCGAGTACATGCTCAACGCGCTGCGCCTGATCGACGGCGTGCCGATGGCCGATTTCCCCGCGCGCACGGGGCTGGTGCCGGAGACGATCGCCGCGGCGCTGGCCGCCGCCCGCGACCGCGGCTGGCTGCACGGCGACGCGCAACGCCTGCAGACCACCGCGCTGGGCCAGCGCTTCCTGAACGACGTGATCGCAAGCTTCCTCGACTGACGCGCTCGCGGCGATGGCATAGCCCCGGCAAGCAGCATAGACTTGGCCAACCCGGGGAAATCACAGGTTTTGCATGGACGTCGGACAAGACCGGCGACGCATGTCGGCATCGCGCGGCACGGCCCAGTTCAACCAGGGGCGGTGGCCGGCGCGTGCCCAGCAATTGATCGAGACCGCCTACACCCTGTGCGTGGAAGGTCTCCACGAACCCGTGCGCCGCTGCATCGGCGAATTCGAGAAGCAGCTCTTCGCGCTGGCCGACCACGCGCACCGATCCGACGAGCAGCACGAGTGCTTCGCCAGCCGCCAACGCGTGCTGCAGGGGCAGAACGCGCTGGTGCAGGCGTTCATGGAAGAACTGGGCAAGGCGCTCAATGAGCTTGACCGCCATGCGCACCGGCCCGCCGATGCGGAAACCGCGGCCACCGCCAGTCCGTGGCAGACGCTGGAACTGCTCGACCCCGGCGTGCAGGAGATGACGATGGCGCTGGACCAGCTCGGCGCCCGCGGCGACGCACGCCATGGTCGCGCGCTGTACGAACTGGGCCATCGCCTGGCGGTGCTGATCGGCGCGCCGCCGCTGGAAGGCGCATCGCTGCCACTTGGCCCGCATGCGCTGGCCAAGGCATTCCACCAGGCCAGCGCCGCGCTGGAGCTGCCACTCAAGCACCAGTTGTTGTTGCTGCAGCACTTCGACCAGTGCGTGCTCCCTGCGCTGAGCGAGCTCTACGGCACCATCAACCTGCGCTGGCAGTCCGACGGCATCCTGCCGCAGCTGCGCAGCGTGCCGGCACCGCGCCACGTCAACAAGCGCCCGCGCCAGGGCACGGGCGAGATCGGCGCCGCCAGCGAAACCCCCGCCGCGCCGGCAGAAGCTGCCGCCAAGCCGGCGACCGGCGGCGCCCCGGAAGATTCCATCCACGTGCTGGAATCGCTGCGCGACCTGCTGTCGCAGCGGCGCGCCGGCCAGGGCACGGGCAGCGGCGAAGCCGCCGGGCCGGCCGCCAGCGAGGAAGAACTGCAATCGGCGCTGGGCGCGCTGCAACAACATCTGGCCAAGGTCACCGACCACGCCAGCCGCGAACTGCGCAGTGCCGCGCGCCTGCGCGAGGAGCTGCTGACCCAGCTCAACCTCGGCAAGCCTGCCGGCGCGCCGCGCACCCAGCTCACCAGCGAACAGGGCGACACGGTGGAGCTGGTCGCCGAACTGTTCGAGCAACTGGGCCAGCAACTGCAGCAGGGCAGCAACGCCCGCGGCCTGCTCGGCAACCTGCAGCTGCCGGTGCTGCGCGTGGCGGTGGCCGACCACGACTTCTTCGAGCAGCGCGACCATCCCGCGCGCAAGCTGCTCGACACCGTCGCCGCCGCCGCCAACGACTGGCTCGACGGCAGCGACGACGAGAGCAACCGTCCGCTGGCCAGCAAGCTGGAGCAACTGGTCAGCCGCGCCAACCAGGAGCCGCCCAGCGCCGGTCTCTACACCACGCTGCTGGCGGATATCGAACACCATCTGGCGCTGCTGACGCGCAAGGCGCAGGCCGCCGAGCGGCGCCACGTCGAAGCGGCGCAGGGCCGCGAACGGCTGGACCAGGCGCGCCATCGCGCCGGCGAGCTGATGGCGGACCGCTTCGCGCAATCGCCGCCGCGCGGACTGCTGCGCGCCCTGCTGGACCGCGCCTGGTCCGACGTGCTCGCGCTGACCCTGCTGCGTCATGGCGAGGACAGCCCCGCGTTCAAGGCGCAACTGGCGATCACCGACCAGTTGCTCGGCCGCCTGCCGGTGCCCGACCCGCGGCAGCTGCAGCAGGAAGTGGAAAGCGGCCTGCAGCAGATCGGCATGCACGCGGAGGAATCGGTGCAGGTGGCGCAACGCCTGCTCGGCGTCGGTACGCCCGATCCGGCCAGCGAGCTGCCCAGCGCCACCGATCTCGCGCTGCGACTGAAGCAGCACCAGCGCCTGGGTGAACAGCAGGCCAGCCACGAAGCCGCGATCGCCAGCCCGATCGTCAAGCCGACGCCGCCCCGGCCCGCAACGACAACGGCGACATCGACCCGACCACCGGCGGTCGATCCGCGCGAGGCGCGCATCGAGCAACATCTGCGCAAGTTGCCGTTCGGCAGCTGGTTCGAGTTCATCGACCCCGCCAGCGGGCAGATCGCGCGACGCAAGCTGGCCTGGTATTCGCCGATGTCGGGACGCTGCCTGCTGGTCAGCCGGCGCGGCCAGCGCGGCGAGGAGATGACCATGGCCCAGCTCGCCCACGAAGTTGCCCGCGGCCGCGTCTGCGAAGTGCCGGCCGAACCGGAAAGCCTGCTCGACCGCGCGTGGCGCGGCCTCACCGGCAGCCTGCGCCAGGCCGCCGCAAGCGGGCGCAGCGGCAAACCCGCGGAGTTCCGGCACCGATGAATCCGCCCAACAGCCCCGCCAACCAGCGTCGTGCGCCGCGCAAGCGGGCGCCCGGCAACGCCATCGTCACCGACGTGATCCGCGGCGAGCCGATCGGCCACCTGGGCAACCTGTCCAGCACCGGCCTGCTGCTGATCACCTCGCAGGCACCGCGCAGCGAGGCGCTGTACCAGGTACGCATCGACCTGCCCGCCACCGGCCGCGCGCTGGTGCAGTCGCAGCCGATCGAGGTGGGTATCCAGGAGCAATGGCACGAGCACGCCGCCAGCTCCGGCCAGATCTGGGCCGGCTACCGGATCATCGCCATCACCGACATCGACGCAGCGCGCCTGGAAAGCTGGCTGGCGCAGGCGTAGGCGCACTGGCCGCATCACCTCCACTGGAACTGCCGACCTGCGGGCGTCATCATGGCGATTCGTCTTTGCTGATTCGCCGGGCCTTTCCCGTGCGCCTGCCGGGAGTTCTCCATGCATGATCGACTCGCCACGCTTTATCCCGCGCACCTGGCCACGGTGCAGCACCATGCCGAGCAGGCGCTCGCCCGCGGCGGCTTCGACCACCTGCTGATCGCCGCCGGCATGCCCGGCGTCAAGTTCCTCGACGACAATCACTACCCGTACGCCGTCAGCCCGCCATTCAAGCACTGGTTGCCGTTGACCGACGCGCCGGGCAGCTGGGTCGCGTACACCCCGGGCCGCAAGCCGAAGCTGATCTTCCTGCAGCCGCGCGACTACTGGCACGTGGTGCCGGATGCGCCCGCCGGCTACTGGGTGGACGGCTTCGAGATCGTCGTGGTGCGCACCGCCGAGGAAGCGGTGGCCGAGCTGCCGCAAGGTCGCTGCGCCAGCATCGGCGAAGCGAACGCCGCCGTCGCCGGCATCGCGTTCAACAACCCTCCCGCGGTGCTGGATTACCTGCACTACCACCGCGCGTACAAGACGCCGTACGAGCTGGAACTGATGCGCGCGGCCAGCCGCATCGGCACGCGCGCGCATCGCGCGGCCGAACAGGCATTCCGTGCCGGCGCCAGCGAGCTGGGCATCCATCAGGCCTACCTGGCGGCGGCTGGCCAGATCGACGCCGAACTGCCCTACTCCAGCATCGTGGCGCTGAACGAGCATGGCGCCGTGCTGCACTACATGGATTTCACCCGGCAACCGCCGGCACGCCCGCGTTCGCTGCTGATCGACGCCGGTGCCAGCGCCTCGGGCTACGCCAGCGACATCACGCGCACCCACGCCGCCGCCGACGCAGGCGAATTCCAGGCGCTGATCGACGCGATGGACGCGAACCAGCAAAGCCAGGCCGCGATGGTGCGCAGCGGTCGCCCCTACGCCGAGTTGCATCTGCATGCGCACCGGCAACTGGCCACGCTGCTGAAGGACCACGGCTTCATCCGCATGGAGGCCGAATCGGCACTCGAAAGCGGCGTCACCCGCGCCTTCTTCCCGCACGGCCTGGGCCATTCGATCGGCCTGCAGGTGCACGACGTGGGCGGCTTCGCCAGGAACGACCGCGGCGACACCGTACCGCGGCCGGACGGCCACCCGTACCTGCGCATGACCCGCACGCTGGAGCCCGGCATGGTGGTGACGATCGAGCCCGGCCTGTACTTCATCGAGATGCTGCTGGCCGAGTTGCGCGACAAGCCGCTGGCGAAGGACATCGACTGGCACAAGGTCGAGGCGTTCAAGCAGTACGGCGGCATCCGCATCGAGGACGACGTGGTGTGCACCGAGGGCGAGCCGGAGAATCTCACCCGCGATGCCTGGGGGCGGGAATAGGGAATAGGGAATAGGGAATAGGGAATAAGGAATAGGGAATGGTAAAAGCGTCGCCCAGCCGTGCAGGGGGTGCTTTGATTTTTCTATTCCCTATTCCCCATTCCCGATTCCCTGCTCCAATCAGTGATACCCCTCGCCCGCGCGCACCTTGCCGCGGAACACGCGGTACGAGTACGCGGTATAGAACAACACCACCGGGATCATGACGGCCGCGCCGACCAGCACGAAACCCTGGCTGGAGGGTGGCGAGGCCGCGTCCCAGATGCTCATGTCGGGCGGCACGATGTTCGGCCACATGCCGGCCACCAGGCCGAGGAAGCCCAGCGCGAAAAAGCTCAGCGCGAGCACGAACGGCGCCACCTCGCGATTGGCCAGCACCGCGCGCCACAACCAGGCGGCGACTGCCACGGTGAGGATCGGCAGCGGCGACAGATACAGCAAGTTCGGCCAGGCGAACCAGCGATCCATCAACCGCGAATCGAGGAACGGCAGCCACGCGCTCACCATCACCATGAACGCGATCACCGCCAGCATCAGCGGCCGGGTCAGGTCGCGTGCGATGCGCTGCGGCCGCCCTTCGGTCTTGAGCACCAGCCAGGTGGCGCCGAGCAGGCCGTAGCCGAACACCAGCGCCATGCCGGTCATCACCGCGAACGGACTGAACCAGGCGAACGCACCATGCAGGTACTTGCCGCCCTCGGCCGGCATGCCTTCGACGATGGCGCCCAGCATCAGGCCTTGCGCGAACGCCGCGACCACCGAGCCCAGGTGGAACCCCACGCCCCAGACGCGTCGCGAGGTATGCGCCCGAAAGCGGAACTCGAACGCCACGCCGCGGAAGATCAGCGCGATCAGCATCGCCAGCACCGGCAGGTACAGGCTGGACAGGATCACCGCATAGGCGCGCGGGAACGCCGCCATCAGCCCGGCGCCGCCCATCACCAGCCAGGTCTCGTTGCCGTCCCAGATCGGCGCGGCGGTGTTCATCATCAGCTCCTGCTGCGCCTCGTCGTCGGCGAACGGAGTGAGGATGCCGATGCCGAGCACGAAGCCGTCCAGCAGCACGTACATCATGATCGCGAAGCCGATGATCAGGAACCACACCACCGGCAGCGTCGTGGCAAGGTCCATGCTCAGTCCTCCCCGCCATCGTCGACCACGGCCAGCGGCCGCGCCGCGGTGCCGAACCGCGGCGGCGCGGCCTCCGGCCCGCGGCGCAGCACCTTGAGCAGGTACCAGCTGCCGAAGCCGAACAGGATCATGTAGGTGACGAAATACACGATCAGCGAGGTCATCACGCTGGAAGCGGCCAGCACGCTGGCGGCGTCGGCCGTGCGCATCACGCCGTAGACCACCCACGGCTGGCGGCCGATCTCGGCGGTGTACCAGCCGGTGAGCAGGGCAATGAAACCGGCCGGCATCATCGCGATCCAGCAGCGCAGGTACCAGCGGTGCTCGAACAGGCGTCGGCGCCACCACAGCAGCACGCCCGTCAGTGCCAGCAGCAACATCAGCACGCCGAGGCCGACCATGATGCGGAAACTGAAGAACGGCGCGGCGACCGGCGGGCGGTCGTGCACGGGAAAATCCTTCAGCCCCCGCACTTCGCCGCTCCAGCTGTGGGTGAGGATCAGGCTGCCCAGGTGCGGCACGTCGAGCGCGTAATCGTTGCGCTCGGCCTTCTCGTCCGGCCACGCGAACAGGGTCAGCGGCACGCTTTTCCCGGTGGTCCAGCGTGCCTCGATCGCCGCCAGCTTGGCCGGCTGGTACTCGCGCACCACCAGGCCGGAGAGATCGCCCACGAAGATCTGCAACGGGATCACCAACGCCACCAGCACCAGCGCGCAGCGCAGCATCAGCCGCGCCTTGTCCTGCCAGATGCCGCGCAGCAGATACCACGCCGCCACGCCGCCGATCACCAGTGCCGTGCTCAGGAAGCACGCCAGCACCATGTGCACCAGCCGGGTCGGGAACGACGGGTTGAAGATCGCCGCCCACCAGTCGGTGGCATGGATCACCCCGCCGACGACCGCGTAGCCCTGCGGCGTTTGCATCCAGCTGTTCGCCGCCAGTATCCAGAAGCTGGAGATCAGCGTGCCCAGCGCGACCATGCAGGTGGCGAAGAAATGCGTGCGGTGGCCCACGCGATTCCAGCCGAACAGCATCACGCCGAGGAAGGTGGCCTCCAGGAAGAACGCCGTCATCACCTCGTAGTTGAGCAGCGGCCCGAGCACGTTGCCGGCCACGGTGGAGAGGCCGGCCCAGTTGGTGCCGAACTGGAAACTCATCACGATGCCCGAGACCACGCCCAGGCCGAACGAACCGGCAAACACCTTGAGCCAGAAGAAGTACAGGTCGCGCAGCATCTCGCTGCGCCGACGCAGCCACAGCGCCTCCAGGAACACCAGCCAGCTCGCCAGGCCGATGGTGAACGCGGGAAACAGGATGTGGAACGACATCACGAAACCGAACTGGATCCGCGACAGGAACTCGGCCGTCATCGTCATCGCCTGCGGCTTGGATCGCCCGACTATAAGCCGGCAAACGTGCACGCCTCGTGGTGCGCGGCGGTACGCCGCGTGGCGTTTCGCCGCGCGGGGATCAGCGCCCCGCGAGCAGCGCCTCGATCTCGACCGGGTCCTTCGGCATCGCCGCCGTCAGCACCTCGTGGCCGTCGCGGGTCACCGCCACGTCGTCCTCGATGCGGATGCCGATGCCGCGCCAGCGCTCGGCCACCGAGCGATCGTCCGGCGCCACGTACAGCCCCGGTTCCACCGTCAGCACCATGCCCGGTTCGAGCAGGCGCGATTCGCCGTCGATGCGGTAGTCGCCCACGTCGTGCACGTCAAGGCCCAGCCAGTGGCCGGTCTTGGCGGCGAAGAACCGCCGGTAGCTGCCGCTGGCGACCGCCGCGTCCGCATCGCCGTCGAGCAGGCCGAGCGCGCACAGGCCTTCGCTCAGCACGCGCACCGCCGCACCGTGCGCGGCGTTGAACGGCAGGCCGGGCCGCACCTGCTCGATCGCCGCCAGCTGCGCGGCCAGCACCACCTCGTACAGCGCGCGCTGCTCGCGGCTGTAGCGACCGTTGGGCGGAAACGTGCGGCTGATGTCCGAGGCGTAGCAATCGAGTTCCGCGCCCGCGTCGATCAACAGCAGCTCGCCCTCGCGCAGCGGTGCGCGATTGCCCTGGTAGTGCATCACGCAGGCATTCGCGCCGCCGGCCACGGTGGGCGCAAACGCGGGCACCGCGCCGTGGCGGCGGATCGTGCCCAGCAGTTCGGCTTCGACCTCGTACTCGTGACGACCCGGCCGCGCCAGCCGCAGCGCGGCCAGTTGCGCCTCCACCGCGATCGCCGCAGAAGCGCGCATCAGCTTGAGTTCGGCGCGCGACTTGAACAGGCGCAGATCGTGCAGCAAGTGGCCCAGCGCGACGAACTCCTTGGGCACCACGCCGCCGCCGCGCAACTGGCGCAGGCGGCGCATCCAGCCCAGCAATTGCGCGTCGAACGCGGGCTCGTGGCCGAAGTGGCAGTACACCCGCGCGCGGCCCTCGATCATGCCCGGCAGGATGTCGTCGATATCGTCGATCGGGAACGCATCGTCCATGCCCCAGGCCGCCACCGCCTGCTCGGTGCCGATGCTGGGGCCATGCCAGCGCTCGTGCTCGATGTCGCGCTCGCGACAGAACAGCACCGCCTCGCCATGCGCGCGTCCGGGCAGCAGCGCCAGCACGGCATCGGGCTCGGGGAAGCCGGCCAGATAGTGGAAGTCGGAGTTCTGCCGATACGGCCACGCCGCATCGGCGTTGCGCATGCGCTCGGGCGCGGCGGCCACCAGCAGCACCGCGTCGGGGCCGGCCATCTGCATCAGCTGGCGGCGGCGGCGCGCGAACTCCTCGGCGGCGATCGCAAGCCCCGCCAGGCTGGCCGTGGGAGCATTCAATGCACGGTGTTCCCGCCAACGCCATCGCGCGCGCCGCACTCGGCGAACAGCAGCATCGCCGCCATGCGCACGAATTCGTGCACCTCGATCAGCGCGTCCTCGTCCTCGCTCTCGTTGCCGAAATCGAACGAGGAGCCGGCGATCGTGCCCAAGTCGCGCAGTACCTCCTGCGCCTCGCCCGACAGCGACGCCTGGACGGCGGCGCCGGCCAGGCCGAAGCCGCCGAGAAAGCCGCGGCACCATTCCACCACGGCGTCGGCGCGTTCGTGCAGCGGGCGGTCGTCCGCCGGCAGCAGCGGCTCGAAGCCCAGCTCGGCATCGACCAGCGCCGCCTGGCTCTGCCGTGCCAGTGCATCGAGTTCGGCGCGGTCCGTGGCGGTGGGTTCGGTTGCCTCGCCATCCAGTTCCAGCACGCCGAGCAGCGCATCGCCGCCCACCGCCCCGCCACCGGCCAGGTAGCCGGTCAGCGAGCCATGCAATTCGCTGGCGCTGGTGCCCAGGCGCAGCCGCACGACCAATGCCTGCAGCTCCTCGTGGTCCATCTCGTCGGTATCGGTCACGGCGCTTGTCCTGCGGTCAGTGAGCCAAGTTTAATGCAGCCGCCGCACGCTGCCGGCAGCGTGCGCCACGAGGCGGAAATCCGCCGGCGTCCTGCTATAGTTTCGCGCATGAGCACGCCAGACCATGTTGACCCTGTCCAGCAAGAGTTGGCCGCCCTGGGCCAGCAGATGGATCGCCTGCTCGATACCGTGCGCCGGCTCAGCGAGGAGAACCGCAGCCTGCGCCAGAGCCAGGAGCAGCTTTCCGGCGAACGCGCCGGCCTGCTGGCACGCAACGAGCAGGCACGCAGCCGGGTCGAGGCGATGATCCAGCGGCTGAAATCGCTTGAGAGCAACGGTTGACCGAACCCATGTCCAGCACTGAACCGGTCGCGCTGCGACTCATCGATCGCGAATTCCTGATCGCCTGCGCGCCGGAAGAACGCGAAGGCCTGCTGGAGGCGGCCGGATACCTCGACCGCAAGATGCGCGAATTGCGCGCCCACGCCAAGGCACCGGGCTTCGAGCGCCTTGCCGTACTCGCGGCGATCAGCGTCGCGCACGAGTTCATCATCCTGCGCAAGCAGCACGAGGGGCAGAACCAGCGCCTCAGCGACGGGCTGGCCAGCCTGCGCAGCAAGCTCAGCGCGGCGCTCGAAGGCGACCCGGCCAAGTCCTGAACGGCGCGCGCCGCGCCGTGGCGAACGGTGGACATTTCCGGGCAAGCGCCTAGAATTGACCTCGGCGTTTTCTGCGGTGTTCGCCAGCACACTCTTACATTTGCCTTGTTCCTAAATACGGCCCCGGGTCGGCTCTACATCGGCTGTTGTGCATGTCCGCCGCGTGCGGAAAGCCTCGAGGCCATGTTGCCCTCCCACCTGATCCATCGTGGATCAAGGTCGTTTGGTGGGCAGCGGCATTGCGGTTTACGCCACTTGATTCCCGCCCTGTTCGTCATCCGGATTGCCGGATGACGAACAGGGCGCACCCATGACGGAGCCGAGCGACACGTGGACGCCCCCGCCCAACGCCGCGAGCTTCGCCAGCGCCTGGCCCAGCAGCGCCGCGCGCTGCCCCCCACCGAACGCATCACGGCCGCGCAGGGTCTGCGCCGCAGCCTGGAACAACTTCCGGAGTACTTCACCGACCAGCGGGTCGCCGGCTACTGGGCCAGCCACGGCGAGCTGCCGCTGAACCTGGTGATCCCGCCGCTGGCCACGCGCGGGCAGCAGTTTCTGTTGCCGGTGACCGGCCCGGGCCGGCAGCTGCGCTTTGCCGCCTGGAAGCCCGGCGACGCGGTGGAGGCCAACCGCTACGGCATTCCCGAACCGGCGCAGCCGGGCGAACTGTTCGAACCGTTCCAGCTCGACCTGGTGCTGGTCCCGTTGCTCGGCTTCGACCGCCGCGGCAACCGGCTCGGCCACGGCGGCGGCTACTACGACCGCGGCTTCGCCTTCCTCAATGAACAGGTGCGCCCCACCGAACCACTGCTGGTCGGCATCGCCTATGCGTTCCAGGAACTGCCCGAGATCGACGAGCAGGACTGGGACGTGCCGCTGGATTTCGTCGCCACCGAACGCGAACTGATCGACTGCAACCGCACCGGTCCCGACCATCCTGACTCGCCGGAGCACGCCGCATGAACCACTGGCTGATGAAGTCCGAACCGGACGCCTTCTCGATCGATGACCTGAAACGCAAGAAGCGCGAACCCTGGGACGGCGTGCGCAACTACCAGGCGCGCAACTTCATGCGCGACGGCATGCGTCCCGGCGACAAGGTGTTCTTCTACCACTCCAACTGCGCCGTACCCGGCATTGTCGGCATCGCCGAAGTGGCCACTGACGCCTACCCCGATCCCAGCCAGTTCGATCCCAAGAGCAAGTACTTCGACGCCGGCAGCTCGCGCGACAACCCGCGCTGGATGCTGGTCGACGTGAAGTTCGTGAAGAAGCTCAAGCGCACGATCAGCCTGGACGAGCTCAAGGGCGATCCCGCGCTGGAGGGCATGGCCCTGCTGCGCAAGGGCAACCGGCTGTCGGTGATGCCGGTGGAGGCGGCGCACTGGGAGTACATCCTCGCTCTCGAGTGATGACCCGCATCCACCGGGCTCCGCTCGCAGGGTGGCATTGCCCGCCCCCCGAATCGGGAGCCCCAAGAGCCGTGCTCGCCGCGCGGACTGCTGACCGCCATAATGCGGTTTTCTTCGGGACCGCACCCCCATGAGCAACGCCAACGAAAAACGCCAGGCCGGCGAAGCCGCGATCCGCTATGTCGAGGATGGCGCCATCGTCGGCGTGGGCACCGGTTCCACCGTGGCGTTCTTCATCGACGCGCTGGCCGACCTGAAGGATCGCATCCAGGGTGCGGTGTCCAGCTCGGAGCAATCCACCGCGCACTTGAAGAAGCTCGGCATCCCGGTGCTCGACCTCAACGCGACCGGCCCGCTGTCGATCTACATCGACGGCGCCGACGAGTGCGACGGGCACAAGCGGCTGATCAAGGGCGGCGGCGCGGCGCTCACGCGCGAGAAGATCGTCGCCGCGGCCAGCGACAAGTTCGTCTGCATCATCGATTCCAGCAAGCAGGTCGAGCTGCTCGGCAAGTTCCCGGTGCCGATCGAGGTGATCCCGATGGCGCGCAGCCTGATCGGCCGCGAGATCGTCAAGCTGGGCGGCAATCCGGTATGGCGCGATGGCGTGGTCACCGACAACGGCAACTGGATCATCGACGTACACGGCTGGCAGATCACCGACCCGGTAGGACTGGAGGAGAAGCTGAACCAGCTCCCGGGCATCGTCACCGTCGGCCTGTTCGCGCGCCGGCCGGCCGACGTGGTGCTGGTCGGCGATCGCGAGATGTAAGTCGGAGCGGCGCTCGCGGCGCGCCGCTGTCGTCGGTGCTCGCGGGAGGGCGGCGGGCCGTGCCTGCCCTACGCGGCGGGGCTTGGCTTGTTCGACTTGCCGAGCTTGATGTGGCGTCCGGCGTAGCGCGCCTCGCGCAGCCGCTTGCCGTGCGCGGCCAGGATGTCGCCGCGGGTGAGGATGCCGACCAGCTTGTGCGGGTCGTCCTTGCTCACCACCACCACGCGGCCTACGCTTTCGGCCACCATGTGGTCGGCCGCTTCGCGCAGCGAGTGGTTCTCGTTCACCGCGACCGGCGGGCGCGTGATCAGCTCACCCAGGGTCAGCGTGTAATGCCACTGCGGATCGAGCAGGCTGCGCCGGGTCAGCACGCCCTGCACGCGGCCGCGCTCGTCCACCACGGGGAAACCCTGGTGATGCGAGTGCGGCGCCTCGTCGTTCAGCCAGCGACGTACCTCGGCCAGCGCCTGGGTGGTCTTGAGCGTGGCCACGTCGCGCGAACAGGCCGTGCCCACGCTGACCTGCTCCAGGTAGTCGGCGGCGTATTCCGAGGGCACGCGCACGCCGCGGCGGGCGATCTTCTCGGTCATGATGGTGTTGCGCATGATCAGCGCCGAGATCAGGTAGGCCGCCGTGCAGCCGCCCAGCAGCGGCAACAGCGCCGCCGGCTGGCGCGTGGTCTCGAAGGCGAACACCACGGCGGTGAGCAGTGCGCGCGAGGAGCCGGCGAAGATCGCCGCCATGCCCACCAGCGCCGCGATGCGCAGGTCGATGTGGAATGCCGGCAGCGCGTAGTTGAAGCCGATGGCCAGCGCCGCGCCGAGCGAACCGCCGATCATGAACAGCGGCGCCAGCGTGCCGCCGGAGGTGCCGCTGCCCAGCGAGATCACCCAGGAGATGAATTTCAGCGCGCCGAAGCTGAGCAGCACGGCAAGGCCGAAATGCCCCTGCACCAGGGCGTCGATGTTGTCGTAGCCCACGCCCAGGGTGCGCGGGTCGATCCAGCCCACGAAACCGGCGACCAGTGCTCCGATGACGGGCCACCACATCCAATGGATCGGCAGTTTCTCGAACAGGTCCTCGACGCCGTACACCGCGCGGGTCACCCAGATCGAGGCGTAGCCGACCAGCCCGCCGATCAGCACGAAACCGGCCAGCGCCAGGCTGCCGGGCTCGGGCACGTCGGGCATCGGGAACACCGGCGCCGCGCCGTAGCTGGCGTAGCGCACGCCCACCGCGGTCACCGTGGCCAGCGCCACCGGGATCAGCGAACGCGGGCGCAATTCGAACAGCAGCAGCTCCACGGCCAGCACCAGCGAGGCCACCGGCGCACCGAACACCGCCGCCATGCCCGCCGCCGCGCCGGCTGCCAGCAGCACCTTGCGCTCGTTGGCGGTGACGCGCAGCAACTGCCCGATCAGCGAACCCAGCGCGCCGCCGGTGGAGATGATCGGGCCCTCGGCACCGAACGGACCGCCGGTGCCGATGGCGAAGGCGGAGGACACCGGCTTGAGCCAGGTCATCCGCGCGGGGATGTTCGATTCGTTGGTGAGGATCTGCTCCATTGCCTCGGGGATGCCGTGACCCTGGATCGCGCGCGAGCCCCAGCGCGCCATGATGCCGGCAGTCAGGCCGCCGATGGCCGGCATCAGGATCACCCAGGCGCCGATGGCAGTGCCGGCCGGCGACAACACGAACGAACCTGGCCTCGCGTTCGGCCCGATCACGTCGGAGATGCGGCCGTAGTAGCACAGGTCGGTGATGAGGTTGATCAGCAGCATCAGCAGCTGCGCCACGTAGGCCGAGGCCACGCCCAGGATCACCGCCAGCACGCTGATCAGCAGGATGCGGTGGTTGACCAGGGTGGACTTGCGCGGCATCCGCGCCGCATCCAGCGACAGCCCCAGGGCGGGGGCGATCGGTAGCGCGTCGGTGCTGCCGACCGTGCGCACGTCGGCGTGCCCGACAGGATCGTCAGTGGCTGGCGTCATCGAGGTTTCACAGCGTGGAAAGCGGGAATTTTACGCTGCTGCAATGCAGAAAAAAAGGGTAAGGCCGCGCCAGATCACGTAATTTTCTGCGAATTTGCGTATCGCTGCCACAACCGGCCGCGCCAACGAAAAAGCCCGCCGGAAGGCGGGCTTTCGATCGGATTTGGCAGCCCCGGATGGATTCGAACCACCGAATGCCTGAGTCAGAGTCAGGTGCCTTACCGCTTGGCGACGGGGCTGTAGAGCTTCAGTTTAGCGCTTGGAGAACTGGGTCGCACGACGGGCCTTGTGCAGGCCGATCTTCTTGCGCTCGACCTCGCGGGCGTCGCGGGTCACGAAACCGGCCTTGCGCAGCGGCGACTTCAGGCTTTCGTCGTACTCGACCAGCGCGCGGGCGATGCCCAGGCGGATCGCGCCGGCCTGGCCGGTGATGCCGCCACCGGCGACCGTCACCTTGATGTCGAACTTGCCGGTGCTCTCGGTCAGTTCCAACGGCTGGCGCACGATCATGCAGGAGGTCTCGCGACCGAAGAACTGCTCGAGCGACTTGCCGTTGACTTCGATGGCGCCGCTGCCCTTGCGCAGGAACACGCGGGCGGCGGAGGTCTTGCGGCGGCCAGTGCCGTAATTCTGCTGGGTCGTCATGCTCATTTCCTTAGATCTCCAGCGCCTGCGGCTGCTGTGCGGTATGCGGATGTTCGGCGCCGCCGTACACCTTGAGCTTGCGGTACATCTCGCGGCCCAGCGGGTTCTTCGGCAGCATGCCCTTGACGGCGATCTCGATCACGCGCTCCGGGTGGGTCGCCAGCAGGTCCTTCAGGCTCATGGTCTTCAGGTTGCCGACGTAGCCGGTGAAGCGGTGGTACATCTTGTCGTCCAGCTTGGCGCCGGTGACATGCACCTTCTGGGCATTGACCACGACGATATAATCGCCGGTGTCGCAATGCGGGGTGTATTCCGGCTTGTGCTTGCCGCGCAGACGACGGGCGATCTCGGTCGACAGGCGACCGAGCGTCTTGTCCGTGGCATCGACCACGAACCAGTCGCGCTTGACGTTGTCGGCATTGGCGCTGAACGTTTTCATTTCAAATACCTGTCGACCGCCGGGAGGCGGTACCCATGATGGGAAGCATGCTTCGGTGGAACAAAGGCGCAAGATGATAGCGGAGCTGTCATCCAGGGCGCAAGCCCACCGGCCGGCGAGCTGTGAGTCGGCAATGATAGCATGAACGCCGGCGGGCTTGAGAAGTCCCGCCCCTGCCCGCCGCCTGGAAGACCATGAGCATCCGTCACCTGAGCCGCCTCGATCGCCTGCTGATGGCCGGCGAACGCGCCCTGGAAGCGATCGCGGGCACGCCGCCCGCCACACGCCCCTCGCCCGCCGCCGGCATCGCCGAGTCGGACCTGGACGAGACCGAGCGCCGCCACGCCGCCGGCCTGATGCGGGTCAACCACACCGGCGAGGTCTGCGCCCAGGCGCTCTACGTGGGCCAGGCCGCGCTGGCGCGCGACGCCGACAACCGCGAACACCTGCTGCACGCCGCGAGCGAGGAGACCGACCACCTGGCCTGGTGCGCCGAACGCCTGCAGCAACTGCACAGCCGCCCCAGCCTGCTCAATCCCCTGTGGTACGCCGGCAGCTATGCCATCGGTGCCGCCGCCGCACTGGCCGGCGACCCGCTCAGCCTCGGTTTCGTGGTGGAAACCGAACGCCAGGTGGAAACCCACCTGGCCGAACACCTGGAAAAGCTGCCGCCGCAGGATGCGCGCTCGCGCGCGGTGCTGACCACCATGCAGGCCGACGAGATCCGCCACGCCGAAGCCGCGCAGCAGCGTGGCGGCATCGAGCTGCCGTTTCCCCTGCCGCAGTTGATGCACGTGAGCTCGATGCTGATGAAGACCGTCGCCTACCGCATCTGAACCCGCATCACGCCCTGATCCAGCGCCACAGCTCGCCCCACGACGGCTTCTTGCCGTACATCAGGATACCGGTGCGGTAGATCCTCGCGGCCAGCCACACGCAGGCCAGCAGGGCGAGCACCATCAGCGTCAGCGACAACACCAGTTCCATGGGCGGCACCGAGGTCAGCGACCAGCGCACGGGCATCGTGAACGGCGCGAAGAACGGGACGTAGGACATCGTCACGCCAAGCGGACCGGTCGGGTCCTTGATCAGGGCGAACACCGCGAAGAAGCCCACGATGATGAACACGGTGACGAAGATCGCGTACTGCTGGGTCTCCTGGATCGTGTTGCACATCGCGCCGATCGCCGCGTACAGCGCGCCGTAGAGCATGAAACCCAGCGCGAAATACAGCAGGAACACCACCAGCAACCCCGGCGGCATGCTCGGGATCGGGAAGCTCTGCGCCGCATCGGCGCTCATGCCGAACATGCCGGCCAGCGGCAACCGCTGGCTGCTGAGCACCAGCGCGGTGCCGCCCCAGATCCCCATCTGCGCCAGCCCGGCCAGGCCCACGCCGAGCACCTTGCCCAGCAGCATCTGGAACGGGGTCAGCGACGAGGTCAGCACCTCCATGATGCGCGAGGTCTTTTCCTCGATCACCGAGGTCATCGTCTGCTGGCCGTAGATCAGGATCGCGATGTACAGGATGAAGCCCATGAAGTACGCGATCAGGTACGACTCGGTGCCGCTCTGGCCGGTCTGCTTGCCGTCGGTGACCTTGGTGGTGTCCATGTCGGCCGGCTTCATCGCCTCCTTGAGCAGGGCCGTATCCACGCCGGACTTGGCCAGGCGCACGCCGGTCAGCGCACTCGACACCACGCGCTGCAACTTGCTCATGGCTTCCAGCGAACCGACATTGCCGCCGTAGTAGGCAAGCTTGCCGGTGGCCAGCGTCTCGTCGGTGAGCACCAGCACGCCGTTCCAGCCATCCTTCTTCTTGCTGCTGGAAAAACCGGTCTCGGCGATCAGCCCGTCGCGCACCTTGGCAAGATCATCGCCGGTAGCCGGAAACACCTGCACGGTGTAGCGCGACTTGGCGTCGGCTCCCTTGCCGATCTTTTCCGATCCGAGTGCCTGGCTGACGCGCTGGCCGAGATTCGTGGTGGAGGCGTCCACCAGCGCCACGCGGCTGGTGCGGTCGCCGCCGCTCATCATCAGCGCGGGCAACAGCACCATCGCCACCATGAACACCGGCAGCAGCACGGTGGAAATCACGAACGCCTTGGTCCGCACGCGTTCGACGAACTCGCGGCGGACAACGGCAATGATCTTCTTCATGCGGCGACTCCGGCGTGGGCGGTGGCGGCTTCGGTGCCGACCTTGGCGATGAAAATGGCATGCAGCGACGGTTCGACCACCTCGAACCGGCGCAGGCCGACGCCTTCGCGCACCAGCGCCGCGAGCAGTTGTTCGGGGTCGGCGCCATCGGCCATCTGCAGCTCGGCGGAGGCACCATAATCGTCGACGCGGGCGATCAGCGCGCGATCGGCCAGGATGTTCGCGGCGCGCGCCTTGTCGTGGGTGAAGCCCAGCGCCACGTGGCGCCCGCCGAAATCCTCCTTGACCTGCGCCACCGTGCCGTTCACCACCATCTCGCCGCGCGCGATGATCGCGATGCGGTCGCACATGCGCTCGGCCTGCTCCATCACGTGGGTGGAGAACAGCACGGTGCGGCCCTCGGCGGCGATCGCCACCACGATGTCCTTCATCACCTGCGCATTGACCGGGTCGAGGCCGGAGAACGGTTCGTCGAGGATCACCAGCTCGGGCTCGTGCAGCAGCGCGCCGGCGAACTGCACCTTCTGCTGCATGCCCTTGGACAGGTCCTCGACCTTCTTCTGCGCCCAGTCGCTGACGCCGAGCCGCTCCAGCCAGGCCTGCGCGCGCTTGCGCGCGTCGGCGCGGCCGATGCCCTTGGTCTCGCCCAGGAAGATCAGGTGGTCGAGCACCTTCATCTTCTTGTACAGCCCGCGCTCTTCCGGCAGGTAGCCGATGCGCTGGGACAGCGCGCGGCTGTTGTGCGGCGAGTCGAACAGCACGATCCTGCCTTCGTCCGGCTCCAGGATGCCCATGATCAGGCGGATCGTGGTGGACTTGCCGGCGCCGTTGGGGCCAAGCAGCCCGAAGATGCCGCCGCCGGGGATTTCCATGGACAGGCGATTCACCGCCGTGTGCCCGGAAAAACGCTTGGTGACGGACTCGATGCGCACGCTCGCTGCAGTCATGTAGCAGTTCCCTGGAATGACGGGCTCCCCGCCCGAATCCGGAAAACTAGCATGCGATGCCAACCGGGCAAAGGTGACCAATGGCAGTGCGTGCCGCGCACGGGAGGAAGAGCGGCACGTCAGTGCGGCTTGCTGCGTCCGAAGCGCGGCAGGTTCCAGTGCAGGCGCAGCGACAGGAAGCGCAGGCCGAAGCACACCAGGATCGGCAGCCAGGTCGCCCACACCGCCGGCCAGTGGAGATGTTCGCCAAGCACCGTCAGTGCGGCGCCGATCAGCGCCGCCGAAGCGTAGATCTCCCGCTGCAGCACGATCGACACGCGGGTCAGCAGCACGTCGCGCGCCATGCCGCCGCCGACCGCGGTGACGATGCCGAGCAGGATCGCGACCTCGGCGTTGTTGCCGTACGCCAGCGCCTTGTGCGCGCCATACACCGCGAACAGGCCCAGCCCCATCGCATCGAACAGCCGCACCGGATAGGTCAGCCGCTCCACCCACGGATAGGCCACGATGGTCAGCAGCGCGGCGACCACGGCGGTGAACAGGTAGCGCCAGTCCGACAGGCCGGCCGGCGGGATCGCGCCGATGCACAGGTCGCGCGCGATGCCGCCGCCGCACGCGGTGATGAAGGCGATTGCCAGGATGCCGAACAGATCGAGGTTGCCGCGCCTGGCTGCGGTCGCGCCGCTGATCGCGAACGCGAACGTGCCGGCCAGGTCCACCAGGTTGAACAGCAGTTGTTCGTTCACGCGACCGGCTCATGCGGGCATGCCGACAGCGCGGCGATGCCCGCCATTGAACCAGCTTCAGGCGAGCTTGCGCGAGATCGCGAAGAACGCCAGGTTGCCCAGGCCGGTGGCGCCGGCCAGCACGGCGACCATGCCGGGGGTGACGTCCTGCCAGCCGAACCACTGGATCAGGCCGAAGCCGAGCGCCAGCGCGACCAGCACGATGCCCCAGCGCAACGAGGAATGGCGCCGGCGCAGCTCCTCGTCGCGCAGCACCGAGTCGACCAGATCCGCCGAACCACCGGCGGCGACCATGCGCTGGCGCACCCGCGCGTCGACCACGACCTTGATGGCATAGGCAATGCAGACGAACAGGCTGATCGGGATCAGGGCTTCGAAATTCATGGGGTGACTCCTCGGTGGCGGATGGTGGACCTTCGTGACCTTGGATACGGGCTTTCACCGAACGGTTGCAGCAAGATCGCCGCAACCGTTTCCCGCCGGCACGTATCCATTGCCCATGGATGACATCCGCAGCAGCCCCGACCGCGAGCTGGTCGACGCCGTGCTGGCCAACCGGCCGGGCGCGTTCGAACGCCTCGTGCGCGAACACCAGGGGCTGTGCTGGCACATCATCCAGCGCATGGTGCGCAACCCGGAGGACGCGCGCGAGCTGTGCCAGGACACCTTCCTGCGCGTGCACCAGTGCCTGCACCAGTACCGCGGCGAGAGCGCGCTGAAATCCTGGATCGGCCGCGTGGCGTACACCATCGCGCTGCGCCACCTGCAGCACAAGCGCATTGCGCTGGTCGAGCCCAGCGACGACAGCGACGACTACGCGCTGGTGGAAAACATCGGCGACGGCTTCGACCTGGAGGCGGCCTGCGCGGATGAGGAAACGGCGCGGCACCTACACGCCGCGATCGAGCAGTTGCCGCCCCTGCAGCGCACGCTGCTGACCCTGTACTACCTCGAAGAGGCCACCATTCCGGAGATCGCCCGGATGACAGGACTGGCCAACGGCACCATCAAGAGCCACCTGTTCCGCTCGCGCCTGCGCCTGCGCGGTGCGCTCGAAACACGGACCGGAGTTGCAGCATGATCCAGCACATCGACGACCACATCCCGCCCTTCGACGACGCCGCGCAGGAGCGCGAATGGCTGGCGCAGGAAAACGCCATGCGGCGCGAGCGCCTGCAGCTCGACTCCACCGGCGACGATGCGCGCAGCCGACGCTACCGCCTGCTCGCGCGCACCCTGCGCGAACCGTTGCCGGACGCGCTGCCGGCGGATTTCGCGCGACAGCTGGCTGCGCGGGTCGCGGCCGGTCCCGCCGGTCGCTCGGTCGAATCCCTGCTGGCGCTGGCGCTGGCGATTGCCCTGGCCGTGGCCGCGGGCGCGGTGGTGGCGATCTACGGCGGCACCTGGCTGCCCTCGTTCGCGGCGCTGCTGCCGGCCCCGCACGCCCCGGCCACGCACTGGCTGCTGGCGCTGGGCGGCTGCCTCGGCGCGTCGTGGCTGCTGGGACTATGGCAGCGGCAGATAGGGAAGCGGCCAAACTGAGCCGGCCACGATGCCCTTCCACCCGGCTTGCAGGAGCCTGCTGGCGGGCGATGCTCTTCGTCGCGTGACGTAAAAGCATCGCCCGCCAGCGGGCTCCTACAGATCCAGCACGGCGTCCAGCCCGCGGTGCAGGCCGAGCAGGCCGGGCGCCTTGCGAATCGCCAGCAGCGCGCCGTCCACGTAGGGCTTGGCGCTGCCGCCGGCGTTGTGGCGGATCGTCAGGGTCTGGTCCGGCAGGCCGAAGATCGCCTCGGCGCCGAGCACGAAACCGGGCAGGCGCAACGCGTGCACCTGGCTGCCGGCCAGCGTGCCGCCACGCGTCTCGCGCAGGCCGACCGTCCGCTCCAGCGGCACCTCCAGCTGCGGCTGGCGCACCTTGCCCATGCGCGTGGCCAGCTCGCGCACGGTGCCGCTGGGCGCGTCCGGCTTGCCGGCGCCGGCGTAGTCGATGAGTTCCCACTGCGGGATCAGCTTGGCCGCCATCTCGGCGAACTTGATCAGCAGCACTGCGGTCAGCGCGAAGTTGCCGCAGGCCAGCACGCCGCGCCGCCGCTCGCGCGCCAGCGCGTCGATCTGCGCGTAATCCGCGTCGGTGAGGCCCGAGGTGCCCACCACCACGTGCGCGCCCTGCTCCAGCGCAGCGAGGATGTTCGCCTTGGCGCTGTCCGGATGGGTGTACTCGACAAACACGTCGCAGGGTTGCGCCAGTGCCTCGGTGGTCGTGGCGAACACCGGCGCCGCCAGCCGCGGTTCGCCCAGCACGTCACCGAGCAGCTGCCCGGCATGGCGACGCGACACCGCGCTCAGCAGTGCCAGGTCCCCGGCCGCGGCGATGCCACGGGCGAGTTCGGAGCCGGCCCATCCCGTGGCGCCGGCGACGCATACCTTCAATGACATGGCGGCCTCGCTGCCTTGAGCGCCCGGCGCTCGCGCTACCTTACGGATCTGCCCGCGGAAAAGCCCGGATCACCCCGGGCTTCCGTTTTCCGCCACCGCCCTGCCTACTTCTTCTTCGGCAGGTACAGGTCGGTGATGGTGCCTTCGTAGACTTCCGCCGCCATGCCGACCGACTCGCCCAGGGTGGGATGCGGATGGATGGTGAGCGCGATGTCGGCCGCCTCGGCACCCATCTCGATCGCCAGCGCCAGCTCGGAGATCAGGTCGCCGGCGTGCACGCCGACGATGCCGGCGCCGACGATGCGGTGGGTGTCTTCGTCGAAGATCAGCTTGGTGAAACCCTCGGTGCGGTCGATGCCGATGGCACGGCCCGAGGCGCCCCACGGGAACTTGCCGACGCCGACCTTCAGGCCCTTCTCCTTCGCCTCGCGCTCGGTCACGCCGACCCAGGCGATTTCCGGGTCGGTGTAGGCGACCGACGGGATCACCCGCGCGTCGAAGTGGCTCTTCTGCCCGGCCACGGCCTGCGCCGCGACGTGCGCCTCGTGGGTGGCCTTGTGCGCCAGCATCGGCTGGCCGACCAGGTCGCCGATGGCGTAGATGTGCGGCACGTTGGTGCGCATCTGCGTGTCGACGTTGATGAAGCCGCGCTCGCTCACCGCCACGCCGGCCTTGTCCGCGCCGATCGTGTTGCCGTTCGGCGAGCGGCCCACCGCGACCAGCACGCGGTCGAACAGCGTGGTCTCGGGGATGCTGTCGCCCTCGTAGCCGACCTCGATTCCCTTCTTCGTCGCCTTGGCGCTGACCACCTTGGTCTTCAGGTGCACGCCCTTGAGCCTGCTGCCCAGCCGCTTGGCCAGCGGCCTGATCAGGTCGGCGTCGGCGCCGGGGATCAGCTGGTCCATGAACTCGACCACGGTCACCGCGCTGCCCAGTGCCGAGTACACCGTGGCCATTTCCAGCCCGATGATGCCGCCGCCGACGACCAGCAGGTTCTTCGGCACGTCCTTGAGTTCCAGCGCGCCGGTGGAATCCACCACGCGCTCGTCGTCCCACGGGAACGCCGGGAGCTTCACCGACTGCGAACCGGCGGCGATGATCGCGTGCTCGAAGCGGATCAGCTTCGTGCCTTCGGCCGTCTGGACTTCCATCTCGTGCGGCGACACGAACATGCCGGTGCCCACGAGCGTGCGCACCTTGCGCTGCTTCGCCATCGTGGCGAGGCCGCCGGTGAGCTGGCCGACCACCTTGCTCTTGAAGCTGCGCAGCTTGTCGAGGTCGATCTTCGGTGCGCCGAAGCTGACGCCGTGCGCGGCCATCGCCGCGGCCTCGTCGATCACCGCGGCGGCATGCAGCAGTGCCTTGGACGGGATGCAGCCCACGTTGAGGCAGACGCCGCCGAGCGTGCCATAGCGCTCCACCAGCACGGTGTCGACGCCGAGGTCGGCGGCGCGGAACGCGGCCGAATAGCCGCCGGGGCCGGAGCCGAGCACGACCAGCTGACACTCGATGTCGGCGGGCTTGGACGATGCCGCTGCCGCCTGCGGCGCCTTCGCTTCCTCTCTCCCCTGGAGAGAAGATTGAGGTGAGGGGTGGGTGCTCGCAGGAGGCTGGCTGCTCTTGGTCGCTTCTTCGTTGGGGCTGCCCGGCGACCCCGCACCCTCACCCCTGCCCTCGGCAATTGCTCCTTGCATTGCTCTACCTCCCGCATCCTTGCGGTCGTCTCCCGAAGCGGGAGAGGGGGACGGCGAGACGGCTGCGCCGTCGGTTTCCAATACGGCGATCACCGCACCCTCGGAAACCTCGTCGCCCACCTTGAGCTTCAGCTCCCTGATCACGCCGGCGGCGCTGGAGGGAATCTCCATGGTCGCCTTGTCCGACTCCAGCGTGATCAGGCTCTGTTCCGTCGCCACCGTGTCGCCGACTTTCACCAGCACTTCGATCACCGGCACGCTGTCGTGGCCGCCGATGTCGGGAACCTTGATCTCGATCGTGTTCGCCATGGTCATCGCCCCCGTCAGAGCAGCAGCCGGCGGATGTCGCCGAGCTGATTGGCGAGGAAGCTGGCGAAGCGCGCGGCGAGCGCGCCGTCGATCACCCGATGGTCGTACGACAGCGACAGCGGCAGGATCAGCCGCGGCGCGAATTCCTTGCCGTTCCACACCGGCTTGGTCACCGACTTGGAGACGCCGAGGATGGCCACTTCCGGCGCGTTGACGATCGGCGTGAAGTAGGTGCCGCCGATGCCGCCGAGCGAGCTTATCGAGAAGCAGCCGCCGGACATCTCGGCCGGGCCGAGCTTCTTGTCGCGCGCCTTCTTCGAGATCTCGGCCAGGTCGCGGGCCAGGTCGAGCAGGCCCTTCTTGTCGCAATCGCGGATCACCGGCACCACCAGGCCGTCGGGCGTGTCCACCGCGATGCCGATGTGGAAGTACTTCTTCAGGATCAGCTTCTCGCCCGAGTCGTCGAGCGAGGCGTTGAACTGCGGAAACGCCTTCAGCGCGGCCACCACCGCCTTGATCTGGAACACCAGCGGGCTGATCTTCAGCTCCTTGTTCTCGGCGCCGAGCTGCTTGCGGAACGCCTCCATCTCGGTGATGTCGGCGTCCTCGTGCTGGGTGACGTGCGGGATCATCGCCCAGTTGCGCGCCAGGTTCGCGCCGGAGATCTTCTGGATGCGCGACAGCGGCTTCTCCTCGATCGCGCCGAACTTGGCGAAGTCGACCTTCGGCCACGGCAGCAGGCTGAGGCCGCCGACCGCAGCGCTGGCCCCGCCCGACGGCCGCGCACCGGAGGCCAGCGCATGCTTGACATAGCCGCTGACATCGTCGCGCTGGATGCGCCCACCACGGCCGCTGCCCTTGACCTGGCGGATGTCCACGCCCAGCTCGCGCGCGAAGGCGCGCACGGCGGGACTGGCATACGGCGCGTCGCCGGGCATCACGATGCTGGCATCCATCGGCGGGCGCGCCTGCGGCGACACGTCGCCTTCGGGCGCGTGGCCCGGCTGGGCGGCCGGGGCGGCGACGGGGGCGGGCTTCGGTTCGGCGGGGGCAGGCGCGGAAGCCGCCGGAGCCGGAGCCGGCGCTGCGGCGGCAGGCTTGGCGGCAGGCGCTTCGGCGGCTGCGCCGTCGGCTTCGATGAGGGCGATCACCGCGCCCTCGGAAACCTCGTCGCCCACCTTGAGCTTCATCTCCTTGATGGTGCCGGCGAACGGCGCGGGCACTTCCATCGTGGCCTTGTCCGATTCAAGCGTGACCAGGCTCTGGTCCTTCTCGACCCTGTCGCCGGCCTTGACCAGTACTTCGATGACGGGCACGCCGTCGTGGCCGATGTCGGGGACGCGGGCTTCTTTGAGGTCGGCCATGATGACTCCTGCAAGGCTTTTGGTGCGGCGCTCGGGGATGGCGCGGCGCCAGTCAAGACGTCAATCATAACCAAGGCGCGCGCGGTGCGCCCGGGCGGCGCCATGCCGGGCCATACCAACGGCACCTTCCATTCGCAGGCGTATGCATTACCTTGAGCGGGCGCGGCGTTCGCGTTCGTGCCCTACCCTGATGCCATGACAAGCCGCAGCACGCGGCACAGGAACCTTCTCGATGCTGATCCTGCGTGACCTTTCGAAGACCTACGCCAATGGCGTCCGGGCGCTGCGCGGCGTATCGCTGGACATCCCGGCCGGCATGTTCGGCCTGCTCGGTCCCAACGGCGCGGGCAAGTCCTCGCTGATGCGCACCATCGCCACGCTGCAGGACCCGGACGAAGGCACCATCACGCTGGACGACATGGACCTGCTCGCCGACAAGCAGGCCACCCGCCGCCTGCTTGGCTATCTGCCGCAGGAGTTCGGCGTGTATCCGAAAGTCTCGGCCGAGGCCATGCTGGAGCACTTCGCCGTGCTCAAGGGCGTCACCGTGAAGGGCGAGCGGCGCGAGCTGGTCGAGGCGCTGCTGCGCCAGGTCAACCTGTGGGACGTGCGCAAGCGCAAGCTCGGCACCTACTCCGGCGGCATGCGCCAGCGCTTCGGCATTGCCCAGGCGCTGATCGGCGAACCGCGCCTGATCATCGTCGACGAGCCCACCGCGGGCCTCGATCCGGAAGAACGCAACCGCTTCCTCAACCTGCTCGCCGAGCTGGGCGAGCGGATGGTGGTGATCCTGTCCACCCACATCGTGGAGGACGTCACCGACCTGTGCTCGCGCATGGCGATCATCGGCCAGGGCCAGGTGCTGCTGACCGGCGAACCGTACGAGGCGATCCGTGCGCTGGAGGGCAGGGTCTGGCGGCGCAGCATCGACAAGGCCGAGCTGGACGGCTACCGCGCGCGCATGAACATCCTCTCCACGCGCCTCGCCGCGGGGCGCACCCTGCTGCACGTGCTCGCCGACGAGCGGCCCGAAGCGGGCTTCGAACCGGTGGCGCCGGACCTGGAAGACGTCTACTTCGGCCGCCTGCGCGCGCAGGCCACCGCGCGCGCCGCCTGACGTCGCCCATCGGGAAGGAAGCCATGTTGCTCGAAATCCTCCGCTTCGAATGGCGCCAGCAGCTCAGGGCGCCGCTGTTCTGGGTCATCCTCGCCGCCGCCGTGGGCATCGCCTTCGCACTGGCCAGCACCGATGCCATCGTGGTGGCCGGCGCCACCGGCAACGTGACGCGCAACGCGCCACTGGTGATCGCGCGCCTGCTCGACGTGATGACGGTGTTCAGCATCCTGCTGGTGGTGGTGTTCATCGCCGCCGCCGCCACGCGCGATTTCGAGCAGAACACGGCGGAGCTGCTGTTCGCCACGCCGATGAGCCGCAAGGCCTTCCTCGGCGGGCGCTTTCTGGCCGGCTACCTGGTGCTGGTGGCGATCCTCGCCGCCTGCGCGCTGGCCATTGCGCTGGGCGGCGCGATGCCGTGGGTGGACGCCGCGCGCATGGGCGCGCCCGACTGGCGCGGCTACGCCTGGGGCTTCGGCGTGCTGGTGCTGCCCAATCTGCTGTTCATCGCCGCGTTGCTGTTCCTGCTGGCCACGGTCACGCGCTCGCTGCTGGCCAGCTACATCGGCGTGATCGCCTACTTCGTGCTGCAAGGCATCGTCGGCGCACTCAGCCGCGACCTCGACAACCGCTGGCTCGCGGCGATGCTCGATCCCTTCGGCGGGCGCACCGTTGGCCTGGTCACCCGCTACTGGACGGCCGAGCAGACCAACCACCTGCTGCCCGCGCTGGATGGCGTGCTGCTGTTCAACCGCCTGCTGTGGCTGGCGGTGTCGGCGCTGCTGCTGGTGGCCGCGTTCGCGCTGTTCCGCACCGACCGCGAAGGCCTGAAGCTGCCGCGGCGCAAGAAACGCGCGGAGCCGCCGATGCTGCGCCCGCAGGCCGGCAGCAGCGCGCTCGCGTTGCCGAAAGTTTCCATCGGCAACGACCGTCGCGCACGACTGGCGCAGCTGCGTGCACAGTTCGTGTTCGACACGCTGGGCGTGCTGCGCGGCGCCGCGTTCCTGGTGCTGCTGCTGCTGGCGCTGGCGGTGATGTTCGTCTCGCTGTCGACGGCCGGCCTGGTCTACGGCACGCCGGTATGGCCGGTCACCCACCAGGTGCTCGCCACCATCAACGGCAGTTTCAGCCTGTCGCTGATGATCGTGGTGATCTTCTACGCCGGCGAACTGGTGTGGCGCGAACGCACGCACGGCATGGCCGGAGTGAGCGACGCCTTCCCCGCGCCCGACTGGGTGGCGATGCTGGCGAAGCTCGGCGCGCTGCTCGCGGTGATCGTCTTGATGCTTCTTGCCGGCGCCCTGGTCGGCATGGGCTGGCAACTCGCCCACGGCTACACGCATATCGAACCGTGGCTGTATCTGCGCATGCTGGGGTTGTACGCGATCCCGTTCGTGCTGGTGGCGGCGCTGGCGCTGTTCCTGCAGGTGGTCTGCAACCACAAGTTCGCCGCGTATCTGCTCAGCATCCTGTGGCTGGTCAGCTCACTGGCTTTCAGCCTGCTGCATTGGGAAGACAACCTCTACAACTACGGCAGCGCGCCCAGCGTGCCGTACTCGGACATGAACGGCTTCGGCCATTTCATCGTCGGCGCGCTGTGGTTCAACGCGTACTGGGGCTGCCTGGCGCTGGCCCTGCTGGTGCTCGCCGCGCTGTTGTGGGTGCGCGGCACCGGTGCCGGCTGGCGCGGCCGCCTGCGCGAGGCGCGCGCGCGGGCGAACCCGGCGCTGGCCGCGGTGCTGACGTTGTCGCTGCTCGGCTTCGCCGGGCTGGGCGGCTTCATCTACTACAACACCCACGTGCTCAACACCTACACCAGCAGCACGGAGCAGAAACGCGAACAGGCCGACTACGAAAAGCGCTATGCGGAATACGCCACGATGCCGCAGCCGCGCATCACGGCAGTCAAGGCCGACGTGGACATCTACCCCTACCGGCGCAAGCTGCTCATCCGCGGGCACTACACCCTCACCAACAAGCTCGCGGTGCCGGTGACCGAGCTGTTCGTGAACCATGCCGACGGCTTCGCGCCCACGAGGCTGGACTTCGCGCCGCACGACACGGTGAAGCAGGACAAGCGCCTCAACGTGACCATCTACCGGCTCAGGACGCCGCTGGCGCCTGGCGCGTCGATGTCCTTCGACTTCACCCTCGACTACGCACCCAGGGGCTTCACCAACGACTCGGGCGAAACCTTCCTGGTGCACAACGGCACCTTCTTCAACAACCAGACGCTGCCCCAGTTCGGCTACCAGAGTCGGTTCCAGCTCACCGACCGCAATGACCGCAGGAAGTACGGCCTCAGGCTCGACGTGCCGCGCATGCCGCCGCTGGGCGACCAGGCCGCGCGCGCCAACACCTACATCAGCCACGACGCCGACTGGATCAGCTTCGACACCACGGTGTCGACGGCCGCCGACCAGATCGCGCTGGCGCCGGGCACGCTGCAGAAGGAGTGGGTGCAGGGCGATCGCCGCTACTTCCATTACGTGATGCAGCAGCCGATGCTGAACTTTTTCGCCTATCTTTCCGCGCGCTATGCCGTGAAGAGCGAAGATGTCGGCGGGGTGAAGGTGTCGGTCTATCACGACCCCGCGCATGCCTTCAACGTGGACCGCATGCTGGAGAGCGCGCGCGATTCGCTTGCCTACTACGACAGCCACTACACGCCGTACCAGTTCAAGCAGCTGCGCATCCTGGAGTTCCCGGGCTACATGGCGTTCGCGCAGAGTTTCGCCAACACCATTCCGTTCTCCGAATCCATCGGATTCATCGCCGACCTGCGCGACAAGAGCCGCATCGACTACGTCTATGACGTCACCGCGCACGAGATCGCGCACCAGTGGTGGGCGCACCGGGTGATCGGCGCCGACATGCAGGGCTCGACCATGCTCAGCGAATCGCTGTCGCAGTACAGCTCGCTGATGGTGCTCAAGCACAAGTACGGCGCCGACCACATGCGCAAGTTCCTCAAGTACGAGCTGGACATGTACCTCACCGGACGCGCCACGGAGAAGGTGGCCGAGGAGCCGCTGGCCAAGGTGGAGAACCAGCCCTACATCCACTACCGCAAGGGCTCGCTGATCTTCTACGCGCTGCAGGACTACGTGGGTGAGGACAGGCTCGACGCCTTCCTCAAGCAGTTCCTCGTCGACTACGGCTTCCAGCAGCCGCCCTACGTGACCTCGAAGATCTTCGTCGACGCGCTGGGCAAGTACCTCGGCCCGACGTGGCAGCCGATGCTGGACGACTTCTTCTGGAAGATCACCCTGTTCGACAACCGCATGACCGACGCCACCGCGAAGAAACTGCCCGACGGCAAGTACGAGGTGACCATGAAGCTGCACGCCGGCAAGATCCACGTCGACGGCAAGGGCAAGGAAACCCGCGGGAAGATCGACTTCCCGATCGAGGTCGGCGTGTTCGCCGCGCCCGCAGGCGCCGGCATCGAAGGCAAGCCGCTGTACCTGGAGAAACGGATGATCGGTGACGGCGACAGCACCGTCACCGTCACCGTCGACGGCAAGCCCGCGGTGGCCGGCATCGACCCGTACAACAAGCTGATCGACAAGGTCTCCAGTGACAACCGGCGTGCGGTGACGCTGCAGTAGCGTCCGCGCTCAGTCCCGCGCGGACGCCGCCGCATCGCCCATCAGCCGGACATCCAGCGGCGCGGTCGGGATGCTGATCTGGCCGGCGTCGATCTGCCGCTTGATCGCACGCAGCAGGTCGGTTTGCGTGTTCCAGCCGTCGGCGCTCGAGGTCCAGCCGCGCACCACCAGGTTCACCGTCTGGCCGGCCAGGCTGTCGATCCACACGCCCGGCGCGGGGTCCTTCAGGACGCGCGCGTCCGCTTCGAGCAGGCGCACGATCCCTGCCATCACCTGGTCGGTATCGTCGCGATGGCCGATGCCGAGCTTGAGTTCGAAACGCCGCGTGCCGCGCCGGTTGAAATTGACGATGACGTCGCTGCCGATCTTCGCGTTCGGCAAGGTGGCCTCGCGGTTGTCCGGCAACAGAACAAGGGTATGCATCAGGTTGATGCTCTGCACCGTGCCTTCGGTGCCACCGGCACTGACGTAGTCACCGACGCGGAACGGCCGGAACACCACCAGCAGCACGCCCCACGCGAGGTTGCTCAGCGAGCCCTGCAGGGCCAGGCCGATCGCCAGCCCGCCGGCGCCGAGCGCCGCCACCAGCGGTGCCGAGGGCACGCCGGCCTTGGTCAGCGCCATCACGATCAGCACCGCCACCAGCACGCCGTAGATCAGGTTGCGCAGGAAACCGGCCAGCGTGACGTCGACCGCGGCGCGCTGCAGCGCGCGCTGGCTGAAATTGGCCAGCCGCGCCGCCAGCCAGGTCCCGACCAGCAGGATCACCAGTGCCACCAGCAGGTTCAGCCCGGCCTGGATGACGCCCTCGGAAAGCGTGCTGCCCAGCAGTTGCTCCAGAAAATCGTGCATGACATCGACTCGTTGCGACAAGGCCGCGACAGCCTAGCAAATCGGCCATCAGGGAAACGCTTGCGACTCGTCGCGTCAGAGTTTGCGGTCGTCGATGTCGACCACGCGGCCATCCACGATCGTGACCACGGTGATGTGACCCTCGCGCCGATAGCGCCAGCGCTCGCCGCCGTCGGTGCGCTCCAGCACTTGCACGCGCCGGCGCGAGTGTCGCGCGCGATGCGGATGCACTTTCGAGGAGGGCTTGCCCAGCAGCTCGACCACCCGCTCCTGGCTGTCGCCAGCCACCAGCACCTGGCTGCCGACGCGCAAGGTGCTGGACGCCTGCGCGGCCGTGCCGAGGGCGAACCCGAGGACAACGATGAGAATCTTGCGCATGACCTGCTCCCTGGTCGGTGATGGGGGGTGTGCTCGCGCAGATCGGTCAGAAGCCTGCGCCCGGTTGCGCCAGATACTCCCGTTCCGCGGCCGTGCTGTCGCGGCCCAGCACGGCATTGCGATGCGGAAAGCGGCCGAAGCGCGCGATCACCTCGCGATGGCGCCGAGCATAGTCCAGGAATTCGGCAAAGCGGGCACGCCCCGCAACGGGCGCCTGCGCGTGCAGCGCCTCGAACAAGGTCACCGCGCGCTGCTGCAAGCCCATGTCCTCGGCGTGCTCCAGCGGCAGGTAGGCGAACACCCGCTGCAGCGGCGGCAGTGCCTGATCGAAACCGCCGGCCAGACCCGACAAGGCAATGCGCTGCGCCTTGACGTCGGCCGCCCAGGCCTGCGCATCGCCGCGATGGAGATTGCGCGGAAACTGGTCGAGCAGGATCAGCAGCGCCAGCCAGTCAGCGGGGTTGCTGGCCCACGCATCGAGGCGCCCCTGCGCGGCGTCGTCGGCCGCTACGGCAAAGCGTCGACGGATCTGCTCGTCGAACGCGGCATCCTTCGCAAACCAGTGCGCGGCATGCGCCGGGTCGAACCAGAAATCAAGAACGTCCCGCGGTTGCACGGCCATGCGCACCTCGCCCGAAGCCTGCGATGAAGGACGTCCATCTTCACGTGGCGACACGCGACGGGCAAGCCGGCGCGGCGATTCAATCCGCCGGCGCCGCCGCCGATGCGCCGGAGGTCGCGTCCACATGCAGCAGGTTCAACGGTTGGCCGTGCGCGTCGTGCAAGCCTTGCTGCAACCGCGCCAGGCGCTGGATCGACGGACACAGCGCCTCGATCTGCGGACGCAGCGCCTGCATGCGTTGCTGCAGGCGCGGCTGCAAGGTGGTGACCAATGAACCGGCGCGATCGCGCAGGTCTGCCGCACTCTGCAGGTCGCCGGCCAGCGCCGCGTCGATCGCCTGCTGGCCGAGGTCGCCGGCGACCAGCGGCATCAGGTCGGCGCTGACCTGGTTGGCATACTGCTGGATCAGGTCGCCTTGCCAGTCGTGCGTGCTCTGGCTGCGCGCGATGCGCTGTTTCAGTTCGCTCGCGTGCGCGGCCAGCCGGCGGTCGAACTCGGCCCGGGTCGCCGCCGCCAAGCCCAGCCCGGCCACTTCCTCGCGCAACGCCTGCGCCGCCATGTCCACGCCGCTCTGCGCCACCTGGCGGACCCGCGGCGCCAGCGCCTGCAGGTCGCGCTGGAACACGCTGAGCCGATCCTGCTGCGGCGGCGTCAACACCACCGCCACGCCATCCGTGCGCAGGCTGCCGTCGTGCAGCTCCACCCGCGTCGGCGCCGGCGTGGAGCGATCGAACAGCACGCCTTGCGGCTGCAGGGTCACGTCATAGCTGCTGCTGGCGTGGCAGGTCGCCGCCAGGTCCTGCGCCTGCACGGGCATCGCCGCCAGCACGGCGGCAGCGATCACTGCTGAAAACAGGACGCGCATCGGCAATCTTCCTTAAACGACAACCTGCATGGATACCGAGCTACCCGCCAACCCGTGCTGAACGGAATACCGCGCCGCTCAGGCGCCTTCGCCAGCACGCCTCGCACGCCGCGGAACGGGTCAGCTGCCACCGAGCGGTGCAAGCAGGTGCAATGACATGTCGGCGAGCAGCGACCCATCCTCGGGCGTGGCATCCGGGCTCCCCGCGAGACGGCGCTTGTCGGCCCAGTCCGGCTCCTGCAGCGGGCCCGGGACGTAGGGCTGCCATTGGCCGTAATCCGCTTTCCGCGCAACTTTCGGCGCATGGAATCCATGGAGAGCGAAATCCACGGGGACGCGGGCCAGCCAATAAGGTTCGGCGGCATCCGGGCCTGTCGTGGGGACATGGAATGTGTAGCGTCGCAGGGCACGCAAGGCAGCATCCGCCAGCTTTTTCCGCCATGTCGCCATGTCCCTCTCGCTGGCACGAATGCGGAGATTCACCTGCTCCGCCGCCGCGTCGATGACCTTGCCGTCGCGGCCCACTTTCAGCAGCGCATACACCGTGCCGGATACGCCGGCGCTCGCCGCATCGGAAGGGTACGCGACCGACAACCGATGCTTGTACGTGAAGTCGTCCGCCGCGGCCTCGTGCCTGCCTTCGTCGTTCAAATGCCCGAACCAGCTGCTGGCCACGGCAAGGGCGTAGCCGCCATGACCCACCGGCTTCGCCACGACGCGCAGCCCCATCGGCGCCTTGGCTCCGACCGCCTTGCCGTCACGCGTCACCGGTTCGAACCTCCACGCCGGGACGGCCCTGGCAAGCAAGTCCTTCACCACCGGTGGCAGCTTGTCCGGGTGATCGACCGTGTATGTCACGACACTGCCGTCCGGCGCGACTTCGATCGTGCCGGTGACCAGCATGCTCGCCTGAACGCGGTCGCGCAGGTCGTCGCGCCCGTTCGCAATGGCCACGCCAGCCAACATCATGCAGCACAAGACAAGCATGCAGCGCTTCATTGTTTCTCCCCCTGGCTGTCGGGCAGCCTGTTCCGCCCGAAGATGCTTCCGTGGCTTTTGCGCAGCCGGACTTCTCAGCGCCGCTCGTGAAACTGCATGCGCACCGCCGGCGTGCCTAGCCGCCAGCTCAGCCACAGCAGCACCGGCACGGCGAGGCCTTTCAGCACCAGCGCCAGCAGGTAGCTGCGGCGCGCGTGCAGCACGGCTTGTTGCAGGGCGGCCTGGTCGTGCAGTTGGCCCAGGGCGTCGCGGCTGGCCTGCAGCAGCTGCGGCCATTGCGCCAGCATGGCGCCGCCGCTGGCCAGCATCCACAGCGCCAGCACCGCGGCGGCCACGCGCATCGCCGGGCGCGCCCAGGCCTGGCGCAGGATGCAGCCGGCGCACAGCACGATAAGCGTGAAAGCGGCCAGCAGGTAGGCGATATCCCAGGCCAGCAGCCGGTGCAGCGTGCGCAGGGCGGCGCTGTCGGCGGCGTAGGCGTGGCGCTGGCTCCACAGCAGTTGCGCGTGGCTGAGATACTGCACGCAACCGAACGCCGCCAGCAGCAGCAACAGCCACACCAGCACACGCCACAGCATGAACCGGCGACCGCGCGACAGCGGCTCCGCGCGCATCGCCACCGGCATCAGGATGCCGCCTTCAGCGTGGCCAGGTCGGCCAGCACCTGGGCGGAGTTCTTCTCCGGATCGACGTCGGTGTAGACCTTGGCGATGTGGCCCTGCGGATCGATCAGGAAGGTGGTGCGCCTGGCGTAGTGCATGCCCATGCGCGAGGTCAGCACGCCATAGGCGGTGGCGACCGTGCGCTCGGCGTCGGACAGCAGCGGGAATGGCACGTGGTATTTCTCGGCGAACTCGGCGTGGGACTTGACGTCATCCAGGCTCACGCCGACCACGTCGGCACCGGCCTGGCGCAGCTTGGCGATGTCGTCGCGGAAAGTGCATACCTCGGTGGTGCAGCCGGGGGTGAAATCCTTGGGATAGAAGTACAGCACCAGCCAGTGGCCGTGGTAGTCGGCCGGGCTGCGCCAATGGCCGGCCTGGTCCTGCAGGCGAAACGCCGGGGCGGCCTGGCCGACCTGCGGGCCGGCGGCAAACACCGGAGCCGCGAATGCGCACAACAGCGACAGGATGACGAGGCGGGCGAGGCGGCGCATGGCGGTTTCTCCACGACGAAAAACGGGGCGACCTGCGCAGTGTAGCGCCGCTGAAAAGACGAAGGCGCCCGACGGGCGCCCTCGCGGCTTTCCTGGCGGAAACGATCAGGGACGACTGATGGTGAACTTGCCCACCGAGACGCCCAGGTTGACGCCCTCGCCGGTACCGGCCAGCGCCAGCGAGACGGTGCCCTTGGTCAGCACCTGCGCCTGCGAGCTCTTCACCACGCCGGCCTCGGCGCCGGCCTGGGCGTAGTCGCCAAAGACATCGGCGATGCCGTGCACGTTGCTGATCTCGCCCTTGCCGTTGTTGATGCGGTACTTGCCCGCGGTGAGACCGCCGCCGACCACGGTGATCTTGACGTTGGCGTGCTGGCCGTTGTCACAGGTGACGCTGCCGGTGCCTTCGGCGTGCTTGTACAGCAACGACCAGCCGGACAGGTTGTAGACCATGTCGCATTTCACGCTGGCGTCGGCGGCATGGGCGTTGCCGGCCGGCAGCACGGTCATCGCGCCGGCGCAGGCCAGCACCAGGGCGGCCATTCCAAAGGTGGACTTGATCATGGACTTTGCTCCTTGTAATGCAGGGATGGAAGGCGGCACCGAACTCTGGCCACGGCGGCCGCCCGCTCGTTGCGCTGCGGCAACGACGTGCGAATCGTGTGCATCGCGGCGTGACAATCGCGTGCAGGCTCATGAACCATCGTTCATCTGCAGGCGCACCGCGGCGTGACGGTTGCCTCGCGGCGTGCGCTCGCCGTAGGGTGGGCCTCGCAGCGCAAGGAGATCGAGATGATCAAGTATTCCCTGGTGGGTTACGACGGCTCGGATGCGTCGCAACGGGCATTCCGGTTCGCGGTCGAGCTGGCCCGCTGCACCGGCGGCCGCGTGCGCGTGGTGTGGGTGCTGCAGGTCAGCGAAGGCGGCGCCGACGCCTGCGCGCTGATGATGGCCGACTCCGGCACCCAGCGTGCGCAGGAACTGCTGGCCGAACTGGCCACGATCGTGCCGGACTCGGCCCAGCTGGTGGACATCGAGCTGACCCACGGCAGCCCCGGCGACGTGCTGCTCAGCCAGGTCGACGAGCACGGCGTGGATCACATCGTGATCGGCCACACCGAACGCGGTGCACTGGCGCGCTGGCTGCTGGGCTCGGTTTCGGGCAACGTGCTGGCGCGCGCGCACGTGCCGGTGACGATCGTGCGCTGACGGCAGCGGTTTTCTCAGTGGTCGGCCGCCGGCGTCTCGCGCGGTTTGGCGTCGATCTGGCGCTGCGCCTCCTGCGCGATGTGCAGTTGCCTGACGTCGATCGGCCGGATCTGCGAGATCACGCAGGGCGCGTACGGCCCGCCGGTCAGCACCTTGTCGAAGCGGCTGAACACGGTGCCGGAACTGGAGGTAAGGCCGATCGCCTGCGTGAACGGCAGGTTCTGGCAGGGGCCGTCGAGGTCGAGCAGCCAGGCCTGACTCGGCCGGGTGTAGACCACCACCCGGTGGTCGCCGAGCGGCTCCCACGACCACAGGGTGAAGAAATGGAAACTGCGCACCGGCGCACCGGCCGCGCTGGCGTATGCCGCCTCGCGCTGCCGTTCGCGCTGCGCCAAGGGCACGCTGGAGCAGGCGGCCAGCACGGCAACCAGCGCGAAAACGAGGCAGGAACGAACAGTGGACATGGCGAATCCTCCACGGAAAGACATCACGGACAACGCGCCAACCCGCGGTGACGTGTACCGCGCGACGCTCAGCGCTTGCCCGCCTTGCGCACCGGCTGCCACCTGGCAGGGTCGAAACCGCTGACTTCGTAGACCAGGTGACGATCCCTGGTGCCCTCCACCTGGGTGACGTCCAGCTGCAGCTTGCGGGTCTTCTCCAGCAGCGCGATGAAGGCCTTGTCGTCGCGGATCATCAGCGCCGGTTCGCCGCCGTCGGGGGCGAATGCCTTGATCCGCACCGGCTTGCCGTCGGCCTGGCCGGTGATGGTGCAGTTGCCGCGGCACACGAAGCCGGGCTTGCTGCCATAGAGGAAGGCACTCTGGCCCCAGCTGGTATGCCGGCGCAGCACCAGCCGCACCGGCTCGCCGTCGTCGCCCTGGCTGTAGATGCTGGCGGTCGATTGCGTGCCGCCGGCCATCGGCGCGACCTGGTAGGTCCACAGCGCGGCCAGCCGGTTCTTTTCGCTGTTTTCCTTGTAGCGCTTCTCGATCGCGGGCAACGTCTGCATCACTTCCTTCGCCGCATCGCTGTGCGGGAAGCGTTGCACGATGTCCTTGCCCATCGTCACCACCATCTCGTCGTTGTGCAGTTTCAGCAATTGGCGATAGGTGTCGAGGTTGCGCGCCGCGGTGGCGGCGTCGGCTGCGGCTTTCTGCTGCTGCGCGGTGAGCTCGGGCGTGCCCGGGCCTTGCGAACAGCCGGCGAGCAGCACGGCGCAGAAAGCCAGCGGGGCACAACGGAGCAGGACGCGATTCATCGACGGCATACCAGGCGAAGGGCAGCGGCTAGCTTGGAACGATCCGCGGTCGCGGTGCAACCACGCGGGATGCTTTCAGCTCTCACTGGCCATGATCGAATCGACGTGCTCCACCCGCCTGATCCGATCCAGCCATACCCGCTGGTGCCACGTCGGAACATCCGGGCGCTCCAGCTGCACCTCGGCGTTGATGCCTTCGCGGCCCTGCGGGTCGCGAAACACCTGCACGCTGGGCCGCATGCTGACCACGCCGTCGCAACTGCTGCCATCGCTCAGCAACAGCACCACGTGGCCATTGGCAGGCAGCTGGTGCACCAGTGCCTCCAGTCGATCGATGTCGTCCTCGCGGACGAGGACGCTGGGTGCGTTTTGGCCCATGCGACAGCCCTCACTGACCAGTGGAGGCCCGACCCTATCCGCGTCCGCGGCAAGGGCGCGTCAACGAAGCGCGCCCGGGGACGGGAACGGATATGCTGCCAGCCCGCGAGAACCCATGGAGCCGTCCCGTTGATCACCACGTCGCCCAGCGAATTCCTGCACGCCTTCGCCACACTCGCGCCACGGGACGGCGCCGCCGCCACGGCGCGCGCCGCCTATCTGGTGGCCCCGGCAGAGTTCGCCCTGGCGGCGGAATCGGCACGCGACAACCGCTACATGGACATGAACCTGGCGGTCGACCCGCTCAAGGCGCTGGCCCAGCACGGAGCGCTGGCGCAGGCACTGCGCGCGGATCTGCCGGTGATCACCTTCCCCGGCGATCCGGCAACCCCTGACGCGGTGTTCCCCAACAATGTGTTCGCCACCGCGCCGGGGCGGCTGATCGTCGGCCGCATGCGCCATCCGGTGCGCCAGCGCGAGGCCGAACGCCACGACATCCGCGCCTTCTTCGGCGAGGTGCTGGGCTATGACGAGATCGACCTGTCCGGCTGCGAGGACCTGGTCGCCGAACTGACCGGCTCGCTGGTCATCGACCGCGCCCGCGGCGTCGGCTACTGCGGCCTCAGCGAACGCTGCGACATGGCTGGCGCGCAAGCCATGCACAAGGCTTTCGACTTGCGCCTGAGCTACTGTTTCGAGCTGGCCGACGCCGAATACCACACCAACGTGTTGCTGACTCTGCTCGCCAGCCGCGCGGCGATCATCGCGGCCGATGGCTTCCGCGATCCGGCCGCGGCACAGGCGATCGCCACGGCGTATGGCGATCGCGCGATCTGGCTGACGCCGGCACAGAAGCAGGCGTTCGCCGGCAACGCCATCACGCTCTCCGACGAGCGCGTGTGGATGAGCGCCCGCGCCGCCGCCTCGCTCACCGGCGCACAGCGCGCGGCGCTGGCCGGTTACGGCTTCACCATCGGCGCAGTGGAACTGGGCGAGATCGAGAAGGCCGGCGGCAGCCTGCGCTGCTGCGTGGGCGAGATCTACTGATCGCGAGCCGGGAGATCTCCGCGGATCGCCAGCACCAGACGAATCAGCGCTTCGCGGGCCCGCCGACGCGGCTGAAACTGCACGCACTGAACAAGGGCGCGACGTACGTGGTGACGGTGGAGGCATCCGACGAACGCGGGGTGTCGGGGCTGTCGCGGATCGCGGTGCCGGAACCCCGAGCTTGCAGCTGGCGGTGCGGTACGTTCTGATGCACGGGTGATCACCGTCCATCATCTCGACAACTCGCGCTCGCAGCGCATCCTGTGGCTGCTGGAAGAGCTCGGCCTGCCATACGAGATCAAGCGTTACCTGCGCGATCCCGGGACCATGCTGGCCCCGGCGGAGCTGCGCGCGGTGCACCCGCTGGGCAAGTCGCCCGTCATCACGGACGGCGAACTCACGCTGGCCGAATCCGGCGCGATCGTCGAGTACCTGGCCGATCGCCACGGCGCCGGCACGCTGATTCCCGCGCACGGCACGCCCGAACGGCTGCGCTGCAACTACTGGCTGCATTACGCCGAAGGGTCGGCGATGCCGCCGCTGCTGCTCAAGCTGGTGTTCCGGCGCGTCGAGGCGGCGCCGATGCCGTTCTACGCCAGGCCGGTGGCGAAGCGCATCGCGCGCACGGCGCAGCGCGGTTTCGTCGATCCGCAACTGAAACTCCATCTCGACTACATGGAAGGCGAGCTGGGCCAGCGCGACTGGTTCGTCAGCGACCGCTTCAGCGTGGCGGACATCCAGCTGAGTTTTCCGCTGGAAGCCTTCGCTGCGCGCGGCGGGCTGGATGCACGTCATCCGCGGCTGTCCGCCTTCCTGCAGCGCATCCATGCGCGGCCCGCCTACCAGCGCGCGCTGCAGCGCGGCGGCGAGTATCGGCTCGGCGGCTGAACGGCGCGATGGTCACGGCGACCTGGTTTTACGCGGTGGTCACGGCGCCACAGGCAGATTGGCGTTCCCGCTGTACCTGAAGGAGACCGCCATGCATCACCGGGAAATCGAGCAGCATCTTCGCGATGCCGCGGAGGTCGCCGCCGAGCGTGCCGGCGACCGTGCGCACGAATACGCCGACGGCGCCGGCAGCGCGATGCGTGGCCTGTTCCGGCACGGCCAGCGCATCCGCGACCGCTTCTCCGACCGCGGCAGCGACTACCGGCGGCAATTGACGCGCGTCGCCGGCGATCTCGCCGACGAGGCGAACTACCGCTATCGCCGCGCACGCCGCCAGGTGCAGCGGCATCCGGTGGCCACGGTCGCGATCATCGCCGGCACCATCGGCGCGTTCCTGCTGTTGCGTCGCGCATTCCGCAGCGACGACGAATGAACCACTGAACCACGCGCAAGCCGCCCCGGCACCGGTAATGGCCGGCGTCGTGGCGGCATGCCGCCGAGTCGCTGCTAAGCTGCGACTTGCCCTTCCGGCGGTCGTCGCATGGCTCGCACCGATCTCACTTTCCATCACCCGGTCGCATTCTGGCTTGGCTGTGCCGCGGTGATCGCCGGCGTGCTGGCGCATCTGCCGATGCTGGCGATGGCCGCGCCGATGCACTACCGGCTCGCCGGCATGCCGATGGACGGCCTGATGCTCGCCGGCATGGCGCTGGTGCCGCTGGGCGTGCTGCTGGCGGCCTACGGGCTGATGCCGCGGATGGAGCAGATGCGCCGCACCGCCCATCCGGATCGCGGCGCGGTGTCGTTCCACGTCGCCGACAACGTGCCGCTCAACCGCGAGCACTGGAAGCTGGTCGGCGTGCTCACCGTCGCGCTGGCGGTGGACGTGATGAAGCCGGCCACGATCGGCTTCGCGATGCCGGGCATGGCGGCCGAGTACGGCATCAGCGGTTCCACCGCGGGCTTCCTGGCCTTGTCGGCGCTGACCGGCACCGTGGTCGGCTCGGTGGTGTGGGGCCGGCTGGGCGATCTGTTCGGCCGCCGCGCGGCGATCCTGCTGTCGGCGCTGATGTTCATGGGCACGGCCATCTGCGGCGCGATGCCGGCGTTCGGCGGCAACCTGGTGATGTGCTTCATGATGGGCGCCGCCGCCGGCGGCATGTTGCCGATCACCTTCACCCTGATGGCCGAGACCATCCCCACCCGCCATCGCGGCTGGCTGTTGGTGGCGCTCGGCGGCGTCGGCACCTCGGCCGGCTACCTGCTCGCTTCCGGCGCGGCGACGCTGTTCGAGCCGACCTACAGCTGGCGCTCGCTGTGGCTGCTGAACCTGCCCACCGGTACGCTGATCGTGCTGCTCAACCGCTACATTCCCGAGTCGCCGCGCTTTCTCGCGCTGAGTGGCCTGGAGGACCAGGCGCGCGCGGTGCTGCGCCGCTTCTCGGGCCAGGCGGCATCGACCGACGCCTTGAGTGCCGGCGTGGTCGTCGCGCCGACGATCGCGGCGCGCGTCGGCATGCGCCAGTTGCTGCGTGGCCGCCACGCGGCGATCACCTGGGGCCTGCTGACCTGCGCCGTCGCCTGGGGCCTGGCCAACTTCGGCTTCCTGCTGTGGCTGCCGGCGAACCTGGTCACGCTGGGCGTCGACGCCCAGGCCAGCGCGGCGCTGCTGGCGCGCTCGGCGATCCTCGCCCTGCCCGGCATCGGCCTGGTGGTGTGGGGCTACCAGCGCTGGAGCAGCATCCGCACGCTGGTGCTGTTCATCGCGCTGACCGCCGCGGCGCTGCTGCTGTTCTGCATGATTGGTGCCATGCAGTTGCGCTCGCCGGTGCTGACCACCACCGCCACGGTGCTGTTGCTGCTGAGCATCAGCGGGGTGATCGCCACGCTGATCCCGTACGCGGCGGAGATCTATCCCGCGCACCTGCGCAGCAGCGGTGCCGGGCTGATCGCCGGCGGCTCGAAGTTCGGCGGCATCCTCGGCGCGGTGGTCGGCGTGGCCGGGTTGTTCGAGCATTTCGCGCTGTCGGCGCTGCTGATCGCGCTGCCGATGGCAGTCGCCGCGGCGATGCTCGCCCGGCGCGGCATCGAGACCCGCGGCCACGCACTGGAAGCGATCCAGCAGGCGCTGGCGAAATAGCGCGCAAGAAAAAGCCGCCCCGAAAGGCGGCTTCCCCGGCCCGTATCGCGGGTGATCACACGGTCAGCGGATTGGGCTTGTCCGGATCGAGCTTGTACTCCTTGATCGCGCGGCTGACGTCCTTGGCGTTGACCTTGCCTTCCTTTGCCAGCGCGGCCAGCGCGGCGTGGGCGATCCAGTAGCGGCTGATCTCGAAGAACTCGCGCAGGTGCTCGCGGGTATCGGAGCGACCATAGCCGTCGGCGCCCAGGGCGGTGAACGAGCGACCCTCGGGCACGAAAGCGCGCACCTGGTCGACCACGCCGCGCACGTATTCGCTGGCGGCGATCACCGGGCCGTCGCGCCCGGCCAGGTTGGCGGTGACGTGCGGCACGCGCTGCTTCGCTTCCGGATGCAGGCGGTTCCAGCGCTCGCAGTCGAAGCCGTCGCGCGACAGTTCGCTGAAGCTGGGGCAGGACCAGATGTCGGCCTTCACGCCGAAGTCGGCATCCAGCAGCTCGGCCGCCGCAATCGCCTCGATCAGCGAACCGCCCGCCGCCATCAGCTGCACGCACGGCGCGCCGTTCTTGCCCTTGCTCTTGCCCTTGCCTGAATCCCGATTCCCCAATCCCGAGTCCCGGAACAGATACATGCCCTTGACGATGCCGTCGTAGCAGCCCTCGGGCATGTCCGGGTGGACATAGTTCTCGTTGGTGGTGGTGATGTAATAGAAGACGTCCTGCTGCTCTTCGTACATCTCCTTGACGCCGTGGTGCAGCAACACCGCCACCTCGTACGACCAGGTCGGGTCGTAGGCGCGGCAGTTGGGGAAGGTGCCTGCCATCAGGTGCGAGGCACAGTCCGAATGCTGCAGGCCTTCGCCGGGGAAACTGGCGCCGGCGGTGGCGCCGACCAGGAAGCCGCGCGCGCGCTGGTCGCCAGCGGCCCAGATCAGGTCGCCGATGCGCCGGAAGCCGAAGAACGAGTAGTAGATGAAGAACGGCAGCATCGGCTGGTTGGACAGCGAATAGCTGGTGCCCGCCGCGATCCACGCCGACACGCCGCCAGCCTCGGAGATGCCTTCCTGCAGCACCTGGCCGTCCTGCGCCTCGCGGTAGTACAGCAGCTGGTCGGCATCCTGCGGACGATACTTCTGTCCGAACGGCGCGTAGATGCCGATCTGCCGGAACATGCCCTCCATGCCGAAGGTGCGCGCCTCGTCGGCCACGATAGGCACCACGCGCGGGCCGAGCTGCTTGTCGCGCAGCAACAGGTTCATGCCGCGCACCAGCGCCATGGTGTTGGAGATCTCGCGCTCGCCGCTGCCCTTGGTGATCTGCTCGAACGCGGACAACTCCGGCGCCTTGCACGGCACGTCGGTGCGGCGGCGGCGCTGCGGCAGGAAGCCGCCCAGCGCGCGACGGCGTTCCAGCATGTATTCCACCTCCGGCGAGTTCGGGCCGGGGTGGTAGTACGGCACGCTGTCCAGCTTGTCGTCGGGCACCGGAATCTGGAAACGATCGCGGAACGTGCGCACGGCATCGCCGGTCATCTTCTTCTGCTGATGGGTGGGGTTCTCCGCCTCGCCCGAGCCGATGCCCATGCCGTAACCCTTCACCGTCTTGGCCAGGATCACCGTGGGCATGCCCTTGGTGTTCACCGCCGCGTGGTAGGCGGCGTAGACCTTGTGCGGATCGTGGCCGCCGCGATTCAGGCGCCAGACGTCGTCATCGCTGAAGTTGGCCACCATCTCGCGGGTCTGCGGGTACTTGCCGAAGAAATGCTCGCGCGTGTAGGCGCCGCCGAAGGCCTTGCAGGCCTGGTATTCGCCGTCCACGGTTTCCATCATCAGCTTGCGCAGCGTGCCGTCCTTGTCACGCGCCAGCAGCGCATCCCAGTAGCTGCCCCAGATCACCTTGATGGCGTTCCAGCCGGCGCCGCGGAACACGCCCTCCAGCTCCTGGATGATCTTGCCGTTGCCGCGCACCGGGCCGTCCAGCCGCTGCAGGTTGCAGTTGATCACGAAGATCAGGTTGTCCAGGCCTTCGCGGCCGGCCAGCGAGATCGCGCCCAGCGATTCCGGCTCGTCCACTTCGCCGTCGCCGAGGAAGCACCATATCTTGCGGTCGGTCTTGGGTATCAGGCCGCGGTTCTCCAGGTAGCGGAAGAACTGCGCCTGGTAGATCGCCTGGATCGGACCCAGCCCCATCGACACGGTGGGCACCTGCCAGTAGTCCGGCATCAGCCACGGGTGTGGATAGGAGGTGAGCGACTGCTCGCCGCCGACCACGTCGGCGCGGAACAGGTCGAGCCGCTCCTCGCTGATGCGGCCTTCGAGGAAGGAGCGCGCATAGATGCCGGGGCTGATGTGGCCCTGGTAGCCGATCAGGTCGCCGGGGTGGTCGGCGCTGGGGGCGCGCCAGAAATGGTTGAAGCCCACGTCGTACAGCGTGGCCGAGGAGGCGAAGCTGGCGATGTGGCCGCCCAGCGAACCGGGCCGGCGGTTGGCGCGCACCACCATCGCCATCGCGTTCCAGCGGATCAGGCAGCGGATACGCCACTCCATCGCCGCATCGCCGGGGCTCTTGGCCTCCATCCCGGGCGGGATCGTGTTGACGTATTCGGTGGTCGGGTTGAACGGCAGGTAGCCACCCGAGCGACGGGTGGTGTCGACCATCTTCTCCAGCAGGTAATGCGCGCGCTCGGTACCGTCGTGCTGGATCACCGCATCGAGCGAATCGATCCACTCGCGGGTTTCGGTGGGGTCAAGATCCTGGTCCAGGATTTCGTCGAGCTGGTCCATCGGGGTTCTCCACGGCACCGTGGGGTGTGCCTGCAAAAGGTTCGCGCCGCCGGGGCCGCGGCGCGACAACGGCTTAGTTTAGCGGTCTGGGCGGGTGCCAGCCAAATAATGGTCCATGCGTCAGCGTATGAGCGCCGGCACAAGCCACGAAAGCCGAACATCCGGCTATCTCTGCAGAATCGCTATGCTCTGACCCAGCGCCGAAGAGGTTCTCCAAGGTGCCTCGGTGCTGCCGACAAACCTCAGGCCGTGATAACCGAGTTTGTCCGCCCACAACTCGATCTGCGAACGTTCCAGAAACTGGTTGAGGTGCGGCAGCGTTGCCGAGCGTTGCACATCGACCGTGGCCTTGAACTGCGCCCAGTGATCCGGCTCGGAAAACTCCAGGAACGAAAATATCACCACTCCATCCGGGCGAACCACGCGGTGCAGTTCCTCCAGGTAGATGTAACTTTCGTGATGCAACAGATGAGTAAACACGCTGAATGCCGTTGCCATGTCGCAAGATGCGTCCGGCAGAGGTACCGCAAGTGAACGGTTCAGGATGAAACGGTAATTCTTCGGCGATTTCTTCTTTGCATATCTCAGCAACGCTTTGACGACGTCGATGCCGCAATACTCGATGGACATTTTTCGCCCAAGCGCCGCGGCAAGGCGACCACTGCCGCAGCCCAGGTCCACCAGAGATTGACCATCGCGCAGACCGGCATGGGCGACAATGTCCGCCTCGATCTGGCCGATTTGCTCGTAACCCCCACCTCCTACGGCACGGCTCATCGCCTCGTCCAGCGAATATTTCCAACGCAATCGCCTGACCAGACGTTCGTAGTCTTCAACGAAGTGAAATTTTGCCATCGTGTTTCCTGTCGAAACCTGCCACATGAACGTGCGAACAGGTGTCATTGCATCATGGCCACATGAGTGGGACGGCGCGGCTGCCGCCGCCCCGGCGCGAAGAGTCGGCACATCACCGCCACACGATCAGCCCATCAACCGCGCCGGCTGCCCTGCGCGGCGCGGATCTGTGCATCGACCGCCGCCACCGCCGTCATGTTGACGATGCGGCGCACGGTGGAGGCCGGCGTCAGGATGTGCGCCGAGCGGTTCACGCCCATCAGGATCGGCCCGATCGAGACGCCGTCGGTCATCACCCGCACGATGTTGTAGGCGATGTTGGCCGCGTCCAGGTTCGGCATCACGTAGAGGTTGGCGCGGCCGCTGAGCGTGGTGTGCGGGAACATGCGCAGGCGCAGCGCCTCGTCCCAGGCGGTGTCGGCCTGCATCTCGCCGTCCATGTCCAGCTTGGGCGCGCGCGCCTTGAGGATCTGCCAGGCCTTGCGTATCTTCGCCGCGCTGGGGTTGTCGTGGCTGCCGTAGTTGGAGTGCGAGAGCAGTGCCACCTTGGGCTCGATGCCGAAGTTCTTCAGCCGGTAGCAGGCCTGCAGCGTCGCCTCGGCGATCTGCTCGGCGGTGGGATCGACCTGCACGTGGGTGTCGAGGAAGAACCACGCGCCCTTGTCGTTGATCACGCCGCTCATCGCCGAGGTGCACGACACGCCCGGGTCGAGCCCGAACACGCTGCGCAGGTAGCCGAGTTTCTTGTGGTAGCGACCCACGATGCCGCAGATCATGGCGTCCGCCTCGCCGCGTTCGACCATCATCGCGGCGATCAGGGTCGGCCGCGAGCGCAGCAGGTTCTTCGCCGCCGCGGGGCTCACCCCGCGCCGTTCGGTCATGGCGTGGTACTGCTGCCAGTAGTCGTTGAAGCGCGGGTCGTCGTGGATGTTGGTCAGCTCGAAATCCACGCCGGCGCGCATGCGCAGGCCGAGCCGCTGGATGCGCGTGTCGATCACGTCCGGACGGCCGATCAGGATCGGCCGCGCGATGCGCTCGTCGATCACCGTCTGCACCGCGCGCAGCACGATCTCCTCCTCGCCCTCGGCGTACACCACCCGCTTGAGGTCGGCGCGCGCGCGCTCGTACACCGGCTTCATCAGCAGTCCGGTGCGGTAGATGAACTGGCCGAGCTTCTCCTTGTACGCGTCCATGTCCTCGATCGGCCGCGTGGCCACGCCCGAGTCCATCGCCGCCTGCGCCACCGCGGGCGCCAGCATCACCAGCAGGCGCCGGTCGAACGGGCGCGGGATCAGGTACTCGGGGCCGAAACAGGGGATCTCGCCGCCGTAGGCACTGCCCAGGTCGGAGGCTTCCATGCGCGCCAGCGCGGCGATCGCCCGCACGCAGGCGGTCTTCATCGCCTCGTTGATCACGGTGGCGCCCACGTCCAGCGCACCGCGGAAGATGTACGGGAAGCACAGCGCGTTGTTGACCTGGTTCGGATAGTCCGAGCGACCGGTGGCGATGATGCAGTCCGGCCGCACCGCCTTGGCGTCTTCCGGGGTGATCTCCGGGTTGGGGTTGGCCAGCGCCAGGATCACCGGCCGCTCGGCCATCGTCGCGACCATCTCCGGCTTGAGGATGCCGCCGGCGGAGAGGCCCAGGAACACGTCCGCGCCGGCCACGATCTCGGCCAGGCTGCGCTTGGGCGTGTCGCGTGCGTAGCGGGCCTTGTCCGGATCGAGGTTGCCGCGGCCGGTGTGGATCACGCCCTCGCGGTCGAACGCGAGGATGTTCTCCGGCCGCACGCCCAGCGCCACCAGCATGTCGAGGCAGGCGATGCCGGCTGCACCGGCGCCGGTGGTGGCGAGCTTGATGTCCGCGATGTTCTTGCCGACCACCTCCAGCGCATTGACCAGGGCGGCGCCGACGATGATCGCGGTGCCGTGCTGGTCATCGTGGAACACCGGGATCTTCATCCGCTCGCGCAGCTTGCGCTCGACGATGAAGCACTCCGGCGCCTTGATGTCCTCCAGGTTGATGCCGCCGAAGGTGGGCTCCAGGCTGGCGATGATCTCGACCAGCTTGTCCGGGTCGTTCTCGTCGATCTCGATGTCGAACACGTCGATGCCGGCGAACTTCTGGAACAGGATGCCCTTGCCTTCCATCACCGGCTTGGCCGCCAGCGGCCCGATGTCGCCCAGACCAAGCACCGCGGTGCCGTTGGTGATCACCGCCACCAGGTTGGAGCGTACGGTGTACTCCGCCGCCGTCGCGGGGTCCTCGACGATCGCGTCGCACGCCGCCGCCACGCCCGGCGAATACGCCAGCGACAGGTCGCGCTGGGTCAGCAGGGCGGTGGTCGGGGTGATCTTGATCTTGCCCGGCCGCGGATGACGGTGATACTCCAGCGCGGCGAGGCGCAGTTCTTCGGGGAGGGCCATGGGAGGGGCTTTTTTCCAGTGAGTGGGCGCCATCGCGCGAGCTCGGATGGCTGGCGAGAATGTTAGCACCTGGGCCTGCGTCGCTGGCCCACGCCCGGCGCCCTCATGCGCCCGGCAGCAGGTCGTCCTCGCGCACCCGATCCATGTGGATGCCGTTGATGAACACCGAGAACGCCAGCTTTCCGGCCAGCCCGTGCACGTGCTGCATCCACGGCGGCAGCCAGCGCGGCGGCACGATCGCGCCGGAGGCGAAATGCGGCTGCAGGCTGATCACGTCGTGCAGCGCCAGCTTGCCGGCGAACAGATAGCGCAGCAGATCCAGCCGGCGCTGGCGCAGGGCCCAGCGGAAGAACGTGTGCACGGTGAGCAGGCCGGACAGGTAGACGTTGTCCTTGGCGAACACCGCGCCGCCGCCCGGCGGCACGCCGCGGAACACCCGCTGCGCCGAATGGAAGCTGTCGGCCACGCTCTGCCCGCGCGCATGGAAGTAGCGATAGACCTCGACGAAATCGGCGCCGCCCAGGGCCATGTCGATCGCCACGATGCGCAGGCTGATGCGTTTCAGCCGGGCGATGTCGATCGCCCCCGACATCAGCTCGGCGAATACCGCCAGCCCTTCCTGGGTGGCGGTGACCCGCGGCGAGGTGCGCCCCAGCGACGCCAGCAACGGCTGGCGCCGGCCGTTCAGCGCGGTCAGCGAATGCACGAAGGCCTCGTGCGCCAGCAACTGGTGGTGGTCGTACTGGCTGAAGCTGGCGCCGCCGCGCAGGCGGATGCGGGTGGCGCCGGCGGCGGCCTTGGCGGTGAGCTCGGGATCGACCTCGACGCGGATCGTGCCGTCGCCGAAGAAGACATCCAGCGTCTCGGCCAGCGCCGCGCGCAGCACCTCCGCGTCGATGTCGCCGCCGTCGTCGGCGAGCAGGTCGGCGCCCAGTTCGTCGGACAGCTCGACGAAATAGCGCGCGGCATCCAGGTTGCTGCGCTGGCTGCCGGGGATGCGGTCGTCCGGCTTGCCGTACAGCGCGATCGACGGCGCGGTCACGCCGGCCGTACCCACCGCCTCGAGCATCTGCGCGGCGACCTGCCAGGACTCGGCGGTGCGGCGCAGGTACTCGCCCAGCGGATCGCCCGCGCCGACCTCCACCGCCGCCGTCTCGATCGCCGCCAGTTCGGTGCGCGCCGCCGCCAGCCCGGGCACCTGGTAGGACACCGCCGGCAGGCTGAAGCGGCCCTGGCCGTAGGCCTCGATCATGCGGTTTTCCAGCGACGCGGGCCACGCCACCGTGGGCAATATGTGGATGCCGCGCACCGCCGCCAGCAAGCGCTGGTCCAGCGCCGCGTAGCGTTGCAGCTCCGGTGCAATGGCCGCGTTCATCGCGAGACCCCGGCACGCCGCGCACCGTCGGCGCGAATTCTTCCCGGGCTGCCCCCGCGCGCCATCGAACTACTCCCGCTCGCGCTTGACGCGGTGGCCGCGCGGCGGCTCCAGCGGGCGGCCGCCGCGCTGACGGCGCAATCGCGCTTCGAGGGTGGCAGCCTGTTCCTCCCGCTCGTCGTGCAGCTTGAGATAACTGCGCCAGCGCTCGGCGCTCAGCTCGCCGGTGTCCAGCGCCACCTGCACCGCGCAACCGGGCTCGCTGCCGTGGCCGCAATCGGCGAAGCGGCACTGCTCGGCGAGCGCCTCGATGTCGGCGAACAGGTCGAGCTGCTCCTCGCCGGTCAGTTTCAGCTCGCGCATGCCGGGGGTGTCGATCAGGCAACCGCCCGAGGGCAACTGCAGCAGCGCGCGGTGGGTGGTGGTGTGGCGACCGCGGCTGTCGTGGCTGCGCACGGCGGCGGTGGCCATGGTCGCGGTGCCGAACAAGGTATTCGTCAACGTCGATTTGCCGGCGCCGGAGGAGCCCACCAGCACCGCGCTGTCACCCGGCTGCAGGTAGCGCGCCAGCTCCTGCGCGCTGGCGGGGTCCTTGCAGTTGAGCGCATGGATCGGCGTGTCCTGCGGCAGGCGCGCGCGCAGCGCGGCGACCTTCGCCGCCGCATCCTCGTGCTTGTCCAGCTTGCTCAGCAGCACCACCGGCTGCGCGCCGGAGCCTTCGGTCAGCGACAGGTAGCGCTCGATGCGGGCGGGGTTGAAGTCGCCGTCCAGCCCGGTCAGCACCAGCACGTAGTCGACATTGGTGGCGATCAGCTGGCGCTCGTAGCGCTCGCCCGCGGCGGCGCGCGACAACATGCTGCGGCGCGCTCCCACGCTGACGATGTGCGGCGGCGTGCCGTCGGCCACCTCCACGAAATCGCCCACCACCGGTCGCTCGGCGGGGTCGATGCCGCGCTTGAGGAAGCGGCCGTCCGGCTGCGCGCCGAACAGTGCGTGGCCATCGTGCAGTTCATAACCGGCGCGATGCTGCGCCACCACCCGCGCCAGGCGCAGGCCGCCGGCCGGCAGGCGGTCGCCGCGCCAGCCGATATGCCGCAGCCGCTCGATCGTTTCGACATCACTCATGGCGAGGCTTGCCTGGCATGGTGGGGCGATTATGCCCTGCCCGGCCACGGCCCGACGATGGCCAGCGTCGCGCCCGCCGATCGGCTCGCGCTGCACTGCATCACGCTGCTAGCATCCACGTCGCCGGCGTTCGCGCCGTTTCCCACCCGCAAAGGAACCCAGGCGTTGGCTCCGATCATCCCCAGTGCGCACCTGGCAGACGTGCGCTACGAGATCCGCGGTGCGCTGACCCGCCGTGCCCGCGAGCTGGAATCCGCCGGACGCGACATCATCAAGCTGAATATCGGCAACCCCGGCCGCTACGGCTTCGAGGCGCCGGCGCACCTGCGCGAGGCGATCGCCAGCCACCTGCACGAGAGCGACGCCTACGGCCACGAGCAGGGACTGGAAGCGGCGCGCGAGGCGATCGCCGCGCAGCAACGCAGCCGCGGAGCGCGGCACGTGCAGCCCGAGCGCATCTTCATCGGCAATGGGGTCAGCGAACTGATCGACCTGGCTTTGCGGGCTCTGCTGCAGCCCGGCGACGAGGTGCTGCTGCCGAGCCCGGACTACCCGCTGTGGAGCGCGGCCACCATCCTCAACGGCGGACGGCCGCAGTACTACCGCTGCCCGGCCAGCCGCGGCCACCTGCCCGACCCGGACGAGGTGGAGGCGCTGGTCACCCCGCGCACCCGCGCGCTGGTACTCATCAACCCCAACAACCCGACCGGCGCGGTCTATCCGCGCGAGCTGCTGCAGCGGCTGGCCGAAGTCGCAGCGCGGCACGGCCTGTTGCTGCTCGCCGATGAAATCTACGACGAGATCCTCTACGACGGCGCGCACTTCCAGCCACTGGCGGAAGTCGCCGGCGAACTGCCCTGCCTGAGCTTCGGCGGGCTCAGCAAGGTGCATCGCGCCTGCGGCTATCGGGTCGGCTGGATGAGCCTGTCCGGCGCGCCCGCGGGAACGTCGGTGTATCGCGACGCGCTGCAACTGCTGGCCGCATTGCGCCTGTGCGCCAACGTGACCGCGCAGTGGGCGGTGCCGCCCGCCTTGCAGGACGCGCCGACGATCGGCGCCCTGACCGCGCCGGGCGGGCGCCTGCACGAGGCGCGCGCGGCGGTGCTGCAGGGAGTCGTCGCCAGCGAACACCTCGACCTGGTGGCGCCGGCCGGCGCGTTGTATGCGTTCCCCGCGGTGCGCGCCGAACGCATCCCGCAGTTCGACGACGAATCCTTCGCCCTGCGCCTGCTCGAAGAGGAGTCGGTGCTGGTGGTGCCCGGCAGCAGCTTCAACGTGTCGCGCAGCCGCCACTTCCGGCTGACCCTGCTGCCGCCGCCCGCGCAGCTGCACGAGGTGTTCGTGCGGATCGAGCAGGTGCTGCAGCGGATGGCGCGCGAACAGGCGGACAACGCCGTCGTCGCGGCCTGAGGCTTGCCGGTGCCCGCATCCCGCTCGCCGCTGCGTCACCTCGCGCTCGGCGATTCCTACACCGTCGGCGAAGCCGTGGCCGCGAACGCGTGCTGGCCCGCGGTGCTGGCGCAGCAGCTGCGCCGCGGCGGCGTGGCGGTCGACGAGCCATGCCTCGTGGCCGTCACCGGCTGGACCACCGACGAGCTGGCACGAGGCATGGATCAGGCCGCGCTGGCGCCGCCCTACGATCTGGTCACCCTGCAGATCGGCGTCAACAACCAGTATCGCGGCCGCAGCCTCGATGAATACGCGGCGCAGTTCGCCGCCTTGCTCGAACGCGCCATCGCGCTGGCCGGCGGGCGCGCCGCGCGGGTGCTGGTGGTCTCCATTCCCGACTGGGGCGTCACCCCCTTTGCCCGCGAACAAGGCCGCGATGCGGCGCGGACCGCCCGCGAACTGGACGATTTCAACGCGTGTGCCCGCGGCCTGGCGGCAAGCCGCGGCGTCCGCTTCGTCGACATCACCCCGATCTCGCGCCGGCATCCCGAGCTGGTCGCCGCGGACGGCCTGCATCCGTCGGCGGAGCAATATGCGCTGTGGGCAGACGCGATCGCGCCAGCCGCGCGTGCGGCGTTGTCGCGGCAACCTTGAAAGCTTCGCTGCCCGCCGTCATCTCCACGGCGTATCATTTGCCCCTTTCCTAGGAGCCCTGCATGTCACTGGACAACACCACCCGCGAACGCATCGAAGGCCTGCTCAAGGAGCACCGCGTGGTGCTGTTCATGAAAGGCGACCGCCACCAGCCGATGTGCGGTTTCTCCGCCGCCGCGACCAACACGCTCAACGAGCTGCTGCCGGAGTACCACACGGTCAATGTGCTGGACGACCCGGAGATCCGCGAGGGCATCAAGCTCTACGGCGAGTGGCCCACGATCCCGCAGCTGTACGTCGGCGGCGAGCTGATCGGCGGCGCCGACATCATCAGCCAGATGTACCGCAGCGGCGAACTGCATGCGGTGTTCGGCATGCCGGCACCGGATCGCACTCCGCCGGAAATCACCATCACCGATGCCGCCGCCGAGGCGATCCGCCAGGGCACGGCCAATGCGCAAGGCATGGTCCTGCACCTGGAAATCGGCCCGGATCACGGCGCCGGCTTCCAGCTGGCACCGGCCGGCGAACATGACGTGGTGACGCAGTCCAACGGACTGGAAGTGCATTTCGACCCCGCCAGCGCCCAGCGCGCGCGCGGCATCGTCATCGACTGGGTTTCCACCGTGCAGGGCGAGGGACTCAGCCTGACCTTCCCCGGCGCGAAGTAAGCACGCCTTCGCCCACCCGGCCGGCTCTGCGCCGGCCCGGGCGGCCGGACCCCATCAGGCTTGCGCGGGCGGGGCGGTGGCGTCGTTGAAATCGCTGATCGCCTCGACCAGGTCGGTCACCGCGGCCCGCTCGGCCTCGCTCAGGTCGGGGTTCCAGCTGTCCAGGATCAGCACCACGCGGGTTTCGCCGCTGCGGTTCCACGCCTCGTGGAGGAAGGTGTCGTCGAACGTCACGCACTTGCCGGGCTGCCAGACATGCTCCTGGCCACCGACGTTGATGGCGCAATGGTCCGGCACGATCAGCGGCAGATGGGTGACCAGCCGGGTGTTGGTGACCCCGCGATGCGGCAGGATGTGCGTGCCAGGCCGCAGCACCGAGAACAGCGTCTCCGGCGCGTGGTCGCGGATGCGGACCAGCGGCAACCGGTCGAGGATGCCGGCGGTGATCGGGCAGGCCGCGCAATGGTCGTCGTAGCGCTTGCCGTGGCGATAGAAGAAGTACGCGTCCCACGCCGCCTCGTCCTTGCCCCACGACTTCAGCATCTCGCCCGTCGCCGCCCCGGCGGACGTGCCCAGGAAGGGTTCGAGATCGCGCGCTGCGCCCAGCTGCTCTTCCAGTTCGCCCCGGATATCGTCGGTTGCCTGCTCGAGCGCTTCCAGCCAAGGGAAACGCGAGCGCTCGTAGTAGGGCTGGCTCGGCACGCCGGCGAAGTAGAGGAATTTCGGCTGCTGGCGGGCGTCGGGGATGTTCGCCGGCTGCTCGCCAAGATAGATCGAAAGGCTTTGCTCGACGCGGGTCAGCTCCGACGCGCCGTAACGATCGCGCAGAGGCTCCAGCACCTCGCTGAACAAGCGGCGACGTTCGCGGTTCACGTAGTTGATGGCGTACTTCACCAGCTCGCGCACGGCCGGTGCGGTGGTCTGGTCGTTCGTCCAGCGGCCCTGGTTCTGCGCCGTGCGGATGGCGGTGTACCAGGTCACCAGCGCATCGTGTGCGCGCCCGAGCTGTTCCTGCGCCACGCCGAGCTGCAGCCGCGCGACAAATGCCTGCGGCGCCAGTTGCAGGCTGCGCTGCAGCGTGCCGGCGGCGTCGCCGAAATCGCCATTGGCCAGTTGCACTGCCCCCAGCAGCTGCAACAGGTCGACCCGCTCCGGTTCCCGCGCGACAGCGTGCAATGACAGATCCCTCGCCGGAACCAGCTCGCCGCGCGCGTAATGGCGGCTGGCCAGGAAACTGAGCGCCTCGACATCGTGCGGCAGCAGTTCCAGCAGGTGACGGAAGAACTGCTCGGCCGTTTCCGGGTCACGCCGTTGCAACCGCTCGTGGGCGGCGCGGCGGCAGGCTTCGGGAGTCAGCGGGTGGGTCATGTCCATGGAACAGTGCCTTGGAGTGCTGCCGTGCGCCAGCACGGGCGGGAGCCAAACGGGCATAATACGCGTTCATTGCCGCTCGATGGTGGCAGCCGGACTGCGCCGGACGCGCCTTCGGCCACGGCTCACCCAAACCGGATCGTGGAGAAAGCATGGCAACACGGCTGGATGGACTTACCCCGACCACCGCCCGCCGCGTCGTCGCGGCGGGCGAGTCGCTCGACGCGGGACGCGTGGAGGAGGCGATGCAGCAATTGGCGGGCATCGAGCGCAGCGAGGCGCACCATCCGGAAATCCTGCGCATGCACGCCGGCATCCTCGGCATGCGCGGTCAGCACCGCGACGCCATCGCCGTCATGCGCGACGCCATGGCGATGCGGCCCGACGACCCGGTCTACCACAACACGCTGGGCAGCCTGCAAGGCCAGGCGGGCGATTACGACGCGGCAATCGAATCGCTGCGGCGCAGCTGCGAGCTGCAGCCGACGCTGGGCATGGCCTGGTACAACCTGGGCGTGATGCTGACGCGCTCGGTGCGCAACGACGAGGCCACCGCGGCGCTGCAACGCGCCGTAGAGCTGGAACCACGCCACATGCAGGCACGTGCGCTGCTTGCCGACATCCTGCGCATGCAGGGTCGTGCTGACGAGGCCGCGGCCGAGTATCGGCGCGTGCTGGCCGAGAACCCCGGCGCGGGCATGGCATGGTGGGGCCTGGCCGACCTGCGCAGCGGCCAGTTCAGCGAGGAAGACATCGCCAGCATGCAGGCGACGCTGCAGGACCGGCGCAACAGCGACGACGACCTGATCGCGACCGGCTTCGCGCTGGCCGCCGCGCTGCACGATCATGGTCACCCGGCAGCCGCCCTGCGGGCCATCGAGCAGGCCAACAACCTGGCGCGACGCCGCCGGCACTGGGATCGCGGCGCGTTCTCCGCCAGCGTGACGGCGCTCAACCAGGCGTTCGACCCGCCACCCGAAGGCGCGCCCGGCGAGCTGGGAAGGGAGGTGATCTTCATCGTCGGCCTGCCGCGCTCCGGCTCCACCCTGGTCGAGCAGATCCTCGCCTCGCATTCCCGGGTGGAGGGCGCCGGCGAGCTGTCCGACCTCCCGCAGGTGCTGGCCGAGGAATCGCGTCGGCGCGGACAACCTTTCCCGCAGTGGGTGAAAGCCATGCAGCCGGCCGACTGGCAGCGACTGGGCCAGCGTTACCTCGAGCGGACCGCACACTGGCGGCGCCATCGTCCGATGTTCACCGACAAGCTCCCCAGCAACTGGATCTATGCCGGCGCGATCCGCGCCATGCTGCCGCAGGCACGCATCATCGGCTGTCGGCGCGATCCGCTCGAGACCTGCTTCTCGTGCTACCGGCAACGCCTGGAGAACAACGAGTACACCCGCGACTTCGACGATCTGGCCAGCTTCTGGGGCGATTTCGATCGCAGCCTCACGCATTGGCAGCGGCTGCATCCGCAGCACGTGCTGGAGTTCCGCCACGAGGATCTGCAGGCCGATCCGCCGCAGCATATCCGCGCGCTGCTGGATTTCTGCGACCTGCCCTACGAGGAGGCTTGCGAACGCTTCCACGAAAGCAGCCGCGAGGTGCGCTCGCCCAGCGCCAGCCAGGTGCGTCAGCCGCTGCGGCGCGACACCGCGCACACCGCGGCTTACGCCGAGCTGCTCGATCCGCTGCGCCGGGCGCTCGGATTGGCGCCGTGGAAGTCCGCGGTCCACTGAGCCGGGATGAGCGCGACCGACAAGCCCGGTTCAGTCGCCGCCCGGCGCGAACAGGCCTTGACCGAACATCTGCGGCGGGCCGCATCGACGCCGGACGACGGCAAGCTGCTGCTCCAGGCCTGGACTGACGCCACCGACGCCGAGTGGCTGGCGCTGATCCAGCGCCTGATGCTGGAACGCGACCACTGCACGTGGAACATGCTGCAGCATGCACTGCAGGCCCATCCCCGCTCCACTGCATTGCGTCAGGCGCAGGCGGGCCTGCTGCTCCAGCGTGGCGACGCCCGCGCCGCCGAAGAGCTGCTGCGGGCGCTGCTGGCGGAACCCTCGGCGCAGTTGGCCAGCAGTTTCATGCTGGCGCGGCTGCTGAAGGGCCAGGGCCGCATGCGCGCAGTCGCCGACGTGATGCGCGGTGCGTTCCCTGCGTCCGGGGGCGACCTCGAACAGCGCATCCAGGCCATCGAGTTGCTGGACGACTGCGGGCGCAAGCACGATGCGGCGGACCTTGCCGAGGTGGAGATCGCGGCCGGTAATGCCGATCCGCGGCTGCATGCCTACGCCGGCATGCTGCAGGCGCAACTGGGCCGCTTCGACGTGGCGCGCGAGCGCTATGCCTTCGTGGCGGCCAACAGCCCGCAGGCTCCCGACTGGCACGTGCCGCAGGGGCTGGCGGGGCTGCAACGCTATGCCGATGCCGGTCATCCTGACTTTGCCCTGTTTCGCCGCTACCTGGCCGCGCCGTTGAACGACGACGCCCGCACGTCGCTGCTGTTTGCGCTGGGCAAGGCCCATGACGACATCGGCGAGTACGCCCAGGCAGCGCACTTCCTGCGCGATGCCAACGCCCGCGCCGCGGCCAAGGCGCACTGGTCGCGCAAGCGGTGGGCGCGGAGCATCGAAGTTCGGCGCAAGCGTCGGCTGCCCGCGGTCACCCTTGAGCCCGAGCCGGGCTGGACGCCCGTGTTCATCGTCGGAGTACCGCGTTCGGGTACCACCCTGGTGGCGCGACAGCTGGCGGAGCATGCGCTGGTCTGCCATCGCGGCGAATCGCCGTGGCTGCCCGCGCTGGCCGAACGGATCGACGGCACGGAGGGCGGGGATTATCGGCAACGACTGGCTGACGCCGCAGCGACATACGCCGCACAGCTGCGCCAGGACGATGCGCCCGCGGCGCGCTGGTTCATCGACAAGCAGCCGCGCAACTTCCTGCATGTCGACCTGATTCTTTCCTTGTTCCCGAACGCGAGGATCATCCAGTGCCAGCGTCGCGCGCGCGACATCGCGCTGTCGCTGTGGATGCAGTCATTCCACGACCGCAGCCTGGATTTCTCCTGCGACTTCGCCGACATCGCGGCCTACATCCGCGGCGCGCGTCAATTGATGGCCGGCTGGCAGGCACGCTACCCGCACGCCGTGCGAACGATCCGCTACGAGGAGCTGACGGCGGACCCGACGACATGCCTGGACGGGCTGACGCAATGGCTCGGCTTGCCGCCATCCCGGGTCGCACGCACCGACGACGATCACGCGATCAGCACCGCCAGCCTGTGGCAGGCGCGCCAGCCGGTCCACACGCACTCGGTCGATCGGTGGCGCTGTTACGCGCCGTTCCTGCCCGAGCTCATGCAGATCGCCGAGGACTGAGCCTGCACCGAAACGGCACGGCATCCGCCGCGAGGCCAGCGCGCCTGATTCGGGCGGGCAAGAGCGTGCACGCGCCGGACCTGCGATCGAAAGCCACGGGCGTGCTTCTTTTCGCGGACCGCGGATGCGGCTCAGTGACCGCCTTCCGTCGTGTAGCCCCAGTGGTCGAGCATGGGCCGCAGGATCGCCTGGGCCGGCGCCAGCGCCTCGCCGTAGCGCAGCCAGCGGCCCAGACCCTTGCGGTTGACCGGCTGGATCACCTGCGTATAGCTGGGCGTGGCGATGTAGCCCTTCTGCCGCGCGTGCCTGTCGAAATCGAGCAGCGGCGAGGCATCGTCCAGGCCAAGGAAATCACCGATGCGTTGCGTCTGCGCCGCCGGATCGGTCACCAGGTCCTCGTAGCGCGAGACCAGCACCGAAGGCTGGAAAACCTCGACGTGGTGGAGCCACGACTGCATCGCCTCGACGTAGGCCTGTGCCAGGCGCTCAAGTGAGGCACCGGCCGCCGCCAGCACGCTGGCACGATAGTTCTGCATGTAGTTGCTGATCAGCACGTCGCAGGGATGGCGCAGGGCCAGGATGAACCGTGCTTGCGGGAACAGGCGGTGGATCATCGGCAGCCACAGCATGTTCAACGGGTTCTTGTCGACCAGGCGACTGTCCCAGCGCCGGGCGATCTTCGAGCACACCATGGAGACGTAGCCCTTGCGCAGTTCGTCGCAGGCATGCTGGTCGAGCCGGGCGATATCGGCGGGCATGTGCAGGCCATGGTCCGCGAGTTGGTCGGCGAGCAGGTTGAAGAACGGCCGCTCGTCCATCGACTGCAAGGTCGGATGGGCATCCAGCATCTGCTCGAGCAGGGTGGTGCCGGAGCGCGGGAAGCCGACGATGAATACGGGCGAGTCCTTCGATTCCGGGGCGGACAGGTGTGGCCAGCGCTCGTAATCCTCCCGCGTCACGCGGGCGACGGCAGCCGGCAGAAGTGGTGCGCCGGGTTCGAATCGCGCCGGCACCGCCTGCTTCAGCTCCTCTACCTGAAGGGCATGCGCCTCGGCCAGCGCAGCCAGGGTGGCCTCGACGTCACCGAGCTTGTCGCAAGCCTCGGCGAGCGCGAAATAGTGCGCGAAATCGTAGTCGTGGCGCGGACCGGTCTGCTCCAGCAGCTCGCGCGCGCCGGCATGATTGCCGCTGCGCGCCTCCAGTGCGGCGGACAGATGGGCAAGGTCGCGTCGCTGGGCGTCGTCGAGCTTCCCGGCCTGAGCGCTGATCTCCTGCATCACGGCGCGCGAGCGGTCGAGCTGGTTGACCCGCTCGTAGACCGCCGCCAGCAGCAACCGCGCGCCCAGTGAGGGCGTGGAGCGGGCGCAAAGGTCTTCCAGCAGCACCCGCGACGCGTTGGCATCGCCCATGACCAGTTTGAGATCCGCCAGTTGGGCCTGCAGCTCGTCGTCCAGGGGCATCCACTCACGCCAGTGCTCGGTGAGCTGGTCGGCCCGGTAATCGCGGCAGACCGCGCAGGCGCGCGCGGCATGGATGCGTGCCGCGACCGAGTCCGGCGCCAGCACCGTGGCCTTGAGCAGGGAGTCCCGCGCCGCCAGGAAGTCCCGGTCGTGGAACTGCAGCAGACCGCGGTTGATCCATTGCTCCGCATTGTCCGGCGCCAGCCGCAGCGCCATGTCGACGGCACGCGCCGCCTCGGCCAGCTGTCCGTCCTGGCGCAGCACGGTGGCGTAGTTGCCCCAGTGGACCGCGTCCCCGGGGCACAGCTCCACCAGCCGGGCGTAGACCGGCAGGGCGTCGGCCCGCCTGTTCTGATGCGATAGCGCGAGAGCCAGCAGGAACAAGGTGTCAGGGTCGTCTCCGCCTTGCGCCAGCGCCTGGCGGCACAACGCTTCGGCGACGTCCGGACGGCCGGTTTGCAGAGCAGCGATGATGTCTTGGTTGGTCACGATGGCACCAAAAAAAGAGCCGCGCAGGAACCCCTGCGCGGCTCGTTGCAACATGTCAGCCGAAGCCGACGCGAACGATCAGAACTTCACTTCCACGCGGCCCCAGAAGTAGCGACCCTGCAGGTCGAAGTCGCTGGGATCGGTGTTGGCGTTGAGCGTGTTGTTCGCGTACAGGAACGGCGGCTGCTTGTCGGCGACGTTGTTCACGCCGAACGACACGCGGGTGTTGAGCGGCTCGATGTTGTAGCCGATCGACACGTCGCTGTAGATCGTCGAACCGAACTTCATCACGTAGTTGGGATAGCTCGGGATCGGCGACGCGGTGTAGCTCGGAGCCGCCCGGCCCATCTGGAACCCGCCGATGTAGCGCATGCGCCAGGACGCATCCCAGTTGCCCAGGTTCCAGTTCACGAAGCCCTTGCCGCGCCAGCGCGGGAACAGGCAAACGCCACCGCCGCTCGGGCACGAAGCCGACTCGGGCGAACCGTAGAAGCCGAAGTAGCCGGCGTCATGATAGACGACGTTGGCGTCCGAACCCGGCGCCGTCTGCTGGTCGTAACGGGTCAGGTAGGTGCCGTCCACGCCCACCACGAAGTTGCCGAAGCTGAACTGCGGCAGCTTGTAGCGCACCGAGAAGTCCACGCCGCTGGCGTCGGTACGGCCCAGGTTACCGGTCGGCTCGCCGATCTGGATGATCTGGCCCGGGTCGTTGGAGTTCAGCGGCTTGCGCGTGATCAGCGGGCAGAACTTGGTGTTGCCGGCATAGCACTGGTCAAGCACCGTCTGGGCACCGATCGAGGTGATCGTGTCGGTCAGGTACAGGCGCCAGTAGTCCGCGCTCATCGACAGGCCCGGAGCCCAGCTCGGCGAGTAGACCGCGCCGAAGTCGAACGAGCGACCCTGCTCCGGACCGAGCGGGAAGTTGAAGTACTGCGAACCGGCGGCAATGCCCTTGCTCTGCTGGCCCAGGGCGACGTCGCGGTCGACGAAGGTGCCGTCGGTCGGCACGCCCACGCAAGCCGGGTTGCCGGCGGTGGTGATGCCGTCGCAGGGATCGTTGCTGAGCTTCGGTGCGTCGCTGAGCGGAGCTCCGAACACATCCGACGTGGTCGGGGCACGGAAGACGTCGGACACGGTGCCACGCAGCAGCAGGTCCTGGATCGGCTTGTATTCCAGCGCGAACTTGAAGTTGTTGGTGCTGCCGAAGGTGCTGTACTTGGAGTAGCGGTCACCGATGGTGACGTTCAGCGCCTGGATGCCCGGCAGGTTGCTGAGCACCGGGATGAACAGCTCGCCGTAGCCTTCCTTCACGTTGTAGCCACCCTGGAGGGGCGAGCTGCACTGGCTGCCCAAGGTGCAGTTGCCGGTCTCCGGGTCGAGCAGCAGCACCGGGTCGACCGTGCTGTGGGTGTACTCCTTGCGATACGACGCACCGAAGGCGAGCTGCACGGTGCCGGCCGGCAGGTCGAACAGACCGCCGGTGAGGTTGGCCGAGTAGGTCTTCTGGATGTCGATCTGGTTGTTGATGGCCGGCGAGGCGATCTTCTGCAGCACGGCGACCGAGTTCGGATCGAACTGGTTGAACGGGTTGAACGGGGTGCAGCCGGCGATGATGTTGCCCGGCGTACCGCACTTCACCACGCCGTCGGTGTCCATGAACGACGGACCGAGGTCCTTGTTCATCAGGTCCACGTTGGGCAGGCCGCGGGTGATCGTGTTCGAGGACAGGTGGCCGTAGTTGTAGCCGGCATTCCAGGTCCAGTTCTGGCCGAAGACGTCGAAATCGCCCTGCAGGCCCGTCGCCACCTGGTCGGTGGTCAGACCGAAGTTGGCCGAGCGGTTGCCGGCCGATACCAGGCGCAGGCGGAAGTCATTGCCATCCGGGTTGAAGTCCACGCCGAACGGGTTGTAGTAGCTGTCCTTGGAGATGTAGCCACCGTAGATGACACCGAACAGCGACGGCGCCAGCTGGAAGCCGGAAGTCGTCTTGTTGTGGTACGCGGAGAGGTAGGCCTGGACGTGGTCGCCCAGGTTGTAGGTGCCCTTGATGAAGCCGCTGGTGCGCTCCTGCGGGGTCTGGATCAGGTTGACGGTCGCGTAGTTGTACTTGTCGTCGTTGCCGAAGCAGTGATAGTCGGTATTGACGTTCTGACCGCTGGCACCCGGATTCAGCGCCACGTTCTTGCAGCCGTACTGGGCCTGCAGCGCGGCCGGCAACTGGATGTTGCCGTAGGCCGGGAAGCTGGAACCGCCGATGTACGAGTAGATCGCGCTGTTCGGGCTGCCGGTGATCGAGACCGAGTTCTTCGAGAAGTCGCGGTTCGAAGCCTCCACGCCATCGGTCTTGTTGTAGTCGATGCCACCCATGATGCTGCCCTTGTCGCCGGTCTGACCGAACGTGAAGGAGTAGCCGGTGGACTTGCCGTCGTTGCGATCGGATTCACCGTAGGTCGCCGAGAACTGCGCGCCCTGGTAGTCCTTCTTGAGCACGAAGTTGACCACGCCGGCGATTGCGTCGGAGCCGTAGATGGCGGACGCGCCGTCGGTCAGCACTTCAACGCGCTCGATCATGTCGACCGGAATCGTGTTGGGGTCGGTGTTGACGACGCGACGGCCGTCGACAAGGATCAGGGTGCGCTGCGAACCCAGGCCGCGCAGGCCGATCGAGGAGCCGCCGGTGCCGCCGGCGTTGTTGACCTGCGGATTGACCACGCCGCCGGTGACGGAGGGCAGTTCCTGCACCAGATCGCCCACGGTCAGGGCGCCAGTGGCCTTGATCTGCTGCGCGTCCATGATCACGACCGGATTCGAGGTCTCCAGGTCGACACGGCGGATGTTGGAGCCGGTGACCACCACCGTCTGCAGCGTCTGTGCCTTCTGGGTGCTGGGCTGGTTGGCCGCATCCTGGTTGCCCGTGTCCTGGGCGAAGGCCGTGCCGGAAGCACCGACCGCAATGACAGCACCCAGCGAAAGCGCCAGGCGAACTGCCGAAGAAAGTTTCTTGACCCCAAGTTTCATTACGACACCCTCCGAATTGATTTTTGTCATGGGCCTGCACCGCTCAGCCCAGAAGTACAACCCGACCTGTTCTCAGACCGATGGATTTCGGACCCATGAGCTCCCGATCCGCGCCGATACTAACAGGCAAATAACGCTATGTGAACCGACATCATACACTTGGCGAAGCGTCGTCATTCAGCCTTTGTTGAACCGTCTGGCGCGGCCGCTTCGGCATTTCGGCCGTGAAAAGCGGCGCGGCGGCCCGATGCTGCAATACAGCATCGGGCCGCCGCGAGAAGCAGGGGCAGGACGCGCCACCGCCCGACCAGCCGTACCGCAAAAAGGTCGCACGTGCTCCGCTGACGGCCTTGGTGTGGCAGGCTACGTGCTATGTTCTGATGGTCACTCATGGCGGGGGCGACATGATGCGGATGGGCTTGGCAATCGACGCGGCCTGCGACCTGTCGCAGTCCTTCCTGGAACGGAACAACATCGCCGTCATGCCGATCACGGTGAAGATCGACGGCGAAACGTTCATGGACGATCGCAAGCCCGGCGAACTGCAGCGATTCATCGCTCGCCGGCTGGGCAGCCGCAGCCATTCGGCAGAGACCGAGCCTTGCCCGGTGGAGGACGTGCAGCAGTTGTTCCTGGGCAAGCTGGTGCTGGAACAGGATTGCGTGTTCTGCCTGACCATCACCGCCACGCGCAGCCCGATCAACGACAACGTCAACAAGGCGAGCTTCGCCATCCTGAAAAACTACCGCCAGGTCCGCGAGCAGGCCGGGGTGGCCGGACCGTTCATGATGCGCGTGATCGACACCCGCAACATCTTCGCCGGCGCCGCACCGGTGGTGTACGCGGCCACCCGCATGATCGCCGCCGGCGCCGCACCCGCGGCGATCCGCGAGCGGTTGCTGGATCTCGCCAACCACACCTACGGCTACATGCTGCCGCGCGACCTTTATTACATTCGCGCGCGTGCCAAGAAGAAGAACGATCGCAGCGTCAGCCTGTTCACCGCGATGCTGGGTTCGGCACTGGACATCAAGCCGATCCTGCGCTGCTTCCGCGGCGAGACCGGCCCGGTAGGCAAGGTGCGCGGCTTCGAGCAGGGCGCCGAAGCCCTGTTCGGCTACGCCGCCAAGCGGGTCAGGGCCGGCCTGCTGGTGCCGTTGGTCTGCGTCAGCTACGGCGGGGACCTGGCCGTGCTGGACCAGTTTCCCGGGTACGCCGAGCTGCGCGCGGCGTGCGAAGAAAGCGGCGTCGAACTGATGGAAGCCCCGATGAGCATCACCGGCATGGTGAATGTCGGCGAAGGCGCGGTCACCCTGGGCCTGGTGGCCGAGGAGCACGAAGCGGAGTTCTGAGGCCGCCGCCGCGCTCCGCGGCTCAGAACCCGTACGAGAGAAACCCGCCATCCACCGCCAGCACCTGGCCGGTGACGTAGCCGGCGGCCGGCAGGCACAGGAAGGCGATCGCGGCGGCGACCTCCTCGGGCTCGCCGATGCGTCGCAGCGGCGTGCGGTCGAGTACCTCGTCCAGGTAATCCGGGTCGGCCAGCGCGGGCTCCGAGCGCTGGGTGCGGATGTACCAGGGTGCGACCGCGTTGACGCGGATGCCGTCCACCGCCCACTCCGCCGCCAGGTTGCGGGTGAGCTGGTGCAGCGCCGCCTTGCTCATGCCGTAGGGCGAGCCGGTGCGCACATGGGTGACCGCCGAGACCGAGCCGACGTTGACGATCGCCGCATTGGCGTGCTGGACCAGGTGCGGATGGGCCAGCCGGCACATCGCGAAGGCGGAAAACAGGTTCTGCTCGAAGATCGCGTGGCAGGCCTCGTCGCTGTAATCGAGGGTGGCAGCGCTCTGGTTGCCGCCGGCATTGTTGACCAGCAGCGACAGCGGCACGCCCAGGTCGGCAATCCAGTCGAACACCGCCAGGCGCTCCTCTGCCTCGGCCAGGTCGGCGCCACAGGCGAGCACCTGCACTGCGGGGAAGTCCTCGGCCAGCTCGACGCGTACCTGCTCCAGGTAGTCTTCGTCGCGGGCCACCAGCAGCAGGTCGGCGCCGTGGCCGGCCAGTTCGCGCGCCGTGGCCAGGCCGATGCCCTTGCTCGCGCCGGTCACCAGGGCGGTATGCCCGCGCAGTTGCCACGCGTCCGCGCGGTTGTACGGGAGGCTGTTCATGACGCCAGCTTAGCAACGTGTCCGTGCTCGCGCGCGGCTGCCGGCAACAGCTTGCCTGCCGCGTCGCGCGGCGGGACACTCGCAGCGTCATCTCGCCGAGAACCGCTCAATGAAGCCGCTGCCGATCCTGCTTTGCGTGCTGGCCCTGGCCGCCTGTTCGAACAAGCCGCCCGAGCCGGAGGCCAAGCCCGCCGCTGCCGCCAGCACGCCCTTCGATGCGCTGAAGGCGGACGAGCAGCGGGCGAAGGACGTGCAGAAACTGGTCGACAAGCACGCCGAGGAGCAGCGCAAGCAGATCGAGGCGCAACAGCAGTAACGCCGCGCCTCAGCGCGGACTGCACAGGCAGTCGGCGTAGATGTTCGGCGTGCCGGCCTTGGCGTGGCGCAGCAGCTCAAGCTCCGGCGCCAGCTCGGGCAATTGCGCGAACCAGCGCGGCAGGCGCACGCCCCACGATTGCAACACGCGCGTGGCGGCCTCGTGGTTGAGGTTGACCAGGAAGCGCTCGAAACCGCCCAGCGGGGCCTCCTCGTAGCGCACCGGATAATCCTTGCCGAGCTTGGCCAGCGTCGCGGCCTCGATCACGGCGTCGCGCAGCCCGCCGAGCCGGTCGACGAGGCCGCGCTCGAGTGCCTGACGGCCGGTCCACACGCGGCCCTGCGCGATCGCGTCGATGGCCTGGTACGTCTTGCCCCGAGCCGCGGCGACCTTGCCGACGAAATCGCGGTAGCCCTTGTCGATGACGGCCTGGATCACCGTGCCGACCTTCGGATCGAGCGGGCGGGTGATGTCGAAGGCTCCGGCCATCGGGCCGGTTGCGACGCCGTCGCTGTGGATGCCGAGCTTGGCCAGCGTGCCGGGCACCGTGTAATACATGCCGAAGATGCCGATCGAGCCGGTGATGGTGTTCGGCTCGGCCAGGATGCGATTGGCGTTCATCGAGATCCAGTAGCCGCCGCTGGCCGCCACGTTGCCCATCGACACCACCACCGGGATGCCGGCCGCGCGGGTCTGCGCCACTTCGCGGCGAATTTCCTCGGCGGCGTAGACCTCGCCGCCGGGCGAATTCACGCGCAGCACCAATGCCTTGGTGCGGTGGTCCTCGCGCGCGGCGCGGATCAGCGCGGCGGTGGACTCGCCGCCGATCGTGCCCGGCGCGCGCTTGCCGCCGACGATCTCGCCTTCGGCCACCACGACCGTCACGCCGGGCGCGAGCAGCTTGCCCTCGCGCGGCCGGTGGTCGACGTAGCGCGCCAGATCGACCTGGCGGAAGCCCCGCTGCTTCTCCCCGGCCGGCACGCCTTGCCCGCGCAGCATCGCGATCAGCTCGGCGCGGGTGGCGGTGCCATCGATCAGATGCTGGTCCAGCGCCAGTTTGGCCAGATCGCCCTGGGTGCTGGCGATGTGCTGCGGCAGGTTGTCGACGTCGTCGCGCAGCGCGGCCGGGTCGATCTTGCGCAGGCCGGCCACCTCGTCGAGGTAGCCGTCCCACAAGCCGTCCATCCAGTAGCTGTCGGCCTGCTTCGCCTCGGCCGAGGCGTGGTCGAGGATGTACGGTTCGGCCGCGCTCTTGAACTCGCCGACGCGGAACAGGTGCACGTCGACGCCGAGCTTGTCGAGCAGATCCTTGTAGAACAGGCGGTAGTTGGCCAGCCCGGTGAGCATCACGCCGCCCTGCGGGTCGAGCAGCACCCGGTCGGCGTGGGCAGCGAGGTAATACTGGCCCTGGTCGAGATTGACGCCCCAGGCGATCACCGGCTTGCCGGCGGCACGGAAACGGTCCAGCGCCGCGCCCACCTCGCGCAACGCCGCGAAGCCGCTGCTGTCCAGATCGCCTGGCAAGAGCAGGATGCGGCTGATCCGCGCATCCTTCGCCGCGGCGTCGATCGCGCCGACCAGATCGCGCAGTTGCACCTGACTGACGTCTTCGCCGGAGAGCCGCGACATCGCCCGCTGCAGCGGCGCGGCGCTGTATTGCTCGACCAGTTGCCCCTGCGGCTTGAGCACCAGCACGCTGCCCGGCAGTACGCCATGCTCGTCGGCGGCGGTGACGGCCACCACCAGAATGAGCACGATCGCCAGGAACGCGAAGAACACCACGTTGATGATGATCAGCCGCACCACGTTGAGACCGTGCCCCAGTTGCTGCAGCGCGCTGCGGCGGCGGGACGGGGGCGGCAGGGGTGGAGTCATGGAAAGGGTCCCGGGGATCAGGCGTCAAGCGTAACCGGTCGGGCCACGGCGGTCATGGCAGCCGCCCGCCAGCGCTGCTTCCACGCGCTGCGCCAGAACCGCACGAACAGCATCACCGCCGCCACCGACAGGCCCGCGATCAGGCCGACCCACATGCCGCGCGCGCCCATGCCGTGGTGGAAGGCCAGCCACCAGCCCACCGGCATGCCTACCACCCAGTACGAGAACAAGGTGATCGCCATCGGCACGCGGGTGTCCTTCAACCCGCGCAGCGCGCCGTTGGCGGCGACCTGGACGCCATCGGAGAACTGGAACAGTCCGGCCAGCATGATCAGCTGCGCGGCCAGCGCGATCACCCGGTTGTCGTGCGTATACAGCGACGCGATGAAGTGCGGCAGGCTCAGCATCAGCGCCGCCGACAGCAGTTGCGTCCCGAGCGTCAGGCCGATGCCGCAGAAGCCGGCGTAGCGCACCCCCTGCTCGTCGCCGCGACCCACCGCGTTGCCCACCCGCACGGTGATTGCCATCGCCAGGCCCAGCGGGATCATGAAGAACAGCGAGGCGATGTTGATGGCCACCTGGTGGCTGGCGATCACGTCCTCGCCCAGGGTGGCGATGATCAGCGCGGTGGCCACGAACAATCCGGCCTCAGCCAGCAGCGTCACCGCCATCGGTGCCCCGATATGCACCAGTTGGCCGATCCGGTGCAGGTCCGGCCACTCGAAGCGCTCGAACAGGCCCAGCCCGCGGTAGTTGCGCCGGAAGATCACGTAGATGCCGAACGCCAGCAACTCCAGCCACAACACGATCGCGGTGGCCACGCCGCAGCCGTGCGCGCCCTGCGGCGGGATGCCCAGCTTGCCAAACATCAATACATAGCCCAGCGGCACCAGCAGCACCAGCCCGCCGAGGCTGAAGTACATCGACGGCCGCGTCATCGACAGGCCTTCGGACAGGCCGCGCAAGGCGAAATAGCAAGTCAGCGCCGGCGCGCCCCAGCTGATCGCCAGCAGGAAGCGCTGCACGTCGTGGCGCAGGCTCGCCGTCACCCCGATCAGCTCGATCAGCGGCTCCGCATGGCGCACCGCGAACCACAGCAGCGCGCCCATGCCCAGCGCCAGCCACAGCGCCTGGTGGAACACCGCGCCGACCTCATGGCGCCGACCGGCACCGTCCAGCTGCGCCACCGACGGCGGCACCGCCATCATCATGCCGATGCCGCAGACGATCGCCAGCGACCAGATGCTGGCGCCCACCGCCACCGCGCCCAGCACGTGCGCGCTGACGTGGCCGGCCAGCACCGCGTCGATCACGTTGCTGCCGACCGCCGCCAGCTGCGCGGCGATCAACGGCAGCGCCAGGCGCACGGTGGCGCGCACCTCATGCCGCAGGCGCGCACGCTCGGGACAAAACGGATTCATGACACGATCTGACTCCAGGGCCGCGCATTTTACCCGAGCCATCGGTCATGGGTACGACGCGGCCCGCCTGTGCGAAGATCGGCGGCGCCGTTGCCCGGGGACCCCGATGCCGCAAGCCCTCACCTTGCCCACCGAAAGCCACTGCGCCAATTGCGGCGCCGTGCTGCAGGGCGAGTTCTGCCACGCCTGCGGACAATCGGTACGCAGCGTGCTGCGGCCGGTGCACGGCATGCTGGAGGACACACTCGACCTGGTGGCCAACTGGGACGGCCGCGTGGTGCACACCTTGCCGCCGCTCCTGCTGCGGCCGGGCTTCCTCACCCTGGAGTACTTCGCCGGCCGCCGCGTGCGCTACCTGGCGCCGTTCCGCACCATGTTCCTGTTGTGCCTGGCCGCATTCTTCCTGCTGCCGATGGCGCTGGACACCGGCGGCGCCGCGGACACGCCGATGAAGGTGACCGTGGCCGGCGCGAGCTTCCAGGATGCGAAAACCCCGGCCGAGGTGGATCGCCTGCTGAAGAAGCAGCTCAAGCAGTTCGCGCCGACCGAGCAGATCCCGGTGGTCGGTTCGCTGGCCGCGCAGCAACTGGACAAGGCGCGCCTGCAACTGACCCGCGAGGCGATGCAGCGGCGCATCGAGCTGGGCGACACCACCGCGGTGGTGCCGCAGACGGTTGCCGACCTGCCCGCGCTGCCTGCCCCGCGCGCGCCCTCCGAAGCGGCCCGGCACAATCCGCTGGACATGGCCTGGGACGCGCAGAAATACCCGGTCCACGTGAGCTGGCTGCCCGATTTCCTCAACACGCGGATGAACCGGTCGTTGCAGCGCATGCACGACAACCTCGCCGCCATGCGCGGTCCGGGCGATCATTCCGCCGTCAAGGCACGCCTGCTGGGCCAGGTGCTCGCCGCCCTGCCGGGGACGATGTTCTTCATGCTGCCGGCGTTCGCCCTGCTGCTGAAGGTGATGTACCTGTTCCGCCGCCGCCTGTACGTCGAGCATCTCATCGTGGCCCTGCACAGCCACGCCTTCCTGTTCCTGTGCCTGCTGCTGGGGGTGCTGTTCCAGTTGCTGGCGGTGGCGCTGGAGCCACACGCGCCCTGGCTTTCCACGCCGCTGGGCTGGCTGATCAACGCACTCTGGATCTGGGCGCCGATCTACCTGCTGGTGATGCAGAAGCGCGTCTACCGGCAGGGCTGGCCGATGACGGTGCTGAAGTATCTGGTGGTCGGCTGGTGCTACTGCTGGCTGTTGGCGTTCGCCATCCTCGGCGCCGCCGCGATGGGCTTGGCGGAATGAGCGCCCGGGGAGGTTTTGCACAGCACCGCAACGCCCGGCAAGGATGTGACGGGCATTTGTCGATTCTGTGAACGGTGACCGAACCCGTTTTGCAAGTCGTTGAATAAAATCCGGTTTTATTCATGACGAAAAGCTCGCCAAGCCGTCACGGAAGGCGCCACGACGGGCTTCGCGGGCTGCGCTCCCCGCCGCATCCACAGAGTTATCCACAGCGATTGTGGATAAGCATGAAAACACCGTAGCCATAGCGACTTACCCGGAACTTCTCGACCTTCGGCCAGCAAGTGCACGCAACTCGACGGGTCGCTGCGGGTGCCGGCGGGGCGGGCCGAAAAGCACCCTCGGTTACACTGGCGGACGCCATCGAGGTCCCCATGCCGACCGTTCTTCGCGTCGCCCTGCCGCTGCCGCTGCCCACCTTGTTCGACTACCTGCCGCCCGCCGGGGATGTGCCGCGCCCGGGCAGCCGGGTGCTGGTGCCGTTCGGCCGCGACAAGCTGGTCGGCGTGGTGGTGGAGAGCGGTGTCGAATCGACGCTGGACGGCCCCCGGCTCAAACCGGTGCTGCGGGCGCTGGACGACGACCCCCTGCTCGACGCCGAACTGCTGCAGACGCTGGCCTGGGCCACCGACTACTGGCTGGGCGCGCCGGGCGAGGTCTGCACCAATGCGCTGCCGCTGGCGCTGCGCGAAGCCCGGCCGCTGCCGGCAATCGGCGAGGAATACTGGGCGCTCACCGCGACCGGCCGCGAAGCGCTCGCGGCCGGCAGTCGCCGTGGCGGCAGCCGCGCCCTGCTGGCTCTGCTGGCTGACGGCGCGCTCGGCGCGCAGGAGCTCAACGAGCGCCAGAGCGGCTGGCGCGAGGCCGCCCGGCGCCTCGCCGCTGCCAACCTGGTCGAGCGCCGCGACCGACCGCCGACCGAACCGCGTGCCCCCCCATCGACGGCTCCCGTCCTCAGCGACGAGCAGCAGCAAGCGGTGGCCGCCGTCGGGGCCAGCCTCGGCCAGTACCAGCCGTTCCTGCTCGATGGCGTCACCGGCAGCGGCAAGACCGAGGTCTACTTGGCGCTGATCGAGCAGGTGCTGGCGCAAGGCCGCCAGGCGCTACTGCTGGTGCCGGAGATCGGCCTGGCGCCGCAGACCGTGCGCCGCCTGCGCGAGCGGCTGGGCGTGGCGGTGGAGGTGCTGCACTCCAATCTCGCCGAAGGCGACCGCGCGCGCGCCTGGCTGCGTGCCCGTGCCGGCACCGCGCGGGTGATCCTGGGCACGCGTTCGGCGATCTTCACGCCGCTGCCGCAGGCCGGCCTGATCATCGTCGACGAGGAGCACGACGCCTCCTACAAGCAGCAGGAAGGCTTTCGCTACCACGCCCGCGACCTGGCCGTGGTGCGCGCCCGCGCGCTGGGCGTCCCGGTGCTGCTGGGCTCGGGCACGCCGTCACTGGAGTCGTTGGCCAACGCCGAGGCCGGCCGCTACCGCCAGCTGCACCTGCGCGCGCGACCCGGCGCGGTGCGGGCGCCGCAGGTGCAGATCATCGACATCCGCGCCCAGCGGCTGCAGCACGGCTTGTCGCCGGCGCTGCTGAGTGCGGTGGCCGAGACGATCGCGCGCGGCGAGCAGGCGCTGGTATTCCGCAACCGCCGCGGCTATGCGCCGGTGCTGCTGTGCCACGCCTGCGGCTGGCACGCCGAATGCCCGAGCTGCCAGCGCCCGCTGACCCTGCACGCGGGGCGGCGCCAGCTGATTTGCCATCACTGCGACCGCCGCCAGCGCATGCCCACGGCGTGCCCGGCCTGCGGCGCCGTTGAACTGACCGCCCAGGGCCACGGCACCGAACGACTGGAAGAAGCGCTGCTGGCGCACTTCCCCGGAGTGCCGGTGCTGCGCGTGGATCGCGAAACCACCCGGCGCAAGGATGCCCTCGAGACGATGCTGGCGACGCTGGACGACGCCCAGCCGGCGATCCTGGTCGGCACCCAGATGCTGGCCAAGGGCCACGACCTGCCCAACCTCACCTTGGTCGCGATCGTCGGCGTGGACGAGGGCCTGCACAGCGTGGATTTCCGCGCCGAGGAACGGCTGGCGCAACTGGTGGTGCAGGTCGCCGGCCGCGCCGGCCGCGCGCGCAAGCCCGGGCAGGTGCTGCTGCAGACGCACCAGCCCGACCACCCGCTGCTGCGCAACCTGCTCGCCCACGGCTACGCGGCCACGGCGCGCGAGCTGCTGGCCGAGCGCCGGCTGACCGGGCTGCCACCCTTCAGCCACCAGGTGCTGCTGCGTGCCGAGGCGACCGCGCGCGAGGCGGTCGATGCGTTCCTTGCCGCCGCCCATGCCGCGCTGCCCGCCGGCGCGGCGCTGCAGATCGCGGGCCCGATGCCGGCGCCGATGGCGCTGCGCGCCGGGCGCCAGCGCGGCCAGTTGCTGATCGAATCGGCCAGCCGCGCGGGCTTGCGCAACGTGTTGCGGCCGTGGCAACTGGCGCTGGGCGCACTGCCGACCGCACGCAAGGTGCGCTGGTCGCTGGACGTCGACCCGATCGACCTGTACTGACGGACTTCAGTCGGCGTCCGGTGCCGGCGAACGCGGCGGGATCAGCCAGCGCACCGCCAGCACGCCCACCTCGTACAGCAGGCACATCGGGATGCCCAGCATCAGCATCGAGGTGATGTCCGGCGGCGTGATCACCGCGGCCACGCCGAAGGCGCCCACGATCGCGTAGCGGCGGCCGCTGCGCAGCTTGTCCAGATCCACCACGCCGATCGCCGCCAGCACCACCACCGCCACCGGCACCTCGAAACACAGGCCGAAGGCGAAGAACATCAGCATCACGAAATCCAGGTACTGGCTGATGTCGGTCATCATCTCCACGCCATTGGGCGTGACCGCCACCAGGAAGCGGAACGCCGCCGGCAGCACCAGGAAATAGGCAAACGCGCAGCCGAGATAGAACAGCGCCATCGCCGCCACCAGCAGCGGCCGCGCCAGGCGTTTCTCGTGCTTGTACAGGCCGGGGCTGACGAACGCCCACAACTGGTACAGGATCACCGGCATGCTGATGAACAGCGCCAGGTAGAAGGCCAGCTTCAACGGCGTGATGAACGGGCTGGTGACGCCGGTGGCGATCAGGTGCGCGCCTTCGGGCAGGCGCGCCACCAGCGGCGCAGCCAGTTGCGAATAGAGCCGGTTGGCGAACGGCACCAGCGCCAGCAGCACCAGCACCAGCGCGGCCAGCGACTTGAGCAGGCGCGTGCGCAGTTCGAGCAGATGGGAGAACAGCCCCTGCTGCAGGTCGCCCTCAGGCCCGGATTCGGGCGTGTCAGCGGTCGCCATGGGTCACCTGGCGGGTCGGGGCCGCGGGTCGGTCGGTGGTCGGCTCGCCCAGTGGCAATTCGGCCTGCGGGCCGGGTTCGGCGGGCTCCTCCGCGGGAGCGGCGACCGGCTCGTTCAGCGATTCGCCGGCTGCGGTGACTTCACCGACGATCTGCGCCAGCGGTTCGCGCACCTGGCCCACGCCGTCCTTGACCTGCTGCTGCGCGGCTTCGGCCTGCGCCGCCGCCTCGCGCGCGGCGCGGCGGATCTCCTCGACCTGCAATTCGCGCTCCACCTCGGCGCGCACGTCGTCCCAGCCGCGGCGCACGCGGCGCATCAGCGCGCCGGCGGTGCGCGCCGCACCGGGCAACTTCTCCGGGCCGAGCACGATCAGGGCGATCAACGCGAGCAGGACCAGTTTGCCGAGGCTGAACTCGATCATCGTCGCGCACCAGCCGCCGCCGGCCTAGCGGGTTTCGCTGGAGTCGCGCTGACTCTGCGTCGCGGCGGGATCGGCCGGCTTGGGATCGGCGCGCAACTGCTCGGCCTCCTTGCGGCGGGCGTCCTCGTCGTCCTTCTTCTTCGCCTCGTCGTCGCCGCTGAGGCCCTTCTTGAAGCCGCGGATGGCCTCGCCCAGGTCCGGACCCAAGTTGCGGATTTTCTTGGTGCCGAAGAGCAGCAGCACGATCACCAGGAAAATGAGCCAATGCCAGACGCTGTCAAAACCCATGGTCAACCTCGAGGCCGATTCCAGCCGAACAAAGCTGGCGCCAATCGCGCCGTCAGTTACTGTGAAGTGTACTCCTCGAGCTGGTCGCGGAACTTCACGACCGGCGCAGGGACGTTGCTGACGCCGCCTTCGAAAATGCGGCGCGGCGTGATGCCCGCGCCATACACGGCGGCATTCGCATCATAGTCGATGCGCAGCGCCGCGCCATCCAGTGCGACACCGGCGAACAGGCCGCGGCTGCGCGAGTAGGAGTAGATCTCCGCCTTCAGTTGCGCATCGGTCGAGGCGTGCGCGGTGCGCCCGACCGGGCCGGCGGCGGCAGCGGCATCGGCGCCCAGGGTGAACTTGCCGTTCACGATCGAATCGACGCCCTTCTGGGTGCGGAACACCAGCACCACGTCGGTGGACGACACGCCGGCCTGGAAACCCACGCTGCCGCCGGTCATGGTGATGAAGCTGGGGTTGGACCAGGTGCCGTCCGCGGCCTTGACCGAGACCAGGCCTTCGCCGCGGCGGCCGCCGAAGACGAAACCGACCTTGAGCATGCCGGGAATCACCGCGATCGCCCTGGCGTCGCGCAGCAGGTCGCGCGGAATCGCCTTGTCGGGCGCCTGCATGATTTCGTTGAGCACCGTCACCGCATTGGTCGCGCGCACCAGCGGCGGGTCCTCAGCGTGCGCCGCGGTCAGCGGCAGCAGCAGGGCAAGGCCGATCAGCAACACGTGGGGCAGCATGGTCTTGGACATGGGAGCTCCATAGGCTTGAGATGATTTCGTCGGGCGTCGGCTGCCGGCGTGCTTGTGGCAGACTGCGGTTTGTGGCCGGTACGACCGCGCCGCTTCACGACTGTCACGATGCCCTTGCCCGATCACTATACCGGCGTTGCCGGCCATTCCCACGAGGCCGCACCGGCCACCGTTCAGGCTGGCGTGCTGCTGGTCAACCTGGGCACGCCGACCGCGCCGACCGCCGCCGCCGTGCGCCCCTACCTGGCCGAGTTCCTCGGTGACCGCCGGGTGATCGATTACCCGCGCTGGCGGTGGTGGCCGATCCTGCACGGGGTGATCCTGCGCGTGCGGCCGAAACGTTCCGCGCACGCCTATGCGCGGATCTGGGACGAACGCGGCTCACCCTTGCGCTACCTCAGCGAGGCGCTGGCCGCGGCGCTGCAGGCCGAGTTCGATCGCCGGCAACCCGGCACGCTGCGGGTGGCACTGGCGATGCGCTATGGCGAGCCGTCGGTGGTACGCGCCGTCGAACAGCTGCAGCGCGAGGGCGTGCGCCGGCTGCTGGTGCTGCCGCTGTACCCGCAATACTCGGCGACCTCCACCGGTTCCGTCATCGACGCCGTCGCCGACGCGCTCAAGACGCTGCGCTGGCCGCCGGAGCTGCGCCTGGTCAACGATTACCACGACGACGACGGCCACATCGAAGCGCTGGCCACCAGCATCGAACGCTGGTGGGCGGCCAACGGCCGCGGCGAGAAACTGCTGCTGTCGTTCCACGGCATTCCCGAGCGCTACGTGCGGCTCGGCGATCCCTACGCGGAACAATGCCGGCGCACCGCGCAACTGCTGCGCGAACGGTTGCAGCTGGGCGAAGCGGACATGGTCGTCAGTTTCCAGTCGCGAGTGGGGCGCGAGCGCTGGCTGCAACCGTATACCGATGCCACCGTGCGCCGGCTCGCTGCCGACGGCGTGCGCAGGCTCGACGTGGCCTGCCCCGGCTTCGCGGTGGACTGCCTGGAGACGCTGGAGGAGATCGCGATGCAGAACCGCGACTTCTTCACCGAAGCCGGCGGCGAGACGCTGCGCTACATCCCCGCACTGAACGACAGCGCCGAACAGGTGGCCGGCCTCGCCGCGCTGATACACCGACACCTCGGTGGCTGGCCGGAAGGCGGCGCATGACCGAACCGGTCGAGCGGCGCATCGCGCTGCCCGCGTCGACGCTGGCAGCGCAAGTCTGGGGCGAGGCCACGTTGCCACCGCTGCTGGCCCTGCACGGCTGGCTCGACAACGCCGGAAGCTTCGCGCGCCTGGCGCCGCGATTGGCCGCGCGCTGGCAGGTGATCGCGCTGGACCTGCCGGGCCATGGCCATTCCGGCCATCTCCCCGCCGGCGCCAGCTACCACTACGTCGACCACGTGCAGGCGGTGCTGTCAGCCGTCGACGCGCTGCAGCTGGATCGCTACGCGTTGCTCGGCCACTCGTTGGGTGCCGGCATCGCCAGCCTGGTCGCTGCGGCGCGGCCCGAGCGGATCGAGCGCCTGCTGCTGATCGAAGGCCTCGGCCCGCTCGGCGACGACGGTTCGCACACGCTGCAGCGCTTCCGTGACGCGCTGGCGCCACGCGAGAGCAACGGCAAGCCGCTGCGGGTGTTCCGCGACGTCGCCCAGGCGATCAGCGCACGCAGCATCGCCAGTGGCCTGCCCGCCGAACAGGCACGGTCGATCGTCGAGCGCGGCCTGCTCGAAACCGACGGCGGCTGGTGCTGGCGCAGCGACCCGCGGCTGACCCGTTCCAGCGCCGTGCGGATGGCTGAGGCGCAAGTGCACGCGCTGCTGCGCGGCATCACCGCACCCACCGCGCTGTTGCTGGCGCAGCCGACGACGCCTTACCTGCCCGACGCGATGATGCAGACCCGCGCCGCTTGCGTGGCGCACATCGCAGTCAGTCACATGGACGGCGGCCACCACCTGCACCTCGAACACCCGCAAGCCGTCACCGACTGGATCAAAAACTCGTCACCGCTGCCGTAGGGCGGGCAATGCCCGCCGCACTGCATGACGACACAAGGCAGGAGCAGAAGCCGGCGGGCAGTGCCCGCCCTACCGCGTCCGAGACTCGTCAGAGCTTCTTCAGGCCCAGCACGTCCAGACCCTGCTCGAAGCGGATGTCGACCGGGATATGCGCCTGGTCGAGCCGTTTCAGGTCGCCGGCCAGCTCGGCGTCGACGGCGCCCATCTGGTCGGTGAGCCGCTTGGCCGCTTCGTAGTCGCCGTCGCCCTGGATGGTCAGCAGCTTGGCCGACAGCGCGTTCATCGCCGCGGTCATCTTGTCGAAGTCGACGCGGTAGCGGCCAGTGTTCTCGTCACGGCTGAACGCGCCCTGCTGCTTGAAGAAGTTGAAGCGCACCATGTTCGCCTTGGCATGCGCGTCGCTGGCGCCGAAGCGCACCGAGCGCAGGATGCCGGCGAGGAAGGTGACGTAGTTGTCCATCAGCTTCGACTTGTCCAGCTCGCCCTTGTCGGCCAGCTTGCTGACCATGTACAGGCCGAGGATGTCGGCCTTGCCTTCCTCGAAGCTGGAGGCCTGGTCTTTCAGCGCCTTGCGCACGGTGCCTTTGCCGTCCAGCGTGTTCTTGATGCCCAGGCCGTGCGCCACTTCGTGGAACATGGTGTTCTGGAAGAATGCGTCGAAGGTGAGGTTCTTCTGCTGGTCTTCGGCGATCAGTTCATGCGCGATCGGCAGCATGATCTTGTCGAACTTCGCCTGCATCACGTTTTCCAGCTGCAGCCGGCGCGTGCCCTTCTTCAGCTGCACCTGCTCGTCGTTGGGCAGGTTGATCGCGATGGTCTTGGCGCCGACGTTGGCGTCGCCGCCGTAGTAGATCGCGAAGTAGGCGTTGAGGTCGGCGTCGGAGCCGGGCTTCTCGGCCTTGTACTTGTCGGCCACCGGCAAGCCGCGCTGCAGTTCGGGCAGGTATTTGGCGAAGCGCGCGAGCTTCGCGCTCCACGCCTGGTCCTTGATCAGCACGTAGGATTCGTAGCTGGCCTTGTAGCCGTAGAGCTGGTCCTCGTAGGTCTCGATCGGACCGATCACGATGTCGACCGGGTTGCTCTTCATGTCCATCCAGGCGAAGTCGCTGGGCTGGTAGTCGTCGCTCAGCAGCGCGTCGGCGCGCATCGTCAGGTACTTGCGGAAGCCGGCGTCCTTTGCCAGTTTCGCGGCTTCGCGCAGCAGGCCGGCAGTCTTTTCCAGTTCGGCCTTGTACGCCTCGTGGTAGGGCACGGTGACCAGCTGGCCCTGCGCGTCGCGGCGCAGCAGGGTGTACAGCGCGGTCTTGTCCTTGAGCGGCGACTGCTCGAACTGCTCCTTCGTCATGTCGGCCGGGTAGAACTGCGCGCCGGCCGGGCGCGGGCCGATGCCGTCGACGAAGGGCTTGTCGTTGTCCAGCCGGTCCCACGGGCCGTAGTTGATCTCGGCGAATTCGCGCACCGCCGGGTCGCCGATCTTCGCCAGCAGCGCGTCACGGTCGCCCCAGCTCTGCTTCCAGTACAGCGCGTTCATGCTGTCGGCGGCCTCCACCAGCAGGGCGATCATCTGCTTCTGCCCGGCATCGAACGCCGACAGGTCCGCCGTGAGTTTCACCGTGGCGTAGTCGGACAGATGCCGCTGCACCTGTGCCGCCGTCTCGATGGCAGCGGGCGCGACCACGGAGGTCGTCGGCGCGGGCGCCAGCTCTTCCTTCGACACCGGCTGCGCGGCGTCGGGATGGGAGGAGCAGGCGGACAGCGCGAGCAGCAGGCAGGCGGGAAGCAGGCGTCGCAGCATGATCGTGTCCTGGCGAGAGAATGTTGCATGGTATCGCTCCGGCGGCACGGGGATACCTGACCGGTTGCACATGCGGCCGCGGCAGGCGTGGGTTATCGTCGCCTTCCCCTCGCTTCGCCACGTCCATGGACCAGCCGTCGATGCCTGTCGCTCCGCGCCATCGCGCCGCGCTGGCCTTCATCTACGTTACCGTGCTGCTCGACATGCTGGCGTTCGGCATCATCATCCCGGTGCTGCCGCACCTGATCGAGCAGCTGGCCGGCGGCGGCATCGCCCGGGCGGCGTGGTGGGTGGGCATCTTCAGCACGGTGTTCGCGATCGTGCAGTTCGTGTTCTCGCCGGTGCAGGGCGCGCTGTCGGACCGTTTCGGGCGGCGGCCGGTGATCCTGGTTTCCAACCTCGGCCTGGCCGTGGATTTCGTGATCCTGGCGCTGGCGCCCACGCTGTGGCTGCTGTTCGCCGCGCGCGTGCTGCTGGGCATGACGGCGGCCAGCTTCAGCACCGCCAACGCGTACATCGCGGACATCGTGCCGAAGGAGAAGCGCGCCGCCGCGTTCGGCATCCTCGGCAGCGCGTTCGGACTGGGATTCATCATCGGCCCGGGGCTGGGCGGTTTCCTGGGCGGCATCGCGCTGCGGCTGCCGTTCTGGGTGGCGGCCGGGCTGGCGCTGTGCAACTTCCTGTACGGCTGCTTCATCCTGCCCGAGTCGCTGCCGGCCGAACGCCGCACCGCGCGCATCGAGCTGCACAGCGCGCATCCGTTCGGCTCGCTGAAGCTGCTGCGCCGCCAGCGGCAGGTGTTCCACCTGGCCATCGTGCTGTTCCTGGTCTACCTCGCCCACTACGTGCTGCAGACGGTGTTCGTGCTGTACGCGGATTACCGCTACCACTGGGGCCCGCAGGCGGTGGGCTACGTGCTGATGCTGGTCGGCGCCTGCGACGGCTTCGTGCAGGCGGTGCTCACCGGCAAGCTGGCGCCGCGCTTCGGCGAACGCCGCGTGCTGCTGGCCGGCATGCTGTTCGGCGTGGGCGCGTTCCTGGTGATGGGCGTGGCCGATGTCGGCTGGGCCTTCCTGTTCGGCATCCCCCTGCTGGCCCTGTGGGGCCTGGCGATGCCGCCAATCCAGTCCCTGATGACGCAGCAGGTCGATCCCTCCGAGCAGGGTCGACTGCAGGGCGCGATCGGCAGCCTGGGCAGTTTCGCGGGCATCTTCGGGCCGTACCTGTTCGCCCAGGTGTTTGCGCTGTCGATTGCGCCGGGCTCGCCGCTGCACCTGCCCGGCGCCGCCTTCGTGCTGTCGGCGGGCCTGATGCTGGCGGGCCTGGTGATCGCCGCGCGGGCCACCCGGCGCCTGCCGCAACCCGCCGCCCACGTCACGGCCGAACCGCTGCCCGGCGACGCGCCGGCACTGTCCGCCATCCATCCGGCAACACCCACCCATCCGCCGCAGGCGGTCCACCCACAGGAAGAAAAACCATGACACTTTCCATGTACCAGGCCTCCGTCCCCGTCTTCGTCCGCGCGCTGAGCAACCTCACCCATGTGCTGCAGAAGGGCGAGCAACATGCGATTTCGAAGAACGTCAGCGGCGAAGTGCTGCTGCAGGTGCGCCTGATCCCCGACATGCTGCCGCTGATCAAGCAGATCCAGATCGCCTGCGACATGGCCACGCGCGGCGCGGCGCGCCTCGCCGGCGTCGAACCGAAGTCCTTCGAGGACAACGAGACCACCCTGCCCCAGGCCTACGACCGCATCGCGCGGGCGATCGATTACGTCAAGAGCTTCAGCGCCGAACAGATCGACGGCAGCGAGACCCGCACCGTCGTGATGAAGACACGCGCCGGCGAAGTCACGCTCGAGGGTCAGGCGTACCTGTTCGGCTTCACCATCCCCAACCTGTTCTTCCACTGCACCACCGCCTACAACATCCTGCGCGAAGCGGGCACCGACATCGGCAAGAAAGACTTCATCGGCGAAGCCTGAGCGGGCGAACTCCGTCCTGCGGAAGCGAGTCCGGGCGGAGGCCGGACTCGCCACCGCAAGCAGTCGCCCCAGCCGCTCCACTCGTTGAAACCACGGCGATCAGCCGCGACTGGCGGCGCATGTCCCAAACTGTGACGCACACCACCTTTGCCTGCCCGCTGCTGGCGCGTCCCCTGCTTGCTGTCACTCGTCCCCACGGTTCTTCCCCTTCGAGTGACTTTCCATGAACAGGATTTTTGAATGCATCATCGCCGGCGGCCCGCAACACGGCCAACTGTGCCGCGCGCCCTGGGATGAGCAGCGTGCCACGCCCCCCGCCATCATCGCGGAGGATGGCGAGGTTTGCGTCGCCGCGGCACGCAAGCACACGGACCCGGCGCACACGCGCTTCATCCTGCTGCACCCGCGGGCAACCGGTGAGCAGTTCCTGACCCTGCTGGCGGCCTGAGTGACCCGCAGCGTCAGTTTCCGCTCGCCGGCCGCCTTGTCGGCCGCACGCAAGGCGTCGACAATGGCCGGCCCATCGAAGGCGCCGGGAATCGCGCGCGCCATCGGCGCACCGGACCCCACGCATGCTGCGACTCACCGACCTCAAGCTGCCGCTCGACCACGGCGAGGCCGCGCTTGCCGCTGCCATCGCCAGGCGGCTTGAGCTCGAACCCGGCGAGCTGACCGGCTACACCATCGCCCGCCGCGGCTACGACGCGCGCAAGCGTGGCGCGATCACGCTGATCTACGCGTTGGACATCGACACCCCGCGCGAAGCCGAACTGCTGCAACGCTTCGCCGACGACGCGCACGTGCAGCCCACGCCGGACACCCGCTACCACTTCGTGGCCGAGGCACCGCCGCGGTTCGAACACCGCCCGCTGGTGATCGGCTTCGGCCCCTGCGGCCTGTTCGCCGGCCTGATCCTGGCGCAGATGGGTTTCCGCCCGGTCATCCTCGACCGCGGCAAGGAAGTGCGCGAGCGCACGAAGGACACCTGGGACCTGTGGCGCAAGCGCAACCTGCATCCGGAGTCGAACGTGCAGTTCGGCGAGGGCGGCGCCGGCACCTTTTCCGACGGCAAGCTGTACAGCCAGATCCGCGACCCGCAACACCACGGCCGCAAGGTGCTCACCGAGTTCGTCAAGGCCGGCGCGCCGGAGGAGATCCTCTACGTCAGCAAGCCGCACATCGGCACGTTCCGGCTGGTGTCGATGGTGGAGCACATGCGCGCGACGATCGAGTCGCTGGGCGGCGAGATCCGCTTCAGCCAGCGCGTGGACGATCTGCTGTTCGAACCGCGCGCGGACGGCCGGCAGCAGATCCGCGGCGTCACCCTGGCCAGCGGCGAACAGATCCGCGCCGATCACGTGGTGCTGGCACTCGGCCACAGCGCGCGCGATACGTTCGAGATGCTGCATGCGCGCGGCGTATACGTGGAGGCCAAGCCGTTCTCGATCGGCTTCCGCATCGAGCACCCGCAGTCGGTGATCGACCGCGCCCGCTTCGGGCCGCAGGCCGGCCATCCGATCCTCGGCGCGGCCGACTACAAGCTGGTGCATCACGGCAAGGGAAATCAGGGTGGACGCGGCCGCTCGGTGTACAGCTTCTGCATGTGCCCCGGCGGCACCGTGGTGGCCGCCACCAGCGAGCCGGGCCGCGTGGTCACCAACGGCATGAGCCAGTACTCGCGCAACGAGCGCAACGCGAACGCGGCGGTGGTGGTCGGCATCGAGCCGTCCGACTTCGCGCCGTACGGTGAAGGCCCGCTCGCCGGCATCGCGCTGCAGCGTGCACTGGAAAGCCACGCCTTCACCCTCGGCGGCGAGAACTACAACGCGCCCGCGCAGCTGGTCGGCGACTTCCTCGCCGGTCGCGCATCACGCGAATGGGGCGACGTGCAGCCCTCCTACAAGCCCGGCGTCACCCTGGGCAGCCTCGACAGCGCGCTGCCCGACTACGCCATCGCCGCGATCCGCGAAGCGCTGCCCGCGTTCGAGCGCCAGATCCGCGGCTACGCGATGCACGACGCGATCCTCACCGGCGTGGAAACGCGCACCTCCTCGCCCGTCCGCATCACGCGCGACGACAGCCTGCAGAGCCTCAACGTCCGCGGCCTGTATCCCGCCGGCGAAGGCGCCGGCTACGCCGGCGGCATCCTTTCCGCCGCTGTGGACGGCATCAAGGTGGCCGAGGCGCTGGCACTGGACATGGCGAAAAGCCGGGTTCGCGCAGACGATTGATTGTGCCGCGCCCCGGCCGCATCTTGAGTCGGGTCCGCAGCGCCGCTGCCTCCCCCCGGATTTGCGAGATATCCCATGTCCACGTCAGCGATTCCCGTTCCGCTGCGCATCGATTTCGTCTCCGACGTGTCCTGTCCCTGGTGCGCCGTGGGCCTGGCGTCATTGCAGCATGCGCTGGCGAAGCTCGATGGCGAGGTGTCCGCGGAAATCCACTTCCAGCCGTTCGAGCTGAATCCGCAGATGGCGGCGGAAGGCGAGGATTCCACCGAGCACCTGCGGCGCAAGTACGGCAGTTCGGCCGAGCAGATCGACGCCAATCGCGAGGCGATCCGTGCGCGCGGCGCGGCACTCGGTTTCACCTTCAACATGGACCGGCGCAGCCGCGTCTACAACACCTTCGACGCGCACCGGCTGCTGCACTGGGCCGAGCTGGAAGGGCGGCAGCTGGTGCTGAAGCAGATCCTGCTGCGCGCGTATTTCACCGACGGAGAGGACGTGAGTTCGCACGACACGCTGGCGCGGCTGGCTGTCGAAGCGGGGCTGGATGGCGAACGGGCGCGGCAGTTGCTCGAAAGCGACGAATTTGCCGACGAGGTGCGCGCGCAGGAGCAGTTTTTCATGTCGCGCGGCATCCACTCGGTGCCGGCCACCATCGTCAACGGCCAGCACCTGATCTCCGGCGGTCAGCCGCCGGAGGCGTTCGAGCAGGCGTTGCGGCAGATCGCCGCCGCGCGATAGGGCGCGCGATTCAGGACTCGAACGGCGCGGGCCGCCCGATCCAGTAGCCCTGCCCCATGGCGCAGCCCATCGCGCGCAGCGCGGCGTACTGGATCTCGGTCTCGATGCCTTCGGCGACCACGTCGATGTCCAGCGCGCGGGCCAGCGCAAGCACCGCTGCGACCACGGTGGTACTGCTGGTGTTGGCGCCCTTGTCCAGCTCGTTCACGAACGCGCGGTCGATCTTCAGGATGCGCAGCGGCAGCGAGTGCAGATAGCTCAGCGACGAATAGCCGGTACCGAAATCGTCCAGTGCCGCGCCGACGCCGGCGGCGCGCAGGCGCTCCAGCGTGGTGCGCACGCGCTCCGGATCGTCGAGCAGGGCGCCCTCGGTGACTTCCACCACCACCCGCGTGGGCGGCAGGCCGGTGCGTTCGAGCAGCTCGATCAGGCGTGAGTCGAAATTGTCGTGGCGCAGGTGCATCGCCGACACGTTGAGCGTCATGAAGGTGTCGGTGCGCTCCTGCCGGCGCAGGCGCTGGCAGCTGATCTCGAACATGTGCCAGTCGATCGCCTCGATCAGCCCGCTGTCCTCGGCGATCTTGAGGAAATCGCCCGGCAGCAGCAGGCCGCGTTGCGGATGGTTCCAGCGGATCAGCGCCTCGTAGCCGACCACCGCGCGATCCTCCAGGCGGCAAATGGCCTGGAAATGCGGCTCGAACTGGCCGTGCTTCAGTGCCTGGCGCAGCTCGCCTTCCAGCGTCAGCACGTCGACCACGCTGCGCGCCAGCGTCTCGTCGAACAGCTGGTAGCGCTTGCGGCCGAGTTCCTTGGCGCGATACAGCGCGATGTCGGCATCGCGCAGCACCTCGTCGGCGGTCAGGTAGCGGCCGTCGCCGATGGCGATGCCGACGCTGACCGCCACTTGCAACTCCTTGCCGCCGGCGGGCATCGGTTCGGCCAGCGCATCCATCACCCTTTGCGCCACGACGTTGGCGTCGGCCGGCTGCTCCACCGATTCCAGCAGGATGGCGAACTCGTCGCCCGACAGCCGCGCCACCAGGTCCGGATGACGCACGCAGCCGGACAACCGCGTGGCGACCTCTCTCAGCACCTCGTCGCCGGCCAGGTGGCCGAGGCTGTCGTTGATGATCTTGAAGCGGTCCACGTCCATGTACAGCAGCGCGCAGCGCGGGCGTGTGCCTGACGCCGGCGTCGACAGCACGCGGTCGATGCGGTCGCGCAGATAGCTGCGATTGGGCAGGCCGGTCAGCGGATCGTGCATCACCTGGTGCTTGAGCTGATCCTGCACGCGTTCGCGCTCGATGATCTCCTTGCGCAGCGCCAGCGTGCGCTCTTCCACCCGGTGTTCCAGCTGCTCGTAGGCGCGATGCAGGGCCTCGGCGGCACGGCGGCGGGTGAGGCTGTTGGCGACCTGGGTGGCCACGAAACTCAGCAATTCCTGCTCGGACGGGCCGTAGGAGACGTCGGCGTCGTAGCTCTGCACCGTCACCAGCCCGATGACCTCGTCGCCGACGATCAACGGCACGCCGAGCCAGCAGGTGGAAGGCGAGCCGGAACGGCCGGCCACGATCTCGCCGCTGCGTTCCAGCTCCTCGATGTCGGCGTTGTCGGCGCGCAATGCGGTGCCCCGGCGCAGCACGTATTCGCTCAGCCCGCGGCCGAGCGGGCGGCTCGGCGGCGGACGCAGCTTGGCGTCGACGGCGTAGGGGAACAGCAACTGCTGGCGGTCGTCGGAGAGCAGCGCGATGTAGAAGTTCTGCGCGTTGAGCAATTCGCCCACCACGCCGTGCACGCGGCGGTAGAACTCGCCATGGTCGATGTGCGCGGTGGCCAGTTCGGCGATGCGGAACAGCGCGGTCTGCAGGTGCTCGGCGCGCTGCCGCTCGACGATCTCCTGCTGCAGGCCGCGATTGGCTTCGGCCAGTTGCGCGGTACGCAACTGCACGCGCTGTTCCAGATCCTCCTTGCCCTGCTTGCGCTCCAGCGCGATCAGGATGTGGCTGGCGACGAACTCCAGCAGCGCCAGGTCGCCCGGGGTGTAGCCGATCTCGGGCCGGTAGCTCTGCACCACCAGCGCCCCGCCTGGGCGGCCGTCGCGCATCATCGGCACGCCGAGCCAGTCGCGGCTGTCGGTGCCGATCACCTTCACCGGGCCCTGCGCCTGGATGCGCAGCTCCTCGGCGTCGCCCATGCGCGCCTTGCCGTCGCTCAGCACATACCAGGTCAGCGTGTGCTCGATCGCGCTGATCGGCATGTCGAGGCCGCCGCCTGGCGCCACGGGATCTTCCACGTCGACGTAGTACAGGAAACGGACCGTGTCGCGCGCGGCGTCGTGCAGCACGATGAAGAAGTTGTCCGCGTACATCAGCCCGCTGACGATGGCATGGATGCCGCGCAGCACGGTGGGCATGTCGCGCTCGGAACCGGCGAGGTCGGAGATCGCGAACAAGGCGCGCTGCAGGTTCTCCGAGCGCTCCAGTTGCTCGTGCGAGTGCTGCAGTTCGAGCCATTCCAGCGCACGTTGCAGATGCAGGCGGGCCGGCCGCAGCAGCGCAGCCATCTCGTCGAGAAAGCGGGGACCCGCCGATGCAGGCTGCAGGCGCAGCACCAGCACGGCCGGCTGCGGCAGCTCGCACAGGCGCAGTGCCACGCGTTGACCGTCCGCATGCCACTGTGCCCCGGCGGTGCCGGCAGCCAGTTCGATCCACGGCCAATCGGCATCGTCGACCGGCATGGGCGGCATGCTGCAGACGCCGGCCCGATCGTGCAGCCGCCACAACACGCTGGCGGCTTCGCAGCCGGGCCGGTCTCGCGCCAGCGCGGCGATTGCCGCAGCCACTTCCGCTGGCGAGCGGGCGCCGACCAGATGGGTCAGCCAATTCAATTGCAGCGAGTCGTCGATGGACATCGACTCCATCGTGCCCCCTTTTCTGTCGCCGGGATGTCGCCGGGATGTCGCCGGATCAGGTTCGAGCCGCGGCCCGACCCAGCATACGCGCCTGCCACTGTGCGACATTCCGCGGGGCATCGGCAAGCCGCGGCCGCGTTGACATGTCCGATAGACTGGGCAGCCCGCCGGCAGGGCAGCGCACACGCGCGGCGCGCCCCGGCCCCGCACCGTGTCACGGACCTGTCACCCCGCATGCTCGCCGACTCCACCAAGGACGCCATTCGTGCCGCCTACGCCCGCATCAAGGAGGGCCTGCCGGGCTTTCGCGCGCGCGCCTCGCAGGGGCGCATGATCGCCGAGGTCGCCAAGGCGCTGGCCAGCGCCGGCGGCGTGGCGGTGATCGAGGCGCCCACCGGCACCGGCAAGTCGATGGCCTACCTGGTCGCCGGCCATGAAGTGGCGCGCTTCCAGAAGAAGAAGCTGCTGATCGCCACCGCCACCGTGGCGCTGCAGGAACAGCTCGTGCAGCGCGACATTCCGCTGTACCTGAAACTCAACGACATCGAAGCGAAGGTGGCGCTGGCCAAGGGCCGCGGCCGCTACCTGTGCCCGCGCAACCTGCTGATGGCGGCCAACAGCATCCACGACGCGCAGCTTGGCCTGGCCGGTTTCGAGGCCGACCTGCTGCTGTGGAACAAGCCGCCGCAACCGCGCGACAAGCAGTCGCTGGCCAAGCTGCGCGACGCGTTCGACCGCGGCGAATGGAACGGCGACATGGACAGCGCGCCGGAGCCGGTCAGCGACCTGCTGCGGCCGATGATCACCACCAGCGCCGGCGGCTGCACCGGGCGCAAGTGCGGGCAGTTCATGAACTGCCCGTTCTTCGCCGCGCGCCGCGCGGTCGACGACGCCGACATCATCGTGGCCAACCAGGATCTGGTGCTGGCCGATCTCACCATGCCGGGCGAGGACGACAGCTGGGGCGGCGTGATCCTGCCGCGCCCGGACGAGACGCTGTACATCTTCGACGAAGGCCACCACGTGCCCGGCAAGGCGATCGAACGCGGCGCGGCCGAAGTCTTCATGACCGCCACCGTGCGCCAGTTGAGCCGGCTCGGCCGGCAGGTGCATGCGGCCTATTCGCTGACCGACAAGGAACGCCTGGGCAAGCTCGCGCTGGGCCAGGGCGACGAGAAGCTGCAGGAGCTGAGCAACACGCTGGAGGAGCTGGAGAAGGAAATCCGCCTCGCCTGGCTGCCCGACCCGGCCGAGACCGAACCGATGTACCGCGGCTCGCTGGGCCAGCTGCCGGAGCCGTGGGTGGAGCATGCGCGCGCGCTCGACCTGCTCACCGGCGAGGTGCAGCGCTGGCTCACCGCGGTGCGGCGCGCCGTGGTGGAGATGACCGACGGCGGACCGACCCAGGAGGCCTTGTCGCGCGAGCTCGGCATCGCGCTGGAGCGCATCGGCCGGCAGGCCGCCTGCTGGCGCGCGTGGTCCAGCGACGATCCGGACAACGCCCCGCCGCTGGCGCGCTGGGTCACCCTGGGCGCGGACCAGCAACTGGTCTGCCATGCCTCGGCCGTCTCCGCCGCGGGCCTGCTGCGCAACGTGCTGTGGAACAACGCCAGCGGCGTGGTGATGACCTCGGCCACGCTCAGTGCCGGCGGCAACTTCCGCGGCTTCGCCGATGCCGTGGGCCTGCCCGACGATGCGGTGACGCTGAGCCTGCCCTCGCCGTTCGACCTCGCCGCGCAGGCACGCCTGGAAGTGCCCGCGATGCACACGCTTCCCGACGCGCGCGAGGCACACGCCGAGGAAATCAGCGCCTGGCTGGCGGACCACCTCGACTGGGACGCCGGCAACCTGGTGCTGTTCACCTCGCGCGCGAAACTCGACCGCGTGCTGCAGAAATTGCCGATCGCGCACGTGCGCAAGGTCCGCGCGCAAGGGTCGCTGGGCAAGTCGCAACTGGTCGCCGAGCACTGCGCCGACATCGAGGCCGGCAAGGGCAGCACGCTGTTCGGCCTCGCCTCGTTCGGCGAAGGCCTCGATCTGCCCGGCAAGCTGTGCGAGACGGTGGTGATCACCCAGTTGCCGTTCGCCGTGCCCACCGACCCGGTCGGCGCGACCTACGCCGAGTGGCTGGAATCGCGCGGCCGCAACCCGTTCATCGAGGTCAGCGTGCCCGAGGCTACCCGCCTGCTCACCCAGTACTGCGGCCGCCTGATCCGCAGCGAAACCGACCACGGCCGCATCGTGTTGCTGGACCGCCGCGTGGTCACCAAGCGCTACGGCAGCGGCATGCTGCGCGCATTGCCGCCGTTCGAGCGCGTCATCGAGAGAACCGCATGATCGTCCGCCTGTCCGACTGCCCGCTGCGGCCGTGGAAGAACGGCCTGGGCCGCACCCGCGAAATAGCCGTCCAGCCATCCGCCGCCGGCATGGACGATTTCCTGTGGCGCGTCAGCCTCGCCGAGGTCGACAGCGCCGCGCCGTTCTCCGCGTTTCCCGGCATCGACCGGCAGATCGCGCTTCTCGACGGGGCCGGCTTCACCATGACGCTGGATGACGGCCGCAGCCACGCGCTGACCGCTCCGTTTGTGCCGTTCGCGTTTCCCGGCGAGGCGAAGGTCGAGGTGGCACTGGCCGGCGGCCCCACCCGCGACTTCAACCTGATGCTGCGCCGCGGCCGCGCGCGCGGCGGCATCGAAGTGTGGCGGGATACCGGAGCGCACGCGACGGGCGCCGCCACCGTGCTGGTGTACTGCGCCCGCGGCGCCATCGACTGCGTCGACGGTACGCTGCAAGCAGGCGATGCCTGGCGACCTTCGTCGGGCGCGGCATCGATGACCTTGCACCCAAATGCGGTGGCGCTGGTCGTGCACGTCGAACCCGTCGCCTGACGGATGTCACTGGGCCGCGGCGCCGCGCTGGCCTATCCTCGACCTTCGTCGCCGCCATCGGAGTCATCCCGCCATGCTCGTGTTGATTCTCGGCCTCGTGCTGTTCCTCGGCATCCACTCGCTGCGCATCTTCGCCGACGACTGGCGGGGGCGGCAGATCGCGCGGATGGGCCTGATGCGCTGGAAGGTGCTGTATGCCGCGGTGGCGATCGCCGGTTTCGTACTGCTCTGCTGGGGCTTCGGACTGGCGCGCCAGCAACCGGTGTTGCTGTATGTGCCGCCGCTGTGGCTGCGCCATCTCAATGCGCTGTTCACCCTGGTGGCCTTCGTGTTGTTCATCGCGGCGCGGGTGCCGCGCAACCATTTCAAGGCGAAGCTGCATCACCCGCAGGTGCTGGCGGTGAAGGTGTGGGCATTCGGCCACCTGCTGGCCACCGGCATGCTGCACGACATGGTGCTGTTCGGCGCGTTCCTGCTGTGGGCGGTCGTGCTGTTCGCCGTCTCGCGCCGGCGCGATCGCCGCGAAGCCACCGTCTACGCTGCCGGCACGGTGCAGGGCGACGTGCTCACCGTGGTGATCGGCGGCGCGCTCTGGCTCGCCTTCGTGCTGTGGCTGCACCTGTGGCTGATCGGCGTGAGCCCGATGGCCTGAATCGCGGCGGGGGGTGTCGGGAGTCATCTGCGCGCGCGCCGCGCGCTGCGCTACAGTGCCGGCGTCCCCACCCCTGCGGAGGATCAACGCATGGTCGGTTTCCTGCTCTGGCTGTTGCTGCTGGTGTTCTGCTGGCCGATCGCCCTGCTCGCCCTGGTGCTGTACCCGATCGTGTGGCTGGTGTTGCTGCCGCTGCGGCTGGTCGGCATCACCGTGAGCGCGGTGTTCGCCTTCCTCGGCGCGTTGCTGATGCTGCCGGCGCGCGTGCTGCGCGGTCGCCCCGCCTGAGCGTGGCGCGGGCGTGGACAAACCCCACTCGCCTGCGTGCGAACGCAACCGCGAATCCATCCTCGGCGTGCTGCGCCGGCACGTCGCCGGATGCCGGCACCTGCTGGAGATCGGCAGCGGCACCGGCCAGCACGCGGTGCACTTCGCCGCGGCGATGCCCTGGCTGAACTGGCAATGCTCCGACCGCGCCGAGAATCTCCCGGGCATCTGCGCCTGGCTGGATGAGGCGGCATTGCCGAATACGCCGCCGCCACTGGAGCTGGACGTCAATGGCGACTGGCCGGCCGGCCCCTTCGATGCGGTGTTCAGTGCCAACACGCTGCACATCATGAGCTGGGCGGAAGTGCAGCGGCTGTTCGCCCGGCTGCCCGCGGTCACCACCGCCGATGCGGTGCTGGCGATCTACGGGCCGTTCAACCAGCATGGCCGCTACACCAGCGCCAGCAACGCCGCGTTCGACGCCTGGCTGCGCACGCGCGGCGCGCACATGGCGATCCGCAACGCCGAGGCGGTGGACGCGCTGGCCGAGGCCGCGGGCTTCCACCTGCTGCTCGACGTCGCGATGCCGGCGCACAACCGCTGCCGCGTATGGCAGCGCATGCACGGCTGAACCTGCAAGTCGGGGCCGAAGCAGGTACAAAGGCCGCATGAAGTCGATCGACACGCTGACCCCCTGCCCCTGCGGCAACTCCGCCGGCTACACCGCCTGTTGCGGCCCGCTGCACGATGGCGCCCCCGCTGCCAGCGCCGAGCAGCTGATGCGCTCGCGCTACAGCGCCTACGTGCTCAAGCGCGAGGATTACCTGCTGGCCAGCTGGCACGCCGACACCCGGCCCGCCTCGCTGCGGCTGGCCGCGCAGCAACCTGCGCCGACCTGGCTGGGGCTGGAGGTGCGGCGCCAGCAGATGATCGATGCCGACCACGCCACGGTGGAATTCGTCGCCCGCTATCGCCTCGGCGGCGGTCGCGCGCAGCGGCAACACGAGACCAGCCATTTCGTGCGCGAAGACGGCCGCTGGTATTACCACGACGGCGAACTGAAGAGCTGAGCTTCAGAAGCCGGGCACGCCGGTTGCATGCAGGCGCACGGCCTGCTCGCGAACTTCGGCGCAATCGAAGAACGCCACCAGCTGGTTCGCGCGGCCGGCACCGACGCCCTCCTGCGCCTGCCAATCGTCTGCTCCGCGCGCCTCCAGCGTCGGCCAGTCGGCCGCTCCGCGCGCCTGTGCGGCCGGCACGCCCAGCGCCTGCAGCCAGCGCGCGAACGGACGCTCGCGCGCACTGGCGAAGACCCGCGCCAACGCGGCCGCGCGGTTCGCGCCGAGGCCGGGCACGGCGGCCAGCTGCGACGGCGTGAGACTCATCCAGTCCAGCAGATGACGTACCAGGCCCGCGTCGACCAGCGCCCGCCAGGTGCCCTCGCCCAACCCTTCCAGCTGCAGTCCGTGGTGGCCGCCGAGCCATGCCAGCCGGGCGAGAAACTGCTGCTCGCAACCCGGCGTGGCCTGCCAGCAGGTCAGCGGCCCGTGCATGCGCGGGTCCGGCGGCGTCACCGGCGCGCGCTGCAGCGCGCGCCAGGCGACCGACTGCAGGCGCGGAATGGTCAAGCCCGCGAGCACCACCTCGACCTGGTCGCCGGGACGGATGTCGAGCTCGCGCCAGCGCTTGAGCGAGCCCACGCTGACGCGCTGCACCCGATGGTCGTCCAGTTGCACCGGTTCAAGCTGCAGCACCGGCGTGATGCGGCCGCTGCGACCGACGGTGAATTCCACCGCGCGCACCTCGGCCAACGTGGAGGCGGCCGGATACTTCCATGCCACCGCCCACTCCGGCGGCGCGGCACGCCAGCTCGCGGCGGCTGGCCGCCGGCCCTGGCGCACGACGGTGCCATCGGCCGCGAACGGCATCGCGTGGTGATACCACTGCTCACGCCAGCGCTCCACCTCGGCCAGCGAGGCGACCGGTTGCGTGTAGCGCACGCTGTCGGCCAGCCCCATCGCCTGCAATCCTGCCAGCCGCGCCGGCATGTCGGGCGGGCCGCTGGGCCAATCCCACACGAACAGGCCGATGTGCGCGGCCGCATCGCCGAGCTCATCGCGCGCCATCGCCGCGGCCACCGCCGAACGCGCGTTGAGGCCGCCGTCCGTGGCCTGCACGTGGCCGGGCAGGCGCCAGACCAGCTCGCCCTGCAGCACCACACGCGCCGGCGCATGCGGCAGGTACCTGGGGATCGCGGCGATCCGCCGCGCCTGTCCGGTCCAGTCCGAGCCGTGCAAACCGTCGCCGCGACTGCTGGCCTGGCGCAGGCGTCCATCGACGTAGAGCAGCGTGACCGCGACGCCGTCCGCCTTCGGTTGCACCCACAGATCCTGGTCGCCGCGCGCGCGCATCCACTGCGCCAGGGCGGCGGCATCGGGCAGCTTGGCCAGGCCGGTCTGCGCCACCGGCGAAGTGACCCGGCCACCGGCATCACCCAGGTGGTTCAGCGCCGCCGGCGCCTGCCCGGGGAAGCAGCGGCGCCATTGCTCGAACCGCTGCAAGGCCTGGTCGTACACCGCATCGTCCACCGGCGCGGCGCCCTCGACGCGATAGGCGTGGTTCCAGCCGTCGAGGCGATCGTGCAGCGCCAGCAACTCGTGTTGCGCCCGCGCGGGCGGCCAGTCCGGGCAACCCGCGTGCACGCCGTGGGCGAGCGACACGATCGCCGCCAGCAGAAGCCATCCCTTGCGCATGCCCATCCCCTCGACCCGGACCAGGGAACCAGCCTGCCCGCCGCCCGGCGGCCCACCCAGCCGGCTGCGCCGCCGGGCTGCGTAGGTGAACGCTGTCCGCTCAGGCCGGCAATCGGCCACCGAAACGCAGCAAGGTTTCGCCGAGGTAGCGCGCGTGCGGACCGAAGCGACGCTCCGCGATCACGCCGGCGCCGTCATGGTCGATCGCCACCACGGTACTGGCACGGGTGCCGTAATCGGCGCCGCGGATGAAGGCACTGGAGAGCCGGCGCTCCTGCTCGAGGCCGACGCCGGTGTCCGGCAAATGCTCGTCCGGCGCGAGTTGCTCGTCGGCCAGCGCGGCGAACAGCGCGGCGAAGTCGGTGTCGTCGCCATCGTCGATCCAGCGCTGCAGGCGTTGCATCAGCGCGCGCGTCTTCGGCCACGGCGTATTGAAGTCGGCGTTGGACAGGCCGTGCACGCCGGGCGTGACCGCCTGCGCCTCCGGCTGCGGCCGGTTGCCGAGATAGAACGCCGCCTGCGCATCGAAGGTGAGCAGGTTGAACGGGCGATAGTCCGCAGCCACGCGCAGCAGGTGCTCCGCATGCGCGGTGGCATCCTCGGCGCCCGTCAGGTAGTCGCGGATCAGCAGGCCGCGCGAGGCGCCGAGCTGCGGGTCGCGCGGATCACGCACGTTGGTCACCACCGCGCAACGCCCCGCATCGGATACGCCGAGCCAGCTGCCGCCGGCCTGCAGATCGCGCCCGGCGAGAATAGGCGCATCGTCCCAACGCGCCAGCGCGGCGCTGGGCCGCGCATGGAACTCGTCGCGGTTGCCGGCCAGCAACAGGCGCCAGCGTGGATGGACTTGCCAGGCAAACGCGATCACGCACATGCACCCACACCCTCTCTCGACGTTTCGTCGGCGCCGCACCGTGGCGCCGCGGATATCGCGCCAACATAGCACCGTCGCCGGCACGCTCGCCCCGCGCCGCGGGCTCGGTGATAATCGACCGATGCGCAATCCATCCCGTTCGATCCGCCGCGTGCTCGGCGCGCTGCTCATCGTTGCCTGCCTCGGCGTGACGTACGCCGCACCCGCCGCGCCGGCCGGCCAGCACGGGAGCCGCGCCGAACAGGCCGCCGCCAGGCAGAAGCTGGCCGACCTGCGCCGCAAGATGGAGGCGCTGGCCGCCGAGCAGGCCGACACCGCGGCCAGGCGCGACAGCATGAACGCGGAATTGGCGAAGCAGGCCAATGCGCTGGCCGCCGCGGCCAGGGCCGTGCGCGAGACCGATGCCGCGCTGGCGGCGGGACAAAAGCAGCTCGACGAGCTGCAACAGCAGCGCGACACGCTGCAAGGCGAACTGCAGCACCAGCGCGCCGCGATCGCCGACCTGCTGCGCGCCACCTACACCCTGGGCCACGGCTCGGACCTGCGCCTGCTGCTCGGCGACGAGGACGTGGCGCGGATCGCCCGCGCGCTGGTCTACTCGCAGTATTTCCAGCGCGATCGCGTGCAGCGCGTGGAGAAACTGATGGGCGACCTGGCCCGCCTGCAGGAACTGGAAAGCTCGATCGCGGCCCAGCAGCAGACGCTGCAGGCGACGAAGGCCCAGCGAGAACAGCAGGCGCAGCAGCTGGCGCGGCAACGCGCGGCGCGGCAGAAGCTGGCCGCGGAAACCGACGCGAAGTACAAGGACCAGGCGCAGCGCCTGGCCGCGATGAAACAGAACGCGCAATCGCTCAACCAGCTGCTCGACAAATTGCAGAAGGCCATCGACGAGGCCGCCGCGCCGCAACGCGGCCAGCCGCCGCCGTCGCGCGCGGCCGACATCCGCGGCAAGCTGCCGTGGCCGGCCAGCGGCGCGGTCAACCCGTTCGGCAACGGCGTGCTGATCAAGGCCGCCGCCGGCAGCGAGGTGCACGCGGTGGCGCGCGGGCGGGTGATCTACGCCGGCTTCCTGCGCGGCTACGGCATGCTGCTCATCCTCAACCACGGCAACGGCTGGATGAGCATGTACGGCAACAACGAAAGCCTGCTGCACGGCGTTGGCGACGAGGTCGAGGCCGGCGAGGCGATCGGCACCGCCAGCGCGGTCACCGGCGTCAACACCGGCGTGTACTTCGAGCTGCGCAAGAACGGCCAGCCGGTGGACCCGGCCAGCTGGCTGCGCAAGCACGGCTGAGGCACCGCCGCACGGCGTGGTGAATTGTTGCGCGATCCGGCGGTCCCACCTCCTGCCATACTTCGGCGGCGCTGCGGCGCGCCGTCTTTCCGTCGAGCGGAGTCAACTGCATGCCTTGTTCCCACCGTAGAGCGGCCGCCTGCATGGCCTTCCTGTCGCTGCTGGCCGTCGGCGCCGGTCAGGCGCAGACCACCCCCGCCAGCGCGGCCAGCGCGGGCGAACCGGCGCGCGCCGGCAGCACCGCCGCGGCCGATCCGGTGGACCTGCAGGACATCCGCAATTTCAGCCGCGTCTACCAGATGGTGCGCCAGGCCTACGTCGAGAAGGTCGACAACAAGACCCTGATGAAGGCGGCCATCACCGGCATGCTGGCCGGGCTCGACCCGCACAGCGAGTACCTCGACAAGGAGGGCCTGCAGCAGCTCAGCGAGGACACCTCCGGCCAGTACAGCGGTCTGGGCATCGAGGTGTTGCAGGTGGATGGCGGGCTCAGGATCGTCTCGCCGATCGACGACACGCCCGCCGCGCGCGCCGGCATCAAGCCGGGCGACAACATCGTCAAGATCGACGGCAAGCTGGTGGACCCGCAGAACGTCAACGAGATGTTCCAGCGGCTGCGCGGCAAGCCGGGCAGCAAGATCACCCTCACCATCATGCACGAGGGCAGCGACAAGCTGGTCGACATGCCGCTGGTGCGCGAACTGATCTCGGTCAGCAGCGTCAAGGTGCGCGAACTGGAACCCGGCTACGCCTACATCCGCATCAGCCAGTTCCAGGATGACACCGCCGCCGACCTGCAGAAGAAACTGGGCGAGCTGGTCACCAGGGACGGCCCGCAGAAGGGCGCCGTGCTGGACCTGCGCAACAACCCCGGCGGCCTGCTCACCGCGGCCGTGGCCGTCGGCGACGACTTCCTCGACAGCGGCGTCATCGTGACCACGCGCGGGCGGCTGCCCGACGCCAACATGAGCTTCAGCGCCCACCCCGGCGACCTGCTGGACGGCGCGCCGATGATCGTGCTGACCAACCACGGCACCGCCTCGGCCGCCGAGATCGTCTCCGGCGCGCTGAAAGACAATCACCGCGCGCTGACCATGGGCCAGCGCAGCTTCGGCAAGGGCGTGGTGCAGACCGTGCTGCCGCTGGATGCCGACCATGCGGTGAAGATCACCACGGCGCGCTACTACACGCCCAACGGCACCTCCATCCAGGCCGAGGGAATCAAGCCGGACATCGCGCTGGCCGACCTCGCGGTGAGCCAGGCCGACCACCCGCCGGTGCTGATCAGCTCCGAGGCGGATCTGCCCAACCACCTCGCCAACGAGAAGGCAGCCACTGCAACCGACATCGACGACGACGGCAGCGCCGCCGACGCCAGGCTGGCCACCAGCGATTACGCGCTGGCGCAGGCGCTGAACGTGCTCAAGGGCATGGCGCTGCGCATGCCGGCGACGCGGCAGCCGTGAGCCGGCGCCTGCGCGGTCGACGCGGCGTGCACGGCACGGCGCGCATGCTGCAGCGATGAGCGATCCACGTGTTGCCGATGCGGGCAAGCCCCGCATCCTGATTCTCGGCGGAGGCTTCGGCGGGTTGAGCGCGGCGCGACGGCTGGCAGGCGCAGACGCGCAGATCACGCTCATCGATCGCCGCAACCACCATCTGTTCCAGCCCCTGCTTTACCAGGTGGCCACCGCCAGCCTTTCCGCCACCTCGATCGCCGCACCGCTGCGGCACATCCTGCGGCGGCAACGCAACCTCACCGTGCTGATGGAAGAGGTGACCGCGGTCGACCTGGCCGCCCGTCGGGTGGGCTGCGGCTCGCGCTGGCTCGACTACGACTGGCTGGTGATCGCCACCGGCGCCACCCATGCCTACTTCGGCCACGACGAATGGGCGCCGTTCGCGCCGGCGCTGAAGACGCTCGACGACGCGCAGTCGATTCGCCGCCGGGTGTTGCTCGCATTCGAACAGGCCGAGCGCGAAGACGATCCGGAGCGGCGCCAGGCGTGGCTGAATTTCGTCGTGGTCGGCGGCGGTTCCACCGGCGTGGAACTGGCCGGCACGCTGGGCGAGCTGGCGCGGCATACGCTGCGCGGGGAGTTCCGCCACTTCGATTCGCGCAATGCCAGCGTGCGGCTGGTGGAAGCAGGGCCGCGGCTGCTGGCCGGCTACGACCCGGTGCTGTCGGACAAGGCACGCCGCCAACTCGAACGCCTGGGCGTGGAAGTGCATACCGGTGTGCCGGTGACGATGATCGACGCCGCAGGCGTGAAGCTCGGCGAGCGCCGCCTGCCCGCGCGCACCGTGCTGTGGGCCGCGGGCGTGGCTGCCTCGACGGTGGGCGCCATGCTCGGGGTGCCGCTGGACAAGGCTGGCCGCGTGCGCGTCGACGAGGATCTCGGCGTGCCCGGCCACGCCGGGGTGTTCGTCGTCGGCGATCTCGCCAGCGTGCTCCGGCCGGATGGCTCGCCGGTCCCCGGCGTGGCGCCGGCGGCCAAGCAGATGGGCAAGTACGTGGCCGCCACGATCGCGCGGCGACTGCGCGGCGATGACCGCCCGCGGCCGCCATTCCGCTACCGCGACGCCGGCTCGCTGGCCACCATCGGCCGCATGGCGGCGGTGGCGCAGTTCGGCAAGCTGCAGATGTCCGGGCTGCCGGCGTGGATCGTCTGGCTGCTGGTGCACATCTATTTTCTGATCGGCTTCCGCAACCGCCTGGCGGTGATGCTGGACTGGGCCTGGGCCTACTGGACGCACCAGCGCCAGGCCCGCATCGTCAGCGGCACGGCGCCGCCGCACGACGAATGAGCCCATGCAAAACGGCCCGGTTTCCCGGGCCGTCGATGCCGTTGCAGGAACTCCGCGCAGCAAGGCCAACATCGCCGCTCGTTCCGGAAGTCCGCACATGGATGTGCGGGCTCTTGTGAGGGACATTACATCGCGAACAACGCGCGCATCTTCTTCATCGCGTTGGCTTCGACCTGGCGGATGCGCTCGGCCGAGACGCCGTACTCGTCGGCCAGATCCTGCAGCGTGGCCTTGTTCTCGTCGTCCAGCCAGCGACGCTGGATGATGTCGCGCGAGCGGGCGTCCAAGTGGCCCAGCGCATCGGTCAGCGTCTGCAACTGGCTGTCGGCCTGGTCTTCGTCGGCCACGTTCTCGTATGGGTCGGCGCCGTGGTCGATCAGGAACGCGGCGGGTGCCGGCTTGGCGTCGTCGTCGGCATCCACCGGCGCCTCGAAACCCACGTCCCGACCGGACAGCCGCGACTCCATCTCGCGCACGGTCGCCTCGGGCACGCCGAGATCCTTCGCCACCGTGCTCACCTCGGCGGCGTTCATCCAGCCCAGGCGCTTCTTGCTCTTGCGCAGGTTGAAGAACAGCTTGCGCTGCGCCTTGGTGGTGGCGACCTTCACGATGCGCCAGTTCTTCAGGATGAACTCGTGCATCTCGGCGCGAATCCAGTGCACCGCGAAGCTGACCAGGCGCACGCCCATGTCCGGGTCGAAACGCTTGACCGCCTTCATCAGGCCGATGTTGCCTTCCTGGATCAGGTCGGCAAGCTGCAGGCCGTAGCCGGAGTAGCCGCGCGCCACGTGCACCACGAAACGCAGGTGCGACATCACCAGCTTCTTGGCCGCGTCCAGGTTGTCCTGCTGCAGATAATCACGCGACAGCGCCTGTTCCTCTTCCACGCTGAGCACCGGGATGCGATGCACTGCGGAAATGTAGGCATCCAGGCTGCCAACCACGCTGGGCAAGGGGAAGTTGGCGGTCACCAGGGCTTGGGACATGGGTGGAACCTCCTGCAAGACGTCGAAGTTTAGCACTCGGGTGATTGGAGTGCTAAGCCCGGCCTTTGGTTCCGGGCTTTTAATGAACTGCATGGTACATATATTTGCGACGACTGTCCAGCCGTCCCGGGAGTAAAGACCAGCTTGCCCGGCACGCCGTTCAAAACGTGTCATGGCACCGTGTCAGCCGCCGCACAAACCCTCCGCGCCGTGTCCGCGATCCGGCCGTGCCGGCTTGACAGCCACCAACCCGCGCCGCCATCCTCCGCCGCATTCCGAGGGGTGCCCCGCAAGGGGCTGAGATAGCGCGAGCTGACCCTTGAACCTGATCCGGGTCATGCCGGCGTAGGAACGGGAATCACCACGGGCGGCCCCAATCGGCGCGTCCGTGCGCCGTTGCAGCGTCACGCCCCGGATCTCCATCCAAGGAGGAGATCCATGAACCATCCCGCCGCTGCCACCGCACCCTCGACGGTTACCACCGGCCCGATCCGCGGCTCGCGCAAGGTCTACGTCAGCCCGCCCGGGCATCCGTCGCTGCGCGTGCCGATGCGCGAGATCGCGCTGAAGGACCCGCTGACGCCGGCGCTGCACGTCTACGATCCGTCCGGACCCTACACCGACGACGACGCACGGATCGATCTCGCCGCGGGCCTGCCGCCGGTGCGCGACGCGTGGATCGAGGCGCGCGGCTTTCCGGCCATCGAAGGACGCGCCGCCCGCCCGGAGGACAACGGCGGGGTCGGCGCGGAACGGCTGGTGGCGCCGTGTCCCGCGCAACGTACGCTGCGCATGGGCGAAGCCGGCCAGCCGGTGACCCAGCTGGAATTCGCCCGCGCCGGCATCATCACCGAGGAAATGATCTACGCCGCCCAGCGCGAGAACCTGGGGCGCGCGCAGATGCATGAAGATGCCGCCGCCCGGCTGGCCGATGGCGAGGCGTTCGGCGCAGCCCTGCCCGCCTTTGTCACGCCCGAATTCGTGCGCAGCGAAATCGCGTCGGGGCGCGCCATCATCCCGGCCAACATCAACCACGGCGAGCTGGAGCCGATGGTGATCGGGCGCAACTTCCTGGTGAAGGTCAACGCGAACATCGGCAATTCGGCGGTGTCTTCCGGCGTGGCCGAGGAGGTCGAGAAACTGGTGTGGGCGATCCGCTGGGGCGCGGACACCCTCATGGATCTGTCCACCGGCCGCAACATCCACAACATCCGCTCTTGGATCATCCGCAACTCGCCGGTGCCGATCGGCACCGTGCCGATCTACCAGGCGCTGGAAAAAGTCGGCGGCGATCCGGCGCGGCTGAGCTGGGAAGTCTTCCGCGACACCCTGATCGAGCAGGCCGAGCAGGGCGTGGACTATTTCACCATCCACGCCGGCGTGCGCCTGCACCACGTGCCGCTGACCGCACGGCGGGTCACCGGCATCGTCTCGCGCGGCGGCTCGATCATGGCGCGCTGGTGCCTCAGCCACCACCGCGAGAGTTTCCTGTACGAGCACTTCGCCGAGATCTGCCAGATCATGCGCCGCTACGACGTCGCCTTCTCGCTGGGCGACGGCCTGCGCCCCGGCTCGATCGCCGACGCCAACGACGCGGCCCAGTTCGCCGAACTCGAAACCCTGGGCAAGCTGACGAAGATCGCGTGGGCGCACGGCTGCCAGGTGATGATCGAAGGGCCCGGCCATGTGCCGATGCACAAGATCAAGCTCAACATGGACAAGCAGTTGGAGCACTGCGCCGAGGCGCCGTTCTACACGCTGGGCCCGCTGACCACCGACATCGCACCGGGCTACGACCACATCACCTCGGGCATCGGCGCGGCGATGATCGGCTGGTTCGGCACCGCCATGCTCTGCTACGTCACGCCGAAGGAACATCTCGGCCTGCCGAATCGCGACGACGTCAAGACCGGCGTCATCACCTACAAGATCGCGGCGCACGCCGCCGACCTCGCCAAGGGCCACCCGGCCGCGCAGCGCCGCGACGACGCGCTGTCGCGCGCGCGCTTCGAATTCCGCTGGGAGGACCAGTTCAACCTGTCGCTCGATCCCGACACGGCGCGCGCCTACCACGACGCCACCCTGCCGAAGGAGGCGCACAAGACCGCGCATTTCTGCTCGATGTGCGGGCCGAAATTCTGCTCGATGCAGATCACCCAGGACCTGCGCCGCGAGGTGCGCGAGATGGAGGAGACCGCGCTGCGCGCCGGCATGGACGGCAAGTCGCGCGAGTTCGTCGAGCGCGGCGCCACGCTCTACGTGCCGACCGGGGAGTAGGGGCCATGCGCATCGGCATTCTCGGTGCGGGCGTCGCCGGCCTGGTCACGGCGATCGAGCTGGCCGGGCGCGGCGCCCGGGTGGAGATCATCGAGCGCGCGCCAGACCACGCCGAGGCTTGCGCGTGGGTCGCCGGCGGCATGCTGGCGCCGTGGTGCGAGCAGGCCACCGCCGAACCGCAGGTGGCGACGCTGGGCGCGCCCGCCGTCGCGTGGTGGCAGCGCCATTTCGACGGGACCGTGCAGCGCGGCACGTTGGTCGTCGCGGCCACCCGCGACGCCGGCGAGCTGGCCTTGTTCGGCCGGCGTACCGAACGCTTCGAACCGATCGGTGCCGAACGCATCGGCGCGCTGGAACCGGAGCTGGCCGGGCGTTTCCGCCAGGGTCTGTTCTTCCCCGACGAAGCCCACCTCGATCCGCGTCGTGCGCTGCCCGCACTGGCCGCGCAACTGACCGCCGCGGGCGTGACGATCCGCTACGGCGTGGACGCCGATGCCGCGCGCATCGATGCGGACCGGATAGTCGATTGCCGCGGCCTTGCGGCGCGCGACACGCTGGAAGATCTGCGCGGCGTGCGCGGCGAAATGATCGTCGTGCGCTCGCCTGACATCCAGTTGTCGCGCCCGGTGCGCCTGTTGCATCCGCGTTTCGGGTTGTATGTGGTGCCGCGCGGCGACGGCGTATTCATGCTTGGCGGCACGCTGCTGGAAAGCAGCAGCCATGATCCGATGACGGTGCGTTCGGCGATGGACGTGCTCAACACCGCCTATGCGCTGCACCCGGCGTTCGCCGAGGCCGAGATCCTGGAACTGGGCGTGGGCGTGCGCCCGGCCTTCCCCGACAACCTGCCGCGCGTGCTCAGGCGCGGCCGCACCGTGTACCTCAACGGACTCTACCGCCATGGCTTCCTGCTGGCGCCCGCCATGGCGCAACAGGCCGCACGGCTGATTTTCCCCCACACCACGGAAACTCCCGCATGCATATCCGCGTGAATGGCGTCAGCCACGACCTGCAGGTGGCCCGCCTGGCACAGGCGCTCGAAGTGCTCGGCTATCGGCAGGCCGCCGTCGCCACCGCCGTGAACGGCGTGTTCGTGCCGGCAGACGCACGCGAAGAGTTGCTTCTTGCCGATGGCGATGCGCTGGAAATCCTCGCCCCGATGCAGGGCGGCTGAGCGATGAAGCTCTACGACGTCGAACTGGCATCGCGCCTGTTGCTGGGCAGCGCACGCTACCCCTCGCCGGCGATCCTCGCCGACGCGGTGCGCGCCTCGGGTACCGAGGTGGTCACCGTCTCGCTGCGTCGCGAAGCCGGCACGCAGCGCAGCGGCCAGGACTTCTGGTCGCTGATCCGCGGCCTCGGCGTGCGCGTGCTGCCGAACACCGCCGGCTGCCACTCGGCGAAGGAGGCGGTGACCACCGCGAAGATGGCGCGCGACATCTTCCACACCGCATGGATCAAGCTGGAAGTGATCGGCGATGCCGACACGCTGCAGCCCGACGTGTTCGGCCTGGTCGAGGCCGCGGCCGAACTGGCCGCCGACGGCTTCGAGGTGTTTCCGTACACCACCGAAGACCTGGTGGTGGCTGATCGCCTGCTGCAGGCCGGCTGCCGCGTGCTGATGCCGTGGGGTGCGCCGATCGGCAGCGGCCGCGGCCTCAACAATGGGTTCGGCCTGCGTGCGCTGCGCGCGCACTTCCCCGACGTGCCGCTGATCGTGGACGCCGGCATCGGCCGCCCGTCGCACGCGGTGCAGGCGATGGAGCTGGGCGTCGACGGCGTGCTGCTGAACACCGCGGTGGCCATGGCCGGCGATCCGGTGGCGATGGCCGGCGCGTTCGCACGGGCGATCGAGGCGGGCCGCGCCGGCTTCGAGGCGCAACCGATGGAGCCGCGCGATCTCGCCGTGCCCTCGACGCCGGTCGCGGGCACGGCGTGGCTGGCATGAACGCGTTCCCCGCGTTCTACCCGATCGTGGACAGCGCCGACTGGGTGGGTCGACTCGCCCCGCTCGGCGTCCGGCTGCTGCAGTTGCGCATCAAGGAACAGCCGCCGGAGCTGATCCGTCGTGAAGTGCGCGCGGCGCTGGCGATCTGCCGCGCGCGACACGTGCAACTGGTGGTCAACGACCATTGGCAGATCGCGCTGGACGAAGGCGCCGACTTCATCCACCTCGGCCAGCAGGATCTGCTCGCGGCGGACCTGCCGGCGATCCGCGCGCGCGGCGTGAAGCTCGGCATCAGCACGCACGATCACGCCGAGCTGGAGCGGGCGCTGGCTCTCGCCCCGGACTACGTCGCGCTGGGCCCGATCTATCCGACCACGCTCAAGGCGATGCCGTGGGCGCCGCAGGGTTTGCCGCGCATTGGCGAGTGGAAGCGGCGGATCGGCGCGCGGCCACTGGTGGCGATCGGCGGCATCACGCTGGAACGCGCCGCCGGCTGTTTCGATGCCGGCGCGGACAGCGTCGCCATGGTCAGCGACGTGACCCGGCATCCGGACCCGACCCTCCGCGTCACGGACTGGGTCGATTTCGCCGGTGCGCGCGCATGACCGATCGCTACGCGCGTCAGATCGCCCTGCCCGACGTCGGCCCGACCGGCCAGGCCCGACTCGCGGCCGCGCGGGTGCTGGTGATCGGCGCCGGCGGTCTCGGCTGTCCCGTGTTGCACTACCTGGCCGCCGCCGGCATCGGCCGGCTGATCGTCGTCGACCCTGACCGCGTCGAAGAGAGCAACCTGCACCGGCAACCGCTCTACACGATGGCCGACATCGGCGCTCGCAAGGTGGAAGCGGCGCACGCGGCCCTGCTGCGCCTGAATCCGACCATCGCCGTGGAAGCACGGCCGCAGCGGCTGACACCAGGCAACGCAGCGGCGCTGGTCGCCACGGCCGACATCGTCGTCGATGCCGCGGACAGCCTCGCCGCCACTTACGTCTTGAGCGACGCCTGCCTGCAACAGCACACGCCGCTGATCAGCGCGTCGGCGGTCGGCCTGGCCGGCTACGTCGGCGGCTTCTGTGCCGGCGCGCCCAGCTACCGCGCGGTATTTTCCGAGATGCCCGCACGCGCGCCCAGTTGCAGCAGCGCCGGCGTGCTCGGCAGCGTCGTCGGCCTGCTTGGCAGCCTGCAGGCGCAATTCGTGCTGCAGTGGCTGCTGGGCATCGAGCCGTCGCCGCTGGGTCGACTGACGAGTTTCGACGCCGGCCGACTGGCGTTCGGCGGCTTCGACTTCCACCACGCCGGCGAACCCGCAGGCGAGGTGCTGCGCTTCATCGACGTCGACGAGGTCACGCCCCGCGACGTCGTGATCGATCTGCGCGGTCTTGACGAAGCGCCGACCTCGCCGTTGGCGAACGCCTTGCGCTTCACTCCGGAACGCCTCGCCGCGTTCACTGCCGAACACCCGCCCACCGACCGCCGGGTGGTGCTGTGCTGCCAGAGCGGTCTGCGCGCATGGCGTGCCGCGCGGCAGCTGCAATCCCGCGGCTACCGGCAGCTGGCACTGGTGACTCTTGCCGGCCTGCCATCATGACGCGCAGACGCATGCCGCCGCCGGTCAGCGTGCTCTCGATCGCCGGCTCCGACTCCTGCGGCGGCGCCGGCATCCAGGCCGACCTGAAGACCTTCGCCGCCTTCGGCGTCGACGGCGCCACCGTGGTGACCGCAGTCACCGCGCAGAACGCCAACGGCATCCGCGCCATCCAGGTGATGTCCGCCGCGATGGTGCGGGCGCAACTGGAGTCCGTGTTCGAGGCGATGGATATCCGTGCCGTCAAGCTCGGCATGCTGGCGAACGCGGAGATCGTCGCGGTCGCGGCCGAGCACCTGCAATGCCGGCGCTCGTCGTTCGTGGTGCTCGATCCGGTGCTGCACGCCAGTTCGGGCACCCGGCTGCTCGATGCCGAAGCGCTGGAGCTGCTGCGCGCGCGCCTGCTTCCGCAGGTCGACTGCCTCACGCCGAACCTGGCCGAAGCCGCCACGCTGCTGGACGCGCCCTGCGCCGGCAGCGAGTCGGACATGGCGGCACAGGGCCGCGCCCTGCTCGCCCTCGGGCCGCACGCGGTGCTGATGAAGGGCGGCCATGCCGCGCTGCCGGAAGCGGTCGATCTGCTGGTTACCGGCGAAGGCACGCAGCGCTTCGCCGCGCCGTGGGTGGCTGCCCGCCGCCTGCACGGCACCGGTTGCATGCTCGCGGCCGGCATCGCGGCCAACGTCGCCCGGGGTTATCCATTGGGTGACGCCGTCTGTCGCGCGAAAGCCCACGTGCGAGCCGTGCTGGTCGGTCGACAGCACCGACCGTCTGCATCTCAACCGGCGGGAAACGAAGCCCGCGGCGGCAGCGACCAGTCGATGGGTGCTTGACCGCGGCTTTCCAGATAGCGGTTGGCTGCGGAGAAATGGCCGCAGCCGAGGAAGCCACGATGCGCCGACAGCGGCGACGGATGCACGCTCTTCAGCACGCAATGCCTGCGGGCGTCGATCAGCTGCCCCTTGCGCTGGGCGTAGCTGCCCCACAGCAGGAACACGATCCCTTCGCGCTCGCGGTTCAAGGCGTCGATTGCCGCATCGGTGAAGCCTTCCCAGCCGCGATTGGCGTGCGCGCCGGCGCGGCCCTCTTCCACCGTCAGCACGCTGTTGAGCAGCAACACGCCGCGGTCGGCCCACGGCGTGAGGCAGCCGTGGTCAGGGCGCGCAATGCCGAGATCGCGCTGGATTTCCTTGAAGATGTTTTCCAGCGACGGCGGCACCCGCACGCCGGGGCGCACCGAGAAGCACAAGCCGTGCGCCTGGCCGGGGCCGTGGTACGGGTCCTGGCCCAGGATCACCACGCGCACGGCGTCGAACGGGGTGTGCGCGAACGCGGCGAAGATCTCCGGCCCGGGCGGATAGATGCGCTTGCCGGCCTCTTTCTCCTCGCGCAGGAAGGCAGCCAGCGCCTGCATGTCCGGCCGCTGCAGGTAATCGCCGATGCGCGCCTTCCAGGACGGCTCCAGCCTGACCGGATGCCCGCTCATGCGTCCTTGTCGGCCCGCTCGCGCTCGCGCAGGTGGCGCGCCACGCGCAGCTGGAACAGCAACTTGGTGATCAGCAATTTTTCCTCGACCGGTTTCTCGACCAGGTCGTTGGCGCCGGCGCGGATCAGCGCGGTCTGGTTGGCCGGGTTCTCGTCGCCGGTCATCACCAGCACCGGCAGGCGGCCCTTGCCGTAGCCGAACACGGTGCGGATGTGTTCGAGCAAGTCGCCGCCGGTCAGCTCGCCCTTCAGGCTGACATCGGTCAGCACCACGTCGGCGCCGATCCAGCCCAGCGCGCGGTCGGTTTCCAGCAGGGCGATCGCATCCTCCACGCTGACCACGTGGCGCACGGTCAGGCCGATCTTCTCCAGCATGCGGCGGGTGGCCAGCGCCACCACCCGGCTGTCTTCCACGTACAACACGCTGCCCTCGGCGCTGACCTGCGGGCTGACGTAGCCGCGGATGAATTCGGCCAGTGCCTGGAAACCCAGCGCCTTGTCGAAATAGTCGGTGACGTGCTCGCCCAGCGAGCGGCGGTGCAGGCGCGCGTCCACGTCGCCGGACACCACCACGATCGGCACGTAGGCCTGCGCGCCGGATTCGCGCACGAACTTCGCCAGTTCCAGCCCGTCCATGTCCGGCAGGCGCAGCGCGATGGTGACGAAGTCGAAGGCGCCCTCGCCGAGCACCTGCTGCGCCTCGGCGCCGGTGTCGCAACCGACCACCTCCACGCCCGGCAGCTCCTCGTTCAGCACACGCCCGATCAACTTGCGCACCACGCGCGACCCGTCGACCACCAGCACGCGCGGTGCCTCGGTCAGCAGACGACCGCTGATGTTTGTACTCATGCCTCACTCACCCGACTGACCCGCGATCCGTGCCGAAGAGCGCACCCCGATCCGTCGATGATGCCCGAAGCAGGGCGCCGCGGGCTGCGATTCACGTCACCGCCGCGCCGCGCCATCACGCCACCGTGCGCAGTTGCCAGGCGCTGACCAGGCGCGCGCCGAGCCAGCCCAGCAACGCGGCCGCCACGGGCACGGCCAGCAACAGCCAGGCCGGCAACCCGCCCACCTGCAACTGGCCATCGTACGCCGCGCTCAGTCGTGCGACCGGCCGTGCCAGCGCCAGCTCGATCGCCACCGCCAGCGCGGCGGCGAGGATGCCGCTGAACAGGCCGTACCAGATCCCCGCATAGAGATAAGGCCGACGCACGAACGCCTTGCCGGCGCCGACCAGCAGCAGCACGCCGATCTCCTCGCTGCGACTGGCGATGTCCACCCGCACCGTGTTGCCCACCACCAGCAGCGCCGCCAGCGCGAGCAGCGAGGCGACGATCAGCACGATGCGATTGCCCACGCCCAGCAGCGCTTCCAGTCGCTGGCGCCAGTGGCCGCTGTCCTGCACCAGTTCGACGCTGCGCATCGCGCGCACGTCGGCCACCAGCTGTTCCAGCGTCGCGGCGCTGGCGCCGTCGCGCGGCTGCAGTTGCAGCACGTAGGGCAGCGGGTTGTCGCCGAGCGCCTGCAGCGCGCCGGAGAAACCCTGCATCTTCGCCAGCTCGTCCATGCCCTGCTGGGGCGTCTTGATCGCCACCGAGGCCACTTCGGCGCGCGCGCCGAGGTCGCTGGCCAGCAGTTGCGCCTGCTGCGCGCCCTGGTCCGCCTTCAGGAACACGCTGATCGCCGGGTTCTGGCCCAGCGCATCGCCCAGCCGCTGCACGTTGCCCAGCAGCAGGTAGAACGCCAGCGGCAAGGCCAGCGCCAGGCCCATCACGGCGATCGTCAGCACGCTGCCCAGCGGGCGCGCGGCGAGACGGCGCAGGCTCGCCGCGGCGCTCCAGCCGTGGTGCTCGCGCCAGCTGGCGAAGCGCCGGCCGCGGCTGTGTTCGTTGCGCGCCGGTGCGTCGGCGGGCGCGGCGCGCTGCTCGGGTGCCTTGTTCACAAGACCTCCTGCGCGGCGAGGTCGGCCACCAGCCGACCGTGATCGAGCACGATCACGCGTTTCTTCATGCGCTTGATCAGCGGCAGGTCGTGGCTGGCCACCAGCACGGTGGTGCCGACCTGCTGGAACTCGGCAAACAGCGCCATGATCTCCAGCGCCAGCTGCGGGTCGAGATTGCCGGTGGGCTCGTCGGCGATCAGCAGCGCCGGTCGGGCCACGATCGCGCGGGCGATGCCCACGCGCTGCTGCTCGCCGGCAGACAGCGTGGCCGGCAGTTGCCGTTCGTAGGCGAGCAGGCCGACCTTCTCCAGCGCCGCACGAACGCGGCGGGCGCGCTCGGCGCGCGCCACCGCACCGATCACCAGCGGCAACTCCACGTTGGCGAACACCGTGCGATCCATCAGCAGCCGATGGTCCTGGAACACCATGCCGACCCGCCGGCGCCACTTCGGCACGCCGCTGGCGCGGATCTTCGACAGCTTCTTGCCGTCCATGCTGATCGAACCGTGCGACGGGCGTTCGATCAACCCGAGCAGCTTGAGCAAGGTGCTCTTGCCGGCGCCGGAGTGGCCGGTGACGAACGCCATCTCGCCGTCGGGCACCTCGAAGGACAGCTGCGACAGCGCCTCGTGGCCGCCTTCGTAGCGTTTGCTGACTTGATCGAACTGGATCACCGCCGCTCCCCGCACCTGGATGTGGTCATGCCGACCCCAAGGATAAGGGAAGCGAAGCAACCAGGTGCGGCTGCCGGCATCGCCGAATGCGTGTCGTCTGCGCGGAGCGTGCGCGGCTACTTGCCGGTGAACAGCCGGGTCAGTCGGCGGAACAGGCCGGGCTTGTCCGGACGCGCATGCTCGACCGCCTTGCCGGAGGTCACCGCCACCTGGCGCGACGGGCGGGCGTGGTGGACGGCGGCGGACGCTTCGCCCGCGGTGCGCTCGCGCGGCGGACGGCGTTCGCCGCGACCGCCGTGGTGGCCCGAAGGCGCTGCCTGCGTCGGCGTGGTCACCTCGGCGCCGGCCACCGGCGCGCCGTCGCGGCGGCGATTGCGTCCGCCGCGACGGCGACGCGGCTTGCGCGTGCCCTCGGTGTTGTCGCTGGCCGGTGCAGCCTCGGCGGCAGGCGCCGCCGCGGCGACCGCCACGGCCGGCGCTTCCGCCACGGCCGGCTTGTGTTCGCGCCGCGGCCTCGACGCGCCACGCTCACCGTCACGACCACCGCGGCCGCCCGCACCGGTACGGCGCGGCTTCTCGCCCGGCCGCGGCGGGACCACGTCGCCGAACGCCGCGCTGTCGGCCGCCGCGTTCGCGGCGAACTCCGCGTCCACGGCATGCGGCTTGGGCATCACCAGCCAGGCAGGGTCGATCGACGCCACCGGGATGCTCTGGCCGATATAGGCCTCGATGTCCGGCAGCGACATCGCGTACAGGTCGCAGGCGAAGCTGATCGCGTCGCCCTCGGCGCCCAGCCGCGCGGTGCGGCCGATGCGGTGCACGTAATCCTCGGCCTCGTGCGGCAGGTCGTAGTTGAACACGTGGCTGACATGCGGGATGTGCAGGCCGCGCGCAGCCACGTCGGTGGCCACCAGGATGTCGAGCTGGCCCTCCTGGAAGCGCTGCAGCAGCTTCTGCCGCTTCAGCTGCGGCACGTCGCCGGAGATCGCGCCAACGCGGCAGCCGTGGCGCTTGACGCGCTCGGTGACGCGCTCGGCGGCGGCCTTGGTATTGACGAAGATGATGCTGCGCGTGGGCTTGTGCTGGTCGATCAGGTTCAGCAGCAGCGGCATCTTCTCTTCCTTGGCCGGGAAGTAGACCACCTGGCGCACCTTGTCGGCGGTGACGTGGTCGCTCTCGACCACCAGCTTCTCGGCCTCGTGCATGTGCTCGTAGGCCAGCTCCAGCACGCGATGGCTCAGGGTGGCGGAGAACAGCAGCACCTGGCGCTGCTCGCGCGGCGGCAGCCGGCGGAAGATGAAGCGCACGTCCTTGATGAAGCCGAGGTCGAACATGCGGTCGGCCTCGTCGATCACCACCACCTCGACGCTGTTGAGGCTGAACACGCCCTGCTTGTGGTAGTCGAGCATGCGGCCCGGCGTGGCGATGATGATGTCGCAGCCGTCCTTCAGCTGCTGGCGCTGCTTGTCGTAGTCGACGCCGCCGTAGATCAGCGCGGTTTTCAGGCCGGTGTGGCGGCCGATCGCCTGGGCATCCTTGTCGATCTGGATGGCCAGCTCGCGGGTCGGCGCGATGATCAGCGCGCGCGGGTCCGAATCCTTGCGCTCGGCCACGGCCGGCGTGGTGAGCAGCCGATTCATCAGCGCGACCAGGAAGGCACAGGTCTTGCCGGTACCGGTCTGCGCCTGGCCGGCGACGTCGCGGCCGGCCAGCGCCGGCGCCAGGGTCATTTCCTGGATCGGCGTGCAGCGGGTGAAACCGCTGTCGTCGAGGCCCTGCTGCAGCAGCGGATGAAGATCGAAGTTGGTGAAAAAGGTATCGGTGAGTACGGTTTGTGACATATGGGTAACTGGGAACCTTGCCTTGGGGCGGCGTAATGCGCTGCACCCGCTTTGGCGGCCGAAAACCGGCGCGAAACGGTGCAGGACGGGTGCGCGTGGCGCAGTGAAGCGTGCAATCCCGGGGGTCGGCAAGGTCGCGCCGCGGCGTGCGACGCCGGTTTTGACGGCGGCCCGAAAGCGGCCTGCAAGGGCCGCTCTTGAATCGTGCCCGGGGTTGCGCTGGAATGGACGCTGGCCGTGCCGGCCCGCCTCCCTCTCAGCTCAACCCATGCTTCATGGGCGCCCGAGTGTAGCCGATGACGCCACTCCTTGTATTGTGGCGCTGGCCACCCCATTGTTCCCTGCCTGCAGTTTTTGCGTACCCCCAGCCACGGAGATCCCCGGTGAGCGACCTGATTACCCATGTGAACGACGACGCCTTCGAACAGCAGGTGCTCAAATCCGAAACCCCCGTGCTGCTGGATTTCTGGGCCGAATGGTGCGGCCCGTGCAAGGCCATCGCGCCGATGCTGGACGAGCTGGCCCAGCAGTACGAAGGCAAGCTGCGCGTGGTCAAGGTCAACATCGACCAGAACCAGCAGACCCCGCGAGCCTATGGCGTGCGCGGCATCCCGACCCTGATGGTGTTCAAGAACGGCAAGGTCGAGGCGACCCAGATCGGCGCCGTCAGCAAGGGCCAGCTGACCCAGATGATCGACAAGGCCATCTGACTTTCCCGCAAGCCACCCGTCCGTCGCAGCCTGTCCGGCATGGTCCGGCAGGCCTGCGCCGCTTTACGCCGCCCCACGACGGGTGCTAGATTGATCTGCGTCCGTCGGGACAGTCCTGTCCCCTTGCGCCTCCGCGCGACGCACACCCTCCCTCCTGCAACTCAACGGCGCCCCGCGAGGATTGCCCGTGTCCGATACCGATAACCAGACTCCGCCCGAAACCCGGGGCGCCGATGCCAGCACCGTGACCGAAGGCAAGCCCGAGCCCCGCGCCCGAGCCCCGCGCCGGGTCGCCGCGAAATCCGCCGCGACCACCGACGACGGCGGCACCAGCGCCAAGGCAGGCGCAGCCGACAAGGCGCCCGCCAGCGAACAGCCTGCGCCCGCCGCACCGGCTCCAACTCCGGCACCCGTCCCGGCCGCCACGGAAGCCGGGGCCGCAACGGGCAACAACACCCCGGTGAACACGGAATCCGGCGCCGCCAACCCCCATGCCAACCAGAACCAGGGCCAGAACCAGAACCAGGGCCAGGGTTCCAACCAGGGCCAGAACGGCCCCCGTGAAGGTCGCGACGGTCGCGGCCGGCGCCGCCGCAACGAGCGCGGCGAGCGCAACAACCAGCAGCGGCCGCAGGGCGAGCGCCACCCGCGCCCGAACCCGAACGGCCTGCCGATGGACGACGACAACGCCGATCCGGGCAGCGACACCCGCCTGATCAACCTCACCGAGCTCAAGCGCATGAAGGCGCCGCAGCTGCTGGAGTTCGCCGAATCGCTGGGCCTGCACGAAGGCATTGCCCGCGCGCGCAAGCAGGACGTGATCTTCAACGTGCTCAAGGCGCACGCCCGCTCCGGCGGCGGCATCTGGGCCGAGGGCGTGCTGGAAATCCTGCAGGACGGCTTCGGCTTCATGCGCTCGGCCGACGAGAGCTACCTGGCCGGCCCCGACGACATCTACGTCAGCCCCAGCCAGATCCGTCGCTTCAACCTGCGCACCGGCGACTACATCACCGGCCGCGTACGGCATCCGAAGGAAGGCGAGCGCTACTTCGCCATGCTGCGGGTGGAGACGATCAACGGCGACCCGCCGGAAGCATCGAAGAACAAGATGCTGTTCGAGAACCTCACCCCGCTGTTCCCGCGCAAGGCGTTCAAGCTGGAGCGCGGCAACGGGTCGAGCGAGGACATCACCGGCCGCATCCTCGACCTGATCGCGCCGATCGGCAAGGGCCAGCGCGGCCTGATCGTGTCGCAGCCCAAGTCCGGCAAGACGATGATGTTGCAGAACGTCGCTCAGGCGATCACCTACAACCATCCCGAAGCGCACGTGATGATCCTGCTGGTCGACGAACGGCCGGAGGAAGTCACCGAGATCGCCCGCACCGTGCGCGCCGAAGTCATCAGCTCCACCTTCGACGAGCCGGCCGTGCGCCACGTGCAGGTCGCCGAGATGGTGATCGAGCGCGCCAAGCGCCTGGTCGAGCACAAGAAGGATGTGGTGATCCTGCTCGACTCGATCACCCGCCTCGCCCGCGCCTACAACACCGTGGTGCCCAGCTCCGGCAAGGTGCTCACCGGCGGCGTGGACGCCAACGCGCTGCAGCGCCCGAAGCGATTCTTCGGCGCCGCGCGCAACGTCGAGGAAGGCGGTTCGCTGACCATCATCGCCACCGCGCTGATCGAAACCGGCTCCAAGATGGACGAGGTGATCTACGAGGAGTTCAAGGGCACCGGCAACATGGAAGTACACCTGAGCCGGCGCATCTCCGAGAAGCGCGTCTACCCGGCCATCGACATCAACCGCTCCGGCACCCGCCGCGAGGACCTGCTGATCGACCCGGACCTGCTGGCCAAGATCTGGATCCTGCGCAAACTGCTGCACCCGATGGACGAGCTGGCCGCGATGGAGTTCATGCTCGACAAGATGAAGAACACCAAGTCCAACGACGAGTTCTTCAATTCGATGAAGCGGTGAAAGAGCCGGGAATCGGGAATGGGGAATAGGGAATAGAAAAGCGTCGCGACGGGGCCGGCTTCATGCCGGCCCTGTTGTTTTCCGGTCCCCGGATTCTTCCACCGGACAAACATACCGGCCAGGCGACGCTCCTCCGATTCCCTATTCCCGATTCCCGGCTCATCTGTACCGTCGCGTACAATTATTTTCCGTCACCCCCTTTTGTGCTCGCGCCGCAGCCCCAACATGGTGCGCACTCCCAGCGAGGCTTCCCCCGTGTCCATACCCAGCGCCGTCAAGAGCACCCCGATCGCGGGGCGCCAGCAGCTCGCCGATTACCTGGCGGCTGGCGAGAAGCCACGCGAGGCCTGGCGCATCGGCACCGAGCACGAGAAGTTCGGTTTCCTCACCGACACGCTGCGTCCGCCCACCTTCGAGGGCGAGCGCGGCATCAAGGTGCTGCTGGAGACCCTGGCCATCCGCTATGGCTGGGACGTCGCCCGCGAAGGCGAGAACCCGGTGGCGCTGTCGCGCAACGGTGCCTCCATCACGCTGGAGCCGGCCGGGCAACTGGAATTGTCCGGCGCCATGCTGGAGACCATCCACCAGACCTGCGCCGAGGTGAACTCGCACCTGAAGGACGTGCGCTCGGTCGCCGAGAGCATGGGCGTGGGTTTCCTCGGCATGGGCTTCCAGCCGAAGTGGCGCCGCGACGAGATGCCATGGATGCCCAAGGGCCGCTACAAGATCATGCGCGAGTACATGCCCAAGGTCGGCTCGCTCGGCTTGGACATGATGACGCGCACCTGCACGGTGCAGGTGAACCTGGACTTCTCGTCCGAAGCGGACATGGTGAAGAAGTTCCGCACCAGCCTCGCGCTGCAGCCGATCGCCACCGCGCTGTTCGCCGACTCGCCGTTCACCGAGGGACGTCCAAACGGCTATCTGTCGTATCGCTCGCACATCTGGACCGATACCGATGCGGATCGCACCGGCATGCTCGACTTCGTCTTCGCCGACGGCTTCGGCTACGAGCGCTACGTCGACTACATCCTCGGCGTGCCGATGTACTTCAGCCTGCAGAACGGCCAGTACCTCGACCTGGCGGGGCAGGACTTCAGGAAGTTCATGGCCGGCGAACTGCCCGCGCTGCCGGGCGTGCGCGCCACCATGAAGGACTTCGCGGACCACCTCACCACCGCCTTCCCCGAGGTGCGCCTGAAGCAGTACCTGGAGATGCGCGGCGCCGACGGCGGCCCGTGGAACCGGCTGTGCGCGCTGCCCGCGTTCTGGGTCGGCCTGCTGTACGACCAGCAGGCGCTGGACGCAGCCTGGGACCTGGTCAAGGATTTCAGCACCGCCGAGCGCCACGCCCTGCGCGACGGCGTACCGAAGCACGCGCTGAAACTGCCGTTCCGTGGCGGCACGGTGCGTGACCTCGCCGAGGAGGCGCTGAAGATCGCCGCCCACGGGCTCAAGCGCCGCGCTTGCCTCAACAAGAACGGTGCCGACGAAAGCATCTTCCTGGAACCGCTGCTCGAGATCGTCGCCACCAACCAGACCCCGGCCGAGCGCAAACTTGAACTGTTCCACGGCGCGTGGGGCGGCAGCGTGGACCCGGTGTTCCGCGAGTTCGCGTACTGAGCGCCGCGGCGTTCACGCCCGTCCGTCGCCCCTGCCCCGGATCAGGCCGCGTCCACGCCGGAACAGACGCAAGCCCGCTGCCTTGCAGCGATCGAGCGCGCGGGAGCGGCCGACCGGCAGAGGTCGCCAGCCAAGTCGACGCAGTTTCGCATTGAAGACGTGGGCAGCCGTGCAGACGTCCGAACGACGCGTGCGGTAGGTGACGGCCAAGGACACCGACAGGTCCCGTCCGGTGTACACGCGGTGCGGGGCGATGAACGGATGATGCACGCCCATGCCCGGGCCGAGGTCGAACGTGCTCGCCTTGTTCTCGAGCGCATCCCGGAACGTCGGTCGCTCGCCGACGTGGGCGAGCAGCAGATCCTTCTGCGCGTCGGTCATCACCTCCTCGTCGGCCGGATTCCACAGCTGCACGCGCTTGGTACCGCGGATCTGGCACAGGAAGTTCATCTCCCGGTCCATGTGATAGGGCGTGACGGCGTCGCGCGTGGAAATGAAGATGTAGGTCGAATACCAGGTCATTTCCGGATCGAGGGACGCGGTGTCCGCGGCGATTTCGGCCAGCACGCCTTCGATGACCACCCGGTATTCCGGGTCCAGCTCGGGGTTGTAGATGACGACGTAGGCACGCTCTTCTTCGAATCGATCGATCGCGTCTTCGAGACTCAGGCCCGCCTTGTACCGATCGAACGAACTGTCGAAGTGTGCGTCGTCGGGAATCTCGCCGATCCGGTAGCGGATCTTCCGGGAATCCATGCGCCGGCACAGGTCGAACAGGTGAGGCAGCGCGAAGTATTCGTTGCCGGCCAAGGCATGGGCGAACACAAACGGCTGCCGATTGTAGTGCCGTGCCAGTTGCGCGGGATCGAGCTCGAGCATGCGCGGCCCGGCTTGACGACCTCGGGCGAGCAGTTCGGCGTAATGACGGGAGGAAATGAAGCTGCCCAGCATGATGCCCCCTTGTTGCGGCCATTCATGGCGGTGGCGCGGTCAAGCGCGGACAAGAAGGACTCACGGTCCGTACCATGTCGCCGAGCGCATGTTCCACCCCTCGTCTGCGACGGTCAACGCACGGCGTAACGCTTTCCGCATGGCATCATGCCCGCATGCAAACCTATCTGGTCGGCGGCGCGGTGCGCGACAAGTTGCTGGGGCGGGCGGCGGGTGACCGCGACTACGTGGTGGTCGGCGCGCTGCCCGAGGACCTGCTGGCGCGCGGCTATCGACCGGTGGGCAGGGATTTCCCGGTGTTCCTGCACCCGGAGACGGGCGAGGAGTACGCGCTGGCGCGCACCGAGCGCAAGAGCGGGCGCGGCTATCACGGTTTCGTGTTCCAGGCCGACGCGAACGTGACGCTGGAGCAGGATCTGGCGCGGCGCGACCTGACCATCAACGCGATCGCCGAGGATGCGCAAGGCGTGCTGACCGATCCGTTCGGCGGCGTGCGCGACATCGCCGTACGGGTGCTGCGGCATGTGTCGCCGGCCTTCGCCGAAGATCCGGTGCGCGTGTTGCGCACGGCACGCTTCGCGGCGCGCTTCGCCCCGCTGGGTTTCACGGTGGCGCCGGAGACGATGACGCTGATGCAGCAGATGGTGCGCGATGGCGAGATCGATCACCTGGTGCCGGAGCGGGTCTGGGCGGAGACGCGCAAGGCACTGGGCGAGGCGCAGCCCTCGGCGTTCCTGCGCGTGCTGCGCGAGTGCGGCGCACTGGCGGTGCTGTTTCCCGAGGTCGACGCGCTGTACGGCGTGCCGCAGCGCGCCGAGTTCCACCCGGAGATCGACAGCGGCGTTCACCTGGAACTGGTGCTGGACCAGTCGGCACAACTGGCGCCGGGCGACGACCTGGTCGCCTTCTGCGCGCTGACTCATGACCTGGGCAAGGCGCTGACCCCGGCGCACGAACTGCCGCGCCACATCGGCCACGAGCAGCACGGCGTGAAGCCGCTGCGCGCGCTGGCCGCACGACTGAAGGTACCCACCGAACATGCCGCGCTGGCCGAGCTGGTTTGCCGCGAGCACCTGAACGCCCACCGGGCGTTCGAGCTGAAGCCCGCGACGGTGTTGAAGTTGCTGACCGCGCTCGACGCCCTGCGGCGCCCGACACGGCTGGACAAGTTCCTGGCTGCCTGCATGGCGGACAAGCGCGGTCGCACGGGACATGCGCTGGACGCGTATCCGCAGGCCGACTACCTGCGCGCCTGCCGCGATGCCGCCGCGGCGATCGACGCGGCCGGCTTCGTCGCCGCCGGCCTGACCGGCCCGGCGATCGGGCAGGCGATGGCGGCGGCACGCATCGACGCGATCGCCGCGGTGAAGACAAAGCATCCGAAAAGCTGATCCGCGGTATAAAGAGCGGATTGCCGATCGGGGGATCGGCCAACCCGCTGGAGTCGTCCGTGTCCGACCTGTTCACCGCGCCCTCACCGCTGCGCCAGCGCTTCCGACCGCTGTGGTGGTTGGGCATCACCTACCTGGCGATCAGCTTCGTCACCCGCGTGGTGCTGCTGGTGATGTCCGGCAGCAACGTGCCGCATACCCCGCTGAACCTGCTTTACGCGTTCGGCGTGGGGCTGGGCTACGACCTGGTGACCTTCATCTACCTGGCCTGGCCGATGGTGCTGCTGCTGTGGCTGGTGCCGACCCGCTCGGGCCGCACGTCGCCGCTGCTGCGCTGGCTGTTGTACGCGGTGGGGGTGACGCTGGCCGGCGTGCTGTGCGTCGGCGCCTTGCACCTGATCTACCACGCCAGCCTCAAGGTGACCTGGCCGGCGATCCTGCCGTTCCTGTTCGTGCTGCCGCTGGCGGGGTTCACCTACACCTCGCGCGCCGGCCAGTGGGTGGTGTACGGCTTCGGGCTGCTGCTGGTCTACGCCCTGTTGTTCATCGCTGCATCCGAACTGGTGTTCTGGAACGAATTCAGCGTGCGCTTCAACTTCATCGCGGTGGATTATCTGGTCTACACCACCGAGGTGATCGGCAACATCCGGGAATCCTACCCGATCTGGCGCTGGCTGGCGCTGCTGGTGGTGCTGGCGCTGGTGATTTTCTTCATCGGCCGCCGCGGCCTGCGCGCGCGCGACAGCGGCAGCCGGCTGTGGCAGCGCGGCAAGCTGGTGCTGCTGTGGCTGGTGCTGACGGTGGTCTCGGTGTTCGCCGTCAACGGCGGCATGAAGGATCGCACTGGCAACACCTATGTCGACGAGCTGGCCGGCAACGGCATCTACCAGTTCTTCGCCGCGTTCCGCTCCTCGCACCTGGACTACGCCAAGTTCTACCGCACGCTGCCCGACGACCAGGCCTATGCGCGACTGCGCGAACTGCTGCAGACGCCGGACGCCACCTTCATCAGCGACGACCCGCGCGACCTCACCCGCGCAATCCGCCACGTCGGCCCGGAGAAGCATCTCAACGTGGTGCTGATCAGCGTGGAGAGCCTGTCCGGCGACTACCTGGCCACGTTCGGCAACCAGCAGCAGCTCACCCCGTATCTCGATTCGCTGGTCGATCACAGCGTGTTCTTCGACAACCTCTACGCCAACGGCACGCGCACGGTGCGCGGGCTGGAGGCACTGGCCTTGTCGGTGCCGCCGACACCGGGCGACTCGCTGATCCGCGAGCACGACAACGAGGACCTGTTCTCGCTGGCGGGCATCTTCAATGACCGCGGCTACCAGTCGGACTTCGTCTACGGCGGTTACGGCCAGTTCGACAACATGAACTACTTCTTCGGCCACAACGGCTATCGCGACGTGGACCGGCGCGACATCCCCAAGGGCGCCACCATCCACGGCCAGAACGTGTGGGGCGTGGCAGACGAGGATCTGTACACCCTGGCGCTGGGCCAGATGGACCAGATCCACGCCGAGGGCAAGCCGTTCTTCCTGCACGTGATGACCACCTCCAACCACCGGCCGTACACCTTCCCCGACAACCGGGTGAAGTTTCCCAACCAATCGCGCGCCGGCGCGGTGGCGTACACCGACTGGGCGATCGGCGACTTCATCAGGCGCGCGCGGGCTAAGCCGTACTTCGACAACACGGTGTTCGTGATCACCGCCGACCACTGCGCCTCCAGCGCGGGCAAGACCAGCCTGCCGATCAACCGCTACCACATCCCGCTGTGGATCTACGCGCCGGCGCACTTCAAGCCCGAACGCGTGCACCGGCTGATGGGCCAGCTGGACATCCCGCCGACGCTGCTGGGCATGCTCAATTTCAGCTATCGCACGCGCTTCTTCGGCCACGACCTGTTCGCGCTGCCGCCGGAACGCGAACACGCCTTCCCCGGCACCTACGAAAAGCTCGGCTACCTGCAAGACGACGTGCTCACCATCCTGGAGCCGCGGCGCCGGCTGGAGCAGCTCAAGCCCGACTACGCCACCGGCGACGCCACGCCGGTGCAGCCACTGCGGCAATCGCTGATCGACGACGCAGTGGCGTATTACCAGGTGGCCAGCGAGCAGTTCGCCAGCGGCGCGATGCGGCGGCGGCCGGAGGATTCGACGAAGGTGGAGCCCTTGCCGGCGCCGGCCGCGTCCGTTCCCGCGCCAGCTGCATCGGCGCCGGCACCGGCCACGTCGACGACCGTTGCGCCGCCGACCGCCGGACCCGTCGCGGGCTAGCTCAGAGCCGGCCGCCCTGGTCGGCGGCCAGCAGCTCGGCCGGCAGCGGCAGCGCCTCCATGCCGCGCGCGAGCAGCATCGCCTGGAAGCGCTCGCCCATCTGTTCGGGCAGCATCAGCTTCTTCACCTGCTGCGCCAGCTGGAGGCGGCCGCGTTCGTCCGCCGGCTGCAGCTGCTCGAACACCTGCTGCAAGCCCGCGCCAATCAGGAATTGCGCCTGCGGCATGTACGCGGCCACGCCGAAACCCGCGCTGTTGCCGGCCTCGGCCAGCGCGGTGAAATCCACCGATGCGGTGAGGTCGTTCAAGCCGGGCAGGTACAGCGGATCGTTGTGCGCGTGGTGGCGGTAGTGCGCCATCAAGGTGCCGTCGTCGCGCTCGGCCAGGTAGTACTCGCGGCGCACGTAGCCGTAATCGACGAACAGCATCACGCCGGCGACCAGCGCCCCGGCCACGGCCTGTATCCAGTACGGCAACTGCGGCAGCAGTTCGGAGCGGTAGCCGTCGGCGAACTCGGCGCCGAGGTCGCGTTCGACGTGCCGCACCGCGCCGGCGACCAGCGCATCGGCCGGACGATCGACGCGCATCAGCCGCCCCTCGCCGTCCAGCGCCACGTATTCCTCGAACACCTCGCCGTCGCGCATCGCGAAACGGGTGGCCGGCAGCGCGTCGATCACCTCGTTGGCGAACAGCACGCCGCGCCAGTCCTGCTCGGGCGGGCGATCCAGCCACGCCACGCGCGCGTTGAGTTCCGCCGGCAGGTTTGCCTGCAGGCGTTCGCGCTGGCGCTCGCGCAGGTCGGCGCTGGGTTCCAGGATCAAGTATCGCCGCGGCAAGGTGTCGCCCGCTGCCAGCGTCTTCAACGCCGCCTCGGCGAACGCACCGCTGCCGCCACCGAGTTCGAGGAAGTCGGCCTCCCCGCCCAGCATCGCCAGCACCGGCTGCAACGCATTCACCACGCAACGTGCGAACAGCTCACCCAGTTCCGGCGCCGTGACGAAGTCTCCCGCCGCGCCGAACTTGGTGCGACCGGCGCTGTAATAGCCCAGCCCCGGCGCATACAGGCAACGCTCCATGTACTGCGAGAACGGCATCGGCCCGTGCGAGGCGATCTGCTCGCGCAGCAATTGCATCAGGCGGTCGGCATGGGCGCGTTCGTCGGCGCCGGGTTCGGGGAGGCGGGAAGGCATCGGTCTTGCCGGTGATGAAAACGCGGCAAGCATAACGGATGGTCTGCAACCGCCAGCCCGGCTCCGCTTTTGCCGTTCCGATTCCCTGTTCCCGATTCCCTGTTCCCCGCCCCTCAGAAATCCTTCTGCAGGCTCAGGTACACGCCGCGGCGCGGGCCGAACTGCGGTGCGCCGACACCGATGCCGCTGCCGTCGCGCAGCTCGTAGGTGCGATCCAGCGCGTTGATCAGCGCCAGCTGCACATGCAACGGGCCGAAGTCGTCGATCATGAAATCATGCGTGACGTTGAGGTTGAGCTGGAAGTATGCCGGCAACGAGGCGCCGTTCGGCACCGCGCCGTCCTTGCGCAGGCCGCTGCCGTACAGGTAGCTGGCGCCGAGGCGGGTGGCGTCATCCAGCGCGTAGCTGACGCCGCCGGACGAGGTGAGTTTCTGGTCGTGGTCGAGGAAGATCCAATGCTGGTTGACCCAGGCCAGGTCGTCCGGCGCGAAGTTGTACTGGCTGCTGATGATGCGTTTGCCGATGGCCTTGCCGAGCGACGCATTGAAGTATGCCGACAGCGGCCCCTGCTCGTAGTTGGCGGTGAACTCCACGCCCTTCACCCGTCCTTCGGCGTAGTTGAAGGTGGAGTAGACCAGCGCGGAGCCGAACTGGCCCTCGTCCTGCAGGCGCCGCACCTTGCGGTAATACGCATCCACGCCCAGCGTCCAGGCATCGCCGAGGCGTTGCTGGACGCCCACGTCGAAATAGTCCGAACGCTCGGCCAGCGGCGTGTTGTTGCCGCTGTCCGCCACCGCGTTGGTGGTGCCGTCGAACTTCGCGATGTTGAAGCTCGCGATCATCTCGGTCGCCGGCGGGGTGAAGTAGCGCGAGTAGCCGGCGTGCACGGTGGTGCCGCCGCTGGCCTGCCAGACCAGGCCCAGGCGCGGGCTCAGCTGGCTCTCGCTGCGCACCAATTGGTAGCGGTCGCCGCGCAGGCCGACGTTCAGCGTCCAGTTCTCGGCGAGGCTCCATTCGTCCTGCACGTAGGCCGACCAGGTTTTCGCGACGAGGCGACTGCCGTCGAGGATGTTGATCGGCGTGGTGCCGGCCTGTTCGCCATCGGCATCGGCCGGGAACACCCAGGCATCGTTGCCGCTGACGGCACGCTCGAAGCTGCCCCAGATGCCGTAGCGCAGGGTATGGCGCCCACCCAGCGGCGTGGAGAAATCCGCCTGCAAGGTGCTGGCGCGGTTGCTGCGGGTGACATTGGAGGCGACGCCGTTGAACATCAGCTCGCCGATCCGGTCCGGCGTGTAGGCTAGGCGGCTGTCACGCTGGCCCAGCGAAAGCTGGTAGCCGGTCGCACCCAGCCTGCCCTGCAGTGCCAGCACGCCGAAACGGGTGGTCTCGCGCTGGCGCTGGTCGAGGTCGGCGGAATTGAAATCGACCGTGTCGAGATAGCCGAAGGCCGGTATCTGCCCCGGGTTGTTGGGAATCTGGTAGCGGTTGTTGGCGACGCCGAACAGCAAGCTCAGGCGGGTGTCGTTGTCGATCAGATAGCTGAGGTCGCCGAAGCCCTTCACTTGATTGGTGTAGTCGTGGATCGGCTTCCTGCTCGACGTGGGGTTCTCGATCCCGGCGTCGCTCTCCAGGTAGTTGCCGGTGAAAAACCAGCTCCAGCGATCCTTGCTGCCCCACACCGACGCGTTCGGGTTCAGCGTGGCGTTGCTGCCGCCGGTGATGCCGACGCTGCCGCCGTTGCCCAGGTCGTGGCCGTTGCGGGTGGTGATATCGACCACCGCCGCAGTGCGCAGTCCGTACTGCGCCGGCAGCGCGCCATCGAGCAGCGTCACGGTGTCGATCATGTGCGCGTCGAGGCTCTGGCCGAAGCCGCCGATCGACTCGGGGATGATCACGCCGTTGATACGGTACTGCAGGTTCGCATGGTCGCCGCGCACGTGCAGGCCGCCGTAGGAATCCTGCACCACGCCCGGCGCCTGCAGCAGCACCTGGTTCATCGGCGTGGACGCGCCCAGCGGCAGTTGCACGATGGCCTTGTGGTCGATCACGTACTGGCTGGAGCCGGTATCCGGCGACAGCGCATTGCGCGCCTGGTCCAGCGCGGCGGAAACCGACACTTCACCGAGTTCCCGCACCGGCAGCGGGGGCTGGCCGCCGCTGCCTTCGGCGGCCACGGTGGCGTCGTCGGCGACCGGCGCGCCGGTGCTGGTCGGGGTGGGCTCGGCGGCGTGGATACCGCTCGCCAGCAGGGCGGCGGCGAGGGCCAGGGCAATCGGGGAGGCTTTCATCGAAGACCGGAGGTGGGGAGTTTTTGTAATGTTATAACATTCCTGTATCTGCAGAAGAGGCGCCCGGGCCGAAAGTCACGCCGGTCACAGCACGGTTGGCCCGCGCTTCACGCGCGACCTCTAGACTGCGAAGGCGCGGGGCGCGTCCGGCGTCCGCCATCGGAGCCACGCATGACCCCACCCGGCAAGCAGGTACCCGCCGTCGTCGTGCCGACCGCCCACGGCCGGATCACCGGCGCGATCCTGGATTTCGTCAGCGAGGTGCCCGACAGCACCGTCGGCAACAGTCCGCAACCAGCCACCGAGGCCCGCCGGCTGGCCGACCGCGCCGCCCGACGCGCCGCAGTCACCGCCGGCTCGCTGGCCTTGCCGCCGGGGCCGCTGGGCTGGCTGACCCTGCTGCCGGAACTGATCGCGATCTGGAAGATCCAGGCGCAGATGGTCAGCGACATCGCCGCCGCCTACGGTCGCCACGCCACGCTGGGGCGCGAACAGATGCTGTGGTGCCTGTTCCGCCACACCGCGGCGCAGGCATTCCGCGACCTGGTGGTGCGCATGGGCGATCGACTGGTGTTCCGGCGCATGTCGCACGGCGTGATCGAGCGCATCGCCCGGCAGATCGGCATCAAGCTGACCCGGCGCACGCTGGGCAAGGGCGCCTCGCGCTGGCTGCCGGCGATCGGCGCGCTCGGCGTGGGCGCCTACGCGTACTACGACACCCGGCAGGTGGCCGGCACCGCGATCGCGCTGTTCGAAAGCGACATCGTGATGGAGCAGCTCGACGGGGATGCGCGCGACGATGAAGACCCGCGCGACGATGCCGCCACGCTGTCGCGCAAATCGCCGCGCGGATGACGCCCGCGCCGCTTTGCGGCAAGCTGGTCCCCAACCTGCTGCCGGATGCCCGCGATGACGCCACGCCCTGATCGCCCCGTCGCGCTGATCACCGGCGCCGCGCGCCGCGTCGGCGCGGTGATCGCGCGCACCCTGCACACGGCCGGCTACGACCTGGCGCTGCACTATCGCCATTCGGCGGACGAGGCACACGCGCTGGCCGACGAGCTGCGGACATCACGCGCCGACAGCGTGCTGCTGGTGCAGGCCGACCTCGCCGACCTGGCCGCGCTCCCGGCATCCGTCGAGAGCGTCGTGGCGCATTACGGCCGACTCGACGCGCTGGTCAACAACGCCTCCGCGTTCTTTCCGACGCCGATGGGCAGCGTCACGCCGGCGCAGTGGAACACGCTGTTCGCCTCCAATGCGCAGGCGCCGTTCTTCCTGAGCCAGGCCGCGCTGCCGGCGCTGCGCGACGCGCACGGCAGCATCGTCAACCTGGTCGACATCTATGCCGAACGCCCGCTCGCCGACCACCCGCTGTACTGCATGGCCAAGGCTGCACTGGCGGCAATGACCCGCTCGCTGGCGCTCGACCTCGCGCCCGCGGTGCGGGTCAACGGCGTGGCCCCCGGCGCGGTGATGTGGCCCAGCGACGGCAAGCCCTACGCCGACCAGCAGGCGATGCTCGCGCGCACGCCCCTGCAGCGCGCCGGCACGCCCGACGACGTGGCCGGCACCGTGCTGTGGCTGCTGCGCGACGCGCCGTTCGTCACCGGCCAGATCATCCGGGTGGACGGCGGGCGCACGCTGTCGGTGTAGGAACCGCGGGCGATACTTTTCCGACCCTGGAATCCCGAATCCCGATCAAAAGCATCGCCCGCGAGCGGGCTCCTGCGAGGTGCCGGCGGAGTGAATCGGCAGCGTCATTTCTTCTTCGGCGCGAAGGCCTGCTGCAACAGGGCCTGGTCGAAGCCCGCGCTGGCCTCGCCCGCCTCGGCATAGCGATAGAGCGCGGCCGCGTAGATGCCCTGCAGCGCGGACTGGATCAGCCCGAGCAGGATGAAGCCGAGCACCACAATCACCACTGCCGCCACCGCCGCCACGATCGAATGCATGGCGATGGCGCCGCCGACCAGCAGCGCGCCGACCAGCACCGCCACCAACATCAGCAGGCCGAACACCACGCCGATGCCGCCTTGGCCGATCAGGTTCTCGCCCCAGCTGCGCTTGAGCAGTTCCACGCTGTGCTTGACCGCGTCGATCGGGCCGATGTCCCTGCTCGCCAGCACCGGCACCACCAGGAAGGTGGCCACCGTCCAGGCCAGGCCGATCAGGCCGACCACGAAGCGGCCGATCAGGCCCAGGCGCTCCTGCACCATGCGCAGGAGCAGGCCGACGGTGGCGGCGATCAAGGCATAGCCGAGGATCTGCGGCAACCTGGCGCGCGCCAGCGCGAAGCCCGCTCCCACGCTGGTCGGCTCGCCGCGCAGATGCATCAGCGCCACGCCGGTCAGCGCGGTCTGGAAGAAGATGATCACGAAGTACTGCACCAGGTAGAACGCGAACATCAGCAGGTAGGCACCCACCGACAGGCGCTCCTGGATCTCCTGCCCCGCATGCTCGCCGCCGATCGCCATGACCGCGACCGGCACCAGGAAACTGGCCGCCACCAGCAGCGTGCACAACCCCGACAGCAGCGGGAATACCAGCAGCGACTTGTCCGAGCGCAGCACCGCCGCGCTCGCCTTCATCAACGCCCAGCTGCGCGCGAATTTTCCGGCCATGATTGTTTCCCCTTCGTGTCTGGATCCGACTTGTCTTGCAGGGCACGCACCGTCCGCCGCTGTTTGCCGTCACCGGGAAAAAAGCCGGCGGGCCGTGCCCGCCCTGCGCCGGTGATGCGCCCCGCCAGCACCCACACCGCGTGCGCTGCAGTGTACCTGTTCAATCCGCCAGCGATTCCACCTGCAAGGGTTCGCGCTGTCGTGGAAACGCCGCCCACAACTCGGCCATGCTCAAGCCGCTGACCGGGTGGCGAAAATCCGGTGCGATATCGGCGATCGGACGCAGCACGAAGGCATGCCGCAACTCGTTGCGCGGAATCTGCAGATGGCCGGGGCCGTCGATGACCAGCGCGTCGTAGAACACGATGTCGATGTCCAGCGTGCGGTCCGAATAACGCGGCACGTCGCGGCGCCGACCGTGGCGATCTTCCAGCGCGTGCAGCCAGTCGTTCAGCGCCTGCGGGGTCAGGTCGGTATCCAGCGCCACCGCGAGGTTCACGAACTCGGCACCATCGAAACCCACCGACGCGCTGCGGTACGCCGGCGACACCGTGATTTCGCCGAAGCGTTCGCGCAAGGCGTCGATGGCCGCGACGAGATGTTTCCGCGGTTCGAGGTTGGACCCCAGACTCAGGTAGACACGCGCCATCGTCTCAACCACCCGCCGCCAGGCGTAGCGACTGTTCCTGCCGGTACGCCAGCGCGGCGCGCACGTCCTGCCCCGACGGCTGCTGGTACAGCGCCAGGCCGAACTCGGGCAGGAGCGCAAACAGGTGGTCGAAGATATCGCTCTGGGTGTTCTCGTAGTCCGCCCAGGCCACGCTGGCGGTGAAGCAATACAGCTCCAGCGGAATGCCCTGCGGGCCGCTGGCGAGCTGGCGCACCAGGCAGAACAGCCCGTGGTGGATTTCCGGATGAGTGTCGAGGTAGGCCTGCGCATAGGCGCGGAAGGTGCCCAGGTTGGTGAGCCGGCGACGATTGCCGGCCACTTCGCCGGCCTCGCCGAGTGCTGCGTTCCACCGCGCCACTTCCTGCTGCCTGGAGGGCAGGTAGTCGGCCAGCAGGCGCAACTCGGCCAGCCGCCCCAGCGTGTCCGCATCGAGAAAGCGCACGCTGGCCGCATCGATATACAGCGCACGCTTGATCCGCCGCCCGCCCGTCTCCTGCATGCCGCGCCAGTTCTTGTACGAGTCGCTGATCAGGCGCCAGCTGGGGATGCTGGTGATGGTCTTGTCCCAGTTGCGCACCTTGACCGTGTGCAGCGCTATGTCGATCACGTCGCCATCGGCATTGAGCTGCGGCATCTCGATCCAGTCGCCGACCCGCAGCATGTCGTTCGACGACAACTGCACGCCGGCCACGAAGCCCAGGATGGTGTCCTTGAAGATCAGCATCAGCACCGCCGACATCGCGCCCAGCCCGGACAGCAGCAGGCCAATGTGCTTGCCGGTGACCGCCGCGATGATGATCAATCCGGCAACAACGAACAGGCCGAGCTTCACCAGTTGCACCAGGCCCTTGATCGATCGCTGCTGCCCGCGCGGGGTCTCCCGGTAGAGATCCTCCAGCGCCGACAGCGCGGCACTGATCGCCATCACCACGAAGAACACCAGCAACGCCGTCATCAGGTTGCCGACCAGCACCTCGATACGAGGCGATACGCCCGGCACCAGCATGATGCCGTACTGGATCGCCAGTGCCGGCACCATCCGCGCCAGCCACTGGAAGGCGTGGCGCCGGAACAGGGCGTCATCCCATTTCCATGTCGTGCGCCGGGCGATGCCGCGCACCACGCGCAGCAGCAGTCGCTGCGCCAGTTGACCGGCAAGCCAGGCCAGCGCCAGCAGCGCGATGACGCCCAGCGCGGTGCGCATCCAGGGAAGGTCGAGAAAGTTCTGCAAGGTCTGCATCAATTCGTTCCTGTCGGCTCGGAGCCCGCGCCATGGTCAGCGGGCAGGACGGGGCGGCATGGACCGCGGAAGGCACGTGGCCAATCCTGACAAGCATGGCGGCCAGGCGGCAACGCAACAACCCCGGCGGGCCTTTCGACGCAGGCGCTATGGCGACCGCGTGCCGCGCTCGATGCACACACCCACCGCCTTCGCGCCGCGCACCGCACCGGGCTTGGACAGTTTCAGGCGCACCCAACGCACGCCGAACTCCTCGCGAATGATCGCCGCGCAGCGCTCGGCCAGCGTCTCGACCAGGCCGAAGCTCGATGCGCCGACGTAACCGATCAGCCGCTTGGACACGTCCTTGTAGTTGAGCGTCAGCGCAATGTCGTCGCTGGCCGCGGGCACCGTGTTGTCGAAAGCCATCTCGATGTCGAACGACAGCGTCTGCCGCACGCGGCGCTCCCAGTCGTAGATGCCGATGACGGCGTCGATGCGCAGGTCTTCGATGAACACGGTATCCATGGCGGTGACTGCTGTGGCGGGGCCGTACAGGGTCGGGTACGCGGCTTGCGGATGCAAGCCCGGGCGGCGTGCCCCACGGCACACGCCCAGCGAACCCCCCGCCCAAGATGCGATCATGCGCCCATGACCGCCTTCAGCACCCTCCCGCTCAAACCCGCCCTGCTCGCCAGCGTCGACGCACTTGGCTACACCGACATGACCCCGGTGCAGGCGCAGAGCCTGCCGCCGATGCTCGAAGGTCGCGACGTGATCGCGCAGGCGCAGACCGGCAGCGGCAAGACGGCGGCATTCGGCTTGAGCCTGCTGCAGGCACTGGACGTGGACACGATCCGGCTGCAGGCGCTGGTGCTCTGCCCCACCCGCGAACTGGCCGACCAGGTCAGCAAGGCGATCCGCAAGCTGGCCGCGAACATCCCCAACGTGAAGCTGCTGACCCTGTGCGGCGGCATGCCGCTGGGTCCGCAACTCGCCTCGCTGACGCACGACCCGCACATCGTGGTGGGCACGCCTGGCCGCGTGCAGGAACACCTGAAGCGGCAGAGCCTGCACGGCGGCGGCATCAAGGTGCTGGTGCTGGACGAGGCCGACCGCATGCTCGACATGGGTTTTGCCGAGGCGATCGACGACATCATCTCGCGCATCGCGAAGCACCATCAGACCCTGCTGTTTTCGGCCACGTACCCGGACGAGATCCGCGCGGTGAGCCAGCGCGTGCAGAACGATCCGGTTGAAGTGACGGTGGATGCGCCAGCCGACGCGAGGCCCGCGATCGAGCAGCGCTTCCACGAAGTGGAGCCGGCGCAGAAGCCCGATGCGCTGGCGCAGTTGCTGGCGGGCGAGCGGGGCGGGCAGGCACTGGTGTTCTGCAACATGCGCCGCGACGTCGACGCGGTGGCGCAGGAACTCGACCGCCGCGGCTACTCCGCGCTGGCCCTGCACGGCGACATGGAACAGCGCGACCGCGACGAGGTGCTGGTGCGCTTCGCCAACCACAGCTGCGCCGTGCTGGTGGCCACCGACGTGGCCGCGCGCGGGCTGGACATCGTGGCGCTGCCGCTGGTGGTCAGCTACGACGTCGCGCACGACCCGGAAACCCATACCCATCGCATCGGTCGCACCGGCCGCGCGGGCGAATCGGGCCTGGCGATCACCTTGTGCACGCCGCGCGAGCGGCCGAAGGCGGCGAACATCGAGGCGCTGAACGGGACGCCGCTGCCGTGGCGCCCGCTGAAGATCGCGCCGCCACGCGGCAAGGCCCTGCACCTGGCGCCGATGAAGACCCTGGTGATCGACGCCGGCCGCCAGGACAAGCTGCGCCCCGGCGACATCCTGGGCGCGCTCACCGGCGACGCGGGCCTCATCGCCAGGGACATCGGCAAGATCGACGTGTTCGCCACCCGCGCCTACGTGGCGATCAGCCGAGCGCTGGCCAACAAGGCGCTGGAGCGCCTGCGCGCCGGCAAGATCAAGGGCCGCAACTTCCGCGTGCGCGCGCTGAACTGACCCCACGGAGGCCCGCATGCGACGCCTGCTCACCCTGCTTGCCCTGCTGCTTGCCACTACCGCCTGCGGTGCGGCGATCCCGACCTATGGCTACCGCGTGGTGCGTGCCTATCCGCACGACACCTCGGCCTACACCGAGGGGCTGTTCTACAAGGACGGCTTTCTGTACGAGAGCACCGGCGAGAAAGGTGCCTCAAGCGTGCGCAAGGTGCAGCTGGAAACCGGCAAGGTGCTGCAGCGACTGGACTTGCCCGCGCAGTATTTCGGCGAAGGCATCGTCGCGTGGAACGGCGAGCTGATCCAGCTTACCTGGCAGGCCGGGACCGGTTTCGTCTACGGCCTGGACGACTTCAAGCTGCACCGCAGCTTCAGCTATCCCGGCGAAGGCTGGGCGCTGACCCGCGACGAGCGCCACATCTACATGAGCGACGGTTCGTCGGTGCTGCGCATCCTCGACCCGGCCACGCTGGCCCGCGTGGGCAGCATCACCGTCACCGCCGACGGCGCGCCGGTGACCAACCTCAATGAGCTGGAATGGGTGGACGGCGAGATCTACGCCAACATCTGGCTGACCAACCGCATCGCGCGCATCGATCCGGCCAGCGGCCATGTCGTCGGCTGGATCGACCTGACCGGCCTGTTCGACGTGAACAGCTTGCCGGTGCCGATGAACGACGTACTCAACGGCATCGCCTGGGACGCACGCGGCAAGCGCCTGTTCGTCACCGGCAAGCACTGGCCGAAGCTGTTCGAGATCGAGCTGGTGATACAGCCCGCGCGTTGAGCCGGCGGGATCTCAGCGGCCCAGCCAGCGCGCGGCAGCGCGGCCGGCGAGCAGGCCGCCGGCGAAGCAGGCGGTGAGCAGATAGCCGCCGGTGGGTGCCTCCCAGTCCAGCATTTCGCCGGCGCAGAACGTGCCCGGGCGGGCGCGCAGCATCAGGCCGGCATCGAGCGCTTCGAGCCGCACGCCGCCGGCGGTGCTGATCGCCTCGGCGATCGGCCGCGGCCCGCGCAACCGCAACGGCAAGGCCTTCAGCTGCGCGGCCAGCGCGAGCGGATCGGCCAGCGTGGCCTTGTCGGCAAGCTCGAACACCAGCGCGCACTTCGCCGCGTCCAGCCCGGCGCGGCGGCGCAGCCAGTCGCCGATGCTGTGCTTGCCGCGCGGTGCGGCGAGGCGTTCGGCCAGCACCGCCTGCGCGTAGCCCGGCACCAGGTCCAGCATCAAGCCGGCCTCGCCGCGCGCGGCGATCTGCTCGCGCAGCTCGGCGCCGATCGCGTAGACCAGGCTGCCCTCGATGCCGTATTCGCTGAGCACGAATTCGCCCTGACGCGAACGGGCCGTGCCGTCGCGGTCCACCCAGTGCGCCACCACCGGTTTCAGCGGAGCGCCGGCGAAGCGACTGCGCAGGTGGTCGCTCCAGTCGAGCTCGAAACCGCAGTTCGCGCTCTGCAGCGGCGCGATGTCGATGCCGGCGCGTTGCAGCGGCGCCACCCAGCCGCCGTCGGAGCCCAGTTGCGGCCAGCTGGCGCCACCGAGCGCGAGGATCGTCGCGCCGGCGTGGATCATCCGCTCACCTTGCGGCGTGGCGAAACGCAGCGCGCCATCCGCCTGCCAGCCGAGCCAGCGATGATGCATGTGGAAACCCACGCCCGCGTCGCGCACGCGGCGAACCCAGCGACGCAGCAGCGGCGCCGCCTTCAGATCCTGCGGAAACACGCGACCGGAACTGCCGACGAAGGTCTCCACGCCAAGCTCGGCCGCCCACGCGCGCAATGCCGGCGCATCGAACACGGCCAGCCAGCGGCCGACCTCCGCCTGGCGCGCGCCATAGCGGGCCACGAACCGATCCGGCGCCTCGCCGTGGGTGAGGTTGAGGCCGCCCTTGCCGGCCAGGAGAAACTTGCGCCCGACCGAGCCCATCGCGTCGTACAGGTCCACCTCGACGCCCGCGGCGCGCGCGGTCTCCGCCGCCATCAGGCCGGCGGGGCCACCGCCGATGACGGCGAGTCGGGGCGTTGCGGGGATAGACATCCGGCCATGGTCGCACGCGTCACCAAACGACGCATGCCGGCCCGCCGGTGCAGTCTGAATCGAAACTGACCGCGGCATGCTGTTCGGGGTCGCAGGGCGCACTTCCGGGCAACACTCCATTCGGCAAGTTCTTTCGCCGCGCGGCGCTGCGGAAAACGTAATTTCATTCGACAATGCGATTATGTTCGCGGGCCACGTGAAATCGCTGAATAATCCAGGAAGGGAGACCTTGCCTGATGGAATCCTTCATCACCAGCGCTGCCGCCCATGCCTTTCATGGCGCCGTTTCAGCCGGGCTCCCGAGCAAGCGGACGCAGCGCAACATACCGCAAATAATTACGCCATCCGGGACCGCCCGATGACGCTCGAACCGTTGTGACGAAAATCACTGCGAGCCGGAAAAAGTCCTATTGACCGGATTAATCGCAGCGCCATACCGTCGTGCGGTTCGCCAACGGGGAGTTTGGCGAATGATCCTGTCAAGCAGCCATGCAATGACGCATGGCCTGCAGTCAATGGCATGCGACATGCCCGCAGCTGGCCCTCAAGGACTCACCAGGGGAGGGCCGACCGAAGCGGGTACGGGATCGTCGGTCCGCTTCAAAAAATCACGGATGCCGTGCACGCGCGGCAAATCAACCAATGAGGCGCGGGCAGTCTCAGGGCAGCGCTTTGCCTCAAAAAACTTCGGGAGTCACCATGCCAAGTCATCATCGTCTCAAGTTGCTGGCCGCCGCGATCAGTTTCGCGGCAGCCGGTGCGCTGGGCGCCACGCCAGCCAGCATCACCAGCGGCACCACTTTCGTCGCGCTGAACCAGCACGCCACCGTGCTGCGTCAGGGCGACGTGGTCAGCGGCGCGCTGTCCAGCGCACAGCCGATGCACATCGAGGTGGCGCTGAAACTGCGCAACCCGGCCCAGCTGCACAGCTTCATCGCCACCGCCAAGAGCTCGCCGCTGTCGATGGTGCAGCGCTCGATGACGACGCCGCAGTTCGTCACCAGCTATTCGCCCACCGCCACGCAGGCGAACAGGGTGGCGGCCTGGCTGCGCGCAGCCGGCTTCACCAACGTGCAGATCTCGCCAAACCGGATGCTGGTGTCGGCCGATGGCCGCGCCGATACCGCCGGCGCCGCGTTCAAGACCACGTTTGCCCAGGTGCGCACCAAGGATGGCCGCATGGCGTACATGCACAACGACGACGTGCACATCCCTGCCTCGCTGCAGGACGTGGTGCTGTCGGTGATCGGCTTGCAGAGCGTGCACCAGGCGCACACCTTCGCCAAGCCGATGCAATCGGGTTACACCACGCAGGCAGTGACCGGCCACAACCCGGTCGAGTTTGCCTCGATCTACGGCGGCAGCGGCGTGACCACGGCGGCCGGCGTGCCGGTGGGCATCGTCACCCAGGGCAAGATCACCCAGACGATTACCGACCTCAACACGTTCACCTCGCAGAACGGCCTGCCGACGGTGACCACGCAGACGGTCAACACCAACGGCACCAGCAGCGACACCAGCGGCCTGGGCGAGTGGAGCCTGGACAGCCAGGACATCGTCGGCATGGCCGGCGGCCATGTCGGCAGCCTGATCTTCTACAACATCCCCACGCTGTCCAACAGCAACCTGACGGCGGACTTCAACACCATCGTCAACGCCAACGCGACCAAGATCATCAACGTCTCGCTGGGTGAGTGCGAAACCAGCGCGCAGAGCGACGGCTCGGCCGCGGCGCAGGACCAGATCTTCCAGCAGGCCGTGGCGCAGGGGCAGACCTTCTCGATCTCCACCGGCGACTCCGGCGCGGACGAGTGCGGCGACGGCGGCGTCACGCCGAGCTGGCCGGCCGCCTCGCAATACGTGGTGGCGGTGGGCGGCACCACGCTGAACGCATCGACCACCACCTGGAACAGCGCCACCGTGTGGACCAGCGGCGGCGGCAGCTCTAGCACCTTCGAGCCGCAGCCGAGCTGGCAGAACGGCGTGGCCCCGGGCAGCACACGCGGCCTGCCGGACATCGCCTACGATGCCGACCCGAACTCGGGCGCGAAGATCATCGTCAGCGGCGCCACCCAGCAGTACGGCGGCACCAGCCTGTCGGCACCGCTGTTTGCCGGCGCGTGGGCGCGGATCATCGCGATCAAGGGTTCCGGCGTCGGCTTTGCCGCACCGCTGCTGTACCAGCTGCCCGCGTCCGACTTCCACGACATCACCTCGGGCAACAACGGCGGCGAGACGGCGAGCGCCGGCTATGACCTGGCCACCGGTCGCGGCGAACTGATCATCAGCGGCGCGGCCAGCGACATCGGCGGCAGTTCGCCGCCGGCCAACGTGCCGCCGGTCGCCAACTTCAGCGATTCGATCAGCGGCCTGACCGTGAACTTCACCGACAGCTCCACCGACAGCGACGGCTCGATCGCCTCGCGCTCGTGGAACTTCGGCGACGGCGCCACCTCCACCGCGACCAATCCCGGCCACACCTATGCGGCGGCCGGCACCTACAGCGTGTCGCTGACGGTGACCGACAACGACGGCGCGACCAACACCAAGACGCAATCGGTGACGGTCAGCTCCAGCGGCGGTGGCGGCAACCAGTTGCAGAACGGCGTGGCGCTCACCGGCCAGTCCGGCGCCCAGGGTGCCCAGCTGTTCTACACCGTGGTGATCCCGGCCGGCGCCAGCAACCTGGTGATCTCCGAGTCCGGCGGCACCGGCGACGCGGACCTGTACACGAAGTTCGGCTCCGCCCCGACCCTGTCCAGCTACGACTGCCGTCCGTACATCACCGGCAACAACGAGAGCTGCACCGTGGCCTCGCCGCAGGCCGGCACCTACTACGTCATGCTGAACGGCTACACCGCGTTCTCCGGCGTCAGCGTCAAGGCGACCTGGAGCACCAGCAGCGGCGGTGGCGGTGGCGGCAACGTGCTGCAGAACGGCGTGCCGGTATCCGGTCTCAGCGCGAGCACGGGCAACGCCGTGTACTACACGATGGTCGTGCCGAGCGGGGCCAGCAACCTCAACATCAAGATCGCCGGCGGCACCGGCGACGCCGACCTGTACGTCAAGCTCGGTTCCACGCCGACTACCAGCAGCTACGACTGCCGCCCCTACATTTCGGGCAACAGCGAGAGCTGCACTGCGTCGGCACCGACCCCGGGCACCTACTACATCATGGTGCGCGCCTACCGCAGCTACAGCGGCGTCACGCTGACCGGCAGCTACACGCCGTAAGCGGTCGACGGCAACCCGTTGCGCAGGGACGCGCAGCGCACAACGGAAGCACCGGATGACGCTTCGGGCCCGCCCGGCAACGGACGGGCCTTTTTTTTGCGGCGCGCATCGGCGCAGAGGTTGTATGGTCGGAGTTTTCCCCGCCGAGGAACCCGCCGATGCGCCGCCTGATCCTGCCGTGTGCCCTGTTCGCAATGGCCTGCGTACCCGCTGTCGCGGCAACCAGCCTGCCGGCGGTGCCGCGCGAACAACCATCGCTACACGCGCTGGCCGATGCCCCGAGCCAGGTCGAACTGCGCATGACGATCACCCGCCTGGTCGGCTTCGGCACCCGCCACACCCTGTCCGACACCAAGTCCGACACCCGCGGCATCGGTGCCGCGCGACGCTGGGTGAAGTCGCGCTTCGAGGCGATCTCGAAGGACTGCGGCGGCTGCATCGAGGTCGTCACGCCCTCGCAGATGTTCACCGGCAAGCGCGCACCCACGCCGACCGAGGTAATGGACGTGGTGGCGATCAAGCGCGGCAGCACCGACCCGGATCGCGTCATCGTGATCACCGGCCACCTGGACTCGCGCGTCACCGACGTGATGGACACCACCAGCGATGCCCCCGGCGCCAACGACGACGCCTCCGGCGTGGCGGCGCTGATCGAGGCCGCGCGGCTGCTGTCCAGGCAGGACAACCGCGCCACCCTGGTGTTCGCCGCGCTGTCCGGCGAGGAGCAGGGCCTGTACGGCGGCAAGGTGCTGGCCGACTACGCGGTGGCGCACGACTGGAAGGTGGAGGCCGAGCTCAACAACGACATCGTCGGCAACAGCCACGGCCAGAACGGCGTGATCGGCAACACCACCGTGCGGGTGTTCTCCGAGGGCACCAAGACCAACGAAAGCCAGGCTCAGGCCGACTACCGCCGCTACCACGGCGGCGAGGTGGATTCGCCCTCCCGCAACCTGGCGCGCTACATCGACCGCCTTGCCGATCAGTACCTGCCCGATTTCGACGTGCGCATGATCTACCGCACCGACCGCTTCGGCCGCGGCGGCGACCAGGTGCCGTTCCTGCAGGCCGGCTATCCGGCCGTGCGGGTCAGCGAGGCGCACGAGAACTACACCCGCCAGCACCAGGACCTGCGCAAGGAAGGCGGCGTCGATTACGGCGACAGCATCGACGGCGTCGACTTCCGCTACCTGGCACGGGTCACCGCGCTCAACGCCATCACCATGGCCAGCCTGAGCCGCGCGCCGGCGCCGCCGACGCAGGTCGAGATCAAGGGCGCGCTGGCCACCGACACCACGGTGAGCTGGCACAAGGTGCCCGGCGCCGCCGGTTACCGCGTGCACTGGCGCGACACCACCGCGTCGCAATGGCAGTACGTGCGCGCGGTCGGCGATGTCGACCAGGCCGTGCTGGCCGACGTGGTGATCGACGACTGGTTCTTCGGGGTGTCGGCCGTCTCGGCCGACGGCTACGAAAGCCCGGTGGTGTTCCCCGGCTTCGCCGGCAGCTTCGAACGCTCGCCCGCGCCGGAGCCGTCCGCCAAGTGACGGGCTTGGCGCTGCGCCCGCGCGACGCACGCTAAACTTCCGGGCGATGGCCACGCCTCCGCGCAAACGCAAGCCCCGCAAGACCGGCGCACCCGCGCCGGTCGCGCGACCGCGCGCGCGACCGGCGGCAACCAAGACCGCCGCCAGGCCCGCCGTCTCGCGCCCCGCGGACAGCTCCACCCGCGCCACCCGCGTGCTCGACTGGCTGCTGCGGAAACTGCCGGCACGCCACCGCGAAAAGGCACGCGACTACCTGGTGCTGACCCGCATGGATCGGCCGATCGGCGCGTTGCTGCTGCTGTGGCCGACCTGGTGGGCGCTGTGGCTGGCCGCCGGCGATTTCCCGCCGTGGAAGCCGCTGATCATCTTCACCCTGGGCGTGTTCGCGATGCGCGCGGCCGGCTGCGCGATCAACGACTACGCCGACCGCAAGCTCGACCCGCAGGTGGCGCGCACGGCCGGGCGACCGATCGCCGCCGGGCGGGTGACGCCGCGCGAGGCGCTGGTGGTGTTCGCCGTGCTGCTGGCGGTCGCCTTCGTGCTGGTGCTGTTCACCAATGCGCTGACGATCAAGCTGGCCTTCGCCGGTGCCGTGCTGGCGGCGATCTACCCGTTCACCAAGCGCTGGACCTACCTGCCGCAGGTGGTGCTGGGCGCGGCGTTCGGCTGGTCGATCCCGATGGCGTTCGCCGCAGTGACGCACACGGTGCCGCCGCTGGGCTGGCTGCTGTTCCTCGGCAACATCCTGTGGTCGGTGATCTACGACACCGAGTACGCGATGGTCGACCGCGACGACGACCTCAAGGTCGGCGTGAAATCCACCGCGATCCTGTTCGGCGATGCCGATGTGCCGATCCTCGGCATGCTGATGGGTACCCTGCTGCTGGCCCTGCTGTTCGTCGGCCAGCGTGCCGGCCTGGGCTGGCCGTACTGGCTGGCCCTGCTCGCCGTCGTCGGCCTGTTCGGCTACCAGCTGTGGCTGATCCGCAAGCGCGGGCGCGACGCCTGCCTGGCCGCCTTTCGCCACAACAACTGGCTGGGCCTGACCTTGTGGGTGGGCATCGTGTTGGCGCTGGCGGTGAAATAGCGAGGAGTGAGTGGAGAGGAGTGAGAAGTGAGCGTGGCGAGACGATGCTTTCTCTCACTTCTCACTCCTCTCCACTCACTCCCGCCTCAAGGGCGCGCGCGCCAGCGCCCAGACATCCACCCGCGGCACGCCGACGCGCTTGAGCACGCCGGCACATTCGGCCAGCGTGGCGCCGGTGGTCATCACGTCGTCGAGGATCGCCACGTGCGCAGGCGGCGCCAGCCCGGGACACAGCACGAACGCGTCGCGCACGTTGCGGCGACGGTCGACCGCGTCCAGCTCGGTTTGCGCCTCGGTGCGCCGCGAGCGCTGCAGCACGTCGTGGCGCAGCGGCACCCCCAGCGCACGCGCCAGCGGCCGGGCCAGCTCCAGCGCCTGGTTGTAGCCGCGCTGGCGCAGCCGGCTGCGATGCAGCGGTACGGTAATCAGCAGCGAAGGCCGCTCGATCACCCGTGGCTCGTTCTGCCACAGGCCGGACAACACGCGGCCGGCGGCGAGGTCGCGGCCGAACTTGAAGCGCGATTCCAGCCGGTCCAGCGGCCAGCCGTAGCGGAACGGCGCCCATGCCGCGTCCCATGGCGGCGCGTGCTGCTGGCATTCGCCGCACAACGTCGCCGCGGTCGCCAGCGGCAAGGCGCAGCGTGCGCAGCAATTGCGGTTGCGCGGCATCTCGGCGGCGCAATCCGCGCACAGGTCCATGCCGCCGTGGCCCGGCGCGCCGCACAACAGACAGCGCAGCGGCAGCAGCCATCGCTGCAGCGCTGGCCAGGATTGCAGCAGACTGGTCTTGTGCATGGTCTCCCCCGTCCCCGCCTCGACCGATGGTAGCGGCAACCGCGGGTCGCGCGCAGTGCACCTGCGGTCTACACTCGATCACCAACCGTGGCGCGCCCTGCCACGCCTGCACTTCGCCCATCGAAGACCTGGAGATTCGCATGAGCTCGATCCACGACGACCACCCTGCTCCATCGACCTGGCCCGCGATCGCCGGCACCGCGCTGCGGGTGGCCTTCGGCGTGATCTGGGCGGTGAGCGCCGCGCTGACCTGGACCGACGGCTTCGCCGACCACTACGTCGGCTACTTGCACAATGCCGCCACCGGCCAGCCGGCGTGGTCGGCGTGGTGGTTCGACATGTGGATCGCGGTGGTCACGCCGCACGCGGGCTTGTTCGTGTGGGCCACGCGGATCGCCGAGACGCTGCTGGCGCTGGCCCTGCTGCTGGGTTTCGCGCGCAAGATCACCTACGTCGTCGGCATCCTGTTCAGCCTGCTGATCTGGAGCACGGCCGAGGGTTTCGGCGGGCCGTATTCGGTGGGCGCCAACAACATCGGCGCGGCGATCAGCTTCGTGCTGATCTTTGCCGCGTTGATCGTGATCAACCTGCGCGCCGGCCCCAGCCCGTACAGCCTGGACTACCTGATCGAGAGCCGCTGGCCGCGCTGGCGGCGGTTCTCCGAATGGAACACGCGGGTTCCGCTGGAACAGGTGCGGCCGGTGTCGTGGCGCGTGCAGGGACCGGCGCTGGCCGGCGTGCTGCTGCTGGTAGCGCTGCTGCTGGCCGGCCTGCACAGCGCATTGAACGTGCGCAGCGCCAGCCCCGCCGCCGCCGCCGCCGCGGTGACGCCGCTGTCGCTGGCCTCCAACCAGCCGATCAAGCAGGCCCGCGACGCGCGCCTGCCGCCGCTGCAACCGGGCGACAGCGTGGAGGTGAACATCACCTCCAGCGACGACACCGTGGAGATCGCCAGCGGCGTGCAGTACCAGGCCTGGACCTTCGGCAAGACCGTGCCCGGCCCGGTGATCCACGTGCGCCAGGGGCAGACGGTGAACGTCACCCTCACCAACCGCGGCACCATGCAGCACTCGATCGACTTCCACTCGGCGATCACGCCGCCGAGCCTGCACTACGTGGACATCATGCCGGGCGAGTCGATCAAGTTCTCGTTCGTGGCCAAGGTGCCCGGCGCCTTCCTCTACCACTGCGGCACGCCGCCGGTGCTGCTGCACATCGGCAACGGCATGTACGGCGCGATCATCGTCGACCCGGCCGAGCCGCTGCCGCCGGCGGCCGAGAGCTACGTGCTGGTGCAGGGCGAGTGGTACACCCAGCAGGTCTCCGGCACGCTGATGGCGGGCAGCTACGAGAAGATGCAGCAGATCCGCCCGGATGAAGTCGTGTTCAACGGCGCCGCGTTCCAGTACGCACAGCATCCACTGACCGCCAAACCGGGCGACCTGGTTCGCCTGTATGTGGTGAACGCCGGTCCGAACCTGTGGAGCGCGTTCCACGTGATCGGCGCGATCTTCGACAAGGTCTATCCCGGCGGCAATCCGGCGCAGGCCATCGACGGTGTCTCCACCTACTCGGTGGGGCCGGGCGAGGGCGCGGTGTTCGACCTCACCCTGGACGAGGCGGGCCACTATCCGTTCGTGGATCACTCGATGGCGCACGCCGTGCTCGGCGCGCAGGGCATCCTGGAGATCGCCACGCCAGGCGAGGCGCTTGCCAAGCCGCAGATCACCAAGGCACCGGTGGATGCGAACGCCGCGCCGCCACCGGCCGCCACCGGCCCGTACACGTTCGATCCCGCGCACGGCGCGCAGCTCTACGCGACCTACTGCGCCGCCTGCCACCAGCCCACGGGGCTGGGCCTGCCCGGTGCGTTTCCGCCGCTCAAGGGCAACCCGGCGGTGCTGGATGCCGACCCCACCAAGCATCTGGACGTGATGCTGCACGGCCTGCAGGGCGTGGCCATCGACGGCGTCAGCTACCCCAGCGCGATGCCGCCGTTCGCCGCCACCCTCAACGACGCGGACATCGCCGACATCGCCAACCACGAGCGCACCTCCTGGGGCAACCAGGCCAAGCCGGTGACCGCGGAGCAGGTGAAGGCCGTGCGCGACGGCAGCAAGTAGCAACGCGGGCACCCGCCGCTTCGTCAACCTGAAACACAGTTACCAAGGTTGACGAAGCGGCGTACGCCGCCCACACTGCGCGGCCTCTGACCCAGGAGCCCGCCATGCCCGCTGCCATCCGCCACGACTGGAGCCGCGACGAGGTCGCCGCGCTGTTCGCGCTGCCGTTCAACGACCTGCTGCATCGCGCGCACGGCGTGCATCGCGAACACCACGATCCGAACGCGGTGCAGGTGTCGACCCTGCTGTCGATCAAGACCGGCGGTTGTCCCGAGGACTGCGCGTACTGCCCGCAGGCGCAGCGTTACGACACCGGCGTGCTGCCGCAAAAACTGCTTGAGGTCGACGAGGTGCTGGCGCGCGCCAGGGCCGCCCGCGACGCCGGCGCCAGCCGCTTCTGCATGGGCGCGGCGTGGCGCGGGCCGAAGGACCGCGACATCCCCAAGGTCGCCGCGATCGTGCGCGCGGTGAAGGACCTGGGCCTGGAAACCTGCGCCACCCTGGGCCTGCTCGGCGACGGCCACGCGCAGCAGCTCAAGGACGCCGGCCTCGACTACTACAACCACAACCTCGACACCGCGCCGGAGTTCTACGGCGAGATCATCCACACCCGCGAATACCAGGATCGCCTCACCACGCTGGAACAGGTACGCGACGCCGGCCTGAAAACCTGCTGCGGCGGCATCGTCGGCATGGGCGAGACGCGCGAGCAGCGCGCCGGCCTGCTGCAGGCACTGGCCAACCTGCCCGAGCACCCGCACTCGGTGCCGATCAACCAGCTGGTGCCGGTGCCGGGCACGCCGCTGGCCAACGCCGAACCGCTGGACCCGTTCGAGTTCGTGCGCGCGATCGCAGTGGCGCGCATTCTGATGCCGCGCTCGATCGTGCGCCTGTCCGCCGGCCGGCAGCAGATGGACGACGCGGTACAAGCGCTGTGCTTCTTCGCTGGCGCCGGGTCGATTTTCTACGGCGAAAAGTTGCTGACCACCGGCAACCCGGACGTGGAAGCCGACCGCGCGCTGTTCCGCCGGCTCGACCTGCATCCGATGGACGTCACGGAGAGCGAAACCATGGACGACCACGGCAACGCGGGTTGCGACCGCGGCTGCGGCTGCGGTGCGGCGGCATAGCGCCTCAGCCTGTCCGAACCGTGAGCACGCTCCGCCCCGACCTCCTGCAACGGCTGGCCGTCCAGACGGCCGAGCGCGAGCGCGCCGACCTGCGCCGCCGCCTGCGCACCATCGACCACGTCGACGGCCCCTGGCTGCAAAGCGGCAGCCGGCGCCTGCTCTCGTTCTGCAGCAACGACTACCTCGGTCTGGCGCAGCACCCGTCGCTGGTCGCCGCGCTCACTCGCGCTGCGGGCGAGCAGGGCGTCGGCAGCACCTCGGCGCACCTGATCTGCGGCCACCGCGCCGCGCACGCGCAACTGGAAGAAGCCCTGGCCGCGTGGACCGGACGCGAGCGCGCGCTGCTGTTCTCCACCGGCTACATGGCCAACCTGGGCGTGATGCAGGCGCTGCTGGCACGCGGCGACGTCTGCGTGCAGGACAAGCTCAACCACGCCTGCCTGCTCGATGGCGCCAGGCTCAGCGGCGCCGAACTGAAGCGCTATCCGCATGCCGACGTGGCCGCCGCCGCGCGCCAGCTGGCGGCCCATCCCGGGGCGGCCGCCATGCTCGCCACCGACGGCGTGTTCAGCATGGACGGCGACGTCGCGCCGCTGCGGCAGTTGGCGCAGTTGTGCGCCGGCGAACGCGCCACCCTGATGGTCGACGACGCGCATGGCTTCGGCGTGCTTGGCGACGACGGCGCCGGCAGCCTCGACGCGGCCAGGCTGGGCCAGCACGAAGTGCCGCTGCTGATGGCCACGCTGGGCAAGGCGCTCGGCTGCAGCGGCGCCTTCGTGGCCGGGCCGGCGGCACTGATCGAAGGGCTGGTCCAGTTCGCGCGGCCGTACATCTACACCACCGCGATGCCGCCGGCGCTGGCCGCGGCCGCACGGGAGGCGGTGCGGCTGGCGCGGAGCGAAAGTTGGCGGCGCGACAAGCTGGCCGCGCTGATTGCCCGTTTCCGCGCCGGCGCCGCGCAGCTCGGCCTGCCGCTGACGGATTCGGCAAGCGCCATCCAGCCGCTGCTGCTGCGCGGCGCCGACGCCGCGCTGGCCGCGGCGCAGGCGCTGGAGCGCCGCGGCCTGCTGGTCGTCGCCATCCGCCCGCCGACCGTGCCCGCCGGCCAGGCGCGGCTGCGCATCACGCTCTCCGCGGCGCACGAGGAAACGCAGGTGGATGAGCTGCTCGACGCGCTGGCTGATCTGCCGCAGGAACCGCGCGCGAGCGGCCCCGTATAATGACGCGTTGTCTTGTGCCTTTTCCCCCATGAACGTCGTCAATATCGCCGCCTACCGCTTCGTCGCGCTGGACGACCTGTCCGCGCTGCGCGAGCGCGTGCGCGAACGCGCCGAGACGCTGGCGCTCAAGGGCACCGTGCTGCTGGCACACGAGGGCATCAACCTGTTTCTCGCCGGCACCCGCGCGGCCACCGACGCCTTCATGGCCTGGCTGCGCGAGGACGCGCGCTTTGCCGCGCTGGAAGCGAAGCAATCGTTGTCCGACACCGTGCCCTTCGGCCGCCTGCGCGTGCGGCTCAAGCGCGAGATCATCACCCTGCGCCTGCCCGCGCTGCGCCCCGCCGAGGGCCGCGCGCCCGGCGTGGATGCGACAACGCTCAAGCGCTGGCTGGACCAGGGTCGCGACGACGCCGGCCGCGAGGTGGTGATGCTCGACACCCGCAACGACTACGAGACCGACGCCGGCGCTTTTGCGCAGGCAGTGGACTATCGCATCGCCCGCTTCACCGACTTCCCCGCCGCGCTCGCCGCCGACCGCACACGCTACGCCGGCAAGACCGTGGTGCCGTACTGCACCGGCGGCATCCGCTGCGAGAAGGCCGCGATCTACATGCAGGAACTGGGCATCGAACACGTGCACCAGCTCGAAGGCGGCATCCTGAAATACCTGGAACTCACCGACGGCACGCACTGGCAGGGCGGCTGCTTCGTGTTCGACGGACGCGGCGCCGTGGGTGCCGATCTGCTTCCGCTTCCGCCGGAGGCGGGCGCATGAGCCTCTTCATCGGGAAAGCCGGCCACGGTCCGCTGCCGCTGGTGCTGCTGCACGGCTGGGCAATGCACGGCGGCGTGCTGGCGCCGCTGGTCGAGGCACTCGAGCAGCAGTGCACGATGTACGTGGTCGACCTGCCCGGCCACGGCCGTTCGCGCGACTGCGGCCTGCCGCTGGAACCGCACGCCTGCGCCGCCGCGATCGCCGCCGCCACGCCGCCGGCGCTCTGGCTCGGCTGGTCGCTGGGCGGGCTGATCGCGCTGACCGCGGCGCTGGACCTGCCGCATCAGGCGCATGGCCTGGCGATGCTGTGCGCCACACCGAAATTCGTGCGCGACGCCGGCTGGCCGCACGGCAGCGATCCGGCGCTGGTGCAGCAACTGGCCAGTGACCTGGAAACCGATTACCACGCCACCATCGAGCGCTTCCTGGCGCTGGAGGCGATGGGCAGCGCCGACCCGCGCGGCGAGCTGCGCCATCTGCGCGAGCTGGTGTTCGCCCGCGGCGAACCGGACGCGCGCGTGCTGCAGGAGGGCATCCGCATCCTGCACGACAGCGACCGCCGCGCCGCCCTGCCCGACCTGGCGGTACCCAGCGCCTGGATCGCCGGGCGCCGCGACCGGCTGGTGCCACCGCAGGCGATGACCTGGTCGGCGAGCCAGTGCGGCGGCGACAGCCACGAGATCGCCCAGGCCGGCCACGCGCCGTTCTTCAGCCATGCCGCCGCGGTGGTCGCGGCGCTGCAACCCTTGTTCGCCCGGCACGGTGGCCGGGCCAGCGCGAGCCTTGCCCATGAGTGAGTTCCAACTCGACCGACGCCAACTGCGACGCAATTTCGCCAGTGCGGCGACCACCTACGAGAAGCACGATGCGCTGCAACGCGAAGTGCAGACGCACCTGCTGGAGCGGCTCTCGTTCTACCTCGACACGCCGCAGCGGGTGGTCGACATCGGCGCCGGCACCGGCCGCGGCACCGCCGCGCTCAAGCGGCGCTATCCCAAGGCCGAGGTGATCGCGTTCGACCTGGCGCTGCCGATGCTGCGCGCGGCGAGACGGCACAGCAGCTGGCGCCGGCCGTTCGACCGCGTCTGCGCCGAGGCATGCGCGCTGCCGCTGGCCGACCACAGCGTGGACGTGCTGCATTCGAACCTCTGCTTCCAGTGGATCGACGACCTGCCCGCGCTGTTCGGCGAATGCATGCGCGTGCTCAAGCCCGGCGGGCTGATGGCGTTCTCCAGCTTCGGCCCCGACACCCTGATGGAGCTGCGCGCCGCCTGGGCCGCGGCGGATGAGCGCGCCCACGTGAGCCGCTTCCTGGACATGCACGACGTGGGCGACGCGATGCTCGCCGCCGGTCTGCGCGACCCGGTGCTGGACGTGTTCCGCTACACCCTGACCTACAGCGAGCCGCGCAAGTTGCTGGAAGAGCTGCAAGGCCTGGGCGCCACCAATGCCGACCGCCAGCGCGAGCGCGGACTGACCGGCAAGTCGCGCTACCGGCGCATGCTCGCCGCCTACGAAACCATGCGCCGCGACGGCCGCATCCCGGCCACCTGGGAGGTGGTCAGCGCGCATGCATGGGGCCCGCCGACGGGGCAGCCGCGACGCGTGGGCGGCATGGAGATCGCCAGCTTCTCGATCGACAAGCTGCGCGGCTCGCGGCGTCAGAAAGACGAAGCATGAAACATGCCCCGAGGGCGCCGATGCAGCGCTGACTTCGCGGATTCAACAACCAGCGCACGCTTTTTCGCGCCGGATGCGATCATGGTATCGGCCACAACTCGGTGGACCAGCAACGCATACAGGGGGGCCTGATGATCGAGCTGGAAATCCAGGCCTTGTCGGAACGACGCGAGGGCCTGTTGATGGAAGTGGGCCGGCTGGTGCTGGCCAGCGGTTTCAGCCTGCAGCGGCAGCGACTGGTCCAGGACCCGCACGGCATCCTGCTGACCATGGTGGTGCGCGGGCCGCCGCGAAAAAAGCGCGCGCTGGCGGCGGCGCTGGATGCCCACGAGCGCATCATCAGTTTCGAACTGGAACCGGTCACCGAGGGCGAGGAACGCGCGCACTTCGCCGCCTCGCGCGCGCCGTCGGCCTACGCGCCGCCGCCCCTTCCGGCCGCGCCAACGGCGGCGGAGACGGCGCCGCCCGCGGCGCGGACAACGCCCGCGGCCGCGACTGCGTCGAGCGCCCCCGCTTTCGACGAGGTCGCGCCGGTCAGGCTGGTCACGCCGACGGCGGCACCCGCGCCTCCGCCTGCGGTCGCCGCGCGGCCGACGCCCGAGCCGGATCTCGAATTCATCCTGCCGCCCCCGGCGCCGGCTCCGGTGGCGCCTGCGCCCGCCGTGGTGGCGGAGGCGCCGTTCGTGGAGCTGGTCCCGCTCGAACCCGACCAGGCGGCCATCGACAAGCTGCTGGCGAAACTGGCCACCGAGTACCCGCAAATCATGCCGCGGCTGCAGCAGTTGGATCGCGCGGTGGCCGAAGCGGCGCGCGAACCCTCGCTGGCACTGGCTGGCCGGTGCATCGGCGCGTGGGTCGGCCAGCGCGAGCCGAACCCGGGTGGACGGCTGAACCTGGACCAGGCGATCGCACAGCTTGGCGTACCGGCCTTGCGCGCGCTGGTCGAGGTGGAGCAGGAAGGCAGCCAACTGCACATTCGCCACAGTCCGCTGTGCGGGGAAGCCGGCCACTCCGGCTGCATCTTCTTCAGCGGTTTTCTGGAGGGTCTGCTGGCGCCGGTGCTGGACGGCCGCGAGCTGTCGATCTTCGCCGTGTGCTGCCGCAGCTACGGCGCCGACGACTGCGTGCTGGCGCTGTCGGACTGATCAGCGCGCGGCGCCGCCGGCTTTGTGCCGGAAGCAGCCCACCAGGTGATCGTCGATCATCCCGGTGGCCTGCATCAGCGAGTAGCAGATGGTGCTGCCGACGAAGCGGAAGCCGCGCCTCTTCAGCGCCTTGCTCATGTGGTCGGACTCCGCGGTGGTGGCCGGCACCTCGGCCGGTTCGCGCCAGCGGTTGACCACGGTGCGGCCCTCGACGAAGGACCACAAATAGCCGTCCAGACTGCCGAACTCCGCGATCGCCTCCTGCGCGGCGCGCGCATTGTCGCGCGCCGAGTACACCTTCAGGCGATTGCGGATGATGCCCGGGTCGAGCAGCACCTTCTCTAGTTCGCGGTCGCTCATCGCGGCGACGCGGGGAATCTCGAAATCGTGGAACAGCTTGCGGTAATGCGCGCGCTTGGCCAGCACGGTGCGCCAGGACAGGCCGGCCTGGGCTCCTTCCAGGCAGAGAAACTCGAACAGGCCGCGGTCGTCATGCAGCGGCACGCCCCATTCGGTGTCGTGGTAGGCGCACATCAGCGCGTCGGCGGCGGCGGCCCAGTGGCAGCGGGTGGGTTCGGCGCGTTTGCTCATGGCGACTTCATGTGGCTGTCGATCCGCCAACCGTAACGGAGGCCATTACACTTGTCGCCCCTCTTTTGGCCCATGTCGATGCCGCCTTCCCCGTCACCCCAGCGCGGCGCCGTGCTGGCCATGCTCGTCACCATCGTGCTGTGGGCCTACAGCTGGATCGTGATGAAACAGGTGCTGGCCTGGGCCGGCCCGTTCGATTTCGCCGCGCTGCGCTACCTGCTTGGCGCGGGGGTGCTGTTCGCGGCCTTGCTGCTGTCGGGACGCTCGCTGCGGCCGCCGCCGCTGGGCCCGACGATCCTGATCGGACTGTGCCAGACCGCCGCTTTCCAGGGCCTGGAGCAGTGGGCGCTGCTCGACGGCGGTGCCGGCCACGTGGCCCTGCTCGCCTACACCATGCCGTTCTGGGCAGTGCTGCTGGCGTGGCTGCTGCTGGGCGACCGGCCAACGCCGCGGCACTGGCTCGGCCTGGCGCTGGCGGCCATCGGCCTGCTGTGCATCATCGAACCCTGGCGGCCGATGGGCAGCGCCGCGAGCACCGTGCTGGCCATTCTCGGTGGACTCGCCTGGGCCACCGGCACCGTGCTCAGCAAGCGCCTGTTCCAGCGCCACGCGCCGGACGTGCTCAGCCTCACTGCCTGGCAGATGCTGGCTGGCGGCGTGGTGCTGGGGTTGCTTGCGCTGGTGATGCCGCAGCGACCGCTGGTGTGGAACTGGGCCTTCATCGGCGGTCTCGCCTACAGCGCGGTACTGGCGTCGGCGGCGGCCTGGTGGCTGTGGTCGATCGTGTTGCAGCGGCTGCCGACTACGGTGGCCAGCGTGTCCAGCCTCGGCGTGCCCGTGCTCAGCGTGCTGCTGGCCTGGTGGCTGTTGCACGAGCAGCCGTCGTCACTGGAAGCCACCGGCATCGCGTTCGTGCTGCTGGGCCTGCTCGCGGTCAGCGGGCTGGGGCGCAAGGCTCAGGAGTGAGTGAAGAGGAGTAAGAAGTGAGAGAACAGCAGGGCGCGGCGATCCTGCCGCTCTCTCTCACTTCTCGCTCCTCTCCACTCACTTCCAGCTCCACGGCAAGGCCTGCAGGTCGACGTTGCCGCCGGTGATGACCACGCCGACGCGGCGACCGGCGAAGCGCGCCGGTTGCTGCAGGATCGCCGCCAGCACGGTGGCGCTGGAGACTTCCACCACCTGCTTCAGTTCCGACCACAGCAGTTGCATCGCCGCGATCGTCTCGGCGTCGCTGACGGTGATGATCTCGACATGGTGTGCGCGCAACGCGTCGAGGTTGCGTTCGCCGACCAGCGCGCGCAGGCCGTCGCAGACCGTGTCCGGCACCACCGTGGTGACGCGCTCGCCGTGCGCCATCGACTGCGCCGCGTCGTCGGCGCCGAGCGGCTCGGCGCCGAACAGCGCCAGTGCCGGGTCGATGCCGTGCGCGGCGATCGCCACGCCGCTGGCCAGCCCGCCGCCGCCGACCGGGGTGATCAACGCATCCAGCTCGGGAATCTGCTGCAACAGCTCCAGCGCGACCGTCCCCTGTCCGGCGATGACCCGGCTGTCGGCATAGGGATGCACCAGCTCCGCACCCGTGGCGCGGCGCACCTCCTCGCACATCGCCTCGCGCGCCGCCTGGGTCGGCGCGCAGCGGTGCAGGGTGGCACCGGCGCGTTCGATCGCCGCGAGCTTGGCGCGCACCGCGCCCTCGGGTACCACCACGTGGGCGGCGATGCCGCGGGTGGCCGCGGCCAGCGCCAGCGCGTTGCCGTGGTTGCCGGAGGAATGGGTGACCACGCCGCGCGCGGCCTGCTCCTCATCCAGCGACCACACCGCGTTGCAGGCACCGCGGAACTTGAACGCACCGCCGCGCTGCAGGTGCTCGCACTTGAAATAGAGTCTGGCGCCGCTCAGCGCATCCAGCGCCGGGCTGCACATCACCGGCGTCACTCGCGCATGCGGCGCGATGCGCGTGGCCGCGGCGCGAACCTGCGCCAGCTCGGGAAGCTCTTCGATGGAATGGCTCATGCGCCGACGACCTCGATGCCGCAACGGAAATGGCGCGTGGCGCCGGGTGCCAGCGCGATCGCGTCGGAGCACTCGGGCCGGTTGAACGCATCGGCCATGCATTCCATGGGCTCCAGCGCGACCGCGCGGCGCACGTCGCGCGCCACCGTGTCGGCGGTGAACGCGTGCATCATGCCGCGCTCCTGCCACAGCGCGAGCGCGAAGCCGTGCGACGGATCGCCCAGGCGGGTGCGGATGCGACCGTCCGCATCGGCCTCGAGGTCGGTGTAGCCCTGATCGAGGATACTGTCGCCGATCTGCCGTGGCTCGCGGAAATCCAGCGCCGGCGCATCGTCGAGCGCGACGTAGGCGGCGGCGCCGGGCAGTGCGATCAGGTCGGCGCCGGTGCGGATCAGCGTCTGCGCGGGAATCTGCAGCGGCCAGTCGTCGACAAGGCCACCGCCAGGCAGCCGGAAGTACGGATGCCAGCCGAAGAAGCACGGGGCGAGAGTGTCGCCGACGTTCTTCATGCACGCGTCCAGGCCGAGCCCGGCATCATCCAGGGTGAACTCGACCGCCAGGTCGATCGCGTGCGGGTAGCCCGGGCGCGGACGAATCGCCGCGGTGGTCAACCGCACGCTGGCGGCGGTATCGGTGGCGGCCAGTTGCTCGATCTCGAACAACGCATCGCGCACGAAGCCGTGACGGCTGGCCCGTTCGCTGCCGGTCACGCCGGGATCGAGATCCTGCGCCACGCCGTCGAAGCGGTAGCGCGCATCGGCGACGCGACCGGCGAACGGCACCATGATCGCGAAGCGCGAGCCCGGGCGGCGCTGCACCTCGTCGGCATCGTGGTAGCCGTCGGCCAGTTCGTGCAGGCCGTCGCCGAAAGGCACCTCGAAACCGAGCAGGGCGGCGCCATGCAAGGCCACGCGCACGTGGCGGTTTCCCGCGTGATCGTGCAACGCCACGACGGGCTGCGTGCCCAGCCAGGAACGCTCCACGCCGTAGCGGGTCGAGCCGGAAGCAGTCACCGGATTCTCCTGCGGTTGAACTTGCCCATGTTAGCCTGATCCATCCCCCACCCACGTTGTTCCGCTCATGCACGCACTTCCCCAGCAAGCCGGTCCGGTGATCCGGCTGCGCGATTACCAGCCGCCCGCCTGGCGCGTCGAGTCGATCGAACTGGAGGTCGAGCTCGGCATCGACGCCAGCGAAATCGCCGCACGCCTGCACCTGCGCCGCGATCCGGCGCAACCCTTGCCGCTGCGGCTGGATGGCGAGAACCTGCAACTGGTGTCGATCGCGCTCGATGGTCGCCAGCTGGATACCGAGGCGTACCGCTACGACGGCAGCGTGCTGGAGATCGACGGCGCGCACGACGGCAGCGTGCTGGAAACCCGCGTCCGCGTGCACCCGGCCGCCAACACCGCACTGGAGGGCCTGTACCTGTCCGGCCCGCGCGAGAGCGGCTTCCTGCTCACGCAGTGCGAGGCCGAGGGCTTTCGCCACATCACCTTCTTCCCCGACCGCCCCGACGTGCTGTCGACCTACACCGTGACCCTGCGTGCCGACCGCACCCGTTTCCCGGTGCTGCTGGCCGGCGGCAATCCGGCCGGCGCCGGCGAGCTGGAGGACGGCCGGCACTGGGCGCGATTCGTCGATCCGCACCCGAAACCGAGCTACCTGTTCGCGTTGGTCGCCGGCCACCTGGAAAGCATCGGGCGCGACTATCGCACCGCCGACGGCCGCGCCGTGCAGCTGAAGATCTGGGCCGAGGCCGACGCGATCGGCCGTTGCGGCTATGCGCTGGACGCGCTGGAACGCGCCATGCGCTGGGACGAGCAGCGCTACGGGCGCAACTACGACCTCGACGTGTTCCACGTCGTCGCCACCCACGATTTCAACATGGGCGCGATGGAGAACAAGGGCCTCAACATCTTCAATGCGAAATACCTGCTGGCCGATCCGGACTCCACCACCGACGACGAGTACCGCCACGTCGAGGCGGTCGTCGCACACGAGTATTTCCACAACTGGAGCGGCAACCGCGTCACCTGCCGCGACTGGTTCCAGCTCAGCCTGAAGGAAGGCCTCACGGTGTTCCGCGAGCAGAGCTTTTCGGCCGACATGAATTCCGCGCCGCTCAAGCGAATCGAGGACGTCGCCCTGCTGCGCCGCGCGCAGTTCCCCGAGGACGCCGGCCCGCTGGCCCATCCGGTGCGCCCGGCGCAGTACAGCGAGATCAACAACTTCTATACCGCCACGGTGTACGAGAAAGGCGCCGAGCTGGTGCGCATGCTGGCCGGGCGGCTCGGCGCGGATGGTTTCCGCCGCGGCATGGACCTGTATTTCGAACGCAACGACGGTCGCGCCGCCACGCTGGAGGATTTCCTCGGCGCGCTGGGCGAAGCCAACGGCGTCGATCTGATGGCGTACCTGGCCTGGTACGGCCAGAGCGGCACGCCGCGGCTGCGCGCGCACGGCCAGCACGACGCTGCACGCCGCGAGTACACGTTGACCCTCGGCCAGCACGCGGCGGCCGTCGCCGGCCAGTCGGCCCGCGCGCCGCTGCCGATTCCGGTGAAGCTGGCCCTGTTCGCGAGCGACGGCCGCATGCTGCCGCTGCAACTGGCCGGCGAGGCGAACGACGCCGGCAATGAACGCGTGGTGGTGCTGGAACAGGCCGAGCAGGCACTGGTGTTCACCGGCGTGGACGCGCCGCCGGTGCCATCCCTGCTGCGCGGCTTTTCGGCCCCGGTGATCCTGGAATGCGACTACACGCCGGCCGAACTGGCGCTGCTGCTGGCGCACGACCCGGATGGTTTCAACCGCTGGGAAGCGGGCCAGCTGCTGGCCGCACGCGCCTACGAGAACCTGCGCGACGGCGGCACCGACACCTCGTTGCAGGCCTGGGGCGATGCGCTGGCCCGCCTGTTCGCCGACGGCAACATGGACGATGCCCTGCTGGCCGACCTGCTCACCCCGCCGGGCGAGATCGAACTGGCCGAACGCGAAGGCGCTGTCGATCCCGAGCGCATCCACCAGCTGCGCCAGGCCTTGCAACGCAGGCTGGCCGAACGGCTCGGCGCCGACGCGCTGGAGCAGCGCTATCGCACGCTGGCCGCACGCCGCTCGACCGCGCTGGATGCCGCCAGCCAGGCCAGCCGTCGACTCAGCCGCCGCCTGCTGGAGTTGCTGGAGGCCTGCGCCAGCGAACGCGCGCAGCCATTGGCCGCGGCGCAGTACCACGACGCGCCGGGCATGACCGACCGCCTCGCCGCGCTCGCGGTGCTGGTGCGCGGCCAGTCCGCTGCGGGCGAACAGGCGCTGGCGGACTATCGCGAGCGCCACGCCGGCAATGCACTGGCGCTGGACAAGTGGTTTGCGGTGCAGGCGCAGTTGCCCGGCAACGCGGCGCTGCCGCGCGTGATGCGACTGGAAAAGGACCCGGCGTTCACCCTGCACAACCCGAACCGGGTGCAGTCGCTGCTGGGTTCGTTCGTGCGCGGCAACCCCAGCGGATTCCATCGCGCCGACGGCGCCGGCTATCGGTTCCTGACCGAGCGGCTGGGTACGCTGGACGCGCTCAACCCGCAGGTGGCGGCGCGCCTGGCCACGGCGTTCAACGGATGGCAGCGGCTGGAACCGGGGCGCCGTGCGCTGGCGCGGACGGCGATTGCGGAGCTGGCCGGCAGCGCCGGCCTGTCACGCAACCTGGGCGAAATCATCGGCAACGTGCTGAACCACTGAAATCCGCGCGACGCATGCGGGCAGCGGCCGATCGCTTCGGCTGCCTGGCGCGCACGGCATCGACGCCGCGCGGCGGCAGCCGGCATTTCAGACGGCCAGGTGGTCCAGCGCCTCGAGCAGGCTCTGCATGCGCGATTCCAGGTCCGGCTGCATGTCGTCGCGCACGTCGTTGTCGAACTCGCTCAGGTGGTCCATCGCCATCTCCACCTCGCCGATCTCGACCAGCAGGTCGTGATGCGGATAGACGGGCTGGAAATCGAAGTTCATGTCCATGGCGAATTCCTGAATGGGTCAATGGGTGGGTAGTGATGAACAAGCATCACCCGTGCCAATGTGTGATTCCCGTCACAGCCAACCTGCCGCGTCTGCCGCGACACTGACGTCCCGCGTCAGCTGTTGCCGCGAGCCGGCATAAAGTCCCCTTTCAGTCACCCTTCGTTCACGCGTTTCCGGCGAAGATCAACCTCACGTTTCACCTTCGAATTCCCATCGCTTTCTGGCGCCCGGCAATACGGTCATCCTGGATTCCCCCTGTTCCTGAGACCGCCTGGCGCCAGATCTACATGACACGAAGCCCCGCGCATGCCGCGGGGCTTCGTGTTTCCGGGCCTGGCGTCGCATCGCGCATCCACCGGCGCCACAAAAGACGACGGCACCCGAAGGTGCCGTCTTGCTTCCTCTCACGGTACGCGATCGAACCCCTGTCCGCTCGACCTCGGCGCGCGATCCTCGCGCAGCGTCTGCCCATGAAAGTGCAAGCCGGATGAAGCACGATCCATGCCACTTTCAGGCAATCTTCGACGGCAGACGTATCGCGTTACCATGACGCCCACTTTTGTCACTTTTGCGCGCTCCGGGCAACAGCATGCGTCACCCCACCTGCTACGACGTCATCGTGATCGGCGGCGGCCACGCCGGCACCGAGGCCGCGCTGGCCGCCGCGCGCACCGGCGCGCGCACCCTGCTGCTCAGCCACAGCATCGAGACGATCGGCCAGATGAGCTGCAACCCGGCCATCGGCGGCATCGGCAAGGGCCACCTGGTGAAGGAGATCGACGCGCTGGGCGGTGCCATGGCCCACGCCGCCGACCTTGCCGGCATCCAGTGGCGCACGCTGAACGCCTCGAAGGGCCCGGCCGTGCGCGCCACCCGCTGCCAGGCCGACCGTGCGCTGTACAAGGCGGCGATCCGGCGCATGGTGGAAACCCAGCCGAACCTCGAACTGTTCCAGCAGGCGGTGGACGACCTGATCATCGAGAACGGCCGCGTCTGCGGCGTGGTCACCCAGATGGGACTCGCCTTCGACGCGCGCACGGTGGTGCTTACCGCCGGCACGTTCCTCGCCGGCAAGATCCACATCGGCCAGGCGCAGTACGCCGGCGGGCGCGCCGGCGATCCGCCGGCCAGCACGCTGGCGCAAAGGCTGCGCGAGCTGCCGGTCGCCGCCGACCGGCTGAAGACCGGCACGCCGCCGCGCATCGACAGCCGCAGCATCGACTTCAGCGGGCTGGAAGAACAGCACGGCGACGATCCCGCGCCGGTGTTCTCCTATCTCGGCAACCGCGCCGAGCATCCGCGCCAGGTCAGCTGCTGGATCACCCACACCAGCGAGCGCACCCACGAGATCATCCGCGGCGCGCTGGACCGCTCGCCGCTTTACACCGGCCAGATCGAGGGCGTCGGCCCGCGCTACTGCCCGTCGATCGAGGACAAGGTGGTGCGCTTCGCCGAGAAGCCGTCGCACCAGATCTTCATCGAGCCGGAAGGACTGGACACGTTCGAGATCTATCCGAACGGCATCTCCACCTCGCTGCCCTACGACGTGCAACTGGCGCTGGTGCACTCGATCCCCGGCTTCGAGCACGCCCACATCACCCGCCCCGGCTACGCCATCGAGTACGACTACTTCGATCCGCGCGGACTTCACCCCTGGCTCGAAACGAAGGCGATCCCCGGCCTGTACTTCGCCGGCCAGATCAACGGCACCACCGGCTACGAGGAAGCCGCCGCGCAAGGCCTGCTCGCCGGGCTCAACGCCGCGCTGGCCGTGCAGGGCAAGGCACCGTGGTATCCGCGCCGCGACGAGGCATACATCGGCGTGCTGATCGACGACCTCACCAGCAACGGCACCATCGAGCCGTACCGCATGTTCACCTCGCGCGCCGAATACCGCTTGCACCTGCGCGAGGACAACGCCGACCTGCGCCTGACCGAGCAGGGTTTCGCGCTGGGCGTGGTGCCGCCGGCACGCGTCGAGGCGCTGCGCGCCAGGCGCGAGGCGGTCGAGCGGGAACTGCAGCGCCTCGGCGGTCTGTGCGCCGCGCCGGCCAATGCACTGGGTGCGGCGCTCGAGCGCCAGCTCGGCATCGCGCTCAGCCGCGAAACCAGCGCGGTCGACCTGCTGCGCCGGCCCGAACTCGACTACGCTAGCCTCGCCGGCGTGCCCGGGTTCGGCCCGCCGGTGGCGCGCCAGGACGTGGCGGCGCAGGTCGAGGTGCAGGTGAAGTACGCCGGCTATCTCGAACGCCAGCGCGAAGAGATCGAGCGCCAGCGCCGGCACGAACACACCGCGATCCCGGCCGACTTCGACTATGACAAGGTGCGCGGGCTGTCGGCGGAAGTGCTGCTCAAGCTCAAACGCTCGCTGCCGGCGACGCTGGGCCAGGCCGCGCGCGTCAGCGGCGTCACTCCCGCGGCGATCTCGCTGCTGCTGGTCCACCTGAAGCGCCGCGACGCAGCCTGAGAATCACCCCCTGCTCCCGGCACAGCGCCGGCGCGCGCACTCATGGCATCATGCGCACTCCACACAGCCCCGGGGAGTGCGCAATGGAAATCTGGATCGGCCGCGACGGCGAACGGCATGGGCCATACAAGGAAAGTGACGTGCGCGAGTGGTTGCGCAGCGGCAAGGTCAGCCCCGACGATCTCGCCTGGTACGAAGGCCTCGCCGACTGGCAGCCGCTGTCGGTACTGTTCCGCGACGCGGTACCGGCCGCCACTCCGCCTGCCGACAACCCCTACGCGGCACCGGCCACCCCGCTGCAGGCGCTGCCGCAGACCACCGCCGCGGTGCTGGAGGATTACGCCGGCTTCTGGAAGCGGTTGGCGGCGTACATCCTCGACGCGATCGTGCTGTACATCCCCAACAACCTGGTGATCATGCGCTCGATGGGCGACGGTGCCGCGCAGGAAACGATGAAGCAGGCGATGATGGCGGCGCCCGGCGATCCGCACGTGATGCTCGCCGCCTACGGCCAGTACTACGCGACGATGGGCACGGCGATCCTGCTCACCGCCGTGCTGACCTGGCTGTATTTCGCCGTGTGCGAAAGCTCGCCGTGGCAGGCCACGCTGGGCAAGCTGGCACTGGGCATCCGCGTCACCGACCTCGAAGGCCGGCGGATCAGCTTCTGGCGGGCACTGGGCCGCTACCTGGCCAAGTTCCTCAGCACGATCATCCTCTTCATCGGCTTCATGATGGCCGGCTGGACGCGCCGCAAGCAGGCTCTGCACGACATGCTCTGCAGCACTCTGGTGCTCAACGGCCGCGCCAGCGAGTTCAAGCCGGATGCCACTGCGACCGGCAAGAGCAACTCCTTCAGCGCCTGATCGGCCTTGTTCCACACACGGCGCCGCGGTTCGTCCGCGGCGCCGTTTTCATTGGCGCGCCGACGATTCCCGGGCGCTTGTTATCATCAACGGCTTGACCTTTTCATTCGGCGGCACCGCGCCGCCGCCAGGAACGCTCCACCCATGCCCAGCATCGAACAACGCATTGCCCACGACATCGCCGCGAAGACCGAACAGGTGCGCGCGGCGGTGGACCTGCTCGACGGCGGCGCCACCGTGCCGTTCATCGCGCGCTACCGCAAGGAAGTCACCGGCGGCCTCGACGACACCCAGCTGCGCCTGCTGGAAGAACGCCTGCGCTACCTGCGGGAACTGGAAGAACGCCGCGCGGCGATCCTCGCCAGCGTCGAGGAACAGGGCAAGCTCGACGACGCCTTGAAGGCGGACATCCTCGCCGCCGACACCAAGGCGCGGCTGGAGGATCTGTACCTGCCGTACAAGCCCAAGCGCCGCACCAAGGCGCAGATCGCCCGCGAGGCCGGGCTGGAACCGCTGGCAACTGGCCTGCGCGAGGATCCCACGCGATCGCCGGAAGCCTTCGCCGAAGCGTTCGTCGATGCGGACAAGGGCGTGGCCGACGTGCGCGCCGCACTCGACGGCGCGCGCGCAATCCTGATGGAAGCGATCGCCGAGGACGCGCACCTGGTCGGCGAGCTGCGCGACTGGCTGTGGTCGCAAGGGCAGATTCGCGCCAAGGTGGTCGCGGGCAAGGAGAACGAAGGCGCCAAGTTCCGCGACTACTTCGACCACGTCGAGCCGATCGGCAAGATCCCCTCGCACCGCCTGCTGGCGCTGATGCGCGCGCGCAACGAAGGCGTGATCGAACTGGAACTGGCGCCCGCCGCCGACAGCGAACAGGGCCACGCCGAGGGCGAGGGCCGCGTCGCGGCGCACGCGAACATCCACGACCGCGGTCGTGCCGCCGACGCCTGGCTGCGCGAGACCGTGCGCCTGACCTGGCGCGTGAAGCTGCACCTGCACCTCACGCTGGACCTGTTCGGCCGCGTGCGCGAAGGCGCCGAGGACGAGGCGATCCGCGTGTTCGGCGACAACCTGAAGGACCTGATGCTGGCCGCACCGGCCGGCGCGAAGACCGTGATGGGGCTCGATCCCGGCATCCGCACCGGCTGCAAGGTGGCGGTGGTCGACGCCACCGGCAAGCTGCTGGCCACCGACACGATCTACCCGCTGGAGCCGCGCCGGCAGTGGAACGAATCGCTGGTTTCGCTGGCGAAGCTGTGCAAGCAGCACAACGTCGACCTGATCGCGATCGGCAACGGCACCGGCTCGCGCGAGACCGACAAGCTGGCCGGCGAGCTGATCAGGAAGCTGGCCGACGCGAAGCTGTCGAAGATCGTGGTGAGCGAGGCCGGCGCCTCGGTGTATTCGGCCTCCGAACTCGCCGCGAAGGAGTTCCCCGGACTGGACGTGAGCCTGCGCGGCGCCGTCTCGATCGCGCGACGGCTGCAGGACCCGCTGGCCGAACTGGTGAAGATCGAGCCGAAGGCGATCGGCGTGGGCCAGTACCAGCACGACGTGAACCAGATCAAGCTGGCGCGCGCGCTGGACGCCAAGGTGGAGGACTGCGTCAACGCCGTCGGCGTGGACGTCAACACCGCCTCGGCCGCGCTGCTGTCGCGCGTGGCCGGGCTATCGGCATCGGTGGCCGAGAATGTGGTGAAGCACCGCGATGCGAACGGCCCGTTCCCGAACCGCAAGGCGCTGCTGAAGGTGCCGCGGCTCGGCGACAAGGCCTTCGAGCAGTGCGCCGGTTTCCTGCGCGTGCCCGACGGCGACAACCCGCTGGACGCCAGCGCGGTGCATCCGGAAGCCTACCCGGTGGTCGAGCGGATCATCGCCCAGTGCGGCCGCGAGGTGCGCAACATCATCGGCGACGCCGGCTTCCTGCGCGGGCTCAAGCCCGAGCAATTCACCGATGAAAAGTTCGGCGTGCCGACCGTGCGCGACATCCTGAAAGAGCTGGAAAAGCCCGGCCGCGACCCGCGCCCGGAGTTCGTGGCGCCGCGCTTTGCCGAAGGCGTCGAGGACGTGAAGGATCTGAAGCCCGGGATGATCCTGGAAGGCCGCGTCACCAACGTCGCCGCATTCGGTGCCTTCGTCGACATCGGCGTGCACCAGGACGGCCTGGTGCATGTCTCGGCGCTGTCGCACAGCTTCGTGAAGGACCCGCGCGACGCGGTGAAGGCCGGCGACATCGTCAAGGTCAAGGTGATGGAGGTGGACCTTCCTCGCCAGCGCATCGGCCTCAGCATGCGCCTGGACGACGAACCGGGGCAGGCGCGCGGCAGCCGTCCGGGCGCCGGCAGCGATGCCCGTGGCGGCTCGCGCGACGGCCGCGGCCCGCGTCCGGGGGGCGGCGCACCCAAGCCCGCGGCCGCGCCCGCCAGCAACGCTTTCGCCGACGCGTTCGCGCGCGCCGGCAAGCGCTGAACGCCGACCACCATCCGCCTGCGGCGGCGATGCGCTGCAGCATGCGGTTCCGTATGGAATACCGTACCGTAACCCGCAACGAACAAGGCCATCCCGGCCGAGGAGTACTTCCATGCTTCGCACCCGCCATCTGGCCGGCGCCATCGCAACCGCCATGCTGTTCAGCACGGCCGCCGCAGCCGCCGATTTCAGCAACGTCATCGTCTTCGGCGACAGCCTGAGCGACAACGGCAACATCTCGCTGGCCAGCGCACCGGCGATCCAGCCGCCGCTGCGCTTCACCACCAACCCGGGCACCACCGCGGCGGAGAACGTGGCGACGGGCCTGGGCTTCACGCTGGCGCCGTCGGCGGCCGGCGGCACCGACTACGCCTGGGGCGGCGCGGGCTTCGTCAACAACGTCGCCGCGGTACCGACCATCGCCCAGCAGCTGCAGATGTACCTCGGCGCGAACGGCGGCAAGGCCGACTCGCGTGCGCTGTACCAGGTCTGGGGCGGCGCCAACGACATCTTCTACCTGAGCGGTACGCTGAGCGATCCGAACGCGATCTCCGCCGGCGCGGTCAATGCGGCGCAGACCGAGCTTGGCGTGCTCGCCGGCCTGCAGGCGGCCGGCGCGAAATACGTGCTGGTCTACAACCTGCCCGATCTCGGCAAGACCCCGCAGGCCGCGCTCGGCGGCGCCACCGCACAGGCCGGCGCCAGCCAGCTCGCCGTGCTCTACAACGGCGTGCTCAACAGCGGCCTGGCGCAACTGAGCAACAACGGCCTGAACATCATCCCGGCGAACACCTACGCGCTGCTCAACGAAGTGATCGCCAACCCGGGCGCCTACGGTTTCAGCAACGTCACCGCGCCGGCCTGCGGCGCCGGTTCCAGTTCGGTGCAGTGCGGCCCGCAGGGCTCGGGCCTGCCGTACAGCTACGCGGCCGGCGCCGACCAGACCTACCTGTTCGCCGACGGCGTGCACCCGACCACCGCCGCCCACGCCATGCTGGGCCAGTACGTGCTGTCGGTGATCCACGCGCCGGAGCAGATCTCGCTGCTCGGCGAAGCGCCGCTGGCGGCCAGCGCCGTGCAGAACCGCGTGATGCGCGACCAGATGCTGACCACCGGCAAGGACGGCGACGTGCGCACCTTCGTCAACATCGACTACGCCCGGCAACGCTTCGACGCCAGCAACAACTCGCCGCGCACCAACAGCGACAACCTCAACTTCACCCTGGGCGCGAACTATTTCGCCGGCGAGCACGTCACTGCCGGCGTGGCGCTCGGCGTCGGCCAGCACAACGCCGACTTCTCCGGCGGCGGCGGCTACAAGCTGCAGGACGTCAGCGGCCTGGGCTACGTCGGCTACCACAACGGTGGCGGCTACGTGGGCGGCTACGTCAACTTCGGCCAGTCCAACTTCAAGGACATCGAGCGCCGCATGAACATCGGCGCGATGCAGCGCACCGAGACCGGCAAGACCGACGGCTCGCACCTTGGCGGCGGCGTCACCGGCGGCTGGTGGTTCGAGCTGGGCAACGACTTGCAGACCGGCCCGTTCGCCACCGTCGACTGGGAGACCGTGAAGATCAGCGGCTACAGCGAGAGCGGCAACGACAGCAGCGCGATGTGGTTCGGCCGCCAGCAGCGCGACTCGCTGATATCCACCTTGGGCTGGCGCCTGCGCGGCCAGTGGCAGGTCAACAACCTGGTGATGTCGCCGTATGCCGAACTGGGCTGGAACCACGACAGCAAGGCCGATGCACGTGAGGTCCGCGCCGGCCTCAACAGCATGAACGGCAGCTTCGCGCTGACCGGCTTCAGCCCCGACCAGAGCTGGGGCGCCGCCACGCTGGGGCTGTCCGCCCGGCTGACCCCCAGCGTGCAAAGCTGGATCGGCTACAGCGGCCGCTTCGGCGACAACAGCCAGAAGTACAACAGCGTCAACATGGGCGTGCGGATCGACCTCTGATCCGGCCAGGCCGCGACTCGGCCGGCCCGGGCCGGGTCACATCCATGAAAAAGCCGCCCGCTGATGCGGGCGGCTTTTTCTTTGCGAGCTTCCCGCTCGACGCGGGAGAGTCTGCAGCGACTTACTTGTTCTTGCCGTTGGTGGCGAGGCCGAGGATGGTCATCGCCTCCTGCTTGAGCTTCGCCGCCTCGGCCGGGTCCAGCGGCTGCACGTCGCTGCCGACCTGGTGCTGCTTCAGCACCAGCGTGCCGTCATCGCTCCAGCCGGCACGGTCGATCGAGGAGGGCTTGCCGTCGCGGCTGGCCATGTGCTGCTGCACGATCGCCCACGGCTTGCCGTCCTTGTAGGCATAGTCGGTGCTGGTGAAGCCGTCCTTGGTGTACTCGACCAGCTCGCGGATGAACTGGATCTGGCCGTCCTGGCGGAACAGCTGCCAGCCGCGCGAGGCGTCCTTCTCCAGCTTGGTGCCGTGATTGACCTTCATCGCACCGAGCTGCTTCTGCACGTCGTCGAACGCGGCCAGCAATTTTTCCCCGGGGGTCTGCTCGGCGACCAGCTGGATCGACACCGCGTCGTTCTGGCTGCCCTTGGCCAGCACCGGCGCCTGGATCGGCATCACGTACTGGCGCTCGCCGTCGGTCAGGATCGCCTGCACCACGTACAGGTCGTTCGGCTTGACGTCGGCCGGATTGAAGGTGAGCTTGAACGGCTGCGGAAAGCTGCCGGCCGGCGAGGTCTTGGTGGCCAGCGGCGCGGAGCCGACCGCGGTGGAGGAGACATCGACCAGGTTCAGCACCAGCGTTGCCTTGTCCGAAGGCTGCGGCGTACCTGCGCGCAGGGAGATCGTGCCGCTGACTTCGCTGGGGATCGATACCTTGGCCGCACTTTCGGCGTTGGCGGGACCGCCGTTTGCGGCCTGATCCGACGACGAACCTTGGCAGCCGGCGAGGGCCAGCGCAGCAACCGATACCAGCGACAAAACCGTCTTGCGCATGCCAGAAACCTCTTTATGCGTGAAATCGACACGTGGTCGCGCGGGCCTGGTGGCGCCACGACTCTACGCGGGGGAGCCTGCAAGCATATCGCAAAAAAGCGGGCGCGGAAAAGTCAATCCCCGCCTGCCCGCCGTGCGCGCGCGTACGCTGCATGCCGGCGCTGCAGCGCTTTCAGCGTCGATGCAAGGCGCGATGGGCGATGTCGCGGCGGTGAAACGCACCCTCCCAGCGCAGCCTGCCGACCGCCGCATAGGCGCGCTCGCGCGCCGCGGCAAGATCGCTGCCCAGCGCACACACGCAGAGCACGCGCCCGCCCGACGTCACCACGCGACCCTGCGCGTCGCGGGCGGTGCCGCCGTGGAACACCTTCACGTCGCCATCGTCGATGTCGTCCAGGCCCGCGATCGAATCGCCCGTGCGCACGCGTCCGGGGTAACCGGCGGCGGCCATCACCACGCCAATGGAGGGGCGGCTGTCCCAGCGCGCGCGGGTCTGCGCCAGATGGCCGTCCAGCGCGGCGTCGATCAGCTCGACCAGATCGGACTTCAGCCGCAACAAGATCGGTTGGGTTTCCGGGTCGCCGAAGCGCACGTTGAACTCGATCACCTTCGGCGCGCCGGACTTGTCGATCATCAGGCCGGCGTAGAGGAAGCCGATGAAAGGCGCGCCCTCGGCCGCCATGCCGCGCAGGGTCGGCTCGATCACTTCCTTCAGGATGCGCTGCTCGACCTCCGGCGTGACCACCGGCGCCGGCGAGTACGCGCCCATGCCGCCGGTGTTCGGACCGAGGTCGCCCTCGTCGCGGCGCTTGTGGTCCTGGCTGGAGGCCATCGGCAACGCGTGGCTGCCGTCGCTCATCACGATGTAGCTGGCCTCCTCGCCGTCGAGGAACTCCTCGATCACCACCCGCGCCGAGGCGTCGCCGAACGCGTGCGCGCCGAGCATGTCGTGCAGCGCCAGTTCCGCATCGGCCAGGGTCAGCGCCACCACCACGCCCTTGCCGGCAGCGAGGCCGTCGGCCTTGATCACGATCGGCGCGCCCTGCCGGCGTACGTAGGCCAGCGCGGGATTGAGTTCGGTGAACACCGCGTAGTGCGCGGTGGGGATGTTGTGCCGCTGCAGGAAATCCTTGGCGAACGCCTTGGAACCTTCCAGCTGCGCGGCGATCGCGCGCGGCCCGAAGATGCGCAGGCCGGCGGCGCGGAACTTGTCGACCACGCCGGCCACCAGCGGCACCTCGGGGCCGACCACGGTCAGCCCGACCTTCTCGCGTTTCGCCAACTGCAGCAGGCCATCGAGGTCGTTCATCGCGACCTCGGCGTTGCGCACGCCCGGTTCGCGCGCGGTACCGGCGTTGCCGGGGGCCACGATCACCTCGTCGACCTGCACGGACTGCCCGAGCTTCCACGCCAGCGCGTGCTCGCGTCCGCCGCTGCCGATGACCAGAACCTTCATTGCCGCACTCCCGCTCGCCACCCGGCGCAGTCGCCCATTGTAGCGGCAGCGATCCGCCGCCCGGGCGTCAGCCTGGCGGTTGCAGCAGCGCCAGCAGTGCCGCGCGCGGCAGCTTGCCGGTTTCGTTGCGCGGCAAGGCGGCCACCCGCTTCAGCGGGCGTGGCAGGAACAGCGGATCGATCGCGCGACGCAGCGCGTCGAGGATGGCGTGCTCGTCCAGCTCCGGCGCCACCACCAGCGCGGCGATGCGGTGCACGCCGAGCGCGTCGCCGTCACCGTGCTGGAACACCACGCCGTCGCGCACGCCGGGAATCGCCAGCAGGCGGCGGGTGAGGTCGGCCAGCGAGGCGCGCTTGCCGGCGATCTCCAGCATGTCGGCATGCCGTCCGCACAGGCGGAAACGGCGGCCGTCGCGCGACAGGCTGACCAGGTCGGCCAGGCTGACCGGCGCGCCGAGCTGCGGCGCCTCGACCGCGGTGCCATCGGGTTGCGGGTGCAGGGTCACGTCGTCGTACAGCAGCCAGTCTTCGTCCACGGTGGGGCGGCGGCTGGCGAATACGCAGGTTTCGGTGGAGCCGAACACTTCCAGCAGTGGCGCGGCGAAGCGCTGCTCGGCGGCGCGCGCCAGCCCGACCGGCAACGGCGCGGTGGCCGATACCATCGCCGCGACCGCCGGCAGCTCGATGCCCGAATCGATCAGCGCGCGCAGATGCACCGGCGTGGTCACCAGCACCCGCGGTGCCGGCACCGCGGCCAACGCGGCGGCCACGTCGGCGGGAAAGAACGGGCGGCCGGTGTGCACGCCGACATTGCCCAGCAGCGGCAACAGCACCGACATCTCCATGCCGTACATGTGCTGCGGCGGTACCGTGGCGACCAGCTCGAAGCGCTCGCCGACAATGGCATGCAGCCGCGCCAGGTTGCCCGCGTTGCTGGCGTGGAAACTGCCCCAGGTCTTCGGGTTCGGCATCGGCGTGCCGGTGGAGCCGGAGGTGTAGCCGATCGCCACCACCCGGTCGGCCGGCAAGGTCGGCCAGGGCGCCTCGACGTGCGCCGGTCGCGGCCCGTCGAACGACGGCAGTTGCTGATAACCGGGCGGCGCCGGGTCGAGCCGCTGATCGCCCAGCGCGTGGCACCCGGGGTGAGCCTTCATCACCTCGTCCACCGCCTGCGGCGCACGCGAGGACGGCAGCAGGTTGGCCTGGCCGCGCAACGCCACCGCGCAGAACGCGACCAGGAAGGCGTAGCGGTCCTCGCACAGGTTCACCACCGCCGGTGCGTGCGGCAGCGACGCCGCCACCGCGCGGACCTCGGCGAGGAAGTGCCCGGCGCTGATCGCCTCGCCCTCCCGCCAGGCCACCACCCGCGCCGGGTCCGCAGCCGCCAGCAAGGGCAGCAGCGGTGGAAGCTCGCGCTGGCGCGGGTCGTGGACGGTAACCAAACGGCTGTCTCCGTGGATGCTCAAATGGCGTGCGGCAGCATCGCGCCGCCACGCGGACGGTGGCGTGAATGCCCCGACGTGCGCTCCCCCCGCACGTTCAGGCGCGGATGATAGCGCCCGAAAGTGCGTCGCGAATCACCGTGGGGCTGGATTGGCCACCCAGCGGGGCATCCAGCAGGCCGTCCAGGGTATCGCCGAAATACTCGGCCACGGTCTGCGCGGCGCGGGCCGGCGGCTGCCCGTGCGGGTTGGCGCTGGTCGACACCAGCGCGCCGCCGAAGGCACGGCACAGTAACGCCGTCGGTTCGTGCGCGCTGACCCGCAGCGCGACGCCGGCATGCGCGCCGGCCACCCAGTCGGGCACCCATGCCGAGCGCGGGAAAATCCACGTGTACGGCCCCGGCCAGCTGGCGCGCACCTGCCGCAGCACCGCATCGGGCACCGCCGCGAAGTCGATGCAGGGTTCGACCTGGCTGAAGTCCGCCGCGATCAGCAGCACGCCCTGCGTCGACGGGCGCTGCTTCAGCGCGAACACCCGCTCGAACGCGCCGCGGTCGAACGGATCGCAGCCGAGGCCGAACACCGCCTCGGTCGGATAGGCGAGCACGCCGCCGCCATGCAGCAGTGCAGCAGCAGCATCGACTTCGTCGAGCGTGAAACGCTGCAGCATCAGGCGCCGGCCTTGCCGGCAAGAGACTTCTTCGCCGCGGTCTTCTTCGTGGCGGTCTTCTTCGCTGCGGCTTTTTTCGCGGCCGTCTTTTTCGCCGGCGCCTTCTTCGTCGCGGCCTTCTTCACTGCGGCCTTCTTCGCCGGCGCGGCCTTCTTCGCGGCGGCTTTCCTGGTCGCCGTCTTCTTGCCGAAGCGGCCCTTCTTCACCGGCGCGGCGGCAAGCAGTTCGAGGCACTGTGCCTCGGTCAGCAGCTTCGGTTCCTGCTCCTTCGGGATGCGTGCGTTCTTCTCGCCATCGGTGATGTAGGCACCGTAGCGGCCATTGAGCACCTGCACGCCGTTACCGAAATCGAGAATCATCCGGTTGGCCAGCATCTCCAGCTTGTCGGCCACCAGTTGCAGCGCACGCGGCAGTTCGATCGTGTACGGATCATCCTCGGGCTTGAGCGAAGCGTAGATGCTGCCCTGCTTCACGAACGGGCCGAAACGGCCGATGCCGACGCTGACCTCGTCGCCGTTGTCCGCCTGGCCGAGCTGGCGCGGCAGCTTGAAGAGCTCCAGCGCCTCGGCCAGGCTGATCGTGTGCATGCTCTGGCCCGGGCGCAGCGAGGCGAACTGCAGTTTCTCGTCGCTGTCCTTGTCGCCGATCGCGGCATACGGCCCGAAGCGGCCCAGCCGCACGAACACCGGCTTGCCGGTCTTCGGATCGCTGCCCAGTTCGCGCGCACCGGTGGCCTCGCTGCGGTCGACCGACTCGGCCTTCTCGTCCACCTGCTGCTTGAACGGCAGCCAGAAGCGCTGCATCAATGGCACCCAGGCTTCCTCGCCGCGACTGACCGCGTCGAGCTCGTCCTCCAGCTTGGCGGTGAAGTCGTAATCGACGTATTGGGTGAAGTGCTGGGTGAGGAATTTGCTCACCGCGCGACCCACGTCGCTGGGCTTGAAGCGGCGGCTGTCGAGGAACACGTATTCGCGGTTCTGCAGTACCTGGATGATGCTGGCGTAGGTCGACGGGCGGCCGATGCCATGTTCTTCCAGCGCCTTGACCAGGCTTGCCTCGGAGTAGCGCGGTGGCGGCTCGGTGAAGTGCTGGTCGGCGACGATCTCATGCAGCGGCACCGCCTCGCCTTTCGCCAGCCGCGGCAGGCGGCGGCCTTCGTCGTCGTCCTCGGCGGTCTTCTGGTCGCGGCCTTCCTCGTATACGGCGAGGAAGCCGGGATCGACCACGGTGGTGCCGCTGGCGCGGAACGAGGCGTCGCCACCGGGGGCGTCCGGCAACGCGAACTCCACCGTGACGGTGTTCAACGTGGCATGGATCATCTGGCAGGCGACGGTGCGCTTCCAGATCAGCTCGTACAGCTTGCGCTGGTCGTCGTTGAGGAAGGCGGCCACCGATTTCGGCGTGTGCATCGCCGAGGTGGGGCGGATCGCCTCATGCGCTTCCTGCGCATTCTTCGACTTGGTCTTGTATACCTGCGCCGCGTCCGGCAGCGCCTTCGCGCCGAAGTCGCGGGCAATCAGCTGGCGCAGCTCGGCCATCGCGTCGTCGCCGAGCATGGTCGAGTCGGTACGCATGTAGGTGATCAGGCCGACGTTGCCCTCGTCGCCCAGCGCCACGCCTTCGTACAGGCCCTGCGCCACCTTCATCGTGCGGCTGGTGGTGAAGCCGAGCTTGCGCGCAGCCTCCTGCTGCAGGGTGGAGGTGGTGAACGGCGCGGCCGGGCGGCGCTTGCGCTCCTTCGAGGTGACGTCGCTGACCGTGAGCTGGCCGCGTGCGGCCTGCTTCAGCGCCGCACGCGCGGCTTGGGCATCGGCTTCGTTGGTGAGGTCGAACTGCTCGAACTTCTTGCCGTTGAGACGCGACAGCCGCGCACTGAAGTCGCCTTCGACGTGCTTGAGCTGCGCTTCCACGGTCCAGTACTCGCGCGCCTTGAACGCCTCGATCTCTTCCTCGCGCTCGACGATCATGCGCAGCGCCGGCGACTGCACGCGGCCGGCGGAAAGCCCGCGCTGCACCTTGCGCCACAGCACCGGCGACAGGTTGAAGCCGACCAGGTAGTCCAGCGCGCGGCGCGCCTGCTGCGCGTCGACCAGGTCGTGCGAGAGCTGGCGCGGCGCGGCCACCGCGGCCTTGATCGCCTTCGGCGTGATCTCGGAGAACACTACCCGGTGCAGCTGCTTGCCCTTGGTCAGGCCGCGCTCCTTCAGGATCTCGCTGATGTGCCAGCTGATCGCCTCGCCTTCGCGATCCAAGTCGGTCGCCAGATAGATGTCGTCAGCCTCCCGAGCCGCCTTGGCGATCGCGTCGACGTGTTTCTGGTTGCGCTCGATCACCTCGTAGGCCATCGCGAAACCGTGCTCGGTGTCGACCGCGCCCTCCTTCGGCTTCAGGTCGCGCACGTGACCGTAGGATGCGAGGACCTGGAAGTCCTTGCCGAGGTATTTGTTGATCGTCTTGGCCTTGGCCGGTGATTCGACGATGAGCAGGTTTTTTGCCATGAAGCGGGATATCCAAAAGTGAACCACCGGCGCTTCCGTGCCGGACATATATATAGTTGAAACCACGCCATGGCTTCGGCTGTCAAGCCCGCAGGGACGTGGGCATGACCTGGTAGGCGTTGCCCGACCGGCGTTCGATGCGCCCGTCCAGTTCCAGCATCAGCAGCATCGAGGACAGTGCCGCGGCCGACAGCTCGGTGCGCTGCACAAGTTCATCCATTGTCGCCGGTTCGTGGCCAAGTGCGGACAACAATCGTCGATAATCGGCGTCCGCCGCGGTCGCCGTCGTGACGGTTCCGACCTCCTCGCCACCCAGCCGAGCGGCCAGTTCGAGGCCCAGTGAACGCGCCGCGGGGGCCAGCAATTCGACGATTTCCGCCGCGCATTCCACCAGTCGCGCGCCATCGCGGATCAGCCGGTGGCAGCCGCTGGCCAGCGGATTGTGGATCGATCCTGGCAGCGCGAACACCTCGCGGCCCTGCTCGGCGGCCAGTCGCGCGGTGATCAGCGAACCCGAACGCAGCCCCGCCTCGACCACCAGCACCCCCAGCGCCAGCCCGGAGATGATCCGGTTGCGGCGGGGGAAATGGTCGGCCCGCGCCGCCGTGCCGGGCGGAAATTCGCTGACCAGCGCGCCGTGTTCGACCAGGCGCCGGGCCAGCGCGTGGTGTTTGCGCGGATACACCCGATCGGGCCCGGTACCGATCACCGCCAGCGTCTTCGCGCCGGCATCCAGTGCGGCGGCGTGTGCCGCGCCGTCGATGCCGTCGGCCATGCCGCTGGTGATCGTGAAACCCGCCTCGGCCAGCGTACGGGCGAACGCCCGCGCGTGCGCCATGCCGCTGGCGCTGGCTGCGCGCGCGCCGACGATGGCCACCTGCGGATGCAGCAGCAGGCTCGCATCGCCCGCCACGAACAGCACCGCCGGCGGCTGCGGGATGTGCTCCAGTTGCGGCGGGAAATCCGCATCCGTGCACCGCAGCAGCCGGTGGCCGGGCTCGGCCAGCCAGGCCAGGTCCTGCGCCAGGCGCGCCTCGTCCGGGTGCTCCAGCCAGGCCAGCGCGGCGGAATCGAGCCCGGCACCGTCACGGCGCAACTGCGCCAGCGCGGCATGGATGTCGCCGTCGCCGCGATCCAGCCACTGGCGCAGGCCGCCGGGACCGAGCCCGGGCGTGCGCAGCGCGGTCAGCCAGGCGCGGTGGTCGTCATCAGGGTGCGGATCATGCATGCCCGGGAGTGTACGCAGCGACCGCAGACGAAGACGGCGCGGTGGTGGCCGCGCCGTCGTGTAGGAGGATGCCGTTGCGATGGCCGCTATTCGGGCATGGTCAGCCGGCCGCCGGCGTGTACCGGGCGCAGGCTGTCCATCACCAGGCCGTAGCTGACCCGGTCGAAGGTGCGGAACACCATGACGTGGCCGACGTACTCGTCCGGCAGCTTGACTTTTTCGCCTACGCCGCGGTTCCAGCTGTTGCTGGCCACATCGTCGTGGATGGTCTCGCCGGGCTCGAAGATCGAGAACGTGGTGCCGTTGTCGACGCCGTCGCGGGCACCCACCGAGAGCAGCACCACCTGGCGCGAACCCGCCGCGCGCAGGGCGTCGGCGAAACCGATCACCTTGGCGTCGGCCGGCAGCGACTTCGGCGCATGCGGGTAGTAGTACGCGTCGTACGGATGCTCGTCGATCGGCATGATGCGGTCGCCGCTGCGGATCTCGCGGGTGGAGTCGAGCAGCAGCAGGGTGGCCGGATCACCGGTGCGCAGGGTCTCGGCGGTGCCGATCACCGTCACCTCGACGCCGAGGTCGTCGCCCTTGCCATAGTGGCCGTCGTTGCGCGAATCCTCGCGCCACGGCGCATTGACCATTGCCGCGTTGCTGTCCAGGCCGTGCGCCACCAGGTCGGCATCGGCCGGATCGTTCTGGTCGAAGCCGCGGAACACGTGGCTGGGCCGCACGATCGCCCAGCGCTGGCCCGGCTCGCCCTGCAAGCCGCGCACGTAAAGGTTCTGGCCGACGGCGCCGCGCAGGCGGTTCTCTTCCAGGCCGACCACGTAGGGCGCGGAGCTGACCGCGTTGGAATCCATCACCCGCATGTCTTTCAGGAACATCTTCAGCTGGCTGAGCGGAATCGCCGGCACCGCCTCGCCTTCGCGATGCACGCCGGGCTCCAGCCGCAGGCTCGGGCCGTTGATGAAGGACAGGTTGAGCACGTCGCCGGGATAGATCAGGTGGGGATTGCGCACCTGCGGGTTGGCCTGCCAGATCTCCGGCCACAACCACGGCTTGGCCAGGAATTTGGCGGAGATGTCCCACAACGTGTCGCCACGGCGAACGGTGTAGCTGTCGGGGTGATTGGCACGCAATTGCGCGCCCGCGGCATAGACGGTCAGGGTGACCAGCATGCCGGCCAGCAACACGATTGTCTTTCTGATCATTGGCGGGAATCCCCCTTCCCCAGATGCTCGGTCGAGTGTAACCGAATGGTTAACCCGCGCAACCGGCGCGGGTTGGCGAAAATCGTCTGCGCTCGCGTGCTTGCCGACGTACAATGATGCACATTCTAGATCGCGTCGGGGTGGGATTTTTACCAAGTCGCCCGCACTTTCGACGCCGAGGTGATGCCATGTCCGTACTTTCCATCCTGGAGTTCCCCGACCCGCGCCTGCGCACCCGCGCCGCGCCGGTCACCGCGTTCGACGCGAAGCTGAAGCAGTTCGTGGCCGACATGTTCGAAACCATGTACGCGGCCAACGGTGTCGGCCTGGCCGCCACCCAGGTCAACGTGCACCAGCGGGTGCTGGTGACCGACATGAGCGAGGGGCGCAACCAGCCGCTGGCGCTGATCAATGCCCAGCTGCTGGAAAAGGATGGCTCGCAGGTCTACCAGGAGGGCTGCCTGTCGTTTCCCGGCTTGTACGCCGACGTCACCCGCGCGCTGAAGGTGAAGGTCAAGGCGCAGGACGTGGACGGCAAGGAGATCGTGGTGGAAGCCGAAGGCCCGCTGGCGGTGTGCATCCAGCACGAGATGGACCATCTCGACGGCAAGGTCTTCGTCGATTACCTGTCGCCGCTCAAGCGCAGCCTGCTGCTGAAGCGGCTCGACAAGCAGCGCAAGCAGGCGGCGGGTGCTTGAGTAGCGCCGGCCTGCGGCTGGCCTTTGCCGGCACCCCCGAATTCTCCGTGCCCTGCTTCGAGGCGTGCCGCAACAGCGGCGCGGAGCTGGTGGCCGTCTATACCCAGCCCGACCGCCCGGCCGGCCGCGGCCGCAAGCTGGCGCCCAGCCCGGTCAAGCAGGCCGCACTGGCCGCCGGGGTGACCGTGGAACAGCCCGAGTCGCTGAAATCCGCCGACGTGCAGCAGCGGCTCGCCGATTACCGCCCCGACCTTTTGGTGGTGGTCGCCTATGGCCTGATCCTGCCGCGCAAAGTGCTCTCGATCCCCCGCCTGGGTTGCTGGAACGTGCACGCAAGCGTGCTGCCGCGCTGGCGCGGTGCCGCGCCGATCCAGCGCGCAATCCTCGCCGGCGACGCCGAGAGCGGGGTCGACCTGATGCAGATGGAGGCCGGCCTCGATACCGGTCCGGTGCTGTTGCGGCGGCGCACCCCGATCCGCCGCGACGACACCGGCGGCTCGCTGCACGACCGCCTCGCCGCGCTGGGCGCCGAGCTGCTGGCCGAGGGCCTGCGTCGTACCCTGGCGGGCGAGACGCTGGTCGCCACGCCGCAGCCGGCCGACGGCGTGACCTACGCGCACAAGCTGGACAAGGCCGAGGCGAAGCTCGACTTCCGCCGTCCGGCCATCGAGCTGGAACGCCAGGTGCGCGCATTCGACCCGTGGCCGGTAGCCGAGGCGGAGATCGCCGGCGAATCGCTGCGGATCTGGGCCGCGCGCGCCATCGAAGTGGACCACCATGCCGCCCCGGCCAGTGTGCTGGCGGCCGGGCGCGAAGGCATCGACGTCGCCTGCGGCAGCGGCGCCCTGCGCATCACCGCGGTGCAGCGCGCCGGCGGCAAGCGCATCGGCGCGACGGACTACCTCAACGCCCGCCCCGACCTGCGCCCGCGCCCGTGAAAACCGATACCCGCGCCCTCGCCGCCAGGGGTCTGGCCGAGATCGCCCTGCGCGGCGCCTCGCTGCGCGAAGTGATGGAGCGCAACGCGCCGAGGTTGGCCGATCCGCGCGACCGCGCGCTGCTGATGGCCCTGCTCAGCGAAGGCGCGCGCTGGTGGCTGCGCTTCGACCCGGCCATCGACGGCCTGCTGGAGAAATCCCTGCGCCCCAAAGACCCGGCGGTGCATGCGCTGCTGGTGCTGGGGCTGGTGCAACTGGAAATCCTCGAACTGCAGGATTACGCCGCCGTGGCGGCCACCGTGGAGGCGGTGCGTGCGCTGAAGCGCCCGCAGCTCGCCGGCCTGGTCAATGCCGTGCTGCGCCGCTGGCAGCGCGAACGGACCGCGCGGCTGGCCGCGCTCGACGCCAACCCCGCCACGCGCCACGCCCACCCCGCCTGGCTGGCCGCGGCGCTCGAACGCGACTGGCCGCAACAGGCCGCCGCGGTGATGGCGGCCGACAACGGCGAGCCGCCACTGATGCTGCGGGTCAATCGCCGGCGCTGCCAGCGCGACACGCTGATCGGCCAACTGCAGGCTGCCGGTCACGCGGCCAGCGCCCACCCGTGGCTGGCCAACGCGCTGGTGCTGCCGCACAGCACCGACGTCACCCGGCTGCCCGGCTTCGACGCCGGCCACTTCGCGGTGCAGGACGGTGCCGCCCAGGTCGCCGCCGACCTCGCCGAGCTGCGCGACGGCCTGCGCGTGCTGGATGCGTGCGCCGCGCCCGGCGGCAAGGCCTGCCATCTGCTGGAGCGCGCCGAGATCGACCTCACCGCGCTGGAGTTCGAACCCGCGCGCGCCGAACGCATCCGGCAGAACCTGATGCGGCTGCGGCTGGACGCGAAGATCGTGGTCGGCGACGCCGGCGTGCCCGCGCGCTGGTGGAAGGGCCAGCTGTTCGACCGCATCCTGGTCGATGCCCCATGCTCGGCAACCGGCGTGCTGCGCCGGCGACCGGACGTGCGCCTGCACCGGCGCGAGAGCGATATCGCCGCGATGGGCGCGCAGCAACGGCGCATCCTCGCCGCGCTGTGGCCATTGCTGGCGCCGGGCGGGCGGCTGGTCTACATCACCTGCTCGGTGCTGCGCGCGGAGAACGAGGCCGTGGTCGGCACGTGGCTGGCGCAGCAAGCGGATGCCCAGGCCGTGCCGCTCAGCCTGCCGATCGGCCAGGCCGCCGCGGTGGGCTGGCAGATCCTGCCCGGCGACGGCGATCTCGACGGCATGTATTACGCGGTGGTGCACAAGCGCGGCTGAGCACCTCGCGGCCGCGCCGCCACAGGGCGGGGCTGTGCGGGATCGCGCCGGCCGTTTATGCTTGCCCTCCCTGTCCCCGCAGCGGAACTCCCTTCATCGTGAATCCCCCGGTGCCCTTGTCCCGCGCCCGTCCGTTGTGGTTGCGCGATGCCCGTTGGGAGCTGGTCGTGTTCGGCGCGTTCGCCTTGCTGGTGCTCGGTGCCGGGCTGGGGTTGCGCGATCCGTGGCCTTCGGACGAACCGCGCTTCGCGCTGGTCGCGCAATGGATGGTCGAGCACGGCCAGTGGCTGTTCCCGCACCGCGGCCACGAGCTGTACCCGGACAAGCCGCCGGTGTTCATGTGGCTGCAGGCGCTCAGTTACTACCTCACCGGCCACTGGCGCATCGCCTTCCTGCTGCCCTCGCTGCTCGCCGCGCTGGGCGCGCTGGCACTGGTCTACGACCTGGCTCGGCGGCTGTGGGGTCACCGCAGCGCGCTGCTGGCCGCGGCCACGCTGCTGGTCACGATCCACTTCACCTACCAGATGCGCAACGCGCAGATCGACCCGCTGCTGCTGGGCTGGATGACGCTGGCCAACTACGGCCTGCTGCGCCATCTGCTGCTGGGGCCGTGCTGGCGCTGGTTCGCCGTGGGCTGTTTCTTCGCCGGCGTGGGCGTGGCGACCAAGGGCGTGGGCGTGCTGGCCCTGCTGATGCTGGTGCCGTACATGGTCGCGCGCCGCGGCCACTGGCGGCACCTCGCGCTGCCCACCGGCGGCTGGCGCTGGGCCGGCGGGCTGGCGCTGTTCTTCGTCGCGATCCTCGGCTGGCTGCTGCCGATGCTGCTGATCGCCCATGCCGACGGCGACCCGCAGCACGCCGAGTACGTGCAGAACATCCTGTTCGGGCAGACCGTGCACCGCTACGCCACGCCCACCGGCCATATCCATTCGCCGTTCTACTTCCTCGGCATCATCGTGGTCGACTGGCTGCCGCTGTCGCTGCTGCTGCCGTGGGCGCTGCCGGCGTGGTGGCGCCGGCTGAAACGACGCGATGCGCGTTTCCTGCTGCCGCTGGGCTGGGCCGTGCTGGTGCTGCTGTTTTTCTCGCTCAGCCCCGGCAAGCGCGACGTCTACATCCTGCCGGCGCTGCCGATGGTGGCGCTGGCGCTGGCGCCGCTGCTGCCCGGCCTGCTGCGCCGGCGCGGCGTGCGCATCGCGGTATTCGCGCTGACCGTGCTGCTGGCCGGCACGCTGGCCGCCGCCTCGGCGCTGGCGATCCATCGCCACCCGGCCTGGGCGCTGAAGATCGAACAGAGCCTGGACCCGCGGATCTGGTGGATGCTGCTGGCCATCGGCGTGGCTGGCCTCGCCATCGCCGCGCTGACGCGGGTGCGCCGCGCGCCGCTGGGATGGCTGCTGTTCGCCGGCGTGCTGTGGAGCGTGTATGGGGTGTGGGGCTATCCGCTACTCAACGGCGACCGCTCGGCGCGCGACGTGATGGTCGAGGCGCGCGCCATCGCCGGCCCGCAGGCCACGATCGGCCTGCTCGCATGGAAGGAGCAGAACCTGCTGATGGCGCAGGGCCCGGTGACCGAGTTCGGCTTCCGCAAACCGTGGCCGCGGCAGTACGCCGAGGCGATCGCCTGGCTCGAGGGCGATCCCGCGCAACGCTGGATCTTCAGCCTGGACGAGGCGATGGGCGCTTGCGTGGATCGCGCGCGGGCGATCCATGTCGGCCACGCCAACCGCCGCGAGTGGTGGATGTTCAGGCACGACGCGGTAATACCCGGGTGCATCCCGCGTACCGCAGGCGACGACGACGAATGAACCGCACCACTTCCTCTCCACGCCGCCCAGCCTGTCTCGCGGCGGTCTTCGCGAGTGTGACGCGCGCATGACCGATACCCGCCTCGCGCAGGTGTTCGCGCGCCCCGGGCCGGCGTGGGCAGTGTCGATCCTGCTGGCCCTGATGCCGCTGTCGTTCTCGATCGACTGGGGGATCAAGGCGCTGCCGCCGGCGCTGCTGTTCCTGCTTGGACTGGCGCTGGTGGCGAGCACCGCCTCGATCCGGCGCAGCTATCGCGCGGCGTGGCCGCCGGTGGCGGTGGCGCTGGCGATGATCGGATTCGTGATCTTCAACGTGCTGCTGCACGACCTGGGCTGGCGACCGCTGGATCGCCCGGCGCACATTCTGCTGTTCCTGGTGGTGGCGGCGTGCTTCAGCCTGCCGTTGCGGATGCGCGTGGTGTGGGCCGGTTTCAGCCTCGGCGCCATCGTGCTGGGCGCGGCCGCCGTGGTGCAGGCCTACGCGCTCGGCATCGACCGTCCGCACGGCCTCAATGGCGGCCCGTCGGCCTCGATCGAACTGGCCACGGTGTTGCTGGGCCTGTCGACGATGGCGCTGGTGCAATTCCTGGCGCGCGGCACGGGGCGCCGGGAACGCTGGCTGCATCTGGTGGCGATGGGCTGCGCCATGTACGGCGCGCTGCTGACCCAGAGCCGCGGCCCGCTGCTGGCATTTGCGCCGGTGTTCCTGCTGCTGGTGCTGCTGCACGCGCGGCGCTGCGGACACTGGCGCTCCAGCCTGCTGCTGGTCGGTGCCGTGTCTGTGGTGGCCGGGACCGTCACCTTCGGCATGCGCGGCGAAATGGTGGAGCGGTTCCAGGCCATCGCGCCGGAGGTCACCCGCTTCGACCATAGCCAGGCCACCCGCGGCGCCGTGATCGAGCGGCTGGAGATGTGGCGCACCGCGGCGCGCGCCTTCGGCGAACACCCGCTGGTGGGCATCGGCGTGGGCCAATTCGACGCGTATACGCGCGAGGAGGTCGCCGCCGGCCGCAGCCATGCCGCGATCGAACGCTACAACCAGCCGCACAACGAGTATCTGGAAGCGGCCGCCACCGGCGGCGTGCCAGGTCTGCTGGTGCTGCTGGCGGTGTTCCTGGTGCCGCTGCGCTACTTCAGCCGGCGCGTGCTGGATGCGGACGACGAAGTGGCGCTGCCGGCCGCCGTCGGCGTCGGCGTGATCGCCTTGTACATGCTCTGCGCGCTCACCGACGCGGTGTTCTACCGGGTGATGACGCAGTCGTTCTATTTCTTCGTGGTGCTGGGGCTGGCGCTGCGACTTGCCTGGCTGCGCCACCGCGAGCCGCCGCGGGTGGCCGCGGCCTGACCGACGCGGACGACCATCCTACGCAGTGGCGGCGGCCGGTGGCGCGGCCACGTGACCCACGTGCATCGATGCCCGCAACGGGGTCGGTGCAACGACCGCGCGCAGGTCGAGCGGCGCGACGGCAAACTCGTCGCGGTACTGCTCGACGCCGCGTTCGCAACGAACGAGGTTGCGCTGCCGCGTCTCGGCCAGGATGCGGTCGTTGGGGTTGTCCACCAGGTGCTTGCGGGTGGGGTGGTAGAGATGGACCGCCAGCGCGCCCAGGCGCAGGTCGCGGCGCAGCAGCCCGGCGTGGAAGGCGCGCACGGCCAGTTCGGTATCCTCGCGACCCCAGCCGGTCATCGCTTCGTTGAAACCGTTGAGGCGCAACAGGTCGTCGCGCCAGAAACCCATGTTGCAACTCTTGATCCCACGCTGGCGCATGCTCGGACGGGCGAACAGATGGGCGAGCAGCGGGAGGCGCACGGTGTGGCGGCGACGGTCGATGCCGCGGCGGAAGAAATCCGGAAAGGTCGGCCCGCGGCCCAGCATCTCCTGCACCGAGCGGGCATCGGTGAGCACGCGCGAACCCTGGGTGAAGCAGCCGTGCCGGGCGAAGCGGCGATGGTCGGCGATGAAATGCCGCTCGACCACCATGTCGCCGTCGAGCAGGATGATGTAGTCGCCCTGCGCGGCGGCGATTGCGCGGTTGCGCGCGCGGCTCATGCGCGCACCGTCGTCGGGCTGCCACAGGTGCACCAGCCGCACCGGATAGTCGTGCGCCAGGCGTCGCAGCAGTTCGCTGGTGGCCGGGCGCGAGCCGTCGTCGGTGACGATCACCTCGTGCGGCAGTTCGGTCTGGCTGGCCAGCGCGCGCAGCACCAGTTCCAGCGCCTCGGGCCAGTTATAGGTGATCACGGCAACACTGATGCGCATGGCATGCCCCCCACAGCGGTACATGAAGACTGCATTGGATGCGGCCTCCGGCCGCTGGCGGACGCGATGTTCCGCTTCCATGTCTCGCGTCGGACGATCCGCGCCGATATCCGGCTTGCGGCGAACCTGACGCTGACTGTGGGCGCCCTGCGCCCCTTACGCCGTCCCACGGCAACCGCTCCAGGAGGCTGCGGCGTCCGGAATCCCTCCAATCGCACGCCAGCCACGGAATTCACTCCGCATTCACAGCATAACGCAGCGGCGGACCACTCGCATGATTCGGCTAGAATCGCCGCCATGCCCGCGTTTCCCCTGACCCTCGCCGTGATCACCCGCAACGAGGCGGCCCACATCGCCCGCTGCCTGGACAGCGTGCCGTTTGCCGCCGAGAAACTGGTCGTCGATTGCGGCAGCGACGACGACACCGTGGCGATCGCGCAGGCGCATGGCGCGCGCGTCGTCCACCAGGACTGGCTGGGTTTCGGGCCGCAGCGCAATTTCGCCGCCGGCCAGTGCGCGCACGACTGGATCCTGGTCCTGGACGCCGACGAATACCTCGGCGGCGACCTCGCCGACGAACTGCAGCGGCGCCTGCCCGCACTGATGGCCGGCCACGCTGCCGCCGCGTACCTGCGCCGCAGCACGGTCTACATGGGCGCGCCGATGCGCTGGTACCGGCCAGCCACGGGCGAGCGCATGGCCCGCCTGTACCACCGCGGCCGTGCGCGCTGGAGCGATGCGCGCGTGCACGAATCGCTGCAGTTCGACGGCCCCGCGCCCACCCTGCGCGGCAGCTTCCTGCATACCAACAACCCGACCCTGGTGCACAAGCAGCTCAAGGTGCTGCAGTACGCCGAGCTGAAATGCCGCGACTGGCTGGACAAGGGCAAGCCGGCGCGGATGTGGCAGGCGCCGTTCGTCTACGTGCTGGCTTTCCTCAAGGATTACCTGTTCCGGCTGGCCTGCCTGGATGGCTGGCGCGGCTTCGTGATCGCGCAGACCGCCGCCAGCTACGCACTGTACAAGCGCATGCGCTACTACGAGATGACGCGCAACCCGGCATCCGTCGAACAGGCCGCCAGCGCGCTGCGCGCGCAGGGCGCGAGCATCGAATGAACAGTCCCAGACGCTACCTGATGTACGGCTCCGAGCGCTACGCGCTGGCCATCCTGCGCCCGCTGCAGGAGGCGGTGCGCGCCCGCGGCGGCGAGGCGGCGTGGTTTTTCGACGGCCCCGGCGCCGAGGATCTGGTCGAGGGCGAGCGCCTGCTCGACGTGGCCGGCGTGCGCGCATGGAAGCCCGACGCCGTGCTGACCCCGGGCAATCACCTGCCGCATTTCTTCACCGGCGTGAAGGTCGAGGTGTTCCACGGTTTCGATGCGGGCAAGCCGCGCCACATCTACATCCGCGGTTTCTTCGATCTCTACTGCACCACCGGTCCACGCGATACCGCCCAGTTCCAGGCGCTGGCGGACCGGCTCGGCCACTTCACGGTGACCGAGACCGGCTGGCCCAAGCTAGACCCGTTCATGCGCGAGATCGCCGGTCCGCTGCCGCCGGTGCGCCGGCCGCCGGTGATCCTCTACCACTCCACCTTTTCGCCGTCGTGGAGTGCCGCCGAGACGTTGTACGAGGAAGTGAAGCGGTTGTCGCGCGACGGTCGCTGGCACTGGATCGTCACCTTCCATCCGAAGATGAACCCGGAGACCACGGCGAAGTTCAAGGCGCTGCAGAACGAGTACCTCACCTTCGCCGAGAACGACAACATCCTGGAGCTGTTCCCGCAAGTCGACATGATGTGCTCGGATACCTCCTCGGCGCTCAACGAGTTCCTGCTCACCGGCAAGCCGGTGGTGACATTCAAGAACCGGCGCCCCGGGCCGCAGTTGCTCGACATCGACGACGCGAAGGACTTCGAGCCGGCGATCGAACGCGCGCTGGCGCGGCCGCCGGAACTGATGCAGGCGATCGCCGACTATGGCAACGCCATCCATCCGCGCCGCGACGGCCGCTCCAGCGAGCGCGTGCTCGACGCGATCGACGATTTTCTCGCCCGCGGCGGTCGCAACCGCCGGCGCAAGCCGCTCAACCTGTGGCGCAAGCTGAAACTGCGTCGCCGCATCGGCTACTGGGGTCCGGCCTAGCGATGCCCTGACCCGGTCGCAGGCTAGAATCCTTCTCTCCCACCGCGAGTGCACCCCGTGCCGCCCAGCTCCTTCAGCCGTTCCGAACACCTGCGCGCGGTCTGGCCGTGGCTGCCGCTGTGGATGCTGGTGGCGCTGCTGGCGATCTTCGCGCACGGCCCGATGCCGCTGTATTCCACCCGCACGCTGGCGGTGGCCTGGGACATGTTCAGCCATGGCCAGTGGCTGGTGCCGCACATCAACGGCGCGCCGTACAGCGAGAAGGCGCCGCTGCTGTTCTGGCTGATCGAGGCCGGCTGGTTCGTGTTCGGCGTCAGCGACGTGTGGCCGCGCGTGCTGGAGGTGCTGTTCGGCGGCGCACAGCTGGTGCTGGTGTCGCTGCTGGCGCGGCGGCTGTTCCCGCACCGGCCGTGGATGGCCAAGGCCGCGCCGTGGATGCTGCTGGCGTTCGGCTACGCGTTCCTGTTCGCCTTGCAGATCATGTACGACGTGCTGCTGGCGGTCTGGGTGCTGGCCGCGCTGCTGTGCCTTACGCCGAAGCCGCGACGGGTCGAGCCGCGCTGGCTGCTGTTCGGCGTCTGCGTGGGGCTGGGGTTGCTGACCAAGGGCCCGGTGATGCTGCTGCACGTCGCCTTCCCGTGGCTGCTCGGGCCGCTGTGGAACGAATGGGCGCGCGAGCATCGCGCGCGCTGGTACGGCTCCGGCGTGCTGTCGCTGTTGCTCGGCGGCGCGATGCTGCTGGCATGGGCGTTGCCGGCCGGCCTGGTCGGGGGGGACGCCTATCGCGAACGGCTGTTCTTCACCCAGACCGCCGGGCGCGTGGTCGACAAACTGTCCGAAGGCAAGGATCTGCAGAACCACGCCGAACCGTTCTGGTTCTACGTGCTGTGGTTGCCGGTGCTGCTGTTCCCGTTCAGCGGCTGGCCGCGCGCGTGGGTGGCCGTGGCCGGGCTGCGCCGGCCGCTGGAATCGGGCCTGCGCTTCGCGCTGTGCTGGCTGGTTCCCGCATTCGTGGTGTTCTCGCTGATCAGCGGCAAGCAGCTGTATTACCCGCTGCCGGAGCTGGCCGGCGTGGCTCTGCTGATGGCCGGTGCGATCGCCGTGCTGCGCGAGCGCCGCGCCGCGCTGGCCAACCATTACGCGATCGGCACCTGGCCGCTGGGCGTGGGGGGGATCGTCTTCGCGCTGCTGCTGTTCGCGCTGCCCATGCTGGTGGAGCACGCCGTCGTGCAGGGCGACTGGGCGCACACGGTCGCGCCGTACAGCCGCTACTTCAGCGTGATCTTCCTGCTGCTCGGCATCCTGCTGCTGATGCGCGGCCGCGGCGAGCTGCGCCGGCTGGCGGTGGCCGGGCTGATCGGCGTGTTCGCGCTGAATGCGCTGTTCACGCTGACCCTGTGGCCGCGCTGGGACCTGCGCCCGTCGGCCGAACTGCTGGGCCGCGCCGAGCAGGCCGGCCACCCGCTGGCCTTCATGGGCAGCTACGCCGGCGAGTTCCACTTCGCCGGCCGGCTGACCCGGCCGATCACCGAGCTGTACGGCGACCAGGCGCTGGCCGATTACGCACGCGCGCATCCCGATGCGCTGGTGGTCGACCGGCCGGACCACCTGACCCCGGCCGACCTGCGCTACGCCTTGCTGGCGCAGCCGTTCCGCTCGTCGTGGGTGGTGATCTGGACGGCCAGTTCGCTGGCCGATCTGCGCGCCGGCCACACGCCGCCGGAACCGGCACAGCCGACCCAGCTCTATCCGGCCGACGAACGCCGCTACCGCCTGCCTTGAACGCCCTGCTCGACAATCTGCGCCGCCAATGCGACGGCCCGCGCGATGGCGCGCTGCTGCGCTACTCGCTGGGCAGCGCCCTGCTTGATGCGGGCGACGCCGCCGGTGCGGTGGCAGCACTCGAACGCGCGCTGGAGTTCGACCCGACCTATTCGGCCGCGTGGAAACTGTTGGGCAAGGCGCGACTCGCCAGCGGCGAGCCCGCCTCGGCGGCCGACGCCTGGCGTCGCGGCATCGCCGCCGCCGGCGCACGCGGCGACAAGCAGGCCGAAAAGGAGATGACCGTGTTCCTGCGCCGGCTGGAGAAATCGCCCGCGCCGGGCGACGCGGCTCAGTCCTGACGCCTCTCGTCGTCGTACGGACTGACCAGGCCCACCGCCGACCAGCGCTTGTACTGCCACTGGTACTGCGCGAACGCTTGCTCGACGCAATCCTGCACGCCGCGATTGAGCGCCGTGCAGGCGACCTGCGGGTCGGCATCGGCGATGCCGGGCGGCGCCTCGCGCAGGTGGATGCGGTAGCCCGCGCCGGCGGGCAAGCGTTCGGCGAAGGCGAACAGCACCGTGGCGCCGGTGCGTGCGGCCAGCCGCGGCAGCAGCACCATGGTCAGCGCATCGCGGCCGAAGAACGGGGCCAGCCGCCCCTCGCCCGCGCGCGGCTTCTGGTCAGGCAGGATGCCCACCGCGCCGCCGGCGGCCACCCGCTTGTACAAGGCGCGCACGCCGGCGCCGTCGGCGCGGATCTGCTCGGGCGCCAGCGCCCCGCGCACCTTGCGCAGCAGGCCCTCGATGGCGGCGATGCGCGGCGGCCGGTACAGGATCGCCATCGGCGTCTTGCGGCACAGCCAGTAGTTCAGCAACTCCCAGCAGCCCAGGTGCGGCGCGGCAATGATCACGCCCCTGCCCGCCGCCAGCGCGGCATCGAGCAGCGCCTCACCGCGCACCTCGCGCACCAGATCCAGCGCGCGTTCGGCGCCACCGCCCCACACCTTGACGATCTCGGTGATCGACTTGCCGCTCTCGCCCATCACCTCGCGCAGCAGCTCGCGCTGGCGCACCGCGTCCGGCAACGGCCGCGCGATCCGCAGGTTCACCGCGGTGTGATGGGCCGTGCGCCCCCCGCGCCACAGCACCAGCCGCCCCAGCCCCGCCCCGATGCCATGCAGCGCCCGCAACGGCAACAGCGCCAGCAGGCGCAACAGCAGATAGATCATGTAGATGTCGAAACGCATGAGCGAAAGTGTAGCTGGGCCGGAAATGGGGAATCGGGAATGGGAATAGTCAGGTGCGCACCGGATGGGCTCGCCCGACTGCGTGGCATCAGCCGCCGGGCGCTATGCTTTTCCCATTCCCGATTCCCCATTCCCGGCCACCCCATGATCTCCCTCATCCAGCGCGTGACCTCCGCCAGCGTGCGGGTCGAGGACGAGACCGTCGGCGCGATCGACGCCGGCCTGCTCGCGCTGGTCGCGGTGCAGCCGGAGGATGGCGAGGCGCAGGCCCGGCGCATGCTGGAACGGTTGCTCGGCTACCGCGTGTTCGCCGACGATGCCGGCCGCATGAACCGCTCGCTGCGCGACACCGGCGGCGGCCTGCTGCTGGTCAGCCAGTTCACCCTGGCCGCCGACACCCGCTCGGGGATGCGCCCCAGCTTCACCCGCGCCGCCGCGCCCGAGCATGCGCGCCACTGGTTTGACTACCTGCTGGGACTGGCGCGGGTTGCCCATCCGAGGGTGGAAACCGGACGCTTCGGTGCCCATATGGTGGTCCAGCTGGTCAACGACGGCCCGGTCACCTTCTGGCTGGACACTGCCTGACCGAGGTGCCGCGCGGCACCCCGCAGACAGCGCCAACACCGCGGTCTGGCTCGAATTTTGCGTGTCGTCCGACGCGGCAGACGACAGAATTTTTCACTTGAAAACTGGTCAGAAAAGCAGCACATCGCTATAATGTCCGGTTCTTGCACCCCTTTGGCGGTCGGTCAATCCATGAACAGCAAAGCTCCCCATGAGCAACAGTCGGAAATCAAGGCACTCATCTCGAAGGGCCTGGAGCAGGGCTATCTGACCTACGCCGAGATCAACGATCACCTCCCCGACGACATCGTCGACCCGGAGCAGATCGAAGACATCATGGCGGTGCTCAAGGGCGTCGGCATCGAAGTCCATGACGCCGCGCCGGATACCGACACCATCTCCGACAGCGCCGCCCCCGGCGGCGGCCCGGGCGATGACGACTCCGCCGCCGAAGAGGCCGTGGCGCTGCTCTCCGCCGTGGACGCCGAAGTGGGCCGCACCACCGACCCGGTGCGCATGTACATGCGCGAGATGGGCACGGTCGAGCTGCTCACCCGCGAGGGCGAGATCGCCATCGCCAAGCGCATCGAGGAAGGCCTGGGCCAGGTGCAGACCGCACTGGCCAGTTTCCCGCTGACCATCGAGCTGCTGCTGGAGGAATACGACCAGCACCTGGACGGCAAGCGCCGCCTCAGCGAGATCCTGGCCGGCTTCCTCGACCTGGAGGAAGCCGCCGACCTCGCCCGCAAGGAGAAGGAAGCCGCCGCCGCCGAGGCCGCCGAGCTTGGCCTGGACGAGGAATCCGATGGCGACGACGAGGATTCCGACGACTCCAGCGAAGAGGAAGAAGCCGGCCCCACCGGTCCGGACCCGGAGGAGGTCAAGCGCCGCATGGAGCTGCTGCGCGAGTACTACGCCAAGTTCCAGAAGGCCGCGCCGAAAGCCGCCAGCATCACCGACAAGAAGATCGTCAAGCTGCGCGACCAGATGGCCGAGGAGTTCCTCAAGCTCAAGCTGCCCAGCGCCCTGATCGACGGCTTCGTGCGCAAGCTGCGCGAGGTGGTGGGCGACATCCGCCACCACGAGCGCGTGCTGCTGGACATCTTCGTCAAGCAGGTGAAGATGCCCAAGGCCGAGTTCATCAAGGCGTTTCCCAGCAACGAGGGCAACCTCGAGTGGGTCGCCGAGCTCAGCCGCAAGCGGCAGAAGTGGTCGCCGAACATCAAGACCTACCGCGAGGCGATCGACGCCGAGCAGGAGAAGCTGGCCGCGATCGAGCGCAAGCTGTTCCTGCCGCTGATCGACATCAAGGACATCAACCGCGCCATGGCCAGTGGCGAGGCCAAGGCCCGCCGCGCCAAGAAGGAAATGGTCGAGGCGAACCTGCGCCTGGTGATCTCGATCGCCAAGAAGTACACCAACCGCGGCCTGCAGTTCCTCGACCTGATCCAGGAAGGCAACATCGGCCTGATGAAGGCGGTGGACAAGTTCGAATACCGCCGCGGCTACAAGTTCTCGACCTATGCCACCTGGTGGATCCGCCAGGCGATCACCCGCTCGATCGCCGACCAGGCGCGCACCATCCGCATCCCGGTGCACATGATCGAGACGATCAACAAGTTGAACCGCATTTCCCGCCAGATGCTGCAGCAGTTCGGCCGCGAGGCGACGCCGGAGGAACTGGCCAAGGAAATGGAGATGCCCGAGGACAAGATCCGCAAGGTGCTGAAGATCGCGAAGGAACCGATCTCGATGGAAACCCCGATCGGCGACGACGAGGATTCCCACCTGGGCGACTTCATCGAGGACGGCAACGCCAGCTCGCCGATCGATTCGGCGACGGAAACCGGCCTGATGGAAACCGTGCGCGACGTGCTCGCCGGGCTCACCCCGCGGGAGGCCAAGGTGCTGCGCATGCGCTTCGGCATCGACATGAACACCGACCACACCCTGGAAGAGGTCGGCAAGCAGTTCGACGTCACCCGCGAGCGGATCCGCCAGATCGAGGCCAAGGCGCTGCGCAAGCTGCGCCACCCGAGCCGCTCCGAACAGCTGCGCTCGTTCCTCGACGTCGAGTAGGCGCACGCCAACGCACCACCGGAACAGCCCCGCCACGTGCGGGGCTTTCTTTTGCCCGGCCGCTCGCCGGCGATTTTCGATGCGGTTGAATCCGAATGGCCGCGCCCGCCGTATGCCTGTGACAGGGAGCATGTCCGATCGTCGGGCATGTGGCCCCGGTCGCCAGCGGAAAGTTGCGTATGATGGGTCCGGATCGCTCTGCCACCGAGGTGACGCCCTTTCGGGCGATACGACCCGTGCCTGCCGCCGTGAACCACGCCATGCCTGACGCACGTTACTGGTCGACGCAGATGGCCGCCGTGTCCGCGCAGCGTGACCGCGCGAGTTTCATGCGCATCTTCGATCACTTCGCGCCACGCCTGCAGCGCTACCTGCGCAACCTCGGCGTGCCCGAATCGATCGCCGACGAGCTGGTGCAGGAGGCCTTGCTGACGCTGTGGCGCAAGGCCGCGATGTTCGATCCGGCGCGCGCCAGCCTCGCCACCTGGCTGTATCGCGTGGCGCGCAACCTCTACATCGACCACGTGCGCAGGGAACCGCACTGGTCGCCGATCCAGGAAGGCCTGGACCAGCTCGACCAGCTCGAATCCGGCCGGCTCGACTCGCAGCCCGAATCCTCCTTCGACCAGGACCTGTTGAAGCAGGCCATCGATCAACTTCCCCCGGTGCAGGCCAAGCTGGTTCGCATGTGTTACCTCGAAAGCAAAAGCCACAGCGAGATCGCGCGGGAGCTGGACATGCCGCTGGGCTCGGTCAAATCCTCGCTGCGGCGCTCGTTCGCCAAACTGCAGGGCAGCATGAGGGGCGCGCGATGAAGCCGAATCGTCACCTCGACGACGCCACCCTGATCGGCTATTCCGCCGGCGCCCTGCCCGCCGCGCTGGCGGTGGTTGCGGCGGCTCATCTGGAACGCTGCGCGGAGTGCCGCGCGCATCTGCGGGACGCCGACCAGATCGGCGGTGCCCTGCTGCAACAGCAACGCGCAGAAGGCCCGGCGGAGGATGCGCGCATCGCGATCCTGGCCCGGCTCGATGCCGAGCCGGAGACCGGGCAGGCGGCGTTGCCGCCCGAGGCCGTCGATGCCCGCGATCCCGATCGCCTGCCGCGCGCCCTGCACCCGTGGTTCGGCCAGTCCCTGCGCGCGTTGCGCTGGAAGCGCGTGGCGCCGGGCGTGCAGCGCATTCGCGCCGGCGGCATCGCTGGCGGCGACCTGATGCTGCTGCGCATCGCGCCAGGCAGCAAACTGCCTCTGCACAGCCACGGCGGCAGCGAGCTGACGATGATCCTGGACGGCGCCTACGACGACCTGCTCGGTCACTTCGGCCCCGGCGACGTGGCCGACCTGGACGGCGAAACCCTGCACCAGCCGGTGACCTCGCCCGGCGTGCCGTGCATCTGCGTGGCCGCCACCGATGCGCCGCTGAAGTTCTCCGGCTGGCTCGCGCGCACGCTGCAACCGCTGTTCGGCTTCTAGAACCGTGTCCGCGCGCGACGCGATGGACACGGCGCTGGTGCTGTTCCGGCGCGACCTGCGCCTCACCGACAACCCGGCGTGGAGCGCGGCCTGTACGCAACACGCACGGGTGCTGCCGGTCTTCATCCATGCCGATGACGACGCCGGCTCCACCGGCGCCGCCAGCCGCTGGTGGCTGCACCATTCGCTGTTGGCGCTGGACCACGACTTGCGCGATGCCGGCGCCGCCCTGCACCTGCGTCGTGGCGAGCCGCTGGGCACCCTGCGCGAGCTGATCGACCGCAGCGGTGCACGCACGGTGTACTGGAACCGCTTGTACGAGCCGGCCGCGATCGAGCGTGACACGCGCATCAAGAGCGCCCTGCAGGCCGACGGCGTCGCGGTGCACAGCCACAACGCCGCGTTGTGGTGCGAGCCATGGCAGATCGCCACCCAGCAAGGCCAGCCGTACAAGGTGTTCACGCCGTACTGGCGCAACCTGCGTGCGCAACTGCAGGCGACCGGACCGCTGCCCGCGCCACGCGTGCCGGGCTGGCGCGACTTGTCCGGCAGCCTGCCGCTGGCGGCACTCGAGCTGCTGCCGCGCATCGCCTGGGCCGATGGCCTGGCCGCCAGCTGGCAACCGGGCGAAGCCGGCGCGCAGGAGTTGCTGGAGATATTCGCCGACGACGCCATCGGCGACTACGCGCACGCACGCGACCTGCCCGCGCGCCATGGCACCTCGCGGCTGTCGCCGCACCTGCACTTCGGCGAGATTTCGCCGCGGCAAATCCACTTCGAACTCGATCTTCGCGCCCGTGCCGCCGACGCCACACGCCGCCCCGACATCGAGCCGTATCTGCGCGAGCTGGGCTGGCGCGAATTTGCCCATCACCTGCTGTATCACTTTCCCCACACGCCCACCGACAACTTCAATCCGCGCTTCGACGATTTCCCGTGGGCGTCCGCGGATCAGGCCTTGCTGGAACGCTGGCAACGCGGCCGCACCGGCGTCCCGCTGGTCGACGCCGGCATGCGCGAGCTGTGGCACACCGGCTGGATGCACAACCGCGTGCGCATGGTCGTGGCCAGTTTCCTGACCAAGAACCTGCGCCAGCACTGGCAGCACGGCGCGCGCTGGTTCCGGGACACCCTGGTCGACGCGGACCTCGCCAACAATACGCTGGGCTGGCAGTGGGTGGCCGGCTGCGGCGCCGACGCGGCGCCCTACTTCCGCGTGTTCAACCCGGTGACGCAAGCACGCAAGTTCGATCCGGATGGCGCCTACCTGCGCCGCTGGTTGCCGGAACTGGCCGCTGCGCCCGCAGCGCTGCTCCACGAGCCGTGGAAGGACGCCGCCCTGCTTCAACGCAGCGGCTACCCCCCACCGATGGTCGATCTCGGCCAATCGCGCCAGCAGGCGCTGGATGCCTACGGCGCGCTTGCCCGCTGAGGCAGGGTTGGCTGCTCAGGTGTCGTCGCCGTCCGAGAGTGTCGCGCGGTCGCCACCGGCGGCCTTGCTGCGGTACAGCGCCCGGTCGGCGGCAGCGAGCAGCTCGTGACGCGAACCGTTCTTGCTGTGGGCGATGCCGATGCTGAGCGTGGAATCGACGCCCAGCCCGGCGGTAATCGCCGCAAAACTTTGCCGGATCAACTGCGCCCGGCTGACCAGTTCCTCGCCGCTGGCACTGCAGATGGCCATGGCAAATTCGTCACCGCCAAGGCGTGCAATCAAGTCCTCGCCGCGCACCGCCTGGCGAAGCGATGCACCGACGGCGGCCAGCACCTCGTTGCCCATGTGGTGACCCATCGTGTCGTTGATCGTCTTGAAGCGATCGGCGTCGATCAGCAGCACGCCGATGCCGTAATGAAGACGGCCGGAGCGCGCCAGCGTGTCCTCCCAGCGGGCGACGAACGCGCGCCGGTTCGGCAGGCCGGTGAGGTCGTCGGTATGCGCCAGGTGGGCCATGCGCTCGACTTCGACCGCGTTCCGGCTGGCCTCTTCGATTGCTTCCCGCGCCTCCTGCTCGGCAGCGGTTGCCCGTCTCAGCGCAAGGGTCTTCTCGAGCTCGATCTGCAGCAGCTGCTGCACGGCGTCGGCAATGCATTGCAAGGCCTCGACCTGGTCCCCGCTCAACCCGATCGGGCGGCGGCTGGCACTGCATACCGTGCCGATCGTGATGTCGCCAGCAAGGATCGGCACGGCGACGAAGCTCTTGATGCCCGCTGTCTGCGCGTCGCCCGTGGCCACCACGTCGCGGCCCACGTCCATGCTGGCCGCCTGGCCGGCGAGGAACATGGAGCGGCACATCGAGTCATGCCAGGCGGTCTGGCTTTTCTCGACGATCTGCAACTCCCCGGTGTTCAGGCTGAACAGCACGTCTTGCCGCTGCGCTTCCCAGTCAATCGCGGTCACGAAACTGGTTTCCATGCCGGTGATGTGCTGGACCACGCGCAGCAGGGGGCGAGACACGGTTTCCAGCGCCGACGATGGGTCGGCGATGGACTGCGGCCCGGGCAAGGCGAGATCGGTACTGGACATGCGAACTCCTTGGCTCACCCAAGGCGTGTCCTGCATGGATGCGGCAACGACTCGATTGGTGACCCATTTTGCGATTTTTCACTCGTTGCGCAATGCGGTATCGGCGCGGCCACGAAGATCTTGATGCTCGCTGCCTGCGCGTCGCCCGTCGCCGGCAAGGCGAGATCGGCACTGAACAGCACACCCCGCCGCGAGGTGGCGTGAACGACGGCTTCGCATCCGCATGCATCCGCGGCGCCATTCGCGCCGTATGCGTCAATGAACCGCTCACCGGATGTTTCCCTGATGGCCGCCCGATCGACATCGCCTGCAACTCCCTCGCCCCCTCAGGCACCCGCCGATGGCGCCGTGGCGGCCGTGGAGCGCTCCTGGGCGGCCCGTACGCTGCGCCGCTGGTTCGACACCAGCACCGTGGTGGAGATCGACGAGCGCCGCGAGGACCGGATCGACTGGCTGCGCGCGGCCCCGTTCGTCGCGATGCACCTAGCCTGCCTCGGGGTGATCCGGGTCGGCGTGTCGCCGGTCGCGTTGGGCGTGGCGGGCGCGCTCTACATGCTGCGCATGTTCGCGCTGACCGGCTTCTACCACCGCTATTTTTCGCACCGCTCGTTCCAGACCTCGCGCGCGGTGCAATTCGTGTTCGCGCTGATCGGTGCGTCCTGCGTGCAACGCGGACCGCTGTGGTGGGCGGCGCATCACCGGCAGCACCACCGGGTTGCGGACACGCCGGCCGATCCGCATTCGCCGCGCGTGCACGGCTTCCTGTGGAGCCATGTCGGCTGGTTCCTGACCCCGCGCAATTTCCGCACGGATCTCACGCGGGTGCCGGATCTGGCGAAGTATCCCGAGCTGCGCTGGCTGGACCGCTTCGACATCGCGGTGCCGCTGCTGCTGGCCATGGCGATGTACGGGCTGGGCGCGTTGCTGCAACACGTGGCGCCGCAGCTGGGCACCAGTGGCGGGCAGATGCTGGTGTGGGGTTTCTTCGTATCCACCATCGTGTTGTTCCACGCCACGGTGACGATCAACTCGCTGGCGCATCGCTTCGGCCGTCGTCGTTACGCGACGAAGGACGACAGCCGCAACAACCTGTGGCTGGCGCTGCTGACGTTCGGCGAAGGCTGGCACAACAACCACCACTTCTTCCCCGGCTCCAGTCGCCAGGGCTTCCGCTGGTGGGAAGTCGACGTGACCTGGTACGGACTGAAGCTGATGGCGATGCTGGGCCTGGTGCGCGGGTTGAAACCGGTGCCGGCGTGGGTGCTGGCCAGGGCGGGGAGCTGAGCGATGCGCATCGCCGTGGTCGGGTCGGGCATCGCGGGGCTGGCGTCGGCGTGGCTGCTGTCGCGCAAGCATGAGGTGACGCTGTTCGAGGCCAATGACTATTTCGGCGGGCACACCCATACGCACGAGGTGGAGCAGGCCGGAAAAAGCTACCGCATCGACAGCGGCTTCATCGTGCACAACCCGGCGCACTATCCGCTGCTGACGCGGATGTTCGCGCAGCTGGGCGTGGCCTCGCAGCCGACCACGATGAGCTTTTCGGTGCACAGCGAGGCCAGCGGGCTGGAGTACAACGCCACCACGCTGGATACGCTGTTCTGCCAGCGCCGCAACCTGCTGTCGCCGCGCTTCCTCGGCATGGTGCGCGACCTCGCCCGCTTCTACCGCGAGGCACCCGCGCTGTTGCTCACGCCCGAGGACACGACCAGCCTCGGCGATTACCTGCTGCAGCACGGTTACGGCGCCGCGTTCCGCGACGAACATCTGATTCCGATGGCCTCGGCACTGTGGTCGTCGCCGCCCACGCAGATCCTGCAGTTTCCCGCGCGTTACCTGGTGCAGTTCATGGCCAACCACCAGATGCTGCAACTGGCCGGACGTGCGCAGTGGCGCGTGGTGAAGGGCGGCTCGTCGACCTACGTGGCGGCGTTGCGCGCGCACTGGCCGGTGCGCGAGCGGCTGAATTGTCCGGTGCATTCGATCCTGCGCCACGCTGGCGGCGTCGAGCTGTGCAGCGCGGCGGGCGTGGAGCATTTCGACCAGCTGGTGCTGGCCTGCCACAGCGATCAGGCGCTGCGCCTGCTGGGCGACGCGAACGAGCGCGAGCAATCGATCCTGGGCGCGATGACCTACCAGGCCAACGACACCGTGCTGCACACCGACGCCAGCGTGCTGCCGCGCCGGCGCAAGGCGTGGGCGGCCTGGAATGCGTGGCTGCCGCGCGATCCCGCCGCGCCGTGCACGGTCAGCTACTGCATGAACCTGCTGCAGGGCATCGCCTCGCCTGAGCCCTTCGTGGTCACCCTGAATCGCAGCGAGGCAATCGACCCGGCCAAGGTCCTGGCGCGCATGCGCTACCACCATCCGGTCTACACCCGCGCCTCGGTGCAGGCGCAGGCGCGCAAGGCCGAAATCCAGGGCTGGCGCCGCACCTGGTTTGCCGGCGCGTACTGGGGCTGGGGTTTCCACGAGGACGGCATGCGCAGCGCGGTCGAGGTGGCTGCGGCGCTGGGCGTGCACTGGCCACCGGACCATGCGCCGGCGGCGGCGACCCGATCGCACCAGGCGGAGCTGATGGCGTGACGACGAAGCCGGCCAGCTCGAAGCTGCGATTGGCCAGCGCCGTGTACGAAGGCGTGGTGCGCCACCGTCGGCATGAGCCGCACGCACACGCGTTCAGCTATCGCATGGCCCAGCTGTACCTGGACCTGGACGAGGTCGAGCGGATATTCGCCGAGCGCTGGCTGTGGTCGACCACGCATCGCAACCTGGCGCAGTTCCGCCGCAGCGACTACCTGGGACCGGCGACCCTGTCGCTGACCGATGCGGTGCGCCAGCGGGTGGAGCAAGCCACCGGCACGCGGCCGAGCGGTCCGATCCGCCTGCTCACCCACCTGCGTTACGCCGGCATGGTGTTCAACCCGGTCAGCTTCTACTACTGCTTCGCCGAGGATGGCGAAACCCTGCTGGCGGTGCTGGCCGAAATCACCAACACGCCGTGGAAGCAGCGCCACGCCTATGTGCTGCCGGTCGAGGACGCACAGGTGCATGGCCGCGCACTGCACTGGAACTTTGCCAAGACCTTCCACGTGTCGCCCTTCATGCCGATGGACTGCACCTACGACTGGCGCTTCACCGTGCCGGCCGAGGACCTGCGCGTGCACATGAACGTGATGCGCGAAGGCCGGCGCACGTTCGACGCCACGCTGAACCTGCAGCGCCTGCCGCTGACCGGCGCGTCGCTGGCGCGCGTGCTCTGGCGCTATCCGCTGATGACCGCTCAGGTGGTCGGCGCGATCCACTGGCATGCACTGCGGCTGTGGCTGAAGCGCAATCCGGTGCACGACCATCCGGCGCCGCCCGCGCGCCCTGCCGACTGAAACGAACGCTCCCGAGGTTTGCCATGAACGATATCGCCAGCACCCGTACCCGCGACGACGCCGCATTCGGCGGGCTCGATCGCTTCCTGCGCCGGCAACTGCTCGAGCGGATGCGCGGCCTGCGCCACGGCCGGCTGGTGCTGAGCGACGCCTGCGGCACGGCGGAGCTGGGTGAACCCGCCAGTGCGCAGCCCACGCTGCAGATCCACCTGCAGGTGCTGGACCCGGGCTTCTACCGCGCAGTGGCGCGTCATGGCAGCGTCGGCGCCGGCGAGTCGTACATGGACGGCCAGTGGCGCTGCGACAACCTGGTCGGCCTGATCCAGCTGCTGGTGCGCAACCGCGACCTGCTCGACGGCATGGAAAGCGGACTGGCCCGACTCGGCGGCATGGCGATGCGGCTGTGGCACGCGCTGCGTCGCAACACCCGCAACGGCAGCCGCCGCAACATCGCCGCGCACTATGACCTGGGCAACGATTTCTTCAGCCTGTTCCTCTCGGCGGACCTGATGTACTCCTCGGCGATCTGGAGCGACCCGGCCGACACGCTGGAAACCGCTTCCGCACGGAAGCTGGAGCGGATCTGCCGCCAGCTCGACCTCCAGCCCGCCGACCGGGTGATCGAGATCGGCACCGGCTGGGGCGGCTTCGCGCTGTACGCGGCGCAGCACTACGGCTGCCATGTCACCACCACCACGATCTCGCGCGAGCAGCATGCGCTGGCCAGCCAGCGCGTCGCCGAAGCCGGCATGGAGGGGCACGTCACCTTGCTGCTGGAGGATTACCGCGACCTCGAAGGCCAGTACGACAAGCTGGTCTCGATCGAGATGGTCGAGGCGATCGGCGCCCCGTATCTGGACGTCTATTTCGGCAAGCTCGGCAGCCTGCTGAAGCCGGAGGGCCTGGCGCTGGTGCAGGCGATCACCATCGAGGACCACCGCTATGCGCAGGCGTTGAGGTCGGTCGACTTCATCAAGCGCCACGTGTTTCCCGGCAGCTTCATCCCCTCCATCAGCGCGCTGCTCGCGGCCAAGACGCGCGCCAGCGACCTCGGCCTGATCCGGCTGGAGGACTTCGGCAGTTCGTACGCGCAGACGCTCAAGGCATGGCGCGAGCGCTTCATGGCCCGCCTGCCGCAAGTGCGCGCGCAGGGCTTCGACGAACGTTTCGTGCGCCTGTGGGAGTTCTACCTGGCGTATTGCGAAGGCGGCTTCCGCGAACGCTCGATCGGCGTGGCGCACCTGTTGATGGCCAAGCCGGGCCACCGCCCTGCCGCATCGTCGCCGGGCCGACCGGCATGAGTTTCTGGCTCAGCCTGATCGGCTACCAGGCCGTGTGGTTTGTCGCGGTGATCGGCGCAGGTCACGGGCTGGCGTGGCCGGGCGTGCTCGGCATGCTGGTCTACGCGCTGGTGCAGCTGGCCTGCGCCCGCAACGTCCGCGTCGATCTCGCCCTGATGGCCGCCGGACTGGTGATGGGTTTCCTGCTGGACGGTACGCTCAGTCGCAGCGGGCTGGCCGATTACGCGGCCGGCTGGCCGAACCCGGCGCTGGCACCGGCGTGGATTCTCGCGCTGTGGGTGACCTTCGCGCTGACCTTCAGCCAGTCCCTGCGCTACCTGCAGACGCGGCTGTGGCTGGCGGCGCTGCTGGGGCTGGTCGGCGGTCCGCTGGCCTATCTGGGTGCGGCGCGCGGCTGGCAGGTGGTGACGTTTGCCGAACCGACGTGGCGCGCGCTGCTGGCCCTGGCGCTCGGCTGGGCGCTGGCGACACCGGCGCTGGCGTGGCTGGCGCGCCTCGGCAGCGCCTCGACGCAGCCGCGGTCGGCAACGCGAGGAGCCCGCGCATGAATCCCTGGTGGCAACTTCTGATCGTGTGGCTGCTGGCCGCGCTGATGATGACGCTGGGTTGGCAATGGCAGCGCCGGCGCAGCAATGCGGGCATCGTCGACGTGCTGTGGGCGGCAGGCGTGGGCGGCAGCGCCGTCCTGCTGGCGTTCACCGGCAGCGGCGCGCCGTGGACACGCGCGATGCTGGCATGCCTCGGCGGCGCGTGGGGCCTGCGCTTGTCCCTGCACCTCTGGCGGCGCGTGCGTGGCGAAGCGGAGGACGGTCGCTATCGCAACCTGCGCGCGCACTGGCAGGGCGCGCAGTGGAAGTTCTTCGCCTTCTTCCAGTTCCAGGCCTTCCTGATCGTGTTGTTCGCGCTGCCGTTCGCGGCGGTCGCGCGCAACCCGCAGGCGTCCGCGCCGTGGCTGGCCGCGGCGGTGGCCATCTGGCTGCTGGGCATGCTCGGCGAGTCGATCGCCGACGCGCAGCTGGCACGCTTCCGCGCCGATCCGGCCCACCGCGGACGCACCTGCCGCGAAGGCCTGTGGCGGTATTCGCGCCACCCGAACTACTTCTTCGAATGGCTGCACTGGTTCGCCTACGCCTGCCTGGCGTTCGGTTCGCCGATCGGTTGGCTGGCGTGGTCCGGGCCGCTGGTCATGTACGTGTTCCTGCGCTGGATCAGCGGCGTGCCGTACACCGAGGCACAGGCGCTGCGCACGCGCGGCGAGGACTACCGCGATTATCAACGCACCACTCCCATGTTGATTCCCTGGTTTCCCAAGAGGCCCTCACGATGACCACCCCCGCTTCCACCGAACTGGCCAGCGAGCGCCCCGCGCCAGGCCTGCTGGGCATGGCCGAACGCGGCCGCATCCCCGACGCGCTGTTGCGCCAGGGCATCCGCCGACTGTGTGCGCAACGGCTGCGCGAGGAACAGGCCGGTGACCTGGACGCGCAAGCCGAGCGATATGCGCAGCGCATCGAGATGCTGCGCCACAGCCCGGTGGCGATCCACACCGACGCGGCCAACGCGCAGCACTACGAATTGCCGCCGGCATTCTTCGAGCTCTGCCTGGGCAAGCGCCTGAAGTATTCGTCCTGCTACTACCCGCGCGGCGACGAGTCGCTGGACCAGGCCGAGGAGGCGATGCTCAGGCTGTATAGCGAACGCGCCCAGCTCGCCGATGGCCAGTCGATACTCGAACTCGGCTGCGGCTGGGGCTCGCTGACCCTGTGGATGGCCGAGCATTTTCCGAGCGCGCGGATCACCGCGGTATCCAACTCCACCCCGCAGCGCCAGCACATCGAGGCGCAATGCCGCCGACGTGGCCTGTTCAACGTGCAGGTGATCACCTGCGACGTCAACGCGCTGCAACTCGATCCGGCGCAGTTCGACCGCTGCGTGTCGATCGAGATGTTCGAGCACATGCGCAACTACGAGACGCTGCTGAACCGCATCGCCGGCTGGCTGAAACCCGGCGGCAAACTGTTCGTGCACATCTTCGCGCACCGCACCGCGATGTATCCGTTCGAGACCGAGGGCGACGACAACTGGATGGGCCGGCACTTCTTCACCGGCGGGCTGATGCCGGCGTCGGACACCTTGCTGTGGTTCCAGTCCGCGCTGCACATCGAGCAGCGCTGGCATGTCGACGGCACGCACTACCAGCGCACCGCCAACCACTGGCTGGCCAACCAGGATGCGCACCACGACGAGGTGATGAAGGTGCTGGCGCAAGCCTACGGCAGCAAGGCCGCGCCGCTGTGGTTCCAGCGCTGGCGCATGTTCTGGATGTCCTGCGCCGAGCTGTTCGGCTACGCCGACGGCCAGCAGTGGCTGGTCGCGCACTACCGCTTCGTGCGCCCCGCGGTCGACACCCGCCCCTCGATCGCCGCGGAGACGCCATGAGAATCCTGACGACCTTTTTGCTGGCCTGCCTCATGCTGTTCAACGTCAACACTTTCGCCAGGGAGCTGCCGCCGATCACGCCGGTGGCCCATGTCGACCTGCCCCGCTTCATGGGCGACTGGTACGTGATCGCCACCATCCCCACCCGCTTCGAGAAGAACGCGTACAACGCGGTCGAGGTCTACACGCTGAGGCCCGATGGCAACGTCGCCACCTCGTTCCACTTCCGCAACGGCAGCTTCGACGGCGAACGCAAGGAGATCCACTCCACCGGCTTCGTCAAGCCCGGCACCGGCAACGCGGTGTGGGGCGTGCAGGTATTCTGGCCGCTGAAGGCGCAGTACATCGTGGCCTGGCTGAAGGACGACTACAGCCAGGTCATCGTGGCACGCGATGCGCGCGACTACATGTGGGTGATGGCGCGCACGCCGACCATCGCGCAGGCCGACTACGACGCGCTGCTGGCGCGGGTGCAGGCGCTGGGCTACCCGATGGACAAGGTGCGCAAGGTGCCCCAGCAAGCCAGACAATGACCGGACAACCCGCCGCGCCTGCCAGGAAGCCCCGCCGACGCGGGGCTTCTTCGTTCCGGCGAAGGTCCGGCCTCGTGGGCGCGCCGCGCCCTACGGTAAACTCCCACGCTCGCGGGCCTATAGCTCAATGGTTAGAGCAGGGGACTCATAATCCCTTGGTTCCAGGTTCGAGTCCTGGTGGGCCCACCATCCTGCGCCACCTCCCCCAATTTGTTCTGGAAACCATAATTGGCCGGAATTGCCAACTCCTTCAGATGGATCATCCCCACACCGTAGCGCTTGTACCGTTGTGCACGAGGCCTTCTAAAACCCGATCAGCGATATCACGATTAGGACGCGAGAGTTGCTCATCCGAACAAGCTATGAAGCAGATTCCTTGGACTACCGACTAGCGACGACTGCACAGATGAAAGATCCACTCGGAAGCGCATGCCGGTGATTCGAGGGTCACGAGGCTGCTCGGGTGCCGGAACGTCGCCCATGGCATAGATGGAGAAACTGCGCTCAGCAAATGACGGGTCGAAGCGGCGGTCTAGTCCCTCCGAAAAGTCACTTCCAAGTGCTGCGGCAATGTTCTCCCAGAGCTTCTGCCTGAGTTTGGATTCAACGGAGACGTGCTGCTCGATGAGGTTGGCCAAGTCAGTCACGCCGACTCCCCCATTCATCGGCTGAAGGAGAAGAGAAACCACAAATCCACCACCTGTGATGGGTGGCTGCAACTGCTCAAGCGCGAACTCATGCACGCGCTGCTCCTTGACGGCCGCCTTGACTTCAAGACGGCCGTTGGGCCAAGTGAAGTCGAACCGCTCGAACGGGCCCGCGTGCCAAGCTCGAAGTGCTTGAGCCACGTTATTGCACTTGGACATCACGAAGAGTTCGGCCCATAGCCCAGCCACTTCTCGACTACCGGGCAGGCCCAACACGCGAAAGAGGTCTAGTAACGCCTGAATGCAATGCTGCAGATTTTCGGTGGTCGACGCCGCCGGAAGCTGCTCGACCGCTGCCGAAAAGCAGCGGACAAAAATTTCATGTAACTCCGGAACCGTTGCGTCACATGCGATGACTGCAAACTGGCCCTCAAGAGTGCCATCGGTCGTCGTCACTCGGCAGGTACTGTGGAACTGGACGGAGATGTTCTTCAGTTCAATCGCGGGGAAATAAGTCGCTGGGCTCGCGTCGTGTAACAAAAAAACTGGGCTGCCATCAGCTGCCTTGGCAAGGAAGTCACGTCGTTGTGTCGACAGGGCAACAGCGACGAGATCCGCAGTGGACTGCGCCAAGGGAAGGTCGGCGAAGCCAGCAAACAGATCCATCTCAGCGTCTTTCCTCGATCAGAAGCGCCTTGCGCAGTTTCGATGGCACGTTCAACGCGAACCAGGCCACGTCCTTGATGTCGGCCTTGCTCGGGTCTCGTTGGTGCGTACCTAGGCTGAACTTGCGCAGTTGCAGGCTGATGCGATCACTGAAACAATGATCGCGATCGTTGATGGTGCCCGCGCTTTGGCTGAAGTACTGGTTGATGGGTGCAAAGGGATGGCTTGCAGGAAGCCCATGACCCGCAACGCGAGTACGGTAGCCGGTCTGCAGTCTGTTCATGAGGAACACATCGACCTTCAGCGATGGATCCTTGTCGTGCATTGAGGACAACGCAATCAGCATTGCAATGTGCTGTTCTGCGTCGCTTGGATCTCTTACGTTTACATGCAGCAGAAAGTCTTCAAGAACAGCTAGCAGCGGTACGGCTTCAATCACATCGTGCGGGGAGCTGGTCACTCCTTTGAGGACCGTGGCCGCGTTCACCGGCGAGCCGTAAGCCCTCTCCCACTTGGGGACCACTGAACCCAACAGGGTTCGATTCGCAGCCGCAGCATTCGCATCCCGTTGCATAACCGATGGTACGAGCCACCCATTGACTGGAATCCGGCGAACCCCCAGACCGATAACGTTGGCACGCGTCGGCTTTAACCGTTCGGTCAAGATGAAGTCTCGACGCCAGCGCGCCAATGGTTGGCCTCTATTGGCTGTCAGCGCGTCACGCACGCACTCCTCGTGCTCGATGTACTCAGTGAACGCGGCCTTGACAGTGCCTTGGACGAAAACGCGACACAGACCAAGGTATGGTGCCTTGTAGCCAAAGAAGCGAGCACGCTGCTGCAGCGTATCCGCGGCCGGGGAAGTCCCGAGTGGCCTGGGCATGTAAGTGGTACACAGACCTTCGACCGTGTATCCCCGATCTAGCTTCGCGCCGCCCACCAAAATCCAATACTTCGTCGCCTTCCAGTTGACCTTTTTCTCAGCGTCCTTCGTGCCGTTAACTTCAACGACATTAAGGTCGTCGAAGACTTCGTCGACCATCGCGGCAACCAACTCTGGTAGCGAGCGAATCTTAGGGAAGGTCTTGACTAGTGATTCGTACTCAGCCTTGAAGAGCAGCGTCGCCGCGATAGGGTCGCTCGCGAACTGCCGCTCCACCATGCTTTTCAGCGTTTTAAGCGCCTTATCAATCCAGGCCTTGTAGATCTTGTGCGAGGTGGTTGCGATGGCTGGGTGAACCATCATTGATCGGTTGCGATCTTTTGCCTTTAACCCCTTTCCTCGTGTCAGCGAATGATGGGCCGCGGCGAGCAAGAAGAAGCGCAGGGCGTCGAGTAGCGTCTTCGGCGGACTAGGGACAATGTTGTTTGGCCCCGGAACTTGCCGTGGAGGGATGTCCGCAATGAGATTTGGGTTGTCCAAGAAGAAGGCCTTGCCTCCGGTGTAGGCATTACCTGGTGTGACAAGTTCGGCAAAATTCGGATTAAGGAAGTCTGTCTGCGCGAGCAGCAGGTTCGCCTGAGGCGTGGCCGTGTACTGCAAATAGGAGTGGTGCGGCAACACCGCGCGCAGCGTCAGGATGGACTTATAGGTCGTACTGACGTCGGTGATGGCTGCCAAGCCTGCCTTGATGCGCGCGGCCTTCGTGTTGAGGCTCGCTTGATCGCTCTCATCGTCGATGATGAGGCAAGGCACCGTGCTGAGGTCAACACTCTTGAGGACAGTGGCCAACTTCTCCAAGTGCCCACCATGCTTGAGCACGGTAATGAGTAGAGCCTTCTTCGTCGGCTTCCTCTTCCAAGCGGTCAATCGGTTCTCAATCTGGCTCTTGACCGATATCGTGGGGTTGGACCAGTGGTACCAATGGTCACCACCGTCTTCTATGCCGAAATCTTTCTTAAGGCGTTCTTCAGACTGGTCACGCAGATTGTTCTTCGTACCCGCAAGGACTATGACCACGCCGTAGCCGTTGTCACGGGCCAAGGCAATGACTGTCTCGAATGAGAGTGTCTTGCCGCTTTGCACATATCCCACGACGAGGCCGGTCTCGGGAGTACCTGGCTTGGTGGGCGGAAGGCAGCGCCCGAGAATGCGCTGTGCTTCTTGCAGAACTGAATCCGCGCCATTTGTCAGATCTTCGTAATTCGGGCCGTTCGGATCTTTCGACTTGCTCTGCAGAAACTCCGTAGTGAAGTCGCGCTGCTCAGGTACCCAGCGGAGAGGCGGTTTGATGGTTCTGAGAATTTTGATTGAGGTGGTCATCGTTGGTCATCCTTGGTTATCGAAGCACAGCTCAAAAAACCACGCATCAGGTAGTTGAAGTGGTATAGGACGGCCTCGGGGGCCTGCCCTGTGATGTCCTCCGAAAGGACCAGTGCGATGCAAACTGCGGTGGCAATTCGAAGGAAGAGTTCAATGTTCTCGTTGTTAGTCCCGAGAAACTCGGTCGAGAACGGATGTGCGAGCGATAACTCCACGACCAGACGTCGCGTGTTATCCATGTCACCCTTCAACGATTCCTGTTTAGCCAGCGAGACCCAGTCCTCGCGCGCGGGGTCTACTGATGTTCGAATTGTAATGACCCAATCCCAGTTGCCATCGTTGACGGAGACTGTTCGTTCCGAAGCCTGCAGCGCACTCGGCGGTAGCACCTGCGGCAGTGGCAGAGGCTCCGCTGGATTAGTCTTCGCCTCAACCAGGAGCGGCGCTACATCCTTTTCTATGTAATCAGAAACCGAGGCTGTAGCAGCCGCGGCGCGCGACTCGATGTTCTTTTTCGAAGGTAGGGCTCGATAGTTTTCCGCCTGGGCCAACAGGTTCAGCGGGCTAGCCTCCAGTTGGTCTTTCAAGAATTCGAGAATGATGTCCTCGTACTCTTCCCAGCGAAAGCCATCCTTCGTGTGACTGACCTCAAAGCCCTCGACGTGAAGCTCCCCGAAGAGACGTTGGTAGGGATAGCTGTTGGTCTGCTTGAAGATGAGGCTTGGTCGATAGGTTTCATCGTAGCTACCTTCAATGAGGCGGTCTCGACGGAAGAGCGCGAAGCCGGCGAACGGAGTCGAACCGACCTCACGAAGCGCGGCAAAGCCGGTGATCTTCTGGCCCTTGCCGAAGTCGAGGTTGATGTCTTTGCGCCAGTGAATAGGCTTGGTGTCCGGCCCTTGAACCGGTGCTCCCTGCGCCGTGTAGGTGGCCGCAGTAAGGATGGGCACGGCCGCGTAGTTCAACGGCTCGCCGTTGAACTTCAAGATCATCCGACCATCCCTTAGGAACACCCGATAAATGCTCGCGAGATGCTCCTTGATTTTCCCGAGCGTCCGGCCCTGAGGGACATGATGCAACCCGCGCAGCGTCACCACCGTGTAGTGCGCCGACGAATTGTCTACGTCCCGCGGCTCGGTCTTCAGGCTCTCAATCTTGTTGTCGACGATGTGGCGGATGTCGAAATGAATCGTGCGCTCAAGTGACTCGCCAATGGCCTTGGTTCGAACGCTCCACCTTTCCGCGAACCAGCACGCCGCGCTCTTCATCCCCATTCCGAACTCAGATAGGCCGCTGCGATTGGGGGGAGCCTGTGCGGCCCTGAAGGCTCGAGGGAAGTCGGCAGCGGAGATGCCAGCCGCGTTGTCGGTGACGACTATGAGGCCCGGATCGTTCGTGTCGATACGAACGTCGACCTCGAGGTGAAAGTTCTCTCCGTGGATGGCTTCGAGAGCCGCTCGATTCGCAAGGTAGCTCTGCAGTGCGTTGTCGATGAACTCCGCGATGGCATACCAAGGCTTGTAGTTCAGGTGCCGAAGCACTGACAACATCGTGACTTCGGGCCGGATTTCAATCGACTTGGTCAGCTGTGGATCTGGAGTTACCTGCATTCGACCGTTCCCGCTTCGCGCAGCCGCGCCGGATCAGTAGCCTCGACGGTATGCCGCGTTGCCAGCAACGCCTGAGCGACCATCTCCACGACATTGGAATTCACCGCATTGCCCAGCGCTGCGAACGCTTGAGTTGGGCTCTTCGGAAGCTGGTTGAGGCTATCTAGGCTTTGGAGTCGAGCACACTCGCGTGGCGTCATGTAACGCTTCTGCCACCCGATGATGGGCACCTGGGTGTCCGTCATCGCGATCAGGCTCGGTGCGGTTGTACGACGTTTGACGCGGACGCCAGAAGCGCGAAACTGGATGACGTAATCCCAAATATTGCGTTCCCCCCCTTTTATGTTCCACTCGAACTTCTGGAGACTTGATGGGAACTTCAGAATCTTGTGTAGCCAAGGGTCAATCCATACCTTATTGTCTTGGTAGAACTGGCGGTTCTGACGAATGAAGTCCTGTTTCCACTTCGGGAACTCCATTTCGGCCGTGCGAGCGTGACTGGGCAATGCGGCCCAACGCTCCTCCAGTGTGCGTAAATAGCCAAGCTTCGTACCATGGCTACCCTTGAAGCCTTTCAGGCCATCCATTCCGAAGGATTCCTTGCGGGCATGTGGCGTCGTCACTTCGTACGGGTAGGTCGCACCCCATTCCATAGACCACAGAGGGAACGAAGGTAGCTCCACATCGGGCGGACAAGCCTTCAAAAACTCGTCCCAGACAACTAGACATTCGTTAACCCGAGCGGACAGTTGCTTCGCATCAGGCGGGTTGTCGTCGAGCACAGCGCCGATGTTCGTCTCGACGTCGCTGGTTTTGGGCCATTCAAAGTCGTCCAGCGGTAGCAATGAGCCTACAATGTAGACGCGCTCGCGAATCTGCGGAATGCCGAAGTTGTGAGGCGAGAATCGCTCGGCACGGATATCGTAGCCCAGCCCGTTTTTATTCTTGCCAAGAATCTTCTGGATCTCTCCCCAAGTACGACCCTTGTCGTGTTTTAGCAAGTTAGGAACGTTTTCAAGGACAAAGTACGTGGGCTTCTTCTTTTTGAGGATGGCAGCGACATTGAAAAAGAGGTTGCCTTGCTCGGTGCACTCGAAACCGAGTTGCTCACCAGCCTTGGAGAATGGCTGGCACGGGAAGCCGGCTGTCAGCAGATCGTGATCGGGAACATCCTTCGGATGGACTTTCGTGATGTCGCCCTCTGGCTTCAATCCGAAGTTCGTTTCGTAAAGTTCTCGCAGATGCTCCTTCCACTCAGCGGCGAACACGCATTGGCCGCCCATGCGGGCAAGGGCCACATGAAAGCCGCCTAGGCCGGCAAACAAGTCGACAAATCGGAATGGTTGCATCTCGTCCCGCGACGTTATTGATTCTTTGAATGGCGATAGCACCTTACCGCCTCCCCCTATCGCGTTCCCTCAACGAACCATCGGTCTCAAATTTTTTGGGCGGGTCGACGCCGGAAGCAATGCTAAGCCCTGCACGGTCTATCTTCTCGCAAAAGCCGTCAATGGGGAACCTTAGCTGACGCAAAGGATGGGCCCATTGAATCTCACCACACGATACGGCACGCACCACCTTCTCCGTGGGTAAGCGGCGGCCTGCCACGCATTCGTACGCGTCATCTCGCAAGCAATCCGAACATGGCCGGGTGAGGAAGTGTGGGGTCCCCTCGCTCGCCATCGCACTGGCGATGGCGCCGCCGGCTGCGTAGATCCGTCGTGAGTCGAACGTCCGGATCGTCGGATCCGTCGACAAGGCACACACCCCGATGCGTGAAAACTGGGCGGGCGGCGAGCGTCCGGTTTTCACGCCGGCTGGTGTCCGCCCCGAATGGAGCACGACGACGTGCGCAACGCAGCTTGACCCGATGAAGAGCGCGATGCGCCGCCGACGCCAGTCATCTGTTCGATAGAAAAACTATCTTTTGAACATGGCGCATCGGCTCGATTGCCGTCGTGCCATGCCGCACACTGCCCGTCATGACGAGGATGGCGACAGGCGGGCAAGCCGATGCGTAGCAAGCTGTTCGTGCCCGGTGCACGGCCGGAGCTGTTCGCCAAGGCGTTGGCCGGCGAGGCCGATGCGCTGTCGTTCGATCTGGAAGACGCCGTGGCCGAGGACCGCAAGGCCGAGGCGCGCGCGGCGGTGGCGGACTTCATCGCCGGTGACGCCGTCCCGCGGGCAGCCAAGCTGATCATCGTGCGCACCAACGCACCGGACTCGCCGCACTTCGCGGCGGACCTCGCCGCGGTCGTCCGTCCCGGCGTCACCCTGCTCAACCTGCCCAAGATCGAATCGCCGCAAGCCGTGGCGACGGCCGTGGCCGCGATCGAGCAGGCGGAACACGCGAACGGCGTGGCGCAACCGATCGGCCTGCTGCTGAACATCGAGACGCCGCGGGCACTGGCCGCCGCGGCACGCATCGCCGCCGCGCATCCGCGCGTCGCCGGCTTGCAGCTGGGCCTGGGCGACCTGTTCGAGCCGCACGGCATCGACCGCGCCGACCCGCGCAACGTGCATGCGGCGATGTTCGCCCTGCGCGTGGCCGCGGCCCAGGCCGGGGTGTTCGCGATGGACGGCGCCTACGCCTTGCTCGACGACGACGCCGGCTATCGCGAGGAGGCGTACATGGCGCGGCGACTCGGCTTCATCGGCAAGACCTGCATCCATCCGCGGCAGGTGGCGCTGGCCAACGCCGCTTTCGCCGCCTCGGAGGCGGAGCTGGCGCTGGCGCGCCGGATCGTCGAGGCCGCGGTCCAGGCGCCATCGCGCGGCGCCTTCGTGGTGGATGGACGGATGATCGACTTGCCGTTCCTGAAGCGCGCGCAGGCCCTGCTCGCCACCGCGCGCCGGGCGGACTGATGCGCGGCCGCCCCCGCCGGGTCGTGCCGTGGCTGTGCACGCTGCTGTTCCTGGCGATCGCACCGTTGCACGCGCAGAGCCTGGCACCGGTGCAGGACGGACAGCTGCCCGCGCTGGAAACCACGAAACCGCTGCGGGCCATCGCCCTCGTCGACGGGCAACCGCTCGCCATGGCCGCCGACGAAGCCTGGCGACTCGACGACGCACGCAAGGCCTGGCGCCGCCTGTCATCGCCGACCGGCGTCGCCGTTGCCCCGGACGGCATCGTCGAAGGCGGAACGCAGGCCTGGGTGCTGATCACCGCTCCCGATGCCCGCGGGGTGACCGGCGTGGCCCGGCTGCGCCTGCGCGGCGACACGCTGCAGTGGCAGCGCCTGCCCGCCCTGCCCGAGCCGCTGCATGACGCGCACGGGGCGTGGGCGAACGACACGCTGTCCGTCGCCGGCCTCGGCACCGACGGCACCACGCGGCTGTTGCAGCTGCAGACGAACACAGAGCAACCGCAGTGGAGCAGGGTCGGCGGCTGGCCGGGTGGCGGGGCGCCGACCTCCCTCGTCGCCCAGTCCGCGGCCGTGTTCGTCACCGTGGCCGATGCTTCCGGTACCGCCGAACGCCTGCTCCGCTGGAACGCCGACACGGGCTGGACCGAGCGCGGCCGGGTGCCGGGCCATGTGGTGCCGGGCTCCGGGCACGCGCTGGGGCAGGCGAATGCGCTCTATCTGGTGGACGCCGCCGCCTCGACGAAGCTGATGACCTTCCAGGTCATCACCACCGCCTGGGCCGCGCTGCCGGGTGCCGCGCCCGCTGATGTCGTTGCGACCGGCGCCTGGACCGACGGCATGTTCTGGGCACAGCGTGATGCGGGCGGACAGCGCGTCGACTTCGGTTATGCGCGTGTGGAGTCGACCAAGCTGCTGCTGCGCTGGCTGGACTGGGTGGTGATCCTGGTCTACCTGGCGGCCATGGTCGGCATCGGCCTGTTTTTCTACCTGCGCGAGAAACGCACCTCCACTGCCAGCTTCTTCGTCGGCAGCCGCAGCATCCCGTTCTGGGCGGCCGGCATCAGCCTGTACGCCACCAACACCAGCTCGATCAGTTTCATCGCGATCCCGGCCAAGGCCTTCGAGACCAACTGGCAGTACCTCACCAACAACCTGATCGCTGTCCTCGGCCTGATGTTCGTGGCGGTGTGGGTGGTACCGCTGCTGCGCCGGCTCGACCTGATGAGCGTGTTCTCGTACCTGGAAACACGCTTCCATCCCGCCATCCGCATGCTCGCCAGCGCGCTGTGCATCGTGATGCAGATCGGCAGCCGGATGAGCGTGATCCTGTTCCTGCCGGCGCTGGCGATCGCCACCATCACCGGCATCGACGTGGTGTGGAGCGTGCTGATCATGGGCGTGTTCACCATCCTCTACACCACGCTGGGCGGCATGAAGGCGGTGATCTGGACCGACTTCGTGCAGGTGTTCGTGATGTTCGGCGGCGCGCTGTTCGCGATCGGCTTCATCATCACGCACATCCACGGCGGCGTGCCCGCCTTCATGCACGCGGCGATGGCCGAGCACAAGATGCACCTGCTGGATTTCCGCTTCGACCTGACCAAGGCCACGGTGTGGGGCTTCGTGTTCCTGGTGCTGTTCGACGTGGTGCTGACCTTTCCCAAGGACCAGGTGCTGATGCAGCGCATCCTGTCCACGCGCTCGGACAAGGAGGCCGGCCGTTCGGTGTGGATGTTCGCGGCGGTGATGATTCCGGGCGGCTTCGTGTTCTACCTGATCGGCACGGCGCTGTTCGTGTACTACAAATCGCATCCCGAGCGGATGAACCCGACCCTGCCGATCGACGCCACCTTCCCGCTGTTCATCGCCGCCGAACTGCCGATGGGCGTCACCGGTTTGATCATCGCCGGCATCTTCGCTGCCGCCATGTCCACCCTGTCGAGCATCATCAACAGCGTGTCCACGCTGGCCTCGGTGGACTTCTACGAGAAGCTGGTGAAGCACCCGACGCCGAAGAAGAGCGTGCTGTTCGCGGAAGTCGCCGGCGTCATGGTCGGGCTGATCGCGATCGGGCTGGCCGTGCTGCTGTCGCGCTACGACATCCATTCGCTGTTCGATGTCTCGATCGAGCTGGCCGGACTGCTCGGCGGCGGCTTCGCCGGCGCCTACACGCTGGGCATGTTCACCCGCCGCGCGAATGCTCCCGGCGTCGCCATCGGCATCGGTGCGAGCATCTGCCTGACCCTGGTGGCGTGGTGGTTCAAGCTGGTGCACCCGTATTTCTACCTGGCCATCTCGATCGCGCTGTGCATCGTGATCGGCTACCTGGCCAGCCTGTGCTTCCCTGCGCCCGCGCGCTCGCTGAAGGGGCTGACCATCTACGCCGACCGCGCCGACTGAGTGTGCCTTCGAGCACTCCCCGCGAAGCCGCCGGACACGGCATGATGGCAACGACCGGCAGGCTCCGCTGACCTGCCGCCCAGATCCGCGAGGCGCCGTGGAAACCCAGTTCCTGCATACCTTCATCACCGTCGTCGACCAGGGCTCGATGGCCGCCGCCGCGCGCGTGCTGAACATCACGCCGGCGGCGGTGGCGCAGCAGATCCGCACGCTGGAGCGGGAGATCGGCGCCACCCTGATCGCCCGCGTCGGCCGCACGGTCAGCGTCACCGAGGAAGGCTCGCGCATCCTGCAGCGCTCGCGCGACCTGTTGCGCCACGTGGCCGACCTGCGCAGCGTGGCCAACGAGAACGCGGTCTCCGGCGAGCTGCGCCTGGGCGCCTGCCCCACGGCGCTGGCGGGCTTGCTGCCCGACGTGCTGGCGCGCATGGTCGAGACGTTTCCGCAGATCAACGTGTTCATCAAGCCCGGCTACTCGGCCGAGCTCTACCGCGCGGTGGAAGCCGGCGACCTCGACGCAGCCATGGTGCTGCAGGCGCCATTTGCCCTGCCCAAGACCTGCGAATGGCTGCTGCTGCGCGAGGAGCCGTTGATTGTGTTGGCGCCGAGAAGCATGGCCGAACGCGACCCGCACGAACTGCTCGCGACGCAGCCGCTGATCCGCTACGACCGCAACCAGTGGGGCGGCCGCCAGGCCGACGAGTACCTGCGCAGCCACGGCATCGTGCCGCACGAGCGCTTCGAGCTGAACGCACTCAACGCGATCGCGGTGATGGTCGACCGCGGCCTCGGCGTGTCGCTGGTGCCGGACTGGGCGCACCCGTGGCCCGAAGGCGTGCAGCTCGCGCGCATCCCGTTGCCGGCGCCCACGGTGCCGCGGCGCATCGGCATCGTGTGGTCACGCTCCAGCGTGCGCGTGCGCCTGGTCACCGTGCTGTTGCAGGAAAGCCGCCAGGCCATGCAACAGCGGCAGGCCGCCGGCCGGGGCTGAGCCGGGCCACGGCCCGCCTTGCTCAAGCAACAAAAGCTAGCCTCTGAAGATAGCCAGCGACGGTTCCACGTCCGCCGGCAAACGCCTAGCCTCGCGCATGAGGATCTGCACGGCGGGAGGGGAATACGGCTACCGACCGGGACGCGCACCGCGATGGTGCGCGGGCAGAGACGGCGCGTTCACCGCGAGCTTCGTTCGCGGCCACCTGAACCATCACGAGACAGGCCATGATCAAACCACTTTGCGTAGCAATAAGCGGCATCCTGCTGGTCTACTCCCTCGCCGCCGATGCGTCCGCCCAGGTTGCCGCTAGCACGGGTGACGGGGCTCCGTCTGGCCAGGACCAGGCCGCCACGTCCTCCGACGACCAAGCGAAGTCGGCGAAGAAGCGGGCCACCGAGCTGGGCGAGGTCATCGTCACCGGCACGCGCAGCCCCAAGGCGGTGGACGAGATCCCCGGCGCGATCACGGTGGTGACCAAGGAGGAGATCCAGCAGACCCTGACCGTGACCGAGGACGCCACCGCCGTGCTGACGCGCACCGTGCCCGGCTACGCCGAGTCGTCGCAGATGATGAGCAGCAGCGGCGAGACGCTGCGCGGCCGCATTCCGCTGCGCCTGTTCGACGGCATCCCGCAGGGCTCGCCGCTGCGCGACGGCTCGCGCAACGCCACCTTCACCGACATGGGCATCATCGGCCGCGTCGAGGTCATCAACGGCCCCTCCGCCTCCGAAGGCATCGGCGCGGCCGGCGGCATCATCAACTACATCTCCAAGGTGCCGGACAAGGAAGGCAGCGAGACCACGCTCAGCACCCGCCTGCAGACCCAGGGCCCGCGCGACAGCGGCGGCTGGAAGGTGGGCGGCACGTACGCGCTGAAGCAGGGTTCGTACGACCTGCTGGTCGCCGCCTCCTACCTCGACCGCGGCATCACCTACGACGGCAACGGGCGCCGCATCGGCCTGAGCGGCAGCGGCTCGGTGGCCGACTCCACCTCGAAGAACCTGTTCCTCAAGGGCGGCGTCAACTTCGGCCAGGGCGACACGCAGCGGCTGCAGGCGACCTACAGCCACTTCAAGATCGAGGGCAAGGGCGACTATGTCCAGGTGCTGGGCTGCCGCGGCCCGACCGACGACCCGCCGTGCGCCGTGCCGTTCACCAACACCTCGGAAAAGGGCCAGCTGCACGGCTCGCTGGACGCGTTCAACGATTTCGAGCAGTACAGCGTCGAGTACAGCAACAGCGACTTCCTCGGTGGCTCGCTGGTGGCCACCGCCTACCATGCCGACCAGGCGATGCGCTTCCTGCCCGAGAACGGCGACGACAAGCAGCTCATCGCGCCGCCCATCCCCGACGACCAGCGGATCTGGGACCAGTCGGAGATCACCTCGAAGAAGAGCGGCCTGCGCACCTCATGGACGCGCGGCGAGCTGTTCACCGTGCCGGGCCTGCAACTGCAGGTGGGCGTGGACGTGGTCAAGGACGAGGCGCAGCAACGGCTGGCGCTGACCAACCGCATCTGGGTGCCGCCGATGCACTACAAGAGCACGGCGCCCTACGGCCAGCTCTCCTGGGACGTCGGCCCGATCACGCTGAGCGCCGGTTTCCGCCGCGAGGACGACAAGCTGCACGTCAACGACTACACCACCACGCCCTACCGCAACAGCGTGTTCGTGGAAGGCGGCGGCGTGAAGTACACCGAGAACCTGAAAAACTTCGGCGCAATCTGGCGCATCGGCAGCCAGTGGTCGGTGTTCGGCTCGTACAGCGAGGGCTTCACCCTGCCCAACATCGGCATCCCGCTGCGCAACATCAGCGTGCCGGGGCAGTCCGTCGACCGCATCAGCGGCCTGGCCGCGATCATCTACAAGAACACCGAGTTCGGCTTCAACTGGCACGGCGAGCACGCTGCGTTCGGCGCCACCCACTACATCTCCAAGTCGCCGTTCGGCTCCTCGCTGGCGGTCGACCCGAACTCGAACGACTACATCCTGTCGCGCGCACCGGTACGCATCGAAGGCACCGAGCTCACCGGCGAATGGCGCTTCGACGAGCAGTGGAAGGTGAGCGGCGTCTACTCGCACATCACCGGCGAGACCGCGTTCTGGGCCGCCAGCCCGGGCGGCCTGTACCCGGCCGGCGGCATGAACAAGCCGCTGGGCATCTTCGACATCAGCCCGGACAAGCTGGCCGGCTCGATCACCTGGAAGTTCCTGCCCAACGCCGACGCCAACCTCGGTTTCACCTCGCTGTTCGGCCGCCACGTGTCCGGCAGCGACACCCGCGCCTACGACGGCGCCACCTACAGCTACGAGGAACACACCAGCGGCTACACCTTGTTCAACCTGGGCGTGAATTACGCCTTCCCGCGTTACGGCCAGCTCTCGCTCGGCGTGGAGAACCTGCTGGACAAGTTCTACGTCCTCAGCACCTCGCAGGTGGTCGGATACCAGAACTACTGGTCCGGTCGCGGCCGCGTCACCTCGCTGACGTATACGATCACGTTCTGATCCCCGGGAACGTGACGCCATACGGGCCGCGGCATCCTCGTCCCTCCCCCGGGATGCCGCGGCCGGCGAGACCTCGATGAGCCGAGCCGACGCCAACACCCGATCCGGCAGCCGCCTTCGCGCCGTGCTGGTGGTCGCCTGCCTGCTGGCCACCGTGCTGCCGGCGCGGGCAGCGGCGCCGCTGCCTGCGGCCCGTGCCGACACGCAAGGCGTCTCGGCGGTGCGCCTGCAGCGCCTGCACGACTTCATGGACAGGGCGACCGGCGCTGACGGCTACCTCGGCGGCGTCACCCTGGTGGCTCGCAACGGCCGCATCGTGGACTGGCAGGCCTACGGCCATCGCGACCTGGCGCGGCGCGAGCCGATGCGCAGGGACGCGATCTTCCGCATCTACTCGATGACCAAGACGGTGACCTCGGTCGCGGTGATGATGCTGGTGGAGGAAGGCAAGCTCACCCTGGACGATCCGCTGTCACGCTACCTGCCGGGCTTCCAGGCGCCGCAGGTGATGGTCGGCGGCACCGCCGACGCGCCGAAACTGCGCGCAGCGGACAAGCCCGTCACCCTGCATGCGCTGCTCACCCATACCGCGGGTTATCCGGCTGGCGTCAAGGGCGACGAGCAAGCGGTCACGCTGATGGAGCGCATCGACCCGCACGGCGCGAGCGACCTGCGCGGCTTCGCCGAACGCATGAGCCGCGTGCCGCTGGCCGCCGACCCCGGCACGCGCTTCGGCTACGACGGTGCCTCGCTGGAACTGCTGGCGCGGGTGGTCGAGGTGGTCTCCGGGCAATCGTTCGACCGCTTCCTGCGCCAGCGCATCTTCGAGCCGTTGGCGATGCACGACACCGGCTTCAGCGTGCCGGCGGCACAGCGCGCGCGCGTGGTCGATCTCACCCGGATGAGCGCGGCCGGCAAGCTGGAGATCGCCGACACCACCAGTGCACGGCATCCCGGCGAGCCGCTCAACGCCTACGACAGCGGCGCCGGCGGCCTGTATTCCACCGCCGGCGACTATGCCCGCTTCGCCCAGATGCTGCTCGACGGCGGGACGCTGGACGGACACCAACTGCTCGGCCGCAAGACGGTGGAGCTGATGCTGCGCAACCACCTCACCATGCTCGACCCGCCGGTGACCCAGTTCAGCGACGCCGAGGGCTTCGGCCTCGGCGGTTACGTGGTGCTCGATCCGGCCCGCCGCGGCCAGCTCGGCTCGCCCGGCCAGTTCGGCTGGAGCGGCGCGGCCTCGACCTACTACACGATCGATCCGCACGAGCACCTGCTGGCGATCCTGATGCTGCAGCACCTGCCGCGCGAGGATGGCGGCAGGGACCTGCCACGGATCAGCCGCAACTTCTACGATCTGGTCTACCAGGCGCTGCCATGACTTCACCACGCACGGCTTTACCGAGTACCCGATGAGCACCGACCCCGATTCGCCCGACCACACCGCCGCCCCGCGCGTGACGCACGAATTCAAGTTCTCCCACGTCACCACCGGCCGCTATCTGCCCACCCCGGGCAAGGCGCCGGGCTGGCCGTTCGCCGAGATCGGCCACTGGAAGACGGACGTGGACGGCTGCGTCGACGATTGGGTCCGCGAGCTGACCGACTGGCGCCGCGAGCACCTCGTGCGGATAGGCTACGACGACGCCAACTACCGCCGCCCCGAGCTGCAGTGGGCGCAGCGCAATTTCGTGCACGCGCAGATGATGGTGGAGGATCGTTATTTCTACGATCCGGTGGCCGGCAAGTACACCGTCGACCGTTACCTGGACGATCTCGAGGCACGCTTCGGCGGCATCGACAGCGTGCTGCTCTGGTTCGTCTACCCCAATATCGGCATCGACGACCGCAACAAGACCGATCTCGCGCACGATCTGCCCGGCGGCCTCGATGGTCTCAAAAGCGCGGTGGACGATTTCCACCGCCGCGGCGTGCGCGTGTTCCTGCCCACCATGCCGTGGGACCACGGCACGCGCGAGGCGGAACAGAACGACTGGCAGGCGATCGCCGAACTGGTCAAGGCGGTCGGCGCCGACGGCATCAACGGCGACACTTACAACGGCGTGCCGCGCGCGTTCTTCGACGCCTGCGACGCGCTCGGCTGCCCGGTGGTGCTGCAGCCGGAGTCCACCATCAGCGCCGAGGAGCAGCTGATCTGGAACGTGCAGAGCTGGGGCAAGAAGGCGCCGAACGAGGCGATCCCGCCGGTGGCCAAGTGGAAGTGGCTGGAGCCGCGCCACATGATCAACTACGAGAACCGCTGGGGCCGCGATCGCAACCACGACCTGCAGTACATCTTCTTCAACGGCATCGGCTACAACGCCTGGGAAAATGTCTGGGGCATCTGGAACCAGTTCACCCCGCGCGACGCCGAAGCGCTGCGCCGGATCGCTTCGATCGAACGCCAGTTCGCGGCGGCGATGGTCAGCCTGGACTGGCGACCGTACGAGCGCACACTGCAGGCCGGCGTGTTCGCCAGCCGCTTTCCGACCGACGGCTACACGCTGTGGACCCTGGTCAACCGCCACGAATACGCGGTGAGCGGCGAGCAGATCGCGCTGCCGCATCGCGACGGCGCGCAGTACTACGACGCCTGGCACGGCGTGCCGCTGCAGCCACGGCTGGACGGCGATCGCGCGGTGTTCGACTTCGCGCTGGAGGGCCGCGGCTTCGGCGCGCTGCTGGCGCTCTCGCCGGGCGCCGCGATCGATGGACTCGACGCCTTCCTTGCGCGCATGCGCGAACTCTCGTCCGTGCCGCTGCAGTCGCTGTCGGCCCAGTGGCGTTCGCTGCCGCAGCAGCTGGTGCCGATCGCGCCCACCCGCCCCGCTGCCGAAGCCCCGCCCGGCATGCTGGCGATTCCCGCCGGCACGTTCGACTTCGTGGTCGGCGGTGTCGAGATCGAGGGCCAGACCTGGGAAGGCAACGACGTGCAGTACCCGTGGGAGGACAGCGCGCGCCGCAGCCATCGCCGCCGGATGCAGATGCCGGCGTTCTTCATCGACCGCACGCCGGTGACCAATGCGCAGTTCCGCGAATTCCTCCAGGCCAGCGGCTGGCAGCCGCGCGACCCGCACAACTTCCTGCGCCACTGGCGTGACGGCGCGCCGCCGCCGGGCTGGGACGACAAGCCGGTGACCTGGGTCGCGATCGAGGACGCGCGCGCCTACGCGGCCTGGGCCGGCAAGCGCCTGCCGCACGAATGGGAATGGCAGTACGCCGCGCAGGGCCAAGACGGGCGACGCTACCCGTGGGGCAACGACTGGGACGAGACGATGGTGCCCGCCGCCAACCGCGGACGCACGCTGCGCGCGCCCGACGATATCGACGCGCATCCCGCCGCGGCCAGCCCGTTCGGCCTGCTCGATCTGGTCGGCAACGTCTGGCAATGGACCGACGAGTACGCCGACGCGCACACCCGCGCCGCGATCCTTCGCGGCGGCAGCAGCTACCAGCCGCAGACCTCGCACTGGTACTTCCCGCAGGCGTACCGGCTCGACCAGCACGGCAAGTACCTGCTGATGGCGCCGTGCAAGGACCGCTCCGGCAGCGTCGGCTTCCGCTGCGTGGTGGATGCAGCATGAGCGAAGCAGCGGCGACCCGCGTGCAGCTCGACGGCCTGCTCGGCGAGGCGCTGGCCGCCAACCTGCGCGGCCGGCTCGCGCATTTCATCGTCGATGAACACAGCCCCGCGATCGCGCTGTTCGCGCCCGAGCGGCGCAACGAGAACCGCGAGGGCGACTGGTACGGCGAGCACGCCGGCAAGTGGCTGGTCGCCGCGGCGAAGGCGGCCGCGCGCAGCGGCGATGCCGCGTTGCGCGCGAACGTGCTGCGCGTCGCCGACTACCTGGTGTCGATCCAGGAGGCCGACGGCTACCTCGGCACCTACGCGCCGGATCACCGCTTCATGCGCCCGCAGCCGCCGAAGCCGGCCAGCTGGGACGGCGCCCCCAGCGTGCGCACCTGGGACATCTGGACGCACGCCTACCTGATCCTCGGCCTGCTCGAAGTGCAGCGGCACTTCCCCGCGCCGCACTACCTCGAAGCCGCGCGCCGGATCGGCGACCTGTGCCGGCACACACTGACCGACGGCGGCATCGACATCACCGAGCTGGGCAACCACCACGGCCTGTCGGCGACGGTGCTGATGGACCCGGCCACCGAGCTGTACTTCGCCACCGGCGAACCGCGTTATCTCGAACTGGCGCAGCGCGTGCTGCAGCAGGCGAACGGCCACCCCGAGCTGGCGCTGCTCACGCGTGCGCTGGAGGGCGCGGACGTTTCCACCATCGCCACCGGCAAGGCCTATCAGCTGGCGTGGAACCTGGTCGGCCTGGCCAAGCTGCATCGTGCCACCGGCAACGCGGATTACCGCCGCGCGGTGGAGCACGCCTGGCGCAGCATCCGCGAGCACCACCTCACCCTGGGCGGCGGGCCGTGGGGCGGCGTGGGCCATCGCTCGCGCGAGGTGTTCAACCCGGCTGGCGTGTTCAGCCCTTACGGTTACGTGGAAACCTGCTCGTCGCTGGCGTGGATCCAGTTGAACCGGGAGCTGCTGGCGATCACCGGCGAGGCGCGCTACGCGGAGGAGATCGAACGCACCGCGTACAACGACCTGCTCGGCGCGCAGGCGCCCAACGGCGAGGACTGGTGCTACTACGTGTTCCCGAACGGCCGCCGCGTGCACACCACCTACTGGCGCTGCTGCAAGTCCAGCGGCGCGATGGCGCTGGAGGAGCTGCCTGCCCTTGCCTACCGGCAAGCTGTCGACGGCAGTATCGCGGTCAACCTCTACGGCCCCGGCGAAGCGGGGTTCAAACTCGCCGGCAGCGAGCTGCGTATCGTGCAGGACACTGCCTGGCCGTATCCCGGCGATATCCGCCTGCGCCTCGCCATGTCGCGCCCGGCGCACTTCGCATTGAAGTTGCGCATCCCGTCGTGGGCCACGGACGCCACGCTCACGATCAACGGCGCGGATGCCAGCGTCGCCCTGGTGCCGGGACATTACGCCATGCTCGAACGGGAATGGCGCGACGGCGATGAACTGCTGGCGCATTTTCCGATGCGGCCGCAGCTGCATCGCGCGATCAACCGCAACGTGCAGGAGTCGCGCGCACCGGACGGCAGCCAAGTGCGCCAGGAAGTGCTGCACTTCGAGTACGCCGCCATCACCTGCGGCCCGCTGGTGTATGCCACGGGACTGGTCGACGGCTTCAAGGTCGAGGAAACCCTGCGCTTGCCCGACGCGCCGCGCGCGCAATGGCTGGCGCTGCAACCCGCAGCGGGCGACAGCGCGCCGCGCATCGTGCTGGACCCGGGCTATCGCGCACCGCTGGAATTCACGCCGTACTTCGCCGCCGGTGGCCGTGTCGACGGTAGCTGGCGGCTGTGCTGGCTGCCGCTGGCACCTGAGCCCGCCGGATGACGCCGCCAGCGCGCCGGGCCGCGCGCATCACACAAGAATTTGTGGCGCCAGAACATAGCCGTCCCGCCTGTTTCCCCGCCGGGGCATGGTGCACAGTGGCCCGCAGCAACCACCCCGATCCCGATGGATGCATCGCGCATGGAAACCTCCCCGCCTGAGTCGAACGCCGCCCGCCACGGCCCGCTGGGCGGCGTGCGCGTGCTGGACCTGAGCGCCTACATCGCCGGGCCATACGCCTGTTCGCTGCTGGCCGACCAGGGCGCGGACGTGATCAAGGTCGAGCCGCCCAGCGGCGACAACCTGCGCCAGTACCCTTCCACGCTTCCCAGCGAGAGCCGCGCCTTCCTCGGCGTCAACCGCAGCAAGCGCGGCATCGTGCTCGACCTCAAGCGTGCGGACGACCACGCCGCACTGCTGAAGCTGGTACGCGATGCCGACGTGCTGGTACACAATTTCCGCCCCGGCGTGCCCGAGCGCCTGCACATCGGCCACGAGCAGCTGAGCCTGATCAACCCGCGGCTGGTCTACTGCGCGATCACCGGCTACGGCGACAGCGGCCCGCTGAAAGACAAGGCCGGCTACGACCAGGTGCTGCAGACCATGACCGGCATGTGCACGCTGCAGGGCAAGCGCGGCGGGCCGCCGGAGATCATCTACGGCTCGGTGGTCGACTACTACGCCGCGGCGCTGCTGGCCGCCGGCGTGTCGTCGGCGCTGTACGAACGCGAGCGCAGCGGCCTGGGCCAGTTCGTCGGCGTGTCGCTGCTGCGCAGCGCGCTGACCATGCAGTCGGCGCGGATGATCTGGGCCGAGGGCGAGTCGCTCGACATCGGCCGCGACATGCGCTCCGGCGGAGTCACCGGCATCCACCCCACGCGCGATGGCTGGATCTACATCTCGGCCAACACGGCGCGCTTCTGGAAGGCGCTGTGCGCGAAGACCGGCCTCGGCGCGCTGGCCGACGATCCGCGCTACGACACCGTGCGCAAGCGCGCGCAGCACTTCGCCGAGATCCTGCCGCAACTGCACGCGGCGCTCGCCGCGCGCAGCGCGCTGGAATGGGAGGACCTGTTCGGCGACGAGGTACCGTGCGCCGCCGCGCGACGGATCGAGGACATGTTCGACCACCCCCAAGTGCAATCGCAGGGCATCATCGACACCTTCGAGCACCCGCTGGTGGGCCGTTACCGCGGCGTCGCCCAGTCGATCCGCTTCGGCCGCACGCCGGGACCGGCGCCGTTTGCCGCGCCGGTGCTGGACCAGGACACCGCCGCCGTGATCGCCGCGCTCGAGGACGATGCCGACAGCGCATTCGGCAAACGCTGATCCGGCGCGGCAGGCGCACCCGCGACCTGCCCATCATGAACGCCCCCGCCCCCTCTACACGAACTGACGACCCGCCGCTCACACGGATTCCGGAGAGTGGGTGGCGCGGGAGGGTTTCCCCCGGAAGCCCCCGCCGCGAGTCCCCAACACGGAGTCGACACACATGAACAACGACCGCATCCAAGGCAACTGGAAACAGCTCACCGGCAAGATCAAGGCCAAGTGGGGCGACCTGACCGACGACGACCTGACCCGTGCCGAGGGCAACACCGAATACCTGGTGGGCAAGGTGCAGGAGCGTTACGGCATCGCCCGCGACGAGGCGCAGCGCCAGGTGAAGGAGTTCGAGCGCACGCTGTAATCGCCGCGCCGGTTCGCGGCAGGGCCAGCTTCGCATCGGCCCTGCCGCGTTCAGCCCTCTCGCGTCGGCTGCGGCACCTCCAGCGAGCCTTCCTCGCGGTCGCGGTACAGCGCGGGCCGGCAGTTCGAACTGGTGTCACGCACACCAAAGGCCAGCCGGCCTTCGGCGCCCAGGTGCCCGGCCCCGATGGCAGCCGCCGCCCAAGCAGGCTGATCACCACCACCTCGTCGGCTATCGGGTCTGCACACCACAAGCGTGGGCTCCTACATATTGCGGGTGGAGGAGGTACCGCCCGCTCTGGGTTCATGGCGTACGGGCGGCCCGTCGCGAAGCCGGCGCATGGCACTGTCAATTTGCTACTAATTACGCTATCAATTAGTAGCAAATTGACAGGTGCCCCATGAAACTCCCCATGCCACCCCCGGCGCTCGGCGACCTGTTCGAGCGTTCCGACGTCCGCAAGATACTTCTCGCCAAGCTTGGCCCCGAGGTCAAGGGACGATACGAGCACTGGGATCAGCTGCGCCATCTCACGCCACCCGAGAACCTGACGCCTGAAGAATGGTGGCTGGGAATCAAGATGGCGCGCCGCGGGTTGCGCCAGGAAATGCCGTTGAAGGACAAGGCGGGCAACCCATTCACCGTCGTTCCGAGTGACAGCATCCAGCGAAACCTGTTCCTGATTGGCCGTGATGCCGCTGGCGCGCTTCGTGGCCAGGAGGCATCTCAATCAGAAGTCACCCGCGAACATTACCTCGTTCGATCCCTGATGGAAGAAGCGATGACTTCGTCGCAGCTTGAGGGAGCTGCCACGACCACCCAAGTCGCAAAAGACATGCTTCGCAGTGGGCGGGAGCCGCGTGATTACGGCGAACGCATGATCTACAACAACTACCTGGCCATGCGCGAACTGAAAGCATGGAGGCAGCGGCCGCTGACCCCTGCGGCGGTTTTCGAGATCCACCGCAAACTGACCGACGGAACGCTCGAGGACGAGGGATGCGCGGGAAGGTTCCGGTTGCCCTCGGAAGACATCGTCATCGAGGACGAGACCGGTCGCGTTCTCCACGTGCCTCCACCGGCACGGGAGCTCGAGCAGCGCCTGCAGTCCCTTTGCGACTTCGCCAACCAGTCGGACGACGGCGAGCACTTCGTGCATCCGGTGGTCAGGGCGATCCTGATCCACTTCCAGATCGGCTACGACCATCCGTTCGTCGACGGAAATGGCCGGACCGCCAGGACGTTGTTCTACTGGTCGCTGCTGAGATCGGGTTTCTGGATGGCGGAGTATCTGTCGATATCGAGCATCCTGAAACGGGCGCCCGCCCAATACATGCGGTCATACCTGTACACGGAGACTGATGAGGGAGACACCACCTATTTCGTGGCTCACCAGCTGACCGCCATTCTCGAAGCCATCGACGGCGTTCATCGCTACATCACCCGAAAACAGAATGAGCAGGCAGCCGCCGCGGCGCTGCTCAAACCCGGCAGCCCGTTGGCTCACCAGATCAACCACAGGCAAAGAGCGCTCCTTCTGAACGCCCTCAAGAACCCGGGAAAGGTCTTCACCATCGAAATGCACCGTAGAAGCCACGGCACGTCATACCAGACCGCCAGGGCCGACCTGCTTGCCCTGGTGGCCGAAGGGTTCCTGCGCCAATCCCGCGAAGGAAAGGCCTTCGTGTTCGTTCCGGTGCCCGATCTCGAAAAACGATTGCATGCATGACCATGGCTTGGCTTCGTCACACGCGGGATCGCGCGTGACGAGGCCGGGCGACAGGGTGTTCTAGCGGATACGGCAGGCGGTTCGCCGCGGCATCGGATCGCCGGGCCGGCACGTTCGCCTCGGTCCGGCTCCGTCAGCGCTCTCGCCCAATCAGTCGTGCGACGTCAGCTGCGGCACGTCCTGCGAGCCTTCCTCGCGGTCGCGGTACAGCGCGGCGCGCACCAGCAGCATCAGGGTGATCGGGGTGGTCAGGGTGAGGAACACGCCGATCAGCACCTCGTTGAAGATCGGCCGGCCGTGCAGCACCGAGAAGCAGGTGATCGAGGCGGCCAGCATGAAGAACGTGCCCAGCGTGGTGCCCAGCGTGGGTGCGTGCACGCGCTGGTAGAAGTTCTTCAGGCGCAGCAGGCCGAGCGAGCCGACGAAGGCGAACAGCGCGCCGAGCAGCATCAGCACGGCGACGATGATGGCTGCCCATGGCGGCAGGGCGTCGAGGTGGCTCATTCGATCACCTGCCCGCGCATCAGGAATTTCGACAGCGCCACCGTGCTGGCGAAGCCGAGCAGGGCGATGATCAGGCCGGCCTCGACGTAGAGCATGCTGCCGCTGCGGATGCCGATGGTCAGCAGCAGGATCATCGCGTTGACGTACAGGGCGTCCAGCGCCACCACGCGGTCCTGCGCGCGCGGGCCGCGCACCATGCGGATCAGCGAGAAGGCCATCGCCAGCAGCAGCAGGATCTGCGCCGCGCGGATCGACACGTCGAGCAGTTCGTGGCTCATTGGAAAACCTCCAGCAGGGGGCGTTCGTAGCGCTGCTTGATCGAGTCGATCCAGCCGGCCTCGTCGACCAGGTCCAGCACGTGGATCAGCAGGATGTTGGCGTCGGAGTCGTAGCTGACCCAGATCGTGCCGGGGGTGGAGGTGATGATGCACGACAGCACGGCCAGGCCGTAATGGTCGGTCAACTCCAGCGGGATCGCCACGAAACCCGAGTGCAACGGGCGCTTGTTGAACAGCACGATGCGCGCCACCGCGAGGTTGGAGCGCACGATGTCCAGCACCACGCGCACGAACAGGCGCAGCAGCAACGGATAGTGGCGCAGCCGCGCCTTGGGCGGGTCCAGCAGGTCGAGCATCCGGCCCAGCACGATGCCGAGCACGATGCCGAGCAGCACGGTGCCGGGCGACACGCTCTGGTTGAAGATCAGCCAGATCAGCGCCAGCAGCGCGGACAGCAGCGGATGCGGCAGCCAGCGGCGGATCATGGTGCGACCTCGGCGCCCGGCAGCACGGCGTGGATGTAGTTGCCCGGCGCATGCAGCTGCGCGGCGGTGTCGCGCAAATAGTGCAGCGGCCGCTCGGGCCAGACCGTCAGCAGCAGGCACAGGCCCAGCAGCAGCGCGACGGAGACGCTCTCGGTGAGGCGCACCTTCGGAAAGATCCGCTCCGGCTCGACCCAGAAGATCTGGATGCCGGCGCGGCACAGCGCGGTCACGGTGCAGAAACCGGCCGCCACGACCAGCGCGAACAGCAGCTGCGCGCCGCGCCCGGCGTCATCGAGCATCGGCGCCAGCAGGGCGAACTTGGCCAGGAAACCGGACAGCGGCGGCAGCCCCGCCAGCAGCACCGCGCAGGCCGAGAAGCTCAGGCCCAGCATCGCGATCGGCGCCGGGATCACCACGCGGCTCTCGTCCTCCTGCGCGTACAGGCTCTCGTTCGCGGGGGTTTCGCCGGGCTGCTCGTACGGTTCCAGGCTCAGCGTGTCGTCGGTGTCGTCGTCGCCGTCGGAGGCGAGCAGGCCGGCAATCAGGAAGAACGCGGCGATCGCCAGGGTGGAGATCACCAGGTAGGCCAGCGCGCCGGCGGTCACCGCGCTCTGCTGCAGGCCGATCGCGCCGAGCAGGGTGCCGGCGGAGACCACCACGTTGTAGCCGGCCAGCTTGCCGAGGTCGCGCGCGCCCAGCATGCCGATGGTGCCGGCCACCAGCGTGGCCATGCCGCCCCACAGCATCCACGCGCTGCCGAAATGCGCCGAGGCGGGCCCGGCGCCAGCGCCGAACAGCAGCAGGCCGAGGCGCAGCAGCACGTAGATGCCGAGCTTGGTCATCAGCGCGAACATCGCGGCCACCGCCGGCGCCGCGGCCGCGTAGGTGCGCGGCAGCCAGAAGCCGAGCGGCCACATCGCGGTCTTGATCAGGAACGCCACGCCGAGCAGCGCCGCGCCCGCATGCAGCAGCGCGCGGGTGCGCTCCGGCACGTGCGGGATCAGCTCGGCCAGCGCCGCCATGTTGAGCGTGCCGGTGACGCCGAAGATCAGGCTGACGCCGAGCAGGAACAGCATCGAGGCGGTCAGGTTGACCGCGATGTAATGCAGCCCCGCGCTGACCCGCCGCGCACCGGAGCCGTGCAGCGCCAGGCCGTAGGACGCCGCCAGCAGCACTTCGAAGAACACGAAAAGATTGAACAGGTCGCCGGTGAGGAAGGCGCCGTTCAAGCCCATCAGCAGGAACTGCAGCAGCGGCTGGAAATGGCCGCCGCGATGCTGCCAGCGACCCAGCGCATACGGCAGCAACGCCAGCGCCAGCACGCTGGTGAGCAGCACCATCAGCGCCGAGAGCCGGTCCGCCACCAGCACGATGCCGAAGCGCGCCGGCCAGTCGCCGATGCGGTAGACCGCCGCCAGCGCGCCGTCGGCGGACACCTCCAGCAGCAGCGCGGCGGCCAGTAGCACCAGCGCCACGCACGAGGCGATGCTCAGCGCCAGCGCCGTGCGCCGGCGCTTCTCGCCCACCAGCAGCTGCAGCGCGGCAATGAGCAGCGGCAGCAGGATCGGCGCGACGACCAGGTGCTGGCTCACGGCGTGCCGTCCTCGCCGTCGACGTGGTCGTTGCCGGTCAGCCCGCGCGAGGTCAGCAGCACCACCAGGAACAGCGCGGTGGTGGCGAAACCGATCACGATCGCGGTGAGCACCAGCGCCTGCGGCAGCGGGTCGGTGTACTGCGCGACGTTGCCGGCCACCTCGTGCAGCACCGGATCGGCGCCGGTGCGCAGGCCGCCGATGGAGAAGATGAAGAGGTTCACGGCATAGGAAATCAGGGTCAGCCCGATGATCACCTGGAAGCTGCGCGGACGCAGCAGCAGCCACACGCCGGAGGCAGCGAGAATCCCGATCGCGGCGGCCAGCACCAGTTCCATCAGCCCTCCCCTTCCGCGGCGGCGGCCGACACCTGGCGCGGACGCCGCAGCGACTGGTGCGCCAGCGCGATCAGCATCAGGATGGTCGCGCCCACCACCGTGGCGAACACGCCAAGGTCGAACAGCAGCGCCGTCGCCAGCGGCACGCGGCCGAACAGCGGCAGCGCCAGGTACTGAAAATGACTGGTCAGGAATGGACGTCCAAATACCAGCGAGCCTAAGCCCGTGAACAAGGCCAGCAGCAGCCCGGCGCCGATCCAGCGCAGCGGCAGCACGCGCAGGCGCGACTCCACCCAGCGCGCGCCGCGCGCCATGTACAGCAGGATCAGCGCCACCGCCACGGTGATGCCGGCGACGAAGCCGCCGCCCGGCAGGTCGTGCCCGCGCAGGAACAGGTGCAGCCCGAACAGCAGGATCACGGGCGCCATCAACTGGATGATCAGGCCGGGGATCATCAGGTAGTCGGTCAGCGATCGGTCCGCCGCGCGGCCGGGCCCGTCCGCCTCCAGTACCGTCTGCTGGCGTTGCTGCTGGGGCGCGCTGATGCTTTCGGCGGCCGGGCGGAAACGGCGCAGCAAGGCGAACACGGTCAGCGCCACGATCGCCAGCACGCTGATCTCGCCCAGCGTGTCGAAGCCGCGGAAGTCGACCAGGATCACGTTGACCACGTTGTGGCCGCCGCCCTCGGTGTACGCCTGTTCGAGGAAGAAGCGCGAGATCGAATCGGCCACCGGATGCATCATCGCGGCGTAGGCCAGGCTGGCCACGCCGACGCCCACCGCCAGCGCGATCACGATGTCGCGGCGGCGACGGAAGCGCTGGCGCCACCCCTCGGGCGTGAACCCGGCAATGCGCTTGGGCAGCCAGCGCAGGCCGAGCAGGATCAGGATGGTGGTGACCACCTCCACCAGCAGCTGCGTCGCCGCCAGGTCTGGCGCCGACAGCCACACGAAGCTCACGCACGAGACCAGCCCGGCGCCGCCGCTGAGCACCAGCGCGGCGAGGCGGTGGAACTTGGCCTGGGTTGCCGCGCCGATCGCGCAGGCCGCGCCGAGCAGCCACAGCAGGGCGAACGCCGGATCGATGCTGGACCAGTGCGGGCGAAAATCCAGCGGTGCCGTGGTTGCCGCCAGCACGGCGGCCAGCAGGGCGAGCAGCACGATCCACAGCAACTGCGACTGCAGCCGCCGGCTCGGGTAGAGCCGTTCGATCCGCTGCGGCCAGTCCGCCGCGAACACCGCCAGTGCGCGCTCGAAGATCCGCTTGCCGCTGAAGCGGCTGGTCAGCGGCGCCGTCTCGATGGCATCGAAGCGACGGCGCAGGCTGGCGAACAGCAGGCAGCCGGCGGCGAAGGCGAATACGCTCATCAGCAGCGGCGTGGTCAGGCCGTGCCACACCGCCAGGCTGTACGCCGGCATCTCCGCGCCGAGCACCGCGCCGGCCGCCGCGTGCAAGGTGGGTCCGATCACCCGCCCCGGCAGCACGCCCACCAGCAGGCAGGCCAGCGCGAGGAAGCCGATCGGCAAGCGCATCCACAGCGGCGGCTCGTGCGGCTCGCGCGGCAGGTCGGCAGGCATGCGACCGAAGAACACGCCGCGCACGAAGCGGATCGAGTAGGTCACGCCGAATGCGCTGGCCGCCACCGCGATCACCACCGAGATCGCGTCCAGCAGCGGGCCCTGGCGCACTGCCAGCGTCTCGGCGAAAAACATCTCCTTGGAGAGGAAACCGTTCAACAACGGCACCCCGGCCATCGCCGCGCCGGCCACCAGCGCCAGCGTGGCGGTGACCGGCATCACCCGGTACAGGCCGCCGAGCTTGCGCAGGTCGCGCGTGCCGGCCTCGTGGTCGACCGCGCCGGCGGCCATGAACAGCGAGGACTTGAAGGTGGCGTGGTTGACGATGTGGAAGATCGCCGCCACCACGCCCAGCGTGCTGCCCAGCCCCACCAACATGGTGATCAGGCCCAGGTGGCTGATCGTCGAATAGGCCAGCACGCCTTTCAGGTCCTGCTCGAACATCGCCGCGTAGGCGCCCAGGATCAACGTGACCAGGCCCACGCCCCCGACGATCCAGTACCACTGGTCGGTGCCGCCCAGCACCGGCCAGAAGCGCACCAGCAAAAACACGCCGGCCTTCACCATGGTGGCCGAATGCAGGTAGGCCGACGCCGGCGTGGGCGCAGACATCGCCTGCGGCAGCCAGAAGTGGAACGGGAACTGCGCGCTCTTGGTGAACGCGCCGAGCAGGATCAGCAGCAGGGTCGGCGTGTACCACGGGTGCGCGCGCACCGCCTCGCCCGCGGCGAGGATCGCGTCCAGTTCATAGCTGCCCGCGATGTGCCCCAGCAGCAGCATGCCGGCGAGCAGGCAGAAGCCGCCGCCGGAGGTGACGATCAGCGCCATCCGCGCGCCGTCGCGTGCCGACGCGCCGTGGTGCCAGTAGCCGATCAGCAGGAACGAGAACAGGCTGGTCAGCTCCCAGAAGAACACCAGCTGGATCACGTTGCCGGACATCACGATGCCCAGCATCGAACCCATGAACGCCAGCAGCAGCGCGAAGAAGCGCGCCAGCGGATCGTCCGGCGACATGTAGTAGCGCGCGTACACGCCCACCAGCGCGCCGATGCCGCAGATCAGCAGCAGCATCAGCCAGCTGAAGCCGTCCACTCGCAGCACCAGGTCCAGACCCAGCGACGGTGCCCACGGGATGGTCTGGCGCAGCACCTCGCCGGCGAGGATCGCCGGGGCCAGCCACAACGAAAGCGCCAGGCCGAGCAGCGCGGCGCCGGTCATCAGCCAGGCGGCGCGATTGTGCCCGCGCTCGCGCATCAGCCACGTCGCCGCCGCCGCCGCGAAAGGCAGGCAGAGGATGGCGCCTGGGATGAGGTTGTCGGGCATCGCTCACTGCGTTCGATGGAAAGATCGTCGGTGTCGCCCGTCACCGGACCGGCGCCCGGGTGCATCACGCACGGCTACCGCCTCGAACCAGCTGTCATGCAGGCGCGCGGCATGGCAGGCCATCGTCGCGATCACCCGCATGCACTCACCTCTGGGCTGGGAGCGTGGCGGCCAGAACCGTCCGGACTCCTCGCCCGATTCTATCGTTCGCCGCGCGCAAGCGGCAACGGCCCTGCACGGCGCTTGCACACCACCTGTTCGTACCATCACCCGTGGAATCCCGGGATGGCCGCGCGCATGCGTTGCCTCGCACCCATCCGGAGACATGATCGATGACCTGTCCACCTCTTCGTCGGCCCCGCCATGCGCTGCGCCTCGCCGCTCTCCTGCCGCTGGCGCTGGGCAGCGGGCTCGCCGGCGCGCAGCAGTCGCCTGCACTCGATCGCGTCAGCCTGTGGCTGGGCGGCTACGACGCGCACGTCGACACCACGCTCGGCGCCAGCGATCCGGGCGGCCGGTACGGCGGCAACTTCAGCCTGGAGAACGATCTCGGCTTCAACGACCGCAAGCGCGTGCCGCGCGCGCGACTGGATTTCCTGGTCGGCGACAGCCAGGGTTTCTCGCTCGACTACTACAGCGTCAACCGCTCGCGCAGCCAGAGCCTGGCGCGCTCGATCAGCTACGCCGGCAACGACTACGAGGCCGCCGCCACGGTGCGCGGCAAGTTGAACTTCGATTTCGGCAGCGCCTCCTGGCGCTGGTGGTTCGGCCACGGCAACGACGTGTTCGGGCTGGGCCTGGGCGGCGCCTACTACCGCGTGCACGCCGCCATCAGCGGCGAGGCCAGCGTCAACGGCGAGCCGGTCGGGCAGGTCTCCTCCGGCACCAGCGACGGCGCCTGGGCACCGATGCTGCAGCTCGGCTGGCGCCATGCGTTCAACGACCAGTGGCGCATGTATGCCGACGCCGCCGGGGTGAAGAAGAACGGCGGCCGGCTCAGCGGCCACATCGTGAACGCCGCGCTGGGCGTGGAATGGCTGCCGTGGCCACACCTGGGCTTCGGCGCCGAATACGGCTACAGCCGCGTGGTGCTGCACCAGCGCAAGCACGCCTACCACGCCAACCTCGACATGAAACTTGACGGTCCCTCGTTGTTCGTCCACCTGCGCTTCTGAGGCGTGCCGCCGGCGCATGAGCGGATAGGCACGCCGGCAGCGTTGGTGCATCATCGAGGCTCCGACGAGCCGTCCGGACCTGGGCGCGGCAAGGGGAAACGATGCCAAGGCGGTTTGCCACCACCATCGCGCTGACGCTGTGCACCGTGGCCATCGCCCTGCCGCTGGTGGCGGCACTGCTGATCGCCCGCCACCAGTCGATGGAGGAAGCCGGCGCCCAGGCATCGAACATCGCCAGCGCCATCATCCATCGCACGGAAGCGGTGGGCGAACAGTCCGCGGCCGCCTATCAGCGGTTGACCGAGTTGAATCCCTCCGGCACGTGCTCCGAGGCCAAACGCGCGCAGTTGCGCCGGATTCTGCTGGATTACGACTACGTGCAGGCGGCCGGCTACGTCTCCGGCGATCGCATCACCTGCTCGGCCATCGGCCCGCAGGCCGACGGCCTGCAGATGGGGCCACCGGCGTACGTGAGCCCGAAGGGCACGCGGGTGCACTTCGGGGTTTCCATCGACGGCAGCCGTCCGTTCGTGGTGCTCAGCGGCGACCATTACGCCACCGCGGTTCACCCGGACAACCTGCTGGTCGAAACGCCTTCCGTGCCGGGCCTTGCGCAGGGCGTGTTCGGGCGCAGCGCCGGCAAGGTCTGGGCCCGTGACGGCCACTTCGACCCGGCATGGCTGGAGCAGCACGGCAAGGCAGCCCGCGCGATCTTCTACGACGGCGGCTACCTGGTGGCGATCCAGGGATCGGAACGCTTCGACGTGGGCGCCTACGCGGCGATTCCGCGTGCCTACCTGAGCTCCCGCCTGCGCGAGCTCGCCCTGTTGCTGCTTCCCGTCGGGCTGGCACTGGGCGCGGCGTTGGTCGGCGCGATCGTCATGTTCGCGCGCCAGCGTGCGTCGCTGCCCGCGTTGCTGCGGGCGGCGCTGAACCGGCAGGAGTTCGTGCTGTACTACCAGCCGATCGTCGAGCTGGGCTCCAACACGATAGCCGGGGCCGAGGCACTCTTGCGCTGGCCCGCCAACAAGCAGATCGGCATGCGCCCGGCGCTGTTCGTGCAGGCCGCGGCCGACTGCGGACTGACCGCCCGCTTCACCGAATACGTGCTCGCCCGCGTCGCCATCGACGGGCCACGCTTCTTCAGCCGATATCCGGGCTGCTACATCAGCGTCAACCTGGCGCCGAGCGACCTGCTGTCCGGCGCAGTCGTCGAGCACCTGCAGCGCCTGCTGACCACGCCCGGCATCGGCGTGCACAACATCGTGGTGGAGGTGACCGAGAGCTCCTTCGTCGACCCGGCCAGCGCCAACCGCACGATCGCGCGCATCCATGCGCTGGGCATCCGGGTGGCGATCGACGACTTCGGCACCGGCTTTTCCGGCCTGTCGCAATTGACCCAGCTGCGCGCCGATTGCCTGAAGATCGACAAGATCTTCGTCGACGCCATCGGCACCGGGTCGGTCACCAGCGAAGTGGTGCTGCACATCATCGCGATGGCGCGCTCGCTCAAGCTCACGCTGATCAGCGAAGGGGTGGAGACCCACGCCCAGGCCGAGTTCCTGCGTCAGCACGGCGTGGCGTTTGCCCAGGGCTGGCTGTTCGGCAAGGCGCAGCCGCTGGACGAGCTGTTGCGCCCGGCCGGGCCCGACTGATTGCCGGCGGCACCCGGTCGAGCGCCTCCGCGCGGACCGCGCAGCCACCGGCTCTTGACGTGTCGACTGCGCCATAAGCACTTCTTAAGCCGGCACACGGATAATCCGCCGGGCCGCCGCCACACCGGAGCCTGTTCGTGCACATCATCCTGGTCGAGGACGACGCCCAGCTCGGCGCCGCCATCCAGCGCGCGCTGGAACGCCTCGCCTATACGGTGAGCTGGCTGCGCGACGGCCGCGAGGCGCTCATCGCGCTGCGCGACGAAACCGCCGACCTGGTGCTGCTCGACCTCGGCCTGCCCGGCAAGGACGGCCTCGACGTGCTGGTCGAGGCGCGCCGCAGCCACGTCACCACGCCGGTGATCGTGATGACCGCGCGCGACGGCCTGCAGGCGCGCGTGCACGGACTCGATGCCGGCGCCGACGATTATCTGATCAAGCCGTTCCACCTCGACGAGCTGTGCGCGCGCATCCGCTCGCTGAGCCGGCGCGCGCAGGGCCTGGCGGTCAACCGCATCGAGGTCGGCGCGCTGGCGCTGGACCTGGGCACTTCGCAGGTGACCTGTCGCGGCGAGGCGATCGAACTGACCCGGCGCGAGTTCGCCCTGCTGCAGATCCTGCTGGAACGCGCCGGCAAGCTGGTGCGCCGCGAAAGCCTGGTGAACTCGCTGTATGGTCTGGACACCGTGGTCGGCGACAACGCGCTGGAGGTGCTGGTGCATACGCTGCGCAAGAAACTCGGCTACGACACCGTGCGCACCGTGCGCGGCTTCGGCTACATGATCCCGCGGGAGCCCGAATGAGTCAGCCCAGCCTGCGCGGCCGGCTGCGCTGGCTGATCATCGGCGTGATGCTGGCGGTGCTGCTGCCGCTGGCGGTGCTCAGCTTCCGGCGCACCATGCAGGAGGTGAACGAGTTGTCCGACGGCCGGCTGGCGCAGTCGGCCCGCACGCTGCAGGTGATCCTCGGCCAGGAAGGCCCCGACGTGTTGCGCGGCCACGGCCAGCATGGCCAGTTGGTGCCGATCGAGGCGCCCGCGGTGCAGGCCATGCGCCGGCGCGGCCACACGTTCGAGTCCGAGGTCGGCTTCCAGGTATTCGACCGCGCCGGCCGCCTGGTGATGGCCACCACCAACCTCGCCGCGCTGCCCGCGCCGCAAGCCGGCGACGGCGAATACCGCGACATCCGCGCCGACGGCTACCGCTGGCGCCTGTTCACCCTGTCCGACCCGCGCGATGGCCTGGTGATCCGCACCGGCGAGCGCTATGACAGCCGCCACGACATCCTGCGCGCGCTGTGGTTCGACCATGCCCTGCCGCTGCTGATCGGCCTGCCGCTGCTCGGCCTGCTGGTCGGCTGGGCGGTGCGGCGCGGCCTGCGCCCGCTGCAGTCGCTGACCGGCGCACTGGCCTCGCGCAAGCTGGGCAGCCGCGAGGCGATCGTGCTGGAGCATGCACCGCTGGAACTGCAGCCCGTGCTCGACGCGTTGAACGGGCAACTGCAGCGCCTCGCCGATGCACTGGAGCGCGAGCATCGCTTCAGCGCCGACGTGGCGCACGAGCTGCGCACGCCGCTGGCCTCGATCATGCTCAACATCGAGAGCGCGATGGCCACCCGCGATCCCGCCGAAGCGGAGGCCAGCCTGGCCGGCGCGCGCCACAACGTGGCCGCGCTGGCGCGGCGCGTCGAGCAGTTGCTGGCGCTGGCGCGGCTGGAATCCGGCACCGCGCTGGAGCAGCGCCAGCCGGTCGACCTGGTGCGCGTGGCCAGCGACGTGATCGAGGAGCTGGCTCCGGTGATCGCCGAAAGCGGCGCCGAGCTGGGCTTCAGCCACGACGACCACCCGCTGCAGGTGCAGGGCCACGAGGCCGCGCTGGCCGCGCTGCTGCGCAACCTGATCGAGAACGCCATGCGCCACGTGCCGGCCGGCGGCCAGGTGCAGTTGTCGATTGCGCAGGGCGTGGTCACCACCACCATCGACGTGGCCGACGATGGCCCCGGCATCCCGCCCGAACGGCGCGCCGCCGTGTTCGCCCGCTTCCACCGCGAATCGAGCAGCCGCGGCGAAGGCTACGGTCTCGGCCTGTCGATCGTGCAGCGCGCCGCCGAGCTGCACGGCGCCAGCATCGAGCTGCTCGATTCGCCGTTCGGCCACGGCCTGCGCGTGCACGTGAGCATCCCGCGCAACGACTGAGCGAAGCGCCCGTCACGACACTGAAACGCCAGCCTGCGCCTCCGTAAGCCGGCTGAAAGCCGGCCGCCCGGAGAATGCCGGCCGATGACCCCGGCCGATGCGTGCCGGTGGCGGGCAAACCCGGGTGCGGCGGAACCAGGCATGGACAAGGCGGGAAAGGCGGGCGGCCAGATCGTGCCCGTGCTCATGTATCACAACATCGCGGCAACCCCCGCAGGCTTGCGCAGCTACCGCAGCCTGTATGTCAGCCCGGCCAGATTCGCGCGGCAGATGTGGCTGCTGCAGCAGCTGGGATACGCCGGCCTGTCGATGTCGGCGGCATTGCCGTACCTGCGCGGCGAACGCCGCGGACGGGTCGTCGCCATCACGCTGGACGACGGCTACGTCGACAACCTCGACGCGGCGCTGCCGGTGCTGCAGTCGTTCGGCTTCAGCGCCACGATCTACATGGTCAGCGGCAGCATCGGCCGCTTCAACACGTGGGACGCCGAACGGCTCGGCATCCGCAAGCCGCTGATGTCCGCCGCGGACATGCGCCGCTGGAACGACGCCGGCATGGAGATCGGCGCGCACACGCGCAGCCATCCGCGGCTCAGCCAATGTACGGACGCCGTCCTGCACGGCGAGATCCACGGCTGCAAGGCCGACCTGGAGGATCGCCTCGGCTGCGCGGTGACCCAGTTCTGCTACCCCTACGGCGACCTCGACGAGCGCGTGGTCGCGGTGGCCCGCGAAGCCGGCCACGCGGCGGCCACCACCACGCGCCGCGGGCGCGCCGTGGCCGGCGCCGACCTGTGGCGACTGCCGCGGATACAGGTGGCGCGGCACCACCTGCTGCCGCAGTTCGCGGCGCGCGTGCTGACCGGCTACGAGGATCGCCGCGCATGAAATTCCTGCTGGTCGGCACCAACCCGGAGCATACCGGCGCGGCCACCCATTTCGTCGCGCTGGCGCAGGCGCTGGCCGAGGCCGGCCACGAGGTCGGCGTGGTCACGGCCGCCGACGGACTGATCGAACAGCAGCTTGCCGACACCGCCGTGCAACTGCACCGCGCCACGTTCCGCAATGCGCTGGACCTGCGCGGCTTCGCCGCGGTGCTGCGCGCGGCGCGGCAGCTGCGGCCGCACTGGCTGGTCGGCAACTTCGGCAAGGAGTACTGGCCGCTGATCGTGATCGGCCGGCTGTTGCGCATCCCGGTCGTGCTGTTCCGCCACCGGGTGCCACCGATGAAGCGCGTCTCGGCCTGGCTGCTGCCGCGGCTGGCGCACCGCTTCTTCGCCGTGTCGCGCCACGCGCGCCGCGCCTATCTCCAACGCGGCGTGCCGCCCGGCCTGGTGCAGGTGCTGTACAACCCGGTGAACATGGCGCTGTGCCGGCACGACCAGGTGCAGCGCAGTGCGATCCTGCGCAGCCTGGACATCTTCGGCGACCCCGTCGTGCTCGGCTATTGCGGCCGGATGCAGCGGGGCAAGGGCATCTTCACCCTGTTCGACGCCGCCACCGCGGCGATGGCGCAGCAGCCGCGACTGCATTGCCTGTGGCTGGGCGACGGCCCGGATGCACAGGCGCTGCGCGAGCGCGCCGCCGCGCATCCGCTGGGCAACCGCCACCATTTCCCGGGTTGGGCCAACGACATCCACCCGTACTACAGCGCCATGTCGATGCTGGCTTTCCCGTCGATCGCGACGGAGACCTTCGGCCGCGTCTCGGTGGAAGCGCAGGCCGCCGGCCTGCCGGTGCTGGCCAGCGACATCGGCGGCATCCCGGAAACGCTGCAGCCCGGCGTCACCGGCGTGCTGCTGCCGCCCGGCGACGTCGAAGCATGGCGTGCCGCCATCGTGGCGATGTGCGACCCGTCGCGCCGACTGCCGATGGGCGTGGCGGCCGAGGCCTTCGTCCGCGAGCGCTTCAGCACCGGCGTGATCGCGGCCCGCTTCGTGCACCTGCTGACCGCCGCGAGCACCTCGAAGGCCGGCAGCACGGGCATCCCTCCGCATCGGCCTCGCGGAAGATGGCGACTGCCGGGTTGAGCAGGAACACCGCCGCATCCGGCCGGCACCCGGGATGCCCTGATCTATTCCGCGTACCCGTCACCGCGCTGTATGCGCGCAGCGGTTTGTCGCAGCGGCGACGGCAGACTGGCCGTCTGTCTAGACGCTGGGGCGAACCGCTGCGTGCATACAGCGCGGCCCCGACGCATTGAATCAAATGATGGGGTGACGTCCAGAAGGCCCGCAGGCTGCGCCGCGTAGCTTGAACAGACGACCAGTCTGCCCTGCGCCACGCAACACACCCTGCGGGCCTTCTGGACGTCATGCCGGGTGCGCGGAATAGATCAGAGCATCCCTAAGCGTCCACGAAGCTTGTTCGGCGACGCTGTCATTCCCCCATGACTGAAGGAATGAACATGCGCAACGTACTGGTTGTTTCCCTCGCGCTGGCCCTGCTGGCGGCCAGCGCCACCCTGCCGGCGCAAGCCGCCCCGCCGGCGAATCTCAAGACGCAGGCGAAGATCGACATGAGTCATGCCCGCGACATCGCCCTGAAGGCGTATCCCGGCAAGATCGTCAAGGAGGAGCTGGAGCAGGAGCCCGGCGGCAGCGGCCTGCGCTACTCGTTCGACATCAGCTCCGCCAAGGCGACGCACGAGGTCGGCGTCGACGCAAAGACCGGCAAGGTGCTGGAGAACTCGCTGGAAGGCGCGGACAACGATTGAGGCATCCCTGACGACGCGCTGGAGCGGTCACCCGGAACCAGTCCGTGCGGCAGGCTGCGATGAGCGGCCGGGGTGCCTGCGGATTCATTCCGGACAACGGTGCGCGAAAGCGGGAATGACGGGCATCGGGGCACGGTTCGTGCGTTGCCTTAACCAGATCCTCACCGGTCGATAAGCGAGCTGAAAGCGACGTGCCTCATGCTGGCGTCATGACCATCACCGCTATCGTCCGCCAGTTCGTCGCCGTGCCGCCAACGGCCACCGGTTCGCTCAAGCGATCGCTCCCGAAAGATGCCTGGCGACGGGTTGCGGTGAGCTGGATGCTGCGCCGGATGTTCCACAAGGTGGGTGGCCAGTTGTGCGCTCCGGGTGGCTTGCCGACCACCGGCATTCATCGGGTGCTGGTCTGCCGCCCGAATCACCGGCTGGGCAACAGTGTGCTGATCAGCCCGCTTATCGCGGAGATCGAGACGCTTTATCCGGGCGCGGAGATCGACATCCTCGGCAGCCACGCCACGGCCTGTCTGTACGCGAACCGGTTCAGTGTCCACGACGTTTTCGCGTTGCCGCAGAAGATCGCCCGGCACTTGTGGTACTCCGCCGGGGTATTGCGCGCGCTGCGACGATGCCGCTACGACCTCGCCATCGACGCCTGCAACGGCTCGCAGTCGGGGCGGATCGCGCTGGCCATGGCGCAGGCCAGGCACAAGCTGGGATTTCCGGATGCGCTGGTGAATCCCGCCTCCGCATGGCATGCGCTGACGTGGCCTGCCCACCTGGCCGACCGCGGCGTGTTCCTGCTGCGCCAGGCGTATGCCGGCACGATCGCCGCCGACTATCCCCGACTCAATCTCGACCTGACCACCGGCGAGAAGCAGGCGGCGGCCAAGACACTGGCGCGGGTCCGTGGCGAGGCAGGCGGGCACCGCGACATGACGGTGGCGATCTTCCCCAACGCCACCGGTGCCAAGTGCTACAGCGAGGACTGGTGGCGGCAGTTCGTGGACACGTTCCAGTCGCTGTGCCCGCAGGTGCAGCTGGTGGACATGCTGGCGGCGCATGGGCGCTCGCAGCTCGGCTCGCAACTGGCGCCGTACTACTCGCGCAACCTGCGCCGGATGGCCGCGATGATCTCCTGCATGGACGGCTTCATCAGCGCCGACTGCGGCGTCATGCACCTGGCCGCCGCCAGCGGCACGCCCACGCTGGGCCTGTTCTCGGTGACCGATCCAGCCAAGTACGGGCCGCATGGCGGCGCCAATGCCGCGCTGGATACCCGCGGCATGAATGCCGCGGCCGTGGCGGTCACCGCCGCGCGCTGGTGTGCGCGGTTGTCGTCGTCGCGCGCGATCAGCGAACCGGCCTCACCCTCCCTCGATCAGGCGCAACGTCACGCGTGAAGCCCGCACCGGGGGCGGGCCGGCATGGGCTGGTCGCCGCAACCGTCAAGGCTGCCCCACGGTCAGGACGGCGAAGCTGCCCGGCACGATCGTGTGCCGGCCATTCGGCTGCCGCGCGCTGCCGAAACGCGCGGCGGAGAGATAGAGCCGGTGCAGCTTCGGGTCCAGCGTCAGCGTGCGCGCGCTGACCTGGGTGGCGATGGTGGCGCTGACGCGATAGTGGTCCGCGTCGTCCTGGTGGATGGCGGTGATCGTGCCGCTTTCGCCGTTGGAGCTGTAGATCGTCGACGCGGCGGCGTCGAACACCACCGCATCCGGGCCGTCGCCGATCGGCACGCGGGCGACCTGGTGGCCGTCGCGCGCATCGGTGACGACCATCAGCCGGTTGTCGCAGACCGAGAACAGCCGATGGTGCACGAGGTCGATGGCCAGCCCGCTGGGCGATTCGCACCCGGCCAGCGGCCATACGTGCAGCACCGTGTCGGCGGCGGTGTCGATCTCGACCAGCTCGGCCTTGTCCTCGACGTTGTCGTAGATGTGGCCGGCGCCATCGGACACCGCGAACTCGGGCTTGCCGGGCAGCGCGATCGTGGCGATCACCGCGTCCCTGGCCGGGTCGATCACGCTGGCCGAATGACTCCTGCCATTGAAGGTCAGCACGTGATGCGAGGGGACGTCGTAGACGATGGCGTCGGGGTTCTCGCCGGTGCCGCCGATGGTCGCCAGCGGCTTGAACGTGCGCAGGTCGAACTCGGTGACCGAGGCGCTCCTGCCGTTGCTGGTGAAACCGCGCTGCAGGTCGTCGGCGATCGCGATGCCATGCACGCCGGGGGTATCGGCAATCGTGCCGATCTGCCGGTTCGCGTCGACATCGATCACCAGCACGCGATCGCCGCGGCTGACGAACAGGTGCCGCGGCGCCGCGTCGAAACTGAGGTAATCCCAGCCGCCCGCGCCACCCAGCGGCAGAGTCGACAACAACCGCGGTACCGGGGCAGGCGATGCGGCACGGCCAGCCACCGGCGCGAGCAGCAAGGCCAGCGCGGCCGGCACGAGGGAGCGAAGCAGTCTTTGCGTTTGCATGGCAGTCACCTTGGCGTGGGGACGGAGAACATCAGCCTGCGGGCGCAGGTCCGTTTGCAGCGGGTGGCGTGTCGTGGCGACGCAGCAGCGCGTACAGCACCGGCATCACCAGCAGCACCAGCGGCAGCTGCAGCAGCATGCCGGCGATGATCGCCACCGCCAGCGGCTGCTGCATCTGCGAGCCCTGGCCGAGCGCCAGCGCCAGCGGCAACAGGGTCAGGATCGCGGCGAGGGTCGACATCAGGATCGGCCGGGTGCGGTGCGTGCCGGCGTCGTGCAGGGCGTCGTGCAGCGCGAGGCGACGCTGCGCGTCATCGAACTCGGAGAAGTAGAAGATCGCCACCTCGGTGACGATGCCCACGATCATCGTCATGCCCATCATCGAGGAGATGTTCAGTTCGATGCCGGTCAGCCACAGCCCGATGAACACGCCGGGCAGCGCCAGCAGCGGCATCGCCAGGATCGCCAGCGCCACGCGGAAACTCTCGTACAGGAACAGCAGCAGGGTGAACACCAGCGCGATCGCCGCCAGCAGCACGATGGTTAGCCCGCGGAATGCCGCCTGCTGCTGCTGGTAGACGCCGCCGAGCTGGTGGAACATGCCCTTGGGCAACAGCCCCGGGCGGGCCAGCACCTGCTTCACGTCGGCGATGGCGGCGCCGAGGCTGCGGCCGCTGATCCGGCCGGTCACCGCCACCATGCGCTTGAGGTTGTTGCGGGTGATCTCGGGCTGGCCCTGCACCTGGCGCAGCGTGGCCACCTGCGACAGCGGAAACAGATGGCCGTCCGCGGCGCGGATCGGCAGCGCCGCCACCTGGTCGAGCCGCTGGTGCGCGCCTTCGGGCAGGCGCACGCGCACACCGACCACCTTGCCGTCCACCGGCAGCTGCGCGGCGACCGTGCCGTCGATCGCGGCGGCGACCTGGTCGGTGACGGCGGTGGGATCGAGCCCCTGCAGCGCCGCCTTCGCCGGGTCGACCTGCACGGTCAGCGCGTCGCCCGCCGGGTTGATGCCATCGAGCACGCCGACCACGCCGTTGATCTTGCCGATCGCCGCGGCAACTTTCGTGGCGGTGGCCTCGAGCTGGTCCGGGTCATCGCCGTACAACTGCACCTCGATCGGTTGCGGCACCGCCACCAGGTCGCCGATCAGGTCCTCCATCAACTGCGCCAGGTCGATGTCCAGCCCCGGCACCTGCGCCTCGACCGCCGTGCGCACCTGGGTCATCACCTCCTCGGTGGAAGGACGCGAGCCGCTCTTCAGGCGCACGAAGAAATCGCCCTGGTTCGCCTCGGTGAGACCGCCGCCCAGTTGCAGGCCGGTGCGCCGCGAATAGGTGTCGACCCAGGGGTTGGCGCGGATGATCGTCTCGACCTGGTTGAGCAGGCGGTTGGTTTCCTCCAGCGAGGTGCCGGGTTTGGACAGGTAGTCGAGGATGAAACCGCCCTCGTCCATTTTCGGCATGAAGCCGGTACCGACCCGGGTGTACGCGAAGCCGCCGAGCGCAATCAGCGGCACGAGCAGCAGCAACACCAGCGCGGGGCGTCGCAGCCAGCGCGCCAGCAGCTTGTGGTAGCCGTCCATCATCCGCGTGGTGAAGCGCGAGCGCGGACGCTCGGCGAGATGGCGCTGGTCGAGCAGGCGTTCGGCCAGCAGCGGCACCGCCACCCAGGTCAGCAGCCAGGAAATGATCAGCGCGCTGGCCATGGTCAGCGACAGCGCCTTGAAGAACGCGCCGGTGACGCCGGTAAGGAAGGCCAGCGGCAGGAAGATCACCACGGTGGCGGCGCTGGAACCGGTCAGCGGGCGGGTGAACTCCCGTGCCGCGCCGGCAATGCGATCGTGCAGATGCCCTTCGCCCTGGTGCAGCCGGCGGGTAATGTGCTCGAGCATCACGATGACGTCGTCGATGATCAGCCCGACCGCCGCGGCCATGCCGCCCAGGGTCATCATGTTGAAGCTCATGCCGAGCACGCGCAGCAGCAGCACGGTGATCGCCAGCACGGCGGGCACCACGATCAGCGCGATCAGGATCATCCGCGTATTGCGCAGGAACACGAACAGCACAAGCCCGGCCAGCACGATGCCGATCAGGATCGCGTCGCGCACGCTGCTGGCCGCGCCGGTGACCAGTTGGGTCTGGTCGTACCAGTTGGCCACCGTCACCCCCGCCGGCATCTGCGGCGCGAACCCGGCGAGGCGCTGCCTCACGTCGCGGGCGATCTGCACGCTGTTGCCGGCCGGCTGCTGGTAGACCTGCAGCAGTACCGCGTCCTGGCCGTCGGCATTGACCCGGATCCACTGCGGCACGTGGCTCAGGCTGACCCGCGCCACGTCGCCCAGCCGCACCACGCCACCCGGGCCGGCGCGCAACACGATGTTGCGCAGCGTGGCGAGCGTCTTCGGCTGGTTGTCGGCCAGCAGCAGGTAGAGCTTGTAGTGGTCGGCGACGCGGCCCATCGCCTGGATCGTGGCGGCGTGGCTCACCGCGGCCGACACCTCGGCCAGGCTCAGATCCAGCGCGCGCAGCTTGCCCGGATCGACGTCGGCGTGGAACTCGGCCACCTCGCCGCCCTGCACGTCGACGTGGGCGACGCCGTTGATGCCGCTCAGCAGCGGGCGCAACTGGTACTGCGCCAGATCATGCAGCGCACTGGGCGACAGCGTGTGCGAACGCAGGCTGTAGGCCAGCACCGGGAAGGTGGTCGGGTCCATCCGGCGCGAAGCGATCTGCGTGCCTGCCGGCAGCTGCGGCAACACCTGGCTCACCGCACCGTTGACCTCCTGCAGCGCGCCGGCCATGTCCGCGCCCCAGTCGAAGCTGATCGCGATATCCGCACTGCCGCGGCTGGTGGTGGAGCGCACGTCGCGCACGCCGCGCACCCGGCGCACCGCCTCCTCCACCGGCGTGGTCACCTCGATCGCCATCTGGTCGGCCGGGCGGTCGCCCGCATCCAGGGTCAGCTGCACCCGCGGGAACGACACGTTCGGGAACAGCGCCACCGGCATCAGGAACGCGCTGGCGACGCCGCCGAGTGCCAGCATCAGCGCCAGGAACAGCAGCGAACGACGATGCTGCTGCATCCATGCGGTGAGGCTCACTTGACCGACTCCCGCACCGCGTCGCCGTCGTCGAGTTCGTACACGCCGAGCACGATCACCTTCGCCTTCGGATCGAGCGGCCCGGCCACGCCCACCGGATCGCCCTGCGCGCTGCGCACTGTCACGTCGACCCGTTTGGCATGGCCATGCTCGACCTGGAACAGATAGTCGCCGCGCGCGTCATGCAGCACGGCGGCGCGCGGCACCGACCACGCGGTGAAATCGGTGGTGCGGATCTGCGCTTGCAGCGGCGCGCCCGCCACCAGGCTGGCGCCGGCGGCGGCCGGCAGCTCGACCTGGGCATCGAGCAGATGGCTCTGCGGGTTGATCGACTGGCCGACCATGCGCAGCGTGCCGGCGAACGTCTGCGTGCCGTACACCGCACGCAGCTGCACCGCCATGCCGGGCTGCAGGCGCGGGCCATCGTCCGGCTGCACGCCTAGCAGCGCGAGCAGCGCATGCGTCGGGGTGAAATCGAGCAGGGGCGCATTGGCGGCGATCCGCTCGCCCAGGCCGACCCGCAGCGCGGTGACCACGCCGGCGGCCGGCGCCTCGACGGTTTCGCTGGCCGCGCCGCCGCCGAGCGCGCGCTGTGCGTCCAGCGTCGCCTGCGCATCGGCCAGCGCCTTGCGCGCCGCGGCCAGTTGCGATTGCGTGGCCAGCCGCTGCGCCGCCAGTCGTTCGGTGCGCTTGAGTTCGCCGGCGGCGAGCGTCAGCGCGCTCTGCGCCTGCTGCCAGGCGCTGCGCGCGGCCGGGTCCGGGGTGATCGTCAGCAGGGGCGCGCCGCGCTCCACCGCCTGTCCCGCCGATGCATGCAATGCCGTGATCTGGCCGCCGTGCGCCAGGCTGATCGTGCGTGCGCGCTGCGGATCGCCGGCGGCGCTGCCCCAGGCTTCGATGGTGTCGTGAAACGTCGTCTGCACAGGCATGGCGGTGGTGACCGCGACGACACCGCCGGCGGGCGCGGCGGCCTCGTCGTCATCCGGGGCCGCGTTGCCGCAAGCCGACAACAGGCCGGCCAGCAGGAGGACGCCCAGCACAGGCAGGATGACGAAGCGATTCATGGCGTGGCAGCCTGGGTGGCATCGGGATGGGCGGCAACGAGGTCGGTGTTGCCGAGCAGGGCATCCAGCGCGATCGACTGCCGGGCGCGTTCCTGGCGCACGGCCAGCAGGTCGAGGTCGGCTGCGAGCGCGCTGGCGCGAATCGCGAGGTAAGTCGGCCAGTCCAGCGTGCCGGCCTGCCAGGCGCGTTCGGCCGACGCGCCGGCCAGGTCGAGCTGCCGCGCATGCGCGTCCAGCCCGGTGAGTTGCCGGTCGAGCGTGGCCAGGTCGCGGGTGATGCGCTGCATGTCGCTGCGTGTGGCCAGCACGCGCGCCGCATAGTCGTCATGCAGTTGCTGGCGCGTCGCCCGCTCGATCGCGATGTTGCCGCGGTTGCGATCGAACAACGGCAGGGTGATGCCGATGCTCAGCCCGTTGGTGTACACCGCGCTGGTGTCGCGTGCCGTGTTGAAGCCGATGTTCAGCGCGGGGAACTGGGCCAGGATCGCACTGCGCAGCCTGGCCTGCTGCGACTGGTAGCCGGCCTGCAGGGCCAGCAGGTCCGGTCGCCGCCGCGGCAGGTCGTCGAGCGCCGCTTGCACCTGCGACGGCGTGGGCTGATCGAGCCAGGGCGCGCCGACCAGGTCGAGCTTCACCGCGGGTGCCAGGCCGAGCAGCTGATGCAGGTCGCCTTGTGCCTGGTGCAGCGCGATCGCCGTCTCGGCCAGCCGCTTGCGCACGTCGGCCTGCGTATTGAGCCCGGCGCTGGCACTGTCGTAGGTGAGGTTGCCCGCGTCCAGCGCGGCGCGGATGTAGGTATCCACCGTCGCCACGGCCTCCTGCTCGCGCTCGAGTCGCGCCTGCTGCGCGCGCAGGTTCAGCACCTGGTCGAACAGCAGCCGCGCCTGCGCCACCGTCTGCCACTCGGCCCACAGCAGGTCGAGGTTGACCTGGTTGACCTGGTCGCGCGCGGCGGCGCGGCGCGAGGAGCGCGTCAGCAAGGCACCGATGTCTTCGCTGAGGCCGAGGCTGTAGGCGGTGACGAAGCCGGCGCCGGAATGGCGCGGAACATCCGCCGACACCGCCAACTGCGGATCGGGCAGCAGCCCGGCGGCGAACGCCTGCGCCCGCGCGACGCCCAGCTCGTCGCGCTTGAGTCGCAGCTGCGGACTGTTGGCCACCGCCAGCATCGCCACCTCGGTGACATCCAGGCCATCGGCCGGATCGAACCGGTGTGTCGACCACGCGGGCAGCGGCATCTCCGCGGTCGGCGCGCTGAGCCGGGCCACGCCGGACGCACCGGCGCCGCCGTCCAGCGGCAGGTCGGTGTAGGTAGCGCAGCCCCCCACGCCGAGCAGCGTGGCGAGCATCAGACCGATCCATCCGCCGTGGTTGCGCCCGATCATGGACGCCACGATAGCGCGCCACGAGTGCGCAGTCGGAGCCCCGGTGACGGATTGCGTCCCTCGCATCACTTGAAATGATGGATGAAGCCGACCTGGAAGCCGCCGGGCAGCCAGCCGATGATCAGCGGCGAATCCCGATGCGCGGCCCACAGGCCCACGCCGGTGCCGATCGCCGCGCCCACCAGGACATCGCTCTGCCAGTGGCCGTGCGTCTTCACCCGCGCCACGGCGTCGTAGACCGGCAGCAGGGCCAGTGCGTAGACCGCGGGATGGTCGTGGCCGTAGTTCACCATGAACGGCGTGACGGCCGCCGAGATCGCCGCCACCTCGCCGCTGGGAAAACTCTGCGCGTGCGTGCCGGCAAACCAGCGGTTCGGGTCGCTGGTCTGCGACGGGCGTTCGCGCTGGAAGGTGAGCTTCAACCCCTCGCTGGCCACCGCGGTCACCGCGAGCGCGTCCACCGAGCGCCAGAAGGTGTCGCCCAGCTTGTCGTGGTCGCCGAAGGCCAGCGCACCGCCGACCACCGTGGCGACCGTGCCGTAGACCAGCGCGTTCTGGTCCGTGCGGTTCCAGATGCCGCGGTTGTCGTAGTGGATACGATGGTCGATGCCCAGCGGGCCACTCGCGGCCATCGCACCGGTCGAGGCGAGCAAGGCAAGGCACAGCAGCAGGAACGATGGCGCACGCATGGTCCTCTTCCCGACCAGGCAAGCCGGCTGGTCTCTGCCTTCCCACGCTACGCGGGCCAGCTTTCCGTTTGCTTAGAAACCGGCCACGGCACGCGCCCGGCAACGGAAAGGCGATGGAAAGGCAGGTTGCCTAAGCTTCCGCTCCACTGTTGCCGACCTGAGTGAGCGATGCCCGTTTCCGGCTGGACCATCCTGTGCGATTTCGACGGCACCATTTCCGTCGAGGACGTGATCGACTCGCTGCTCGATCGCTTCGGCCGCCCCGGCTGGGAAGTGCTGGAGCAGGACTGGCGCGCCGGCCGGATCGGTTCGCGCGAATGCATGGCCGGCCAGGTCGCGCTGCTGCAGATGAGCCGCGCCGAACTGGACACGCACCTGGCCGGGATGTGGATCGACCACGCGTTCCCGGGTTTCGTGGCGAAGGCGCGCGAGTTGAACGTGCCGATCCGCGTGGTCAGTGACGGCCTCGACGTCGCGATCCGGCAGATTCTCGCCCGCTACGGCCTGGACGACCTGCCGCTGGCGGCAAACCACCTGGCGCCGGCCACGCCGCCGCAGCAATGGCAGCTCACTTCGCCGTTCCAGGCCGACGGCTGCCGCAGCGGCACCTGCAAGTGCGCCTGCGTGGCGCAGGCCCGCGCGGGCGGCGCGAAGACGCTGCTGATCGGCGATGGCGCCTCGGATTTCTGCGCCGCCGACCGCGTCGACTTCGTGTTCGCCAAGCACCGCCTGATCGAGCACTGCCGCGCCGCCGGCATCCCCTACGTGCCGATCACCGGCTTCGAGGATGCGCTCGACCTGCTGCCGCAGCTGCTGGACGGCAGCCTGTCCGGCCAGCCCGCCCCCCCTGCGCCGGCGACCACGGCCTGACCGGCCGGCCCACGCGATCCACTCCTTTACCGACCCCGGACTTCCGATGAATGTTTTCGACAAGAACGCTGCCGTCGTGATCGACGACGCCCAGCTGCTCGCCGACGAGGCGAAATACAGCTCCTTCGGCGACACCGTGCACTACGTCGACCCGCCGAAGATCTTCCGCAGCTGCGAAGGCAGCTACATGTTCGACACCGCCGGCGTGCCGTTCCTCGACCTGCAGATGTGGTACTCGGCGGTCAACTTCGGCTACGCCAACAAGCGCCTCAACAACGTGCTGAAGCAGCAGATCGACCTGCTGCCGCAGGTGGCCAGCCAGTACCTGCACCAGAGCCGCATCGAGCTGGCCAAGGCGGTGGCGCTGGACGCGAAGAAGAAGTTCGGCCTGGACGGGCGCGTGCACTTCAACGTCGGCGGCGCGCAGGCGATCGAGGATTCGCTGAAGATCGTGCGCAACGCGCGCAACGGCAAGAGCCTGATGTTCGCCTTCGAGGGCGGCTACCACGGCCGCACCCTGGGCGCCTCGTCGATCACCTCCAGCTACCGCTACCGCCGCCGCTTCGGCCACTTCGGCGAGCGCGCGATGTTCCTGCCGTTCCCGTACCCGTTCCGCCGCCCCAAGGGCATGACGGCCGAAGAATATTCCGACAGCTGCGTCCAGCAATTCGCGCGCCTGTTCGAGACCGAATACAACGGCGTGTGGGACCCCAAGACCAACCAGTGCGAGTACGCCGCGTTCTACGTCGAGCCGATCCAGGGCACAGGCGGCTACGTCGTCCCGCCGATGGGTTTCTTCAAGGGCCTGAAGAAGGTGCTCGACCAGTACGGCATCCTGCTGGTGTCCGACGAAATCCAGATGGGCTTCTGGCGCACCGGCAAGCTGTGGTCGATCGAGCACTTCGGCGTGACGCCCGACATCGTGGTGTTCGGCAAGGCGCTCACCAACGGCCTCAACCCGCTGTCCGGCCTGTGGGCGCGCGAGGAACTGATCAACCCCACCATCTTCCCGCCCGGCTCCACCCACTCCACCTTCAACTCCAACCCGCTCGGCACCTCGCTCGGCCTCGAAGTCATCAAGATGGGCTACGAGCTGGACTACGAGACCAGCGTGCCGAAGAAAGGCGCGCACTTCCTCGACGGCCTGCGCGAGCTGCAGAAGAAGCACAAGGAAATCGGCGACGTCGACGGTCTCGGCCTCGCCCTGCGCGCCGAGATCTGCACCGACGACGGCTTCACCCCGAACAAGGCGCTGCTCGACAGGATGGTCGACATCGGCCTCGCCGGCGACCTGGAACACAACGGCAAGAAGATCGGCCTCGTGCTCGACGTGGGCGGCTGGTACAAGAACGTGATCACCTTCGCGCCGTCGCTCGACATCACGCACGAGGAGATCGATCTGGCGATCGCGCTGCTGGATCAGTTGCTGACGAAGGCCAAGAAGGGCTGATTTGCGCGGCGTGGATCAAAGGCTCGGCAGGTGGCTGCCGGGCCTTTTTCATGCCCGCGACTTTTTCCCTCTCCCCGCCATGCCGGCGAAGACAGGCATCGCACCCTCACATCCGTCATGCCCGCGAGGCGCTTCTCAACAGCCGAAGGCTGGTCAGGCAGGCATGGCACTTCACTCGTCGCGCAAGACGACGCATGCGTTGTAGGAGCGCGCTTGCGCGCGATGCTTTTGCTTGGCGGGCCGTCAGAGCAAGAGCTTTCGTCTGCCTTCGGCAGCCGAGTTACTTTCTCTTTGCGTGGCCAAAGAGAAAGATAACCAAAGAGAAAGGCCACCCCGCTTGGCGCTTGCCGGGCATCCTGCCGGCAAGTCCGTGAGTCGGGGCCGGGCTTTTCGAGCGGGCTCCTGCCCGCGCGAAAAGGCGAGTCCATCCATGGACTCGCCCGCTGCGCGGCCTGTCGCCCCCGGATCACCGCCGCACAGGGGCCCCGGGTAGAGCAGCGGGCCATCCTAGCCCGCACTCGGTGCGCAACCGCTGCGCGGTTGCGAGAGCAGGGCGCGGCGAGCAAAGGGAGCGTCTTCTATCGGCCAGAAGCGGACATTTGACGACTAGATTCTCACTCGGCTCCCTCTTGAAACCTAAGATTAGACCGTATCCGCATACCGTCAGGAAGGTAGGTGTGAACGGTGGAAATCAGTTCCCCATCGGATCCAAGCTTTGCAATCAGCAGAACCACAAAGTTTGCGCCAACGGATTCGTCCTGTACGATTTGCAGCACAGACTGATCATCGGTCCTGCTTGGATACGGTGCAAATGACGGATGCGAATGCCATTCGCCGATGTAGTTGAATCGCGCATAGTCGTGCCCTGTCTCATGGAAGAACGCGTGAATCCTTCCGATGGCATCCTCGATCCGCCGAATGAATGAGGCGAACGCACCGCGACGATGCACAGTCATCTCGCGGATGATGAAGAGGTTTTGTCCGGCATGCTCGCCCATGAGGATTCCACCGATCTCACGCAGACCCGCCTTCCGGAGCGCTGAAAGCAGCAGTTCATGTTGTTCAGATGGAAGGATCAGAGTTAACACCATGTTTTCCTTCGCACATCCTCAGTAAGGCCTCGACGACGGCTAGCTTGTCTTCGCCACTCCCGGCGTTCTCGTCGCGCTCCCAGCCCTGGCCCTGCACGTCGATCGGGCGCGTATCGAATGGTGCCTCGAAGATCCACTCGCGACGCATGCCCAATAGATACACCGAGTACGGAAACTCGCTAGGGTCCCGAGACAATGCGGTATCGATCACCAGCCGGGTCAGCGCGGTCGCGACGAAGCCAACGTCGCTGTCGTAAGCGATCAGCGGTTGTTCTTCGGTCCCGTCGTAGCCTGCGGCGCTCTTGAAGGGCGCGTCGGGAAGGGTCGCCAAGTATGCGTGGTAGGCGTCGCGGACGGCCAATGGGTTCGGATCGCGCCCCGGGCGTGCCCGCGCGATCATCCCGCCGTAGCCGCCAGCAAATATCTCGCCCCAGCACAACGGTGTTCCGTACTGCTTCGCAAGCGCTGCCAGCAGCAGGAAGACTTCCGGATTGGCCGTGGCATCGATCAATAGGTCGCAGCCGGACAGATCCTTGAGTGCTGCCGCGGTCGTCACCGGCGATTCCTGACCGGCGATACGTGTGGTTCTGGCATCCGCCTGCACCCCCGCGACAACCAAGGACAATACATCGCTCACGGCCCGTGCTTTATGCACGCCCATGTGGGTCCAGTTCAACTCATGCCGCACAGTGTTGCCAGGCATGAGGTAGTCGTCGTCGATCAGCAGGAAACAGCGGATACCGGATCGGGCCAATGAAACTGCGATCTTGCTGCCCATTGATCCGAGCCCGACGATGCCGACGCGGACATTGGCCAGTTGCTGTGCTTCTCCTGACAACCTGAGGCCGGAAAGCGATGGCAAGACGATCCTATGCTCCAGCAACTCTGGCTGCTCGCCTGAGTCGATCAAGAACACCCGCAGCGACGGCAATGCAGTGCCAAACAACACGATGGTCTTGGCTTTGTACTTGCCCGCCTCCTGCACTAGGAGGTCGTCAGTAGCGAATCCGGCCTCTGCCAGCACCCGTATTAGCGTCTCGGCGGATTCGATCGCTTGCCGCATGTCGAAGGCATCACTGCGGAATATCCATCCATCGCCGGGCAGCGAAAACAGCGGAAGTGATGTGGTGATGCCCTTCGGAAGATCGGTTACGTCTTGCAGCACGTCCTCTGCGTCGGCAACTTTCGCCGCGAACATGACGACTGCACCCCAGTTGTACACGATCGCCGATTTCAGTCTGGTTCGGGACGACAGCGGAAGTGCCATACACCTGGCGAGGAGTTCGGCGGTGGCCACGAAGCGCCGGTTCGATCCGCGCATTTCCTGTCCCGCCGTTAGGCGATGTGCCGACGGCACCGCGTTCGGCAACTCAGGATGCTGTTCGGTGCACAGCAACTCGTGTGCGCTACGCACCATGTCCGCACCGGTCACATTAGGATGCCAGTTGTCTGCCCGCCATTGCAGGCACAGCGGGCCGCCAAGACCATACTGGTGGTTGGACCATCGCTCAGACTTGTCCCGCGGACAGATATAGGGCGGCGACGCAGGGAACGTGTCTGGATAAGTCATCCGTGCCGCAAAGACGCGACCATGGATGGCCATGTCGAGATCGACCGCGATCGAGCCTTCCGGAGACATGCGCCAAGCGGTACTCAGCCAAGCGCCTTCGGCTTCGAGGCGATCAAGTTCCGCGCGCTCGCGCAGGAAGCGCGTGGGGTCATCCATGGCCCATTTCATCAGGCGAAGCCTGAGGACTTGTTCGGCACCACCGGGCGGCTAGGGAAAGTGAGGCTGGCGGCAGTGGAGGCGGCAGGCTGGAGCAAGGACTTGGCCGCAGCGGTGTCCTTGGCGACCTGGACGCTGAAATAGTCCGTGTTGAATACCTTGTCCCAAGCGTCGCTAGCCTTCTTGCGCGTGCAGTCGTACTCGTCGAGGATTTTGAGTGTCTCCAGCGCATCGCCCAGACAATCGCGGAAGAAGATCACGCACTCGTCGCCTTCCTCCGCGAGATTCTTGTCCGTATACACCGGATGGTCGATGCGTTGGCTGAAAACCAGTTGCCCCTTGATCGCCTTCCAGGTGTCGCGCAAGGCGTCATCGTCCCGGCCGGGGCGCGCCACGAAGTGGTTCACGACCAGTTTCGAGATACAGATGCCGCTGGTGGTCTTCTTCTTCCAGGCGACGCGGCTGCGGGCCATCTTCTTGGTCAGCTTGGTGATCCGCCGCAGTTGGCTGGTATCGGACTGCCCCGTCTTCAGTTCTGAGCCGACTGCATCGTTGTACCAGCGCGTCACCTTGCGGGCATCCGACTTGACCCAGTCATCGCCGCTGGTCAATTCATATTCGACGACCTCGTTTCCCCAGATGTCCTTAGCGCGGATCGTGCGGTAGACCGGAATGTCGATGTGGTACCCATCCGGATACTGCTGGCGCACGCAATTGGTCTTGATCACTGAGTCGTAGGCTAACCGGTCATCCTTCAGTGCGTTGCGAACTCGCATGCGGGCGTCACGCGCGCTGAGATAGTCACCGTTGGCGTCTTTCAGATCTTCTTTGTCGAAATACACGCCATCGTCGATGTCGTAATCGCAGGCATCATCCTGAACCATGGTGCGCATCGCATAGGAGCCCTGCGAACTGAACTCCTTGGGCAAGGAATGGCCGGCCTTGGTCAACCCGTTCTTGAGTCGCGTCCGGCCGTTGTCGCGGCGGTTGCGCATCTCCGTCTGGTCGTCGTTCGAGAGGTTCACCTTGTCCGCGTGATACCCCTTCATTTCTTTGTTGCAGTCAATGGTGGTCATGGGTTTGTGCCTCGGGCTGCTGGCGACTGGGATCGGACGCACCCGCAAGTGCAGCGCGGAACGCGCTCATCCGATCGTCTGATTCAGTCGTCGCCCAAGCGAAATCGACGTCGGAGATGGCTTGCCGGGCGAGCGCGTTGAGCACCTTGGGACGCGCGTCGTCCATGTTTTCCAAATACTTGTGGAGTTCGCCGGACGGACATTGCGCCGGCAGACGGAAGGCGAAGCTGTCATGCCCCCGCAGTTCCGCAATTTTCCGCGCGAGGTAGTCGTATGCGACCGCCTGTGCGTTGATGCTCGCGGCGATGGCTTTGAGGCCGCTGTCCCAGCCCAGCGCCCCGCGGTGCAATTTCTTGGCACTCTTGAGTTCTTCGCCGCCCTGCACTGGAAGCGTGCCGAGCATATACAGGTGGATCGGACGATCAGCCTCACCGCGCCGCCGCAGGATCTCGTGCGCTTCGATCATGCCCACCGCGCCCGGGTTGTTCGCCCACAAGCCACCGTCCACGTAGTCGACAGTGGCCCCGCCGCTACCGGGCTCGGTCAGGCGTGCGATCGATCGCAGGATGGGGGCAGCACTGGTCGCCATGCAGGCGTCCACCAATAGCCGGTCGTTGTCGCGCCCGTTGAGACGGTCCATGTGCGGCGTTTTGAACACCACAGCGGCATGGCGATTCAGATCCACGGTGGTGATGGCTAGGCCGATGCCGCGGCGCGCGTAGACTTGCTCCATGGTTTCGATGCCGAAGGCATCGGTGAGCACGGCACGCAAGGCTTGATCGCCTGCGGCAAGACCGGAGAATAGGCCGCGGACGTATTTGCCCAGCTTCGGTACTGCGCGCATCCGCTGCCGTGGGAAAATCTCCCGACCATGTACTTGGTACAGCGCCAACACCTTGTGGAGCGGGATGCCTGCCGCCAAGGCGCAGGCGACAATCCCGCCGGTACTGGTGCCTACCAACAGGTCAAATGCCCGACCCGGATCGATCTCTTCAGCCCCAGAGACGCGAAGCCGCTGTGCGAACGTGTCGAGGTACTTCGTCTGATAAACACCACGCATCCCGCCGCCGTCCAGGCACAGGACCCGAAACGGCTTCACAATCCCCATATACGCGCTCTCGGTAGGCTCGTCCCTACTATATCTGGTGGTTTGCGCACAATGTTTCAAGGCGGAGGAGCGCCGCCAACCTCCCGAAGGGCGAACACCCACCCCAAGCATCGGGGGCGGAGTAATCAGTAATCAAACCGAGATGAACTCGCCGCCACCCGCAAAAACCGTAATGTCCCCGTCGGAGCTAATCTTTATGGCTAGGCCAAAATGGGATGCCGCAATGGCTGCCTGGGTGCGACTTCCTTCGACGCGCCTTCCCTTCTTTATGCCCTTCCCACCGGATTTGAGAACAGCACCATAAGCTCTGATTCGGCCAGCGTTGTCGATTACAATCGCGCCGTCGAGTGACGCCAATTCCACGGCAATTGCACGATGCAATGTCTTGATCGTTTTTCCGTCGAAAATGTTATCGAAGTCTGCATCAGCCGCGAGGCGGCGATCGTCCCCAATTCCATCGCCGCTTCGGACTAACTTTCGAACGTTGTTTCGGTTCTTAAGGATGACGAAGAGCCCGCCCGACCGGCGGAAGGAAATGTCCAGTGCAGCTCGGTAGATCGGTCCGATTACCCGTCCCAGCTGTGATTGATTGACTCCTTGTGCTCGGGCTTGGTCGCGCAGGAGTTCGAGCAAGAACCGATGGTTCCAAAACTGCCAGCGACCGAAACGGTAGCTAAAGCGCAACGTGCCCTCTTCAAAAATTAAGATATCCCCCTGCCGACTCAAGGCGATCCCGTACTTTCCAGCTCGACTAGCGCGGGCGATACGTTCCGACCAACTTGGGAAGAAATGTTTCTCTGTGAGCCCTTGGCGTTCGAACTGCTCAAGATCCACCAAGTCCGCAACTTCGCCGTTGGTGGAGACGACATACGCAGTCCGGAAGCCATCCGAGAGCGCCTTGTATCGCTTCGCCTGAAGGAATTCCAGCGGAAAGCTGGCCAAATCGGCATCATCTACAGTTGCACCTAGGCTTGTGTCCAAGATGCAGCCGAAGTTATACGACTTGTTCTCGTAGCTTTGCTCGGAGAGTTTGTGCAGCTCCCGCAGCACGGATCCCAGCGGCAACCGCACTTTCCACACTTCTTGTAGGTGTGCGGCGATTACGTGCTCTTCAAAGGCGTCGCGTAGGGTGCGAATTGAAACCCCGTCGCTGGACTCCACCGGGATGCGGCTCATCACCTTGGAAATCCGCTTGGCAATCAAATCGCAAAGGTTGTGCTCTCGAAGGGAGACCGTGTAGCCAGCTGTCTTGCTGCCATGGCGGCGCTTCGCAATCGCTACGAGGGATCTCGATCCAGTGTCTGATTCTTGACCGATGGCTAACGTGATGCGGACTGCGTCGCGCGTCGAAGAGGTCCAGGAAACTCGCGCCTCGCTCCAGGCGCCTTCGATCCATGCGCCAAGCTCCAAGTGCGGCATAAGGCGATTAACGGCTCGGGCGGCGTGTTCGAGAAAGTCCACTCCATCGGCGCCGATTTTTCGCGCAAGGTTGCTGTTACCCCGGAGTATCTTCTTCATGCGACCTAGTAAGGTTGGCTAATGCCCTTGTAGCCGTTTGAGCATACCAACTAAGGGTCTGGGCTGCGATAGCAGTCAGAAACTGCCTTTGTGGGCTTACTGCGCGGGTGTCAGCTTTGGGTCGCAAGCGGTCGCTCTGCAACTCTTGCCCTTGTGAAGGCACATGACAGTCCGCACGCGGTGCTGTGGCTTTGCCCCGGCTTTTTCTGAAAGTGCGGGCCAGGATGGCCCGCTGCTCTACCGGGGCCCCTGTGCGGCGGTGAGTCGGGGTCGACAGGCCGCACAGCGGGAGCCGACAGGGATGTCGGCTCCTTTTCGCCAGGGCAGGATGCCCTGTCGAAAAGCCCGGCCCCGGCTCACGGACTTGCCGGGCAGGATGCCCGGCAAGCGCCAAGCGGGGTGGCCTTTCTCTTTGGTTATCTTTCTCTTTGGCCACGCAAAGAGAAAGTAACTCGGCTGCCGCAGGCAGACGAAAGCTCTTGCTCTGAAGTACCGGTGCACCGAACAAGAGCATCGCGCGCAAGCGCGCTCCTACAAGGCATGCGTCGTCTTGCGCGAGGGCTGAAGTGCGACTCCTGCCTGACCAGCCTTCGGCTGTTGAAAAGCGTCTCGCAGGAATGACGAGCGAGAGGCAAGCTTGTTTGAGGCGCCCCGCTCAGGGCGCCCGCTTCAACGCCAACACCGCGTTCAACCCCCCGAACGCGAACGAGTTGCTGAGCACCGCCCGCACCGGCATCTCGCGCGCCACGTTCGGCACATAGTCGAGATCGCAGGCCGGATCGACTCGGTCCAGGTTCGCGGTGGGCGGCACCACGCCTTCGCGCAGCGCGCCGATGGCGGCGACCAGTTCCAGTGCGCCGGAGGCGCCGAGGGCGTGGCCGTGCATGGACTTGGTGGAGGACACCGCGAGGCGGTTGGCGTGTTCGCCGAAGGCGAGGCGGATCGCCTTGGTCTCGGTGACGTCGTTGGCCTGGGTGCCGGTGCCGTGGGCGTTGATGTAGTCGACATCCTGCGGCGCGAGGCCGGCGTCGTCCAGTGCCTGGCGCATCGCGTTCGCGGCGCCTTCGGCGCTGGGCATCACGATGTCGCTGGCGTCGGCGGTCATGCCGCTGCCGGCCAGTTCCGCGAGGATGGTGGCGCCGCGCGAGCGCGCATGCTCCAGCGATTCCAGCACGAAGATGGTGGCGCCCTCGCCCAGCACCAGGCCGCGCCGGTTCGCGCTGAACGGGCGGCAGGTGTCGTCGGCCAGCACGCGCATGGCTTCCCATGCGCGCAGCGCGCCGTAGGTGAGGCAGGCTTCGGTGCCGCCGGTGACGGCGGCGTCGGCCATGCCGCAGCGGATCATCTGCGCGGCCTGGATGATCGCGTGGTTGGCCGAGGCACAGGCGCTGGCCACGGCAAAGGTGGGGCCGCGCAAACCCCAGGCGATGCTGATCTGGCTGGCCGAGGCGTTGGTCATCAGCCGCACGATGGTGAGCGGGTGCGCGCGCTGGGCGTTTTCGCCGTACAGGCGCCGGCTCTGCTCGTCCTGGGTGGTCTCGCCGCCGACGCCGGTGCCGACGACCACCGCGGTGCGCAGGCCCAGCCCGTGATTGGCGAACTCCAGCCCGGATTGCGCCACCGCCTCGCGCGCGGCGTGCAGCGCGAATTCCGAGGTGCGGTCGAGCGTGGGCAGGATGCGCTCGTCGAGATTGGCCGCCGGATCGAAGCTGGCCGGTACCTGCGCGGCGACCTTCACGCGCAGCCGTTCGGCGTCGGGGTGGCGCAGCGGACCGATCGCGCTGCGCCCTTCGCGCAGGCCTTGCCACAGCGCCGCGGCGCCGACGCCGAGCGGGCTGATCGCGCCCATGCCGGTGATCACCACGCGGCGCAACGGCAGAGCTTGCATCAGGCGGCTCCTTCGCCGGCACCGGCCCTGTCGGCCAGCGCCTTGTCCACCGCGTCGACCAGGCTCTGCGCGGTGTCGCGGTCGAAGTTGGCGCCCTGCTGGTCGGGGAAGTTGATGTTGAAGTGCTCCTCGATGTCGAAAATCAACTCGATCGCCTCCAGCGAGGCGATGCCCAGGTCCTTCAGGGTGGAGTCGGGTTTCACGTTGGCGACGTCGGTCTTGGCCTGTTTGGCGATGATCTCGAACACTTGCTGCTGGGTGGTGGCATTCATGGCATGTCCCGGGTGGCAGGCGGCAATGGAAGGCTGGCGCAAGGTGGCTGACGCAAGCTGACGGCCCCAGTCTAGGCACGCTCGCTTACTCATGCCTTTCATTGCGCAACTGGAGCCGGACGCGCTGCTGGCGGCGTTCACGGCCGAACCGCCGGCCGGTTTCGCGGTGGACCGCTCGCCGCAGGGCATGCCGGCCTTCGTGGCGCCGTTCGACCTGCTGACCACCGCCGACGACGCGCTGCGCCGCCGGGTGGCCGCGCTGCCGCTGTACCGCCACTGGCGGGCGCTGCTGCGCTGGCGCACGCGCTTCGCCGGCAGCACCGTGACCGAGTACGCGCCGTTGCCGCCGGGGGTTGCGCCCGCGGCGCTGGCGCAGGGACTGAAGGCCGCCTTCGGGCGCCAGTGCCGGCTGCTGATCGTGAAGGACATCGCGCACGACTCGCCCTTGCTCGGCGACGCCGACAACGCGTATGCGCACGCCTTCGCCGGCGCCTGCGCGGCCGCGGGTTTCGTGCTGCTGGAGGGCCAGGCGCTGGCCTGGGTGCCGATCGACTTCGACTCGGAGGACGAGTACCTGGCCCGCCTGTCGCACGGCCGGCGGAAGAACATCCGGCGCAAACTGCGTGCGCGGGCCGCGCTGGAGGTCGAGGCGGTGCCGACCGGCGACGCGCGCTTTCGCGACGAGGCGACGCTGGCGGCGTTCCACGCGCTGTTCGACAACGTCTACGCGCAAAGCACGATCCACTTCGACCGGCCCACCGCGGCCTTCTTCCGCACCCTGCTGCAGGATGCCGCCAGCGGCGGCGTGGTGTTCGTCTACCGTCACGGGGGCGCGATGATCGGCTGGAACCTCTGCTACGAACACGCCGGCAAGCTGATCGACAAGTACGTCGGTTTTGCCTATCCGCAGGCGCGCGAGCACAACCTGTACTTCGTCAGCTGGATGCACAACCTCGAGCACGCGCGCCGGCGCGGGCTGACGCATTACGTGGCCGGCTGGACCGATCCGGAAGTGAAAGCCTTTCTCGGCGCGCGGATGAGCTTCACCCGCCACGCGGTGTACGCGCGCAACCCGCTGCTGCGCGCCTTGCTGCGTCGCCTCGGCGGTCATTTCGAAAGCGACCGCCAGTGGCGGGAGGCGAGCGCCGATGAGTGAGCTTTCGAACCAGCCGATCGTGCTGGACATCGACCACTCCGTCGGCCCCCTGCGCGACCGGCTGGTGCTGCCGCTGGAACGCTGGCAGGAGGCGATCCGCTTCGGCTGTTCGCTGGCGACGATGCGGCGCTTCGCGCGCGTGCTCGACGAGCTGCTGCCGACGAGCCACGGCACCGTGTTCACCGGCAGCGGCGACTTCCACCACCTGAGCTGGCCGCTGATCGCGCGCCTGCGCGGCAACGCGCCGTTCCAGGTGGTGGTGCTGGACAACCACCCGGACAACATGCGCTTCCCGTTCGGCGTCCATTGCGGTTCGTGGGTGCGCCGCGTGGCGCTGCTGCCGCAGGTGAGCCACGTGCACGTGCTCGGCATCACCTCCGCCGACATCGGCGCCGGGCATGCGTGGGAGAACTACCTGACGCCATTGCGGCGCGGCAGGCTGAGCTACTGGAGCATCGGCGTGGATACCGGCTGGTCGCGGCGACTCGGCCTGGCGCCGGCGTTCCATGGCTTCGACACGGCGGAGGCCATGCTCGATGCCTTCGTCGAAAGCCAGCGTACACAGACGCTGCCGAGTTACCTGTCGATCGACAAGGACGTGTTCGCGCCCGAGGTGGCGCGCACGAACTGGGACCAGGGCCGGCTGCAACTCGACCACGCGCTGGCGCTGGTCGGCAGCCTGCGTCGCGGCCTGGTCGGCAGCGACATCAACGGCGAGATCTCGCACTACCACTATCGCAGCTGGTGGAAGCGCAAGCTCTCCGCGATGGACGCGCAGCCGGCGGTCGACCCCGCGCAGCTCGCCGGCTGGCAGGCGCAGCAGCATGCGCTGAACGTGCAGTTGCTGGCGGCGATTGCGAATCTGCCGATGGCGTCATTCCCGTGAAAGCGGGAGTGACGACGGGAGCGCCATCGTCAGCGTCTCAGCGCAGCACCGCCTCCAGCACGCCGCAGACTGCCTCGAAGTCCGCCGCGTCCATCCACGGGCTGTTGCCGACCGTGAGGCTGCGTGCGGCGAAGTCGCGCGCGTGCGGCACATCCGCGGCGGGAACCACGCCGGCGAGGTAGGGGTAGTCGGGCAGGGCGTGGATGAACAGGCGGCTGACGCCGAGGCCGCTTTGCCACAGTTGCGCCAGCGCGGCGTCGCGGCGGCGCTGGTCGGGCAGCAGCAGCACGAAGAACGGCCAGGTGCCGCGGGCGTGCGGCGGGTCATCCAGCACCTGCACGCCGGGGATGTCGCGCAGTCGCGACAGCCGGCGTTGCGCCTGCGCGGCGGTGTGCGCCAGGAACGCCGGCAGGCGCGCAGCGGCATGCGCGCCCACCGCCTGCCGCCAGCGGCCGACGCGATGCAGCGGGATCGTCGGCGGGAAATCGTCGCCCACCGCGGCAATCTCGTCACCGCGGCGCAGCGCGCGGCGCAAGGGATTGCCATAGGCCAGCCGCAACCCCCACGGCCGGTACAGCACGGCGTAGCCGAGCAGTTCGAAACACCGGCGCCATTCCCAGCCGGACTGCCGCGGCACGCGCGCCGCCGCATCGGCCAGCCGCTCGCGCAGCGCGGGATCGCGCGCGGTGAGCAGGCCGCCTTCGTAGATCGACAGACCCTTGCCGGCAGCCAGGCTGAAGAAGCCCACGTCACCGGCCAGCCCCACGCTGACGCCGTCGCGGCGGGCGCCCAGCGCCTGCGCGGCGTCCTCGATGACGTAGGCGCCGACCTGGCGCGCGACGACCAGCGCAGCGTCGACGTCGGCGACACGGCCGCCCAGGTGAGTCGGCACGATCGCCAGCGTGCGTTCGTCGCAGCCGGCACGCAGCGCGGCTGGGTCCAGGTCATGGTGGTCGGGCGCGAGATCGCACAATTGCAGTTCCAGTCCCGCCTGCCGCACGGCGATCGCCACCAGCGGACAGGTGAAGGCCGGCACCACCACGCGACGGCGTTGCGGCTGCAGTTCCCGCAGCGTGGCCAGCGCAAGCAGAAGTGCGGCGGTGCCGGAGCAGGTCAGTGCCAGCGGCGGCAAGCCCAGCAGCGCGGCGACGTCGGCGGCCAGCGTCGGCGCACCGGGACGCAGGTCGGCCAGCTGCAGCGGCAGGCCGGCGGTGGGCGGCAATTCGTGGCGGCGGCGGGGCAGCATGGGCAGCGCGTGGCCTGCGTTCAGATGACGGCCGCTTCCGGCGCGTGCTCGCGGCTCTCGGCCAGCCCGAGGCAGGCGATGCCGGCGATGATCGCGATCGCGCCAAGCACGCGGGCGGCGGTGAGGTGTTCGTCGAACAGCCACACCGACAGCAGCATCACCGACACCACCTCCAGGTGCGAGGCGGCGAAGGCCGGGCCGATCGGCGCGTGTTTCAGCAGCGCCATCCAGGTGAAGAACGCACCGACGTAGCCGACCACCGCGCCGTACACCCACGGCTGGCCGAACACGCGCAGCAGCCACGCCGGGCTCGCCTCCACCGGCAGCGCCTGGGTGCCGGCATACTTGAAGCTGATCTGCGCCAGCGTGTCGAAGCCCATCAGCAGCAGGAAGCCGAACAGGTAGAAGCGCTTCATGCGCCCAGCCCCACGATCGCCACGCCCAGCGTGACCAGCGCGATGCCGGCCACGCGCAGCCGGGTGAGTCTCTCGCCGAACAGGAAGCGCCCGGCCAGCATGATCGCCACGATGTTGATCGAGCCGAGCAGCACGCCCTCGGACAGCGGGATCAGCGAGAGGAAGGCGATCCACACCAGGAACTCGGCCACGTAGCTGCCGATGCCGAGCCACAGCCACGGCCGCGACGCCATGTACTTCCAGCGCGCCAGGCCATCGCCGGCCGTCGGGTCGCCCGCCGCCGCCTTGAACGCCAGCTGGCCGCCGGTGTCGAGCACGATGTTGAGCAGCCAGAGACTGGCAACGAGGGGGGAGATGGCGCCCGCCGCCGGCATGGTCAGGCCGCCGCGCGCGATGCGGCGATGCCGTCGAAGAACGCCGCCGAACGCTCGATCAGGGTGCGCCGCTGCTTGTCGATGGTGATCATGTGGTAGCTGTCGTCGAGCAGCAGCAGCTCGGTCGGCGCGCTGACCGCACGCACCACCAGCTCGGCGTTCTTCGGGCTGGCGACGTCGTCGTCGCTGGCGTGGGCGACCAGGCACGGCGCGGTCACCTGCGGCAGCTGGCGGCGCACGCTGGCGGCCAGGCCGTACATCTCGGCCAGCGAGTACCACGGGTTGCCGGGCAGCCCGGCGGCGGCGCTGTCGCCGCCGAGCATCGCCGCGCTGACCTGGGCGCGCAGGCGCTCGTCGCGGATGCCGTAGGGCGGCTGCTCCATGAAACTGCGGCCGCGGCCGATGCCCAGTTTCTTCAGCAGCGGCAGCATGAACGACAGCCGCGCCAGCGGCGGAATGCTCCAGCCGTCGTAGCGGAAGGTGGCGCCGTACACGCCCACGCCGGCGACCTGCCCCGGACGATCGGCGGCCAGTTTCAACGCCAGCAGCGCGCCCATCGACAGGCCGCCGACGAACAGCTGATCGACCTTGCCGAGCAGATCGTCGGCGGCCTGCTGCACGCTGGCGTACCAGTCGTGCCAGCCGGTGGCGAGCAGGTCGTCGGCGCTGCCGCAATGCCCGGCCAGCTGCATGCCGTGCACGGTGAAGCCGGCGCGGTTCAGGCCCTTGCCGAGCAGCTTCATTTCCATCGGCGTGCCGGTGAGGCCGTGGATCAGCAGCACGCCGCGGCGGCCACCCTCGAGGAAGAAGTCGGTTTGCTGGATCACGCGCAGGCCTGGCGGGACGGAATCGTGGCGGTTTGCCGCCAGCATGATCGCCGGGCGCGGTTTCCTCAGTCTTTCGCCGCACCGGCGGGCTTGTCGAAACGCACCACCACGCGCTGGCCGATGCGCAGCGACGAGGGCTGGTCGAAGGTCAGCACGCACTCCACGGTGCGTGCGTTGGCGCGCACCTGCGGGTCGTTCTCCAGCGTGGCCGGGCCGTACACCTGGCCGATGCGCAGCACGTGCGCGGCCCAGTGGCTTCCGTCGCGGTCGCTGTCGGCGCTGACCTCGGCCGGCATGCCGGGGTGGACCGCGCCGACGAAGCTGTCGTTGAGCTCGGCGCGCACGATGCGCGGCTTGTCCGGCAGCAGGGTGAACAGCGCGCCGGAGCCCGGCGACACGCTCGCCCCGGGCTGCGCCGCCACGTGCACCACCTGGGCGTCGAACGGGGCGTGCAGGCTGCGCTGCTGCAACTCATAGCGGGCCTCCTGCAGCTTCTGCGTGGCCATGTCCTGCGCGGCGCGCGCGGCCAGTTGCTCGGCGTCGAGCTGGGCCGCCGCCTCGCGCGCATCGTCGGCGCTCTGGCCGTCGCCGGCGCCGGCAGCCGCGGCGGCGGCCAGGCGCTGCGCGCGCTGCCGCGCCGCCTGCTGCTTGACGCCGAGCAGCTTGAGCTGTGCCTGCGCCTGCTCCAGTTGCGCCTGTGCGGCGTCCACCGCCAGCTGCGCCGGGTGCGTATCCAGTGCGGCCAGCAACTGGCCCCGCTTCACGCGGTCGCCCTCGTGCGCCGCCACCGTGGCGAGCACGCCTTCGCGCGGCATCGACAGTTCCAGCAGGCCACCCTCGATGTCGATCCGGCCACGCGCCACCGCGGCGTAACGGGCGACCGGTGCGGCGGCGCCGACCGGTGCGTCGCCCGGCTGCGAACAGCCGCCGAGCAGCCCGGCGACGCCCAGCGCGAGGATGCCAAACCGGAGCGCGCGGCGGTGCGGGGAATGCGGTGCGAGCGAGGTCATGGGGCGGGTTCCTGGGGATCGATGGCCGGTGCCGCGGGGCGCCGGTCGCTGAGGATGCGGCCGTCCTCCATCGCCAGCACGCGGTCGGCGTGGACGACCAGCCGCGGGTCGTGGCTGACGCACAGCACGGTGGTGCCGTGGGTGTGCGCGATGCGATGCAGGATGTCGATGATGACCTGGCCGTTGGCGGCATCCAGCGCGCTGGTCGGCTCGTCGGCGAACAGCAGCTCGGGCTGCTTGGCCAATGCGCGGGCGATCGCCACGCGCTGCTTCTCGCCGCCGGACAGTTCGGACGGACGCAGCCGCATGCGATGCGCCAGCCCGACCTCCTCCAGCGATTGCCGCGCGCGCCGGCGCGCCTCGTCGCGCGACAGGCCCATGTGGTTCAGCGGCAGCTCGACCTGCTCGAACGCATTCAACGCGGGGAACAGGTTGAAGCCCTGGAACACGAAGCCGGTGTGCTGCAGGCGGAAACGCTCCAGCGCGCGCAGGTCGAGCTGGCCCAGCTCGCTGCCGAGCGCGCGCACGCGGCCGCCGTCCACCTTCTGCAGGCCGCTGAGCACCGCCAGCAAGGTGCTCTTGCCGCAGCCGGACGGGCCGGAGATCAACGTGAGTTCGCCGGCGTGGATGCTCAGCGACAGGCCGTCCAGCACCTGCGTGCGCTGGTTGCCGGAGACGAACGCCTTGCTGACGTTGTCGGCCTGCAGCGACGGCACGCGCGCGGTTTCGGTGGTGGCGGGCATCGCGCTCATCGCAGCAGGTTGGCCGGATCGGCGCGGCGCAGGCTGCGCATCGCGGCCAGCCCGGACACGGCGGCCAGCCCCATCACCAGCACGATGCAGCCCAGCGCCGCCGCCACGTTGAGCACCACCGGCACGTCCTGGCTGCGCGCCAGCAGCATCAGCACGATGCCCAGCACGCTGGCGCCGAGCAGGCCCAGCGCGCCGACCCAGAACGCCTGCTCCAGCACCACCTTGCGCAGCGCGCCGACGCCCACGCCGAGCGCGTTGAGCGTGGCGTACTCGCGCACCGAGCCGTTGACCGCGGCGATCAGGGTCTGGCTGGTGATCACGGTGCCGACCAGGAACACGATGCCGGCCAGGAACAGCACGCCGGCGCCGGCGCCGGTGTCGAACAGCCAGTAGCGCACCGAGCGCTTGGCGAAATCGCGTGCGCTCCAGGCGGTGTACGGGCCGAACGCGGTGGCGCCGCGCAGGCGCGCGGCCACCGCCTCGGCCTGCGCCGGATCGCGCAGCTTCGCCACCAGGTAGGTCGGGCCGGTGTCGGTGGGATCGTTGTCGAGCTCGCGCGCGGTTTCCAGCGAACACAGCACGTTGACCCCGCCCAGCGCGCGCAGCCCGCTGCCGATGCCCACCACGCGCACCCGATGGCCGTTGATGGTGGCGCTCTGGCCGACGTCCACGCCGAGCTGGTCCAGCGCGGAGCGGTCGATGACGATGGCATCGGGTTCGGCCAGCCGTGCGCGCAATGCGGGCGGCAGCACCTTCGCGAACATCAGGCCGTCGGCCGCCGGGTCGATGCCGGAGACGAACACCGAGACGCCGCCGGTCTCGCGCGGCCCGCGCCAGTCGCCGTCGACCCACAGATACGGCTCGACCCGCTGCACCTGCGGGTCCATCTGCAGGTGCGAGGCCACGTCCGCGTCGATCGCGCGGCCGAGCCCGACGCTCTGCGTGCCGGGGTAGCCCACCCAGACCTCGGCCGCCGACCCGGTGACGTACACACTGGTGCTGCCGAAGATGCCCAGCACCAGCGCGATCTGCAGCAGTTGCAGCAGGCCGGCGAAGCCGACCGCCAGCATCGCCGGCAGGAACCGGCGCCATTCGTAGACCAGCGTCTTGCGCGCGAGGGCAACCATCAGCGCGGTGCCGTGGCAGTGGCCGCGGCGATCGGCGCCGTCGTTGCCGCCGGAGGCGGCGCACCGCCGAGCGCCTTGAACAAGGCCACGTAGGCCAGAGCGCGGGCGGCCCGCGCGTCGTCCAGTTCCAGCGCCGCCTGGGTCGCGGCGATGCGGCCGTCGATCTGCTGCAGCGGGCTGTCCAGCCGCAGCGCCACGCGCTGGCGCAGCACCTGGTCGGCGTGTTGCAACGCCTGCCACGCGGCCTGGTCGTGGCGCTCGCGCTCGCCCTCCTGCTGCAGGCTGCCGAGCGCCGTCTCCACCTCGGCCACGCCCTGCAGCACCGCCTGCCGATAGGCCAGCACGCTGGCCTTGAGCTGGTGCGCGCTGGCGTGGTGCGCCGCCACCCGCATGCCCCAGTCGAACAGCGGGATGCTGATGATCGGGCCGAGCGAGGCGATCGCGTTGGGAGTGGTGGAGAAGCGGTGGTTGTTGTTGATGTCGGTGGCCCACACCAGCGAGCCGCCGATGCCGATGCTGGGGAACATGTCGGCGTGGGCCAGCGCCAGTTCGCCGGCGGCGCGCAGCACGTCGGCCTCGGCGCGGGCGATCTCCGGGCGCGTGCGCAGCAGGTCGGCCGGGGTGGCGCCGAGCCGCCATGCGCCGAGTTCGGGCGGCGGCGCGCGCTGCAGCCAGGCCGGATCGGGTTGCTCGCGACCGAGCAGCACGGCCAGCCGCTGGGCGCCGGCATCGATCGCCTGGCGCGGCGCCGCCAGCGCGGCCTCGGCCTGCGCGCTGGCGGCCGCGGCCTGATCCACCGCGGCGGGCGCGGCCAGTTGCAGGCGCTGGCGTGTCTGCAGCAACTGCCAGGCGCGCGCGCGCTCGGCAGCCACCTGCTGCAGCAATTGCTCCTGTCGCTGCGCGGTGCGCAGGCCGATCCATTCGCGCACCACCTCGGCGACCAGGCTGACCCGCGCCGCGCGCAGGTCGGCGACACCGGCGTCCAGCTCGCCCTGCGCCACGCGGCGGCTGCCCTCGGCGCGGCCGAACAGGCCCAGTTCCCAGCTGGCATCGAAGCCGGCAACGAAGAACGAGGCGCTGGCGTCCGGGTCGACCGCCTCGCCGGTGCGTGCGGAAAGGCCGGGCCGGTAGCGATCGGTCGCGTGCCGGCGCAGGATGCGCACCGCGCGCAGGCGCTCGACCGCCTGCGCCACGTCGAGGTTGTCGGCCAGCGCGCGCTCGACCAGCGCATCGAGCGCAGGATCGTGGAACGCATGCCACCAGAGCGCGGGGTCGGTCGCCGCCGCCGGCGCCGAGGCGGTCGCATGCCGCCACTGGGCGGACTGCGGCGGTGCCAGCTTCGGCAGCGGCTCGGCGCAGCCGGCCAATGCGCACAGCAGCAGCGCGCACAGCAGCGGGCGGAGGCGCCTGCACGGGCCGGATGCAGCGGGGTTCAGGCGGGCGAACTCGGCGGGCATGTTCCATGGCGGCGGGCCGCGCAGGACGTGCGCGGGCGCCGGGGCAGAAGTCGGAGCCCCATTGTGGTGTGCGAATCTTTCGCCGGCCTTATCGCCCGCGGCGCCGGCCACGGCGGTGTTCATGGCGGCGCGCCCACCGCGGCGGGCGGCGGCGGAAAGTGCACGGCCACCTGCAGGCCGTGCGGCTCGATGTTGCGGAAGAGCAGCTCGGCACCATGGCGGCCGGCGATGTGCTGCACGATGGCCAGGCCCAGCCCGCTGCCGGGCTCGGCGCTGGCGCCGACGCGAAAGAAGCGTTCGCTCAGCCGCGGCAGCAGGTCCGGCGGCACGCCCGGGCCGTTGTCCTCGACCAGCAGGCTGGCGCCGCCGTCGTCGCGCGCGCGCAGTCGCACGGTGATCTCGCTGCCATGGCCGGCGTAACGCACCGCGTTGTCGATCAGGTTGTCGAGCAGATCCTGCACGCCGGCGGGTTCGCCGAGCACCCACAACGGCGCCGTGCCACCCTCGTAGCCGAGGTCGATGCCCGCGCGGATCGCCTCGTGCACGCGCTGGGCGACCATCTCGGGCACCCGCCGGGCCAGGTCGATCAGGCGCTGCTCGCCACCCTCCGGCGGCGCCGCCTGCGCACGGGTCAGCGCCAGCAGTTGCGAGGCGGTGCGCGCGGCGCGCCGGGTCAACCGCTGGATATGGGCGAGCGCGTCGGCCTGGTTCGCCGGGCTGGGATCGGCCAGCGCGCGGTCGGCGTGCAGGCTCAGGCCGGCCAGCGGCGTGCGCAGCTGGTGCGCGGCATCGGCGATGAAGCGGTCGTGCAGCGCCAGCATGTCGCGCAGGCGGCCGAACAGCGCGTCGATGGTGCGCGTGAGCGGCTGGATCTCCTGCGGCACGTCCGGGCCGTCGATCGGGGTGAGCTCGCTGGAACGGGCGGCCAGCCGCGCGGTCAGCGGATCGAGCACGCGCAGGCCGCGACGCACGCCGAACCAGACCAGCGACAGCACGCAGGCGATCAGCAGGGTCTGCATCACCACCGCCAGCAACAGGATCTCGCGGGCCTGTTCGCGACGATCGTGCAGCGTCTCGGCCACGGTCACGGTGAGCTGGCCGGCGGCATCGCCCGGCATGTCTTCGCGCACGGTGGCCGCACGCAGCGCGTGGCCGTCCAGGCGGGTGTCGTACAGCGCGGGCACGCCTTCGGCGGGCGGCGTCGGTGGCGCGGCCAGCCGGTCGTCGCCGGCGAGCAGGCCCTGGCTGGAACTGCGCACGCTGAAGTAGCTGCGCCCGTCCGGATCGTATTCGAGCAGGAAGCGCGCCTGCCGCGAGAGCCGGCCGCCCAGCGGGTTGCTTTGCAGCAGCTTGGCGAGGGTGCGCGCATCGTCGGCGAGGTCGCGGTCGTGCACCCGGTTGGCGTAGCCCAGCGCCACGCCGTAGCTCAGCAGCGCATCAAGCAGCAGCAGCGTCGCCATCGGGATCAGCAGGAACACCAGCAGTCGCCGACGCAGGCTGGGGCGCGCGGGCGCGGGGCGTTTCATGCGGCGCCGCCGGCGTCGGCCAGCTCCTCCAGCAGATAGCCCAGGCCGCGGATGGTGCGCACGCCGGTGCCGCTGCCGTCCAGCTTGCGGCGCAGGCGATGGATGGCGATGTCCAGCCCGTTGTCGGTCAGTTCCTGGTCCCAGTCGCACAGCGCCTCGATCAGTTGCGCGCGACTGGTGACGCGATCGGCGCGCAGCGCCAGCGCTTCGAGCAGGCCGAACTCGCGCGCGGTCAGCTCCAGCGGCCGGCGATCTACCCAGGCGCGGTGGCCGGGCAGGTCCAGCCGCAACCGGCCCAGTTGCAGTTCCGGCTTGCCCTGGCTGCTGGCCCGGCGCAGCAAGGCGCGCACGCGCGCCTCGAACTCGCTCAGCGCGAACGGCTTGACCAGGTAGTCGTCGGCGCCGAGGTCGAGCACGCGGATGCGTTCGGCCAGGCCGTCGCGCGCGGTCACCACCAGCACCGGCAGGCCCTTGCCGCGGCGGCGCAGGCGCTGCAGCACCTCGCTGCCATCCAGCCCCGGCAGGCCCAGATCCAGCACCAGCAGGTCGTAGCCGTGATCGCGCAGCGCGGCGTCCGCCTGGCTGCCGTCCGCCACGTGGTCGACGGCGTGGCCGCCCTGGCGCAGCGAGGCGCGGATGCCCTCGGCGATGGAGGGATCGTCTTCCACCAGCAGGATGCGCATGGAGACTCCGGTACGGGGAGAACGCGGCAACACGACGCCCGGTTGCCATTCTGGCGCGCAATTCGCCCGGTCGTGCGGCTCGTTGACCACGCCGGCGGCGCGAGGTTCACGCCGGCGCGATTTCAGTCCGCCACACGGAAGCGCACGGCGCTGAAGGCGCCGTCCCGGGTCAGCGCGGTGACGGTGTGCGGGCCGGGCCGGTGCAGCACGAGGGATTGTACGGCGGCGCCCACGCTGCTGCCTTGCAGGCGGCCGTCAAGCAGCCATTGCACTTCGCCCTCGGCACCGAGGGCGCGCAGGGTCACGCGCAGCGGCTGGTCGCTGTTCGGCGCGCGGCGCAGGGTGACGCCGCTGGCCAAGCCGGCGATGCGGATCGGCGTGGCGCGGTCCAGCGAATCGGGTGCGCAGCCGGGGGCGAGCGGCGGCAGCGCCGCGGCGGCGCGGTCGTCGACGCGGAGCCACGGCGTGGCCAGCGCGGGCCAGCGCGCGAGCTGGATCGTGCGTTCGTGCGCGGCGTGGCAGGCGCCGCTGAGGCGCTGGCCTTTCGCATTGACGCGCAAGCGGAGCAGGCCGGCGGACCACGCGCCGAGATCGCGTTCGGCGAAGGTGGGCGGCAAGGCGGCGTCGAGCACCCAGGCGCTGCGGCGCTGGCGGCACAGGTCGGGCGGGGTGTTCTCCGCCGCGCCGCCGAGCGGCCAGCAGATGTCGCGCCGGCTGACGCTGGCCGGCTGCGCACGCGCGTGGCCGCCGCGCGAGGGCAGCATGTCGACGATCTGGAACAGCAGCGGCAACGCGGTCACCGCGCCGTACTGGCCGGGCGACGGCGTGCCGTCCGGGCGGCCGATCCACACGCCGACGGTCCAGCGGTCGGTGACGCCGATCGACCAGGCGTCGCGGTAGCCGTAGCTGGTGCCGGTCTTCCACGCCACCGTGGCGTGCCGGTTGATCGCGCCGGCGAGCGGGCCGCCCTCGACGTCGGCCGGGTTGCTGGCGAGGATGTCGCGGATGATCCACGCCGCGCCGGGCGACAGCAGCCGGCGCGGGCGCGCCGGTTGTTCCATGGTGTAGCGCGGCGTGCCGGCGAGGCCGCCGTTGGCGAACGCGGTGTACGCGCCGACCAGGTTTTCCAGTCGCGTGGACGCGCCGCCGAGGATGATCGACAGGTTCGGCTGCGCACCGGCCGGCAGGCCGAGGTCGACGCCGCCGTTGGCCAGTCGCGCCACGAAGCGGTTCGGCCCGACCCGATCCAGCACATCCACCGCCGGCACGTTGAGCGAGCGCTGCAGCGCCTCGGCGGCGCTGACCGGGCCGGAGAACGCCTCGTCGAAATTGCCCGGCTTGTAGCCGCCGAAGTCCTGCGGCGCGTCGACCAGCAGGCTCTGCGAGTGGATCAGGCCGTCGTCCAGCGCCAGGCCGTACAGGAACGGCTTCAGCGTCGAGCCGGGCGAGCGCGGCGCGTTCACCATGTCGATGTAGCCGTGCCGCTGCGGATCGGCGAAGTCGCTGGTGCCGACGTAGATGCGCGCCTCCAGCGTCGCGTTGTCGACCACCAGCAGCGCCGCCGACGTGTGTGCCGGCAACCGCGACAAATACGTGCTCACGCGGTCTTCGGCGGCGCGCTGCAGGTTGGCGTCGATGGTGCTGCGGATTCGCCGCGCCTGCGGCTGTGCGCGGTGCAGGCGTTCGGCCAGCAAGGCCGCGGACAACGGCGCGCGCAGCGAACGCGCCACCACCGGTTCGATCGCTGCGTCGCGCACCTCATCCGCGCTCCACACGCCGAGGTCGCGCATGCGGCGCAGCACCTTGTCGCGCGCGGCGCGCGCCGCCTCGGGATGGCGATCCGGCCGCAGCCGGCTCGGCGATTGCGGCAGTACCGCCAGCAGCGCCGCCTCGGCGTGCGACAGCCGGCTGGCCGGCTTGCCCAGGTACGCCCACGAGGCCGCCTCGACACCTTCGATCGGACCGCCGAACGGCGCGTGGTTGAGGTACAGGTCGAGGATCTGCGGCTTGCTCAGGTGCACTTCCAGCTGCAGCGCGCGGAAGATCTGCACCAGCTTGCCGCGGAAGCTGTGCGGGATCGGTTCGATGATCCGCGCCACCTGCATGGTCAGCGTCGAACCGCCCGAGACGATGCGGCCATGGCGCAGGCCGCCGGCGAGACCGCGCAGCAAGGCGTAGGGATTGACGCCGGGATGGCGGTAGAACCAGCGGTCCTCGTAGGTCAGCAGCGCTTTCAGGTACAGCGGCGAGACCTGCTTCGCCGTGGTCGGGTAACGCCACACGCCGTCGCTGTCGGCAAACGCGCGCAGCGGCGTGCCGTCGCGTGCCAGCACCACCGTGCTGCCGGTGTCGGGCGCGGGCAAATGCAGCGGGAACAGGCGGTCGAGGGCGAACGCGACGAGCACGGCGCCGATGAAGACAATCGCGAAGACACGTAGCCCGTGCTTGAGGCGGGATCTTCGGCGGAACGGGTTGGCGTTGGTCATGGTGGGGCCCTTCGACTTCGCTCGCTGACGCGAGCTACGCTCAGGGTGAACGGTCTTCCACACCGTTCGCCCTGAGCGTAGGCCGCAGGCCGAAGTCGAAGGGCATGCCGCGACTCCAACCAGCCTTTCTGTTCCAAGAGCCACCCGGGAGCATCACCCCCCGGGGCGAGCTCCTACGGTTCGACCACGGTGATCTTCGCCGGTTCGACCTTGCCGATGCCGCGAATCGCCGGGCGGTACATGTCCTCGACCAGCGGCGGCGGCACGGTGTACGTGCCCGGCGTCACCGCGCGCACCAGGTAGAACACGCGGGCCTTGTCGCCACGACTGAGGTTGAGGGCGGCGGCGTAACGGTCGTCGCGGTACTCCTCGTGCACGATCTGCGCGGCGGCGGCGTGCTGGTCCAGTTCGATGCCGTCGATCACCACGCCGGACCACGACTGCGCGCCGCCGAGGTTGAGGTTCTCCACCTCCAGGCCGCCCGGCAGCAGATCGGTGACCAGGGCGTCGGGGACGTTCATGCGCGCCTCGATGCTCAGTTCGACGATCAGCGTGTCGCCTTCCTTCAACTGGCTGCCGCTCCACGGCTTGCCGTCGGTGGTGAAGTAGCTGCGCCGCACGTCGATCTGGCTGGCGTCGGCCGGCGGTGCCTGCTGCGGGATGCCGGCCACGTCGAGCGTGGCGAAGATCGCCGCGTCGCTGGTCGGCTGCACGCTGACGCCGGCGCTGAGCTCGGCCACGCTGAGCGCGCGGCTCCACACGCGCTGGTCCGGTGCCTGTTCGGTCTTGCCGTTCACCGTAAGCGTGGCGGCCAGCGGGGCGTTGCTTTTCGCATCGAACGCCGCTGCCACGCGGGCGATCGCCGCCTGCTCCTGCGTGCTCAGGTACGACCACGACCAGCGGTAATCCTTGTCCTGCTGCTGGCGCACCCGCACGTTCGCGGTGGCGTTGCGCGCCCAGTCGACCAGCTTGGCGTCGTAGGCGGGCTTGCTCATGCCGTAGGTGTGGGTGAGCGCGACCATCAGCGCCAGGTCGCGCAGGTCAGAGCCGTAATCGCCGACGTACCACGGGCGCTCCTTGCTCCACGCGAACGCCTCGTCCACGGCCTTCTGCGCGCGCTCGGTGTCTCCCATCAGCTTCAGCGCGATGCCCAGGTGCACCAGCGGCAGCGGCGCGATCAGCTTCTGCCGTTCGTTGTCGAAGATCGCGCGCAGCGTGCCCAGCGGCGCACGGTTGACGCGGGCCAGCACGAAGCCGGAGTACGCCTCGTCGGCGATGCGCAGATGGTCGTGCTGCTCGTACTCGTAGTACGGGTGGCCGCCGGCGAGCAGGTCGTCGTTGAGCCGCTGCAGCGCTTTCTGCAGCACGTCCTGCGGTACCGCGAAGCCGGCGTCGCGCGCGTCCAGCATGAAGTCGACCACGTACGGCGTGGTGAAGGTGACGATCGGACTGCTGCCGCCCCAGAAGCTGAAGTGGCCGTTGCTGGCCTGGAACGAGGCGATCCGCGACAGTGCGCCGTCCACCGCGGCCTTGCGCACGGCGTCGCTCATCACTTGCGCGCCCAATGCCTTGGCCGTCTGGCCGTCCAGAATCAAGGCGGCGTAGCCCTTGCTGGTGGTCTGCTCGATGCAGCCGTACGGGTAGCGCAGCATGTCGCGCAGCGCGGCCGCATACGGCAGCGGCGGCAAGGTGCTCAGGGTGATCCGCGCGTTCACCGTGGCCGGCAACAGGCCGGCGATCGCGGCGGCGCCGAGGTGCTCGGGCTTGCCGGCCTCCAGCGCCATGGGCGTGGTGCTTACCGTTTCCGGCCAGGCCGGGCGCACCGCAAATTCGAAGTGGCGGTCCACGCTGTAATCGTTGAGCTCGGCGTGGATGTCCACCGTCGCCACCGCGGCGCCCGCGCCGGCGGTGACCGGCATGTGCAGGGTGGTGCCGGCGCCATCCTTCAACGCCGCGCTCTGGGTGGCCTTGTCCACCGTGATCGGGCCGCCGCCCTTGACGCTCACTTTCGCGGTGCCGTCCTTGCCAGACAGGTTCTTCAGATCGAGGCTGATCATCGCCTGGTCGCCGGCCGCCATCACCCGCGGCGTGCTCGGCTCGACCACCAGCGGCGCACGCACGGTGACCGCGCCGTCGGCGTTGCCGTAGCGGCTGTCGGTGTACGCCAGCGCGGCCAGGCGCAGGCTGCCGTTGAAGTCGGGCACGTCGACGTGCAGCGTGGCCCTGCCCTGCGCGTCGAACGCCACCGGGCCGGCGAACAGGTCGACGATCTGTACCTTCGGGTTGAGCCGGGTGGCCTTCGGCAACGCCGCACCGCTCATGTCGCCGCCGTAGCGCAGCTTCGCCTCGGCGCCGTCCATCGCCTCGATGATGCGGCTGTACAGGTCGTACGCATCCACGCTCAGGGCACGCTTGGCGAACAGCCACGCCCACGCGTCGGGCACCGGGTAGTCGGTGATGTTGAGCACGCCCTGGTCGACCGCCGACAGCGTGACGAAGGCCTTCTGCCCGGCCAGACCGGTGGCCTGCACGCCGACCTCGAGCGGATTGCCCGGGCGCATCAGCGCGGGCGCATCGAGCTTCAGCGGAATGCGCCGGTCGTTGCGGTCCATCGCCACGTATTCCACGCCCATCGCGCGCGCCGGCGTGGTGTGTTCGGCCGCTTCGCCGCCGCGGAACACCAGGGCGGTCACGTAGACGTCGTGGCGTTCCCACTCCTTGGTCACCGGGATCTCGAAGGTGGCACCGGCTTTCGCGTCGATGTTCTTCGTGTAGAGCAGGTGGTCCGATTCCACCAGCAGCACGCCGGGGCCGGGCTGCGGCGGCGTCACCGTGACCTTCATGCTGTCGCCGGCGCGGTAGCGCGCCTTGTCCAGCTGCAGCTTGACCTTGTCCGGGCGCGCTTCCTTGCCCAGGTTCTCGTCGTCCCAGCTGTAGCCGGCGAAGAACGGGAACACCGTGGTGAGTTTAGTGGCCGGGTCGTACACCTCGACGCGGTAGCTGCCCCACTGCACCGGGAATTCCACCTGGGCCGACTTGCCGGCGGCCACGTCGACGTCCTTCTCCTCGATCAGCTGCAGGCGCTGGTTCGCATTCGACTGCCAGCCGCCATCGCGCTCGTACAGCCAGTAGAAATCGCGCAGCTCGCGCTGCAGGCGCACTTTCAGGTGGCTGCCTGCGACCAGCGCGCCGTCCGCGTTCGCGCGCACGATCTCGAAACCGACCGGGCTTTCGCTCTCCGCGCCCTGCTTCGGATCGAACAGCGGGCGCACGCCGACCAGCGCGTCGGCCGGCCAATAGGTGCGCTTGAGCAGCCGCGTCACCGCGCGGCCGCCGCTCTCGTACACGCTGCCGGACAGGGTCACCGCCAGCGGCGCGACCGGTTTCACGTCGTCGGGCAGCGCCACGTCCTGCTCCAGCACGCCTTGCGCGTCGAGCTTCGCGTCGACCACGTCGTCGGCGCTCTTCGGCAGCTCGACCAGCGGGTTGCCGAAGAAGGTGTCCTTCATCTTCTCCAGCGGATGCACTTCCGGCGCCACCAGCAGTTTCGCGGTGAAGCGGTTGCCGTCGGCCGGCGCGCCGTACAGGTAGCTGGAGGCGACCTTCAGCTTCAGCGGCTCGCCCGGCGCCAGCCGCTGCTGCGGGCTGGACAAATCCACCTTGAGCCGCTCGGGCAGGAACTCCTCGACGTGGAACGGGAACGCCTGCACGGTCTCCTTGGCTGAAGGATCGAGGCGGAACTCCAGTTGCCACAACCCGGTCGGCGCGTCGGCCGGGATCGCCTGGCTCAGCTCGAAGTAGTTGAGCTGCTGCGGCTCCAGCCGCTTTTCCACCAGGGTACGGCCGTCCGGCTGCTTCACCCGCACGAACAGCGACTGCGCCTTCATCGGCTTGCCGTCGTCGTCGCGCAGCAGCGCCGAGGCGCGCAGCGTCTCGCCGGGACGGTACAGGTCGCGGCCGGACCAGGCGTAGACCTCGAACGGCGCCTGCCTGCGGCCGCTGATGTCGAAGTTGGACACGTCCAGCGCCGGCCGGTTGAACGGCAGCACCGAGACGTCCTTGCCGTGGCGCGCCACCAGCACGTCGGAAGCCCTGACCTTGTACGCGAGCAGCGCGTTGCCGTCGGCGCCGGTGGTGGCCTTGAGCTTGCTGCGCCCGGCCGCGTCGCGGATCTCGATGTCCACCGCATTCACCGGCGTGCCGTCGCGCAGCGAGGCCACGTGCAGCAGCACGTTGTCGCGGTACACGCGCAGGTGCAGGCCGAGGTCGCTGACGAAGAAGGTGGCGGTGTCGTAGCCGTCCTTGAACGTGCCGCCGGCCTTGACCACCGCCATGTACACGCCCGGCTGCGCCAGCTCCTTGATGTTCTGCACCGGCAGGTAGGTCACGGCGCGCTCGTTCGGTTCGCCGCCCAGGGTGTAGTGGTTGGCGTAGACCGAGTCGGCGATTTCGGTGATCGGCATGCGGCTGCGCCGATCATCCCCTTCGCCGCAGCTGTTGTAGTAGGCGACGTCGTGGTCGAGTTCGTAGCTGTCGCGATGGCCGTTGCGCGGGTACGCGCAGAACAGGTCGGACAGCGCGTCGTCGCGCACGCGGAAGAACTCCACGTCGGCGTCGTGCACGTTCATCGACACCAGCGGCAGGCCGCGGGTGCCGCGCGCCGGCAGCACGCTGCCGTGCGAGGCGAAGCCGACCGCCGCCGGCAGGTTGCCGGAGTACACGTCGTGCTTCACCGCGTGGCCGAGGGTGCGGCCGTCGGCGGCGAGCAGGCCGGCCTTGAGCTGCACCGCATAGCGCGTGTTCGCCTGCACGAACGGGAAGTTCAGCGTCTTGCCGTCGTTGTCGAGGCTCCAGCTGCCGCTGACCACTTCGCCGTTCGGGCCGGTCACCGCGATCAGCGTGTCGAACGCCTGCGCCGAGGCCAGCGTGGCGTTGAAGCGCAGGGTCAGCGCGGTGCGCGAGTCGCTGCTGCGGGAGCTGGCCGAAAGCAGGGCGAAGCTGGTTGCGGCCGGCGCCGGCGCCGCCGAGGCGGCCGTGCCCGGCGCACCCTGCAGCGTGGGCGGATGGCCGTCATGGCCGCGCCCGCAGGCGACCAGCAACAGGCCCGACAACAGGACTGGCCATACCCGCGCAAAGCGCGCAAACGATCGTGCGTACATGGTGGTCTCTCCCTGAGATTGGATCGAAGTATCGCCGCCATTCATGGCGGGCCGATGGCACGGATCGGGCACGCGCGTTTTCTCAACGAGGCAACTGCCGACCCAGCCAGTCGCCCAGTTGCATCAGCACCTGGCCGCGGCCCGGTTCGGTTTCGTTGAACAGCTCGTGGTACAGCGAGGCGAAGAAGCGCGTGGTCAGTTGGCCGCTCGATGCCGCCGCCCTGGCGAAGGCACGGCTGCCGGCGGGGTCGACCAGTGCGTCGCTCTCGGCCACCAGCAGCAGGGTGGGCACGGCCAGCTCGGCGGCATCGGCGATGCAGGCGGCGCCTTCGCGGAAGATGAAATCGGCCAGCCGCGGGGTGATCCAGCCGTGGCGCAGCGGATCGGCGCGGTAGTCGGCGGCTACCTGCGGATCGTGCGACAGCTTGCCGGCATCCAGCCCGTTGCGCAGCGGCAGGTTCGGCAGCCAGCGGCCGAGTATCGCGGCCAGCCGGATCATCTGCGGCGATTCGTGAGTGCGCAGCGCCGGCGAGGACAGCACCAGCGCCGGCGGCGCCAGCGCGCCGTCGAGCACGGCTCGCGCGGCCACCAGACCGCCCATGCTGTGGCCGAGCAGCAGCGGCTGGTGCGGCGTGGCGCGCGCGTACTCCTGATAGACCGCCGCCAGATCCGCCAGCAGGTCGTCGCGATGGCGCAGCGCGCCGCGCCGCCCGGGCGACTGCCCGTGGCCACGCTGGTCGTAGCCGCGCACGGCATAGCCGCGCTGGTTGAACCACGCGGCGACGCGATCGTAACGGCCGCTGTGTTCGCCCAGGCCATGCACGAACAGCACGGCCCCGCGCGCCCCCTGTCGCGGCCAGTCGCGCAACAGCAGGCGCTGGCCATCGGCCATGGTCTGCCAGCTGGTGACTCCGGTTTCCTCGCTCCGCGAATCCGATGGCGCCTGCACCGCTTCCTCCCGTTCGATCACCGTCCTGCAGCGCCTCCACGCGATGCGCCGATGGAGCGCGAATACTGACATGCCCGCGCCGACCGCGCACCGCTGCGCGCCGGTTGCGACGGCAGCCGCGGCCCCCATATATGATCGGGTGTCCCACTCCCCGCCACCGCCCCGACCGGTGCCGCCGCGCATGGACTCCCGAATCCTCGAAGCCTTCCACCCGGCGGTCGCCGCCTGGTTCCGCCGCAGCTTCGCCGCACCCACCGCGGCGCAGGCGGCGGCGTGGCCGTCGATCCGCGCCGGCCAGCACACCCTGGTCGCCGCGCCGACCGGCTCCGGCAAGACGCTCACCGCCTTCCTCGCCGCCATCGACGAACTGGTGCGCGAGGGCGTGGCGCACGGCGGCGTGCTGGCCGACGCCACCACGGTGCTCTACGTGTCGCCGCTGAAAGCATTGTCGAACGACATCCATGTCAATCTGGAAGCGCCGCTGGAAGGCATCCGCGCCGAGCTGGAAAAGCTCGGCCTGCCCGACGTGGCGATCCGCACCGCCGTGCGCACCGGCGACACCCCGCAGGTCGAACGCAACCTGCTGCGCAAGCAGCCGCCGCACATCCTGGTGACCACGCCGGAGTCGCTGTACGTGTTGCTCGGCTCGGCCTCGGGCCGTTCCATGCTGGCGGGCGTGCGCACGGTGATCGTCGACGAGATCCACGCCATCGCCGGCAGCAAGCGCGGTTCGCATCTGGCCTTGTCGCTGGAGCGGCTGGCGTCGCTGTGCCAGCGGCGCCTGCTGCGGATCGGCTTGTCGGCGACGCAGAAGCCCATAGAAAAAGTCGCCGACTTTCTGGTCGGCGCTCAGCACTCCCTTCTCCCCGAGGGGGAGAAGGAAGATCCGTGCACCATCATCAACACGGGCCACACCCGCCCGCGCGACCTCGCCATCGAAGTCCCGCCCGTCCCGCTGGAAGCGGTGATGTCGAACGACAGCTGGGAGCTGGTCTACGACCGCCTCGCGCAGCTGGTGCACGCGCACCGCACCACCCTGGTCTTCGTCAACACGCGGCGCATGGCCGAGCGCGCCGCGCGGCACCTGTCCGAGCGGCTCGGCAAGGAGCACGTCGCCGCGCATCACGGCAGCCTGGCCAAGGAGCTGCGGCTGGACGCCGAGCAGCGGCTCAAGCGCGGCGAACTGAAGGTGCTGGTGGCCACCGCGTCGCTGGAGCTGGGCATCGACATCGGCGAAGTCGACCTGGTCTGCCAGCTCGGCTCGCCGCGCTCGATCGCCGCGTTCCTGCAGCGCGCCGGCCGCTCCGGCCACAGCATCGACGGCACGCCGAAGGCGCGGCTGTTCCCGGCCACCCGCGACGACCTGATCGAATGCACCGCCCTGCTCGACTGCGTGCGCCGCGGCGAACTCGACGCGCTGGTGATGCCGCCGCAGCCGCTGGACGTGCTGGCGCAGCAGATCGTCGCCGAGGTCGCCTGCGCCGAGTGGGACGAGGACGCGCTGTACGCGCTGGTGCGTCGGGCGTACCCGTACCGCGATCTCGCCCGAGCCGATTTCGACGCAGTTGTGCGCATGCTGGCCGAAGGCTTCACCACCCGCCAGGGCCCGCGCGCGGCGTACATCCATCGCGACGCGGTGAACCGCCAGTTGCGCCCGCGGCGCAGCGCGCGGCTCACCGCGCTGACCTCCGGCGGCACCATTCCCGACACCGCCGACTACAAGGTGGTGCTGGAACCGCAGGCGATCATCGTCGGCACGGTGAACGAGGATTTCGCGGTCGAGAGCATGGCCGGCGACATCTTCCAGCTCGGCAACGCCAGCTACCGCATCCAGCGCGTCGAGCGCGACCGGCTGCGCGTGGAGGACGCGCACGGCGCGCCGCCGAGCATTCCGTTCTGGCTGGGCGAGGCACCGGGGCGCAGCGACGAACTGTCGTTCGGCGTGTCGCGGCTGCGCGAGGAAATCTCCGCGCGGCTTGAACCCCTCTCCCCTTGGGAGAGGGGCAGGGGTGAGGGTACGGTTGTCGCCGAACATTCCGGCTCGCCCGAACCCTCTCCCCCAACCCCTCTCCCGACGGGAGAGGGGAGCAATACCCGAGCGCTCGAATGGCTCCGTGCGGAATTGGGCCTCCCCGACGCCGCCGCGCAGCAACTCGTCGACTACCTCGCCCGCGCGAAAGCCGCGCTCGGCGTGCTGCCGAGCCAGCATACCCTGGTGCTGGAGCGCTTCTTCGACGAATCCGGCGGCACCCAGTTGGTGATCCACACGCCGTGGGGCAGCCGCATCAACCGCGCCTGGGGGCTGGCGCTGCGCAAGCGCTTCTGCCGCCAGTTCAACTTCGAGCTGCAGGCGGCGGCGACCGAGGACGCGATCGTGCTGTCGCTGTCGACCAGCCACAGCTTTCCGCTGGAGGAAGTGGCGCATTACCTGCACTCGAACACCGCCGAGCATGTGCTGATTCAGGCCCTGCTCGACGCGCCGCTGTTCCCCGCGCGCTGGCGCTGGAATGCGGTGACCGCGCTGGCGCTGCCGCGCTTCACCGGTGGCAAGAAAACCCCGCCGCCGCTGCAGCGGATGAAGAGCGAGGACCTGCTCGCCGCGGTGTTCCCCGATCAGGTCGCCTGCCTGGAAAACATCGTGGGCGAGCGCGAGGTGCCGGATCACCCGCTGGTCAACCAGACCCTGCACGACTGCCTGCGCGAGGCGATGGACGTGGACGGCCTGCTGGCGATCCTGCGCCAGCTGGAGGCCGGCGAGATCGCCATCGTCGCACGCGACCTCACCGCACCCAGCCCGCTCGCCGCCGAGGTGTTGAACGCGGCACCGTACGCCTTCCTCGACGACGCGCCGCTGGAGGAGCGCCGCACCCAGGCCGTGCAGACGCGCCGCTGGAACGACGCCGACAGCGCCGACGATCTGGGCCGGCTCGATCCCGAGGCGATCGCCGCCGTACGCGAGGAAGCCTGGCCGCAGGTGCGCGACGCCGACGAGATGCACGAGGCGCTGACCTTGCTGGGTTTCGTCACCGCCGATGAAGTCGCCGCCAACCCCGACTGGAACGAGCGACTGCAGGCGCTGGCGAAGGCGAAGCGCGCCACCCGGCTCGGCGACGCATGGACGTCTGCCGAACAACTTCCGCTGTGGCAGGCGCTGCATCCTGCGGCATCGATGCAACCGCCGATCGCCGCACCCGCCGAATACGCCGCGCAGCCCTGGACGCGCGAGGACGCGCTGCTGGAACTCGTGCGCCACCGCCTCGGCGGACTCGGCCCGGTCACCGTGAACGGATTGGCGCAATCCCTCCACGTCGAGACCGGCGAAGTCGAGCAGGCGCTGCTGCGGCTGCAGTCCGAAGGCTACGTGATGCAGGGCCGCTTCACCGCCGACGCCGGCGACACCGAATGGTGCGAGCGCCATCTGCTGGCACGCATCCACCGTTACACCATCGGCCGCCTGCGCCGCGAGATCGAGCCGGTCAGCCGGCGCGCGCTGATGCGCTTCCTGTTCGACTGGCAGCACGTGTCGGCGGCCACCCGCTTGAACGGCCCCGATGCGCTGGTCGCCACGCTGGCACAGCTGGAAGGTTACGAGGCCGCGGCCGGCGCGTGGGAAGCGGAGATCCTGCCAGCGCGCGTGGGCGATTACTCGATCAGCTGGCTGGACGAGCTGTGCCGTTCCGGCCGCATCGCCTGGAGCCGGCTGCGCAGCGGCGGCGGCGGTGGTGGCGGGCCGGTGCGCAGTACGCCGATCGTGCTGCTGCCCCGGCGGGAGATGGCCGTCTGGACGGCCGTCGCCGCGGGCGAGCCGCAGGACATCCTGCTGTCGTCGCGCGCCCAGGCCGTGGCCGAGGCGTTGCGCGAGCATGGTGCGCTGTTCTTCGACGAGTTGCTGGTGGACACCCGCCTGTTGCGGCCGGAGCTGGAAGACGCGCTGGGCGAGCTGGTGGCCGCCGGCCGGATCAGCGCGGACAGCTTCGCCGGTCTGCGCGCCCTGCTGCTGCCGGCGGCGAAACGCGACGGCACACGGCACCGGCGCATGCGCCGGCACGCATTTGGCGGGATCGAGGATGCGGGGCGCTGGGCACTGGCGCGCGGCCCGGCCACGGACGCCAAGGCCGGGCCCGAGGCGATTGAACATATTGCGCGTACCCTGCTGCGCCGCTACGGCGTGGTGTTCTGGAAGCTGCTGGAGCGCGAGGCGCCGTGGCTGCCGTCGTGGCGCGAGCTGCTGCGCGTGTACCACCGCCTGGAGGCGCGCGGCGAAATCCGCGGCGGCCGTTTCGTCGAAGGCCTGGTCGGCGAGCAGTTTGCCTTGCCCGAGGCGATCGCGCCGCTGCGCGCGATCCGCCAGCGCGCGGACGACGACGAGCTGGTCTGCGTCAGCGGCAGCGATCCGCTGAACCTGGTCGGCACCGTGCTGGTCGGCGACAAGGTGCCGGCACTGGCCGGCTCGCGCGTGCTGTACCGCGACGGCATGCCGATCGCCGCGCTGGTCGGCGGCAAGCCGGTGGCGCTGATCGAGCTGTCCGCCGCCGAATGGCAACGCGCGCGTGCGGTATTGCTGCGCCACCCGTCGGCACCGGATGCCACGATACGGCAGGCATCCTGATGGGCTGCCTGCCGGTGCTGCTGCTGTTTCCGCTGGGCGCGGGCGTGGGCTACCTGGTCGGTGGCGACGTCGGTGCGCTGTGGGGCGCCGCCCTCGGCGTGGTGCTGGGCCTGCTGTTGATGGGTCTGCTGATCCGGGCCATGCACCAACGCCGGTAGACACGACACCGCCCGTCGCTTTTGGGTGGAGAAGCCGGCGGGCGGTGCCCGCCCTGCGTCGTTCGCCGAATCACAGCTTGAGATAGATGCCCCGCCGATCCATCGCCCACACCACCAGCCACCAGAACGCCAGGAAAACCACGGCGAATGCCAGCGACGGCACATACGGCCCAAAGCGCGGCGTCATCCAGCCCGCAAACACCGTGCGGTACCACGCGGCCTGGCCCAGGGCGGGCAGCACGATCTGCATGACCTCCGAGCCGGCATAGGCGGCGATGGCGTTGACGCCGAAGCGCCGCCCCAGCGGCGGCCAGCCGCGCCGCTCGACCAGCCAGTGGAAGGCCAGCAGCGCCAGCACGGCCCAGCCGGCCGTCCACAGCACGAACGAGGGCGTCCACAGGTTCTTGTTGAACGGCAGCACCAGCGACCACCCCGCACCGAGAGCCAGCGACAGCAGACCGCCCAGCCCCAGCGCCTTGAGCCGCCCGCGCCGCAACCAGCAGCCCGCGCGCAGGCCGAGCAAGGTGGTGGCCAGCGCCGGCAAGGTGCTGAGCAGGCCTTCCGGATCGTGCCCGCGACCGCTGAGCGGATCGATCGACCAGACGTAGTGGCCGAACACCGCGCTGTCGGTGCGGCTGGCGAGATTGGCCCACGGCGCCAGCGTGCCGCCGAGTTCGAGCAGCCCCCAGTAGCCGAGCAGCAGCAGGGCGATCGCGCACCATTGCGTGCGCGGCCGCGTGCGGATGGCGAACAGCGCCACCGCGGCAAAGCACACGCCGATCCGTTGCAGCACGCCGGGAATGCGCATGCCGCGATCCGGCAGCAGCCACGTCGCCAGCAGGTTGATGGCCAGGCCGAGCAGCACGATGCGCGCGGCCCGCCACATCGCCGCGCGGGTCAGCTCGGCGGCGGACGCACCCCGCTCCAGCCGCGGCAGGATTGCCAGCGCCACCGACACGCCGACCACGAACAGGAAGAACGGAAAGATCAGGTCGGTCGGCGTGCAGCCGTTCCACTGCGCATGCTCCAGCGGCCGGTACACGTGACCCCAGTCGCCCGGGTCGTTGACCAGCAGCATCGCGGCCACCGTGCAGCCGCGCAGCGCGTCGAGCGAGGCGAGGCGTGTGGACCGCGCGCTCATGCCACGCCGCCGCACCGTGCATGCGACGCGCTCATGGCGTGGCCTGCAGCGACACCTTCTCCAGCGCGTACAGCGCCCCGTCGATCGGCGCGGTGTAGATCAGGCACAGGCCGTGTTCGCCGCTTTGCGCAGGCAGCTTCGCGTCGAGCCTGAAGCGCCGCGGGCTGTGCGCGGGATCGGGCAACGGCATCGACGCCAGCACCGGTCCGTCGCAGTGATCGGCATGCACCACCAGTTCGCCGAACGGCGTGGCGTGCGGGCGCGACACCACCAGCTTCTGCTCGTGCGCCAGCGCGAAGTTGCGCGGCAGGCGCACGGCGTCGACGTGGATCGCCGCGACGCCATCCATGCGCGTGGCGGGGAACAGCTGGCAGCTGTCGAACACGTTCACCGCATAGACCGGCTGGGTGCTGAGCGCATCGGGCGACGGCTGCACGCGCAGGCGGAAGTCGCTGCCGGGGCAGTTGGGCAAGGTGTTGCCCGCAAGGCTCAGCAACCCCGCGCGGCTGAGCACCCGTTCACGCGGCGCAGCCAGCGCGCTGCCGTCGGCGGCGAAGCTGGCGGCGCGCACGGTCACCGGCAGGGTCACGTTGAACGGCGCCTCGTAGCGCGGCGAGGCCGGGGTGGGCGCGCTGCCGTCGAGCGTGTAGCGGATCGCGCCGAACCCGGTCTGGCTGGCCAGCGTGACGGTGGCACGGCCGGTGGCCAGCGCCACGTTGCGATCGGTGGCGATCTCCACCGCGAAGGCGCCGTCGGCGTAGGAAATCTGCTGGGCGCGGTAACGCGCGAGCTGGCCGGGCAGGCGCGACAGGAAGTCGCTCCAGTCGCGGCGGGCGTCCGGCGACCAGGCGACTTCGGCCAGCGCATCCAGCCGTGGGAACGCCGCGTGCTCGACGTGGGCGAAACCGGGCATGTGCTCGGTCCAGAAATTGGCCTGGACGCCCAGCACGTGTTTCGCCTGGCGCGCGTCGAGCACGCCGGGAATGGCCTGGAAACCGTACACGTCCTGCAGCGATTCCACGCCGAGGCGGCCGGCGTACTCGTCGGCCAGCGCGCTCTGCACGTGGTCGAAATAGAGGTCCGGCGCGGGCGACATCACCACGTCGTGGCCCAGCAGCGCGGCCTTGATCGCGCCGTCGATGCCGCGCCAGGACATCACGGTGGCGTCGGCCGGCAGCTTGTCGCCTTCGAGGATCTCGTCCCAGCCGATCAGCTTGCGGCCGTGCTGCTGCAGGTACCGGCCGATGCGGCCGATGAACCAGCCCTGCAGGGTGTTCTCGTCGCGGATGCCGAGCGCGCGCATCTTCGCCTGCACCGCGGGCGACGCCTGCCATTGGTCCTTGATCGCCTCGTCGCCGCCGACGTGGATGTAGGTCGACGGGAACAGCGCCATCACCTCGTCGAGCACGTTGTCGATGAAGGCGAAGGTGGCATCGTCGACGTTGTACAGATACGGGTTCACGCCCCAGTCGACGGACACCGCAGGACGCTTGCCGGTGACGCCGAGCTGCGGATACGAGGCCACCGCGGCCTGCGCGTGGCCGGGCATGTCCAGCTCCGGCACGATGGTGATGTGGCGCGCGGCGGCATAGGCCACCACGTCGCGGATCTCGGTCTGGGTGTAGAAGCCGCCGTAGCGCTGCGGCTCGCCATCCCTGCCGGCGTCCGGCGGCGTGCGCCACGCGCCGATCCTGGTCAGCTCGGGATAACGCTTGATCTGGATGCGCCAGCCCTGGTCGTCGGTGAGATGCCAGTGCAGCACGTCGAGCTTGTGCTGGGCCATCTGGTCGAGCAGGGTTTTTACTTCGGCCACGCTCTGGAAATGCCGCACCGAATCCAGCATCACGCCGCGCCAGGCGAAGCGCGGCCAGTCGCGGATGGACAGCGCCGGCACGTCCACCGCGCCGCGCGCGGCATCGGGCGTGAGCAGCTGATACAGCGTGACCACGCCGTGGAACAGGCCGGCGTCGTCGCGCGCGCTGACGCGGATGCCGTGGGTGTCGACATCGAGCGCATAGCCGCCGGCCTGCGCCACCGGCGCCTGTGGGTCGCGCCGCAGCACGATGGCGCGTTTCGCGCCGCCGCCAGGCTGCAGCGTCAGGCCGCGCGTGCGCGAGAGCAGGTCGATCAGGTAGTGCGCGGCCTGCGTGGTGGCCGGGTCATGGTCGGCCACCACGATGGTGGTGGCGGCGTCGACGCGGAAGCTGCCGTCGCCCGGCACGAGTTGCGCAGGCAGCGGAATCAGCGAGGGCGCTGCGGCCGTCGCGCTTGCCGGCGGCAGTGGCAGCAGCAGCATGAGCAACGCGAGCAGGCAATACAGGGTCGGCAGGCATCGACGGGTCATCCGCATTCTCCGGTGCGCGCTCGCATGGTGCCACGCAGGGCCACCATGCGACGCCAAAAAAAAGCGGGCCCGCCAACCAATGCCGGGGCCCGCACGGGGAGGGTGTCGGCGCGCCGTCCGTGGCGCGCCATGCCGCGGCGTTGCGTCAGAACTTGAAGCGGAGGTTCAGGTAGTACTGGCGACCGTTGATGTAGGTCGAACGCGGCTGGATGCCGTAACCGTCGCCCTTGACGTAGTAGCGCAGCTTCGGGCTGTTGAGGTTGAGGCCGTCCAGCGACACCGACATCCAGTCGTTGATGCTGTAGCCCAGCGACGCGGACAGGTAGCCGGTGCCCTGCATGTAGAAGAAGCCGCCGCGGTCCGGGCCGGCGAAGTACGACGAGCGGTAGGTGTAGCTCACCCGCGCGTTGAACTTGTCGTTCTCGAAGAAGGCCGATGCGTTGGCGGTGTTCTTCGAGGTGCCCTGCAGGTCCTGCCCGTTGTCGGCGTTGCCGGTGGCGTAGGTGTAGTTGAGCGCCACGCCGAAGTTGTCGCCGATCGGCTGCTGGTAGTTCAACTCCACGCCGCGCACCTTGCCGTCGACGTTGCTGGGGATGTTCACCTGGTAGGCCGAGTAGACATCGTGCCCTGCCGCCGTGCTGGCCGGCATGTCCTTGTACAGGCGCGACTCGGAAGCGAAGGTGACGTAGTTCTGCAGCGACATCTGGTACACGCCGGCCGACAACAGGCCGCGCGGCGCGAAATACCACTCCAGGTCGGCGTCGAAGTTGGTCGAGATCAGCGGCTTCAGGTTCGGGTTGCCGCCGCTGCCGGTGTGGCCGGTGTCATCCAGCGACACCGTGCCGGCCAGTGCCGAGTAGTCCGGCCGGGTCAGCGTCTGCGACACCGCCACGCGCGCCAGCACGTCGTCGGTCAGGTTGAACTTCAGGTTGGCGCTGGGCAGCGCCTTGCTGTAGCTGGCGTTGTTGGTGTTCCAGTAGTAGCCGGCCGGGAAGAACGCCGAGCCGAGGATCGGGCCCTGCACTTCGGTCTCCTGCGGCGAGGTGCTGGTGTAGTTCACCGCCTGCTTGGTGTGCACGTAGCGCACGCCCACGTTGCCGCTCCAGCGGTCGCCGATGAAGTTGGCCTGCAGGTAGATCGCGCCGTCCTTCTCGTTCACCTTGTAGATGTCGTTCGGGTACAGCCGCTCCGGCCCGCGGTTGGCGTACTTCGAGTCGTAGGCGGCCAGGTCGGCCTGCGAGTAGTACCAGATATTGGTCGGGAACGAGCCGCCCAGCGAGCTGCCGAAATCACCCGGGTAATGGCCGAAGCTGGCGGGGAAGTTGGCCGGGTTGCTCCAGTCGCCGCCGTTCGGTCCCTGCGCGAACGCATAGGGGTTCTCGCGCGTGTGGTCGGCGTAGCGCACGCCGAACTGCAGCGAGGCCAGGGTGCTGTCGTCGAAGTCCAGCTCGCCGTCGATCTTGCCCCAGTTCTCCTTGTCCTCGACGTTGATGCCGCCTTCGCCGAAGATCCAGTTGGCGCTGACGCCCGAGGCCGCCGGCGAGCTGTTGTCCGGCCCCAGCGACCAGTTGACCGGCTTGCCGGTGCCGCGGAAATCCCATGCGGCGCCGGTGCCCGGCGCGGTGTTCAGTTCCAGCACGTCCTGCTTCGGGCTGGAGCCTTCGCCCTTGGTGGTGCCGAGCTGGGCCGAGAAGCTCAGGCGGTCGCTCGCGCGCCAGTCGACGTCGGCGGTGAAGAAGCGGGTCGAGGCGGAGGCCTCGCGCGAGATCTGGTCGTAGATGCCGTAGTTCGTCGCGTCGTTGCTGGGCGAGAAGACGGCATTCGTCAACGTGTTGTTGGCCACGACGTAGCCGGGCTGGAGGTTGGTGGCGCCGTGCACGAAGTGGGTGGCCCACATCATGTAGTTGCGGTTGAAGTTGTTGGCCTTGAGCTTGCTGTAGAAGCCGTTCAGGTTGACCGTCACGTTGTCGGTCGGCTTGAACTGCACGTCCACCGACCCGCCGGTGCGCTTGCGCTTCTGGGTGAACAGCACGTTGCCGATCAGGCTGGGGAAGTAGACGCCGTTCAGATCCGGGTGCGCGGCGACGATGGCGTCGGTGCTCTTGAGCTGCTCCAGGCCGAGCACTTCCTGGCCGTTGCGCTGCAGGCTGCGCTCCTCGTAGAACGCCTGCGCCATCACGCCGAAGGTGCCGGCGTCGTTCTTCCAGTTGAACAGGCCGCTGAACTGCGGCTTGGTGGTGCCGGGCAGGTCGGAGTAGACGCCGCCGACGGACGCGTGCACGGTCACCGGCTTGTCGAACTGCAGTGGCTTGCGGGTGATGATGTTGACCGTGCCGGCCGCGCCGCCCTCGACCAGGCGCGCCTCGGAGGTCTTGTTCACCACCACCTCGCTGACGATCTCCGCCGGCAGCAGGCTGTAGCTGACGCTGCGGCCCACGGTGGCGGTCTGGTTGAGCACGAACCAGTCGCCGGTGCCGATGTTGTGGCCGTCGACCAGGGTCTGGGTCATGCTGGGCGCGGTGCCGCGCAGGCTGACGCGGTCGTTCTCGTCGAAGCCGCCTTCGCCCGCGCTGGAGGTGCCGACGCTGACGCCGGGAAGTCGCTGCAGCGTGTCGGCCACGTTCTTGGCCGGCAGCTTGCCGATGTCCTCGGCGGTGACCACCTCCACGTGCGCATCGGCGGCCTTCTTCAACGCCAGCGATTCGGCCTCGCTGTCGCGGATGCCGGTGACGGTTACCGTGGCCAGTTCCTTGACGTTGGTCTTCTTCGGCTGGTTGGCGTCGGCCGCGGCCGTGCTGTCCTGCGCAAACAACGCACCGGAGACGCACAGACCGGTGATGATGCTGGCGGCGAGCAATGTCTTGCGATGGTTCATGGTGTTCCTCCCCTCAAGAGGCTGGATCGAATCAGGACCGGCGTGGATGCGGTCGCGGACTGTGGGTGACGCGTGGTGGCGGTGGACAGCGGACAACGACGGTGGGCGTGGCGCCGTGCTGCGGGATCGGGCTCATCTCAAGCTCCTTGCCTGGGGTTGCGCCCTTCATCCAGAAACCAGCCTGCGGCGCCGATGACACCAAGCTGGCCGTGCTCAATCAGTCGAACCGGAACCTGTTGCAGCCAGGCGCGCATGACGCCCTTGTTCAAATAGCGCTCGGCAAACGTGCTCGCCAGCAGGAAATCGTGGATGCGCGGCAGGATGCCGCCGGCCAGGTAGATCGCGCGGGCGCCGTAGAGCAGGCCGAGATCGCCGACGAAGCTGCCGAGCAGGCCGCAGAAAATCTCCAGCACTTCGCGGGCGACCGGGTCGCGGCCTTCCAGCGCCGCGGCGGTGACTTCGGCCGGCGTGCTCCAGCGCGGCGCGCGGCCGTGCAGTTCGGCCAGCGCGCGGTAGAGCTTGAGCAGGCCCGGCCCGGACAGCGCATCCTCGAACGAGACGTGGCTGCGCTCGCGACGCAGCAGGCGCAGGATCTCGATCTCGCGCTCGGTGCCCGGCGCCAGCGAGATCTGTCCCGCCTCGGTGGCCAGCACGCGGGCGCGCGGCGAGCCCGGCAACAGCACCGCCGAACCCAGCCCGGTGCCCGGACCCATCACCAGCACCGGCCCCGGCGGCGGTGCGGGCGCCTCGATGATGCAGCGGGTATCGGCCGCGTCGAGGAACTGGGTGGCATAGGCCACCGCCTCGAAGTCGTTGATGACGGCCAACCGCCGGATGCCCAGCGCGTCGCGGATCGCGCGGATCGACACCGGCCAGGCCAGGTTGCCGTTGACGATCGCGTCGTCCAGCACGTAACCGGCGCAGGCCACCGCGCATTCGCGGATGCCGGCGGCCGCGGCCGCGTGCGGCGTGTGCGCCAGTTGTGCGACGAAGTCGCGCAGCATCGCGGCGAGGTCGGGCCACTCGGCGCAGGCGTAGCGGCGGAAGTGCAGCACGCTGACCGGGCCGTGCGCATCGCCGCAGCTGCTGACCAGGCCGACCCGCGCATGCGTGCCGCCGACATCGGCAGCGAGGAACGGCTGCGCCGCCTCGCCGTCCGACGCCGCAGATACCCGCTCCGACGACGCCGCAGCGACCGGCACGGTGGTCGACGGCGACACGGCATGGCGCTGGTTGGCGACTTCCCCCACGGACGATCTCCCGAAACTCCGCTGCGATCCCGACGCGTGCGCCGGTCACTCGGCGCGGCCGCACGCCGGCCTGATGGAGGGCGAGTCTGTGGTCAAGATGACAACGTTGTCAACTGTGATCGTCGTCCAATTTCGCGACGCGGCTGTGGCGTCGCAGCAAAGCTGTCATGGCAACCTGCGAGGTTGCTTCAAGTGTGCGCCTGGAGGCTTTGTGCAAGCCATATTCATGGCCGCCTGGCGGCCCGGACCACCTGTTGCACTGCCGCAACGATGCGATCCGAACGGCGGTGGATGCGCTCGACCATCCGCCGCAGCGATGTCCCGTCGCCGGCGTCGATTGACAACGTTGCACTTTTTGCGGAATAAGGAGACATTCCTGTCAGCACGGCCAGCCGGCCGCAGCGACACTGCACCCGGGGAGATCCACCACCATGAGCACCACACTGGCGGCCGCGCCGTCCCGGCAGCAGCAACTCGGGCCGATGCTGATCATCGGCCTGCTGTTTTTCATCTTCGGCTTCGTGACCTGGCTCAACGGTCCGCTGATCACCTTCGTCAAACTGGCGTTCCAGGTCGAGGACGCCTATGCGTTCCTGGTGCCGTTCGCGTTCTACATTTCCTACCTGGTGTTCTCGCTGCCCGCCTCGATGATCCTGCGTCGCACCGGCATGAAGAAAGGCATGGCGCTGGGCCTGTTCGTGATGGCGGTCGGCGCCGTGCTGTTCGGCCAGTTCGTCAGCCTGCGCGTGTTCGCCGGCGCGCTGACCGGGCTGTTCGTGATCGGTGCCGGGCTGTCCTTGCTGCAGACCGCATCGAACCCGTACATCAGCATCCTTGGCCCGATCGACAGCGCCGCGCAGCGCATCGCGTTCATGGGCATCTGCAACAAGGTGGCCGGCGTGCTGGCGCCGTTCGTGTTCGGCGCGCTGGTGCTCAGCGGCATCGGCAGCTTCGGCGAGCAGGTTGCCGCGGCGCCCACCGTCGAGGCGCGCGAGGCGCTGCTGAACGCCTTCGCCGGCAAGGTGCACACGCCGTACATGGTGATGGCCGGCCTGCTGGTGGTGCTGGCGATCTGGATCGCGCGTTCGTCGCTGCCGGAGATCACGCCGGAAGGCGCCAACAGCGAGCGCGCGATCGGCCACGGGCACGGCAGCATCTTCAGCTTTCCGCACCTGTGGCTGGGCGTGCTGTGCCTGTTCCTCTACGTCGGCGTGGAGGTGATGGCCGGCGACGCGATCGGCACCTACGGCGCCGGCTTCCACCTGCCGCTGGACCGCACCAAGGTCTTCACCGCGTTCACCCTGAGCGGCATGCTGGCCGGCTACCTGGTCGGCCTGGTGCTGATCCCGCGCTACATCTCGCAGCAGCGTTACCTCGCGGTATCGGCGGTGCTCGGCGTGCTGTTCTCGATCGGCGCCTACCTCACGAACGGCTACGTCTCGGTCGGCTTCGTCGCCGCGCTGGGCTTCGCCAACGCGATGATGTGGCCGGCGATCTTTCCGCTGGCGATCAAGGGCCTGGGCGACCTCACCGAGCGCGGTTCGGCGCTGCTGATCATGGCGATCGCCGGCGGCGCGGTGGTGCCGCAGCTGTTCGTGCACCTGAAGCAGCACATCGACTTCCAGCTCGCCTTCACCGTGCTGATGGTGCCGTGCTACCTGTACATCCTGTACTTCGGACTGGCCGGCCACCGCGTGGGCCAGCGGCGCGCGGCACCGTGATCGCGCCGTTCGCCAGTCCCGGGGCCATACGCTAGGATGCACACGCCGCCGCACACCGGCTGTGCGGCGGTGTCGGCACATGGCGCTGCCGGCGCCCCACTCACGATGCACGAGGTCCAGCGGTGCGCAGCGCCACCATCAAGGATGTCGCGGAACGGGCAGGCGTCTCGCTGAAGACGGTGTCGCGCGTCATCAACAACGAGCCCTCGGTGCATGCGCGCACGCGCGAGCGGGTGCAGCAGGCGATCGACGCGCTCGGCTACCAGCCCGACCCCACCGCGCGCAGCCTGCGCAGCACGCGTGCCTATGCGATCGGCCTGGTCTACGACAACCCGAACGCGCACTACATCATCAACCTGCAGCGCGGCGTGCTGTCGGTGTGCCGCTCCAGCGGCTTCGGCCTGCAGATCCATCCCTGCGATTCCTCCTCGCCGACGCTGGCCGAGGAGCTGTGCACGCTGGTGCGCCGCTCGCACCTGGCCGGGCTGGTGCTGGCGCCGCCGATGTCCGAGCAGCCCGCGCTGATCCAGGCGTTGAGCGACGCCGGGATTCCGTTCATCCGCATCATCTCCGCGCGCAAGGACCCGCAGGATGGCTACCCCTGCGTCTACGTGGACGACCGCGACGCGGCTTATGCGATCACCGAACACCTGATCCAGCTCGGCCACCAGCGCATCGGCTTCCTGTGGGGCGGGCGCGAGCACCGCTCCAGCCCGGAGCGCTACCAGGGCTACGAGGATGCGCTGAAGGATTACGGCATCGCGCTCGACCGCAAGCTGATCCTGCCCGGCGATTTCACCTTCGACGACGGCTTCCGCGGCGCACGCAAGCTGCTGGCGCTGAAGGACCGGCCCACCGCGATCTTCGGCTCCAACGACGAGATCGCCGCCGGCGTGCTGGCCGCGGCGCACTCGGACGGCATCAACGTGCCGTACGAGCTCTCCATCGCCGGCTTCGAGGACAGCCCGTTCTCCAAGCAGTCCTGGCCGGCATTGACCACCGCCCGCCAGGCCACCGAGGAGATCGCCCGCCACGCCGCGCAACGCCTGATCGGCGACCTGCAGCGCGCCGCCCACGGCGAGCCGGCGCAAGGCACCAACGAGGGCTTCAGCCCGGAACTGGTCGTGCGCGGTTCCACCGCGCCGCGGCACACCACCTCACGGCGCTGAACAGCCGGCCATCGCCCCCAGGGCGGGCGATTACTTCACGTTGTCGGTCTGCTCGATGAAGCGGGCGACGTTGTCGTGCAGCAGCTTCAGCGACGGCGCGTGCGCGTACACCATGTGGCCGGACGGATACCACGCATAGCTGATGTTGGCTTCGAGGCTGGCCGGGATCGGCAGGTGGTGCATCTCGTAGTCGGCGGCGAAGTAGGGCGTGGCCAGATCGTAGTAGCCGCCGTTGAGGTAGACCTTGAGACCCGGATTGGTCTTCATCGCCATCGCCAGGTCCGGCATCACGTTGGTCGAGGATTGCAGCGCCTCGCCCTGGACGCCCGGCGCCTTGTGCGAAAAGTCCCAATGGTCGATGTCGGCAAACAGCCGGTACTGTCGGCCCTGGCCGAACTTCAGCTCGCGCCGCACGTAATCGTTGAACGCGGACACGTAGGCCGAGCTGATCGCCGAGGATTGCGGGTCGTATTCGGAAGCCTTGCCCAGCGGATCGATCGTCGGGCCGGAGAAGCGCGTGTCGAGCCGGCCGGTGGTGGTGTCGTCGCCCGCCTGGAGCTCGTGCTCGAACATGCCGCCGCTGACGCGCAGGTTCGCCTTCAGCAGGTACGCCACCGGCAGCCCGGTGTACTGGTGCAGTTTCTCCGCCACCGCCTGCTTGCGCGCCTCGGGCAGCCGCGAGCCGGCCATCAGCGCCTGCGCGTACTCGCCCAGCGCGTACTGCTCCACCTCGCGCAGGAACGGCTCCAGCGCGGCCGGCTGCTGCGGCAACTTGTGGTGGTAGAACGCGGTGGCGGCGAAGGTCGGCAACGCCAGCTCATACGGCAGGTCGACGCCCGGATTGAACTCCGGCCCGTCGATGCTGGTGTCGAAATTGAGGATCTGCGAGAGCAGGATCACGCCGTTCAAGTCGACGCTGTCCTCGTTCTCCAGGATGTTGGCCAGCACCGCCGAGCGGGTGGTGCCGTAGCTTTCGCCGAACAGGTACTTCGGCGAGTTCCAGCGGTCGTACTTCGACAGGAAGCGGGTGATGAACTGGGCAAAGGCATGCGCGTCGCCGTCGACGCCGTAGATCGCCTTGCGCCGGTCCTTCATCTGCTCCTCGCGCTTGGCCTTGTCCTCGTCGTTCGCGATCAGCCGGCTGAAGCCGGCGCCGGGCGCATCGATGAACACCACGTCGGAGGCATCGAGCAGGCTGTAGTCGTTGTTGACCAGCTGGTACGGCGCCGCCGGCGTGTGCGTGTCGTCGCTGGTGACCACCCGCCTGGGCCCGAACGCGCCCATGTGCAGCCACACCGTGGCCGAGCCGGGACCGCCGTTGTAGATGAAGGTGACCGGCCGCTTGCCGGCATCGACGCCCTTCTTGAAATAGGCGACGTAGAACATGCTGACCTGCGGCTCGTCCTCCTTGTCGCCGCTGCCGTGCAGCACCAGCGTGCCGGCCACCGCCTTGTAGTCGACCCGCTTGCCCTCGACCGACACCGACCCCTCGCTGGTCGAGGACTGCGGCTGCACCAGCGCCGCGTCGGGCTTCGACTCGGGGGGCGCCTTGTCGTCCTTCTTGTCCGTGCCGGCAAAGGCCGTCGAGGTGAGCAGCAGCGCGGCAAGCACCGCGGCGAGGGGAAGTTTGCGCATGGGCTGGCATCCGGCAGGCGAAGCGCCGAGCTTAGGCTCCACCCCGGCCGGCCTTCATCCGCCAGAAGTCATTGCGCAGGAACTTGCGTGGCTGCAAAAGCCGCGGCCACGGACTGGCCGAAGGCAGCGGAAAGCCCCGCGATCTATGCCAGAATGCCGCCGCGGAACGAGCAGGGACGACGCGCTTTCGCGACTCGGCGCATGCCCATGGCCCAGCGGGGATTCTGGCGAGAGATCAGGCGCCGCCACGTGTATCGCGTGGCGGCTGCGTATGCCATTGTCGGCTGGCTGCTGATCCAGGTGGCGACGCAGGTGCTGCCGGTGTTCCATCTGCCGGACTGGATCGATCAGGCGGTGGTATTGCTGATCCTGCTCGGCTTCCCGATCGCGCTGGTGCTGGCATGGGCATTCGATGCCACGCCCCGAGGTATCGTGCGCACGGACGGCACCATCGGCACCGATTCGATGGCGCCATCACCGGCGCGCCACGCCGGCGTCGCGGTCGGCCTGATCGGCGTGCTGGTCGCTGCCATCGCGGGACTTGGCTGGTGGCATTTCCAGCACGACGCCAGGCAGCCGATGCAGGGTGTCGCGGCAGCATCCACGTCGACGGTTCGCGCCAACCCGCCGACGGCCGGGCCATCCACGAGCGCATCACTCGCGCCAACACTGCCCGCCAAGTCCATCGCGGTGCTGCCGTTCGTCAACATGAGCGGAGATCCGAAAAACGACTACTTCAGCGACGGCATCACCGAGGAAATCCTGGACGCGCTGGCGCAGTTGCCGCACCTGAAGGTCGCCGCGCGCACGTCCGCTTTTGCGTTCAAGGGCAAGGCCGAGGACTTGCGCAAGGTCGGCGACGTGCTGGACGTCGCCACCGTGCTGGAAGGCAGCGTGCAGAAATCCGGCGACGAGGTGCGCATCACCGCGCAGCTGATCGACACGCGCAGCGGCTATCACCTGTGGTCGGAAAAATACGATCGCAAGCTGACCAGCATCTTCGCGGTCGAGGATGAAATCTCCCAGGCGATCGCGGACAAGCTCAAAGTGCAGTTGGCGGGCGGAAGCGGTCAGTCGCTCGTCGCACAAAAAGCCGTTGAGCCGCGCGCACACGATTTTTATCTGCGCGGATTGACGTTGCTGGCCGTGCGTTCCGTGAGCGAGGCCGGTGACGCCTTCCAGCAGGCGGTGAAGATTGATCCCGACTACACGCAAGCATGGGCGGCGCTGGCCGAAGCGCAGGCATTGCTGCCTTCGTATACTTCGGGTTCGGAAGAGACCGCCGATACGCACGCGCTGGCTGCCGCACAGCATGCGCTTGCGCTGGATCCTGACGTCGCTCTGGCCTATGTCGCGCAGGGCATCGTCTACACCAACCAGATGCATTGGGCCGATGCCGATCGCGCGTTGCGACGCGCGCTCGCGTTGGCGCCCGGTGACGCCGAAGCGGTCGATCAATACGCGCAATTCCTGTACGCGGTCGGTCAAATCGAACCCGCCCTGGCGGAAATCGACCGGGCCCTGCAGCGCGATCCGCTCTCCGGTGTCAGTGGCGCCGTGCGTGCGCAGCTTCTGTTCGTGTTGCATCGCGATGATGCCGCGTTGAAACAGATCGAGAGCACACTGGCCGCGCATCCGGACGGACTGCTGGGGCACCGCATCGCGCTGTGGGTGTATCTCTCCCTGCATCGCTATCCCGAGGCGGAACGGCAGATGCGCCTGTCGAGCCCGTACCACCCCGATGTCAGCGCGCTGTTGGTGCGCGGCATCGCCGATCCGCATTTGCGTCCGAGCGCGGTCGAGGTCCTGGAGACGTCACCTGCGCTGGTCGATCTCCGCCATGACGCAATCGTGCACGCATTGTTCCTGGTCGCGCTGAGGGAAAACGAGCACGCACTCGCCGTTCTCGGGGAGTTTGCGGTCAATGGCGACAGCGCAACGCCACAACTGCTTTGGAATCGGGCGTTCGACCCGATCCGCAACGATTCGCGCTTCATGGCGGTGTTGAAGAAGATCGACCTGCCATACACGCCCGAGAAGTCCGGCACGCCATGAGCGCGCGGCCCTCACTCATTTCCGAACTCAAGCGCCGCAACGTATGGCGCGCCGCCATGCTCTACGCGGGCACGGTGTGGGCGTTCGGGCAGGGCCTGTCGCAGTTCAGCCCGGCGGTCGGGTTGCCGGACTGGGCGACGCGGTGGTTCCTGATTGCGGCGGCCATCGGGTTCCCGTTCTGGATCGCGTTCGCGTGGTTCTATGAATTCACGCCTGAAGGCCTGAGGCGCGAGAGCGAGATCGCGGCGGGCGATTCCATCGCGCACGCCACTGGCCGCAAGCTGGACAAGTGGATCATCGGCGTGCTGCTGGTCGCGGTCGTGCTGCTGCTGACAAATACGTTTGTGTGGCGCAAGGGCGCGGGATTGGGCGACGGTCCGGGGTCCATCGTTCCGGCAAAATCCATCGCCGTGCTGCCGTTCGAGGATTTGAGTCCCGCCCACGATCACGGCTATTTCTCCGCCGGCATGGCCGAGGAACTGTTGAATGCGCTGGCGCGCGTGCAGGATCTGCGCGTCGCCGGGCGCGCCTCCTCGTTCTATTACGGCGACCACAATGCCGACCTGCGCACGATCGGCAAGGCGCTGGATGTGGCCAACGTGCTGGAAGGTTCGGTGCGCACGCAGGGCCAGGCGGTGCGGATCAGCGTGCAACTGATCCGCACCCGCGACGGTTTCGAGGCATGGTCGCAGAGTTACGACGGCAACCTGGACAACATCTTCGACCTGCAGGAGCGGATCGCCCGGGCGATCACCGAGCATCTGAAAGTGGTGTTGGGCGATGTCGGCAACACGCGGCTGGTGCCGGTGGCCACCCGCAGCGCGGACGCATACGCGGATTTCGTCACCGCGCAGGAACTGGTGAATCGCCGCGTGGGCGACAGCCTGCCGCGCGCGATTGCCTTGTTGCAGCAGGCGACGGCCCTCGATCCAGGCTTCGCGCGCGCCTGGTCCAAGCTCGCCGTGGCCAACGCGGTGCTGCCGCAATATGTAGCCGGTGACTGGAACGCGAGCTGGAAGACATCCGACGATGCCGCCCATCGTGCATTGGCGCTCGATCCGGGCGATGCGGAAGCCTATGCCGCGCTCAGCTACAACCAGTTTTCGCAGCGCCACTACACGGCCATGGTGGAACCGATGCAGCGGGCGCTGAAGCTGGCGCCGGAGAACTCCGCGGTCAACTACTGGGCCGCCAACGAGTTCGCCGCGATGGGCCGCACCCGCACCGCAGAGGCGCGCATCGATGCGGCGCTCGTCGACGATCCGGCCAATCCCCTGCTGCTGTTCTACAAGAGCATGCTGCGCTGGCGCGAAGGCGATCAGGCCGGCGCGCTGGCCTACGTCCATCGCGCCGGCGTGGCGGATTCGGCGTTCGGCGCGTTGATGCTGGAGTTCTACGATGCCGCGCACGGCGACGTGCAGGCTTCCGCGCGGGACTTCGCAAGCTCCACCAGCGAGATGGGCACGAAGATTTCCCGCGCGGATTTGCAGGAGATCTACCGCGGCACCTACGGCGATGCCGCACAACGCCAGGCCGCATTGCAGATCGTCGCCACGCACGCCGATGACAATTGGGCGCCGACCATGCTGCTGCAACTCGGCGCACCGGCGCGTTCATTCGATCTGTATGAGCACGGCCACAGCGGACTGTCCGACGCCTATTTGAACTGGCTGTGGCAGCCGGAACCCTGGTCGCGCCGGGCGCGCCGCGATCCCGCTTTTCAGGGCTTTGCGCAACGCCTCGGCATGCTCGCGTACTGGAAGCAGTACGGCTGGCCGGACCTGTGCAAGCCCACGCCGGCCCCCGGTGCGCAGGCATTTGTTTGCTCATGAACCCGGCCGCCCGGCTTTGTGACCGATAGCGCCAGCTCACACCGGCGCAGCGTGGAGTTTTTCAACCGGCAAGGGGAACGACATGCGAATCGAAGGCAGGAAGTGGACGACGCTCATCACCACGGCTCTTCTGTGCCAGGTGTTCCCCGTGCTCGCGACCCACGCTCCGGTCGGCGGGGAATCGCCAGACGCGGAGATTGACGCGGCCGAGGCATGGGCGTTTCCGCGATTTCCGCCGCCGGACCCGCACGCGCCGAAGTCCGACCCGGCCAGAATCATTCACGTGGCGGGCAGCACGCGCAGTTACACGCAGGCGCAACTGGACGTCGAGCACTTCGTTCCCGACTGGTTCCCGCAGGACCATTCGGCCGCGCCACCGATCGTCACCGTCGATCGCCAGCCCGGCTGGCCATGGCCGTGCGCGGAATGCCACATGGTGAATGGCGCCGGCGTTCCCGCGACCGCGCAGATCATGGGTTTGCCGAAGGGCTACATCCTCGAACAGGTGGCCGCGTTCCGGCACGGCCAGCGCGGGGCGAGCGCGCCGCGCACCACGCAGGACATGGCCGACGAGGCGCGCAGCCTCAGCGACGACGACCTGCAGCTCGCCGCCGGCTATTTTTCGCGGCTGAAGTTCGTGCCGCATACGCGCGTGGTCGAAAGCGCGAACGTGCCGAAGATCCACTGGATGGAATTCGTGCAGGTGCCGGATCGGGGTGGCGCGCGCGAACCGCTGGGCGAGCGCATCGTCGAGGTACCGGTGTCCTTCGATGACTATCGATACGGCAGCGACCGCACCCGCTATGTCGCCTACGTGCCGCCCGGCAGCATCGCGCGTGGCGCGGTGATCGCGGCCAACGGCAGCAGCGCGGCGCCAGCCTGCGAGTCCTGCCACGGCGCGAAGCTGCAGGGCACGGACCTCATTCCGCCGCTGGCCGGACGCTCGCCGACCTATATCGTGCGCGAGCTGCTGCTGTTCCGCGCTGGCCAGCGTTCGAATCCCGCCGCCGCGCCGATGCGGCTGGAAGCCTCGCAGCTGACCGTCGACGACATGATTGCGGTGGCGGCGTATGCGGGATCGCGCACGCCGTGAGGTTCACGCGGAACGGGGCGCGGATGGCGCCCCGGGTGCCCGCGCCGTTCGCCCGGCGCCCATGCCCTCACCCCGCCTGCCAGGCCGTGGCCAGTTCGACGGCAAGATCGCGGTAACGGCGCGGCGGATGCCCGAGCAGGCCAGTGAGGATTTCCGCCGCGCCAGGTTTGCCGAGCATGCCGTCGACATGGAACCGCGCCAGCATCAGGCGCAGGTCATGGGCTGCCCAGGACGGCATCAGGCCGGCCATGAAAGTCTCCCAGGCATCAAGGTCGTTGCCCGCAGGCGTCACCGGCCTGCCGAGCACGCCGGACCAGATCGTCGCCAGCGCATCGCCGGTCAGCACGTCCGGCCCGCTGATCTCGATCACCTCGCGCGGCAGTGGCGCCGCCGCTCGCGCGCGACGCAGCAGCGCGGCCACCGCGACCTCGGCGATGTCGCGCACGTCGACCATCGCCACGCCGACGTTGCCGATAGGCATGCCGTAGCGGCCCTGTTGCAACAGGCCGTCGCGAAGCATCGCGTCGTTCTGCATGAAGTAGGACGGGCGCAGCACGGTCGCCGGCAGGTCGAACTGCTCGATCATCCGCTCCACCGTGTACTTGCCGGTGAAATGCGGCACGTCGGTGTATCTGTCGCTGTTGAGCACCGACAGATACACGATGCGTTTGATGCCGGCCTCGCGCGCCAGGCTCAGCGTGCCGATGGCCTGGGTCACTTCATCGGCAACCACGGCGTTGAGCAGGAACAGCGTGTCGGCCTCCTTCAGTGCGGCACGCATGGAGGGGACATCGGTCATGTCGCCCTTGACCGCGATGACGCCGTCGGGGAACGACGCCTGGTCCGGGTTGCGCGTCAGCGCATGGACGCTGGCGCCCTGTGCGGCCAGGCCGCGGACGACGAGGCTGCCGATGGTGCCGGTGCTGCCGGTGACGAGAATGTTCATGGGGATCTCCTTGGAAGTGTTGGACAGCGCCATCCTGATGTTTCACGAAGCGTCCCGATAGCCGCATAATCTGGACATCCCGTCTCGCTCATGGAACACCCGTGGATCTGCTCGCCCTGGCCGATTTCAACGACGTGGCGCGACACGGCGGCTTCGGCCGCGCCGCCCGGGCCACCGGCCGACCCAAGGCCACGCTGTCGCGACGGGTACGCCAGCTGGAGGATGCGCTGGGCGTTCGCCTGTTCGAGCGCGGCGGCCACACGCTCCGGCTGACGCCGGAGGGACGCGAGCTGCAGGAACGGACGCAGTCGCTGCTGGAACACATCGACGAAGTGGGCGAGGCGTTGCGCGGGAGCATCGGCACGCCACGCGGCCGTCTGCGCATCAGCGCGCCGGTGCTGTTCGGCCAGCGCGGCCTGGGCCGCATCGCCGCGGACTACGCGCTCGCCTACCCCCAGGTGCAGCTGGAAGTGGTCACCGAGGATCGCTTCGTCGATCCGGTGGATGACGATTTCGACCTGATCATCCGCGCCAACCCCGACCCCTCGACCGACCTGGCCGGCCGCTGCTTCCTGCGCGACGTGATGGTGGTCGTGGCCACGCCGTCACTGCTGCGGCCAGCGGGAAGAAGTGACGCCGTGGTGCCCGCAATCACGTTGTCGCGCACGCCGCCCGATGCGACCTGGCAGCTCAGTCGCGCACGCAGCGTGCGCCGCATCGCCACGCATACGGTGCTGCGTCTGTCGTCGATGGCGATGATCCACGATGCGGTGCTCGCCGGCGTGGGCGCCGCCGCGATGCCGCGCTCGCTGGTCCAGGCCGACATCGACGCGGGCCGGCTGCTCGACTGGGGCGCGCTCGCCGACCACTCGGTCGAAGTCTGGGCCCTGTATCCCTCGCATCGCCACCTGAGCGCCCGCGTGGCCGCCTTCGTGAAGTTGCTGCTGGATCGCTTTGAAAATGCCTCACCGGGTGCGTTCGCCCGACTCGCGAGCGCGAGATGAAGCGGCGTCGATGATCCGGCCCGCCCGATGGCTGGCCGATAGGCAAAATCCACAGGCAGGCGACCCGTCAGCCGCGCGCCAGCACCCCGATCGCCACCGCCGCCAGCGCCACGCCGGCGAGGTTGAGCCGGCTCAGCCGTTCGCGGAACAGCAGCAGGCCGACCAGCGCGCCCAGTGCCACCACGCCGATGTTCATGCTGGCGAAGACCAGCGCCGGGTGGTCGGGCAAGGCGCGGTGGCCGCGCAGGTAGAACAGGATGTTGCCGAAGTTGGCCAGGCCCAGCAGCAGTCCGGCGCCGGCGCTACGGGCGGTGAAGCGGGTGGTGCCGCGTGCGCGCCGCCACAGCTGCATGGCGGAGGCGACCAGCAGGGCGAGCGCGAACATCGCCTGCAGCGAGGTACCCAGCGCCACGCCGGCGAGGGCCACGCGCTTGAACAGGATGTCGATCACGCCGAAGCCGGCGAACACCAGCAGCGGATACAGCCAGCCGGCCGCACCGGGATCGGCCGGCGAGCGTTCGCTGCGCCAGACCATGCCCAGCAGGGCAAGCAGGCCCAGCGCGATGCCGCCGAGCTTGAACGCGGAGAGTTGCTCGCCGAACAGCACGAACGCGGCCAGCAGGGAAAGCAGCAGCGACAGCCGCTGCGCCGCGTCGCTGCGCACGATGCCGGCGTGGCGCACCGCCGCGGCCAGCGCCAGGAAGATCGTGGGCAGCAGGATGCCCAGCGCAACCAGTGCCAGCCACGGCACCTCGCCGCCGCGCAGGCTCGCCGGCGACGGCTGCAGCAGCAGCGCGGTGAGCGCGCTGGTGGCCACGTAGTTCCAGGCGATCGCCTGGCTCACGTCGATGCGCCAGCGCCGCGCCAGCTTCAGCAGCACCGACACCGCCACGCTGCACAACACGCTCAACAGCACGAAGAACATCCGACCCTCCCGCGACAAACAGCGCGCATTGTGCCGCAAGCGGCACGCGAGTCAGTCGCGCCGCGCGCGGCGGCGCCTCAAGGCGTCAGCCCAGCCACGGCCGCAGCATCGACAGGTCGTAGCCCGCCGCGCGCGCCGTGGCCAGGATCTCGTCGGCCGTGCCCGGCGCCAGCATCGCCCACAGCGCGCTGCTGCGCGTGCCGCTGCGGCAGAACGCCAGCAGCGGGCCGGGCAGTTCTTCCAGCGCCGCGCCGAACTCCTGCAAGGTCGCGGGTGCGAACGGCATGCCCGCCACCGGGATATGCCGCCAGGCCAGGCCGGCGGTACGCGCCGCCGATTCCAGCGTGGCATTGTCCGGCTGGCCGGGTTCCTCGCCGTCGGGGCGGTTGTTGACGATGCCGCGAAAACCCTGCGCGGCGAGTTCCGCGATGTCGTCGACGTCGATTTGCGCGCTGACGCTCAGCGCACCGGCAAGCGGATGGATCTGCATGCAATGCTCCGTAGAAAGGGATGGACGCCTACAGCGCGTCCAGCGGGATTTTCAGATAGCGCACGCCATTGTCCTCGGCCGGCGGCAACCGGCCGGCGCGCATGTTCACCTGCACCGCCGGCAGCAGCAGTTGCGGCACCTTCAGCGTGGCATCGCGCGCGCGGCGCATGGCGACGAACTCCTCCTCGCCGATGCCGTCATGCACGTGGATGTTGCCCTGGCGTTCGGCCGCCACCGTGGTCTGGTGCGCGAACTCGTCGCGGCCGGGGGCCTTGTAGTCGTGGCACAGGAAGATCCGGGTGGCCTCCGGCAGCGCGAAGATGCGCCGGATCGAGCGGTACAGCGTAGCCGCGTCGCCGCCGGGGAAGTCGCAGCGTGCGGTGCCGTAGTCGGGCATGAACAGCGTGTCGCCGACAAACGCCGCGTCGCCGATCAGGTGGGTCATGCACGCCGGCGTGTGCCCCGGCGTGTGGATCGCCTGCGCCTCGATCCCGCCTACCCGATAGCGCTCGCCATCGGTGAACAGGTGGTCGAACTGGCTGCCGTCGCGGGCGAACCCGTCGCCGGCGTTGAACAGCGCGCCGAACGTATCCTGCACCTCGCGGATGTGCTCGCCGATCGCCAGCTTGCCGCCCAGCCGCGCTTGCACGTAGGACGCCGCCGACAGGTGGTCGGCATGCACGTGGGTGTCGATCACCCAATCGAGCGTCAGCCCCTCGGCGCGCACGAACGCAATGACGGCATCGGCGGCGGCGTGGCCGGTGCGCCCGGAGGCCGCCTCGTAATCGAGCACCGCATCGAGCACGGCGGCCCTTCGGGTGGCCGGGTCCCAGGCCACGTAGCTGAAGGTATGGCTGGCCTGGTCGAAGAACGCCCGCACGTCGGGGCTTGGCATGTCCGTCTCCTCGCGGTGAAATCGGGATCGCGGAGATTATGGCCCCTGCGGCAACGGTCGCCGCATCACGCCGATTGCGCGGTCTGCTCCGCCGCGAGGCGCCGGGCGACGCGCGCGAAGCTCGCCGCGGTCTCGGCATTCGCCGGCGCGAAGAAGAACGCGGTGGCGCGATCGACGTGGTCGCTGTCGCGGATCGGCAGGCGCATCGAATGGATGCTGAGGTCGCCGAACTCGCGATGGAAGAACGGCACCACGATCGCGCTCAGCGGCGCGGTGTGGCAGCGCTGCCAGAGTTCGACGAACTCCGCGCTGGCCTCGGCCAGCGCCTCGGTCAGCCGGGCGAAGCGCGGGTCTTCCGGATGCGCCGCCTGGTTCATGCGGAACATGCCGAGCAGATTCAGCGCGCCGTTCTCGAAATCCGGATACAGCCGCCGCCGCGCCGGATTCATGAACGCGTTCCACAGGTGGTTGTCGGCGAACGGGCCGTCGAACTCGCCGAAGTCGTACAGGCACTCGGCCATGCGGTTCCAGGCCAGCACGTTGAACACCGTGTCCAGCACGAAGGCCGGCGCCTGGTACATCCGCAGCACCTCGTGCATCACCGGCGGCAGGCTGAAGTGATGTTCCGGCACGTCGGTGCGCGACAGCCCCATCAGGGCGAACAGGTAGGCCTCGTCGGTCGGCGACAGCGACAGCGCGCGGGCGATCCGGGTCAGCGCCGCCGCCGATACGTTGATTGCACGGCCCTGCTCCAGCCACGTGTACCAGGTGACGCCGACCTCGGCCAGCGCCGCCACTTCCTCGCGGCGCAGTCCCGGCGTCAGCCGGCGCGAACCCCGCGGCAGACCCGCCGCCTCGGGCGTGAGCGCGGCACGCCGCGTGCGCAGGAAGGCCTTCAGCTCGGTGCGTTGCATGGATGCTTTCATGGGCGATCCGGAACGGGTAGTGGGAGTACCAGCAGTGGGGACTGCCTTCCCATGCTACGTCGCAGCGACCTAATGTCGCCTGTCCCCCAAGTCATGTGCCCACACGTGACCGTGACGCCGGCGATGCGGTCACGCCCGTCCGCGGCGCACCTCCCAGCCGCCACGCCCGCCGCGCTGTCTTGCAGCCTGTCACGACGCGGCACCCGCCGACGTCCTTGTGCCAACCCATGCAGGAGATCGACATGTCGTTACTCCCCGTCCCCACCCCCGTCCATGCCCCACGCATCGATGCGCTCACCGATTTCGTGATCCATGCCCAGTTGATGCTGGATCCGGCCACCCCGGAATCGGTGCGCCGCGAAGCCGAACCGCGCCTGCTGGCACAACTGCCGATCCTGCAGGCGCTGGGCGTATTCGAACTGTTCACCCTCCGCGATCCGGCGCTGCACGCGCTGGTGCGCGACGAGCTGCAGGCCCAGCGGGTGCGTGCCGCCTGACATCTTGCCAAGGCAAAAGCATTCCAGCACATATTTGCCTTGACAAATATACTTGAGGCAATAGAATGCGCGGCCATGAATACCGAGTCGCTCGCCTTTGCCACCCCGAAAGAAAGCCTGGGCATCCTGCTCGGGCTGGTGCGCGCGGAGATCGTGCGGGCGATGGAAGCCGAGCTGGCCGCGCAGAACGTGAACCTGCGCTTCACCCAGTTCCTGATCCTCAAGCGGTTGGCGAGGCTCGGCCCGATGTCGGCCAGCGAGCTGGCCCGCTCGGTCGAACTGGACGGCGGCGCGATGACCCGCCAGCTCGACCAGCTCGAACGCAAGGGCTACCTGCGCCGCTGCCCGCATGAACAGGATCGCCGCGCGTTGCGGATCGAGCTGACCGAGTCGGGCCAGGCGATCTGGCAGCAGCTGACCGACTGCAACGAACGCGTGCTGAATGCCGCCCAGCGCTCGCTGGACGAGGCCGAACAGGCCCGGTTGCACGACTACCTGGAGCGCGTGCTGCACGCCCTTCGCGACAAGAACTGACCCTCCCCCTCGGAGCCCCCCACGTATGCGTCTGCATCACCTTGCGGCTGCCACCGCCCTGACCCTCGCGCTGGCCGCCTGCGCCAGCAGCGGCGGCCTGCATCCGAACGGCGCGCCGCTCGACCCCGCCTCGCTGAAAGCCGCGCACCATCTCGGCGCGAACGACATCGCGGCCGCCTGGCCCGAAAGCGACTGGTGGAGCGCACTGGGCGACCCGCAGCTCGACCGGCTGATCCGCGAAGCGCTGGCCGACAACCCCGGCCTGGCCGTGGCCGATGCGCGCGCCCGCGCGGCGCAGGCGGCCGCCGGCCTGGCCGACACCGCGCGCCGCCCCAGCGTGAATGCCGGGGCCAGCGTTTCCGGCGCGCGCATCCCGACCACGGTGATGCCCGCCGATGCCGGCGGCGGCCACTTCAACCTGGCCAGCTACGCCTACGCCAGCTTCAAGTGGGGCCTGGATCTGTGGGGCGGCAAGCGCGCCGCGTGGGAAGCCGCGCTGGGCGCGTCGCGTGCCGCCGAGGTCGAGGCCCGCGCCGCGCGCATCGAACTGTCCGGCAACGTGGCCCGCGCCTATGCGCAACTCGGTTATGCCTTCGCCCAGCAGGACCTGGCCGCCGGCGAGCTGAAACGCGCGCAACAGTCGCAGCAGCTCACCGCGCAGCGCGTGGCCGCCGGCATCGACAACCGCATCGTGCTGAAGCAGGCCGAGGCCGAAGTGGCCACGGATGAGCAGGCAGCCGCGCTGGCCGATCGCGCGGTGGATGCTGCGCGCTCCGCGCTGTCCGTGCTGCTCGGCAAAGGCCCGGATCGCGGCGACGAGATCACCCGTCCACAGGTGCTGGCGCCGGCCGAGCTGGCGGTGCCGGAGAATCTGCCGCTGGAACTGATCGGCCATCGCGCCGACCTGGTCGCCGCGCGCTGGCGGGTCGAGGCCGCGGGCAAGGACATCAAGGCGGCCAAGACCGAGTTCCTGCCCAACATCAGCATCGGCGCGATGGCCGGCGTGCTCCGGCTCGGCGGCGGCAACCCGTTCACCCTGCCGGCGCGCTTCTACCAGCTCGGCCCCTCGCTGAGCCTGCCGATCTTCGACGGCGGCCGGCTGCGCGCCAACCTTTCGGCCAAGGACGCCCAGTACGACCTGGCCGTGGCGCAGTACAACCAGACCCTGGTCGGCGCGGTGAACGAGGTTGCCGACGACGTCTCGGCGACGCAATCGCTGCAGCGGCAGCTCGCTGCCCAGCAGCGCGCGCAGGCCGCCGCGCGGCAGGCGTGGGATCTCGCGCTGCAGCGTTACCAGGCCGGCGTCGGCAGCTACCTGGAAGCGCTCAGCGTGCGCCAGCAGCTGCTGGCCGCCGACCGCGGCGTGGCCGCGCTGCAGGCGCAACAGGTCGACCGTTCGATCCAGTTGATCCAGGCCTTGGGCGGTGGATACCGCCCCCAGAGTCAAGCACCCCGCGGTGGATACCGCCCGCAGGATCAGGCACCCCGCGACGGCTACCCGCCGCAGGCCGGCGCGCCGGCACCGTCATCTTCCACTTTTGCGCATCGCTGAGGCTTCCCCCATGTCTGCTCAACCCTCATCCGACTCGAACGAGAGCAAGGCCGAGTCCAGGCCGCCGCTGCCGGCGCCGAAGAAATCCCGCGGCGCGCTGCTGCGCGCGCTCGGCGTGGTAGTGCTGCTCGCCGCCATTGGCTGGGGCCTCTGGTACTTCCTCGAAGGCCGCTGGTACGAGAGCACCGACGACGCCTACGTCAACGGCAACGTGGTGCAGATCACCCCGCAGGTGCCCGGCACCGTGGTCAGCATCGGCGCCGACGACGGCAACCTGGTGCACGCCGGCGACGTGCTGGTGAAACTCGACCCCAGCGATGCCGACGTGGCCCTGGCCGAGGCGAAGGCCAACCTGGCGCTGACCGTGCGCAAGGTGCGCGGCCTGTACTCCAGCGTCAGCGGCGCACACGCCGACGTCGCCGCCAGCCAGACGGCGGTGGCGAAGGCGCGCTCCGACTACGAGCGGCGCGTGGCGTTGGCCAAGTCCGGCGCGATCTCGACCGAGGAACTGGCGCATGCCCGCGACGCGCTGACCACCGCGCAGAACGCCCTCATCACGGCGCAGCAGCAGTACCAGACCAGCAAGGTGCTGGTCGACGACACCGTGGTCGCCTCGCACCCGGACGTGCAGGTGGCGGCGGCCCAGCTGCGCGCCGCCTACCTCGCCGACGCGCGCACGCAGTTGCTGGCCCCGGTGGACGGCTATGTGGCCAAACGCTCGGTGCAGGTCGGCCAGCGCGTGCAGCCCGGCACGCCGCTGATGGCGGTGGTGCCGCTTCACCAGGTGTGGATCGACGCCAATTTCAAGGAGACCCAGCTCACCGACATGCGCATCGGCCAGCCGGTGGAGATCGAATCGGACGTCTACGGCGGCGCGGTGAGCTACACCGGCAAGGTGGAGAGCCTGGGCATCGGCACCGGCAGCGCGTTCTCGCTGCTGCCGGCGCAGAACGCCACCGGCAACTGGATCAAGATCGTGCAGCGCATCCCGGTGCGGGTGGTGTTCACCGACCCGAAGCAGCTGGAGCAGCACCCGTTGCGGCTGGGCATGTCGCTCAACGTGGACGTCAACCTGCATGACCGCAGCGGCCCCACGCTGGCGCAGCGCGCGCCCTCGCAACCCGCCTTCAGCACCGACATCTACAAGCAGCAGCTGGCCAAGGCGGATGCGGCGATCAAGGAGATCATCCACGCCAACATGGCCGGCGAAAAATGACGCGATATCGCCCCTCTCCCTCCCGGCGACCGAAGGAAGTCCCCTTGCGGGTGAGAGGGGTTGGGGAGAGGGTTCGGCGGAGACCGCGACGACGCGCTCCGCCCGTACCCTCACCCGCCCTTCGGGCATCCTCTCCCGGTGGGAGAGGGATCTCCCGTCCCACCGACTGACACGGCCATGACCACCCCATTCCGCCCACCCAATCTGGCACTGAGCACGGTCGGCCTGTCGCTGGCCACCTTCATGCAGGTGCTGGACACCACGATCGCCAACGTCTCGCTGCCGACGATTGCCGGCAACCTCGGCGTCAGCAACGACCAGAGCACCTGGGTGATCACCTCGTTCGCGGTGAGCATGGCGATCTCGCTGCCGCTGACCGGCTTCCTCACCCGCCGCTTCGGCGAGGTGCGCCTGTTCACCGCGTGCACGCTGCTGTTCGTGGCCTCCTCGTTCATGTGCGGCGTGTCGCAGAGCATGGGCATGCTGCTGGTGTTCCGCGCGCTGCAGGGCGCGGTGGCCGGCCCGATGTACCCGATCACGCAGAGCCTGCTGATCAGCATCTACCCGCCGGCCAAGCGCGGCATGGCGCTGGCCCTGCTGGCGATGGTGACGGTGGTGGCGCCGATCGCCGGACCGATCCTCGGCGGCTGGATCACCGAGAACTATTCGTGGCCGTGGATCTTCTTCATCAACCTGCCGATCGGCATCTTCGCCAGCGTGGTGGTGGCCAACCAGCTGCGCGGCAAGGTCGAGAAGACCGAGCGCCCGCGCATCGACTACGTCGGCCTGATCACGCTGATCATCGGCGTGGGCGCGCTGCAGATCGTGCTGGACAAGGGCAACGACGCGGACTGGTTCAACTCCAACTTCATCATCGTGGCCAGCATCATCTCGGCCATCGCGATCGCGATCTTCCTGATCTGGGAGCTGACCGACCCCGACCCGATCGTGGACCTGAAGCTGTTCCGCCACCGCAACTTCACCACCGGCACGGTGGCGATGGTGCTGGGCTACGCAGCGTTTTTCGCCATCGCGCTGCTGGTGCCGCTGTGGCTGCAGCAGAACCTGGGCTACACCGCCACCTGGGCCGGCTTCGCCACCGCGCCGCTGGGCGTGATCCCGGTGCTGCTGACCTTCTTCGTGGGCAAGTACGCCACCCGCATGGACCTGCGCCTGCTCGCCGCGGCGTCATTCCTGGTGATGGGCGCGACCTGCTTCATGCGCGCGGACTTCTACCTGCAGATCGACTTCTACCACGTGGCGATGGTGCAGCTGCTGCAGGGCCTGGGCGTGGCGCTGTTCTTCATGCCGACGCTGACCATCCTGCTGTCGGACCTGCAGCAGGACGAGATCGCCGCCGGTTCCGGGCTGTCGACCTTCCTGCGCACGCTGGGCGGCAGTTTCTCCGCCTCGATCACCACGCTGATGTGGACCCGCGGCGCGGTGAACCACCACGAGCAGCTGGCCGAGCACATCACGCCCTACAGCCCGGTCAGCCAGGCCGCGATGCAGCAGCTGGGCCACGGCGATCCGCAACTGGGCGGCAGCGTGATCAACGGCATGATCACCCAGCAGAGCTACCAGATCTCGTTCAACGAGGTGTTCCACGCGCTGGGCTGGATCTTCATCGGCCTGATGCTGGTGATCTGGCTGGCCAAGCCGCCGTTCACACCGAAGGCGCGGCCGGTCGCTGGCGGGCACTGAGGCGATCGGTCAGAGATCGAAGCCGATGCCCACCAGCGCCATGGTCTCGCCGCGGTTGGGCTGATGCAGGCGAGCGTTGGAAACGTGCCGGATCTGGAAGCTGAAACGGTGCCCTTGCCAGCCGAGCGTGGTGACGAACTCGTACGGGCTGCTCAGCGCCTGCGTGCGCGCGCTGTTTAGCGCCGGCTGGAAACTGGCGAACCAGTGGCCTGGCGCACCATCGGCCGTGCGGTACTGCAGGCGCGCACCGGCGGCCAGCAGCCAGGCTTGCTCCCGGGTGGGGTAGCGATTGTCGCGAAAGCGGGCAATGTCGCGGCCGTCGATCCAGCCCAGCGAGACGTCGGGTGCCAGGCTCCAGCGGCTGTCGCCGATCGCATGGTCGTCGAACACCGCTTCGACGAACAGCGCGGGAGTGCCATGCCCATCCATGTAGCTGCGCCCGCCCTGCACCTGCAGATGGACCGATTGCGCCAGCAGCGGCAGCGGAGACGACGCCAGCGCCAGCAGCAGCAGCAGGCGGGCGGAAAACGGGACGTGCATGGCAACCTCGGACGGGGCGGAATTTTAGTGAACTTGATGGTTCACTAAATAACGTCGAACCGAAGTGAAACCAAGGGGTGGCGAAGAATGATTGCCGCGATGCCCCGCGGCCACGGGATGCCCCTGCCGTTGCAGGGGTTCCCGTGCGCGTTCCGCCGGAACTTCAGCGACCGGCCGGCGCCTGCAGGCTGGGGCTGTCCAGGTCCAGCGCGGTGGATTGCAGCAGCACCGCCTGCGGATGATCCTTGCGGATCGCCGCGCCGAACTGCGCGGCATCGCCCACCACCACCACGTGCAGGTCGTCGGCCGCCAGGTGCTTGCGGGCATATTTCTCGATCTGCTTCGGCGTGACCGCCTGCACCTCGGTGACGTACTTGCCGATGCTGTCGAGCGGCACGCCGTAGATCGCCAGTTCGGCGACCTCGCCGGCCAGCCCCGCGGTGGTCTCCAGGCTGCGGCCGTAAGCGCCGATCAGGGTGGCCTTGCGCGCAGCGAGTTCATCGGCGTCCACGCGGCTGTCGCCCAGCTGCTTGAACTGGCCCAGCATCAGCTCGACCACCTGCGGCGCGGACGGGTTCTTGGTTTGCGCCGAGGCCAGCCAGACGCCGCCATCGCCCAGCCCCTGCAGCCGGCTGCCGGCGCCGTAGGAGAGGCCGCGCTTGATGCGGATTTCCTCGTTGAGGCGTGCCGAGTACGAACCGCCCAGCACCGCGTTGGCCACGCTGCCGACGTAGTAGCTGTCGTCGCGGCGCGGCGGCGCGGCGTGCGCGGCGACCACGCCGGCCTGGCCGGCACCGTGCTGGTCGATCAGCAGGATCGGCGGCAGCTGGCTGGCAGCGCTGCCGGCCGGGCGCGGCGGCAGCGGCGTGGCCGGCTTGGCCCAGTCGCCGAAGCTGGCCTGCGCCAGCTGCAAGGCCTGCGCGGGAGTGATGTCGCCGGCGAGGATCAGGATCGCGTTGTCCGGCCGGTACAGCGCGTCGTGCAGGCGTTGCACGTCGGCGCGGGTGATGCGCTTGAGCGAGTCGGGCGTGCCGTGGCGCGAATGGCCATAGGCGCCTTCGCCGAACACGCCGCGGTTGGCCGCCAGCGCGGCCAGCGCGGTGGGCTGGCTCAGCTGCAGGCGCAGGTCGTCGATCGCCTGGCTGCGGGCGCGCTGCACCTCGGTCTCGGCGAAATCCGGCTGGCGCACCACTTCGGCCAGCAGGCCCAGCGCCTGCGGCAGTTTCGGCGTGGTCACGGTGATGCCGATGGCGCTCTCGTCCCAGCCTGCGGAAGCATCCAGCGAGCCACCCAGCGCCTCGGCGGCGGCAGCGATCTGCGGCGCGCTCCTGCCCGCCGCGCCCTTGCTCAGCAGGTTGGCGGTGAGGTCGGCCAGGCCGGCCAGCCGCGGCGGGTCCATCTCGCCGCCGCGGCGCACCCACAGCTGCGCGGTCACCAGCGGCAGGTTGGCGCGGCGCACGCTGATGACCTCCAGGCCGTTGGGCAGGGTCTGCGCGGTGGGCGTGGGCACGTTCAACTGCGGCGCCGGACCGGGTGCCGGCGGCGTGGCCGGGAAATCGGCTGCCGCAGCAATGCCGGTGGTCAGCGCGATGGCCGTAAAGACGGCCAGACGAAAATGGTTGGCGCGGCTCATTTCGCTGCTCCCTTGGCGGTGTCCGGTGCGGCCTTGGCCTGCGGCAGGTAGTCGATGGTCACCTTCTTCGCGCTGGTGACGTATTTCTGCAGCACGCGATGCACCTCGTTCGCGCTGACTTTCTGCAGCGCGGCCAGGTCGTCGTTGACGTGCTGCACGTTGCCGTCGATCAGGCTGGCCTGGCCGAGCGCGAAGGCGATGCCCTGCGCGGTCTGGCGCTGTTTCAGTTCGCTGGTGAGCAGTTGCGTCTTGACCTTGTCCAGCTCGGCGTCGGCGATCGGCTGGGTCGCCAGCCAGACTATTTCCTCGTTCAGCAGTTTCTCCGCCTGGGCCGGTTCATGGCCGCTGGCGAGCACCGCGTAGACGGTGAACAGGCCCGGGCCCACGCGGGTGTCGGCAAACGCGCCGATCTCCTGCGCGACCTGGTGGCGATACACCAGCGACTGGTACAGCCGCGAGGAATCGCCCTGCGACAGCAGCGCGGCGGCCACTTGCAGCGGAATGCGGTCGGCGCTGTCCGATGCCGGCGGGATCAGCCAGGTCATCGCCACCGCCGGCAGCGGGGCGGTCTCGCTGGTGACGGTGTAGCGCTTGTCCTGCTTGCGTACGGGCTCCTTCGCGGTGACTTGCGGGATCGGCGTGGCCGGCCTGGGAATCCAGCCGAAATACTGGTCGACCCAGGCATCGAGCTGCCTGGGGTCGAAGTCGCCGGCCACGATCAGGGTTGCGTTGTCCGGACGATAGAAAGTGCGGTGGAAGTCGATCACGTTCTGCAGCGAGGCGGCTTCCAGGTCCTCGATGCTGCCGATCACCGGGCGCTGATACGGATGCACCGTGTACGACTTCGGGTCGATCGCGTTGAACAGCTTGCCGTACGGATTGGCCAGCACGCTCTGGCGGTATTCCTCCTCCACCACCGCGCGCTCGGAGGTGAAGTTCTTCTCGTCCACGTTGAGGTTGGACAGCCGCTCGGCCTCGGCCCACAGCAGGGTCTGCAGATGGTTGCTAGGCACGATCTCGAAATAGTTGGTGACGTCGTCGCCGGTGGAGGCATTGTTGGCGCCGCCGACGTCCTCGGTGAGCCGGTCCATCTGCTCGGCGTGCATGTGCTTCGTGCTCTTGAACATCAGGTGCTCGAACAGGTGCGCGAAGCCGGAGCGCCCCTGCGGGTCGTCCTTGGAGCCGACGTGGTACCAGACCTGCACCGCCACGTTGGGGCTGGCGTGATCCTCCACGCTGAGCACCTGCAAGCCGTTCGGCAAGGTGCGCTGGTGGTACTGGATCGGGGGGATGCTCAGCTGCGCCGCCGTGGCCGGGGGCGGGGCCCACGCGGCGCAGGCGATCAGCGGGACAAGCAGCACGAGGCGCGGCAGGCGCAGGTTCATCCGGTGCACTCCTTCCTGGGCAAGGCGCCTACCTTAGCAAGCTCGCCGGGGATCGTGCGCGTGACTTGCGGCCGCGGCGCGACGACCGACCGGTGACAGTGGTGGCCGAGCCCGAGGTGCGCGATCATCGCCCGCCTGGCCAATGCCGCACGGCAGGCCTTCCCGCATCTCGCCGACCGCTTTTTCGCCGACACGCCTCTTGCGCCGTCGGCCTGCCCGACCCGGAACCCTCGATGCCGTCTGTCCGCCGCGACTCCGTTTTCGCCAACCACAACTTCCGCCTGCTGTTCGGCGGCAGCACGATCTCGATGCTGGGCGACCAGTTCACCCTGGTGGCGCTGCCGTGGCTGGTGCTGAAACTCACCGGCAACCCGGCCGCACTGGGGCTGGTGCTGGCGGCGATGGCACTGCCGCGTGCGCTGTTCATGCTGATCGGCGGCGCGGTGGTGGACCGGCTGTCGCCGCGCCGCGTGCTGCTCGCCGCGCGCGGGGCGAACGCGCTGCTGGTGGCGCTGCTGGCCGCGCTGGTGCTGCTGGGCGACATCCGCATGTGGCTGGTGTACCTGATCGCGCTGGGCATCGGCCTGTCCACCGCGTTCGCCTACCCGGCCGGCTCGGCGATCCTGCCGCAACTGGTGCGCAAGGATCAGCTGCAACCGGCCAATGCGCTGGTGATGGGCATGCGCCAGCTCAGCATGTTCGTCGGTCCGGCGCTGGCCGGCGTGGTGATCAGCGCGGGCGCGCACGGCGCACAGCCGCAGGCGCTGCAGGATGCGGAGGGACTGGGCCTGGCATTCACCATCGACGCGATCAGCTTCGCCTTCTCGCTGGCGTCGCTGCTGCTGATCCGCGTGTCCGCCGACTTCGATCCGAAACCCGCCGCGGGCGGCGTGCTGGCCAACGTGGCCAGCGGCGTGCGGATGATCTGGGCCGACCTGCCGCTGCGCGCATTCATGCTCTACGCGGCGGTGGTCTCGGTGTTCGTCGGCGGTCCGCTGCAGGTGGGCCTGCCGGTGCTGGCCGATACGCGGATGGATCTGGGCGCCGCCTCGCTCGGCATCCTGATGACCGCCAACGGCGGCGGCATGCTGCTGGGCAGTTTCCTTTCCGGCCCGGTCAGCCGCGTCGTGCGCGGCCGCCTCGGCCTGATGGTGCTGACCATCGACAGCCTCGCCGGCCTGGCCTTGGCCACACTGGCGCTGGTGCATGCGACGGTAACCGGCGCGGTGCTGCTGGCCGCCACCGGCGTGCTCGCCGGCATCGCGCAGATCGCCATCGTCAGCTGGATCCAGCGTCGCGTGGCGCCGGAAATGATGGGCCGCGCCATGAGCGTGCTGATGTTCACCTTCATGGGCCTGGGGCCGATCTCGGCCGCGATCGCCGGCAGCCTGCTCAGGCTGATCCCGCTCACCGGCCTGTTCGCCGGCGCCGGCTTGCTGCTCACCGCGATCGCCCTGGGCTGCATGCGCAGCCCGGCGCTGCGCAGCATCGGGGCAGCGCCGGCGGCGACGGCGGCGTCCTGATCCTGCCGCCGCGCACTTTGCATTAGAGTCGGATGGCCGGACGGCCGCGGAGCGCGGCCGCGCACATCGCAAAACAGGGGAAATCGCCATGGATACTCGACGCTGGTTGGTCGCGCTGGTGCTGCTGTGCGCCACGTTCCTGCACGCCGAACCGGTACCGCTTGCCGATCTCGCACGGCACATGCAATACGAAGCCGTGAAGATTTCGCCTGACGGCAAGTACCTTGCCACCACCGCCCTGGTGGATGGCCACAGTCTGCTGGCGCTGATTCGCCTGGCCGACAAGAAGGGGCAGCTGATCCGCCAGCGCAACGAAGACGCGGTGACGGACTTCTGGTGGATCTCTCCCACCCGCGTGGTGTACACGGTGGGGACACGGCTGGGTGGCTACGACCGCCCGTTGCCCACCGGCGAGTTGTATGCGGTCAATGCCGATGGAACAGGCTCGACCATGCTGTACGGCTTTCGCAAGGACGGCATGACCACCGGTACGCTGGTCAAGCAGGTGGTGAGCGAACGCGGCTCGGCGGAGTTCATCGGCACCATTGCCGGCGATCCGAAACACATCCTGGTCGCTACCCGGCTGTGGGACGCCAACGGCAAGCACGGGGTGTTTGCCACCGCCTCCCGCATGGACGTGCGCACCGGCAAGTTGCGGGAAATCACCACCGCGCCGATGCGCGACGCATTTTTCGTCGGCGACCATCAGGGCCGGATCCGCTTTGCCCGGGGCGAGGACGAGCAGGGCGACGTCCGGGTGTTCCAGCTGCCGCTCGGGGGCGGCGACTGGAAGCCCATGCCCGAACTGGGCGCCAGCCATTCCGTGCCGATCGCCTTCGACCGTGATGACAGCGGGGCGTACTTCAGCTGCCCGGTCCCCAACGGCGGTTTCGGCATCTGCCGCTGGAGCGAAGACAAGCCCACGTTGCAGGAGGTGTGGAGCAACCCCACGGTCGAGTCCGATGGCCTGCTGCAGGGGCTGGCCGAAGACGACATCGCCGGCGTCGCCTACATGGATGGCCGCGCCGGCATCGCGCCATTCGACATGCAGTCGCCGGCGGCACGCATGCTGGTGGCGCTGATGAAGCAGTTCCCGGGCGAAAGCGTGCGCTTCGTCTCCGGCACCAGCGATGGCAGCCTGAGCGTGGTGCTGGTGGAGGCCGATGCCGATCCGGGCACGTTCTACCTGTTCGACGCCAAGGCCGCAAGGCTGACGCCGCTGCTCAAGCGCGCGCCGTGGATCAATCCGCAGTCGATGGCGACCAAGCAGCCGTTCGAGTTCGCCGCGCGGGACGGCATGAAGCTGCAGGGCTACCTGAGCTACCCGCCGGGCCATGAGCAGGACAAGCACCTGCCCACGGTGGTGATGGTCCATGGCGGCCCGTTCTCCGTGCGCGACCGCTGGGAGTACGACGCCGACGTGCAGGCGCTGGCGACGCGCGGCTACGTCGTGGTGCAGGTCAATTTCCGCGGCTCGGGCGGCTACGGCTACGCGTTCGAGCAGGCCGGCTGGCGCGAGTGGGGCGGCAAGATGCAGGACGACGTCACTGACGCCACGCGCTGGGCCATCGCCCAGGGCATCGCCGACCCGCAGCGCCTGTGCATCTACGGCGCCAGCTACGGCGGTTATGCCGCGCTGGAAGGCGCGGTGAAGGAGCCGGACCTCTACCAGTGCGCGATCGGCTACGTCGGCATCTACGACCTGCCCCTGATGTACCGGCGCGGCGACATTCCCGAAACGGTCAGCGGCGAGAATTACCTGAAGCGCCAGCTGGGCGACGACTTGGCGCAACTGGCGCAGCGCTCGCCGATCAACCAGCTCGATGCGCTCAAGGCGCGGGTGATGCTGGTGGTCGGCGGCCAGGACCGGCGCGTGCCGCCGATCCAGGGCACGAACCTGCACGAGGCGCTGCTCAAGCGCCACGTGCCGCACGTCTGGCTGGAAAAGCCCGGCGAGATGCACGGCTTCTACGACGAGGCCAATGTCGCCGAGCTGTACGGGAAGATGCTCGACTTCATCGGTTCGAGCATCGGACCCGGCGTCACGGCAGGCGGCAAGTAGGCGCGCGGCACTCGATTCGCTGTTCGCCACTCGAACCGCAGTTGCCGATGGCGGGGACCGGGAACGCGCCGCGCCCGCGGCCTCAGGCCCTGCGGCGCGCTGCCGCGGCGTACGGCAGCGCGAACAGGTACAGGCCGCTGAACAACTGCGCGAACAGCGGCGGCAGCGGCGCATAGGTCAGCCATGCCGGCGGTTCGTGCGGGCTCACCCCGCGCCAGGCGAAGTTCGCGATCACGGTCAGGGTGAACACGATCGACAGCCAGCGGTGGCTCTGGCGGATCCACTGGCTCGCGCTCATGCCGCGCCCTTCGCCCTGGCCTCGATCATCTTCCAGCCATTGCCGGAGGGATCGCGGAAGCCTGCATCCACGGTGCCGTAGCGGCGCATCGGCTCCTGCGTGAACTCCACGCCCAGCGCTTGCAGCCGCTCGAAAGCGGCCTGGCAATCGTCCACCGCCAACACCAACGGCGGCATCGCACCCTTGGCCACCATCTCGCAGAGCGTCTGCGCAGTCGCCGCGTCGTGGACCGGCGGCCCCGGCCTGAACAGACCGAGCTGGAACGAGGGCTGCTCCGGATGCTGCACGGTGAGCCAGCGATAGTCGCCGTTGCGCGCATCGGCACTGACGACAAAGCCCAGCTTTGCGACATAGAAGGCGAGCGCTTCATCCTGGTCGCGGACATAGAGTCCGGCTACATCGACACCTTGAGTCATGGGACCTCCGTGGATTGGAGTGCCTTTTTACCCGGGGCCGCATGACGGCGCTTCTCCGAAACTGCGCTCCTGAGGTCGGGCCGGTGCGCGGCGCGCACGAAGCATTCCGGAACATGTCCGTGTCCATGCCCGATCGCGCGCTGGCGCGCGCGGAATTCGCCCGGACTCTCGCCGGTGATGTCGCGGAAGATCCGCCCGAACGTGCCGATGCTGTTCCAACCGGTCCGCAGCGCGACCTCGGTGACCGGCAGATCGCCATCGCGCAGCAGCGCCGTGGCGCGTTCGATCCGGCGCGTGAGCAGATAGCGATGCGGCGGCACGCCGAACGCTTCCCGGAACGAACGCGCGAAGTGCGCCGCCGACACCGCGCTCACCTGCGCCAGCCGCCGGACCGGCCACTCCTCGTGGGAGGCCGCGTCCATCCGGTCCTTCGCGCGCAGCAGGCGGCGCAACAATTCGGGATTCTGGCCCATCGGCTTCGTGCCCTGCGTGACGCCCTTGCACCGGCCTTGCGAAGCGGGCGGATCAGGCGGATGACTACACGAGACAGTGCGGCAGAATCCTGCGGCACGTGGCAGCTAGGCTATCGCACACCGCAAGAAGTGTTCGAGCGGTTGCTCAAACGCGCTGCACTTGGGAGTTGAATCCGCCGCTGACCCCCAAGCTTCTCAGGCCTCGCGACACGGCAAGCGCGTCTCGCCATGTTCTCCAGTCGGTCCTTGTTCCGGGCACTCGACGCCACGTATCGTCGTCTCGGGCGTGGCACCATTGCCCATGGGGCATCCAGGGAGAAGTGCCGTGAGCAAGCGAAATACATGGATCTCGGGGTTGGTGGTCATCGGGCTGGCGCTTGTTGTTGGCGGCTGCACCTCCACCATTTCGTTCCGCGCCGATCCCGTGGGGAACAATGAAACACGGCTCACCTGCACCCAGTCGTCCAGCGGAGTGTGTGCGTTCAACATCTTCGTCGACGGCACGCCAACCGGCCGCGCGAGGGAAGCGCCCGAGGGTTACGCCGTGGACGTCGGTGCGCCGCCGTCGGGTGCCGATGTGCGTGGCTGCGTGGCAAACAAGACGCTTCCGTCTTGCAGTACGGTCCATATTGCCGACGGCACAGCTGCAACCACGGATGCGAAGGGCGGCTAGTTGTGGCTAGTGCGGCCCACCGCCATTTGCCCTGCGCACCAGCGAGCCCGCGCGGTACTGCTCGATGCTGTCTTCACCTGGAGTCCCCATGAACTTTTCCGATCTGGAAAAATCCGCGCTGCGGCTCAACGACCTCTACGAGCAGCTGGAAACCAGGATGTACGGACGCGCCTGGACCACGCAGGAGCTGGCGCTGGGTTTCATGGGCGACGTCGGCGACCTGGCGAAGCTGATCCAGGCGAACGCGGGGGTCCGCAAGATCGACGACTGCAAGGCGAAGCTTGGCCACGAGTTGTCGGACTGCCTGTGGTCGATCATCGTGCTGGCGGACAAGTGCGGGATCGACCTGGAAGCGGAGTACTGCAGGAACACGAGGGAGCTGATCGATCACGTCGCCGGCGAACTGCGCACATGACGACCGCCCGGGCCCGCGCCTGGAGCACGATTCCGTGACGCAGCCACCCCGCAGAAACCGAACGCCGTAGCGGCGCGCGCAGCGGGAGCCGCGCGAATCCTCGATCGCCCGGTCCACGGCGGTCAGGCCGCGGGCTGCGGACGCGCCAACGCCTTCAACCGCTTTTTCTCCGCCTTGCGCTCCCTGCGTGCCGCCTTGCGGATCTTGCGGTCGTGATTCCACAGGTAGATCGCCGGGGTGCTGAGCAGAGTCAGCAGTTGCGAGACCAGCAGGCCGCCGACGATGGCGATGCCCAGCGGCTGGCGCATTTCCGAGCCGATGCCGAAGCCGATCGCCAGCGGCATCGCCGCGCCCATCGCGACCAGGGTGGTCATGGTGATCGGGCGGAAGCGCACCAGCGCGGCTTCGCGGATCGCCTCGGGCGCGGACATGCCGTGCTCGCGCTCGCGCACGAGGGCGAAGTCCACCATCAGGATCGCGTTCTTCTTGACGATGCCGATCAGCATCAGGATCGCGATGATCGCCATCAGCGACAGCTGCGTCTGCGTGACCAGCATCGCCAGGAACGCGCCGGCGCCGGCGGCGGGCAGGGTGGAGAGGATGGTCAGCGGGTGGCCCAGGCTTTCGTAGAGGATGCCCAGCACGATGTACATGGCCAGGATCGAGCCGAGCAGCAGCACCATGCCGTTCGATTGCGCCTGCTTGAGGCGCTGGTTGGCGCCGGTGTATTCCACCTTGACGCCGTCCGGCAGGTGCAGCGCGAAGGCGGCCTGGTCGACCAGCGCCACGCCGCGATCCTGGGTGACGTCCTTGGCCAGGTTGTAGCTGATGGTCACCGCCTGCAGCTGGTTGTGGTGGCGCACGCGCAGCGGGCTGATCGCCGGCTCCATGGTGGCCAGCGCGGAAAGCGGAATCATCTTGCCCTGCTCGCTGCGCACGCGGATGTTCAGCAGCGACTGCGGGCTCAGGTTCTCGTTCGGGCTGGCGTTGAGCACCACCGCGTACTGGTTGACGTCGGAGTAGATCTGCGACACCTGGCGCTGGCCGAACGCGCTGAACAGCGCGGTGTCGATGGCGCCCACGCTGACGTGCAGCCGCGCGGCGGCCTCGCGGTCGATGCGCAGCTGCTGCTGCTTGCCGACCTGGTCGAACGGGCTGCTGACGTCGCGGAACTCCTTCAGCGTGCGCAACTGGCGAACCATCTTCAACGCCCATGGCTGCAGGTCGCTGCCCTGGGTGCTGGTGAGCTGGAACTCGTACTGGCCGCCGCGGTCGCCGCTGCCGCCGCCGCCGAGGAATTGCGAGGCGCTGACCGACACCTTGACGTCGGGCAGGCGGTCGTACTGTTTCGAGAGGCGCTCGATCACCGCCTTGATGCCTTCATCGCGCTCGCCCGGGCCGTCGCCGCGCGGCTTGAGGTCGACGAACATCTGCGCGCTGTTGCCTACCGCGCCGCCGGCACCGTTGCCGCCGAGCAGGGTCAGCTGGTCGAGCACGGCCGGGTCGGCCTGCATGATCTTCTGCACCTGCCGCGCGCGCTCGGCCAGCACGGTGGGCGAGATGTTGGCGTCGGCGTCGATCTCCACCTGCAGCTGGCCGGTGTCCTCGTCGGGCATGAAGGTGCCGCCGGCGGTCTTCACCACCGCCGCGCCCAGCGCGAAGGTGAGGAACAGCAGCAGCAGCGGCTGCCAGCGCATCAGCCGGCGATGGCGCATGGCCCAGTCCAGCGCGCTTTCGTACATCCGCAGCAGGCCGCGATCGAAACGCTCCACTGCCCGCTCGATGCGCCCCGGCGGGGGCGCCGGCACCGGCTCGTGCTTGAGCAGGTGGCCGCACAGCGCAGGCGTGAGGGTGAGCGAGACGATCGCCGAGATCACCACCGCGGCGGTGAGCGTCACCGAGAACTCGCGCAGCAGCATGATCAGCATGTTGTTGCCGAACAGCAGCGGGGCGAACACCGCCACCAGCGACAGCGTGATCGAGACCACGGTGAAGCCGATCTCGCGCACGCCGGTCAGCGCCGCCGGCAGCGGTGCCATGCCCTGCTCCATGTGCCGCACGATGTTCTCGATCACCACGATCGCGTCGTCGACGACGAAGCCGATGCACAGCACCAGCGCCACCAGCGACAGGGTGTTCAGGGTGTAGCCGAGCATCCACATCACCACGAACGCGCCGGCCAGCGACAGCGGCACGCTGAGCATGGCGATCAGGGTCGGCCGCAGCCGGCGCAGGAACACCAGCATCACCAGCGCCACCATCGCGATCGAGATCAGCAGCGCGACCTTCACCTCGTGCAGCGCCGACTGCGTGGTCTGGGTGAGGTCGAACACCGGCTGCATGTTGACGTCAGAGGGCAGCGAGGCGGCCAGTTGCGGCAGACGCGCGCGGATCGCCGCCACCGTGGCCACCGCGTTCGCCTCCGGCCGCTTGGTGATCTGCAGGCCGACCGTGCGCGCGCCGTTGAACCACGCCGCCTGGTATTGATCCTGCTGGCCGGAGTAGACATGCGCCACGTCGGACAGCCGCACCGGCGCGCCGTTGCGCTCGGCGATCAGCAGGTCGGCGAACTGGGCCGGCTCGCGCAGGCCGTCGTTGGCGCTCACCGTCATCTGCGTGCGACCGTCGCTGATGATGCCCTGCGGCGAGTTGACGTTGGCTGCGCGCAACGCGTTGGCGACGTCGTTGGCGGTGAGGTCCTTGGCGGCCAGCGCTCGGTTGTCCAGGTCGATGCGCACCGCGTGCGGGGTGCCGCCGAACACCTGCACCTGGGCCACGCCGTCGATCTGCGCGACGGCGGGTTTCAGCAAGGTGTCGGCCAGGTCGAACAGCTTGTCCTGCGGCATGCCCTCGGAGGTCAGCGTGATGAAGAGGATCGGGATCTGCGAGGTATCGAACTTGAAGTACTGCGGGGGCGAAGGCATGCCCGCGGGCAGGTCGGCCGCCGCGGCATTCAGCGCCGCCTGCACGTCCCGCGCGGCGCTGTCGGCGGTGCGGCTGAAGTTGAAGCGCACGCCGATCCCCACCGCGCCTTCGTTGGCGTTGCCGTACATGTCGTCGATGCCGGGGATCTGGCCAAGATGGCGTTCCAGCGGCGCCATCACCGTGTTGGCCATGGTCTGCGCGCTGGCGCCGGGCATGTTCGCCACCACGTAGACACCGGGGAAGTCCAGCGAGGGCAGCGCCGCCACGCCGAGCAGCAGGTAAGCCCACAGCCCGGCCAGCACCAGGCCGACGGCAAGCAGCGAGGTGCCGGCCGGGCGGCGGATCAACGGGGCGAACACGTTCACGCGAATACCCGCGGCGAGGAAGCGGAGCGGCGCACGGCGCACGCGTGCGCCAAGTACGCAAGACCAGCGGTGGGCAGCGGAGTTCCTTTCATGGCGGCTTTATGCCACCGGGCATCCGGAGGCGTATGTGCCTGAAGTACGCACCGTGCCGGAAGGCAGGGGGTTGGACTGACGGGGCCGGGGAGAGGGGAAGGCGGGGGCCGTACCCGCCTTGCGTGGATCTCCCCACACCGGTCGGGCTGAGCGTAGCGCCGCAGGCGCGGAGTCGAAGCCGCCCGCAGGCCCGGCCCTTCGACTCCGCCGCTGCGCGGCAACGCTCAGGGTGAGCGAGATACTCGGGCCGACCTCGACGGTGATCGGGGTCGACATTGCCCCATCCCCAGTTCCGGCTCCCGCCTACTTGGGCAGCGCCGGCATGCCCTTGGGCACGGCGGGCATCGGTGGCGGCTGGCGGCCGCGGCGGAATTCCTCGCGGATGCGCTTCTGCACCGCCTTGCGCTCGCGGTGGTCGTGCTGCCACAGGTAGATCGCCGGCGTGCTCAACAGGGTCAGCAGCTGCGACACCAGCAGGCCGCCGAGGATCGCGATGCCCAGCGGCTGGCGCAGCTCCGAGCCGTAGCCGAAGCCCACCGCCAGCGGCAGCGCCGCGCCCATCGCCACCAGGGTGGTCATGGTGATCGGGCGGAAGCGCACCAGCGCGGCCTCGCGGATGGCCTCGGGCGGCGACAGGCCGCGCTCGCGTTCGGCGACCAGGGCGAAATCGACCATCAGGATCGCGTTCTTCTTGACGATGCCGATCAGCATCAGCACCGCGATCACCGACATCAGGGTCAGCTGGGTGTGGGTCACCAGCATGGCGAGGAACGCCCCCATGCCGGCGGCGGGCAGGGTGGAGAGGATGGTCAGCGGGTGGATCAGGCTCTCGTACAGCACGCCCAGCACCACGTACATCACCAGGATCACCGCCAGCAGCAGCAACAGCACGTCGCTCAGCGCGTCGACCAGGTTCTGGTTCTCGCCGGTGTACTTGCGCTGGATGCCGTTCGGCAGCGCGGCGGCGAAGATCGCCTGGTCGACCAGCTTCAGGCCTTCCGCCGGGGTGATGCCCTCGGCCAGGTTGTAGTTGATCGAGGCCGATTCGAGCTGGTTGAAGTGGCTGACCGTGGCCGGTGCCAGGTGCGGCTGGATCGTGGCCAGCGCGGAGAGCGGGATCATCTCGCCGCGGCTGCTGCGCACATAGGTGCCGAGCAATCCCTGCGGGCTCAGCTCGTCGCCGCGGTCGGCGGTCAGCACCACGCGGTACTGGTTGATGTCCGAATAGATGGTGGAGATCTGGTTCTGCCCGAACGCGTTGTACAGCGCCGAGTCGATCTGGCCCATGCTCACCTGCAGCCGCGCGGCGGCGGCGCGGTCGACCTGCACCATCTGCTGGGTGCCGATGCCGTCGAAGCTGCTGGTGACATCCTTGAACTGCTTCATGCCGCGCATGACGTGTTCGAGATGCAGGGTGGGTTCCTGCAGCGGCGTGCCGTCCAGGCTGTCGAGCTGGAACGAGTAGCGCCCGACATTGCCGCCGCCCAGGCCGCCGCCACCGCCACCACCGAAGAACTGCACCGCGGACACCGCCACGTCGAGGTCGGTGACGCCCTTGAAGTGGGCGGCGAGGCGGTCGACCACCTGCTGCACCGTGACGTGGCGATCGTCCGGCCGATCGCCCAGCGGCTTGAGGTCGACGAACAGGTGCGCGCCGTTGCCGCCGTTGACGATGGTGGATACGTCCAGCACCGCCGGGTCGGCCTGGAACACCGCGGCCACCTCGCGTGAGCGCGTGGTCAGCCGGGTCGGCGAGATGTTCGGGCCGGCAGTGATCTGCACCTGCACCAGGCCGGTGTCCTCCTTCGGCATCAGGCCGCCGCCGGCGGTCATCACCACCAGCACCGCCAGCACGCCGGTGAGCACGAGCAGCACGGCGGGCTGCCAGCGCATCAGGCGGCGATGGTGCATCGACCAGTCCAGCGCGCGCCGGTACTGCGCGAGCAGCCAGCCATCGAAGCGCTCGGCCAGCCGCTCCAGCCGCCCGGGCGTGCGGCTGCCCTCCGGCTCGTGCACCAGGCTGCGCCCGCACAGGGCCGGGGTGAGGGTGAGCGAGACCACCGCGGAGATCACGATGGTGGCGACCAGGGTCACCGCGAACTCGCGCATCAGCATGGTGAACATGTTGTCGCCGAACACCATCGGCCCGAACACGGCGATCAGCGACAGCGTGATCGACACCACCGTGAAACCGATCTCGCGCACGCCGGTCAGCGCCGCCTGCAGCGGCGCCATGCCCTGCTCGATGTGGCGCACGATGTTCTCGATCACCACGATCGCGTCGTCCACCACGAAACCCACGCACAGCACCAGCGCCACCAGCGAGAAGATGTTCAGGGTGAAGCCGAGCATCCACATCACGATCAGCGCGCCGGCCAGCGACAGCGGCACGCTGAGCATGGCGATCAGGGTCGGCCGCAGCCGGCGCAGGAACAGCAGCATCACCAGCGCCACCATCACGATGCTCATGCCCAGCGCCACCTCGACCTCGTGCAGCGCCGATTCTGTCGTCGGGGTGAGGTCGAAGATCGGGGTGATCTTCACGTCGGCGGGCAACACGTGGCTGAGCCCGGGCAGCGCCGCGCGGATCGCCTTGACCACGGCGATCGCGTTGGCGTCCGGACGCTTGCTGATCTGCAGGGTCACCGCGCGGGTGCCGTTGAACCAGGCCGCGGCGTACTGGTCCTGCTGCCCGCCGCTCACCGTGGCCACGTCGGCCAGCCGGACCGGCACGCCGTTGTTGCTGGCGATCACCAGGCTGGCGAAATCCGCCGGCGTGTGCAGCGCGTCGTTGGCGGTCACCGTCATCTGGCTGACGCCGTCGCTGAGGATGCCCTGCGGCGAGGTGACGTTGGCCGCGCGCAGCGCGTTGGCGACCTGGTTGGTGGTGATGCCCTTGATCGCCAGCGCGTTGGCGTTCAGCGCGATGCGCACCGCGTGCGGGGTGCCGCCGCCGACCTGCACCTGCGCGACGCCGGGGATCTGCGCCACCGCGGGCTTGAGCAGGGTGTCGGTGAGGTCGTAGAGGCGGTCCGGCGGCAGGCTGCTGGAGGTCAGCGTGACCAGCAGCACCGGGATGGTCGAGGTATCGAACTTGAAGTACTGCGGCGGTGCCGGCATGCCCGGCGGCAGGTCGGCGGCGGCGGCATTGAGCGCCGCCTGCACGTCGCGCGCAGCCGCATCGGTGGAGCGCCCGTACTTGAACAGCACCTGGATCTGCGCGCGCCCTTCGCTGGCGCTGGAGAACATGAACTGCACGCCGGGGATGCGCCCGATGTGCCGTTCCAGCGGCGCCATCACCGTGGTGGCCATGGTCTGCGCGCTGGCGCCGGGCATGCCCGCCACCACCGCCACGCCGGGAAACTCGATCGACGGGAACGCCGCCACGCCGATCAGCAGATAGGCCCACACGCCCGCGATCATCAGGCCGATGGCGAGCAGCGAGGTGCCGACCGGGCGGCGGATCATCGGTGCGAATGCGTTCACGTGGCTCTCCCTGTCGCCCAAGCATAACGGCACCGGTCCGGCCGACGGCAGTGACCTGCGGCATGCCGGCGGCCGCGGGAGCGGCGGGCAGTGCCCGCCACCCCGCCGATCAACGCGCGCCGGGGCGGTAGCGCAAGGTCAGCAGCAGCTCGCGCCCGGGCTGGTTGAAGTACCAGACCGTTTCGTAGTGGCGGTCGAACGCATTGGCCAGGCGCGCCTCCAGTTGCCAGGCGCGGTCGAACTGCCAGCTCACACGCAGGTCGGTGGTGGCGTAACCGCCCAGTCGGTGTGCGTTGGCCGCATCGTCATAGCGGTGCCCGGCGGCGTTGAACGTGGCGCCGACGCCGAAGGCGCCGTAGCGGCGGTCCAGGTCGATGCGCGCCGTCTGCTCGGCGCGGCGCGGCAGCACGTTGCCGTCGTTCGGGCCGCCATCCTCGTTGCGCGGCTGCAGCCAGGTCAGGTAGCTCTGCAGCTGCCAGCCGCCGAGCCGGGCGCCAAACTGGCCTTCCACGCCGCGGATGCGCGCCTTGCTGATGTTGCGCGGGAAGTACTGGCTGTCCAGCGCGATCAGCTGGTCGATGCGCGTCTGGTAGGCGTTCAGCGCCCAGTTCCAGCCATCGTGCTGCCGGCTCAGGCCCAGCTCGGCGCTGCGCGAAGTCTCCGGTTTCAGGTCCGGATTGCCGCTGCCGTAGGGGTAGTAGAGATCGTTGAAGGTGGGCGCGTGGAAGGCGCTGCCGTAGCTGGCGGTGAGCTTCACGCCGCTGTCGAAGTGATAACCCCAGGCCAGTGCGCCGGTGTCGTGGTGGCCGTACTGGCTGTTCCTGTCGCGCCGCGCGGAGAGCGCCAGCTCGTTCGGCCCGAACGTGGCCTGGTACTGCGCGTACGCGCCGGTGTCGTGGCGGCGGGTGGCGAGAAAGCCGGTGTCGCTGTCGATGTGCTCGCCCTGCCAGTCGATGCCGAGCGTCAGCAGCTGGTCCGCGGCCAGGTTGATGTCGTTCTGCCACGAGGCCTGGTTGCGGCGCGAATAGATGTAGCCGACGAAGCTCGCGTTCTCGTAGTTGTCGTAGCGGTCCAGGTTCTGGCCCACGCTGAGCGTGCTCTTCCACGCCTGCAGCGGACGGAAGCCGAAGGTCGAACCGGCGACCTGCTGCACGGTGCGCCAGCGGTTCTGGTAGCTGCCGTCGAAATGCGCCTCACCCAGGCTGCGCAGCCAGGTGCCGGTCAGTTCGGCACCGTTGTCCCAGCGGTAGCCGCCGCTGGCGCTGAGGTTCTTGTTGCGCGACGGATCGCGATCCGGCTCGTCGGTGAAGCAGCCGGCGAAGGCCGCGGCGGCGCCGACGCGGCAGGTGTTGATGCCGCCGGTGTACTGGCTGCCCGCGCCCAGGTTGTACCAGCCCTGTTCGCTGCCGCCGGACAGCCCGAGCTGGCCGCGCAACAGCTTGTCGGTGCCGGCGGTGAGCGCCAGCGACGGTTCGAGGCCGCCGTCGCGCGAGCCGCGGCGGGTGAAGATCTGGATCACGCCGCCGATCGCATCGGCGCCGTAGAGGCTGGAGCGCGGGCCGCGCACGATCTCGATGCGTTCGATCTGCTCCACCGGAATCTGCTCGAACGCGGCCAGCCCCGCGCTGACCGAAGCCACCCGCACGCCATCGACCAGCAGCAGGGTGTGGGTGGAATTGGCGCCGCGCAGGAACAGCGAAGTCTGCTGGCCGTAGCCGCCGGCGTTGGCGAAGCTCACGCCGGGCAGGCCGGTCAGCAGGTCGGCGATCGACACCGGCTGCAGCCGCTCGATGTCGGCGCGGCTGATCACGCTCACCGACGACAGCGAGTCGCCGATGTCGATCGGCGTGCGCGTGGCGGTGACGATCACCGGCTCCAGCGAAATGGCGCGGTCCTGCCCGGATGGGTCCTGCCCGGTCGCGCCGGCACCGGTGGCGCAGGCCAGCAGCAAGCTGGCCAGCAAGGTCTTCTTCATCTTCTTTTTCCTTCGCCGCGCACCCGCGCACGGCCGCATGTCCAGAGGGAATGGCAGCCGGGCGAAAAAACGGGGACGGAACGACGGACAGACAGGCCGTGGTCCGGCCTCGCCCACCGCGAGCCACCAAGGAGCGTCCAGGCCGGTCTCCGGGCTCGCGAGTGGCGGGCGGTGATTCCGCTCGCCGCGAACGGCGCCTTCCCGTGCATCGCACAGTGGCCTTCGCCGTTCGTGTCTTTCGCTTACCGTTGCGGGGGCAGCGCCGGCCTTGCAGTGTTCGCACACCACGCACCGGCTTCCCGTTTCATCCCTTGGGCGTTGAACCGTCGGGACACCTGAACCGCGTCACTGTAGCGGCGGACGCCCATTCGGGCAATGGTGCGGGAGTGAGTGGAGAGGAGTGAGAAACGAGAAAAGGCGGGTCGAGGCGTGGTGCTGGCTCTCTCTCACCTCTCACTCCTCTCCACTCACTTCTCGCCCCGCTCCTCGCCGCCGATCCAGCTTTGCTGCACGCGCAACGCATCGTCCATCGCCACCAGATCGGCGCGGCAGCCGGCCGCGATGCGGCCGCGGCTTGCGCCAAGACCGAGGAACTCGGCCGGCCAGGTGCTGGCCATGCGCACTGCCTCGTCCAGCGGCAGGCCGAGCATCTGCACGGTGTTGCGCACGGCGGCGGCCATGTCGAGCGCCGAGCCGGCGAGCACGCCGCTGGCGGTCTGGCAGATGCCGTCTTTCACGGTGATGGTTTCGCCGTTGAGCACGTAGTCGGGGCGGTCGGCGCCGACCGGCGGCATCGCGTCGGTGACCAGCAGCATCTTGCCGCGGGCCTTGGCGGCGATCGCCACACGCAGGCTGGCCGGGTGCACGTGGTGGCCGTCGACGATGATGCCGCACCAGCTCGCCGCATCTTCCAGCGCGGCGCCGACCACGCCCGGCTCGCGGCTGCCGAACGGGGTCATCGCGTTGAACAAATGCGTGAAGCCGCGCACGCCGGCATCGAGTGCGGCGCGGGTGGTTTCGTAGTCGGCGGCGGTATGGCCGGCGCAGACGATCACCCCGGCGGCGGCGAGCGCGCGGATGCTCGCTGGCGGCACCCGGTCCGGCGCCAGCGTGACCAGCCGGATGCCGCGATGGGGTGCGCACAGCAAGGCCAGCTCGTCGGCGCCGGGCACGTGGAAGTACTTCGCGTCGTGCACGCCCTTGCGGGCGGGCGCCAGGTACGGCCCTTCGAGGTGGATGCCGAGAAGGCCCGGCACGCCTTCGGCCAATGCCTGTTCCACCGCCGCCAGCGCTTCGCGCATCACCTCGACCCGATCGCTGATCAGGGTCGGCAGGAAACCGGTGGTGCCGTAGCGCCGGTGGGCCGCGCCGATGCGGCGGATCGTCTCCACCGTCGGTGCCTCGTTGAACAGCACGCCGCCACCGCCGTTGACCTGCACGTCGATGAAGCCCGGCAGCAGCATGGCGCCGGCGAGATCCTGCCGCTGCGCATCGCGCACGCGCGGATCGGATGGCGGCAGCAGCTCGGCGATGCGCTCGCCATCCAACAACACGGCGAGGTCGTCGCGCCAGCCGTCGGGGGTGAGTACGCGGGCGTGGGTGAGGGCGTGAAGCATGGCGAATTCCGTTGATGATGCGCGACTGAAGGAGCAATACCCTCGTAGGGCGGGCACTGCCCGCCGCTCCCCGTCACGCGAAAATAAAGGCCGGCGGGCAGTGCCCGCCCTACGGCATGCTCAAACCGTCTCCGTGACCTTGTTCAGATGCGGCGGCACGTCGGGGTTGAAACCGCGGCGCAGCGCAAGCTCGCTGGCGGCGCGGTAGAAGCTCTGGATGATCAGCAGCGGCGTGCACAGCGCGGGCAGGCCACCGGGCACCGGCAGCGTGCCGGGGCCGTGCTGGCCCGGCGCGGCAACGAAGACCTGCGCGCCGCGGCCGCGGAACTCGCGCGCCACCGCCAGCGTGCTGGCCAGGGTGTCGTCGTCCTGGGCGAAGCACAGCACCGGGAAGTCCGGTCCGACCAGCGCCATCGGGCCGTGCTTCACCTCGGCGGCGCTGAACGCCTCGGCGTGCAGGCCGCAGGTTTCCTTGAACTTGAGCGCCGCTTCCAGCGCGATGCCGAGGCCGAAGCCGCGGCCGACCACGAACAGGTTGTGCGCGCCGACCAGGCCTTCATGGAGGCTGGACCAGTCCGCATCCCAGCTCTTGCGCAAGGCGTCGGGCAGGGTCGGCAGCGCGGCGTCGAGTTCGGCGTCGCCGCTCCAGCGCGCGCACAGGTGCAGCACCGCGGCCAGCGCGGCGAGGTAGCTCTTGGTCGCCGCCACGCTGCGCTCGGGCCCGGCGTGCAGCGGAATCACGGTGTCGGCCAGCGCGGCCAGCGGCGAACCGACCACGTTGACCAGCGCCACCACGCGCGCACCGGCACGTTTCGCCGCCTCTGCGGTGCGCAGCAGGTCGGGGCTCTTGCCCGATTGCGAAATCGCGATGAACAGCGCGTCCCGCCACTGCTGCTCGGCGGCATACACCGAGCTCACCGAGGGCGACGCCGAGGCGGTGGCGATGCCCAGCTGCGTCTCGAACACGTACTTGGCGTAGGCCGCGGCGTGATCCGAACTGCCGCGCGCGCAGGTGACGATGAAGCGTGGCGGCGCCTCGCGCAGCGACTGCGCCAGCGCGCTCACCACGGCTTCGTTGGCGGCAAGCTGGCGCGCCACTACCGCGGCCGATTCCTGCGCTTCGCGGAACATCAGGGTGTCGCTGGCGTTCATGCTTGTCCTTCAGTCGGTGTGCAATTCGGCGACGAAGTCGTAGATGTCGCCGCGATACCAGGAGGTGGTGAACTCGACCACGCGGCCGTCGTCGAGGAAGCTGCGCCGTTCGATGTTCAGGCCGGCGCTGCCCACCGCCACGTGCAGCAGCCGCGCCTGCTGCGCGTTCAGCGACACCGCGCGCAGGCGCTGCAGCGCGCGGCGCGGGCGGCAGCCGAGTTGTTCGAGCGCCTCGTACAGCGAGTCGCGCACCAGCATCGGATCGGGCAGCACGCTGGCCGGCACCACGCTGCGCTCGATCGCCAGCGGCTCGTCCTGCCCGTAGCGCAGGCGATGCAGGCGCACCACCAGCGAGCCGGGCGAGAGGTTCATCGCCATCGACTCCTCCGGCGTCACCTCGCCGATCACCCGCTCGAAGAACTCCGAACGCGGGCGCAGTCCGCGCTCGCGCAGGTCCTCGGTGAAACTGGTCAGCCGCGACATCGGCTTGACGATGCGCTCGGCGATGAAGGTGCCGGCGCCGTGGCGCTGGGTCAGCAGGCCTTCCTCGACCAGGCCGGCGATCGCCTTGCGCACGGTGACCCGCGAGAGCTTCAGCACCAGCGCCAGGTCGCGTTCGCTGGGCAGCGCGTGGCCCGGCTCGACGTCGTGCTGCTGCACCACGTTGCGGATCGCCTGGCGCAGTCGCAGGTAGGCCAGCGGCTGGTGATTGGCCGGGTCGCGGCAGATCCGGCGGTATTCCTTGGACAAGGTGGTTTCCATGGCGCGCACCATACCAATAGCGATCCACCGGCCGCAAGCCATGACGGTGCGATATGCCCGCCAGCAAACGCTCGGCCATCCCCAGCCGTTCGCACCGAGCGTGGCTCGCGCCGGCGAGCGGGGTCGAAGTGCATCGCCGGGTGACCGGACCCTTCGACTTCCTTGCTCCCCAAGGCACAGCCATCCCTGGCTGCTCCCCGCGTACGGCCTGCGGGAACGGCCTGCGCTCAGGGAGAACGGGGGTGACGGGACTGCCTGCGGATCGTTCTGCTGGGGCCGCCGATGAATTCGTATGCAACCGGGTAGTCGCTCTGGTATTTCACTGGTACCATCGGCAAAAACCCGGGCAGCGGCATCCGGCCGCGGCCCGCCAGCCGGCATCGAGTCGAGGTGATCGCGTGACTGCTTCCCCCCAAACCGTCGAGCCATTCGACCTGGTGATTTTCGGCGGCACCGGCGATCTCGCCGCGCGCAAATTGCTGCCGGCGCTGTTCCACCGCTTTCTCGACCACCAATTGCCGCCCAGCAGCCGCATCGTCGGCGTGGCGCGCGAGGCGCTGGACGACGCCGGCTATCGCGCGCAACTGCGCGAGGCGCTGATCGCGATCTGCGATGCCCGCCAGCTGGACGAGTTCCTGCAGCAGGTGTTCTACCGTCCGCTGGATGCGCGCAAGGACGAGGGCTGGGACGATTTCGCCGCCTTCATCGGCGCCGAGCCCGACCACGTGCGGGTGTTCTACCTGTCGACCTCGCCCGAACTGTTCGTCGACATCTGCAAGCGGCTGGGCCATTACGGCTTGAACCAGGGCAAGTCGCGCGTGGTGCTGGAGAAGCCCATCGGCCGCGACCTGGACAGCGCCAACCGGATCAACGACGCGGTCGGCCAGGTGTTCGACGAAACCCAGACCTTCCGCATCGACCACTACCTCGGCAAGGAGACGGTGCAGAACCTGCTGGTGCTGCGCTTCGGCAACGCGCTGTTCGAGCCGCTGTGGAACTCCGCGCACATCGACCACGTGCAGATCACCGTGGCCGAGACGCTGGGCGTGGGCCACCGCGGCGCCTATTACGACCGTGCCGGCGCGCTGCGCGACATGGTGCAGAACCACATGCTGCAACTGCTGTGCATGGTGGCCATGGAACCGCCCTCGTCGCTGGCGCCGGACGCGGTGCGCGACGAGAAGCTCAAGGTGCTGCACTCGCTCAAGCCCATCGACGCGAGCAACGCCGGCCAGCTCACCGTGCGCGGCCAGTACCGCGCCGGCGTGGCCGAGGGCGCCAGCGTGCCCGGCTACGGCGAGGAACTGGGCAACGCGAAATCCGATACCGAGACCTTCGTCGCGCTGAAAGCCGAGATCGGCAACTGGCGCTGGGCCGGCGTGCCGTTCTACCTGCGCACCGGCAAGCGCCTCGCGCATCGGGTGTCGGAGATCGCGGTGACCTTCAAGCCGGTGCCGCATTCCATCTTCGACGCCGCCTCCGGGTCGCTGGCGCAGAACCGGCTGGTGCTGCGGCTGCAGCCGGACGAGGGCGTGAAGCTGTGGCTGACCATCAAGCACCCCGGCCCCGGCGGCCTGCGCCTGCGCCACGTGCCGTTGGACATGAGCTTCGCCGAGGCGTTCGGCGTGTCGCAGCCCGACGCCTACGAACGCCTGCTGCTGGACGTGGTGCGCGGCAATCCCACCTTGTTCATGCGCCGCGACGAAGTGGAAGCGGCCTGGCGCTGGGCCGGCCCCATCCTGGCCGCGTGGAGCGACAGCGGCGAAGCGCCGCGGCCGTACGCGGCCGGCAGCTGGGGGCCGAGCGCGTCGGTGGCGCTGATCGAGCGCGACGGCCGCACCTGGCACGACGACAACGAATAGGCGCGCACTTCACCTGCTGCCTGCGCCGCCCCAACCACACTGGAACGCATCACCTCGCCGCCGATCGAACCCGCCATGTCCGCACCCACCAACGTCACCACCCACAGCTTCACCGGATGCCAGGCGCAAGCCGTGGCGCTGGCCGAGCGCGTGGCCGAACGCCTGCGCGACGGCCTGGCGCAACGCGGCCAGGCCGTGCTGGCGGTCTCCGGCGGCAGCACGCCGAAGGATTTCTTCGAGCAGCTGTCGCGCCAGGCACTGGACTGGACCAGGGTGCAGGTGACCCTGGTCGACGAACGCTGGGTGCCCGAAAGCGACGTGCGCTCCAACGCGCGACTGGTGCATACGCACCTGCTGCAGCACGCCGCTGCCGCGGCGCCATTCATTCCGCTGTACACCGGCGACGCCAGCCCGGAGGCCGGCCTGGCCCGCGCCGAAGCACGCATCGCCACGTTGCCGCTGCCGTTCGACGCGGTGGTGTTGGGCATGGGTGACGACGGCCACACCGCTTCGTTCTTTCCCGGCGGCGACCACCTCGCCGAAGCGCTGGACCCGCACGGCAGCATGCGCGTACTGCCGATGCACGCGCCCGGTGCCGACGAGCCGCGCATCACGCTGACCTTGCCCACGCTGCTGCAAACGCGCGCGTTGTACCTGCTGGTGGCCGGCGAGAAGAAGCGCGACGTACTCGCCGACGCGCGGCTTGGCCTGGGTGCCGCGCGCGACTATCCGGTGCGCGCCGTGCTGACCCAGCAACGCGTGCCGGTGGCGGTGTACTGGTGCCCTTGAGAGCGAGAAACGAGTGGGGAGGGGTGAGAAATGAGTGAACCACACCCGCCACTCCCGCCGTCTCTCGTTTCTCACTCGTCTTCACTCATTTCTGGATTTGAATCATGACCACGCTGCATCCCGTCGTCGCCGAAGTCACCGAACGCCTGCGCGAACGCAGCCGCGAGACGCGCGCGGCGTATCTCGCGCGGATCGACGCGGTGGATCGCAGCGGGCCGCGGCGCGGGCACCTGTCCTGCGGCAACCTTGCGCACGGGTTCGCCGCGTGCGGCAGCGAAGACAAGGACGCGCTGCGCAACGGCCACCGCGCCAACCTGGCCATCGTCACCGCCTACAACGACATGCTCTCGGCGCACCAGCCGTACGAACGCTATCCGGCGCTGATCCGCCAGATAGCGCGCGACGCTGGCTTCACCGCGCAGGTCGCCGGCGGCGTGCCGGCGATGTGCGACGGCATCACCCAGGGCCGTGCCGGCATGCAGCTGTCGCTGTTCTCGCGCGACGTGATCGCGCTGGCCACCGCGGTGGCGCTGTCGCACGACATGTTCGACGGCGCGCTGTTCCTCGGCATCTGCGACAAGATCGTGCCGGGCCTGCTGATCGCGGCGCTCAGCTTCGGTCATCTTCCCGCGGCCTTCGTGCCCAGCGGCCCGATGCCCAGCGGCATCCCCAACGAACAGAAGTCGAAAGTGCGCCAGGCGTTCGCCGACGGCAAGGCGAGCAAGGCCGAGTTGCTCGAGGCGGAGGCCGCGTCATACCACACCGCCGGCACCTGCACCTTCTACGGCACCGCCAACTCCAACCAGATGCTGATGGAGATCATGGGCCTGCACCTGCCCGGCGCCAGCTTCACCGCGCCGGACACGCCGCTGCGCGACGCGCTCACCGCCGAGGTGGTGCGCCGCGTCGCCGCCAACAGCGCACTGGGCGGACATTACCTGCCGCTCGGCCACCATCTCGACGAGCGCGCCATCATCAACGGCGTGATCGGGCTGCACGCTACCGGCGGCTCGACCAACCACCTGCTGCACCTGGTGGCGATGGCGCAGGCCGCGGGCATCCAGTTGCGCTGGGACGATTTCGACGCGCTGTCCGGGGTGATCCCGCTGCTGGCGCGCGTCTATCCGAACGGCTACGCCGACGTGAACCAGTTCCACGACGCCGGCGGCATGGCCTTCCTGATCGACCAGCTGCTCGGCGCCGGCCTGCTGCACGGCGACGTCAAGACCATCTTCGGCACCGGCCTGGAGGGCTACGCGCAGGTACCGTATCTGGACGACAGCGGCACGCTGCGCTGGAAACCCGTGCCGAAGCAGAGCGGCAACCGTGGCGTGCTGCGCGGCGTGGACGAGCCGTTCCGCCCCGACGGCGGCTTGCGCCTGCTCGACGGCAACCTCGGCCGCGCCGTGATCAAGGTCTCCTCGGTGCCGGAGGATCGCCTGCTGATCGAGGCGCCGGCGATCGTGTTCAACGACCAGGACGAGGTCGCCGGCGCCTACCAGCGCGGCGAGCTCAACCGCGATTTCGTGGCGGTGGTGCGCTTCCAGGGTCCGCGCGCCAACGGCATGCCCGAGCTGCACAAGCTCACCCCCACGCTGGCGGTGCTGCAGGACCGCGGCCACCGCATCGCCCTGCTCACCGACGGGCGCATGTCCGGGGCTTCCGGCCGCGTGCCGGCGGCGATTCACGTGACGCCCGAGGCGGTCGCCGGTGGCAACATCGCGAAGATCCGCGATGGCGACATGATCCGGCTCGACGCTGCAAATGGACGTCTGGACGTCCTTGTCGAGACGGACGAACTGGACGCCCGCCTGCCGCACCTCGCCGACCTGTCGCACGACCACACCGGCATGGGCCGTGAGCTGTTCGGCCTGTTCCGGCAGGCCGCCACCAGCGCCGATTTCGGCGCGGGGGTGCTATAGGCGATGTAGGGCGGGCATTGCCCGCCGGCCTTTTTCTCCCGACTTCGCGGCCAAACGGCAGCGGCGGGCAGTGCCCGCCCTACACCGCGAAGGCGTCCGCAGCCTTCTCCACTCGCCCAGCGCCGAAAATGCCGATCATCAACCCACCGAGCCATGTCATGACCAGCCTCATCGAGCAGAAGCAGGAACAGATCGAAGCCACTATGCGCCTGGCGCCGGTGATTCCGGTGGTGGTGATCCATGCGCTGAGGGACGCGGTGCCGATGGCGCGTGCGCTGGTTGCCGGCGGTGCGCCGGCGATCGAGGTGACCTTGCGCACGAGCGTGGCGCTGGACGCGATCCGCGCGATCGCCGCGGAGGTCGAAGGCGCCACGGTGGGGGTCGGCACCGTGCTCGGCGCTGGCGACCTGCGCGCGGCGCAAGCGGCCGGCGCCCGCTTCGCGGTGTCGCCCGGCATCTCGCCGCGCCTGCTCGATGCGGCCGACGACAGCACGCTGCCGCTGCTGCCCGGCGCAGCCACCGCCAGCGAGGCGATGAGCCTGCTCGAGCGCGGCTACCGCCACCTGAAGTTCTTCCCCGCCGTGCCCGCCGGTGGCCACAAGCTGCTCGGCGCCTGGGCCGGCCCGCTGCCGCAGATTCGCTTCTGCCCCACCGGCGGCATCAGCCTCGCCAACGCCACGGATTTCCTGGCCTTGCCCAACGTGCTGTGCGTGGGCGGCTCCTGGCTCACCCCCGCCGACAAACTGGCGGCAGGCGACTGGGCCGGCATCGAGCTGCTGGCGCGCGAGGCGAATGAATTGCGGGAACGGCGCTGACGCGTCGCGCCGGGCTCAGCGCGGCAGCACCGGCAGGTATTGCCGGCGTTCGCCGAAACGCGGCGCCTTGAGGTCCACGCGGGCGCACAACTGCCCATCGCACAGATTCACATCGGCATCGTTGTATGCCTTCAGCAACTGCGCGGAAAGCTGGTTCTGCTCGATGACCTTGCGATAGTGCAGCGACAGCCACGCGCCGCCGGCGAGCAGCAGGGCCAGGCACAGCGCCACCGCGCCGAAGGTCTTCCACAGCAGATGCCGGTGCAGTCGCTCCAGGCGCTCGATCCGTTCGGCCAGCGCGTGGGCGCTGCCGGACACCTCCTCGCCCGATGCCTGCAGGTGCTGCCGGTAGTACTGCACGGCCTGCCCCAGCCCTTCGCGCGTCTCGTGGGCTACCCGCGCCGGCAGCGCCTGCATGGAGGCATCGGCGGCCTGCTCCACGACGCGGGGCAGTTGCGTGGCCAGCGCCTGCATGTCCTGCATCAGCCCCTGCAGGCGCCCGCCGAGGTGGTCGCATCGTCGCTCGAACTGCTCCATCAACTGCGCGGCCTGGCTGACCAGGGTCATGCATTCGGTCTCGTTCATGGCTTGGCTTCCCTGTATGCCGACGGCCGCTTCAGCGCATCATCGTCAGCGCGCCGGCTTGCGGCTCCGCCTGCTGGGGTGACAGTGCCTGCCACGCGGCCGCCTGCTGCTGGCGATCCACGGCAAGCATGGCCTCGGCGTGCAGCGCCTGCCCCGCCGGCAGACTCGCCAGCGTCCTTGTGCCCTGGCGAAAGGCATCCCAGTTGCCGGATTGCGCGGAATCCAGCATGCCTTGCACAAAGGCGCTCGGGTCCTGTCCGACCGTCGCCGGCATGCGCGCGGAGGTCGCGGGGCGCTGCAGCGTGTGGAGCAATGCCATGCCCGCGTGTTCCTGGCGACGGATGTCTGCATCCAGGCTGGGCAACACCGTGTCTTTCATGCTGTGGCGGTTGACCGCTTCGGCCACGGTGGCCTCGCCATGCTGCGCGACGTGGCTGCTCTGCCGCACGGTTCCAGCCGGATGGGTCAGCAGCTCGCCGGCGGCGACCGCGCCGGCGCCAGCGACGGCACCGACGGCGGCGCCGGCTTCGGGAGCATGTTCGGTGGCGCGGCGCACCGATGCGCCGTAGGCGCGATAACCGTCACCGATGCGCGCGCCGCCTTGCCGTGCCTCACGTTCCAGCGTCTGCCCGGCGACGCTCGATGCATGCCGGACGCGATCCGCGCCCACGTCGGCGAACCGGCGTATCGCGCCGGCATCGCGCTGCGCCTCGTGCCATTCGCGGTCGGCCTGCGCCTGATGATGCCCGGCGCGGGCGGCGGCGAGGCGCGCCTCGTTGTCGGCGACCTGGCGCAGACCCTGCAAGCCGGGAACATGGCTGCCCGCACGAAGCACGGCGCCGTCCAGGTCCGCGCTCAGTTGCGCCAGCGTGCCCAGCCCGCGCTCGACCGAGGCGCGGACCTCGCCGTGCACCACGCGCAGGTCGGCGACCGCGGCGGCACCGTAATGCATGGCGCCCGCCACCAGCCGGCCGTGACCCTGCACGCCCTCGTTCAGCACGTAGCCGAAAACCTGCATGCCGCGCTGCACGTGGTCGCCGGTGCGCTGCGCGTTGTGCTCGATGCCGCGACCGCCGGCAGCGATGGCATCGCCAACGCGCTTGCCGCCCGCGCCGCCGGCAAGCGCGCCGGACACCACGTTCATCAGCGGGCCGGCATCGGCGCCGAGCTCGCCAAGCGACGGCTGCGCCGGACGATCCACCAGCTGGCCCTGCGCATCGCGCATCTTCGGCGGCAGTTCGATCGGGTGGGCGCCGGCGGCGAGCGGCACGCCGGCCAGGATCTTCGCGCCGGAATGGGAGCTGAGATAGGCCACCAGCTCCATCGCGTCGTCCTGCATCTTGCGGTCGTACGGCAGCGCCTGAGCGAGTCGCGCGCGCAGCAGATCCTGCATGCCGTCCAGCTGTCCCAGTTCGCCCAGCTGCCGCGCGGCCAGTCCCAGCTGCGCCCGCGTCACCGCGTCCATGTCGTGGGCGCCACTCTGGGCGTCGTGGAGCATTTCGCCGTGGACGTAGTAGCTGTGGATGGACGAGGTCCCGTAGAGCGTCCCACCGTGCTGCTCCACGTAACGGTGCGCGGTGTTGGGATGCAGCCCGGCACTGTTGAACGTGTATGTCGGCATGCCGGTCACCTCGGCAGCGGCGCTGGCGCCAGCTCCTCCTTTGGAGTGACCTGTGAGATCGAATATTCCCTCGAAGTCGTGCTTTAAATCTGTGCTCAACTTCATCGCTCGATCGGCGTGGTCGCTCTCCAAACCAACACCTTGACGGCCATTTTCGATCCAGTCCTCCAGCGCGGACTCGCGCAGGACAATGCCGCCTTTGCCATCCGGCACCGCAACCGGCCCATTCGAACCCTTCAGCGCAACGGCGGGGTTGACTTCCGGTCCGTAGACCTTGGGGTCTGGCACGTAGATCTCTGCCCGGAAGTCGGAATGCAGAGGCTGAAGGCGGTCTCTAATCTCATGCTCGCTCCAGTCCACACCCATCCGCTGTTCAAGCAACTCGGGATGCTCGCTGATGCGTATCCAGCCGAGGCCAGGTGAGACTGGTTCATGCGCTCCAGAACGGTAGACATCGTCGTCCAACTCGGCCATGTCGCGAGCATGGTATAGCCCGTCCAGAACATCGGCGCGTTCGATCAACTCGGGATTGCCCGTGGCGCGCCATTGCGCCAGCAATTCCTGCCGCTGTCGTACCTGTTCGATCTTTTCCTGCAGCGTATGCGGCGATTGCTCGGGCAATACCGGATCACCGGGCATGGTCGGCATGATCGTTCTCCCTGATTCCATGATGAGCCGCACAGATCCATCTGACTGCACGAGGTTCGCACTATGGACATGGTCCGCGGGCGCGTCAATCGGGTAAGCTTTTCGGCAACTCACTAGGGTATGCCACATGCGAATTCAGGGACGTTTCGCTCGGTTGCTGTTGTTGGTCGTGTTCGGTGGTTTGGTTCTGGGGGCTTGTTCGATCCCGCCACCACCGGCCAGGCAACCGTTCCGCGCCACCGACCACTTCCAGGGCAAGGCGCTGGAACTGGCGCAAGCAGTGGATCGCAAGGATGCCGCTGCCATCCGCCATCTGATCAAGGACGAGGGCGTCAATCCCGACACGATCTTCGACCAGGCCAACATGCCGATGGTCGCCTGGCCGATCATCAACCAGAACTTCGACGGCCTGCGCCTGCTGCTGGACAACGGCGCCAGCCCCAATGCGCGCAAGATGATGCCGCTGCGCGAGCGCGGCAAGGCGGGAGAAGACAACGCCCTGGTCTTCGCCGCCGGCCTGCCCGACCAGCGCTACCTCAAGCTGCTGCTTGATCGCGGCGGCGATCCGAACACGATGAGCTCCAACGACGAGCAGCTCACTTACGTCGCCACGCTGCATCACGTCTGGCCCAACGTGCAGCTGTTGATCGAACGCGGCGCCGATATCAACCAGCCGCTTTACTCCACTGATGGCTATAACACCGTGCTCAATTGGTACACCGAGTTCGGTGACTTCAAGCAGGCCTATTGGCTGCTGCTCCACGGTGCCGACCCGACTCGAAAGATCAAGGCCGATCCCGGCACACGCAACTACGGCCGCATGCCAATGGTCGAGGACATTTATTACAAACCGGTCCAACCTCGCGAAATCGATTGGAAGCGCAAGTGCCAGCACTGGCTGCGCGACAATGGCATCGGTCGGCCACCGATACGCCCGGCCATGCAGGCCGATCTCGAAAGACTTGGCCTGCCCAGTGAAGAGAAGGACATCCCGCTGCTGTAACCCCAAGGAAGCGACACGACATGGAACGTCGGCATCGACATCTGCGCGCGGCGGCTGTGGCCTGGCTGCTCATCCTCGGCGGCCTCGGCCTGGTGGCCTGTTCGATCCCGCCGCCACCGGCCAGGCAACCGTTCCGCGCCACCGACCACTTCCAGGGCAAGGCGCTGGAACTGGCGCAAGCAGTGGATCGCAAGGATGCCGCCGCCATCCGACACCTGATCAAGGACGAGGGCGTCAACCCGGACACGATCTTCGACCAGGCCAACATGCCGATGGTCGCCTGGCCGATCATCAACCAGAACTTCGACGGCCTGCGCCTGCTGCTGGACAACGGCGCCAACCCCAATGCGCGCAAGATGATGCCGCTGCGCGAGCGCGGCAAGGCGGGAGAAGACAACGCCTTGGTCTTCGCCGCCGGGTTGCCCGATCAGCGCTATCTCAAACTGCTGCTCGACCGTGGCGGCGATCCGAACACGATGAGCTCCAACGACGAGCAGCTCACCTACGTCGCCACGCTGCATCACGTCTGGCCCAATGTGCAGCTGTTGATCGAGCGCGGCGCCAACATCAACCAGCCGCTTTACAGCGACGACGATTACAACGCCGTGCTGAGTTGGTACAGCAAGTACGCAGACTTTGAAGAGGTCTACTGGCTTCTGCAACACGGCGCCGACCCGACCCGCAAGATCAAGGCTGACCCCGGCACGCCCAATTACGGCCGCATGCCGATGGTCGAGGACATCTACTACGCGCCGGTGCGGCCCGACGGCGTGGCATGGCAGCGCAAGTGCCAGCACTGGCTGCGCGACCATGGCATCCAGCGCACGCCCGAAATGGGCGTCTGGGGCGACTACCGCAAGAAGCTTGGCGTGGCGAGCGATCCGAAGGACATTCCGCTGCTGTAATCCCAAGGAAGCGATACGACATGGAACGTTGGCATCGACATCTGCGCGCGGCGGCTGTGGCCTGGCTGCTCATCCTCGGTGGCCTCGGCCTGGTGGCCTGTTCGATCCCGCCACCACCGGCCAGGCAACCGTTCCGCGCCACCGACCACTTCCAGGGCAAGGCGCTGGAACTGGCGCAAGCAGTGGATCGCAAGGATGCCGCCGCCATCCGACACCTGATCAAGGACGAGGGCGTCAACCCGGACACGATCTTCGACCAGGCCAACATGCCGATGGTCGCCTGGCCGATCATCAACCAGAACTTCGACGGCCTGCGCCTGCTGCTGGACAACGGCGCCAACCCCAATGCGCGCAAGATGATGCCGCTGCGCGAGCGCGGCAAGGCGGGAGAAGACAACGCCTTGGTCTTCGCCGCCGGGTTGCCCGATCAGCGCTATCTCAAACTGCTGCTCGACCGTGGCGGCGATCCGAACACGATGAGCTCCAACGACGAGCAGCTCACCTACGTCGCCACGCTGCATCACGTCTGGCCCAACGTGCAGCTGTTGATCGAACGCGGCGCCGATATCAACCAGCCGCTTTACAGCCGCGACGACTACGACGCCGTGTTGAGCTGGTACACGCAGTACGGCGACTTCGAACAGGCGTACTGGCTGCTACAGCACGGTGCCGATCCCACCCGCAGAATGAGGGCCGATCCCGGCACGCCGAATTATGGCCGCATGCCGATGGTCGAGGACATCTACTACGCGGACGTCATCAAACCTGACGTCATCGAATGGCAGCGCAAGTGTCAGCACTGGTTGCGCACCCATGGCATTCGCCGCACGAACGAAATGGGTCGTTGGGCAAGGTATCGCGAGGGACTGGGCGATCCGTACAAACCGGAAGACATCCCGCTGCTGTAACCCCAAGGAAGCGACACGACATGGAACGTCGGCATCGACATCTGCGCGCGGCGGCTGTGGCCTGGCTGCTCATCCTCGGCGGCCTGGTGGCCTGTTCGATCCCGCCACCACCGGCCAGGCAACCGTTCCGCGCCACCGACCACTTCCAGGGCAAGGCACTGGAACTGGCGCAAGCAGTGGATCGCAAGCATGGCGCCGCCATCCGCCACCTGATCAAGGACGAGGGGGTCAATCCCGACACGATCTTCGACCAGGCCAACATGCCGATGGTCGCCTGGCCGATCATCAACCAGAACTTCGACGGCCTGCGCCTGCTGCTGGACAACGGCGCCAACCCCAATGCGCGCAAGGTCGAACCGCTGCGCAAGTATGGCAAGCAGCGCAACAACGCCATGGTCTTCGCTGCAGGCCTGCCCGACCAGCGCTACCTCAAGCTGCTGCTTGATCGCGGCGGCGATCCGAACACGATGAGCTCCAACAACGAGCAGCTCACCTACGTCGCCACGCTGCATCATGTCTGGCCCAACGTGCAGTTGCTGATCGAACGCGGTGCCGATATCAACCAGCCGCTTTACAGCCGCGACGACTACGACGCCGTGTTGAGCTGGTACACGCAGTACGGCGACTTCGAACAGGCGTACTGGCTGCTACAGCACGGTGCCGATCCCACCCGCAGAATGAGGGCCGATCCCGGCACGCCGAATTATGGCCGCATGCCGATGGTCGAGGACATCTACTACGCGGACGTCATCAAGCCTGACGTCATCGAATGGCAGCGCAAGTGTCAGCACTGGTTGCGCGATCACGGCATCCCACGCACGGACGAGATGGGCCGCTGGGCGCGATATCGGCAGGGGCTTGGCCATCCATACAAGCCCGAAGACATCCCGCTGCTCTGATCCGCTCGAACCGGCACGCATCGGAACCAGGCCGGCCGACGCGATCGCGCAAGCCTTCGCGTTGGCAGGGCTCCGTGTGACGGTCAGCGCTGCAGCAAGGCCTTCGCCCGCTGCACCACGTTTTCCACGGTAAAGCCGTATTCGCGCAGCAGCACCTCGGCCGGGGCGGAGGCACCGAAGCGGTCGATGCCGAGCATGTCGCCGTGGGCGCCGGTGTAGCGTTGCCAGCCCTGGGCCACGCCCAGTTCCACCGCCAGCCGGGCGGTGACGTCAGGCGGCAGCACTTCATCGCGGTAGGCCTGCGACTGCGCCTCGAACAGTTCCCAGCTGGGCATCGACACGCAGCGAACGGCTATACCTCGGCCTTCGAGCTGCTCGGCGGCCTGCACGATCAGGTCGACCTCCGAACCGCTGGCGATCAGGATCAACGCCGGCTTCTGGCCGTCCTTCGCATCGCGCAGCACGTAGGCACCCTGGCGCAGGCCGTCGGCGCTGGCGCAGCGGCTGCGGTCGAGCGTGGGCAGTTTCTGCCGCGACAGCGCGAACAGCACCGGCTTGCCGGTGGTGGCCAGCGCCACCTTCCACGCCACCGCGGTCTCGTTGGCATCGGCGGGGCGGATCAGCACGAGGTTGGGTATCGCGCGCAGGCTGGCCAGTTGCTCGATCGGCTGGTGGGTGGGGCCGTCTTCGCCCAGCGCGATGCTGTCGTGGGTGAACACGTGGATCGCGTGCACGCCCATCAGCGCGGCCAGCCGGATCGCCGGGCGCATGTAGTCGGAGAAGATCAGGAAGGTCGAGCCGTACGGGATGAAGCCGCCGTGCACGGCCAGGCCGTTGACGATCGCGCCCATCGCATGCTCGCGTACGCCGAAGTGCAGGTTGCGGCCGGCGTTGCTCCAGCCGGCGCTGTCCGAACCCTGCGTGTCGAGGCCCTTGGTGGCCGCGGGATTGAAGTCGCCGAAGCCCTTCAAGTTGGTGAAGGTAGAGGAGTCGAGGTCGGCCGAGCCGCCGAACAATGCCGGCAGATGCGGCGCGATCGCGTTCATCACCTTGCCGCCGGCCTCGCGCGTGGCCATGCCCTTGGGGTCGGCATCGAAACCGGGGATGTCGGCGTCCCAGCCGTCCGGCAGCTCGCCGCGCAGGCGCCCGCGCAGCTCGGCGGCCAGTTCGGGGAAGGCCTTCGCATAGCCGTCCAGACGGCTGTTCCATTCGGACTGCGCCTGCGCGCCGCGCTGCCCGGCCTGGTGGAAATGCTTCAGCGCGGGCTCGGGCACCAGGAAATCGGGTTCCGTCGGCCAGCCCAGGTTTTCCTTGGTGGCCTTGACGTCGTCCTTGCCCAGCGGCGAGCCGTGCGCCTTGTAGCTGTCCTGCTTGGGCGAGCCGTAGCCGATGTGGGTGCGCACCAGGATCAGGCTGGGCCGCGAGGTTTCCGCCACGGCGTCGTTCAATGCCTGGTCGATCGCCGCGATGTCGTTGCCGTCATCAACCTTGATCGTCTGCCAGCCGTACGCCTCGAAGCGTTTGGCGCGATCCTCGGAGAAGGTGATGTCGGTGCCGGCGGCCAGGGTGACGTAGTTGTCGTCGTACAGGCACACCAGCTTGCCCAGCTTGAGATGGCCGGCCAGCGAGGCGGCCTCGGAGGCCACGCCTTCCATCAGGTCGCCGTCGCTGACGATGGCCCAGGTGCGATGGTCGATCACGGTGTGGCCGTCGCGGTTGTAGGTGGCCGCCAGCTGCGCTTCGCCGATCGCCATGCCCACCGCGTTGGCCAGGCCCTGGCCGAGCGGCCCGGTGGTGATCTCCACGCCCGGCGTGTGGCCGTACTCGGGATGGCCCGGCGCCTTGCTGCCCCACTGGCGGAATTGCTTGATGTCGTCCAGCGACAGGTCGTAGCCGGTGACGTGCAGCAGGCTGTAGAGCAGGGCCGAGCCGTGGCCGGCGGAGAGCACGAAGCGGTCGCGGTCCGGCCAGTGCGGGTCGGCCGGATGGAACTTCATGTGCTTTGTCCACAGCACGTAGGCCATCGGCGCGGCGTCCAGCGGCAGGCCGGGGTGGCCGCTGTTGGCCTTCTGCACCATGTCCACCGACAGGAAGCGAAGCGTGTTGATGCATTGCTGGTCGAGGTCGTGGGACATGATGATTTCTCCGATGGAATGGACGCGATGCGCCGTCGGCTCCCGCCGACGGCTGGCGGGCGGTGCCCGCCCTACGCGATGGCGGTGTCGACGATCTTCTGGGCCTCGTCGAGCAGGGCTTGCAGGTGCCGCTCGTCCTTGAAACTCTCGGCGTAGATCTTGTAGATCGCCTCGGTGCCCGACGGGCGCGCGGCGAACCAGCCGCTGGCGGCCACTGCCTTGATGCCGCCGATCGCCGCGCCGTTGCCGGGCGCCTTGTCCAGCACCTGCTCGATCTTCTCGCCGGCCAATCGATCAGTGTGCAACTGGTCGGGCGAGAGCTTGGCCAGCTTCGCCTTCTGCGCCGGGGTGGCGGCGGCTTCGACGCGGTTGCTGAAGGGTCGGCCGAGTTCGTCGGTGAGCTGGCGGTACAGCTCGCCCGGGTCGCGGCCCTCGCGCGCGGTGATCTCGGCGGCGAGCAGCGAGGGCACCAGGCCGTCCTTGTCGGTGGCCCACACCGAGCCGTCGCGGCGCAGCAGCGAGGCGCCGGCGCTTTCCTCGCAACCGAAGCCGAGCGAACCGTCGAACAACCCTTCGGCGAACCACTTGAAGCCGACCGGCACCTCGACCAGCTTGCGCCCGAGCCGCTTGACCACGCGGTCGATCAGCGCGGTGCTGACCACGGTCTTGCCCACCGCGGCGTCCGCGCTCCAGTGCGGACGGTGGCGGAACAGGTAGTCGACCAGCACCGACAGGTAGTGGTTCGGCTCCATCAACCCGGCAGAGCGGGTGACCACGCCGTGGCGGTCGTGGTCGGTGTCGCAGGCGAAGGCCACGTCGTACTGGTCCTTCAGGCCGATCAGCCGCTGCATCGCGTACTTCGACGACGGATCCATGCGGATCTTGCCGTCCCAGTCCACGCTCATGAAGGCGAATTGCGGATCGACCACGTCGCTGACCACGGTGAGGTCGAGCTGGTAGCGCTCGGCGATCGGCGCCCAGTAGTGCACACCGGCGCCACCCAGCGGGTCGACGCCCATGTGCACGCCGGCGCCGCGGATGACGTCGAAATCGACGATGCTGGCGAGGTCGGCCACGTAGCGGTCGAGGTAGTCGTGCTCGCGCGTGGTGGCCGCCTTGCGCGCCTGCGCGAACGGCATGCGCTTCACGTCCTTCAGGCCGCCCTCGATCAGCGCGTTGGCGCGGTTCTCCACCCACTTGGTGATGTCGGTGTCGGCCGGGCCGCCGTTGGGCGGGTTGTACTTGAAGCCGCCGTTGTCCGGCGGGTTGTGCGAGGGCGTGACCACGATGCCGTCGGCCAGGCCGCTCGTGCGCCCGCGGTTGTGCACCAGGATCGCGTGCGAGATCGCCGGCGTGGGGGTGAACTCGCCGCCGCTGGAGATCAGGGTGGGCACGCCGTGCGCGGCCAGCACCTCCAGCGCGCTCTCGAACGCCGGCTGCGACAGCGCATGGGTGTCGAAGCCGATGAACAGCGGGCCGTCGATGCCCTTCGAGGTGCGGTATTCGCAGATCGCCTGGGTGATCGCCAGGATGTGCCACTCGTTGAAGCTGCCCTGCAGCGAGCTGCCGCGGTGGCCGGAGGTGCCGAATGCCACGCGCTGCGCGGGCACCGACGGATCGGGCCGGGTGTCGGCGTAGGCGGCGAGCAGCTTCGGCACGTCGACCAGGATGGACTTCGGCGCCGGCTTGCCGGCGAGCGGGCTGATGTTCTGGCTCATGGGGTCTCGGGAATCTTGCGATGGGAATGCGAATGCCCGTAGGAGCGCACTTGTGCGCGATGCCCTCCGTCACGTCACGAAAGGCATCGCACACAAGTGCGCTCCCGCGAAGATGAAACGTCAGGTGTGACCGTCGCGCAGTTGGCGGTAGCGGCGGATCAGGGTGTTGGTGGAGCTGTCGTGGGCGAGCTTCGGCTCGTCGGCGGCGGTCAGCTCGGCGATGGTGGTCTTGGCCAGCTGCTTGCCCAGTTCCACGCCCCACTGGTCGAACGAGTCGATGTTCCAGATCACGCCCTGCACGAACACGCTGTGCTCGTACAGCGCGATCAGGCTGCCCAGCACGCGCGGGGTCAGGCGCCGGGCCAGGAGGGTGCTGCTGGGGCGGTTGCCGGGGAAGGTGCGATGCGGCGCCAGCGCCGCGTCGGTGCCGGCGGCGCGCACCTCCTCGGTGGTCTTGCCGAAGGCCAGCGCCTCGCCCTGGGCGATCAGGTTCGCCATCAGCAGGTCGTGCTGGTCGCCCAGCGGGTTGAGCGTCTGCGCGAAGCCGATGAAGTCGCACGGCACCAGGCGCGTGCCCTGGTGGATCAGCTGGTAGAACGAGTGCTGCCCGTTGGTGCCCGGCTCGCCCCAGTAGATCGGGCCGGTGGCGTAGTCCACCGCCGTGCCGTCCAGCGTGACGCGCTTGCCGTTGCTCTCCATGGTGAGCTGCTGCAGGTAGGCCGGGAAGCGCTTGAGGTACTGCTCGTAGGGCAGCACGGCGACGGTGGCGGCATCCAGGAAGTTGTTGTTCCAGATCGCCAGCAGGCCCATCAGCACCGGCAGGTTGCGTTCGTACGGCGCGTGGCGGAAATGCTCGTCCATGGCATGGAAGCCGGCCAGCATCTCGCGGAAATGCTCCGGCCCGACCGCCAGCATGGTGGACAGGCCGATCGCCGAATCCATCGAGTAGCGCCCGCCGACCCAGTCCCAGAAACCGAACATCTGCGCAGTGTCGATGCCGAACTTTGCCACCTCGGCGGCATTGGTGGATACCGCCACGAAGTGCTTCGCCACCGCCGACTCGTCGCCCAGCGCGGCGAGGCACCAGGCCCGCGCGGCGTGCGCATTGGTCAGCGTCTCCAGCGTGGTGAAGGTCTTGGAGCAGACGATGAACAGCGTCTCGGCCGCATCCAGGTCGCGCGTGGCCTCGACGAAATCGGTGCCGTCGACGTTGGAGACGAAGCGGAAGCACATGTCGCGCCGGCTGTAGTCGCGCAGCGCCTCGTAGGCCATCACCGGGCCGAGGTCGGAGCCGCCGATGCCGATGCTGATCACGTTGCGGATCGGCTTGCCGCTGTGCCCGCGCCACTCGCCGTTGCGCACGCGGTCGGCGAAAGCGGCCATGCGGTCGAGCACCGCATGCACGTCCTCGACCACGTCGCGGCCGTCCACCTCGATGCGCTCGCCGCGCGGCGCGCGCAGCGCCACGTGGAGCACGGCGCGGTCCTCGGTGCGGTTGATCCGCTCGCCGCGGAACATCGCCGCGGTGCGCTCCGGCAGGTGGCAGGCCAGCGCCAGCTCGCGCAGCAGGCGCAGCGTGTCGGCGTCGACGCGCTGCTTGGAATAGTCCAGGTACAGCTCGACGTCCGCCAGCGCGAACGTTTCGCCGCGCTGCGGATCGTCGGCGAACAACTGGCGCAGATGTTTGCGGCCGATGACGGCGGCGTGCTGCTGCAGCGCCCGCCAGGCGGGCAGCGTGGTCGGCAGGGGCTGGTTCATGACATCGCCGGTCCCTGGCCCTTGTCGCCCAGTGCCGCGGCCTTGTCGGCGATGCGTTGCAGCAGCTGGTTCCACGATTTGACGAAGGCCTCGGCGCCGTCGCGCTGCAGCTTGTCCGCCAGCGCGTCGACGTCCACCCCGGCCTGGGCGATCTTGCGCACCACCGCGTCGGCGTCGCCGCCGTCCAGCGGCATCACGCCGTCGAGCTGGCCGTGCTCGGCGAACGCGTGCAGGGTGTTCTCCGGCATCGTGTTGATCGTGTTGGGCGCCGCCAGCGTACCGACGTACAGCGTGTCAGAGGCCTTCGGGTCCTTGGTGCCGGTGCTGGCCCACAGCAGGCGCTGCGGCTGCGCCCCGGCGCCGGCGAGCTTCTGCCAGCGGTCGGAGGCCAGCAGCCGGCGGTAGGAACGATAGGCCTGCCGCGCCACCGCGATGCCGAGCTGGTTGTGCATCGCCTCCGGCAGCTGCGCGTTGGCGGCCACGTCCCAGCGGCTGACGAACAGCGAGGCCACCGAGCGCACGCGCGGGTCGAGCCCCGCCTCGATGCGCCGCTCGATGCCGCGCAGGTACGCCTCCGACGCGGCCTCGTACTGCGCGCAGGAAAACAGCAGGGTCACGTTGATCGGGATGCCGAGGAAGATCGACTCCTCGATCGCGCCCACGCCCTCGGGCGTGCCGGGGATCTTGACGAACAGGTTGTCGCGCTTGCCGGCGGCGTGGATCTGTTTTGCCGCGGCGATCGAGCCGGCGGTGTCGGCCGCGAGCAGCGGCGAGACTTCCATCGAGACCCAGCCGTCCACCCCGCCGGTGCGCTGGTACACCGGCGCGAACAGGTCGGCGGCGCGGCGCAGGTCCTCCAGCGCCAGTTCGGTGAACAGCTTCTCGCCGGAGAGCCCGGCCAGGGTCTTGGCGTGGATGCCGGCGTCGTAGGCGTCGCCGTCGCCGATCGCCTTGTCGAAGATGCTCGGGTTGGAGGTCAGCCCGGTGATCGAATCCTCGTTGATGTAGCGCGCCAGGGTGCCGTCGTCGAGCAGGGTGCGGGTGATGTTGTCCAGCCACAGGCTCTGGCCGAGGTCGTGCAGTTGTCGGGTCGCTTTCATGCTTGCTCCAGGGATTCCGGTTCGATGTGTCGATCGCCCTGCCGCCGGCGCGTTCAATCGGCCGCGAGCGCGATGACGGGCGCGCTCGGCAGGAAGTCTTCAAGCTTACGCCCGCGCAACTCGCCGATGCACGCGATGGTCTGGTCCGGCGGCGGCTCGATGCGCTCGTGTTCACCGGCGGCGGCGTAGTGGCCCTGGCGCACGAACACGGTGGTGAGGCGCGGCCCGAGCTGGCGCTTCATCTCCGCCAGCAGCTGCGGCTTGTCGTCGACCATCACGTAGTGGGCGGCCGGATAGCGCTGCTGCGTGGCCACCAGCATGCGCTGCTTGTGGATGTAGACCAGCACCTCGCCGCGCACCGCCGACCACAGGCCGGCGCGGCGGATCTTGTGCGGCTGGAACACGATGTCGCCGTCGGAGAGGATCGCCGTGGGCGCCAGCGAGCGCAGGTGGGCGACGGTCTCCAGCGCGTGCGGGTACAGCCGCTGCTCGAACGGGTACTCCAGCAGGTACTTCGACATCTGCAGCAGCGCCGGTTCGTTGTCCAGTCCGCTGCGGAAGCGCTGCAGCGCGCCCAGGTAGTCGGCGTAGCCGAGCTCGTCGCGCAGCTCCCCGTAGATCGCCCAGTAGCGATCGCGCTGTTCGGCGCCGAACGCCGTGGCCACGGTGTCGCCGAGCTCGGCGCCGAAGCGGTCGTTGTCCAGCAGGGTGTTGTCCACGTCCAGCAGGAACACCAGCGCGGCGGCCTCGCTCATGACGTGCGCTCCGCATGCCCGTCGAGCACCGGGTTGTGCCAGCCGCCGTCGGCGGCGATCAGCGCATCGGCCTGTTTCGGGCCCCAGCTGCCGGGGCGATACGGGATCGCCGGATGGTGACGGGTCAGCACCGGGTCGACCACCTGCCACGCCGCCTCGACCGCCGCCTCGCGCGTGAACAGCGCGCCGTCGCCGTCCATGGCGTCGCCGAGCAGGCGCTCGTAGGGCAGTTCCTCGCCGGTCTGCTCGTCCATCAGCAACAGCTCGCGCTGGTCGCCGACGAAATCCTTGCCCACGCGCTTGACCCGAGCGGCCAGCGCCATCGCGGTGGTGGGCGAGATGCGCAGGCGCAGGTAGTTGGCGCGGGCCGGACTGGTGGCCGCGTCGTCGAACAGCTGCTGCGGCGGCGGCTTGAGCACCACCATGATCTCGGTCGCCGTCTCGGCCAGGCACTTGCCCGAGCGCAGGTACCAGGGCACGCCGCCCCAGCGCCACGAGTCGATGAACAGGCGCAGCGCGCAATAGGTTTCCACGTCCGAGCCCTTGGCCACGCCCGGCTCCTTGCGGTAGCCGCGGTATTGTCCGCGCACCAGGTCGTCGGGCTTCAGCGGGCGCATCGCCTGGAACACCTTGGCCTTCTCCGCGTGCACCGCCTCGAAGCCCTGGTACGCCGGCGGCTCCATCGCCAGCAGCGCCACGATCTGCATGAGGTGGTTCTGGATCACGTCGCGCAGGCAGCCGGCGCCATCGTAGAACGCGCCGCGCCCCTTCACGCCGAACTGCTCGGCCAGGGTGATCTCCACGCTGGCGATGTGGTCGCGGTTCCAGATCGGTTCGAGGAAGGAGTTGGCGAAGCGGAAATACAGCAGGTTCATGATCGCTTCCTTGCCCAGGAAGTGATCGATGCGGAAGATCGCCTCGTCGGGGAACACCGAGCGCAGCGTGCGGTTGAGCGCGCGCGCGGAGGCCAGGTCGTGGCCGAACGGCTTCTCCACCACCACCCGCGCGCCATCGGCGCAGCCGGCCTGCTGCAGCCCCTTGACCACGGTGCCGAACAGGCCGGGCGGGATGGCGAGGTAATGCAGCGGCCGCTTCGCCGTGCCCAGCGCCTTGCGCAGGCGGGCGAAGGTGTCGGGGTCGGCGTAGTCGCCGTCGACGTACTGCAACCGCGCCGCCAGCTTGTCGAAGACCGCCTTGTCGAGCTTCTCTCCGTGTTCCTTCGCCGCCTGCCGCACGCTGTCGAGCGCGCGCTGGCGCAGCTGCTTCACCGTCCAGCCCGACTTGGCGACGCCGATCACCGGCACCTCCAGGTCGCCGTCGCGCGTCATCGCCAGCAGCGCCGGGAAGACCTTCTTGTAGGCCAGGTCGCCGGTGGCGCCGAAAAAGACCAATGCGTCCGAGCGGGATGTTGCCATCGCGGGAGTTTCTCCGGTTGGGGCGGGGTGGATCGAAACGCCGATCAGTCGCGGGGCCCGGGACGGGCCGGCGGTGGTTCGATGCGCTCCGATCGGAAAGCCGCATCGCGGCAAGTCTGCCTGCGCGCGGGTGAAGCCGGTGCAAAATCCGCACCGCGCCTGCTGGCCGGATGGTCGAAAGAAATCACGGCGCTCAGCGCTTGCGCGCCAGGCTGAGGCCGTCGCCCAGCGGCAGCATCGACAGGTCGATGCGCTCGTCGTGGTGCAGCTTGTCGTTCAGCGCCTGCAGCGCGCGCGTGTCCTCATCCGCGGCCGGCTGCGCCACCGCGCCGCTCCACAGCACGTTGTCGATCGCCAGCAGGCCGCCGGGGCGCAGCAGGTGCAGGCATCGCTCGTAGTAGTCGTCGTAGCCGGTCTTGTCCGCGTCGACGAAGGCGAAGTCGTAGGTGGCGCCCTCGCCCGCGGCGAGGCGCTCATCGAGCGTGTCGCGCGCCGGCGCCAGGCGCAGGTCGATCTTCGCGGCCACGCCGGCGCGCGCCCAGTACGGCTGGCCGATGGCGGTGTACTCGGCGCTGACGTCGCAGGCCAGCAGGTAGCCGCCCGCGGGCAGCGCCAGCGCCACCGACAGCGCGCTGTAGCCGGTGAACACGCCGACCTCGATGCAGCGCCGCGCACCGGTCAGCTTCACCAGCAGGGCCATGAACTGCCCCTGCTCGGGCGAGATCTGCATCCGCGCGCGGGCATGCGCCTGCGTCGCCTCGCGCAGCGCCGCCTGCTGCGGATGCTCGCGCAGCGAGTGATCGAGCAGGTAGCGATACAAGGTGTCGTCCAGGTTCAGGCTGCGTCGTGACATGGCGGTGCTCGAAGCGCGGAGGGAACCCCGATTCTATGCCCGCCCCGGCAGCCTGCGGCTCACAGCCGGCGATCGTCGTCGCGTCGCCCCAGCAGCCGCCGCCGCTTGGTCCACCAGCGCAGCAGGCCGTAGGACAGGCGCACCTTTTCCTGCCCCACCGGCAGGTCGGCGCGGGCGAAGATCCACGACGACTTGCTGAAGGCGATCTGCTGCGCCGGATACACGCTGCGATGGCCGATGATGAGATACGCCGCCACGCAGGCGCCGGCCACGTACAGGGTCGAGTCGGCTCCGAACAGTTCCACGCCCATCAGGATCGCCGCGATCGGCGCGTTGGAGGCCGAGGCCACCACCGCCACCAGGCCCACTGCCGCGCCGAGCGCGGGCGCCAGCCCCAGCATCGGGGCGAACGCGCCGCCCAGCACGGCGCCGATCACGAACTGCGGCGTGACGATGCCGCCGTAGAAGCCCGAGCCCAGGGTGATCGCCACCAGCAGCGCCTTCCACAGGAAACCCAGCGTCGGCATCGACTGCCCGTCCAGTGCGCGATCCATCAGCGGCAGGCTCAGCCCCAGGTAATCGGTCGGCACCACCAGGATCAGCAGCGCCAGCACCGCCCCGCCGAGCACCGGCAGCAGCGGCGGCCACAGCGCCCGGCGCTCGCGCAGGGTGACGAACGCGCGGCGGATGCTCTGCAGCAGTTCCACGAACACCCACGCCGCCGCGCCGCACAGGATGCCGATCAGCACCGTCTTGAGGAACAGCAGTTCGGTGAAATCGCCGACGAAGGCGATGTGGTAGACCGGGTAGGGCACGCCAAGCGCCTTGCTGACCTCGAACGCGGTGACCCCGGCGACGATGCCGGGGAACAGGAAATCGTGGCGGATGCGGCCGATCGCCAGCATCTCCACGCCGTAGATCGCGCCGGCGATCGGGGTGCCGAACACGCTGGCGAAACCGGCGCTGACGCCGCAGGCCAGCAGCCGCTTGCGCAGCTCCGGATTCAGGTGCAGCACCCGGCCGATGCCCGCCGCGAGGCTGGCGCCCAGGTGCGAGCACGGCCCTTCCTTGCCGGCCGAACCGCCGCAGCCGAGCGTGATCAGCGCCGCCACCGGCTTGATCCACAAGGTGCGGAACGGCATCTTGCCGCGCTGCTCGTTGACCGCCACGATCGGCGAGTCGTCGAACGTGCTGCGCCGCAGGCGGTAGCCGTAATGCAGCAGCAGGCCGTTGGCCAGGCCGCCGGCCAGCAGCAGCCCGGCCTGCGCCCACCACGAGATCGCATAGGTGTGCCCGGAGGTGGCGAACAGCGCGCGCAGGAACAGGCTGCAGCCCACCCCGATCACCGCGCCGGTGACGATCGACAGCACCAGCCACTGCAGCACCGTCGCCAGCATCACGAGCGGTTCGGCGAGGCGGAGGCGGGGCATCGGGCGGTACCGGGCAGGCGGAGGGCCGGCCATTGTAGCCCGCCACGGCACGCGATCCCGGCGCCACCGCCCGCCGCGGGCGGGCGGTGGCGTTCAGTAGCTCAGTGCGCGCGCTCGCGCACCGGCTTCACGTAGGTGTCGAACAGCTCGTCGATGCGGCGGTATTCGTCGTACCAGGAATCGGCGTGGACGAAGCCGTGGCGTTCCATCGGGTACAGCGACATCCAGAAGTTCTTCTTGTGCAGCTCGATGAAGCGCTGGTACAGCCGGATGGTGTCGCTGGCCATCACGTTGTTGTCGATCAGGCCGTGCTGCATCAGCAACGGGTCGCGCAGGTTGGCGGCGTACTCGATCGGCGAGCTGGTCTTGTACGCCTCCGGGTCGAGCTGCGGGTCGTTGAGGATGTTGGAGGTGTACTCGTGGTTGTAGCTGGTCCAGTCGGTGACCGGACGCTGCGCCGCGCCGGCGGCGAACTCGCCGGGCGCGCGCAGCAAGGCCATCTCGGTCATGAAGCCGCCGTAGCTGCCGCCGTACAGGCCCACGCGCTGCGGATCGACGCCGTGATGCTTGACCAGCCAGGCCTTGCCGTCGAGCAGGTCCTCCAGTTCCGGGTGGCCCATGTTGCGGTAGATCGCGGTGCGCCAGTCGCGGCCGTAGCCGGCCGAGCCGCGGTAATCCATGTCCAGCACCACGTAGCCCTGCTGCACCAGCAGGTTGTTGAACATCTGCTCGCGGAAATACGGCGTGGCCTGCAGCGTCACGTCCTGCAGGTAGCCGGCGCCGTGGATGAAGATCACCGCCGGGCGCGAGGCCGGCGCGGCGGCCTCGTCGGCCGGGCCGTAGTACTTGGCATAAACCACCCCGGCGCCGTGCGAGGAGGGCACCTGGACGATCTTCGGCGCGATCCAGTCGTGCGCCAGGTAGGCGCTCTTCATGGTCTGGGTGAGCTCCTTCGCGGCGCCGCCGGCGGCATCCACCACCGCGAGCTGGTCGAACCGGTAAGGCGAGCCGTGCAGCACGGCCAGCTGCCGGTCGTCCGGCGACAGCACGAAACTTTCCACGCCCTGGAGCTGCGTCAGCCGGCTCAGCTCACCACCGGCGGAAGGCACGCGGTAGACGTCGTAGCTGTACGGCGCAACCTTGTTGGCCAGCACGTAGAACCACTGACCGTCCTCGCTCAGCTGCGGCGCGCTGACCTCGAACCTGCCGGAGCCGGTGAGCGCGCGCGCCTTGCCGTCGAGCGGCTTGGCGTACAGCCGCGAGTAGCCGTCCTGCTCGCTCAGGTACCACAGCGTGCGGCCGTCCTTGAGCCAGCCGAAGTCGTTGAAGCTCCAGTTGATCCAGGCCGGGTCGGTCAGCCGCTGCTGAGTGACCAGCGCGTGCCGCGCGAAATCGACGCTGGCGATCCAGCGGTCCTTGTTGTCGATCGCGCGCAGCTGCACGGCCAGGTTGGCTCCGTCATCGCTCCACGCGAAGCCGCGGAAGTTCACCGTGACCGGCCGCACGTCGGGCGCCTTCAGCGCCTTCGCCTGCTCGCTCTTGCCGGCCTTCTCCAGCGCGGCCACCGTCTGCTTGCGCAAGGCGGCCAGCGGATCGGTGGTGATGCCGGGCAGCGTGTCGGTCGCCAGCGGGTAGCTCTGGTGCTGCGCCAGGTCCAGCAGCAGCAGCGACTGCGGCGCGGGATCGGCGCGGCCGACGTAGCTGCGCGCGTCTTCCGCCTCGGTGTAGCCGCTGTCGGTGACGTAGTGGTTGACCACCGAGGCCTTGCCGGCCTTGTATTGCTTGGGCTCGGTCACCAGCAGCAGCCAGCGGCCGTTCGGCGACAGCGTGCTGTCGACCGCCTTGATCTTGCCGCCCAGCCAGAACGGCCGCGGCGCGCGGCCGGCATCGGCCGCCTCCAGCGCCTGCGTGTGCTCGCGCACCGCCTCCTTGTCGGCCTTGATCGCGCGCAGGGTCTTGAACAGGTCCAGCTGCAGCTGGCCCAACTCGTCGGGCTGCTTCGCCTGCGGGTCGTCGGCGAACTTCAGCTCGGCCACCGGCGCGCTGACGCCACGGGCCAGGTCGTAGCGGTACCAGTCGGTGCCCGAGCGGTACTGCAGCGCGCGGCCGTCGGCGGAAAACTGCGGCGAGGATTCGCGCTGCGTGGTCTGCGTGACCTGCTGGCGCCGGCCGCTGCCGAGGTCGACCAGGAAGATGTCGCCGTGCAGGACGAAGGCGGCGTGCCGGTGCGCCCGGTCGAACACCGCCGGACCGTCGGCGCCGGCCATCGCCGCCGGGTCGAGCTTCACGCTGCTGCCGCTGGCCGGGTCGACGCGGTACAGGTCGCGCACCGAGCTGCCGTCGCGCTTCAGTTCGTAGTACAGGCTGCGGCCATCCACGCTCCAGTAGGGATTCTCCACCGGCTGACCCATCCAGTCCGCGTCGGCCATGATGGTTTCCAGGTCCAGCGGGGCCGATGCGCCGGTGTTCGGCGTGGCCGCCGCGGCAGGAAGCGCCAGCAGAGCGGCGAGGCTGGCGAGCAGCAAGCGATGCATGATCTTCATTCCCCAGGCAAGAGAGCACCCTAACCTAGCGTTCGCCACGAGACGGGGAGTGTGCCGAAAGTCAGGGGAGCGCCGCCGCAGCGGCCGCGGTTGGCGCTACCCTCGCAGGTATTCGCGTCCTGCCCCGGAAATCCTCGCCATGCGCCACGCCCCGCTCCTCGCCCTGTTGCTGCTTGTTGCCGACGGCGCCGTCGCCAGCCAGTTGCCCACGCAAGCCGTGCCGCACCAGGCGCCGCACCAGCAGGCACTGATCGGCGAATCGCCGCTCCTGCCGCCGCCGTCGCCGCAGCGCAGCGCGTCCAGCACCATCCACGGCACGCGCGTGGCCGACCCCTACCGCTGGCTGGAAAACCCCGCCGACCAGGCCGTGCGCCAGTGGATCGCCGCGCAGAACGCCTACACCGAGGCGACGCTGGCGGCGATGCCGCAAGGCAAGGCGCTCACCGCGCGCGTGCAGCAGCTGGCGATCACCTCCACCACGCGTTCCGGCCCGATGCTGGCCGGCGGCACCTTGTTCTACCTGCAGCAGACGCCGCCGCAGGCGCAGCCGGTGCTGGTGGCGCAGGCCTGGCCGGAGGGCGCGGCGAAGACCCTGGTCGATCCGAACGCCGACCACGGCGGCACCGCGATCACCGGCTACTGGCCCTCGCCGCGCGGACGCTACCTGGCTTACGGCACCGCCGAAGGCGGCAGCGAACTGACCACGCTCCACGTGCTCGACGTGGCCAGCGGCAAGACCCTGCCCGACACCCTGCCCTGGGCCGGCGGCGGCACCACGCCGCAGGGCGTGGCCTGGGACGCGGACGAAACCGGCTTCACCTACGTGCGCTTCGCGCCGCCGGCCGCCGGCCAGGAGGTGGTGCAGTTCGACGCCACCCTGGTGCATCACGCGCTGGGCCAGGCCGCCGACGCCGACGCCGTGGTGTTCGGCCGCGGCTATTCGAAAACCGCCGAATACGTGCTGGTCGATTCCCCCGCCACCGCGCAGGCCGCCGTGCTCGCCTACGACGGCGATGGCGGCCCGGCCGAGGTGTTCGTGCGCCGCGGCGGCACGTTCACCCGCGTGCTCGGTCGCGACGCCAACGTGCGTACCGCCGCGTGGGTGGATGGACGGCTGTACGCGGCCGCGTTCGACGACGCGCCGCGCGGCCGGATCGTGGCCATCACCGATGACGGCAAGGTGACGCCGGTGCTGGCCCAGCGCGACGGCGCGATCCAGCAGATCGCCCCGCTCGGCGACGGCTTCCTGGTGGTGCGCAGCCAGGGTCCGGACTGGTGGATCGAGCAGTACGACGCGCGCGCGAATGTCGTGCGACGCGTGCCGCTGCCGGCGCAGGGCATCGGCATCGGCGACATCGCCTCCGAGTCGGGCCGGTCCGACGCCCTGATCAGCTACGGCGGCTGGACCACGCCCACCCGCTGGGTGGCATACGACGGCAACCGGGGCACGCTGAAAACGGTGTTCGCGGTGCAGCCCGCCGCCGATTACTCGAAGGTGGTCGTGCAGCGCATCGAAGGCACCTCGAAGGACGGCACCACGATCCCGGTCACCGTGCTGTCGATGCCCGGCATCACGCCCGACGGCGCGCGCCCGACCATCCTCTACGGCTACGGCGGCTTCGACATCCCGATCAAGCCCGGCTTCATCGGCGCCAACCTGGCCTGGCTCGAACGCGGCGGCGTGCTCGCCTACGCCAACCTCCGCGGCGGCAACGAGAACGGCCAGCAGTGGCATGCGCAGGGCCAGAAGCTGCACAAGCAGAACGTGTTCGACGACTTCCACGCCGCCGCGCTGGCCTTGTTCGACACCCACTGGACCGACCGCCAGCACCTGGGCATCCTCGGCGGCAGCAACGGCGGCCTGCTGATGGGCACGCAGATCGTGCAGCACCCCGCCGACTACCGCGCCGTGGTCGCGCGCGTGGGCATCTACGACATGCTGCGCCACGAGACCGACTTCGCCAACGGCCCGTACAACATCCCCGAGTACGGCAGCATCGCCGACCCGGCGCAGTTCAAGGCCACCCTGGCGTACTCGCCCTTGCAGAACGTCAAGCCACGCACCGCCTACCCGGCGGTGCTGATGACCACCGGCGAGAACGACCCGCGCGTGGCGCCGTGGCAGTCGCGCAAGTTCACCGCCGCCCTGCAGAACGCCACCACGTCGCACGAGCCGATCCTGCTGCTGACCCGCATGCACGCCGGCCACGGCATCGGCGCCCCGTTCAGCCAGCGCGTCGGCGACACCGCGATCGGCCTGACCTTCTTCGCGCACGAGCTGGGGCTGGACACCAGCAAGTAGCCGCCCTGATGGGTAGGAGCCCGCTCGCGGGCGATGCCTTGAAGGCAGGGATTCGGGATTTGGGATTCGCAAAGGCCAGAGCAGGAGCATCGCCCGCCAGCGGGCTCCTACCCGTCAGGGCTGTCATCTGGACTGCTACGATGACGTTCCTCCGCCATCGATCCACCCCATGACCCTCCCCGCCGTCGAACACGAAACCGCCGCCAACCCCACCCACAGCGTCATCTGGCTGCACGGCCTGGGCGCGGACGGGCATGACTTCGCGCCGATCGTGCCGGAGCTGGTCGACCCCGCCTGGCCGGCGTTGCGCTTCGTGTTTCCGCACGCGCCGGTGCGGCCGGTGACGGTCAACAACGGCATGCCGATGCGGGCGTGGTATGACATCGCGGGTTTCGACGCGCGCGCGCCGCAGGACGAGGCCGGCATCCGTGCCTCGATCGCCGCGGTGGAGGCGCTGGTCGCGCGCGAGCACGCGCGCGGCGTGCCCGCCGGGCGGATCGTGCTGGCGGGCTTCTCGCAAGGCGGCGCGATCGCGCTGGCCGCCGGGCTGTGCCACGCGCAGACGCTGGCCGGCATCGTGGCGCTGTCCACCTACCTGCCGATCGCCGAGGTGGTGGCGCGCGAGCGCAGCCCCGCCAATGCCGCCACGCCGATCTTCCAGGCCCACGGCAACGCCGACCCGGTGGTGGTCATGCAACGCGGCATCGATTCGCGCGACCACCTGCAGGCGCTGGGCTGCACGGTGGACTGGCACAGCTACCCGATGGCCCATGCGGTATGCGCCGAGGAAATCGCCGACCTGCGCCACTGGCTGGGCACCCGGCTGACCGCTTGAGGCAGCTCCATGGCGGGAGCGCCTGCCTTGCATCGCGCTGCGTAGGGCGGGCACCGCCCGCCGGCTCTAGTCCGGACGCATGCGGCATACTTGCCGCATGCCCGAATCCACGCCCGCCAGCGACGTCCGCGGCCGCGCCGAACACAGCCCGCTGCCGGACTTCTGCCAGCTGCCGGCGCTGTTCGCACTGTTCGTGGTGGGCGCGCTGACGGTGACCGTGATGTGGCTGGCCCGCGACGATCGCCAGGACTGGCCCGCCTACAGCGTCAGCATGTTCTTCGTCACCTGGCTGGCGATGGTGGTCGCGCTGGCGCTGTGCAAGCTGCGCCACCTGCTGCAGCGCCTGCCCGGACACATGCCGTACGTTGCGGTGTGGCTGCTGATCGTGCTGATCGTGCTGCTCGCCAGCGCCACCGCGCGCTGGCTCGACGGCGCGCTGCAGACCGGCCTGATCGGCAGCCCCATGATCGCCTTCGTGCGCGACAACACCATCATCGCGGCCCTGCTCGGCGCCGCCATGCTGCGCTATTTCTACGTGCTGGCGCAGTGGCAGGCGCGCCTGGCCGCGGTCACCCGCGCGCAGGTGGAGGCTCTGCAGGCGCGCATCCGCCCGCACTTTCTGTTCAACAGCATGAACACCGTGGCCGCGCTGATCCGCGTCGACCCGGCCGCGGCCGAGCGCACGGTGGAGGATCTGTCCGAACTGTTCCGCGCCGCGCTGGGCTCGCCCGATCGCGGCGACGGCACGCTGGGCGAGGAGCTCGAACTGATCGAGCGCTACCTCGCGATCGAGCAGCTGCGGCTCGGCCCTCGCCTGCGCATCCGCCGCGAACTGCACGACCTGCCGGCGGATTTCCCGCTGCCACGCCTGCTGCTGCAGCCACTGGTGGAGAACGCCGTGCGCCACGGCATCCAGCCGCTGCGCGAAGGCGGCGAGGTGATGCTGGGCGGCGCCCGCGACGGTGACGGCATCCGCATCGAGATCCGCAACCCGCTGCCGCCGCAGCCAAGCGTGGCGGGCAACGGCCACGGCCTGCGCAGCGTGCGCCAGCGCGTGGCGTTCCGTTACGGGCCGCGCGCGGTGGTCGAGGCCGCGCCGCAGGGCGGCCACTATGTCGTCTTGCTGCGCCTGCCGAGGGCATCGCCGTGATGCGCGTGCTGATCGTCGACGACGAACCGCTGGCCCGCGCACGCATGGCCGCGCTGCTGGGCGAATGCAGCGACGTGGAGCTGGTGGGCACGCTCGCCGACGGCGAAGCCGCGCTGGCGGCGCTGGACGAACTGCAGCCTGACGTGCTGCTGCTGGACATCAACATGCCCGGCATCGACGGTGTCTCGCTGGCCCGGCGCCTGGCCGGGCGCGCGCGGCCCCAGGTGGTCTTCTGCACCGCCTACGAGGCGCACGCGCTGCAGGCGTTCGACTTGGGCGCGGCGGATTACCTGCTCAAGCCGGTGCGCCTCGAGCGCCTGCGCGACGCGCTGCAGCGCGCGCGGCGGCGTCTCGACGAGACCCCGCGCGAATCAGGCGCCTTCCTGCGCGGCCGCCAGCGCGGCGAGGAGATCCGCGTGGCGCTGGCCGACGTCGTGTGCCTCCTGGCCGAGGAAAAGTACGTGGTCGTGCAGCACGCCGGCGGCGAGCTGCTGATCGAGGAATCGCTGCGCCAGCTGGAGGAAGCCTGGCCCGACCAGCTGATCCGCCTGCATCGCAACTGCCTGGTGCCACGCACGCGCCTGGTCGGACTGCGCAGCCTGCCCGACGGTCGCGTGCTGGCCCGCCTCGACGGCAGCGAACACAGCCCGGAGATCAGCCGCCGCAACCTCGCCGCGGTGCGTCGCTGGCTGCGCCTGGGCTGAGCGTCACCGCACGTGGTGCGTACACCGGGGCACCGCGTTCCAGAAGATAGCCATTCTACCGGCAAGGTCTGATCCTCGGATTGAGGATTCTCTGACCACGTCCTTTGCTCGTCATGCCAGCGAAAGCCGGGATCCGGCGCCTTCAGGCAGTTTCCCAGGCAGCCTTCCTTGAACGGCTGCGGACTGAACAAATTGTCAGGCGGCCACGAAGCGGTGGCCGGCCGCTTGCAGTGCCTGTATGGCAGGCTCGATATTCTCCGACTTGACCAATATGTAGTCCGTGTCGAAAGTGCTGGTTGCAAAGATGCCGATGGAGGCGTTGGCGAGAGGGCCGAGGAATGCAGCCAGGACTCCAGTCTGATCAAAGGCAAATGGGCCATGCACCTTGATCGCACGCCATGGTCGATCCACTTTGGTCAAGTCGTTTGCAATGCTCTCCGAGCAGACGATCGAAAGCTCCTCATCCGTCCGGGTGATTGACATGAAGTCGCGTGAAGTCAGGACGGCGTTCGGCACCTCAGCGCCCGGCTCCAGCCTGGCGACTGCGAAGCGTTGGGGAAGTACGGAGAAAGATAGAGTCATGTCTTGTGGCCTGACGCTTGAACTCGGCGACGCGCGCCGCGCGTGCGCGTGGACGAAAGGTGAGAACCCGACTCGGGGCCCGTGATGGAGCCCAGCAGCACCAGGATGCCTGCGAGGCTGACAAACCAGATCGGCGTGGCCCAGTAGATGCGTGCGGGCAGGATAGCGAACGCGAGAAAAGTGGCTGCCGCTCCCACGGCCAGACAACCAACCAGGAGTCGTTGGCGCCCACGTGACAGCAGGAAGAAACGTGGGCCGAGAAAAATGCGAGTCGATGCCCCCAGCAGTCCAGCCAGACCACTGAAGCCGAGCAAGAAAGATACCGGAGGGCCCAGGAGTGCCAGCAGCGACAGCGGTGCAAGCATGAGCCAGGCGAACAGCAGAACCGCCACGAAGCAGCCATGGGAGATTCCGCGATCTACCAGGTTGGCCATTTTGCTGAGCATTGGTGTCTGACGCTGGAGTTGAGCGGCAGCGGAGCCGTCCGCCTGAATGAAATGTTAGGGCTCACGGCGCGCGAACCCTCAGACCTTATAACGGGCATTGCCGACCCACTGGATTTCGCCGGTTCCCTTGCGGTACTGCAGGACGTTGCGGACGTTGCGCTTCCACTTTGGGATGTCAGACGAGGGCGACTGTGGGAGATGATCTTCATGGTCGAGCTCGACGCTGGAAGAGACTAGCGCGTAAATATCATCCAGGCTGGTCCACTTGCCGCGCGGCAAGCCGGAGCGGATGCAGCTCCACATTTCCGGAAGGCGAGTCATCCACGGTCTCCCCAAGTGGGCCCTAACGAGGTTGTAGAAAAAGTCCTTGGTCAAGAAATTTGCCGATTTCCGGGGGTACTTCGACCCCTCCCAAGGTGCTGCGCGTCGATTCTAGCGCCTCCTGTGAGGGCGATTTTCGGCGCCGCCGCGATCAACTTGGCAAACCGAATTTTTCTACAACCTCAACGCCTGAATTAAGCCGCGCCGCGAAGCGGTGTCGGCTTGAATGAATTGTTAGGCCTCATCTTCCTCATCTCCGTCTGGATAGAAGACATGGCCTTCATTCTTGAAGAATATGTTCTTGTACCACGGTGAACGCCAGACCTCTTCGACAAGGATTGTTGGAGCGGCTCCGTTATTCCATGCTCCATACGGCCCAGTAGTCCAGGCTGCGGTGAGCATGGAGCGTACTTTCTCAACTGCCTCCACGGGCGACTGCGCGCGTACTGCGCGAGTTGTGAAGAACCCGACTGCAATCGTGTCGTCCATTGGGACGGAAATGTCCTTACCTTCGACACGCACACGGAAATATGGCATGAGGCCTAACGCTGGAATTAAGCGGCGGCGAAGCCGTCCGCTTGAATGACTGGTTAGGTGCCGCGCGGCACCAGTGGGACGAGAAACGCATGAATTGCGAACATGCATGCAGCACCGACAAATAATGAAGTGGCGGTAAGCCACCAGCCCTGAGACACGACGAGCCCTGCAAGGACGATGCTAAACAGAAACGGGGTTACAGCAAGCATGGCTGCCGGATGTACAGAGACTGGCTTGTGGCAAGACCGGCAAGAAGCCGTAAGGATGGGTCCCAAACACGACTTCCGGAGCTGGGACATAGCTTGCTTGTGACAGTAGGGACACTCGACCATGTTTGTCTTGACACCTAACGCCCGAAATCAGCGGCGCGAACCCGCGCAGCGGGTTTGCGTCCGCTGGATTGAGTTGTTAGCAGGAAGATATGCCTCACTGTGCCAGCGCCTCAAGCTCCGCACCCAGCGCTGCAGCCGACTGGATGTATGACACGACTGCTGATGGATCTGGCGAAAACTCGGGGTAGTGCACTGCCCAATTGCGAAGATTCTCCAGCTCTTCCAGGAGCTGGAGGTGCTCCGGTTTGAGCAGGCCAGACTGTTTGAGCCCCTTAAACGCACCACGAGCATACCGATGCGCGGTTGGTTGAGTAAGCCCACGACGCATCGCTACGTCTATGACCTGATCTTCGAGCCGCAGCCAAGCCTCAAGGACAGCAAGCCGTGGACTGATTGTGGCGCGCTCGACTGCCGCGGACGACGTTGAAACCCTAGGAAGCTCCGGGGCAGACGCTTCGATTGCTCTCACCCCCCGCTCAAACTCGACCTCCGCAGGGCCAAACTTGCCACGCTTGATCGTAGCCAACAGCCCAATTAACTGCTTGCGAAATATCAGTGCAATGACGACGATCGCAACCGGCCACGCCAGTGCCTTCACTATTCCAACGGTAAAGGTGAGACCGTCCATTCTTTCTTCCTGCTAACGCTTGAGTTAAGCGGCGAGCGGTTTTTCGCGCGTCCGCTTGAATGATGGGTTAGGCCGGCTCAGTGGCAGGTCGTGTTGCCGTAAGTGTCTGTGTAGCACCGAGTAGTATTGCCATTGTTGTCGCGATAAGTGCTGTTGCCGTAGGCATCAGTGTAGCCGCGGACCGTATTGCCATTGTTGTCACGATAGGTGCTATTGCCGTAGGCGTCTGAATAGCCGCGGATAGTATTTCCGCTGTTGTCGCGGTAGGTGCTATTGCCGTAGTTGTCGGAGTAGCCGCGAATTGTATTGCCGTTATTGTCGTGATAGGTGCTATTGCCGTAAGTGTCGGTGTAACCGCGGACTGTGTTACCAGAACTGTCGCGGCAGGTGGTGTTGCCATAAGTGTCTGTGTAGCAGCTACTTTGTGCGTATGCACCAAAAGAAGTTGCGGCTAGCACGAGTGATGCAACCATTGCCCTGAACATATTCACGCCCCCCTGTGGTGTTTGTTGACGGCCTAACGCCTAAGTTAAGCCGAGACGCGTAGTGGAGCGAAGCACATGGCAAGCTGTACCTGCCATGTGCTTTGCGTAACGAAGCGGCTTCGGCTTGAACGCATTGTTAGGGCCCACCGCGATCATGCGTGGGTAGAGATGTGATTAGCGTGTAACTGATTCCGCGCTCTTGGAAAGACACCTGCATCCAGTGGGTAAGCTTCAACACGAGCACGATAAGGATGATAAGGAACTTCTTGCCGTTATCACACTCCGGCCAGGCGTAGTTCATCTGATCTCGTACACCGTTCTGATCAAGGCCTGAGCTTTCAATCTTAAAAGTCGTGCAGCTGACCATTTTCAGATTTGGGACAGCAGCGTCCACTACGCCGGCTAGGGAGCTGACAAGTTGGCCATCCGCTTGGTACTTCCTGCGGTGTGAATACTTGTTTCGGATGTCGTTGTACTTGTCCAGAGCCTTGTACAGGTCGTGAGCGAGCCCCAAGTTGCGGGCGATACTCAGCTTGGTCTTGAAGCTCACGAATCCGCCGGCGAACAAGTCTTCAGTGCCGGTCAGCCTAGACGCCCAGATATTGAGAAACTCTTCAAGGATCAGGTGAGCCTTGAGCACTACCGCTGCTTCGTCTCGAGAGTTGAGCATGGCCAAGTAGTCTTCGCCGTCCAAGACGTTGGCGAAGTCTCCGCCTACTGCCAATGTTCCGTGTCCCGGTGAATCTGTCATGGGCCCTAACGCTAGAGTTAAGCGGCGGCGAAGCCGTCCGCCTTGAACGAACTGTTAGGCGGCCGCGCGGCGGATTTAGTAGTGCACATTGAGGCTAACTGGATCAATGCCGTTCCTCTGGAGCAGCGCAATAAGCATGTCTAACTGACGATCACTTTGCTGCTGGATACGGGCGAGCTTACCTTCAAGTCTCGACAGTGCACCCACCAGAACGCACACCGCGGCTACCAGCCCGCCGATAACTCCCCACATTTGCATTTCAGTCATCGTTGCAGCCCCCTCTGCGGCCTAACGCTTGAGCTCAGCCGCCGACAGCCCGCGTAGCGGGATGGCGGTCGGCTGCAGCGAAATGTTATGCCCCAACACGATGATGCTAAGCATGTGACCACCCCAATGCTGCCTCAATGCGGCGACGGTACGCAGTGTCTACTTGAGACGGTGTACGACGAATGTACTGCTCCGCGAGATCGCGAGCTGGCCCGGTAAGCCCTGCAAGGTATGAAACGGCCTGCTCGATGGTTGGGGCAGTGTTACTTGTGCCCGCGAATTTTGGCGGTAGTGCGGTCCAAACCACGGACTTGATACCTCTCGCCGCTGCCCAAGGCTCAAGGTCTAGAACGTGGGATGGATTTGCATCGCCTAGCGACCATGACCCAATAGATGCTTCTATATTTTTAGAAGGAATGCCTTCGCGCTTGCACAATTCTTCGCGTGCTTGAGCAAGGTCAGAGCCAGTAAACGTAGCCCAAAGTGAACGGACTGGCTCTACGTCTTGCGCCAGGACGAGGGTAAGACGCCCATTGTTGGACTGCCGAAGAAACTCGGCACGGACAAATGGGCCATCGGTGTGCCATTGACGATGGATGGGAAGGGCGCCTGGATCCCAAACGAGAGACCCCCACCCAAGAAATGCAATCATCCGCGTAACCTTTTCATTGGGGCATAACGCCTAAGTTAAGCCGAACCGCGTAGTGGAGGCAAAGGCATGGCAAGCTTTTCCTGCCATGCCTTTGCCGTAACGAAGCGGTTTCGGCTTGAACGCATTGTTAGGCAACATGCACCTCAATCTCAGAGATCGCTGCTTGTACTGTCTCTACGAGCATTATTTGCGTGCCCGTTGCCTCTAGTTGATCCAAGTAGTCGCGCGCACCTTGCAAGGTGTGTCGCTCGCCGGGACGCTCCGCCAGTACGCTGTCAAATATCTCCCTAAGCCTCTCAGGAATCAGGAAGAACTGCTCAGAGAACTCGGGCCTGCAGCCAACTCCGACAGAGACGATGCGTGAGATTGGCCTGGCGAACTTTCCTTTCACCCCCGAAAGTACGCTGTGATGCGTTGTGATGTTGCGGAGCGCCTTGAAGAAGAGGAAAGAGTTGAGGCCGCGCAAGGTTTTGCGAGTTTTCTCATCCACCATCTCTTCAACTGAGATGAGGCAGAACAACAAAGAGTCGAAGTAGACCGTAAGCAGAAATAGGCCATGGTTCGGCTCGGCGTTACGGGCGGACTTGAATTGCTCAAACAGGTACTTTGCTTCGGTTAGTCGAAGCAATGGGGCGCTCATCTCGGCAAATTGACCCGCCGCAATCTTGCTCATGTTGCCTAACGCTGGAATTGAGCGGCGGCGAAGCCGTCCGCCTCGAATGAAATGTTAGATTGCGTGCCTAGTTTCGCTTACCTAGCGAAGGGAGACCGCCGGAAATTGTGTAGATGCTTCTCCTGCGCTTGCCGCCGTGAGCTGCTCGAATTTGCTTGCGTTCTTCGGGTGGCAACACTCTGCATTGGAGGCACATGCGCTCGTGCGGAAACATACGTTTTTTCTTGCCGCACACGAGGCATCGGCGTGTAGATTTACCGTCGTTCGTGTGCGTGCCACCTGACACTGCCTGCTTCGCAAATTGAGGTCGTTTGTCTGGCTTGCGCATACGCTCCCCGACGATCTAACGCTGGAGTTAAGCGGCGGCGCAGCCGTCCGCCTTGAACGATTTGTTAGAGCGACTTGGCGCTGCGCTTAACGGCGACCACAGCTGCACTAGTACCTAAAAACGTGCTGACAAAACCCAAAAACCAGTACATGCAATAGAGCAACCAGTAACGCAATGGCCCGGTGGCCAGATGCGCATCGCTACTACCACAGCGCGCTGAGCTACAAGCAAACGTACCCGTCAGATCAGCGTTGTACAGCAAATAGAAAGAGTAGAGCGCCAAGGGACCGAAAACAAAGATGCATGCTACAAAACGCAAGCGGCCTACCGATGCTGACAGAGGCTCCGCTTTAACCGCATAACGCCAAGTTGCAAGAAGAGCTGCCAAGACGGCTATTGTGATAGTTGTGATTGCCAACATGCTCTCTGGTCGCTCTAACGCTTGAGTTAAGCGGCGGCGTAGCCGTCCGCCTTGAACGAGATGTTAGACGACACCCTAGGGATTTCGCCTGCTTGATCCGTGATATAGATGCATCAGTGGTTCACCTTGTTCACTCGGGCGCTGAAACAGAACAAAAATGCCGTCCATACCTTGGTAGTCCGACGAAATACCCATGAGCTTCCAGCCGTCGGACTCCCAGTGCGTTACCACATCACCGATGGCTTTTCCTGCCTCGCCTAGTCCACGTTCATAAATGGTGTTAACCAAGTACTGCATCGAACGAGATTGTGTAGCATCCTCGGATGCAACAAGCCGATCAATCTTGGCTCCTTCGCGCGACAGAAGCTCGCCTAGTTCGTGAACACGTGCGTTGATGTTGTTTACCGTTTCATTTAAGTCACGGCCCGCTAGACGCGCATTGTCCCCAAATGTAGCCGCCGAAGCATCAAGGTGAGAATCGCTCGACTCTTTTTTATTCGATCTATCGTTCGCACCGAAAAGGTAGCCTGCTATTGCAGCAAGAATACCCATGGCCGCGTTCAAGTTGTCCGTTTTTGCGACAGCTAAAAGTGCCGCTATAACCGCTATTAGGACAAGACCGACCGCCCTTAAGTTTAATGGCCCAAAACCACCTTTCATTCGCCAGAAGACACCAACAAGCGTTCCAGTACCGATGATTGCAATGATCCACAGCGCCTGATAATCCATACGAGCGACCCTCCGTTTGTTGTGCCGTCTAACGCTTGAATTAAGCGGCGGCGTAGCCGTCCGCTTGAATGAGAAGTTAGACGGTTGCGACGAGGTGCGCTTGGGCGAGGCCGCGGGCCAGGACAAGCGAAGAACGATGAGCAACCGACCCCCACAAACTACCAGCTCTGAAAGCTGAGGACTTGCCGCGACGCCGCGCGAAATGCTGCTGCGCCGACGGACGACAAGCCAGCGCGAAGCTGGGCGAAACACACCACTCGAAGAACCAACACGAGCTACCGACTAACGCTTGAGTTAAGCGGCGCGCGGCTTTTCGCGCGTCCGCTTGGACGAGATGTTAGACGGTTGCGACGCTGCATGCTCGGGCGACAACGACTGCCACGACGAACGCACAGCTTGAGCAACCGACTACCCCAAAGCTGCCAGCTCTGAATGCCCAGGCTTGGGACGATGCCGCGCGAAAACTTGCTGCGGCGACGGACGACAAGCCAGCGCGAGGCTGGGCGAAACACATGCAACGAAGAACCCACACGAGCTACCGACTAACGCTGGAGTTAAGCGGCGGCGAAGCCGTCCGTCTTGAACGAATTGTTAGACGTTGCGGCGACGACCGATGAGGAACCTGAAGAGCAGCATACATATGACAACGATGGTGAGAACGACGCAAGCACCAAAAGACAGGGCAAAAAGCCATATGCCACCGGAGAGAATGTTTGCGACGGTGCCCCAGCCCATGTGATTTGCCCACGCCGACGATGCTATGCAAATAGCGGCACCAAGCCAAAGCCAAAGAGCGACACGCTTGGTTTTGAATAGGATTGTCGGAATCAAGATGGTCGTGCTCTTGAACGTCTAACGCTGGAGTTAAGCGGCGGCGAAGCCGTCCGCCTTGAACGACTGGTTAGGTGCCCAACGCAGAACGTTTACGGCGCAGAACCAGAACAACACGTGCGAGCAACATTACAGCAAATGCGATAGCAGCCACCTGGACAAGCGCTGGATGACTGGCAGACGAGTTGGACTGGAATGCGAGCCAAAGCATGCCGAACGCGAGAACGAACATGGCAAGAACAAGCAAGGACTTGGCGACGCGAGAAGAGAAGGGAAATGCCAGAAGTGGCGCTGCTATCAGCAAAAACCCAACACCAGCAACATAACCTGCGACTTGATCGGTTTTGACCGCGCCCGATGCCGCTATGAAGACCCAAGCTACCCCGAGTAAGGCGATGCATGCGCCTACAAGGAAGGTGAGAACCTTTGTCAAAGTGCGGAATTTCACCGTGGGCACCTAACACCTGAATTAAGCCGACCCGCGAAGCGGGTTCGGCTTGAATGAATTGTTAGGCGGCATCTTTGTACTTAACCGTCATCTTTACGGTGCCCGATTTGCCGAGCGTGAATTTAACTGGATTGCCCTCAAAGTCAGCCTTGAAATGTGCGCCAGCTTCTTGACTCAGTGTGATGTCAATTTCAGATGCGTTGTTCTCTGCGCCGGCTCGAATGATGTCTGCGGCTGCTTTTGCCTGTGCGGCAACCACGTCCTCAGAGGACTCAAAGACTCTGTCATAAGCGATCTTTGCGAGCAGCCCAATGGGGCCGCCTAGTGCGAAAAATGGATAGTGCTTTGCCAGTAGCACAGCAGCATTCTTAGCACCCTCCGCAGTAGTGAGGTCGTAGCTTTCTTTCTTGGACATGAAACCCCCTGTATGGCTGGAATGCCGCCTAACGCTTGAGTTGAGCGGCGGCGTAGCCGTCCGCCTCGAACGAGTGGTTAGAACACATTGTGCGACAACATCCATGCCGCGAATGCTAAGAGTGCGATGGTGCAGACGAGATAGAAGCTATTTCGCGCCCTCACCGACGTTGGCGACTGATGCTGGATGGGAGCAAGTACCCACAAGCCAACCTGAAAGGCAACAGCTGCTGCAATGCAGCTGAGACTTGTAAATACGCTGCTTCCCCGGACGAGCAAAACAATGGCTGCGAAAGACAGAATGATCTGCGCGGCCAAAGCAACGCGTTGCCACGTACGAGCGAACTCCATGGGATGCCCGCAGCTCGCGCACACTTGGGGTTCACCGAAGAACGCAAGGCTTAGGCGCGAGGTTTTGCCAACTATTGAGCATGTGCTTGCAGTGTTGGTCGGCATGAGTTCTAACGCTGGAGTTAAGCGGCGGCGAAGCCGTCCGCTTGGACGAACTGTTAGGCCATACTCTGAATGTACTGGCCGGCCCAGTAGCGAACAGCGGGCGGGACATCTGTGTGGCTAGAGAGGACTTGTACGAAACGGTGAACTTTCTCGATCGTTTTCGCGTGCTTTGCCCGCGCCAAGACATCTGAAGGAGTCTTAAAGTATTCGCAGTGCTCGATCCGTGTGCGAATGCTATTGCCAGCGGTTGTCCACACCAAACTCGCTGCATATGCAGGATTCCAGACACTCCGTTTCGTCTCAGCCTCGATCTCTCCAAAATAGATCAGCTCAATTGCCCTAGCCGCCATGCGAATTTTATTGCCCCCGGTAATTTGCGGTTTGAAGAGATCTGCTTCCAGAAGCACTGGAACGGGTTCAGGGATCTGGGGCTGGTGGTCAAGCGAAGGCTCGGAAAAGTTGGGTCGCGTGCGGTTGGTCCACATCAATTCCGCGAAAGCTAGATCGCCGTCCGAAATTTCGGCGGAGGTCCTCCAATAGTGGTCAAACCAGCGGTCTACATCCGCTCCGTCAATCACGGCCGCCGCCTCCAGCCATCCTTCGACCTCTGACCCTTCGAACCCAAGGCCGTTGGCCGAAAAATTTGCGGAGCCAACAATCGCTCGCTTGTCAGCCAGAATGACTTTCGCGTGAAGTTGGGTCAAATGACGGATTCGGACATTTGGCATGGTACGTAGATCTCGGATTACAGCTGGGTTTGTTCCGCCGGTCGTTAGGTTGCAGATCACCTCGTATTGCCTCGATGGATGAAAAACCGCTTGGGCACCATTCCCCCAAAATGCAACCGCAATGCGTATAGGCTTGTGTTTAGGTTGAGAGTCCGTGAGTGCGCGGATCTGGCTGAGCACGGATTCTTTAGAATCTAGGAACATCGCAATACTCCCCTGTGCGGCCTAACGCCTGAGTTAAGCGGCGGCCCGAATGGGCCGTCCGCTTGGACGAATAGTTAGACACCAACCCAAGTGACATGGCCAGTACGGTCCACGAGGACAGTGACCCAGTTATTCCCTGTGCCCACGGGCGCTTTCTGGTCGGAGACTTCCAAAAGCACAGTGGTCCTTTCACCGTCGCAGCCACCACGCGCTTGACTGATGCTCTTGCCCTGCAGCGCCGCTACCACCCTCTGTTGTGACTGAATGTATTGACCGTTGACCCACATGGTGAGACCAGAATGTCCCGCATGGCCGGAGTCTTCAGCGTAGCTAACCTGACCGCTAGCGCCAGATGGGCAGGTAAAGGAGTAGCTGTGTTGCGCGTGGCTGGGCGGCTGCGGGCCTGAGGCTTGCGCGGTGGCACTTGCGGCGATGATTGCGGCGAAGACAGTTCTATTCAACAAGTTCATTGCAACTCCCCCTTGGTGGCTAACGCCTGAATTAAGCCGCGCCGCGAAGCGGTGTCGGCTTGAATGAAATGTTAGACCTTACTCTGCCACTTGGCACGCTGTTGCTCGCGGAACTGGCGCGCCGCCTCGGTGCCACCTGCTGAGTACGCCGATTTCTCAGCCTTGTCACAAGCTCTGCAATACGACCGATTGTCTTTGTTGCCGTAGCTGAACTCTTGCGCGGGATAGGTCCTGCCACAAATGGAACAAGCCTTCTGGAATGTTTTGGCCATATAGAAGTCCATGTGCAACGTCATCTGCTGTGAGGTCTAACGCCTAAGTTAAGCCGAATTGCAGCGCGTAGCTGGCAACATGGCAAGCTCTTTCTGCCATGTTGACGGCGTAGCGATGCAATTTCGGCTTGAACGCAATGTTAGGTGCCGCCGGTGCAACAGGAACCCCCCTGCTGGATGGGCGGACACTTGACGGTGCCATAAGAACAGTACACGCAGCAATCACCCGGCAGGGGCTTGAGCACGGCATGGCAAGCTGTGCACTCATAAAACCACTGGCACGCATTGGTGGGCATGGTTTCGCATGCACTGGCACCACACTCTGGGCAAGTGATGATCGATTCTAGTTTGGGGGCGGACATTGGGCAGCTCGGGCGGGGCGCAAAAGATCCAGGACCGACATGACGAGCATGAGGGCAATGCCCGCGTAGAACAGGTAAATGCTCCAGTCGTAGCTCCAGAAGAGAAGCAACGCTGATAGAACGGCGAGCGGTCCAAGAACTGAGAGCAGGCCGCGTGCGAAGCGCCGGTGCCGATACCATGCCCATGCGTTCACTATGAGCGCCAGCAATGCCAGAGCAGGGAGCAACTTTCTGAACAAGAAGCCCTCGTATTGCCCTAGAAAACCAAGACCGAGTGCGACACCAAGCGAGCCAAGTGCTGGAAAGCAGCCGGCACAGGACATGGCAGCAACGAGTGACCCCAAGCTGCTTGTTTTATCCAGTACGCGTGTGACACTCATGCTCTTTCCTTGCATTTAGCGGAATTGTTTCTGCGGCACCTAACGCTGGAGTTAAGCGGCGCGCGGCTTTTTCGCGCGTCCGCTTGGACGACGGGTTAGGCCGCTGCGCTGCGGGACGGAGCGTACGAGCTGTTGCCGGAAATGACGCGATGAACGCGATAGAGACCGCGTACACCAAGACCGAAAAGAACCAAGCCGGCGATGGCGAGCGCCTCAACGAATAGCGTGGGATTGCTGAGCGTGAGTGGGCGCGGGAAAAGTCCAAGCGAGATGGCGCTGAACGTAAGCAACACCGTACCCACGACTAAAAGCAACGCAGATTCGAAGACCTTCATGAGCAACTCCCCTTTGCAATTGAAAGAAATGCAGCGATTACGACGATACCGTTTTGAGCGGCCTAACGCTGGAGTTAAGCGGCGGCGAAGCCGTCCGCCTTGAACGAGATGTTAGGCTGCTGCTGAGCGACGACGCCACGCAACCCATAAGAAGCCAGCCACGAGGCTTGCAGCAACACCCGCCCCCGCGCCGAGTAAAAGGCCGCCATGCAATGCCCAGGCCGCAGCGCCGCCAAGAAGTATTCCGGGCGCAACGAGCCTACCGATAAGTCGTTGCTCGACCCGCCTAGCTGCAAGCCAGTGCGGTGACCGAAGAGTCTTTTCATTTGCCCACAAGTCTTGGGGCAGAACAGCATTTGCACGGGCGATGAGTACCGACTTGTCCATTTGCCTTAACCTCCAATAGCAGCAGCCTAACGCTTGAGTTAAGCGGCGCGCGGCTTTTCGCGCGTCCGCTTGGACGAGATGTTAGACGGTTGCGACGCTGCATGCTCGGGCGACAACGACTGCCACGACGAACGCACAGCTTGAGCAACCGACTACCCCAAAGCTGCCAGCTCTGAATGCCCAGGCTTGGGACGATGCCGCGCGAAAACTTGCTGCGGCGACGGACGACAAGCCAGCGCGAGGCTGGGCGAAACACATGCAACGAAGAACCCACACGAGCTACCGACTAACGCTGGAATTGAGCGGCGGCGAAGCCGTCCGCCTCGAATGAAATGTTAGATTGCGTGCCTAGTTTCGCTTACCTAGCGAAGGGAGACCGCCGGAAATTGTGTAGATGCTTCTCCTGCGCTTGCCGCCGTGAGCTGCTCGAATTTGCTTGCGTTCTTCGGGTGGCAACACTCTGCATTGGAGGCACATGCGCTCGTGCGGAAACATACGTTTTTTCTTGCCGCACACGAGGCATCGGCGTGTAGATTTACCGTCGTTCGTGTGCGTGCCACCTGACACTGCCTGCTTCGCAAATTGAGGTCGTTTGTCTGGCTTGCGCATACGCTCCCCGACGATCTAACGCTGGAGTTAAGCGGCGGCGAAGCCGTCCGCCTTGAACGAGATGTTAGGCTGCTGCTGAGCGACGACGCCACGCAACCCATAAGAAGCCAGCCACGAGGCTTGCAGCAACACCCGCCCCCGCGCCGAGTAAAAGGCCGCCATGCAATGCCCAGGCCGCAGCGCCGCCAAGAAGTATTCCGGGCGCAACGAGCCTACCGATAAGTCGTTGCTCGACCCGCCTAGCTGCAAGCCAGTGCGGTGACCGAAGAGTCTTTTCATTTGCCCACAAGTCTTGGGGCAGAACAGCATTTGCACGGGCGATGAGTACCGACTTGTCCATTTGCCTTAACCTCCAATAGCAGCAGCCTAACGCTTGAGTTAAGCGGCGGCGAAGCCGTCCGCCTTGAACGAGTAGTTATACGCTTAACTTTACGTGCGGGTGAGCACCCCAACCAGCATTGTGAGCGCTAGGCAGGCAACGGTGACGAACCCGTACGCCTGCTTGACGCGACCCGGACGTTCCGATGGCGGTGGTGCCGACTGATACAGAAGGACAAGGAATGCGACGGATATTAGTAGGCAGTAGATGACGATTCTCTAAGCACAGACTCGCGAAGGAGAAGGGCGATTGTGGGAATGAAAAAGAAAAGCGGCTGAAACGGACTGCCCACACTGCCACCGGTGCTGTACACAAGCCGGGTTACCACGATGATGTCCAAGACGAACACAATGAGAAGGGCACGCCCATCACTGAGTCCAGAGAATGACGTGCCATGGAAGAGAGGAGACCAAACGGATGACATGGTCGCGGTGAAGACCAAAGCACCCGCAGTGACCAATAGGAGTACTAGAAGCTCCCACCACACGGCGCGATACACGCGCTCGCCTTTCCACCACGCATTGCGCGTTGATGCGCCGCTGAGAATGCCGCCACCCACGAACAGGATGGCAACCATTAATATCTGAGACAGCAGTGCTCCAGAAACAATAGTTGCCGGGTTCACCGAACTTCCCCCTGTTGGTATAACGCTGGAGTTAAGCGGCGGCGAAGCCGTCCGCCTTGAACGAGATGTTAGACGTGCCCCGCACGTTGCTTACTTTGTAACGCACCGGAAGGTGATGTCTACCCTGGGGAAATTGCCCAACAAGTATGGCGGGCTTGATTGATCGGTGTTGGTGACCTCAACAGACTTGCCGGTCTTGCTACATTGCGAATAGGCGTCACGCATGGCGTCGCCGCGCAAGCTGCCCAAGCCAGTGAAACCAGTTGCTGCTTGCTTGGAGATGAAGTACGTGTCGTTGCCCATCTGGACGACGCCAGAGTTGGATGCGCATGCGCTAAGGACAACGGCGACGAGTGCGATGACTATGGCGGTTTTCACTATGCATCCCCTGTAGCTTCCAAGAACGTCTAACGCTTGAGTTAAGCGGCGGCGTAGCCGTCCGCCTTGAACGAATTGTTAGCCGATTGCGGTGGGTGCCTAGATGAACATGAGCACCCGCGATACTTCAATGCGTGACCGCCCACACAGAAGTGGCTAACGCGAGCAACGAGATAACGAATGAGGAAAATAAAAGCACCTTGAACGTCGCTACTTGTTTCTGAAGATTGGTAGCAGCAGCCTCAATCCCTTGAATCGTTTGTTGCAGCCTCTCCGCCAAACCCTGCGTTGACTCGGCGTTCTTTGTCGCGGCAGATTGCAGCTCCTCAATCTGCTTTGCGACCACAGGGTCGATTTTGCTTGCCTCTGGCTTTGATGTGAACGCCGGGATTGCCGTTGTGACAATTTGAGTGACGTACGGGAGCGACGCCTTAAGAACGGTGAACCATGCTGCCATTTCAGATCCCCTGTAGCTGATTGATGAAGGCTAACGCTGGAATTGAGCGGCGGCGCAGCCGTCCGCCTCGAATGACTGGTTAGGCCCTACCTTACAGCCTATTTGTTGAGGCTTATAGCAAGGCCGGAAAACAACAACACCATGAAGCACGAAAGGCCAAGCAGCAGTCTTTTGCGTGCGAGTCGGTACGAAGAAAGCACAAGAGGGTTCAATGCTTCAACTGAAACTTTGCCAGACTGGATGGCTTGGAAGGCCCGATAGTTACCGTTGACAGGAGACAGCGAAGGACGACCTGTCGCGAGCAATTTCTCGTAGAGGCCAGGATGAAATTGCCTGAACTCCTTTCCGAAGCGATGAAGCGAAATGAAGTACATCGCATACAACGGCAGAATGACCGCCAAAGCGAGCAAAAAAATTGCTGGGACTATAAGGCTCATTTGCACATGCAGGCCTAACACCTGAATTAAGCCGCGCCGCGAAGCGGCGTCGGCTTGAATGAATTGTTAGACCCGCATTTATGGATAAAAAATACTTGATCCATTTGCGGGCGTCTTGAAGTTCGCGATGCCCCTCTTTGTCATCTCCGTATGACACACGTCGTAGATTGGTCGCCGCTTATTGCTGCCTATGGTGGCAACATCAATGGGTGTGTAGTTCCCGTGCTTCTCTGCATATAGAGGAACGCTTGGGCCGTGGGGATCTGTTGGCTTGAATGTCAGAAGCAGGTTTGTCCGGTGTAGCTTGTTCCGCTTTACGTTTCCAAAGTGGAAGTGATACCCGAAGTTATGGTTCTCAACATCCAACCCGTTGTTTGTTCCTGTGGCCGTTATGAAACGAACTAAGTATGGTATTTCCTTGGGCGTGGCAATTAGCTTCCTAGATGAGACTGTGATCCCGTCCTCGTAAATTGGAATGACATCAAGGTCAACAATGTAAGTAAGCCAGTTCCAGTCGTCAGGCGTCTCAGAATAGAAGATTGGTCGTTCGTTTCTAAGTTCGTGCCGCGCAACAAGATCATTTGCTTTTAGCAGCTGGCGTCGGAGCTGAGCCAGCGTTGAGGCGACTCTGATGGGACGTTGATCGGGATACCAAGGCCAGTAGTCAGTACGATCAACCAATGATTCAGCAACTTCTTCAAGTGCTGTGCGTGTATCCGATTGAACTACGATATTGTCTGACATGTGGGTCTAACGCTAAGTAGACCCCAGATCGGGGCATATGCACGCCATGCTCCGCGCCCGCTGCGGCGCCGTCAAGCGGGGAAGTCCTACGTTCCATCAAGAGTTTGCCCGGCTGCCTTGGCCCGCCGCAAAAGCGGATGCTGGTTTGCATATCTCGCGAAATGAGGTGTGTATGCCTTATCGCCCCGAAAACGCCGATATGCATGCTGGCGCAGGCAAGCCGCCGCGGCTGCTGGACGAAGTACGGAGAGTGCTTCGGGTAAAGCACTACAGTCTGCGTACGGAGCACGTTTACGTGGGCTGGATTCGCCGTTTTATTCTGGCCAACGGCAAACGACACCCTCGCGACATGGGGCCGGCTGAGGTGGAGCAGTTCCTGTCGCAGTTGGCGGTGCAGGGACAGGTGGCGGCAAGCACCCAGAACCAGGCACTTTCGGCGCTGCTGTTCCTGTATCGCGAGGTGCTGCAGGTGCAGCTGCCCTGGCTTGAAGGGGTGACCCGGGCCAAACGGCCTGCGCGGGTTCCTGCCGTGCTTTCGCGCGATGAGGTGACGCGTCTGCTGGCGCGTCTGGATGGGCGGCCTTGGCTGCTGGCAAGCCTGCTGTACGGGGCGGGGCTGCGTTTGATGGAGGCGCTGCGTCTGCGCGTGAAGGACGTGGACTTTGATCGCGGCGAAATTACCGTGCGCGATGGCAAGGGCGGCAAGGATCGTCACACCATGCTGCCAAGGTCGCTGGCCGAGCCCTTGCGCCGCGAAATGGAGCGGGCGCGCCAGTTGCATCAGGCCGATCTTCAGGAGGGTTTTGGTGCGGTTTGGCTACCGTTTGCGTTGGCACGCAAGTATCCATCGGCGCCGCGCGAGTTCGGTTGGCAGTATGTGTTCCCGGCGGCTCGCCGCTCGCGCGACCCCCGTGATGGCTGCGAACGGCGACACCATTTCGACGATGCCTTGCTGGCGCGGGCTTTGAAGAAGGCGTGTCGCGAGGCAGGCATTGCCAAGCCGGTGAGTGCGCACACCTTGCGCCACTCCTTCGCCACCCATCTGCTGGAATCAGGCAGCGATATCCGCACGGTGCAGGAGTTGCTGGGCCACAAGGACGTGAGAACCACGCAGATCTACACGCATGTGCTCAATCGTGGCGGGCATGGGGTGTTGAGTCCGCTGGATCGGTGAACGGCAGAACCGGGACGGGAGTGGGCGCGTGCGCGGGTGGCGTTGCGTGACGGATCTTGCGGGGGAAGGCATCGCGCACGGGGTGCGCTCCTACAGGGGGTGCGGGGGGCTGCGCGGATGGTTGAGCTGCACGCTGTGCTCGGCGCCGTCGTCGGCGAGCGAGATGCGGCCGTCGGCCTGCACTTCGCCATCGAGCCAGACGGTGCCCGGCGTGCCGGCGTCGCTCTGGCGCAGGTCGATGCGGTAGAGCGTGTCGCGGTGGCGGTAGTCCAGCGTGAAGCCCTCCCACTCCGCCGGAAGCACCGGCGCGAAGCGCAGCGTGCCGGCTTCCAGGCGCAGGCCCAGCAGTGATTCCACGATCAGCCGGTACATCCAGCCGGCGGAGCCGGTGTACCAGCTCCAGCCGCCGCGGCCGACGTGCGGGGCAACCGCATAGACGTCGGCGCTGACCACGTAGGGCTCGACCTTGTAGACGTCCATCTGCCCGGCGTCGGTGCCGTGGGCGACCGGGTTGATCATGCGCAGCAGTTCCCATGCGCGGGCGCTGTCGCCGAGTTCGGCAAAGGCCATCGTGGCCCAGATCGCGGCGTGGGTGTACTGGCCGCCGTTCTCGCGCACGCCGGGCACGTAGCCCTTGATGTAGCCCGGGTCCATCGGTGTCTTGTCGAAGGGCGGGTCCAGCAGTTGCACCAGGCCGGCGTCGCGGCGCACCAGGTGCTGGTCCAGCGACTCCATGGCCTGGCGCTGGCGCGCCGGCGCGCCGATGCCGGAGAGCACCGACCAGCTTTGCGCGATCGAGTCGATGCGGCACTCGAGGTTGCCGGCGGCGCCCAGCGGCGTGCCGTCGTCGAACCAGGCGCGGCGATACCAGGCGCCGTCCCAGGCGTGCTGCTCCAGCGCGCCGCGAAGCCTGGCCACTTCTTCTTCGCAGCGCTGCGCGAATGCCGCGTCGCCGTGCCCACGCGCCACCTCGGCGAAGCGCTGCAGCACCTCGCAGCTGAAGAAGCCCAGCCACACGCTCTCGCCGCGACCGCCTTCGCCGACGCGGTTCATGCCGTCGTTCCAGTCGCCGCCGCCGATCAGCGGCAGGCCGCGTTCGCCGCGCAGGATGAAGCTGCGTTCGATCGCGCGCACGCAGTGCTTGTACAGCGGCTCGAACAGGCCCGAGGGCTGCGGCAGGTCGTACCAGGATTCCTCGCCGGCGTGCAGCGCGCGGCCTTCGATGTAGAACACCGGCACGTCGAGCACGGCGCGGTCGCCGGTGGCCTGCACATAGCGGCTGGTGGCCAGCGGCAGCCACAGGTAGTCGTCCGAGCAGGTGGTGCGCACGCCGCGGTCCAGCGGCGGATGCCACCAGTGCTGCACGTCGCCCTCGGGGAACTGGTGCGCCGCGCACAGGAGCAGCTGGGCACGGGAGAGTTCCGGCGCGGCGTGCACGGTGGCCATCGAATCCTGCAATTGGTCGCGGAAGCCGAACGCGCCGCCGCTCTGGTAGTAGCCGCTGCGCGCCCAGATGCGGCAGGCGATGGTCTGGTACAGCAGCCAGCCGTTGGCGAGCACGTCAAGCGCCGGTTCCGGCGTGCGCACCTGCACCGCGCCGAGTACGCGCTGCCAGTGCGCGCGCACCTGCTCCAGCGCGGCCGCGGCCGAGCCGGCGCCGCGGAAACGCTGCACCAGCGCGCTGGCGTCGGCGGCGTCGCGGCCCAGGCCGAGGCGGAAGATCAGCTGGCGCTCGGCGCCGTCGTCCAGCGCCACCTTCGACTGCAGCGCGGCGCAGGGATCGAGTCCGGGGCCGAGCCGACCGGAAAGCTGCTTGCGACCGAGCGCGGCAGGCTTGCGCATGCTGCCGTTGCGGCCGAGGAATTCGCCGCGGTCGCCGTCGATGCCGCGCTCCGGATCGTCCACGTCGAGGAAGGCCACGCGGCCGGGGAACTCGCCGTTGTAGCTGTTGCGGGCGAACAGCGCGCCGCTGGCCGGGTCCGATTCGGTGACCACGTGCATGGCGGTCTTCTCGCGCAGGTCGCCGAGCACCCATTCGACGTAGGCGGTGGCGCTGAGCCGCCGTGGCCGGCCGGATTCGTTGCGCAGTTTCAGCACCGAGAACTTCACCGAGGCATCCAGCGCCACGTAGATCCACAGCTGCGAATGGATGCCGTCCTCGACATGCTCGAACACGCTGTAGCCGAAGCCGTGGCGGGTCAGGTACTGGCCGCTGCCGCGGCACGGCCGCGGGGTGGGCGACCACAGCGTGCCGCTGTCCTCGTCGCGCAGGTAGATCGCCTCGCCGCTGCCGTCGCCGACCGGGTCGTTGTGCCACGGGGTGAGGCGGAACTCGTGCGCGTTCTCGCCCCAGGTGTAGGCGCCGCCGCTCTCGGAGATCACCGTGCCGAAGTGCGGGTTGGCCAGCACGTTGGACCACGGCGCCGGCGTGGCGTCGTTCGCGGCGGAAACGATCACGTACTCGCGGCCGTCGGCGCTGAAACCGCCGTGCGGGTTGCGCAGTTGCAGTTCCGGCAATGCGGCCACCGGCGCCGGCAGCGCCGGCGCGGGGCGTTCGGCGCGGCTGGGCTCGAACGGCGGCGCGTGGGTTTCCAGCTGGCGCCGGCCGATCTGTTCGGCCAGGCTGCCGCGATGGTCGGCCAGCACGATGCGCGCGCTGGCCAGCATCACCATGCGATCCTCGCTGGAGAGCTGCTGCGCCGGGCGCACGAAGATGCCGCCGGAACGATCGAGCAGCCCGGCCTCGCTGCCCGAGGCGATCAGGCCCAGGATCTGGTCCTGCAGTTGCTGGCGGTAGCCGGCGCGGTCCTCGTTCCAGATCACCAGGTCCACCGCCAGCCCCTTCTGCCGCCAGTAGGCATGCGCCTGCACCAGCTGGCGCACCATCTCGATGCGCGCCTCGCTGGCGATCTGCAGCAGCACGATCGGCAGGTCGCCGGAGATCGACTGTCCCCACAACCCGCTCTGCCCGCGGCGGTTGCCGCGCAGCACCGCGGGCTCGGCGCGCAGGCTGGCGTTGGGATACAGCAGCGCGGTGGCCATGTGCTCGTACAGCTGCGCATCGCCCAGGCCGGCGTTGAGCTGGCGCAGCAGCACCTGGCTGTGCGTCCAGGCGAGGTCGAACACGCGGTCGGCAAGGTGGCGGTCGCGGTACTTGCCGATCAGCTGCAGGCAGCCTTCGCGAGAGTCGGCGATGCCGGTGACGTAGTCGATGGTGGCGGTCTGCTCGGGCTGCAGGGTGATGCGGCAGCGGATCGCCACGATCGGGTCGAGCACCGAGCCGGCGCTGCCGGACAGCCGCGTCTGCTCGAGGTCGAGCATCTGCGGGTCGGCCAGGCTGCGGCCGCGGCCGATGAAGCGGGCGCGATCGGTCTCGAACGAGATCTCGTCGATGTCGGCATCGTGCACGGCCAGCAGGTGGAACATCCACGGCGGATGCTCGTCGGCCGCGCGCGAGCGGCGCGTGCACACGATCGCCTGCAGCGCGGGCACCAGCTCGGTCTGCACGAACAGCTTGCTGAACGCCGGGTGCAGCGCATCGGCCAGCGGCGGCGCCAGCACCACCTCGGCGTAGCTGGTCAGTTCGATGGTGCGCGCGCTGCGGCTGCGGTTGGTCAGGTGGGTGCGGCGCAGTTCGATGTCGTCCTCGGGCGAGACGACGATCTCGGTGTGCGCGTCGAACTCGCGCTCGCGCACGCGGAACTCGGCGCGCGCCTCGGAGAAGATCGCCTCGTACAGCTCGGTCTTGTGCCGCGTGGGCTGGTAGGCGGTGGACCAGTACGCACCGCTGGCGACGTCGCGCAGGTAGCAGAACATGCCCCAGTGGTCGCGCGTGATGTCCTCGCGCCAGCGGGTCAGCGCCAGCTCGCCGCGCCGGCTGCTGCCGCCGCCGGCGCTGGACAGCATCACGTGGTAGCGCCCGTTCGACAGCAGCTGCACCGCCGGGCGCGGCCGGTTCGGGTCGCCGAACACGCGCAGCCGCGCCTCGCTGGTCGGCTCGGCCGCGTTGCTGTCGGGGAAGCCGGACGCGTGCAGGTATTCGGCGGCGGTGCGCGGAATGCGCTCCTGCAGCAGCAGGCTGGTGGCGCGGAACTGCGGATCGGCGGCGAAGCGCCGCTGCATCGGCCGGTCGAGCAGGGCGAAGTCCAGCGCCAGCAGGCTCATGCCCTGGTGGTGGGCCATGAACGAACGCACCAGCGCCGAACCCTGCCCCACCGGCAGCCGCGCCGGGGTGTAGTCGACCGCCTCGTACATGCCGTAGCGGCCCTGCACGCCCTCGCTGGCCAGCCGCTGCAGGTTTTTCGTGGCTGCGGCCGGCGCGATCATCAGCGCCAGCGCGCTGGCGTAGGGCGCGATCACCACGTCGTCGCCGAGGCCGCGTTTCAGGCCCAGACCGGGCACGCCGAAGGCGCGGTACTGGTAGGTGAAGTGCGCGTCCAGGATGTTGTAGCCGGACTCGGACACGCCCCACGGCACGCCGTGCTGGTTGCCGTACTCGATCTGCCGCGCCACCGCCGCGCGGCAGGTCTGGTCGAGCAGGGTGTCCTCGTAGCCGGGCATCACCAGGTTCGGCATCAGGTACTCGAACATCGAGCCGGTCCACGACAGCAGCGCCGGCTCGCCGCCCACCGTGGTGAGCAGGCGGCCCAGCGCGAACCAGTTGTCCTGCGGCAGCTGGCCCTGGGCGATGCCGACGAAGCTGGCCAGCCGTGCCTCGGAGGCGAGCAGGTCGTAGTAGCCGGCGTCGAGCCGGCGCGCGTCGACGTTGTAGCCGATCGCGAGCAGGTCGCGTGCGCTGTCGTAGAGGAAGCGGTAATCCATCCGCGCCAGCTCGTCGGCCTGCTGCGCCAGCTGCTCGATCAGCGCGATGCGCTCGCGGGCGTGCTCGCGGATGGCCTCCGCGTCGTGCTCGCCCGACCAGCGCAGCGGCTCGATGCGGCTGAGCACGGCGAGCGTGGGGATGCCGCGCAGGGCGTCGGCGTCATCGTCCACCGGGTCGAGCCGGAAGCGGGCGGTTTCCTCGCACAGCTCGTCCAGCTGCGCGCACAGCGCGTGCAGCCAGTAGCCCGCGTCGCTGTCCGGATGCGGCGCCAGCGCGGGCGCCAGCGCATGGGCGTGTTCGCGCTGGCGCTGCAGCAGCGCCAGCGCCGCGCCGGTGGTGGTCGGCGGTTCGTCCAGCGCCTCCTGCAGCTCGACCTGCAGGCGGTGCAGCGGCTCGTGCTCCTGGTCGAGCGCGTCATGCAGCAGTTGCAGGGTGTCGAGCAGCCCCTGCAGCACGCGCGGACGGAATACCGGTGCGTGGATCAGTTCCAGCAAGCCCGGGCGCAGGGTCAGCAGGTGGCCGGCGAGGTTGCCGCTGTCCACCGCCGAGATGTACTGCGGCGCCAGCGGCTGCAGCGTGCGGGTGTCGTACCAGTTGTAGAAGTGGCCGCGGTAGCGCGGCAGTTGCTCCAGGGTGGCGAGCGTGTCGCGGCTGCGTTCGAGCAGGCGGCCGGTGCCGAGAAAGCCGAAATCCCACGCGGCCAGGTTGGCCAGCAGGGCCAGGCCGATGTTGGTCGGCGAGGTGCGCGAGGCGATCACCGGGCCGGGCTGCACCTGCAGGTTGTCCGGCGGCAGCCAGTGTTCGGTGGCGTTGACGTGGCTGTCGAAGAACGCCCAGGTCTGCCGCGCCAGCGTGCGCAGGAAGCGCGTCTGCGCCGCGTTCGGCACGAAGGTGTCGGGCCGGCGCGGCTGGCTGACCCACCAGGCGATCGCCGGCGACAGCAGCCACAACGCCAGCAGCGGCCACGCCAGCCACAGCACCATCGGCCGCTGCAGCGCCAGCGCCACGGCCAGGCCGAGCGCCAGCGCCGGCCCGATCCACATCTGCCGCCACACGGCGCCGGGCGCATTGCTGCTGCGCCGGGCCACCTCGCTGGAGGTCTGCCATTGCAGCAGGTGGCGATGGCTGACCGTGATCCGCCACAGCGTGCGCACGATCGCGTCGAGGTGGTAGAGCGCCTCGTGCGGCAGCCAGGCCAGGCCCAGCGCCATCCGCGCGACGTGTTGCAGGCCGTCGGCGAAGCCGGCGCGCAGGTGCTGGTCCAGCTGCACGTCCTTGGGTTTCTGCACCAGCTCCAGCAGCGCCGACAGCAGCGGCGGCACCAGCACCATCGCCAGCACCGCGACCGTCCACGAAAGCACCGGCGAGAGCAGCAGCCAGCCGCACACCAGCAGGCCGAGCACCGCCGGCGGCACCAGGCTGCGGCGCAGGTTGTCGAGGATCTTCCAGCGCGACAACGCGGTCAGCGCGTTGCGCCGCCAGCCGTCCTTCGCGGTCGGCGCCCACGGCAGCAGCCACGGCAGCAGCTGCCAGTCGCCGCGAATCCAGCGATGCCGGCGACGCACGTCGGCGCCGTAGCGGGCCGGGTATTCCTCGAACAGTTGCACGTCGCTGAGCAGGCCCGAGCGCGCGTGGCAACCTTCCACCAGGTCGTGGCTGAGGATGCGGTTTTCCGGGAAGCGGCCGTCCAGGGTGCGCTCGAACGCATCGATCGCGTAGATGCCCTTGCCGATGAACGAGCCTTCGCCGAACACGTCCTGATAGACATCCGAAACCATCTGCGTGTACGGGTCGATGCCGGCGTCGCTGCCGTACAGCTGCGCGTAGCGCGAGCGCGCGGTGCTGGGCAGGCTGATCCCCACGCGCGGCTGCAGGATCGCGTAGCCGCTGACCACGCGTCGGCGCACCGGGTCGTACACGGCGCGGTTGAGCGGATGGTCGATGCTGCCGACGAAGGTCTGGGCGGCGTCGCGCGGCAGTTCGGTGTCGGCGTCCAGGGTGATCACGTATTGCACCGGGCCGAGCGCGTCGATGTCGCCGACGATGCGCATGAAGCGGCCGTGCGCGTTGCCGCGCAGCAGCGCGTTCAAGTCGGCGAGCTTGCCGCGCTTGCGCTCGTGGCCCATCCAGCAGCGCTCGCCGGCGTTCCAGCGGCGCGGCCGGTGGAACAGGAAGAAGCGGTCGGACTCGACGCTGGCGTAGCGTTCGTTGAGCGCCTCGATGCGCCGCTGCGCCAGCCGCAGCAGCGCCTCGTCGCCGGGCAGGGTTTCGCTGTCGGCGTCGGCGAAATCGGTGAGCAGGGCGAAGTGCAGGTTCTCGTCGCGGTTGCCGAGGAAGCGCACTTCCAGCGCCTCGATCAGTTCTTCCACGTCGCCGGCGCTGCCCAGGATGCACGGCACCGCCACCAGGGTGCGCGCGCTGGCCGGGATGCCGTGGACGTAGTTCATGCGCGGCAGCGGCTGCGGCGCGATCGCCAGCGTGGCCATCCAGTTGAGCAGGCTGGAGCCGAGCTGGCTGGCCACCAGCAAGGCCATCACGGCGATCGCCAGCAGCCAGCCCACCGCCAGTTCGTCCTCGGCGGCGGCCACCACCAGCGGCTCGGCGATGGCCACGGTCAGCACGACCAGCAGCCCGAGGTAGATCGACACCGGGGCGCGGTCGAAATGGCGGCGCAGGCGATCGGCGAGGCGCGGGCGCACGCCCAGGTGCTGCTCCAGCTGCGGCCGGCCGCGATCGATCAGGTACCAGCCGACGTGCCGCGGCAGCGCCGGAGCCGGCTCGTTCGGCGAGGCGGCGCGGCACAGTTCCACCGTGGCGGCGGCCACGCGCACCTCGTCCAGCCGGTGCTGGCGGGCCAGCCGCTCCACCACGTGGCGATAGCGGTCGCGGGTGGCGAAGTTCATCTCCGCGTAGACGCCGGCCGGGTCCTCGCGCAGCTGCTGCTCGACCAGGCTCACGCGCTCGACGAAATCGCGCCAGTCGATCGCCGACAGCAGGCGCAGGCTGCCGATGCTGTTGCTCACGCTCACCTGCGCGGCGGCCTGCTGCTGCGCCTCGCGCTGCACCAGGTGCTCGATGCTCTGCCCCGATTCGGACAGGCGCTGCTCGATCCAGCTCAGCGGCAGCGCCAGCGCCGGGCTCTGCCCCTGCAGCCGGCGCGCCATCTCGGCCACGAACGGACCGTTCATCGGCGGGTCGGAGCGCGCCATGTCGGCCACCACCAGCACCACCGAGTTGGGTGCGCGCTCGGCGGTGGCGGTCATCGTGTCGGCCCAGCGCGCGGCCTGGCCGCGGTGGCGCCAGTCGGCCATCACCCGCGCGGCCACGCGGCGCAGGTTCTCGATCAGCGCCAGCCGCAGCATGATCGGGATCGCCCACAGCTCGCCCAGTCGCAGCGGCGTCACTTCCTGGTAGGCGTGGATGAAGCGGTGCAGGCCGGCGGTGTCGATGCGGCCGTCGCCGTGGGCGATGATCTCCAGCGCGATGTCGTAGACCCGCGGCAGCCCGGCCGAGGCGCCGTTGTCCAGTCGCGGCAATTCGCGGCTGTAGCCCTTGGGCAGATGCCGGCGGGCGATGCGGATCTGTTCCTCGATCAGGTAGAAGTTGTCCAGCAGCCACTCGGCCGCCGGCGTGATCCGCCGCTTGCGCCGGGTCGCCTGGGTCAGCCGCTCGCAGCTGTGGGTGATGACCGCCTCGTTGTCGGCCAGCCGGCCGAGCAGCAGATCCATGCTGGAGCGTTCGCGCAGGCGGTGCTGGCCGGCCAGCTCGCGGCCGTGCTGTTCCATCTGCTCGGCATTGAACAGCTCCGCGCGCAGCGCCGGCTCCTGCTCCGGCCGCGTGCGGGCGGCCACGCGGCGGCGGCGGAAGGCCTGCAGCCGGCGCAGCTTGAGCCGATCCAGGACGCTGCCGATGTTCAAGCGAAAAACTCCTTGCCGGGAAAACGAAAGAGCGCCGACGATGCCGCCGCGCGGCACGCGGGCCGCGCAGGCAGCAAGGCCGGACGTCGCCGGCGCGGCCAGCGGCTGTGCCGTGACGGTACTCGCCTCCATGTGAAGGGCATGCGCGCTACGATCGTCCGTCCCGCCGCCGGAGACCCGCCATGACCGTGCAGATCCGCACCGCCCGCCCCGCCGACGTCGCCGACCTGGCGGCCTGGAACGTGGCGATGGCGTGGGAGACCGAGCACAAGCGACTCGACCCCGAACGCCTGCGCCGTGGCGTCAGCGCGGTGTTCGAGCAACCTGGGCGCGGCTTCTACCTGGTTGCCGAGGTCGACGGCACGGCGGTGGGCGGCCTGCTGGTGACCTATGAGTGGAGCGACTGGCGCTGCGGCGATTTCTGGTGGATCCAGAGCGTGTACGTGGTGCCCGCCGCGCGCCGCGGCGGCGTGTTCCGCGCGCTGCATGCGGCCGTCGCCGAACGCGCCGCGGCCGCCGGCGCGGTGGGCCTGCGCCTGTACGTGGAGACGGAGAACGCGCGCGCGCAGGCCACTTACGAAGGCCTCGGCATGCAGCGCTGCCATTACTTCATGTACGAGGCATCGCTGGTCGAGCCGGCGACGTAGGGCGGGCTCCGCCCGCCGGGTTGCGCCAAGGGTACGAGAAAGAGCCGGCGGGCGGTGCCCGCCCTACGTCGCGCGGGCGGGTTCGGTCAGTAGCTTTTCGAAGTCGGCGACCGGCAGTGCCGCGGCGAACAGGAAGCCCTGCAGTTCGGCGCAGCCGGCCTGGCGCAGGAACGCGGCCTGCGCTTCGGTCTCCACCCCTTCGGCGACCACCAGCTTGTCCAGCCGCTGCGCCATGGCGATGATCGCGCTGGTGATGGTGGCGGTGTCGGCGTCGCCGATCACGTCGTGCACGAACACGCGGTCGATCTTCAAGGTGTCGATCGGGAAATGCTTGAGGTAGGACAGGCTGCAGTAGCCGGTGCCGAAGTCGTCCAGCGACAGGCGCACGCCGCGCTGGCGGATCCGCTGCAGCAGGTTGCCGGTGACGTCGCCGCCGGACATCACCATGCGCTCGGTCAGCTCCAGCTCGAGCAGGCCGGGATCGAGCCCACTCTCGGCCAGCGCCTCGGCCAGCCAGTCGGGGAAATCGGCGTGCTGGAACTGCACCGGCGACACGTTGACCGAGACCGGGATGCGATGGCCCTGCCGCTGCCACGCGCGCGCCTGCAGGCAGGCCTGGCGCAGCACCCAGGCGCCGATCGGCAGGATCAGGCCGGAGTCCTCGGCGACGGGGATGAACTGGTCCGGCTTGTAGGCCTCGCGCCCGCGCAGGTGCCAGCGCAGCAAGGCCTCGGCACCCACGATGCGTCCGCTGGAGGCTGCCACGCGCGGCTGGTAATGCAGGCTCAGCTGGTTGCGCGGCAGCGCCTGGCGCAGCGCCGACTCGATGCTGCGGCGCGCCCGCGCGCGCTCGTCCATCGAGGCGGTGAAGAAGCGGCAGCCGTGCACGCCCTGGCTGCGCAGCGCGACCAGGGCGGTCTCGGCGTGCTGCAGCAGGGTTTCCGGATCCAGCGCATCGTCCGGATACACGCTGATGCCGACACCCAGGTGAAGGCCCAGCGCGTGCAGGCCGTCCACCCGGGTCTGCTCGCCCTGGTCGACCAGCCGGCGGGCCAGCGCGGCGGCCTCGCCGGTGTTGTCCAGGTGCGACAGCACCACCACGAACTCGTCGCCGCCATAGCGGATCAGCTGCGCCTCGGCGGGCAAGATGCGCTGCAGCTGCGCCACGAACGCGCGCAGCACGCTGTCGCCGGCGGTATGGCCGTGCTGGTCGTTGACCTGCTTGAACTGGTGGATGTCGATGTACAGCAGCGCCACGCGCTGCTGGCGGCGCCGGGCATGGGCCAGCGCCTGGGCCAGGTACTCCGGCAGCTGGCTGCGGTTGGGCAGCCCGGTGAGGGTGTCGTGCTGGGTCAGGTGCACCAGCTTCAACGCCAGCGCGCGGGTTTCGCTGACGTCGTGGAACACCAGCACGCCGCCCACGACGTTGCCGGCGTGGTCGTGGATCGGCGCAGAGGAATCCTCCACCGGCGTGTCGAACCCGTGGCGGTGGCGCAGCAGGGTGCGCGTGCCGAGGTCGGCGATGGTGTTGCTGTCGATCGCGGTGCGCAGCGGGTTGGCCACCGGCCGGCCGTCGACGGCGTCGAACAGCTGGAACACCGCCTCCACCGGCAGGCCCTGCGCCTCGGCGCTGCGCCAGCCGGTCATCGCCTCGGCGATCGGGTTGAGCGAGCGGATGCGCGACTGCGGATCGGTGATGATGACCGCGTCACCGATCGAGCGCAGGGTCACCTCGGCCAGCTCGCGCTCGCGCTGCAGCGCGTCCTCGAATGCCTTGCGCTGGCTGATGTCCTGCGCCTGCGACACGAAGTACAGCGGCGCGCCCTCCTCGTCGCGCACCAGCGACACGGCCAGCTGCAGGTGCACCACGTGGCCGTCCTTGTGCAGGTTGCGCTTTTCCAGCTGGTAGTTTTCGCGCTGGCCGGAAAGCAGCTGCAGCATCTGCTCGGCATCGGCGGCCATGTCGTCCGGATGGGTGACGTCGGCCACGCCGAGGGTGAGCAGTTCCTCCTCGGTGTAGCCGAGCATGTGGCACACCGCGGCGTTGACGCGCAGGAAGCGCCCGCCCGGCCCGGTCAGCGCCATGCCGATCGCGGCGTGCTGGAAGGCGCTGAAGAAGCGCCGCTCGCTTTCATGCAGGCGCAGCTCCAGCTCGCGCCGCTCGGTGATGTCGACCAGCGCGGTGAACACGCCGCGCACGCGGCCGTCTTCATCGAAATCGGGCGCGAAGTTGCCGTGCGCGTAGCGCCGCTCGCGGCCGTTGAACAGCTCGCCCTCGTAGCTGGAGGGGTGGCCCGCGTAGGCCTGCTCCAGCGCCGCGCGGGAGCGTTCGTAGTTGGCCTCGCCGATCACCTCGACCAGGCGCTTGCCGATCAGCTGCGCCGGGTCGACGCCGAGCCAGCGCCGATGGGTGTCGTTGACGTGGCCGAAGCGCTGGTCGAGATCGAGCCAGGTGAGCAGCACGGGGGCGCCATGCCACAGCCGTTGCGGCTCGTGCGATCCCCCTGTCGGTGTCGGTACTCCCTCGGCTTGCTTCGGCGGCCGCATGGTGTTTCCGTCAGCTGGAGCGCGCCCCCTTATCAGCGCCACGCCATCATGCGCCGACCGTTCGCCGCCGCACAACTGCTGCCGGCCAGGAAAATGTCCGGGCCGGCCGGCACGCGCGTGTCATCCGCTCAGGGCGCGCCGAGGGCGCCGGCCGCATCCAGCACCACCTGGCCGCGGGTGTCGAGTTCGGCGGCGGTGCCGTATTGCGCGGCGAGCTGCTGCAGCAACGGGCCCAGCGCCTGCGGCTGCAGCGGATAGCCGTGCGCCAGCATGCGCGGCGCGCCGTCGGGCCGCGGCTGCGCCACGCTGACCGCCACCACGCCCAGCCCCGGCGCCTCGTGCGCGAACAGGCGCGGCGCGGGCGCGGAGGCCGGAGCGTCGGCGAGTTGTTCCAGCAGATAACCCGCGCCGGCGGCGACCGCCGGCGACGACTGCAGCCGCAGCGGCAACTGGTGCGCCTCCAGCAGCGCGGCGTACTGGCGCAGCTCGAACACGATGCCGGCGAAATCGTGCGCGCGCTGCGCCGCGTCGGTGCGCTGCGCGGCCAGCCATTGCGCCGGCGGCTGCGCCCACACGATGCCGTCGGCGTAGCGCAGCGCCAGCCCGCGCGCGCTCATCGTCGTCTCGGGCTGCTCCGGGGTGAGCAAAGCCGCTTCCAGCAGCGACCACAGCGGCGCCAGGTTGGCGTGTTCGTACTGCACGCAGGTCAGCGCGAGCAGGTCGTTGCGGCTGAGGTAGCGCAGGTGTTCGAGGCGGATGCCCAGCGTGCGCATCAGCCAGTCGGCGGTGGCCGCGCCGGCCTCGCCGCGGCCGACCAGCTGGATCTCCAGCTGGGTGGCGAGTTCGTCGGCGGCCTCCGGATTGACCAGCAGGCTGAGCGGCAGCAGCCGCATCGGGCCGCCGGCGTACGCCGACGAGGGCTGCAGCACCGGCGCCGGCATCACGCCGTCGTGGCTGCCGAAGGCGACCACGTGCTCCAGCGTGCCGCGCGGCAGCCGGCGCGCCAGGTCGTCCAGCGTCGCCCACACCGGGAAACCGGGGCGCAGCAGTTCGACCTGGTCGAACAGCGCCCCGGCCAGCGCCAGCCGCGCCCCGGCGACCTGCGGCACCAGGCCGAGCAGGTCGGTCGCCACGTGCTGCGCCAGTTCGGCGGCCGCGTCGCGGGTGAGGGTGGTCGCCGGCGCCGGTTGTCCGGTCACCGGTTCGAGGGCCAGCAGCACCGGCAGGGCGTGCAATGTTTGCGCTTCCACGATGGATCCATCTTGCAGCGGGAAAACATGCATTCTACCGCCGCGCCGCGAGCGACCTGCCGCACGGTGCTGAACAAACCGCCACGCCGGCGGCCATCCGGGCTTTCGCCCGGCGGCATGGCGGGTTAGCCTTGAAGCCATTCGTGTGATGGATCGTTCAGGGCATGGAAAACACGCACAGGCGCGTCGGCGTGATCGGCGGCGTACGCATCCCGTTCTGTCGCAACAACACTGCCTATGCCGACGTGGGCAACTTCGGCATGTCGGTGAAGGTGCTCGGCGCCCTGGTCGAGCGCTTTGGCCTGCACGGCGTGGAGCTGGGCGAAGTGGCCGCCGGCGCGGTGATCAAGCACAGCGCCGACTGGAACCTGGCGCGCGAGGCGGTGCTCAGCTCCGGGCTGGCACCGACCACGCCGGGCATCACCACCGCGCGCGCCTGCGGCACGTCGCTGGACAACACCATCATCATCGCCAACAAGATCGCCTGCGGGCAGATCGAGGCCGGCATCGCCGCCGGCTCGGACACCACCAGCGACGTGCCGATCGTGTACGGCCGCCGCCTGCGCCGCCGCCTGCTGGCGATGAATCGGGCCAAGACCCCGCTGGAGAAGTTCAAGGCCGCCACGCGCGGCTTCTCGCTCCGCGAGCTGAAGCCTTCGTTCCCGGGCGTGGCCGAGCCGCGCACCGGCAAGTCGATGGGCGATCACTGCGAGCAGATGGCCAGGCAGTGGCAGGTCAGCCGCGAGGCACAGGACCGGCTGGCGCTGGACAGCCACCACAAGCTCGCCGCCGCCTACGAGGCAGGTTTCTTCGACGATCTGCTGGTGCCGTTCCGCGGGCTCAAGCGCGACGGCTTCCTGCGCCCGGACACCACGCTGGAGAAACTTGCCACGCTGAAGCCGGCGTTCGACAAGCGGTCCGGCCACGGCACGCTCACCGCGGGCAATTCCACCGGCCTGTCCGACGGCGCCGCCGCGGTGCTGCTGGGCAGCGAGGCGTGGGCCGCGCAGCGCGGGCTGAAAATCCAGGCCTATCTGCGCGACGCCGAAGTCGCCGCGGTGGATTACGTGCACGGCGAAGGCCTGCTGATGGCGCCGACCATCGCGGTGCCGCGCATGCTGGCGCGGCACGGGCTGAGTCTGCAGGACTTCGATTTCTACGAGATCCACGAGGCATTCGCCGCGCAGGTGCTGTGCACGCTGCGCGCGTGGGAGTCGGCCGATTACTGCAGGAACCGGCTCGGGCTGGATGCGCCGCTGGGCGCGATCGACCCGGCCAAACTCAACGTGCACGGCTCCAGCCTCGCCGTGGGCCACCCGTTCGCCGCCACCGGCGCGCGCATCGTGGCGACGCTGGCCAAGCTGCTGGAACAGAAAGGCTCCGGTCGAGGGCTGATCTCGATCTGCACCGCCGGCGGCATGGGCGTCACCGCGATCCTCGAGCGGCCGTAGCACGGTCATGTTGCGACTGCGCACCACCACCGGCCTCAGCGTCCTGGCCCTGGCCATCGGCATTGCCGGCACCGGCTGGCTCAGCACGCTGACCGCCAGCTGGCCCGATGCGCCGCGCGGCATCGCCGCGTCACACGATGGCCCGGCGTCGGCCCGCCCGCTGCGGCACCGTCGCCATGCGATCGTGCCGGCCGTGCGCCAGCGCGCCCTGCCGGCGGAGACTGGCGTGGACATCGCGCAAGCGGCGGCGGCGGCGCCGACACGCCTGCAGCCGCTGGCCACGCCAGCCGCGGCCGAACGCTGGGACGATGTTCGCGGCCATCTGGACGGCCAATTGACCGTGCAACTGCGGGTGGATGGCGAAGGTCGCGTGCTGCATGCGCGCGTGGTCGCCTCCAGCGGCGATCCGATCCTCGACGCGCATGCCTTGCGCAGCGTGCAGGGCTGGCGTTTCGCGGTGCCGCCGGGACATCCGGACGGCCTCAGCGGCGAGCTGCCGATGCGCTTCTCCTCGCAGGACGGCCGCGTCGGCATGCTGTAACGACGGCATCGCCGCGGGTGACCTCTCACCTATATATCTGAACTCCGTCGTCTGCTAATGTCCCGGGCCGGCTCCCCCTGCCCAGGCTCCCCTCGTGCCCCGCGACCTGCTCCGCTTCTCGCCGACCCTGCGCCTGCGCGCGTTGCCGCCGCTGCTGGGGCTGATCCTCGCCGGCTGCGCGGTCGGCCCGGACTACCACCGTCCGGACGCGCCGCGGGTGGACCGCTATACCGCGCAGCCGCTGCCCGCCGGCACCGCCAGCGTGGCCGGCGCAGCACAGCGTTTCGTCGTCGACGCGGCAGTGCCCGAGCACTGGTGGACCACGTTCGGCAATGCCGAGCTCGACCGCCGGGTGGACACCGCCCTGCGCCACAGCCCGTCGCTGGCCGCGGCCCAGGCCGCCTTGCGCCAGGCGCAGGAGAACGCCCGCGCCGCCGGCGCGGTGCGCTTTCCGGCGGTGGATGCGAACGCCGGCGTCACCCGCCAGAAGCAATCCGGCGCCGCGTTCGGCGACACTTTCGCCTTCGCGCCGCTGACCGTGTACAACGCCGGCGTCAGCGTCAGCTACGGCATCGACCTGTTCGGCGGCACCCGCCGCGGCATCGAGGCGCAGGCGGCGCTGGCCGACGTGCAGCAGGCGCAGGCCGATGCCACCTGGCTGACGCTCGCCGCCAACGTGGTCACCGCTTCGCTGCAGGAAGCGTCGCTGCGCGAGCAGGTGCGCGCCACCGAGGCGATCGCCGACAGCCAGCGCGACAGCGTGCGCATTGCCGAGCGCCAGCAGCAGATCGGCGCGACCTCGCTGGCCGCCACCCTGGCCGCACGCAGCGAGCTGGCCGCCACCGAGGCCACCTTGCCGCCATTGCGCGCACGCCTCGCCGCCACCCGCAACCAGCTGGCCACCTATCTGGGCAGCACGCCGGCGCAACTGGAGTTGTCGCCGCTGCCGCTGGATGCGATCGCGCTGCCGCGCGACATCCCGGTCAGCCTGCCGTCGCGGCTGGTGGCGCAGCGGCCGGACATCCGCGCCGCCTCGGCGCAACTGCATGCGGCCACGGCGCGGGTCGGCGTGGCCACCGCGGCGATGCTGCCGCAGATCACTCTCTCCGGCAGCGCCGGTTCGCAGACGGCGCATGTCGGCGAGCTGTTCTCCGCCGGCAGCCGCGCCTGGTCGCTGGGGCTGGGACTGACCCAGCCGCTGTTCCACGGCGGCGAACTGCGCCACCGCAAGCGCGCCGCCGAAGCCGGCCTGGACAAGGCGCTGGCCGACTGGCAGCAGACCGTACTGGTGGCCTTCCAGAACGTGGCCGATGCGCTGCAGGCGCTGCAATACGACGCCGACGGCCTGGCCGCCCAGCTCGCCGCCGAGGACGCCGCCGCGCAGCGGCTGGCGCTGGCCCAGCGGCAGTACCGGGTCGGCGCCAGCGGCTATCTCGACCTGCTGCAGGCGCAGCGTGACCACCAGCGCGCGCGCATCGCGCTGATCCAGGCACGCACCGCGCGGCTGGCCGATACCGCCGCGCTGTATGCCGCGCTCGGCGGCAGCTGGCAACACGACATCGACGAACCATTGACCAGACAGGACCAGTAATCCCGGCGCCGTCATTCCCGCGAACGCGGGAATGACGGACGGTAAAGCGGCCATGCGAGTCCCTTCGGGTTTCGCGGCAAGCGACGATCGAACCCATCACCGCATCAACCCAAAGGAGCCCGCGCATGCCCACGCGCGTTGACAACAAACCCGGCACCACCAAGCGCATGCTCTGGATGGTCGGCGGCGTGCTGCTGCTGATCGCCGTGATCGTCGGCATCAAGGTGCTGCTGGTGATGCGCATGATCCACTCGATGCCGCAACCGGCGCCGGCCACGGTCAGCACCACCACCGTCCGCGAGCAGCCGTGGCAGCCCGCGCTGAACGCGGTCGGCACGCTGCGCGCGGCGCAGGGCGCGGAGCTGGCGATGGATGCCTCCGGCCTGGTCACCGCGGTGCCGCTGAAATCCGGCCAGGACGTCAAGCAGGGCCAGCTGTTGCTGCAGCTGCGCGACGGCGACGAGGCGGCCAAGCTGGAGCAGCTGCAGGCGACGGCGAAGCTGTCGCAGCTGACCTTCGAGCGCGCGCGCCAGCAGCTGGCGGCGCAGGCGATCAGCCAGGCCGAATACGACCGCGCCGCGGCCGAGCTCAAGGCCAACCAGGCCGCGGTGGCGCAGCAGCAGGTGATCGTGGCGAAGAAGCAGTTGCGCGCGCCGTTCGCCGGCCGCGCCGGCATCATCACGATCAGCCCGGGCGACTACGTCAGCGCCGGCACCACGCTGGTGACGCTGCAGCAGCTCGACCCGCTGTTCGTCGACTTCCACGTGCCGCAGAGCGAGCTGGGCCGGTTGCAGGTCGGCCAGTCGCTGCACCTGAACCTGGATGCCTATGAAGGGCGCCAGTTCGACGGCAAGCTCACCGCGATCAGCCCCAAGGTCGACCCCGGCACCCGCAACGTGCGGGTGGAGGCCAGCGTGCCGAACCACGACAAGGCGCTGAGCCCGGGCATGTTCGCCAAGCTCGCCGTCGACGTCGGCCAGCGCCAGCCGCGGCTGACCCTGCCGCAGGCGGCGATCGTCTACAACCCGTACGGCGACACCGTCTACGTGGTGCATCCATCCAAGGGCAAGGACGCGCAGGGCCATCCGCTGCCGCCGACGGTGCAACAGACCTTCGTCACCGTGGGCGAGACCCGCGGCGACCAGGTGGCGATCGTCAAGGGCCTCGCCGCCAGTACCGAGGTGGTGACCAGCGGCCAGGTGAAGCTGAAGAACGATGCGCCGATCAAGGTCGACAACCGGGTGCAACCGGCCGACAGCGCGCACCCCACGCCGCAGGAACACTGAGCCGCCACGATGAAATTCACCGACTCGTTCATCAACAAGCCGGTGCTGGCGATCGTCGTCAGCCTGCTGATCCTGGTGCTGGGCATCCGCGCGGTCAGCAGCCTCAGCGTGCGCCAGTATCCGGAGACGCAGAACGCCACGGTCACCGTCACCACCGCCTACTACGGCGCCGACGCGGCGACCATGGCCGGCTTCATCACGCAGCCGCTGGAGCAGGCGATCTCGCAGGCGCAGGGCATCGACTACCTGTCCTCCAGCAGCGTATCGGGCGTGTCCACCATCACCGCCACGTTGCGCCTCAACTACGACGCCAACCGCGCGCTGACCGAGATCACCACTCAGGTCAATTCGGTGAAGAACCAGCTGCCGCCGCAGGCGCAGCAGCCGGTGCTGAACGTGCAGACCGGCGAGACGGTCGACGCGATGTACATCGGCTTCTACAGCGACGTGCTGCCGACCAACAACATCACCGACTACCTCGCGCGCGTGGTCAAGCCGAAGCTGGACGCGCTCGACGGCGTGCAGACCGCCGAGCTGCTCGGCGCGCGCCAGTTCGCGCTGCGCGCGTGGCTGGACCCGGCCAGGATGGCCGCGGTCGGCGTCACCGCCAGCGACGTCAACGCCGCGCTGGCGGCCAACAACTATCTCGCCGCGGTCGGCTCCAGCAAGGGCCAGGCGGTGACGGTGGACCTGACCACCGACAGCAGCCTGCACACGGTGGATGAATTCAAGCAGCTGGTGGTCCGCCAATCCGGCGGCGCGATCGTGCGGCTGCAGGATGTGGCCACGGTGTCGCTGGGCTCGGAGAACTACGACTTCAACGTGGCCTTCAATGGCAAGCGTTCGGTGTTCATCGGCATCAAGGTGGCGCCGGACGCCAACGTGCTGGACGTGGCCCAGCGCGTGCGCGATGCGTTCCCCGAGATCCAGCACCAGTTGCCGAACGGGCTGACCGGAAAGATCGTCTACGACGGCACCGACTTCGTGAACAGCTCGATCAACGAGGTCATCAAGACCCTGGTCGAGGCGCTGGTGATCGTCACCTTGGTGATCTTCCTGTTCCTGGGCAGCCTGCGCGCGGTGATCATCCCGGTGATCGCGATGCCGCTGGCGCTGATCGGCGCGTTCTTCGTGATGCTGGTGCTGGGCTACTCGATCAACCTGCTGACCCTGCTGGCGCTGGTGCTGGCGATCGGCCTGGTGGTGGACGACGCGATCATCGTGGTGGAGAACGTCGACCGCCACATGAAGGAGGAAGGCAAGACCCCGCTGCAGGCCGCGCTGCTGGCCGCACGCGAGCTGGGCGGGCCGATCCTGGCGATGACCGTGGTGCTGATCGCGGTGTACGTGCCGATCGGCTTTCAGAAGGGCCTCACCGGCGCGCTGTTCAGCGAGTTCGCGTTCACCCTCGCCGGCGCGGTGACCGTGTCGGCGATCGTGGCGCTGACGCTGTCGCCGATGCTGACCTCGCGCTTCTTCACCAGCGGGCAGGAAGGCGGTCGCTTCGTGCAGTTCATCGACCGCCAGTTCGACCGCGTGCACCACGGTTACCAGCGCGTGCTGCACAACGTGCTGTCGACCTGGGTGGTGGTGATCGTGATGGCCGGCCTGCTGCTGCTGGCCACGGTGGCGCTGGGCGTCACTGCGCAATCGGAACTGGCGCCGGAGGAGGACCAGGGCGTGGTGGTGGGCCAGATCGTCGGCGCACCGAACGCCACCGCCGAGCAGATGAACGTTTACGCCACCCAGATGTTCGAGCTGGCCAAGGAATTGCCCGAGTACGAGCAGATGTTCCAGCTGACCGGCGTGCCGACGGTGAACCAGGGCATCGGCGGCGTGGTGTTCAAGCCGTGGGACCAGCGCGAGCGCAGCGCGCACGAACTGCAGCAGGTGTTGCAGGAAAAATGGAACGGCATCGCCGGCGGCCGTGTGGCGGCGTTCCAGTTTCCGCCGCTGCCCGGCGCGCAGGGCCTGCCGATCCAGGTGGTGATCACCACCACCGAGCCGTTCGACAATCTCAACGAAGTGGCCAGCGCGGTGCTGGCCAAGGCGCAGGCCAGCGGCAAGTTCTATTTCATCGACTCCGACCTGAAGATCGACAAGCCGCAGGCCACGGTGAACCTGGACCGCAACCTGATCGCCACGCTGGGCCTGACCCAGGCCGACGTCGGCGCCGCGCTGGGCTCGGCGCTGGGCGGCGGCTACGTCAACTACTTCTCCATCGCCGGGCGTTCCTACCGGGTGATCCCGCAGGTGCTGCAGGCCGACCGGCTGAACCCGGAACAGGTGCTGGACTACTACCTGCGCGTGCCGGACGGCTCGGTGATCCAGGCCGGCACCGTGGCCAAGGTCACCCACGAGGTGGTGCCGCAGTCGCTGAACCGCTTCCAGCAGCTGAACTCGGCCACCATCTCGGGCGTGTCGGGCATGTCGCAGGGCGACGCGCTGACCTACCTGCGCGACCTGGTGCACGAGGTGGCGCCTTCCGGCTACAACGTGGACTACGCCGGCCAGTCGCGCCAGTTCATGCAGGAATCCGGCGGCTTCGGCGGCACCTTGCTGTTCGCCGTCATCATCGTGTTCCTGGCGCTGGCGGCGCAGTTCAACAGCTTGCGCGACCCGGTGGTGATCCTGGTCTCGGTGCCGCTGGCGCTGTTCGGGGCGCTGATCTTCGTCAACCTGTTCACCAGCCTCAACATCTACACCGAGGTGGGCCTGGTCACCCTGATGGGCCTGATCAGCAAGCACGGCATCCTGATCGTGCAGTTCGCCAACGACTCGCAACGCGCCGGCATGTCCAAGCGCGAGGCGATCGAGCACGCCGCGGCGGTGCGCCTGCGGCCGATCCTGATGACCACCGCGGCGATGGTGCTCGGCGTGATGCCGCTGGTGATCGCCGCCGGCGCCGGCGCCGCGGGCCGCTTCAACATGGGCCTGGTGATCTCCACCGGCCTGGCCATCGGCACCGTGTTCACCCTGTTCGTGGTGCCCGCGTTCTACATGCTGCTGGCGGCGGACCATCACGCGGAACAGCCGGGGGATGACGCTGAGCTGGTGGCCTAGACGAAGAGAGCCCCGCCCGGAAAGCAAGAGCCGGCGGGCAGTGCCCGCCCTACGCGACGATACGTCGGTGTAGGGCGGGCACTGCCCGCCGCTTTCCCGGCCCCAAAAAAAGCCGGCGGACATCGCCCGCCGACTTTCTTCACTCCCGCCGCTGTCTCAGTTGCGCGACTGCAGCTTCGACAGCAACCGCAGCAGTTCCAGGTACAGCCACACCAGGGTCACCACCAGGGCGAAGGCGCCGTACCACTCCATGTATTTCGGTGCGCGGGCATGCACGCCCTGCTCGATCATGTCGAAGTCGAGGATCAGGTTGAGCGCGGCGATCACCACCACCACGCCGCTGAAGGCGATGCCCAGGCCGCTGGAGCCGTTGATGAAGCCCATCGAATGGCCGAAGAAGCCCATCACGAAGTTGGCCAGGTACAGCAGCATGATGCCGCCGGTGGCCGCGACGATGCCGAGCTTGAACTTCTCGGTGGCGCGGATCAGCCCGCTGCGATAGGCCAGCAGCATCGCCGCCATCACGCCGAAGGTCAGCCCCACCGCCTGCATCACGATGCCCGGGTAGCGCATCTCGAAGATCGCCGACAACGCGCCGATGAAGACGCCCTCCACCAGCGCGTACAACGGCGCGGTGACCGGCGCCCAGGTTTTCTTGAACACGGTGACCAAGGCCAGGATCAGGCCGCCGATGGCGCCGCCGATCATCAGCGGGCCCATCGTCGGCAGGCTCTCCGCACCGTTGAACTGGCCCCAGCTGAAGGCCGCGCCGACGATGGCGAGGATCAGCAGCAGGCCGGTCTTGTTGACCGTGCCGTTGAGAGTCATCACCTCGTCGCCATGCGACACCACCGCACCGCTGGCGGCGTCGAGGAAGGTGTTCTTGTTGAGTGCCGGATTACCGCTTTGCATGATGAACTCCGAGGGGTTTGTCGACATCGTAGCCGGCCCGCGACGACCGTGTCAGCCACCGCGCCCAAACGTCGCGGGCTGGCCACGCCGCACCGGGCCGGTCAACTACAATGGGACCTTGCCGAACGTCGCGGAGTTCCAATGAACCCTTCCACCTTGCGCATCGCCACCCGCAAGAGCGCGCTGGCGCTGTGGCAGGCCGAACACGTCGCCGCGCTGCTGCGCGCGGCGCACCCCGGCCTGGGCGTGGAGCTGGTGCCGCTGTCCACCCGCGGCGACGAGATCCTCGACCAGCCGCTGGCCACCATCGGCGGCAAGGGACTGTTCCTCAAGGAGCTGGAAGTGGCCATGCTGGAAGGCCGCGCCGAGCTGGCGGTGCACTCGCTGAAGGACGTGCCGGCCGATCTCGAGAGCGGCTTCACCCTGCCGGCCATCCTGCCCCGCGCCGACGCCGCCGACGCTTTCGTCAGCAACCACTACGCCGACCTCGCCGCGCTGCCGCGGGGCGCGCGCGTGGGCACCTCGTCGCTGCGCCGGCAGGCGCAACTGCGCGCGCTGCGGCCGGATCTGCAGCTGAGCGACCTGCGCGGCAACGTCGGCACCCGGCTGGGCAAGCTCGACGCCGGCCAGTATGACGCGATCGTGCTGGCCTGCGCCGGGCTGGAACGCCTCGGCCTGGCCTCGCGCATCGTCTCGCGACTGGCCGCGCCGGACTGGCTTCCCGCCCCGGGCCAGGCCGCCATCGCGATCGAGGCGCGCGACGAGCATCCGGCGGCGCTGGCCCTGCTCGCCGCGCTCGACGACGCCGACACGCGGCTCACGGTGAGCGCCGAGCGCGCGATGAACCGCGCCCTTGGCGGCAGCTGCACGGTGCCGGTCGGCGCCTGGTGCATGCGCAGCGACCACGGCTTGCACCTGCGCGGCCTCGTCGGCGACGCGGCCAGCGGCCAGCTGCTGCACGCCGAAGGCAGCGCGCCGGCGGATCAGGCCGAAGCACTCGGTCGACAGGTGGCGCAGGCGTTGCTCGCGCAAGGGGCGGGCAAACTGCTGGGGACGTGAGCCGACGCTGTCACGCTCCTGCAGTCCATGCGGCAGCGACCCACGGCGGGCAGTGCCCGCCCTGCCACTCCCCATCCGGCGCTCAGAAGCTGTACACGAGATTCGTCGTGGTCAGCGTATCGGTCTGCTTCACGCCCGGCTGCACGTCGCTGTTGTAGCGGACCTGGAAGCCCACTTTCAGGGCCAGCTTCTTGGTCATGCTGACGGCCAGGCCGGCGTCGTTCTGGATGTAGGTGTTCTTGGAGCCCGCTTCGGTGAGGAACGTGTCCTCGAAGGCGGTGTTGGCGCTCAGCTTGAACTTGTAGTTGACCAGGCCGCGGGCCACCACTTCGCCTTCGGTGGGCTGGCGCTGGGCGACCAGCACGTTGCCGACCAGCACCTGGGTGTCGGCGGGACGATAGCGCTTGTAGCCGGGGCCGATTTCGAACGACAGCTCGTTGCGCTCGTCCTTCAGCGCGATATAGCCGTAGCCCAGCGAGACCGTGCCCTGCCACAGGTTGGCGCCGAAGTCGTCGTGCTCGTAGCGGGCCGCGCCGACGATGTAGCTGCGCGTGTCGAGCTTGAGGCCGACCGAGGCGCCGGCGTCGTAGCGGTTGGCGGTGGTGTTGAACTGCTCGATCGTGTTGCCATTGGTGTCGACGATCTTCTGCTCGCTCTTGGAGCGCAGCGCGTCAACGAAGAAGTTGTTCTTCCACTGGTCGTTTTCCTGGCTCAGGCCCAGTTTGGCGTTGATGTTCTCCGAGCGCGAGTTGCCGGTGGACGAGGCGAAACCGAATTCGCCCGAACCGCTCCAGCCGCCGCGATTTTCCGTGTCCTGGGCGTGGGCGGCGAAGCTGGCGAAACCGGCCAGCAGCAGGCCGCCGATCAGGGTCTTGTTCATTGCCGAATATCCGTTTGTTAAAGTTTGGTAACAGCGTACCTTAGCCAGCCGTCTTGAACTCGCAGTGAATGCGCCGGCCCGCCGTGCGACTTGCAGCCATCCACGGCCGCCACCATGCTAGGACGTGCCCCGCCCGAGACGTGCCGAATGGATCGCTACGAACGGATATTGACGCTGCATCGCCTCCTGAAATCGGCGCACTATCCGGTGCCGTTGTCGCGCCTGATGGGCGAACTGGAATGCTCGCGCGCCACGCTGTATCGCGACGTGGCGTTCCTGCGCGATGCGCTGGGCGCGCCGATCGAGAGCGCCGGCACCGACCAGGCGGCATTCCGCTACGAAGCCGGCGAAGGCGAGAAGTTCGAGCTGCCCGGCCTGTGGCTGACCTCCGACGAGCTGGCCTCGCTGCTGGCGCTCAACGAACTGATCAGCCGCTCCGGCCCCGGCGTGCTCGCCGGCACGCTGGCGCCGTTCAAGGCGCGCATCGAGGGCCTGCTGTCGCACCAGGGCAGCGGCAAGGCGCTGCCGATCGAGCGCATCCGGGTGATTCCGTGGGGCGAGCGCAAGCTCGACCAGCAAGTGTTCCGCGTGGTCGCCGGCGCGGTGCTCGAACGGCGCCAGCTGCGCTTCCGCTACCGCGCACGCACCACCAATGCCGACAGCCGCCGGCTGGTCTCGCCGCAGCGGCTGACCCACTATCGCGACAACTGGTACCTCGACGTGTGGGACCACGACCGCGAGGCGCTGCGCAGTTTCGCGGTGGACCGCATCGCCGAGGCGCAGGCGCAGGACGCGCCCGCCCGCGACGTCACCGACAGCGAACTCAACGAACTGCTCGCCTCCAGCTACGGCATCTTCGCCGGCAAGCCCAAGGCCTGGGCCACGATCCGCTTCTCCGCCCACGCCGCGCGCTGGGTTTCCGACGAGCACTGGCATTCGCAGCAGCAGGGCGAATGGCTGAGCGACGGCCGCTACGAGCTGAAACTGCCCTACTCCAACTCGAAAGAGTTGTTGATGGACGTGCTCAAGTACGGCCCCGACGCGGAAGTGGTCGCCCCGCTGCCGCTGCGCGAGGAGATGAAGATCCTGCTGCGGCTGGCGCTGTCAGGCTATGCCTGACTGCCGGGAATAGGGAATGGGGAATAGGGAAAGCAGGGGGTCGCGGAACGCCGTTGCTCTTCCTATTCCCCATTCCCTATTCCCAGCTCTAGAACGGCCAGAACTGCGGTATCAGCCACATCGACAGCGCGCAGAAGATGGCGATCAGCGGGATGCCGACCTTCATGAAGTCGGTGAAGCGGTAGCCGCCGGCGTAGTAGACCATGGTGTTGGTGGGGTAGCCGACCGGGGTGGCGAACGAGGTGGCGGCGGCGAAGGCGACCGCGACGACGAACGGACGCGGGTCCACGTGCATGGCGTGGGCCACCGACACGGCGATGCCCACCATCAGCACCACCGAGGGGTTGTGGCCCATCAGTTCGGTGAGCAGGGCGGTCAGCAGGTAGACCATCAGCAGGCCGGCCAGCGGGCCGTGGTCGCCGACCACGCCCAGCCCCATCTGCACCAGCGTTTCCGACAGGCCGCTGCGCTCGATCGCGATGCCCAGCGGCAGGATCGCGCCGAGCAGGATGATGATCTTCCAGTCCACGCCCTCGTAGACGTCCTTGCGGCCGAAGCAGCCGGTGAGCGCCATCGCCACCGCGCCGCAGATCGCCGCGATCGGGATCGGCAGCCAGTGCAGGCCGGAGGCCACCACCACGCCAACCATGATCGCGGCGGCATACCACGCCTTGCGCGGGGTGCGGTGGGCTTCCTCGCGCTCGCTCAGCACGATGAAGGCCTCGTCGTTGCGCAGGTTGGACAACGCCTCGTCGTCGACCAGCACCAGCAGCACGTCGCCCACCGCCAGGCTGACGTCGCTGAGCTTGTCGCGCAGCAGCTGGCCGCGCCGGTGGATCGCCAGCGCCACCGCGTCGTAGCGCCAGTGCAGGCCGGTTTCCTCCAGCTGGCGGCCTTCCATCGGGCTGGCCGGCGCGATCATCAGCTCCACCATCACCCGCGAGCGGGCATCGCCGGTGGCGTAACGGCGGTCCGGCGCGTTGCGCAGGCCGGCGCGGCGCTGGAAATCCTCGATCTTCCCCCAGTCGCCGCGCACCAGCAGCACGTCGCCGACGGCGATCTCCTGGCTGCGCGGCGACCACATGCGCCGCTCGCCGCGCAGCAGCTCCAGCGGGTAGACGCCGTAACGCTCGCCCAGCTTCGCATCGGCGATGCTGCCGCCGACCAGCGCGGACTGCTCGGTCACCTCCAGCTCGGTGACGTACTTGCCGATCTCCTCCTGCACCGGCAGCTGGGTGTCGATCTCGCGCGGCAGCAGCCAGCGGCCGACCAGCATCAGGTAGACAATGCCGACCACCGCCAGGATCACGCCCATGCGGGTGAACTCGAACACGCCGAACGCCTCCATCCCGTGCTTCTGCGCCAGCGTGTCGGCGAGCAGGTTGGAGGAGGTGCCGATCAGCGTGCACACGCCGCCCATCTGCGCAGCGTAGGCCATCGGCATCAGCACGCGGCCGGGCGAGGTGTGTGTACGCTGGCACACGCGCAGCGCCAGCGGCAGGAAGGTGGCCACCAGCGCAATGTTCTTGACGAACGCGCCCAGCGGCGCGATCGCCAGCATCAGCGCCAGGGTCAGCACCCACGGCCGCTTGATCCGCATCAGCCAGCGGCTCAGCGGATCGAGCGCGCCGGAGCGCTCGATGCCCAGGCTGAGCGCGAACATCGCCGCCACCGTCACCGTCGCCTCGTTGCTGAAGCCGCTGAGCGCCTCCACCGGCGTGACGATGCCCAGGATCACCAGCGTCGCCAGCACCAGCAGCGCGATCAGGTCGATGCGCAGCTTCTCGCTGGCGAACAGCGCCATCGCCAGCACGATCACCGCGACCGTGGCCCACGCCTGCCAGTTCATGCAGCGCGCCTCGGCGCGGGCAGGCGGGCGGGGCGGGGCGTCGCGGTGGGTCGGGATGGGGCCATGCAGGTTTCCGTGGAGTGTCGCCGTCGGCTTGCCGCCACGGCCCCGGTCATACTAACCCGCGCAGCTGTTCGCCCGCCGTCGCTGCCGGCTGGCCGCGGCGGCATCGACGATTCGTGATTGAATGTCGGCATGAATACCCACGAACCCGACGCGCCAGGCGAGCCGCAAGAACCAGCCGGCGAGCGCCAGCCCACCGTGGCGCTGGCGCTCGGCGCCGGCGGCGCCAAGGGGCTGGCGCACATCGGCGTGATCGAGGAAATCGAGGCGCAGGGTTTTCGCATCGTGGCGATCGCCGGCAGCTCGATGGGCGCGCTGATCGGCGGCATCCACGCGATGGGCAAGCTCGACGTCTACCGCGACTGGGTGAGCGCGCTGGCCCGTTTCGACGTGCTGCGACTGGTCGACTGGTCCTTTTCCGGCGGCGGCCTGATCAAGGGCGAGAAGATCATCGGCACGCTGCGCGGGCTGATCGGCGACACCCTGATCGAGGAGCTGCCGCTGGCGTTCACCGCGGTGGCCACCGACCTCGACCGCGGCCGCGAGGTATGGCTGGGCCGCGGCAACCTGTTCGAGGCCATCCGCGCCTCGATCGCCGTGCCGACCGTGTTCCGCCCGCACCACCTCAACGGCCACCGCATGGTCGACGGCGCCCTGCTCAACCCGGTGCCGGTCACGCCGCTGATCGGGGTGGAGGCGGATTATCTGTTCGCCGTCAGCGTGGACGGCCCGGTCGAGGCGGCCGTCGCGCCGGTGGAGGAGAGCGCCACCGGACAGGACCCTGGCTATCGCCACCGCATCGGCGAGTTCATCAGCCGGCTGATGCCGCGCAGCGAGGAACCGCCGCGCGAGCCCGGTACCTTCGACACGCTGAACCAGGCGATGGACCTGATGCAGGCCAACCTGGCGCGGCTGCGCCTGGCCGCGTACGAGCCGGACCTGCTGATCACCCTGCCGCGCAACATCGCCAGCGTCTACGAGTTCTACCGCGCCCGCGAACTGATCGAGCGCGGTCGCCTGCGGACGCGCAAGGCGCTGGCCGAGTGGCCGCGCACGGGCACGCCGCTGCGCGCGACTTGAGCGGGCCGCACGGCACTTCGACTTCCCCGCTGCGCAAGGGCGGGGCCATGCTCAAGGCGGTCAGCGCGGCCCGTGCGTGTGCAGCCAGTGCTGCAGGTAGTCGCGCAGCACGAGGGCACCGTTGTGCTCCTCGTCGCGGGCGCTGTAGATCAGGGTGACCGGGTGCCGCGCGGAGCGCTCGGCCAGCGGTTGCCAGTATTCGGCCAGCTCGTCGAGTTCGCTGGCGTAGCGGTGGCGGAAGCCGTCCCAGCGCGCCGGATCGTGGCCGAACCATTTGCGCAGCGCCGTGGTCGGCGCCAGTTCCTTGGCCCACTGGTCCAGCGGCACCTCTTCCTTCTTCATGCCGCGCGGCCACAGCCGCTCCACCAGCACGCGATAACCATCCTCCCTGGCGGGCGCTTCGTACGCACGCTTGATCGCGAGGGCCATGGCGTTCTCCTGCAATGAAACAGGACAAGCATACGACCGCCGCGGCGACACCGCGTGATCGAGGTCAGAGTTCCTCGACTTCGGTCACCTTGCCCCGGCGCATCAGCCACGCCACGCCACGCAGGTCGGCCAGGCCGACCCACAGCCGGTCCAGCATGCCGTACTTGGACACGCCGGCGGTGCGCGGGCGATGGCCCACCGGCACGCTGGTGCTCCGGAAGCCGGCGCGCTTGACCAGCGCCGGCAGGTAGCGGTGCATGTGGTCGAAGTAGGGCAGGCGCAGGAACACCTCGCGCTCGAACAGCTTCAGGCCGCAGCCGGTGTCCGGCGTGGCGTCGCGCAGCATGCGCGAGCGCACCGCGTTGGCGACCTTCGAGGAGATGCGCTTGTTGAAACTGTCACGGCGGGTGGTGCGCCAGCCGGCGAACAGCTTCACCTCGGCCGCCGCGGCGTCGCGCGCGGCGAGCAGCTTCGGGATGTCGGCCGGATCGTTCTGGCCGTCGCCGTCCAGCGTGGCGATCCAGCTGCCGCGCGCCGCGCGCACGCCGTTCCACACCGCCGTGCTCTGGCCGCTGCGGGTGACGTGGTGCAGCACGCGCAACTCGGGATGCTGCGCCTTCTGCGCTTCGAGCACGGCGCGACTGTCGTCGGACGAATCGTCGTCGACGTAGATCACTTCGTAGTCGGCCGTGCCACGCAAGGCAGCCGCGATTTCGGCGAGCAGCGGCGGGATGTTGTCGCGCTCGTTGAACACGGGGACGACGACGGAAAGTTGCGGCATGGGGCTGGCCTTTCAGCGGAAACGGGCACCGCGGACGGCGGCGAACGCGCAGTTTAATGCCTGCCGGCACGGACCGTCGGCACCGGATACGAAAACCGGGTGTAATGAAATCCGCGTCCACCGGGTCATCTACCGCAGCCGGAATTGTCCGGCATCCACGGGAGAGACCCATGCAAGCCCAGACCATCCTCAGCTCCGCCTTGCTCAGCCTGCTCGCCGCCGGCGCGCTCGGCGCCGCCACGACCGCCCACGCCGCCGACAAGATGGCCGCCAGCGCCACGCAGAAGTGCTACGGCGTCAACGCCGCGATGAAGAACGACTGCCAGTCCCCGGGCCATTCCTGCGCGGGCCAGGACAGCAAGGCGCGCGATCCGCAGGCCTTCGTGGCGGTACCCGCCGGCCTGTGCGCCAAGCTCGATGGCGGTTCGCTGCAGGCCCACGCCGCCATGTCGCACGACGCCATGATGAAGAAGAGCTGACAGCCGTGCCCCCGTCACGCCCCGTGCGTGCGCAGCCGATCCCGACGAGTGTCGGGATCGGGCTGCGGCCGGCGCACGTCGCGCACGTGCTGCACCACCGGCCCGCCGTGCCGTTCTTCGAGCTGCACAGCGAGAACCTGTTCTGCGCCGGCGGCGCGCTGTGGAACGCGTTAGACGCGCTGCGCCGCGACTACCCGGTGAGCCTGCACGGCGTGGGCCTGTCGCTGGGTTCGGCCGAGCCGCTCGATCCCGCCCACCTCGCCGCGCTGCGCGCGCTGGTGCAACGCACCGAACCCGCGCTGGTATCCGAGCACGTGTGCTGGGGCGCCATCGGCGGGCGCCACTACAACGACCTGCTGCCGCTGCCGTACACCGAGGAAGCGCTGGAGCTGATGGTGGCGCGCGTGGGCCAGTTGCAGGAAACGCTGGGCCGCCGCGTGCTGGTGGAGAACGTCTCCAGCTACATCCATTTCAGCCACTCGACGCTGAGCGAGTGGGAGTTCCTTGCCGCACTCGCCGCGCGCAGCGGCTGCGGCCTGCTGCTGGACGTCAACAACGTCTACGTCAACAGCGTCAACCACGGCTTCGACGCGCAACGCTTCATCGACGGCATCCCCGCCGCCGCGGTGGGCGAACTGCACCTGGCCGGCTTCACCCGCAAGCAGGGGCTGGGCGGCGAACTGCTGATCGACTCGCACGACCAGCGCGTCGATGCCGCCGTGTGGGCGCTGTACGGCTACACGCTGGCCCGCCTCGGCGCGAAACCCACCCTGATCGAATGGGACCAGCACTTGCCCGATTTCGCCGTGCTGGAAGACGAGGCGCGGCTCGCCACGGAGCATCTCGATGTCGTCGCCGCCCTCGCTGCGTGAGCTGCAGCACGCGTTCGCCGGCGCCATCGTGGACGGCGTGGCGCCCTCGCTGGAACCGTGGATCGCCACGCGCGGCATCGCGCCCGCCGCCCGCCTGCGCATCTATCGGAACGCCAACCTCGCGATCCACGTCGACGCGCTGGCCACCAGTTTCCCCGCGCTGCAACACCTGCTCGGCGAGGACTGCTTCGACGGCCTCGCCACCCGCCACGCCGCTTTCCGCGGCAACCGCAGCGGCAACCTGCAGGATTACGGCGCCGACTTCGCCGCGTTCGTGGCCGCGCAGCCGGAAACCGCGCCGTGGCCCTGGCTGGGTGACGTGGCGCGGCTGGAATGGCTGCGCCAGGAAGTCGCGCTGGCCGCCGATGCCACGCCCGCCGATGCCGCAGCCCTGGTCGCTGCGCTGGCCGACGCGGACCACCCGCCGCGGCTGCGGCCGTGCGTGCGCGCGCTGTCCTGCGCCTGGGCGGTGCTCGACCTGTGGCGTTGCGCGCAGGCGCCGGAACACGACGCCATCGACCCCGCCGTGCCGCAATCCGTGCTGCTGTGGCGCGAAGGCAGCGAGGTCGCGATGCGCGCCATCGCACCTGCGCAGGCCGCGTTCGTGGACGCGCTGCGGCATGAGTCATCGCTCGACCTGGCGCTCGCCGCCGCACAGCTGATCGACCCGCAGGCGCCGCCCGAAACCCTGCTGCGCCCCCTGCTCGAACACGCGCTGATCGCCGCGTGATCCGTCATCCACTCATCCGGGAATCGTCCACATGAACACCGCCGTCGCCATCGCCCGCTGGTCGCGTCTCACCGCGCAACTCGCGGTGCTCACCCCGCTCGCCCTGCTGCTGTTCCGCGTGTTCGTGGCGCTCGCGTTCTGGCGCGCCGGCACGGTGAAATGGGATGACCCCAGCGGCACGGCCTACCTGTTCGACAACGAATACCAGGTGCCCCTGCTCGCCCCTGCGCTGGCCGCCACGCTCGCCACCTGGACCGAACTGGTGCTGCCGTGGTTCCTCGCGCTGGGCCTCGGCACCCGCGTGGTCGCCGCCGTGCTGTTCGTCTACAACATCGTCGCGGTGGTCTCCTACCCGGCACTGTGGCCGAACGGCCTCTGGCACGGACTGATCGGCGGCGACTTCAATGACCACAAGGCCTGGGGATTGATGCTGCTGGCCCTGGTGGCGCTTGGGGCAGGGCGGATCTCGGTGGACGCCGTGATGAGCCGGTTATTTCGGTGACGGGGAGTCCCCTGCCCGTCGTGTCAGCGCGGACGAAAGGGCATGGACGCCAGCCGGTCGCCGCGAGTCCTTGTGATCAGGTGCCGGGAAGACTCAGGGTGCCAACCGGCCCGGCGCCTCGTTGACCGCGCGGCGCTGCGCAGTCTGCGCGCTGCCCTCTCCATCGATCGCCACCCGCCAGTGGCGTGCCACCGCGTCGAACGGGCGTGCGCCGCCACGGTCGGTGAGCATCACCAGGGTGCCGTGTTGCAGCGGCACGATGCGGCCATGCCAGCCGTCACGCTGGAAGTCGCTGGCCTTGGCCACTTGCTTGTGCGGCAGGTAGAGCACGGCGACCGGGGTGCCGCCGACGCGGCTGACCAGGTGCACGGTCTTGTAGGGGCCGACCGGGCAGTCGTGCACGTAGGTGACGTCGACGGGGGCGGGGCCGCGCAGGCTGACGCCGCGCACGGCGAAGCCGGCGGCGATGGCGGGCGTACCGATGGGCTGGACGAGGTCGAGCGAGTGGATTTCGTCGGGCATGTGCGCGACGGCGAGCGCAGGCAGCGAGCGCGCATCCATCCGCTTCCAGCCGTAGCCGCCGAGGCCGAGCGCGAGCAGCAGCGAGGCGGCCAGCGCGAACGCCAGCTGGCGGCGACGGGTCTGCCGGTGGCGCTCGCCGGTGGCCTGGGCCAGCAGCACGCGCTCGGCGAGGCCTTCGGGCACGGGCACCTCGAAGGCGGCATGCAGTTCGCGCTCGAATGCCTGGGCGCGCTCCCACGCGGCGGCGCAGGCGGCGCAGCTGTCGCGATGGGCGAGCAGTTCGGCAGCGCGCGAGTGCGGTTCGGCGCCGAGGCGGCGGCGGAACTCAAGGCAATCCATGCTGCGCCTCCGGGCGGCCGCCCTGCAGGATGGATTTCAGCTTCTGCCGGGCGCGGAACAACTGGGTCATCACCGCGCCGGGCTGTTGGTCCAGCTCGGCGGCGATCTCGTCGCAACTCATGCCGCCCAGCACCTGCAGCAGCAGCGGTTCGCGGTACTTGTGCGGCAATCGGGACATGGCTTCACGCAGTTCGGCGGCATCGCCGTGGCGCTCGGGGCTGGCCCAGGCGGCGTCCTCGGCGAGGTTGTCTTCCAGCTCGACGGTATCCGGCGTCTTGCGCTCATGCAGCCGCGCGTGCTCGCGACGCAGGATGGTCAGCAGCCACGGCTTGGCGGACTCGGCCTCGCGCAGCGCGTCGAGGCTTTTCCACGCGCGCAGCAAGGTCTCCTGCACCAGATCCTGGGCCAGCGCGTCCTGCCCGCACAACCAGTAGGCGAAGCGGTACAGGTCGCCGGCATGCGCGCGGGTCAGCGCCTCGAATTGACGTTGTCGGGAACTCACTGCCAGATAGACCGGCCCGGAGCGTTTCATCTTTCACCAAGGTCAGCGGATCTTGCCGAGGATGCCGTCGAGTTCGTCGTTGCTGTGGTAGTGGATCACCAGCTTGCCGCGGCCGCCCTTGCCCTGGGCCAGCTCGACGCGGGTGGCGAAGCGCTCGCCCAGTTCGCGCTCCAGCGCGCTGATGTTGGGATCGCGCGCGGGCGCGTGGCGGGCCTTGCCCTTCGGCGCGGTCTGCGCGCGGCGGGCGGCCTCCTCCAGCTCGCGCACGCTCCAGCCGAGGGTGACGGCCTGGCGCGCCAGCGGCACGGCGATGGACTCGTCCAGGGTCAGCAGGCAGCGGGCGTGGCCCATCTCCAGCTTGCCGTCGTCGAGCAGTTTCTTGATCGCCTCGGGCAGCTCGGTGAGCCGCAGCAGGTTGGACACCGCGGCGCGCGAGCGCCCCACCGCGTCGGCGGCCTGCTGGTGGGTGAGTTCGAAATCCTCGATCAGGCGCTTGAGCGCATCGGCTTCTTCCAGCGGGGTGAGGTCCTGGCGCTGGATGTTCTCGATCAGCGCCATCGCCGGCACGGCCTGCTCGGCCACCTGCTTGATCAGCGCCGGGATCTCGCCCAGCTGCGCGCGCTGCGCGGCGCGCCAGCGGCGTTCGCCGGCGATCAGTTCGTAGCGGTGCTTGCCGATCTCGCGCACCACCACCGGCTGGATCAGGCCCTGCGCCTTGATCGAGGCAGCCAGCTCGTCCAGCGCCTCGTCGTTCCAGTGGCGCCGCGGCTGGTATTTGCCGGGCTGGATTTGCTGGATCGGCAGCGTGCGCAGCTCGCCCTCCTGCGCCAGTACCGACGGCGTGCCTTCGCCGTCGCCGCCGAGCAAGGCGTCCAGCCCGCGTCCCAATCCACGTTTTTTCGCTGCTGCCATGCCTCAGTCCTGATGATTGGCGGCGGGTGCCTTGAGCAGCACGCCGTTGTGGTCGCCATGTGCGGCGGAGTCGACCTCGTCGGCCGGCTCGGCGCGCGGCGGCAGCCCGCGTTCGCGCCGGATCACCTCGCCGGCCAGGCCGATGTAGGCGATCGCGCCACGCGAGCTGCGGTCGTACAGGTGGATCGGCTGGCCGTGGCTCGGCGCCTCGGCCAGGCGCACGTTGCGCGGGATGATCGAGCGCAGCACCTTGTCGCCGAAGTGCTGGGTGAGCTGGGCGGAGACCTCGTTGCCGAGGTTGTTGCGCACGTCGTACATGGTGCGCAGCAGGCCCTCGATCTCCAGTTTCGGATTGAGCCGGTGGCGCACCGCCTTGACCGTGTCGAGCAGGCTGGACAGGCCCTCCAGCGCGAAGTACTCGCACTGCACCGGGATCAGCACGCCGTCGGCGGCGGTCAGCGCGTTGAGGGTGAGCAGGTTGAGCGAGGGCGGGCAGTCGATCAGGATGGTGTGGTACTTGTCCGCGACCTTGGCCAGCACGTCCTTCAAGCGGTGCTCGCGGGCCAGCGCGTCCATCAGTTTCAGCTCGGCGGCGGTGAGGTCGCCGTTGCCCGGCAGCACGTCGTAGTGCGCCTCGGTGGGCACGATCGCCGCGCTGATCTCCACCTCTTCAAGCAGTACCTCGCAGCCGCTCGGGCCGATCTGGCGCTTGTCGATGCCCGAGGCCATGGTGGCGTTGCCCTGCGGATCGAGATCCACCAGCAATACCTTGCGCTTGGCCGCCGCAAGCGCAGCGGCCAGGTTGACGGCCGTGGTGGTCTTGCCGACGCCGCCCTTCTGGTTGGCGACAGCGATGATGCGGGCCATGGATCGAAGGCATTCCGTTCGCGAAGGACGGCTAGATTAGCATTGCCGCCCGGGCTTGCCTGCCCCGGCCGGACCGCTCTGCCGCCGGTGGCGGCGGGGATCACGCTGCTGGGCGATCCGGGCTCAGTCGCCGATCCGCGCGCCGCTGGCGCCATCGAACAGGTGCAGGTACGGGTGCGACAGGCCCAGCGCGACCAGGCTGCCGGGCTCGGGCAGGGGGCGTGGCGGTACCCGCGCCACCAGCACCTGGTCGCCGAAGCGCAGGTTCAGGAAGACCTCGTTGCCCACCGGCTCGACCACCTCCAGTCGCGCCTGCAAGGCCGCACCGGCGGGGTCCGGCTGCAGGTGTTCCGGGCGCACGCCCAGCACCACCTCGCGATCGCACCAGGCCGCCCAGGCGGGATCGGGCAGAAGGTCGCCCAGCACCAGCTCGCCCGCGGCGCAGCCCAGCCGCCAGCCCTCGTGCCGGCGCAGCGTGCCGCGGAGCAGGTTCATCGCCGGGCTGCCGAGGAAGCCGGCCACGAACATGTTGGCGGGCCGGTCGTACAGCGCCATCGGCGTGTCGATCTGCTGGATCACGCCGCCATCCAGCACCACGATGCGCTGGCCCAGGGTCATCGCCTCGATCTGGTCGTGGGTCACGTAGATCATGGTGGCACCGAGCTGGCGGTGGAGCCGGGCGATCTCCACCCGCATCGACAGGCGCAGCCTCGCGTCGAGGTTGGACAGCGGCTCGTCGAGCAGGAACACCTGCGGCTCGCGCACCAGCGCGCGGCCCAGCGCCACCCGCTGGCGCTGGCCGCCGGACAAGGCGGCCGGGCGCGCCGCCAGCCGCGACTGCAGCCCCAGCGACTCGGCCACTACCGCCACCTTCTGCGCGATCTCGGCCCGCGGCCGGCCGCGCAGCTTCAGCCCGAAGCCCAGGTTCTCGGCCACCGTCATGTGCGGGTACAGCGCGTAGTTCTGGAACACCATCGCGATGTCACGGTCCTTCGGCGCCACCTCGTTGACCACGCGGCCGCCGATGCGCAGCGTGCCGTCGCTGATCGGTTCCAGCCCGGCGATCATGCGCAGCAAGGTCGTCTTGCCGCAGCCGGACGGCCCGACCAGCACCAGCAATTCGCCGTCGGCCACGGTGAAGCTGGCGCCGGCGACCGCGACGTGGCCGTCGGGGTAGACCTTGCGCAGGCGATCGAGTTGAACCTCGGCCATCGGCATCTCCACAGCGGTGGCCGGCTCGGCCGCGGCGCCGGCGCTTCGCAGGCCGGCGGGCATTGGGCTATTCTGCCCATGTAAGCGTTTACATCAAAGCGCGGGCCTCAGAGCTTGTGAAGAAAACCACTTCCTGTGGTTTTCTTCTATCGCGAGTCCGGTACACGCCCGGACTCGCTCACGCGAATCAGGCACTTGCGTGCCCGATCCGCGTCCGGCCATCCATGGCCGGGCTTCGAGGTTGAAAAAGCACAACCTCTCAGGGAACCCCATGACCGCACCCCGATTCGTTTTTCCCGACGGTTTCCATTGGGGCGCCGCCACTTCCGCTTACCAGATCGAAGGCTCGCCGCTGGCCGACGGCGCCGGCCCCAGCATCTGGCAGCGCTTCGCGCATACGCCCGGGATGATGGCCAACGGCGACACCGGCGACGTCGCCTGCGACCACTACCGCCGTTACCGTCAAGACGTGCAGCTGATGAAGGCGCTGGGCCTCGATGGCTACCGCTTCAGCATCAACTGGGCGCGCGTGCTTCCCGAGGGCACCGGCCGGGTCAATCCGAAGGGGCTGGACTTCTACTCGCGGCTGGTCGACGAGCTGCTGGAACACGGCATCGCGCCGAACGCCACGCTGTTCCACTGGGACCTGCCGGCGGCGCTGGACGACCGCGGCGGCTGGCTCAACCGCGACAGCGCACACTGGTTCGCCGAGTACGCCGAGGTCATGTTCAAGGCGCTGGACGACCGCGTGCCGCGCTGGTCCACGCTCAACGAACCCTGGGTGGTCACCGACGGCGGCTACCTGCACGGCGCGCTGGCGCCCGGACACCGCAACAAGTACGAGGCGCCGATCGCCGCGCACAACCTGATGCGCGCCAGCGGCGCCGGCATCCAGGCCTATCGCGCGCACGGCAGGCACGAGATCGGCGTGGTGTTCAACATCGAGCCGAAATACCCGTATTCCGAAGGCGCCGAAGACATGGCCGCCACCGCGCGCGCGCACGCCTACATGAACCGGCAGTTCGCCGACCCCGCGCTGCTGGGCAGCTATCCGGAGCAGCTCAAGGAGATCTTCGGCGCCGCATGGCCGGATTTCCCGGCAGAGGATTTCGCGCTGACCCGCCAGCGCGTCGATTTCGTCGGCATCAACTACTACACGCGCGCGGTGGTCCGGCACGACCCGGACGCGTATCCGCTGCGCGCGGTGTCGGTGCGCCAACCCAACCGCACCCACACCGAAACGGGCTGGGAGGTCTACGCGCAGGGGCTGACTGACACCCTGGTCTGGTTCAAGCAGCGCTACGGCGACATCCCGCTGTACATCACCGAGAACGGCTCCGCCTTCTACGACCCGCCGGTCGCCGAAGGCGCCACCGTGGACGACCCGCTGCGCTGCGACTACCTGCGCAAGCACTTGCGCGCGCTGCATGCCGCGATCGCCGCAGGGGTGAACGTGCAGGGCTATTACGCCTGGTCGCTGCTGGACAACCTGGAGTGGTCGCTGGGCTACGCCAAGCGCTTCGGCCTCTACCACGTCGACTTCGCCACCCAGCAGCGCACGGCCAAGGCCAGCGCCAGGCTGTATGCGCAGATTATCGAGAGCAACGGCGCGGTGCTGGATCTGTAGGAGCGCACCCTGTGCGCGATGCCTTTGTGCAGCGTGACGAAGAGCATCGCGCACAGGGTGCGCTCCTACAACAACCGTGGTGGCGTAGGGCGGGCACTGCCCGCCGCTCTCGCGATCTCGGACAAAGACCGGCGGGCACTGCCCGCCCTACCCGCGGCCGAGCACCAGCAGGTGGCGTTCAGCGGGCAAGCCGGGCACATGGAGTTCGTGCGTGGCGCGCACGACGAAGCCGTCCGGGATCCCCGCCAACTCGTCGTCCGGCAGCTTCCCCTTCATCGCCAGCCAGGTCCCTTGCGGTGCCAGCAGGTGGCCGCCCCAGGCCAGCATGTCGGCAAGGCTGGCGAAGGCGCGCGCGGTGATGCAGTCGAACTGGCCGGCGACGTCTTCCACCCGTGCCTGTTCGGCGCGCACGCCCTCCAGTTTCAGGCTGCGGATCGCCTCGCGCAGGAAGCGCACCTTCTTGCCGTTGGAATCCACCAGCAGGATCTGCCAGCCCGGCGCGGCGATCGCCAGCACGATGCCGGGCAGGCCGGGGCCGGTGCCGAGGTCGGCCAGGCTGTGGCCCTGCACGAACGGCAGGATCGCCAGCGAATCGAGCAGGTGGCGGGTCACCATCTCGGTCGGTTCGCGCACCGCGGTGAGGTTGTAGGCGCCGTTCCAGCGTTCGAGCAGGGCGAGATAGTCGAGCAGGCGCGGCACCGCATCGGCAGGCAGTTGCAGGCCCAGCGCGGCAATGCCCTGTTCGAGTTGTGCCTGCAAGGCGTCGCGCGCGGCCATCGGCCATCAGTCCTGTGGGAAAGCGGTCGGCAAGTATCCCGGCAAGCCCGCCGCAACGCCAGCAGCCGGGGCAAAAGAAAGCCCGCCGAAGCGGGCTCGAAGTGGAGCAAATCCCCTGCGGCGCGGCGCTCTGCGGGCGCCTGGCGCGATGCGATGCTCAGGCGGCGTCGAGATCGACCCGGGTGACCATCATGCCGCGCTCGCGCAGCACGTGATTCAACGATTGCTTGACCCGCGCGCCCAGATCGCGCCGATCGACCGCCTCGGTGGCGGGTTCGTCACGCAGCGCGGCTTGCGCGCCATGGCGGATCAGCTGGTCGACCTGCTCGAACACGGCGTCGGCGCGTTCCGGCTCCAGCACCTGCCAGTACACCGTGCCGCGCACGTCGCGCGGCCCCAGCGGCGCCTGCAGCTGCAGGGTCTGGCCGGACAGATTGATCTTGTGCGCGACCCGGTCGAGCAGCGGCAGCACCAGATGCGTCCCGGCCGGCAGCAGCCGGCGCGGCTTGCCATGACGGTAGATGCTGTAGACCAGACCCTCCGGCACGCGCCGCACGGCGCTGGCGAGCAGCACGGCGAGCAAGGCAACGATGAGGGTGGACAGCATGGTCATGGTCGTGAAATCAGTAACTTGAGATTGGTTTATTCGTCTGATACTGGAACTGAAGGATACAATCGATTGACTCTGTGTGACTTAACCGCGGTTTAACGCGCGGATGAATCTTTAACAAGACGCCGAAAACAAGTCAAGAGCACGTCGCCGGATCGGTGAAGCTGTCGACGACACGGGAGGACACGAACGGCCGCGCTGCGTCAGTTTTCACTCCGGTTCGGTCGCGCGCGGCCCGCTTTTCCTCCTTCCCCGGGAATCAAGCATCGAACTTGCCAAAACACGGGGTATCCGCAGTCAAGGCGCGGGGGCGTGGCGTCCGTCACGTTCGAGGGGGCGGCCCATCGGCCACGCCGGCCCGTCGGCGCCGCATACCGTTGCCGTGGCGCAGCAAGGGAGTGCCTGGATCGGCAAGCGGGCCGCTCTGGCGTTTCGCCGGGATTTCCCGCCGGGCTGCCGCCTGCGCGCTGCTGCGATGCAGCACAGGTCGCCGCAACAAGCCCTTTACAAGTCCGCATGAAAACGTTTACGTTGGCGCCACCCAAGGGTTGGCGAACCCGGCGGAAACATTCCCATGGCGGCAGCAACCATCAAAGACGTGGCGCGCGAGGCCCGGGTGTCGGTGGCTTCAGTGTCGCGCGCGCTCAATGGCGGCGGCGGCGTCACCGCGGCCACCAGCGCGCGCATCCACGCCGCCGCCGAGCGCCTGCAGTACATCCCGCATGCAGCGGCGCGCATGCTGATCACCCGTCGCACGCACACTGTCGGCGCCCTGCTGCCCGACCTGTACGGCGAGTTCTTTTCCGAGTTGATCCGCGGCATCGACCTGGCGGCGCGTGCGCGCGGCCTGCACCTGCTGGTATCCAGCTCGCACGGTGGCGCGACCGAAGCGGCGGCGGCGGTGCGCTCGATGCAGGGTCGCGTCGACGGCCTGCTGATCCTGTCCGAACGGGTCGACACGGCGTTCCTGCGCGCCAACCTGCCCAAGGCGCTGCCGGTGGTGCTGCTCAACAGCGCGGTGAGCGGGCCGGCGTTCCACGTGATCAACATCGACAACCACGGCGGCGCGGTGGCGATGGTGCGGCACCTGCTGCAGGCCGGCCATCGCAGCGTGGCGCTGATCGCCGGGCCGCCCGGCAACTTCGACGCCAGCGAACGCGAGCGCGGCTATCGCGAGGCGATGGCCAGATACGCCCCGCGCGCGGCATTGACCGTGGTGGATGGCGACTTCACCGAGGAATCGGGCTATCGCGCCGGCCAGCAGCTGCTGGCGCGGACGAAGCGGCCGGCGGCCGTGTTCGCCGCCAACGACATGATGGCGGTGGGCTGCCTGGCGGCGTTCAAGGACGCCGGCGTGCAGGTGCCGGAGGACATCGCGCTGGCCGGCTTCGACGATATCCCGATCACCCGCTACGTGACACCGGCCCTGACCACGGTGCGCGTGCGCATTGCCGACTTCGGCCGTCTCGCGCTGGAGCGCCTGGCCGACGTCGTCGAACACCCCGGGCAGGAAACACCTTCCGCCGACACGCTCGGTTTTGAAATCGTGGTTCGCGACACCTGCGGCGGAAACAAACCAGAAAAGAACTCCTGAACGTCTCAGCAAGCTGCCCGGGGAGGGGAGCGATGAAAACCTCAACGCAATTCAAGAAGAACCTGCTGGCCGGATTGATCGGCGCGTCGATCATGTCTCTGGCCGTCGCACCATCGTTCGTGATGGCCGCGAGTTCCGACGCGAACCTGCGCGGCCATGCGCCTCCGAACGCCCTGGTGACCGCCAGGAATATCGCCACGGGCTCGACCCGCGTGACCAAGGCCAACGGCGAAGGCAGTTATGCGCTGGTCGGCCTGCCACCCGGCACGTATACGGTCGATGCCGGCCCGGGCACGACACAGACCGTCACGCTCAGCGTGGCGTCCACCGCGACCCTGAATCTGACGGCCGCGGCCGCGACCAGCACCAGCGCACCCGCCGCAGCCAACGCGACCAATCTCGGCGCCGTCACGGTAACTGCAACGGCCTTGCAGGAAGTGAAGACTTCCGAGGTCGGCAACACCGTGTCGCTGCGCCAGATCGACGCCACGCCCCAATCCTCGCGCAACTTCCTGCAATTCGCCGACGCCGTGCCGGGCATGGTCTTCACGCGCGATGCGAACGGCAACACCAGCCTGCGTTCCGGCGCCCAGGCCACCAGCGCGATCAACGTGTACATCGACGGCGTGGGCCAGAAGAACTACGTGTTGCAGGGCGGCGTCACCGGCCAGACCGGCAGCCAGGGCAACCCGTTCCCGCAGCTGGCCATCGGCGAATACAAGGTCATCACCTCGAACTACAAGGCCGAGTTCGACCAGGTCTCGAGCGCCGCCGTGGTGGCGCAAAGCAAGTCCGGCACCAACACCTTCCACGGCGACGTCTTCGGCGACTTCACCAACACCGCCATGCGCGCGAAGACGCCTTCCGAAATAGCCAACCACAAGAAGACCGATTCGCACGAAAAGGACTACGGCTTCGACCTGGGCGGCCCGATCATCCAGGACAAGGCGCACTTCTTCATTGCCTACGAGGGCAAGGAATTCGACACGCCGACCACGGTGGTTCCGGGCCTGATCGGCGGCGGCTACGAAAGCCAGCTGCCCGCCAGCGCCAGCGCGCAGATCGGCCCGGCCAGCCTGCCGTTCAAGGAAAACGACTGGTTCGGCAAGATCGACTACGAGCCCACCGACCGCGATCGCTTCGAGCTCAGCGGCAAGTATCGCGACGAAACCCAGGTGTCCGGCATCGGCGGCGTCACCACGCCGTCGGCGGCCATCAACACGAACAACACCGACAAACGCTATGACCTGCGCTGGGATCACAGCGCCTACAGCTGGTTCAACCGCTTGCAGGTGACGTACGAGGACGCGTTCTTCTCACCCACGCCCGCCATGCACGGCGCCGGTGCGCGGTACACGCAGGACATCAACCAGAACCAGACGATCCTGCAGACCGGCAACTCCCCGCTGGCCCAGCAGAACAAGGGCCAGAAAGGGCCGGCGCTGCAGGACGACCTGACCTTCAATGATTTCGAGTGGCACGGCGACCACGTCATCAAGATGGGGGTGAAGTACAAGGAAGTGAAACTCACGGCGCAGGACGCCGGCGATACGAATGCCTTGTTCAGCTACGCCGTCACGCCCGACGCCGGCACCGAGGCGACCCCCTACGAAGTGCAGTTCGGCTCACCCACGCCGGGGCAAAGTCCGGTGGCGACCAGTCGCGACAAGCAGTTCGGCGCCTATATCCAGGATGACTGGGCCGTCAACGACAAGCTGACCCTGAACCTGGGCGTGCGCTGGGATTACGAGGAAACGCCTTCCTATCTCAACTACGTCACGCCAGCCAACGTGGTCGCCGCCCTCAACAGCCCCGATCCCCACACTGGTGCGCCCGCCGGTCAGACCTACGCGCAGACACTGGCCCTGGGCGGCGTGGACATCAACGACTACATCAGCACCGGGAACAATCGAAAGGCGCCGAAGAACAACTTCCAGCCCCGTCTCGGTTTCTCCTACGACCTCAACGGGGACGAAGCGCATGTCATTTTCGGCGGCATCGGCCGTTCCTACGATCGCAACCTGTACGAGGCGATCCAGGTCGAGCAGACCAAGTCGGTGCTGTCGCAGCCGACGATCCAGTTCAACACCCCGCTCCATCCGTGCACGGTAGGGGTCGGTACCTGCTACGCCTTTGATCCGTCATACATGGACATCGCGACCCTGCAGGCGCTGGTGGCCGGAACCAACACCGGCAAGGAGGTGGACGCGGTCAACAACCACCTCAAGACGCCCTACTCCGACCAGATCAGCCTGGGCATGCGCAACACGATCGGCGAATGGAACACCAGCGCCGCGATCGCCAACATCCGCAGCCACGACGGCCTGGTCTACACGCTGGGCAACCGCTATCCCGACGGCAGTTTCTGGCAGAACGGCAGTCAGCCGTGGGGCAACGGCATCCCCGGCTTCGGCAGTTTCATCATCGGCAACAACGGCCTGGAAACCCGCACCACCCAGGTCCTGCTGTCCGCGGAAAAGCCCTATACCAAGGAATCGCACTGGGGCCTGACGATTGCCTACACCCACACCCATTCGAGTCAGAACCACAACAACAACGACCCGACCGACCAGTACGCGTTCGACTTCGAGACCGTCGGCCATTACCCGTTTGTCGGCGGTGCCGTGGCCAAGAACCGGCTCGTGGTGACCGGCAACATCGATGGCCCCTGGGGCTTCGTGTTTGGCGGCAAGCTGACCCTGTCCACACCCGTTCCCAACGTCGGCATGGCCTTTTATGGTGCGCCGGCGACGAACCAGGACAACGGCGTGACCAACGGCGCCGGCGGTCGCGTCGTCGCCATCGCGCCACCGGGCAACGGCCGCTTCCTGATCGGCGGCAAGGTCTTCGGCTATCGCGACCTCGACCTGCAGGCCACGAAGAACTTCAAGATCTACGACAACGTCAGTGGCTATGTGCGCATCGACCTGATCAACGTGTTCAACTTCAGGAATACCGTGGGCTACATGACGAACTACGGCAGCGGCGGCGTCTACAACCCGCAGGTGTTCTACAACCCCACCGGCGACATCACCGGTTACACGCGCACCCTGAGGGCCACGGCCGGCATCAGCTTCTAGGGCGGAGCTTCGAGCCGGTGGACGGCACCGGAGCGGTCTCATGCAAAGCCCGCGTTTCGCGGGCTTTGTTCTTCACGCCGAAGCACTCCCTTGCACGAGCGGGTTTTCCATGACTGATCCACGCATCCGCAATATCGTGATTGTCGGCGGTGGCACCGCGGGCTGGATGGCTGCAGCGGCGTTTGCGAAGGTACTCGGGCCGGACTATGCAATCCGGCTGATCGAATCGGAAGAAATCGGTACGGTCGGCGTCGGCGAGGCGACGGTGCCGCACCTGAAGCTCTTCAACAATCTCCTGGAAATCGACGAGATCGAGTTCATCAGGCAGGTGCAGGGCACGTTCAAGCTCGGCATCCAGTTCAACGACTGGGGCCGCATCGGCGACACGTATATCCACGGCTTCGGCACGATCGGCCACGATGTCAGCCTGCTGCCGTTTCATCAGTTCTGGATCAAGGCGAATCAGCTGGGTATCGCCGAGGACATCGGCGCCTACTCGCTGAACACGGTGGCCGCGCCGCTTGGCAAGTTCATGCCTTCGGCCACCGATGTACCGGCCGGCTCGCCGCTGGCGGACATCGCCTATGCCTACCACTTTGATGCTGGCCGCTACGCCAGGTACCTGCGGGGCTACGCCGAGCGGCGCGGCGTGCGTCGTACCGAGGGCAAGATCTCCCAGACCCTGCTGCGTGCGCATGACGGCTTTGTCGAGGCCGTCGTCCTGGAAAGCGGCGAGCGGATCGATGGCGAACTGTTCATCGACTGCTCCGGCTTTCGTGGCCTGCTGATCGAGCAGGCGCTGCATACGGGTTATCTGGACTTCACGCACTGGCTGCCGTGCGACCGTGCAGTTGCGGTGGCTTGCGAGAAGGTGGGACCGCCCACGTCCTACACGCGCTCCACCGCGCGCGATGCCGGCTGGCAGTGGCGGATTCCGTTGCAGCATCGCACCGGCAACGGTTACGTGTATTCAAGCGGCCATGTCAGCGACGACGAAGCAGCGGCAACCTTGCTCGCCCATCTCGACGCACCTGCGGTCGGCGAGCCGCGCCCGTTGCGCTTTACCACCGGCGTGCGCAAGAAGTTCTGGAACAGGAACGTGGTGGCGCTGGGACTGTCCAGCGGGTTCCTGGAACCGCTGGAATCGACCAGCATCTACATGATCCAGTCCGGTATCGCGCGCCTGCTCAATCTTTTTCCGCAGCGCGATTTCAGCGAGGTGGTGATCAATCGCTACAACGCGCAAGCCGTTTTCGAGTACGAGCGCATCCGTGACTTTCTCATTCTGCACTACCACGCCACCCGGCGGGACGACACGCCGTTCTGGCGCCAGTGCCGCACGATGTCGATTCCGGATCAACTGCGCGAGAACATCGCCCTGTTTCGCGACAGCGGCCGCTTCTTCCGCAATGCCGAGGAAATGTTTGCTCTGGTCAGCTGGGTACAGGTGATGATCGGCCAAGGCATCATCCCGCGGGGCTATCACCCCCTGGTTGACCAGATGCCCGAGCGGGACCTGCGCAAGTTCATTGCCGGTGTCGGCCAGGTTGTCGCCAGCTGCGTCGATTCGATGCCGATGCAGCAGGCCTTCATCGATCGCTACTGCACCGCTGGAGCTGCGTGACCCGGGTTTGCACCATCAACACAAGAACCACATCCTTCATTCGTCGCCACGGATATTCCGCTCGATGAGTCTTCTGCGCTTCCGCTCCTTCCTCGCCCCATTGCTGCTGGCATTCGCGCTCACCGGCCTGGGTGCATGGGCACCAGCCGCAGCGCAGGACATCACCACCGAGGCCACGCGCCACGCGCCGCTGGCCTTCACCGCCCTCCCTGCCGACCAGCAGGCGCAACTGGACGAGCTGGAACACCGCACCTTCCAGTTCTTCTGGGACACCACCAATCCGGTCAACGGGCTGGCACCGGACCACTGGCCGGGGCAGTCGTTCTCCAGCATCGCGGCGGTGGGTTTCGGCCTGACGGCCTACGGCATCGGCGCCGAACGGGGCTGGATCAACCGCGACCAGGCGGTCAAGCGAACCCTGGTGACCTTGCGCTTCTTCGCCGACTCGCCGCAGAACGCCAGCGAGGATGACGCCACCGGCTACCGCGGCTTCTACTACCACTTCCTCGACATGCAGACCGGCTTGCGCCACGGTCGCGGCGTCGAGCTGTCCAGCATCGACACCACCTTGCTGCTTGGTGGCGTGCTGTTCGCGCAGTCGTACTACGACCGCGACACGCCGCAGGAAAAAGAGATTCGCGCGCTCGCCGACATGCTCTACAAGCGCGTCGACTGGCCGTGGATGCAGGCACGCCCGCCGCTGGTCAGCATGGGCTGGACCCCCGGCGGCAAGTTCATCCCGCACGACTGGGAGGGCTACAGCGAGGCGAACCTGCTCTACATCCTGGCGCTGGGCTCGCCCACCCATCCGCTGCAGCCCGCGGCGTGGCACGCGTGGACGCGCACCAACCCGCGCTACTGGGGCACGCTCTACGGCGAAACCTTCCTGACCTTCGGGCCACTGTTCGGCCACCAGTACAGCGCCGCGTGGATCGACTTCCGCGGCATCCGTGACGACTTCATGCGCCAGCACGATTCGGATTATTTCGAAAACGGCCGCCATGCGGTGCTGTCGCAACGCAACTACGCGATCGCCAATCCCGCGGGCTGGACCGGCTACGGCGAGAACCTGTGGGGGCTGACGGCCAGCAACGGCCCGGGCCACTTCGGCATCGTCACGGACGGGCGCGAGCGGCGCTACTTCGGCTACTCCGCGCGCGGCGTGGGCCTGCGCCACGTGGTCGATGACGGTACCATCGCGCCCACGGCAGCGCTGGGCTCGATCGCCTTCGCGCCGGACCTGGTGGTGCCGGAGTTCCTGCACATGAAACAGCGCTACGGCAAATACATCTACGCGAAGTACGGCTTCCGCGACGCGTTCAACCTGACCCTGCGCGATCCCGACGCGCCGCTGCGCACCGGCCTGGTGATTCCCGGCTTCGGCTGGGTCGACACCGAGTACCTGGGCATCGACCAGGGCCCGATCCTGCTGATGCTGGAGAACTGGCGCAGCGGCCTGGTGTGGAAAGTGATGAAGCGCAACCCGTATGTGCGCAAGGGCCTGCAGCAGGCCGGCTTCCGCGGCGGCTGGCTGTCACGGGCGGCGGCCACACCGTGAGCCGGCGGCGCTGGCGACTGCTGGCGCCGGCGCTGTTGCTGGTCGGCATCGCTGCCTGCCGGGGCGATCACGATGATCGCCACACACTGACCTTCTGGGCGATGGGCCGCGAGAGCGAGGCGGTGGCGCAGCTGATGCCGGCGTTCGAGCGCGAACACCCGGACATCCGCGTCGACGTGCAGCAACTGCCGTGGAAGGCGGCGCACCAGAAGCTGCTCACCGCGATCGCCGGCGACACCACGCCGGACGTGGCCCAGTTGGGCAACACCTGGCTCGCCGAGATGTGCGCGCTGGATGCGCTCGAACCGCTGCAGCCGTACGTCGAACGTTCGCGCGCGGTGCAGCCGGCGGATTACTTTCCCGGCATCTGGGCCACCAACCGCATCGACGGCACCCTGGTCGGCATCCCCTGGTATGTCGACACGCGGCTGCTGTTCTACCGCAAGGACCTGCTCGCCGCCGCCGGCTTCGACGCGCCGCCGCGCGACTGGGCTGCCTGGTCGCGGCAGCTGGCCGCGCTGCAGGCGCAGGCCGCGCCCGATCACTACGCGATCCTGCTGCCGACCAACGAGTTCGAGCAGCTGCTGTCGCTGGCCCTGCAGCAGGACGAACCGCTGCTGCGCGACGGCGGCCGCTACGGCAATTTCGAAAGCGCCGGATTCAAGCGCGCGCTGGCGTTCTACGTGGAGCGGTTCAAGCGCCACGAAGCGCCGCTGCTGGCCAACACCGAAGTGCCCAACCCATGGGCCGAGGTCGGCCGCGGCGTGTACGCGTTCTACTTCTCCGGGCCGTGGAACATCGGCGAGTTCCGCCAACGCCTCCCGGCGTCCCGGCAGGACGAATGGGCGACCGCGCCGCTGCCTGGTCCGCACAGCCCCGGTGCCGGCATCGCCAGCGGCTCCAGCCTGGTGATCTTTCGCCACTCGCCGCGCAAGGCGCAGGCCTGGTTGCTGATCGAATACCTGTCGCGCCCCGAGGTGCAGCAGCAGTTCTACGCGTTGCTGGGCGACATGCCGCCGCGCCGTTCGGCGTGGCGGGGCGACGCGCTGCGTGGCGATCCCGCGGTACAGGCATTCCACGAGCAGCTGGAACGGGTCAAGCCGACGCCGCCGGTGCCGGAATGGGAGCGCATCGTCACCGAGATGCAGCTGGTCGCCGCGCGCGCGGCCCACGGCGAGCTCACCGTGGACCAGGCCGCCGCCGAGATCGACCGCCGCACCGACGCGATCCTGGCCAAGCGGCGCTGGATGCTCGACCGCGCCGGGCGCGCGCGATGAGCCGCGGGCGCACCGCCTGGCTGTTCCTCACCCCGGCGCTGCTGGTGCTGGGCGTGTTCTTCTTCGTGCCGGTGCTGGGCGCGCTGGGCCTGAGCCTCACCGATTACGACCTGTACGCGCTGGCCGACCTGCGCAACCTGCGCTTCGTCGGCCTGCACAACTATGGGGAGTTGCTGCAGCGGCCGCTGTTCTGGACCGCGCTGGGCAACACGTTCTACTTCGTGGTTGTCGGCGTGCCGCTGTCGATCGGCGCCTCGCTGGGCACCGCGCTGCTGCTCAACTCGCCGCTGGCGCGGATGAAGGCGTTCCATCGCACCGTGCTGTTCGCCCCGGTGGTGACCACCGTGGTGGCGGTGGCGGTGATCTGGCGCTACCTGTTCAACACCAAGTACGGCCTGGTGAACCATGCGCTGGCGATGCTGGGACTGAACCCGGTGGACTGGCTGGGCGACCCGCACTGGGCGATGCCCACGATCATCGCCTTCGCGGTGTGGAAGAACTTCGGCTACAACATGATCATCCTGCTGGCCGGCCTGCAGGCGGTCCCGCCGGAGCTGTACGAGGCGGCGCGCATCGATGGCGCCTCGCGCTGGCGGCAGTTCCGCCACATCACCCTGCCGATGCTGCGGCCGACCATGGTGCTGGTGATGGTGCTGACCGTCGCCGGCTATTTCCAGTTGTTCGCCGAGCCCTACGTGATGACCGAAGGCGGGCCGCTGCAAAGCACCACGAGCGTGCTCTACCTGATGTACGACGACGGCTTCAAGTGGTGGAACTTCGGCGTGGCCTCGGCCGTCGCCTTCGCCTTGTTCGGCATCATCCTGGCGGTGACCATGCTGCTGTTGCGACTGGCGCGACGCGGGGCGGCGGCATGAACCCGCGCCTCGCCCGGTGGCTGGTCAACGGCGCCTTGTTCGGCTGCGCCGCGGTGGCCGTGCTGCCGCTGCTGTGGATGCTGTCGGCCTCGCTGATGCCGGCCGGCAGCGCCAGCTCGCTGCCGCCGCCGCTGCTGCCCGCGCAACCCACGCTGGACAACTACCGTGCGCTGTTCGCCCGTGCCGGCATGGGCCGCTACCTGCTCAACAGCCTGGCGATCTCCGGCGCGATCGCCGCGCTGGCGCTGGTGTGCAACCTGATGGCCGGCTACGCCTTCGCCAAGCTGCGCTTCGCCGGGCGCGAGCGGCTGTTCCGCGCGCTGATCGGCGCGCTGCTGATCCCCGCCCAAGTGGCGATGCTGCCGCTGTTCCTGCTGCTGAAATATGCCGGCCTGGTCAACAGCTACGCCGGCGCGATCGTGCCGGGCATGGCCACGCTGTTCGGCATCTACCTGGTGCGCGAGTTCGCCCGCAGCGTGCCGGACGAGTTGCTGGAAGCGGCGCGCATCGACGGCGCCGGCGAGTGGCGCATCTTCGTGCAGATCATGCTGCCGCTGCTCAAGCCGGTGATGGTGACGCTGACCGTGTTCACCTTCCTCGCCGCCTGGAACGATTTCATGTGGCCGCTGATCGTGCTGACCGGCCAGGAGCACTACACCCTGCCACTGGCGCTGGCCTCGCTGGTGCGCGAACACAGCGAGGACACCGAACTGATGATGGCCGGCTCGGTGGTCACCGTGCTGCCGGTGCTGGTGCTGTTCCTGGCGCTGCAGCGGCATTACCTGCAGGGGTTGTTGCTGGGGAGCGTGAAGGGGTGAGAGCGCCCGCTTTAATGGAGTGACGCGCTCCTTGCGTTCGCTCCCTCTGGGAGAGGGGGCGAATGCAAGGAGCGCTTTATCTGATTAGAACCGGCCCGCCCGGAAATCCGTGATCGCCTCGTGGATCTGCGCCTGGGTGTTCATCACGAACGGACCGTAGCGGGCCACCGGTTCGCTCAGCGGCTTGCCGGCGACGACCAGCAGGCGCGAGGGTTTGTCGCCGCCGGCCAGCTGCAATTGTTCGCCATCGGACAGCACGCCCAGCTCGCTGCGTTGCAGCCGTTCGCCACCGACCAGCGCCGATTCGCCCTCGAACACGTAGGCGAAACCGTGGTGGCCGACGGGCAACGCCAGCGCGAACCGCGCACCGGGCTGCAGGCTGACGTCGAGATATACCGGCGCGGTGGCGATGCCTTCGACCGGTCCAGTGGCGCCGGCCAGCTCGCCCGCGATCACCTTGACCTCGACGCCGTCGGCCGGATGCACCACCGGAATCCGCTCCGGGGCGATGTCCTGGTAGCGCGGCGCCGTCATCTTGTCCTTCGCCGGCAAATTCACCCACAGCTGGAAGCCCCACATCAGGCCGTTTTCCTGCTGCGGCATTTCCGAGTGCAGGATGCCGCGGCCGGCGGTCATCCACTGCACGCTGCCCGGCGTGAGGTCGCCGCGGTTGCCATGGTTGTCGCCGTGCCGCATGTGGCCGGCGAGCATGTAGGTGACCGTCTCGAAGCCGCGATGCGGGTGTTCGGGGAAGCCGGCGATGTAGTCATCGGCGCTGTCGGAGCGGAATTCGTCCAGCAACAGGAACGGGTCGAGCATGTCCAGCCCGGGCTGGCCGATGATGCGCTTGAGCTTCACGCCGGCGCCGTCGGAGGTGTCGGTGCCGCGGATGCGGCGGGTGATGGTGCGATCGCTCATGGGGTTCTCCGGCTGGTAAGACATGCCCGCCAAGATGGTCCGATTCGTGCGCCGATCCAAGCGGTGTCACCGGAACGGATCGTTTCGCTGGCGCGACACCGGCTCAGTCGAGCCAACGAAAGGCCCGGCGCAACTCGGCCATGGCGTTGTCCGGAAACCAGCGCCCGTGCGCCAGCACCACGCGCCGCGGCTGCCACGCCAGCATCCGCGCCAGACAAGCGCGTGCCTGGCGTTTGCGACCCAGATAGGTCAGGCGCATGTCCCATGGCGCCTTGCCGTCGGGGTCCAGGACGCCACCCAGCCGTGCCAGCCAGCGCATCGGGCCGTGCAGCCTGTCGAGTTCGAAATTCTCGATCAGGTCGGTGAGGATCAGCGTACCGCTGGCGTCATGCAGGAACACGAATTCCTGCATCACGCGGCTGCCGCGGAAGCACATCTGCTTGATGCTGCCGGCCCAGTCCGGGGGCGGCGCGTCGTCCAGATCGGCGTCGAAATGCACGTCGATGCGCTGGCTGGCCGCACGCTGGCGCACCCCGGGCGAAGCCCACGCCGTGGCGTGGGGGTAGCGCTGCTTCCACGCGGCGATATGGGCGTAATGAAGCAGGTTGGGCGACACCAGATGGCGCACCGGCCCGAGCGCATCGATCGCCTCGAACAGCGCCGCGTCGGGCGCGATCGGCGAGTGGCACCACAGCCCGCCGTCGGGCAACCGCACCACCGTCATGCGGGTGGGAAACGGCATGCGCATGCCGAGCGCCGCCATCGCCACCACCGGGCCGTCGACGATCCAGATGTCGGCGGCAACCGGTTTCAACGTGTCGAGCGGGGTGTACAAGCCGAGTTCCGTCACGAATGACCTCGCCAATTGCAGCAGGAGCCCGCTCGCGGGCGATGGGTTTACTCCGAATCCTGAATCCCGATTCCCGAATCCCGGCCCTCAATGCACCCAGTGACCGCTGCGCTGGCGCGGCGGTGCGGCCTCGCTATCGCTGGCTGGCTGGTGCTGGCGCACCATCGCTTCCACTTCCGCCTCGGTGGCGGGGTTGGCCTGCCAGTACTGGTTCACGGCTTGCAGCACCGCCGGCACCTGGCCCAGGCAGTCGTCGTATTCGTCGTCGCTGAGCTTTTCGAACTCGGCCTCGGCACGCAGGATGCCTTCGTCCACCGCCAGCGCCATCACCGGGCCGAGCAGCTCCATCAGCTGGGGATCTTCAGCCAGGCGGCCTTCCCACAGGGCGGCGCGCAGGTCGATGCCGCGGCTGAAGCCCTCGCACCAGCCGGCGGCCGACAGCATCGGACCGGCCTCGGATTCGACTTCGCCCAGGATCGGCTCGTAGGCATCCACGTCGAGCTCGGCGCTGATCGAATCGTTGAGCTTGGCCAGCAGGGCCAGCACGCGATTGCCTTCGTCCTCGTCCTCGAACGGCTCGTGCAGCACCTCGCGCAGCCATTCCTCGGGCAGCACCAGCAGCGGGCCGACGGCCAGCGCCGAGAGCAGGCCGTGCACGCCATCGAGCAGCAGGTCGCCCTCGCCGGTATGCGCGCGCAGGTAGCGGTCCAGTTCGTCCAGTTCGTGGTCGTCCAGCGAGCTGGGCCATTCGTTCTTTGCAGTCATTTCGGTCAGATGTCCAGTTCCAGCGTTACCGGGGTATGGTCGGACGGGCGCTCCCAGCGCCGCGGTTCCCGGTCGATCCCCGCCGCCCTGGCGGCCGGTTTCAGGGCGTCGCCGATCAGGATCAGGTCGATGCGCAGGCCCATGTTGCGGCGAAACGCCGCCTGCCGGTAATCCCACCAGCTGTAGTGCCCGGGCGCGGACTCGAACAGCCGGAAGCTGTCGTGCAGGCCCAGGTCGGTGATCGCCTTGAGTGCCTCGCGCTCGGGCGGCGAGCACAGGATGTCCTCGCCCCAGGCCACCGGGTCGTAGACGTCGCGATCGTCGGGGCAGATGTTGAAATCGCCCAGCACCACCAGGTTCGGGTGGCGCTCGTGCTCGCGCGCCAGGAACTCGCGCACCCTGGCCATCCAGTCCAGCTTGTAGGCGTATTTCTCGTCGCCGACCGCCTTGCCGTTGACCACGTACAGGTCGATCACGCGCAGCGGGCCGATGGTCGCGGCGAGGATGCGCCGCTGCGGGTCGTCCAGGCCGGGGATGTCGGTAATCACGTCGACCGGCGCTTCACGAGCCAGGATCGCCACGCCGTTGTAGGTCTTCTGGCCCGAATACACGGCCCGGTAGCCGGCAGCGGCCAGCTCGTCGACCGGGAACTTCGCGTCCTCCAGCTTGGTTTCCTGCAGCGCCACGATGTCCGGCTGTGCGTCGGCCAGCCACTGGCCCAGATGCGGCAGGCGCACCTTCAGCGAGTTGACGTTCCAGGAGGCGATTTTCATCGGGATATTGTAAAGGATTGCCCCGATCGGCCCGGCGGGCCGGCTGAACGGTTCGCGCCGATCGCAATACTTCGGTGCGGGAAAGCCACCGAAATCGCGATTTCCAGTGTATGCTGCGCGGGCAAGCCGTCCGGAGCACCCGGTTCACTTGCCCATCTTGCGGTCAAGTGCAATCGCTCCGAGCCGCAAATCATCCATGCTTCAAAGGTAACGTTACATGTCGGATCGTCAGAGCGGTACAGTCAAGTGGTTCAACGACGCCAAGGGTTTTGGCTTCATCACGCCGGAAAGCGGTGATGACCTGTTCGTGCATTTCCGCGCGATCCAGGGCACGGGCTTCAAGTCCCTGCAGGAAGGTCAGCGCGTCACGTTCATCGTCACCAAGGGCCAGAAGGGCCTGCAGGCCGAGGAAGTCCAGGCTGCCTGAGTCGCACAGACTCAGCTCCTGAAGGAAAGCCCGCTTCGGCGGGCTTTTTTTTGCCTTGGGGGCGGGGAATAGGGAATGGGGAATAGGGAATAGGAAGAGCGGCAACGCTTCGCGACCGACCGCTTTTGCGATTCCCTATTCCCTATTCCCCATTCCCGGCCCTTCACGCCAAACCGTAGCTGCGCAGCAGCGCCTCCGGCTCGGGTTTGCGGCCGCGGAAGGCGATGAAGCTCTCCAGCGCCGGGCGGCTGGCGCCGACGGCGAGGAACTCGCGGCGGAAGCGCTCGCCGGTGGCGCGGTCGATCACGCTGCCGCTTTCCCCCGCCTGCTCCTCGAACGCACCGAACGCGTCGGCGCTGAGCAGTTCGGCCCACAGGTAGCTGTAGTAACCGGCCGCGTAGCCGCCGGCGAAGATGTGGCTGAAGCCGTGCGGAAAGCGCTGCCATGCCGGCGGATGCAGCACCGCCACCTGCTTGCGCACCTGCTCCAGCACCGCCAGCGCGCGGGCGCCGCGGGACGGCTCGTACTCCAGGTGCAGCAGAAAATCGAACAACGCGAACTCCAGCTGGCGCACCAGGAACAGGCCGGCGTGGAAATGCCGCGCGGCCAGCATGCGCTCGAACAGCTCGTCCGGCAGCCGCTCGCCGGTCTGCCAGTGGCGCGCGAACAGGTCCAGCGCCTGGCGATTCCAGCCGAAGTTCTCCATGAACTGGCTGGGCAGTTCCACCGCGTCCCATTCCACGCCGTCGATGCCGCCGATCGAGGGCAGCGCGATGCCGGTGAGCAAATGGTGCAGGCCGTGGCCGAACTCGTGGAACAGGGTCAGCACGTCGTCGTGGGTGAGCAGGGCCGGCCGGCCCTCGGTGGGCGGGGCGAAGTTGCAGGTGAGGAAGGCCACCGGCCGTTGCTCCTGGCCGCCGTCGTCGAAGCGGGCGCGGCAGACGTCCATCCAGGCGCCGCCGCGCTTGCCGTTGCGCGCGTAGAGATCGACGTAGGCGCCGGCGAACACCTTGCCGGCGGCATCGCGCACGTCGTAGTAGCGCACCTGCGGGTGCCACACGTCGACGTCGTCGCGGGCGGCGAGAGTGATGCCGTAGAGTTTTCCGGCGAGGCCGAACAGGCCGTCGATCACCGCCGGCAGCGGGAAGTACGGCTTGAGCTGCTCCTCGTCCAGTGCGTACTCGCGCTGGCGCAGTTTCTCCGACGCGTAGGCGACATCCCACGGTTCGAGCGTGTCGAGCTTCAGTTCGGCGCGGGCGAACTCGCGAAGGGTGGCCAGTTCGCGCTGCGCGACGGGCTTGGCGCGGGCGGCCAGGTCGTGCAGGAACTCCAGCACCTCGGCCGGCGAGGCGGCCATCTTGGTGGCCAGCGACTCCTCCGCCGCATTGGCGAAGCCGAGCAGGCGCGCAGCTTCGTGGCGCAGGGCCATGATCTTCTCGATGCGCTCGCTGTTGTCGAACTTGCCCGCATCCGGACCCTGGTCCGAAGCGCGGGTCTGGTAGGCCCAGTACACCCGCTCGCGCAGGCCGCGGTGGTCGGCGTAGTTCAGCACGGCCTGCACGCTGGGCTGCTTGAGCGTGACCAGGTAGCCGTCCAGATCCTGATCCTGCGCATACTGGCGCAGCACGGCGAGGCCGGAGGCAGGGATGCCGGCGAGGTCGCGCTCGTCGGTGACGTGTTCGTGCCATGCCTCGCTGGCATCGAGCACGGCATGGGAGAACTCGGTGGAGAGCCGCGACAGCTCCACCCCGATCTCGCGGAAGCGCGAACGCGCCGGCTCGGCCAGCGCCACGCCGGACAGCCTGAAGTCGCGCAGGGCATGTTCGACCAGCGCGCGCTCCGGCCGCGGCAAGGCGGCGAAATCCGCCGCATCGGCCAGCGTCTGCACCGCCGCGTACAGCGCGCGGTTCTGGCCCAGCTCGATCGCGTGCTCGGTGAGTTTTTCCTCGGCCGGGCCGTAGACCGCGCGCAGCGCTTCGCTGTCAGCGACCGCCTGCAGGTGCGACACCGGTGCCCAGGCCCGCGCCAGGCGCTGCTCCAGCCGTTCCTGGGTCAGCATCACGTGGTTGAAGTCGCGGGGCGCGCCGGGGGCGACCAGCGCGTCGATGGCGGCGCGGTAGTCGGCCAGGATCGCGTCGATCGCCGGTTGGACGTGCTCGGGGCGAATCTGCGAAAACGCCGGCAGGATGTCGTCGGCCAGCAGCGGATTGTCGGGGCTCATGCGGTCTCCTTTGAGCCGCCAGCGTGGCGATCGCGCCGGGCGAAATCAAGCGCGGCCGCGTGACGAGGCACCGCGCGCCGCTAGAATGCGCCGATGAATTCCCTGCGCAGCTTCAAGGGCATCGCGCCCACGCTCGGCCAACGCGTCTACGTCGACCCCGCCGCTACGGTGATCGGCGACGTAGTGCTCGGTGACGACGTCTCGATCTGGCCCGGCACGGTACTGCGCGGCGACGTCAACGCCATCCGCGTCGGCGCCAAAACCAGCATCCAGGACGGCGCCATCGTGCACGTGGCCCACGCCGGCCCGTACGGCCCGGGCTTCCCGTGCCTGATCGGCGAGGGCGTCACCATCGGCCACGCCGCGGTGGTGCACGCCTGCACGATCGGCGACCACTGCCTGATCGGCATGCACGCCAGCGTGCTCGACGGCGCGGTGGTGATGCGCCACGGCTTCGTCGGCGCCGGCGCGCTGATCCCGCCGGGCAAGGTGGTCGGCGAGGGCGAGCTGTGGCTGGGCAACCCGGCGAAATGCGTGCGCGTGCTGGGCGAACGCGAGATCGAGCAGCTGCACTATTCGGCCAATCACTATGTGCGGCTGAAGGACGTCTATCTGGCGGAGGCCTGATGGCCCTCCGTCGCGTGCTGTTCCTGTGCAGCCGCAACCGCTTGCGCAGCCCGACCGCCGAGCAGGTGTTCGGCACCTGGCCGAACCTCGAGGTGGATTCGGCCGGCCTCGCCGACGATGCCGAGGTGGGGCTGAGCACGGACCAGCTGGATTGGGCCGACTTGATCGTGGTGATGGAGAGCAGCCATCGCCGACGCCTGCAGGCACGCCATCGCGCCCGGCTCAAGGGCAAGAAGATCGTCTGCCTGGACATTCCCGACCGCTATACCTTCATGCAGGCGGAACTGGTCGAAGCGCTACTGCGGAAGGCCGGGCCGCTGCTGCGCTGAGCCGGCCTCACTTCGCCGCGCCGCGCATGGCGTTCACCTGGCGGATGCGCTCGGCTTCGGCCTCGTGCTGCCGGGTCAGGATGTTGCGCGCGGCGGACAGTTTGCCGCCGAGCAGGGACAGCGTGAAGTTGTTGCTGTCGAATTCGCGCAGCAGATCGATCTCGCGGCGCGCCTCCTCCAGTTCGTTGCGGTTGATGGTGCGCTCGATCTCCTCCGAGGCGCGGCCGAAGGAGTCCCGCAACGCCTCGTGCGCGGTGCGGTCGTGCGGCTCCAGCTGCAGTACGCTGAGGTAGAACTCGAACGCGTTGCTGCCGGCCGGCGCGATCAGGCGGCCGTCGCGCATGGCGTCGCGCGCCAGCCCGAGCAGGATGGCGCGGCCGCTCTGCGCATCGTCGAGCGGTGTCCCGGCCGCTTCGACAGCGGTCGTTCCAGCGGGCGAAGGTGCCGCCACCGGGCCCCGCCGGAAGGTCGCAGCGGCTCCGCCCAACACCAGCAGCAAGACGACGGCAAGCGCGTATCGGTGCGATACGGTGGAAAGAAAGCGGGACATGACACCTGCTGCGCAAACGATGGCCGCGCGCTGGAGTCGTCGTCATCGGCGCGCTCCCGGCGGGTCGCGCCATCCTGCCCGCGCATTGTTTCAGTCGTGTGGCGCGGCGGCGACCGGTGCGCTCAGGCCGTTTGCCGGCGCAAAGTCTGGTACACCGGCTCGGTGTCCGGTCGCTGGCCGTGCCACAACGCGAAGGCGTCGGCCGCGGTTTCCACCAGCATGCCCAGGCCGTCGCAGGCGTAGCGCGCGCCGGCCGCGCGGGCCCAGCCGAGGAAACCGGCGGCGGCCTGGCCGTAGGACAGGTCGTAGCACACTGCGCGGCTGCCGAGCAGGGCAAACGGCAGTTGCAGCGCCGCGCCGAGCACGCCGGCCGAGGTGGCGTTGACGATCAGGTCGAAACTGCCGATGGTGGCCAGGTCGTCCCAGTAGCGGGTACGCACCCGCGCCGGCTCGCCAATGGCGTCGGCCAGCGCGTCGGCCGCCGCCGGCGAACGATTGACGATGGTCAGCGATCGCACGCCGGCATCGAGCAGCGGCCAGGCCACCCCGCGCGCTGCGCCGCCGGCACCGAGCAGCAAGGTGTCATGGCCGCGCAGGTCGATCTCGTGGCGTTCGGCCAGATCGCGCACCATGCCGTCGCCGTCGGTGTTGTGCGCCGCCAGACGGCCGTCCTCCAGCCGGGTCAGCACGTTGGCCGTGCCGGCCCGCGTGGCTGCCACGCTGTGCTGGTCGGCCAGCGCGAACGCGGCCGCCTTGTGCGGCAAGGTGACATTGGCGCCGCGGCCGCCATCGGCGAAGAAGCGCCGCACCGCATCGGCGAAGTCGGCCGGCGGCACGTCGATCGCGCGGTATGCCAGCTCGATGCCGCACTGCTGCGCGAACGCCTGGTGGATCGCCGGCGACAGGCTGTGGCTGATCGGGTGACCGAACACGGCGAACTGGGCGGGCTGCATGGGGGTTCCCTGAGGAGTACTGGCTGCCAGTCTACAAGCCACCCCTCAGCGTGCATGGTCGCAGGCGGTGAGATGAGCGGCAGGCACGCTGGCGGCACTTTCACGGGAGATGCCCCATGCGCACGTCGAGCCCGCTTTCACCGCATCATCCACGCCTGTTTGCCGCCGCCAGCACCTGGCTGCTCGGAGGTGGCGCCTTGCTGCTGAGCACCCTGGTGCCGGCGCACACCGCGCTCCTGGGCTGGACGCCCGCGTTCTGGCTGCTGGTCGCGCCCTTGCTGGTGCTGCTGGCGCTGGAACCGGGGCTGCCGCGCCGCTGGCTGGCGCGGCGGCGTCTGCGTGTCGTCCACACCGTTCACGGCGCGGCCTGGCGCTGATGGCTCAGACGGCGCCGCCCTGGCGCTTGCGTTCCATCCGGCGCAGGAATTCGCGCATCACGCGCAGGTACAGTTCGTCGCCGAGATAGGCATCTTCCACGCCGGCGTCGATCGAGGGGTTGTCGTTCACCTCGATCACCACCGGGCGGTTGCCGACCTGCTTGAGGTCGACGCCGTAGAGTCCGTCGCCGACCGGCTGGGTCGCCTTCAGCGCCAGCTTGACCACGGCCACCGGGGCGTCCTTCAACGCGATGGTCTCGAACCCGCCGGACTTTGCCGTGCCGGTGGCGCCGTGGTTGTAGATCTGCCAGTGGCCGCGCGACATGTAGTACTTGCAGGCGTAGATCGCCTCGCGGTTGAACACGCCGATGCGCCAGTCGAACTCGGTGTAGACGTATTCCTGCGCCAGCAGCAATGCGCTGTGCTGGAACAGGCCACTGGCCGCGTGCGCCAGCTCTTGCTCGTCCTCGACCTTGACCACGCCGCGCGAGAACGAGCCGTCCGGGATCTTCAGCACCAGCGGGAAACCGAGCCGCTCGACGACTTCCTTCATGCCCTTGCTGTCGTCGCGATAGAGGATCTCCGTGCGCGGCACCGCCAGTTTGCGCGAGACCATCAGGTCGTTGAGGTAGATCTTGTTGGTGCAACGCAGGATCGAGCTGGGGTCGTCGACCACCACCATGCCTTCCTTCTCGGCGCGGTGGGCGAAGCGGTAGGTGTGGTTGTCGCTGGCGGTGGTTTCGCGGATGAACAGGCCGTCGTACTCGGCCAGCCGCTGGTAGTCGTTCTTGCCGATCGGGTCGACCTCGATGCCGAGCTCCTTGCCGGCGCCGATGAATGCCTTCAGCGCGCGCTTGTTCGACGGCGGCATCTGCTCGGCCGGGTCGACCAGCATGGCCAGGTCGTAGCGGAACTGCTTGCGCGCGCGCGGCTTGCGCCACAGCTTGCGCGAGAAGCGGTCCAGTTCCTCGGCGAAGGCGTCCTCCTGCGCGTCGTCCAGCGAATGCAGGCCGACCGGCTTGATCGAGCTGACCTGCCACACGCGGTCGCGCTCGAACTCGATGCGCAGCAGCGGGCAGGGGAACATCTCGAACACCTGCCGGGCCAGGTCCTGCAGCGCCGGGTAGGCGGTCTCGCCGAAGTAGACCAGGATGCCGAAGTCGGTGGTGTCACGCCCGCCGGCAGGCAGGAAGTGGGTGAGCTTCTGGTTGAGGTCGTCGATGTCCAGGCCGTACAGCGAGCGCCGGCGCAGGTCGTTCACCGTGCGCACCGACGGCATCACCTTGTGCCCGCGCGCCTCGGCCAGCAACGACACGTAGTAGCCGGTGCCCAGGTACTTGTAGCTGCGGCACAGGTTGATCACGTGGGTGCGTTCGTCGTCGGCACCGACCGGCGTGCGCAGATAATCCATTGCGCTCATCACATCAACGGAGGGGTAATACGAGCTCCAGTCGGAGGCTTTCTCGACAACGACGACCAGGCGGGCCATGACACCTCTCGATCCCAAGTGGCATGCGCGGCCGGTCGCGCCCGGGGCGGGCGGCGGCGCAAAGTGCGCAGTCTGGCACAGCGCCGCGACGACACAAGGGATGGCACTGAAGGAGACGTAAATGCCCGCCCGCGCCAGCCTGTGCAGCGCCTGCTAGAGTCCGCGGGATTGCCCTGCCTGATGCCACGGATACCACCCTCGATGCCGTCTTTGCCCGTCACCGCACCGGCGCGCGTGCGCCGCGCGGATCTTTCCGATCTCGACGACCTGGTGACGCTGGAACAAAACGCGTTCGACGGCGACCGCCTGAGCCGGGCGCAATACCGCCGCCACCTGGACAGCGATTCGGCGCAAGTGCTGGTAGCCAGCGGCGGCCGCCACGATTTCTTCGGCAGCGCGGTGCTGTTTTTCCGCAAGCGCAGCCGGGTGGCGCGCGTGTATTCGCTGGCGACGCGACCCGAATCGCGCGGCCTGGGCATCGGCGCGGCGCTGCTGCAGGCGGCCGCGGCCGCCGCGCGACGGCGCGGTTGCGACCGGCTGCGGCTGGAGGTGCGTCCGGACAACGCCGCGGCGATCCGCCTGTACGAGCGCGCTGGCTTCCGCCGTTTCGGCGCGTATCGGCGTTACTACGAGGACGGCACCGACGCCTGGCGCTACGAGCAGGCGCTGGATTGATCGCGTCGCGCGTCAGCCGCCCAGCGGGTGGCGGATGCGCTGCTCGGTGGCGTCGTCCGCCCGCGCCACCAGCGCGCCGGTGCGCATCAGGTTCACCGTGTAGTGGCCGCCGTCGACCAGCGGCAGAAACGCGCCGCTGCCGTAGACCGTGTCGAGTTCCGGCAGCCACGCAGGGTGCGTCTTGCCCAGCTTGACCAGGTCGAACGCACCGGCCGGCTCGAAACTGATCACCGTGCGCGGCGCGGTCATTTCCTGCGCGGGATCGTCGTAGCGGCCGGAGAGCCGATCGAGCCGGTACAGCGGTGGCACGCCGGCCAGCAGCGCGGGCAGCTTCCACTTCAGCACGACCGCCTCGACGCGCCAGGCATCGCCGGCCAGTTCGACCTCGCGCGTGCTGCCGTCGGGCCAGGTCAGGTTGAGCGCCCAGCGCTGCGGCGACAGGATGCGCGCGTCGATCTCGACCACCGACGCCTCCTCGCCCAGCAGGTGGTAGCCACGCAGCGCGGCGCCGGTGCCGGCCAGCAACAGGGTGAGCGCAAACGCCGCCACGCACAGCAGCGCCCGCCAGCTGGCCGCTGCGCGACGACGCGCCTGCAGGTGCCGGCGCAGCATCACCAACTGCGCGAGGGTGACCAGCGCGAACACCGCGGCCAGCACCAGCAGCACCGTCATCGGCATGCGCAGCAAGGCGCTCCAGTCCATCGCATCCACCCTCGTCGTCGCGCGGCACGCGCCGCCGCCCCATGATAGCCGGCGCACCGCGGGTGCCTCGCTATACTGGCCACTTGCTGAGGAACCCCGCCATGCGCCGATCCCTGTTGTTGCTGCCGCTCGCCCTCGTCGTCGCCCTGCTTGCCGGCTGCGGCAACAAGGGACCGCTGGTGCTGCCGCCGGCACGAACCGCGCCGCCGCCGACACCGGCCACCAGCGCACCGGCACCGGCGATGCCGGCCAGCGTGGCCGCGGATGCTTCCGGCGAGCACTGAGATGGCGCCGGCGCCACTGCGCTTTTCCAAGATGCACGGCAGCGGCAACGACTTCGTCGTGCTGGACTGCCGGCGGCAGGCGTTCGCGCTCGACGCGGTGCAGATCCGCGCGCTGGGTGATCGCCACACCGGCGTGGGCTTCGACCAGCTGCTCAGCGTGGAGCCGGCGCGCGATCCGTCGTGCGCGTTCTACTACGGCATCTGGAACACCGACGGCTCGCCGTCAGGCCAGTGCGGCAACGGCGTGCGCTGCGTGGCGGCGTGGTTGCATCGTGCCGGCGCGCTGGCGCTGGACCAGGCGGTGCGCATCGAGAGTCCGTCCGGCCCGGTGACGGTGCGCGTGCTCGCACCCGACCAGGTCACCGTAGACATGGGCGAGCCGATCTTCGAACCGGCGCGGATTCCGTTCGCGGCCGCGGCGACGGCCGCGCATTACCCGATCGAGGTCGGCGGCGACACGCTGGACATCGGCGCCGTCTCGATGGGCAATCCGCATGCGGTAGTGACCGTCGATGACCTGGCCGATCCGGCGCTGGAACGGCTCGGCCCGCTGCTGACCCGGCATCCGCGCTTCGCCGAAGGCGCCAACGCCGGCTTCGTGCAGCGGCTGGACCGCAGCCACCTGCGCCTGCGCGTGCACGAGCGCGGCGCCGGCTGGACCCGCGCCTGCGGCACCGGGGCCTGCGCCGCGATGGCGGTGCTGCACCGGCGCGGCGAAGTGGATGAGCGCGTCGCGGTGGCGCTGCCCGGCGGCAGCCTGCGCATCGACTGGGCCGGCGCCGGCCATGCGCTCTGGATGACCGGCCCGGCGGCCTTCGTTTTCGAGGGCGAATGGGCGCTTCCCCGCGTCGAACCGCCGCCGGCCGGTTGAAGCCCGCGCGCGTCCATCGCACACTGCGGCAGGCAAGCCCCGCCCGCCCCGCTCCAGGATCTCCGCGCATGACCGCTACCCTGCTCGACGACGCCACCCAGGCCCGCGTGGTCGCCGCCTACCTGAAGCGGCACCCGGAATTCCTCAGCGAGTACCCCGAGCTTGCCGCCAAGCTGACCATGCCGCCGCGCGAGAGCGGCGGCGCGGTGGCCTCGCTGGCGGTCTACCAGATGCAGAGCTTGCGCGACAAGAACGCCGAGCTGGAGCGGCGGCTGGCCGAACTGGTCGAGATCGCCGCCGAGAACGAGAAGCTGATGGAGCGCGTGCACGGCCTGACCGTGGCGCTGCTGCGCGCCAGCACGATGGAGGTCACTGCACGCACGGTGATCGCACGGCTCAGCGCGGATTTCCACACCGAGCGCGTGAGCCTGCTGCTGTTCGGGGCCGAACCCAAGCTGCCGCGCGCCGACTGGCTGCAGCAGATCGCCGGCGGCGCGGCGGCGCTGCCCGAGTTCGCCGATTTCCTGCACAAGGGCGAGCCCAGCTCCGGCCGCCTGTCGGCCGACAAGCTGGCGCGGCTGTTCGGCGAGCACGCGACCGGACTGCAGTCGGTGGCGTTGATCCCGCTGGGCGACGCCGGCATGCTGGCCATCGGCAGCGCCGACCCGAACCGCTTCCAGCCGGGCATGGGCACGCTGTTCCTGAGGATGATCTCCGCCACCATCACCGCCGCGCTGGCGCGGTCGCGGGATGTCTCCTGAGCCGGCCATGACCCCGGCCGGCCAGGTCGATGCCTGGCTGGCCCGCCTCGCCGGCGAACGCCACGCCTCGCCGCACACCGTCGCCGGCTATCGGCGCGACCTGGACAAGCTGCTGCGCTTCATGGCGGCAGGTCAGGTAGGCACCTTCGAAGCACTCGACGGCGCGCGCATGCGCGCGTTCATCGCCGGCGAACATCGCGCGGGGCTGGCGCCGAAGAGCCTGCAGCGCCTGCTCTCTTCCTGCCGCAGCCTGTTCCGCCAGCTCGGTCGCGAGGGCACGCTGAGCCACGATCCGCTGCTCGGCGTGCGCGGCCCCAAGGTGCGCCGCAAGCTGCCGCAGGTGCTCGACGTGGACGAGGCCACCGCGCTGGTGGAGACCGACAGCGGCGGCAAGCTCGCCGTGCGCGACCGCGCGATGCTGGAGCTGTTCTACTCCAGCGGCCTGCGCCTGTCCGAGCTGTGCGGCCTGCGCTGGCTCGACCTCAAGCTCGACGACGGCGAGGTGCGCGTGCTGGGCAAGGGCAGCAAGACGCGCATCGTGCCGGTCGGCCGCCACGCCGTGGCCGCGCTTCGTGCGCTCGGCGCCGAGCAGGGCATGCCGCCGGACGGCCCGGTATTCCGCGGCCGCGGCGGCGCGCCGATCCATCCACGCACGATCCAGTTGCGCATGAACACCCTCGCGCTGCAGCAGGGCATCCCGAAACACATCCATCCGCATCTGCTCAGGCACACCTTCGCCAGCCACATGCTGGAATCCTCCGGCGACCTGCGCGCTGTGCAGGAGCTGCTCGGCCACGCCGACATCGCCACTACCCAGATCTACACCCACCTCGATTTCCAGCACCTGGCCAAGGTCTACGACGCCGCGCATCCGCGAGCACGGGTGAAGCGAGGGGCGAAAAGCGAGGAGTGAGTGGAGAGGAGTGAGGAATGAGAGAGAGCAGACCACGAGCCCGGCTTTCTCTCACTTCTCACTCCTCTTCACTCACTCCTGGCCCGCGCATTGAAGCCCGCCGCCCACGGCCCCATCTCATCCGCTCAGACATCCTCTTGCGGAGCACCCATGGAATCGTTTCACGCCACCACCATCGTCTGCGTGCGCCGCGACGGCCGCGTCGTGATCGGCAGCGACGGCCAGGTCACGCTGGGCAACACGGTGATGAAGGGCAACGCGCGCAAGGTGCGCCGGCTCGGCAAGACGGGCGAGGTGGTGGCCGGTTTCGCCGGCGCCACTGCCGACGCCTTCACCCTGTTCGAACTGTTCGAGCAGAAGCTCGAGAAGCACAACAACAACCTCACCCGCGCCGCGGTGGAAATGGCCAAGGAATGGCGCACCGACCGCCGCTTCGGCCGACTGGAGGCGATGCTGGCGGTAGCCGACAAGGAAACCTCGCTGCTGATCTCCGGCAACGGCGACGTGGTGGAACCCGAGCACGGGCTGATCGCGATCGGCTCTGGCGGCCCGTTCGCCCAGTCCGCCGCGATGGCCCTGCTGGAAAACACCGACCTGGACGCCCGCACCATCGTCGAGAAGGCGCTGAAGATCGCCGGCGACATCTGCATCTACACGAACCACAACGTGTCGATCGAGGAGCTGGGAATGGGGAATAGGGAATAGGGAATAGACAAGCCCGACATTCCCGCAAGCCCACGCTCTTCCCATTCCCTATTCCCCATTCCCTATTCCCTGCGAAGCCAGCCCATGTCCGAACTCACCCCCCGCGAAATCGTCAACGAACTCGACCGCTACATCATCGGCCAGCACGACGCCAAGCGTGCGGTGGCGGTGGCGCTGCGCAGCCGCTGGCGACGCATGCAGTTGCCGGTGGAGATGCGCAACGAGATCACCCCGAAAAACATCCTGATGATCGGGCCCACCGGCGTGGGCAAGACCGAGATCGCGCGGCGGCTGGCGACGCTGGCGAACGCGCCGTTCGTGAAGGTCGAGGCGACCAAGTTCACCGAGGTGGGCTACGTCGGCAAGGACGTCGAGTCGATCATCCGCGACCTGGCCGACGGTGCCTACAAGCTGACCCGCGAGCAGGCGATCAAGCGCGTGCGTTCACAGGCCGAGGACCGCGCCGAGGATCGCATCCTCGATGCGCTGCTGCCGCGCCGGCAGTCCCCGCCGACCGACTGGAGCCACGACGCACCGGCCGCTCCCGCCATCGACAGCGACACCCGCCAGAAGCTGCGCAAGCAGCTGCGCGAGGGCGCGCTGGACGAGCGCGAGATCGAGCTGGATTTCGCCATGAACGTGGGCGTGGAGATCATGTCGCCACCGGGCATGGAGGAGATGGGCGCGCAACTGCGCCAGATGTTCCAGAACCTGGGCGGCGCCAAGACCCAGACCCGCAAGCTCGCGATCAAGGCGGCCCGCCCGCTGCTGATCGACGAGGAGGCCGGCAAGCTGCTCAACGACGAGGAGATCCGCGCCCAGGCGATGGAGAACGCCGAGCAGAACGGCATCGTCTTCATCGACGAGATCGACAAGGTGGCCCAGCGCAGCGACCACGGCCACGCCGGGGTCAGCCGCGAGGGCGTCCAGCGCGACCTGCTGCCGCTGGTGGAAGGCTCCACCGTCTCGACCAAGTACGGCCCGATCAAGACCGACCACATGCTGTTCATCGCCTCCGGCGCGTTCTCGCTGGCCAAGCCCTCGGACCTGATCCCCGAGCTGCAGGGCCGACTGCCGATCCGGGTCGAGCTCTCCGCGCTCAGCGTGGACGACTTCAAGCGGATCCTGCGCGAGCCGAACAACGCGCTGACCAAGCAGTACGTGGCCCTGCTCGGCACCGAGGGCGTCACCATCGAGTTCGCCGACTCCGGCATCGACCGCCTGGCCGAGGTGGCGTTCCAGGTGAACGAGCGCACCGAGAACATCGGCGCCCGCCGGCTGCACACCGTGATGGAGCGTCTGCTGGAAAAAATCTCCTTCGAAGCTGCGGATAAATCCGGCGAAAAATACCAGATCGACGCCAAAAATGTAGACAACTCCCTCGCCAACCTGGTTCGTGACGAGGATCTCAGCCGCTACATCCTGTAAAGCCGGCAGATCACCCCGATCTGCTAAAATGGACATCGTGAACAACGTTATCGAACTGAAAAACACCGGCCAGCGCGCCCAGTTGCGCGAGGCGCAACAGAAACAGACGCTGATCCGGTTGTGGCGTGAAGACCTCGAACACGGCAGCTTCTGCGGTTACGTGGGCGGGGTGGGGCGGGAGTTCTTCCTGCTCTGGGTGGTCGGCGACGGCATCACCTACGACGGCATGTACGTGATGCGGCACCGCGACATCTCCGAGCTCGAAGCACCCGACAAGCACCATGCCTTCTTCGAGAAGGCGCTGGCGCTCAAGCACATCCTGCCGCGGATGCCGCGCGGCTTCCCGCTGGACAGCATCCGCGAGGTGGTCCAGGCCGCCGGCGCCCAGGCACCGGTGATCGGCGTGCACGTGGACAGCGAGGACGAGTCCGAGGTCTGCTACATCGGCCGGCTGGTCAGCGTCGAGGACGACGGCTTCTACATGCAGGAACTCAGCCCGGACGCGGAGTGGATGCGCGAGGTCTCGTTCTTCAGCTGGGACGAGGTCTCCACCATCAGCATGGAAGACAGCTACGCCCAATCCCTGCTGGCTGTGGCCGGCCCCGCCCCGGCCCTGCTGCCCGGCGACGCCAGCGGCCTCGGTCGCGCGCCCTCGCCCTGAACCCCTCCTCCCGTAGGAGCCCGCTTGCGGGCGATGCCTTTTTGGCCGGGAATCGGGAATCGCAAAAGCATTAAGAGCATCGCCCGCGAGCGGGCTCCTACGGGGTCGCGGTCGCACCCAACTCGTCGCGCCAACGGGTAAGCTTTCGGATTCATCCTGAAAGCCCGTCCGCCGTGGAGCACGCATGAGCCGCATCGTCGTCGTCGGCAGCATCAACATGGACCTGGTCACCCAGGCGCCGCGCTTCGTCGGCCCCGGCGAGACCATCCTCGGCGAACGCTTCCTCACCGTGCCCGGCGGCAAGGGCGCCAACCAGGCGGTTGCTGCCGCGCGGCTGGGCGCCGAGGTAGCCCTGGTCGGCGCGCTCGGCCGCGACGCCTTCGGCGACCAGCTGCACGCCGGCCTCGCCGCCGAACACGTCGACCTGACCCACGTCGCGCGCCTCGACGACAGCGCCAGCGGCACCGCCTCGATCACCGTCGCCGGCGGCGAGAACCAGATCATCGTGGTGCCCGCCGCCAACACTCGCGTCACGCCCGCCCACGTCGAAGCCGCGCGTTCGCTGCTCGAACGGGCCGACGCCGTGCTGGTGCAGATGGAAATCCCGCTGGAAACCGTCGAAGCCACCGTGCGCCTGGGCCACCGCCTCGGGGTGCCGGTGATCCTCAATCCTGCCCCCGCGCAAAAACTGCCCACCGACTGGCTCAAACTCGCCCGCTACGTCACCCCGAACCAGCACGAGCTGGCGATCCTGCTCGGCGCCGATCCCACCGAAGACTTCAAGGCGCTGATGCAGCGCGCCCCATGCCCGGTCGTGCTCACCCGCGGCGGCGAAGGCGCCTGGTATCGCGAACAGGGCGAACCGCTGCACCAGCCCGGCTTCAAGGTCGACGTGGTCGACAGCACCGGCGCCGGAGACACCTTCAACGCGACGCTGGCGGTGTTCCTGAAAGAAGGCCTGGCCGCAGCGGTACGCAAGGCCTGCGCGGCCGCCGCGCTGTCGGTGACGAAGCTGGGCGCGCAGGGCGGCATGCCCACCGGGCGCGAGCTGGACAGGTTCCTCGCGTAGCGGCGCCGACGGGCTATTTGCCGATGCAGAACGAACTGAAGATCGCGCCGAGCAGGTCGTCGCTGCTGTAGTGGCCGGTGATTTCGCCCAGCGCGTGCTGGGCCTGGCGCAATTCCTCGGCAGCGAGTTCGCCGGCGCGGGTGGTGGCAAGGATGGCGGCGGTGCGATCGAGATGGTCACGCACGGACTGGAGGGCGAGCACGTGGCGGCGTCTGGCGCTGAAGGCGCCTTCGCCGCTGCCGGCGCCGGCGACGTGCTTGAGGTGGTCGCGCAGGAGATCGAGGCCGTCGCCGGTTCTGGCAGAGGCCCATAGCCAGTAGACGCTTTCGCGCCATTCGTCATGCGCGGCGAGGCCGTCGCGGTCGATCTTGTTGACCAGCACGATGCGCTCTACCTGGGACGGCAACGCGGCGAAGAAGGCGAGGTCGGCGCCGGCGTGCGCGGCGGCGGTGACCAGCAGGGCAACGTCGGCGCGTTGCAGTTCGCCGTGGGCGCGGCGCACGCCTTCGCGTTCGACTTCGTCTTCCGTATCGCGCAGGCCGGCGGTGTCGGCCAGTTCCAGCACGATGCCGTCGAGGCTCAGGCTTTCGCGCAGCACGTCGCGGGTGGTGCCGGCGATCGGGGTGACGATGGCACGGTCGCTGCCGGCCAGCGCGTTGAGCAGGCTGGATTTGCCGGCGTTGGGGCGGCCGATGATGGCCACCTTGAGTCCGTCGTTGAGGCGCACGCCGCGTTGCGCTTCACGCAGCAGGTCGGCCAGTTCGCGGCGCAGCTTGGCGAGTTGCGCGGTGATGGCGGGGTCGGCGAGGAAGTCGATTTCCTCTTCGGGGAAATCAATCGCCGCCTCGATGTGCACGCGCAGCGCGATCAGCGCTTGCAGCAGCGCGCCGACCTTGCGCGAGAACACGCCTTCCATCGATTGCAGCGCGGCCCGCGCACCGGCCTGCGAGCGGGCAGCGATCAGGTCGGCGACGGCTTCGGCCTGGGCCAGGTCGAGCTTGCCGTTGAGGAATGCGCGTTCGGTGAACTCGCCTGGGCGCGCCAGTCGCGCGCCAAGTTCGCAGCAGCGGCGCAGCAATGCGTCCAGCAGCACGGCGCTGCCATGGCCCTGCAGCTCCAGCACAGGTTCGCCGGTGTAGGAGGCGGGGGCGGGAAAGTAGAGCAGCAATCCGCGGTCGATCAGTTCGCCGGCGCCATCGCGAAGCGCGGCGAAGTGGGCATGGCGAGGTTGCGGTGCGCGGCCGAGCAGGGTTTGCGCGATGGCTGGCGCGGCGGGACCGGAGACGCGCAACACGCCGACGCCGGCCGCGCCGGGGGCGCTGGCGATGGCGGCGATGGTGTCGGTGGTCTCGGTGGCCTCGGTGGTCATGGGACGAACTTTACAGGGCGGTTTCGGGTTTGAACGGGGGGTGCGATGTCCTTCGACTCCGCCGCTGCGCGACTACGCTCAGGACGAACGGTTTGGGGAGTAAAGACGATCTCCCTGAGCGTAGCCGCGCAGCGGCGGAGTCGAAGGGTCCGCGACGTCAGCAACCAGAAACGAAACAGCCGCGGCGGGGCAACCGTCGCGGCTGTGTGTCGTCCATTCGGCGATGGGTCAGGCCGCCTTGGCCTTGGGTTCGCCTTCGCGATCGATGTGGTGGGTCACCCACCACTGCTGGCCCAGCCCGACCAGGCCGTTGACCGCGTAGTACAGGCACAGGCCGGCGGGGAAGAAGGCGAACATCACGGTGAACAGCAACGGCATCACCTTCATCATCTTCGCCTGGGTCGGGTCCATGCCCGCGGCGACGGGGTTCAGCCACTGCGTGCCGAGCATCACGATGGCGTAGATGATCGGCAGGATGTACCACGGATCGGGCGCGCTGAGGTCGGGAATCCACAGGAACGGCGCGTGGCGCAGCTCCAGGCTGTACTCGAGCACGAAGAACAGGCCGTAGAACACCGGCAGCGTGATCAGCACCGGCAGGCAGCCGCCCATCGGGTTGACCTTCTCCTTCTTGTACAGCTCCATGGTGGCTTGCTGCATCTTCTGGCGGTCGTCGCCGTAACGCTCCTTCAGCGCCTGCAGCCGCGGCGTCAGCTTGCGCATGCGCGCGCTGGAGCGGTACTGCATCGCGGTGAGCTTCCAGGTCAGGCCCTTGATCAGCAGCACCAGCAGGATGATCGCCACGCCCCAGTTCCTGGTGATCGCGTGGAACTGCGACAGGATCCAGTGCATCGGCACGGCGATGGCCTTGAACATGCCGTAGTCGATGGTGAGGTCGAGCCCGGGAGCGATCGCATCGAGCGTGCCCTGCCGGTTCGGGCCCACGTACAACCGCGCTTCGGTGGTCAGGCTCTGCCCGGCGGCCACGTTCAGCGTCGGGCTCATCGTGCGGATCAGGTAGCGCGGGTGGGCGCTGTCCGGATCGATGGTCTGGGTGACGTAGTGGTTGGTCTGGCTGGCCGGCGGAATCCACGCGGTGACGAAGTACAGGCGCAGCATCGCCGCCCAGCCGCCCTTGATCTCGCTGTCGAGCGCGTCTTTCTTCTCGCCGAAATCCTTGAAGCCGAGCTTCTCGAACTTCTCGCCGGTGTACCAGGCCGCACCGATGAAGCTGCGCTGCTCGGGATCGGTGTAATGGCTGAACCAGCTGGACGGTTTGGGCGGCGCGATCCGCTGCAGTTGCTGGTAGGCGTTGCCCTGCCACGGCGTGTTGCCGCCGTTGTCGATGCGCTGGCTCAGGCCCACCACGTAGCTGCCGCGTTTGAAGGTGTAGGTCTTGGTGACCGCCAGGCCGGCGGCGTCGCGCCAGGTCAGCGCGACCTGGAGTTCGTCCTGGCCCGGCGCCAGGGTGTAGCTGGTCTTCTCGCTGTGGAACAGCGCCAGATGGTTGGGCTGGTCGGCCGGCGCGGTGTCGCTGCTGCTGACCAGGCCGTTCTGCGCCACGAAGTAATGCGTGGGGCTGTTGTCCAGCAGCACGACGGGCGGCGGGGTGGGGTTCTTGTGGGTCGGCGCCTGCTGCGGGTAGGCCAGCAGTTCGGCGTGCACCAGGCTGCCGCCGCGGGTGTCGATCGTGAGGTGCAGGACGTCGGTGTCGACCGTGATCAGCTGCGCGCTCGCGGGTGCCGATGGCTCATGGGTAGCGACGGTTGCCGCCGTGCTCGAAGGCGCGGCGCTCGACGCGACCGCCATCGCGGCGGGAACGCTGCCGTCCGCCGACGTCGGGACGGCCTGGCTGGCGGTGGCTGCAGGGGTCGGCGCCGGCTTGGGTGCGTGGTCGTTTTCCCAGGCCATGAACAGCAAATAGGCCACGGCCAGCAGGGCAAACAGGAGGAAGTTGCGCGTTTGATTCATCGCGTAGCAGATCCGGGTAACGCCACGACTCGAGGGTCTCGCCGCGGAAGCTTGGAAAAAGGTCAGCGCTCGATTGTGGGGGGACCGTCGATTCGCTTCAATGGTTCGGCCGGGTCAGCCGCGCGGGCCGGCAGCTTTTGCCACAGGGCTTCCAGCTCGCCCAGCAACTCCGGCCCGGGCACGCCGGCGGCCTGTTCGCGCGCCATCACCATCAGGTCGATCGCGGGAAGGCGGTGGCGCACGCGCCGGAACGACTCGCGCACCAGACGCTTGATCCGGTTGCGCTCCACTGCGCGCTTGGACACCCGCTTGGAAATGGCCAGGCCCAGCCGCGCGCCGCCCAGCTCGTTGTCGCGATAGCGCAAATGAAAACAGCGGCCGCCTGCGCGTCCGCTGCTGTTTCGCAAGGCGGCGAATTCACCGGGCCGACGCAGCCGCGCCTCGCGCGGCAGACCGGCGCTGGACATCACGCCGCGCCCGATTACGGGATCAGGCGCTTGCGGCCCTTGGCGCGACGGGCGTTGATCACCTTGCGGCCGTCGGCGGTGGCCATGCGTGCGCGAAAACCGTGGGTACGGGCGCGCTTGAGCTTGCTGGGCTGGAAGGTCCGCTTCATGGGTTGCTCCGAAGGGAATGTGAGTAAAAGGTTGGAGAGTATGTCCGGTCGGGGCCGCGGCTGTCAAATCGCGCCAGCTCGCGCCTTGCGCGACGCGGCGACGGCGCCGGTCCGGCACCGCGGGGGCTGCTGCTAGACTAGCCCATCACCCTGCGCGCAAGCGCCCCAAGTCGTGGTTGATCGAATTCATGAGTGATCTGTGGCGGCGCTGCCTTGAGCGTCTGGAAGGCGATCTGAGCGCCGAAGACCTGCACACCTGGCTGATGCCGCTGCAGGCGCGTGACGATGCCGACGGCTTGCAGCTGTTCGCCCCCAATTCCTACACGCTGGACACGGTGCGCCAGCGCTACCTGGCGCAAATCGAGCAGGTACTGGGGCAGCTGGCTGGCCGCGCCATGCCGGTGCGGCTGGAGGTGGGTTCCAGTGTACGTCGGGCGGAGCCGGCCAAATCGGCGGCAGCCACGCCCACCCGGCCCGCCCCTGCGGCGGCGACGCAGGCGTTCCACCACAATCTCGACCCGCATTACACCTTCGAAACCTTCGTCGAGGGCAAGTCCAACCAGCTCGGCAAGGCCGCCGCGATGCAGGTGGCCACCAACCCGGGGCGCGCGTACAACCCGCTGCTGCTGTATGGCGGCACCGGCCTGGGCAAGACCCACCTGATGCACGCCGCCGGCAACCTGATGCTGGAGCGCAACCCGGGTTGCAAGGTGATGTGCCTGAACTCGGAGCAGTTCGTCGGCTCGATGATCGAGGCCTTGCGCGCCAAGAGCATGGACGAGTTCAAGCGCCGCTTCCGTTCGGTCGACGCGCTGCTGATCGACGACATCCAGTTCTTCGCGGGCAAGGACACCACGCAGGAGGAATTCTTCCACACCTTCAACGCGTTGTTCGAGTCCAAGCAGCAGATCATCCTCACCTGCGACCGTTATCCCAAGGAAGTGGACAAGCTGGAGCCGCGCCTGAAGTCGCGCCTGGGCTGGGGCCTGAGCGTGGCGATCGAACCGCCGGATTTCGAGACGCGCGCGGCAATCTTGCTGTCCAAGGCACACGACAAGAGCGTGGCCATGGACGAGAGCGTGGCGATGCTGCTGGCCAAGCGCATCCGCTCCAACGTGCGCGACCTGGAAGGCGCGCTCAACACGCTGGCGGCGCGTGCCAACTTCTACGGGCGGCCGATCACCACCGATTTTGCCGAGGAGACCCTGCGCGACCTGCTGGCCACGCACGCCCAGGCGGTCACCATCGCCAACATCCAGAAGATCACCGCCGAATACTTCAACGTGCGCCTGCAGGACCTGCTCTCCAAGCGGCGCGTGCGCTCGCTGGCGCGGCCGCGGCAGATCGCGATGACCTTGTCCAAGGAACTGACCGAGCACAGCCTGCCCGAGATCGGCGAGGCGTTCGGCGGGCGTGACCACACCACGGTGATGCACGCCTGCAAGACGATCCGCAAGTTCCTCGAAACCGACGTGCGCATGCGCCAGGACTGGGAACAGTTGATCCGCACGCTCACCGGTTGACGCGCGCGTGGGCGGGCCTGCGCGCCGGGAATGCGCGAGAATGCGGGGCAAGTTGGGGCCAAGCTGTGGATAATGGGTGGATGAATGGACCTGCCAGGTTATCCACAAGTCATGCACTGCCTGGCCGGCCCGCACTGCACACGGCAAATAGATCGTAACAAGTTGATTTTGCGGACAAAAGCCGACAAAAACCGGTTCTCCACAAGTACAACAACAGCCACTACACTTCTTTTCAAAAGAAAGAACAGCAGGTAAAGGGAAGCCCACCATGCAATTCAGCATCCAACGTGAAGCTCTGCTCAAGCCGCTGCAACAGGTAGTGGGTGTGGTCGAACGGCGCCAGACGCTGCCGGTACTGGCCAACTTGCTGTTCAAGGTGGCGGACGGTCAGGTCTCGCTTACCGGTACCGACCTGGAAGTCGAGATGATCGCGGTCACCGAGGCGGAGAAGCTCGCAGACGGCGAGATCACCATCCCGGCCCGAAAGCTGTTCGACATCGTGCGCGCATTGCCCGACGGCGCCCATATCGAGCTGAAGTTGAACGGTGACCGCGTGGCACTGCACGCCGGACGCAGCCGGTTCACCCTGACCACGCTGCCGGCCAGCGAGTTTCCCACGGTGGATCAGATCGAGGTGGTCGAGAAGGTCAACCTGCCGGAGGAGGTGCTGCGCGACCTGATGGAGCGCACGGCGTTCGCCATGGCCAACCAGGACGTGCGCTACTACCTCAACGGCATGCTGCTGGACCTGCAGGAACACAGCCTGCGCTGCGTGGCCACCGACGGCCATCGCCTGGCAATGAAGCAGACCGAGCTGCAGAGCTCGGTGAGCACCCGCCGCCAGATCATCATCCCGCGCAAGGGCGTCAACGAGCTGATCGGCCTGCTGGAAGGCGGTGACGGCGAGGTGGAGCTGGAGTTCGGCCGCAACCATCTGCGCGTGCGCCGGGGCAATGTCACCTTTACGTCGAAGCTGATCGACGGTCGTTTCCCGGATTACGAGGCGGTGATTCCGCTGGGTGCGGACAAGACCGCCACGCTGGACCGCGAGGTACTCCGCGGGGCGCTGCAGCGCGCGGCGATCCTGTCGAACGAGAAGTATCGCGGCGTGCGGCTGGAGCTGTCACCGGGCAAGCTGCGCATCGTGGCGCACAACCCGGAGCAGGAAGAAGCCGTGGAGGAGGTCGAGGCCGACACCCATGTCTCCGACCTGGCGGTGGGCTTCAACGTGGGTTACCTGCTCGATGCCCTCGCGGCCCTGCGCGGCGACAAGGCGCGCTTGAGCCTGCGCGATGCGCAGTCCAGTTGCCTGGTGCAGGAGCACGACAACGAGCAGGCGCGCCATGTGATCATGCCGCTGCGGCTCTGACGCGGCTCTCGTGGTCGTTGCGATCAGGCGTCGTCACCAGCAGCGCCGGGGTCTCCGCAGGGAGCCCCGGCGTTGTCGTCTGGGGTGTCGGTCCGCATGAGGCTGGAACAGTTGCGTATCTGCGGCTTGCGCTGCCTGACCGATGTCAGCCTGGCGCTGGACCCGGCAATCAACGTGTTCATCGGCGACAACGGTGCCGGCAAGACCAGCGTGCTGGAGGCCGCTTTTCTGCTTTCGCACGCACGCTCGTTTCGTTCCGGCGCGCGCGAGGCGCTGGTGCAGCGGGGCATGGCGCAACTGGCCTTGTTTGCCGAGGTGCGCCACCGCGATGAGTCTGATATCGAACGCTTGGGGCTGGGGCGCTCGGGCGCGCGCTGGGAGGCGCGTATCAACGGCGAGGCCGCGTCGATCGGCGAGCTGGTGCAGGCCTGCGCGGTGGTCTGCTTCGAGCCTGGCTCACATGCGCTGATCGCCGGCCCAGCCGAGGAGCGTCGGCGCTATCTCGATTGGGGCGTGTTCCACGTGGAACAGGATTTCCTGGCGCTGTGGCGTCGCTGCCAGCGCGCGCTGAAACAGCGCAACAGCTTGCTGCGCGCGGGAGTGACGCCGTCGGATGACCTGTGCGAACCGTGGGAACGGGAGCTTTCGCAGGCCGCAGAACGCGTCGACCTGCAGCGCCGCGCTTACCTGGACCGCTTGCGACCTTGCCTCGAAGTCAGCATGGCGGCCTTGCTGCCGGAGTTGGGCGCGATGGAACTGCGCTACCGCCGTGGCTGGTCGGACGAGCTGCCGCTTGCCGATCAATTGGCGACGCAGCGCGGCCGGGATCAGGCGCGGGGGCACACCAGCCTGGGTCCACACCGCGCCGATTGGACGCTTTCTTTCGAACGGGCCCCGCTGCGCGAGCACCTGTCGCGCGGCCAGGAGAAGCTCGCTGCGCTGGCCTGCGTATTGGCGCAAGCTACCCTGTATGCACAGGAACATGGCGACTGGCCGGTGGTGTGCCTGGACGACCTTGCCTCCGAGCTGGACCAGTCGCACCAGGCGGCTGTGGTGGCCGAACTGCAGGACGTCCACGCCCAGGTGCTGCTGACCGGCACCGAATTGCCGCCGGCATTGCAGGCGACCTCCGCACGCGTGTTCCACGTGGAACAAGGCCAGATAGCGCGCCTGCTATAATCGAAGGGTTGCACCTTTCGCAGGTTGCATAACCCTTGCCCGGCCGATCACGGCGCCGCGTCGGGCCGGGTCGCTGGCGCCAGGAAACGACCTCCGCATGAACGAACCCCTCAACGAATCCCACTACGATTCGAGCAACATCAAGGTACTCAAGGGCCTCGAGGCGGTGCGCAAGCGCCCCGGCATGTACATCGGCGATACCGATGACGGCACCGGCCTGCACCACATGGTGTTCGAGGTCGTCGACAACTCGATCGACGAAGCCCTGGCCGGCTACTGCGACAGGGTCGTGGTCATGATCCACGAGGATGGTTCGGTCAGCGTCGCCGACAACGGTCGTGGCATCCCGGTCGACATGCACCCGGAGGAGCACCGCTCCACCGCCGAGGTGGTGATGACGGTGCTGCATGCCGGCGGCAAGTTCGACGCCAACTCCTACAAGGTCTCCGGCGGCCTGCACGGCGTGGGCGTTTCTGTGGTGAACGCGCTCAGCGATCACCTGTGGCTGACCATCCACCGCGACGGCCATGAATACCTGCAGGAATACTCGCTCGGCGAGCCGCTGTTCCCGCTGAAGGAGGTCGGCCCGTCGGACAAGCGCGGCACTGCCGTTCGTTTTCTGCCCAGCCCGGCCACCTTCACCAGCAACATCGACTTCCACTACGAGATCCTCGCCAAGCGCCTGCGCGAGCTGGCCTTCCTCAACTCCGGCGTCACCATCGAGCTGAAAGACGAGCGCGGGGAAGGGCGCTCGGACACGTTTGCGTACGAGGGCGGCATCCGCTCCTTCGTGCAGCACCTGTCCCAGATGAAGACCCCGCTGCACCCGAACGTGATCAGCCTGACCGCGGAGCAGGACGGCATCGTGGTGGAGGTGGCGATGCAGTGGACCGACTCGTACAACGAGACGATGTTCTGCTTCACCAACAACATCCCGCAGCGCGACGGCGGCACCCACCTCACCGGCTTCCGCGCCGCGCTGACCCGCTCGCTGCAGAACTACATCGAGAAGGAAGGCCTGGCCAAGAACGCCAAGGTCGCCCTGTCCGGCGACGACATGCGCGAGGGCATGATCGCGGTACTGTCGGTCAAGGTGCCCGACCCGAAGTTCTCCTCGCAGACCAAGGACAAGCTGGTCTCCTCCGAGGTCAAGACGGTGGTGGAGCAGGTCGTCAACGAGAAGCTCGGCGAATTCCTGCTGGAGCACCCGAACGAAGCCAAGGCGATCGCCTCCAAGGTGGTCGACGCCGCCCGTGCCCGCGAAGCCGCCCGCAAGGCGCGCGAGATGACCCGGCGCAAGGGCGCGCTGGACATCGCCGGCCTGCCCGGCAAGCTGGCCGACTGCCAGGAGAAGGATCCGGCGCTGTGCGAACTGTTCCTGGTCGAGGGAGACTCCGCCGGCGGTTCGGCCAAGCAGGGCCGCAATCGCAGGACCCAGGCGGTGCTGCCGCTCAAAGGCAAGATCCTCAACGTCGAGAAGGCGCGCTTCGACCGCATGCTCGCCTCGGCCGAGGTAGGCACCCTGATCACCGCGCTCGGTACCGGCATCGGCAAGGACGAGTACAACCCCGACAAGCTGCGCTATCACCGCATCATCCTGATGACCGATGCCGACGTCGACGGCTCGCACATCCGCACCCTGCTGCTGACCTTCTTCTACCGCCAGATGCCCGAGCTGATCGAGCGCGGCCACATCTACATCGGCCTGCCGCCGCTGTACAAGGTGAAGCAGGGCAAGCAGGAGCTGTACATCAAGGACGACACTGCGCTGAACGACTACCTGATCTCCAGCGCGGTGGACAACGCTGCGCTGGAGTACAGCCCCGAGGCGCCGCCCATCACCGGCGAGGCGCTGGAAAAGCTGCTGCGCGGCTACCAGAGCGCGCTGGACCAGATCGCCCGACTGGCACATCGTTTCGACCCCGCGGTGCTCACCGCGATGCTGGAGCATCCGCCGCTGGTGCCGGCGCTGTGGGCCGATGCCGAGGCCATGCAGGGTTGGCTGGACGCCGTGACGCTCAAGCTCAGCGCGAGCGGGCTGGGCAAGCCGCATTACACGTTGCGCCTGCGACCGGCACACGCCGACGCCGCCGGCGCGGCGCAGCCGGCGGCCATCGAGGTGATCCGCGAGCAGCATGGGCTCAGCCACACCTGGTTCCTGCCGCAGCCGTTTTTCGGCAGCGCCGAGTTCCGTCCGATCCTGGCGATCAGCCAGCAGATCGCCGGCCTGGTCCAGCCCGATGCAGTGGTGCGCCGGGGCAATGCTTCGCGCGGCATCCTCCGCTTCGTCGACGCCCGCAACTGGTTGCTGGAGGAGGCCAAGAAGGGGCGCAGCATCCAGCGCTTCAAGGGCCTGGGCGAAATGAACCCGGAGCAGCTGTGGGATACCACGGTCAACCCGGAAACCCGCCGCATGCTGCAGGTCGGCATCGAGGATGCGATCGTCGCCGACCAGATGTTCTCCATGTTGATGGGCGAGGCGGTCGAGCCGCGGCGTGATTTCATCGAGGCCAACGCGCTCAAGGTTGCCAACCTGGATATCTGACGAGGCACCACCGGCGCCTGCCGTGACGTGGCAGGCGCCGGCAGCCGGTGATCGCCGACCGCCGCTGAGCAAGGCTGGGGGCGCGGCCTTCGGCGACACTTTGTTTGTGTCTAACCTGTTGATCTGAAAAGATCTTTTATGCCGCAGCGCAACTTGTTATCCGGGCCCGGATAGGGTTACGCTGCAAGACCCGCCTGTTTGCGTCGACACGTACCGGCCTTGCGATGAGGAACCCCATGAAACAGCTTCGAAGCTTCACTCTGCTGGCCACCGCGGCCTTGCTGCTTGGTCTGCTCGCCAGCCCGGCATGGGCCCGGAAGCAGCACGACGACAAGTCCAAGCAGACGAGCGAGTACCCCGACAGTACGCGCACCGCGCCGAAGCTCGACCTCACCAAGACGCAGGACCAGAAGCAGCTGCAGGAAGGTTTCGATGCCCTCAACAAGGGCGATGCCGCCACCGCCGAGGCGACCCTGCAGAAGCTGCTCGACGACAGCAAGAGCAAGTACGCCCAAGCCATGGCGCTGCGCGGGCTGGCCGTGCTCAAGTACAACGCGCAGGACTTCAAGGCCGCGATCGGCCTGCTGCAACGCGCCCTGGACAACGGCGTGCTGCCAAACGACGACTACTTCGCCATGCAGTACATGATGGCTGTCGCGCAGCAAGCAGACGGGCAGTACCAGGCCTCGCTGGACACCCTCAAGAAGTGGCGTGCCGAGGGCAAGAAGGAAACTGCCGAATCGTATGCCGTCGAAAGCAACGACCTGTATCGTCTGGAGAAGTACCCGGAAGCCATCGCGGCCGTAAAGAAGGCCAAATCGCTGACCGACAAGCCCGAGCCGCAGTGGGACCAGATCCTGATGGCAAGCTATGCCGCCAGCGGGCAGAACGACCAGCTGGTGCAGATGGCGCAGGACAACCTCGCCGCGCATCCGGATGACCCGAAGGTCGTCGAGGCCGCCATCCAGGCGCTCCAGCAGGCGGGGAAATACCCCGAGGCGATCAAGGTCATGGAAGATGCCCGTGCCAAGGGCCTGCTCGGCAACGAAGCGGACTACGTGCTGCTGGCTTCGCTGTACTACAACCAGGCGCTGTCCAGCGACGAACCCAAGCCGATGGCGGACAAGGCGATCGCCGTCATCAAGGAAGGCATGAGCAAGCAGATCATGCGGCCCAGTGCGGAGAACTACGTGCTGCTGGGCAAGGCCGACTACGTGGCCGGCGACATCCCGGCGGCCACGCAGGCGTTCCAGAAGGCTCTGCCGCTGGCCAACGACGGCGAGCCCGCGCTGCAGATCGCCAACATCGAATTGACCGGCAACCATTACGCCAAGGCCAAGACGATGGTCAGCCAGGCCATCAGCAAGGGCGTGAAGCACATGGGCAACGCCTACCTGGTGCTGGCCGAGTGCGAGCGGGGCCTGAACAACAAGGCTGCGCGCGTCGCCGCATTGAAGAAGGCCGCGCAGGAACCGGAAAGCGCTGACCGGGCCAACGAATTGCTCAAGAAACTGGGAGCTGCAGGCAAGTAGCCATCCGGTATGGCGCTGGCGAAGGTGGACGTCCATTTCACGCCCCGCCAGCGCTATACAAAAGCCATGGCGTGTTGTAACGTTGAAAACCTTTCACTGCGCATTGTTTCAGCAAACCCGTGGCGGGTTCCGTCAGGTCCAACCAGACGGCTCCCGACAGGTCACTGCGGCGATGCGATCCCCCGATTGATCAGCTTCCAGATAGTGACAGATGGCCTCTAGTAACGAAGAAACCGGGCGTTTTAGTTGGAAGCGGACCTGGGCATTGGCAGTGGCCATCGGGCTGCACGCATTTGCCTTCCTGCTGATCGTGGCGCCGATGGCGCCGCCCAATCAGAACCACAAGGAAAAGGAAAAGATCGTCCAGGTCAGCTTCATCGAGCCGCCGCCGCCGCCGCCGCCACCGCCGCCGCCGCCGCCGGAGCCGCCGAAGCAGCCGCCGCCGAAGATCATCCAGCAGGTCAATCCGCCGCCGACCCCGCCGCCGCCGACCCCACCGCCGCCGGTGACCGAGGTTTCCGCCAATGCCGTGCAGGCGCCGCCACCGGCGCCACCCGCGCCGCCGGCGCCGCCACCGGATATCGCGGCCGGTTCGGACCTGAGCTACGGCACCCGTCCGAGTCCGCCGTATCCGCCGATGGCTGCCCGTCAGCGCCACGAGGGTACGGTGACCTTGCTGATCCTGGTTGGCCTGGACGGATCGCCAAAGTCCGTCGAGGTGGAAAAATCCAGCGGCTATCGCGAGCTGGATCGGGCGGCCAAGGACTGGGTCATGCGCCACTGGAAGTTCAATCCAGAGGTGAAGGCCGGCAAGAAAGTGGAGGGCTATGCTCGTGTCCCCATCAACTTCAATCTCAGTGGCTAGAGATAACCACTTCAACCCGCCGTAATCGGGCGACAATCGATTACGGTCACAGTTCACGCTTGACTTTTCTAGGGTAGCGTTATGTTCCTTCAGACTCCTGCTGCAACCGGCAACACCAACGCCGAAGCCATGAAACAGATGGGCTTCGAGAACCTGATGCAGAACTTCGACTGGCTCGGCTGGGTGGTCTTCGTGACCCTGGTCGCGATGTCGTTCCTGTCCTGGTACTTCATCATCGCCAACGGCATTCGCAATGCCACCGTGAAGGCACGGGCGGACAAGGTCATCGACGGTTTCTGGGGCAATGGCTCGACCCAGGACGCCATCCGTGAGCTGGAAGCGCAGCCCAAGAGCGAGCCGTTCTCCAAGATCGCGCTGGAAGCCGCTTCGGCGATGGCGCACCACCAGCAGAGCACTACCGGCACCGCCGGTCGCCTGGCGGAATCGCTGAGCCGCTCGGAGTTCATCGACCGCGCCCTGCGCCAGGCCGTGGCTCGCGAGAGCATGCGTCTGGAAGGCGGCATGACCCTGCTCGCCACGGTGGGCTCGGCCGCGCCGTTCGTCGGTCTGCTCGGTACCGTGTGGGGCATCTACCACGCCCTGATCGGCATCGCCGCCACCGGCAACGCCTCGATGAACGCGGTGGCCGGTCCGGTGGGTGAGGCGCTGATCATGACCGCCTTCGGTCTGTTCGCGGCCATCCCGGCGCTGTTCGCGTACAACTTCTTCAACCGCTCGAACCGCGTGGTCTACGCCCGCTTCGACGAGTTCGCGAACGACCTGCATGACTTCTTTGCAACCGGTTCGCGCATCGAAAGCACGAAGTGAGGGATTGACCCATGGCCGTAAGCCTAGGTGGTGATTCCACGGGCCCGATGTCGGAGATCAACGTCACGCCGCTGGTCGACGTGATGTTGGTGCTGCTGATCATCTTCATGATCACGGCTCCCCTGATGTCGCACTCGGTCACGATCGATTTGCCCATCGCCAACCCGAATGCCAAGACGCCTGATCCGAAGACGCCGCCGATCGACCTGGCGATCAAGGTCGATGGCAGTCTGTACCTCAACGATCAGCCGGTGACCGATGCGGAACTGCGCGCCAAGCTGCTGGTGGAAGCGCAGCTCACGCCGCAGCCCCAGCTGCAGATCCGTGCCGATCGCGAAGTGCAGTTCATGGTGGTGAAGAAGATCATCAGCGATGCGAAGGGTTCGGGCATGGTGCATGTCGCCTTCATGACCACCGACGCACCGAAGGGATAATTCGAGATGGCGATTTCAACCAAAAGCAGCGGCGGTGCGATGGCGGAGATCAACGTCACGCCGTTGGTCGACGTGTTGCTCGTGCTGCTGATCATCTTCATGATCACGGCGCCGATCCTGGCGCACAAGATCGAGGTCGATCTGCCGCAGCCGAACAAGGATGTGATCCCGCCCTCCAATCCGCCCAGCCCGATCAATCTGAAGATCGATCAGAGTGGCGCGTTCTACTGGAATGGCACGCCGGTCGACGAGCTGGGCCTGAAGGCGCAGCTGGCGGTGATCGGCCAGCAGTCGCTGCCGAACCAGCCGGAGATCCAGATCGCCGCCGATGACCACGTGGCCTACGAGTATGTGGCGCGGGTGCTGGCCGACGCCAAGAGCTACAACCTGGTGAAGATCGGCTTCAACGAAGCACGCTGAGCTCGGCGCAAAACGATCCAGGCAAGAGCCCCGCTTCGGCGGGGCTTTTGTTTTCAGAGCTCGGCACCGCGCCGTACCCCGGGAGGTGCCCGCTTGAGCGACGGGTCGCTTGCGGGAAGCGCTTGCCTGGCACGTCCGCCACTGCTCAGCGCAGGATCTGCAGGTAGTGGCGCACGGTGGTGGCCAGTCCTTCGTACAGGGCCTCGCCGATCAGGGCGTGGCCGATCGAGACCTCGGCGAGGCCGGGGATCGCGGCCTTGAAGGTGCCGAGGTTGGCCTGGCTGAGATCATGTCCGGCGTTGACCGCCAGGCCGGCCTGCTGGGCGCGGCGGGCGGTGTCGGCACATGCCGCCAGCGCCGCCGCAGGGTCGCCATCGGCGAAGGCCTCTGCATACGGGCCGGTGTAGATCTCGATGCGCTGTACGCCGATGGCCGCGGCCAGCTCGAAATCGCCGCTGCCCGCATCGACGAACAGGCTGACCCGGCAGCCCAACGCATTCAGCTCGTCAACCAGCGGCCTCAGGCGGGTGGTGTCCTGGCGCAGGTTGAAGCCATGGTCCGAGGTGATCTGGCCGTCGCTGTCCGGCACCAGGGTTACCTGGGTCGGGCGGACCAGGCGCGCGAGTTCGATCAGGCCGGGGTAATCGCCGCGCGGACCCGCGAACGGGTTGCCCTCGATGTTGTACTCGACCCGCCCGCGCAGCATCGCGGCCAGCGCACGGACGTCATCGGGCCGCACATGGCGCTGGTCCGGGCGCGGATGCACGGTGATGCCGCCGCAACCGGCCTCGATGCAGGTCTGCGCGGCATGGCAGATGTCGGGGCTGCGGCCGCCGCGCGAGTTGCGCAGGACGGCGATCTTGTTGAGGTTGACGCTGAGCAGGGTCATCGCGGAAACCACTCCGGGGCGGGAAGAATCGGCTGGCTGGCCCGGCAGCACGCCATGCCGACGGGTGACAGTGCGCCGATCATTCGATGTCGGCAAGCAGCGTCGCCGCGCGCACCTTGCGCGGCGACCCGCGCCAGGCCAGCGCGGCGACCAGTTCCGGCGCGAGGTCGAGCCGCTGCAGTTGCCAGGCGCCGACATCTTCGCCGTCGAAGCGCAGCAGCTGCAATGGTTGCGGCGGCGCCGCCACGCGCAGCCGCTGCAGTCCGTAGCCGATGCCGCGTCCATGCGCCTTGAGCAGCGCTTCCTTGGCCGTCCACAGCGTCAGGAATGCGTCGTCGCGCGCGCCCACGGGCAACGCCGCCAGCGCCGCCGTCTCTGCCGCGTCGAAGAAGCGCCGGGCCAGCGCCAGCGCACGCGGCCGGGCTCGCCGGCGCTCGACGTCGACGCCCGGCGCGATGCCACGGGCGATCGCCACCAGCGCATGGTCACCGCTGTGCGACCAGTTGAAATCCAGTGCCGTGCCGTGGCGCGGATCGAGCCGCGGGCGTCCATGCGCGTCCTGCGTGAGCTGCAGCTCGTCGGCGTCGACGCCGAGATATGCGGCCAGTATCCGCAACAACGGCAGACGACCGGGTGCGCGGCGGTAGCCGAGATGCCAGACGTGCACCGTCTGGTCGTCCAGTTGCGCGGCAGCGGCGGCGGGAAGGGGCGGGAGCGTGTCGGTCATCCCGCTCATGGTGCGGCCCGTCGCGTCGCGGTACAAGCGACGCGACGGCGCTTGTGTCAACGCGGCAGGCGCGACGTGCCCATCAGGAACTCGTCCACCGCCTGCGCGCACTGGCGGCCTTCCCGGATCGCCCACACCACCAGCGACTGGCCACGGCGCATGTCGCCGGCGGCGAACACCTTGTCGACGCTGGTGCGGTAGGCGGCGCCGCAGTCGACCTTCGCCGCCGCATTGCCGCGCGCGTCCTTGTCCACGCCGAAGGCATCGAGCACGGCTTGCGTCGGCGACACGAAACCCATCGCCAGCAGGACCAGGTCCGCCTCGATCTCGAACTCGCTGTCCGGCACCTCGCTCATGCGGCCCTCGTGCCATTGCAGCCGCACCGCGGTCAGGCTGCGCACGCGGCCCTTGCCGTCGTCGTTGAAACGTTTGGTGGCCACCGCCCAGTCGCGCCGGCAACCCTCCTGGTGGGAACTGGAGGTGCGCAGCCGAATCGGCCAGTACGGCCAGGTCAGCGGCTTGTTCTCCTGCGCCGGCGGCTGCGGCAGCAGTTCGAACTGGGTGATCGCCGCGGCGCCCTGGCGGTTGGAAGTGCCTACGCAGTCCGAGCCGGTGTCGCCGCCGCCGATCACCACCACCTGCTTGTCGGTGGCAAGGATCTGCGACGCCAGCGCGTCGCCGGCCAGTACGCGGTTCTGCAGCGGCAGGAAGTCCATCGCGAAGTGCACGCCGTCCAGTTGGCGGCCCGGCAGCGGCAGGTCGCGCGGGGTCTCGGCGCCGCCGGCCAGCACCACCGCGTCGAAATCCTGCTGCAACTGCGCCGGCGTCAGCGCGAGCTGCCCGTCCTTCGCGTCGGCGGCGTTGCCGACATACACGCCAGGGCGAAACTGCACGCCCTCGACGCGCATCTGATCGAGACGGCGGTCGATATGCTCCTTCTGCAACTTGAAATCGGGGATGCCGTAGCGCAGGAGCCCGCCGATGCGGTCGTTCTTCTCGAACACGGTGACCGCGTGGCCCGCACGCGCGAGCTGCTGTGCCGCGGCCAGGCCGGCCGGGCCGGAACCCACCACGGCCACGCTCCAGCCCGTGCGCCGCGCGGGTGGCTGCGGGCGCACCCAGCCTTCCTCCCATGCCTTGTCGATGATCTTGTGCTCGATCGACTTGATGCCCACCGCATCGCTGTTGATGTTCAGCGTGCACGCCGCCTCGCACGGGGCCGGGCAGATGCGGCCGGTGAACTCGGGGAAGTTGTTGGTCGAATGCAGCACCTCGATCGCGCGCTGCCAGTCCTGCCGATAGACCAGGTCGTTGAAGTCCGGGATCACGTTGTTGACCGGGCAGCCCTGGTGGCAGAACGGGATGCCGCAATCCATGCAGCGCGCGGCCTGGATCGCCGCGCCGGCGTCGTCCAGCTGCGGGGTGAACTCGCGCCAGTGGCGCTTGCGCAGGTTGGGCGCCTCGCCGGGTTCCGGCACGCGCGGGTAGTCGAGAAAGCCGGTGACCTTGCCCATGACGCTGTCTCCCCGGCCGCTCAGGCCGTGATGGCTCGTGTGCCGGGCGCTGTCGCTGCCCGGCCGGCTTCGCCCAGTGCGCGCCGGTATTCGTGCGGCATCACCTTGACGAAGTGCGTGCGCGCGTTGATCCAGTCGTGCAGGATCGCCTTGGCGCGGAAGCTGCCGGTGGCGCGGAAATGGCTTTCCAGCAGACGCCGCAGGATCGCCTCGTCGGTCTCGCCGGGGGCTCCGCGCACCGGCGCGTGCCAGAGTTCGCGCGGCACGCGCAGTTCCTGCTCGACCGTGGAGAGCAGCGGCTCGAGCGCCACCATCGCGAGATTGCAGCGCGCCTGGAACTGCACGTCCGGGTCGTACAGATAGGCCACGCCACCGGACATGCCGGCGGCGAAGTTGCGCCCGGTTTCGCCCAGCACCACCACGGTGCCGCCGGTCATGTATTCGCAGCCGTGGTCGCCGACGCCTTCCACCACCGCGGTGGCACCGGAGTTGCGCACGGCGAAGCGCTCGCCGGCGACGCCGTTGAAGAACGCCTCGCCGCCGGTGGCGCCGTACAGCACCGTGTTGCCGGCGATGATGTGTTCGGGCCCGAAGCCGTGGAAATCGTTCGGCGAACGCACGATGATGCGGCCGCCGGACAGCCCCTTGCCCACGTAATCGTTCGCCTCGCCGACGAGGTCGAAGGTGATGCCGCGCGCCAGGAACGCGCCGAAACTCTGCCCGGCCACGCCATCGAGTTGCACGTGGATGCTGTCCTCCGGCAGGCCGGCGTGGCCGTGCCGCCGCGCCAGCGCACCCGACAGCATCGCGCCGACCGAACGATCGGTGTTGCGGATCGCCACGATGAAGCTGCAGCGCTCGCCCTGCTCCAGCGCGGCGCGCGCCTTGTCGATCAGCGCGTGGTCGAGCGCGCGCGCGAGGCCGTGGTCCTGCTCGTCGACATGGCGCCAAGCCACGTCGGCAGGCACCGCCGGGCGGTGGAACACGCGGCTGAAGTCGAGCCCGCGCGCCTTCCAGTGCGCGATGCCCTGGCGCACGTCGAGCAGGTCGGCGCGCCCGACCAGTTCGTCGAAGCGGCGGATGCCGAGCTGCGCCATGATCGCGCGCGCTTCCTCGGCGACGAAGAAGAAGAAGTTCACCACGTGCTCGGGCTTGCCGGCGAACTTGCGGCGCAGCACCGGGTCCTGCGTGGCCACGCCGACCGGACAGGTGTTCAAGTGGCATTTGCGCATCATGATGCAGCCTTCCACCACCAGCGGCGCAGTGGCGAAACCGAACTCGTCGGCGCCGAGCAGGGCGGCGACCACCACGTCGCGGCCGGTCTTCATCTGGCCGTCCGCCTGCACCCGGATGCGCCCGCGCAGTCGGTTCAGCACCAGCGTCTGCTGGGTCTCGGCCAGGCCCAGTTCCCACGGCGTGCCGGCGTGCTTGATGGACGACCACGGCGAGGCGCCGGTGCCACCGTCGTGGCCGGCGATCACCACGTGGTCGGCCTTGCACTTGGCCACGCCCGCCGCGACCGTGCCCACGCCGACTTCGGACACCAGCTTCACCGAGATCGACGCCTGCGGGTTGCAGCTCTTGAGGTCGTGGATCAGCTGGGCCAGATCCTCGATCGAGTAGATGTCGTGGTGCGGCGGCGGCGAGATCAGGCCCACGCCGGGCACCGAGAAGCGAAGTTGCGCGATGTAGTCGGACACCTTGTGGCCCGGCAACTGGCCACCCTCGCCGGGCTTGGCGCCTTGCGAGATCTTGATCTGGATCTGGTCGGCCGAGACCAGGTACGCCGCGGTGACGCCGAAGCGGCCCGAGGCCACCTGCTTGATGCGCGAGCGCAGTGAATCGCCGGGTTCGAGAGTGAGGTCGCTCTCGATGCGATCGGCGCCGAGGATGCTGCCCAGCGTTGCGCCCTCGCCGATGGCGATGCCGCGCGCCTCGTCGCGGTAGCGCGCCTCGTCTTCGCCGCCTTCGCCGGTGTTGGACTTGCCGCCGATGCGGTTCATCGCCACCGCCAGCGTGGCGTGCGCCTCGGTGGAAATCGAACCCAGCGACATCGCGCCGGTGGCGAAGCGCTTGACGATCTCCGCCGTCGGCTCCACCTCGTCCAGCGCGATCGCGGCCGCCGGATCGATGCGGAATTCGAACAGCCCGCGCAAGGTCAGCTGGCGGCGCGTCTGGTCGTTGATCAGCCGCGCATATTCCGCATAGGTCGTCGCACTGTTGGCGCGGGTGGCGTGCTGCAGCTTGGCGATGGAATCGGGCGTCCACAGATGGGCTTCGCCATCGGCTCGCCAGGCGTATTCGCCGCCGCCATCGAGTGCCTGACCTGCGTCGTCGGCCCACGCCGCCTCGTGCTGGCGCAGCGCCTCGGCGGCCAGCTCGAACAGGCCGATGCCCTCGATCGTGCTGGCGGTGCCGCTGAAGTACGTTTCCACCAGTTCGCTGTTCAGCCCCACCGCTTCGAAAATCTGCGCGCCGGTGTAGGACATGTAGGTGGAGATGCCCATCTTGGACAGCACCTTCTGCAGCCCCTTGCCGATCGCCTTGATGTAGTGCGCGATCGCCTGCTCCGCGGCGATCGCGCCGCTGTCGGCGGCATGGCGGGCCAGCGTCTCCATCGCCAGGTACGGGTGGATCGCCTCGGCGCCGTAGCCGGCGAGCAGGGCGAAGTGGTGCACTTCGCGCGCCGAGCCGGTCTCCACCACCAGGCCGGTGCTGGTGCGCAGGCCGCGGCCGACCAGGTGCTGGTGGACCGCCGACGTCGCCAGCAGCGCCGGGATCGCCACCCGCTCGCGGCCCGCGTGGCGATCCGACACGATCAGGATGTTGTGGCCCTGGCCGATCGCGTCGATCGCCTGCGCGCACAGCGAGGCCAGCCGCGCCTCGATGCCCTGCTTGCCCCACGCCGCCGGGTAGGTGATGTCCAGCTCGAAGCTGCGGAACTTGCCCTTGGAGTAGCGGCCGATCTTGCGGATCTTCGCCATGTCGGCGACGTCGAGGATCGGCTGGGCCACCTCCAGCCGCAGCGGCGGATTGACGTTGTTGATGTCCAGCAGGTTCGGTTTCGGGCCGATGAAGGAAACCAGCGACATCACCAGCTGCTCACGAATCGGGTCGATCGCCGGGTTGGTGACCTGGGCGAACAGCTGGCGGAAGTACTGGTACAGCGACTTGTTCTGCTCGGACAGCACCGCCAGCGCCGCGTCGTTGCCCATCGAGCCGATCGCCTCCTGGCCGTCGTGCGCCATCGGCAGCAGCTGGAATTTGAGGTCTTCCAGCGTGTAGCCGAACATGCGCTGGCGTTGCACCAGCTGCTCGCCCGCGGGCGGCTCGACGTGGCCGACCGGCAGGTCGTCCAGGCGGATGCGGATGTGCTCGATCCACTGCTTGTACGGCCGCGCATTGGCCAGCTGGTCCTTCACCTCCTTGTCGTCGATGATGCGCCCCGCTTCCATGTCGATCAGCAGCATGCGGCCGGGCTGCAGCCGCCACTTCTTCACGATGCGCGGCTCGGGCACGGCGAGCACGCCGGCCTCGGAGGCGAGGATCACCAGGTCGTCGTCGGTGATGATGTAGCGCGCCGGACGCAGGCCATTGCGATCCAGTGTGGCGCCCACCTGGCGACCGTCGGTGAACGCGATCGCGGCCGGACCGTCCCAGGGCTCCATCATGGCCGCGTGGTATTCGTAAAACGCGCGGCGGTTGTCGTCCATCAGGGTGTGACGTTCCCACGCCTCGGGAATCATCATCATCATCGCGTGCGACAGCGGGTAGCCGGCCATCGTCAGCAGTTCGAGACAGTTGTCGAACGAGGCGGTGTCGGACTGGCCGGGATAGATCAGTGGCCACAGCTTGGCCAGGTCGTCGCCGAGCACCGGCGAGGAGATCGCGCCGGTGCGCGCGTTCAACCAGTTGACGTTGCCCTTGACCGTGTTGATCTCGCCGTTGTGCGCGACCATGCGATACGGATGCGCCAGCTCCCACGCCGGGAAGGTATTGGTGGAGAAGCGCTGGTGCACCAGCGCCAGCGCCGACACCGCACGCGGGTCGGTGAGGTCCGGATAGTAGGTGCCGACCTGGTCGGCCAGCAGCAGGCCCTTGTAGACCACGGTGCGGGTGGACATCGAAGGCACGAAGTATTCGCGGCCGTGCTTGAGGTTCAGCGCGCGGATCGCGTGGCTGGAAGTCTTGCGGATCACGTAGAGCTTACGCTCCAGCGAATCGGGCACCATGATGTCCGCGCCGCGGCCGATGAACAGCTGGCGAATCACCGGCTCGCGCGCCTTCACCGCGGGCGACATCGGCATGTCGCTGTCCACGCGCACGTCGCGCCAGCCCAGCACCACCTGGCCTTCGGCGCGCACGGTACGTTCCAGCTCCTGTTCGCACGCGCGGCGCGAGGCGTGCTCCTTGGGCAGGAAGATCATGCCCACGCCGTATTCGCCCGGCGGCGGCAGCTGGATGCCCTGCAGCGCCATTTCCTCGCGGTAGAGCTGGTCGGGGAGCTGGATCAGGATGCCGGCGCCGTCGCCCATCAGCGGGTCGGCACCAACCGCGCCACGATGATCGAGGTTGCGCAGGATCAGCAGCCCCTGTTCGATGATCTGGTGACTCTTGCGCCCCTTGATATGCGCCACGAAGCCCACGCCGCAGGCGTCGTGCTCGTGCCTTGGGTCGTACAAACCCTGCGCGCGTGGCTGGTCCATGGTCTGGGCTCCCGAAACAAGGGGGGAGTCTCGACTATAGTGCGTTGCAACAAAAATAAGCAAGCAAAATCAAATGGACGTATATATGGCCGAATCCATGGCCGGACGATCCGATCCAGATTATTTGATCAAACGTTCGTCGACCAGGTTCTGTACCACGCCCGGGTCAGCCAGCGTGGTGATGTCGCCGAGCTGGTCGGGGCGGTTCTCGCCGATCTTGCGCAGGATGCGGCGCATGATCTTGCCCGAGCGGGTCTTCGGCAGGCCGGGCGCCCATTGCAGGTAGTCCGGCGTGGCAATCGGGCCGATCTCCTTGCGCACCCAGGCGATCAGCTCCTTGCGCAGCTCGTCGCTGCCGGTCTCGCCGGCGACCAGGGTGACGTAGGCGTAGATGCCTTGCCCCTTGATGTCGTGCGGGCAGCCGACCACCGCAGCTTCGGCGACCTTGGGGTGCGCCACCAGGGCGCTTTCCACCTCGGCCGTGCCCAGGCGGTGACCGGAGACGTTGATCACGTCATCCACGCGACCGGTGATCCAGTAATAGCCGTCCTCGTCGCGACGGGCGCCATCGCCGGTGAAGTAGTTGCCGGGGTAGGCGCTGAAATAGGTTTCGATGAAACGCTTGTGGTCGCCGTAGATCGTGCGTACCTGGCCGGGCCAGGAATCGGTGATCAACAGGTTGCCCTCGGCGACGCCCTCCTGCACCGCGCCGTCGGCGTCGACGATCGCCGGCTTGATGCCGAAGAACGGCAGCGTGGCCGAACCGGGCTTGGTACCGATGGCGCCGGGCAACGGCGAAATCATGATGCCGCCGGTTTCGGTCTGCCACCACGTGTCCACGATCGGGCAGCGCTCCTCGCCGACCACGCGGTGATACCACTCCCAGGCTTCCGGATTGATCGGTTCGCCGACCGAGCCGAGCAGTCGCAGGCTGGCGCGGGAGGTGCGTTTCACCGGCTCCTCGCCTTCGCGCATCAGCGCGCGGATCGCGGTGGGCGCGGTGTAGAAGATGCTGACCTGGTGCTTGTCGACCACCTGCCAGAAACGGCTGTAATCGGGATAGTTGGGCACGCCCTCGAACATCACCGTGGTGGCGCCGTTGCAGAGCGGGCCGTACACCACGTAGCTGTGGCCGGTGACCCAGCCCACGTCGGCGGTGCACCAGTAGACGTCGTCCTCGCGCAGGTCGAACACCTGCTCGTGGGTGTAGCTGATGAACACCAGGTAGCCGCCGGTGCTGTGTTGCACCCCTTTCGGCTTGCCGGTGGAACCGGAGGTGTACAGCACGAACAGCGGATGTTCGGCCTCGACCGGGGTGGCCGGGCAATCGGCCGACTGGCCTTCCATCAGCGTGTGATAATAGCGGTCGCGCGGCGACTGCATGTTCACTGCGGCGCCGGTGTGACGCACCACGATCACGGTTTCCACGCTGTTCGTGTTCGGCCGCTCCAGCGCGGCATCCACGTTGACCTTCAGCGGAATGTGCTTGCTTGCGCGCAAGCCCTCGTCGGCGGTGATCACCACCTTGGCCTGCGAGTCGGCGATGCGGCCGGCCAGCGAATCGGGCGAGAAACCGCCGAACACCACCGAGTGGATCGCGCCGAGCCGAGCGCAGGCCAGCATGGCGACCGCGGCCTCGGGAATCATCGGCAGATAGATGGCCACGCGATCGCCCTTGACCACGCCCAGGTGCTTCAGCGTGTTGGAGAACCTGCACACTTCGGCGTGCAGCTCGCGATAGGTGATCCGGCGCGAGTTGGCCGGATCGTCGCCCTCGAAGATGATCGCCACCTTGTCGCCGCGCTTCTCCAGCTGGCGGTCGAGGCAATTCGCGCTCACGTTGAGCTCGCCGTCCTCGTACCAGCGGATGTGCAGGTCCTTCGGATCGAACGAGACGTTCTTGATCTTCGTCGGCGGTCTGGTCCAGTCCAGGCGCTTGGCGATACCTGCCCAGAATGCCTGCGGATCTCTCACGGATTCGGCATACATGTGTGTGTAGTCGTCGTGGTTGGTGCGCGCAGACGCTGCAAACTCGGGGTCGACCGGATAGGTGCTGGACATGGATTTTCTCCTGCTGGACTGGATGGGAGTGATTCAGGCAACCTGCGACAGCCATCGATGCCGCGCTGTGTGCGGTCCTTGAGTTAGCCTGATCGTAATACGACTGGGAGTCGGTACTTCGCTACACAAATAAAGATAGGCGCGTTTGATCCTGCCCGCTCCCGGATCGCGCCGGCTGTCGGCATTAAAAAGGGGGCTGCCGTTGTCAGCGGCGCCGCCGGATGGTGCTACTCAGCCGTTGTTGGATCAATGATTGAGGCAACTTCGGACACACGATTCGCAGGAAAGCCCCCTTCCTCGGCGTGTTTCCGAACCATTTCCTCATCCGGAGCGATGTATACGCAATAGATCTTGTCGCCGGTCACGTAGCTTTGGAGCCATTGAATCTGTGGCCCGATATTGCTCAGTACACCGCAAGACTTCTGCGAAATGGCCTTTAGTTCCTGGGGCGACAACTTCCCGGCACCAGGAATATCACGTTCGATCACGTATTTCGGCATGGCATGGTCCTCTGTTGTCTAGACGCATAAATAATGGTCAGGCCCATCAGAAAATGTTTCTGCACAAAGGGATCAATGGCGCATCCAGGCGGCCAAGGCTCGCGCCAGAGACTACGCCACCGACCATCGCATGACCATCGTCAGCTACCTGATGTGCTCCAACCTCCAACACCTGCCGAAGAACCCATGGACGCAAGCGATTCGACAGGTTGCGGCGTGAAGATCAACCACGCCAAACGCGAAAGAGCCTCCATGCAGGGATGCCCGCTCCGTCGCGACATCCGCGAACATCGTATGTAATCGGGCAAATCAGAATTTGTAACTTGCACTCAAGCCGAGCATGAAATTGCGGCCCGGTGCGGACTGGAAGAAGCGACCGTTGCCGGAGTTGACGACAACGGCACCGACGTAGTTGCGATCGAAAAGGTTGTTGATACCTGCAAACTCGCTGACCTGCCAGCCGCCCGCGTTTTGCCTGAACGCCAGATGATAATCGACCACGACGTAGCTACCGGCGAAGTCCGTGTTTTTGTTGTCGACATAAACGCGATCACGCCACTGCGCGCTTAGCGAGGTGGAAAATCCAAGCGGGCGGTACTGCCAGTCCCACTCGCCGTACACCATCTGGCGCGGCACGCCTGGCATTCGATGGCCGTCGAGCGCTCCGCCATCGAAAGTCGCGTGCAGGTAACTATAGGCCAGGTAACCACTGAAGCCGCCGGAAAAGGCCTGCTGAATGCTCAGTTCCAGCCCGTGTCGCTTCGTGCTTCCGGCATTGGTGAAACTGTCGCGACCGTCATTGGATGCGCCAACGACAATATCGTTTGTGGTCGATATGTTGAAAAGTGCCAAGTCGAATTTTGTCGCAGCCCAGCTCCCCTTTAGCCCTGTCTCATAGTCGCGACTCTTGCTTGGCTGCAAGGCTTGATTAAAGCCGGCCCGACCGTCGGGCCGATAGGCGAACTCGGAGAGCGTCGGGGTTTCGAAGCCCTGGCCGTAATTCGCGTAGACGTTCAGATGCGGATTGATTTTGTAGAGCACGCCTGCAACCGGATTGGTACTCGAAAAATTCCGCCTGCCACTGTCGTCGGGATCTTCGGGCGTTATGTAGTGATCGTCGCTTCCGAACTTGACGTTCGAATGACGCAGGCCAGCGACGATGACCCAACGATCGGGCTTCCATTCGAGCTGGGCGTATTCCCCGGCCTGACTGGAAAAATCCCTCTCGTTGCGACGCAGCTCCCCTTCCACGCCTGCATCATTGACCCAGCCCTTGCGCAGCTCGCGCAGGTGGTCGTACTCGATACCCGTAATCAGGTCGAGCGATGTCGAGGTGAGCGGAAAACTGTGCACCCAGCGGACACCGCCGCCCCTGGACCTGTTTTTCAGGTCGACCACCGCGCCGCCGCCATTGGTGGAATCGCCGCGGAAAGGAAGGAACTGGACCACGCGCCGGGAACCACCGTAGCCCATCACATGCAGATGATCGCTCTGGCCGATTTGCTGTTCGTATACAGCGCCAAGCTGGCGGTCACGATGGCTTTCACCCGCGCCGAACTTGAACACGCCTGGCACCGCGAAGCTTGGGTCTTCCCGTGCCTGTTGCTTGGTCAGGCTCGAAGGATCCTCGGCGAAGGGCTGGTTCTCGCCGTTGAGCAGCAGCGTCAGCGAAGCGTCCTTGCTGATGTCGTAGCGGAACTTTGCGCGCAGATTGTCGCGCTCGGCCTTGCTGTGTTGACGAAAACCGTCGGTTTCGAAATGCGTGCCATCCACGACATAGTTGAAGTTGCCGACCGTGCCACCCGCATCCAGCCGCTGGATGCGGGTGCCATAGCTGCCGAATAGCGTGGAAGCCCCGACCGTCGGCTGCTCCGGGCCGTCCTTGGTGAATATCTGGATCACGCCCCCGGCGGCATTGCCGTACAGGGCCGAAAACGGCCCGCGCAACACCTCGATATGCTCCGCGGTAGCAAGGTCGAAGGGATCGGTCTGGCCCTGCCCGTCCGGCCCGGACACCGGAATGCCGTCCACCAGCAGGCGGATGCCGCGCACGCCAAAGGAGGCGCGTGAACCAAAACCACGAATGGAAATCTGCGAATCCTGCGCGTAGCTCTGGCGATTCTGCGCGACAATCCCGGGTATCCGCGCAAGTGACTGGGAAAGTGCGGATGCCGGAGCGCCATCGGCGATCTTGTCTTGCGTGACGACGCCAACAGCGGCGGGCACGTCGAGGTCGGGCTGTGGAATGCGGGTCGCGGTCACCACGACCACGGGTAGCGTCGTCGTAGACGATGTTGTCCGTGCGGTATTGGTCTGCACATCCTCCGCATGAGCCGCAGGCAGGACCAACGAGACAAGCACCAACGCTTCCGAGAGACTGCGCCAAATGAATGCGCGTGGAGCAAGGCCCCTGGCCGCGCCGTTCATCAAGCGCCTATCGGGATTTTCAAATTGATCAAGCATTATTGTTACCCGTCCAATGGAAACGAAGCTATAGCGAAACCTTGAAGCCAACCCAAACACCGCGAATCTCGCCCGGGCCATAGAAGCGCGGGTCGTCAAATTCCGGCATGATTTCGTCGGGTTCACCAAGTGTTCCGAACGTGACGTAGTGGCGGTCGAACAGATTGTCGATACGTGCGAATAAACTGAAGTGTGCAGTCACGTCGTAATTGGCTCGCAGGTTCACCACCACATATCCGCCGGTCTGCGCGAGCAGATTGGCTTCGTCACTGCGCAGGTACTGGCCGGAGTTCGCGATGATTTCGCCACCCATGGTCAACTTCGGTGTAATCGAAAAATCGGCGCCAAGTTTGAAGCTGTTGCGCACCAGGCTGGGAATGCGGTCACCCTTGCGCACGAATATCTCATCATCTTCATCGGCGTCAGGGTGGTTGGCGCTCTTCTCGAAGAAGCTGGTCCGATAGGTCGCATCAAGCCAACTGTAGTTTGCGTACCAGTGCAGACGCCGGTCCCATGCGGTGCCGGCGATGCTGGCCTCGAGGCCCTGCCGACGCGTGTCCCCGACATTGGCAAAGAAGCCCTCGTTGGACTTCGTTCCACCGGTGGCCTGAAACAGGATGTCATCGGTGTTGATAGTGCGAAACAGACCCACATGCCAGTGGCCAAGGTTGTTGCCGCCGGCGAACCTGCCGCGCAAGCCCGCTTCCCAGCTCTTGGCGACGACCTGTCTTAACGGCGGATCGGACAGAAACTGGTTGGGCAGCTTGCAGGGGGCATCCTCGTCCGCGCAGGTTAGTTCGACCGACGTGGGTGCGCGCGTGGATTCGCTGTAGCCGCCGTAAACGTTCACCGCGTCAGTCCATTGCCAGGTGAGTCCGGCCGCCGGATTGACGCGCGAAAAACGGTGCTTGCCGTCCAGCGCGGGATTGATACCGGTCGGATCGTTGATCGTGGTGCGTGTCCGGTTGCCTCGCGCCGACACCGTCAGTGCGAGGCGGTCGGTGATCGACAAGGTATCGGTGAGGTACAGGCTGATCGTGCGCGTGTGGCTATTGACGCTCAGTGCGCCTGCCGGAATCAGGATGCCTGAATCGGACGACGTCACCCGGTTTGGCTGCAGGACTGCCATTTCCAGGGCCGAGTTGTAGTCGAGGCGGCCGTTCATGTAATCCAGGCCCGCCACAAACTGGTTCTCCAAAGGGCCGAGTGGCTGGTTGAATGCGAGCTGCACGGTACCACCGTCGCTCGTCTGGTTCCGGTGGCCGATATTGTTGATCGCGTCGAAGTCGGAGGAAACAGTATTGCCGTTCTGGTCGATGATCGGTGCGTCGTCGTGGTCCTCGTCACAAAGGATGTCATCGTCGTCGTCGCACTCGTCGAAATCGCTGGCATCGCCGTTGTACGACAGCGTTTTGACTTTGCGGTGGAACACGGTGAACGAGAGCTTCGTGGCGTCGTTGATATCAACGGTTCCCTGGCCGCTGATGAGACCCATATCGTTGCTGGTGTTGTCCGGCGCCGTGAAGATGCCTCTCCAGCGTTCGGCGAGCAGCTCGACCGGCGCGCTGCCGTTACCGACCAGGTCGGTTTTCGCGTGGCCAAGGTGCAAGTCGAACGTAGCGGCTTCGCTACGCCAGGACAGGGTGCCGTAAAAGTTGCGAGCGTTTGAGGGTGACTGGTCGCGCCAACCGTCCTCGTCGAAGCGATTGCCCATCAGGTACCAGCCCCAGCGGCCGGAGTTGCCGGCGGTCTCGAAGGTGGCGTTGGTGCGCCCGAATGATCCACCGTAGAAGGAGAGGCGCGTACCTGGGTCGCTGAAGCCCGTCTTGGTCTGGATCGAGATCGCACCCCCAAGCGTGTTCAGGCCGAACACCGGGTTGGCGCCGGCAAGCAGGCTCATTCGCTCAATGGCGCCAGTCGGGATCAGGTCCCAATTGACCGTATCGCCAAACACTTCATTGACGCGCACCCCATCGAGGTAGACCGACATGCCCTCGGAGCCACCAAGCAGCGGCGTCGCGGTGAACCCGCGGAACTGGACATCCGCCTGCAGCGGGTTGTTCTGCGCGCCGTTCGTCGTTACACCGACAAAACGACGGTTGGCGAAGTCGGTAAGGTCGAGTACTTGCGCGCGATCCATCTGGTCGTCGTTGGTCGACTGCACGTAATACGGCAGCTTGCCGGGATCAATGTCGGTGCCGGTGACAGGTGTCACGCCGACCACCCTGATCAGGTCAAGTTCGGTGACGTTCTGGGGGTTGGTCTCGCGGCTGCTTTCTTGTGCGAATACGGAGCTGCTCGCGACGATCAGCGCCAGTGCGATCGATAGTGGGCCGAGTCCGCGAAAGCGCCGCGATTTCTTGTGAGCTGCCATCAAGCACATTCCTTTCCATTCTTCAGTGTTGCCGGGAAGATCCGGGGTGGTCGCCAGTTCGTTTGATGCTCGGCAACCGTCACTGCATTGCATGGTAGTGGCGACCGTTCATGGCGTGATGTTGACGGCACGATGTTGCCATGAGGGACAAGCCAACATCCCAACATCCCGATAGCCCGGCGCCGCTGATCAGGCGCCTTGCTCAGAAGCGTCCTTCGCGAGTCAGCTGCTTGATCTCGTCGTCGGTGAACAGCCGCGAACGAGTGAGAAAGCGGACACCTTCGCCGTTTTCCAGCGAAAACATGCCGCCACGCCCTTCGACCACGTCGATGATCAATTGCGTGTGCTTCCAGTATTCGTATTGCGCGGGATTCATGTAGAACGCTACGCCGGCGATCTCCCCGAGCTTGACGTCGCGATCGCCCACGATGAAATCGTCCTGCGCAAAGCACATTGGCGAGGAGCCATCGCAGCAGCCGCCAGACTGGTGGAACAGCAGCGGTCCGTGGCGTGTGCGCAATCGTTCGATCAACTCCTCAGCAGCCGGCGTGGCGAGCACTTTGGCAACTGCAACCGTGGTATCCGACATCTTGTTCTCCTGCATTGTGGCAAGCTGAAACGTCAACCGAGCCCCTAGCACGAGGCGGCGGTCCGGTCCGGGTCCGAAATAGCGGGCATTGCCGTCGTTGACGATCACCGTGCCGCTGAGTGCGGCAGGAACATCAAACGGCGCAAGATCCAGTCGACTGGCATCGACCTCTACAGCCTGCAGATTGGTCACGGCAGCCGTAGCGGTAAAATCCGCTTCTTTCGCCATGACTGGTTGCAGCGCACACCCCGCATGAACCAGGACAAGCGGATGAAGATGAAGCCCGCGGATTGCCGCGCGCTGTCGCGGCGGTGACCGTCCTGGCTGATTCACGTGGCACTCCCGTAGACTCTGGAAAATCCTGCGCCAACGGGCGCATGGCTGGTGCGCGACATCAGCTTCGCCTGCCGGCGGTGCCGATTCATTCGCCGTGGTAGATCAACCGCACCCTGGACTCCGTCGCCTCCTCGAAAGTCAGTGCATCGCTGCCGGCCGGGTAGCCGTTCTGCTGGAGGATAAAGGCCATGATCTCCACATAATCCTCGTGCGCCAGGCTGCCCGGTTCGGTAGCTGGCATGTTTTTCGAAACGATGCCGAAGATGTCACCGACATGGAAGTCAGCCTTGGCCGGAGCAAAGTGCGGTCCCTTGAGTGCGGGTCCGGCGCGACCGGCCAGGGTTGACCCGTGACAGAACGCGCAGTGATCCTCGAACTTCTGCTTGCCGCTCGCCGCCTGGGTCTCGGTAAACAACGCCGGAGGGTGGCTCGCATCGTCCTGCTTCGATGCGGTTGCGCGACCGTTATCGAGCGACTGAACCTTGTGAGAAAGCTGCACCGATGCTGACGCACCGCGCTGCGAGGCCTGCGCCCTTCCCGCCTCGGCATAGGGCGTGAGCAGCCGCGCCAGCTCGCCCGAAGCGGTCATCGCCACGATTGCTCGGCCGAATGCTGCCGCCGCAGTTGCGTGACTGCTGTTGTACAGCGCCACCAGGTCGAATTGCGCATGCGGTTCGTGCAATGGGTGGTAACTGAAACCACCCGCCTGGTGGTGGCTGGACAGATAATTCACCACCGTTGGTTGCCACAGCATCGCCGCACCTGCTGCATGTGTCTGCAACGCCTTGATCGAATCGTCGTTGGTCAGATGGACGTCCGCCTGCAGGCCGGGATGATCTGCGAAGTACAGGTTCGGCGTGGTCTGGTAGGTCACCGCCACACTGGTCTTTTTCGGCAACTGGTCGAGCGTGGTGGCCTTGCTGTCCTTCGGCGTCACCAGCACGAAGCCGGTGTGACCGTACGCCTCGGTAGCCTGCAGGCCGGACGGTACGGCATGTTCGTCGGCATCGATCGGAAAGCCCAGCACCAACGTGCAACTGTCTTTGGCGAGCTTGTTGAACTCCTTCAGGTCAAAGCCCTCGTCGCCGCCGCTGCCATCAAACTCATGAACGCGCAGGGAGTTGCCTTCGTGGGTGGCCACGGCCTGTGCGAGGTGGTGGTCCATGGACGCGGTAGGGCTGCTTTTGTCGATGCAAACCGACAGCTCGCCCGCGACGGCGGTGCCGCCGTACATAAGTACGGCGGCCATTCCGATGCGGCACAGATGGGACCTGGAAGGGAAACGATATGTCTTCATGCCAGCACTCCGGTTACAGCGAGAACACGTAAAAATGACCGCCCAGCGGTATGTTCCGCACTGCAGGATCCTTGGCCATGTCGCCGCCCCAGATCGGCGTGGCGCCGCCCCAGCCGGCGTAGACCGACACGTATTGCTTGCCGTCCACCTTCCACGTACTTGGCACGCCGATGACACCCGAACTCATCTGCGGGCTCTTCCACAGCACCTTGCCGCTCTTGGCATCGAACGCATACAGGTGGCCGTCCGCGCTGCCGGAGAACACCAGGCCACCGGCCGTGCTGAGCATGCCGCTATTCCACGGCAACGCCGAGGGATGACTCCACGCCTGCTTGCCAGTGTTGACGTCGATCGCCTGTACTTCGCCCCACTGCCCCTTGAATGCCGGATCGGCCACGACCTTGAAGCTCTCACCCAGGAAAGGCAGTCCGGCCTTGTAGCTGACTGTAGTGCCCTTGATCGTCATGCAGGTATGCATGGTCGGCACGTAGGCAAGACGCGTCTTCGGGTCAACCGAGATCGGCCACCAGTTCTTGCCGCCGAGGAAGCTGGGACAGGTGAACACTTCCTTGTCGACGGTCGGGCGCATCGCCGGATCGGTGGTGACTTTGCCGTCCTTCGAGCCGTTCACGGAGGTCGCCGTGGCGAATTTCTCCATGTAGATCAATTTGCCATTGGTCCGGTCGATCGCATAGAACCAGCCGTTGCGGCTGGCGCTGACCAGTGCCTTGTACGACTTGCCCTTGTAGTCGATGTCGGTGAGTACGGTTTCGTTGGTGCCGTCATAGTCCCAGGTGTCGTTGGGAGTGTATTGAAAGTGCCATTTGATCTTGCCGGTGGCCGGATTCATGGCGATCACCGAGTCGGTGTACAGGTTGTCGCCCGGACGCAACGTGGCCAGCCACGGGCCCGGATTGCCGACGCCCCAGAACAGCGTGTCGGTCTGCGCGTCATAGGTGCCGGTCAACCACGCACCACCGCCGCCGGTCTTGTACGCGCCCTTGGGCCAGGTCTTGCCACCGGGTTCATCGGGTGCGGGAACGGTGTAGGTCTTCCAGGCCTGCTTGCCGGTTTCCGCGTCCAACGCTTCGATGAAGCCGCGCGCTCCGTACTCGCCACCGGACTCGCCGACGATCACCTTGCCCTTGACCACCAGCGGCGCCAGGGTCATCGCGTAGCCCACGTCGGCCGGTATCAGCTGCTTCTTCCAGACCACCTTGCCGGTCTTGGCGTTCAGCGCCACCACGTAGTTGTCCAGCGTGGCCATGTAGACGTTGTCGCCGTACAACGCCACGCCGCGATTGACGACATCGCAACACACGGTCTTCAGGCCGGCCTGGGACAGATCGTGCTGGTATTTCCACAACTGCTTGCCGGTGCTGGCCTGGAATGCCACCAGCTCATTCTTCGGCGTGGTGATGAACAGGTAATCTCCATTGACGATCGCCGGCGACTCATGCCCCTGCTCGAACGCGGTCTTGTAGTCCCAGACCTGCTTGAGCTTGGTCACGTTGTCGGTATTGATGTTCTCGAACGGGGCATAGCCGGTGCTGGCGTAATCACGCCGGTACATCAGCCAGCCGTTGTCGCTCGCCGCATTCACGAGCCGGGCATTCGTCACCGGCTTGTAGTCGGCCGCAGTCGCCGCGCTGTCGGCGGCAAACGCAGCACCACTCAACACAAACATCGCCGCGAACAGTCCGCTGATACGAAAATTATTCAGATTTTTCATGTGAATCTCCTGTGGTTCGGTCAGGCAAATCAGAAGAAGACAAAGCCGCCAATCGACGCACCATTCATGCGCGCGGTGTTGCCGGCAAAGTCTTTCGAGCGGGTCTGGCTGAGCTCGAAGCTCAGCGTCACGCTCTTGGTCAGCGCGTAGTACACGCCGGCGGTCACGTTGCTGTTGGACTTGAAGTTCGCCGTGCTGGCGAGGTCGTCCTGGTTGCGGCTGATGCCGCCGTTGAGGCCCAGCTTGAGCTTGTCGGTAAGCTGGAAGGTGCCCTGCAGCAGGTAGTTGGTGGCCTTGGCATTGCCCTGGTCACCGTCGGTCAGGATGCCGATACCGTGGCCGCTTTGGACATTGCCCAGCAGGCCGAAACGACCAATTTTGTAAGAGGCGCCGATCTCGGCGGCAGTCATGGTGAAGCTGTCGGGCTGCACGCCGGAACCGGTCGGCGCATAGAACCGTTGCGATTTCGCGCCGATCCAGCCCTTGAAGCCACCATCGGTATACGACACCTGCAACTGCACTTGCGGCGCCGAGCGTGAGTCGTAGATACCAGTGTTGTTGACTGGGCTGAATACGCCACCGGTGAAGCTTAAACCAGTGGTGCCCGGCGTGGTGTAGACGATCTGACCGTAGTTGCCGAGATAGGTATAGCCGGCACCGATGTGACCCAGCGACACACGACCGCGCTGGGTGGCCTGGACCGGCGCGCCGACCCCGATGAGGGTCATGTCGGAGAGAGTCGCGTTGGAGCCGAACACGCCGTAGTCGCGGCCCAGCTTGACCGTGCCGAAATCGGGCGTGCCAAGAGTAAAGAATGCTTGTCGCACATCGACACCGCTGTTCGCCGACAGGGCATCGGAGGTGGCAACGGCGGCCATCAGACTGACCTGCGCCGTGATATCGATGCCTTGCTGTTGGGTACTGAATTTGGTGGTCAGCGCATCCGGCAACAGTCCGTTGCCGATCGTGGTGCGGTTCTGCTGCCCGCCGCAACCCAGCGCGCGGCCCGCCAGGGCGGTACCGCCGACGGCATCGCCATTGCAGCTCACCGTGGTGTAGTAGGCATTGGCGAAACCGCCGATGTCCACCGTCCAGTCGTCGCCACTGAATGAAGTGGCGTTGGCTGCCAGTGGACACATGGCCAGACCCAGCACGGCCACGCCGCTGGAAAGTGACTTGAGACTGGACAGGCGATGCTTGCCTGCCGTCCTGTCGGTTGCTGATGTTTTCATACCCTGCTCCCCATGGTTGAATTGTGGCGCGACCCCTGCGTTGCCACCGTTGTGGCGTGAATGTCTTGCTTCTTCCGAACGGGCGATTCCCCCCCCGAGCGACTGATCGCGCCACGAATGCGCGTCGTGTGGATCAGGCCTTTGCTGTTTTGCCGGTGCCGGCAAATCCGGTAGCGACAACCTTCCCGCGGCCAGCCCGGTCGCACGGCGCAAGGCAACGAATCACCCCGGCCGTGCGTGTTGGCCGATCAGAAAAAGCCCAGCTTTTTCGGTGAGTAACTGACCAGCAGGTTCTTGGTCTGCTGGTAGTGGTCGAGCATCATCTTGTGGTTCTCGCGACCGATGCCCGACTGCTTGTAGCCGCCGAACGTGGCGTGCGCCGGATACGCGTGGTAGCAGTTGGTCCAGACTCGACCGGCTTGAATGCCGCGACCAAAGCGATATGCCCGCGTACCGTTGCGCGTCCACACGCCGGCGCCGAGTCCGTACAACGTATCGTTGGCGATTTCCAGCGCTTCCTCGTCGGTCTTGAAGGTGGTGACGGACACCACCGGGCCGAAGATCTCCTCTTGGAACACGCGCATCTTGTTGTGGCCGAAAAATACCGTCGGCTTCACGTAATAGCCGTTCTTGAATTCGCCCTCGAGCGAGTTGCGCTCGCCACCGATCAGTACCTTGGCGCCTTCCTGCTTGCCGATGTCGAAATAGGAGATGATTTTCTCCAGCTGTTCGCTCGACGCCTGTGCACCAAGCATGGTCGAGGGGTCCAGTGGATTGCCCTGCTTGATCGCGGCGACACGCTTCAGCGCGCGCTCCATGAACTTGTCATAGATCGACTCCTGGATCAGCGCACGACTGGGGCAAGTGCAGACTTCGCCCTGATTGAAGGCGAACATCACGAAACCCTCGATCGCCTTGTCGAAGAAATCGTCGTCGGCGTCGGCCACGTCGGCGAAAAAGATATTGGGCGACTTGCCGCCAAGCTCCAGCGTGGCCGGGATCAGATTCTGGCTTGCGTATTGGCTGATGAGTCGGCCGGTGGTGGTCTCGCCAGTGAAAGCAATCTTGGCGATGCGCGGGCTGGAAGCCAGCGGTTTGCCCGCCTCCAGACCGAAGCCATTGACGATGTTCAACACGCCCGGTGGAAGCAGGTCGCCGATAAGCTCGGCCCAGACCAGAATGCTGACCGGCGTCTGTTCGGCCGGCTTCAGCACCACGCAATTGCCTGCCGCCAGTGCCGGCGCCAACTTCCAGCATGCCATCAGCAAGGGAAAATTCCACGGGATGATCTGGCCGACAACGCCCAGCGGCTCGTGGAACTGATACGACACCATGTCGTCATCGATCTCGCCCAGCGAACCTTCCTGCGCGCGGATGCAACCGGCGAAGTAGCGGAAATGGTCGATGGCCAGCGGCACGTCGGCATTGGCGGTCTCCCGGATCGGCTTGCCGTTGTCCCAAGTCTCCGCGTGGGCGAGCAGATCGAGGTTCTGTTCCATCCGATCGGCGATCAGGTTGAGGATGCGCGCGCGCGCCGTGGCCGAAGTCTTTCCCCACGCCTCGCGGGCCGCGTGGGCCGCGTCGAGCGCGGCCTCGATATCATCCTTGTCCGAACGCGGAATCTCGCAGAACGGATGACCGGTGATCGGTGTGACGTTCTCGAAGTATTTGCCGTTGATCGGTTCGATCCAACGGCCGCCGATGAAATTGCCGTAGCGCTGCTTGAAGGGAACCTGCACGGCGAGATGTTGCTGTTCGAGCTTGGTCATGGGTGCGTACTCCGCGTCGGTGGAAAGGTATCGAAGTCAGAGCAGATGTCGTGCCAGAAGCTTTTTCGCGTCGCGATTGTTGCGGCGCATGAAGCCGTCATGTCAGGCAATGAAAAGGGAATGCTTTTCATTTGTGGCAACGCAGCATCCGCGATTCGAAGGCATGGTTGCGCTGCGCCGTCTAATGTGTTCTGTATCAAGACACCCTTTGGAGTAGGTGTCGCAGAATGCGACACACGAGGTATCCCATGCGCCAATCAGGCATGACCGAATCCATCAGCAATGCACGCCGCCGCTTTTTCGACAGCGGTACTGCACCGCGCGGCCTGGTTCCCGACAACATCCTCGCCTCATGGCGCCGCTGCCGACAGCAGGGCCAGATGGCGGATAGCTGTCCTGAAGTGGCGCCGGTAGAGCGGCATGCGCTGAATCAGATGCAGGAACAACATGAAGTCCTGCGCCGGCTGTGCCGGCCGGAATTGCAGGCTCTGTACGCCAGCGCCAATCAGGCCGGCAGCATCGTGATACTCACCGCCCCCGACGGCTTCATCCTTGATGCGCTGGGCAACGCCAGCTTTCTCGACAAGGCGGCCCGGGTGTCACTGTGTGCCGGCTCACCCTGGGGCGAATCGGTGACCGGTACCAATGCCATCGGCATGGCGCTGTTCGAGCGCCGCGAGGCCGAAGTACGCGGCGGCGAGCATTACTACGCGCCGCACCGCGTGCTCAGCTGCTCAGCCTCGCCGATCTTCGACCCGCTCGGCGAAGTTGTCGGTGTACTTGATCTGTCAGGCGAAGCGTCGATGCATCACCTGCACGCCTTGGGCATGGTGCAACTGGCGGTCGAACAGATTGAACATCGTCTGTTCGAACATCGTTTCGACGGTGCCGACATCGTGCGTATCCAGCCCGACCCCGACCTGCTCGGCACGGCGCGCGAGGGCATGCTGGTATTCGAGGCGCACCGGTTGGTGGCCGCCAATCGGCATGCGCTACGCCTGCTCGGGGTCAACTGGGAAGAGCTCGGCCGTCGTCGCTACGACGAATTGTTCGTTTCGGCCCTGCCACGCCCGGGCAGTCTGACCAGCATGCGCTGCCAGAGCGGCGAAATGCTGCATGCCAAACGCGATGCGCTAAGCCATAACAGCATCTCCTCGCGCGTTCCGCGCAATCAGCGCACGCGCTCAATCCGATTGCCTGAACCGGTTTTCTCTGCCGAGCTGGAAGCCGAGATTGATCGCAGCGTACGCCTGCTGGATGGCGATATCCCCCTATTACTGCAGGGAGAAACTGGTACTGGCAAGGAAGTGGTGGCGCGGGCATTGCACCAGCGTAGCCAGCGCTGCGCAGCACCGTTCGTTGCAGTCAATTGCGCCGCACTGCCGGAGCACCTGATCGAATCGGAACTGTTTGGCTACATGCCCGGCGCATTCACTGGTGCCCGACGCGAAGGCGCCACGGGACTGTTGCGCGACGCGGATGGTGGAACGCTGTTTCTCGACGAGTTGGGTGACATGCCGCTCGGCACACAGAGCAGACTTCTGCGTGTGCTGCAGGAGCGTGAGGTCACGCCGTTGGGTGGCAGTCGTGCGCACGCAATTGACGTCGCCGTGATCGCCGCCACCCATCGCGAACTGGCCGGTGCCGTCGCTCGCGGTGAATTTCGTGCCGACCTGTACTATCGGGTCGCGCAGGCCACCCTGCGCCTGCCCGCGCTGCGGGATCATCTTGATCTCGCCACATTGATCAGGCAGCTCTGGCACTCTCTGGGTGCCGAGCAGATTCCGATGTCGTTGCACCCTGATCTGGTCGAAGAGTTGTCCGCCATGCCATGGCCCGGCAACCTGCGCCAGCTGGTAGGCCTGCTGCGCAGCTTCCTGGCACTCGGCGAAAAAGGGGCGACCCTGACCCACGACGATTTGCCAGCCGATTTGAAGAATCCGCTTGCACCGACATCGGCGCCAGAATCAGCGTCGATGAGTCTGTCCGGCAGTCTTCAGGCGATCGAGCAGCAGGCGATCAATGTGGCGATTGCTGACTGCGATGGCAACGTCGCCGCCGCCGCACGCAAACTGGGAGTGAGCCGCAGCACCATCTACCGGCGTCTCAGCGAGCAGAGCCCAGCCGACTGACTACCATCGGCGACGCCGCGATGCGACTGGCTTGGTTGTCGAGCCACCGTGCCGACGTCGAACTCATTGAGCACCCGAATACTTCTACTGCAACGGCGTAGGTCGATGGCTGACCGGTGGGCCGTGCACCGATATGGCCATGGAGTTTCTCTCTGTGGAGCCATGGGTGAGTGATCAATCGTGTGGCGGAAATACAAAATGCGCAGGGGGCAACGCTGCGTATTTTTCTTCCCGCGGTTCTATCAGGCTCGCTTGATCAAGCCGATGATTACCAGCAACACGATGGCGCCGATCATCGCGTAGACGATGCTGGTGACGATCGGGCCGATGATCATGAAGCTGACACCCAGTGCAGGTAGCAGCCAGCCGGCGAGAAGCGCGCCGACGATGCCGATCACGATATTGCCGAGCAGGCCGAAGCCGAAGCCACGCACGAGCAGGCCAGCCAGCCAGCCGGCGATGGCGCCAATCAACAGAAAGATGATCAAGGCCGTAGCAGTCATCATGAACTCCTGGTGCGAGAGGAAAAGGTCGATAACATTGCGCGCACCTCCATGCCACGCCCCGCAAGCGTCCATCCTGTGCTGTGCAGCGACCGTGACGAGCTTGTGCAGCGTCATGTTCGGTGCGCTTCGTCGACGCCTTCCCGATGATCGTGACCGGCAAGGTAGAGAACTACCTGATGCGCAAGACGATGGTGGCCGAGCCAGCAAGTTGACCCGGTCGGCTGAGCGGGAATGTCGCGACGGCTGAGATCACGACCGACGACACTGCACGCATGACCGCTTCGCCACCCGCACCGACGCCACCGGAGCAGCTCGCCGTGACCCGACCACACAAAGGCCGTGGTGCCGCCTCCAATCCCGAAGGCCGTTTTGAAAGCATCCACCATCAGGCCGAGGACGACGGCTGGCAAAGCACCTTGCTGGATGAGGACTCGCCGCGTCCATGCACCGAAGTGAGCGAAGAGCGGGCGCTCAGCGTGATCAGCCGCAACGATTCGCCAGACATTGCATTCAGTCAGGCAATCAATCCGTATCGTGGTTGCGAACACGGATGCATCTATTGTTTTGCACGCCCTTCGCACAGTTATCTCAACCTGTCGCCCGGCCTCGACTTCGAGACAAAGTTGCGTGCCAAGGGCAACCTGGCCGAGGTGCTGCGGTCTGAGCTGGGCAAGCCCGGCTACGTGGTCAGTCCGATCAACATCGGCAGCAATACCGATCCCTACCAACCGATCGAAAAGCGCTGGCGCCTGACCCGTGCCGCGCTGGAACTGCTGGCCGATTGCCACCATCCATGCACCATCGTCACCAAGAACGCCATGGTCGAACGCGATCTCGATCTGCTGGTGCCGATGGCACGTGAGAAGCTGGTGCAGGTATTCGTGTCGGTCAATTCGCTGGACAACCGGTTGGCCGCAAAACTCGAGCCACGCGCCAGTGCACCGCATCGCCGGATCAAGGCCATCCATACCCTGGCCGAAGCGGGGGTTCCGGTCGGCGTGCTGGTGGCGCCGATCATTCCGGCCCTGAATGACATGGACATGGAAGCGGTGATGGCGCGCGCGGCCGAGGCGGGCGCGGACTGCGCCGGTTACACCACCTTGCGCCTGCCGTACGAGCTGAAAGCGCTGTTCCGGGATTGGTTGGCGTTGCACGCTCCGCAGCGTGCCGCGCATGTAATGAGCCTGGTGCAGCAGATGAACGGCGGGCGTGACTACGACAGCAACTTCGCCACCCGCATGCGTGGTTCCGGCGTGTTCGCCGAACTGCTGCGTCGCCGCTTCGAAGTGGCATGCCGCAAGCACGGTTTCGCTCGCGCGCGCGGACTCACCCTCGACATCACGCGCTTCGTCCCGCCGCGCAAGGCGTCGCCGCAGGGCGAGTTGTTCTGACGTCGTTCATTCGGATCGGCTTGTGTGATTCGGGTCTGCAGGCGGCTTGCGGACGACCTTGTTAGACGCCCGTTGCACGCAGTCCACCCGGGGGGGCACCGAAGATTCACGCCTGACCATGCAGGCTTCCAACTCCCCCACAGCACTGTTGCCAATGCCATGGTGCGCTCCCGAGGAAATCCCGCATGGCCACTTCACCCCGCTTTCTCTCCGCGTCCACCCTTTCCGGCGACGCCATCAAGAACCCTCAGGGTGACTCGCTGGGAGACCTCAAGGACATCATGATCGACACCACTTCCGGCAAGGTTGCCTATGCCGTGCTCTCCTTCGGCGGCATCCTTGGCATGGGTGACAAGCTGTTTGCGGTGCCGTGGGAAGCGTTGGCCGTCGACGCAGAGAACAAATGTCTTGTCCTCAATGTCGGCAAGGAGCGGCTCAAGGATGCACCGGGCTTCGACAAGGAACACTGGCCGAACTTCGCCGAGCCGGCATTTGCCGACGAGCTGCGCGGCTACTACCGCTGAGCAAGGAGCGCCGGGGGGATGGCTCGCCGCCGGCTCTTCACGCGCTTGTGAGGACGAATGGGCTGCACTGTGCGGAATGGTCACCACGTTGATCGGGTGCACCGTCTTGCACAGGAGTCATCAATGTCCTCATTCGCGCTTTACCTTATTGGCATGATCGTTGTCATTGGCGGACTTGCCTACATCGCTACGCTGGTGCACGTGCCTGTCGAGTGGATTGTTGGCGGTGCCGTGGTATTGCTCGGTGCCGGCATCCTCGGCGCGGTCACCAAAACCCGCCGCAGGGATCCACCGGAGTGACACCAGCGCATGGGGCCGGGAGGGGCCCATGCGCTGAAGGTCGGGCCGATGTCAGCCAGGGAGCATCGATCACGACTGGCCGGCCGGCAGGTACCTGTTGAACCATTCCAGCGCACGCTGCAGCACGTCGCGTTGGTGCGCCGGGTCGACGAAGTGATGGCCTTCATCGGGATACACCACCAGTGAGGTGGGCACGCCCTGGGCGCGCAGGGCGTGCCACATCTCGAACGACTGCGGCGCCGGGCATTCCGCGTCACGGTCGCCGACCACGATCAGCATCGGTGTTCTCACCTGCTTGATGAAGTTGATTGGTGAACTCTTGGCGTACACCGCCGGGTCGTCGTAGACGGTGGCGCCGAAGAATGGCGGCATCCACTGATCGATCAGGTTCTGGCCGTAATAGCTCTGCCAGTTGGAGATACCCGCGCCCGCCACCACGGCGCGGAAGCGCTGGGTCTGGGTCGGCGCGAACATGCTCATGAAACCGCCGTAGCTCCAGCCGGTGAGGCCGAGCCGCTCGTCGTCAACCGGTACGATTTTCTCCACCGCATCGACCCCGGCGAGGATGTCGCGCAGGTCGCCATGGCCGAAATCCTTGCGGTTGGCCTGCACGTACTTCTCACCCTGGCCAAAGCTGCCGCGCGGATTCGGCATGAACACGAAATAGCCCAGCGCGGAAAACGGCACCGCGCCATAGCCCACGCCCGGCCAGCGCGGAATCACCGCGCTGGCCGGACCGCCGTGCACCACCACGATCATCGGGTAGGTCTTGTCCGGATCGTAGTTCGTCGGGTACAGCAGCCAGCCCTGGTTGTGGAAACCCTCGTTGTTCCACTCCACCGTTTCGGCTTTGCCCCATGACGGCTTCAAGGCGGCGTTGACCGAGGTGACGGCCGGTGGCGGCACATCACCCAGTGCGCCGGCGTGGATTTCGGAAGCGCTGGTGTAGGAGCTCTGCACGAAGGCGAGATGCTGGTGGTCGCTGGACAGCGACATCGCCATCGAGGCGCTGCCGTCGCCGATGCGCGCCGGGATCGTGAAGTACAGTTTCCGCTGCCGGGCCGCGTCTGCACTCACGCGGTAGTCCGCCAGCTCGCTCTGTCCGTTGCGGACCTGGCTGACCAGCATCGACTGCGCGCCGGTCCAGGCCAGCCAGCTCGGCGTGACATGGATGCCCGGGGTCAGGTGGGTGAGCGCGCCGCCTTTGGCCGGCACCGCGTAGACGTCGCCGCCGGTGGCACCCTGGTCGCTCATCAGGCCGCCGATGAAGGCGATCCGTGATCCATCCGGAGACCACCGCGGCAGGGCCATCTGCAGGCCGTGCAGGGAACCGGTGTTCTGGTCGGAAGGATCGACCAGCAACCTGGCCGTGGCGCCGGGCTGCGCCGGCTGGACATACAGATTGGCGATCCACCAGTTGTTGTCACCCGGCGGCTTGGCCGCGGTGTACGCGATCGACGATCCATCCGGTGACCAGTCGAACTCGTACGCGTACAGGTTTGCAGGCGTCAGTTCGCGCAGCTTGCCGCCCGGCACGTCGATACTGGCCACCCGCTGCACTTCCACGCCGCTGACGCCGATCTCGCCGGAAGGCCGTTTAGCCGCCGCGACCGCGCTGGCGTGGCGGGTGGCGCCGGCCACGTAGAGAAAACCGAGCGACTTGCCGTCCCTGGTCCATTGCAGCGCTCGCACATAGCCGCCCAATTGGGCCAGACGTGCGGGCTTGTCGTGGCTGGTGATGTCGGCGAGGTAGATCGCATTCTGCATCACCTGCGTGCTGGTCAGGTCGATCTTGCAGTTGGAGATGAAGGCAAGATGGCGCGAATCCGGCGCCCACGCGATGCCCGATTCGGCGCAGGTGCCGGGCTTCTTCGCCGCGCTCACCGGGTGCGCGCCGCTACCGTCGGCGGCCGCCACTTCGATCGCCGGGCGGCCATCGCGTTCGATGACCCAGGCCAGTCGCTTGCCATCGGGCGAGATCGCCACGGCATGGATGGACTGCGCCTTGCCCAGGTCGATGAGCAATTGCTCGATTCGCGGATCGACCGGTTTCGGATCGGCGATCGCCGAGGTTGCCAGCGTGGTCAGCAGCAGACACAACGGGGCGCAAAGCAGGGCGCGTTTCCGCATGGGGGACTCCGGCTCGGGGAATCCGCCCACGCTACAACGGCATGACGTGACAGCCAAGTGCGGTAGGGCGGGCTCTGCCCGCCGGTTCCTGCATCGCAAGTCGGAATGGCCGAAAAAGCCGGTGGGTAGAGCCCGCCCTACGCTTCAAGCGAGAACCGGCGGGCATGGGCCGCCATTCGGCCTCAATTCGCGGCGGCGGCTTCGAGGTGGTAGTTGGTGGCCACCTCGACTTCTTCCTTCGAACCGAGGAACACCGGCACGCGCTGGTGCAGGCCGGTCGGCTGCACCTCCATGATGCGCTGGCGGCCGGTGGTGGCCGCGCCGCCGGCCTGCTCGATGATGAATGCCATCGGATTGGCCTCGTACATGATGCGCAGCTTGCCGCCCTGCTTCTCGATCTTCGCGTCCAGCGGGTAATAGAACACGCCGCCGCGGGTCACGATGCGGTGCACGTCGGCGACCATCGAGGCCACCCAGCGCATGTTGAAATCCTTGCCGCGCGGCCCGGTCTTGCCGGCCAGCAGTTCGCCGATATAACGCTGCATCGGCGGCTGCCAGTGGCGCTGGTTGGACATGTTGATGGCGAACTCGGTGGCCTGCCCGGGAATGCGGATATTCCGGCGGCTGAGGATGAAGCTGCCCACTTCGCGGTCCAGGGTGAACTCGTGGGTGCCGTGGCCGAAGGTCAGCACCAGCACGGTGGCCGGGCCGTACACCACGTAGCCGGCGGCGAGCTGGGTGGTGCCCGGCTGCAGGAAGTGTTCGGCCTTCGGTTCGGTGACGCCGTCCGGGCAGCGCAGCACCGAGAAGATCGTGCCGACGGAAATGTTGACGTCGATGTTGGAGCTGCCGTCCAGCGGGTCGAACAGCAGCAGGTGCTGGCCCTTGGGATAGCCGTCCGGAATCTGCTGCGGGTCTTCCATCTCCTCCGAGGCGCAGGCGGCCAGGTGGCCGCCCCAGGCGTTCGCCTCCAGCAGGATTTCGTTGGAGATCACGTCCAGCTTCTTCTGCGCCTCGCCCTGGATGTTGCCGGTGCCGGCCTCGCCCAGCACGCCGCCCAGCGCGCCCTTGCTGGTCGCCACCGCGATGCGCTTGCAGGCGCGCGCGACCACCTCGATCAGCAGCGAAAGTTCGGCGTTGATGTGGCCGGCGCGGCGTTCCTCGATCAGGAACTGGATCAGCGAGACGGGTTTCATGTCGGGTCCATGGCGTGGGAGACGCTTATTGTCGCATTTGTGAGGAGCTGGGAATCGGGAATCGGGAATAGGGAATAGGAAGAGCTGGACTCGCCAAGCTCGAAGCTTCCTGCTCCTCAGCTGCTGCGGGCGATGTTTTTCCGATTCCCTATTCCCTATTCCCTATTCCCTATTCCCGGCCTGCTGACAACACGTTGGCAGCAGGGGGTCGCCAAGCTGTACCTCCAAGACGGAGGGATACGACATGCGCGACACGGTCTATTTCGTGGCGTTCGACGGTTTTGCCGACTGGCAGGCGGCGCTGGCACTGTGCGAGATCCGTCGCCCCGGCGACTGGGAGGTGCGCACCGTGGGTTTCTCGCGGGCCATGGTGACCTCGATGGGCGGCTTGGCGGTGAAGCCCGACCTCGCCCTGGAAGGGGTCGAGCTGGCGCGGGCGGCGTTGCTGATCGTGCCCGGCGGCCATTTGTGGCTGCGCGACGAAGGGCATGCGGCGGTGGAGCTGATCGGCCGCGTGCATGCCGCCGGCGCGCCGGTGGCCGGCATCGACAGCGGCGTGCTGGCGCTGGCCCGCAGCGGATTGCTCGACCAGCGCCGGCACACCGGCAACTGGGCCGGCCAGCTGGCCGCGCAGGTGCCCGGCTATCGCGGCACGGAGCAGTTCGACGCCGAGGTGCTGGCGGTCAGCGACGACGGCGTGATCAGCGCCAGCCACCTGGGCTGCATCGAGTTCGCCCGCGAGGTGATCCACACGCTGGACCTGTACAGCGCCACCGACCGCGCCGACTGGTATCGCCTGTTCAAGCACGCGCAACTTCCGCCCTGGTGCGTCGGCGAAGCGGTGGCGGCCTGAGGAGGGCGACATGAGCACGATCCTGCAACGCATCGAGAGGGCGTATCGCCCGCTGTATCTGCATGGCTTGCTGCTGGATGGCCAGTACCGGTTGCCGAAGGCCGATCCGCCGCCGGTCGCCGGTACGGCCCCACGCACCCGGCGTGCCCTGCTGGCCACGTTGTTCCAGCTTGTTCTCCGCCCGCTTGGTTCGGGCGGCCGCCGCGGTGGCCGGATGTCCGCGGGACAGCATCGCTGAGCCGCACCATCATCCCCTGGCAAGGAGTCCATTCCATGGATCACCCACGCGTCACCTTCTTCCACGCGCCGCAGAGCCGCTCCGGCGGCACCCGCGCCCTGCTCGAGGAGCTCGGCGCCGACTACGACCTGCGCGCGCTCAACCTGAAAACCGGTGACACGCGCAAGCCGGAGTACCTGGCGATCAACCCGATGGGCAAGGTGCCGGCGATCCGCCACGGCGAGGCGCTGGTCACCGAGCAGCCGGCGGTGTTCCTGTACCTGGCTGATCTCTACCCCGAAGCCGGGCTGGCGCCGCCGCTCGGCGACCCGCTGCGCGGGCCGTATCTGCGCTGGCTGGTCTATTACGGCTCGTGCTTCGAGCCGGCGGTGGTCGACAAGTCGATGCAGCGCGAACCCGCCGCGCCCTCCACCTGTCCCTACGGCGATTACGACACCATGCTGAAGACGCTGACCGACCAGCTCGAACGCGGCCCGTACCTGCTGGGCGACACCTTCAGCGCCGCCGATGTGCTGTGGGGCACGGCGCTGAACTGGACGGTGACGTTCAAGCTGGTGCCCGAGCTGCCGGTGATCCGCGCCTACATCGACCGCGTGCTGGCGCGCCCGGCGATGCAGCGTGCCGCCGCCGCCGATGCCGCGCTGGTGGCGGCGCAGTCGGCGTGATCCGCCGGGACGGCCGCGATGGCACCGCGCTCGCGCCGCCGCGACCGTGACCTCCGACGCTGGCCGGCGCGCGCCGGCTCGGTAATCATGTACGCATGCGCCGTGCCGATCGCCTGTTCCTCATCATCCATGCGCTGCGCGGTCGGCGCACCGCGCTGCAGGCCCGCGCGCTGGCGCAGACCCTGGGCGTGTCGCTGCGCACGGTGTACCGCGACGTCGCCGACCTGCAGCTGTCCGGCGTGCCGATCGAGGGCGAGGCCGGCGTCGGCTACGTGCTGCGCAAGGGTTCGGACATCCCGCCGCTGATGTTCAACGCCGACGAGCTCGAGGCCCTGGTGGTCGGTTCGCGCTTCGTGCAGGCCTTCGCCGGCGTGCGCCTGGCCGAGAGCGCGCGGGCGGCGCTGCTGAAGATCGAGGCGGTACTGCCGCCGGACCTGCGCGAGCGCGCCGGCAGCACGCGCATCTTCGCCCCGGTCTGGCGCGACCAGCATCGCGAGGATTTCGCCGCGCTGATCGACCAGCTGCACGCGGCGATCGTCGGCAACCAGGTGCTGCGGCTGGACTATCGCGACGAGGCCGGCCAGTCCAGCGTGCGCGAGGTCGAGCCGCTGTGCCTGTCGTTCTGGGGCGGCAAGTGGACGCTGGGCGCGTGGTGCCGGCTGCGCGGGGATTTCCGCAATTTCCGTCCTGACCGCATCGGCACCGGCACGCCCACCGGCGAGGTGTTCGCCGACGTCGCCGAGCGCGGCCTGGCCGCCTACCTGCGCGCGGTGGGCGTGGATCAGCTCGCGCTGCGCTGAACGCGTTCGCCGTGTTCAAGCCGCGGTCGGCGCGTTAGGCTTGACGGGTTCGCCGGATCGCGCCGCGCTCCGCCTGCCGATTGCCCGCCAAGGAGCCCGTGTTGAAGATGACCTCCAGGATCGCCCGCCTCGCCGCACTGACGCTGGTCTTCGGCGTGTTCGCCATGGCGTCGGCGACGGCGGCGCCGGCCGCCGCCACGGGCAGCGCGGATGCGCAGTTCAAGCGCATCTACACCACCGAATGGGCGTGGCGCAGCGGCCACCCCGGCAATGCGGACGCCAGCGCTGGCGACAGCGGCCGGCTCGATGACGTCGGCGCGGCCAGCCAGCAGCGGCGGCTGGAATACTGGCAGCGCGTGATGACGCAGCTCGACGCGATCGACGTGGCGCAGCTGTCGCCGGGCAATCGGGTCAACTTCGAGGTCTACCACGCGCAGATCGGCAACCTGCTGGCCGACCAGAAGTTCAAGGCCTGGCAGATGCCGTTCAACAGCGACTCCGCGTTCTGGTCGGACATCGGCTACGAGCTCGGCGGCGACCGCCTGCGCAGTGTCGACGACTACCGCAAGTACCTCGACCGGCTGGACCAGATCCCGGCCTATTTCGACCAGCAGATCGCCAACATGCGCCTCGGCCTGAAACGCGGCTTCAGCGTGCCGCGCGAAGTGCTCAAGGGCCGCGACGTCTCCATCGCGGCGGTGGCGGATCTGAAAGACCCCACGCAGAGCAGCTTCTACAAGCCGTTCAAGCAGCTGCCCGCCACGATCCCCGCCGACCAGGCGCAGGCGCTGCAGGGCCAGGCGCTGCAGCACATCCGCGACGACGTGATCCCGGCCTATGCCAAGCTGCTGAAGTTCTTCCGCGACGAGTACGTGCCGCAGGCGCGCACCACGCTGGCAGCCGAGGCGCTGCCCGACGGCAAGGCGTTCTACCGCCAGCAGATCCGCGAGTACACCACGCTCGACCTCAGCCCGGATGCGATCCACAAGATCGGCCTGGAACAGGTGGCGAAGATCCACGCGCGGATGCTGGAGGTGATGAAGGAGACCGGCTTCAAGGGCGACTTCCCGGCCTTCCTGGCCTTCCTGCGCAGCGATCCGCAGTTCTACGCCAAAACCCCGCAGGAGCTGCTCGACAAGAGCGCGTGGGTGGCCAAGGAAGTGGACGGCCAGATGGCCAAATTCTTCGGCCACCTGCCGCGTTCGCGCTTCGCCATCGTGCCGGTGCCGGCCGACATCGCGCCGTACTACACCTCCGGCCGCGGCGGCGCCGACGCCTACCTGGTCAACACCTACGATCTGCCCTCGCGGCCGCTGTACAACATGCCGGCGCTGACCCTGCACGAGTCGTATCCGGGCCACGCGCTGCAACTGGAACTGGCCGAGGAGCGGCATGACCAGCCGGCATTCCGCCGCAATGGCTACATTTCCGCCTATGGCGAGGGCTGGGGCCTGTATTCGGAATACCTCGGCAACGAGATGGGCATCTACAAGACGCCCTACGAGAAGTTCGGCTTCCTCACCTACCAGATGTGGCGCGCGTGCCGGCTGGTGGTCGATACCGGCATCCACCACCTGGGCTGGACGCGGCAGCAGGCGATCGACTACCTGACCGGCAATACCGCGCTGTCCGACCGCGAGATCGCCAACGAGGTCGACCGCTACATCAGCTGGCCCGGCCAGGCGCTGTCCTACGAGCTCGGCTACCTGAAGATCCGCGAGCTGCGCGAAAAGGCGGAACAGGCGCTGGGCGCAAAGTTCGACCTCCGCCACTTCCACGATACCGTGCTGTCCACCGGCTCGGTGCCGCTACCGGTGCTGGAGAAGCGCATCGACCACTTCATTGCCGACGGCGGCCCGGAACCGGATTTCGGCTGCGACTGCGCCAAGGCGAAGGGCACCGGCGACGGCGCCTGAACGCGGTCCGGGCGGACTGGGCAGGAAACTTCACGGATGTAGTAATATCAAGGCGTACTTCACAGGGAGAGTCACCGCCATGACCGCCCGCCTCGCCGAAGCCTCGCCGCGTTACGCGCCGCCCGCCGATACCCTGGGACCACCCGCCTTGCGCGGCTTCTTCCGCCTCGCCGAGGCATGGCAGCTGCGCACGGCCGAGCAGCGCCGCCTGCTCGGCGACCCGCCCGAATCCACCTTCTACAAGTGGAAGCGCGAGCAGGGCGGCAGCCCGGGCCGCGACACGCTCGAACGCATCAGCTACCTGCTCGGCATCTGGAAGTCGCTGCAGATCCTGTTTCCCGACCCGGCCCAGGCCGACGCCTGGCTGCACAAGCCGAACGCGGCCCCGCTGTTCGGCGGCCACTCCGCGCTCGAACGCATGCTGTCGGGCAACGTCGCCGACCTGTATGTGGTGCGCCAGTACCTGGACGCGCAGCGCGGCTGATCGCAGCCCGCGATACATCCATCCGCGACGCTGCGATACCCCCGCAGGAGCGCACTTGTGCGCGATGCTCTTCGCGTTGGGCCTGAAACAAAAGCATCGCGCACAAGCGCGCTCCTGCGGGGTTGATGCCTGTCCACGGAAAACCGATGCCGCCCTCGTTGCCACCCGTCAAACGCATCCGCTGGAGCCACGCCTTCCGCATCGTGCCCAGCCGCTTTCCGCCGGTCGGCGTGTACGACCGCATCGCCGCCCCGGCCGACATCGACGCGCTGTTCGCGGTCGAGGCGCTGACCAATCCGCGCCTGCGCGAGGAAGCCGATGCGCTGAAGCTGGTGCCGAAGGAGCACCGCATCAGCGGCCCCGGCTCCACGCCGGTGATGGCCGCGTTCACCCATCTCAACCCGGAGGGCAGCCGTTTCTCCGACGGCACGTGGGGCGTGTTCTACGCCGCGCACAGCGTGGCCACCGCGGTGGAGGAAACCGTGTACCACCGCGAGCGCTTCCTCGCCGCCACCGCCGAGCCGCCGTGCAGCATCCAGATGCGCTGCTACCGCACCAGCGTGGACAGCCGCCTGCACGACATCCGCGGCGGCTGGAAGGCCGAGCACGATCCGGACGCCTATGTGGCCAGCGTCAAGCTGGCGCGCACGCTGCGCGACGACGGCTCCAACGGCATCGTCTACGACAGCGCCCGCCACCCGGGCGGCGAATGCCTGGCCGCGTTCCAGCCCGACGTGGTCGCGCCCTGCGTGCAGTCGCAGCACCTGGTCTATCGCTGGGACGGCTCGCGCATCGCGCAGGTGCTGGAAGTCTCGGAGCTGAGCCGGCCGCAGGCGGTCGGCACGGCAAGGTCGAACCCCGCTGACGGCAGTGCACCGTGAACAGGATCGCCGCGATACTGCTGCTGTGCCTGTGCGCCGTGCCCGCGCTGGCGCGCGACAACCACGCCAACGATCACGCGCAGTGGCAGGCGGACATCGCCGCGTTCCAGGCCGCGGACCGGGCCGCGCCGCCGCCGCGCGGCGCGGTGCTGTTCATCGGCAGCTCGTCGATCCGCTTGTGGAAGACGCTGGCGGCGGACTTCCCCGGCGTGGCGACGATCAACCGCGGCTTCGGCGGTTCGCAGATCGACGACGCCACCTTCTTCGCGGACCGCCTCGTGGCGCCGTACCACCCGCGCGCGATCGTGATGTATGCCGGTGACAACGACCTGGCAGATGGCGACAGCCCGGCCCACGTGCGCGACGACTTCGCCGCCTTCGTGCGCCGCGTCCGCTCATTCGACCCCGGCGTGCCGATCGCCTTCATCGCGATCAAGCCCAGCGTGGCGCGCCGCGCGCTGTTGCCGCAGATCCGCGCGGCCAACGCGCTGGTGCGCGAATACGCGACGACACAGCAGGGCGTGGCCTATGTCGACGTGTTCACGCCGATGCTGGGCCCGGATGGCCAGCCGCAGCCGCGCTGGTTCGGGCCGGACGGCCTGCACATGAACCGGCGCGGTTACGCGCTATGGATCGAGCGGCTCAAGCCGTGGGTGGAGGCGCACGGCAAATCCGCCGCGCGCCCGTGACCGGGCTCAGGTATCCGCGTTGGTCGCCCAGCCGACCCGGTCGCCGCGGGTGAACACGCGGTCCGTGTCCAGCACGTCGCCGGCGGCGTGCGCCGGCTGGTCGTGCAGCCGGGCGTAGATCGGCGTGAAGTCCGGCCGGGTCGCCTCGAACAGCTGCGCGAAGTCGTCGATCACGAAGTAGGTCTGCTGGTAGGTGTCGATGCGGTAGCGCGTGCTCATCACGCGCTCCAGGCCGAAGCCGATGCGGTTGGGCGAGGGCGAATCGAGGCAGTAGATCGACTCGCCCTTGGAGCTGACGATGCCGGCGCCGTAGATGCGCATGCCCTCGGGCGTGTTCATCAGGCCGAACTCCACCGTGTACCAGTACAGCCGGGTGAGGTTCATCAGCGCCTCGGGCCCGATCGCGAACGCCTTCATGCCGCCGCGGCCGTAGGCCTGCATGTAGTCGGCGAACACCGGGTTGAGCAGCAGCGGCACGTGGCCGAACAGGTCGTGGAACAAGTCCGGTTCGCTCAGGTAGTCGAGCTGGTCGGGCTTCCTGATCCACCAGCTGACCGGGAAGCGGCGGTTGGCCAGGTGGTCGAAGAACACCTCGTCCGGCAGCAGGCCTTCCACCGCCACCACCTGCCAGCCGGTGGCGGCGCCGAGCACCACGTTGAGCTCGTTGAACTTCGGGATGCCGCCGTCGCCGAGGCCGAAGCGCTCCACGCCCTCCATGAATTCGCGACAGGCGCGCCCGGGCAGCAGCTCGCGCTGTCGCTTGAACAAGGTGTCCCACACGTCATGGTCGGTGTTGCTGTAACTCGTCCACGGCTGCTCGACCACGCCGGTGGCGTAAACCGGCACGTAGCCGCGGTCGGTCTGCTGGTGTTCGATCTTGCGCGGTGCGGGGGCTTCCATGGCGGGTCTCCGGAGACAGCGGGTTCGAACGGCCAGCTTAGGCCGAATGGCGGGCACGAAGCTTGTTTTGTTGCCGGATGCAGCGCCATGGTTGCACTATTCTTGCTCGGATCACGCCAAACGTCGGAGAATCTTGCCATGGCCACGCTGGACCGCACCGACCTGCGCATCCTCGCCGTGCTGCAGGGCGAGGGCCGCATCAGCAATGCCGAGCTGGCCGAGCGGGTCAACCTGTCGCCATCGGCCTGCCTGCGCCGGCTGCAGCGGCTGGAATCGGCGCAGATCATCACCGGCTACGCCGCCCAGGTCGATCCGCAGGCGGTGGGCCTGGGGCTGCAGGCGTTCGTGCGGGTGCAACTGGCCAAGCACGAACACGCCGCGGTGGAGCGTTTCGTGGAACGGGTCAACGGCTGGCACGAGGTCGTCGCCTGCCACGCGCTGACCGGCGACATGGATTACCTGCTGCACGTCTACGTCGCCGACCTGGCCGATTTCTCGCGCTTCCTGCTCGATCATCTGCTGAACGCCAGCGGCGTGGCCGACGTCAATTCCAGCTTCGTGCTGCGCACGGTGAAGCGCTCGCCCTCGCTGCCGCTGCAGCATCTGCAGCGGTGAGGCGCAGGCGGCCGGTCCGTTCAGCGCCGGCATGGGCGCACGGCCGCCGACTAACGTTAAACTAACTCGTTGATGAGCCTCGACACCGCCACTTCCGCCGACCGCGACCTGCTGCGCCCGCTGCGTTACCTGTGGCGGGTGCCGCTGTTGCTGGTGCATGCCGTGCTGGCGGTCCTGCTGGCCGGGCTGGTGATGAGCTGGAACGGCCATCGCGTGATGCGCGACGGCCGCGAGCCGTTCCCGCACCGGCTGGTGCGCTGGTGGTCGCTCGGCCTGATGCGCATCTTCGGCTTGCGTGCGGTGCGTGTGGGCCAGCCGCTGCCCGATCCGGTGCTGTTCGTCGCCAACCACACCTCGTGGATCGACATCGAGCTGCTGCACAGCCAGCGCGCCGCCTGCTTCGTGGCCAAGGCGGAGATCGCCGGCTGGCCGCTGGTCGGCTGGCTGGCGGCCAACGGCGGCACCATCTTCCACCGGCGCGGCAACAACCATTCGCTGGCTGCGGTGATGGCGGTGATGGTCGAGCGCCTGCGCGCGGGGCGCTCGGTGGCGGTGTTCCCCGAAGGCGGCAGCGGCTACAACGGCGTGCTCAGGGTGTTCCACGCGCGTATCTTCCAGGCCGCGCTGGAAGCCGACGTGCCGGTGCAGCCGGTGGCGCTGCGCTTCGCCCGCGACGGCCGCCGCGTGATCGACGCCGGCTTCCGCGAGCACGAGAGTTTCCTGGCCAACTTCCTGCGCCTGCTGGGCGAGCCGCCGATGGATGCCGAGGTGCATTTCCTGGGTACGGTGCCGGCCAGCGCGGAGGGCCGCCGGCGCATGGCCGAGCAATCGCGCGAACGCATCGCCGCCGCACTGGCGGACCGCTCTGCATGACGCTGCCCCGGGGCAAGGATTTCCGCCCGCCCTGGCCCCTGCGCAGCGGCCATGTCCAGACCATGCTGTCTTCCAGCGGCGTGCGCCGCCTGCTGCTGCCGCGTGCGGCGAAGACCGTGCTGCAGGGCGCCGAGCCGGTGGTGCTCGACGGCGGCGGCGGCGTGCGCCTGAGCGGCGCCTACACCGCGCAGAAGACCCGTCCGCAGTCGCGCGGCCTGGCCGTGCTGTTCCACGGCTGGGAAGGCAGCGTCGATTCCACTTATGTGCTGCAGACCGGCAGTCGCCTGCTCGCCGACGGCTGGGACATCTTCCGGCTCAACTTCCGCGACCATGGCGACAGCCACGGCCTCAACGAGGCGCTGTTCCACTCCTGCCGGCTTGACGAAGTGGTGCATGCGCTGGGCGAGATCGCCACGCGCTGGGGCGCGCGGCCGATGGCGGTGGCCGGCTTCTCGCTGGGCGGCAACTTCGCCCTGCGCGCGGCGATGCAGACTTCGCGCGTGGGTATTCCGCTCAGTTACGCGCTGGCGGTGTGCCCGATCATCGATCCGGCGGTGGGCCTGTTTTCGCTGGAGGAAACGGCGCCGTGGTTCTATCAGGCGTACTTCATGCGCAAGTGGCGGCACTCGCTGCTGCTCAAGCAGAAGGCGTTTCCGCAGCACCAGTATTTCGAGATGTCGGAGTTGAAGAAGCACCTGCGCGGGCTCACCGAGGCGCTGGTGCTGCGGCATACGGACTTCAAGTCGCTGCAGCAATATCTGGACGGCTATTCGGTGGCCGGCGACGCGATGCTGGCGATGCAGGTCCCGGCCACCATCCTCACCGCGAAAGACGATCCGGTGATCCCGGTCGACAGCTTCGAGCAGCTGCGCCTGCCGCCCAACGTCGAGCTGGATATCGCCGACTTCGGCGGCCACTGTGGCTTCATCCGCGGCGGCGACATGGTCAGCTACACCGACGACTACATCGCGGCGCGCTTCAACGCACTGGCCGACGGCACGTCGCCGATCGGCTGAGAACCTGGCGGCGCAAGGGGGCGACATGGGGCGAGCACGCGACACGATCCGCCGGCACGCGATGCGCGGCGTGCGCCTCGCCCTGTGGCTGGCCGTCCTGCCGGGCGGGCTGGCGCCGGCGGCGACGCCCGCGGCCACGACCTTCCTGCGCTCGTTCGAACCGGCCGAACCGGCACCGCTGGCGGGCGCGCCCGACCCGCGCTTCAACGTCGCCGTCGCCGGTGGTCCCGGTCAGGCGGCGGCACTCACCGCCAAGCCGGGCGTCGGCTTCAGCGGCCTGCATTCGCTGCGCTACCGCGGCGAGGCGGGCGGACAACAGCAGGTCGCGCTGTACGCGGTGAACCTGCCGGTACATGCGGACACGCAGCTGTCCTACCTGCTGTTTCCCGTGTCCAACGCGGGCGACCTGCGCAACCCGGCCAATTACGTGGCGGTGGACCTGCTGTTCGACGACGGCAGTCGGCTGTCCAGCCGCGGCGCACGCGACCAGCACCGCCTCGGCGCGTCGGCGCGTGCGCAGGGCGAGGGCCGCGTGCTGTACCCGGATCAGTGGAACTACCTGGCGGTCGACGTCGGCGCGGTGGCCGCCGGTCGCACGATCAAGCGCATCGTGCTGGCGCATGACGGTCCGGCCGCCAGCTTCGAGGGCTATCTGGATGATCTGCGTATCGGCCCCGCGCCGAGCGACACGCGCCGGCGCCCGAGCGACTTCGTCGACACCCGCCGTGGCACGAATTCCAACGGCCGCTTCTCGCGCGGCAACAACTTCCCCGCGGTGGCCGTGCCGCACGGTTTCAATTTCTGGACGCCGGTGACCGACGCCGGTTCGAACTGGATGTACCAGTACCAGCAGCGCAACGGCGCCGACAACCGCCCGCGGCTGGAGGCGTTCGCGCTGTCGCACGAGCCGAGTCCGTGGATGGGCGACCGGCAGACCTTCCAGCTGATGCCGGCGGCGGTCGCCCGCGGCGCGCCCAGCGCGAAACGCGCGACGCGCGCGTTGAGCTTCAGCCACGCGAACGAGACCGCGCACGCGCATGCCTACCGCGTTGCCTTCGACGACGGCATCGTCACCGAGATCGCGCCGACCGACCACGCCGCGATGTTCCGCTTCACCTTCACCGGGGACCGCTCGCAGCTGGTGTTCGACAACCGCGACGACCACGGCGGCATCGTGCTCGACCCGGCGACACGCAGCTTCAGCGGCTGGTCCGACGTGAAGAGCCGGTTGTCCGCCGGCGCCACCCGGCTGTTCTTCTACGGCACGGTCGACCAACCGGTCAGCGAGAGCGGGCGGCTCACCGGCGAGGGCCGCGACCACGTCGCCGCGTGGTTCGGCTTCGACACCTCGAAGACGAGAGTGGTGAACCTGCGCATCGCCACCTCGCTGATCGGCGTGGCGCAGGCGCGGCACAACCTGGCACTGGAGATCGCGCCGGGCGACAGCTTCGACGACGTGCGCGAGCGGGCGCAGCGGCAATGGGACCAGCAGCTCGGCATCATCAAGGTGAGCGGCGCCAGCGCCGACGAGCTGACCACGCTGTATTCCAACCTCTACCGCCTGTTCCTGTATCCGAACGAGGCGTACGAGAACACCGGCAGCGCCGCGCAGCCGCACTGGCAGTACGCCAGCCCGTTCTCCGCGCCCACCGGCAAGGACACGGCCATGCACACCGGCGCGCGCATCGTCGACGGCAAGCCGTACGTCAACAACGGCTTCTGGGACACTTATCGCACCGCGTGGCCGGCCTACGTGCTGCTCGCGCCGACGCAAGCCGGCGAGATGATCGACGGCTTCGTGCAGCAGTACCGCGACGGCGGCTGGATCGCGCGCTGGTCGTCGCCTGGCTACGCCGACCTGATGGTCGGCACCAGCGCCGACGTCGCGTTTGCCGACGCCTGGCTGAAGGGCGTGCGCCACTTCGACGTGCGCGCGTTCTACCAGTCCGCGCTGAAGGACGCGACCGTGGTCAGCCCGCTCGCGGGCACCGGCCGCAAGGGGCTGCAGCGCTCGATCTTCAACGGCTACACCGACACCGCCGTCGACGAAGGGCTGTCCTGGTCGATGGACGGCTACATCAACGACTTCGCGATCGGCAATCTCGCCGCCGCGCTGGCGGCCGCGCCGGCTGCGGACGACCCGTACGCCGCGCACTACGCCGACGACGCGGCGTACTTCCACCAGCGTGCGCTGGGCTACGTCAACCTGTTCGATCCCGCCGTCGGCTTCTTCGTCGGCCGCGACGCGAAGGGCAAGTGGCGCTACGACGCGAAGCATTTCGACCCGCTGCGCTGGGGCGGCGACTACACCGAGACCAACGCCTGGAACATGGCCTTCCACGCACCCCAGGACGGCGCCGGCCTCGCCTCGCTGTATGGCGGTCGCGCCGGACTCGCGGCGAAACTCGACGCGTTCTTCGCCACCCTGGGCGAGTTCCACGTCGGCAGCTACGGCGAGCCGATCCACGAGATGCTGGAGGCGCGCGACGTGCGCATGGGCCAGTACGGCCACAGCAACCAGCCCTCGCACCACATCGTCTACATGTACGACGTTGCCGGCCAGCCGTGGAAGACGCAGGACAAGGTGCGCGACGTGCTCAGCCGTCTCTACGTCGGCAGCGAGATCGGCCAGGGCTATCCCGGCGACGAGGACAACGGCGAGATGTCCGCGTGGTACCTGTTCAGCGCCGCCGGCTTCTATCCGCTGCGCATGGGCACGCCGGCATACGTGATCGGCGCGCCGTACTTCCCGCACATGGACATTGCGCTGGATAACGGCAGGCACATCGTGATCGATGCGCCGGCGGTGAGCGACACCAACCGCTACGTGCAGGGCCTGCGCGTCAACGGCCAGCCATGGAACAAGCTGACCCTGCCGCACGCGCTGCTTGCGCAGGGCGCCACGCTCGAATTCCTCATGGGGCCGACGCCCTCACGCTGGGCCAGCGACGAGGCCGCACTGCCGCCGTCACTGACCCCCCACGGCCGGCCGCAGCCGTTGCGCGATCCCGGTGCCGCCACCAGCAGCACGCCGACCATCGCCGGCCTGCCCGCGTTGTTCGACAACGACTCCGCCAGCGAAGCCGTGTTGCCCGCAACGTCGACCACGATCGCCTGGCACTATGCCGCGCCGCGCCGGGTCGCCCTGCTCACCCTGACCTCGGCGGCCAGGGCCGCCGCGCCGTCGGGCTGGCAGCTGCAGGCTTCCGTCGACGGCCACCACTGGCGCACGCTGGATACCCGCCAACAGCAACGCTTCGCCTGGCCGCGGCAGACCCGGGCGTTCGCCGTGCCGGCGCCGGGCGAGTACGCGCACTACCGGCTGCACTTCGACGCGGCACCGGACGCATCGCCCCGCGCCCTCGCCGAAATCGAACTGCTCGGACCCACCCCGTAGGCGGGGCGCTGCCTGCCGGCCGTTGCCTTCCGCGTTCGTGACGAAAGGCGGCGGACAGTGTCCGCCCCACGGAACCGCGCACCGCCCGTAGGCGCCCGCGAGCGGGCTCCTACGGGTTGGTGGCGGCAAGGCCGCGCTGGCGCATCCAGCACGCAATGCTCATGCGGTCGCGGCTGGCAGGCAGCACCTCGTGCTCGAACTGCGCCGACAGGAACAGCAGCAGGGTGCCCGCCTGCGGAAGGATGTCGCGCGAGGAACCATCGGCCAGGTACAGCCGCAGTGCCCCGCCGTCGACCTCCCGCCAATCCTCGTTGAGATAGAACACCGCCGACACCACCCGCGCGTCGCTGTGGCGCAGGCGGTCGCGATGACGCGCATAGCGCGCGCCCGGCCGATACACCGCGTAGTGCGCTTCGTACTCGACCAGGCCCAGCATCAGCTCGCGGTTGAGCACGCCGCGCAACACGTCGATGCGATCGGCGAAGGCCTGCTGCGGCGCGCTCATCGCGCCTTCGGCGAACCAGCGCGTGCGGTCGCCGCGCCGCGCCGCGTCGAGCTGCCCGATGCCGGTGCCTGCAGGCTGCAGCTGTCCGGCGTCATGCAACGCCGCGCACTCGGCCGCCAGCGCGCGGATCTGCGCCGGCTCCAGCAGGTCGTGCACGACGCACCAGCCGTCGCTCGCCAGCGCGTCCGCCGCGGCGTGGAATGAGGAGTTGCCGGAATTCATCGAGCGCCTCGGGATGCACGACGTTGCCGATCCGGTGCGGGCCTGTCGTGGCCGGCGCGGAAAGGTTGCCGCGGAGATGCCGGTGGGTCGGTCCCGTCAGCCGTGCGGCGCCGGCAGCATAAGTCGAAACGTCCTCAGCGCGGCGGCCGTCGCAACGGATCGAGCAGGCCCCGCAGGCCGTTGCGGTCGATCTCCAGCGCCAGCGCCAGCAACCGCCCCCCATTGCCCCGGCGGAAACCCCTCGCGCGCGAACCAGGCCGGCAGGTCGGCCAGCAGCCGGCCCGCGCCCCGTGTCGTCGCCCTCGACAGGGAGACAGCCGCCGTGGCCGGCTGTTGCGCGCTCTCTGCAAGGGCGATTTGCTGCCCGTGTTCAGTCCGCCGCCACGCAGCGCCCCTGCGCCCACGCGCGCAGCGTGTCCACCTGTTCGCGCATCAGCACCGACAGCGGGCGGGTCTGTTGCAGGGCGTGGAGCAGGGCGGCCTGGTCCGGGCCATTGCCTTGGCCGGCGGTGTCGTACAGCGCGCTGACGATGGACTGCTCGATCTCGGCGCCGGAGAAACCCTCGCTGGCGGCGGCCAGCGCGGGCAGCTCGAAGTTCGCCGGGTCGAGCTGGCGGCGCTTGAGGTGCAGGGCGAAGATTTCCCCGCGCACCGATTCGCTCGGCAGGTCGACGAAGAAGATCTCGTCGAAGCGGCCCTTGCGCAGCAGCTCGGCGGGCAGCTCCTGCACCGCGTTGGCGGTGGCCACGGTGAACACCTTGGCCTTGCGTTCGGCCATCCAGGTCAGCAGGTAGCCGAGCACGCGGCGCGACACGCCGCCATCGTCGCCGCCGCTGGCCAGGCCCTTCTCGATCTCGTCGATCCACAGCACGCAGGGGCTCAGCAGCTCGGTGCTGGTCAGCGCCTCGCGCAGGTTCTTCTCGGTCTCGCCCTGGTACTTGTTGTACAGCGTGCCGAAATCCAGCCGCACCAGCGGCACGCCGAAGCCGCCGGCGATTGCCTTCGCCGCGAGGCTCTTGCCGCAACCCTGCACGCCCAGCAGCAGCACGCCCTTGGGCGGGTCCAGTCGCGGCGCGGTTTCGGGCGAGAGGAACACCGGGCGGCGGCGCTGCACCCATTCGCGCACGCGCGCGACGCCGGCGATGTCGGCGAAGCTGGCGGTGGCGTATTCGTAATGCAGCAGGCCGGAGCGGTTGAGCAGGTTGAACTTGGACTGCATCAGCACCGGCAGGTCGTTCGGGCCGAGCGCGCCGTCGGCGTAGATCAGCTTGCGCACGATGCGCCGCGCGTCCGGCGCGGTCAGGCCGAGCAGGTTGCGCACGATGGTGCGCGCGGCGTCGTTGTCCACCTCGATCTTGCGGCCCTGTTCGCGCTGCCAGCCGGCAGCCTCGCCGCGCAGGATGCCGGCGAGCTCCTTGATGTCCGGCAGCGACAGCGGCACGCGCAGGGCCAGCGCCTCCAGCCCCGCGGGCAGCTCGATCTTCGCGCCCACCAGCACGATGGTGTGCGCCGCCGAGCGCTGGCGCTGCACGATCTCGCGCAGCTGGCGCAGGCTGCGCGCGTAGTCCAGCAGCGAATGGAAGTCGAACAGCAGGTAGATGCCCGCTTCGGTCTGGGCGCGGATCGCGTCCAGCGTGGCGGTGGCGTCCGGCGACACCGCGCCGCCGTCCTGCGAAAAATCGAGGCGGCTCAGGCCGTCGGTCAGCGTCCAGCGCCACAGCGGGCGCAACGCCTGTGCGATCACGTGGCGGAAGCAGTCGATCACCCGCTGCTCGTCCACGGTTTCGATGACCAGCAGCGGCGTTGCCGCGCGCACCAGCGTGGTGAGGTCGTCCAGTTCGCTCATGCCACTCCCCTGAAAGGAGCCCAGTTTAGCGGGCGGCGCTGTTTCTGGCTTCGCGCGGTCCGGGGTACATTGGTGGCCTCGCCTTGCCGGAGACTGCTCATGCGCGCGTTGCTGTCCGTGCTGCTGGTGATCCTGTCGCTGCCGCTGCTGGCGGCCCCCCGGCTGGATCGGCTGACCCTGCCTGCAGGTTTCCACATCGCCGTGTACTCCGACCAGGTGCCGAATGCGCGCGAGATCGCGTTGGGTACGCACGGCACCGTGTTCGTCGGGTCCAGCGGCGCCGGCAAGGTCTACGCGCTCACCGACGCCAACGGCGACGGCGTGGCCGAGACAGTGCGCGTGGTCGCCAGCGGCCTGCGCAACCCGATCGGCGTGGCCTTCCACGACGGCGACCTGTACGTATCGGCGATCAGCCGCATCCTCGTGCTGCGCGACATCGAGCAGCACCTGGACGCGCCGCCCGAACCCGCGCTGGTCACCGACAAGTTGCCGACCAAGGGCCATCACGGTGGCCGCTTCCTCGCCTTCGGCCCCGACGGCAAGCTGTACGTGCCGATCGGCGCGCCGTGCAACATCTGCAACGCCGGTCCCGACTACGCCAAGCTGATGCGCATGAACCCGGACGGCAGCGATTGGCAGGACGTCGCCACCGGCATCCGCAACACCGTCGGCTTCGACTGGCAGCCGGGTACGAAACACCTGTGGTTCACCGACAACGGCCGCGACATGCTGGGCGACGACGTGCCCAGCGACGAGTTGAACGAGGTCACCCGCATCGGCCAGAACTTCGGTTATCCGTATTGCCATCAGGGCGACGTGGCCGACCCCGAATTCGGCGCCGGCCACCCCTGCCGCAACTACGTGCCGCCGGTGCTCAAGCTCGGCGCCCACGTCGCCTCGCTGGGCATGCGCTTCTACACCGGCAAGCAGTTCCCGGCCAGCTACCGCGGCGCCATCCTGGTCGCCGAGCACGGCTCGTGGAATCGCACCGAGAAGTCCGGCTACCGCGTGATGACCGTGCGCCTCAGCGGCAGCAAAGTCCTCTCCTACGAACCGCTGATCACCGGTTTCCAGCAAAACCAGAGCGCCTGGGGCCGCCCGGTCGACGTGCAGCCCCTGCCCGACGGCAGCGTGCTGGTCAGTGACGACCTGGCGGGGGCGGTGTACCGGGTGACGTACAAGCAGGGAATGGGGAATGGGGAATAGGGAATAGGGAATAGGGAATCGCAAGAGCGCTTCCGGCGTTTCCCATTCTCTGCTCCCCATTCCCCATTCCCCATTCCCTATTCCCTATTCCCTATTCCCGGAGAAAATCCATGCACCTGCGCAGCGACAATTTCGACAACGGCCAGCGCATTCCCGCGCGCTTCGCCTTCGGCAAGATCGCCGATCCCTTCGCGCTGTCGGACAACCACAGCCCGCACCTCGCCTGGCGCGACGCCCCGCCGGCCACGCGCTCGTTCGTGCTCACCTGCATCGACACCGACGTGCCCAGTCGCGGCGATGACGTGAACCAGGCGGGCCGCACGGTGCCGGCGGCGTTGCCGCGGGTGGAGTTCGTGCACTGGCTGATGGCGAATATCCCGGTCGAGTGCGGCGAACTGGCCGCCGGCGCCTGCAGCGACGAGGTCACGCCGCGCGGCAAGCGCGAGCCATACGGGCCGCCGGGCAGCGTGCAGGGGGTGAACGACTACACCGGCTGGTTTGCCGGCGACGCCGAGATGGGCGGCGAATACCTGGGCTACGACGGCCCGTGCCCGCCCTGGAACGACACGTTGCTGCACCACTACCACTTCACCATCCATGCGATCGACGTCGACGCGCTGCCGCTGGTCAAGGGCTACTCGCGCGATCAGTTGCGCGCGGCGATGGCCGGCCATGTGCTGGATCAGGCCACGCTCACCGGCGTCTACAGCCTGAACCCTGCGGTGGCCGGCTGAACGAGGGCGCGTGGGCGCGGCGTGCAGGCGGCTGGCGGTATCCTTCACGCCCGCATGGCGCGTGCTGTGGGTGAATGGCACCCACCCACCACGAGGGATGCCCCATGTTGCACTACGCACTGGTTTTCCTGGTCATCGCGATCATCGCCGCGATTCTCGGCTTCGGCGGCATCGCCGGCGCCGCAGCCGGCATCGCGAAGATCCTTTTCGTCATCTTCCTGATCCTCGCGATCATCGCGTTCTTCCGCCGCGCCAGATAGCCCCCTTATCATCCAAGAGATTGCCATGTCGGAGCAGGTCATGAACCCCAAAGAGCCAACCCCCAAGCCCTCGGTCGACGAGCGCATCGACGAGCGCGCCGAGCGCGTCAAGCAGGCCACCTCGCAGGCCGTGGCCAGCACCAAGGACAAGGTCGACCGCGCCGCCGACCGCGTCGAGCAAGGCCTGCACCACGCCACCGACAAGACGGCGTCGGCGGCCCACCGCACCGTCGACAAGGCGGCCGAAGTGGGCGAGCAGGGCCGCGCCGCCTACGAGCACACCCGCGATCGCGCCGACGAGTTCCTTGAGCAGGCGCGCGAATACGTGCGCGAGAAGCCGATGCAATCGGTCGCCATCGCGCTGGGGGCCGGCTGGCTGCTTGGCCGCATCCTGCGACGTTGAGCCACTGATGCACGAGCAGGGTGACAGCACCCGCGAGACGGCGCCGGACCCGGCGCCGTCGTCGTCTGGCCTGTTCGACGAGATCGCCCGCCTGGGCGCCGCGCTGAAGCGGCTGTTCGGCGCGCAGAAGGATCTGCTGGCCGCGGAGTTGGGCCTGGCGCGCAGCGCGGTGTCGTGGCTGCTGGTGGCCGGGCTGGCCGCCACCGTGGCGGGGGTCGGCTTCGGCCTCACCGTGCTCGGCCTGCTCGGCGTGCTGCTGGCCAAGTGGCTGGGTTCGTGGGTGTGGGCCTTGCTGCTGCTGGCGCTGCTGCAGCTGCTGTTCCTGTTCGGCGCGGTGCTGCTGTTCCGCCGCTGCATGCATTGGATGAGCCTGCCTGTCACGCGCGGCCAATGGGGTGCGATGATGCGCGCAGGCGTGCGCAGGATCGAGGCGGAAGTCGCCGACGAGCCGGCCACGCCGTCGCATGCCGCGCGGGGCGAGGAAGGGCGATGAAAGTATTGAAGCAACTGGCCGAGGTGCGCCTCGCGCAGGCGCGCATGGAGCGGGCGCGCCACGAGGTGGGCGAGCCGGCCGCCGCACTGCTGGCGCGCGGGCGCGAATACCCGCTCGCCACGGTGGGCGTGGCTGCCGGCGCCGGCTTTGCGCTGGGCAGCCTCGACCTGCACCCGCTGCGGGTACCGGGGCTGGCCTCGCTGGTCGGCGGCGGCCTGGTCGAGGTGCTGGCGCAGGGCAGTCACCTGCTGGCCGAGATGGCCGTGGCGGGCGTGGCGGCGCACGCCGCTGCAACTGCCGATGCCGCCGCGCCGGATGGCGCGCCGACCCCGTGAACGCCGAGCCTCAGCAGCCGCCGCCGAACGCGGACGACACGCTGCGCGAGATGACCTCCGCGGCGATGCTCTCGCACATGCCGGCCGATCCGCTGCTGGTCGGCAACCTGCCGCGGCCGCTGGCGCGCCGGCTGCACAGCGCGCGCGGCACGCGCCGCCACCTGCGCGCCATCCGCATGCTGCTCAACGCGATGCTGCTGCTGGCGTTGCTGTACACCGTCACGCTGACCCGCGCACTGCTGATCCCGCTGGTGCTGGCCGCCTTTATCGGGCTGGCGCTCAACCCGATAGTGGCCACCGGCGCGCGCCTGCACCTGCCGCGCTGGCTCACCGCGCTGGTGCTGATGATCGGCCTGGTGGTCGGCATCGGCAGCGGCGTCGGCCTGCTGGCGCAACCGGCGCTCGGCTGGTTCCACGGCGCGCCGTCGGCGATCCGCAGCTTCGTGCCCAAGGTGCGCAACCTGACCAAGCCGCTGGAGGCGGCCAACCGCGCCACCCAGACCCTGGTCAGCGGCACTTCGCGCAGCGCCGCGCCGCCGCCGGCGCCGCTGTCGATCAGCGCGTGGGATGTCGTATCCACCGCGCCCAAGGTGCTCGCCGCGGTACTCAGCGTGATGCTGCTGGTGTTCTTCTTCCTGGTCTACGGCGACACCATGCTGCGCCGGCTGGTGGAGCTGACACCCAGCTTCTCCTACAAGCGGCACGCGGTCACCATCGTGCGAAGTTTCCAGAGCGAGGTCTCGCGCTACCTGCTCACTGCGCTGTCGATCAACACCAGCCTGGGCGCGATCACCGCCGGCATGCTGTGGTTGTACGGCGTGCCCGATGCGCTGCTGTGGGGCGCGGTGGCGATGTTCGCCAACTTCATTCCGTACGTGGGGGCGATTTTCACCACGTTGCTGCTGGCCTTCGTGTCGATGCTGTACGCCAAGAACGCCGAGCTGGAGGTGTTCCTGCCGGCACTCACCTTCGCCGCCATCACCATCGTCGAGGGCAACCTGATCACGCCGCTGATCCAGGGCCGCAGCATGCGCCTGTCGCCGATCGCGATCCTGCTGTGGCTGCTGGTGTGGGGCTGGCTGTGGGGCATTCCCGGCGCTCTGCTGGCGGTGCCGATGCTGACCTGCGCCAAGCTGATCTGCGAGCGCATCCGGGGCTGGGAGTGGTTCGCGCTGATCGTGTCGCGCTAGGGTGCGATCCGCCGCATGGCGCCGCAGTTTCCGAACAACGACACCACCCGGGGATGCACCATGACCGATCGGGCGATCAACCTGCGCGACAAGCTGGCCCGGTTCAGCGAGCACTGGTCGCCCCGCGTCGTCGCGGAGATGAACGACTACCAGTTCAAGCTGGCCAAGCTCAAGGGCGAGTTCGTCTGGCACGCGCATGCGGATACGGACGAGGTCTTCATCGTGCTGCAGGGCGCCCTGACGCTGGAGTTCCGGGACCGCTCCGTGCCGCTGGCGGCCGGCGAAATGTACGTGGTGCGCAAGGGCGAGGAGCATCGCCCGGTGGCCGCGGAGGAGTGCAGCCTGATGCTGGTCGAGCCGCGCGGAGTGGTCAACACGGGCGACGCCGGTGGCGCTCGTACTGCACCCGACGACGTGTGGGTGTAGCGCGCCGGCGCGCTCCATCGTTGGCCCGCGAGGTTCCTCAAGGCGATGCCGTGCCGGTCGTCGCCGGCGTGATGCCGTGCGTCCGCAGCACGGCGGAGATGTCGAAGCGCCAGAGGTTGCGCGAGCCGTTCAATGGTGACTGCAGGCGCCGTTGCAGGGTGGCTGCGTCGTCGCGCGGTTTGGGAAAGTTCACCTCGTCGCGGCGGTTGCTCGACACGAACAGCTCGCCGAACGCCGGCCCCAGCGAGGGCGCGTTCTCCAGCGTGCGGCTGTTGATCCCCTCGCCCAGGTGCGCGGGCCTGCCCCAGCTGCCGTCGGGCTGGCGGAACACGATGTAGATGTCGGCGCGGCCCAGCGCATCGCCCTCGTCGCCGGCGTAGAGCAAGAAGCGGCCCTGCGGGTCGGAATCACGGCGTGCGTTTTGCCGCGCCACGGCGCCCGCAACACGCGCCAGACGTGGTTGTTGCCGTTGTCCCCCGTGCATGCGCGCCAGGTCAGCCCGACGAGGCCGCAGGCGACGACAGACTTTCCAACGACTTCAACGCTCGTGGGGAGTCTTTTGGCACGGGCGCGCACTTCCCGGCTAGAAGCGACGCGACCAGCCCAGCTCCAGCACCGGGTAGACCGCCTGCTCCCGCGCGCGGCGGGGCTCGCCATCCAGGCCCGTCGCCGCCGCCACGCCGGCCTGCCCGTAGAAGCCGGAGTCGGCCGCGCGGTAGCCGATGCCCAGATACGCCGCCGGTTCTCGCCGCGAGGGCATGCGCGCCTGGACCCAGGCGTCGCCCAATGCGTTCCGGCCGGGGATGGGCGGGTGGGCCATGGCGGCCACCCGGATATCGTCGATCACCGCCCCCACCGACAGCAGCAGGCCGCCGGCCCGCGGGTGCCAGTCGAACCTGGCGATGGCCGCCTCGAACACATCGCCCCCCGCTGCGGCCGCGCCGCCGTGGCCGGCCGCGCGCATCGTGCCCGCCGCTTCCGCCGCTCGCGCCGTACCGTTCGGCAGCGCGAACGCGGCGAGTGTCAGTACGACCAGGGCGATCTTCTTCATGGCAGAGCCCCACCGGGCAGACGCGGCCACCCCCTGCGACCGCCGTCCCCGCCTTTATCGCGCGATCCGCGCCCGCTGCGCACGCCGCGTTGCCGGAACTGCGGACGCCATCAAGGCCGGAATGCGAACCGCTTGGCAAACGGGACGGGATGGTTTAGCGGGGAGCGCTGCGCACGGGTGGCTTGACGAACCCCATGGTGCCGCCGACCATCCTTCATCCACCTGTCACCCTTGTACGGGTGCGACTGTCGTCGCGCCCGTGCGCGCGCGGCGGCATCGTGCCGATCAGACCTTGGGAACAACGACGCCGCATGTTCGAAAACGCCTTCAACAACATGGACCGCGTCATGCGGAACGACGAAGGTCTGGCGTCCGAGCTGGACTATGCCGAACAGACCTCGTGGCTGCTGTTCCTCAAATACCTCGACGATATCGACGATATGGAGAAGGAGTGGGAAGACGAGGCCGCTCTGGAAGGCCGTGACTACACCCCCATCCTCGCGAGCCGTATCGCTGGCAAGACTGGGCCGCGCCGAAGGCGGCCGACGGCACGCCTGATCTCAACGCCGCGCTCACCGGCAAGGACCTGATCGAGTTCGTCAATGGCGAGCTGTTTCCCTACCTGCAGACCTTCCGCGACAGCGTGGCTGAAGGCGAACCCGCTGGGGAAATCGGTGGTGATCCGCGGCGACACCGCGATCATCACCTTCTACGACCCGCAGCTGGGGCCGCAGAACGGCGTGCGCTCCTCCGACATCTTCGTCTACCAGGGCGGCCGCTGGCATGCGCTGTACTCGCAGCACAGCGCGGTAGGCAGCCGCTGAGACGCAGCGGAACGTCAATCGTCGGCCACGCGCACCACCAGCTTGCCGAAGTTGCGCCCTTCGAGCAGGCCGATGAAGGCGGCCGGCGCGTTTTCCAGGCCCTCGACGCGATCCTCGCGCAGCTTGATCCGGCCCGCGTCGAGCCAGGCCTGCATGTCGCTGCGGAAAGCGGCGAAGCGCTCGGCGTAGTGGTCGAGGATGACGAAGCCCTGCATGCGGATGCGCTTCTGCAGCACGCTGGCCACCAGCTGCGGGCGGCGATCCGGCCCTGCCGGCGGCGCGGCGTCGTTGTAGTGCGCGATCATGCCGCACACCGGCACCCGCGCATGGTGGTTGAGCAACGGCAGCACGGCGTCGAACACCGCGCCGCCCACGTTCTCGAAGTACACGTCGATGCCGTCCGGGCAGGCCGCGGCGAGGCGCCCGGCGAGATCCGGCGCGCGGTGGTCGAGGCAGGCGTCGAAGCCCAGCTCCTCCACCGCGTGGCGGCACTTGGCGGGGCCGCCGGCGATGCCGACCACCCGTGCGCCCTTGAGCCGGGCGATCTGTCCCACCACCGCACCGACCGCGCCGGTCGCGGCGGCCACCACCACGGTCTCGCCCGGCCGCGGTTGGCCGATGTCGAGCAGGCCGATATAGGCGGTGAAACCGGTCATGCCCAGGCCGCCCAGTGCGAGCGAAGGCTGCGCCAGGTCGCCCAGCGCCGTCAGCGTGTCGCCCGCGGCCACGGCGTAGTCCTGCCAGCCGGCGCTGGCCAGTACCAGCTCGCCGGGGTGGAAGCCGGCATGCCGCGAGCTGACCACGCGGCTCACCGTGCCGCCCATCATCGGCTGGCCCAGTTCCAGACCGGGCGCGTACTCGGTGCCGGCCTCGTCCATCAGGTTGCGCATGTACGGATCGAGCGAGAGATACAGCGTGCGCAGCAACACCTCGCCGTCGCCGGGCGCCGGGAGCGGTGCATGGTCGAGGCGGAAATCCTGCGCGGTCGGCAACCCGTGCGGGCGGGAGGCGAGCAGGATGCGGCGATTGGTCGAAGCGTCTTGCGGCATGCGAAAAGCTCCAGGGTGGAAAGGGACGATCACCAGGCGATTTGTTCGCCATCGCGGAAGAAGCGACCGGTGGGCGCCGGCGTCGGCAGGCTGGCGGCCCACACGATGCCGGCGGCGCCCAGGCTCACCGGCCGGCCGCCGGGGCCACCGAGTTCAGTGGCGACCCAGCCTGGGCACACCGCGTTGACCGCGATGCCGCTGCCCTCCAGCTCCGCCGCCAGCGTACGCGTATAAGTGTTGAGCGCGGACTTGGAGGTGCGATAGGCCACGCAATGGTTGCTGCTCGAACTGCTGGCACCGCAGCCGCTGGACACGTTGACGATGCGGCCGTAGCCGTGCCGGCGCATCAGCGGCAGCATCGCGCTGGTCAGCCGCCAGCTGCCGAACAGGTGGGTCTGCATCGCGCCCCATGCAAGTGTGAGGTCGCCGTCGCTGGCCAGCCCGTCGTGGTCGTAGTAGCCGCCGGCGTTGTTGACCAGCACGTCGAGCCGGCCGTAGGTGATCTCGATCCAGCGTGCCAGCGTGTCGACCTGGTCCTGCTGCGTGACGTCGAGCTGTACCGCGATCACCTCGCCGGACGCGCCGGCGAGCTGGCGCGCCGCGTGCAGGCCCTTGTCGGGATCGCGCGAGCCCAGCAGCACGGTCATGCCGTGCTCGCTGAGCTGGCGCGCCACCTCGAAGCCGAGGCCGCGGTTGGCGCCGCTGACCAGCGCCACGCGATAGGTCGGCGTGATCGCCGGCGTTGCCGCCGGCACGCGTCGGGCCGGCCGGCTCATGGGGCGGCGCCCCGCTGTGCCACCGCGCTGCAGCGCTCGTCGCCGCAGGCCTGCCAGCCGCCGCCGAGCGCCTTGTACAGCGCGACGGCGCGGGTGTTGATCGCCGCCTCGGCCTGGGCCAGGTCGTCCTCGGCGGCGAGCTGGGTGCGTTCGGCATCGAGCAGTTCGAGGAAGCCGGTGGCGCCTTCCTGGTAGCGCACGCGGGCGAGGTCGGCGGCGCGCTTGCTCTGCGTGCCCTGTTCGATCAGGTGGTTCACGCGGATGCGTTGCTGGTTGAAGCCGGTGACCGCGTTGTCGATGTCCTCGATCGCCTCCAGCACGGTGCGCTGGTAGTTCGCCTGCGCCGCATCGGCGCGCGCTTCGCTGGCGTGCAGGTTCGCGCGCACGCGCTGCACGTTGAGCCCGGCCCAGCTGATGCTGGGCGCCAGCGTCCACGCGCGCGTCGACGGGCTGCCGAAGTCGTTGCTGCGCCCGGACAGGAAGCCGAGGAAGCCGCCCAGCGAGATGTGCGGGAAGAAGTCGGCCTTGGCCACGCCGATGCGCGCATTGGCGGCGGCGTATTCGCGTTCAGCCATCTGGACGTCCGGACGGCGTGCGAGCACGTCGCCGGCATCACCGATCGGCAAGGTCGTGGCGATCGGCGTGAAGCTCTTCGGCGATACGTCGATGTCGAGCTCGCCCGGTCGCTCGCCCAGCAGCACCGCGAGGCGGAATTCACTCGCGCTCACCGCGGTCTGCAGCACCGGCAACTGCGCCTGCACGGCGCTGAGGCGCGCTTTCGCGCTGGCCACATCCTGTTCGGAGCCGGCACCGAGCTGCTGGCGCACCTCGGTCAGGTGCAGGGTCTGTCGCTGGTTCTCGATGTCGCGCTGGGCGATGTCGAGCCGCGACTGGCTGCCGCGCAACTCGAAATAATTGCGCGCGACCTCGGCCAGCAGGCTGACCTGCGCGTCGTGCAGCGCGGCCTCGCTGGCGCCGAGGTCGGCACCGGCCGCCTCCACCGAACGGCGTATGCCGCCGAACAGGTCCAGCTCCCACGACGCATCGAAGCCGGCCTGGTAGGTCGTCGTGGTGCGGCGCTGGTCGCTGAAGCCCGGCTGCTGGCCGCGGCTGCGGGTGTAGTTCACGTCCGTGTCGATCGTCGGCAACCGGGCGGCCTTGCTGCCGCTGAGCAGTGCGCGCGATTCATGCAGCCGCGCCACCGCGATGCGAAGGTCGAGGTTGTTCGCCGCGGCGCGCTGGATCAACGCATCCAGCGTCGGGTCGTTGAACTGCTTCCACCATGCAGCCTGGAATTGCGCGTTGCTTTCCTGCGCAGCATCAAGTGCCAGCTGCGGCGCGGCGGGTTTTGCGGCGTGGTAATCCGGGCCGACCGTGACGCAGCCGGCCAGCGCAAGAGCGGTCGCCAGCAGCGTGCCGCGCACCGTCACCGTCATCGCCGCGAAAGCCGTGTGGTGCGTAGGGCGGGCACTGCCCGCCGTGGTGCCGGTGTCGCCTGTTGTGGTGGTGTGGCGGGCGGTGCCCGCCCTACGGGAGCCTTGCGCGGCGAGCCCGGACATGGTCGTGAACATCTTCATCAGTGATTCTCCAGCGCCGGCAGCGCATGCGCGGCGGCGCGTTCGGCCGCGCGCGCCTCGCGGCGCTCGACCAGGGCGCGAATCAATACGTAGAACAGCGGTGTGTAGATCAGCCCGAAGATGGTCACGCCGAGCATGCCGGAGAACACCGCCACACCCATCGCATGGCGCATCTCGGCACCGGCACCGTGCGAAGTCACCAGTGGCACCACGCCCATGATGAAGGCGAACGACGTCATCAGGATCGGCCGCAGGCGCAGCTTCGCCGCTTCCAGCACCGCCTCGTGACGCGCCATGCCTTCATGCTGGCGTTCGCGGGCGAACTCCACGATCAGGATCGCGTTCTTGCACGCCAGTCCGACCAAGACGATCAATCCGATCTGGGTGAAGATGTTGTTGTCGCCACCGGACAGCCACACGCCGGCGATCGCGGACAACAGCACCATCGGCACGATCAGGATCACCGCCAGCGGCAGCGACCAGCTCTCGTACAGCGACGACAGCACCAGGAACACCAGCAGCACGCACAGCGGGAACACCAGGATCGCGGTATTGCCGGCGAGGATCTGCTGGTAGGTCAGCTCGGTCCACTCGAAGCTCATGCCATTGGGCAGGTTGTCCTTGGCCAGCTTTTCCATGGCCGCCTGCGCCTGGCCGGAACTGAAGCCGGGCGCCGGGCCGCCATTGATCTCGGCGGTCGGATAGCCGTTGTAGTGCTGCACGCGGTCCGGGCCGGCACCGTGCTGCACGGTGACGAACGAGCCCAGCGGCACCATCTGGCCCTGCGCGTTGCGCGTCTTCAGTTGCAGGATGTCCTCGGGCGTGTGGCGGAACGCCGGGTCGGCCGACACGTTCACCTGGTAGGTACGCCCGAAGCGGTTGAAGTCGTTGACGTAGAGCGAGCCCATGTAGGCCTGCATGGTCTGGTAGACGTCGCCCAGGTTCACGCCCTCGGCCTTGGCCTTCTCGCGGTTCACGTCGGCATCCACCTGCGGCACGCTGACCTGGAAGCTGGAGAACAGCCCAGCCAGTGCAGGGTCTTTGCGGCTGGCGGCGATCAGGTTCTGGGTCTGCTTGTACAGCTCGTCGAAACCGCGATCGCTGCGATCCTCGATCTGCATGCGGAACCCGCCGATCGTGCCCAACCCCATGACCGGCGGCGGCGGGAACACGGCGATGTAGGCGTCCTGGATCGCGCCGAACTTCTGGTTCAGTGCACCGGCGATCGCACCGGCGGAAAGATCCGCGCTGCGCCGATCCTCGAACGGCTTCAGCGTGACGAACACGATGCCGGAATTGGTCGAGTTGGTGAAACCGTTGATCGACAGGCCGGGGAACGCGACCGCATGTTCCACGCCCGGCTGCTTCAGCGCGATTGCGCTCATGCGCCGGATGACGTCGTCCGAACGATCGAGTGACGCCGCGTCGGGCAGCTGGGCGAACGCCACCAGGTACTGCTTGTCCTGCCCCGGCACGAAACCGGTCGGCACATGCGAGAAGCCGAACCAGGTCAGCGCGATCAGGCCGGCATAGACCACCAGCGCCAGCTTGCCCTTGCCGACGATGCGCTTGACGCCGCCCACGTAGCGCTCCGAACCGCGATGGAACATCCGGTTGAACGGACGGAACAGCCAGCCGAACGCACGGTCGATGCCGCGGGTGAGGCGGTCCTTCGGCGCGTCATGCGGCTTCAGCAGCACGGCGGCCAGCGCCGGGCTCAGGGTCAGCGAATTGAACGCGGAGATCACCGTGGAGATCGCGATGGTCAACGCGAACTGGCGGTAGAACTGGCCGGTGAGGCCGCTGACGAAGGCGGTCGGGATGAACACCGCGCACAGCACCAGCGCGGTCGCCACGATCGGGCCGGTGACTTCGTGCATCGCCTTGCGTGTGGCGTTGCGTGGCGACTCGCCCAGTTCGATATGCCGCTCGACGTTCTCCACCACCACGATCGCGTCATCGACCACGATGCCGATCGCCAGCACCAGTCCGAACAGGCTCAAGGCATTGAGCGAGAAGCCGGCCAGGTGCATCACCGCGAAGGTGCCGATCAGCGACACCGGCACCGCCACCAGCGGGATGATCGAGGCGCGCCAGGTCTGCAGGAACAGGATCACCACCAGCACCACCAGCAGGATCGCCTCCAGCAGCGTGTGCGCCACCGCCTCGATCGAGCCGCGCACGAACACGGTCGGGTCGTACACGATCGAATAGTCGACGCCTTGCGGGAAATCCTGCTTCAGCTGCGCCATCGTGGCGCGCACTTCGTCGGAGATCTGGATCGCGTTGGAGCCGGGCCGCGCGAAGATCGGCAGCGCCACCGCCGGCTTGTTGTCGAGCAGGCTGCGCAGCGCGTAGTTGTTCGAGCCGAGGTCGACCTTGGCGACATCGCCCAGATGCGTCACGCCGCCGTTCGCATCGGTGCGCACGATGATGTTGCGGAAATCGTCCTCGCTGACCAGTCGGCCGCGGGTGTTGATGTTGAGCTGGAACGCATTGTTGCTCGGGCCGGGCGGCGCATTCAGCGCGCCGGCGGCGACCTGCACGTTCTGCTCGCGGATCGCGTTGATCACGTCGCCGGTGGTGAGCGAGCGCTGCGCCAGCTTCTGCGGGTCCAGCCACACCCGCATCGAGTATTCGCCGGCACCGAAGATCTGCACGTCGCCGATGCCATTGAGCCGCCCCAGCACGTCCTTCACGTGCAATCGCGCGTAGTTCGACAGGTACAGCATGTCGTAGCGCTGATCGGGCGAGGTGAGATGCACGACCATGGTCAGGTCGGGCGAACTCTTCTGCGTGGTCACGCCGAGCCGCTGCACTTCCTCCGGCAGTTTCGGCAGGGCCTGCGCCACGCGGTTCTGCACGTCGACCTGGGCGTTGTCGAGATCGGTGCCCAGCGCGAACGTCACGGTCAGCGTCAGGCTGCCGTCGCTGGTGGCCTGCGAGGAGGTGTACAGCATGCCTTCGGCGCCGTTGATCTGTTCCTCCAGCGGCGTGGCGACGGTTTGCGCGATCACTTTCGGGTTGGCACCGGGATAGCTGGCGTGCACCACCACGGTGGGCGGCACCACTTCCGGGTATTCGCTGATCGGCAGCTGGAACACCGCGATGGAGCCGGTGATCACGAACAGCAGCGACAGCACGGCGGCCATGATCGGCCGGTCGACGAAGAATTGGGCGATGTTTTTCATGCAAAAGATCCTCGACGAAGCCGCTGCGCGGCCTCGGTCTTCTTTGCTCCTCCCCCTGCACGGCAGGGAGAGGGAGAGTGTGGTCAGCCTTGCGGGGTCTTTGGGCTCGCCGTGTTGGCCTGCGCGGTGCGCGAATCGGCGTTCGGTGCATCGCCGCGCTCGACCAGCGCCTTGTCGGTCGCGTCCAGCCGGTAGCTCATGGCCACCTTCTGCGGATTCACCTCGACCCCGGGGCGCACGCGCTGCAGACCGTTCACCACCACCAAGTCGGTCGGCGCCAGGCCGCTGTCGATCACGCGCAGGCCGTGGAACAAGGCACCGGTGTCGACCTTGCGGTATTGCACCTTGTGCTCCTTGTCGACCACGTAGACGAACTGGTTGCCGAGGTCGGTGCCGATCGCGCGGTCGTCGACCAGCACGCGCGGGCGGGCCTGGCCGCTCTGCAGCTGCACGCGGGCGTACAGGCCGGGCGTGTACAGGCCGTCGGCGTTGTCGAACACCGCGCGCAGGCGCATCGTGCCGGAGCCGGTGTGCAACTGGTTGTCGACGAAGTCGAGGCGGCCTTCATGCGGGTAGCCCGTCTCGTCGGCCAGGCCCATCGCGGCCTCGATCCGCGCGTTGCGGCCGGCCTGCTTCGCGTCGGCGCGCAGGTGGTCGAGCTTGAGCCAGGTCTGCTCGTCCACGTCGAAATAGACATAGACCGGGTTGACCGAGACCACGCTGGTCAGCACGTCGTTGCTGGTGACCAGGTTGCCGGGAGTGACGCGGGCGTTGCTGACGCGGCCGTCGATCGGCGAACGCACGCGGGTGAAGTCCAGGTTCAGCCGCGCCGCGGCCAATGCGGCAGTGGCCGCACCAAGCTGGGCCCGCGCGCTTTGCGCGGTGGTGTCCTGGCGGTCGGCTTCCTGCTTGGCGATCGCGTGCTGGGCCAGCAGCATCTCGGCGCGGCGCTGGTTGGTCTGCGCCAGGTTCAGCTCGGCCTTCGCCTGTGCCTGGTTGGCGACCAGCCGGTCGACCTCGGCCTGGTACGGGCGGGCGTCGAGCTGGAACAGCACATCGCCCTTGTGCACCAGCGCGCCTTCCTGGAAGTGCACCGATTCCACGAAGCCGCCGACGCGCGGCTGCACCTGCACCGTGTTGACCGCCTGCAGCCGACCGGTGAACTCGGCGCTGTCGCTGACCTTGCGGGTCAGCGCCTGCGCCACGGTGACCTCCGGCGGCGCCGCCGCGGCGACGGGACTCTGCGCGCGGCTGTCGTTGCCGTGCAGCAGCAGCCAACTGCCCAGTGCACCGGCGGCGACCAGCGGTATCAGCATCCATTGTTTTTTCATGGGGGACTCCCGACATCTCGTGGGCCGGGCGAACGACCCCGGCGAGGGCCGAGAGAATAGGTGTACTTGTCGGTATAGAAAACCCGGTTCTTGCGCATTACACTCGTGAGCCGCCGTCACGAATCGCCGAGGAATTGAGGCTATGGAAGACTTTTCCGCCATTTCGACCTTCGTCCGCGTGGTCGAGGCCGGCAGCTTCGCGGCCGCGGCCAGCCAACTGGGTATGACCCCTTCGGGAGTCAGTCGCGCGGTGGCCCGCTTGGAAACCGGGCTCGGTGCGCGGCTACTGTTCCGCTCCACGCGCTCCCTGCGCTTGACCGACGACGGCGCCGCGTTCCACGCGCGCTGCAAGGAGATTCTTGCCGACCTGGCCGAAGCCACCGAGGCGCTCAACTACGCCAACAGCAAGCCCACCGGCAAGTTGCGGGTGGGCATCTCGCTGTCGGTGGGGCGCGCGGCGGTGATCCCGCGGCTGACCGAGTTCGAGCAGCGCTACCCGGACATCCGGCTGGAGCTGTCGATGAGCGATTCGCCGGCCGACCTCAACGGCGAGGGCCTGGACTGCGCGATCCGCGTGGGCCAGTTGGAGGATTCCAGCCTGATCGCGCGCAAGATCGGCTACCTCAGCAACGTGGTGTGCGCCTCGCCGGAATACCTGCGCAAATACGGCGCCCCGCGCAGCATCGAGGAGCTCAAGCAGCACCGCTGCATCAACTACGTCTACCCGAACGGTCGCCCGCGGCTATGGCAGTTCGACACGCCCGGCGGCCCGCTCGAGGTCGACATTGACGCGCACCTGCTGATCAACGACGGCGAATCGGTGCTGCAGGCGGTGGCGGCCGGCCTCGGCATCACCCAGCTGCCGCGCATGATGGCCGCCTGCCTGCTCGACAAGGGCCTGCTCGAACTGGTGATGACCGACACCCGTTCCACCGGCAAGCCGGTGTGGATCGTCTACCCGCAGAAGAAGCACCTGTCGGCTCGCGTGCAGGCCTTCATCGAATGGGTGCGCGAACTGTTCGACCGCACCAACCAGTGCCCGATCGCCGCGCCGAAGGCCATGCCCAAACCGCTGCACGAGGAGTCGCTGGCCAAGGTGGCCTAGGCGGCGCGGCTGGCGTCGCTGCTGCCTGAGCCGGATCAACCGCGCGGGCGGAACAGCGTGACGCGGTCATGCAGGGACCGTGGGTGGCGATGCGGATGGCACGTCGCCCGGCTTCGCGTCGCAACGCGTCGAGCACGCTCTGCAGCACGGCTCCGCGAAACGGCGTTCCGCCGCTGCACGATTCGGTGTCGTGCACCGACGGTTCCGTTCCCCGCGTTGCCAGCTGAAGCCGACGCCGGCTGACGCGCTGTGCTCGCTGCCCGCGGGTCGGGTGATCCGGGCGCTGGGGCGGATCATCGAATGGCGCGGCAGACCCAGGGCGATCCGCTGCGACAACGACCCGGAGTACATCAGCGGTGCACGGCTGACCTGGGCTGAGCGTCACGGCATCCGGATCGGCCACATCCAGCCGGGCAAGCCGCGGCAGAACGCGCAGGTGGAGCGCTACAACCGAACCGTGCGCTACGCCAGGTTGGCCCGCATCCTGTTCGACTCCATCGACCAGATGCGGGACCGCGCCGCCCGCCGGCTCCGGGCGTACAACCACGAGCATCCGAATATGGCGCTCGGTGGCATCACGCCAATGCAGAAACCGGCACTCGCCGCTTGGCTCCACCTTTGACCGCAGCCAGGAGCGGGGGGACTACCGAGCGAGAGAAGGCTGAAGGCTTCGCGGGGGTGTCGATCGAGGCTTTCCCTCATTTCTCATCACTCACTTCTCACCCGTCACCACACCATTGCCTGAAACGCATCCACGTCACTGACGCCCTGGCCCAGGCCGATCTGGCCGGAGCCGTTGCTGCCGGTGACGACGACGCTGCCGTCGTCGCGGATCGCCAGGGTGTGATAACCGCCGCCGGCCATGCCGGCGACGCGGTCGAGTACCTGGGTGGGCCGGTTGCGGTGCTGACGGGTGCCGGTGCCGAGCTGGCCCTGGGCGTTGTTGCCGGCGGTCCAGAGGGTATCGTCGTCGCGCAGGAACAGGCTGTGGAAGGCGCCAGCGGCAATCGCGCGCACGTTGTCCAGCACTTGCACCGGCACGTTGCGGTTGATGTTGTCGCCGTCACCGAGCTGGCCGGCACCGTCGAAGCCGGTGGCCCACACGCTGCCGTCGTCGCGCAGGAACAGGCTGTGCGCGCCGCCGGCGGCGATCGCCTTGACGTGGTCCATGACCTGCACCGGCACGTCGCGGTTGCGGGTATCGCCGCTGCCGAGCTGGCCGTTGAAGTTGGAGCCGGTCGCCCACGCGCTGCCATCGAGCTTGAGGATCAGGCTGTGCTGCTCGCCCGCGGCGACGGCCTGCACGCCGTCCATGATTTTCACCGGCGTGCGGCGGTGCTCTTCATCGCCGGTGCCGAGCTGGCCGCGGGTGTTGTTGCCGACGGCCCACAGGCTGCCGTCGGTGCGCACGATCAGGCTGTGGCTCTTGCCGGCGGCGATGGTGCCGACGCTGGTCATCACCTGCACCGGCGCGGTGGCGTCGTTCGTACTGCCGTCGCCGATCTGGCCGTATTCGTTGTCGCCGCAGGCCCACAGGACGCCGTCGGTTTTCAGCACCAGGCTGTGGCGTTCGCCGGCGGCGATCCGTTTCACGTAGCTCATCACCGGTATCGGTTTTCGCTGCGTGGTGGTGTTGCCGTCGCACAGTTGGCCGTCGTTGCCGTTGCCCATCGCCCACAGGTTGCCGTCGGCAAACAGGATCAGGCTGTGCATCGGGCCGGCGGCCAGTCGGGTGGCGGTCATGGAAGGAGTTCCGGTGGTGGGAAGGGATTGCGCAGGTTTGTCCAGCGCGGCCCAGGCGAGAAACAGCAACAGCACGATGCTCAGGCTTTTCATGGTGGCACTCACAGGCGCGCCAGGATGGCGGTCTTGCGTGCGGCGAAATCCGCGTCGTCGATCAGCCCGTTGTCGCGCAGGCGCTTCAGCTCGCGCAGGCTGTCTTCAACGTCGCGGTTGTCGGTGTCGCGATGGCTGCCGGCCTGGCGCTTGATGGCGTTGTCGAACGCCTGCCGAAGGTCACCCGCATAGTCGCCGGAAATGCCGGCTGGCGACGACGATTTCATCGCGGCGAATGCACGGCGCAAGAATTTCATCAACAGCAAGCCGAGGATCAGCAACGGCACGAACACGATGCCGGAGAAGATCAGGGTGCTCCACCCCAGCACGCGGAAAGTGACATCGCTGCGTTCGCCGGTGACGGGGTCCGTACAGGTCATCCGGTGCGTCACGCCATGCTGGCCCGGCTTGTAGGAATACTGGCTCGAAGCGATGTTGAACTGGCCACCGCTGCAGGCCATCGGCGCCGCGATGTTGGTCAGTTGCGGATGCAGCGCGCCGCCGATGCTGGTGATCATCAGGCCGGTGAACAGGCTGATGCCGACCAGCGGTACCAACCCCACCCAGCGCCAGGGACTGCGGCGCTTTGGCGTGGCTGCCGCCGGCGCGGTCGCCGAGGCCGGCGCAAGGCGTGGTCGCAGCTTCCGGAAAATCAGCGCGATGACGATCACCGGTGCGAGAAACGACGCCAGGAAAGTCAGCAGGGTGAAGAGGACGGAGAGGACAGCGATGGTGTTGTCCACGGCGGTATCCGGCGAGCATGGGTGACGTGGCGCGGGCGTGCGCCGGCGGTTACAGCTGCGACAGCAAGTCGGCTTTCCGGGCCGCGTATTCGGCATCGGTGATCAGTCGCCGGTCGTACAGATGTTTCAATTGGCGCAGGCGGGCGTCGAGCTCATTGCCGGCCGGTGCGATACCGGCCTTTTCGAGCATGTCGCGGGCGATGTCGCTGGCGTCGTTGCGCGTGGGTGATCCGACCAGTCGCAGTGCCAGTTGCCGTACTTTTTCGGCGACAGCGGGATCGACGGCGCGGCCGTTGACGGTGACGAAGGTGTTGATGGCGTCGCTGCGCGGCGATGATCCCGCCAGCCGCTGCGCCAGCTGCCGCACCTTGTCGGCGACGTCGGCATCGGCAGTGCGGCTGGTGGTCGAGGTGTTGCGGGTGGACGCCACCAGCGGGCTGCCGGTACGGGTCGGGGAACTCCGCCGCCGGGTGAACAGCCACAGCAGCGGAAGGCTGAATGCGCCGGCATAGACCAGTGTCGAGACGGCCATGAAACGGCCGGGGACCGCCTGCCGGTCACCGCTGGCATCCACGCAGTAGAGCATTGTCGACACCGTGGTCAGGCCGGCCTCGTGGGCACGCGACATCGGTGCCTGGTAGGAGGACGTGCGCGACAGGTTCTCGATCCGGCCATCGCAGATCAGCGGCGCGATCGGTTTCCACGACGGCTCGTAAAAGCTGCTGGCGCCGGTCGCCACCGCCCCGAGGATCAACCCCGGCACGCACGCCGCCAGCATGAACACCCATGCCGGCATGCGCCCCGCACGGGCCTGCCGCAGCCGGCGGGACAGTAGCGCGAAGCCCGACAGGAGAACCAGAGCGACCATCACGAGAGACGAATTCATGCGGGTTTCCTGCGCGCCTTGCTCGATGTGTTACCCGGGTAATCGTCATCGAGGTGGCAAAACCGCCACGTGGTGGACGTCGAGCTTCAACGCGCCATGCCCGTTCGCATGCGTTGTCGTCGTTACCAGCTGAAGCCGACGCCGGCCGACGCGCTGTGCTCGCTGCCGGCGATGGCGCCGGAGAACGAGATGCTGGCGCGGTTGCCGATAGCCCGCCGATAGCCCACCGCCAAGGCCTGCTGGCCACCTTGTGAGCCGACGCCCACGCCCAGGTTGTTGGCGCCGGCCAGGCCGGAGGTATTGGCTGCCAGGCCGGCATACGCCGCGCCGCTGGCACCTATCCGATCGATCCGGCGATCCTGCAGGCGGAAGCGCTGGTTGACCTGGTCGCGCAACTGGTCGAGGTCCGCGCCAAAGGTGGCAAAGCGCCGGTCGGTATAGGCGTTGGCCGCGCCGAGGGCTTGCTGGTTGACCTGGCTCGCATAGCTGTTCGCAGCTTCGATGGCGGCCTGGGTCTGCTCGTCGACGTAGACATGCATCTCGTCGACCGATCCGCTGCCACCGCTGCCGGCGGGACCTTTCGGGCCTTCCGGACCGGTATCGCCCTTGGGCCCCTGGGGGCCGATGGCGCCGTCGGCGCCGGCCAGGCCGTCGATGCCATCCTTGCCGTCGATGCCAGCCGGACCTTGCGCACCCGTATCGCCGGTGTCGCCCTTGGGACCTTGCGGGCCGATCGCCCCATCCTTGCCATCAGCCCCGGCGAGGCCGTTAGCACCATCTTTGCCGTCGACGCCATTAGTGCCGTTGATACCGTCAACACCGTCTTTGCCGTCTTTGCCGTCTTTGCCGTCTTTGCCATCGGCGCCGTTGAGGCCATTGGTGCCGTCCTTGCCATCAGCCCCGGCGAGGCCGTTGGCACCATCTTTGCCATCGGCGCCATTAGTGCCGTTGATGCCGTCAATACCGTCCTTGCCATCGACGCCATTGAGGCCATTGGTGCCGTCCTTGCCATCAGCCCCGGCAATGCCGTCAGCACCGTCCTTGCCGTCAGCACCATCCTTGCCGTCGACGCCGTTAGTGCCGTTGATGCCGTCCTTGCCATCAGCCCCGGCAATGCCGTCAGCACCATCCTTGCCGTCGATGCCATTGGTGCCGTTGATGCCGTCCTTGCCATCAGCCCCGGCGATGCCGTCAGCGCCATCCTTGCCGTCGACGCCATTGGTGCCGTTGATGCCGTCCTTGCCGTCAGCACCGTCCTTGCCGTCGATGCCATTGATGCCGTCAACACCGTCTCTGCCGTCAACACCGTCTCTGCCATCGGCACCGGGTGCGCCTTGAGCGCCGGTATCGCCCTTGTCGCCCTTGATGCCGGGCATACTGACGACGGTGTCGATCCGGGTGTCGAGTGCGGTGAGTTTGGTGTCGACGGCGGCGAAGGCGGCGCCGACGTCGTTGTAGTTGCTGCCCTGGATCGCATAGCTCGGCACGGTGAACACGCCGCCGGCGTAGCTGGCGCCGCCACCCAGTGCGGTGGCGAGCGAGTACAACTGCGACAGGTTGACCGCGTCGGTGCCCATGCTGGCCGCCTTGACGTTGGCGATCTGCCGTTCGTTGCCGGCTGAGCCGACCGAGACCGTATTGGCGCGGTCGGCGATGGAGCCGGCACCCAGCGCGACGGCGTTGTCGGCGCTGGCCAGGGCACCGCTGCCGATGGCAGACGATTGATTGCCGGTGGCGGCAGCCGACGTGCCCAGCGCCAACGAACGCTCACCCAGCGCCAGCGGGCCGCCCCAGATCAGCGCCTTGACGGCGGCCTCGCGTTGTTCGGCTGTCAGGGTCACGCCGTCGATGCTGACGAGGTTGTCGTAGAGGCTGTTGGCATCGGTGGGGTCATAAGCCGCGCCGACCACGACCGCCATGCCACCGATGCTGACCAGCTTGCCGCTGCCGTCATAGACGAATTGGCGTCCGCCAATCGAGGTGACCCGATGTGATGCGTCGGTCGATGGCGGGGCATAGGCACCACCACCGCCCACCGCCGTGGCACCATCACCCACGGCCGCACCGCCGGTGCCGATCGCCGCGCTGTAGGCGCCTTGCGCCATGGTGAAGTTGCCGAGTGCGCTGCTGCTGTTGCCACTGGCCCGGTTGTTGATGCCGACGGCCAGGGACTTGTCGCCGGAGGCACGCGCGTCGTTGCCGACGGCAACGGCGTGGTTGCCGACGGCAACGGCCGTTTCCGAATAGGCGTCAGCCATGCCATCGCCATCAAGATCCACATCGAACTCGATGTAGCCGTCACCATTCGCATCGAACCAGCCGCCGATGGCGAGGCTGCCTTCACCCCACGCCGTGCTTCGGTTACCGGCCGCTGTGCTTGCTACACCAACTGCCTGGCTGCCGTTGCCAAAGGCGCTGCTCTGAGGACCAGAGGCGGCATTGGATTCTCCGATGGCCGTGCTGTAGTCACCAATGGCTCGATTGTTCCTGCCCAGCGCACTGCTGTTGGAACCCGCGGCAGTGTTGTTGATGCCAAAGGCCGATGACCTGATGCCGGAGGCACGCACGCCGTTGCCCACGGCAACGGCGTAATCGCCGTCGGCGGTGGTCCCCGCCGAATAGGCTTCGGCCCAGCCGTCGCCATCCAGGTCCAGGTCGGGCTCGTTTGGCATCGTGCCGATACCGCCGCCGATGGCAAGACTTTGGATGCCCCAGGCCGTGCTTCGGTTGCCAGCCGCGGTACTTCCTGTGCCTGAGGCCGCGTTGCCGAAGCCGAAGGCGCTGCTTTCAACGCCAGCGGTGTTGTTGCCGAGCCCGACTGCCGTGTTGCGGTCACCGTTGGTGTTGTTGCTGTTCCCGAACGCACTACTGCCTTGGCCCCGGGTCATGTTTCTGTATCCGACCGCACTGTTGTAGACGTCATAGGTGAAGTTGCCGTACCCGAACGCACTGCTTTGGTTGCCCTGGACTTCGTTTTCCATCCCGAATGCACTGCTGTCATTGCCATAGGCCCGGTTGTAGTACCCGAATGCACTGCTGGAGTCGCCATAGGCCTGGTTGACGAATCCGAAGGCGTTGCTGTAACCACCGCGGGCGGTGTTGCCATTTCCAAATGCACCGCTGTTGCTGGCGCTGGCGTTGTTGTTCCTGCCAAAGGCGCTGGACGTGGTGGTGCAGGTCGTGTTGTCGAAGAGGCTGTTCTCCGCGCCCACATTGGTGCCGGGACTTGGGGTCATCGGCGTCCCGTCCGGTTTGACACAGGGCGTGTCGGCAGCAAAGGCGGACAGCGGTGCGCCCAGCGCCAGCAACAGGGCCAGTGCCATGCCATGGCGGCGCAGCGGCGTGGATGAAACAGCTTTTGCTTGAATGAATGGACGTGACATGACGATTCCCCCGGCTGGATTCGACCGTTGTCATCGCGACACGGCTTCACGGGGTAGTCGTGATGCGCAGGGAAAAGCCGCCATTGCCAGAGGGCATCGGCCGAACGCGGGGTGGTGGCGTGCCATCGGAGGTCGAGCCATGGCTCTTTCAGCCGATCACCGCGACGTGGCTGTTGGCGGAGAAGACCACCGCCGGTCAGCGGCTGGGCTGCTAGCCCAGTTCGCGCTGCAGCCAGGCGCGGGCGGTGGCCCAGTCGCGTTGCACGGTGCGCTCGGACAGGCCGAGCGCTTCGGCGGTCTCGCGTTCGTTGTAGCCGGCGAAGAAGCGGCATTCGACGATCTCGGCCAGCCGCGGCGAGCGTTGCGCCAGGCCCTGCAGCGCATCGTTGACGGCCAGCACCTGCTCGGCGTTGGGGATCGCGATGTCGCTTTCGTCGTTCAGCGGCACGCGCCGCTGGTCGCCGCCGCGCTTGAGGCACATCTGCGTGCGCACCCGTTCGACCAGGATGCGCCGCATCGCGATCGCCGCCACCGCGAGGAAGTGGCCGCGGGTGCTGAAGCCGGGCGAGCTGGCCAGACGCACATACAGTTCGCTGACCAGGGCCGTGGTGGCCAGGGTGTCGCCACCGGACAGGCGACGGCGCTCGCGGTGGGCACTGCGCCGCAATTCCTCATACAACAGCGGCATCAATTCGCCGACCGCTTCGAGGACGGCCGGCGGGCGCCGGTCGTCGAGCGTATCGGGAGTGGCCCCTGTTGCTGTGGGTGACTCGTCCATGGGTGGCCCCGGTGTTGCGGTGGATGCGCGGCAACCCCTCTTGCCGCGTTGCAAGTGGCCGTGCAGAAGGCCGTACTGACAAACCACGGCCATTGTGCGACAAACGGAGCGATTTCGCTTGGCAGGGGAAAAACGGAGTCGGCGCGGGATGGCGGCTTTTGCCCGCGGATGACGATTGCAGCAGCGATGGATCGGCGATCCGGGCGCGTCGCGAATGGCGCGATGCGGAGGGCCATCACGAGGAACGCGTGTGGATCGGCAATCGAACGAGCTGCCATGGGAACGCATCGAGGCGCTGTTTCCCGATCTGCTGGCGTTGCCGCCGGCGCGGCGGGCGGCCTTCCTGGATCGGCATTGCGCCGACGACCCCGCCATGCGCGATGAACTGGAATCGCTGCTGGCGTCGTCGCAACACGACTCCGTGCTCGACCACCCCTTGCTGCTGGATGCCGCCGAAACGGCCGAGGCATCGTCGCCGCTGCATGCCGACGAACGCTTCGACGCGTGGCGCATCGCGCGCCTGCTCGGCCGCGGCGGCATGGGCGAGGTCTACCTGGCCGAGCGTGTCGATGGCGGCTTTGCGCAGCGGGCGGCGATCAAGCGACTGCGCGTGGATGCGGTCGAACACGCTGAGCGCTTTGCCGCCGAGCGCAGCATCGTGGCCCAGCTCGACCACCCGCACATCGCGCGCCTGCTCGATGGCGGCATCGGCGCGGACGGCCGCGCGTGGATGGCGATGGAGTACGTCGAGGGCGAGAACCTCAGCGACTACTGCCGCAACCACGCGCTGGATCTGGACGCGCGCATCGCGCTGTTCGACCAGATCTGCGCCGCCGTCGCGTACGCCCACGTGCACCTGGTGGTCCATCGCGACATCAAGCCGTCCAACATCCTGGTGACCAGCGAGGGCCAGGCCAAGCTGCTGGATTTCGGCATCGCCAAGCTGCTGGAGCGCGAGGGCGAGGCCAACTTCACCCGCACCGCGCCGCTCACCCCCGGCCATGCCGCGCCCGAGCAGCTCGAAGGTCGCGCAGCGACGACGGCCGTCGACATCTATACCCTGGGCGTGCTGCTGTACGAGATGCTGAGCGGCCAGCGGCCGTGGTCCACCGGCAACACGCCGATCTCGCTGGTGGTCGATCGCCTGCTGCGCGAAGAGCCGCCGCCGCCGAGCCGCGTCGCCGGCGACGACAGCCCGGTGCCGTCGAAACAGCTGCGCGGCGACCTCGACGCCATCGTGCAGCGCTGCATGCGCAAATCACCGGGCGACCGCTACCCGACCGTGGATGCCCTGCGCGCCGACCTGCAACGGTGGCGCGCGCACCATCCGGTGGAGGCGCGCCGCGGTTCTGCCGGCTATGCGTTCCGGCGCTGGTTGTGGCGGCATCGTTTCGGCGTGGCGGCCACCGTGCTGCTGTTCATCGTGCTGCTCGGCGGCCTGGGCGCGGCGTTGTGGCAGGCGCGGCGCGCGCAGCACCAGGCGTGGCGTGCCGAGCGGGTCAAGGAACTGGTGCTTAGCGCGTTCCGCGAGCAGGACCCGCTGTCGCGACCGGACGCGAAGAGCCGCGCACCGGCGGAATTGATCAGTGACGGCATCGCCGCCATCGATCACGAGTTGAAGGGCGATCCCGCGCTGCATGCCGAACTGCTCGACGATTTCGGCGAGATCCAGGGCAACCTGGGCGACCTGCCGAACGCCCGGATCACCTTGCAGCGGGCGCTGGACGAGCGCCTGAAACTGCATGGCGCCGACCACCTGGCCGTGGTCGAGACACAACGCAAGCTGGCCTACATCGAGACGAGGCTGGATGACATGGATGCCGCCATGGCGCTGGCCGAGCGTTCACTGGCGACGCTGCGACGCCTCGGCCGGCAGGACTCGCCGGAGGCGGCGCAAGTCAAGCTGGCGATGGCCATGGTGATGGTCAACCGCAAGCAACGCGAAGCCGCGCTGCAACTGGAAAGGGAGGCGGCTCGCACGCTGGAGGCCGCCTTCGGCCGCGACGACCCGCGCGTGGCCGATGCCTATCATCGCGCGGCGCAGGCACTGATCCAGTTGCGTCGAGACGGCGAGGCGGAAGCCATGATTCGCGATGTCGTCAGTCGCCTCGAGCGTTCGCAGGGCGTCGATTCCCCGCGCCTGATCCTGCCGCTGACCACCCTGGCCAGCGTGCTCAAGCAGGAACAGCGCGGTGGGGATGCCGACGCGGTTTTCGAGCGTGCCATCGCGCTGACCCGCCGATCCTTCGGCCCCAGGCATTACCTGCTAGGCACCCTGCTCTCCCGGCAGGCCAACCTGCGCCTGAGCCAGGGACAGCCGCAGGCGGCGCTGGCACTGTTCACCGAGGCCGAGCCGGCCCTGGGCGGGGACAGCGTGGAACGCGGCAATCTGCTGACGGCGCGTGGGCGCACCTACCTGGAACTGAAGCGCTACGAGGCGGCGGCGGATGACCTGCGGGCGGCCTTCGAACTGCGCCGCAACATCCTGGGCGAGGATGCCGGCATCACCTGGTACAGCGCCAGCCAGTGGGGCAATGCGCTGCGCAAACTGGGCCGGCTCGACCAGGCTGAGAAAATCCAGCGCCAGGCTCTGCAGAATACCTTGCGCATCCTCGGCCCGAACGGCTACCAGAACGTGCTGCTGATGGACGAGCTGGTCACCACGCTGACCGAAGCCGGCCAGCACGATGAAGCGGTCGCGCTGGCCGGGCGCTCGCTGGAACTCACCGGCAAGACCTATCCGCCCGGGCATCCGCTGGTGGCCGAGCGCACGCTGAGGCTGGCCCGCGCGCTGGCCCGGTCGACCGGCGTCGAGGCCCGCGCCGAAGCGTTGCGCCGCTGCGACCAGGTGGTGGACATCACCCGCGGCAAGGGCGGCGAACCATTCACCAGCGCCCTGCTGGCGTGCGGCGGCATGAACGTGGACCTGCGCAACCACGCGCATGCCCGCGACCTGCTGCAGGAACTCCTCACCCACATGGACGGCGCCCCCGCCGACGATTCGCAGTTGCTCAAGGTGCAGGCGCTGCTGGCCCAGACCCAGGGCGAATGACTGCAGGTTCTGCCTCGGCCGCCGGCCCGCAAGACCTGTGGTGTCGGGGCTTGCGCGGTTTCGCCTCAGCCGCCGGCGGGCACCAGCAGCAACAGCGCCACGCCGAACACCATGCGGTAGATTGCGAACGGGGTGAAGGTGTGCGCGCGGATGTAGCCGAGCAGCCACTTCACCGCGATGAAGGCCACGATCGCCGAGACCGCGAAGCCGACCAGCAGGGCGGTCCAGTCCTCGTGCACCGCGCCGCCGTCCTTGACCACCTTCAGCAGCTCGTAGCCGGTGGCCGCGTACATCGTGGGGATGCCGACCAGGAAGGCGAACTCGGTGGCCGCCGCGCGGTTGCTGGTGCCGAACAGCATCGCCGCGAAGATCGTCGCCGCCGAACGCGAAGTGCCGGGGAAGATGCCGGCGATCATCTGCGCGATGCCGACCAGGATCGCCACGCGCCAGCTCACCTCGCTGCGTTCGGGCTGGCGCGCGGCCAGCCGTTCCGCCGCGATCATCCACAGGCCGCCGATCACCAGCGCCCACGCGATCGGAGTCACCTTCTCGGGCAGCTTGAAACCCAGTTTCACCGCGATGAAGCCGAGCACGGCGGTGATCGCGAAGGCGACGGCCAGCTTCAGCAGGTAGTCGCGGTTGAGCGGGTCGCGCCATTGCGTCAGCAGCTGCCAGATGCGCTTCCAGTAGATCAGCGTCACCGCCAGGATCGCGCCGGCCTGGATGCCGATGTTGAACAGGTCCGAGCGCGCGCCCAGGCCGAACTGCTCGGCGATCAGCAGGTGGCCGGTCGAGGAGATCGGCAGGAACTCGGTGATGCCTTCGATGATGCCAAGCAGGATGACGTGGAACAGATCGGTCACGGGTGGATTCCGTTGCGGAAGGGGCGCCGGCCGGCCGCCGGGGGCGGCCTAGCTTAAGCGGTTGGCCGGCAGGTGGCACGACGAAAACGCGTCCACGGTGCGATAGTGGTCATCATTCGACCCGCGCAAGTTCTCCGGAGGCAGTCATGATCGAACTCGTCATCCCCCAGCGCCGTCGCGACCTCGGCAGCTTCGAGGTCGGCCGCGTGCTGCCGTTCGCCAAGCGCCGCATGGTCGGCCCGTACATCTTCTTCGACCGCATGGGCCCGAAGCACCTGGCGCCGGGCCTGCCGCGCGAGGCGGACGTGCGCCCGCACCCGCACATCGGCCTGTCGACCATCACCTATCTGTTCCACGGCGAGATCACGCATCGCGACAGCCTCGGTTCGGAGCAGCCGATCCGCCCCGGCGAGGTCAACTGGATGACCGCCGGCCGCGGCATCACCCACTCCGAGCGCTTCGAGCGCCTGCGCCGCGAGGGCGGGCCACTCGATGGCGTGCAGCTGTGGGCGGCGCTGCCGGTCGAACGCGAGGAAATGGAACCGGGCTTCTGGCACTACGCCAGCGAGGCGTTGCCGGTGTTCGGCGAAGGCGGCGTCAAGGGACGGATGATTGCCGGGCGATTGGCGGGCGTGGCATCGCCGGTGAAGGTGGATTCGCCGCAGTTCTACGTGCACTGGACGTTGCGTGCGGGCTCGCGCACCTCGCTGCCGGCGGAGTACGCCGAGCGCGCGGTCTATGTCGCCAGTGGCGAGGTCGAGGTGGATGGCCAGCGTGTGGAGGTCGGCAGCATGGCCGTGCTGGCGCCCGGCAAGTCCGTCACCGTCGCCGCGCTGGACGACGCGGTGGTGATGGCGCTGGGCGGCGAGCCGGTGGGGCCGCGCTACATCGACTGGAACTTCGTCTCCTCCTCGCCGGAGCGGCTCGACCAGGCCCGCGCCGACTGGGCCGCCGGGCGCATGAAACTGCCGGACCTGGACCACGACGAGTTCATCCCGCTGCCGCCCAGGCTGGACGCGAAGCCGGAGCCGATGTCCTGAGGCGGAGCGGGTTGAACCGCTTGCCGGCATGACCCCGCACGCACCGGAACAGTGCAAGCCGGTCGTCTCGACCGCCGTGGTTGGTGCGAACGCAGGGGCGTCCGCGGCGCCGCAGCGACGCCGATGCCCTCACGGCAACAGTTTCCGTGCATGGCATGGGGCTTGCTGAGGGTCTGGTGAGGCCGCGCGGTCGCGCGGTCATGTCGTGGGTGCATGGACGTCTGGACGTCTGGACGGCCATCGCCACGGCACCACCGGTTCGAGGGCAGGCCCATGAGGCGAAGCGGGATGTTTGCGGCAGTGGCCGTGTCGTGCTGCGCCGCCACCGGCCCGGCACCGCTGCGGGCGGGCGACGCGCCGGCCAGTCAGTGGATCGGTAATGCCGGCGTGGTCAGCGACTACCTGTTCCGCGGCATCTCGCAGACCGACCGCAAGCCAGCCGTGCAGGCCGGCGTCGAGTTCGATCACGCCGACGGCTGGTACGTCGGCGGCTGGGGCAGCAACGTCAGCTGGCTGTCCGATACCTCGACTCCGGCCGCGCCGGTTTCCAGCAGCGTGGAGCTGGATCTCTACGGCGGCTGGCGCGGCCGTCTCGGTGATGGCTGGAGCGTCGACCTGGGTGCGTATCGCTATCAGTATCCGGGCAGCTATCCCACGGGCGCCACGTTGCCGAACACCAGCGAGATCTACGTCGCGGTCGCCTGGAAGAACCTGTCGCTGAAGTACTCCTGCGCACTCACCTCCTTGTTCGGCTATGCCGACAGTGAGCGCAGCGGCTACCTGGACCTGTCCTGGAACCAGCCGCTGGCGCCGGGCTGGCAGCTCAACACGCACGTCGGCCACCAGCAGGTGGCGAACGTGCCCGGCGCGTCGTACAGCGACTGGAAGCTCGGCGTGACGCGCAGCTTCGCCGGCAACTGGTCGCTGGCGCTGGGCTACTACGACACCGACGCGCGCCGCCCGGTCTACACCAATGCGCGCGGCCACTACCTGGGCCGCGCCACGGCAGTGCTGAGCCTGGCCCGGTCGTTCTGAACACATTCCCGCGGGAGCCACCCATGAAACTGATCACCAGTGTCATCCGTCCGCACAAGCTCGACGAGGTCCGCGATGCGCTGGAGGGTGCTGGCGTGTCCGGGATGACCGTGACGGAAGTGCGCGGCTTCGGCCGCCAGAAGGGCCACACCGAGTTGTATCGCGGCGCCGAGTACGTGGTCGATTTCCTGCCCAAGCTCAAGGTCGAGGCAGTGGTGCCCGACGCGCTGCTCGACACGGTGCTGGACGAGCTCCAGCGCGCCGCGCGCACCGGCAATGTCGGCGACGGCAAGGTCTTCGTCACCGACGTCGAGCAGGTAGTCCGCATCCGCACCGGCGAGCTCGATGCCGATGCGCTGTGATCCGGCCATCACCCGGTTCGAGTGCCCAATCTTCGGCTCTCGTCATTCCCGCCTTCGCGGGGACGACGCCCTTCAGGCGAACGCCATCCTCCTGACCCCCAGCCCGCGAGGCTTTCGATGAAATCATTCAAGTTCCGCCGCGGCCTCGTTGCGGCCCTGCTGCTGGCCGCGCCGCTGCTGCACGCCGCCACACCGGTGCCGACGGTCGACAAGGGCGACGTGGCGTGGATGCTCACCTCCACATTGTTGGTCTTGCTGATGACGGTGCCGGGGCTGGCGCTGTTCTACGGCGGCCTGGTGCGGGCGAAGAACGTGCTGTCGGTGCTGATGCAGGTGCTGACGGTGTTCTCGCTGCTGCTGTTGCTGTGGGTGGCCTACGGCTACAGCCTCGCCTTCGGCGGCGGTGCGGTGATCGGCGGCTTCGGCAAACTGTTCCTGCACGGCGTGACGAAGGACAGCCTGGTGGCCACGTTCACCGCCGGCGTGGCGCTGCCGGAGTACGTGTTCGTGGCGTTCCAGGCCACTTTTGCCGGCATCACCGGCGCGCTGATCGTGGGCGCGCTGGCCGAGCGCATGCGCTTTCGCGCCGTGCTGCTGTTCGCCGCGCTGTGGTTCAGCTTCGCCTACCTGCCGATCGCGCACATGGTGTGGGCCGGGCCGGACGGTTTTTTGTACGCGAAGGGCGCGCTGGACTTTGCCGGCGGCACCGTGGTGCACATCAACGCCGGCGTGGCCGGCCTGGTCGGCGCGTGGTTCGTCGGGCCGCGGCTGGGTTTCGGCCGCGAACCGATGAAGCCGCACAACGTGACCTTCACCATGATCGGCGCGGCGCTGCTGTGGGTGGGCTGGTTCGGCTTCAACGCCGGCTCCAACCTTGAAGCGAACGCGGGCGCGGCGCTGGCCTTCCTCAACACCTTGCTGGCCGCGGCCGCGGCGGTGCTGGCATGGCTGGCGGTCGAGGCGAGCCTGCGCGGCCATGCGTCGATGGTCGGCGGCGCCTCCGGCGCGGTGGCCGGGCTGGTCGGCATCACGCCGGCCTGCGGCACGGTGGGTCCGCTGGGCGCGATCGTGATCGGCGCGCTGGCCAGCCTCTGCTGCGTGTGGGGCGTGACCGGACTGAAGAAGCTGCTGCGCGCGGACGACGCGCTGGACGTGTTCGGCGTGCACGGTATCGGCGGCATCGTGGGCGCGCTGCTCACCGGCGTGTTCACCGCGCCGGCGCTGGGCGGCACCGGCGCGGCAGGCTTCCCGATCCTCCGCCAGCTTGGCGTGCAGGCGCTGGGCGTGGGCCTCACCGTGCTGTGGAGCGGCGTGGTTTCCGTGCTGGCCTTGCTGCTCGTCAAGCTGGTGTTCGGCCTGCGCGTACCGCACGAGGCGGAGCGCGAGGGGCTGGACATTACCTCGCACGGGGAAAGCGCCTACGATGGGTGAGTCGGCCGGCCGGGCCTTCATGCATTGACCCTGGTTGGTGCAATCACATGAGTGATTGCACCACCATGAAACTCTCCGGCCGTCCCTGGAAACACGCAAGCCCTTGCTGCGCAACGCTTCCACCCACTGGCACGCGCCTTGCTCCGCCAGTTCATCCATCCCCATCGAGGTTGCTCCATGTCCGCCGCCAACCAAGTGCTCGACCTGATCCAGGAACACGAGGTCGAGTTCGTCGACTTCCGTTTTGCCGACATGCTCGGCGTGCATCATCACGTCACCTTCCCGGCCCACGCGATCGACGAGTCGACGTTCGAGGACGGCAAGATGTTCGACGGCTCCTCGATCACCGGCTGGAAGGGCATCAACGAGTCGGACATGATCCTGCTGCCCGATCCGGACACCGCCCACCTCGACCCGTTCAGCTCGCACGTGCAGCTGATCCTGCATTGCGACGTGCTGGAGCCGAGCACCATGCAGGCCTACGGCCGCGACCCGCGCTCGATCGCCAAGCGCGGCGAGGCGTATCTGAAATCCACCGGCATCGCCGACACCGCGTTCTTCGGGCCGGAGCCGGAATTCTTCATCTTCGACTCGGTGCGCTGGCAGAACGATCCGGGCCGCGTGTTCTACGAGATCGGTTCCGAGGAAGCGGCATGGTCCTCGCGCTACAAGTACGACGGCGAGAACCACGGCCACCGTCCCGGCGTCAAGGGCGGCTACTTCCCGGTCAGCCCGGTCGACTCGCTCGGCGACCTGCGCGCGGACATGTGCAAGGTGCTCGAATCGCTGGGCCAGACCGTCGAGGTGCACCACCACGAAGTGGCGAACGCGGGCCAGTGCGAGATCGGCGTGAAGTTCAACACGCTGGTGAAGAAGGCCGACGAGCTGATGACGATGAAGTACGTCATCAAGAACGTGGCGCACCAGAACGGCAAGACCGTCACCTTCATGCCCAAGCCGCTGGTCGGCGACAACGGCAGCGGCATGCACGTGCACCAGTCGCTGGCCAAGAACGGCGAGAACCTGTTCGCCGGCGATCTCTACGGCGGCCTGAGCCAGACCGCGCTGTGGTACATCGGCGGCATCTTCAAGCACGCCCGCGCGATCAACGCGTTCGCCAACTCCACCACCAACAGCTACAAGCGCCTGGTGCCGGGCTTCGAGGCGCCGGTGATGCTGGCGTACTCCGCGCGGAATCGTTCCGCGAGCTGCCGCATCCCCTACGTGGCCAGCCCGAAGGGCCGCCGCATCGAGGTGCGCTTCCCCGACCCGATGAACTCCGGCTACCTGGTGTTCACCGCGCTGATGATGGCCGGCCTCGACGGCATCCTCAACAAGATCGACCCGGGCGCGCCGGCCGACAAGGACCTCTACGACCTGCCGCCGGAAGAGGAGAAAAACATCCCGCAGGTGTGCTCCAGCCTCGACGCCGCGCTGGAAGCGCTGGACAAGGACCGCGAGTTCCTCAAGGCGGGCGGCGTGTTCACCGACGACTTCATCGACGCCTACATCGAGGTGAAGATGAAGGAAGTGACCAAATACCGCGCCAGCACGCATCCGCTGGAATTCCAGATGTACTACTCGCTCTGAGCGAGGCGTCCAGGCGGTAAGACAACGGGCGCCTCGGCGCCCGTCGTCGTGCCGGAGTCAGCTTTCCCGCGGCAGCACGGTGAGCACGCGTTCGATGAACACGTGCAGCTCCTTCATGTAGTTGGTCAGGAACTCGGCGGTGGACGGGTTGGTGACGTTGCCGTCCTCGTCGATCAGGCCCGGCTTGAACTGGAGGTACGCCTCCATCGTGTTCATCAGCGGCGAGTTGCAGAAGCACAGCACGCCGCGCAGTTGTTGCTGGGCGACCGCGGTGCCGATCGAGCCGGGCGAGGTGCCGATCACGGCGGACGGCTTGCGCGCGAACGAGTTCTTGCCCCACGGCCGGCTGGCCCAGTCGATCGCGTTCTTCAGCGCGCCGGGGATCGAGCGGTTGTATTCCGGCGTGACGAACAGCACCGCGTCGACCTCGGCGATCGCCTGCTTGAACGCGCGCGCCACCGCCGGGAAATCCGCGTCGTAGTCGTAGCTGTACAGCGGCAGGTCCCTATCGGGATCTCCACCAGCTCCAGTTGCGGCGCTGCCAGTTTTGCCAGCGCGTGGGCCAGCTGGCGGTTGATCGAGCCCTTGGCGAGGCTGCCGACGATGTAGCCAACCTTGTACTTGCTCATGGGATGTTCTCGTGGCGCGTGCGGTGAGGGCGCGGTTCAGTAGCCCGCCGTGAACCGCTGCCGGAGATGTTTCGGCGTTTCCAGTTCGTCGACGAGGGCGATCGCGTAGTCTTCCATCGAGATCCAGCTCTTGCCGCCGGCGTCGGTGAGCAGCGCATCGCCGCCGACGCGGAAGCTGCCGGTGCGTTCGCCGGGAGCGAACTCGGCCGACGGCGACAGGAAGGTCCAGTCGAGGTCGTGCTCGCCGCGCAAGGTGTCGAGGAAGCGGCGACCGCCCTCGGCCTCGAGCCGGTAGGCCGCGGGAAAGCCGGGCGTGTCGAGCAGGACGTGCCCCGGCGCCACTTCCAGCGTGGCGGCACCGCCGACCACCAGCAGCCGCCTGACCCCGGCCTGTTTCACCGCGGCGAGCAGTACGGCCGCTTCGCTGGTGGCGAACTTCAGCGCGCTGATCACCGCGTCGTGGCCGGCCAGCAGCGGGGCCAGTTGCGCGGGCTGGTCGGCGTCAGCGTTCTTCAGGACCAGGCCCGGCTGGCCGGCCAGCTTGCCGGTGTCGCGGGCGATGCCGGTGACGCGGTGGCCGCGGCGCAGCAGTTCGGCCAGCAGGCGTGAGCCGACGCGGCCGGTGACGCCGATCAGGGCGATGTTCATGCTTGCCTCCCTGGGGTGGTATCGCGCTGATGGTCGATGGCGTCGCGTCGGCGATCGGGCCAGACTAACGCCGCGAATGTAAGCAGTACGTGGATACGAATCGTCACTGCAGGAGTCCCCCGATGACTGAGCGGAACACCTCGACGCGCCTGCCGACGATCTTCTTCGGCCACGGCAATCCGATGAATGCGCTGCAGGACAACGACTGGAGCCGCGGCTGGGCCGCGCTCGGCCGCCGCCTGCCGCGCCCGCGCGCGGTGCTGTCGGTGTCCGCGCACTGGTACGTGCCGGCGACCCTGCTCACCGCGATGGCCCGGCCGCGCACGATCCACGATTTCGGCGGCTTTCCGCGCGAGCTGTTCGAGGTGCAATACCAGGCGCCGGGCGACCTCGACCTGGTGCGCCGCGTGCGCGAACTGCTGCAGCCGCTGGACGTGGGCGAGGATCGCTCGTGGGGGCTGGACCATGGCACCTGGTCGGTGCTGCGCCACGTCTATCCCGACGCCGACGTGCCGGTGGTGCAGCTGTCCATCGACGAGTCGCAGCCGCCAGCGTTCCACTACGGCCTGGGCCGCCTGCTGCGGCCGCTGCGCGACGAGGGCATCCTGCTGATCGGCAGCGGCGACGTGGTGCACAACCTGCACGCCTATGCTTGGGGCCGGCATCCGGCCGAGCCGTTCGACTGGGCGCTGCGCTTCGAGGCGAAGGCGCGCGAGCTGATGCTGCAGGGCGATCACCATGCGCTGGTGGACTACGAGGCGCTGGGTCGCGACGCGGAGCTGTCGATCCCCACGCCCGACCACTACCTGCCGCTGCTGTACGTGCTCGGCGCCAGCGACGAGGGCGACGCGGTGACGTTCCCGGTCGAGGGCATGGACGGCGGCTCGATCTCGATGCTGAGCGTGCAGTTCGGCTGAGCGTCGCACTGGGCGCGCACGGCCCGCCGCGCTCGACGGCAAGAAGCGGGCGGTGCCGCCGGGTTGCGGGGGGTCGTGCCTGCGGCGGGGCGGTCCCCGGCATTTGCACCAAACGGATACATTGCCCATGATGGTGCAATGAACGATCTCGCATGGCCGACATGGGCACAGCAGCTGGCAACCGGCATCGTGCTGGTCGACGCCCGGCTGCGCCTGCGCTGGCTCAATCCGGCGCTGGTCGAAGGGCTGGAACTGGGCGTGCGCCACCCGTTGGGGCAGCCGCTGACGTTGCTGTTTGCCGACGGTGACGAGGCTGCGGCGCGGGCGGCACGGGTGCTGGCCGCGCAGCGGCCGGCGCAGTGGCGCGCGGTGCCGCTGGCCGCCGCGAACGGCCGCGAGATCCGTGCGGACATCGCGCTGCAGCCGTTCGACGATGGCCTGCTGCTGGAGGTGCACGTGCTGGCCGAGCCGCTGTCGGCGAGCTCGCCGCTGTCGGCCACCCTGCGCGGTTTCGCGCACGAGGTGAAGAACCCGCTGGCCGGCCTGCGCGGCGCTGCGCAACTGCTGCAGCGACGGGTCGACAACGACGACCTGCAGGCGCTCGCCGGCATGATCATCGACGAGGCCGACCGGCTCGGCACGCTGGCCAATCGCCTGCTGCACCACGACGGCGCCGCGCGGCTCGGCCCGGTCAACATCCACCAATTGCTGGAGCGCCTCGCCGACCTGCTGCAGGCCGAGCCGGCGCCGCCGCAATGGCGCCACGACTACGACCCCAGCGTGCCGGACCTGCTCGGCGATGCCGATCGCCTGCACCAGCTGCTGCTCAACCTGGCGCGCAACGCGCTGGAAGCCGGCGCCCGCACGCTCACCCTGCGCACCCGCGTCGAACACGGCGTGCGCCTCGGTGAGCGGATGCTGCGCACGGCGCTGCGGCTGGAGCTGATCGACGACGGCGCCGGCATCCCGGCCGCGCTGCGCGACACCTTGTTCGAGCCGCTGGTCTCCGGCCGCGCCGACGGCACCGGCCTGGGCCTGGCGCTGTCCCGCGAGATCGCCCGCGAACACGGCGGCGAACTGCGCGGCGCCAGCCGTCCCGGCGAGACCGTGTTCACGCTGTACCTGCCGCTGGAGCGCGCGCATGACTGACCGGACGAAGATCCCCGCAGGAGCGCACCTCGTGCGCGATGCTCCTGCGTCACGCAACGACAAGCATCGCGCGCAAGGTCCGCTCCTGCAGGAAATCTGGATCGTCGACGATGACCGCGGCGTGCGCTTCGTGCTGGCCGAGGCCCTGCGCGATGCCGGCCTCGCGGTGCGCGAGTTCGGCGATGCCGAGGCGGCGCGCGCGGCGTTGCGCGACGAACGCCCCGCGCTGCTGCTCACCGACGTGCGCATGCCGGGCGAGGACGGCTTGAGCCTGCTGCACGACCTGCAGCAACGCGCGATCGGCCCGGTGATCGTGATGAGCGCCTACACCGACGTCGCCACCACGGCGGCAGCCTATCGCGCGGGTGCGGTGGATTACCTGGCCAAGCCGTTCGACCTCGATCACGCCGTGGCCGTGGTGCAGCGCGTGCTGGCCAGCGCGGCGAACGTGGCCGCGCCGGCTCCCGCCGCGCCGGTCGCCCGCCACGCCCTGCTCGGCGACAGCGCGCCGATGCGCGAGGTGTTCCGGCTGATCGGCCGCGTCGCCGCCAGCGACCTCAACGTGCTGGTCACTGGCGAAACCGGCACCGGCAAGGAACTGGTGGCGCGCGCGCTGCACGAGGAGAGCGCGCGCCGCGAGCAACCCTTCATCGCACTGAACACCGCCGCGATCCCCAGCGAGCTGCTGGAGAGCGAACTGTTCGGCCACGAGGCCGGCGCGTTCACCGGCGCCACCCGCCGCGTCGCCGGCCGTTTCGAGCAGGCCGAGGGCGGCACGCTGTTCCTCGACGAGATCGGCGACATGCCGCTGATCCTGCAGACGCGCTTGCTGCGCGTACTGGCCGGCGGCGAGTTCTACCGGGTCGGCGGGCGCGAACTGATCCGCTGCAACGTGCGCATCGTCGCCGCCACGCATCAGGATCTTTCCGCGCGCGTCGCCGCCGGCGCATTCCGCGCCGACCTGATGCACCGGCTGGACGTGGTGCGCATCGAACTGCCGCCGCTGCGCAGCCGCCGCGGCGACATCGCGCTGCTGGCGCAGCACTTCCTGGCCGCCACCGCGCAGGAACTGAAATTGTCGCCGAAGCGCTTCTCCAGGGCCGCACTGAAACTCGTCGCCCAGCGCGACTATCCCGGCAACGTGCGCGAGCTGGAAAACCTGTGCCGCCGGCTGGCGGTGATCGCGCCGGGCAGTGAAATCCTGCCCGGCGACCTGGGCGACGCTGCGGACACGGCACGCGGCGGCGAATGGACCGACGCATTGCGCGAGTGGGCCACGCAGGCGCTGGCCGATGGCGAGGCGGACATCCATGCCCGCGCCCGCGAAGCGCTCGACCAGACCCTGCTGCAGGCCGCGCTGCAGGCACACGAAGGGCATCGGCAGAACGCGGCGCAGGCGCTCGGCGTGGGACGCAACACGCTGACCCGCAAGCTCGGTGCCTCGCGCACGCGGCGACGTTGAGTTGGCCCGCGGCCGGCGGGCGGTGCCCGCCCTACACGGAACCCCTCTCGCCGTTCATCCTGAGCGTAGCCGCGCAGCGGCAAAGTCGACGGGTCGGGGCCGACGCGCGGCTTCGAAGCGGTGACGTAGGGCGGGCACTGCCCGCCGCTTTCGCGGATCGCGAATCCGGGAAAACCATCGCCCGCGAGCGGGCTCCTACGAGGGCGGATGGCCCAGCGTGATGCGCAGGCGGTGCGTCGCGCCATCGGTGGCGAGGGTGACGGGTTCGGCGGCGTCCAGCGTCTGGCCGTCCATTTCCACCCGTTGCACGCCGCGGCAGACGTGGTCGGGGTTCTGCACGCCGATCTCGTGAAGCGTGCCGCGATGCCGGTAGCTGATCCTGAAGCCGGGCCAGGCTTTGGGAATGCACGGATCGATGTGCAGCCGGTCGCCCCTCAAGTGGAAGCCGAGCAGCGCCTCCAGCCCGGCGCGGTAGAGCCAGGCGGCGGAGCCGGTGTACCAGGTCCAGCCGCCGCGGCCGATGTACGGTGCCACCGAATAGACGTCCGCACAGGCGACGTAGGGTTCGACCTTGTAGCGTTCGACGGCCTCGGGACTGTCGCTGTGACGGATCGGGTTGAGCAGGTCGAACAGGCCGCCGGCACGGTCGCCGTCGCCGAGCCTGGCCCAGGCGAAGATCGACCAGATCGCGCCATGCGTGTACTGCCCGCCGTTCTCGCGCACGCCGGGCGGGTAGCCCTTGATGTAGCCGGGGTCCTTCTTGCCGTCCTGGTCGAACGGCGGGGTGAACAGTCGCGCGAGCTTGTGCTCGTGGTCGATCAGCAGGCGGTCGACCGAATCCATCGCCTGCACCGTGTGTTCGCGGTCGGTTGCCTTGCCCAGCACGCTCCACGATTGCGCGATGGTGTCGATGCGGCATTGCTCGCTGTCCTTCGAACCCAGCGGCGTGCCGTCGTCGTAGTAGCCGCGGCGATACCACGCGCCGTCCCAGGACTGCTCCAGTGCCGTGCGCAGCGCCGTGGCGCAGTCGCGCCAGCGCGCCGCGCGCGCATCGCCGCGTGCGGCGGCCACCGGTGCCAGCGCGTCGATGGTGGCCAGCACGAACCAGCCCAGCCAGCTGCTTTCGCCACGGCCCTCCGCGCCGACCGCGTTCATGCCGTCGTTCCAGTCGCCGGTGCCGATCAGCGGCAGGCCGTGCGCGCCGCGGGTGAGGCTGGTGTCGATCGCCAGCGCGCAGTGCTCGTACAGCGTCGCCTGCCGGTCGGACACTTCGGGCTGGAAGAAGGCATCGGTGGCGCCGTCGGGGATCGCCTGGCCCTGCAGGAACGGCAGCTTTTCGTCCAGCACCGCGCGGTCGCCGCTGACCTCGACGTAATGCATCGCCACATAGGCCAGCCACACGCGATCGTCGCGGATCTTCGTGCGCACGCCCTGGCCGTGCGGCGGCAGCCACCAGTGCTGCACGTCGCCCTCGGGAAACTGGCGCCCGGCGGCGCGCAGCAGGTGCTCGCGCGCCAGGTCGGGGCGGCTCACGCACAGCGCCATCACGTCCTGCAACTGGTCGCGGAAGCCCCAGGCGCCGCTGGCCTGGTAGTACGCGGTGCGCGCCCACAGGCGGCAGGCGGTGACCTGGTACAGCAGCCAGTCGTTGAGCAGGATGTCGAGCGCGCGGTCGGGCGTGCCGACCTGCACGGTGTCGAGCAGGTCGTTCCATTGCGTCGCGATGCGGGTGAGCAGGTCGTCGACATCGACGTGGCGGTACTTCGCCACCAGCGCGCGCGCGGCGTTCTCGTCGCCGCCTTCGCCGAGCAGGAAGATCAGATCGAGTTGCGTGCCCGGCGGCAGTTCCACGCGCGTCTGCAGCGCGCCGCACGGGTCGAGTCCGGCGCCGAGGCGACCGTCCAGCGGGTGGTCGTGATGCAAGGCCGCCGGCTGCGCGGTGCTGCCCAGCGCGCCGAGGAAACTCGCCCGGTCGCCGCTGAGCGACTGCTGCGCGCCGGCCAGGTCGAAGAACGCCACGCGCTCGCCGAAATCGGCGCGCCAGCGGTTGCGGGCGAACAACGCGCCGCTGGCCGCGTCGCGCGCGGTCGCCACGAACGGCGCCGGCGTGCTGCCGTTGGCGCCGAGCGCCCATTCCACGTAGCCGGTGATCGACAGCCGCCGCGTGCGGCCGGACCGGTTGACCAGGCGCAGCCGCGACAGCTTGACCGGATCGTCCGGCGCCACGCACACGGTCAAGGCCAGCGCGATGCCGTGGGCGTCGTTGCAGAGTTGCGTCCAGCCCTTGCCGTGCGTCGCCGTGCAGCGCGCGCCGGGCACGCGGATCGGCAGCGCGCCGGCGCTCCACAGCTCGCCGTTGTCCCTGTCGCGCAGGTAGATGATGTCGTGCGGTTGATCGCTGACCGGGTCGTTCGGCCACGGCGTCAGCGCGTTCTGCTGGCTGTTGGTCGACCAGCTGTAGCCGCCGCCCTCGGCGGTGACGGTGCAGCCGAAATGCGGGTTGGCCAACACGTTGGTCCACGGCGCAGGCGTGGGGCGCGCGTCATCCAGCTCGATGCGGTAGGCACGGCCATGCTCGATGAAACCGCCGTGGCCGTTGGGAAACTCCTGCACCGGCTCGTCCGGTGCGACGACCGCGGCGGGCGTCCCGGCGCGGATCGGCGCAGAGGCGGCTGACGTCGCGGCGGCGGGTGCAGCGGTGGCCACGGTGTCGGCGTCGACCACCACGCGCGCGGCGGCGAGCAAGGCGTCGCGCTGGTCGGCGGCGATGGCATCCTCGCGCAGGCAGAACAGCTCCACCTTGGGCAAGCCTTCGCAGCCCTTCAGTTGCGCCTGCTGCGCGTCGATGCGCGGCGCCAGGGCAGCGCGCGTGGCGTCGTCCTCGCCGAGGCGATCGAGCACCACCACGTCCACCGCCAGTTGCTGCGCGCGCCACCAGCGCTGCGCCAGCAGCAGCGCATCCAGCCGCTGCAGCGCCGCGGCACCGTCCGCGCGCAGCAGTGCGATCGGGCGATCGCCGGAGATGCTCAGCCCCCACAGCGCCGGTGCGCCGCCGTGACCGCGCGCGCGATCGTCCGGCGCGGCGCGCTGACTCGCATCGCTGACCAGCAGCGCATCCTGCCAGCGGGCGAAGCACGCGGCCTGCGCATCGTCGATGCCGAGTTGCTGGCGTTGCCCGCGGGCGCGTGCTGCGGCATCGGTGAACAATTGCTCGGCGGCCTGCGCATCCTGCATGCGCGCGTGCAGCGCGAGCGCGCCCTCGCGCGAGTCGGCCAGCTGCGTCCACAGCAGCAGTACGACGCGGGCGCCCGGCGCGAGGGTGAAGCTCCGGCGCAGCGCCCATACCGGGTCGAGCACGCAGCCGGTGGTGCCGGACAGCGCCACGCCGGGAGCCATCGCGCACGCATCGCGCAGCGTGCGGCCGCGGCCGAGGAAGCGCGCGCGGTCGGTCTCGCGCTCGGGCGCGCCGGCGGTGTCGCCGAGCAGTTGCAGGGCCTGCGCCGCCCATACCGTGGCCTGGCTGTCGCTGCGCTTGCGCCGGGTGGCCAGCAGCAGTTGGCGCGCGTCATCCCAGTCGGTCTGCACGAACATCTTGGAGTACGCCGGGTGGCTGTCGTCGTCGCCGCGCGGGCCGAGCACCAGTTCGGCGTAGCTGGTCAGCGACACGCGGCGATGGCGGTCGCCGTGGTTGCTCAGTACCAGCCGGCGCAGTTCGAGGTCGGCGTCGGCCGCCACCGCGACATCGAGCTCGTGGTGCAGCAGCTGGTGGCGGCCGGCGTAGTGCGCCAGCCCGGGCGCGAAGCGCACCACATCGTCCGGACGCGACACGCCCAGCGGTTGCGCGGTGACCGACCACACCGCGCCGTCGTCTTCGTCGCGCAGCAGCAGGAAGCTGCCCCAGGGATCGGTGACCGGGTCCTCGCGCCAACGCGTCACCGCCAGTTCGCGCCAGCGCAGGAAGCCGGCGCCGTTGGGGCCCAGCATGGTGGTGAGGCGACCGTTGCCGAGCAGGTGGCGGGGCGGTGGGGATGCATCGGTGGACATGCGGACGGCTCCTGCGGCTGCGGTGCAGTCGGATCGGACGAGGGGGCGAATGGCATGCGCATGAGCGCAAAAACCTGCGAGCCGGTCATGCCCGCGCAAGCGAAAGGTTCCCGCCCTGCGCGGGCATGGCGCGCGTCCAGGCCATTCGGCGAAACCGCTCCAGCCTGCGGCGCGCGTCGGCAATGCAACGTGAAAGTGCCGCTCTACACGCCACGCACGCACTTGTCGTCGCACACTGGCAGGCAGTTTGCCGTTCCACCCCAGCTGCCAGGATGCCGCCGATGACCACGCTGTGCTCGCTCTCCGATGACGCCATGCTCGACCGCCTGCAGCGCGCCGCGTTCGGCTACTTCACGGAGACGATGAACCCGCGCAACGGGCTGATCCCCGACACCTCGCGGCCGCACTCGCCGGTGAGCATCGCGGTGGTGGGCTTCGCGCTGTCGTGCTATCCCGCGGCGGTCGCGCGCGGCTGGATCGAGCGCGCCGAGGCGGTGCGCCGCAGCCTGCTGGCACTGCGCTTCTTCCACGACAGCGACCAGAGCGGCAGCCCCGCGGCCACCGGCTACAAGGGCTTCTACTACCACTTCCTCGACATCGACAGCGGCGCGCGGGTGTGGCAATCGGAGTTGTCGATGATCGACAGCGCGCTGCTGATCGCCGGCATGCTCACCGTCGCCACCGCGTTCGACGGCCCCGGCGCGGAGGAAACCGAGCTGCGCGAACTGGCCGATGCGCTGTACCGGCGCGTCGACTGGCGCTGGTCGCAGGACGATGCGCGCACCATCTACCAGGGCTGGAAACCGGAGAGCGGCTACCTGCACTACGGCTGGGAGGGCTACAGCGAGGCGATCGTGCTGTACGCGCTGGCGCTGGGCTCGCCCACCCATCCGATCCCGGCCGACTGCTACGCCGGCTGGACCGCGACCTACCAGTGGGAGAACCTGTACGACCAGGACTTCCTCTACGCCGGCCCGCTGTTCGTGCACCACTACTCGCAGGCGTGGCTGGACCTGCGCGGCGTGCGCGACCGGTTCATGCGCGAAAAAGATTCCGACTATTTCGAGAACAGCCGCCGCGCGGTGGCCGTGCAGCGCCGCTACGCCGAACTCAACCCGCAAGGGTTCATCGGCTACGACCGCAACTGCTGGGGCCTGTCCGCCTGCGACGGCCCCACCGACGAACAGCTCGACGTGGCCAACGAGCAGCGCCACCTGTTCGGCTACGCCGCGCGCGGCGTGCCGTATGGCCCCGACGACGGCACGCTGTCGCCGCCGGCGGTGCTGGCCTCGCTGCCGTTCGCGCCGACGCAGGCGCTGGCGGCGCTGCGCACCATGCTGCTGCGCCATCCGCAGATCCTCGGCGCCGATCGCCTGGCCACCAGCTTCAACGCCAGCGTGGACGGCGGCGATGGCGGGCCATGGATCTCGCCGGGGCATTACGGGCTGGACCAGGGCATCGTCTTCATGATGATCGAGAACCATCGCAGCGAGTCGATCTGGCGCCTGATGCGCGGCTGCCACCCGCTCGCCAGCGGCCTGCGCAAGGCCGGGTTCAGCGGCGGCTGGCTCGACGCGCCGGTCGGAGGAGTCCGCCAATGAGTACCCGCTACGACGCCAGCATCACCACTCCGCACGACGACTGGGAACGCGAACGCCTCGCCGCGGCGGGGCCGACCTCATGGGTCAATCCCGTGCCGGACGCGCCGTACCAGTTGGTGATCCTCGGCGCCGGCTCGGCCGGACTGGCCGCGGCGGAAGCGGCTGCCGCGCTGGGCGCGCGCGTGGCGCTGGTCGAACGCCACCTGCTCGGCGGCACCTGCTTCAACACCGGCTGCGTGCCGTCCAAGAGCCTGCTGCGCAGCGCCGCGGTGTACGCGCAGATGCGCGACGCCGCGCGCTACGGTGCGCAGGCGCCGGCCGCGATCACGGTGGATTTCGCCGCCGCGATGGCGCGCCTGCGGCGCATCCGCAGCCACCTCGCCGGCACCGTCTCGGTGCGCCACCTGGTTCAGCGCGGCGTCGACGTGTTCTTCGGCAATGCGCAGTTCACCGGGTCGGACAGCCTTGCCGTCAACGGCCAGCCGTTGCGGTTCCGCCGCGCCATGGTCGCCACCGGTGCGCGCCCGCAGATCCCCGATCTCCCCGGCCTCAAGCAGGCGGGTTTCCTCACCAACGCCACCGTGTTCGACCTGACCGAGCTGCCGCCGCGGCTGCTGGTGATCGGCGGCGGCCCGCTGGGCTGCGAGCTGGCGCAGGCGTTCGAACGCTTCGGCGCCAAGGTCACCATCGTGCAGAACATGCCGCTGTTCCTGCCGCACGAGGAGCGCGACGCGGCGCAGACCCTGTCCGAGGCGTTTGCCCGCGACGGCATCGAGGTGCGCCTCAACACCGAGGTGGTCGCGATCCGTACCGAGGGTGCGGAGAAGGTGGTCGACCTGGTCACCGACGACTACCACAGCACGATCCGCGTCGACGCGATCCTGGCTGGCGTCGGGCGCCGCCCGAACGTGCACGGGCTGGCGCTGGAGGCCGCCGGCATCGACTACGACGAGACCGCCGGCATCACCGTCGACGACCACCTGCGCACCAGCAACCGGCGCATCTTCGCCGCCGGCGACGTTTGCCTGGAAGCCAAGTTCACCGACATCGCCGAGGAATCGGCGCGCATCGGCGTGCGCAACGCGCTGCTCGGCGGACGCGAGCGACTCAGCGAACGGGTGGTGCCGTGGTGCACTTATACCGATCCGGAGATCGCCCACGTCGGCCTGTACGTGCGCGAGGCGAACGCGCGCGGCATCCCGATCAAGACCTACACCATCCCGATGCACCAGGTCGATCGCGCGATCACCGACAGCGAGCAGGACGGCTTCGTCAAGCTGCACGTCAGCGAAGGCAGCGACCGCATCCTGGGCGCCACCATCGTCTCGCGCGACGCCGGCGACATGATCAGCCAGGTCACCCTGGCGATGGTCGCCGGCGTGGGCCTGCGCACGCTGGCGAAAGTGATCCACGCCTACCCGACCAAGACCGAGGCGATCCGCCTCGCCGCGATGGCGTACAACCGTCGCCGGCTGAGCGGCCGCCTGCTGGCGCGCCTGCGCCGCTGCCTGCCGCATTGAGCGTGCGCGGTCATCTCACGCGCGCTTATCGCCCGACCACCTAGAATCGCGAAATTCCACTCTCCACTTCACGCAAGGAGCTTCCATGCAACTGGGCATGATCGGTCTCGGCAAGATGGGCGCCAACATGGCGCAAAGGCTGCTCAATGGCGGTCACCAGGTCACCGGCTTCGACCCCAACGCAGACGCGCGCAAGCAGCTGGAAGGCAAGGGCGGCGGTTCGGCCGCTTCGCTCGAGGCACTGGTGCAGGCCTTGCCCGCGCCGCGCGTGCTGTGGCTGATGGTGCCCTCGGGCAAGGTCACCGACGACACCGTCGCCGCGTTGCTGGCGCTGCTGGACAAGGGCGACACGATGATCGACGGCGGCAATTCCAACTACAAGGATTCGCTCGGCCACGCGGCCAAGTGCAAGGACAAGGGCGTCAACTACGTCGACTGCGGCACCAGCGGCGGCGTGTGGGGCCTGGCCGAGGGCTACAGCATGATGGTCGGCGGCGACGAGCAGGTCGTCGAAACCCTGCGCCCGATCTTCGAGACGCTGGCGCCCGGCAAGGACCAGGGCTGGGGCCGCGTCGGCCCGGCCGGCTCCGGCCACTTCACCAAGATGGTCCACAACGGCATCGAATACGGCCTGATGCAGGCCTACGCCGAAGGCTTCTCGATCCTCAAGCACAAGCAGGAGTTCGGCCTGGACCTCGCGCAGGTCGCCGAGATCTGGCGCTACGGCAGCGTGGTGCGCTCCTGGCTGCTGGACCTGGCCGCCGACGCGCTCAAGAAAAACCCGCAGATGGACGGCGTCGCCCCCTACGTGGTCGACTCCGGCGAAGGCCGCTGGACCGTCGACGCGGCCATGGAACTGAGCGTATCGGCCCCCGTCATCACCCTCTCGCTGATGGAACGCTACCGCTCCCGCGACGACGACTCGTTCGCCGACAAGCTGCTGTCGTCGCTGCGCAACGAGTTCGGCGGGCACGCGATCAAGAAGGAGTGAGGCTGGCGCGTCGCGTCGGCTGCGGGGACCAGCCTCCCCGCACTCCGTCATGCCTGTGAAGGCAGGCATCGCACTTCGCCCGACGACGAGCCCCTTCGCAGGAGCACGCTCGCGCGCGATGCTCTTGTTGCACTACAAAGCGAAGAGCTTTCGTCTGCCTTCGGCAGCCGAGTCACTTTCTCTTTGCGTGGCCAACGGCGGCGTAGGGCGGGCACTGCCCGCCGGCTTTCCCCGCATTCAGAATCAAGAGCGGTCGATCGCCTTCGGCGACCGAGTCACTTTCTCTTTGCGTGGCCAAAGAGAAAGTAACCAAAGAGAAAGGCCACCCCGCTTGGCGCTTGTTGGGCTTCCTGCCCAACAAGTCCGTGAGCCGGGGCCGGGCTTTTCGACAGCACATCCATGTGCTGGCGAAAAGGCATCGGCATCCATGCCGATGCCCGCTACGCGGCCTGTCGACCCCGCCTCACCGCCGCACAGGGGCCCCGAGTAAAGCAGCGGGCCATCCTGGCCCGCACTCTTCAGAAGAGCCGGCTCCCCCGCCTCCCTGTACTCCCTGCGTATCTCCACACACTCCGTCATGCCTGCGAAGGCAGGCATCGAACTTCGCCCGCCGCGCAAGACGACGAACGCACCTACGGGAATCCGTGCGGGCGATGCCCGAAGTGCTCCCGAGCCCTCGCACCCTCGCCCGAACGACCGCACCTCCCGAACCGTTCGCGCTGAGCGTAGGCCGCGCAGCGGCCGGAGTCGAAGCGGCCTGTCGCACGGGATCTCAAGAAACAGAAGAAGGTGGCGAATCCCGGTGGCGAGGTTCAACCGATCGGCACGGACGTGGACGGACTCGCCGGGGAGTGCCGGAACCCCGGCGGGGACGCGGCGAAGCTCGGCGAGGAGGTCGGGAACCCTGGCGGGGATGTGGCGAAGGTCGGTGAGGAGGTCCGGAACCTCGGCGGGGATGTGGTGAAGCTCGGCGAGGACGTCGGGAATCTCGGCGGGGACTTGGCGAAGGTCGGCGAGGAGGTTGAGAACTTCGGCAGGCAGGTTTGCAGCTTAGGCGTCGAGCGGATGACTCCCGGCGTCGACGTCCTGCAGGTCCCGATAAACCTTCAAAGGCCCGGCGGCGCGGTCGTCGACCGCCCCGCCGGGCTGCGGATCAGGCGGCGGCCGGTTCCGGCGCCGTGCGATCCGCAAACGAGTCAGGTTCATTTCCGTTCTGAGGACTAAATGAACCCGACCCCTTTGTCTGGTTAGTAGCCCCTCGTGCCATTCCATGTCGTCGATCAAGCTGTGAGCGCAGGCCGGCCCGACGACGACCCTAGGCGATGCGGCGACCGGTAACGAACTCAGGGCCGGTTACGAAGCTCGTCGTTCACAGAATTGCCGATGGTCAGTATCAGGCCCTCTTGCCGCTGGAATTCCTCGATCAGAGTAGGGCGAACCCACTTCGCCGGATAGGCCACTTCATCGTAAGTGAAAGGGTTGAATCGCAGGCCGTGTTCGACCGCGTCCGACTCGAAGTTCACCGAGTAGGCCACCTCTATGATGGAACGGTGCTTGGAGTGGTTATTCAGCGCCGCCAGGAACGTGAAGCCCGGATCGTCCAGTAGGACACTCAGCCCATCCTTGATGGGCCCTTCAGCGAGCTTCTTGCTCACCTTGGACCACGTGATGTCGCGCTCTTTATCGATACGAGTGGCTGGGTCCAAGTTGGCGCCCAAGACGTAGTAAGCGAAGTGGACCATGTTATCGACGACCGCATGCATGCTCTGGACGCAGGCGACCGTGTGCGCGTACGCATGAAATCGCGCGGTGGCGAACTGCTGCTCGTCGGTGTCGAACGCCCCCAGAAGCGCGGCGCTCAGCTCAGAGGTTTTGTGTCCCCGAAGGACATCCTCCATCCGGCCTTTGGCTTCGTTGAAGTGGTAACGACTGAACTCGCGCCGGTCGCGAATGGTCCGCAAACACTGGTTGACGGTGCGCAGCTGCTCTTCGCCGAACAGCCGCTCTACGTGCCCCCGAAGTTCTTTCAAGTCCCATCTCATCAGGAAGCCGCAAAAGGCGAGCGTGCAAAAAGTCAATCAACTTCCGCGCGCTCCTCATACGAGTAGGGCTTGCCCAGGTATTTGCCTGAGTAATCCATCGCGCCGGTCAAGAAGTAGTGCGCCACCCGACTGCACGCGTCGATGGACGTGTCTAGATAGATGCAAAATGCCAAGCCGGCTTGCGGAGCCAGCATGCCCATTTCCTCCAGCACGGCGCGCAGCGCCGTGAGGTCTGAGAACGGGCCAATGTGCGCGTCCATGCCCTTGGGGCGCAGCATCGCAAACCCGTCGGGCGTTGGGTGCCCGGCCAGCGTGGAGAACTTGATGTAAATGGCCTTGCGTCGGCTCTCACTCCATCCCGCGTCGTCGTCGAGAATCTTGCGGACGGCTGCAGGACTGAAATCCCGCATGAGGGTACGCCGATCCGCCTTGCGCCACTTCTCGACGAGTGCGCGGTTCAAATGGAAGGCGTTGACTAGGCTGGTGGTCTCTACGATGTCACGCAGGATGAGCGCGGCCGCCTGGTAGTAGCCTGAAGCCATGAGCTTCCACGCGGTGGCAAAGCCGTTGAACGTGCGGATGCCCAGGTGGCTGAGGGCGCGTTCGTCGTCGTCGGCCGTGTAGTGCTGGCGCAGCATGTCCATCACGTCCATGGCGCGTTCGGTGATGTCCAAGTGAGCCACCAGGTCGGGGTTGGTTTCGACCAGATGCACCGCGCGCTGGCGCAACTCTTCTTCGCCTTGGTGAAGCAGCAACAGGTTTGTGGGGACCTTAGCATTGGAGACGGGCATGGCCGCATGGTAGCCCAGTGCTACACGGTCATCCCGATACCAGTCTGGACCGGTGCCATTAGGTGGCATTCGACACGTTAATTGGGGCGAAGTCTGATGGCTGCTGGTGGACTGCTTATGGCCGACAGAGACGTCTCATTTGCCCGCTGCGCTCTGCTCTCGCGACCGCGCAGCGGTTGCACACCGAGTGCGGGCCAGGATGGCGCGCTGCTCTACCCGGGGCCCCTGTGCGGCGGTGAGTCGGGGTCGGCAGGCCGCGCAGCGGGCATCGGCATGGATGCCGATGCCTTTTCGCCAGGGCAGGATGCCCTGTCGAAAAGCCCGGCCCCGGCTCACGGACTTGCCGCCCAGGATGGGCGGCAAGCGCCAAGCGGGGTGGCCTTCTCTTTTGGTTACTTTTCTCTTGGCCACGCAAGAGAAAAGTGACTCGGTCGCCGAAGGCGATCGAACGCTCTTGCCTTTGGATGCAACCAGAGCAAGGGCGTCGCGCACAGGGGTGCGTTCCTACAGAATGTGCGCCCGACCTTGATGCTCACTGACCGGTCAGGTTCTCAAGCGGTGAGGTCATGCTCACTCCCGATCACCCACAGCCGTGGTTGTGCCAATACGCGGGTCACGAAGCTGTTGCCCGCGGCGAGGCGCTTGCGCAGCTCGGCGCGGGTATAGAGCGTGGGATGGATCTCGCGGCCCAGGCGTTCGATCAACGGATGCAGGGCGGCCATGACGTCCGCATAGGCCAGTGCATCGGACACCAGCATCAGGTCGATGTCGCTGGCCGCGGTGTCGGTGCCCTTGGCCACCGAGCCATACACGAAGGCCACCGAGATGCGCGAAGCCAGCGGCGCCAGCGCTTCGCGCAAGGGAGCAACAAGGCCGAAGGTCTTGCGCGCGATGGACACCAGTTCGGCATGGATCGGCGCGGCGGGATCGGCGCGATAGCGCTTCTGGTTGCCGACGGGTTCCATCGTGAGCAGGCCGCTGCCGGCCAGCCGGGCGACCTCGCGTTGCACCGCGCCGCTGCCGGCACCGGTGGTCTGGATCAGTTCGCTGACGGTGAAGCTGCGATCGGGCTGGCCGAACAGGCAGCCGAGGACGCGCTGTTGGGTGGTGGTGAACAAGGCGTCGGACAGGCTGGTGCTGGCGTAAAGCGCCGCGGCCTCGCTGATTCCACGGGTAGCCTTTTTGCCCATATTGGGTATGGTAATGCCCGAAATGGGCATCCGCAAGGCGGTGGCACGGTGCGATGCCTGCCTTCGCAGGCATGACGGGACGGGTGGTCTGATGCAGGCGCGCTACAGCAACTCCCCCTGCGCTGCCGCATAACTCAACCGCCCATCCACCACGCGCGCCGCCGACGTATACGGGTGCACGGTGGTGTGGGTGGCGTCGAGGATGTGGATGACTTCGATGCCGCGCAGCTTGAGCACGTCGGAGACGATGGAGCGGTGGCAACGCCACCAGACCACTTCGGCGCACATCATGGCGGTGCGCTGGCGGGCGGCGAGTTGCAGCAGTTCGGCGAGGCCGTCGGCGAATTCCGCGGTGGCGGTGTAGTCGGCGTAGCCCTGGAAGGAGGCGTTGCGCCAGGCGGTGTTGGGCGAGTCGGGTTGCACCTTGCGGCGGCCTCCGAGTCTGGGAATCCACTGGTAGGCGATGCCGTGGGCGGGCAGCGACGCGGCGAGCGCCTCGCTGGCAAAGTGCGGGTGGCGGCGCGAGCCGGGGAAGCGGCGCACGTCGGCGATGGCCTGGATGCGGTATTCGTCGAGCAGGCCGAGGAACTCCTCCAGCGGACGGGTGGAGTGGCCGATGGTCCAGATCGTGGCGGGGGTGGCGGGCATCGCTCAGTCGATCTTGTGCAACGCCGCGCCCTTGTGCATGGCGACGTGGTCGGTCTTGTCGCTCTTGATCTCGTACTGCGGATCGTCCTCGCTGCAGTGGCGGGGGTGGCCCTTGTACTCAGTGTCGCGGGTGTGCACCTTGATGATCTTGCCGCTGACGTGGCCGGCCTCGGAGTTCCAGCGCACGTGGTCGCCGACCTTGAATGCATGGCTCATGGTTGCGTGTCTCCTGACGTGACTCGAACCCCATTGAACGACGCCGCACGTGCAGGCGAGGTCAGCGCGCTACAGGATGCCCTTGGCGCTGCTGCCGAAGGCGGTGATCAGGCGGGTGATGACCCACTTCGGCGACAGGTTGACGTCGGGGAAGTCGCCGACCGGTTGGTAGCATGCGTAGAAGCGCGGGTCGCTGGCGCGCAGCGGCGGGCAGCCGGGCTTGAGGTCGAAGCTGGTGGCGTAACGGAACGGCCACAGGTCGAAGAACGGCAGGCTCTCGGAGACCGTGCCGATGGCCTGGTTGATGTCGGTGAGCACCGGCACCACCGGACGGCGCGGCGCGATCACCCAGGCGTTCTGCGGCTCGGTGTCGCGCAGGATGGCCTGGCGCAGTTCGTCGGCGAAGGCGTGGTCGTAGACGATCACGCCGGCCTCGGTGTTGTAGTGGTCCGAGCGCGGGTCGAAGTTGTGCGAGCCGACCATGCTGAAGTCGTCGTCGATCACGATCGACTTGGCGTGCAGGCCGGAGCGCCGGCCCTCGCTGCGCAGCGGCGCCGGGCGGTTGCCGCTGCCGCTGCCGAGCAGGTGGAAGCGCGTGCGCGAGGCCCTGGCGGGGGTGGCGGTGGCGGCCGGCACCTGCGCGGTGTCGGCGTCCAGGTTGGCCAGTTCGTAGTCCACCGCGGGGCCGGGCGCGTGCGGCTTCAGCTCGTGAATTTCGAAGCCGAACTTCTTCAGGTAGCGCTTGCGGTGCTTGTACGACATCGCGTAGACGGCGAACGCGTCGGTGGAGGCCAGCGAGTTGGTCGACACGATCACCCGCGGCGGGTCGGCGCGCCGGTGCAGGCGGCGGAAGATGCCCTGGGCGCGCCGGCTCATCACCAGGTACGGCGTCTGCAGCAGTACCTCGTGGCGGGCCTGGCCGATCATCTGCATGATGTGGCGGGTGAACGCCGCGGTGCGCTTGCCGCCGGGATCGTCGGTTTTTGCCGGCAGGTCGCTGAAGTATTCGACGTTGCCGACCTGCAGCGACGGTTCCACCAGCCACGCCCGCAGCCAGGCCGGGTCCTCGGCGGCCTGCAGCAGCTGGGCGACCCGCTGGGGTTTTCGATAATGCGGTTGGGGCCAGCTCGGCGCGGCGCGGTCGGCGACGATGCGCTGGTTGACGTCGCGCAGGTGGGTCAGCGGCACCGCGCGCTTGTGCCGCCAGAACAGCTCGAAGCTGCTGGCCATCGCGGTGGCGGCGGGACCGCCGACCATCACGTCGCGGTCGACGTAGTTGAAGGTGTCGTCCCAGTTGAAGTAGCGGTCCTGGTAGTTGCGCCCGCCGGTGATGCCGATGGCGTCGTCCACCAGCAGCAGCTTGTTGTGCATGCGCTGGTTGAACTGCATGAAGCAGCACAGCACGCCGGCGGCGAAATCCAGCGGCGGCGTGCGCGCCTTGTGGAAGGTCGGGTTGTACAGCCGCACCTTGAGGTTGGCGCTGGCGCGGGCCAGCGCGTCGAGCAGGTCGGGGTCGTTGAAGGAGAACAGCTGGTCGGCCAGGATGCGCACCTGCACGCCGCGGCGCGCGGCGCGCACCAGTTCGTCCAGCACCAGCTGGCCGACGTCGTCCTGGCTCCAGATGTAGGTCTGCACGTCGATCGAGCGCCGTGCGGCGCGGATCAGGTTGATCCGCGCGGCCAGCGCCGGCTCGCTGTCGCCGAGCAGGGTGACCACGTGCACCGGGTGCCCGGCGGTGGATTCGGCCAGCGCCTGGTCGGCGGCCTGCAGCAGCGGGGAGGGCTGCGCGCAGTGGTCGGCCTGGTGGCAGGTTTGCTGGCGGTCGACGGTGGCCGCCACCACCGCGTCGGCGCGGCGAATCTGCGCCTTGGACAGCGTGCAGCCCTGCAGCACGGTGGCCAGCAGGAGCAGCGGCAGGGCGAGGCGGCGAAGGTCGCGGAACATCGCCGCATGATAACGGTTGTGTGCCACCGTCCCGTGACGATGCGCGGCGTGTGGGGCGCCAGCGAAGGTGCGAGCAAGCCGTCATCCGTCATCCGGCATTCGCCGGGATGACGAGCAAAAAGGCTTGATCGAAGCAACCTAGGGCGACCAGAAGGCGTCCAGTCGCGCCTGGCCGGGCTCCAGCGGCCCATCGAGATGCAGTACCGCCAGCGCGCCGGGCGGCATGCCGCGGAATTCGTCGGAGCGGCCTTCCACCAGCAGGGCGACCAGCCGTTCGACGCCGGGGTTGTGGCCGACCAGCATCACGGTGTCGGCGTCGGTGTGCTGGTCGAGCAGCAGCAACAGCTCGCCCGGCGTGGCCTCGTGGATTTCCTCGGCGATCCGCGGCGCCGGCGCGGTGCCGAGCGCGGCCAGTGCCAGCCGGGTGGTCTCGCTGGTGCGTCGGGTCGGCGAACACAGCACCCGCTGCGGTTGCAGCCCGTGCGCGGCGAGCCACAGGCCGGCAGCCTGTGCCTCCTGTTCGCCGCGCGTGCTCAGTGCGCGTTCGCGGTCGTCGCCGCCGTCGGCTATGGGCACTGCTTCGGCATGGCGCAGCAGGATCAGTTCGTGCATGGGAGGCTCCGGCGAAAAGGGAAGAGGCGTGGGCCGCTGTCAGGACTGGCGCTTGATCCAGCGCAGCAGGGGTTTCCAGTCCTCCTGGTGGCTGCGCACCTGCTCGCTGTGGTAGTCGAAGATGCCCTTGCCCAGCGCGGCCAGCAGCACGTAGGCCTGGCTGTCGCGCAACTGCGCCACGATCGGGAACGGCGACTGCTCGGCGAGCTGGGTCAGCGCATCCTGGCTGGCGTGCGTCCACGGCTTGAGCCGGTTGGCCACCAGCCCCACCGGCAGCTTGCCGCGGTGGATGCGGTTGATCGCGCGCAGCTCCTCGGTGAAGGCCAGCGTGGCGTCGAGGTCGAACGAGGAGGGCAGCACCGGCACCAGCAGCACGTCGGCCTGGTCGAGATAGGGTTCCAGCTCGCGTTCGCGCGCGCCGGCGGGGGTGTCGATGAGCAGTTGCGCGGTGTCCGATGGCAGTTTCGCCAGCGAGCGGCGGCCGCCTTCGAGCGCCAGCACGCCGGGGACGTTCTCCGGCCGGCGCGCGGCCCAGCGGAAGCTGGAACCTTGCCGGTCGGCGTCGACGATGGCGCTGTGCTGCCCCGCCTGGGCCCAGTGCGACGCCAGTTGCGTCACCAGCGTGCTCTTGCCGCACCCGCCCTTGCTGCTCGCCACCAGCGTCGTAAGCATCGGATCGCCCCTGCCACGGAAGGTGGGTCCAGCCTAACGGGCGGGGCGGCAATGGGGAATAGGCGGGGAATAGGGAATGGGGAATAGGGAATCGGAAGAGCGGCTTGCGACCGGGCTGGTGCTTGTCGCTTCGGCTGTGGCTATTCCCTATTCCCTATTCCCGGTTCCCTATTCCCGGTTCCCTATTCCCGGTTCTCGATCCGCCGCAGGCGGATCGAGCGCAATGCCCGCATCGCGCAGGGCGGCCGCCTGCAGGCTCATCTCGGTGCCGCCGTTGCGGGCCAGCGACAGCAGGTGGCGGGCGAGGGGGGTGTCGTCCTGCACTTTGGCCAGCAGCTGGTTGAAGCTGCGCACCTGCCAGACCAGGCGGCGGCGGGCGTCTTTGGCGGCCTGGGCCGCGGCCGGGTCGTCGGCCAGCACCTCGGCCAGGTGCAGGCCGAGTGAGCGGGCCAGGGGGCTGGAGCCCCACTGCAGCAGCTTGGCCAGGTTGAGGCAATCGGCCTTGATCGAGGCATCCTCGCCGGCGTTCTCGCACAACTTGGCCACCAGCTGCAGGCTCGGCTGCGGTTGGGCGCTGGCGAGGCCGAAGATCAGCACGGTCTGCATGCCGACCGCGCCGGCGGCGTGGTTCGGGTCCAGCGCGGCGGCCGGCGGCGGCAGCACGCCGACCGAATCGGCCAACGCCTGCAGACTGATCCCGGCGTAGTCGTCGTACAGCTTGGCGGCGGCGGCGCGACGCAGGTCTTCGCGGGCGTCGTCCTGTTTGTGGTCGCGCGCGTCGGCGCCCAGCTTGACCAGCCACACGGCGGCGTTGTCCGGCGCCTGCGTGAGCAAGGCATCCAGCGCGGCAGCGTTGGGGCAGTTGCCGGCCTTGGCCTCGCAATCGGCCAGCCGCACCCAGTTCACCGCCGGGCCCGCGCCATCGGCGGCGGCCGCACGCTCGATCAGGGCGTGGAAGCTGTTGCCCGGCGGCTGGTTGAACAATGGCCGCGCCAGCAGCGCGGCACCGAGCAGCGGCATCGCATCGGCGCGCGGCGCCAGCACGCTGACCAGATCGCGCTGGAAGGCCAGCTGCGCCTGGTCGCGCGCCTGCGCCGACCTGGACGTCGTCGCCGCGGGTTTCGCGGCGGGCGGCGCCTTGGCCGCCAGCACCGGCGCGGCGAACAGCAGCCACACGCAACTCACGGCAACGCAGCGCATTCCAGGCATCGTGAACTTCCCTCGGCGGCAAAGGCGCCAGCATAGCGAGTGCAGATTAAGCTCGCCTGATCGACGCGCCGCCCGCCGGTCGGCGGGGCGGCCAAGCTTGTTAGGATGCCTGTTCGGGCGCAGGACGACGCCACCCATCGCTCGGGAGAGTGTCGTGAATCATTTTTCGTTGTGGACCGATGGCGCCCCATGGTTTGTCGGCTGGGGCACGCTGGCCTTGATCAACGCGGCGCTGGCGCAGGGCAAGAACCGCAGCGGGCTGCTGTGGTTCCTGCTCTCGCTGCTGCTCGGCCCGCTCGCCACCTTGCTGCTGGTGCTGCTGCCGAAGGTGCGGTCGAAGATGTTTTAGTTGCAGGGAATAGGGAATAGGGAATAGGGAATAGGGAATGGAAGAGCAACGACGGGCGGCTCTTTACTATTCCCCATTCCCTATTCCCCATTCCCGGCTTTCAGTCCCCCAGCGCCTCGCGCATGAATTCCGGCTGGGCCAGGGCGGCCTTGTGGATTTCCGCGTTGTAGTAGCGGGTGGGGAATTTCTTGCTCAGTGCGCCGCGCTCGCGGAAGCCGGACAGGTCGCCGCCCTTGCGCGCCATGGTGCAGCTCCACCAGCCAGTGGGGTAGCACGGCTGCGGGAACGGCAGCGTCTTCACCGCGGCGAAGCCGGTGGTGCGCATGGCCGAACGCATCGAGCGGATCAGGTCCAGGTGGGCCAGCGGCGACTCGCTCTGCTGCACCAGCAGGCCGCCGTGGCGCAGCGCCTTGTAGCAGCTGGCGTAGAACGCGGCGTTGAACAGGCCTTCCGCCGGGCCCACCGGGTCGGTCGAGTCGACGATGACCAGATCCACCGACTCCGGCTCGCACTCGGCCATGTACTTGATGCCGTCGATGAACAGCAGCTCGGCGCGCGGATCGGCGTTGGCCTCGCACAGCTCGGGGAAATACTGTTCGGCCAGGCGCGTGACGCGCTCGTCGATCTCCACCTGCACGGCGTGCTCGACTTCCTCGTGGCGCAGCACTTCGCGCAGCGTGCCGCAATCGCCGCCGCCGATGATCACCACGCGCTTGGCGCGCGCGTGGGTGAACAGCGCCGGGTGGGTCATCATCTCGTGGTAGAGGAAGTTGTCGCGGCTGGTCAGCATCACGCAGCCGTCGATCACCATCAGGTTGCCCCAGTCGGTGGTCTTGTGGATCTCGATGGTCTGGAACGGGGTCTTCTCCGAGTGCAGCAGTTGCTCGGTGCGGAAGCCGATCGAGGACCCGGACGCCTGGTGCGCCTCGGTGAACCAGTGGGCTTCGGTGACGGTGGCTGGCTGCGACATGGGATGTTTCCGCGAAGCGTGGGCAAAGAGGGCCAATTGTACCGGCAACGGCGGCTGACGTCCCGGCCGCCGCCGCCGTGCAGGGCGGCGCGCGACCATTACAATGGTGGCCCGGCCAGCCGTCGCGAAGGCGTGACGAAGGCCGGACAAGCCCAACCGGCCCCGCGGCGTGCGAGGCTTCCGGCCGGCCGGCTTTCCGCTCGATCCGAGCACCTTTCGTCAAGGCTCGCCGCTGCGACATCCCCAAGCCCCGTTTGCCCGAGGGAGGCTCCATGTCGAAGCCCTGGACCATTGCCACCGCCTGCCACGCGTATGCCGTGCCCCACTGGAGCGACGGCTACGCCGACATCGACGCCGCCGGCCGCATCGTCATGCGGCCGCGCGGCGCCGACGGCCCGGCGCTGGCGCTGCCGGAGATCGTCGACCGCGCTTGCGCCGAGGGCCTGCGGCTGCCGTTGCTGGTGCGTTTCCCGGGCATCCTCGCCGATCGGCTGGCGCACCTGCAGGGCGCGTTCGCGCACGCGATCGCCGAGCACGGCTACGCCGGCGGCTACACCGCGATCTATCCGATCAAGGTCAACCAGCAGCGCAGCGTGGCCGGCGAGCTGGTCGCCGCCGGGGCGCAGGGCTTCGGCCTGGAAGCCGGTTCCAAGCCCGAGCTGATGGCGGTGCTGGCGATGGCGCGGCCCGATTCCATCGTGATCTGCAACGGCTACAAGGATCGCGAGTACATCCGCCTGGCGCTGATCGGCAGGAAGCTCGGCCTGCGCGTGCACATCGTGATCGAGAAGCTGTCCGAGCTGGACCACGTGTTCGCCGAGTCGAAGGCGCTGGGCGTGGAGCCGCTGCTCGGCGTGCGCGTGCGGCTGGCCTCGATCGGCGCCGGCAAGTGGCAGAACACCGGCGGCGACAAGGGCAAGTTCGGGCTGTCGCCGCAGCAGGTGCTGCGCCTGGTCGAGCGGCTCGATGCGGCGGGCCTGAAGCACACGCTGAAGCTGCAGCACTTCCACATGGGCTCGCAGATCTCCAACGTGCGCGATATCGCCAACGGCATGCGCGAGGCCACCCGCTACTTCGTCGAACTCTCGCACATGGGCGTGCCGCTGGAGATCGTCGACGTCGGCGGCGGCCTGGGCGTGGATTACGAAGGCACCCGCTCGCGCAGCCACAACTCGATCAACTACTCGCTGGAACAGTACGCCGCCACCATCGTGCAGTCGCTGGCCGAGGCGGTGAGCGCCGAGGGCCTGGCCGCGCCGCACATCCTCACCGAGGCAGGCCGGGCGATGACCGCGCACCACGCGGTGATGGTGGTCAACGTGACCGAGGTCGAGCAGGTGCCGGCCGGCAGCATGCCGTCGCCGCGCGGGGACGAGCCGGTGGTGCTGCGCCACCTGCGCGAGGTCCACGCGGCGCTGGACGAGCGCCCGCCGCTGGAGCTGTTCCACGAGGCCCAGCATCACCTGGCCGAAGGGCAATCGCTGTACGCGCTGGGCCAGCTGTCGCTGGCCGACCGCGCGCGACTGGACGAGATGTTCTACGCCATCGCCAATGCCGTGCGCGGGCGCCTGCTGCCGGCCGAGCGCGCGCACCGACAGGTGCTGGACGAGCTGGACGAGAAGCTGGTGGACAAGTACTTCACCAACTTCTCGGTATTCGAATCGATCCCCGACGTGTGGGCGATCGACCAGGTGTTCCCGATCATGCCGATCGCGCGGCTCGACGAGGAGCCGACCCGGCGCGGCGTGATCGTCGACCTCACCTGCGATTCGGACGGCCGCATCGACCACTACGTGGAGGCTGACGGCGTCGACGTCAGCCTGCCGCTGCATGCGCTGAAGGATGGCGAGAGCTATCGGCTGGGCATCTTCATGGTCGGCGCCTACCAGGAGACCCTGGGCGACATCCACAACCTGTTCGGCGACACCGACGCGGTCAACGTGCGCGTCGAGGGCGACGGCTACGTGTTCGCCAACAAGCGTCGCGGCGACACCACCGACCTGATGCTCGACTACGTCGGCTACGACCTGGAGGCCTTGCGCGCCAGCTACCGCGCGCGCATTGCCGACGCGGGCGTCGCCGGCGACGAGGCGGCGCGCCTGTACGATGCGCTTGATGCCGGCCTCACCGCCTACACCTACCTCGCCGAAGACACCCACTGATCGCAGGAGCCCGCTCGCGGGCGATGCTCTCGCAAATTCCGAATACCGGCGCCGAGAGCACCGCCCGCAAGCGGGCTCCAGCATGACCCGTTCCATCCAGTTCCAGTCGCACAGGAGCAACGCATGAGCAGTCTCAACGGCAAGGTCGCCCTGATCACGGGCGCGGCCAGCGGCCTCGGCAAGGCGATCGCCGAGCTGTACGCGAAGAACGGCGCCAGCGTGGCGATCGCCGACATCAACCAGCAAGCTGCCGATGCGGTGGCGGCGGAGATCAACGCCGCCGGCGGCAAGGCGCTCGGCGTGGCGATGGACGTCACCAGCGAGGAGGCGGTCAACGCCGGCACGGACAAGGTGGTGGCGGCATTTGGCCATCTGGACATCCTGATCTCCAACGCCGGCGTGCAGATCATCAATCCGATCGACCAGTTCGCCTTCGCCGACTGGAAGAAGATGCTGGCGATCCATCTCGACGGCGGCTTCCTCACCACCAAGGCCGCGCTCAAGCACATGTACCAGGGCGACCGCGGCGGCATCGTGATCTACATGGGCTCGGTGCACTCGCACGAAGCCTCGAAGCTGAAGGCGCCCTACGTCACCGCCAAGCACGGCCTGCTCGGGCTGGCCCGCACGCTGGCGAAAGAGGGTGCGCCGCACAACGTGCGCTCGCACGTGATCTGCCCGGGCTTCGTGCGTACGCCGCTGGTCGAGAAGCAGATCCCCGAGCAGGCCAGGGAGCTCGGCATCACGGAAGACGAGGTGATCAGGAACGTGATGCTGAAGGACACCGTCGACGCGACCTTCACCACGGTGGAGGACATCGCGCAGACCGCGCTGTACCTGGCCACCTTCCCCTCCGCCGCGCTGACCGGCCAGTCGATCGTGGTCAGCCACGGCTGGTTCATGCAGTGACCACGCCGTCGCTGGCGGAAACGGTAGCCCGCGACTACCGCACCGTCGCGCTGGTGTTGCAGGGCGGCGGCGCACTCGGCGCCTACCAGGCCGGCGTGTTCGAGGCGCTGGACGAGGCCGGCCTGCAGCCGAACCGGCTGGCCGGCATCTCGATCGGCGCGTTGAACGCGGCGATCATCGCCGGCAACGCGCCCGAGCGGCGGGTGGAACGGCTGCGCGAATTCTGGGAGGCGATCTGCCGCTCGCCGCTGTGGCCGGACGTGCCGGCGCTGCCGTGGTTCGATGCGGTGGCGTGGCCGACGGCATGGCTCAACGGCATGAGCGGCCTGGCCGCCTGGCGCGCGATGACCGAGGGCCAGGCCGGCTTCTTCCACCCGCGCCAGCCGCCGCCGTTCCTGGGCGGGCACGCCACGCCGGGCAGCGTGAGCTGGTACGACACGAAGCCGCTGCGCGCCACGCTGGAGCGGTTGGTCGATTTCGACCGCCTCAACGATGCGCGCACGATGCGCGTGGCGGTCGGCGCGGTGAACGTGCGCAGCGGCAACTTCGCCTATTTCGACAATCGCCGCGAGCGCCTGCGGCCCGAGCACTTCATGGCCTCCGGCGCGTTGCCGCCGGGCTTTCCCGCGGTGGAGATCGACGGCGAGTTCTACTGGGACGGCGGCATGGTCTCCAACACGCCGCTTTACGAGGTGCTCAGCGAACGCCCCGGTTGCGACACGCTGGTGTTCCAGGTCGACCTGTGGAGCGCCCGCGGCACGCTGCCGCGCGATCTTGCCGACGTGGCCGAGCGCAGCAAGGAGATCCAGTACTCCAGCCGCACCCGGCTGGTCACCGAGTTCATGCGCCGCATGCAGGAGCAGCGCCGCCTGCTGCACGACGTGATGGCGCTGGTGCCGGCCGAGCGGCGCGGCGACCCGGCGTACCGCCATGCCGAGGCACGCGCGGCGGAGGCGTTGACCAACGTGATCCACCTGATCTACCAGGACCGGCCCCACGAAGGCCACTTCAAGGACTACGAATTCAGCGCCACCAGCATGCGCAGCCACTGGCAGGGCGGCCTGGACGACATGCGCCACACCCTGGCGCACCCGCAGTGGCTTGCCGCCCCCGACCCCGGACATCCGTTCGTGACGCACGACGTGCATCGCGGCGAGGCGGGCTGAGCGGGTTCAGCCTCAGCTGTCGCGCGCCACCTGCAGCCCGGCTGCCGACTGGCTGACCGGCATCAGCTCGATGCGGTTGATGTTGAGGTGCGGCGGCAGGTTGGCGATCCACCAGATCGTGTCGGCGATGTCGGCCGCGGTGATCGGGTGGGCGCCGGCGTAGAGCTGGTCGGAGGCGGCCTGGTCGCCGCCGGTGCGCACCAAGGTGAATTCGGTCTCGGCCATGCCCGGTTCGATCGAGGTCACGCGCACGCCGCTGCCGTGCAGGTCGGTGCGCAGGTTCTGCGAGAACTGGGTGACGAAGGCCTTGCTGGCGCCGTACACGTTGCCGCCGCGGTAGGCGTAGCTGCCGGAGATCGAGCTGATGTTGACGATGGCGCCGCGGCGTTCGATCAGCTGCGGCAGCAGCAGGTGCGTGATCGTGGCCAGCGCGGTGACGTTGGTGTCGATCATCTGCTTCCATTGCGCCAGGTCGGCTTGCTGCGCGGGTGCGGTGCCCAGCGCCAGGCCGGCGTTGTTGACCAGCAGGTCGATGCCGGCGAACGACGGTGGCAGGGCGGCGTGGGCGGCGCGCATGGCCGCTTCGTCGCGCATGTCGAAGGCGGCCGCATGCACGCGCTCGGCGCCGTGGCGGTCCACCAGCTGCCGCAATCGTTCGGCCCGGCGGCCGCTGGCGATCACCCGCCAACCGCCGGCGACGAAGCGCTCGACGGTGGCGGCACCGAAACCGGCGGTGGCACCGGTGATCCAGGCGATCTTGCCGTTCATGCGATTACTTGCCTTCTTTCAGGGCGATCGCCGGGATGCCGGCGGCGGCGAGTTTCTGCTTGGTCGATTCCAGCTCGGTGGCCGAGCGGAACGGCCCCAGCCGTACGCGGTGGTAGGTCTGCCCGCCGACATTCACCGTCTGCACGTTGGCGACGAAGCCCTGCAGGGCCAGCTTGGCCTTTTGTGCCTCGGCGGTGGCGGGGTCGGGGAACGCGCCCACCTGCAGCAGGTAGCCGTTGCCGCCGCTGGCCGGCTCCACCGCCTCGGCCGGCGCGGCGGTGACGTTCTGCACGGCCACGCCGGGTGTGCTGGCGGGCGTCGTCGCCGGTGCCGGCGTGGCGGCCTGCTGCTCGGCCTTGGCCTGCGCGCTGATCTCGGCGTCGGGGATGCGCACTTCCTTCTCCGACAGCACCGAGTAGAAGTCGTACTGCGGCTTCTTCGGCGTGCTTTCGCCGGGGGCCGGTTCCAGCACGCCCGGCTCGCTGCCGCGCTGGGCGGTGGCCTGCGGGTTGGCCTGCGGTCCGGTCGGCGTGCGCAGGTTGGTGAACAGGCTGCCGCGCATCACGATCGCCATCAGGATCGCGCCGGCGAGGACGCCGATCACCGCGTAACCCCAGCCCGGGAATCCGTTGCGGCCGTTGCGTACGGCCTGCCGGCCCCTGCCCTTGCGTGCTGCCATTACATCTTCTCCGGGGCGCTGAGGCCCAGCAAATCCAGTCCGTTCTTCAGTACCTGGCGCGTGGCGACCACCAGCGCCAGCCGCGCGTTGCGCAGGCTCGCATCCTCGACCAGGAACTGGTGCGAGTTGTAGTAGGTGTGGAACGCGTTGGCCAGTTCGCGCAGCCAGCCGGCGATCAGGTGCGGCTCCAGGTTGGCCGTCGCCGCTTCGACCTGTTCGGGGTATTTCGACAGCTCGGTGAGCAGGATCTGCTCGTGCTCGTTGTCCAGCCGGTCCAGGTGCGCAAGGCCGTCGGCGAGGTCGAAGGCAAAGCCTTTCTCCGGCGCCTGGCGCAGCACGCTGCAGACGCGGGCATGCGCGTACTGGATGTAGTAGACCGGGTTGTCGTTGGACTGCGAGCGGGCCAGGTCGACGTCGAACACCAACTGCGAATCGCTCTTGCGCGCGATCAGGAAGTAGCGCGTGGCGTCCTTGCCGACTTCGTCGATCAGGTCGCGCAAGGTGACGTAGCTGCCGGCGCGCTTGGAGATCTTCACCTCCTCGCCGCCCTTCATCACGGTGACCATCTGGTGCAGCACGTATTCCGGCCAGCCCTTGGGGATGCCGCAATCGAGCGCCTGCAGGCCGGCCTTCACCCGCGCCAGCGAACCGTGGTGGTCCGAGCCCAGCTCGGTGATCGCGCGCTGGTAGCCGCGCTGCCACTTGCTCAGGTGGTAGGCCACGTCGGGCAGGAAGTAGGTGTAGGTGCCGTCGGACTTGCGCATCACGCGGTCCTTGTCGTCACCGAACGCGGTGGTGCGCAGCCACAGCGCGCCGCCTTCCTCGTAGGTGTGACCGTGGGCGATCAGCTCGCGTACGGTTTCCTCGACCTTGCCGTCGCTGTACAGCGAGGACTCCAGGAAATAGGTGTCGAAGCCGACGCCGAATGCCTGCAGGTCCAGGTCCTGCTCGCGGCGCAGGCTGGCCACGGCGAAGCGGCGGATCGCGTCGAGGTCGTCGACGTCGCCGGCCGCGACGACCGTCTCGCCGTCGGCCACCACCGATTCGCGATCGAGGTAGGCGCGCGCCACGTCGGCGATGTAGTCGCCGCGGTAGCCGTTGTCGGGCCAGCTGCTGTCTTCGGGCGTGATGCCGCGCGCGCGCGCCTGCACCGACACGGCCAGGTTGGCGATCTGCACGCCGGCATCGTTGTAGTAGTACTCGCGCTTGACGTTCCAGCCGCTGGCATCGAGCAGGCGGCTCAGGCAGTCGCCGATCGCCGCGGCGCGGCCGTGGCCCACGTGCAGCGGGCCGGTCGGGTTGGCCGAGACGAATTCCACGCCGACGGTCCTGCCGCCGCCGCTGGCATTGCGGCCGTAGGCGTTGCCCTCGGCCATGATCCGGCGCACTTCGGCGTGATAGGCGCCGGCGGCGAGGAAGAAGTTGATGAAGCCGGGGCCGGCGATCTCGACTTTTTCGACCAGCGGGTTGGCCGGCAGTGCGGCGACCAGTTTTTCGGCCAGCTCGCGTGGCTTGGCGCGCGCCGCCCCTTCGACAGGGCTCAGGACATGCTTGGCCAGCAGCATCGCCGCGTTGCAGGCGAAATCGCCATGCTCGCGGCTGCGCGCGCGCTCGATCACGAAGTCGGGGATGGCCAGCTCGGCCGGCAGGGTCGCGTCGTGCTGCAGGGCGTGGATGGCCTGCAACACCAGGTTGCGCAGCTGTGCTTTCACGGGTGGGATCGGTTTCGTGATGGAACCGGCAATTCTAACAGACCGGCGCGCGCACGCCGGCGGCGAAGGCCGTGCCGGACGCGGGGTGGTCTCGTGTTGCACCGCGTCGAGGCGTCCTGTGGATAACTCTGTGGGGAAATTCGCCGGCGGGGAACGCGCCGAGGCAGCGGCTGGCTGGTCTTTGTCAAGTCGCAAGAAATTATCAAGAAAAATCATTATGTTGAAGCAGCAACTTTGCGCAAGACTGGCGATTGCGACGGCAACCGGTTGTCGTTGCATTTTGTGCATAAGTTTCGACCACTTGGCGGCCGCTTCTGTGCGCGCGAACAGGTTGGCGCACGGTGTGCCGCAGCGCGGCAGAGCCGGCTTGTCGGGCGAAGGTGGGGAGATGCGCGCCGCAGCGGCGGCCCGGTACGGCCGCGTTCAGAGCAGGCCGCGGGCGGCCATCGACACCGGCTCGCCGTGGCCGATCACCAGGTGGTCGAGCACGCGCACGCCGACCAGGTGCAGGGCATCACGCAGTTCGTGGGTGATCGCGCGGTCGGCGGCACTGGGTTCGGCCACGCCGGAGGGGTGGTTGTGGGCGAAGATCACCGCGCAGGCGTTGTGATGCAGACAGGCGCGCACCACTTCACGCGGGTGCACGCTGGCGCCGTCGACGGTGCCGCGGAACAGCTCCTCGAAGGCCAGCACGCGATGGCGGTTGTCCAGGTACAGGCAGCCGAACACTTCGTAGGGCAGGTGGCGCAGGCGGGCCCGCAGGTAGTCGCCGCTGTCGCGCGGGTTGCCCAGGCTGGGCCGCTCCTGCAGCTGCTCGGCCAGGCTGCGCCGGGCCAGTTCCAGCGCCGCAGCGATCCGCGCGCGCTTGGCCGGACCCAGCCCGCCGGCGCGGATCTGCTGCTCCGGCCGGCCCAGCAAGGCGGCCACGCCGCCCGCGTTGGCGAGCAGTTCGCGGCCCAGCGCGATGGCGTCCTTGCCGCGGCTGCCGCTGCCCAGCAGCACGGCCAGCAGCTCCGCGTCGGACAGCGCGGCGCTCCCGCGGGCCAGCAGTTTTTCGCGGGGTCGTTCGCCTTCGGGCCAGTCGCGGATGCTCATGCGTGCCAGCTTGGCGAAGGGGGCCGTCGCGGAGCAGCAGTGACGAGGATCGAATCTTAGTAAGCTAAGCGTCTGCCCGACTGTCAGGCCCGTCTTACATGAGCCTCGCCCAACGCCGCATCCTGCTGGGAGTGTCCGGCGGCATTGCCGCCTACAAGAGTTGCGAACTGGTCCGCCGCCTGCGCGAGCAGGGCGCCGAGGTGCGTGTGGTGATGACCGCAGGGGCCGAGCATTTCGTCGGCGCGGCCACGTTCCAGGCGCTCTCCGGCCAGCCGGTGCGCAGCAGCCTGTGGGATGCGCACGCCGAGGCGGCGATGGGTCACATCGAGCTGGCGCGCTGGGCCGAGCGCATTCTGGTGGCGCCGGCCAGCGCCGACACCATCGCCCGGCTCGCCCATGGCCATGCCGATGACCTGCTCAGCACGCTGTGCCTGGCCAGCGCCGCACCGCTGTACCTGGCGCCGGCGATGAACCAGCAGATGTGGGCGCACCCGGCGGTGCAGGCGAACCTGGTGCTGCTGCGCCAGCGTGGCGTGCAGGTGCTGGGGCCGGCGGCCGGCGAGCAGGCCTGCGGCGACATGGGCTCCGGCCGCATGCTGGAGCCGCACGAATTGCGCGACGCGCTGGCCGCCTCGTTCGGCAACGGCGCGCTGGCCGGGTTGCAGGTGGTGGTCAGCGCCGGTCCGACCTACGAGGACATCGACCCGGTGCGCTTCATCGGCAACCGCAGCTCCGGCCGGATGGGTTTCGCGGTGGCCGCGGCCGCGGCGGAGGCGGGCGCCACGGTGAGCCTGGTGGCCGGCCCGGTGAGCCTGGCCACGCCCGTCGGGGTGGCGCGGCGCATCGACGTGCGCAGCGCCGCGCAAATGCAGGCCGCCGTGCTCGAGGCCAGTCGCGCGGCGGACATCTACATCGGCGCGTCGGCGGTGGGCGATTATCGGCCGGCCAGCGTCTCGGCGCTGAAGCTGAAAAAGAGCGCGGGCGCGCCGCTCTCGCTGCAGCTGGAAGAGAACCCCGACATCCTGGCCAGCCTGGCCGCGCAGAGCGGGCACCCGTTCCTGGTCGGATTCGCCGCGGAGACGCATGATGTGGCCAGTTACGCGCGCGGCAAATTGCGCAGCAAGGGGCTGGACATGATCGCGGCGAACCAGGTGGGCGACGGACTCGGTTTCGAGGTCGCCGAGAACGCTTTGACGCTGTACTGGGCCGATGGCGAGCTGGCCTTGCCGCGCGCCGCCAAGAGCGAACTGGCGCGCCAGCTTATCGCGCAAGTGGCCGAACGCTACCGGGCGACGCGCGGATGACGCTCGACGTCGAATTGAAGATCCTCGACCCGCGCCTGGGCGACAGCATTCCGCTGCCGCATGCCGCCACCCCTGGCAGCGCCGGCATGGACCTGCGTGCGGCACTGGAGCAGCCGCTGACCCTGGCACCCGGCGCAAGTGCGCTGGTGCCCAGCGGCATCGCCATCCACATCGGCGATCCGCAATGGTGCGCCTTGATCGTTCCGCGCTCCGGGTTGGGCCACAAGCACGGCCTGGTGATGGGCAACCTGGTCGGCGTGATCGACGCCGACTACCAGGGCCCGCTGATGATTTCGTGCTGGAACCGCGGCGACGCTCCGTACACCATCGCGGTCGGCGACCGCATCGCGCAGTTGCTGCTGCTGCCGGTGGCGCAGGCGCGGCTGCAGATCGTCAATGAATTCACGCCCAGCGAACGCGGCGCCGGAGGCTTCGGCTCCACCGGTATCCGATAGCATGGGCACGGAAACTCGGCGCGACCCGGAGCGGTCGCGCCACCGCGCAGTTTCAGCCGTGGGGGCAGAGCATGGCACCAAAAATCGCGAAGCGGCGGCTGGCCCGGCCTGAGGTCGACTGGTCGGCCGTGCTGCCGCTGGCCGGCGGCACCTTGCTGCTGCTGCTGGGCCTGTTCTGTGCCTGGCAGACCTGGCTGATCGCCGACGAGCATCATGCCGACGAACGGGTCCATGCCGCTCAGGCGCAGGCGGTCAAGGCGGTTGCCGACGAGGTCGCACGCCAGCGCGGTGCGGTGGAGAAGGCGCTGGCGCTGGTCGACCCGGCGACGGTGCTGAACGACCCGGCGCAGTCGATCGCCACCTTGCGCCTGCGCCTGCCGCAGGCGCAGCAGCTGGACATCTACAGCGGCGACCTCAAGGAAGTGCTGCGCGCCAACTACCGCGAGTTCGGCTATGCCAAGGCGGCGCAGCTGATGGCCGCGCAGACGGCGGAGGGCGCGCCGCCGGTGCAGAGCGTCTACTACGGCAACGGCGACCGCCGGCTGAGCATGGTCGTGCCGCTGGGTGCGCCCGATCAGACCCAGGCGTGGGTGTGGGTGGAACTGCCGTTTGCCGGGGTCCAGCGGGCTTTCGACGCAATCCCGCCGGCCGGCGGCCGGCTCGATCTGCGCCAGGGAGACGAGCCGGGCAGCGTGCAGTTGTTCTCCAACGGCAGTGCCTCGGCGCAGACCGGCGACAACAGCGTGGCCGTGCCCGGCACCGCGTTCCGCGTGGGCGCCGGGCTGCCCGATGCGTTCATCGTGCTGCCGCATTCGTGGTGGTTGAGCGCGCTGCTGAGCCTGTTGGGGCTGGGCGGAGCCGGCTATCTGCTGTGGCTGCGCGGGCGTCGCCAGGCTTCGTCGGCGCCGCCGGCCGAAGAGGAGCCGCTGGTGGCCGAGGTCGCGCTGCCGCGCCCGCGCGCGCGCGCGCCGTCGACCCCCGCTCCGGCCACTGCGCGTCCCGCGGCCGCGCCGGCCGAACCCGCCACGGTGCCGGTGGACCCGAGCATCTTCCGCGCCTACGACGTGCGCGGCGTGGTCGGCAAGACACTGGACCGCAACGTGGCCAGGCTGCTGGGCCGGGCGATCGGCGCGGTGATGGTCGAGCGCGGCCTGCGCGAGATCGTGGTCGGCCGCGATGGCCGGGTTTCCGGTCCCGAACTGGCCGGCGCGCTGGCCGACGGCCTGCGCGAGGCCGACGTCGACGTGATCGACCTGGGCGCGGTGCCCACGCCGGTGGTGTATTTCGCCGCGTACCGGTTCAACACCGGCTGCGGCGTGGCGGTCACCGGCAGCCACAATCCGCCGGACTACAACGGCTTCAAGATCGTGATCGGCGGCGAGACGCTGGCCGAGGGCGCGATCCAGGACCTGTACCAGCGCATCGCCAGCGGCGCGTTGAGCCAGGATGGTCACGGCGGCCTGCGCCAGGTCGACGTGGCCCCGGACTACATCGAGAAAATCGTCTCCGACGTGCTCGCCGAGCGCCCGCTGAAGGTGGTGGTCGATTGCGGCAACGGCATTCCCGGCGCGATCGCGCCGCAGGTGCTCGAAGGCGTCGGCTGCGAGGTGGTCCCGCTGTACTGCGATGTCGACGGCAGCTTCCCGAACCACCATCCCGATCCGTCCGATCCGGCCAACCTGCAGGACCTGATCCACGCCGTGCGCCAGACCGGAGCGGACCTCGGCCTCGCCTTCGACGGCGACGGCGATCGCCTGGGCGTGGTCTCCCGCGCCGGCGAGATCATCTATCCGGATCGCCTGCTGATGCTGTTCGCGCGCGACGTGCTGTCGCGCCAGCCCGGCGGCACGGTGATCTACGACGTCAAGTGCACCAGCCACCTGAAGGCGCAGATCCTGGACGCCGGCGGCAGTCCGTTGATGTGGCGCACCGGGCATTCGCTGATCAAGGCCAAGATGCGCGAGACCGGCGCCGAGCTGGCCGGCGAGATGAGCGGGCACTTCTTCTTCAAGGAGCGCTGGTACGGTTTCGACGACGGCATCTATGCCGCCGCTCGGCTGCTGGAGATCCTCGCCGGCGACCTCCACGGGCGCAGCCCGGAGGAGATCTTCGCCACCCTGCCCAAGAGCATCTCCACTCCCGAGCTGAAGGTCGCGCTGGCCGAAGGCGAGCATTACCGCTTCATGGACCGGCTGCGCGAGCGCGCCAGCTTCGAGGACGCCTCGGTGATCGGTATCGACGGTCTGCGCGTGGACTGGCCGGACGGCTGGGGACTGGTGCGCGCGTCCAACACCACGCCGGTGCTGGTGCTGCGTTTCGAGGCCGACACCGAGGCGGCGCTCAAGCGCATCCAGCAGGTGTTCCGCCGGCAGATGCTGGCGGTCGATCCTGCCCTGAAACTGCCGTTCTGAGGATGGCGGGCCGGGACGCGGACCGCGTCGGCCCGAGCCAGGCTACTGCGAAGCCTTGTCCTGCTCGGCTTTCAGCTCGCGGTAGCGGGCCAGCTGCTTGACCTGCTCCTGCACCGTCTGCGTGCGCAGGGTCTGCTGGCGCTGCAAGGTGGCGCGCAGGCCGGTGACGACGTTGCGCTGCGCGGCGACGCTGTCGGTGAGGAATTTCGGCACCGGCTTCTTGGCGTTCTCGATCTCCGCGGCGCGGGCCAGCAGGTCGGTCAGCGCCTTCTCCTGGCTGCGCAGGTTGATCCGGGTGGTGCGGATCTGCTGGTCGACCGTGTCCAGCGTCTGCTGCAGCGAGATCTTGTACGACTCCTCGTCCGGGTAGGCGTTGAGCATCTGCGCCTCGGCGGTGGCCACTTCCTGCGCCGCGCGCTGTCTGGCCGCCTCGGCCTCGGCCAGCTTGGCCGCCGCGGCGCGCTCCTCGGGGTTGAGCTGGCGCGACACGTGGCGCACCACCATGCCGCGATCGTTGACCAGGTCGTAGCCGTACTTCATCGCGTCGGCGGTGAGGCTGTCGCTGTAATGCACCAGGCCCTGGTTGTCATACCACTTGTAGCGCACGCTGCCAGCGTTCTGGGCGAACGCGGCAAGGCTCGCGCCCATCGCTACGGCAGCCAGAATGAGCAGTGATTTGCGCATGGGTTCTCCTGTTGGCCCGAGTATAGCTGGCTCCGCCATGCTGGCCGGTTGCCCGCGGCGCTGCTGTGATGGGGTTGGCCGGAGTCTATTGGCCGGTGCATGAACCGGTGGCGCATGCCGCGCCGGTCAGCGGGGTACGCCGTACCGGGCGCGGTAGTCCAGCAATCGCGCGTGTTCGGCAGCCAGTTGCGGCTGCGCGCCGGCATACTCCAGCACGTCGTCCAGGCAGGTGATGGCGATGACCGGGATGCCGTGCTCGGCGGCGACTTCCTGCGCGGCGGAGCGTTCGCCCTGGCCGCGCTCCTGGCGATCCAGCGCAATGAGCACGCCGGCCGGCGTGGCGCCGTGGGCGCGGATCAGCGCCAGCGACTCGCGCACCGCGGTGCCGGCGGTCATCACGTCGTCGACGATCAGCACGCGCCCGGCCAGCGGCGCGCCGACCAGGCTGCCGCCCTCGCCGTGATCCTTGGCCTCCTTGCGGTTGTAGGCCCATGGCAGGTCGCGCCCGTGCTGTTCGGCCAGCGCGATGGCGGTGGCCGCGGCCAGCGCGATGCCCTTGTAGGCCGGGCCGAACAGCATGTCGACCTCGATCCCCGCCTCGACCAGGGCGGCGGCGTACGCGCGGCCGAGTCGCGCCAGCGCGGCGCCTGAATCGATCCGGCCCATGTTGAAGAAGTACGGGCTCTGCCGGCCGGACTTCAGCGTGAACTCGCCGAAGCGCAGCACCTGCCGGCGCAGGGTGAGTTCGATGAAGTCGCGTTGGTAGTCGTGCACGGTCGGTCTCGCTGGCATGGCGGCGGTGCGCGCATGGTACACGCGCCGGTGCCGCCGGCCGGGGTTGTTATGATCGCCCGATCTGTCGACCGGGAGTACCCATGCGCATCATCAGCCTCAACGCCAACGGCATCCGCTCGGCCGGCAGCAAGGGCGTATTCGAGTGGCTGCGCGCGCAGAACGCGGACGTGGTCTGCCTGCAGGAGACCAAGGCCCAGGAAGACCAGCTCACGGACGCGATGTTCCGCCCCGACGGCCATCACTGCTTCTACCGCGACGCTACCAGCAAGAAGGGCTACAGCGGCGTGGCGATCTACGCCCGGCGCGAGCCCGACCAGGTGCTGACCGAACTCGGCTGGGACGAATTCGACAACGAGGGCCGCTACATCGAGGCCCGCTTCGGCAACCTCAGCGTGGTCTCGTTGTACTTTCCGTCCGGTTCGTCCGGCGACGAGCGCCAGCAGTTCAAGTTCAAGGCGATGGAATGGATCACGCCGATCTTCGACGCGTGGCTGAAAAGCGGTCGCGACTACGTGATCTGTGGCGACTGGAACATCGTGCACACGAAGAACGACATCAAGAACTGGAGCTCCAACCAGAAGAACTCCGGCTGCCTGCCGGAGGAACGCGCGTGGCTGGACCTGCTGTTCCACCAGCGCGGCTGGGTCGACAGCTTCCGCGCACTCAAGCCCGACGCGGTCGAATACACCTGGTGGTCGAACCGGGGCCAGGCGCGGGCGAACAACGTGGGGTGGCGGATCGACTACCAGGTGGTCACCCCTTCGCTGCGCGATCGCCTGCGTGCGTGCTCGATCTACCGCGACCAGCGTTTTTCCGACCACGCGCCGTACACGGTCGACTATGTCGACTGAAGCAACGGCGCGACGGCCGGCGAAGCCGTCGGTGTGGCATGCGTTCACCCAGCCGGCGGCGTGGACGATGTGCCTGTTCGGCTTCTCCTCCGGCCTGCCGTTCCTGCTGGTGGCCGGCACGCTGGCGTACTGGCTGAAGGAGAACGGCATCGAGCTGGCCGACATCACGATGATCGCCAGCGCGGGCATGACCTACGCATTCAAGTTCCTCTGGGCACCGCTGCTCGACCACGGGCACATCCCGGGCTTCGCGCGCCTGGGCCAGCGGCGAGGCTGGCTGCTGTTCGCCCAGTTGGGCGTGGTGGCCGGGCTGCTCGCGATGGCGGCGCTGACGCCGCAGCATCTGGCGGCGTTCGTGGCGGCCACGCTGGCGGTGGCGTTCTTCGGCGCCACGCAGGACATCGCCGTCGATGCGTATCGCATCGAGATCGCGCCGGTCGAGGACCAGGGCGCGCTGGTGGCGACCTATTCGCTGGGCTATCGCATCGGGCTGCTGGTGGCCGGCGCGGTGGCCCTGATCCTGGCCGACCACATCGCCTGGCGCGTGGTCTACCTGATGATGGCGCTGGCGATGCTGCTGCCGATCGTCACCACGCTGGTGGCGCGCGAGCCGACGGTGCTGCGCGTGCGTGCCGCGCGCTGGCGCGACGCGATGCGCGAGAGCGTGATCGATCCGTTCGCCGACTTCTTCCGGCGCTACGGCTGGGCACTGGCCGGCGTGACCTTGCTGTTCCTGCTGCTGTTCAAGATGCCCGAACAGGCCACCATCGGCGGCATCATGAGCCCGTTCTACCGCGACATGGGCTTCTCCAAGACCGAGATCGGCACGATCACCAAGATCTACGGCATCTGGATCGGCATCGTCGGCGTGTTCGTCGGCGGCGCCATGGTGGCGCGCTGGGGCGCGTGGCGGCCGCTGGGCGTCACCATCGTGCTGTGCGGCTGCAGCAACCTCATGTACCTGCTGCTGATCGCGCACCCGGGCAATCTGGCCATGCTGACCCTGGTGATCTCGGTGGAGAACCTCACCCTGGGCATGCTGGGGCCGCCGACGGTGGCGTTCCTGTCCTCGCTGGTCAACCAGCAGCACACCGCGACGCAGTACGCCTTGCTGAGTTCGCTGGTCAACCTGCCGGGCAAGCTGCTCGGCTTCTTTGCCGGCGGCATCGCCATGACGGCGGGCTACGGCGCCTACTTCGTGCTCACCGTGCTGGCGGTGATCCCGGCGATGCTGCTGTTCGCCGGATTGTGGCGACGTTTTCGCGGATTCGAGCGCGCGCGGGCGGTGACCTGAAAGATTGTGGCCGTTCCATGCGAGCGGGTCCGGATCTGCAGTGGCCCACAGTGGCGCGGGTCACAGCGCAAGTGCCAAGTCAGCCACGGAAATCGCCACGGCGCGGCACCGGTGCATCGCGGATGTGCAAACATCCCCGGCACAGGGGCAGGTGCTGCAGGGAGTGACGCTTGTGCCGGACATGATCGTTCATCACATCGATGGCCTGCTGGCCGAACGCATCGCGGCGCTGGCCAAGCTGCGCCAGTGTCCGGTCAACGACGTGATGCTGGACGCGCTGCGCGTCGGCCTCGGCATGTCGGTGGCGCACCGATACAGCGAAAGCCTGCGCGATCCGCACGCCCTGGCCGTACTCGATGGTCACTGGGAAGCCGCCGAGCGCGGCGCGTTCCAGGAGGCGTTGCTGGCGCTGGCCCGCACGCGGCCGACCCAGCTGGCGCCGGAGAGCATCCGTTACGACGTGCCGGGTGCCGGCGCGGAATAGACCGCCCCGAGTACCCGCGGTCCGCGCGCGCCGGTCACGGCCGGCAGGTTGCCGGGCAGTTGCAGCAGGCGTTGGCGCGCCAGCCAGGCAAATGCGGTCGCTTCGAGAAAGTCCGGGTCGACACCGCAGCTGGCGGTGCTGTCCAGCTGGCGTGGAGCCAACGTCTCGCCCAGGCGCTGCATCAGCCGCTCATTGTGCACGCCGCCGCCGCAGGCCAGCACCTCCGTCGCTTCCGGCGCATGCTGCATCACGGCTGCGGTGACGCTGCGCACGGTCAGCTCCAGCAGCGTCGCCTGCACGTCGGCGGGTGCCAGTATGGCCGGGGGCGCGCGGGTGGCCAGCCAGTCCAGATGAAAGTATTCGCGTCCGGTGCTTTTGGGCGGCGGCAGCGCAAAGTACGGATCGGCCAGCAGGGCGTCGAGCAGCTCGGGCACGACCCGGCCGCGGGCGGCAAAGGCTCCGCCGCGATCGAACGGTTCGCCCCGATGGCGCAGGCACCACGCGTCGAGCAGGCCGTTGGCCGGCCCGGTGTCGAAGCCGCGCACACCGCCGTCGGCCGCGAGCACAGTGAGGTTGGCGATGCCGCCGAGGTTGAGCACGGCGCGCGTAAGCCCGGGCACGCCCAGCAGCATGGCATGCACCGCCGGCAGCAGCGGCGCGCCCTGGCCGCCGGCGGCGACGTCGGCGCGGCGGAAGTCGGCGACCACCTCGATGCGGCAGCGCTCGGCGATCACGCTGGGGTCGCCCAGCTGCAAGGTGAAGGGGTGCTCGCCGCCGGGCCGGTGGCGCAAGGTTTGTCCATGCGAACCGATGGCGCGCACCGCCGCGGCCGTCGTGCCGGCGCGATCGAGCAAGTGCAAGGCGGCCTCGGCGAACTGCTGCCCGATTTCAACGTCGAGCCGGCCCCAGTCGTCCAGGTCGAGCGCGGCCTCGCCTTGCGCCACTGCCAGCATGCGTTCGCGCAAGGCATGCGGCCACGGATGGGCATGGCAGGCAAGGGTGTGCGGCTTGCCTTCGCGAAAACGCACCAGCACCGCATCGATGCTGTCGGCGCTGGTGCCGGAGATCAGCCCGATGTAGAGCGCCGAGTCGTCTTCAGCCACGCGCAAGGGCAGCTCAGTTGTCGTGATTGGCGGGAGCGTTGGCGCGGGCCAGCTTGATCCGGTTGTCCAGTTCGGTCAGCCGGGCCAGCTGCGGCTTGACCACCTGCGACTCGAAGCGGGCCAGCTGGGCGGCGGGCAGCGGTTCGGGCTTGGGCAGGGTCACCGTCTGCGGGTTGCGCTGCACGCCGTTGACGCGGAACTCGTAGTGCAGGTGCGGGCCGGTGGCCAGTCCGGTCATGCCGACGTAGCCGATCACCTCGCCCTGGCGCACCCGCTCGCCCACGTGCTGGCCCTTCACGAAACGCGACATGTGGCCGTATGCAGTGCTGATGGTCTTGTTGTGCTGGATCACCACGAAGTTGCCGTAGCCACGTTCCCAGCCGTGGTACTTGATCACGCCGTCGCCGGCGGCGTGGATCGGCGTGCCGCTGGGGGCCGCGTAGTCGACGCCCTTGTGCGCGCGCATGCGGCCGAGGATCGGGTGCATGCGGGCGGAGGAAAACTGGGACGAGATCCGGGTGAAATCGACCGGGATGCGCAGGAAGGATTTCTGGATCGGACGTCCATCTTCGCTGAACCAGCCGTAGTTGCCGTCGGCCTTCTTGAATCGGTAAGCGGTGTAGCGCTTGCCCTGGTTGACGAATTCGGCAGCCACGATGTCGCCCTGGCCGTAGCGCACGCCATCACGGTAGATGTCGTCGTAGATCATGGTGAAGCTGTCGCCCACGCGCAGGTCCTGCACGAAGTCGATGTCGTATTTGAACAGGTCGGCCAGCTTGCCGATCATCGCCGCGTTCACCCCGGCCTGGTCACCGGCGGCATACAGGCTGCTGCGAATCACGCCGTGCGCCACCTGCTCGCGTCGGTCGATGTCGCGCGGCTGCAAGGCCAGCGTGGGTTGTGCGCCGTCGAAGCGGATGACGGCGCGGTTGGCGGCATCCGGATCGAAACGGAAGCCCTTCAGGCTGCCGTCGCTGCCGAGCAGGAAATCGAACTCCTCGCCCGGACGGATGCTGTGCAGGGCCTCCTTGTGGTTGCCCGCGGTGTCCATCACCTTCTGCAGGTCGCTCATGCCCAGGCCATGGGCGGTGAAGATGTCGGAAAGGGTCTGTCCCGGCTGCACCCGCACCACCTGCCAGTCATCGACGGTGGACACCGGCGTCTGGACCAGGTCGGCCTTGGGCAGGGCCAGCGGCAACAGCGTGTGCGCCACGGGTGCGGGCGCCGGACGCATCGCGTTGGCCCACGACGGCATGATGAAGCCGGACAACAAGGTGATCAGCAGCGCTGTGCCGGCAAGCATCCAGTGTTCGCGGTGCCAGCGGATCGGTTCGACATCGCTCGACCGGTTGAACGACCAGTGCGCGCAACGTTCGTAGAAGCGACAGTGAAGACGCTGTGCCTTGCGGCATATGGCCTGCTTGCGCGCCTGCAGCGCGCCCATGTTCTCTTCGGCCATGCCGTGTTCACCCCGTACCGCTCAAGCAAAAACTCGGCGTACCATAACGGCGATGTGCAGAGAGCGTCAATGCCTTTGCCATCAATGGTTTGCGATCCATTCCTGATTAACGCACAATTAACTTTCGCCGCACGCAGCGAATGGCTAACGCCTCTCCGTTTCGCGCCGCCCGGTTCATTTTCCATGCCCCATCCAGCGAGAAATCCATGAGCGAGCACGAGCACGCCCTGTCCACGATTGCGCGTGGCGCCGACGAAATCATCAAGCGCGAGGAGCTGGTCGAGCGCCTGAAATCGGGGCGTCCACTGCGGGTCAAGGCCGGCTTCGATCCGACCGCGCCGGACCTGCACCTGGGTCACACGGTGCTGCTTAACAAGATGCGCCAGTTCCAGGATCTGGGTCACCAGGTCATCTTCCTGATCGGCGACTTCACCGGCATGATCGGCGACCCGACCGGCAAGAACGTCACCCGCAAGCCGCTCACGCGCGAGGATGTGCTGGCCAATGCCGAGACCTACGCCGAGCAGGTCTACAAGGTGCTGGACCGCGAGAAGACCGAGCTGCGCTTCAACTCCGAATGGTTCGACAAGATGTCGGCCGCCGACATGATCCGGCTGGCCGCGCAGCACACCGTGGCGCGCATGCTCGAGCGCGACGATTTCACCAAGCGCTATGCCGCGCAGCAGCCGATCGCCATCCACGAGTTCATGTACCCGCTGACCCAGGGTTACGACTCGGTGGCCTTGAAGGCGGATATCGAGCTCGGCGGCACCGACCAGAAGTTCAACCTGCTGATGGGCCGCAGCCTGCAGGAACACTATGGCCAGCCGCCGCAGATCGTGCTCACCATGCCGCTGCTGGAGGGGCTGGACGGCGTCAACAAGATGTCCAAGTCGCTTGGCAACTACATCGGCATCAACGAACCGGCCATCGACATCGTCACCAAGACGATGAAGATCGGCGACGAGTTGATGTGGCGCTGGTTCGAGCTGCTCAGCTTCGAGGTGTCGCTGGACGAGCTGGCGCGCATGAAGCGCGATGTCGAGGGTGGCCAGCTCAACCCGCGTGACGCCAAGTTGCGTTTGGCGCGCGAGCTGGCTGCACGTTTCCACGCCCCTGCCGCCGCCGAACAGGCGATCGCCGGCTGGCATGCCGTCGTGCGCGGCGAAGGCGACACCGCGCTGCTGCCGCAAACCGACATCGCCGTGCCGGCCGAGGGCTTGCGCCTGGCCGCGCTGCTCACCGCCGCCGGCCTGACCACCAGCAACTCCGAGGCAACCCGGAAGCTGAAGGAGCGTGCCGTTCGCATCGACGCGGCCGTCGCGGAAGACGCACAGCGCGTTTTCCATGCCGGCTTCGAGGGCGTCCTGCAGGTCGGCAAGCGCAATTTCGCGCGGGTGCGGCTGGTCGTCGCCTGAACCGACAGCCGCATTCTCGCGGCGCGAATTCGCGGCCGACGCAGAAAACACTTGCCAAAAAAAGCGCAGGCCGTATGATTCGCGGCCCACGTCGGCCCAACGCCATGGGGCGCGACATGCGACACCTCGACGAACTTCCCTGAAGGTGTTGACGGTCTCGGAAAGCGATGTAGAATGGGCGGCTCACCCGGGACGAAAGGTCACGGGGCGATCACCGAAAGGCGGTCGGGCAGCGAAGATCTTTGACAGTGTGCGCAGGTGAATTGTGTGGACGTCTTGCGTTGATGGGTTGTGACCTGTCCAAGCAATGCAAGCGTCCCACCAAGTAAAAAGTCAGTAATGAGTTTTGATTGGTTGGGAACATACGCTTCGGAAAGATAGATGGCTTCGGTCATCGAAAACTTAAGTGAAGAGTTTGATCCTGGCTCAGATTGAACGCTGGCGGCATGCCTAACACATGCAAGTCGAACGGCAGCACAGAGGAGCTTGCTCCTTGGGTGGCGAGTGGCGGACGGGTGAGTAATGCATCGGGACCTACCCAGACGTGGGGGATAACCTCGGGAAACCGGGACTAATACCGCATACGTCCTACGGGAGAAAGCGGGGGACCTTCGGGCCTCGCGCGGTTGGACGGACCGATGTGCGATTAGCTAGTTGGTAGGGTAAAGGCCTACCAAGGCGACGATCGCTAGCTGGTCTGAGAGGATGATCAGCCACACTGGGACTGAGACACGGCCCAGACTCCTACGGGAGGCAGCAGTGGGGAATATTGGACAATGGGCGCAAGCCTGATCCAGCAATGCCGCGTGTGTGAAGAAGGCCCTCGGGTTGTAAAGCACTTTTATCAGGAACGAAATACCACGGGTTAATACCCTATGGGGCTGACGGTACCTGAGGAATAAGCACCGGCTAACTTCGTGCCAGCAGCCGCGGTAATACGAAGGGTGCAAGCGTTAATCGGAATTACTGGGCGTAAAGGGTGCGTAGGCGGTTCGTTAAGTCTGTTGTGAAATCCCCGGGCTCAACCTGGGAATGGCAATGGATACTGGCGAGCTAGAGTGTGTCAGAGGATGGTGGAATTCCCGGTGTAGCGGTGAAATGCGTAGAGATCGGGAGGAACATCAGTGGCGAAGGCGGCCATCTGGGACAACACTGACGCTGAAGCACGAAAGCGTGGGGAGCAAACAGGATTAGATACCCTGGTAGTCCACGCCCTAAACGATGCGAACTGGATGTTGGTCTCAACTCGGAGATCAGTGTCGAAGCTAACGCGTTAAGTTCGCCGCCTGGGGAGTACGGTCGCAAGACTGAAACTCAAAGGAATTGACGGGGGCCCGCACAAGCGGTGGAGTATGTGGTTTAATTCGATGCAACGCGAAGAACCTTACCTGGCCTTGACATGTCCGGAATCCTGCAGAGATGCGGGAGTGCCTTCGGGAATCGGAACACAGGTGCTGCATGGCTGTCGTCAGCTCGTGTCGTGAGATGTTGGGTTAAGTCCCGCAACGAGCGCAACCCTTGTCCTTAGTTGCCAGCGAGTAATGTCGGGAACTCTAAGGAGACTGCCGGTGACAAACCGGAGGAAGGTGGGGATGACGTCAAGTCCTCATGGCCCTTACGGCCAGGGCTACACACGTACTACAATGGTCGGTACAGAGGGTTGCGAAACCGCGAGGTGGAGCCAATCCCAGAAAGCCGATCCCAGTCCGGATCGGAGTCTGCAACTCGACTCCGTGAAGTCGGAATCGCTAGTAATCGCGGATCAGCTATGCCGCGGTGAATACGTTCCCGGGCCTTGTACACACCGCCCGTCACACCATGGGAGTGGGTTGCTCCAGAAGGCGTTAGTCTAACCGCAAGGAGGACGACGCCCACGGAGTGGTTCATGACTGGGGTGAAGTCGTAACAAGGTAGCCGTATCGGAAGGTGCGGCTGGATCACCTCCTTTCAAGAAATGGCAGTCGCAACGTAAAGTTGCAAGACGTCCACACAAGACACCTGTACTTCACGCGACATCCTGTCGCGAAGAGCGAAGATCAAGACCGGCCATCCGTGGCCGGACTCTTCATCAACAGCCGCTCCGGACGAGAGTTCGACAGAGGCTGGTGTAGGTTCTGGGGCTCGATCTCTGGGTCTGTAGCTCAGGTGGTTAGAGCGCACCCCTGATAAGGGTGAGGCCGGTGGTTCGAGTCCACCCAGACCCACCATTCCAAGGGTTCCTTGGGGCCTTAGCTCAGCTGGGAGAGCACCTGCTTTGCAAGCAGGGGGTCATCGGTTCGATCCCGATAGGCTCCACCAAGGACTCGGACGCGTGAAGTATCAGCACACCAAAGATTTTTGAAATCGTCCGGCATTGAGGCCGGTACGATGTTCTTTGAAAACACGTAAACGAGTGACAAGCGTCTTGGTTCGAAACCGAACCGAGGCAAGTGTTAAGGCACGAAAACGAAGTAACTTGGCTGCCCCTGAGGAGGGGGCGTGCCCCGAGGCGACTTGGGGTTATATGGTCAAGCGACTAAGCGTATACGGTGGATGCCTTGGCAGTCAGAGGCGATGAAGGACGTGGCAGCCTGCGAAAAGTGTCGGGGAGCTGGCAACAAGCTTTGATCCGGCAATGTCCGAATGGGGAAACCCACCGCGCAAGCGGTATTGCATGATGAATACATAGTCATGCAAGGCGAACCCGGGGAACTGAAATATCTAAGTACCCGGAGGAAAAGAAATCAACCGAGATTCCGTCAGTAGCGACGAGCGAACGCGGACTAGCCCAAAAGTATCTTGTGTTCTAGTCAAACGGCATGGAAAGGCCGGCCATAGATGGTGATAGCCCAGTCGACGAAAGGGCACTTGATATGAAAATGAGTAAGGCGGGGCACGTGAAACCTTGTCTGAACATGGGGGGACCATCCTCCAAGGCTAAATACTCCTGACTGACCGATAGCGAACTAGTACCGTGAGGGAAAGGCGAAAAGAACCCCGGAGAGGGGAGTGAAATAGACCCTGAAACCGTATACGTACAAGCAGTGGAAGCCCGCAAGGGTGACTGCGTACCTTTTGTATAATGGGTCAGCGACTTACTGTCTGTGGCAAGCTTAACCGTATAGGGGAGGCGAAGAGAAATCGAGTCTGAATAGGGCGCATAGTCTCAGGCAGTAGACCCGAAACCGAGTGATCTATCCTTGGCCAGGTTGAAGGTGCGGTAACACGCACTGGAGGACCGAACCCACATCTGTTGCAATAGATGGGGATGAGCTGAGGATAGGAGTGAAAGGCTAAACAAACTCGGAGATAGCTGGTTCTCCTCGAAAGCTATTTAGGTAGCGCCTCGGACGAATCTTCCTGGGGGTAGAGCACTGTTATGGCTAGCGGGTCATCGCGACTTAGCAAACCATGGCAAACTCCGAATACCAGGACAGACTATCCGGGAGACACACGGCGGGTGCTAACGTCCGTCGTGAAAAGGGAAACAACCCAGACCCGCAGCTAAGGTCCCCAAGTCATGGCTAAGTGGAAAACGATGTGGAAAGGCATAGACAGCCAGGAGGTTGGCTTAGAAGCAGCCATCCTTTAAAGAAAGCGTAATAGCTCACTGGTCGAGTCGGTCTGCGCGGAAGATTTAACGGGGCTAAGCCATGCACCGAAGCTCGGGGTGTGCACACTTGTGTGTACGCGGTAGAGGAGCGTTCCGTAAGCCTGTGAAGGTGTGTTGTAAAGCATGCTGGAGGTATCGGAAGTGCGAATGCTGACATGAGTAACGATAATGGGGGTGAAAAGCCCCCACGCCGAAAGCCCAAGGTTTCCTCGCGCAACGTTCATCGGCGCAGGGTGAGTCGGCCCCTAAGGCGAGGCAGAAATGCGTAGTCGATGGGAAGCAGGTTAATATTCCTGCACTTTTCTATAGTGCGATGTGGGGACGGAGAAGGTTAGGTCTACCGGGCGTTGGTTGTCCCGGGGAAAGGCGGTAGGCATGGGTCTTAGGCAAATCCGGGACCCTTTATGCCGAGCACCGAGACGAGCCCTATTGGGCAAAGCGACTGATACCACGCTTCCAGGAAAAGCCACTAAGCTTCAGCTATAGAAGAACCGTACCGTAAACCGACACTGGTAGGCAGGGTGAGAATCCCAAGGCGCTTGAGAGAACTCGGGTGAAGGAACTAGGCAAAATGGCACCGTAACTTCGGGAGAAGGTGCGCCCTTCGATGTGGTCACGTGCGTGACTGAGCATTGAAGGGTCGCAGTAACCTGGCCGCTGCGACTGTTTATCAAAAACACAGCACTCTGCAAACACGAAAGTGGACGTATAGGGTGTGACGCCTGCCCGGTGCTGGAAGGTTAATTGATGGGGTCAGCCGCAAGGCGAAGCTCTTGATCGAAGCCCCAGTAAACGGCGGCCGTAACTATAACGGTCCTAAGGTAGCGAAATTCCTTGTCGGGTAAGTTCCGACCTGCACGAATGGCGTAACGACAGCGGCGCTGTCTCCACCCGAGACTCAGTGAAATTGAATTCGCTGTGAAGATGCAGCGTTCCCGCGGCAAGACGGAAAGACCCCGTGAACCTTTACTATAGCTTTACACTGAACGTTGAGTTCTTCTGTGTAGGATAGGTGGGAGGCTTTGAAACCAGGACGCCAGTTCTGGTGGAGCCATCCTTGAAATACCACCCTGAAGTGCTTGACGTTCTAACCTCGATCCGTAATCCGGATCAGGGACCGTGTATGGTGGGTAGTTTGACTGGGGCGGTCTCCTCCCAAAGAGTAACGGAGGAGCACGAAGGTACGCTCAGCGCGGTCGGACATCGCGCACTGTGTGCAAAGGCATAAGCGTGCTTGACTGCGAGATCGACGGATCAAGCAGGTACGAAAGTAGGTCTTAGTGATCCGGTGGTTCTGTATGGAAGGGCCATCGCTCAACGGATAAAAGGTACTCCGGGGATAACAGGCTGATACCGCCCAAGAGTTCATATCGACGGCGGTGTTTGGCACCTCGATGTCGGCTCATCACATCCTGGGGCTGTAGCCGGTCCCAAGGGTATGGCTGTTCGCCATTTAAAGTGGTACGCGAGCTGGGTTCAGAACGTCGTGAGACAGTTCGGTCCCTATCTGTCGTGGGCGTTGGAGATTTGAGGGGGGCTGCTCCTAGTACGAGAGGACCGGAGTGGACGTTCCGCTGGTGTTCGGGTTGTCATGCCAATGGCATTGCCCGGTAGCTATGAACGGAAGTGATAACCGCTGAAAGCATCTAAGCGGGAAGCACGCCCCAAGATGAGATCTCCCGAGAGCTTGACTCTCCTGAAGGCACCATCAAGACCAGGTGGTTGATAGGCAGGATGTGGAAGCGCAGCAATGCGTTGAGCTTACCTGTACTAATGAGCCGTGCGGCTTGACCATATAACCCCAAGTGGCTTTGTTTGACGCAGGTCCCTCTGCGGAGCCACCGGCCATCCCTGGCCGGACTCTTCAAAGGAGCCGCCTCGAGCACTGTCTCGAAACGGTTGAATTTCACCTCGACGCTTGTCACTCGTTTACGATTTATCTCACGTGAGATCCCTCTCACGGAAAGAAGAGTCAACACCCCGCCATCCATGGCGGACTCTTCAACACCTCGAGGGATCTTTCGCGGAAGAGCCGGCCGTCAGGGCCGCCTCTTCAGAAACGTGGAGCTGGCGCACGCGCGCTGCTCCCACCCCTTCCCTGGCGGCCATAGCGGCGTGGTCCCACCTGATCCCATCCCGAACTCAGAAGTGAAACGCGCATGCGCCGATGGTAGTGTGGCTTTGCCATGCAAGAGTAGGTCACCGCCAGGGGCTTTATCCCGAAACACCCTCACCGGCAACGGTGGGGGTTTTTCTTTTCTGCCGCCGCCACCGCCGCCCGCAACCTGCAACAGGTCACCGCCAGGGAGCTTGTCCCCCGCGGGCCTTCCTTTCCGGGGTGGCCTGCGCTCGGGTGACCTTGCGACAGCCACCGGCCAAGAGCCGCATTGCGTCAAGGTCATGCGGCAGCGATCGCCTATGATGGCCAGGTCACGCGCCAGCGCGCGGGCGAGGCGGAGGGATGGCTTTTGTTTGTCCATGTGGAAACGCGCCGCCGGCCGCGCTGGCATTGGACGACCGTGCTGCTGGTCAGTCTGTGCGTGGTCTGTTTCGTCGGATTGGCAATGATCCCGGCGCCGCAGCGCATCGCGCTGCTGCTGCAGTGGGGTACGGTGCCGGCGAACATCTTCGATGCGCACGAGCCATTGCTGCCGCAGCTGACCGATCCGGCGCTGCTGCGGCTGTTCACGGCGCTCTTCATCCACGTCACCTGGCTGCATCTGCTGGGCAACCTGCTGTTCCTGGTGATCTTCGGCTTGCCCGGTGAGCGTGCGCTGGGATCGTTGCGCTTCCTGGTGCTGTTCGTCATCGGCGGCGTGGTGGCCAACCTGATCGGGGCGCTGTCGCTGGCCGGCGTGCGCCTGCCGATCATCGGCTGCAGCGGTGCAGTATCGGCGGTGGTGGGCGCCTACGTGGCGCTGTTTCCGCGGGCACGCCTGGGCCTGGTGTTGCCGCTCGGCCTGTATTTGCAGTTCGTGCGCGTGCCGGCCTTCCTGCTGATCGGCATGTGGGTGCTGCTGCAATTGCTGTTCAGCTATGCCGGGCCCAGCTATGGTGCCTACGTGTGGTGGGCGCACATCGGCGGTTTCGTGTTCGGCGTGGGGTTTGCGCTGTTCTCGCGCGAGGCGATCGCCAGGCGCTTGCGCGGCTGATGGCGGCTCAGTCGCCGGCCCAACCGTGCAGATGGGCGAAGCGGCGCAACAATCGGCGCGCGATCGGGGTGGCGGCCACGTCACTGAAGATGCGCGCGGCGTCGGCACCTTCGCGATGCAGGTCGTGGCGCTTGCGCCGGATGTAGGCGCGCATCACCTCGGCGTTGAACTCGGGATGAAACTGGACGCTGATCGCATTCGGCCCGTAGCGCAGCCACTGGTGCGGGTCGCGTGCCGAGCTGGCCAGGATCTGCGCCCCCGCGGGCGGCTCCAGCACGCTCTGCTCGTGCGTGGTGTGCGCGCGAAAACTGGCGGGGAGGCCAGCGCCCAGCGGGTCGTGCGCCTGCCCTGCGCTGACCCCGATCGACTGGGTGCCGATCTCACGCCCGCCGGGCAGGTAATCGACCCGTCCACCCAACGCGTGCGTCATCAGCTGGTGGCCGTAGCAGACGCCGAACAAGGGCACCTCGGCGTCCATCGCGTCGCGGATCCAGCCGGCGGTCGCTTCGCTCCAGGGTAGTTTCTCGGTGACCATCGCGGCCGAGCCGGTGACGATGGCGCCGGCCACCTCGCCCGCCGCCGGCAGCGTTTCGCCGGCCGCCACGTCGACGATGCGCAGGCGCTCCGGGCGCAGTCCGGCGGCGAGGCGGAACCAGTGCGGAAAATCGCCGTGGCGCGCACGGATGCTGTCCGGCGCCCGGCCGGTACGGATGATCAGGACGGGTTTCATGCGGTGTCTCGGGGGAGGTTTGACGCGCTAGTGCGGATCATCGGCCAAGGCGTCGATCGGTGGCAACACGGTCAGCACTTCCTGCACCGTGGTCAGTCCGGCGGCGACCTGGTCGGCGGCGGAGATGCGCAGCGGGCGCATGCCCTCGTCCAACGCAGCCTGGCCGAAGCCGCTGAGGTCGAGTTCGGCCGAGATCATGCCGCGCAGATGCGGCGAGAGCTTCATCATCTCGTAGATGCCGGTGCGGCCCATGAAGCCGGTGTTGCGGCATTCCAGGCAGCCGACCGCCCGGTACACCTGCGCCGGCACCGGCATCGCCCAGCCGCGGGTCAGCACGTTCCACGCCAGCGGGTCCTGGGTGGTGGCCTGCTTGCAATGCGGGCACAGCGTGCGCACCAGGCGTTGCGCCACCACGCCGGTGAGGGTGGACTGGATCAGGTAGTGCGGCACGCCGAGATCGAGCAGGCGGGTGACCGCGCTGGGCGCGTCGTTGGTGTGCAGCGTGGACAGCACCAGGTGTCCGGTGAGCGAGGCCTGCACCGCCATCTGCGCGGTTTCCAGGTCGCGGATCTCGCCGACCATGATGATGTCCGGGTCCTGCCGCAGCAGCGTGCGCACACCGGCGGCGAAATCGAGGTCGATCGCCGCGTGCACCTGCATCTGGTTGAACTCCGGCGAGACCATCTCGATCGGATCCTCCACGGTGCACACGTTGAGTTCTGGCGTGGCCAGGTGCTTGAGTGTGGAATACAGCGTGGTGGTCTTGCCCGAGCCGGTGGGGCCGGTGACCAGCACGATGCCGTGCGGGCGCTCGACCATGTTGCGCCAGTTCTCCGCCTCGCTCGGCGAGAAACCCAGCTGGGCGAAATCCTTCACCACCAGATCCGGATCGAAGATGCGCATCACCACCTTCTCGCCGAAGGCGGTGGGCATGTTCGAGATGCGCAACTCCACCTCGCGCCCGGAGGCAGAGCGCGTCTTGATGCGGCCGTCCTGCGGCCGGCGCTTCTCGGCCACGTCCATGCGGGCGAGGATCTTGATGCGTGCGGTCACTGCGGTCATCACCGGCGCCGGCAACTCGAACACTTTCTGCATGACGCCGTCGATGCGGAAGCGGATGTAGCCGGTCTCGCGTCGTGGTTCCAGATGGATGTCCGAGGCGCGCTGCTCGAAGGCGTACTGCAGCAGCCAGTCGACGATGTGCACCACATGGCGATCGTCGGCGCCGACCTCGCCGCTCTTGCCCAGCTCCACCAACTGCTCGAAGTTGAGGATCGCCGAGGAGCTGTCGCTGCCGGTCTTGGCGTCCTGCGCCAGCTGGATCGAGCGCTGGACGCCGTAGAACTCCTGCTGGTAGCGGTTGATGTCGATCGGGCTGGCCACGACGCGCTTGATGTCCCGCCGCAGCATGTGGGCCAGGTCGGGCGCCCAGGCGTCGTCGAACGGTTCGCTGGTGGCGAACGTCACCTCGCCCACGGTCGCCGCGATCGGCAGGATGCGGTGCCGTTTCGCGTAGGCCAGGCTCACCACCTGGGTGACCGTGGCTGCGTTGATCTTCATCGGATCGATCTTGAGGTACGGCAAGCCGGCATGGCCGGCCAGCCACTCGGCCAGCGTCTCCAGGCTCAACGGCCGACCGGGCTCGCGCTGGTTGATCAACTTGGCGTTGGCGATCACCACCAGCGGGTGCAGCTCCACCGTGCTGCGGCCGGCGCGCGCGCCCATGCGCACGTTCTTCGCATCCTCGGCGAGCGCGTAACCGTCGACCACCAGCGCGGCCAGCACCTCGTCCAGTTCGAGTCGGCCACGACGGCCGAGCAGCGAGGCAATTTGTGGCGATGCAGCCATCCGGCAAGTGTCCTGTGCGAGGCTCCGCCAGCCGGAAATTCCAGCCGCAAAGCGAGCTGCGGCTATACTAACGCGCTTTAACCCAGGTCACGGAAAGCCATGTCCGCGCGCACCTTCCAGGATGTGATCCAGACCCTCAACCGCTACTGGGCGGCGCAGGGTTGCGTACTGCTGCAGCCGCTGGACACCGAAGTGGGCGCCGGTACGTTCCATCCGGCCACCTTCCTGCGTGCGCTCGGCCCGGAGCCCTGGTCGGCCGCTTATGTGCAGCCGTCGCGTCGCCCCACCGACGGCCGCTACGGCGAAAACCCGAACCGCCTGCAGCACTACTACCAGTACCAGGTAGTGATGAAACCGAACCCGGAGAACATCCTGGAGTTGTACATCGGCTCGCTGAAGGAGCTCGGCCTCGACCCGCTGGTGCACGATCTGCGCTTCGTCGAGGACAACTGGGAATCACCCACGCTGGGTGCCTGGGGACTGGGTTGGGAGGTGTGGTTGAACGGCATGGAGGTCACCCAGTTCACCTACTTCCAGCAGGCCGGCGGCATCGAGTGCCGGCCGGTCACCGGCGAGATCACGTATGGCCTGGAGCGCCTGGCCATGTACCTGCAAAACGTGGATAGCGTTTTTGACCTGGTCTGGACTGACGGCCCGCGCGGCACCGTCACCTACGGCGATGTGTTCCACCAGAACGAAGTCGAGCAGAGCACCTACAACTTCGAGCACGCCAACGTGGCCGAACTGCTGCGCTGGTTCGACGTCTGCGAGGGCGAGGCGAACAAGCTGGTGGCGGCCAACCTGCCGCTGCCCGCCTACGAGCAGGTGATGAAGGCCAGCCACACCTTCAACCTGCTCGATGCGCGCCGCGCGATCAGCGTCACCGAGCGCCAGCGCTACATCCTGCGCGTGCGCGCGTTGTCGCGTGCCGTCGCCGAGGCCTACGTGGCGCAACGCGAGAAGCTGGGCTTTCCCGGCCTCAAGCACGCTGGTGCCCACCAGGAGCAGGCCGCATGAACGCCGGCAAGTCGCTGTTGATCGAACTGGGCACCGAGGAACTGCCGCCGCGCGCACTGGACGAGCTGTCCGCCGCATTCCTGCACGGCATCGTGGGCGGGCTGGCCGCGCGCGGCGTCAGCGCCGGGCTGGACCAGGCGGTGGCCTACGCCTCGCCGCGCCGGCTGGCGGCCTTCATCCCCGCGGTGGCGGCGGCGCAGCCGGCGCAATCCATCGAACGCCGCGGCCCCGCGGTGGCCGCCGCGCTCGACGCCGAAGGGCGGCCGTCGAAGGCCCTGCTCGGTTTCGCGCACTCATGCGGCGTCGACGTCGGCCAGCTGGAGAAGCTCGAAACCGACAAGGGCGCGTGGTTTGTCTGGCGTGCGGTCAGGCCGGGCCAGTCGCTGGCGGCCCTGCTGCCGGAGATCATCGACGAGGCGCTCAAGGCGCTGCCGATCCCGCGCCCGATGCGCTGGGCCGACCACGACTACAGTTTCGTGCGCCCGGTGCACTGGCTGGTGATCCTGCACGGCGCCGACATCGTCGACGGCCAAGTGCTGGGCCTGGCCAGCGGGCGCAAGTCGCGCGGCCACCGTTTCATGCATCCGCAACCGGTGCACGTGGCCGACGCCGATGGCTGGCTCGACGCGATGCGCGCCGCAAAGGTGCTGGCCGATCCGCGCGAGCGGCGTCAGCGCATCCACCAGCAGATCGAGCTCGCCGCGCAAGGCACCGGCGGCACGCCGCAACTGGATGACGCGCTGCTGGACGAGCTGGCCAACCTCACCGAATGGCCGGTGGCGATCGCCTGCACCTTCGAGCGCCGCTTCCTGGAAGTGCCTGCCGAGGCACTGGTCACCACCATGGTGGCGAACCAGAAATTCGTGCCGGTGTTCGACGCCGAGGGCAAGCTGACCGAACACTTCATCGGCATCGCCAACATCGAGAGCAAGGACCCGGCCGAGATCCGCCGCGGCTACGAACGGGTGATCCGGCCGCGTTTCGCCGACGCCAAGTTCTTCTGGGACGAGGACCTCAAGACGCCGCTGGCCAGCTACCAGGAGCAGCTGAAAAACGTCACCTACCAGCAGGCGCTGGGCAGCCAGTGGGACAAGAGCGTGCGCGTGGCCGAACTGGCGCGGGTGGTGGCCAACCGGGTCGGCGTCGATGCGGCGCTGGCGACGCGCGCCGCCAGCCTGGCCAAGTGCGACCTGCTGACCCGCATGGTCGGCGAGTTTCCCGAGCTGCAGGGCGTGATGGGGCGCTATTACGCCGTCCATGACGGCGAACCGCCGGCGGTGGCCGAGGCGCTGGACAGCCACTACCAACCGCGCTTCGGTGGCGACCGCATCGCCGCGGACCCCCTGGGTCAGGTGCTGGCGGTGGCCGAGCGGCTCGATACCCTGGCCGGCATCTTCGCCATCGGCATGAAACCCGGTGGCAACAAGGACCCGTTCGCGCTGCGCCGCGCGGCGCTGGGCCTGGCGCGCACCCTGATCGAGGGCGGCCTGGAACTGGACCTGCGCGCGAGTTTCATCGAGGCGCTGGAGCAGTTGCCCGATGCCGCGCTGGCGGCCGGCCTCAAGCCCGGCAAGGACGGCAAGCCGCCGGCCCTGCAGGCGGGCGCGCGGCGTGCGATCCTGCTGGAGGAGCTGCTCGACTTCGTGCATGAGCGCCTGCGCGGCTACTACGCCGAACAGGGCTTCGAACACGGGGCCTTCGAAGCCGTGCTGGCGGTGCAGCCGGCCAGCCTGGCCGACTTCGACCGGCGCCTGCGCGCGGTGGTCGAGTTCGGCCGCCGGCCCGAGGCGGTGAGCCTGGCGGCAGCCAACAAGCGCGTCGCCAACATCCTGCGCAAGCAGGCCGAGGAGGCCGGTGCGCCGCCGATCGGGCGGACGGTCGACCCGGCCTGTTTCGAGGCGGAGGCGGAGCGCGACCTGGCCGATGCGCTGGCCGCCGCGCGGCAGGACAGCGCCGCGGCCGAGGCCGCCGGCGATTACGCTGCCGTGCTGGCCCGCCTGGCACAACTGCAGGTGCCGGTGGATGCGTTCTTCGACAACGTGCTGGTGAACGCCGAAGACCCCGCCGTGCGGGCCAACCGCCTGGCGCTGCTCAATCAGTTGAAGAGCCAGTTCAGCACCGTGGCTGACATCGCCCTGCTCTGACGCCGAACCGCGGAACGGGCGAACGCCCACCCCGCGGGAGTGCGCCCGGATCTCAGGCCGTGGTGGAGGCCAGGCGATCCTTGCGCAGGCGCTGGGCAAGGTGGCGGTTGAACGCCATCATCGCGCCGGCGTCCACGTTGACGCCGCCCGGGCCGAGGATCTCGTACAGCTCGGTGAGCAGGTCGGTGTTCTCGGCCAGGCCCAGCGGGCTGCCGGCCAGTTCCAGTTCGGATTGCAGCATCTGCATCGCCGTGTTCAGGCGCTGCGGGTCCAACCCCTGCATCTGCGCGGACAACGGCAGACGAGTGACCGTACCGGATTTGGCGTGGACGCGTTGGGTGCGCACGACCTGGCTGCTGTGCTGGTCGTCCTGCATGGTCGGGGTCGGGTCGATCTGGATGCCGCCCTCGCCGGCCACCAGCCATACCAGCGAGATGCCCAGCGTGCGCGCCAGGGTGACGCAGCGTGCGCGCGAGGGGTCGGTATTGCCGTCGCGCCAGCTGCGCACCACGCCTTCGGAAAAGCCGCACATGCGGGCGATCTCGGTGGCGCTGCCGACGCGCTGGATCAGCAGCCGGATGCGGTCGGCGAAGGTGCCGCCGGAAACCTGGGGAGAGGACTTGCTCATGGGAGTGGCCGTGTCGGTAGGGTAGGAGACTGCACCGGGGCGCAAGATTTCGGGGACGATCGCCGCGGCGGGAAAACCGGGTCGTCCACGCAGCATTTTGCGCCCGCCGCCGGTGCCGTGCCAAGCCGTCGACCCCGAACCTGCGCCGGCAACCAGGTTGCGACCGCGCGAATGGCGGGGAGTTTCATGCCATGCCGATCTTTCGTCCGGTGCGCCGCAGCTGCTACCGTCGCCCGGTCGCCGCCGGCCGTGGTGGCGCCGGGGACCCATCACAGGACAAGGCATGAGCCAATTCGGATTGCTCGGCAAGCGGCGTTTCGCGCCGTTCTTCTGGACCCAGGCGCTGGGCGCCTTCAACGACAATGCGTTCCGCAATGCGCTGGTGATGCTGGTGGCGTTCCAGATGGGGCTGGACGACCGCACCGTGGGGCTCTACACCAACCTGGCGCCGGCACTGTTCATCATCCCGTTCTTCCTGTTTTCCGCCACCGCCGGCCAGCTGGCGGAGAAGTACGAGAAGAGCCGCATCATCCGCTACGTGAAGCTGTTCGAGATCGCGGCGATGACGCTGGCCGCGTACGGCTTCTACACCCACCACACTTCGCTGCTGCTGGTGGTGCTGTTCATGATGGGCATGCACTCGACCATGTTCGGGCCGATCAAGTACGCGATCCTGCCGCAGGCACTGAAGAACGAGGAACTGGTCGGCGGCAACGGCCTGGTCGAGATGGGCACGCAGATGGCGATGCTGGTGGGCATGATCGCCGGCAACTCGCTGATGCTGGTGGCCGGCGTGGGGCCCATGCTGGCCTCCGGCGCGACCATCGCGGTGGCGGTGGCCGGCTATCTGGCCAGCCGGCGCATTCCGGCCGCGCCGGCGACCGCGCCCGACCTGAAGTTCAACTGGAACCCGTTCAGCGAGACCGCCCGCGTGCTGGGCATCACCCGCGCCGATCGCGCGGTGTTCAACGCGGTGCTGGGCATCTCGTGGTTCTGGTTCTTCGGCACCGTGCTGATCGCGCAGTTGCCGATCTACACGCGCGAGACGCTGGGCGGCGACGGCTCGGTCAACACGCTGGTGCTGACCCTGTTCTCGATCGGCACCGGCGTCGGCGCGCTGCTGTGCGAGAAGCTGTCCGGCAAGCGGGTGGAGATCGGCCTGGTGCCGCTGGGCGCGTTCGGCCTCACCGTGTTCGGCATCGACCTGTACCTGGCCCGGCACGGGCTTGCGGCCACGCGCGGACTGGACTGGCTGGCGTTCCTGCACGGCGCCGGCAGCTGGCGCATCGTGCTCGACCTCACCGCGATCGGCGTGTTCGCCGGCTTTTACGTGGTGCCGCTGTTTGCCTTCGTGCAGTCGCGCACGCCGCGCGAGCGGCTGTCGCGGGTAATCGCCGGCAACAACATCATCAATGCCTTGCTGATCGTGCTGGCCGCGGTGTTCGGGCTGGTGCTGGGCCGGCTGGGCATGGACGCGGCCACCATCTTCCTGCTGGCCGCCCTGTTCAACGTGCTGGTGGCGGTGTACATCTTCACCCTGGTGCCTGAGTTCCTGATGCGCTTCATCACCTGGGTGCTGGTGAACACGCTGTACCGGGTGCGCGTCGACGGCATGCAGCATCTGCCCGAGGAAGGTCCGGCGCTGCTGGTGTGCAACCACGTCAGCTTCATGGACCCGCTGCTGCTGATGGCCAACCTGCGGCGGCCGGCGCGCTTCGTGATGTATTACCGGATCTTCCACACCCCGCTGCTGCGTTTCGTGTTCCGCACGGCCAAGGCGATTCCGATTGCCGGGCAAAAGGAAGATCCGGTCGTGCTGCAGCAGGCATATGACGCGATCGACGCGGCGCTGGCCGACGGCGAGCTGGTATGCATCTTCCCCGAGGGCGGCCTGACCGGCGACGGCGAGATCGCGCCATTCCGGCCAGGGCTGGAGAAGATCCTGGCCCGGCGCCCGGTGCCGGTAGTGCCGCTGGCGCTGCGGGGGTTGTGGGGTAGCGTGTGGAGCCGGCGCGACACCCGGCTCGGCCGCCTGCGCCTGCCGCGGCGCTTCCGGGCGCGGGTGGAACTGGTCGTGGATACGCCGGTGCCGCCGCAGGCGGCCAGCGCCGCATCGCTGGAAGCCAGGGTTCGCGAATTGCGCGGGGAGCTTGCCTGAGCGCGGCGGGGCAAGCGGCGGGCAGTGCCCGCCCTGCCTTGGCGTAGCTGGTCCAAGCCGGCCCCGCCCGCCGGCTTCAGCTCACCCAGCTGCCGATCACCAGCAAGGCGATCACGCTGAGCCAGGCCAGCAAGGCGCGCAGCAAGGCGCCGCGCAGGCGTCGCAGCTCGTCCAGCGGATCGCTGTGCTCCTCGGCATAGCCGTCGCCGGCCTCGATGTCGATGCGCACGTCGGCTTGCGCCGCGGCGCCGAGAAAGCCGGGGCCGCGCTGATACCAGTTGGTCGGCGTGGCCTGGATGTGCCAGCGCCGCCACGCCTCGATCACCGCATCCCAGTGGCCAACCACGGCCAGGGTGAAGGTCAGCACCTGGGCCGGCAACCAGTCCAGCGCGTTGGCCAGGTAGCGGGCGGCATGCTGGCTGTCGCCGTCGAGCGCCAGCGAGTCGTCGCGCCCCAGCGTCTGCGCCAGTCGGTACAGCAGCGCCCCAACCGGGCCGAGCAGGAAAAACCACAGCAGCACCGCGAAGCGTCGGCGCAACGCCGCGTAGACGATCGCCTCGCCCAGCGCCGGGGCGTGCCAGCGCACCGGGCGCCCGTCGTCGGACAGCCGCTGCGCCGCCGCCTCGCGGCTGACGTTGTCGGGCGCGGCGAGGATCGCCTCCAGGTCGCGCTCGAACTCGCGTGGACCGAAGCAGTAGATCAGCACCACCACGGCGAACAGCAGCGGCAGCAATTCGCCCAGTACGGTGTGCTCGAACAGCCACACCAGCAGCGCGCACAGCAGCAGCGGCGGGGCCAGCGCCAGCACCACGCGGCCGGCGCCACTGGTGTCGGACAACTGCGCCACCCAGCGCCGGAACAGGCCGTCGCGGCGCCAGCTGGCCAGTTGCGGCGAGACATGCAGCAGGCCAAGGGCGATCAGGGCAACGAGCAGACGGATGGCCATGGTGACGCACTCCCGGACAATGGCCGCATTGTAACGAGCGCGTGTGCAGCCCGCTGGCGCTCGCCGCTCAGCCGGGCCCGCAGTGGTAGCGCTCGGCGGTGCGTTCGACGTCGGTGGAGCTGATGTGCCGGGCCAACTGCTCGGCCGGCGTCATGCCGCGCCAGACCTCCACGTCCATGCAGTGCGGGTCGACCACGCCGAACAGCGCCTGCACCATGCGCACGGCGCCGCCGACGCCCTGCATGCGCGGGTCGACCATGCGGAAACCCTCCACGATCGGCGTCGAGGAGCCGGGCAGGCGGACCGGGCGCGGCATGGACATCCCGCCGCGCAGAAGATTGCCGCCGGCGACGTAGCCGGGTACGTCGGCTTTGGTGGTGATCGCGCTGCGCTCGCGCGCCGGTGACGTCGCCGGCAGCGGTGTGGGCTTCGGTGACGTGACGATGCCTCGGGGCGGCGGAGGGTGCCGTACCGAAGGACGCTGCGATGGCCGCCTGGGCGGTGCGGCCGTGGCTACCACCGTCAGCAACCGGAGGGTGAGCGGCGTCGATGGCGGATGGCGCCAGAGTGCGGCGGGCCGCCAGACGCGCGGGCTGGCATGGAAACAGACCAGCCATGCCGCCAGATGCACGCCGATCACCGCCACGTGGATGGCGACGCGCCCGCTCGATGCGCGCATCGCTGCCGGAAAGCGGTGAGTCGGGTGCATGGGAGAGGTCCATCCGTGGCCGGGTACCCGGGCAACGACCCGCGCGCCGCGATGGAGTTCCGCCGGAAGGGATCAGGCGACGGGTGCGACGGCGGTCAACGCGTCCAGGTCCAGTCCGGCGCGCCCGTGCAGCCAGTGCGCCAGCAGCCGGTAGGACACCGACAAGCGTGTGGACGGCAGGAAGCTGCCGTCGGCGATGCCGTCGACGATCTGCTGTGGGGTGAACCAGCGCGCATCCTCCAGTTCGAGGTCGCGCATGCGGATCTCGCGCGATACCGCGGTGGCGATGAAGCCGACCATCAGTGACGCCGGCATCGGCCACGGCTGCGAGGAGTGGTAGCGCACCTCGTCCACGATCACGCCCGATTCCTCGGCCACCTCGCGGCGCACGGCATCTTCCAGCGCCTCGCCCGGCTCGACGAAGCCGGCCAGGGTGGAATAGCGGTGCGGCGGCCAGCCGGGCTGGCGGCCCAGCAGGCAGGCGCCGTCGTGCTCCACCAGCATGATTACCGCCGCATCGGTGCGCGGGAAATGCAGTCGCGCGCAATCGGGGTTGCGGCATTGCGCCCGATGCCCGGCGGCCACCAGTTGCAACGGCCCGCCGCAGTACGCGCAGAACTGCGTCTCGCGTTGCCAGTGCGACAGCCCCTTGGCATAGGCGAACAGGCCGGCCTCGTCCGCAGGCAGCAACAGGCCGGCGCTGCGCAGGCTCATGCGGCGTGCGTCCAGCGCGGTTTCCAGCGCGTCGCCCTGCTCGCGATCGCTCACTACGAGCAGGAAGTGCGGCCGCTCGTGCGCGATGCCGAGCAAGCTGGCGCGCGTGTCGGCCAGCCATTGCGTGCGTTCGGCGGCGGTGAGCCAGCGCAGCGCGTCGTCGTCGCGGCGGAGATAGGCCTCGCCGGTGGCATCCAGCAGCAGGTAGCGAGCCGTGTCGGCGCGTGCCTGCGCGGCCACCCACGTCGCCTCGTCGCGATGCTCGGCCATGCGGTCGAGCACCAGGCTCAGGCCGGCGAAGGTGTTGGGGCGCGGCAGCCTGGCCTGGTCCATGGCGAGGAGGTCAGGCGGTGAAGGAGGAGCCGCAGCCGCAGGTGGTCTTCGCGTTCGGATTGCTGATCACGAACTGCGCGCCGCTGAGGTTCTCGGCGTAGTCGATCTGCGCGCCGGTGAGGTACTGCAGCGACAGCGGATCGCACAGCAGCGTGACGCCCTCGCGCTCGACCGCCAGATCGTCCTCGGCCTGTGCCTCGTCGAAGGTGAAGCCGTACTGGAACCCCGAGCAGCCGCCACCGGAGATATACACGCGCAGCTTCAGCTGCGGATTGCCTTCCTCGGCAATCAGCTCATGCACCTTGTGCGCGGCGGCCGCGGTGAACTCCAGCGGAGTGCCGCCGCTGCGGTAATCGGGGATTGCGACGATGGTTTCCATGGTGATCTGAATGGGGATGAAGGCGGACAGATGCAAGCATAGCGCGTCAGGCCGGCAAGGCTTCCTCGTCGCTGCCGGTGGCGTCGGTCGCCGGCGCCGCCAGCGCGCGCTGCGCCGGCTCGGCCTGGCGCGCCATGTGCCCGTTGACCTGGGCGCCGGCAGCCATTTCCAGCGTGTGGTAGCGCAGGTCGCCGTCGATGCGCGCCAGCGGCGCCAGCTCCAGCCGCACGCTGATGTACACGTCGCCGGTGATGTGCCCGTTGATCACCGCCTGCGGCACGCGCACCTCGCCCTCCACCTCGCCATGCTCGCTCAGAGTGAACATGGCATCGTCGCCCTCGGCCAGCACGGTGCCTTCGATGCGTCCGTCCAGGTGCAAGGCGCCGCTGAAGCGCAAGTCGCCGCGGATCACCGTGCCGCGGGCGATCAGGCTGGTTTCGGAACTGCCGCGGTTGCGGTCGCTGCGTCTACGGTTGAGCATCTCGGTCTCCCTCGGCGGTGGTGATGTTGCCGGACAAGGCGGCGCTCCACGCCACGGTGCGGCTGAAGGTCTCGCCGCTGGCCGGATCGACGCGGATGCGCAGCCGTGTCGGCCGGAAATCCGCGGGCAGCACGATCGTGCCCTGCAACTGCTGGAAATAGGTGAAGCGGAACGGCAGGCCGTCCTTCTGCGCGCCGTCGCCCAGCGCCGGCCAGTCCAGCGTCACGACCTTGTCCTTGCGCATGCCCTCCACGCTGACCGTGGCATGGCCGTTGACCTCGGCGCCGCGCTTGGCGTTCTGGGTCAGGCTGAGGATCAGCGTCCAGCCGCGCGAACCGGCGATCGGCTGCAGCTTCACCTCCTGCAGCTTGAGGCCCTGGCGCTGATCGTTGCCGGCGACCAGGCGCGAATAGAACCCGAGGTCCGAACGCAGCGCACTCAACTCCTTCTCGCGCTGCGCGAGAGTGCCGCGCAAGGCGCTGGTGGCCACCTCGTTGACCTGGCCAGCGCGCTGCAGGTTCGCCACCTGCTGCTTGAGATCGTCGACCTCGGCCAGCAGCGCACGCTGCTGCTTGTGGTCGACTACTGCCGGCGTGCCGCGCACGCCCAGCACATGCACCGCCGCGCCCACCGCCAGCAGGCTGGCCAACCACGCCAAACCCCACCCCAGGCGGCGCCAGCGATGGCCGACGTCGTCGTGCCTGCGCACCACGAGACGCGGAGGTGGTCGTGAACCCATGGGAGGACGTTCCCGGAAAACCCGAGGTATAGCCCGGGCGTGACGAAAGCGTCAAGGAACGGGCGCACGCCCGCGCGGATGCGCCGTGGCGGCGTGCGCGCTGCGCGACCGGCGTCAGCTCTGCATCTTGCTCTGCAGATAGCGTTCCGCGCCGATGTCCTTGATCAGGTTGAACTGGGTTTCCAGCCAGTCGATGTGTTCTTCCTCGTCATGCAGGATGTGCTTGAACAGATCGCGGCTGATGTAGTCGGCGATGCCTTCGCTGTGGGCGATCGCTTCGCGCAGGTCGACGGTGGCGGCCAGCTCCAGGTCCAGGTCGCCCTGCAGAGCTTCCACCGGATGCTCGCCGATGCGCAGCTTGCCCAGCCGCTGCAGATTGGGCAGCCCGTCGAGGAACAGGATGCGCTCGATCAGCCGATCGGCGTGTTTCATCTCGTCGATCGACTCCTTGTATTCGTGCTCGGCCAGCTCGGTGTAGCCCCAGTTCTTGTACATCCGGGCATGCAGAAAATACTGGTTGATCGCGGTCAGCTCGTTGTAGAGCACCTTGTTGAGAAACTCGATGACCTTGGCATCACCCTTCATGGCCTTTCCTCCATCGCGACGGACCCACGGACTATACAAACTCCGCGACAGTCAGGACGGAAATGAGAATGCCAATGGTTTGCCGCCGGGCGCGAAGCCCGAGGTCGGCTCAGGCGGCGACGAGCGGAAGCTGGCAGAGCACCTGCCGGCGAGCCTGCTCGAAGGTGGCGCGGGCTTCGTCGCCGCAGCAGCCGCAACAGTCCGAACAGCCGGTGCGCGCCTGCAATTCGGCAAACGTCTGCACGCCATCGGCCGCTTCGCGGCGGATGTCGTGGTCGGTGACGGCATTGCACATGCAGACGTACATGACGCATATGAGAACGCGAATGCGAACGATTGTCAACAATCGACTGGGCGGGGCGGTCGTCCGTTCAGCGCGTCGGTCTTGCCCGCCGCGTGGGCCCTCCGCTCACGGCTTGATCGCGGTCACCACGCCGCCGATGGAATACACGCGGACCCCGGCCGTGGGGAATACGTACAGCCGCAACGCCACGCCGTCGGCCTGACTCACCACGATCTGGTCCACCTCGCCAAAGCGGGCCAGCATGGTGCACTGGCGGAAGGCCTCATCGCTCATGCCCACCGTGGGCAGCTTCGCCAGTTCGCCGCCGCAGTACTGCTCCTGTTGTTCGATCGCCTGGCCAAGCTTTGCGGCCGATACCGCATTGCCGTGCTCGGCCTGTGCCTGCATGCGCGCGGTGATCGCCCGGTCGCGCAACTCGCGCGCCATGCGGGACAGGCGCGGTTCCGGCTTGAACAAGCCGTGCATCTTCGACACCGGCGCCACCCGCGGCGGCTGCGTCTCGGGCAGGGTTCGCTGGATCATGCCCACGCCCAGCGCCTGCAACCGGTCGAGTTCGCGCTCCAGTGCCCGCTCGTCGTAAGCAGGCGGGGGCGGCACGGTCGATGATGCAGGCGCAGCCGGGACCGCGCCGTCGCAGGGATGGTCCTGGAACACGTCGCCCCGGCACTTGTAGACCGCGTCGTCCGCGCGGGCGGAAAACACGCCTGTCGCCGCCAGCAGCAGCGTGATCGTCCATCGAACCGTGGGCGTCATCCGATCACTCCCGTGCCTGGCTTGCGGGTTTGTCGCACTGCGTCGATGGCTTCGCCTGGATGCGCTCGAAACGGGTCGGTGCGCCATCGGTTTCGATCACCTGGAAGCGGCCGTCGCTTGCCTCCAGCATTGCGTTGACGTCGATCACGCCACTCCCGTCGGGCTGCCACACGATCTTGTCAGCCTGCACTTTCCAGCGGCCGGTAAAGCCGGCGGTCGAGCGCCGGTCGAACGCGCTGGGGGTCATCACGTAGCGACCGTCGTCGCGCAATTCGATGCGCCGCATGATGCTTTTGTGCGTGGACGACCACAGGCCGATGAGCCCGCATGGCCGTTGGCTCGGCGTCATCATCACCTTGGCGGTCTCGCGTGCGGCCACGCCCATGCGTTCCCAGTCGGCCTTGGGCACACGGTGCACGCAGGTCGACAGCGACAGCACCCACGGCATCAGCACGATGGCCAGCCCGCCATACACCAGCAACCGGGCGGCCAGCGAATAGCCGCCGCGCAAGCGCGGCCAGGCGACGCGGCGCAACAGTCGATAGGCCAGCCACGAACCCAGGCAGGCGAGGATGACCCACTTGACGTTGCCGATGCCGTCCCAGCTGAAGTGCTGCTGTCCACGCGGCGCCGCCGCCTTCGCCACGGGCGCAGCAGCCGTGGGTGGCGGCGCGATCGGCTTCATCGCGACGGTGGGCGAGATGTAGCGATCGCCCGGCGGTGGCGGGGCAAAGCCGCGGCAGCTTGCCTGGCGATGGAAAAAGCCGGCGCCCGCTGCCAGCGTGTCGCGGCCCGGCCCCGCCACCACCACGGTGCCGTCATCGAGGACCGCCATAACGTGGCTGGTGCTGCCGAAGCCAGGGTCGGACAGCGCGAACACCCGCGCATCCGCCGGCCGATACAGCGCCACCGGATACGTCGAGATGGCGCAGCCATCAGGCAGGCGCTGCGCGTCGGCGCCCATCTGGCGCCCCATCAACACGTAATCCCACCAGCCGGTGCCGGCGTTCCACAGCATTGCGGTGGCCCGCCAACCATCGGCGTGCACGAAGCGGGCGCCAGCGTCGTTGATCTCGAAGCTTTCGCGTCCTGTCGGGTCGGTGATGGTGGCTAGCGGCTGCTGGCCGTGCACCGGCGCGCCGTAGGTGATCCCCTTGTCGTGCCAGTCGACGCGCCAGATCGTCCAGCGCGCCGTGCGCTCGTTCAGCACCGCGGCCTCGTGCATGTTGACCAGGGCAAACGCGCGCCCGTCCGGCAACAGGCCGAGTTGCGGCCGTGAATCGGCCAGGTATTGCAAGGTCGCGCCGCCGCAGCCGGACCAGCGGTTGATGGGAGTCGACCAGCGGTGACACTGCAACTCGTGCCCCGATTTCATCGTTACGTACAGGACATCCCCCGACCGCAGCGCCAAGGCCGCGGGGTGTCCCGCCGAGTCCGCCTCCAGCGGGCCGGTGCTGCTCCAGCGATCGGTGCGCGCGTTCCAGATGCGCGCCACCGGCAGCCCGCGAAAATCGTCGGCGAGGTAGCCCACCAGAATCACGCGATGCCCGGGCAGTGCGGCGATCGCGGGCGTCGATCGCCAAGCGGGCACGTCAGCAGCCGGTGTCTCGGGTGACCAGCGCAACACCCCGTTGGCGGTGAAGATCAACGCACTGCCATCGGATCGCGCCACCATGCCGAGCGGCTGCGGCGCGTCGTTGCCCACGCTGGGAGAAGTGGTTCCGGCAAGTTGCCAACCTTGCGAATGCGGATCCCACAACCACGCCCACGGCGAGGATTGTCCCTGGACCGGCTGCAGCCAGGTGCCGCCGGCGACCAGTACGGCACCGGAGGCCAGCCGGACCGCAGCGTGGCCGTACAGCCCCACCGGGAGCTCCGCGCCCTCGATCCATGCGCCGCTGCGCGGGTCCCATAGCTCCACCGAGCGCAGCGGCCGGCCATCCTCGCCCATGCCGCCGGCCACCAGTACGCGGCCATCGGCGAGCAGGGTGGCGGTGTGCGAGTAGCGTGCCACGTGCATCGGTGGCAGCGTTCGCCAGGCCTGTCCGCGGGCGTCGAGCAGTTCGGCCGAAGCCAGCGGATGATTGGTGTCATCAAGGCCACCGAGCACCAGCACGCTGCCGTCGGACAGCGCCGTCGCGCTGTGCTTGGCCCGCGCGGCGGCCATCCTCGGTGCGGCAACCAGCTTGCCGCCTGCATAGCGCACCACGCTGGCAAGCACGCCGCTGCCATCGTGCGGCAACTGCGGATCGCTTTCGCCGCCGATCAGCAGCACGCTGCCATCGGGCATCCGCGTGGCGGTATGGAAGATGCGCGTCTGCGCCAACGCGGGCGCCGATTGCCACTGTCGTTTGAGCGGATCCCAGATCGACATGCCTGCATACGGCGGATACGGCGCCGAATCGTTCAAGGCCTGCGCCACGTCGCACAGGCCGCCGGCGATCAGCAGCCGGCCGTCGGCCAGCACGGTGCTGGTGTGCAGGTAGACATGGCCGTCCGGACACTGCGGCGCGCGCGGTACGCGCACCCAGCCCCCGGCGGCGGGATCGTAGAGCTTGGGCGAAGGGTCCGGCCCGCTTTCCATGCCGTGACGCAGGCGCAAGGCGTCGTTCTGGTCCTGTTCGGCGCGCCACTCGTTGGCGGACATGCCGTAGCCGTAGGCAAGGACGCTGCCGTCAGACAGCACGTCCACCGTGCCTCCGCGCAGCGGTGTCAGGTAACCGCCAAACGGTTGCAGGTGGCCCGCCGTGGGATGCCATTGCGCGGACACTGGGCCTGCGCTGAGCACGCCGGCGAGGAGCAGCATCAGAAAGGCGAAGCGGCCCATCACGGAGGGCAGCCCTGCAGGCGGGCGCGATCGCCGTACCAGCGCAGATCCGAGAGAGACTTGCGGCGCCGCGCTTCGTTGGCGCGCCAGCCGTCGCCGGCATCATCCGCGCTTGCCACCAGCGCGGCGGCGGCCGCGTCGTAGGCGCGCTTGCTGTCCGCCAGATGTTCGCGCAAACCGTGGCAGGTTTCCGCGAGCGCGGCGTGCGGGGTCGACCCATGGGACGCACAGGGTTGATCGCTGAAGAGCGGATGGTCAGGCGTGCCGCAGCGATGGATCGCCTTGGGCGAGTCGCCCGTGGGGGCCATGGCGGCGCGGGTCGTCGCCAACGACAGGTAGCGCTGGTAATCGGCATACTGCAGGAGGTATTCGTGGCGATAGGGCTGTGGCGACATCTCCTCGATGCCGGCGCGATCGGTTGCCAGTTGTTCGATCGTGACCGCCGTGAGCGCGTGGCCCGTGCGCAAGGTGTCGATCGCCAACGACAATCGCTGCAGCGCGGCTGCGATCTGCTCGCCCTGCAGGCTATTCTCGAACCCTTTGCAATCGAGCAACATGGGGCCGCGGCCTTCGTCTTCGGTCACCGCGATGCCCCTGTAGTTTCCGTACGCCAGCATCTCCGCCTCGACTGCGTCGAAGTGAGCGTTGACCTGGGCGCGGCACTCCTCGCCGTTGCGCGCGTCGCGCGGGCCGATGGCGCGGGCGCCGCCGACACTGGCGATCAGCAGTACGCCCGCCGCCATCCACCGATGGGCGACGCGAAGCCTGGCTTGGGTACCCATCCCCTTTTTCCTTCCCCTGGAATCGCCGCACTATACGACAGCGCGTGCGGCGGCGAACGCGGGATGGGCGTTGCGCAGCGCGACGGGAAGGAGGCCGGGATCAGGCCGCCGCGCGTCCGGTGCGCGGGCCCCCGACGGGTGTGTCGGCGTCTTCGCGTGGCGGCGTGGTGCCGATCTCCATGCCGAACAAATCCTCCACCAGCGGCGCGAAGTGGCGCAGTGCCCGCGCGTACACGTCGCGCTTGAAATTCACCACGTGCGCGGCCGGGTACCAGAAGTCGACCCAGCGCCAGATGTCGAACTCCGGCTTCTCGTTGGCATCGAGCTTCAGCGCCTCCTCGCCGCCGACCAGCTTCAGCAGGAACCACACCTGCTTCTGGCCGATGCAGGTCGGGCGCTGGTGCCGGCGCACGTAGCGCTCGGGCAGGCGATAACGCAGCCAGCCGTGGGTGGCGCTGATCACTTCCACGTGGTGTGCCGCCAGGCCGGTTTCCTCCTCCAGCTCGCGGTACATCGCCTCCAGCGGGGTTTCGTCGGTGCGCATGCCGCCCTGCGGGAACTGCCAGCCGTCACGATTGACCCGGCGCGCCCAGAACAGCTGGCCGTCTGCATTGAGCAGCACGATCCCCACGTTCGGACGGTAGCCATCTACATCAATCATGCGTCGCCTCCCGGGGCTTGGCCCCGCGAACCGGCGGCAAAAGGGCCGCGCGATCCTGCCCCGATTCAACCACAGCCCGCAAAGCAGCGGCAAGCTCGCCGACTTGAACGAACGCGCCACGCCCACTACACTTCCGCGCCCCGCCGGCGATCGCCCCGCGGCGGCTTCCCAATGGCTATGTAGCTCAGCTGGTTAGAGCACAGCACTCATAATGCTGGGGTCGGTGGTTCGAGTCCACCCATAGCCACCAAACGTGTCGCGCGTGTCTGTCCCGCCGACGTGTCCATCCGCGCGGACGTCGCCATGCACATCTTCAAGGTGTTTCAGCTCGAAGCAGCCCACCGCCTGCCGCACGTGCCGGAAGGCCACAAATGCGCGCGGCTGCACGGGCATTCGTTCCGCGTCGAGATTCATGTTTCCGGCGAGCCGGACCCGCGGCTCGGCTGGGTGATGGACTTTGCCGAGCTGAAGACGGCCTTCCAGCCGCTGTATGACCAGCTCGACCACCACTATCTCAACGACATCGAGGGGCTGGAGAACCCGACCAGCGAGATGCTGGCGCGCTGGATCTGGCAGCGGCTGGAGCCGCGGCTGGCGGGGCTGGACAAGGTGGTGGTGCACGAGACCTGCACCTCGGGGGCCAGCTGCAGCCGGGCCGATTTCTGACGCGTTGCGTTATGCGGGTGATTTCCGCAAGTTGGCGTACAGGATGAACATTTGCCGACTGGTCTGGCGATTCCGGGAAATTCATGTTGCATTGCAACAGAAGTCTTGCTAGAGTGGCTGCCACTACCCCACCTCCACCCGAGGAACAAGCCATGACCCAGCAATTCAACAACCAGCTTTTTGCGTTCACCAAGCAGTTCACCGACAGCGCGTTCAAGGCGCATTCGCTGGCCCTGAAGGGGCTGGAGAAGGTTGCCGAGCTGCAGCTCAAGGCGCTCGAGGAGCAGACCAAGGTCTCCGCCGAGTTCGTCACCGACGTGATGGAAACCCGCGACGTCGACGGCCTGCGCGGCCTGTGGGAGAAGGGCAGCAGCCTGAGCCGCGAGAATGCCGAGCGCGCCGTGGCGGTGTCGCAGGAAGTGCTGTCGATCACCCAGAAGACCGCCGAGTCGCTGACCGCGCTGGTGCAGGAGCAGCGCCAGGCGGCCAATGACGCCGTGACCGCGCCGGTCGCCGGCAAGAAGGCCGCCGCCAAGTAATTCGCGGCTGCCGTGCAGCGGTACAAAGCTTCGAGAAGGCCGGACAGGGATGTCCGGCCTTCTTTTGTGCGCAAGATCGTGCGATCGCGGCAGATCGTCGCAGGCCTCGCGCCAGGCTGTGCGCTGGCGGGCGCGGCGGGGATTGGCAGGCTTCGCGGCTTGTCCGGGCAATCGGCGCACTGATATACTTTTACGGATTCGGATCGTGGCGGGTGACTGGATCGGTGCCGCCTGACAAGGGTCGCGCGGAGACGTCACTTGCTCAACAACCTGGCCTCGGGTCGGCGCCTCGCCTCGCGCATCGTGCTGCTGCAGTTCGCGGTGGCTCTGCTGGTGGGCTGCGTCTTCCTAGCACTGGGGCGTCGTGAAGCGGCATCGGCCGCGGCAGGCGCGGTGGTGGTGGCGCTGGGTACCGCAGCGATGTCGGCGCGGATGTTCAGCGGCATCAGCGGCGCGGGTCTGGCGCTGGGTCGGCTGCTGACGGGCATGTTCCTGAAATGGATCGTGATCGTCGGAGGGCTGGTCGTGATCCTGTTCCAATTCAAGTTGCCGCCACTGGCCGCCATCACGGGGTTGGTGGCTGCCTACGCGGTCCATCTGGTGGCGTTCAGATTCAAGGGTTGAAGCATGGCAAGCGAGTCGGGCGGGCTTACCGAATACATCCAGCACCACCTGCAGCATCTTGTTCCGCATGCGAGCAAGGAAGGCTTCTGGGCGGTGCACCTCGACTCGGTCAGCGTGTCGCTGGTGCTCGGGGTGCTGTTCTGCCTGTGGTTCTGGCTCAAGGCGCGCAAGGCGACTGCCGGCGTGCCGGGCAAGGGCCAAGCCTTTGTCGAGATCATCCTCGAGTTCGTCGACGGTCAGGTCAAGGACGTGTTCCACGGCGACCGCCGCGTGCTGGGTCCGCTGGCGCTGACCGTGTTCGTCTGGGTGTTCCTGATGAACGCCATGGATCTGCTGCCGGTCGACCTGTTGCCGTGGATCACGGAGAAGTTCGGCATCGGCCATTTCCGCGCCGTGCCTACCGCCGACATCAACATGACCTTCGCGATGTCGCTGACGGTATTCGCGCTGATCATCTTCTACAGCTTCAAGGCCAAGGGTGCCGGCGGCTACATGCGCGAGCTGTTCACCGCGCCGTTCGGCAGCCACCCCGCGCTGTGGCTGTTCAACTTCCTGCTCAACGTCGTCGAGCTGGCGTCCAAGCCGGTGAGCTTGGCGATGCGACTGTTCGGCAACATGTACGCCGGCGAGCTGGTGTTCATGCTCATCGCCGGCCTGTTCAGTGCGGGTGCCGGGCTGGCCGGCTGGGCGCTGTACGGCGCCGGCATCATCGGTTACACGGTGTGGGGCATCTTCCACATCCTGATCATCTCGATCCAGGCCTTCATCTTCATGGTGCTGACGATCGTGTATATCTCGATGGCGCACGATCACCACTGATTCGCGTTTTTCGAACCCTTTGCTGCATCCGTTTTGTCTAGTCCAGTTTGAATTTCTCAGGAGACCACCGTGGAACATCTCGTCCAGTTTGCACAAATCCAGGGCTTCACCGCCATCGCGCTTGGCCTGATCATCGGTTTCGGTGCACTCGGCGCCTGTATCGGTATCGGCATCATGGGTTCGAAGTTCCTCGAAGCCGCTGCCCGTCAGCCTGAACTGGTGCCGCTGCTGCAGGGCCGCATGTTCCTGCTGGCAGGTCTGATCGACGCGGCGTTCCTGATCGGCGTGGCGCTGGCCATGTACTTCGCCGTGGCGAACCCGCTGCTGGGCAAGATTCTGGCGGCGGCAGGCGCCGGTCAGTAATTCTCCCAGCGGCGCGCCGCCGTGGTGGCGTCGCCGTGTATCCGGCACGGGTATCTGATACCCGTGTCCGTTTCATCCCGTATTTGCAGGTAACGCAGCGATGGATTTCAACGCGACCTTGATTGGCGAAATGATTTCGTTCGCCATCCTGATCTGGTTCTGTGTGCACTTCATCTGGCCGTATCTCAACAAGGCCATCGAAGAGCGCCAGCTCAAGATCGCCGAAGGCCTGAATGCGGCCGAGCGCGCGCACGCCGACCTGAAGGCTGCCGACTCCAAGGTGCAGGCCGAGATCAAGCAGGCCCGCCTGCAAGCCTCGGAGATCATCGACAAGGCCCAGCAGCAGGCCAACCAGATCATCGAAAAGGCCCGTGGCGAGGCCGTCAGCGAAATCAACCGCCTGAAGGCTTCGGCGCAGGACGACATCGCCTCGATGGCCCAGCGCGCGCGCGACGAGCTGCGCGAGCAGGTCGGTGCGCTGGCCGTGGCCGGCGCCAGCAGGATCGTGCAGCGCGAGGTCGATGCGTCGACGCACAAGGCCTTGCTCGACCAGCTCGCGGCCGAGATCTGATCGATGGCCCAGGCAATCACCCTCGCCCGTCCCTACGCCCGCGCCGCGTTCGAAGTGGCGCATGCCGCCGGCACGCTGGACGCGTGGTCGCAGGCGCTGGCGTTCGCCGCCGCGGTCGCGGCCGATCCGCGCGTGGCCGGTCTCGGCAACGATCCGCGGGTGGTGCCCGCGCAGCTCGTCGCGCTGCATCTGCCGGCCGGCATCGCCGCCGATGCGCCATTCGGCCAGTTCCTCGCCGAAATGGCCGAGCAGCGACGCCTTGCGTTGCTGCCGGAGGTGGCCGAGCTGTACGAGACGTTCAAGCGCGAATCCGAGTCGCAGCTGCTGGTCAAGGTGACCAGCGCGATGGCGCTGGACGCAGCGCAGACCGAGCAGCTCAAGGCTTCGTTGAAGCGCCGCTTCAAGCGCGAGATCGAACTGGATACCCAGGTCGATGCCTCGCTGCTGGCCGGTGCGGTGATCGACACCGGCAGCGAAGTGATCGACGGCTCCGCGCGCGGCAGGCTGGCCAAGCTGGCTGGCGCATTGAGCCAGTAGTTTCACGCGAAGCCAGCTTCGCGAAAGGCAATACCGGCAGTTCGGGCCGGACAGTTTGGTTTCACGCGAAGTCCATTTTCGCGACGAGCAAAACCCGACCCTCCATGGTCGGACAGATTGGTTTCACGCGAGATCCATCTCGCGAAGAGCAAGGCCGGCCATCCGGGCCGGACTGTTCAACAAGAGCTTTTCATTTCCGGGATAGATGACCATGTCCAGCACCACACTGAATCCGTCCGAGATCAGCGAACTGATCAAGAGCCGCATCGAGCAGTTCAAGCTCGGCGCCGAGGCACGCAACGAGGGCACGATCATCAGCGTGTCCGACGGCATCGTGCGCATCCACGGCCTGGCCGACGCGATGCAGGGCGAAATGATCGAGCTGCCGGGCAATGCGTTTGCGCTGGCGCTGAACCTCGAGCGCGACTCCGTCGGCGCGGTGGTGCTGGGCGACTACCAGCACCTGCGCGAGGGCGACACCGCCAAGACCACCGGCCGCATCCTCGAAGTGCCGATCGGCCCGGAGCTGCTCGGCCGCGTGGTCGATGCGCTGGGCAATCCGATCGACGGCAAGGGCCCGCTGAACGCCAAGCTCACCGCGCCGGTCGAGAAGGTCGCGCCGGGCGTGATCTGGCGCAAGTCGGTCGACCAGCCGCTGCAGACCGGCTACAAGTCGGTCGACGCGATGATCCCGGTCGGTCGCGGCCAGCGCGAGCTGATCATCGGCGACCGCCAGACCGGCAAGACCGCGCTGGCGATCGACGCGATCATCGCCCAGCGCGATTCGGGCATCAAATGCATCTACGTGGCGATCGGCCAGAAGCGTTCGTCGATCGCCAACGTGGTGCGCAAGCTGGAAGAGAACGGCGCCCTGGCCAATACCATCGTGGTGGTCGCCTCGGCCTCCGAGTCGGCCGCGCTGCAGTACGTGGCGCCGTATTCCGGTTGCGCGATGGGCGAGTACTTCCGCGATCGCGGCCAGGATGCCCTGATCGTCTACGACGATCTGTCCAAGCAGGCCGTGGCCTATCGCCAGATCTCGCTGCTGCTGAAGCGCCCGCCGGGCCGCGAGGCGTATCCGGGCGACGTGTTCTATCTCCACTCGCGTCTGCTCGAGCGCGCCTCGCGCGTGTCCGAGGCCTATGTCGAGAAGTTCACCAACGGCGAGGTCAAGGGCGAGACCGGCTCGCTGACTGCGCTGCCGATCATCGAGACCCAGGGCGGCGACGTCTCCGCATTCGTGCCGACCAACGTGATCTCGATCACCGACGGCCAGATCTTCCTGGAAACCGACCTGTTCAACGCCGGCATCCGCCCGGCCGTCAACGCCGGCATCTCGGTGTCGCGCGTGGGCGGTTCGGCGCAGACCAAGATCGTCAAGAAGCTCTCCGGTGGCGTCAAGCTGGCGCTGGCGCAGTTCCGCGAGCTGGCCGCGTTCGCGCAGTTTGCCTCGGACCTGGACCCGGCCACCCGCGCCCAGCTTGATCGCGGCCAGCGCGTCACCGAGCTGATGAAGCAGAAGCAGTATTCGCCGCTGTCGATCGCCGAGCTGGCGCTGTCGGTCTACGCCGCCGAGAAGGGCTACCTCGACGACCTGCCGGTGAACAAGGTGCTGCCGTTCGAGAAGGGCCTGCACGCCTTCATGCATCAGACCCACGAGGAACTGATGAAGAAGATCGTCGCCACCGGCGCCTGGGACAACGACATCGAAGCCACCTTCAAGGCCTCGCTGGACGAGTACAAGAAGACCGGCAGCTGGTAAGAGAGCCGGGAATCGGGAGTAGGGAATAGGGAATCGGAAAAGCAACGGGCCTCGCCGCTACTGGCGATTCCCCATTCCCGATTCTCGATTCCCCGAGCAAGCATAGCGAGCGAGACAAATGGCCAGCGGACGCGAAATCAAAACCAAGATCAAGAGCACGCAGAACATGCGCAAGGTGACGCGCGCGCTCGAGATGGTCTCGGCGGCCAAGATCCGTCGCGCACAGGACCTGATGCGCGCCTCGCGCCCGTATGCGCGGCTGATGCGCAAGGTGATCGCGCACGTGGCGCAGGCCAGCACGGATTTCAGCCATCCGTTTTTGGTCGAGCGCGACAACGTGGCGCGGGTCGGCTACATCGTGGTGTCGACCGACCGCGGCCTGTGCGGCGGCCTCAACTCCAACCTGTTCCGCCGCCTGCTGCCGGCGATCGCCGAGTGGCAGAAGCAGGGCGTGCAGGTCGACGTGGTGGCGATCGGCCAGAAGGCGATCTCGTTCTTCCGCCGCATCAAGGGCGTCAACCTGGTCGGCACGGTCAGCCACCTGGGCGAGAAACCGCGGCTGGAGCAGCTGGTCGGCGTGATCAAGGTGATGATGGACGCCTACGCGGCCAACGGCCTGGATCGCGTGTTCCTCGCCTACAGCGACTTCGTCAACACCATGACGCAGAAGCCGACCGTCGACGCGCTGCTGCCGCTGCCGCTGGTGGCGGCCGAGCTGGAAGCGCATGAGGATGCCGGCGAGTCGGCCTATGCGGGCGTGAAGCTGGAAGCCGGGCACGACTGGGACTACCTCTACGAGCCCGACGCGCAGACCGTGCTGGAGCACGTGCTGGGCCGCTACATCGAGTCGGTGGTGTACCAGGCCACACTGGAGAATCTGGCCAGCGAGCACGCCGCCCGCATGGTCGCGATGAAGGCCGCGTCGGACAACGCAAACAAGGTGATCGACACGCTGACGCTGACCTACAACAAGGCACGCCAGGCGGCGATCACGCAGGAAATTTCCGAGATCGTGGGTGGCGCGGCGGCGGTATGAGTGCGATCGGTCGGGCTGGTTCGATCAGTCTGGCCAGAGCGATCAATTTAACTGGTGCGATCATCCTTGATCGCAGAGCAAGATCAAAAAGCGGCCATCCATGGCCGCACTCCTAGTAAGGGCGACGCTTCGGCGGCGCTTCGATAAAACCTCAAGAGATTCATCCGGAGCTATCAGCATGAGCCAGGGCAAAGTTGTTCAGATCATCGGCGCGGTCGTCGACGTGGAGTTCGCGCGTGACCAGGTGCCGCAGGTGTACGACGCACTCAAGATCGACGGCACCGACATCACGCTGGAAGTGCAGCAGCAGCTCGGCGACGGCATCGTGCGCGCGATCGCGCTGGGTTCCACCGAGGGCCTGAAGCGCGGCCTCATGGCACGCAACACCGGCGAAGGCATCAAGGTGCCGGTCGGCAAGGCCACCCTGGGCCGGATCATGGACGTGCTGGGCAATCCGATCGACGAGGTCGGCCCGATCGAGGCGAAGGATCACTGGGTGATCCACCGCGAGGCGCCGAGCTACGACGAGCAGGCCGCGTCGAACGACCTGCTGGAAACCGGCATCAAGGTGATCGACCTGGTCTGCCCGTTCGCCAAGGGCGGCAAGGTTGGCCTGTTCGGCGGCGCCGGCGTGGGCAAGACGGTGAACATGCTGGAGCTGATCAACAACATCGCCACCCAGCACGCCGGCCTGTCGGTGTTCGCCGGCGTCGGCGAGCGCACCCGCGAAGGCAACGACTTCTACCACGAGATGCAGGACGCGGGCGTCGTCAAAATCGACAACCTGCCCGAGTCGAAAGTGGCGATGGTCTACGGCCAGATGAACGAGCCGCCGGGCAACCGTCTGCGCGTGGCGCTGACCGGCCTGACCATGGCCGAGTACTTCCGCGACGAGAAGGACGAGAGCGGCAAGGGCAAGGACGTGCTGTTCTTCGTCGACAACATCTACCGCTACACCCTGGCCGGTACCGAAGTGTCCGCGCTGCTCGGCCGCATGCCGTCGGCGGTGGGCTACCAGCCGACGCTGGCCGAGGAAATGGGCGTGCTGCAGGAGCGCATCACCTCGACCAAGACCGGCTCGATCACCTCGATCCAGGCCGTCTACGTGCCCGCCGATGACTTGACCGATCCGTCGCCGGCGACCACCTTCGCGCATCTGGACTCCACCGTGACGCTGTCGCGCGACATCGCCTCGCGCGGCATCTACCCGGCGGTGGACCCGCTCGACTCGACCAGCCGTCAGCTCGATCCGAACGTGGTCGGCGCCGAGCACTACGACGTGGCCCGCCGCGTGCAGGGTACGCTGCAGCGCTACAAGGAGCTGAAGGACATCATCGCGATCCTGGGCATGGACGAGCTGTCCGAAGAGGACAAGCAGGCCGTGTACCGCGCGCGCAAGTGCGAGCGCTTCTTCTCGCAGCCGTTCCACGTGGCCGAAGTGTTCACCGGCTCGCCCGGCAAGTACGTGTCGCTGGCCGAAACCATCCGTGGCTTCAAGATGATCGTCGACGGCGACGTGGACCACCTGCCGGAGCAGGCGTTCTACATGGTCGGCGGCATCGACGAGGCGATCAAGAAGGGTGAGGAGATGGGGGCCAAGAAAGCCGCCTGAGGCGGCTTTCGGGAATAGTAAATAGGGAATAGGGAATCGGAATTGCCGCGACCTGCCCGCTTTCACTATTCCCCATTCCCTATTCTCCATTCCCTTCGAGCAAAGCGAGAAATCCCATGACAACCATCCGAGTCGACATCGTCAGCGCCGAAGCCGAGATTTTTTCCGGCGAGGCGACCATGGTCGTGGCGACCGGTGACCAGGGCGAGCTGGGTATCACGCCGCGCCACGCGCCGCTGATCACCCGACTCAAGCCCGGCCATGTCGACGTATTGCTGGAAGGCGGCGAGCGTCAGCAGTTCTATGTTTCCGGCGGCATCCTCGAAGTGCAGCCGCAGGTGGTCACCGTGCTGGCCGATACTGCCGCACGGGCGGCGGACCTGGATGAGGTATCCGCGCAGCAGGCGATGAAGGAAGCGCGCGACGCGCTGGCCAACCGCACCGACGCGATCGAACTGGCCGAGGCACAGACCCGGCTCACCCAGGCGATGGCCCAGTTGCAGGCGCTGGAGCGGCTGCGCAAGAACCTCAAGCACTGAGGCCCCGCGGCCGGATTCCTGCCGCTAGAGGTTTTCCGGCCCGCGGCGCAGCCAGCTGTCGATCAGTGCCTTGTCGTAGCGCAGCGGATCGGTATCGCCCACGCGCGCGGCGCCACTCTGCAGGTAGCCCAGGTTGCGCAGCTTGCGCGAACCTTCGCGCACCACCTTGCCGTTGCTGTCGGTCAGTTTGAAGTCGAGATCGATGCGCGGCGGATAGACGTCCTTCATGAAGCGCACGTACCTCAACTGCGGGCCGTGCCAGGGCTCGTAACCGCCGGCGAGCTTGATGTCGGTGATGTTGACCTCCAGGCGATCGCCGGCCGGCAGCATCTTCGTGGCGCGCTTGATCAGATGGGCCTTCAGCGGCTCCAGGTAGCTCCTCCCGTTGAAGCGGTCCTGCAGGCCGTATTGCCGGGCCTCGCTGAACTCCTCCGGATTGACGTAATTCACGGTGACCCGCGCGCCGGGAACGGGCTCGCCCACGGCGATCGTCGGCGGCGGCGCGGCCGCGGCCATCGCGGGTGCCAGCCCGCCGGCCGTGGCCAGGGCAAGCAGGGCCACGAAACTGCACGGATGGATTCCGGTCATGCGCGTCATGCTGCACCTCGTCTGTTTGCTGCTTGTCGGCGCCAGTCTGTCACGGCGATCGTTGCGCTTTTGTATGCGCCTTCGCAAGCCGCGGCGAGGGCTCGGCCGCACCGGACCGGCGGCATCGGCTGCTATGCTTTTGCTTCGTTCGGAACGGGGTCGCAACCGATGGAAACAACGCCGCTGCACGTGATCATCCTGGCGGCCGGTGCCGGCACGCGGATGAAATCCAATCGCGCCAAGGTGCTGATGCCGCTGGCCGGCAAGCCGCTGCTGGCGCACGTGCTCGCCACCGCGCGAACCTTGCAGCCAGCCGCCATCCACGTCGTCTACGGGCATTGTGGCGAGCAGGTACGCGCGGCGTTTGCCGGGCAGGACGATCCCGGATCAGAGCCGGGGCAGGCCCTGCATTGGGTGTTGCAGGCCGAGCGGCTCGGCACCGGTCACGCGGTGGAGCAGGCGATCGCCGGCGTGCCGCGCGCGGCACGCGTACTGGTGCTGTACGGCGACGTGCCGCTGACCCGCGCGGAAACGCTGCGCCAGCTGCTGGACGCCGAAGGCGGCTTCAGCCTGCTCACCACGCGGCTGGCCGATCCGACCGGCTACGGGCGCGTGCTGTGCGACGGCAACGGCCACGTGCGCGAGGTGGTCGAGGAGAAGGACGCCGACGCCGGCCAGCGCGCGGTCAACCTGGTCAACACAGGCATCCTGCTGGCCGACGCGCTGGCCTTGCGCGGCTGGCTCAAGCAACTCGATCGCGACAACGCGCAAGGCGAGTACTACCTCACGGACATCTTCGCGATGGCTGCTGCCGAGGGCCGCGGCGCACTCAGTGTCGAGTGCGCCGACCCGGTGGAAGCCGCCGGTGCCAACGATCCCGTGCAACTGGCCGAGCTGGAAGCCGCCTGGCGTCGCCGCGCCGCGCACGCGTTGCTTCGCGATGGCGTGCGCATGGCCGATCCGCTGCGCGTGGAAGTGCGCGGCACGGTCGAGGCCGGCCGCGACGTCGAGCTCGACATCGACGTGATCCTGGAAGGGCGCGTGGTGCTCGGCGACGACGTGCGCATCGGCGCCTTCACTCGCCTGAAGGACGTGCAACTGGCCGCCGGCACCGTGCTGCATCCGCACTGCGATCTCGACGGCGTGGTCACTCACGGCCCGTGCACGATCGGCCCGTTCGCGCGGCTGCGTCCGGGCACCGAGCTGGACGCCGGCGTGCACGTGGGCAACTTCGTCGAGACCAAGAAAACCCGCATCGGCGAAGGCAGCAAGGCCAACCACCTCACCTACCTCGGCGACACCGTGGTCGGCCGTGGCGTCAATATCGGCGCCGGCACCATCACCTGCAATTACGACGGCGTGAACAAGTTCGTTACCCGCATCGGCGACGGCGCCTTCATCGGCTCCAACTGCGCCCTGGTCGCCCCGGTGAGCATCGGCGCGCAAGCCACCCTCGGCGCCGGCTCGGTGATCACCCGCGACGCGCCGGAAGGCCAGCTGACTCTGGCGCGCGCCCGACAGCAGACGTTCGAGGGCTGGCGGCGACCGGTGAAACAGAAGTGAGGAGCGAAAGCTGAAGGGCCGCTCGCGCTGTTTTCGCGCCACGCGATCTGCGCGCCCGCGACGAGCCCCGTGCGTGTTCCGACCGTGACACTCGGCAAGGAAGGAGGACTGTGATGCAGAAATGGCTGAATGGCTTGATCGTGGTTTCGTCGATTGCGCTCTACGGTTGCGCTGGCGCCGGCTCGACGACAAGTGGCGCCCAGCAACGACAACTGCAATCGCTGCAACTGTTCGCCGCAGACGACACCCCGCGCTTCTCGCTTTACGTGGCATGCACCAGCGACAGCGTCAATTGCGTCAACGTCGGCAACGCGGTTTTCGCCTGGGCTCGCGATCACGACGTGACCGTCCACAACGTGGACTCCGATGATCCGGCGTTCACCGCCACCGCGTCGCGCGCCGCGGAGATCGCCTTGCCGTACCGGGTGGCCATCGACTACCGCCCCTCGGTGGCGCCTGGCTATTCGGCGTCTTCGTACAAGCAGTCCAGCGAGTCCTTTGCGCCGACGGTCGGTTACAGGGCCGTGATCTCGGTATTCCAGGCCGCTACCGGCAAATTGCTCATGCGGTCGCCGGTACGGAACCAGCAAGCTGCGGATCACGGGAAAACGTCCAATCCCTACGTTCGTTCCCAGATGATCGAGCTGCTGGATTCGCTGGAGCCATCGGCGAAGGACTCCCGATGAAACCGGCGCATCGCTAAACGTAGCGCCAGCCGTCGATCTCGACCAGCAGTTCGCGGCGACAGATGTCGCCGTGCAGCAGCAGCAGGGGTACGCCCGGCAGGCGCTGCCGGAGCGCGTCGCGCACGCGCGGCGCGTCGCCGTCGTGGCGCAGGTAGACCTTGAGCGGTGAATGCGTGTCGAAGCCGGCGCGCATGTCGGCGCTGGCCAGCAGCGCGTCCAGGTTGGTCAGGGTTTCCTCCAGCTGCGCATCGAGGTTGTCGTGGTGGGCCGAGGCATGGCCCACGACCGCGGCGGTGCCGGAAATGGCCAGCGTGTCGCGGGCCGGCAGGAGCATCGCCCGCGCAAAGCTGGGCGGGGTGGGGCCGTATTGCCGCGGGTAGCGCCATGCGCTGACCTGGCGCGGGTTCTCGACCCGGTGGCCGGCCTGCTCGCCGGCCAGCAGGTAGACCTGCAGGCGGTGTTCCGCCGCGAGGTGGCCGATCGCGGTGGCGGCGGGGAAACCTTCGGCGAAGAAATCGCCCATGCCGGCGGCGCGGCCTTCGCAGAAGCGCTTGTAGCGTTCCGCATCGCCTTCGCCGTCGTTGATCGCGCCGATGTAGTTCCACACCCGCAGGACGTGCCGTGCGTCGCGGCCGGCGACGAACCGGTGCAGCAAGTCGTAGGCCTGCTTTGCGGTGGCGCGGGCACCGCCGTGTTCGCGTTCGTCCAGTTCGACCGCGGCGAACAGCCAGCCGCCGCCGGTCGACCAGCGCAACGCGCCTTCCATGCCGCAGCGCACCGGCGCGTCCACCTGCCACAGTTCCAGCGGCGCGGGGGCATCGGTGCTGGCCAGCGCCACCTGCAGGTGGCGCGGATCGTCACCGGAGGGTACGGCCGGGTCGAAACCGAGCACCGCCAGCGTGCCCGGCGCCTCCAGCAGGGTGGCGACCTCCGCCATGCGATAGGACACCTGCGGCGCCCGCCGCGCCCGAGCTTCCACCTGCGGGTTTTCACATCCCTGGATCATGCTGGCCAACCGGAACGACAAGGCCGCTATGTTACACTCTGCGCCCACTGCCACCGGGGGGAGGCAATGCATCTGGCGTACGGAATCGAGCATGGCGGAACAGACAGAGGCGCAGCACGAGTTGGCCACCCTGGTGGTGGAATGCCTCAACCTCGAGGACGTCAATGCCGAGCAGATCGACCCCGATGCACCGCTGTTCGGGGGCGAACTGGGGCTCGACTCCATCGATGCACTGGAGATCGCCCTGGCCGTCTCCAAGCGCTACGGCTTCCAGCTGCGCTCGGACAACCCGGAAAACCGTCAGATCTTCGCCAGCCTGCGCAATCTGTCGAGCCACGTCGAGCAGCACCGCGCCTGAACGGTCGGTGCGGGATGGAGCGGTCGTGCGGGCTGGTCATGGACGCCTTGGCGCCGCATGGCGCCGCGCTTTCCGCCTTCGTCACGCCACCGTGCGCCACGCGTGGCAAGCTACCGGTGCCGACCGAGTCGTCGCGGAATCGCGCATGAAATCCGCCGTATCCCCCCATGTTCCGACCTCGCGGCGCCACGCCGTGTGGTTGCTGCTCGCCTATCCGGTGTTCGCCATCGCCGGGGTGGTCACCCATCGGCCGATCTTCGCGCTGCTGGCGCTGGCGGTGCTGGCCAGCGTGCTGATGCTGCCGCGGCTGCAGTCGCGCCGACCGCTGCCGTGGTTGCTGTGGCTGCTGATGCTGGCCGGCGTGTGGCTGGCCTCGCGGCTCGGGCTGGCCGACCTGCTGCTGGAGGCGGTGCCGATCCTGATCAACGTGGCGCTGGCATGCTGGTTTGGCCGCAGCCTGCTCGGCGGCGAGCCGCTGGTGGCGCGTTTCGTGGTGGCGATCGAGGGTGCCGAGCGGCTGCGCGAGCCCGGCGTGGCGCGCTATGCGCGGCAGATCACCTGGTTCTGGACCGTGCTGCTGGCGGCGCAGGCGCTGCTGTTGACCGGCCTGCTGCTGTTCGCCGCACGCGACGGGCTGCTGCCGCGCCTCGGTGTGACGTCGGCGTGGTCGGTGCCCGAGCGTTGGGCCTCGGCATGGCTGCACGTGGGCTGCTACCTGCTGCTGGGCGCGGCGTTCCTGCTGGAGTACGCCTGGCGGCGCTGGCGCCTGCGCCATCTCAGCCACCCCGGCCTGCACGACATGCTGCTGAAACTGGCCCTGCGCTGGCCGCAGCTGCTGCACGGCAACGGCGGCGTCTCGCCATGAGCGGGTACGCACAGGCGTTGCAGTTCGCGGCCGATCATCCGGCCTTGCCCGGTCACTTCCCGGGACAGCCGCTGGTGCCCGGCGTGTTGCTGCTGGAGCAGCTGGCGCTGGCGCTGCGCGCGTGGCGCGGCCAGCGGCTGGTGCGCGTGCCGGAGGCGAAATTCGTGGCGCCGCTGCGGCCCGGCGAAGCGGCCCGGCTGGAACTGATGCCCGTCGCGGCATCGGCTTCGCGGGTCCGTTTCCGCATCGAGCGCGACGGCATGCTGCTGGCGCGTGGCGTCATCGAGGGCGAGGCATGAGCGACAGCGAACACTGGCAGAGCCGGCCCGAGGGCGGCGGCCGCTTCGCGCTGTGGCTGATCCGCGCGATTGCCCTGCATGGCGGGCGCCGGCTGGGTCGCTGCTGCCTGTATCCGATCACGCTGTACTTCTACTGCCGCCGCGGGCCGGAGCGCCGGGCTTCGGCGCGCTACCTGCAGCGCGTGTTCGGTCGCCCGGCCACGCCATGGCAGGTGCTGAAGCACATCCACTGTTTCGCCGCCACGATCATGGACCGGATCTTCCTGCTCGCCCGCGGCGAGCAGCCGTTCCAGTTCGAGACGCAAGGCCTGGACCTGCTGGAACAGCGCGCTGCGCTGGGCCGCGGCGTGTTGCTGCTGGGTTCGCACCAGGGCAGCTTCGAGGCGCTGCGCGCGATCGGCGCGCGCCGGCCCGAGCTGCCGCTGCGGGTGGTGCTGGACAAGCGGAAGACCCCGGCGATGACCGAGCTGCTGGAGGCGCTGGCGCCGGAGGTGGGCGCCTGCGTGATCGACGCCGCGCAGGATGGCACCTCGATCGCGCTGGCCATGGCCGAAGCCTGCCAGCACGGCGCGCTGGTGGCGATGCTGGCCGACCGCGGCCGCGGCCACGAGGTGCTGCGCCGTGTCGACCTGCTGGGCTCGCCGGCGCCGTTCCCGGTCAGCCCGTGGTTGCTGGCGCATACGCTCAAGGTGCCGGTGGTACTGTGCTTCGGGCTTTACCTCGGCGGCAATCGCTACCGGCTGGTGTTCGAGCCGTTCAGCGAACGAGTGGAGATTCCCCGGCATGATCGGGGACCGGCGCTGGACGCCCTGCTCGAGCGCTACGCGCAACGGCTGGAGCACTACATCCGCGTCGCTCCCTACAACTGGTTCAACTTCTATGATTTCTGGCAAGACCCGCCTGCTGCTGAACCTGCTGCTGCCGTGCTGGGCGGTCACCGCGTGGGCGTCTGAACCGGCGGTCGCGGCCACCTCAACCCAGGCCGTGATCGCCGGCCTGCGCCAGCCGGCACCGGCGCACACCGCGTTCGCCGAGGCGCGTTTCCTCAAGATGCTGGATCGCCCGCTGGTGGTCTCCGGGCAACTGTCCTGGCTGGGCGACGACCGCCTGCAGCGGCGCGTCGAGCACCCTCGCGCGGAGACCGCCACGATCGCCGACGGCGAAGTGACCCAGCAGCGCGACGGCAAGCCGGCGCGGCACTTTTCGCTCAAGCGTGCGCCGCAGCTGCAGGTGCTGCTGGACAGCTTCGTTGCCTTGCTCGGCGGTGATGCTGCCCGCTTGGAGCAGGCGTTCGAGATCCAGCGCGAAGGCGATGCCGCCGGCGCGTGGACGCTGACCCTGGTGCCGCGCGACGCCCACGTGGCGAAGACGGTCGCGCGCATCCGCATCGACGGCGTGGGCGACCAGTCGCGCTGCATGCACATGCAGGAGGCCGACGGCGACCTGGCGGTCGACCTGCTTGGTCCGCTCGCCGAAAAGATGCCGGCCGAACCGACCCGCGCCGAGCTGCAGGCGCTGTGCACGGGTTCGCCCTGAACATGCACCGCGGCGCCCGCGCCACGCTGCTGGTCACCTGGCTGCTGGCGCTGGCCGGACTCGGCTGGATCGTGAGCCAACGCCTGCACGTCAGCAGCGACCTGCGCAGCTTCATGCCCGCGCCGACCACGCCGGACCAGCGCCTGCTGATGGAGCAGGTGGGCGAGGGGCCGGGTTCGCGCCTGCTGCTGCTGTCGATCTCCGGCGCTTCCGACGGGCAACTGGCCGGCTTGAGCCAGGGCCTCGCTGCCGTCCTGAAAAAGGACGCGCGCTACAGCCAGGTGCTCAACGGTAGCTTCGACCTCGCGTCGCTCGATCCCCGGTTGCTGCCGTATCGCTACCTGCTCTCGCCCACGCTGGACACGCAGCCGCTGGACGAGGCCTATCTCGCCGATCAGTTGCAGCAGCGGCTGGACGACCTCTCCTCGCCGGCCGCCAGCCTGCTGAAGAACCTGCTGCCGCGCGATCCCACGCTGGAGACGCTGAAACTGGCCGAGCGCTGGGCGCCGGCGAAATCGCCCCAGCTGCGCGACGGCGTGTGGTTCACCCCGCAGCACGAAGCGTTGCTGCTGGTGCAGACCGTGGCCGCCGGCTTCGACCCCGGCGCGCAGCAGCAGGCGATCGACGGCATCCGCGAGGCGTTCCACGCGTTGCCCGGCAGTGCCGACGCGCGGCTGGAACTGAGCGGTCCGGGCTACTTCAGCGTGGTGATCGGCGCGCAGACGCGGCACCAGGCCGACTGGATCGGGCGCATCTCCACCGTGGGGTTCATCGCGCTGCTGCTGCTGGCCTATCGCAGCGTGAGCTCGCTGCTGCTGTCCGCGCTGCCGATCGCCAGCGCTGCACTGGCCGGCATCGCCGCGCTCACCCTCGTGTTCAGCGAAGTGCACGGCATCACCCTGGCGTTCGGCTTCACCTTGCTCGGCGTGGCGCAGGAATACCCGATCCGCGTGCTCAGCCACCGCCGCGCCGGCGAGGACGCGTTGCAGAGCGTGCGCGACCTGTGGCCGCTGCTGCTCACCGCGATCGCCTCGGCCTGCATCGCCTACCTGGCGTTCTACGCCTCCGGCGTGGCCGGGCTGCAGCAGTTGGCGGTATTCACCATCGTGGGGTTGCTGGTGGCGGGCCTGAGCACGCGCTACCTGCTGCCGCATCTGTTGCCGCGGCGCGTGCGCGACGTGGCCGCGATGGGCTGGTTGATCCGTGCTCGCGGCTGGCTCGACCGGCTGCCGCGCCCGCGCTGGATTCCGCTGCTGGTGGCGCTGGCGATCGCTGCGATGCTGGCGCTGGCGCCGGGCCCGTTCTGGCAGAACAACCTCGCTGCACTGACGCCGGTGCCGAGCGCGTTGTTGCAGCACGATGCGCGTCTGCGCCAAGCGCTGGGTGCGCCGGACGTGCGTTACCTGCTGTTGCTGCAGGCACCCACCGAGCAGGGCGTGCTGGCGCTGTCGCAATCGCTGCAACCGCAGGCCGATGCGCTGGTGGAGCGGCACGCAGTCGACGCGATCGAGTTGCCCTCGCGCTACCTGCCCACGGTGGCGCAGCAACGCGCGCGGCAGCAGAAGTTGCCCGATCGCGCCATGCTCGAACATGCGCTGGCCGGGGCGCTGCAGGGCATGCCGTTCCGCGCCGACCTGTTCCAGCCGTTCGTCGATGACGTGGAAACCGCACGCGCGCTGCCGCCGCTGACGCCCGAGCGCTACGCGCAGACGCCGCTGGGCCAGCGCCTGGCCGCGATGCTGGTGCAGCGCGATGGCCACTGGCTGGGCCTGGCCACGGTCAGCGGCGTGCATGACGTCGCCGCGCTGCAGACGCTCGGCGCGGACCGCGGCGGCGCGGTGCATCTGCTTGATCTCAAGGCCGCCTCCGAATCGCTGGTGGCCGCCTATCGCACGCGCATCCTGCAGGCGCTGCTGGCGGCCGGACTGCTGCTGGTGGTGACGATCTCGGTCGCCCTGCGCAGCGCGCGCCGCGCCTGGCACGTGCTGGCGCCGATGACGCTGGCAACCTTCCTGGTGCTCGCGGTCGAGCGCGTGGCCGGCATCGAGATCTCGCTGTTCCACCTGGTCGCGCTGATCCTCGCCGGCGGCCTGGGCCTGCATTACGCGCTGTTCTTCGAGCGCGACACCGGCGACCCGGCCGAGCAGCGGCGCACCTTGCACGCCACCCTGGTCTGCGTGCTGTCCGCGCTGCTGGTGTTCGGCATGCTGGCGTGGGCGACGATTCCGGTGTTGCGCGCGATCGGGCTCACGGTGAGCCTGGGCGTGGCGTTCCACTTCTGCCTGTCGATCCTGATGGCGCCGCATGCTCGACAAGACTGACTGGGCCCACCTCATCCCGCACGCCGGCCGCATGTGCCTGCTCGATGCGGTACTCGCGTGGGACGAGCGCGGCATCCACGCCATCAGCGCCGGCCACGCGCGCCTGGACAACCCGCTGCGCGGCGGGCACGGCCTGCACGCGGTGCACCTGGCCGAGTACGGTGCACAGGCGATGGCCGTGCATGGCGCATTGCTGGCGCGCGAGCGGGGCCATGAAACGGTGCGCCCCGGCCGGCTGGTCAGCCTGCGCGAGGTGGACTTGTTCGCGGAACATGTCGACCATCTGGATGGCCGTCTGGACGTCCATGCCGAATGTCTGTACGCCGACGACGGCGGCGCCCAGTATGCGTTCCGCGTCGAGCACCAAGGCCGCCTGCTGTGCCGCGGCCGCGCCGCGGTGATCCACCCCCAATCCTGATTCGAGGTCGCCCATGCCCACTCCCACCTCCCTGCGACGCGCCCTGGTCACCGGTGGCAGCGGCGAGCTTGGCGGCGCCATCGCCCAGGCACTGGCCGGCGGCGGCTACCACGTGATCGTGCACGCGAACCGCAGCCTGCATCGCGCCGAGGCGGTGGTCGGCGAAATCGTCGCCGGCGGCGGCAGTGCGCAGGCCACCGCCTTCGACGTGAGCGACGCCGAGGTCACCCGCGCGGCGCTGGACGTGCTGCTCGGCGAGGGCTGCATCCATGCGGTGGTCAACAACGCCGGCATCCACGACGACGCGCCGATGGCCGGGATGAGCTCCGAGCAATGGCACCGGGTGATCGACGTGAGCCTGCACGGCTTCTTCAATGTCACCCAGCCGCTGCTGCTGCCGATGGCGCGCGCGCGCTTCGGCCGCATCGTGTCGATCAGCTCGGTCGCGGCGCTGCTGGGCAACCGCGGGCAGACCAACTACGCCGCCGCCAAGGCCGCGCTGCATGGCGCCAGCAAATCGCTGGCGCGCGAAATGGCCTCGCGCGGGATCACCGTCAACGTGGTCGCGCCTGGCGTGATCGAGGGGCGCATGGCCGACGCCGCGTTCCCGCCCGAACGCATCCGCGAGCTGGTGCCGGCCCAGCGCGCCGGCACGCCGGAGGAAGTGGCGGCACTGGTGGCGTTCCTGTGCTCGGAGGCGGCCGGCTACATCAACGGCCAGGTGATCGGGGTAAACGGCGGGATGGCCTGATCCCGCGCTAAAGACTGCCCCCGCGGGGCCGATACCGACACTGGAGGGCCCAGTCGGGTCCCCGCAACCGAGTCCGGGCGCGTGGCGCCGGGAGTGTCCGTGATCGAGCACGAATTCATCGAGGAAGACAGCCTGGAGCTGGCCGACCCGTGCAGCGAGGTGCTGACGGCGCGGCCGGCGACCGTCGAGGCGCCCGACGAATGGCGCGTGCTCGATTCGCTGGCGGCGCTCACCCATCACCGCGATCTCGACGCGCTGGACCACAGCCTGGTGCTGACCCTGGCCGAACTGACCGGTGCGCGCCGCGTGACCCTGGCCAAGTGCTTCCCCGAGGACAGCGCGCTGGAAAGCGTGGTGTGCTGCTCGCCCGACAGCGTCGGCGCGTACCAGGTGCATCCGCTGGAACCGGAATGCCTGGGTGCGGCGCTGGGCCCGATCCATCGCTGCCTGCAGGACATGCAGGCGCAGACCGAAACCCGCAACGGCCTGCATCGCCAGCTGGTGCCGATCGTGCGTGAAGGGCATGCGATCGGTGCGCTGCAACTGGACAGCGCGCTGGCGCCGCTGCGCAGCCGGTCGCTGATCGACGGCTTCGCGCGCATCTACGCCAACTACACCGCGCTGCTGCACGAGAGCGAGCACGACAAGCTGACCGGCCTGTACAACCGGCGCAGCCTGGAGCGCCAGCTGCAGCGGATGCTGCAACTGCGCGATACGCCGCTGCGGCCGTATCCGCATGCCGTTCCGCCCGCGCAGGAGCAGCGCGCGGCGCCGGCCGGCGAGGCGGCGCAGGTGTGGCTGGCGATCGTGGACATCGACCATTTCAAGCACATCAACGACAATTTCGGCCACGTCTACGGCGACGAGGTGATCCTGCTGCTGGCACAGCAGATGCGCGCCTGCTTCCGTCGCGGCGACGTGCTGTTCCGCTTCGGCGGCGAGGAGTTCGTGGCCCTGTTCAGCGCCACCGACGAGGTCACCGTGCACGGCGTGCTGGAACGCTTCCGCGCGCACGTCGCCCACTTCGCCTTCCCGCTGGTCGGTCACGTCACCATCAGCATCGGCTACTCGCGCATCGGCGCGCACGACTACCCCGCCGTGGCGCTCGACCGCGCCGACCAGGCGCTGTATTTCGTCAAGCAGCACGGCCGCGACGGCGTGCGCGGCTACGAGGAACTCGGCGCCTGCGGCGCACTCGGCCGTGGCCTCGCCGCGGGCAGCATCGACCTGTTCTAGCCGCCCATCCTTCGGCCGTCCGCAGGACGCTTCCCGCTCACGTGCGCAGCAGCAAGCGGTAGGCCGGGTGCGCGCTGTCGTCCACGTGCGGGTAGCCGAGCGTGGCGAGGAACCGCGCGAACAGGGCGTGTTCGGCGGCCGGCACCTGCAGGCCGACCAGGATGCGGCCGTGGTCGGCGCCGTGGTTGCGGTAGTGGAACAGGCTGATGTTCCAGTCCGGGTGCAGCTGGTCGAGGAAGTGCACCAGGGCGCCGGGGCGTTCGGGGAATTCGAAGCGGTACAGCAGTTCGTCGCGGGCCAGCGGCGAGCGGCCGCCGACCATGTGGCGCAGGTGCAGCTTGGCCAGTTCGTCGTCGGTGAGGTCGAGCACGGCGAAGGCCTGCGCATGGAAGGCGGCGACCAGCGCCTCGCGTTCGGCGCGGCTGGCGATCTGCACGCCGACGAAGATGTGTGCGCTGTGCGTGTCGCCGATGCGGTAGTTGAACTCGGTGATCTGGTGCCGGCCCAGCGTGGCGCAGAAGCGGCGGAAGCTGCCGCGCTCCTCCGGGATGGTCACCGCGAACACCGCCTCGCGCTGCTCGCCCAGCTCGGCGCGCTCGGCGACGAAGCGCAGGCGGTCGAAGTTCATGTTGGCGCCGGAGACGATCGCCACCAGCGTGCCGTCGTCGCCGGGGTGCGCGGCGGCGTACTGCTTCAGCCCGGCCAGGGCGAGTGCGCCGGCGGGCTCGGGCACGCTGCGGGTGTCGTGGTAGACGTCGCGGATCGCCGCGCAGATCGCGTCGGCATCCACCCGCAGCATGGCATCGACGTGCTGCCGGCACAGCGCAAAGGTCAGCGCGCCGACCTGCTTCACCGCGGTGCCGTCGGCGAACAGGCCCACCTCGTCCAGCACCACGCGCTCGCCGCGCTCCAGCGAGCGCGCCATCGCGTCCGAATCCGCCGCCTGCACGCCGATCACCTGCACCGCAGGCCGCAGCGCCTTGATGCACGCGGCCACGCCGGCGAGCAGGCCGCCGCCGCCGACCGGCACGAACACCGCCTGCAGCGGGCCGGGGTGCTGGCGCAGGATCTCCAGCGCGATGGTGCCCTGGCCGGCGATCACCGCCGGGTCGTCGAACGGATGCACGAACACCGCAGCGCGCTCGGCTTGCAGTTGCGCGGCGGCGGCCTGGGCCTCGCTGTAGGAGTCGCCGGCCAGCAGCACCTCGACCATCGCGCCGCCGAAGCGGCGCACCGCATCCACCTTCACCTGCGGCGCGGTCACCGGCATCACGATGGTGGCGCGGATACCCAGCTTCGCCGCGGCCAGCGCCACGCCTTGCGCGTGGTTGCCGGCCGAGGCGGCGATCACGCCACGCGCGCGCTGTGCCGCATCCAGCTGCACCATGCGGTTGTACGCGCCGCGCAGCTTGAACGAGAACACGCTCTGCTGGTCCTCGCGCTTGAGCAGTACGCGCCGGCCAAGCCGTGCGCCGAGCAACGGCGCCTCGTCCAGCGCCGATTCGCGCGCCACGTCATGCACGCGGGCGCCGAGGATCTGCGCGAGCAGGGCGTCGTCGCCGTCGAGCGGCAGTGGCGCGGCTGCATTCACGCGGCGAGCGCGGCGGCCGGGTGCGCCACCTGCAGCACGTCCACCAGCTTGCGCGTCTGCTGCATGATCCGGCCCAGCCCGGCCTCGTCGCATTGCACGGTGAGGACCAGCCGCGACACCGACGGGTCGTGCGTGGGGCCGACGGTCAGCGTGTCGATGTTGTAGCCGCGCGCGGCAAACAGCCCGGCCACGCGCACCAGCGCGCCGGCTTCGTTCTGCAGCAGGATGGACAGGGTGTGGTTCATGGCGATGCTCCGTGGGTGGTCCCTTTCCCTGCGGTCACCGGAGGGAGAAGGGAAAATCAAAAGCTCAGAACATGTGCGACGTCGCGCCTTCGTCCACGGCTGCCGCCTTGCGCGAGGCGATGAAATCGCCGGTGATCATCTGCGCGTAGCTGGCGCCGGGGCCGACCATCGGGTACACGCCGGCGTCCGGGTCGATCACCACTTCGAGGAAGGCCGGGCCGGCGAAGGCGAGGAAATCGGCGACGGTCGCCTCCAGCGCAGCCGGCTGGTCGAGTCGTCGCGCCCAGGCGAATCCGTCGGCCTGCGCGGCGAGCACGAAATCCTTCTTGTGCAGGCTCTTGTCGGAGCCGGCAAAGCGACCCTTGAAATACAGCCGCTGCCACTGCCGCACCATGCCGTCGCCGCTGTTGTTGAGCACCACGACCTTCAGCGGCAGGCCGTAGGTGGTGACGGTTTCCAGCTCGCCGATGTTCATGCGGATGCTGGCGTCGCCGTCGATGTCGATCACGAGCTTGCCCGGGTGCGCGAACTGCGCGCCGATCGCCGCGGGCAGGCCGAAGCCCATCGTGCCCATCGAGCCGGAGGTGAGCCAATGCCGTGGCGCGCGGAAATCGAAGTACTGCGCCGCCCACATCTGGTGCTGGCCGACGCCGGTGCTGATGATTGCGCGGCCCTGCGTGTGGCGGTTGAGCGCCTCGATCACCGCGTATGGCTGGATCAGCGCGCTGGCGCGGTCGTAGTCCATGGCGTGCGTGCGCTTGAGCCCGGCCACGTGCGCATGCCACGCGGAGAGCTGCGGCGCGATGGCGTGCGCGCGGCCGTACGCGGTGAGCCGTTCCAGCGCGCGCGTGAGCGGGCCGACGTGGTGCCAGTCCACGCGCTTGACCTTGCCGATCTCGGCCGGGTCGATGTCGATCTGCGCGATGAACTTCGCGCCCGGCGCGAACCTGTCCGGCACGCCGGCCACGCGATCGTCGAAGCGCGCGCCCAACGCCAGCACGAAGTCGCAGTCTTCCACCGCGTAGTTCGCATAGGCGGTGCCGTGCATGCCGAGCATGTGCAGCGCGCGCGGGTCGGCGGTGTCGAACGCGCCCAGGCCCATCAAGGTGGTGGTGACCGGCAGCCCGAAGGCGTCGACGAAGTCGCGCAGCGCCGTGCTGGCCTCCGCCGCGATCACGCCGCCGCCGGCGTAGATCAGCGGTCGCCGCGCCTGCGCCAGCGCGGCAAAGAACGCCGCGCAGTCCGTGTCGGAGAGGCTGGCCTGCTCCACCGTGCGCAGCCGCGAGCGATAGCCGCCGAGCAGCAGTTCGCCGCTGCCGTGCCAGTCGATCGCGGCGTTCTGCACGTCCTTGGGCACGTCCACCACCACCGGGCCGGGGCGGCCGCTGCGCGCCAGGGTGAACGCGGTGCGCACGGTCGCCTCCAGCTGCGCCGCATCGGTGACCAGGAACACGTGCTTGGCGCAGGCGCCCATGATGTTGCTGACCGGCGCCTCCTGGAACGCGTCGCTGCCGATCGAGGCGGTGCCGACCTGGCCGCAGATCACCACCAGCGGGATCGAGTCGGCCATCGAGTCGCGCACCGGCGTGACCATGTTGGTCGCACCCGGGCCGGAGGTGACGATGGCCACGCCGACCTTGCCCGAGGCGCGCGCGTAGCCGGCCGCCATGAACCCGGCGCCCTGCTCGTTGGCCGGCACCACCAGCGGCATCGACTCGCCGCCGTCTTCGCGGGGGTGCAAGGCGTTGTGGCGGAACACCGCGTCGTACACCGGCAGGATCGCGCCGCCGGAGTAGCCGAAGATCACCTCCACGCCCTCGTCGGCGAGCACCTGCACGATCGCCTCGGCGCCGCTGGCCGGCACCGCGATGGGTGAGGGATGGGCGACGGCGACGGCCGCGCTGGCGGGTGGGGAAGAGGTGGTCACGATGACTCCTGGCGGTGCCGGTCGGGCCGGCGGGTCGAAGAGGTGCGGCTCAGTTGCGGATCAGTTCTTCCGCGGCGCCCTGGTGCACGGGCACGCCGTAGGTCGAGATGATCCGCAGCTCCTGCGCCACGGCGGAGAAGTTCTCCCACGCGATGCCGTTGACGTCGGCCTCGCAGGTGAAGCCGCGCGCGTCGTCGTCCTCGAAACCCACGTGGCGCAACTGTCCGGCGTGCGCGGGTTCGCGGCTGATCGAGAAGTTGAGCTGGTCGGTACGCCACAGGGCGTAGCTGCCGGGAACCAGCGCGTGCGGCGGCTGGCCCAGGCGGGCGCTGTAATCGGCGACGGAGGCGTCCAGGTCGGCAACGGCCAGGGCGATGTGGAAGCGTTTCATGGCAAACCTCGTGATGTCGGGACAAGTCATTCGGGTCGCCGGCGAAGCGCCGGCCGACCCGCGGGGATTCAACCGGCTTTCTTCAGCGGCTCGACGACGGTCCTCGGTGCGCTTGGCTGCAGCCACGGCATCTGTGCCCGCAGCTTCGCGCCGACCTGCTCGATCGGATGCGCGAGGTCGGCCTGCTTGAGCCGGTTGTAGTTCGGCAGGCCGGCGGCGTATTCGGCCGTCCAGTTGCGCGCGAAGGTGCCGTCCTGGATGTCGGCGAGCACTTCCTTCATGCGCGCCTTCACGCCGGCGTCGACCACCCGCGGGCCGCTGACGTAGTCGCCGTACTGCGCGGTCTCGGAGACGAACTGCAGCATCTTGGCCAGGCCGCCCTCGTAGAACAGGTCGACGATCAGCTTCAGCTCGTGCATCACCTCGTAATAGGCGATCTCCGGCTGGTAGCCGGCTTCCACCAGGGTCTCGAAACCCTTGGTCACCAGCTCGCTGGCGCCGCCGCAGAGCACCGCCTGCTCGCCGAACAGGTCGGTCTCGGTCTCTTCCTTGAAGTCGGTCTTGATGAGCATCGCGCGGCCGCCGCCGATGCCGTCGGCGTAGCCTTTCGTCTTCGCCTCGGCCTGGCCGCTGACGTCCTGGTGCACCGCCCAGATGCACGGCACGCCGCGGCCGCGCTCGTACTCGCTGCGCACCAGCGCGCCGGGGCCCTTGGGTGCGACCAGGATCACGTCGACGTCGGCGCGCGGCACGATCTGCCCGAAATGCACGTTGAAACCGTGCGCGAACAAGAGCGCGGCGCCGGGCTTGAGGTTCGGCTCGATCGCTTCCTTGTACAGCGCGGGCTGCACCATGTCGGGCGTGAGCACGGCGACCAGGTCGGCGCCTTTCACCGCCTCGGCCGGCTCGGCCACCTTGAAGCCGTCGGCTTTCGCCTTGTGCCAGGTCGGGCCGTTCGGGCGCAGGCCGACCACCACGTCGAGGCCGGAATCGCGCAGGTTCAGCGCGTGCGCGCGGCCCTGGCTGCCGTAGCCGAGCACGGCGATGCGGGATGAGGCGAGGGTGTTGGGGCTGCTCATGCGGTGACTCCCTGGTTGGATGCGATGGTGGTGTGCGGTGCGGGTGAGGCGGGTTGCGTGGTGGCGCCATCGGAAGCCGAGCCCACCAGCAGGGCGAACTTGGCGAGCACGCCGCGGCTGACTTTCGGTGCCGGTGGCTGCCACCGCGCGCGGCGCGCGGCGAGGTCGGCGTCGGTGGAAATTTCGCGGGCGAGCGCGTCGATGCGGATGCGGTCGCCGTCGGCCAGCAGCGCGATCGGCCCGCCGCGGGCGGCTTCCGGCGCCATGTGGCCGACCATGAAGCCGTGGGTGGCGCCGGAGAAGCGGCCGTCGGTGATCAGCGCCACGTCGTCGCCGAGACCGCGGCCGATCAGCGCGGCGGTGACGCCGAGCATCTCGCGCATGCCGGGTCCGCCGGCGGGGCCTTCGTTGCGGATCACCACCACGTCGCCCTTCGTAATGCGGCCTTCCTGCACGGCGGCGAAGGCAGCCTCCTCGCTCTCGAACACGCGTGCGCTGCCCTCGAAGCGGGTGCCGCCGTGGCCGGGGCCGTGCTTGCCGGGGATCTTCAGGATGCAGCCGTCCGGCGCGAGGTTGCCGTACAGGATGGAGTAGCCGCCGTGCGGTTTCAGCGGCGCACTCACGGGCGCGATCACCGGTTGGTCGGCGAAGCGTGGCGCGGCGGCGGCCTCCGCGAACAGGCTGCGGCCGGTGACGGTGGGCGCGTCGATCAGCATGCCGGCTTCGACCAGCTCCTGCGCCACGCGCGCGGCGCCGCCGGCGTCGAACATCTCCACCGCGGTGTAGCGGCCGGAGGGCAGCAGGTCGGCGATCACCGGGGTGGCCTCGGTGGCCGGCTGGAAATCCTCCAGCGACCAGTCCACGCCGGCCTCGCGGGCGATCGCGAGCAGGTGCAGCACCGCGTTGGTGGAGCCGGCGGTGGCCGCGACCATGCGCGCGGCGTTGTGCATCGCGGTGCGGCTGATCAGGGCACGCGGCGTGCGCCCCTCGCGCAGGCAGTCCATCACCAGCTCGCCGCAGCGGCGCGCGGCGGCGAGCTTGTCCGGGTGGGTGGCGGGGATGTCGTTCAATCCCATCGGCGATAGCCCCAGCGTGGTCAGCACCATCGCCATGGTGTTGGCGGTGAACTGGCCGCCGCAGGCGCCGGCGCCGCCGCACGCGTCGCATTCCACCGCGTGCAGTTCCGCGTCGTCGATCTTGCCTGCGCCGTGCGCGCCCACCGCCTCGAACACCTGCTGGATGGTGATCGGCCGGTTCTTGTGCAGGCCATGCGCGATGGTGCCGCCATAGAGCGCGACGGCCGGGATGTCCAGCCGCGCCATTGCCATCGCGGCAGCGGGGATGGTCTTGTCGCAGCCGCACAGCACCACCATGGCGTCGCACAGGTGGCCTTCCACCGCCGCCTCGATCGAGTCGGTGATGACCTCGCGGCTGACCAGCGAATAGCGCATGCCCGGCGTGCCCATGGCGATGCCGTCGGTGACTGCGATGGTGTTGAACTCCACCGGCGTGCCGCCGGCAGCGCGCACGCCTTCCATCGCTGCCTGCGCGAGATCGCGCAGGTTGAGGTTGCACGGCGAGACGTCCGACCAGGTGTGCACCACCGCCACCAGCGGCTTCTTCAGCGCGGCGTCGTCCAGGCCGGTGGCGCGCAACATGGCACGGGCGGGCGCGCGGTCGGGGCCGCTCTTGATCAGGTCACTGCGCATGAAGAAAGCTCCGAAGGACTAACTCCCTTGACGGGGAGACAAATCGGCAGGAAGGCCGATTTGCACGGCGCCAGCCGCCCGCAGGGTGAGGGCCAGGGATGGCCCGAATGAAGGGGCCCCGAAGGGGCGGATGAGGGGTGGGTGCTCGCCATGAAGTCGATTGGCAGCGAATGGAAAAGCGCCCCCTGCGCGCGAGGGAGGTCGACGGAATGGCGAGGGAGTCGGCGCCATCGCGGCGTGCAGGAGCCATCCATGTCGCATGCGCGCAGGGGGCGGCAGAAAATGCGGGCACGTCCGTGTGCCCGCCGGGGAAAGCTGGCCGGATCAGCCGCATGCGCGTGCTCCGGCAAAGAACACGGCGGCGCTGCCGGCGTGCTCGTCGATCGCGGCGATCACTGCATCGCGCACCTCGTCGGTGCCGGCGCTGCCGCCGATGTCGCGACTGTGCGGGCCGTGGCGCAGCACCTGCTCGACCGCCGATTCGATCGCCGCCGCTTCGGCTTCCAGGCCCAGCGAATGGCGCAGCAGCAGCGCGGCGGAAAGGATCGCGCCGACCGGATTGGCCACGCCTTGTCCGGCGATGTCCGGTGCCGAACCGTGGATCGGTTCGTACAGTCCACGGCGACCGTCGCCCAGCGAGGCCGACGGCAGCAGGCCCAGCGAGCCGGCCAGCGCGGCGGCCTCGTCGGTGAGGATGTCGCCGAACAGGTTCTCCGTGACCACCACGTCGTAGCGGTTCGGCTGGGTCAGCAGCAGCATCGCCATCGAGTCGACCAGCTGGTGCTCGAGCTTGACGTCGGGGTAGTCGGCGGCGATGCGCTGCACCGTGCTGCGCCACAGCCGCGAGGTTTCCAGCACGTTCGCCTTGTCGACCGAGGTGACATGGCGGCGGCGCCCGCGCGCCAGCTCGAACGCGCGGCGCACCACGCGCTCGATCTCGGCCACGGTGTATTTGCACTCGTCGGTGGCGCTGTCGGCCGTGCGCGTCTTTGCGCCGAAATAGGCACCGCCGGTGAGCTCGCGCACGAACAGCACGTCGACGTGCTTCAGCTTGTCGTTCTTCAGCGGCGACAGGTCGGCCAGTGCCGGATGCACCTGCAGCGGGCGCAGGTTGGCGTACACGCCGAGCGCGGCGCGCAGCGCCAGCAGGCCCTGTTCGGGCCGCACCGATGCGTTCGGATCGGACCACTTCGGACCGCCGACGGCACCCAGCAGCACCGCATCGGCGGACTGGCACGCCGCCAGCGCGGCGGCCGGCAACGGTTCGCCGGTGGCGTCGATCGCGATGCCGCCGATCAGCTGTTCATCGAACGCGAACACGTGCTCATGGCGCGCGGCCACGGTCTTCAATACGGCCACCGCGGCGGCGGTGACCTCGGGGCCGACGCCATCGCCGGGCAGGGTGACGATGCGTGCCTTCATGCCGCTTGCTCCTGTTGTTCGTACCGATGGATGGCCTCACCCTGCTGCAGCAGGTAGCCGAGCTGGTCGACGCCGTTGAGCAGGCAGTGCCGCGCGAACGGTTCCAGACGGAACGGGATGCGGCCGCCGTCGGGCAGCGCGATGTACTGCTCGCGCACGTCGATCGCCAGCTCGATGCCGGGGTGCTTGAGCAGCCAGCGGTGTTCCAGTTCGTCGATGACGATCGCCAGCAGGCCGTTCTTCAGCGCGTTGCCGCGGAAGATGTCCGCGATCTCGCTGCACAGCACCGCCTGGATGCCGTAATCCAGCAGCGCCCACGGCGCGTGCTCGCGCGAGGAGCCGCAGCCGAAGTTGCGCCCGGCGACGAGGATCGAGCAGCCGCGCGCTTCCGGCCGGTTCAGCGGGAACGCCGGGTTGTCGCTGCCGTCGGCCTGGTAGCGCCAGTCGTGGAAGCACAGCTGGCCCAGCCCCTCGCGCGTGGTGGTGGTGAGGAAGCGTGCCGGGATGATGCGGTCGGTGTCGATGTTCTCGTCGGCCAGCACGGCGGTGCGGGAGTGGAGGCGGGTGATGGGATTCATGGCTGGCTCGTTTGAAAAGTGAGTGGAGAGGAGTGAGAAGTGAGAGAAGGGCGGAGAGCGGGTGCGTGCAAAGAGAAATCGCCGGTATGCGGCTCGTGCTCTCTCTCACTCCTCACTCCTCTACCCTCGCTCCTGCCTCTCATGCCGCCACTTCCACCAGGTACTCGCGCGGATCGGCGATGCGCCCGGCGATCGCCGATGCGGCGGCGGTGGCCGGGCTGGCCAGCACGGTGCGTGCGCCCTTGCCCTGGCGGCCTTCGAAGTTGCGGTTGGAGGTGGAGACCACCAGCTGGCCCGGCTGCGCCAGGTCGCCGTTCATCGCGATGCACATCGAGCAGCCGGGCACGCGCCACTCGGCGCCGGCGGCGGTGAACACGTGGTGCAGGCCTTCGCGCTCGGCGTCGCGCCGCACCGCCTCGGAACCGGGCACCACCAGCATGCGTACACCTTGCGCGATGCGTCGGCCGTGCAGCACGCGTGCCGCTTCGCGCAGGTCGGACAGGCGCGAGTTGGTGCAGCTGCCGACGAACACGACGTCGACCGGCGTGCCCTGCATCGGCTGGCCGGGCGTGCTCTGCATGTAGTCGAGCGCGCGGCGTTCCTGCGCATTGGTCGCCGCCGGTACCGGCGCGTCCATCGCGATCGCCATGCCCGGATGGGTGCCGTAGGTGACGGTGGGTTTCACCGCGCCGGCGTCGATGCGCACCTCGCGGTCGTATCGCGCGCCGTCGTCGCTGCGCAATGCGCACCACCTCGTCACCGCCGCGTCCCACGCCGCGCCCTGCGGCACGCGCGGGCGATCCTTCAGCCAGGCGAACGTGGTCTCGTCCGGCGCGATCAGCCCGGCGCGCGCGCCGGCCTCGATCGACATGTTGCAGACGGTCATGCGCTCGTCCATCGACAGCGCCTCGATCGCCGCGCCGCGATACTCCAGCACGTAACCGGTGCCGCCATCGACACCGATCGTGCCGATGATGTGCAGGATCAAATCCTTCGCGCCCACGCCCGGCGGCAACTGGCCGTCCACGTGGATAGCCATGGTCTTCGGCCTGCGTTGCAGCAGGCACTGCGTGGCCATCACGTGGCCGACCTCGGTGGTGCCGATGCCGAACGCCAGCGCGCCGAACGCGCCGTGGGTCGAGGTGTGGCTGTCGCCGCAGACGATGGTCATGCCGGGCTGGGTCGCGCCCAGCTCGGGGCCGATCACGTGCACGATGCCGCGGTCGGCGCTGTCCCAGCCGTGCAGTTCGACGCCGAACTCGCGGCAGTTCGCTTCCAGCTGCGCGACCTGCGCCTGCGCCTCGGCGTTCGCATACGGGCGGCTGCCGTCGGCATTCGTGGGCAGGGTCGGCGTGGAGTGATCCAGCGTGGCCAGCATGCGATCGGGCCGGCGCAGTTTCAGCCCGCGCTCGCGCAGTTCGCTGAACGCCTGCGGCGAGGTCACCTCGTGCACCAGGTGCAGGTCGACGTAGATCACCGCTGGCGTGTCGGCGGTTTCGGCGAGGACGACGTGGGCGTCCCAGACTTTCTCGAACAGGGTCCGTGAGGTCATGCCGCGACCTCCGTCACTTCGTGCGCCCGTCCCTGAGCGCGATCACCAGCCGGTGCTGGGCCACAATCAGGGACGACTGCATTGACCACACTCAACCAGCGGTAGCGATCCTCGGTGCGGCCGTCGAACAGGCCGAAGAACGCCTGCTGCAACGCCTTCGTGATCGGCCCCGGCGCGCCCGCGCCGATGGCCTTGCGGTCGACCGAACGCACCGGGGTGATCTCGGCGGCGGTGCCGGTCATGAACACTTCGTCGGCGGAATACAACGCCTCGCGCGGCAGCTCGCGCTCCTCCACCGCGATGCCGAGATCGGTGGCCAGCGTGATCACTGCATCGCGCGTGATGCCGGCCAGGATGCCGGCGCTGGACGGCGGGGTGAGCAGCTTGCCGCGCTTCACCAGGAACAGATTCTCGCCGGCGCCTTCGCTGAGCAGGCCGTTGTGGCCCAGTGCGATGCCCTCGTCGTAGCCGTTGCGGCGTGCCTCCAGCCCGATCAGCTGGCTGGACAGGTAATTGCCGCCGGCCTTGGCCCAGCTCGGCAGGGTGTTCGGCGCGGGACGGTTCCACGACGACACGCAGACATCGGCGCCGCGCTCGGCCGCCTCGCCCAGGTATGCGCCCCAGTTCAGCGCGATGATCGCCACCTCCACCGGCGCGCCATCCCTTGCCAGCACACCCAACCCGCCGGCGCCGCGGAACACGATCGGCCGCACGTAGGCCGACGGCATCGCGTTGGCGCGGATCAGTTCCAGGCACGCGTCGTTGATCTCGTCTTCGCTGTAGCCCACCTCGATCTCGTAGACGCGGGCCGACTCGAACAGCCGGCGGGTGTGCTCGGCCAGGCGAAAATAGGCTGGCCCGCGCGGCGTGGCGTACACGCGCTCGCCCTCGAACACCGACGAGCCGTAGTGCAGTGCGTGCGTGCTGACATGGACGTTGGCATCGGCCCACGGCTTGATCCGGCCGTTGTGCCAGACGAAGGGCGTACTCATGCGGTGGCTCCCAGGGCTTTGGTGTTGCGTGGGGTTGGGGATGCGGTCGCTGGCGTGACCGGCGCGTGTCGTTCGATGCGATTGACGATGGCCAGCGCGGCCTGCGCGGTGGCTTCGACGATGTCGGTGCTGACGCCGTCGCCGTTCCAGTCGCGGCCGGCATGGCGGGCGACCAGCCGAGCCTGGCCCTGGGCATCGCCGCCCTCGCTGACCGCGCGCACCTGGAAATCCGTCAGCCGCAGGTCGCTGTCGGTGGCGCGTTCGATGGCGCGCAGCACCGCGTCGACCGGGCCGTCGCCGATCGCCGCTTCGGCGGCTTCACGGCCATCGTCGTGGCGCAGTTTCACCGCCGCCGAGGCGCCGGCACCCAGGTGCGTGCTGGTGTCCAGACGCAGCAGCCGCCACGGACCCAGCGCGTCGGGGTCCTGGCCCAGCGCCAGCGCTTCCAGATCCTCGTCGTGCACCTCGCGCTTCTTGTCGGCCAGCGTCTTGAAGCGCGCGAAGATCGCGTCCAAAGCTGCTTCTTCCGGCGCGTGGCCCAGCGCCTGCAACCGCTGGCGCAGCGCGGCGCGACCGGAGTGCTTGCCCAGCACCAGCTTGGTCTCGGCCAGGCCCACGTCCTGCGGGCGCATGATTTCGTAGGTGCCGCGATGCTTGAGCATGCCGTGCTGGTGGATGCCCGACTCGTGCGCGAAGGCGTTCGCGCCGACGATTGCCTTGTTGCGCTGCACCTGCTGGCCGGTGAGTTGCGACAGCAGGCGCGAGGCGGGATGCAGCTTGCGCGTATCGATGCGGGTATCCGCGCCGAAGTACGCGCCGCGCACCTTCAACGCCATCACGATCTCCTCCAGCGCGGCGTTGCCGGCGCGCTCGCCGATGCCGTTGACGGTGCATTCCACCTGGCGCGCGCCGGCCTCCACCGCGGCCAGGCTGTTGGCCACCGCCATGCCGAGGTCGTTGTGGCAATGGCTGGAGAACACCACGCGTTCGGCGCCGGCGACGTGGGCACGCAGCCAGGCGAAACGTTCGGCGATCTCGGCCGGCGTCATGTAGCCGACCGTGTCCGGTGCATTGAGCGTGCTGGCGCCGGCTGCAACGGCGGCGGCGAATATCTCGGCGAGGAACTCCGGCTCGGTGCGCATCGCGTCCTCGGCGGAGAACTCCACTTCGTGGCAGCGTTCGCGCGCCTGTTCCACCGCGGCCACCGCGGCATCCAGCACCTGCGCCTTGCTCATGCCCAGCTTGTGCTCGCGATGCAGCGCGCTGGTGGAGATGAACACGTGGATGCGCGAACGCTGTGCCCGCTCCAGCGCGCGGGCGGCGCTGTCGACGTCGCCGGACTGGCAGCGCGCCAGCGCGCACACGGTGGTGGATTTCAGCGACTCGGCGATCTGCGCCACCGCGGCGAAATCATCCGGCGAGGCCTGCGGAAAACCCGCCTCGAGCACGTCCACGCCGAGCGATTCGAGCATCTGCGCCATGCGCAGCTTGGCGCGCCGGTCCATCGAGAAACCGGGCGTCTGCTCGCCGTCGCGCAAGGTGGTGTCGAAGATGCGCACGCGGTCGGCGGCTACGTTGTCGTCGCCGGCGGGGGCGTTGTGCTGGTCGGGGTTTTTCATCATGGCTCCGCTGTGTGGGCGTCGCCGAAGGCACAAAAAAACCCCGCATCCGTTACCGGGTGCGGGGTTCTTTGGGTGTTTTCAGGTTTTTCTAGCTACCTGGACACATGCCCTCAGCCCGCACCTCCGTTGGTAATAAGGAGTACGAGTACGAGGGTAATAATGAGCGTGCCGCGAGCCTGCAGCAGGCCGTCAACCGTCGCGAGACGGTTCATTTCGGCGGTGCGGCAGTGGCTGCTGCGTTGCGACATGAAACCGACCGTAAGCGATGCCGGCGAGCCTGTCAACAAAAATCTTCATGACGAAATCTTCTAAGCCGCCGCGGCGCAATTCGGACGGCTAGGTGGCCAAATGGATACAGATGAAACTATCGACCTCGCCGGGACCGGCCACCGGCGGCACGATTTCGCGCTGCGCTAGGGATCCAGCCGCACCCATTTGCTGCCGGCACGCGCGCACAATCCGCCGTCGGCGCAACGCGCCAGCCTGCCGTTGGCGATCGCGGCGTTGATCTGGTCGACCCACTCGGCGCGCACGTTCTCCCGGTGCGCCTGCACGCCCATGTAGATCGCCACGCCGATCACCGCCAGCGAGGCCACGGCGCTGGCCACGAAGGTCTTCCATGCATGGGCCGACAGCGCCCGGCCGAGCCGGTTGGTGCGCTGTTCCAGTTCGCGGATGGCGTGCCGGATGCGCTGGGTGCCGTCCTGCATGGTGCGCCCGGCCTCTTCCAGTGGCTGACGCAGCCCGCTGGCCACCGTGGTGGCCGCGGCTTGCCGGATGTGTTCGATGATGCCGGCGGCGAGCCGCTCGGAGGAGTCGGCCACGCCGTGCGCCGTGCGGTCGAGGCGTTGCGCGGCGTCCTGGACCTCCTGCATCACCTGCTGGCCGCGCTGCTCCAGCACGCCGGTGAATGCCGCCAGTTGCAGCGCCAGCGCGCGCAGGTCGTCTGTCTGCGTATTGTTCGGGCCGTCGATGTCCGGGTTCATGGGTTCCTTCCTCATCGTTGCATCACCGCAGCTTGTTGCGCCTGTGCCTCCCGTCCCGCCTGCAGCGCCAATTGCTGGTTGAGTTGTTGTCCCTGCGCCAGCCAGGCCTGCCCGCGCTCCGATTGCAGGTAGTTCTGGCCGATCGAGCGCATGGCTTCGATATCCAGGCTGCGCGCGGCCGCGACCAGGGCATCGAACATGGCGTGATCGGAGCTTGCGGGCGTGATCGGCGCCACGCCCGCAGCAGCAAGTGGCGCGGTCACCACCGCATCATGCGATGCCGGCGAAGATTCGAGCGGGGTCTGATGATCTGCTCCGACTGCCGCGTAGCTTTCCGCCGACGCGCGCACGTGCAATTGCGCGGCCAGCCACTTCTCGTACTTCTGCGCAATCAGCTGCTGGCCGTAATCGGCGTTGGAGTGCACCGCGAGCTGCTCCAGCTGGCCAAGCCGCGTCCGTTCCTCGCCGCTCGCCCCGTGCGTCTCGTGGATCACTACCCTGCCGATCAGCCGCGTTTCTTCCCGGCTGAAATGGCCGTGGCCGTCGGCGTTCCAGACCTTCCCGGTCCGCGGATCGGCGATGTGCTCCTCGCTGGCCAGCCCGAGGGCTTCGGTGACGACCTCCGGCAAGGGACCGTTCGCGCTCCAGCCCTTGCCGTAGTAGTCCATCACGTATGCCTTGGCGACGTCCTCGGCATAGTGCTCGTTGTTGAACCGCCGATTGGCGGCGAGCTGATTCAGCGCTTCGGTTGTCCGGGCATTGGCAGGCCGGTCCACCGTGATATAGGACGGGATCCCGTAAGTATTGGGCACGCCGGGGATCTGCACCTGCTGCGCCCAACCGTCGGCTGTGGCGTGCCACTTGGTGCCATCCAGTTCGATGTGCCTGGTGTCCTGTGTGGCTGGATTGGCGAGTGCCAGCGAGATGATTGGGGTCATGCGCTGGTAGTCGAGCTGGGCGAGCTGCGCCGCTGGCGCCGGCGTCACCACGGCGCGCATCGACGCCGCACCGTATGGATTCGGTACCGACGCAACGGCCGGATCGAGCTGGTAGTGCGTGTTCTGCCACCGTCCGTCCTCGTACACGTAGGTGACCCCATCGGTACCCGTCTGATGATTGACCTTGTGCTCGGTCACCATGGTGGCGATCTTGTCGCCCGCGAACGCACCCACCACGCCACCGACAGCGCCGGTGATGAAGGCGCCGGGGCCGGTTTCCGAACCCGCCACAAAGCCATAAGCGACACCGGCGCCGATGCCACCGAGCAAGCCGCCCACCGTGCGCCCTTCGTAGCGTCGAAGCAGCGCATCCGCGCCGAACTGGTTGCCTTGCGCGCTGAGCGCCTGGTACTGCTCGGCGGTGGTGTAGGCGTCGTAGGCTGCAACAAGCACGCCTGCGCCCCCGAGTGCCCCCTTTATGGCCGCTCCCATTCGACGTTCAGCTCGCAGCGCAAGGCTATTGTCTATGCTTTTCAAATAAACGGGTTCGTAGTAGAGATTCCGATCCGGAACCAAAACTTGTTCACCCCCGCCCGTTTTGGTGGAAAGGCCACCCAATTCCGATGTGGGTGCAACATGATGAATAAAAATTTCGGTCGGTGCCTTGGGTCGCATTTCATATATATCGTAGCGTGGCGCCTCGCTTTTCAGCGGCAAGCCGAAAAAACCAGAAATGTTATACCCCTTCGCAAGCGCCTCATCGAAAACGCCCTTGCGTGCAAAGAAAGGGGAGAAGGAAGGTACACCGTTGCCCCTCGGAACAACTTTGTACAGCGGCTCATCAGACAACTGGACGCGAGGAATTTCATTGCCCGATGCCAACTGCTCAATAGCTCGTCTATAAATGGTAACAGCCGACGAATTTGGATCCGCCTCAACCAGCCTCTGTCGGAATAATGAACCTTCGTCAGTTTTCAAGAAGGATCGAATATCTTGCTTGCTGACGCCATGAGTCTCAAAAGTTTTGGCTTCCGCTATTTCAGCTGTGTGTTTGTACCTTATCTTTCTTGAAATCAATTCGGACTCACTCATCATGATGCTCTCTGTCAATCAGGATTTGAGTTTCTGCGATAATCTCCATATCCTCGTCAGTCAGTCCGCCTTCCAGTTCAACAAGAAATTTAACATAGGCTTCTTCGACATTTGGATTTCGATATCGTCGATACGTGCCTTCCGCCAAGTTACGTTTGCATGGCACTGTTTCGATGGGATGCACTATCTTTTCGGACTTGGAGGCCTCAATGAGCGGCAAAAGTGCGGTCAACAGGTCTTCGACATCATCAGCGCCTGGATATTGCCCAAGCACCCACTCCAGATGCTCGGCGGTGGCCTTGAGTTTTATTGGGTCAATGCGTTGGGTCATTGCATGGTTTCCTGCATGATGGTGATTGCAGTTCGGGGTTCCGGGGAGAGCCCTCTCTTTTCGTATGGAACGAACGAGCTCGGATGTGATGCCATGTTCGCTCATGACTGAGGCCCTCTCAGTCATGGCCTTGCGCATGGCATCCAGCCGAGCGATGCGTTGCCTATCTTCCTTGCTGGATCGATGCATGGATTCATTGCGTGGCTTCCTGCGTGATGGAGCTTGTGGTTCGGGGTTCCAGGAGCTTGTTCATTAACACCTTCGGTCCCTGACTCCAGTTCCGGCCACTGTGATGGATCGGCCAGGTGAAATGCTGACGCAGGCCTTGCGTCAATCGTGGTTTGGCGTTTCCGCCTCCGTGCTGCTGCTGAAGGTCAGGTGTCCTGCCTCAAGCAGCGCGATGGTGCCGGGTACATCGGATTGATCCTGACGAGGATTCTGTGGGGCGAGTTTGACCCATGCCATCGGCATGGAGGTACCGTTGTACATGTCAGCGAACAGTTTGTAGAAAAATTCGATAAACTTCTGCCCATTCCGGTTGCTGACGAGAACGATATTTGCCGGCCAGTCGTTTTTCGGCTGCGTGGCGTGCTGACACTTCTCCATGGTGTTGTCCGAAGCAACGATCACGATGTGTGCTTGAGACAACCTGGCTATGTCGCGGATGCGCAACCCGACTCCCTCAATCCCACCATCGTCTTGAAGCGTGCAGTAGAGAAAAAGCACATTGCAAAGCGGCACTTGAACGGAGCTGCATCGGCTTTCGAAAAAAATTTCTTGCATATTGAGCAAGTCAGCCTGCATGAGCTGCTTCAGCGACGAGTCCATGCACACAAAGCCGGCAACTGGCCGAGCGATGACATAGGGGCGATCCGCCGTGGTTCTCACTCTCTCGCTCGAAGCAGGGCGGGCGGCAGCATCGGACTTTCCAAGAATCCTTCCCAGGATGCTCATGGTTCCTCCTTGATTGATGAGCGGCTCCATCATCCGGACTGAAGCGTGGTGTCCATCCTTCGTACTTTGGCGCGACGACCGTTGGCTATCGGGCGACTTGCCGAGACTCGCAGCGCGAGTGCCGGTTTGCAATAGGACTTTTGCGCTCGATCGCTACCGTTCTTCGCCAGGGCCGTGTCAGCGGCGCATGGGAGCCACGGCTATGGCCCGATCTGCTCCTTCGCGGAGCCACGAGACAAGCGCGTGCGTCGTAGCCGGCAACGGCATCGCATCCGCTGTGCGGTCCAGCAACGCGGCAAGGGGCGGCGGTACCGGGACCGAAGCACCGATCAACGGCTCCACCACGCTCTCGAACTTGGCCGGGTGCGCTGTGGCTACGATCGCCCACGCAGACGCATCACCTGAATTGCGCAACCAGTCGAGTTCGTGCATGGCGGTGGCGGTGTGCGGGCAGAACACTTCGCCATGTTCGCGTGCGTGACGGGTGATGGTCTGGCGGATGGTGGCATCGTCGACGCTGTGGGCTTGCAGCAGACGGCGGAGTTCCGCTTCGTCGGGAAACGTCCAGCGCAGCCGCTCGAAGTTGCTGGGTGCGCCGACGTCCATCGCATTGGCGAGGGTGGCGACGGCTTCGCGCGGCCGATAGTCGGCGCCGGCGAAGTAGTCGGGCAGGGTGGCGTTGGCGTTGCAGGCCAGGCGCACTTCGCCGATCGGCAGGCCCATTTCGCGCGCCCACAGGCAGGCCATGGCGTTGCCGAGATTGCCGGTGGGGACGATGAAGTTGAGCGGCGTGCGGTGTTCGCGCCACCAGCGCAGCGCGGCGTGGGCGTAGTAGCTCATCTGTGGCAGCAGGCGGCCGAGGCTGATGCTGTTGGCGGAGGACAGCGGTACGTCGGCCTGCAGTGCCGCGTCGTTGAGTGCGGCCTTGACCATGCGCTGGCAATCGTCGAAGCGGCCGGCCACGCGCAGCGCGGTCACGTTGTCGCCGAAGCAGCCGAGCTGGTGCGCCTGGCGCGGCGAAACCCGGCCGTCGGGGTAGAGGATCACCACGCGGACGTTCGGCTGGCGGTGGAACGCCGCGGCTACCGCGGCGCCGGTGTCGCCGGAGGTGGCGACGAGGATCGTCAGCGGTCGCGCATCGGCGCGCGGCAGCCGGCGCAGGCAGGCGGCGAGGAAGCGTGCGCCGAAATCCTTGAAGGCGGAGGTGGGGCCGTGGAACAGCTCCAGCATCAGCGTGTGCGGATGGGCGGGCAGCGGACGAAGTGGTGCGTCGAAGGTGAAGGCTTCGGCGCAGATCGCGGGCAGGTCTTCGGCCAGTGCATCGCCGGCGAAGAACGGTGCCAGCAAGGTGGTGGCAGTGTCGGCCAGTGTGCCGTGCGGGTCTAACGCGGCAGGATCGAGCCGTGGCAGGTGGTCGGGCACGTACAGGCCACCATCGGGGGCGAGGCCGGCGGCGATGGCGTGGCTGAGCGGTACGGTTTCCGTGCTGCTGCTGCGCGTGCTGTGATAACGCAGAGGTTCATGCATGACCGCCACCCCTGCTGTAGGAGCGCACCCCGTGCGCGATGCCTTTGTCGCGTGCCAGGAAGAGCTCGCGCACTGGGTGCGCTCCTACAGGCGTAGGGCGGGCATTGCCCGCCGCGATTGCGACGATGCGCGAAGAGGGGCCGGCGGGCGGTGCCCGCCCTACGATCATCATGGTTGCGAGTCCTGGTCGAGCGAATCCATCAACTCGGCGGCCGGCCCCTCGATCGGCGACACCCACGCATCGCTGTCCAGCCCGGCGTCGGCGAAGGCGGCCTGCATCGCCACGCTGGCCGCCTCGGCATCGGCGCGGTTGTCGTACCAGCCGAACACGCTGGGGCCGGCGCCGGAGATGCTGGCGCCGAGGGCGTGGTGGTCGAGCGCGGCCTGCTTCACCTGCGCGAAGTGCGGTATCAGCGGGGCGCGGCGCGGTTCCACCAGCACGTCTTTCAGGCCTTCGCGCACCAGCGTCGCGTCGCCGCGTTGGCAGCCGGTCAGCACCAGGGCGAGGTTCGAACTCTGCGCCACGAACTCGCCCAGCTCGTAGTGGCCGGCCAGCGCGGCGCGCGCGCGGCGCGTCTCCAGCACCACGTGCGGATGCACCAGCGCACAGTGCCATGCCGCCGGCACGGCGATGCGCACCAGGCGCTCGTGGGTGGCCAGGACCAGGCCGCCGAGCAGCATCGAGCCGAGGTTGTCGCCGTGGCGGCTGCCGCTGGCCACCGCTTCGCCGTCGAGTGCGAACGGGTACAGCGCCTCGCGCGACAGCGGCTGTTCCAGCAAGGCGTTGGCGGCGACCAGCGCGGCCACGCACGAGGCCGCCGAACCGCCCATGCCCGAGCCCAGCGCAATGCCCTTGTGCAGCACCAGCTCGAAACCGAACGGCAGCTTCAGTGCGCGATGCAGCGACAGCAGCGCGGTGCCGGCCGTGTTGTGCCGCGGGTCGAGCGGCAGGCCTTCCACGCAGCCGCGGATGGCGGCGATGCGCACCACCGGTTCCTCGATGCGGCGCACCTCGGCGCGGTCGCCGGCGCCGGCCACGCTGTGGCCGAGCAGGTCGAAGCCGACGCCGACGTTGCCGACGCTGGCCGGGGCGAAGGCGTGGGCGAGGTGCGGCGGTCGTGCGTGTGCAGCCATGAGCGGTTCCTGTAGCGGCGTGTTCATGCATGCACCGCCAGCGATTCGGCGATGCGCAGCAGGTCGGCGAACACGCCGGCCGCGGTGACCTCCGGCCCGGCGCCCGGACCCTGCACCAGCAGCGGATTATCGCAGTAGCGGCGCGTGCTGAACTGCACCACGTTGTCGGTCAGCCGCGTGTGCGCGAACGCGTGGCTGGCCGGCAGCACCTGCAGTCGCACGCTGGCGTGGCCATGGCGGTCGAGGTGGGCAACATGGCGCAGCACGCCGCCAGCCTCGCGCGAGCGGGCCAGCGCGGCGGCCATCGGCGCATCGAGCTCGCCCAGCCGCGCGAAGAACTCCTCGCGGTCCAGTGCGGCGAGCGATGCCGGCACCAGGCTTTCCAGGTCGACGTCTTCCAGCGACAGCGGCCAGCCAGCCTCGCGCGCCAGGATCACCAGCTTGCGCGCCACGTCCAGGCCGGAAAGATCGTCGCGCGGATCGGGCTCGGTATAGCCCAGCGCATGCGCCTCGCGCACCAGTGCGGAGAACGGTTGCCGGCCGTCGTGGCGGTTGCACAGCCAGGCCAGCGTGCCGGAGAACATGCCTTCCACCGCGAGCAGTTCGTCGCCGGTGTCGAGCAGGTCGCGCAGGGTCTGCACCACCGGCAGGCCGGCGCAGACGGTGGCCTCGCAGCGAAAGCGCGCGCCGCCGGCGCAGGCGGTGTGGATCGCCTGCCAGCGCGGCAGCGGGCCGCTGCCGGCGAGCTTGTTCGGCGTCACCACGTGGATGCCCGCGGCCAGCCACTGCGGATAGTGCGAGGCGACTTCGTCGCTGGCGCTGCAGTCGATCAGCAGCGCGTGGCGGCCGTCGGTGCCGCGCACATGCGCGGCGAACGCGTCCAGATCATTCGGCCGCCAAGTCTGCGCGCCGCCGTGGCGGTCGTTGAGTTCGGCATCGTCGCAATCCAGCCACATGCGCTTGCGGGCGACCACGCCGCAAAGCCTGAGGTCCAGGCCGAGCGTGCGCGCCAGCCGCGGCTGCGCCGCACGCAGCTGGGCGAGCAGGGCGCTGCCGACGCGGCCGGGGCCAATCACGCCCACCGCCAGCGTGCGCAGCCGCGTGCTGCCGGTGGCATGCGGGGACAGCGGCGGCAGCGGAACATGCTTGGCTTGCTCGGGTGCACAGGTGATCACGGTGGCCTCTCCGGTGGAGGCCCGTGCTCGCTGGCGTGTCGGTATCAGCCGGCCCGCCTCGTCGAGGGCGGGCCGTTGCGTGGAAACTTCAGCTGCGCACGACGCTCCGCCCGGGACTCGTAGTACCGGTGGTAATCGTGCGGGTAGTCGTGGCGACGGCGCCCGCGCGCACCGTCGCGGCGCCGGTGCGAACCGGGGCGGCAAACAGGCGGGCGGGGGCTGAAATCGGCGACATGCATCGACCATACGGGCAATGTTGCGCTGCGGTCAACAGATTCATTTGCAACTTTTCGCCTGCCCGGCAGCGGCTTCGGGGGTCGGGTGGCAGTGCGGCAGGATGTCGCGAGTCCCCGGCGAAACGGCGCCCGGGATTACCATGGGCGGATGATCCGTCCCCCTTACCGACGCTCGTCGCTTCGCGCGGCGGTCGCGCTGCTTGCGTTTTGCAGTGCCGCGGCCGCGCTGGCCGCAGCCGCTCCCGACACCCTGGAACAGCGCGTGGCCGCGTGCACCAGTTGCCACGGCGCGCGCGGCGAGGGTTCGCCCGATGGCGTGCTGGCGCCGCGCCTGGCCGGCAAGCCGGCGGGTTACCTGCTGCAGCAACTGGAGTACTTCCAGTCCGGCCAGCGCCGGCACGCGCCGATGGAATACGTGGTGCGCCAGCTGAGCCAGCCCTACCTGCGCCAGATCGCGGAATACTTCGCCGCGCAGGATCTGCCGTACCACCGCTGGCCGCAGCCCGCCGTGTCGGCCGAGGTCCTGCGCCGCGGCGAGCAGGTGGTGCTCCACGGCGATCCCGCCCGCGCCGTGCCTTCGTGCGTAAGCTGCCACGGCGACAAGCTCACCGGCTTCGAGCCGATGATGCCGGGCCTGGTCGGTCTGTCCTCCGGCTACATCAGCAACCAGCTGGTGTCGTGGCGCACGCATACCCGCGCGGCGGAAGGGCCGTATTGCATGGGCGTGGTGGCCAACCGCATGCGCGAGTCGGATATCGCCGCGGTGTCCGCATGGCTGGCCAGCCACGCGCCCGCGGCGGACATGCACCCGCAGCCCGCCGCGGCACAGACGACGCCGCTGCCGGGCTGGTGCGTGATGGGCCACAGCGAGGTGAATCCATGAAGTGGTTGCGACGCGGCGTCGGCTTGCTGGTGGTCCTGCTGCTGATCGGCGCGGCAGCGTGGTGGTATCTCGCGCGCGAGCAGCGCGCACCGTCCACGCCGGTCCAGCGCGAGGCCGATGCGGCCGCGCTGGTCGATCCGGCGCGGATCGAGCGCGGCAAGTACCTGGCCACCGTCGGCGACTGCGCCGCCTGCCACACCGCGCGCGGCGGCCAGCCGTATGCGGGCGGCCGCTCGCTGGCCACGCCGTTCGGCGACGTGCCGGCGCCGAACATCACGCCGGACGCGGACACTGGCATCGGCCAATGGAGCTTCGACGATTTCTGGGCCGCGCTGCACCTGGGCAAGGGTCGCCACGGCCAGCTGCTGTACCCGGTGTTCTCCTACACCTCGTTCACCAGGGTCACGCGCGACGATGCGCTGTCGATCTTCGCCTACCTGAAATCGCTGCCGCCGGTGAACCAGCCGGCGCAGCCGACCGGCCTGGAGTTTCCCTACAACGTGCGCAGCAGCCTGGTGGCGTGGCGCGCGCTGTACTTCAAGCCCGGCGTGTACCAGCCCGATCCCGCGCAGTCGCCGCAGTGGAATCGCGGCGCCTACCTGGTGCAGGGGCTGGGCCATTGCAACGAATGCCACGCGCCGCGCGATTCGCTCGGCGGCATCGAGCAGAACCAGCACCTCACCGGCGGCCAGATCCCGCAGCTGGACTGGTATGCGCCCGATCTCAGCACGCGCAGCGGCGGCGGCCTGGAAGGCTGGAGCGCGCAGGACGTCATCGACCTGCTGAAGACCGGCCAGTCGTCCAAAGGCAGCGCATTCGGACCGATGGCCGACGTGGTGCGGCTGAGCACCCAGCACATGACCGACGCCGACCTGCAGGCGGTGGCGACCTACCTGCAATCGCTGCCGCCACGCGCGCCGGCGGTGGCCGCGACGTTCCGCCCGGCGCCCAGCCACGAGCAGGGCGGCAAGCTCTACGCGAAGCATTGCGCCGATTGCCACGGCGACAACGGCCAGGGCGTGGCCGGCATCTATCCGCCGCTGGACGGCAACACCTCGGTCACCGGACCGACCAGCATCAATGCGATCCGCAGCGTGCTGCTGGGCGGCTTCGCGCCGGCCACCGCGGCCAATCCGCGGCCGTACTCGATGCCGCCATTCGCGCAGCAACTGAGCGACGAGGACGTGGCCGCCGTGGTCAGCTACGTCCGCCAGTCGTGGTCGAACAAGGCCAGCGCGGTGGCGCCCGTCGAGGTGAGCCGCTCGCGGCATACGCCGGTGGATTGAGCCGGGCGCCGGGTAGCGCATGACCCGCCAGCGGAGTGAAAGCGGGTCGGCGCTGCCCCATTCGTCAAGGCGGGGACGCGCGTGGAAGCCGATACAGGGCGGGCTGCGGCGTGCCCGCCGGGATGGCACGTGACTTGCTCACGCCGAACAGGGCGGTGCCGGCAACCGGCATCGCGGGCGGGAGGGGCAGCACGTGCGCGAGAGGAACGCTGCGAACAGGGAACGCGAGACGGCGCAACAACCGGTGCCGCGAACCGAGCCCGTCGCGTGGTGGCAGCGTAGGGCCAGGCCAACTGCCCCGCCCCGCGCCGAGGGACGGCTGGCACGCACGGGGCCGACCGCACCTGCTCGCCCGAACTCCTGGCGCATCGACTCGCGCTCGTCGCTGGCGCAGCTGCGCCACACGTTGTGGCTGCCATTCGCGATCTCGCCTGCCACCCGCATCATCCTTTCCCCACCGATGTTCCGCAGCGCCACGGCGGCTCTGCAGACGCGCGTGAACCGCCTGCACCGGGCGTGCGGATGCGCGGTTGCGGCGTTGGCAGTGTCGGGCTGTTTCGTGGTGCAGCTGGCGTGGTGGATTGCCGGCGGCTTGGGCGTGAGCGCGGGGGCGCTGCTGCGGGGCATCGGCGTACTGGTGGCGGCGGCCGTTCTCGGCAAGCTGGCCGGCATTGTCGGCAACCGCTTGCGTCTGTCCCTGCTGCTGCGTCGCCTGGATCGCTGCCTGGCGCGACGGCCGCGTCGCGCGGTGCGGTTTCCCTTGCCAACGGAGTCGTGACCATGGGGCGGGTATGCAAGGAAGTCCAGGACTGGGTCGAGGAACAGGTCGAGAAACCCATCGAGACCTGGGTGAACCAGTTGCAGAAAGTCTGCGAGGAGCAGGACTGCAACTGGTGGTGCCTGTGCTGCAACAAGTGGCTGTGCTGGATGACCTGGGTACTGGTGAAGGTCGTCACCTTCGTGGTCGTCACCGTCGGCAAGTGGGTTACGCGCGTGGTGTGCGAGATGGTCAACGTCGTGCTCGACGCGATCGGCTTCCTCGTCGAGATGGTTCTCAGCATCCCGATCCTCGGCGGCATTCTGCGCACCATCATCAACTGGGTGACCGAAGTGATCTGGCGCTTGGTCGGCTTGTTCGACTTCCTCGGCTCGCTGCTGGGCATCCGCCTGCGCAAGAAGATGTACTTCGGCGTGGTGGTGCCGTCGGTGAATGGCCGCCCCATCGTCACCGACGCCGATATCCAGCGCCAGGTCGACGCCGCCATCGATCTCTACGATCGTCTGTGCAACATCCGGATGATCTTCACCGGCATCTGCCACACCGATGTCGCGGCTCCCGACGACGGATTGGTAGTTGGCTGCGACGGCGGCGGCTTTTTCAGCGACTGGTGGGTCGGTGGCTCGTATTTCGAGTTCGCCTCCGCCACCTGCAAGCCGAAGGACAGCTTCCGCAGGCTGATCGGACTGGGCGCGGAGATCATCGTGTTCATCGTGCGGGACGTCACCCCGAGCGGAACCAACGGCTGCAGCTTCGCCTCGACTCACAATTACGTGGTCATCGAGGCCAAGCCGACCGACCAGGCGTTCGTGGCTGCCCACGAGATGGGTCACGCCTGCTGGCTGCCGCACGACAGCGACACGGCCAACCTGATGAACCCGGTGACGCCGGTCGCCAACCCGGTGCTCACCAACGTGCAAATCGCGCTGGTGAGGTGGAGCAAGCATTGTGTGTACTTCTGAGCGGGGTCGACGGACATGAGCACATCGGAACGCGGGGATGCGGCAAAGGGAACGCCCGGCTGCAACGTGAGCTCGACGCTCAACTTCACCGTCGGGGTGCTTGCCATTGCCGCTGCCGTGGCCATCGCCAGCGGCCTGTGGTTCTGGCTGCGCTGAGGGGTACATCGTCGTCTCCGCAACGTGCGCCTTTCGAGGGCATTTATCCAACGAGCTGGGAGGGCACCGGGATGAACTACCTGGATCAACCAAGCGACATGAATCGGCGCGTGTTCGTGAAGGGCCTGGGCCTCGTGAGCCTGGGCCTGGTCACCTCGGCGATGTTCGGCGGCTGCGAGCAACTCATCAAGGACATCCAGAACCGGCCCGTGCGCCGTTACCTGCGCACCGGCTCGCCGGAAGTCCAGCACGCGCTGGACGTCTATCGGGAGGCCGTCATCAAGATGCGTGCGCTGCCGGATTCCGACCCGCGCAGCTGGAATGCGCAGGCCGCCCTGCACGGAACGGTCAGCGGCGGCTTCAACCTGTGCCAGCACGGCACCGTGCATTTCTTCTCCTGGCACCGCGCCTATCTGCTGTATTTCGAACGCATCTGCCAGCAACTGACCGGGGAGAAGAGCTTCGGCCTGCCCTACTGGAACTGGAACCGGTACCCCGCGATGCATCCGGCGTTCACGGCCGCCGGCAGCGCCCTCGGCCATCCGCGCAGCAACACCACCGTCGGGTCGAATGCCGCGTTCAACGATCCGACCATGACCACCATTCTCTCGGATGCGAACTTCATCACCTTCAGCTCGCAGCTCGAAGGCACGCCGCACAACACGGCACACGTCATCATCGGCATGGACATGGGTACGGGTGGCTCGCCGCAGGACCCGATTTTCTGGGCGCATCACTGCATGGTCGATTACTGCTGGGCCAAGTGGAACATCGAACTGCACAACGACAACCCGAGCGATCCGACCTGGATCAACACCACGTGGAATCATTTCGTCGATGGCAACGGAAACCCCGTCAGCATCAGCGCGGGTGTCACGCCGCTGCTGCCGCTGCTCAGCTACCGCTACGAAAGCAGCAGGGTCGGGGACTTTGCCACGCCGCTGGACATGCTCAGGCTGAGCGCGCAGCAGGCCAAGCTGATCGAGGCGCGCATCCGCAAGGGTGCGCCGGTGCGATTCGACATCAGGCGACGCGTGCCGATCGCCGCAAACGTAACGCTTCGCCTGGACCGCCCGGTGTCACGGCAGGCCCGCCTGACGACCGCGGACCTTGCGGCACTGCTGGAGTCCGACGCGCGCCGGGAACGCGTGTTCTTGAACGTGGACTACGCGCAGCAGCCGCAAGCCAACGACTTCTTCGTGCGCGTGTTCATCAACCTGCCGGATGCCAATGCGCAGACACCGACCAGCGACATCCACTACGCCGGCAGCTACGCTTTTTTCGGGACGCAGGCCACGTCCGACGATTCCGGTGATCACCCGTCGCATCATCACAAGACCGACTTCATCATCGATGTGACGCAGACGCTGAAGCGGCTGCACCGGAACGGCGTGGTGCGAACCGACCAGCCGCTGGCGGTGCAGATCGTGGCCGTGCCGGCCGAGGGCAAGTTCCGGCAACCGGCGATGCCGCTGATGCTGAAGAACGTCGGTTTCCTCATCGCGCCGGTACACGTGAGGGCCAGCGACGGATGAGCTTTCCCGGGCGCACCGGCCATCGGATACGGCAGCGCATGCAACTGCTGCTGGTGACACTGTGCCTGCATGCCGCCTGCGCCGGCGTGGCCGCCGGTGGCCACGAGCATGCCAGTTGCGCGGGCTCCGGGCACCGGTTGAGCCTGGCGGCGCCGACGCTGGAACAGCCTGTCGAGGCCGCTTCCGTCGCCGCGTCGGAGCAGGCGTTCGTCCGGGTGGTGGTCGCCGGGGTGGTCAATCCGCAGCGGATACCGATTTCCTTCGTGGTGCGTTTCCACGCCCGCGATGGCAAGGCCGGCTACCTCGGAAGCTTCAGCTTGTTTCCGCCGGACAACCCCGGCACGTTCATCGTCGCGACCGGGGGCAAACTGGAGGCGGGAGGAAGGGTGAGCATCACGCTCGTCCCGTTGCAGCCGGTGCCGGCGATGCAGGTCGTGAGCGTCTGCGTGGGCTCGGTGCGGTTCATCCGATGAGCCGCCCGGTATCGGTCCAGCGCGATCCGCGGCGGATCGCGAGGCCGCCTCGCGCCACGGCCGAGGGTGGTGGTGAAGGACAAATCCGGCGAACGCGGCGCACGATGGCGGTCGCCGGCATCGACGCGTTTTGTCGCGCCCGCTTCCCGTTGCCGCTTTCGTTGACCTGAATCAAGGCGACCCGGCCACCGCGCCGACACGCTTGCGCCACTTTGTCCACACCGGGCTCACGCTCCGGCACGGCGCATGATCGATCTCGCGTACAGCAGCTTCGGACTCACCCGTTTGCCCTTCCTCGATGCCATCGACGCGGTGGCGCGCGCGGGCTATGCGGGGATGGAGATCGCCTTTCATCGCGACCACTTCAATCCGTTCGACCTCGGCGACGACGATCTCGGTGCAGTGAAGCATCGACTGGCGCGCGCCGGCATCGCGCCGGCCTGCGTGGCCACCGCCTCGCACTTCTTCACGCCCTCGCGGCCGCACGAGCCTTCGCTGATGTCGCTGGACACGGCCGGGCGCAAGCGGCGCGTCGACCTGGTCAAGCGCGGCATTCGCGTGGCGCGCCGGCTGGGCACGAACCTGGTCACCTGCGGCAGCGGCTTCGTGCGCGAAGAGCATGTGCGCCAGCCGCAGGTGGACCCGCTCGACGTGCTGGCCGAGTCCATTCGGGAATGCCTGACCGAGATCCGCGACGACGAGGACATCACCCTGCTGATCGAACCCGAGCCCGGCATGGCGATCGAGACGCTGGCGCAGGGCCAGGCGCTGATCGCCGCGGTCGGTTCGCCGCGCTTCGCGCTGCACATCGACCTCTGCCATGCCTACTGCTCCGAGCCGGACTACCTCGCCGCGCTGGCGCAGGCCGCGCCGCAGGCGCGTTACCTGCACATCTCCGATGCGCGCGCGGGCTGGAACCTGAAGATCGCGGAAGACAGCGACGCGCTCGCCGTCAACCTCGACCACGCCAGCACGCTGGTGTATTTCCCCGACGGTGCCGACTACCTCTTGCTGGATGGCAGTCACCCGCTGTACTTCGCCGATCGCGCGCCGGATGCCGCGCGGCAGCGGCGCATCGATGCCCTGCTGGCGCGTGCCGGTCTCGCGCGAGCGGCACGCTGGGTGGATTACGGCAGCCTGCACGCCGGCACCTCGCCGCTGGACGACGAGATCTTCACCTACCTGATCTCGGTGCCCGGCATCAGCTTCGACGCGCTGGAGCGCGCCCACCCGATCCTCGCCTGGTTGCGCGGCGCGCGCGGCCCCGCGCTGGTGGACGCCATGGTCGCCAACACGCGCACCGGCATCGTGCATTTCCACGAGATCCCCGGCGAGGGCACGCTGGATCTGGCGGCCAGCTTCGCCGCGCTGAACGCGCACGGCTTCCATGGCTTCGGTTCGGTCGAGCTTTATCACCACGTGGATGCGTGGCAGGAGGCGTTGCAGGCCAGCCATCGCCACCTCGCCGCGATCGCGCAGGGCTGATCGATGCGGATCGACCTCGACGCCTGGGGCTGGGCCGCCGACACCGTCGGCGAGCTGGACCACCGCCGGTTGAAGGCACCCAGCGTGAAGTTGCGCGGCGTGCACGCGGGGGCGGGCGGCGACGTGGTCTGCACCATCGACCTGCGCTGGCGCCTGCCCAATGCCGACGCCTGCCTGAGCACGGTCGAGGCGCATTCGCTGGAGCACTTCCTGCTGGAGGGTTTCGGCCGCCTGCTGCCGGGGCACTTCATCGGCGTGGGCGTGATGGGCTGCCGGACCGGTTTCTACCTCACGCTGTTGAACGAGGGCCGCCGCGAGGTGATCGAGCGGACCCTGGAAACCGTGCTCTACGGCGTGCTCGGCGCCACCGCCGTGCCCTACGCGCGCATCGAGCAATGCGGCTACTGGCGCCACCACGACCTGGCCGCCGCGCAGGCGGTGGCGCGCGAGGTGCTGGCGCAACGCGCGGCATGGCGGGAGGTCGCGTGAACGCGGCGGTCACGCGTTGGCGGGTCAGCGAGACGCGTCGCGTCGAGTACGAGCTGTGCAACGTCGCGGACGTGTTCGATCCGGCCTGCGACGCCTTGCTGGCCGACGGCCGTCGCGCCGGCGGCCGCCGCTTCGTGGTGGTGGACGAGGTGGTGCTGCGTCACCACGGCGTGCGCCTCGCCGCCTACTTTGCGCAGCACGACGTGACCGCGCGCATCGTCGCGCTGCCCGGCGGCGAGGGCGGCAAGACGATGGAGGCGTGGCAGCACCTGCTGCGCGCGCTGGACGAGTTCCCCATCCACCGCCGCGACGAGCCGATCCTCGCCATCGGCGGCGGCGTGCTCACCGACGTGGTCGGCTTCGTGGCCTCCAGCTATCGCCGCGGCGTGCCGCACATCAAGGTGCCCACCACCTTGATGGGCTACGTGGATGCGGCGGTGGGGATCAAGACCGGGATCAACTTCAACGGCCGCAAGAACCGCCTCGGCAGCTTCGAGCCGCCGCGCCGCGTGCTGCTGGATCGCAGCTTGCTGCGCACGCTGCCGCGCCGCCACCTGCACAACGGCGTGTGCGAGATCATCAAGCTCGCCGTGATCAAGGATGCGGCGCTGTTCGCGCAACTGGAACGCCACGGCGCCGCCAGCGTGGCCGGCGCGTTCCAGGGCGAGCACGGCGGCGCCATCCTCGACCGCAGCATCGACGACATGCTGCAGGAGCTGGCGCCCAACCTGTTCGAGGACGAGCTGGCACGCGTGGTCGACTTCGGCCACAGCTTCAGCTACGGCCTGGAAACGCGCCACGAGGATCGCCTGCTGCACGGCGAGGCGGTGCTGCTGGACATCCTGGTCTCCGTCGCCATCGCCCACCATCGCGGCCTGCTCGCCGATGCCGCCGCCGCGCGCATCCTCGCCCTGGTCGGCCGGCTCGGCCTCGCGCCGCCGCTGGAACTGCTCGACGGCGCGCTGATGTGGCAATCGCTGCTCGATCGCGTCGAGCACCGCAATGGCGCCCAGCGCGTGCCGCTGCCGATCGCCGTCGGTGCCGGCGTGTTCGTCAACGACATCCGCCGCGGCGAACTCGACGCCGCCATCGCCACCCTGCAATCCTGGATCGCACCCGCCCATGACTGACTCGCCGAATGTTGACGCCGCGGAGATCGCGCACTTCGACCGCATCGCCCAACTGTGGTGGGACCCGCACGGCAAGATGGGCCAGTTGCACGCCATCAACGGCCTGCGCCTGCGCTTCATCACCGATCGGCTGACCGGCACCGCGCCGCGCGTCGTGGACGTGGGCTGCGGCGGCGGCATCCTCGCCGAGGCGCTGGCGAAGCACGGCGCGCGGGTCACCGGCATCGACCTGTCCACGCTGTCGCTCAAGGTCGCGCGCCAGCATGCCGAGCGCGGCGCACTGGCCATCGACTACCGCGAGATCGACGTGGAAACACTGGCGCGCGAGGAAGCCGGCACGTTCGACGCGGTGACCTGCATGGAGATGCTCGAACACGTGCCCGAGCCGGCGCGCGTGATTGCCGCCTGCGCACGATTGCTCAAGCCCGGCGGCGTGGCGTTCTTCTCCACCATCAACCGCAACCTCAAGGCCTTCGCCTTCGCCATCGTGGCCGGCGAGTACATCCTCGGCCTGCTGCCGCGCGGCACGCACAGCTACCGCAAGCTGATCCGCCCGACCGAGATGCGCACGTGGGCAAGTGCGGCGGGGCTGCAGTTCAACGCCGTGGCGAGCCTCATGTACCACCCGCTCAAGCGCAGCTTCCGCGTGGCGCCGGGGCGCGAGGACATCAACTACATGGCCAGCTTCACGAAGCGGGGTTGAACACATGCGCCGCTTCCTCGCCCTCTCGCGCTCGCTGCATGGCGTGCTCGACATCGCCATGCCCGGCTTCGTCGCCCTGCTGTGGCTCGGCCATTTCCCCGCCTGGCCGGTGCTGGCGCTCTGCCTGGGCACCGCACTGGCCGGCTATACCGCGATCTACGCGCTGAACGACCTGGCCGGCGTCCGCGACGACCGCCAGAAGGTGGCGCGCGGGCTCACCCCCGGCTACGCGGTGGAGGCCTCCACGATGCGCTACCCGCTGGCACAGAACCTGATCAGCATGAAAGGCGCGCTGGCCTGGTTCGGCCTGTGGTTCGCGCTGGCCGTGCTCGGCATCTGGCTGCTCAACCCGTGGATCCTCGCCATCCTCATCGCCGCGGCGCTGCTGGAACTGGCCTACGTGAAACTGCTCAAGGTCACCTGGTGGCGCACCGTGGTCAGCGGCCTGGTGAAATCCGCCGGCCCCGTCGCCGCCGTGTTCGCGGTAGTGCCGTCGCCCTCGCTGGCGGGACTGGCGCTGATGCTGGGCTGGCTGATGCTGTGGGAAGTCGGCGGGCAGAATATCCCCGCCGACTGGAACGACCTTGAGGAGGATCGCGCCATCGGCGCGCGCACCATCCCGCTGGTGTTCGGCCTGCGCGTCGCCGGCTGGCTGGTGCTCGGGCTGCTCGGTCTCGTCGTGGCCGGCAGCCTGCTGCTGGCGAGGCTCTCGCCACTGATGCTCGGCTGGCCATTCCAGCTCGCCGTGTTGCTGGCTGGTGTGGTGCTGCTGGTGGTGCCGGCGGTGCGGCTGGCGGTGACCCGCGATGGCCGCGCTGCGGCGCGACTGTTTGATCGTTCCAGTTTGTATCCGCTGGCGTTGTTGCTGATCGTGACCGTAGTCGTGTTGTAGCCTTGAGTGCGCTGGCAGCGCCGAGGTCTGCAGCGTGACCCAGGGAAGGCGGCGAGAAGTGTGCTGATGCCCGTTACAGAAGTCCGCTTTCGGTCCATCGCGGTCAGTGACGACGGTCCGTGAGATTCAGTTGTGCAACCTCAGTGTCGTGCATCTACTCTCGCCACGAGAGTAGGTATCAGTGTTCATGGTCTGCCTCTATAATCCGAAGAACGAGGAGCCGCCCAGTGAACGAAACTTTCCGGAACGCGCCACTGGTCGAAATCGTTGCCGAGTTGCGTTGGCAAGTACCGCAACTGGCGGCCGCCGATCAGGCAGGGAACCCGATTCAGCTTCCCATCGTCCTGGCCGACAATGCCATGGCCGCGTTGTTCCATCGAACAACCACCGCCGTAGGTAATCATGGGTTTGATCGACTCGAACAACTGCTTCCACCTGGCTCATCAATGCCTGTGTTGTTGCCACAGATGATGTATCGGTATAGACGCACGGACGAAGTGCCCGTATTGGCACAGATAGGACCAGGGATGTTCAGCGTCAACGCGTTGCCGCCTTACAAGTCATGGAAGGAGTTCCATCCCCATTTGGAGGGGGGGATCGAAGGCCTGCTCGAAGCGCTGACTGACAAGCCTGAACTGAATGTTAATCTGCGCTATATCGATGCCTTCAAACACGCCTTGACCTCCGGACGTGATGCCAAAGCATTCGCTATAGAGGTCCTAGGCTTTTGTTTGGAGTTGCCGCCCACATTGCAGGCACGACTGACCGAAGGCGTACAGGCACGAATGTCGTTCCAAGTGGGGCTGCCAGTGCCTGGGATGTCGATGACCATCACGGTCTCTGACGGCCGGCTTGGGACGGATTCCGTCGTGTTGATGAATACTGACGTGCGCATTGAAAATGCACTCCCAAGCGACAAACAGGCTATTCTGTCGGCCTTGGACAAGGCGCACGATCTGATTCATGGAACTTTCGTGGACATGACCCAGTCCATACAGGACAAGTTGCAATCGGTTCCAGTCGGGGGGAACGCATGATGCTCATGGCAGTCACGATGCCGGTCAACTACGACAATGGCGCGTCGATCACCTACGCACAGCCCGCACCGCAAGCACGCTCGGAGTGGACCGGCGATGCCTTCAATCCTGCGCACCTGTTTGAAGCAAGCCTGCGCCAGCGCTTGGCTGAGTTGAAGTCATTGGTGGCAGGCTGGGATGGCGAAGGTGCCGAGTCGATCAGCACCCTAACCCTGCAGCAAGCCCAGAGCGTCGGCCTGCGTTTGCTGAATCGCACTCCCCCACCGGAAATCACGCCCAACGCTGGTGACACCCTAACTTTCGAATGGGAGTCCGACGCAGGCTCCGCCCTGCTCGAAATCGGCCACACCACTTACAGCTTCTTGATGAAGACTAAGTCAGGCAAGCGCACGACCGACATGGGATCGTTGGGTAATATCACCGACATCGACAATCTTGGCTCGCTCGTCCAGCGTGCCTTGTTTTAAAAGGGGCTCGCCCGTTGGAGGGGGATTTGCCGGTTGAAATAGCGCCAGACGAAGTCATCGTCAGAGTGATCAAGACTCCATATCACTACGATGAGAAGAAGGGGCGGCTGAAATCGGCAGCATTTAGACCGCTGGCCGAAAGAGACGATGTGAGCGTGATGCGCAAACGCCATCTAGGCAACGATGGCTGTAAGGACAAAGCCGTTGAAATCGCGGCGAAGACTTACATAGGGTTGGCAGCCTTGCGGGCGGAAGAAGTCGATGCAGCAAAGGCGCGCGTGACAGATTCACGCGAAGGCCTTTTCATAGGTCATGCACATATCGAACAAGGCACGCCCGCGCCACCTCGTGGTCAGACGGCCGACCCGGATTTAATCGAGCGCTGGAAAGCATTGGCAGATACGGCGCGCTATTACAAGGATGGCGAGCCGCAAACGCCCGGCTGGCATGGGCCAGATATCGTCTAGCCTTCATCGCGCGAACGTGCCCCTCGAGCCATCGGACGGGGCATGCAGTAGGCCGATGACGCTCTTCCCGATGGGCGTTCTTCCCGTAGTACCCGTGCCCCTATCGCCCTAGGGATGCTTGAACAGCCCGTCATCCCGACGAAAGCCGGGATCCAGTGTCTTGGCGTTTGGTTGAAGGCGCTGGATCCAGCTTTCGCTGGAATGACGAGCAGGGTGCGCCCTACCGCATGATCCCCGTATGCCCCAACGAATACCGCCCCGGCTGCGGCCACACGGTGAGGCCATGCGGTTCCATGCCGACCTTGATCTTGCGCACCTTGCCGGTGGTGGTGTCGATGGCGTAGACGACGTCGTCGAAGCGGCCGGAGAGCCACAGCATGCGGCCGTCGGCGCTGACGTTGCCCATGTCGGGGCTGCCGCCGTGGGGGATCGGCCAGGTGGCGACGACCTGGCGGGTGGCGAAGTCGATCACCGAGACGCTGCCCTTGCCCTTGCGTGGACCGTGGATCTTGTGCGTGCCGCGGTTGGCCACGTACAGGCGCGTGCCGTCGCGGCTGGGGTAGAGGCCGTGGGTGCCGATGCCGGTGGCGATGAAGCCGATCTTGGTGAAGCTGTCGCCGTCGATCAGGTAGACGCCGTCGGCCATCATGTCGGCGACGTAGAACACCTTGCCGTCGGGCGAGACGCGGATGTCCTGCGGCATGCCGCGGTGTTTCAGCGGCAGGTAGCCGAGCACCTTGTGCGCGGCCATGTCGATCTTGGCCAGCTTGCCGCCGAACTCGCAGGTGAAGATCGCGTAGCGCCCGTCGATGGAAAAGTCGGCGTGGTTGATGCCCTTGCAGCCGGGCACCGGCAGGCGGAACTGCAGCGCCATGGTGTGCGGGTCGCGGAAATCGAGCCGGGCGTCTTCCTCGGCAACCACGATGGCCTGCTTGCCGTCCGGGCTGAAGTACATGTTGTACGGGTCGTCGACCGCCACCGCCTGGCCGGGCTTGCCGGTGGTCGGGTCGATCGGGGTGAGGCTGCCGTCGGGGCGGTCCTCGGCGTTGTTGGTGACCCACAGCGTGCGCAGGTCGTAGGCCGGCACCACGTGCTGCGGGCTGCGGCCCACCTTGAAGGTGTCGACCACCTTGAACGTCACCGGGTCGATCACGCTGACGCTGTCCGAGCGCAGGTTGGGCACGTAGATGCGCGCCAGCGCGCCGGCCACCGCGGGGCTGAGCATGTTGACGCCGGCATCGCCATAGAGGTTGGCCGGGTTGGTCACCGGCGGCATGCCGGCGACGGTCTGCACGCCGCCGGCGAACGCCGCGCCGCTGGCGAGCCAGGCGAGCAGGGCGAAGCCGGCGCGACGGCGCGGGTGAGAGCGGTGTGCGTTGATGGTGAAAGTCCTCGGCAGCATGTCCGGTCCACGAATGTCGGTTGGGGGTGCGGGCAGGTCAGTGTCCAGCGACGTCCTTGCGGATCGCCTCGACCGTCTGCGCCACGATCAGGTCCACGCCGAGCTGGCCCAGCGCGGCGGTGGCGCGACGCGGGTCGCCGCCGTAGACGCCGTCGGCCGCGCCCGGCGCGCTCGCGTGGCGCAGTGTATCGGCGCGCACCATCGACGGTGCGACTGCCAGCTGAAGCGAGGTGTCGGCGAGCGCCGCGTGGGTGCCGATCTCGTCGTCGCGGTAACCGCGCCGGCGCAGCAGCGCGGCGTAGCCGGTGGAGCTGGCGGCGTAGTATTCCGGCGGCGCGAACGCGCGCTTGGGCGAACCGGCCCAGTGCTTGTTGAGCTGGTCCACCACGCGGCGCAGGTCGCGCTGGTAGCCGCCGTGGTCGCCGAGCAGCACGACGTGGCGAAAGCCGTGCGCGGCCAGGCTTTCGGCCGCCGACGCCAGCATCTGCTCGAACGCGGCATCGGGCACCGTGATGGTGCCGGGAAAACGCATGTGCCCGCTCGGCGGCGCGATGTTGCCCTCGGGCACGTAGGCGACCACCGGCGCCACCAGCGCGTTGCCCAGCGCGCGCGCGATCCGCTCGGCCAGCGCCGCGGCGCGCGCGTTGTGCTTGCCCAGCGCGATATACGGCCCGCTCTGCTCGGTACCGCCGATCGGGATGATGACGGTGGTGCTGCCGGTCTCGATGCGCGCGCGCAACTCGGTCCAGGTCAGTTCCTGCAACTGCACCGTGGGCGGCTGCGCGCAGGCCGCCTGCGCCAGCATCAGCAGCAGGGCGAGGCCGAGGAGCTTGCGGTGATTCAGCAGGAACTTGCGCACGCGGGCGGGGAGGGGCGATCGATCATCCGCGCACATTGGAACAGCGCTGCGCCGCGCGCAAGCCCGTTGCGGCGCGGCAACGGGCCTGGCCGCTTTCAGTGCGACAGGTCGACCGCGTACACCGCCGTGCCGTCGCCGTTGTCCTTGAGCTGCCGGATGTTGTGCAGCCCTGCCGCTTTCGCCACATCGAGCTTGTTCGCCGCGCCGGTGAACACCACCGGACCGTGCGTCTTCAGCGGGGCGAACCGCCAGGAGGTGGCTTCGAGGTCGGCCGCGTCGAGGTGCTGCTTGCGCTCGATCCAGTGGGCCAGGATCTCGCGCGTGCCGTCGGGCGCGGCCAGCACGATGTTGCTGCCGTCCAGGCCGGGGAAGTGGCCGCCGCCGCTGGCGCGGTAGTTGTTGGTGACCACGACGAACGGCTGCGTCGGCGCGACCGGCTTGCCGTGGAAGGTGAGCGTGGTGATGCGCTCGCCGGCCGGCCTGGACACGTCGATCACGTAGTGGATGCCGCCCTGGATCTGGTCGAAGTTGTAGCCGGTGTAGCGGCTGTTGATCAGCGCCTGCTCGCCGGTCTGCTCCGGGTCGATGCGGTTGAAGCGCCGCGCGGACTGCTCCAGCCAGGCCTTCAGGCCGGCGCCGTCGATCTTCACCGCGGCCAGCGTGTTGGGATAGAAGTACAGGTCGGCGGCGCTGCGCAGGGTCAGCGGGCCGGCGGCCACGTCGGTGTAGTCGGCCGGGCCGCCGAAGCCGGTGCGGAACGCGGCAGCGGCCCCGAGCACCGGCACGTCGGCCAGCTCGGGATGGGTGAGCGGCAGTTCGCGGCGCACGTAGTCGATCTGCGCGGCATTGACCGGCGCCAGCGCGGTCATGTTGCCCTCGTCGGCGAAGTAGCTGCTCATGCGCAGCGCGCTCGTGCCGATCGGCGTGTTGACGTAGGCGACCGCGGCCTGCTGCACGCCCGCCACCAGTGGCGCGATCGCGGGGTCCGCCGGCACGCAGTCGTGCTTGTCCTTGCAGATCGGCCGCACCTCGCTGTGGCTGTTGTCCCGGTCGACCACCCAGCGGCCGTCCTGGCGGTTGAGCACCAGCGCGACCAGGCCCAGGTCCTTGCCGAAGAAGCCGCCCATCACCGCCGGCACGTTGCGCACGAAACCGCGGCGGGCGTCGACGTCCTTCATGCCGGCGTAGCGCGGGCCGGGGAATTCGGTGTGCGAGTGGCCGAGCAGCAGCACGTCGATGCCGGGCACGCCGGCCAGGTACCAGCCGGCGTTCTCCATGTCGCTGGTGTAGGGGTGGGTGTCCAGGCCGCCGTGCAGCAACGCCACGACCAGGTCGGGATGTTGCGCCTGCAGTTCGGGCAGGTATTTGCGCGCGGCCTCGACCACGCCGGCGACGGTGACCTTGCCGGCCAGGTGGTGCTGGTCCCACTGCATGATCGGCGGCGGGGTGAAGCCGATGATGCCGACCTTCAGCGGCACCCTGATGTGGCTGCCGTCGGGCGTGTAGGCGTCGATGGTCTTCTGCACGATCGTCCACGGCTTGAAGATCGGCGCGCCGTCGCGTGCGCTGTAGGCGTTGGCCAGCACCAGCGGGAAATGCGGCCCGGCGCAATGCGTGCTGCGGCTGCCGTCGACGTTCATCGGCGTCCCGGTGACCTGGGACAGGAAGCCCAGCCCGTAGTTGAACTCGTGGTTGCCGGGCGTGCCGCCGTCGTAGCCGACCGCGTCCATCGCGCGGTACACCGCCAGTTCCTGGTCGCAGGCCACCGGCTTGACCAGCGCCTGGTAGTCAGCCAGCACGCTGCCCTGGATGGTGTCGCCCGAATCGAACAGGAAATGGTTGGGGTACTCGGCGCGCGCACGCCGGATCAGCGTGGCGGTGCGCTCGAAGCCGACCGTGGGATCGTCCTTCAGCCGGTAGTAGTCGTAGCTGAGCACGGTGGCGTGGATGTCGGTGGTTTCCAGGATCGCCACCTGCGCGCGGGCGCCGTCGGGCACGCGGCCGGAGCGCCACGGCAGCGCGGAGCAGCCGGCCAGCGCCAGTGCGGCCAGCGCCAGCAGGGGGAGGGCGAACGGGGTGGATCGGACGGACATGAAGGTTCCGGGAACAGCCGCTGAGGGGACGGCCAAAGCTAGCAGATCGGACGGCTGCCGCGGTGCCCGACGAGGTCGTAAGATGCGGTTGCAGGCTCGGTCCTGCAGGGGGATGGCTCAGCTCATGCGTTCGATTCCATGGCGCCGCGTCCGCGGCCCGGCGGTGTGTGCGGGGGCCGTGCTGCTGTTCGTGCTGTGCGTGGCATGCACGGCCTGGCGCGAGCCGCTGCCGCTGCAACGCGTGTTTGTCACCTCGCTGATGCTTTGCAGCGCCGTGGTGCTGATGGCCGTGCTGGCGCGCTTCGCCAGCGCGCTGCTGCTCGCCGGCAGCTTGTTCGTCGCGCTGAAGTTCATCGCGGTGATGAAGCTGCGCTACCTCGACGAGCAGCTGATGCCGGCGGACTTTGTCTACTACGTGCGCAGCAGCCTGCTCGACACCTTGCGCCACTATCCCCACCTCTACCTGCTCGGCATCGGCCTGCTGGTGCTGCTGCCGCCGCTGCTCTACCTCACCTGGCGCTGGGACTGGCGCGTGTTCGCCACCTGGCGCGCGCGGCCGGCGTGGCTGTTGCGCGGCGCGGGGCTGCTGCTGGGCGCGTCGGCGTGGTGGTGGTGCATGTGGCCGGGCGGTCCGTTTGCCGGGGTGCACGCGCGCAACACCTGGGAGAAGCTCTCCGACGACGCGCACCTGACCAACTTCTTCGTCAGCTTCCGCGACGCGGCGGTGCGGTTGCCACCGATGAGCGGCGACGGCGAGGCGGAGCGCGTGTGGGGTGCGGCCGCGCAGGGGCTGCCGTCCAATCGCCCGCCGCCGTACCCGGACATCGTGCAGGTGCTGGAGGAGAGCACGTTCGACCCGGCCAACTTCACCGACTGCAGCGTGCCGGCCTGCCGCGCGGCGATGTTCAAGACCGATGCGCGCACCCGCGGCAGCGGCGTGCTGCGCACGCATACGTTCGGCGGCGGCACCTGGGTCAGCGAGTTCGCCAGCCTGACCGGCATGCCGCAGGACATCTTCGGCCCCGGCGGCATGTACGCGCCCTACGTGCTGGCGCCGCACGTGCGCGATTCGCTGCCGCAACTGCTGCGCCGCCTGGGCTACCGCACCATCGCGATCTATCCCACCGTCGGCAGTTTCATCAACGGCCGCAACGCGTATCGCGACTACGGCTTCGATCACCTGTACGACGTCAACGAGCTGGGCCTGGTCGAGTGGGAGGAGAGCGACCGGCAGATGTTCGCCGCGGCCAAGCGCACCTACGACAAGGTGAAGCGGCCGGGGCAACCGGTGTTCATCATGATCCTCACCCTGAACCAGCACGGCCCGCACGACGAGGACCCGATGTCGTCGCTGCCGCCGGCGTTCCGCAACCTGCTGCCGGGGCTGAAGCCGGCGGTGGCGCTCAACTTCGACACCTACCTGGCGCGGCTGCACGACTCGGACCTGGCCATGCGCGCGCTGGAGCACGACTTCCTCGACCGCCCGCAGCCGACCGTGCTGATGCACTTCGGCGACCACCAGCCGTCCTTCGGCGGCATGATCCGCGACCTGCCGCGCAGCCTGCCGCCGGCGCTGCAGCCGTATCGCGACTACCTCACCTACTACATGGTCAAGAGCAATTTCGCCGGGCCGGCGCTGCCGCGGTATCCGATGCTCGACATCGCGTTCCTGCCCGGCATGGTGCTGCAGGCGGCGGGCTTGCCGCAGGATGCGTACTTCGCCGCCTCCAGTCGCCTGCGCGATCGTTGCGATGGCCGCTACGACGACTGCACCGTGCCGGGGCTGCTGCCGTCCTATTACGCGTGGGTGTTCGACCGGCTGCACGTGTACGAGTGAGCGACCGCGTTCAGCTTCGTGATGACCGTGGGCGGCAGGCGGGGGTTCGCGGTTGTCGCCCGGGGGCAGTCGCACGGGCCGGCCGGGCGCCCGCACCACGCGCCAGGCCTGCGTTGGCGCGATCGGCGGCCTGCTGGCAAGCGTCTTGCTTCACCATGGACATGACTCGCCGCCTTCCCGATGCCGTTACGCCCCCGCCGAGCGACGCCGCCGTGTGCGCCGCCGCTGCGCTGGAGCGGCAGATGGACGCGCTGGGGCTGTCGCCGGAGGAGCGCCTGTTCCTGCGCACGCTGCACCAGAGCGAGCGGCAGATCAACGACGCCTTCGACGAGGCGCGGCAGTCGGGCGACCTGCAGCAGCAGGTGAGCCGCGTGTACAAGCAGATGTATCGGCCGGACTGAGGTTTCCGCCACGCGCGGCTATGCTGGCCTCCCGATCCGTTGCGGAGTGCGCCGTGCCGATGGTCTCCACGCCTCGCGAAAAACCGCTGGCCGCGCGCGTCGGCGTGATCGGCCATCGCGGTGCGCCGGCATGGCAGCCGGAGCACACCCTGGCGTCGTACGCGCGCGCGATCGCCGATGGCGCGGATTTCATCGAGCCGGATCTGGTGATGAGCCGCGACGGCGTGCTGGTGGTGCGCCACGAGAACGAGATCGGCGGCACCACTGACGTGGGCGCGCGGCGCGAGTTCGCCGCGCGCCGCGCGACCCGGCACATCGACGGCGTGGCGGTGACGGGCTGGTTCACCGAGGACTTCACCCTGGCCGAGCTGAAGACGCTGCGCGCGCGCGAACGCCTGCCGCAGTTGCGCGGCACCGCGCACGACGGCCAGTTGCCGATCGCCACGCTGGAAGAAGTGATCGAGCTTGCCGCCGCCGAATCCGCCGCCTGCGGACGGCTCATCGGCATCGTGCCGGAGATCAAGCACGGCACCCATTTCCGCGCGCTCGGCCTGCCGCTGGAAGACCTGCTGCTGGCCACGCTCGCCGGGCATGCGCACACGCGCACGGCGACGGTGGAGATCCAGTCCTTCGAGATCGGCAACCTGCGCTACCTGCGCGAACGGCTCGGCACCGCGCACCCGAACATCCGCTTGCTGCAACTGCTCGACGTGCCGCCGGCGCAGCCGTACGACGTGGTGGCCGCCGGCGACACGCTCGATTACGCGCGGATGATGACCGCGGACGGCTTGCGCGAGGTCGCCGGTTACGCCGATGCGATCGGCCCGGAGCTGCGCGCGGTCATCCCGTGGAACGCCGATGGCCGCCTCGATCCGCCGACGCGCCTGGTGCATGACGCGCACGCGGTCGGGCTGGAAGTGCATCCGTGGACGTTCCGACCGGAGAACACCTTCCTCGCCCCGGTGTTCCGCCGCGGCGACGATCCGCACGCGCGCCACCGCGCCGGCCTGGTCGCGCAGATCGGCGCCTACCTCGACGCCGGCATCGATGCGTTCTTCACCGACGATCCGGCCAGCGGGCGGCAGGCGGTCGACGCGCTCGTGCAGGCCGCGCAGGGCGAAAGCTCGCTATGATCGCGTCGTCGCCACGACGCCCGTCGCCCATGTCCATTGTCGCCAGCACGTCTCCCGCGTTTCGCCGCGCCCTCGCGCCGATGGTGGCGTGCGCTGCGCTTGCCGCCATGCTCGGCGGCGCGCTCGGCGAAGGCGCCGACGCGTGGCAATGGCTGCACTGGATAGCCAAGCCGCTGGCCACCGTGCTGGTGATCGTCGCGGCGCTGGCGTGGCCGCCGATCACGTCGCGCTATCGGCGCCGGATCGTGGTCGGGTTGATCTGTTCGCTGCTCGGCGACGTGTTGCTGATGTGGCCGGCGGATCTGTTCGTGGCCGGCCTGGTGGCCTTTCTCATCGGCCATCTCTACTTCATCAGCGGCTTTCTCGGCGACAGCCGCCTGGGCACGCGCCCGCTGGCCTGGCTCGGCTGCCTGCTGCTGGCGGCGCTGAACCTGGCGTGGCTTTGGCCGTCCATACCGCCGGCGCTGCGCGGCGCGGTGGTGGTCTATGCGCTGGTGCTGGCGGCGATGGCGGCGCAGGCACTGGCGCGCGCCTGGGTACACGCCGGCGACGTGCTGGCGCGGCCGGCGCGGCGTGCGGCGATCGGCGGAGCGCTGTTCATGCTCGGCGACAGCCTGCTGGCCTGGGACCGCTTCCACGGCGCGCTGCCGCTGGCCGCGGTGTGGGTGCTCGGCAGCTACTACGCGGCGGTGTGGTTCATCGCCCGCTCGGTGGCGCGGGACGATGGCATGGCGGGCGTGACGCAGGCATCGACGGCATGAATACCTCCGAGCTCATCATCACCTGGGCGACGCCGTTCTTCTTCGCGTTGATCGCGCTGGAGTTCATCGTCGCGCGCGTGCGCGGCCAGCGCGTCTATCGCGGCAACGACACCGTCAACAGCATCGGCCTGGGCGTGATGTCGCAGATCGCCGGGGTGTTCACCAAGCTGCTCACGCTGGGCATCTATGCGTGGTGCGTCGAGCACCTGGCGCTGTTCGCGCTGCCGGCGCACAGCCTGTGGGTGTGGATCAGCGCGCTGCTGCTGTACGACCTGCTCTATTACTGGCTGCACCGGATGGGGCACGAGGTGAACATCCTGTGGGCGGCGCACGTGGTGCACCACCAGAGCGAGCAGTACAACCTCTCCACCGCGCTGCGCCAGACCAGTACTGGTGGCCTGCTCGGCTGGATCTTCTACCTGCCGATGGCGCTGCTCGGCTATCCGCTGGAAGTGTTCGTGGCGGTGGCGCTGATCGACCTGCTGTACCAGTTCTGGGTGCACACCGAGCAGGTCGGCAAGCTGGGCTGGTTCGACCGCGTGTTCTGCTCGCCATCCAACCATCGTGCGCACCACGCCACCAACGACCGCTACCTCGACCACAACTACGGCGGCATCCTGATCGTGTGGGATCGCCTGTTCGGCACCTTCGTCGAGGAGGACGACGCCGACAAGCCGGTCTACGGCACCCGCGCGCCGCTGCGCAGCTGGAACCCGCTGTGGGCGAACGCCGAGGTGTATTGGGCGGCGGCGGTCGATGCGTGGCATGCGCGGCGCTGGCGCGACAAGCTGCAGGTGTGGTTCCGTCGGCCCGGCTGGCGCCCCGCCGACGTGGCCGCGCGCTTCCCCAAGCCCGCGTACGACATTCATCGCGCCGTCTACGACCCGCCGATGGCGCCGGCGATGGCCGCGTACTGCCTGCTGCAGTTTGCCCTGCTGCTGGGCATGGCCACGCATTTCCTGGGGCTCACCGCGCACGCGGACTTCGCCACCTTGTTCGGCTATGCGCTGTACATGGTGGCCAGCCTGTGCGTGATCGGCGCACTGATGGAAGGCCGTCGCGTCGCGTTCTGGCTGGAGGGCCTGCGCACCGTGCTGACCGCGATGGTGCCGCTGCTGCTCGGCCGCTGGTTCGGCGTCGACCCGCTCGACGAACGCGTTGCCGCGGCGATCGTCGTGCTGTTCGGCGCCAGCGCCGTCGCGCTGCCTTGGCTGGCCGGCCTGCGCCCGCGTGGACCGCTGCACGCCGCCTCCAACCTGTAGAGCGGGCAGTGCCCGCCGCCCGTCCACGGTTCGTGGCAACAAGCGGCGGGCAGTGCCCGCCCTACGGGTGACTCCCACCCCTCGCCGTTCACCCTGAGCGTAGCCGCGCAGCGGCGGAGTCGAAGGGCGGGGCTGTCGCACGGCTTCGACTTCGCCGCTGCGCGGCTACGCTCAGCCCGAACGGTTGTGGGAGCCGATGCTTCTCCGAACCCCGAATACCGAATACCGAATACCGGCCAAGGGCACCACGCACAGGGGTACGCGTGTGCACGGCACGCATTTGGACGTCCAAACGGCACGCCGCCATGCAGCCGCCTGGCCAGATGGGCGCGACTTGTTATGCTGTGCGCTGATTTCAAGGGGAGCACCCTATGGGTTTCTTCAGCAAACTGATACGCAGCAAGTCGGTCGCGCAACTGCAGGCCGAGGCAGGCGCCAGCCGGGATTTCCGCCGCACCATGGGCGTGTGGCAGCTCACCGCGATCGGGGTGGGCGCGATCGTGGGCGTGGGCGTGTTCGTGCTGGCGCCGAACGAGGCGGCGTTGAACGCCGGGCCGGCGATCATCCTGAGCTTCCTGGTGGCCGGCATCGGCAGCGCCTGCGCGGCGCTGTCCTACGCCGAGTTCGCCGGCATGATCCCGGTCACCGGCAGCGCCTACACCTACGGCTATGCGGTGCTGGGCGAATTGCCTGCCTGGATCATCGGCTGGGACCTGCTGGTGGAGTACGCGCTGATCGTGGGCGTGGTCGCGGCGGGTACGTCGAACTACCTGCAATCGCTGATCGCCCAGATCACCGGCCTGCACCTGCCGGTGTTCCTGCAGGCGGCCTACGACCCGGCGCATCCGGACAGCGGGCGCGGCATCAACCTGATCGCGATGCTGGTGGCGCTGGGCGTGGCCGCGCTGCAGGTGGCACGCACCGAGGTCGGCGCGCGCTTCAATACGGTGGTGGTGGCGCTCAAGGTGCTCGGCGTGATCGTGGTGGTGGTGGTGGGTGCGTTCTACGTGAACACGGCCAACTGGACCCCGTTCGTCCCGCCGCTGGTGCACGACGCGGCGGCCACCGGCGGCACGCGCTACGGCGTGAGCGGCATGCTGGCGGCGGCCAGCATCGTGTTCTTCGCGGTATTCGGCTACGACACGCTGACCACCGCGGCGGAAGAGTCGAAGAACCCGCAACGCGACCTGCCGCTGGCGGTGATCGCCTCGCTGGGCGTGGCGATGGCGATGTACCTGGCCATCTCGCTGGTGCTCACCGGCATGGTGCCGTACAACGGCTGCGTGGATCCGTCTGAGGTCGCCGGGCAGTGCTCGGAGATGATCCTGGCCAGCTCGGCGCCGGTCAGCGCGGTGTTCGCCGCGCGCGACCTGCACTGGGTCAGCGGCATCATCAACGTCGCCGCGGTGTGCGGCATCGCCAGTGTGGTGTTCGCCTTCATGCTGGGCGCGGCGCGCATCTGGTTCGCGCTGGCGCGCGACGGCCTGCTGCCGGCGTGGTTCGCCAAGTCGCACCCGAAATACGGCACGCCGCACCGCCCGACCATCGCGCTCGGCGTGTTCACCGCGCTGGCGGCGGGCCTGCTGCCGATCCGCGAGCTGGCCGAACTGGTGAACATCGGCACCTTATCCGCGTTCATCGTGATCTGCGCCTCGGTGCTGATCCTGCGCATCCGCCAGCCGGAGCTGGAGCGGCGCTTCCGCACGCCGGCGTTGTGGCTGCTGGCGCCGCTGGGCATCGTGTTCTCGCTGTTCCTGATCATCGGCTGGCCGTGGGTCACCGACGGCCAGTTCCACATGATCGGCGGGCTGGACATCGTCACCATGTGGCGCTTCGTGATCTGGATGGCGATCGGCCTGGCGATCTACTTCTTCTACGGCATGCGCCACAGCAAGCTCGCCACCGGCGAGCCCTGATCCGGCTCGGGGTCTGTGAAGAAAACCACTTCCTGTAGTTTTCTTCTATCGCGAGTCCGGTACATGCCCGGACTCGCTCACATGGAACAGTCACTTGCGTGACTTCTTCATGTCCGGCCATCGGGCAACTGCTCCTGCGTTGCCTCAACTCGGGCATCCATGCCCTCGCCATGGCCGGCCTGAGAGGTTGAAGAATCACAACCGCTCAGGCGCTGGCGAGGGCCGTGACCACCCGGTCGCGGCCTTCGCGCTTGGCCTGGCGCATCGCCAGGTCGGCGCGGGCCAGCAGGCTCTCGACGCTGTCGCAGCAGCCGGGCGTGCATACCGCCACGCCGATGCTGGCGCTCAGGTGTCCGCCCGGGTGATGGCTGGCGGCCACCGCCAGGCGCAGTTGCTCGGCGCGCAGCAGCGCCTGCTCCAGGTTCACCCCGGGCAGCAGCATGGCGAATTCCTCGCCGCCGATGCGGCCGATCAGGTCGTTGCTGCGGGCCTGCGTGCGCAAGCGCGCGGCCAGCGCCACCAGCGCGGCGTCGCCGGCGGCATGGCCGTATTCGTCATTGATCCGCTTGAAGTGGTCGGCATCCAGAAACAGCATCGCCATGGGCTGGCGCTGTTGCTGCGTTTCGTGCAGCGCGATGCGGCCCAGGTCGAGGAAGCGGTTGCGCAGCAGCACGCCGGTGAGGCCGTCGGTCTCGGCGCGTTCGCGCAGCAAGCGCTCCAGCTTGAACTGTTCGAGCAGGGTGCGCGCCATGAACGCGCGCAGCACCGTCGCCAGCGACACCGAGATGGCCATGTAGACCGAGTACTGCAAGGTGCGCTCGCCGTCGCCCAGGTGCAGCAGCATCGGCAGCGGTCCCAGTGCGCACAGCGCCATCGCGATGAGGAAATCCCAGCGGCCGAACCAGATCACCGACGAGGCCACCGGCAGCAGCAGGCCCGGCAGCGGCTGGCGCGCGCCGGCCGTGCCGCAGAACCCTGCGAGGTTGATGCCGATCTGCAGCAGCACCACGCACAGCAGGGCGAGCATGCGCAGGGTCAGCGGCTCGCGGCACTGCCGCGCGGCGATGACCACCAGCAGCATCGGCGGAGCCGGGATCAGCTGCCACAGCAACTCGTTCGGACTGGCGCCGAGCAGGCCGCGCACCACCACCGCCAGCAGGTAGGCGCACAGCGCCACCGCCATCAGCGCGTGGATCATCGGCCCCATGCGCTGCGCCAGATAGCCGGCGTAGTCGCGGCGGAATGCGGCGTCTTCGCTGGGTTGTGGCTGGAGGGCAGGGGCGGGCATGGCGGCGGTCGGAATATCCGGAGTGGTTTGCGGTGGAGCAAAGCACGATGAATGCCAACGCCAGGACGCGCCTCGCGGCCATGCGGGCGCGGCGATCGTGACCTTCGGCAGGGGTGGGCGCCGGCGGCGCGCACTAGCATCGAAAGCCCGCGTTCGCCCCTGTCGCCAGCTCATGCCGGCCGCCTTCCCGCGCGGCCGGCGTGGCCGGCGCCAACTCATTCCATCATCCGGGAGCCGCCCTTGAAGTTCACCCGCCTCGCCGCCGCCGTCGCCGCCAGTGCCCTGGCGCTGGCCAGTTTCAGCGCCATTGCCGATGTCCCGGCCGCGCAGAATGTGCCCTATCAGGGCAGCCTGAAGATCAGCGTGGACGCCAGCGACGTCGCCCGTCGCATCTTCCGCGTGCACGAGGTGATCCCGGCGCAGCCCGGCCCGCTGACCCTGCTTTATCCGCAGTGGCTGCCCGGCAACCACTCGCCCACCGGCCCGATCGACAAGCTGGCCGGGCTGGTGGTCACCGCCAACGGCAAGACCCTGCCGTGGACGCGCGATTCGCTCGACGTCTTCGCGTTCCACGTGGTGGTGCCGGAAGGGGCGACCCAGGTGGAGGCGCAGTTCCAGTTCCTGTCGCCGCAGGATCGCCGCCAGGGCCGCGTGGTGATGACGCCGGAGATGCTCAACCTGCAGTGGAACGCGGTGTCGCTCTACCCGGCCGGCTACTACACGCGCCAGATCCCCGCCCAGGCCAGCGTGAAACTGCCTGCCGGCTGGCAAGCCGGCACCGCGCTGGAGGTCGCCTCGCGCGAGGGCGACACCATCCACTTCAAGCCGATCGACTACGAGAACCTGGTCGACTCGCCGATCTTCGCCGGCAAGCACTTCAAGCGGCTGGACCTCGACCCGGGCGCCAAGGCACCGGTGCACCTGGACCTGGTCGCCGACGCGGCGAAGTACCTGGAGGTGACGCCCGACCAGCTCAAGGCGTTCCGCAACCTGGTGCAGCAGATGTACAAGCTGTACGGCGCGCACCACTACGACCACTACGATTTCCTGGTCTCGCTGAGCGACAAGATGAGCGGCATCGGGCTGGAGCACCACCGCTCCAGCGAGGACGGCACCTCGGCCGATTTCTTCACCGAGTGGAAGAAGAACGTCGCCGCGCGCGACCTGTTCTCGCACGAGTTCAACCACTCGTGGAACGGCAAATACCGCCGCGGCGCGGACCTCTACACGCCGACCTTCAACGTGCCGATGGGCGACAGCCTGCTGTGGGTGTACGAAGGCCAGACCCAGTTCTGGGGCCAGGTGATGGCCGCGCGTTCGGGCCTGTGGAACGCGGAGCACACCCGCGACACGCTGGCCTACGTCGCCGCCACCTACGACCGCGGCCGTCCCGGCCTGGCCAGCTGGCGCAACGTGCAGGACACCACCAACGACCCGGTGATCGCCAAGCGCGCGCCGCTGCCGTACCGCAACTACCAGTCCAGCGAGGATTACTACTCCGCCGGCGAGATGATCTGGCTCGACGTCGACGGCAAGCTGCGCGAACTCAGCCACGGCAAGCGTTCCATCGACGACTTCGCCCGCGCCTTTTTCGGCATGGACAACGGCCAGTGGAACGTCAACACCTACACCTTCGATGACGTGGTCAGGACCTTGAATGGCGTGGCGCCGTTCGACTGGGCCGGCTACCTGCGCACGCGCCTGGACGGCCACGGCCCGCTGATCGGCGGCATCGAATCGCACGGCTGGAAACTGGTCTACACCGACCAGCCCTCCGACGCGGTCAAGGCCGCGGAGAAGCGTCGCCACCAGGCCGACTTCACCTACTCGCTGGGCCTGTCGATCGGCAACGACGGCAGCATCGCCGACGTGCTGTGGGACGGCCCCGCGTTCAAGGCCGGCGTCGCCCCCGGCATGAGCGTGATCGCCGTCAACGGCCACGACTACGACGCCGACGATCTCAAGGACGCCATCACCGCCGCGGCCAAGGACAACAACGCCACCATCGAACTGCTGGTGAAGAACTTCGACGAGTACCAGACCGTGCGCATCGCCTACCACGACGGCCTGAAATACCCGCACCTGGTCCGCGACACCAGCAAGCCCGACACCCTGGCCGAGCTGCTGAAACCCCTCTGACGCAGGGCGGGCACCGCCCACCACCCATCGCGGCACTCGTAGGAGCGCGCTTGCGCGCGATGCTCTTCCCGGCATGACGAAGAGCATCGCGCGCAAGCGCGCTCCTACGGTTCCCGCCGGCCCGGATGCCGCCGCGCAATCAACTCGGCTATACTGCCGCTCCCCGCGGTCCGGCCACCGGCCATCCGCGCGCGGCCACACAATGCGCCTGTAGCTCAGCTGGATAGAGTACCGCCCTCCGAAGGCGGTGGTCGTGGGTTCGAATCCCGCCGGGCGCACCATCTCTCCATCGCCAATCCGTCCGTGCCAACCGCTGCCCAGTGTTGACGTCGGCGACTGCCCGACAGGGTGCGTTGGGGCATTGGCTGCCCATGCGCGGTCGTCGCATTCCACTCGCTCCCGTTGGCAAGGAACTTGCTCCCATGACTGCGGCGCCATGTTCTTGACAGTGGCGGCGCCACCGCCGGATGGCGGGCAACGGAGACTACGGATGGACAGGCAAACAGCCAGCAGCACAACGCGGAGGCGCGCGCTGCTGGAACACAACGTAACGAGTGGCAGGCCAAACGGCGCAGTGCGCCGTGGCGGCGTGTTCGGCAACCGTGGACGCGTACTGTCACAACCTGTCAGCGGGGGTCGGCAGGCTTGGCGTCATGTTTGTGCGACAGGAACGCCATGACCAACGCCGACCACGACTCCCTGGCCTACCGGCTGGCCGGCATCCTGCTCAAGCTCAACCAGGGCGAGGCGCTGGTGCTGGATGACCTCGCCGCCGAGTACGGCGTCAGCGAGCGCACCGTCTACCGCGACTTGAATCGCCTCGGCGGCATCGTCGAGCGCGACCCCAGCGGACGTTACGGCCTCGTGCCCGAGTACCGCGGCAAGCTCAGCACCCGCGACCTGGAAAACTTCGCCCGCCTCGTCGGCGTGGAGGACCTGTTCCCGCAAAGCGGCGCACGCTTCCTCGTCGCCCTGCTCGACACCCTGAGCCAAGGCAGCTTCCTCGTGCGCGGTCACCACTACGAGGCGCTCAAGCCGCACGACCAGACCTTCAGCCAGCTCGACCAGGCCATCCGCGCCCATCGCTGCTGCACGCTCACCTACGCCGACAAGCGCCGCGAGCTGGAACCCTATCGCCTCATCAACAGCAAAGGCATCTGGTACCTCGCCGCCGCCGAAGCCGGCACGCTCAAATCGTTCTCGCTGAGCCGCATCGGCCAGTTGCACGTGGCCGACACCAACTTCGAACCCGACGCCGACATCCACCGGCAGATCGACGAAGACGACGACGTCTGGTTCAGCCAGGAAAAAACGGAAGTCCTGCTCAGCATCGCCCCGCAGGTCGCCTACTACTTCAAGCGCCGCAAGTTGCTGCCGCTGCAGGTCATCGACAAGGAGCTGGAGAACGGCGGCCTGATCGTCACCAGCCGCATCAGCGACAAGAACCAGATCCTGCCGCTGGTGCGGTACTGGATACCGCATGTGAGGGTTTTGGAGCCGGGGTGGTTGCGCAGGGCAAATCACGAGGGCTTGCAGCACTATCTGTCCTGACTCGTACACGGTGCGCACATTCAGTTGCCGGGGCTGACCCGGCTTTTTTCCAGCGATAAGACATGGGGTGGTCATGCTCAAGTTTCGTGAAGACGCAGATTTGTCGGTACTGGCCCTGGCCAGTCATGACGATTTAGCACGCCTGGCGCGCGTCCTGACTCACGACGAGTCCGACGGCAAGGAGCGCTACACACAAAAACTGCTCGAGGAGCCGTCCTATAAGGCGGCGGTGGAGAAAGGGGATATGCGCGCCGCGTGGAAGGCGATTGCTGCGGAACTGCAGACCTTTGGCGGCGATACGATCGTCAACCAGATTCGTGGCATGACCAAGGATTACACCGGGGTGACCTATCGGGAAATCCTAGGTGATATTCGTGAGCTTCTGAAGCTCAATTTCAAGCCGGCCGACGACATCACGACTCAGGAAGACCAACTGCTGGTTGGCCTGGTTCTTGGCTATATGGACGATTTCCAGTTTGCCGATCTGGTCCAGATCATGGACGGCTTCGCCAAAGGCGCGGACGGCGATGCGGTGCTGCGGAACCACGCCAAATACCTGCAACTGGTGCAAGGGATTGCCCACTCGCTTGGTTCCGTCGCTGGAGCTCTGGGGAAGGTGGCGCGCGGTGAGGGCTTCAGCAAGCGCGCCCTGTTTTTGGGAGCGTCGGTTCTGACCAAGCCGGCAGCTCTGGGCGTATCGGTCCCGCCGCAGATCTCTGGGCCAGCTTTCCGTGTCACGGTGCTTGCCGTGCTTGAGGTGATCCGTATCCGGCGAGTGGTTCTTCTTGCGCCCATGAATGAGGGAGGTCGGGTATGAGTTCGGTGCTGTATAGCCCGCTGAAGGTGGATGTGTCGAAAATTTCCCCGGAGATTCTGCAGGGATTGGAGACAGGAAAGTATGTCCTTTCCTCATCTAACGGCGTTGTCTACAAGGCTACCGGCGGCGTGGTGAAGCATCTGCCGCTGGTGCCCATCGATCCGCAGGAGCTTGCTTCCGCCGAGCAGTTGCTGCGCTCCGGCTCGGCTATGAGCGGCGCGAACATGGCGGCGGTTTCGGCGACGGCCATAGGCGCGGCCGTGGTGGTCGTCGCTGTCGTGGTGGCGACAACTTATCTTGCTGACAAGATCGAGCAGGTGAAGCGTGCGGTGGGCGAGGTTGCGCAGACTGTGGACCAGCAAGACGAGCGCGAATACCTCGATCACATGAGTGATTACGCCGGCGTGGTCAGATCTGCGAGGGAGCTATTGCAGCCGAACCTTCCGCGCAGCGAGGTTCAACGGCAGGCGGAAAATCGGATCGAACGACTGGCCGAGGCACGACATCAGTTGCTTGATTATGTGCAGAAGCTGCCGCAGCTGGTTTCCTCCTCGGGGAAATCCAGTGCGGCGCAGCAAGATCGGGCGCTTCGATTCATGATCGGGGTGTTGGACCTTATGCCGTTCGCGATTGCAGTGGAGCGGGAACTCTGCCTTGCGGCCGACAAACCAGTGCTGGCCGTGACCCGTTGCAGTATGGCTGGGTCCGAGTTCCGCCGGGGGCTGGCCGGGTTCTGGCAGTGGTGCGAAGAGCAGTTTCGTCTGCTGGCGGGGGGCAAAGGTGGCTTTGCCGATGTCCTCGCAGCGCACAGAGGTACGCTGAACGCCTTGTTCAATTCACAAGTGCATGATTTGCTGCTTGGTGACTTTGACAGTGCTTTTGCGGGGCGTACGACGCAGCCAAAGGCCGATCCAGATGTTGTTGATCCAGATGGGGTGGCGTTCAGTGGGGTGGATTCGAACGGGCAGTCCCGTAGTTAGGGAGGCAGCTTTCGTGTGGGTCAAATCACCGGATAGGCGATGCTGCCGAGGTCTTGCTCGCTTCCGCGCATCGTCAGCTCGATGACGATGGGCAGCAATACGCGAAGGATGGCGGCGACGTTTTCAGCTGTGTCCGATTGGTGCTGCCACTCCACGTGACGCCACCACGGATCACGGTGGCCAACTTGGTCTTGGCGTCCCAGTGATCGGGGATGGTGGATTGCGCGAGCACAAAGGGTGGGTGCGGAAATGCCGGTTTCCCGCTGGATCGTCGCTACACTCTGGGGTTTGGCCGCATCATCTTGTGGACGATCTGTTCCTTGAGTTCACGGCTGTAGATGGTCAAGGGGTGCTTCAGTCGCCCCCTCGGGCGGAGGTTCAATGGAGCGGACAACTATCGTGGCAGAGGGGCTCACGGCTTCCAGTTGCTCCTCGAAAGCCGCACCCGCTCAATCTCCACGCCTTGCGCGGTGCGCCTGTACAGGATTACCCATTGCCCGCCACGCCCGGTATAGACATGCGTTCCCGGCAGGCCGGGCAGGTTCTGCCAGGTGGCTACGCCGTCCAGTTGGTTGCCCTCGTCCCCGATGTGCTGATCCTGGGCGAGGGCGGCGATGAAGATTTGCGGATCGCGCTTTTGGTAGGCGAGTGATTCGGCGGCATCGAGCATGTCCATGCGATCGGCGATCGCGGCGGGACGCCAGGTGACACTCACTTGGCCTCGCCTTGGTCGCGTGAATCAGGCATGGCGATTTTGACGCCGAGTTTGGCACTCAACCGCGCGCGGCGCAGTTCGCGCTGCCTGGCCATGGTGTCTGCGGCCTCCCCGGACGACAGCGATGGGCGTGGGTCGGCGCGGGCTTCTTCCACGGAGGTGCGGAGGAAAGCCACGTAGCGGGCATCTTCGTCCTTGAGCTTCATGGCGGTGGAGCGGTCGGGCCGACGACGAGCGGGTTGTTCGCCGATGGTGTCCCAATGTGCCGCATCCACGCGCAGCGCATCGGTGCGCACGCCGAGGTCGCGCAGAACCTTCAGGGCGCCCTCGAAACTGCTGAAACGGCGCGGTTCGCCCTCCTTGGTGGCCAGCAGCTTGGGTTGCGCATGGGTTTGCAGCTGCAGCGTCCAGCCGCCGGCCAAGCCGATGACTTCCGCGCCCTTGATGGCACCGGCGTCTACCAGCACGCGGGCGGTGGCGAGTTTGACCAGATCGGGCATGACACCCTCCGATTCAATGATTAATTGGCATCCACTTTACCATTGAATGGAGTGCATCAACGCCCCAGCGGTCCCTTGAACCTCGCCGCCATCGCCTCGCTCACCGTGGCCAGCCGATGGCTCAGCGGTGCGCGCGTGCGCTTGGGGCAACTGGGCAGAAGTGGCAGCACATCACTTGCAGGTATGACGGTCAGCTTCCAACCGCATTTTTCGCAGAAGCAGGTCATCGACGATGCTTTGCAAGGCATGTTGAAAATCCAGGAAGAAGACGAGCGCGTCCGCGCGATAACGGTGCAGTCAGCCTGCAACGCGATCAAACCACCGGAAACGCCACCTCCCCAAACCCGTCACCCCCACCCCGCATCATCAACCCGACAACCACCGGCACCAGCACCCCGAGTATCGCCACCCCATCCCTCACCTGCGCCCGATTGGTGCTGCCACCCCAGGTGGCACCGCCGTGGATCAGCTGGTTGCGCAGCACGTAGAGGCGATCCAGCACGATGGAGAGCAGGGTAGCGGTGTCGTTGGTCATCACCGCGTCCAGTGCGCGCTTCTTGGCGGCGCTGAAGCTGGTTTCCCAGGCGTTGCTGGCGTCGTGGTCGCGCATGGCGCGCCAGAACGGCTCGAACACGAAGCGGTTATCGATCAGGGTGCGAATGGGGCCGCTGAACTGGTTGAATAGGGCGCAGTGCAGTTGCTGTTCGGTGTCGAGCTTGAGCAGTTGCGCGATGAATTGGCGCACCTGTTCGCGCTCCTTCTGCTCGAAGCCGAACTCGCTGGCGTAGACGGCGTTGAAGGCGATCCACAGGAAGATGTAGCGGGCGTCGTGGTCGTCCGGCTCGCGCTCGGCGCGCGCCAGCCAGCTGAGCGCGCGGTGGATGCGGATGCGCAGGGACTCGGGTTGACCATCGCGCATGGCGCGATGGCGCTGCTTGAGGGTGGAGGCATCCAGTGTCCCCGCTTGTTTCGTCATCCCTTCGCCTCGCCAGCCGATCGTCGTGATGCATCGTATCGGCTGGGGGTGAAGCCGGCTACGCGTGCTCGCTAGCGCGATCGTCGTCGCGGCTCAGATATTTGGCCAGGCCGAAGAGGGCAAAGCCGTAGACGACGGCGGCACCGATGACCTTGAACATGTCGAACTCCTCTGGTTTGGGCGAGCCGCTGCGGGCGACTCGTCGTGCGTGTTGTCGCGCTGGGGTCGACTATGGGGGAGGGGTTTGACAGGGTGTGTCAGGGGCTTTGTTCGGTGGTCGGAAGGGTGCGAGAAGGAGACTGGAGAGCGACAAAGTTGCGTGGCAAGTCGGAGTCACGTCCCACTCCCGAACCCTCTCCCCAACCCCTCTCCCGAAGGGAGAGGGGCTTTCAAGCAGGGGCGCGACGGATTCAACCCGCACCACCCACCGTTCCCAGCAAACTCCGCACCGCCGCATCCAGCTCGCTGTCCTTGCCCCGGAACGACTCGCCCAGCGCGCGGCTGACCGGGATGTCGACCGGGCGGGGGTGGCCTTCCATCGGCTGGCCGTGGCTGTCGGTGATGGTGATGAAGGGCAATCGCACGGTGCCGCCGTCGATCAGCTTGCCGGCGGAGGTGTAGATGATCCAGCCGGCGGTGGGTTCGCCCACGATCTTGCCCAGGCCCAGCGCGCGGTAGCCTTCGGAGAAGTCTTCGCCGTCGGACAGGGTGACGCGGTTGGTGATCAGCACGGTGGGGCGTTCCAGCGCGCGCTGGCCGAGGATGCTGCGCGCGGGCTCGGCCTGGTCGAAGCCGCGGAAGGTCATGTTGAGGTAGGGGCGGCGCGCGAGCACGTCCAGCGCATAGGCGTTGACGAAGCCGCCGAAGTTGTTGCGGATGTCGATCACCACGCCGTCGCGGGTGGCGTTCTGCGCGTCCAGGTCCTTGTAGAAATCCTGCAGCGACGCATACGACATGTCGCGCAGGTGCACGTAGCCCAGACGGCCGCCGCTGGCTTTCGCCACGTAGGCGCGGTTGTCCGCCGTCCACGCGCGGTAGACCAGTTCGGAGAGATCCCGGGAGTCGATCGGCTTGACCGCGACCTCGCGGGCACGCGTGCCGGCGGCGTTGGCGGCGATGCGCAGGCTGACCTTGTCGCCGATGCGGTGCGCCAGGCGTTGGGCCAGGTTGCTGGCGGCGTCCAGCGGCTCGCCGTCGATCGCCAGCAGGTAATCGCCGGGCTCGATGCCGCCGGCCACGGCGGCGGGCGACAGCGGCAGCACGCTGGCGATGCGAAGGCGGCCGTGCGCCTCGTATTCCGCGCGGTCGAACAGCAGGCCCAGCCGGCCGGTGATCGACTCGCGCTTCTGCGGCGCGCGCGCGCCGGAATGCGAGGCGTCGAGTTCGCCCACCATCAGGTTCAGCAGTCGGTACAGCGCGGCGGGCGTGGCCGCGTTGGCGACCAGCGGCGCGTAGGTGGTGTGCACCGCGTTCCAGTCCGTGCCGTGCATGGCCGGGTCGTGGAAGGTGTCGCGCAGCCAGCGCCAGGCCTGCTCGAACACCACCCGCTTCTCGCTGTCGAAATCCACCTCCATCGCGGCGTCGACGGCCAGCGCCGCGGGCTTGGCGTCTCCCTTGTCGTCCAGCTTGAGCGACTGGATCTTGCCGGCGTCGAGGTAGAACACCTGCTTGCCGTCCGCGCTGAGCTGCGCGTCCCGCTTGTCGCCCGGCGTATGCGTGAGCTGGCGCGCCACCGGCGGCTCCTTCGCCAGCGGGTCGAGCGACCAGCTGTAGAGGTTCGTCGTACCGGCGACCTGGGCGGTGAGCAGCAGGGATTTGCCGTCCGGGCTGATCTGCGCGGCGCCGACGTCCAGGCCCACCGGCAGCAGGCTCAGCCGCTCGCGGATGCCGTCGGCGTCGATGCGCACGGGTTTCGCCGGCGGCTTGTCGTCGGCGTGATCGCCGGCCTTGCCCTTGTGCTTGTCGTCGTCGGCCTTGGCCTTGAACAGATCCTGGAAACGGTCCTCGCGGAACACCGGCGTGCGCGGCAGCAGGTCGACCCGGGCGACCTGGCCCTCCTCGGTGCGTTGGCCAGTGGTGAACAGCACGCTGCGGCCGTCGGCGCTCCACGAGACGTTGTCCGCGTCGGTGTTGGCCAGTGAACTCAGCACCACCTGCTTGCCGTCGGCCAGCGCCACCGCGTGCACGTTGCGGAACATGCGCGGGCCGAAGTCGAGGTAGGCGAGCCAGCGCCCGTCCGGCGACCACGCGAACGGCGCGGTGGAATCGAGCGGGCGCGGCAGGTCGATGCGCGCCTTCACCACGCTGCGCAGCTTGCCGCTGGCGATGTCCAGCACGCACAGCTCGCGGTCGTTGCGCAGGAAGGCCAGCTGCTTGCCGTCGGGCGAGAAGCGCGGCGCGGTGTCGCTGCCGGCGCCGTGGGTGAGCGCGGTTTCCTTGCCGCTGGCGAAGTCGTAAAGGTAGAGCTGGCCGTGGCCGTCGCGGCTGGAGCCGTAGACCAGCCGGCGGCTGTCCGGCGCCCAGGCCAGGTCGTATTCCTCGGCCGCGGTGCGCGTGACGCGCCGCGCGTGGCCGCCATCGGCGGCGTCGGTGGCGAATACCTCGCCGTGCGCGATCAAGGCCAGCTTCTTGCCATCCGGCGACAGCGCGATCTGGCTGTAGCCGTGGCTGAGGTTCTCGTGTTCCGGCTGCGGCCCGCGGATCGCGCCGGCCAGGGTGATCGTCAGCGGCGCGGCGTGGCCGCTGGCCGGATCCAGTGTCCAGATGCCGAAGTCGCGCTCGAACGCCAGCAATTTGCCGTTCGCCGCGAGGCTCGGCCACAGCACGCGGCCATCGGCGAAGCGGGTCAGTGCCGACTCGTTGCCGCCGCCCAGCGGCACGCGCCAGATGTTCTCCGCGCCGCTGCGGTCGCTCATGTAATAGAGGGTGTTGCCGTCCGCCGCCCACATCGGCCATTCGGCGCGCGCGTCGTCGGCGGTCAACCGCCGGTACTGGTGGCTGCCGTCGTCGCGCAGCAGCCATACCGCGCCTTCGTCGATGTGGCTGCGGCCGTGGCGCCACCATTGCCAGTCGCCCATGCCGCCGCCGACCACGGCCAGCGACATGCCGTCCGGCGAGGGCGCGGCCATCGACTCGTTGCGATAGCGCTCCAGCGACACCGGCATCGGCGTGCCGCCGCTGGCGCGCACGCGGTAGACGCCGGCCATGCCGCCGACGTTGTCGCGCGCGGAACTGAAATAGATCCACTGGCCGTCGCGCGACCACGCATCGAGCTGGTTGCCGCCGTCGGCCCAGGTCAGCCGGCGCACCACGCCGCTGGCGAGGTCGAGCAGGTAGATGCCGCTGGCTTCGCCGCCGCCGTCGGACTGGAACGCGAGCTGCTTGCCGTCGGGCGAATACAGCGGCCGGCTGTCGTTGCCGTCGTCGTCGGCCACCAGCAGATGCGCCTGACCGCCTTGGCTGGCGACGCTCCAGATGCCGCCGTTGGCGACAAAGGCGATCCGGCTGCCGTCGGGCGAGACCGACGGCTGCGACAGCGCCACCTTCATCGCTGCCGCATGCAGCGGCAAGGCAAACAGGCCCAACAGCATCCACAACATGGCACGCAGGCGCATACGGATTCCCCAGGCAGAAGGCCGGTGCTCAGTGTAGGGGCGGCCGTCGGCCCGGCGCCTGCACCATTGGTCATGGTGAGGTGGCGTTGTCGCCTCACCGGGAGAAGCCCGAGCAAGCTTCTTCCCGTCATTCCGGCGAAAGCACACTGCCGTCCGGAACAGTTTCGTGTCGTGACGCAAAAAAGCGCCATGGCGCAAGGTGAGGCGCTCTACAGTCGAGCGCCACTTACTCAGTGCCGTGATTCCCGCTTTCGCGGGAATGACGACAGGGTGAGTTCAAACTCTGAGTCGAGCTGCAGGCGACGACCACGCTGCGGTTGTGCGGCAATACTTCCAGTGTCCGCCAGCGAAACCATTCCGGAAGGCAGTGTGCTTTCGCGGAAATGGTGAGCAAAGGCTTGTCCAGGCCTCCCTATCGCCCCATCGCCTGCGCCGGCTGCACCTGCGCCTGTTGCCTCTGCTGCATGATCAGCTGGTCGAGCTGCCGGAACATCGCCTCCGGTGGCTGTTGCATGGCCGCGGCGTGGGTGGTCGTGGTGCAGGGCAGGAACGATGAGGAGTCGCGGGTCAGCACGCCGCTGTCCGGCCCGATGCGGCCGGTCTGCGGACCGGGCAACAGCTGCACCTGGTCCGGCTGGCGAGCGTGTACCGGCCGATCGAGCATGACGGCCGCGGTGGCGCGATCGAGCTGATCGGCGCTGCGCGCGATGCCGTACTGGGCATAGGCCGCACCGACGTGTTCGCGCATGTTGACGAATGCGGCATGGCGCGGGTGGTCCGGGCGGCGCAGGTCGCAAGGTTCGAGCGACGACGGATCGCGCGACGGCGTCTCGGCCACTCGCACTGGGGACTGGTACAGATGCGGCAGTTCGCGCCGCGACCAGTCGCGGCTGGCGTCGTCGACTGACCGGGCCACCGCGTCGAACACGCTGACCGGGGTGCGGCGCTCGACGGTAAGGTAGGTGTTCCCGGGCGCGCGCTCGTTGGTGACCAGATGCATCGCCATGGCCTTGCCTTCGCCGTGCAGCTCGACCCGCGCCGCCGGACCCAGGCGGTCGGCGCTGTGCCGGTCCAGCAGCGCGGCTGCCGCCCGCTCGCTGTGCTCGCCGTGCGCCATCCGCACTCGCTCTTCCATCGCGTGCACGTGCTGCAGCAGGGTGCCGTAGCTCGCGTGCAGAGGGTGGCCGGGATGGCGGAAGTCGTGCAGGTGCGGCGGGATGGGTGGAACGGCGGCGTGCGCCGGCGTTTGTTGCGTGGCGTGGGTTGCCGCGTGCATGGCGAACGTCGTGGAGATCAGCTGCGCGGTGGCATCGAGCTCCGCGCGCAGGTTGCCCTCGGCCACGTTCCGACCCCACAGCCGGCCCGGCGTGCTCCAGTGGCCCCGCGCGTCGCGGGTGTAAGCATGGCCGTCGGAGGCGTCCAAGATGTTCGTGGGCGCATGCAGTGCGTCGGTTACCGCATCGGGCAGGGGGCCGAGCTGTTGCCAGCCGCGTTGCGCGTAGATCGCCTGATAGCGCGCGGCGATGCCGCGGCGGGAGTGCGCCAGATTGTCGGCGAGGGTGGCATGCGCGGCGGCATCCAGGGCGGCGGTGCGTGACGGCGTGGCGGTTTCCACGTGCGTGCTCTTGAGGCCGTGCTCCAGTACGGCGTCGGTGACCGTGCGCGACCACGCTCCCGAGGCGGCATCGCGCTGCCATGGCGCGGGAAGCCGGCTGGATGTGTCTTGCGCACTGGCCGGCTGGGTGTACGGATCGCGCGGTGGGGCCGGGTGGGCCAGGGCCAGTTCCACCGCGGTGTTGTTGGCTTGAAACGTGAGTTGCGCAGCCAGCGCGGGATCGGCCCGGACACTGCGCCAGCCCGGCGTGGGCATGACGCCGTAGCCGACCACCGGATGGTTGGCCGCATAACCGATCTCGCCGGTGGGCACCTCCCGCGTCCAGCCATGTTCCGGATGCTGCGGGTCGTGGTGCCAGCGGCGGCCTTGCGCATCGGCCTGGTTGTGGATTTTGTGCTGGTCGTGCCAGTCGACCAGCTTGTCGCCGGCAACCGCCCCGCCGATGCCTCCCACGCCGGCGACGATCAGATCCAGCGGGCCGGACTCGATCCCCGCCGCGCCCAGGACTTGCGCCCCCAGCAGTGCGCCGCCGAGCATGCCCAGGTTGCGCGAGCCGAAATGCTCGACCGCCGAGGCGGCGCCCGTCGGGTTGTCCTGCTGCAGCAGGGTGGCCGTGTGGCGCGCGGTGGTCGTGGCGTCCCAGACGACGGCGGCGGCGCTGGCGAAGCCCAATCCCTTGACGACGTTCGGGTGTACCCGGGTGGTGTAGTCCACATGGGTGATCCGGGAGAGGTTGCCCTGGACGCCCTCGACCACCCTGGAGGCATCGCGCTCGATCAACAGGCGTCGGGCCGTGTCCGATGCAACCTTCGGGTTGTCGGTGATCGCTTCGGGCAACGTCTCGTGCCACAGCCGCTGATCCTGCCAACTGCGTTTGAGGCTGCGGGTGATCGCCGGATCGTGCAGACGCGCTTCGCGCGCCTCGATCAACGCCTGTCCCGGCGAGCGGGCATCGGTGCGGCTGTCGTAAAGCTCGCGGCCTTCGCGATCGAAGAGGCGGATGGGCGTGGTCGTTTCCGCGTGGATCGTGTCCAGGCTCGCCGGCACCTTGTCGTAGATCGCGTCGCGCGCACCTTCGGGGACGTGGCGGCCGTAACCGTCGATATTGAGCTGGTCCAGAAACCGTTTGTCGACGCCCAGTTCGCTCTCCAGCTTGGGCGATGCCACCACCCGCACCTCGACGTCGTAGCCTTGGGCCTGCAGGTCGCGGATCAGCTCGGCTGACCATGACCCATTGCTCAGCGTAGTATCGAAGATGAAGTGCTTGCGCCCTGCCACTGCCGCCTCGCGCAACTCGTCGGCCCACTGGCCGGCGTCGGCTTGGGTGTGACTTGACCAGGTGTAGGGATGGGCGGAGCGGAACTCCTGGACGCGGGGGTGGTAGTCGCGCAGTTCGTCGGGATCGATGGGGACTATGTCGCCATGAAACTCGTGAATCGCGGCTTGGGTCAGTCCACCTTTTCCTGCGCCTGGTTGCCCTCCCAAGATAATCGCCTTCGGTCGCGCATGAGGCAGCGCTTCGTCCAGTTCACTTCGAGGGACGACCGTTTCGGAAAACACGCGTGCATGAGTCAGAGGGTCGAGGATGTCGGCAGAGGAGCTCATTTTTCGAACGCTTCCTTGTTCGCCTGGAAGTACTCCCACAGCGCGTCATCGGCTATCCATCGACCTTTTGATCGGGCACGCCCCATAAGCAGATTCTTGGCTTCTGCCCTCGCGATCGCCTCCGCATCGCCACTGGCTTCAGCGGCGTGCAGTTCGGTGCCGGCTTCGTCGATGAAGGTTCCCAGTCTGCTTTCGAGCACCCAAATCGCACGATCAAACGGCCCAACGCCCGCTGAGGACGTTTCGACTACATAGTTCAGCACCTCCTGCAGTCGATCGATGTGCCCCGGATAGTCCTTGAGCATTTCCCGCAGACGCTGCGGAACCGGGGGCGGGGGCAGTTTCGGCATCGTGATGTCCTTGTCGGTCGTGTCGATCGGAAGCGCCACGCATCGCCGGCATCCTGCGCCAGGCCTTGGGCGGTTCGTCGAGCCTACCGCGAATTCCGGCACGGGTCTGTCAGGTGTTTCGGCTTTTCATCGCAGGCGGCACAACCCGGGGATGCAGGCAACTTTTCCCGCGGGAGCCACCATGAACAGCTGCGCCTTCGCGACGCTTCACGGCTTGCCGATGCTGAAGTCCTGGCTGGCGGCAGGCTTGCCGTCGACGGTGATGTCCACGGTGTACTTGCCTTCCGGCCACAGGTCCGGGTTGTGCACCTGGAAGGTGGTGATCGCCGGGCCATCGGTGGCGATCGACTGGCTGATCTTGCTGACCAGCTGGCCGCCGCCTTCGAGGTAACGCCAGGTGGCGTCGATGGTGGCGTCGCGGCTGCTGCCCACGGTGGCCACGCTGGCGTAGAGCGTGTGATCGTCGGCGTCGAAGCGCTCGGCCGCGTGGGTGACCTGGTGGCCCTTGTCGACGGCGTCGCCCACGGTCAGCTTGGCAAAGGCCAGCGGCGCCGGTGCAGCGGCCGCGGCCGTCGTGGTCGCCGGCGCGATGGCGCTGCTGGCGGTCGGCGCCGCGGCCGCGGTGCGCGCGGGGGCCGGCGTCGGCAGCACCGACGCCGCGGAAGCGGCATTGCCAGCGGGGGTCGCGGCGGGGGTGGCCGGTTCATCGTGCTTGCCGCAGGCGGCGAGCAGCAGCAGGCTGGCCAGGCCGGCGCCTTGCAACAGGCCCATCAAGACAGTTGATCGTTTCATCGGAACTCCATGGACGGTTGGTCGGCATGACCCACCCGCCGAGGCTAGCGCCGCGCAAATGAAGCGCCGATTAGCGGCCGCGTGCGCCTGCCGAACTTTTCACGCGGTGGTGACAGTGCGTTGCCGCGACTACTGGCGCACCGTGCGCGGGTTGTCCGGCGTGGCCGGCGTGCTGCTGCGGAACGGATTGATGTCCAGCCCGCCGCGGCGCGTGTAGCGCGCGTGCACGCGCAGCTGCAGTGGCGCGCAGCGGCGGGTGAGGTCGACGAAGATGCGCTCCACGCATTGCTCGTGGAATTCGTTGTGGGTGCGGAACGAGACCAGGTACCGCAGCAAGCCGGCGTGATCGATCGGCGCGCCGCGGTAGGCGATCTGCACGCTGCCCCAGTCGGGCTGGCCGGTCACCGGGCAGTTCGAGCGCAGCAGGTGCGAGACCAGCGTTTCCTCCACCGCGGTCGCTGCGGCATCCGCGCGCAGGTACTCGGGCCGCGGCGGGCCGTAATGGTCGATCGCGAGGTCCTGCGCGTCGAGCAGCTCGCCGTCCAGCTCGACCACCGGCAAGGCCGCGGCGCGCAGCGGCGACAGCTCCACGCCGACCACGGCGCCGGCGGCGGCGGAGAGGTCGTGGCGCAGGGTTTCGGCGAGCGTGTCGATATCGGCGATGGATTCCTGCGCGAAACCGTTCAAGTACAGCTTGAACGATTTCGACTCGATGATGTACGGCGACGCCGCCGGCACGCGGAACTCGGCCAGCGCCACCTGCGGCTTGCCGCGCGGGTCGAGCCACGACAACTCGTAGGCATTCCAGATGTCCACGCCGTGGAACGGCAGCGTCTCCGCCACGCCGATCTGCGCGCGATTGTCCGCGCGCGGGATCGGAAACAGCAGGCTGGCGTCGTAGCGGTCGGCGTAGACGGTGTCCTTGCCGAGCGGGGAATGTTCGGGGGTGCTCATTTGCCCAAGTTTACCCCGCCGCTTCTCGCAGGAGCCCGCTCGCGGGCGATGCTCTTGCTTTTGCGAATCCCGGCATCAGGAGCATCGCCCGCGAGCGGGCTCCTGCGGGTCTTTCGAGTTCCGTCATTACGCGTTGACCATCCGCATTCCGCTGCTGACGTAGCGCTCGCCGCTGGCCGCGTCGGGCGGAAACACCGCGTCGATCGCCTTCAGCTCGGCGGCGCTGAGCTGCACGTTCAGCGCGCCGAGGTTTTCGTCCAGCCGGCTGCGCTTGCGGGTGCCGGGGATGGCCAGCACGTCCTCGCCCTGCGCCAGCACCCAGGCCAGCGCCAGCTGCGCAGGCGAGCAGCCCTTGTCGGCGGCGATGGCTTTCACCTGCTCGACCAACTGCAGGTTGCGCGCAAAGTTGTCGCCAACGAAACGCGGGCTGTGGCGCCGGTAATCGTCGGCCTCGAAATCGTCCGGCGAACGGATCGCGCCGGTGAGAAAGCCGCGCCCCAGCGGCGAGTAGGCGACCAGGCTCACGCCGAGCTTGCGGCACGCGGCGAGCATGCCGTTGGTCTGCGGGTCGCGCGTCCACAGCGAGAACTCACTCTGCAGCGCGGCGATCGGATGCACCTTGCAGGCGCGCTCCAGCGTGGCGCCGGAGGCTTCGCTCAGTCCCAGGTAGCGCACCTTGCCGGCGGCCACCAGCTCGGCCATCGCGCCGACGGTTTCCTCGATCGGCACCTGCGGGTCGACGCGGTGCTGGTAGTACAGGTCGATGGTGTCGATGCCGAGCCGCTTCAGGCTCGCGTCGCAGGCGGCGTGCACGTATTCCGGGCGACCGTTGACGCCCCGTGCCTGCGCGTCGTTCGGGTCCAGCATGATGCCGAACTTGGTCGCCACGAAGGCCTGCTCGCGGCGCCCCTTGAGGGCCTTGCCGACCAGCAGCTCGTTGGTGTGCGGACCGTACATGTCGGCGGTGTCGAGCAGGTTGAGGCCGCGCTCCAGCGCGTGGTGGATGGTCGCGATCGATTCGGCGTCGTCGTGTGCGCCGTAGAACGCGCTCATGCCCATGCAGCCGAGGCCGAGGGCGGAGACGCGGGGGGCAGCGGAACGGTTGCCGAGGGTGCGGGTCTGCATGCGGATGGCTCCGGTGGGTGAGGGTGGACGCATGGTGCGCCGTGACGGGGATTCGATAAATACTCAATAATGGCCATCATCATTCCACGAGTAACAACAATGGCGATGGACCGGCTGCAGGCCATGCGGCTGTACACGCGGATCGTCGAACTGGGCAGCTTTACCGCGGCGGCGGGGGACCTGGACCTGCCGCGCGCCACCGTCACCCACGCGATCAAGCGCCTGGAGGCGCGGCTGGGTGCGCAGCTGCTGCTGCGGACTACCCGCCGCGTGCAGGCGACCCGCGACGGCGAAACCTACTACCGCCATTGCGTGCGGTTGCTTGCCGACGTCGACGAGGTGGAGTCCGATTTCCGCGAGGCGCGGGTGCAGCCGAAGGGACGCCTGCGCGTGGACCTGCCCGCCTCGCTGGCGAGCCTGCTGGTAATTCCCGCGTTGCGCGATTTCTTTGCCCGCTATCCGCAGATCCACCTGGACATCGGCACCGGCGACCGCTTCGTCGACCTGGTGCGCGAAGGCGTGGACTGCGTGCTGCGCATCGGCGAACTGGCCGATTCGGACATGGTCGGCCGCTGCGTCGGCCGTTTCGAGCTGGCCACCGTGGTCAGCAGCGCCTACCTGCGCCGGCATCGCGCGCCCGACTCGCTCGCCGCGTTGCAGGACGGCCATGTGGCGGTGAACTGGATCTCGCCCACCACCCGCCGCGTCGAGCCGCTGGAGTTCATGGTCGGGCGCAAGCGCCGCGAGGTCGCGCTGCCCGGCTGCGTCAGCGTCAGCAGCGCCGAAGCCTATTACCGCTGTTGCGAGGCCGGCCTGGGCATCGCGCAGATCCCGCGCTACCGCGTCGCCGCCGAACTCAAGCGCGGCCAGCTGCGCGAGCTGCTGCCGGCGTTCCCGCCACCCTCGCTGCCGATGACCGTGCTCTATCCGCCACAACGCCAGATGCCGGCGCGTCTGCGTGTGTTCGTCGACTGGCTGGTGGAGCTGACGGCGGCGCTGCGTTGATGCTGCGGCGGACAGGCTCCTCGTTGCCGACAAATGGCGCGATCCGGCCAACCCTGGAAAAACAACAGCCCCTCGCCTGGGGCTCGGGGCTGCTGGCTGGTCAACGACCGGATGCGGGACGATCAGGAATGGCTTTTGATCGCCTTGCAGGTGGGGGCCGAGATGGTCGGCGCGGCGCCCATGATGCCCGGCGTCATGCGTGCCGAACAGTCGAACGTCCGTCCCGATTTCGTCGCTGCCGTATAGGTGTAATCCTGACCGCCCAGTGCGTCCGGCTTTCCGGCGTTGACGTCAGTGATCGTCAGCTCCTCTGAAGAGGCCAGGCCGAGCATGTGTGCGGTTTCGGTTTGCAAGGGCACCATCGCATCGGTCGTCGACATGGTGGCGCAACCGGACAGCGCCAGGGCGAACAGACAGCTGGCGGTCAATGCATTGCGTGTTTTCATCAATAGTCCCTATTTTGATGTCATTCCAACGTAGGTGAATGCACGGCACTCGAGGCGGATGAAACGCCTCACGCGGGTTGTTTCACAGGCAACAACCGCGCGCCAAGTCGAGCTTGCAGGGCGTGCCGGCCGGGCAATCTTGCCTTCCTGATACCGGTCCAGTCCAGAGTCGGAGTGGGTTGTTCGCATGTCGAACAGGTGGGTCTTTGCATCATGGCGATCCGCAACAAGCGTGTTCGCCATTCCGTGTCGTCCACCGGCCAGTTCCGCGGTAGGCGAAACCCTGCGGCGGCGCATCGTGCCGAAGGGGTGGGTGGCGGGTGACGTGGACCTTTGGCACAGAGTGGGCAAGGCGATATCGCGCTAGCATCGGCAGGACGTGTGTCGACGCAGCCACCGGCGGTTGCGCATCCGGGTTCGGGGAGATCAACAGATGTATTCAAGGTTCGGCAAGTTGCGCCTTTGTGGCGCGGTGTTTCTGGGGCTGTTGTCCGGCGTCGCCGCCGCGCATGGGCGGGTGCTCGACGCGAATGACTACGCGCAGGCCGAGCGTTTCATGAGCTACAACACCACGCCGCTGGTCGACCACGCGGTGACGGCCGTGCATTGGCTGGACGATGGCCATTTCTGGTACGTCGACCATGACCAGCGCGGCGATCACTTCATCCGCATGGATGCGGCCAGCGGCAAGGCCATGGCGTTGTTCGACCAGGCGAAGCTGGCCGCGGCGCTGGGCAAGGCCGGCGGCAAGCCGGTCGACGCGATGAAGCTGCCGGTGACCGCTTACGAGGCGAAGCCCGACGGCCGCATCGACGTCACCGTGCGCAGCAAGCACTACGTGTGCGACCTCGTCGCCGCCGAGGCCAGCTGCGTCGATCGCGCCACGCTGGTGAAGACCGGCAAGGAACCCGGCGCGCTGTCGCCGGACGGCAAGAGCGAGGCCTTCATCCGCGACTGGAACCTGTGGCTGCGCGACGTCGCGACCGGCAAGGAAACCCGGCTCACCACCGACGGCGTCGAGAACTTCGGCTACGCCACCGACAACGCCGGCTGGAAACACACGGACAAGGCGATCGTGGAGTGGTCGCCCGACTCGAAGCAGATCGCCACCTTCCAGCAGGACCAGCGCAAGACCGGCGAGATGTACCTGATCAGCACCACGGTCGGCCATCCGAAGTTGAAGAAATGGAAGTACCCGCTGGTGGGCGACAAGGACGTGACGATGATCGAGCGCGTCATCATCGACGTGGCGACGAAGAAGGTCACGCGCCTGCAGATGCCGCCGGACCAGCACCGTTCCACCCTGTGCGACGACGTCAGCTGCGGTCCGGACGGCGGCTGGGATGACGTGAAGTGGGCGCCCGACGGCAAGACCCTGGCCTTCGTCTCCACCTCGCGCCATCACAAGCACGCGTGGTTCCGCATCGCCGATGCGGCCACCGGCAAGGTGCGCACGGTGTTCGAGGAAACCTCGCCGACGTATTACGAAAGCGGCAACGGTGCGGTCAACTGGCGCTACCTGCCGGCCACGCATGAGGCGATCTGGTTCAGCGAGCGCAACGACTGGGGCAACCTGTACCTCTACGACCTCGACACCGGCAAGCTCAAGCACGCGATCACCACCGGCACGGGCAACGTCACCGAGGTGCTCAAGGTCGATGCGAAGTCGCGCACCGTGTGGTTTCGCGGCGTGGGCCGCACGCCGGGTGTGAACCCCTACTACCAGCAGTTCTTCAAGGTCGGCCTGGATGGCGGCAAGCCGGTGCTGCTGACGCCGGAAGCGGCCAACCACGAGATCACCCTGTCGCCCGATGGCAAGACCTTCGTGGACGTCTATTCGACGCCGACCGCGCCGCCGGTCACCGTGCTGCGAGCTGCCGACGACGGCCGTACGCTTGCTACCGTGGCCCGCGCCGACATCACCCGATTGAAGGCGGCCGGCTGGGTGCCGCCGGTGCCGATCACGGTCAAGGCGCGGGACGGCAAGACCGAGTTGTACGGCATGATGTTCAAGCCGTCGCACTTCGATGCCTCGAAGAAGTACCCGATCATCGACTACATCTACCCGGGCCCGCAGACCGGCTCGGTGCGCGGGCGCAGCTTCTCTTCCGCGCGCGCCGACCACCAGGCGATGGCCGAGCTGGGCTTCATCGTGGTGGCGATCGACGGCATGGGCACGCCGTGGCGCTCCAAGTCGTTCCACGACACCTGGTATGGCGACATGGGCGACAACACGCTGCCCGACCAGGTCGCCGGCCTGAAGGAACTGGGCAAGCGCTACCCGTGGATCGACCTCGACCGCGTCGGCATCTGGGGCCACTCCGGCGGCGGCAACGCCTCCACCGGCGCGATGCTGCGCTACCCGGATTTCTTCAAGGTCGCGTGGTCCGAAAGCGGCAACCATGACAATCGCCACTACGAGGACGACTGGGCCGAGAAGTACCAGGGCGAGCTGGTCAAGAACAAGGATGGCAAGAGCAACTACGACGACCAGGCCAACCCCAACCAGGCGGCGCGACTCAAGGGCCGGCTGATGCTGGTGCACGGCACGATGGACGACAACGTGCCGCCCGGCAACACCCTGCTGATGGTCGACGCGCTGATCAAGGCGAACAAGGACTTCGACCTGCTGATGATCCCCAACGCCCACCACGCCTACGGCGACGCCACCCCCTACGTCACCCGCCGCCGCTGGGACTACTTCGTGCACTACCTCGCCGGCGACACGCCGCCGAAGGAGTACGAGCTGAAGGCGTGGCCGTGGAAGTGAGCGCGACCGTTTGATCGAGGGCAACGCAAAGGCCGGGTGCAAACCCGGCCTTTGCTGTTACGGGAGATCTCAGGCGTCGATGCGAGAGGCTTTGCCGGATGCGGCGCGCTCAATCCCGCGCGGTCTTCTGCGCCAACCCCTTCGCCACCGCCTCGTCCAGCAGTTGCGCCATCTGCTGCTCCGCCTTGGCGGAGGCGGCTTGCTGGCGTTCGCCGAGGATGGCCTGTTGCTTGCCGAGGGCTTCCTGTTGCTTGCCCAGCTCGGCCTGTCGGGCGGCCAGGGCCGCCTGTCGATCGGCGACGTCGGGTTGCTGCTTGTCGAGCTGCACGCGGGCGGCGTCGAGTTCGCGCTCCCGGGCGTCCAGCGCGGCGGAGGATGCGGCGGAGTCGCTGCGGCCGACGAGGGCGGCGCGACGGGCGGCCAGTTCGGCGGCCCTGCCGGCCAGTTCGGCCTGGCGCGCGGCGAATTGCCCCTGATCGGCGGCGATGCGGCCCTGCTGTTCGCCCAGTCGGCCCTGTTTCTCGCCCAGCGCGCCTTGCTGCTCGCCCAGCTTGCCCTGCTGTTCGGCCAGGGCGGAAAGCGGTGCGTAGATCGCCTTGGCCCGTTCGAGGGTGGCGCGGTCGCGGATCGTCCAGGACGTGTCGCCGCGGCGGAACCACAGCAGGGGCTCGCCGCGCTGATGCAGCCGGCGCACGGCGGCGAGATCGGCGTCGGTGCCGTTGACGGTGGTCGAGTTGCCGTCCAGCAGGGCGAAGGCGTAGCCGGTGTCGTCGTGGGTGCTGATCATCATGTGGCTGCCCATGCCGGTGATCGGTGCGGGCGGTGCGGGAGGGGCCGGCGGTGCTGGCGGTGCCGGCGGTGCCGGTGGAGCGGCCGGCGCGACCATGGCGGGCAACGCGGGCGCGGTGGCCGGTGGCGGTGCGGGCGGCGCGGGCGGTGGCGGCGCCATCCACGCGGTGGAAGCACTGCGCGCGGGTGGCGCCGGTTGATCGGACGCCGCGGCGGTGACGCGATACGGCAGCACGCCGGCGATCGCGATCACGGCAACCAGCAGCCAGCCCTGCACGCGCTGGCGGGGAAGCATCGGGGTGTGTTGCAACATGGTCAGTCGCCTCTTGAGGTTGCCGAACGAAGGGGACGCGCCGGCCAGGCCGGCACGCAGGGGATGCGCCACGCCCAGCTGCAGCAGCAACCGGCCATAACGCTGCGGTTCGGTGTCCGGCTGCGCCAGCACCTGCGCGTCGCACGCCGCCTCGCGCGCCAGTGCGTACTCGCGCATCGCCCACGCCACCAGCGGGTGGAAGAAGAACAGCCGCTGCGCCATGGCCGGAATCCAGCCCAGCCACAGGTCGCCGCGCCGCACGTGAGCCAGCTCGTGGATCAGCGCCAGCGATGCATCGCCTTCGCTCAACGCCTGTCCGGTCGGCAGCAGGATGGTGGGGCGACGCCAGCCGAGTACCTGCGGCGAAGCGATCGCGGCGGAGGCGCGCAAGGCCGGCGCGCGGCGCAGGCCCAGGGCGTGTGCCTGCGTCGCGCATTGCGCTTGCAGCGACGCATTGGCCACCGGCGTGGATTCGCGCAGCAGCCGGCGCGCTTGCCAACCCTGACGAACGATGGCCGGCAGCTGCGCCAGCAAGCCCGCCAGCCACAGCAGGGCCAGCGCCAGCGGCGCGTGCGCCAACCAGCGGGGCGCGGCGGGCGACGCCGGTGTCGGCGCGCGGTTCTCGTGCGGTGCCGCCGCGACGCTCGCCGTGGCGTTGACCAGCAGGTTGGCCGGCGCAGGCGTCGACACCACCGCCGCGTCGAGCGTGCGTTCGACCGCCGGCGGCGACAGCAGCCGCAGCTGCAGCGGCGCATGCCAGACCATGCCGGCCAGCAACTGTGCGCCGACCAGCCACCACAAGGTGCAACGCATCGCCGCCGACAGCCGCGGCAGCAGATGCACCAGCAGGGCGAGCAGGCCGATCAGAATCACCGCCTGCAGCGAAGTCCAGCCCAACCGGGCCAGCAGCGAGATGACGACGTGGTCGATGGACATGTCAGGACTCCCGCCGCCGGCTCTGCAACTGCGCCACCAGCGCCTCCAGCTCGGCCAGCTCGTCGTCGCTCACTTCGGCGCGCTCGGACATCCACGCCACGAACGGCGAGACCGAACCGCTCAGGGTCTTCTCGACGAAGCTGCCCACCGCGCTGCGCATCGCCTCGCCGGGGCCGGTGGCGATGCTGTAGCGGAACATGCCGCGCAGCTGCTTGCGCTTGAGATAGCCCTTGCCGCGCAGCCGCTCCATCATCGTCAGCACGGTGGAGCGGGCCAGCCCGCGCGGCTCGCCGAAGCTGGCGGCCACCTCGCCGACAGAAGCGGTGCCGCTCTCGTCGATGTGCTGCAGCAGCGCCAGTTCCTGGTCGCCGATGGAAGGTTTGCGCATGCCCGTTCCCGCTTGACTACAGTTGTAGGCAAGCTACGCCATGCTTACATCTGTAGTCAATAGCCCGCGTGGCCACCCTGCCGAAGGTCATGCAGCGGGTTACGGTGTCGCCACGCGGGTCGCCTGGGTGAAGATCACTTGCCAGCGGCCGTCGCGCTCGCGCCAGATGTCGGCAAAGCGCAATCGCGCCTTGAACGGCTTGCCCTCGCTGCTGCCCTCCAGCGTGGCCACGCCGCCGAGCACGGCGCCACCGGGCCAGTGGCGCACGACCTCGTGCTCGACCGTGAACGGTTTCAGCGAATAGCCGGGGGCGGTGTAGTCGCGGATGAAGTCCGCCTTGTTCTCGACCCGGGCGCGGCTGTTGAACAGCACGTAGTCGTCGGCGAGCAGGCGCTGCAGCGCCGCGCCATCGCCTTCGACCTGGGCGCGGTCGAACGCGGCCACCGCACGGGCCAGCGCGGGCGGCAACGAGGCGTGCGGCGCGGTTGCCGCGGCGGGTGCGATACCCAGCATAAACGCGAGCAGGGTGGCGGACAGTTTCATGGTGGCCTCCGTCGAAGGCCCGGCGAGCGGCCGGGCATGGCTCCGACGCTAGGACTCCGGCCGGTGTGCCGCTATCAAATTCTTGCCCGTGCGGGCCAGCGCCGACGGATGCAGGGTCGCGCGCGCGGCGCGCGGGGTCAGTCCGACATGTCGCCGGAAGGTGGCGCCGAAATGGCTCTGATGACTGAAGCCCAGCTCGCTGGCCAGTGCGGCGAGATTGTCCGCGCCGTGGGCGAGGCGGTCGAGTGCGAGCGCGATGCGCAAGCGCGTGCGGTAGACGACCAGGCTGCTGCCGCAGGCGCGGCGAAACAGGCGCGAAAGGTGGAACGGCGAGCAACCGGCATGGGTGGCGAGTTCGGCCAGTCCGACGTCTGCGGTCGGATCGGCCAGCAGCACTTCCTGCACCCGGCCAAGTCGACGCCGGGTGGTTGCGGACAGCGGCGCGATGCTCGCTGCAGCATCGTGCCGAAGCACCGCGGTGCACAGTGCGGCGGCCGCCTCCTCCACCCGCAGCCTGTCGCGCCCGTCGTGGGCGAGCGCCGCGTGGAGCGCACGATGCCGGTACTGGTCGACGGCTTCGACCGGTCGCGCCGCGTCGGCCGACCCGCGCAGGCGCCGGCCGAACAGCGCCTCCTCGTGCGCGGGCGCCACCTCGAAACAGCTGCCGGCGTCGCCGCCCTCGAACGGGTGCGAGATGCGGTAACTGTCGCCGGCGCGGTAGAGCAGGGCGGTGGCGGGGTCGCCCACGTATTCCGCCCCGCGCACGTGATAACCGAAGCCGCCACGCCGCAGCAGTACCAGGTGAGTGCGCTCGTCGCCGCGTTCGCCGCCGCAACCACCGCGCGGGTGGCTGCAGTCGATGTCGGTGATCCGCAGCAGCGGACTGTCGAACAGCACGGTGAGACGGGAGGCACCCATGGCTCGCTCGCTGGGGGCAGGGTGCGCCAGCGTCTCAGAACGCCATGTCGAACGCCACCTCGCCCTGCACGCCGACCTGGTAGGCCGAGACGCGGCGCTCGAAGAAGTTGGCCAGCTCCTGCACATCCTGCAGGTCCATGAAGTCGAACGGGTTCTTCGCGCCGTACTTCTTCGGCATGTCGAGCTGGGCAAAACGCTGGTCGGCGCAGTATTCGAGGTACTGGCGCATGTCCTTCACCGACATGCCGGCCACGCCGCCGGACAGCACGTCCTCGGCGAACTGGGTCTCGCAGGCGATCGCGTCCTCCATCATCTGCTCGACCTGCGCGCGCATGGCGTCGTCGAACAGCTCCGGCTCCTGCTCGCGCACGGTGCGCACCACCTCGAAGGCGAACGCCATGTGTCCGCTCTCGTCGCGGAACACCCAGTTGGTGCCGGCGGCCAGTCCGTGCAGCAGGCCGCGCGAGCGCAGGTAGTAGACGTAGGCGAACGCGGCGTAGAAGAACAGCCCCTCGATGCAGGCGGCAAAGCAGATCAGGTTGAGCAGGAACTGGCGCCGGTGCTCGCGCGTCTCCAGCCGGTGCAGGCCCTGGATCGAGTCGATCCACTTGAAGCAGAACGCGCCCTTCTGCCGGATCGACGGGATCGTCTCGATCGCCGCGAACGCGGCGTTGCGCTCGGCCGGGTCGGGGATGTAGGTGTCCAGCAGGGTGAGGTAGAACTGCACGTGCAGCGCCTCCTCGTACAACTGGCGCGACAGGTACATGCGCGCTTCCGGCGCGTTGATGTGCTGGTACAGGTTCAGCACCAGGTTGTTCGACACGATGGTGTCGCCGGTGGCGAAGAACGCCACCAGGCGCCGGATCAGGTGGCGGTCGGCCGGCGACATCTTCGTGTCGAGGTCGCGCGTATCCATCGAGAAATCCACCTCCTCGACGGTCCAGGTGTTCTTGATCGCGTCGCGGTACCTCTCGTAGAAGCCGGGGTAACGCATGGGGCGCAGGGTGAGTTCGAAACCGGGATCGAGGATGTGGGCGTTGCGGTTGGGTTGGGCGGACATCATTGTTCCTTCGATTCAAAGCTTGCGTGCATAAGCGTCATGCGCGAAGCGGCTGACATAGGTGGCGAGGCCGAGGCCCGCTTGCGCGAGTTTCTGCATGTTCGCGACGTGCTCGCGGCCGGTGGCCTCGTCGGTGTATTCGTAGGCATCACCGTTGACGAAACGGATGCGGATGAAGCCGTCGCCGTATTCGTACGCGGCGACGCCGGAGTGGCCGTGGAGATTCCGGTAACGCTTCATCGCGACATCTCGTGGCGCTATTGGCAGGCCTCGCAATATTCCGGGTTCTCCAGTGAACAAAACACCGCGGCCGTGGCTTGGGCCTGATCGGGTACCGCCGCCACCGTGGTCTTGGCGATTCTTGTGGCCGGCCTCGAGCGCAGGTAGTACGTGGTCTTGATGCCGGCCTTCCACGCGTACATGTACATCGAGCTCAGCTGGCCGATGTTCGGGTTTTCCATGAACAGGTTCAGCGACTGGCTCTGGTCGACATATGCGCCGCGCGCGGCGGCCAGGTCGATCAGCGACTTCTGCGGCAGTTCCCACACCGTGCGGTAGATCGCGCGCAGGCGTTCGGGGATCGCGGCGATGCCCTGCACCGAGCCTTCGGCGAGCTTGATCGCGTCGCGGATTTCGGACGTCCACAGTCCCAGCGTCTTCAGTTCGTCGGCGAGATGGCGATTCACCTGCAGGAAATCGCCGGACAGCGTTTCGCGCTTGAACAGGTTGCTGACCTGCGGCTCGATGCACTCGTAGCAGCCGGCAATCGAGGCGATGGTGGCGGTGGGCGCGATGGCGATCAGCAGCGAGTTGCGCAGGCCGTTTTGCTTGATCTTCTCGCGCAGCGCGTCCCAGCGTGTGCTGTCCTGTGGCGTGGCGTTCGGCCAGTGATCGAACTGCAGCTCGCCATTGGCGGCACGGCTTTCGGCAAAGCCTGGATGCGGACCTTCGGCTTCGGCCAGTTCCGCCGATTGCGACAGGGCATTGAAGTAGATCTCCTCGGCGATGCGGGTGGACAGCGCCAGCGCCTCGGGCGAGTCGAATGGCAGGCGCAGTTTGAAGAACACGTCCTGCAGGCCCATCACGCCGAGCCCGACCGGGCGCCACTTCATGTTCGCGTTGCGCGCGGTGTCGATCGGGTAGAAGTTGAGGTCGATCACCCGGTTGAGCTGGCGCACTGCAGTGCGCACGGTCGAGGCGAGCTGGTCGAAGTCGAACGCGCCATCGCGCACATGCCGCGCCAGGTTCACCGAGCCCAGATTGCATACGGCCGTCTCGGTCGCCGAGCTGACTTCCAGGATCTCGGTGCACAGGTTGGACAGGTGGATCACGTTCCCGAATTTGGCCGTCTGGTTGGAGGTGGCGTTGCAGCGGTCCTTGAACGTCATCCAGCCGTTGCCGGTCTGCGCCAGCGTGCGCATCATGCGTGCGTACAGTTCGCGCGCTTTCACGGTCTTCACGGCGAGGCCATCGGCTTCGGCCCTGCGGTACGCAACATCGAACGCCTCGCCCCAGCTGTCGACGAAGTGCGGCACCACCTTCGGATCGAACAGCGACCAGTCGCCATTGCTTTCGACCCGGCGCATGAACTCGTCGGGAATCCAGTTGGCGATATTGAGGTTGTGCGCGCGGCGGGCGTCGTCGCCGGTGTTGTCGCGCAGTTCGAGGAAGTCCTCGATGTCGGCATGCCACGATTCCAGGTACACGCAGGCGGCGCCCTTGCGCTTGCCGCCCTGGTTCACCGCGGCCACCGAGGCATCCAGCGTCTTCAGCCACGGCAGCAGGCCGTTGGAGTGGCCGTTGGTGCCGCGGATCAGCGAGCCGCGCGAGCGCACCCGCGAGTACGCCAGGCCGATGCCGCCGGCGAACTTGCTGAGCTTGGCCACGTCGGCGTACTTGTCGTAGATCGACTCCAGCGAGTCGACCGGCGAGTCGAGCAGGTAGCACGAGCTGAGCTGCTCGTGCGCGGTACCGGCGTTGAACAGGGTGGGCGAACTGGCGAGGTATTTCAGCGAGGACAGCAACCGGTACAGTTCCAGCGTCTCGCCGATCTCGTTGCCGCCCAGCGCGCAGGCGACGCGCATGAAGAAGTGCTGCGGTGTCTCGATCACCAGGCGCGTTTGCGGATGGCGCAGCAGGTAGCGGTCATACACCGTGCGCAGGCCGAAGTATTCGAAGCGGCGGGTGGCGAGCACGTCGATCGCGTCGTTGAACTTGCGTGCGTTGGCGGCCACGAAATCACGCAGGCGGTCGTTGAGGATGCCCAACTCGGCGCCGCGCGCGATCGACTGCGAGTAGCTCTGGATTTCCTGGCCGCCGACCTCCTTGTCGATGTACGCGCCGAGCAGGCGCGCGGCCAGCTGGCCATATTCGGGTTCCTCCGCGGTCAGCGCGGCGGCGGTGCGGATCGAGAGCTGATCCAGCTCGGCGGTGGTGGCGCCGTCGTACAGGCCGCCGATGGTTTTCAGTGCCACGCGCAGCGGGTCGACGCCGTGCAGCCCTTCGGCGCTGCGCGTCACGGCGCGCACGATCTTGTTGACGTCGACGGCTTCCTGGCCGCCGTTGCGCTTGGTCACGTGCATGGAGGCCGCGCTGTGCGGCGGGGTCAGCGCGAACGCGGTGTCGGTTTGGTGGGGGGCGGGTGTTTCGGCGGGCGCGACGGCGCGCTCGCGTTCGGTGGTATCGAGGGCTTGCATGGCAGGTGGCTCCGGCTGGACATCAAACGCCTGCTCCCGCGCGCAGGGCCTGATAGCGAAAGATTCCGGAGGCGGCGCGCAAGCCGGGCGCCGTGCGGCGACCTGGCTCCACGACGCACTTCCCCGCGGAAGCCGTCACTACGCAGCGGGACACGTTCGTCCCGCTGTGCCGGCAGGTCTTCGGACTTGCGGACGAGGATCGAGGCGATCCGCCTACTTGTCTTCGCTTCCCAGCCACGGCGGGCCAGTGCGCGTGAAGACGTTCGTTTCCGCTCTACCGCTGCGGGGCAGTTCCGGAGTCACACCGGATTCCCTTTTAAGCCAAACCGATGTCGCATCGGGTCTGGCACCGACGCACACAACATATCGGGTGGCTCGGGAAGGGTCAACCCAACAAATTGTGCGCAAGTCGTTTTGCGGGCCGGACGCGGCGGGTGCCTGCGCGGGCTGCGGCGACGTTACAGCGCATCGTGATCCAGCTCGCCGGTGCGGATGCGGATCACCTGCTCCAGCGTGCTTACGAAGATCTTGCCGTCGCCGATCTTGCCGGTGCGCGCGGAGGCCTGGATCGCCTCCAGTACACGGTCGAGCTGGTCGTCCGCCACCGCCACTTCCAGCTTGATCTTGGGCAGGAAATCGACCACGTACTCGGCGCCGCGATACAGCTCGGTGTGGCCCTTCTGGCGGCCGAAGCCCTTCACCTCGGTCACCGTGACGCCTTGCACGCCGACCTCGGCCAGCGCCTCGCGCACATCGTCCAGCTTGAACGGCTTGATGATCGCCACGACCAGTTTCATGCAGCATTCCTCGTTTCGGCCGGGCGGCAGGCGCCCGCAAACCTGCATTCTGCCCGGCCGGCGGGGCGCTGTCGCCTCACCGGGAGCGGTGTAGGACAATCCCTACAGTCTTTGATGGAGCATACCGATGGCGGCAACACGCGGCGTTCACCTAGCATTTACCCCGACGAGTTCGAGGCGCTGTCCATGATGGACAAGCAGGATATCGATCAGATTGCCCTGCGACTTGTGTCGTTGGTACCGCCAGGACTGGCACAGGTGCAGCAGGATTTGCGCACCAACTTCCGGGATGTTCTGGCGCAGGGATTGCGCCGCCTCGACCTGGTCACTCGCGAAGAGTTCGACGTGCAGACCCAGGTGCTTGCCCGCACCCGGGCCAAGATCGACGAGCTGGAACAGCGGGTGGCCGAGCTCGAAGCTGTCGTCGCCTCGCGCGGCGGTCAGCGCTGACCACCTCCCGGGAGCCGCCTCCGATCCGTCACCCTCACCCCGAGAACGATCGGAGGCGGTTATTTATCCAGCGCTGCTGATGGAGTCGCGCGATGTTTGTGCCAGTCAGCGCGCCACCGCCATCGCTGCGCCGCCGGCCCCTGGCCGCATGAGCCTCGCCGTCACCCTCAGCCGTGCCCAGGAAGGCATCGCTGCCCCGCAGGTGATGGTCGAGGTGCATCTCTCCGGCGGCTTGCCCTGCACCAACATCGTCGGCCTGCCCGAGGCCGCCGTGCGCGAGGCACGCGACCGCGTGCGCGTGGCAATCCAGAACACTGCCTTCGAGTATCCCAACCGGCGCGTCACGGTGAACCTGGCGCCGGCCGAACTGCCCAAGGATGGCGGGCGTTTCGATCTCTCCATTGCACTGGGCATCCTCGCCGCCAGCGGCCAGGTGCCGCGCGAGAAACTGGATGACTGCGAGTTCCTCGGCGAGCTGGCGCTGACCGGCTCGCTGCGCGGCATCTCCGGCGTGCTGCCGGCGCTGCTGCGCGCCCGCGCGCGCGACCGTCGGGTGGTGGTGCCGCGCGAGAACGCGGCCGAGGCCGCGCTGGTGCCGGACGTCGACGTGCGCGTCGCCGAGACCCTCGCCGAAGTCTGCGGCTGGCTGCGCGGTGCGCACGACCTGTCCGCGCCGGTGGGCATTCCCAGCGATGGCGGCGCACATGACGGGCCGGACCTGGCCGACGTGCGCGGGCAGTTGCAGGCACGCCGCGCGCTGGAGATCGCCGCGGTCGGTGGCCATCACCTGCTGCTGGTCGGTCCGCCGGGCACCGGCAAGACCATGCTGGCCGAACGCCTGCCCGGCATCCTGCCGCCGCTGTCGGAATCGGAGGCGCTGGAGACCTGCGCCGTGTTGTCGGTCGCGGGCCAGGTCACCGATCCCGTGCGCTGGCGCCGGCGCCCGTTCCGCGCGCCGCACCATACCGCCTCGGCGGTGGCGCTGGTCGGCGGCGGCTCGTTTCCTCGTCCGGGCGAGATCTCGCTGGCGCACAACGGCGTGTTGTTCCTCGACGAGCTTCCCGAGTTCAGCCGGCACGTGCTGGAGGTGCTGCGCGAGCCGATGGAATCGGGCCATATCATGATTTCCCGGGCGGCGCGGCAATCGACCTTTCCTGCCCAGTTCCAGCTGGTCGCGGCGATGAATCCGTGCCCGTGCGGCTATGCCGGCGAGCCGCGCTGCCAGTGCACGCCCGACCAGGTGCAGCGTTACCGCGCACGTATTTCCGGGCCGCTGCTGGATCGCATCGACCTGTGCGTGCAAGTGCCGCCGGTGGCGCTGGCCGAACTGGGCACGCCGCGCAACGCGCGCGACGAGGACTCCGCCACCGTTCGCGTTCGCGTGCTCCATGCCCGCCGCCACGCACTGATGCGCGCAGGCCGGCCGAACGCGGAGATCAGCACGCGCGAACTGGAGCGCGATTGTGCGCTGGGGCCGGCGGAGCGGCGCTGGTTCGAACAGGCACTCGAGCGGCTGGGCCTCTCCGCGCGCGCCTATCATCGGGTGCTGCGCGTCGCCCGCACGATCGCCGACCTCGACGGCGGCGCCGCCTTGCTCGAACGCGAGCACCTGGCCGAAGCCCTGCAGTACCGCAGGGTGTAAAGGCAGGAGTGAGTGGAGAGGAATGAGGAGTGAGAGAAAGCATGTCGCGACATGCCGTTGCTCTTCTCTCACTCATCATTCCTCTCCGCTCACTCCTGCTCTTTCCTGCTGGACGCACGCGCCGCCGCATGTTCCGATGTCGCCCTGACCATTCCAGGGACTGCGATGACGATCGATCTGGGCCTGATGCTCGCCGGCATGCTGATGATCGGGTTTCTCGCGCAGTGGCTGGCGTGGCGGGTGAGGCTGCCGGCGATCCTGTTCCTGCTGCTGGCCGGCATCGCGCTCGGGCCGGCCACCGGGGTGCTCGATCCGGACAAGCTGCTGGGCGATCTGCTGTTTCCCACCGTGTCGCTGGCGGTGGCGCTGATCCTGTTCGAGGGCAGCCTGACCCTGCGTTTCCACGAACTGCCCGGCATCGGCAAGGCCGTGCGCGGGCTGGTCAGTTACGGCGCGGTGGCCTCGCTGCTGCTGCTGGCGCTGGCTGCGCATCTGGTCGCCGGGTTGGCCTGGCCGATCGCGCTGCTGTTCGGTGCGCTGGGCTGCGTCACCGGCCCGACCGTGATCGCGCCGATGCTGCGCACGCTGCGACCGAACGCGCGCATCGCCAACACGCTGCGCTGGGAAGGCATCGTGATCGACCCGCTGGGCGCGCTGTTCGCGGTGCTGATCTACGAGGCGATCGTGTCGCGGCAGGAAGGCCACACCATCGGCATCTTCCTGGCAACCATCGGTTGCGGCGTGGGGATCGGCGCCTTGGCTGCCTGGCTGATGGCGTTCTTCCTGCGCCGCCAGCTGATCCCCGAATACCTGCAGAACTATGCGGTGCTGGCCGCGGTGCTGTTCGCCTTCAGCATCTCCAACACGCTGACCCACGAGTCGGGGCTGCTGGCGGTGACGATCATGGGCATTGCGCTGGGCAACCTGCGCGGGGTGCACATCGACGACATCCTCGATTTCAAGGAAAGCCTCACCACGGTGCTGGTGTCGCTGCTGTTCATCCTGCTGGCGGCACGACTGCACTGGCCGCTGCCGGACGGCATGCTGGGCGCGGGCCTCGCGCTGTTCGTGATTGCGCAGTTGCTGGTGCGGCCACTGACCGTGGCGCTCTCGAGTTTCGGCAGCGGCCTGAATTGGCGCGAGCGCGCACTGATCGGCTGGGTGGCGCCGCGCGGCATCGTGGCGGCGTCGGTTTCCGCGCTGTTCGCGTTGCGCCTGGATCAGCTCGGCGTGGCCGGCGCCGAGGCGCTGGTGCCGCTGGTGTTCACCCTCATCATCGGCACGGTGATCCTGCAGAGCGCCACCGCGCGGCCGCTGGCGATCTGGCTGAAAGTGGCCGAGCCGGAGCCGCGCGGCGTGCTGATCTTCGGCTCGGACCACGTGGCGCGCGCGATCGCCCAGTCGCTGCACGACGCCGGCTTTCGCGTGATGCTGGCCGACGACGACTGGGAGGGCATCCGGCTGGCGCGCATGGACGGGCTGACCACGTTCTTCGGCAACCCGGCCTCGCCGCATGCGGAACGCCATCTCGATCTGACCGGCATCGGCCGGCTGCTCGCGGTGTCCACCCATCGCGAGCGCAATTCGCTCGCCTGCGTGCGCTACCGACAGGAATTCGGCCGCGACAAGGTGTATCGCCTGCGCAACCTCACCCCGCGCGAGAACACCGACCGCGCCGCGCTCGCCGGCAGCCTGCTGGCGCCGCCGCTGTTCGACGAGGAGATGACCCACGGCCGCTTCGCGCAGATGCTGGACGAAGGCTGGCGGATCAAGTCGACCAAACTCACCGCTACCTTCGACTGGCCGCAATTCGTCGAACAGTACGGTTCCGGCACGGTGCTGATGTTCGGCGTGGAGGAAAAAGGCGCCTTGCGGGTGGCCTCGACCAAGCGCGAACTGGAGCCGAAGCCGGGCTGGACCGTGATCGCGCTTGTACCGGCGAGCGAGAAGTGAGTGAAGAGGAGTGAGGAGTGAGAAAAAGCGGGAGCATTCCGCGCCCTTGCTCTCTCTCACTCCCCACTCCTCATTCCTCACTTCTCGCTTTTCGTCTTCTCACGCGGCCGAGGCCTGCTTGAACTGCGCCTCCTCGGTCGAGCCCTTCAGCGCGGTGGTCGAGGACTGGCCCTGCTGGATCGCCTGGGTCACCGCGTCGAAATAGCCGGTGCCCACTTCGCGCTGGTGCTTCACCGCGGTGAAGCCGCGATCGGCGGAGGCGAACTCCTTTTCCTGCAGTTCGACGAAGGCGCTCATCTGGCGGCGCGCGTACCCGTGGGCGAGGTCGAACATGCCGTAGTTGAGGCTGTGGAAGCCGGCCAGGGTGATGAACTGGAACTTGTAGCCCATCGCGCCCAGTTCCTTCTGGAAGCGGGCGATGGTGGCGTCGTCCAGGTTCTTCTTCCAGTTGAAGCTGGGCGAGCAGTTGTAGGCCAGCATCTTGCACGGGAACCTGGCGTGGATCGCCTCGGCGAAGCGGCGCGCATCGTCCAGGTTCGGCTTGCTGGTCTCGCACCACACCAGGTCGGCGTAAGGCGCATAGGCCAGCCCGCGGCTGATCGCCTGGTCCAGGCCGGGCCTGACCCGGAAGAAGCCTTCGACGGTGCGCTCGCCAGTGAGGAACGGCTTGTCGTTGTCGTCGATGTCGGAGGTGAGCAGGTCGGCCGCATCGGCATCGGTGCGCGCCACGATCAGCGTCGGCACCCCGGCGACGTCGGCGGCCAGGCGCGCGGCGTTCAACTTGTCGACCGCCTCGCGGGTGGGGACCAGCACCTTGCCGCCCATGTGGCCGCACTTCTTGACGCTGGCCAGCTGATCCTCGAAATGCACGCCGGCGGCGCCGGCCTCGATCATCGCCTTCATCAGCTCGAACGCGTTCAGCACGCCGCCGAAGCCTGCCTCGGCATCGGCCACGATCGGCACCAGCCAGTCGATGTCGTGGTTGTCCTCGGCGTGGTGCAACTGATCGGCGCGCAGCAAGGTGTTGTTGATGCGCTTGACCACCAGCGGCACCGAGTTGGCCGGATACAGCGACTGGTCGGGATACATTTCGCCGGCCACGTTGGCGTCGGCGGCGACCTGCCAGCCGCTCAAGTAGATCGCCTGCAGGCCGGCCTTGACCTGCTGCATCGCCTGGTTGCCGGTGAGTGCACCGAGCGCGTTGACGAACTCCTCCTGGTGCAGCGACTTCCACAACCGCTCGGCACCGCGACGGGCCAGCGAATGCTCGACCGCGACGGTGCCGCGCAGGCGCACCACGTCATCGGCGGAGTAGTTGCGCTGGACGCCGGCCCAGCGGGCATTGTTCTTCCAGTCCAGACTGATCTGTTCGGCGGTGGGCAGGGTGCTCTTCATGACATGGCTCCGGTGGTGTTGAGCCCCTCTCCCTGCGGGAGAGGGGTTGGGGAGAGGGTTCGGACGGAGCGTGTCAGCACACTCCGCCGCGCACCCTCATCCGCCCTTCGGGCACCTTCTCCCGGAGGGAGAAGGGAGAAAATCACAGTTGGTTGTACGCGGGCAGGGTGAGGAAGTCGGCCAGTTCGTCCGCATGGGTCATGCGGGAAATCAGGGCGGCGGCGGCATCGGCGCGGGCGGCGCCGGGGTGCTGGCTCTGGCGCAGGCGATGGGTGTGGGCGGCAAGCGCCTGGTCGAACAGCGCGAAGTCGATCGGTGCGTGGTCGGGGAACTCGAGATCTCCGTGATGCAGCCATTGCCACAACTGCGCGCGGGCGATCTCGGCCGTGGCGGCGTCTTCCATCAGGTGATGGATCGGTACGCAGCCCAGGCCGTCCAGCCACGCGGCGGTATAGCGCAGGCACACCTCGACGTTGTTGTCGAAGCCGGCGCGGCTGATGGTGCCGCCGGGCGCGGCGAGCAGCTGCTCGCGGCTCACCCGCACGTCCTCGCGCAGTTTGCCGAGCTGGTTCGGCGCGGGCATGTATTCGTCGAAGATCGCCTGCGCCACCGGCACCAGCGCGGGGTGGGCGACCCAGGTGCCGTCGTGGCCGGCTTTGACCTCGCGCAGTTTGTCGGCGCGCACCTTGTCCAGCGCCGCTTCATTCGCCGCCTCGTCGCCCTTGATCGGGATCTGCGCCGCCATGCCGCCCATCGCGAAGGCGCCGCGGCGGTGGCAGGTCTTGATCAGCAACTCGGAATAGCCTTTCAGGAACGGCACCGTCATGCCGACCTGGCCGCGCTCGGGGAGCAGGCGGTCGCGATGGCCGCGCAGCGTTTTCAGGTAGGAAAAAATGTAATCCCAGCGACCGCAGTTGAGGCCGACGATGCGACGGCGCAGCGCGTGCAGGATCTCGTCCATCTGGAACGCGGCCGGCAGGGTCTCGATCAGCACCGTGGCCTTCATCGTGCCGCGCGGCAGCTGCAGTTCGGCCTCGGCGGCGCTCATCACCTCTTCCCACAGCGCGGCCTCTTCCATCGCCTCCAGCTTGGGCAGGTAGAAGTACGGGCCGCGGTCGCGCTCGTGCAGCGTGCGTGCGTTGTGGAACACGAACAGGCCGAAGTCGACCAGCGCGCCAGACAGCGGGGTGCCATCCACGCTGAAAAAGCGGTCATGCAGATGCCAGCCGCGCGGGCGCACCACCAGCACGGCGGGGTTGTTGCCGACCTGGTAGGTCTTGCCCTCGGGCGAACGGAACGTGATCGTGCCGTCGACCGCATCGCGCAGATTGACCTGGCCGTCCAGCTGGTTGGCGAAGGTGGGCGAGGAGGAATCCTCGAAGTCGGCCATGAACACCCTGGCGCCGGAATTCAGCGCGTTGATGATCATCTTGCGCTCCACCGGGCCGGTGATCTCCACGCGGCGGTCGCGCAGCGCGGCCGGGATCGGTGCCACGTTCCAATCCGATTCGCGGATTGCCGCCGTGTCGGCGCGGAAATCCGGCAGGGCACCGGCATCCCAGGCAGCCTGGCGCTGGCGACGCTCTCGCAGCAGGTGTTGCCGCGACGCCTCGAAGCGACGGTGCAGCCGGGCCAGGAACGCCAGCGCGGCCGGGGTCAGGATGGCCGCGTAGGCGGCGCCGTCGGCGAGGACCTCCGCGGGGCCGGTGTGGAGTTGTTCCTGCGCTGCTGCCATCGTTTCGCTCCGCGTCGTGGGTGACTCGAAGCTAGGCCGGCAAATGTCTATTTGACAAAGTGAATGTTTCAATCATTACTATGAGCAATATCAATATCTGACACAACTTACTGAAATGACTTGATGAAAACTCCCGGCGTTCCGCTGAAGCAGCCGAAAAAATCGTCTCGCAGCGCAGCAAAAAAACGTACACCCGGCGAACGCGCCGAGGAGGCTGGCGGCCGCTTCTACTACAAGGGCAATCGCCACAAGCAACTGCGCGCCTTCGTCAGCGTGGTGAAACTGGGTACGCTTACCCGCGCCGCCGAAGCGTTGTACGTGTCGCAACCCACCATCAGCCTGCAGTTGCAGGCGCTGGAACGCGAGCTCGGCGCCACCCTGCTTGAGCGCCGCCGCCGGCGCATCAATCTCACCGACGCGGGCGAGGCGCTGTACGAGCTGGCGCGCCCGCTGGTGGAAGGCTGGGACACGCTGGATCGCGATTTCCAGGCGAAGGCGAAGGGTCTGCAGGCCGGCCGGCTGGTGATCGCCGCCGGCACCTCCACCATCCAGTACCTGCTGCCGGAACTGGTTCGCCGCTATCGCGAACGATTCCCGGCGGTGCAACTGCAGTTGGCCAACGTGACCGGCAAGGACGGCATGGCCATGCTGCGTGCCGACGAGGCGGATTTCGCGGTCGGCTCGATGCTGGACGTGCCCAACGACATCGCCTGGGCGCCGGTGCAGCACTACGACCCGATGCTGATCATGCCGCCCGACCACCCGCTGGCGACGAAGGACAAGATCACCCTGGAGGATCTTTCACCCTACGGACTGATCCTGCCGCCGCAGCGCCTCTCCACCTATCGACTGGTCGACCTGGTGTTCCAGCAGCGGCAGGTGCCCTATCACGTCGCGATCGAGGTCGGCGGCTGGGACGTGATCAAGGAATACGTGGCGATGGGCATGGGCATCTCCATCGTCACCGGCATCTGCATCACCGACGCCGACCGCGGGCGCCTGGCCGTGCGCAACATGAAGCAGTTCTTTCCCCAGCGCAGCTACGGCGTGGTGATGCGCAAGGGCAAGTTCCTCAGCGCCGAGGCACGCGCCTTCATCGACCTGATTCGCCCCGGGCTGCTGACGCATCGCGAACACGATGATCCGGGGCATTCGCAGCGGTGATGCCCGAGGCCGCTCTGCGAGCCTCGCCCCTGCGCGCGGGATTTCAAACGTCGCGATGCTTGCCCTTGAACGGCGCGTACCACTCGCGCAGGCGCTGCATGGTTGCGCCCATGTCGGTGCCGGCATCGAACAGTGGGCCGAGCTGGATGGTCCTGTCGGGGTAATGGAACGCGACCGGGAAGATCGGCACGCCGGCATCGTGGGCGATGTGCCAGAAGCCGCTCTTCCAGCGCGTCACCGGTTTGCGCGTGCCTTCGGGGGCGATGCCCAGCCACAGTTTCTCGCGCTGGCGGAACTGGTCGATCATCTGTTCGACCACGCCCTTGGCCGCGCTGCGGTCGATGGGAACGCCGCCGAGCCGACGCAGCAGCCCGCCCAGCGGGCCGCGAAACAATTCCTGTTTGCCCATGAAGTGCACGTCGGCGCCGATCGCCACCTTGATCAGCAGCCCCCACACCCCGTCCCACCACGAGGAGTGCGGGGCGGCGATCAGCACCAGTTTGGGGACGTCGGGAAATTCGCCGGTGAGACTCCAGCCGCACAGGCGCAACACGCCGCGGCAGATGCGTCGTTGCCAACCGTCGCGCAGCTTCGGCATGCGGGCGGGCAACTGGGCTGGAGTGAAGACGCGACGCTTCATTCGAACTCCGGTTTGCGCGAACGGGTCTGCTTGATCCTGCCGCGCTGCTGTTTGCCGGCCAGGCGGCGTTCCTTCGAGGCGCGGGTCGGTTTGGTGGCGACGCGTTTCTTCGGCGGCAGCAGCACGCCGCGAATCAGTTCGGCCAGCCGCTCGCGCACGTCGTCGCGATTGCGCGCCTGGTCGCGAAAGCGCCGGCCCTGGATCACCAGCATCCCTTCGGCGGTAAGCCGGCGGTCGCGCCGGGCCAGCAGCCGCGTGCGCACCTCCTCCGGCAGCGACGGCGAGCCCGCCACGTCGAAGCGCAATTCCACCGCGCTCTCGGTGCGATTCACATGCTGACCGCCCGGGCCGTCGGCGCGCAGGAAGCGCTCGATCAGTTCGGACTCGGGCAGGGCGAGGGTGCGGCTGATGGTCAGCATGGGGGGAAGTTTAGGGGAGAAGCGAGAAGTGAGTGGAGAGAAGTGAGGAGTGAGAGAGAGCGAAGGCAAGCCGTACCCCGGCTTTTCTCTCACTCCTCACTTCTCTTCACTCACTCCTGCTTCAAGCCCCAGCCGAACTGCGCCAGCAATCGCGCGAATGCCTCGTCCAGCGGCGCCTCCAGTTGCATCGGCGCGCCACTCACCGGATGCGCGAACGAAAGCCGCCACGCGTGCAGCAGCATCCGGTGGCAGGCAAAGTGCTGCTTGTAGAGGCGATTGTGGTCGCCGCGGCCGTGCTGGCAGTCGCCGATCACCGGGTGATGGATGTGCGCCAGGTGCTTGCGGATCTGGCGGAAGCGGCCGCTCTCAGGCTCCGCCAGCAGCAGTGCGTAGCGTTGCTGCGGGTAGCGGCCGAGTGCGATCGGAAGCTCGATCGTGGCCAGGCGCCGGTAGCGCGTGCGCGCTTCGCGGCGCGGGCCGGTTTCGCGCGAGCCGGGCAGGGGATAGTCGATCACACCTTCGGCCGGCTCCGGCCAGCCGCGCACCACCACCAGGTATTGCTTGTGCACCGTGCGCTGCATGAACTGCTCGCCAAGCGCGGCGGCGACCTCCTTGCTGCGCGCCACCAGCAGCACGCCGCTGGTGGCGCGGTCGAGCCGGTGCGCCAGGTACACGTTGCCGCCGACCTGCTCGCGCAGCAGGTCGATCAGGAACGCGTCGGCGGGCCCCACGAACGTCGAGCGATGAACGGCCAGGTTCGCGGGCTTGTTCGCCGCGATCAGCGCGTCGTCCTGGTAGAGGATGTCGATCATGCGTTCGAGCTTCCGCGCTCTGGTTATTCGTGGGAGCCCGCTCGCGGGCGATGCTGCGGGTGCCCGTGAAAAGCATCGCCCGCGAGCGGGCTCCTGCACGGTCAACGCGAGCGCGGCCAGCCGATGGCGAAGGAGAGGAAACCGGCGATACCGGCGCCCAGTGGCGGCCAGATGCCGTGTTGCGGGGCCAGCGTCCACAGCAGCGCGGCGCCGATCAGCAGTGCGCTGCCGAGCAGGCTGCAGGCCAGCGTCCTGTGCTGGCGACGGGCATTCTCCTGCGCCAGTTTGAGGGCCAGCGGATCGGCTGGCTCACGCCGCTCGCCGCGGCCGATCTGACGCAGCGCATCACGTACCAGGTCGGGAAACTCCGGCGCGTGGTGCAGCCATTCGGGTAACCGTTTGCGCACGTCGCGCAGGGTGCGCAGCGGGCTGTAGCGCTGGCGCAGGATCCGCTTGAGCACCGGATGCGCGACTGCCCAGATGTCGATCTCCGGATCGAGCATGCGGCCGACGCCCTCGATGTTGAGCAGGGTCTTCTGCAGCAGGATCAGCTGCGGCTGCAGGGTCAGCTCGAAGCGGCGCGCGGTCTGGAACAGCTTGACCACCAGCTCGGCCAGTGAAATCTGCGACAGCGGGCGGGTGAAATACGGCTCGCACACGGTGCGCACGGCGGCTTCCAGTTCGTCCAGCCGCACGTCGGCGGGCATCCAGCCGGCGGCCACGTGCAGTTGCGCGATGCGGGCGTAGTCGCGCTCGAACAGCGCGATGAAGTTCTGCGCCAGCCAGTACTGGTCGGCCTCGGGCAGCGAGCCCATGATGCCGAAGTCCAGCGCGATGAAGCGCGGCTCGTCCAGGCGCGACGGGTCCACCCAGATGTTGCCGGGGTGGGCGTCGGCGTGGAAGAAATTGTCGCGGAACACCTGCTCGTAGAACACCCGCACGCCCTTGGCGGCCAGTGCCTTGCGGTCGAGCCCGGCGGCGTCGATCGCTGCGATGTCGTCGCTGCTGATGCCGTGCACGCGCTCCAGCGTCAGCACGCGCGAGGCGGTCAGTTCCCAGTGCACCGCCGGCACGTACAGGTCCACGCCGCTGGCGAAGTTGCGCTTGAGCAGACTGGCGCTGGCGCCTTCGCGCTGCAGGTCGAGTTCGTTCTCCAGCATCTTCTCGACTTCGGCGACGACGTCGAGCGGGCGGATCTTGTCGGCATTCGGGTGCCAGCGCTGGGCCAGTTCGCCGAGCGAGCGCAGCAGCTTCACGTCGCGGGCGATCTGCGCATCGATGCCCGGCCGCAGCACCTTCACCACCACCTCGCGGCCGTCGGCCAGGGTGGCGGCATGCACCTGGGCGATCGAGGCCGAGGCCAGCGGCGTCTCGTCGAATTGGGCGTATAGACGTCCAACCGGGAGTTTCAGCTCGCGCTCGACGATGGCGCGCGCCTCGCTGCCGGGGAACGGCGCCACCTGGTCCTGCAGCAGCGACAGTTCGTCGGCAATGTCGGCGGGCACCAGGTCGCGGCGGGTCGACAGCACCTGGCCGGCCTTGACGAAAATCGGCCCCAGCTCGGTCAGCGCCCGGCGCAGGCGTTCGCCGCGCGAGAGGCTGGCCACGTTGGCGCGCGGTCGCGCCAGCAGCGGGCGCAGCAGTTTCAGCGGGCGGAACAGGTGCGCGGCGTCGACCAGTTCATCCAGCCGCCATGCCAGCAGCACCGAGGCCACTCGCAGCAGGCGCGGCACCACGCGCAGCGGCGTCACGCGGCGTCGCCCTGCAGTTGCCGCGCCAGCCGCTGCACGCGTGCGGCCAGTCGTTCGCTGTGTTCGCGCAAACTGTCCACTTCGTCGAGAAAGGTGTCGACTTCGCCAGGCGCCAGGGCCACGCGGGTTTCGTCGCGCACCCAGTCGGCGGCGTCTTCGACGAGATGGGCGCCACTTTCGCGGGCATGCGCCAGGCCCTTGCGCACGGCCCTGGCCAACGGCACGCCGAGCACGTCGCCGAAACTGCGCGCGAAGGCCTCCTCGAAATCCGGCGCGAACTTGCCGGCCAGCTTTTCCAGGCGGCGCGCCAGTTCGGCATCGCCGGCGATCTCCACCTTGCCCGGCGCGATGCCGTCGTCGTCGCGGCGCAGCAGCATCGCCAGCAGGCTGCCCGGCGTCGCGGCCACCTTCAGCTGGCTGTCGTCGCGCGGCGGGCCGACTTTCAGGTGCGCCTGATCGACCGTGATGGCCAGCGCCAACTCCGGCCCGCGCAGATGCAACTGCACGCTGCGACCGTTCAACGCGGTCAGCCGCTGCTGCGTGTCGGGATCGAGCGACAGCGTGTGGTTCAGCGCGGTTTCCAGCGCGCGCCCGGCGAGCTTGCGCAGAGGTTGCGGCATCCAGGCGTTGGGGGTGGCAGCGTTCATCCGCCGATTGTAGCGGGGCGGCGCCTCGGGCAGCGCTTGGGCGCTGCCGGGGATCGGGAATAGGGAATCGGAAGAGCGTTCTATCTCTGGTTTGAAGGGGCCGCGGACGGTGCCGCTTTTGCCCGCGCCATTCCGATTCCCTATTCCCGGCTCTCACCAGCGAAACCGAGCTGGCGCCAGGCCTCGTAGACCGCCACGGCGACGGTGTTCGACAGGTTCAGGCTGCGGCTGTGCGGGCGCATCGGCAGGCGCAGGCGTTGTGTCGGCGGGATGGTGTCCAGCACGTCGTCCGGCAGGCCGGCGGTTTCGCAGCCGAACAGCAGCGCGTCGCCGTCGGCAAAACGCACGTCGACGTGGGGCACGCTGCCGCGCGTGGTGAAGGCGAACACGCGTGGCGCGCCGAGCGCGGCGAGGCAGGCGGACAGGTCCTCGTGCACCGTGACGCTGGCGTATTCGTGATAGTCCAGCCCGGCGCGGCGCAGGCGGGCGTCGTCGAGCTCGAAGCCCAGTGGACGCACCAGGTGCAGTGCCGCGCCGGTATTCGCGCAAAGACGGATCACGTTGCCGGTGTTGGGAGGGATCTCGGGGCGATGCAGGATGACGTGGAGCATCCACGCATTATCGCTTGCGCCATGCTCAGCTGGCCACGCGCGGGCAGACCACGCCGTCCGGCGGCAGCGCGCAGCTGCTCGGCGCGGCCAACAGGATGGTGGCGATGCTGCCGTCGTGGGCGAGCTCGACCGCCGGCGTGGCGGCGGTGGTGGTCAGCATGGCGGCCAGGATGAGGCCGCACACCACGAGGCTGGCAATGAACAGTCCGTGCAGCATGAAAGTCTCGAATTTCACGGTTACATCTCCGATGCGTAAAGTGAGCCCTGCAGCCCGATGAAAGCAATCCCTGTGCCACGCTTGGATATGCGGCCAACATGCTGATTTTTCAAGGTTTAGATGGCTGCCTCGACGCCCCGGTCGTTGTCCGCGGACAGTCGTCCGGTGGCGTCCGGACAGCGGTGCCCCGCGCCACCGCACGGGCCGTCGACCGTGCCACAAGTCATTTGCGATGCCCGGGCGCGGCCGGGTAGCCTGCCCGGACCATTCGCGAAAACAGGAGGTTCACCGTGAAAAAAACGCCGCTTGCCCTGCTCATCTCCGGCTTGCTCACGTTCGGGGTCGCCGCGCCGACACTGCTGGTCGCCGCCCCCGCGCAGGCGGTCGAGGCCGCCGCTGCAGCGACGCAGCAGATCCCCGACCTGGCCTATTCCCGTTTCGTGCTGCCCAACGGCCTGACCGTGGTGGTGCATGAAGACCACAAGGCGCCGGTGGTGGCGGTGAGCGTGTGGTATCACGTCGGCTCCTCCTATGAGCCCAAGGGCAAGACCGGCTTCGCGCACCTGTTCGAGCACCTGATGTTCCAGGGTTCGGAGAATCACAAGGACGAGTTCTTCAAGCCGTTCGAGCTGGCCGGCGCCACCGACCAGAATGGCACCACCTGGCTCGACCGCACCAACTATTTCGAAACCGTGCCGACCACCGCGCTGGACATGGCGCTGTGGATGGAATCGGACCGCATGGGCCACCTGCTCGGTGCCATCGGCCAGCCGCAGCTCGACGAACAGCGCGGCGTGGTGCAGAACGAGAAGCGCCAGGGCGAAAACCAGCCTTACGGCCGCGCCAGCGAACTGATCCAGGCCGAGGCGTTCCCGGCCAACCATCCCTACCATCACGACACCATCGGCTCGATGGCGGATTTGAACGCCGCCTCGCTCGGCGACGTCAAGCAGTGGTTCCGCGACTACTACGGCGCGGCCAACACGGTGGTGGTGCTGGCCGGCGACATCACGCCGGCGGTGGCGAAGGAGAAGATGCTGAAGTACTTCGGCGACATCGCCGCCGGTCCGCAGGTGCCGCGCCCGCAGCCGTGGATTGCCGCGCGCGACAAGTCCACCCGCGGCACGATGACCGACAACGTCGCGCAGACCCGCATCTACCGCGAATGGAACGTGCCGGCGCGCGGCAGCCATGACGAGAACCTGCTGGAGCTGGCCGCCGCCGTGCTCGGCGGCAGCAAGACCTCGCGGCTGTACCAGCGCCTGGTCTACCAGGACAAGCTCGCCGACAGCGTCTCCGTCTACGTCGAGCAGCATTCGCTGGCCAGCCTGTTCCAGTTGCAGGTCGACGTGAAGAAGGGCGTCGACCCGGCCAAGGTCGAGGCCGCGATCGCCGACGAATGGCAGAAGTTCCTCAACGATGGCCCCACCGCCGACGAGCTGGCGCGGGTCAAGACCGAAACCCGCGCCTCCTTCGTGCGCGGCCTGGAGCGCGTCAACACGCAGGCCTCGATCCTGGCCGAGGGCCAGCTGTACCACGGCGATCCGGGGCACTACCTGAAGGACTTCAGCACCCTGATGGCGGCGACGCCGGCCAGCGTCAAGGCGGTGGCGAACCAGTGGATCGCCAAGGGCGACTACACCCTGACCGTGGTGCCCGGCAAGGTCGAGGACGCCGACATGGCCACCGTGGCCGGCCGGGCCGCCGCGTCCGGTGCGCCGGCGCCGGTGCTCACGCCCAAGGGCGATTACAAGACCGTGGCCAGCGACGTCGATCGCAGCAAGGGCGTGCCCGAAGTCGCCAGCTTCCCCGACCTCGCGTTCCCGACCCTGCAGCACGGCAAGCTCGACAACGGCGTCGAAGTGGTCCTGGCCGAACGCCACGGCGTGCCGGCGGTGCAGATGCAGTTGCTGTTCGACGCCGGTTACGCGGCCGACCAGGGCCGCAAGCTGGGCACCTCCAGCTTCACCATGTCGATGCTCGACGAAGGCACCCGGGACCTCGATTCGGTCGAGATCGCCAAGCGCAAGCAGCGCCTGGGCGCGATCATCGCCAGCGGTTGCGGGCTGGATTACTGCAATGCCTCGCTGAATGCGCTGGACGACCAGCTCAAGCCCTCGCTCGACCTGTTCGCCGACATCGTGCGCAACCCGGCGTTCCGCGATGCCGACGTCAGCCGCCTGCGCGGGCAGTGGCTGGCCGGCATCGCCCAGGAGAAGAGCCAGCCCATCGGCATCGCGCTGCGCACCCTGCCGCCGCTGCTGTACGGCAAGGGCCACGCCTACGCGATCCCGTTCACCGGCACCGGCACCGAAGCCTCGATCAAGTCGCTGACCGATGCCGACATGCGCCAGTTCATCACCGACTACATCCGCCCGGACAACATGAAGATCCTGGTGGCCGGCGACACCACGATGGCGAAGATCATCCCGCAGTTGAACGCGGTGTTCGGCAACTGGAAGGCGCCGGCGAGCAAGGTGCCGGCCAAGAACATCGGCAAGGTCGCGCCGCCGGAACAGGTGCGCGTGTTCCTGGTCGATCGCCCCGGAGCGCAGCAGAGCCTGATCCTCGCCGGCAGTCTGGCGCCGTCCACCGAGGCGCCCAACAACCTGCAGATCCAGACCATGAACGGCGCCTTCGGCGGCAGCTTCACCTCGCGCCTCAACATGAACCTGCGCGAGGACAAGCACTGGGCCTACGGCGCCTTCAGCTTCCTGCAGAACGCGGTCGGGCAGCGCCCGTTCATGCTCTACGCACCGGTGCAGACCGACAAGACCGCGGCGTCGGTCAGCGAGATGCTGAAGGAAGCGCGCGGGGTGATCGGCGACAAGCCGCTGACCGCGCAGGAGATCAGCAAGATCAAGGTCGGCGACGTGCGCAGCATGCCGGGTCAGTACCAGACCACCCAGGCGGTGATGGGCGCCATGCAGGGCATCGCCCAGTACAACCGCCCGGATGACTACGTGCAGACCCTGAAGTCGCGCATCGAGGCGCAGACCGATGCGTCGGTGGAGGCTGCGGCGAAGGAGATCATCCACCCGGACCAGCTGACCTGGGTGATCGTCGGCGACCTGGCCAAGATCGAGTCGCCGATCCGCGCGCTGAAGCTCGGCACAGTCGAGGTGCTCGACGCTGACGGCAAGCCGGTGGCGGCCAAGCCGGCAAAGTGAGTCGCGCTGCCGCGCCGGCTGAACCGGCGCGGCAAGCGGCGGATGGAGCGAGGGACGCCGGCGCGCCGGCGCGTTACGATGGAGGCCGGACCGTCCTGGTCCGGCCTCTTTTCATGCCCTCAAGACCTGCCGCGGAGCCACCCATGCGCAAGACCCTGTTGTTGCTCGTCCCCATCCTGTTGCTCGGCGCCTGCAGTTGGGGCATCACCCTGGATTCGGCCGGCAAGAACGTGCGCACCGCCTGGAGCGGCGATGTTTCCAGCTGCCGCGAACTGGGCAAGGTCACCGTCTCGGTGATGAACCGCGTCGGTCCGGTCGACCGCAACGACATCAAGGTGCGCGACGAACTGGAAGTGCTCGCGCGCAACGAGGCGGCCAAGATGCACGCCGACACCATCAAGCCGCTGGCCGAACCGGCCGATGGCTCGCAGCCGTGGGGCGCCTACCAGTGCGGCAGCAACCCGCTCAAGCCGGGGGCGGGCCGACCGGCTTCGGCCCAATCGGCCAAGGGCGACGTGCAGACGTTCCCGGTGTCGGGCGGCTGACCCCTTCGACGGTCAATCCATGCTGATCCAGCCGCGTTCTCCCGCAATGCGCAGCGAGGTGCCGAGCACCGCGCTGAGCGACTGGAGGCGCGCGAGGATGCGTTGTGCATCCTCGCCTCGCGCGATCCTGGGGCGACCCCGCGTTTCGTCCTGGCGACTCGCATCGTCGCCCCTCTCGTTGAGCACCACCGGCACCAGTTCGAGCTGACGCATCGAGCCATCGCGCCGATGAAGGTGCGCGATCATGCTTTCCCACACCTCGGCCGGGTAGTAGCCGGGCTCGGTGCGGGAATGAAAGATCAGGCTGCCCATGCCATGGAAGATCGGCACCCCGTGATGAAGCTCGATCCCGTGCAGCAGCGGGGCGCCGTGCGAAAAGAATGCGCCGGCACCGGCTTCGGCGCAGCTCCGCGCGAATTCGCGCGCCCATGGCTGGGTGACGCGCATGTCGCCGCGCCAATCGTGGTTGTGCAGGCAGGCGACGACGAAGGCCGTGCCGGCCGCCGCGCGGATCGACTGAAGGATTCGTTCCACATCGTCCTGGTCGGGTGTGCCGGCTGCGGTCAGGCGCAGCTCGTTGATGCCGGCGCCTGAACTTGTTGCCGCCACGCCCGGACGGATCTTGCCGGCCGCCATGGCCACCAGCGCGACACGGCGACCGCGCGCCTTGAAGCAGGCGGCACCGCTGGCTTCGGCGAGGTCGCTGCCGCTGCCGGCGGTGGCGAAACCGGCATGTTGCGCGGCGCTGCGGGTGGCCAGTACGCCCGCACGGCCGAAATCGCCGGCGTGGTTGTTGGCCAGGGCCAGCATGTCGAAGCCGAACGAGCGCAGGCAGCGCAAGGCGTCGGGGCCCGCGGCATGCAGGAACAGCCCTTGGCGAGTCGGTGCGCCCGACGCGCCAACGCGTATGGGCGTCTCCAGGTCGGTCATGGCAACGTCGCCGCGACGTACCTGGGCGATCACTTCGGCGAGGCCGGGATAGGGCTCGTGGCAGAGGTCGTGCGCGATCAGCGCCTGCCCGGTGAGGGTGAGGGTCAGCTCGCGGCGTTCGGCCGCGCGCACGGCAACGCCCGGCAACAGCGGCGTCATCGCCAGGGCGGCGAGCAGCCGCCGGCGCTGCAGATTGCACGACTCGACCATGACGCCCCTCGCTCGATCCGGACCCGACAGCCCCAGCTATCCACGTCCACCGGGCCGCTTGCAAGCTTATTCGCGTACCTGCGCATGCCATACCAAAATGGCATGGACGCATTACCGGACTCGATAAGATTGCATATGTTCAGTCCGCGTGAATTACTCGATACCAAGGCAGATGCTCCGGCGAACTGGTCGCCACGCATGGTTTCGGGAGGGGTGATGAACAAGATGGCTGGCAAGGGGGAGTCACGGCGTGTACCGCGCCTGGGTGTGATGATGGTGGCGATTGCGGGGGCGCTGGCGGCGGGCGGAATGCCGGCGACCGCGGATGCGCAGAGCGCCGCGGACACGACGAGCGGCGATGCGAACAAGGCGAAGACGCTGGAGACGGTCAGCGTGGTCGGCTCGCGCATCCGCCGCAAGGACGAGGTCGCGGCCAGCCCGGTGTTTACCATGGAGCGCAACGAGATCGAGGCTACCGGCGTGGTCTCGGTCGGCGAGTTGCTGCAGGAGCTGCCATCGGTAGGTTCCAGCTTCAACTCGACCGGCTCGGGCGGCACCAGCCATGGCTCCCGCTCGTTGAACCTGCGCAACCTGGGCGCCAACCGCTCGCTGGTTCTGGTCAACGGGCGGCGCTGGGTGAACGGAGCCGGTACCCGCGGTTTTCGCGACTTTGTCGACCTGAACACGATTCCGCTGGCCGCGGTCGAGCGGATCGAAGTGCTGCTGGACGGCGCCACCGCCATCTACGGCGCCGACGCGATCGCCGGCGTGGTCAACATCATCACCTTCAGCGAGTTCGATGGGCTGAAGGCGAGCAGCTATGTCGGCCAGACCGACAAGGGCGACGGTTTCACACACAACGAGGATTTCCTCTGGGGCAAGTCCGGCGACTGGGGCTCGGCGCTGGTGTCGGCGACGGTCGCCGGCAGCAACGAGATCCTTGCCGGCCATCGCGACTTCTCGCGGGTGCCGCTGCAAGGGTTGAGCCGAAACACGCCGGCGGGCCGTTTCCGCAACAGCACGCCGGTGGATGGCTTCGGCACCAAGGCGTTCGTGCCGGACGGCAACGGCGGTTTTCGCCTGGACGTGCCGGACACCGACGTCTACAACGACCAGCCTGATACCACCTTGATCGGCCCCCTGGACATGGCTGGCGTGTATGGCCAGTTGCGCTTCCACGTCAGTGATGCGGTGACCTTCGTGACCGAAGGCCTGTACAACACGCGCGAATCGAGCCAGCGCTTCCCGCCGGCAACGCCACGCATCCGCGGCGGCGACGGCATGACGATTCCGGCCGACCACCCGTACAACCCGTTCGGCGTGGACTTCCAGGGCACGGGCACCAAGTTCGAGGTGGTGCGGACGATCACCGAGCTGGGGCCGCGCATCAACACGCAGAACGTTGACACGATGCGTGTGGCGGCCGGATTCGAAGGCGATTTCTCCAATGGCTGGTCGTGGAACAGCTTCTATACGTATGCCCAGAACAAGGCGAAGTGGACCTCCGCCAATCAGATCGATCTGGACAAGGTCGCGCTGGCACTGGGCCCGAACGCCCGCTGCGCGGCCAACGACTGCGTGCCGCTGAACATCTTCGGCACCATCACCCCGGAGATGGCCAACTACATCCGCGCCACTGGCGTCGACCACAACGGCACCAAACAGCACGACTTCACCGCCAACCTCACCGGCGACCTGTTCGAGTTGCCGGCCGGAATGCTGGCGTTCGCCGGTGGCGTCGAGTACCGCAAGGAATCGGGCTACGACCAGCCCAGCCCGTACTTCAATGAAACGCCGCAGTTCATCACCTACAGCCGCAAGACCACCTCGGCGCCGCGCCTGCCGACCGCCGGCTCCTACGATCTGAAAGAGGCCTATGTCGAGTTCAACGTGCCGTTGCTGGCGAACCTTCCGGCGGTCAAGCAACTGGAGCTGTCCGCCGCGACGCGCTACTCGAGCTACAACACGTTCGGCAACACCACCAACAGCAAGCTCGGCCTGGTCTGGCGGCCGTGGAACGACCTGATGCTGCGCACCACCTGGGCGCAGGGCTTTCGCGCGCCCTCGATCAACGAACTCTACGCCGGCCTGCGTCAGACCAACTTGCCGGCGGTTGACCCCTGCAACGGCGGCGGCGCCGGCAAGCCCGGGTGTGCCGGGGTGCCGACCAGCTACGACCAGCGCAACTACTCGGGCGGCTCGATCCTCTCGACCGTGGGCGGCAACCCCGACCTGCGGCCGGAAACCTCGGTCAATCGCAGCAGCGGCTTCATCTACACGCCGAGCTTTGCCAAGGGCCTGACCTGGTCGGTCGACTGGTACGACATCGACCTGAAGGAGGCGATCTCCAGCTTCGGCTCGCAGAACCTGCTCGACCTGTGCGCCAATACCGGTCAACGCTGCAACCTGATCAAGCGCGACACCAGCGGCGAGATCATCAACCTGATCGACGGCCCGATCAACCTGAACCGGCTCAAGGCCAGCGGCGTCGATACGACCATGCGCTACCAGTTGCCGACGATGGCGGCGGGCAATGTCGGGCTGATGTTCAACGCGGCTTACCTCAACGCGTTCGATCGTTACGACACCTTGCCCAGCGGGGAGGTGCGCGTGGCCAGGCGGGCCGGAAAATCGGACATCGCGCGCGAGAGTTTCCCGCGCTGGAAAGCGAACACCGCCGTCGACTGGTCGCGTGGCCTGTGGTCAGCGAACTGGAGCATGCATTACATCGGCAGCACCGACGAGGGCCCGGCGCCGGGCTATGGCCGGATCCCGGCGCAGATCACCCATGACGTGTGGGGTGCCTATACGCTGCGCTCGCAACTGATGACCTTCACCCTTGGCGTGCAGAACCTGTTCGACAAGGACCCGCCGTTGTCCTATGTCAACGGCGGCGACCTCAACTTCGACATGAGCACCTACAACCCGCGTGGCCGCTTCATCTACGTGAAGGCCACGATCACCCTCTGAGACGGGCACCGGCGGCATCGGCGCGATGTCGCCGACCGCCGGCCCGGGCCGCCGCGGGAGCGGGCGCCGGCGACCCGCTCAACCACATGGATCTTCCCAGCATGGCCAACCGTCCCGTCACCGATGGCAAACCTGCACAGCGGCCCCGTCGCAAGATCGACGTGCACCCGGTGCTGATGCTGGTGTCCGTGCTGTTGCTGTGCGCGGTGCTCACCTACGTCCTGGACTCCGGCGCGTTCCAGCGCGTCGATGGGCGGGTGGTGCCGGGGACCTACTCGGTGATCCCGAAATCGTTCGACTGGTGGCACCTGCTTGGCCTGGGCGCGGCCGGCGAGCAGGCGCGCCCGGCCGGCGTCATCACGGTGCTCGAATCCATCCCGCTGGGACTGGTGCGAAACGCCTCGCTGATCTTCATGGTGATGTTCGTCGGCGGCCTGTTCGGCGTGTTCAAGCAGACCGGTGCGCTGGACGCCGGCCTCGACCAGCTGGTGCATCGCTCGCGCGGGAATGTCTACCTGCTGGCGCCGGTGCTGATGGGTGCGCTGGCGGCGGGCAGCTCGTTCCTGGGCCTGATTTCGGAGTATCTGGTGGTGTTGCCGGTCTTGCTGTCGATGGCCGAGCGGCTGCGCCTGAGTCCGCTGTACGCGGTGGCGATGCTGCTGATCGCGGCCAAGCTGGGCTACATCGCCTCGGTCAGCAATCCGGTGGTACTGCCGATCGCGCAAGGCATCGTGCAGGTGCCGATCTTCAGCGGTTTCGGCATGCGCCTGGCGGTGCTGGCGGTGTTCCTGCCGATCGGCATCGCCTATCTGCTGTACCGCATCCGCCGCAGCGGTTTCACCAAGGCGGATTTCGCGCCTGCCGCGGGATCGCTGTCGGGGCGGCACCTGGGCGTGCTGCTGCTGCTGGGCCTGGCGATCGTGCTGATGGTCTACGCCGGACGCACCTGGAGCTGGCATTACAACGAGCTCAGCGCGTTCTACCTGGCGGTGACCGCGGGACTTGCCGTGATCGGCGGGCTGAGTGCGCGGGTCAGCGCGGATGCCTTCATCGATGGCATCAAGGGCATGATTCTGCCCTCGCTGCTGATCGGCCTGGCCGGCGCCATCCACGTGCTGCTGCAGGAGGCGAATATCCTCGACACCGTGGTCAACGCCATGGCCGGCCTGATCCACGGCCAGTCGTCGTGGATCGCCTCGCTGGCCATCATGTTCACCGAGGCGGGGCTGGATGTGCTGATTCCCTCGACCTCGGCCAAGGCTGCAATCAGCATTCCGATCCTGTGGCCGATCGGCCAGCTGTCGGGGCTGCAAGGCAACTCGGTGGTGCTGGCCTACTTGTTTGGCAACGGCCTGATGGCGACGGTCAGTCCCACCTCGGGGCTGATGCTGGCGATGCTGGCGATGGCGAAGGTGCACTACGGCGCGTGGGTGCGCTTCATGCTGCCGCTGACCCTGGTGCTGACGGTGGTGGCGACGGCATTCCTGCTGGTCGCCACGCGGATCGGTTACTGAGCATGGCGATCGGTGAGGGCATGGAGCAAACGCGGGCGGACACCGCCGACGCAGCGGCCGCAGGCCTGCAGCCGGGCCCGTACCCGGTACGCCTGCGCGCGGACGTGATGGTGACGATGCGCGATGGCGTGCAGTTGGCGGTCGATCTGTATCTGCCGGACGGCGCCAGCGGGTCGCGTTGGCCTTGCCTGCTCGAACGCACGCCCTACGACAAGGCGGGCACCGCGCAATCGGATGTCGTGGCCGGGTATCCACTGCCCTTGTCGAAACCGCAGATCGCGCGGTGGTTTGCCAGCCACGGCTTCGTGGTGGCGATGCAGGATTGTCGCGGTCGCTACCGTTCGCAAGGCGTGTTCACCAAGTACACCAACGAGGCCGTTGACGGTGTCGACACCCTCGCCTGGCTGGCGGCGCAGTCGTGGAGCGATGGCCGCGTGATCACCCAGGGCCTGTCCTATTGCGCGCACGTGCAGACGGCGCTGGGCAGCCTGGCGCCCGCGGCGCTGAGCGCCCAGTTCGTCGACTCCGGCGGCTTCTCCAACGCGTACCACGGCGGCATCCGGCAGGGTGGTGCGTTCGAACTCAAGCAGGCGACCTGGGCCTTGAAGCACGCCTTGCTGAGCCCGCTGACGCAGCAGGATTCCAGCCGCAAGGCAGCATTGCAGGCGCAGGACATTCGCGCCTGGTTTCGGCGCATGCCGTGGGCGCGCGGCGACTCGCCGGTCAGTGCGGCACCGGAATACGAGGACTACCTGTTCGAGCAATGGGAGCACGGCGATTTCGGCCCCTATTGGCAACAGGTCGAGTTGTGCGGTGAGCGCCATTACGACACCTACGCCGACGTGCCGATGGTGCACATGTCCAGCTGGTACGACCCCTACGTGCGCACCGCCACCGACAATTACCTCGGCCTGTCGCGGCGCAAGCATGCTCCGGTGCACCTGGTGATGGGGCCGTGGATTCATGGCCGGCGCTCGCAGACGTTCGCCGGCGATGTCGATTTCGGCGAGCAGGCGACACTGGATGCGGCGTTCGGCCACTCGTTCTACGAGCTGCGTCGCGCGTGGTACGACCATCTGCTGGGGCGACAGGCCGACAACCCGTTCGCGCGCGGTCGCGTGTCGATCTTCCTGATGGGCGGCGGCAGCGGCCGGCGCAACGCCGAGGGCCGGCTGGAGCACGGCGGGCGCTGGTTGCATGCCGACGACTGGCCCTTGCCCGGCACCACCAGCCAGGCGTGGCACCTGCATGCCGATGGCCGGCTCGACGCCACGCCGCCAGCGGAGCGGTTCGCGGCGCTGGACTATGTCTACGATCCCGCGCGACCGGTGCCGACCATCGGCGGCACCATCACCTCGGCCGAGGGGGTGATGCCACCGGGCGCCTTCGACCAGCGCGACGACGCCCGCTTCTTCGGCTGCGCCGGCACGGGTCGCGACATCGGCGAGCGCGACGATGTGTTGTGTTTTCGCAGCGCGCCGCTGGCGCGCGCGGTCGATATCGCCGGGCCCATCCGCGTGAGGCTGTTCGTTTCCTCCGATTGCCGGGATACCGACATCACCATCAAGCTGATCGACGAGTACCCGCCCCATGCCGACTACCCGCACGGTTTCGCGATGAACCTCAGCGACGGCATCCTGCGTTTGCGCTATCGCGATTCCTGGCAGCAGCCGCGCTGGCTGGTGCCGGGCGAGGTGGTCGAGGTGGAGGTGGAGGCCTTCGCCACTGCCAACCATTTCGCGGTGGGCCATCGGATCCGGCTGGACGTGTCCAGCAGCAACTATCCGCATTTCGACCTCAATCCGAACACTGATACGGCGCCCGGTCGCTGGCGCGAATCCAGGCCGGCGCACAATCGCGTGCATCTGGATCGCGCACACCCGTCGCGACTGCTGTTGCCGGTGTTGCCAGTGGCGTCGCCCGCTTGATCGTGTACGTTGTTCGGCAGCCCATTCACTGCCGCCACGTGGCGCTCCGCCCATGAAGCTCGACAACCTCAAGGCGCTGGAAGCCTTTCGCGAAATCATCCGGCTCGGTTCGGCCACCGCCGCCGGGCGCAGCCTGAGCTTGAGCCAGCCTGCGGTGAGCCGCCTGCTGGGGCAGTTCGAGACCGAACTGGGCTTCAAGTTGTTCCACCGCAGCAAGGGGCGGCTGCTGCCCACTTCGCAGGCGCTGCTGCTGTTCGAGGAGGTGGATCTGGCGCTGCAAGGCGTCGAGCGGATCAATGTGCTGGCCCAGGACATCCGCCAGACCAATGCCGGGCAACTGCGCGTGGTGGCGCCGCCGAGTTTCGCCGAGGGGCCGCTGGTGAAGCTGGTCGCTTCGTTCCTGAGCCTGCATCCCAATATCCACATCAATGTCGATTCGCGCACCCGGCCGACGGTGATGAACCTGGTTGCCACGCGTACCGCCGATTGCGGCTTCGGCAAGCTGCCGCTGGATCATCCCGGCATCCGCCTGCGGCCGCTGATCAGCAGCCCCACGGTTTGCGTGCTGCCGCCGGCGCACCGGCTGTCGGCGGGCAAGCGCCCGATCGGCGCCAGGGATCTTGCCGGCGAACCGCTGATCCTGGTCGGCCATCGCGGCGGCGACACCCGCATGCGGATCGACCAGGCCTTCCAGCAGGCGGGGGTGCGCCAGACGGTGCGGCTGGAAGCCCACAACGTGGGCGCGGCCTGTGCGCTGGCGGCCGAAGGCGTCGGCATCGCGATCGTCAACGAGCTGCTGTCGCGCCATTCGTTGTGGACCGGCGTGCGCATTCGCCGCTTCGCGCCGACGATCGAGCAGGAGTACGTGTTCATGTCGTCCGCCAACGTGCGCGAGACATCCTTGACCGAGGCGTTCTATGAACACTGCCGCGCGTCGCTGGGACGCAGGCGCAGCGGGTCACCGCCGCCGCGGCGAGGCTGACAGGGGCGGGCGCCAGCAAGCGCCGCCGCGGCGGTGCCAGGTGGATGGTGGCTTGTCACGGGTTGATCCGATGGTCGCCGGCGCTTGCCACGATGCGGCCGGCGCGACGGCAGCCCCGCCATGGGCATACCGGCAGCCGCCGGCGGAAATCCCCGCCTTGGCCGAGGCGCGCCCGCCACCGCGAGCGCTCAGCGACAGTCGGCAGCAGGTGCTGGTGCTGCCCTGACCCCCTCGGCGCCGGTGCGGGTCGCGCAGGGACCGGCCGGCGCGCGGAACGGTCCGGCCATGGTTCGCCGCAGGCAATTCCCGCCGGACGGGTCGTAGTGCGCGGCATGGTTTGCGATGATGGAGGAATGATTGCGCGCAAGACCCTGATGACAACACCTATCCGCCTGGCTCGACGCCTGGTGTCGCTGCCGCGACGCAAGGGCAATCCGCGCACAGCCTTGCCGGCGTTTGCGGTGGATGCGGCGGCGATCAGCTGCCTGTCCGATCCGGCGGCGTTCCGGCAAACCCTGCTGACGCTGATCGCGCAGGCTGCCCGGCGCATCGTGATCGTGACCTTGTACCTGCAGGACGACGATGGCGGTCGCGAGATATTGGCGGCGCTTTACGCGGCCAAGGCGCGCCGGCCCGAGCTGGACATCGCGGTGTTCGTCGACTGGCACCGCGCGCAGCGCGGGCTGATCGGCAAACACAAGAACGCGGGCAACGCCGGCATGTACCGCGAATGGGCGCAGCGGCTGGGCGATGGCGTGCCGATCTACGGCGTGCCGGTGCAGAGCCGCGAGTTGTTTGGCGTGCTGCACCTGAAGGGCTTCGTGATCGACGACGCGGTGTTGTACAGCGGCGCCAGTCTCAACGACGTCTACCTGGCGCGACACGATCGCTACCGACTCGATCGCTACCACCTGCTGCGGCATGCGGGCCTGGCCGACGCGATGGCCGGCTTCGTCGCGAACCGGCTCGCCGGCAGTGGCGCGGTGCGGCAGTTGAACGTGGCTGAGGTGCCGAGCACGCGCAGCCTGCAGCCGCAAATCCGCCGCTTGCGCGGGCAGTTGCAGCAGGCGCGGTACGAAGTGATCCCGGCGCTGCCGAATGCGGACGAGGTGGCGGTGACTCCGCTGCTGGGTTTTGGCCGCAGCGGCAACCAGCTCGACGCGGTGCTGCTGGCGCTGCTCCGGGAGGCGCGCGAGCGGGTGATCCTGCTGACGCCGTACTTCAACCTGCCACGTCCGGTACGGTTGGTGCTCGGCCAGTTGCTGCGGCGCGGCTGCCGCATCGACATCATGGTCGGCGACAAGGTCGCCAACGATTTCTACATACCGCCGGAGCAACCGTTCAAGACCATCGGTCTGCTGCCGTACCTGTACGAGAACAATCTGCGCCGCTTTGCGCGCGCGCACCGTGCGCAGATCGAGGCCGGCCGGCTGCGGCTGCACCTGTGGCGCGACGGCGACAACAGCTACCACCTGAAAGGCCTGTTCGTGGATGACGACGTGGCCGTGCTGACCGGCCACAACCTCAACCCGCGTGCATGGTCGCTGGATCTGGAAAACGGCCTGCTGCTGCGCGACCCGGCGAAACGGCTGCACGCGCAGCACGAGGCGGAATGGGCGGCACTGCGCCGGCACGCCGTGCAGCTGGCCGATTACCGCGCGCTGGAAAGCCCGCGCCAGTACCCGCCCGAAGTGCGTCGGCTGCTGCGCCGCTTGAACCGCACGCAACTCGCCCGCCTGGTCAATCGCCTGCTGTAGGGCGGCGCCGCCTATCGGTTCGAGGCGAGCCGGTTCAGCCGCATGTCCAGCCAGTTGGCGACGTTGCCCCATTCCTCGGCGAGGATGCTGAAGCACACCGTGTCGCGCAGGCTGCCGTCGGTGCGGCGGCGGTGCGCGCGCAGCACGCCTTCGCGTTGCGCGCCGAGGCGCTCGATCGCGCGCTGCGAATCCTCGTTCAACACGTCGGTGTGGAACGCGACGGCCGCGCAGCCCAGGGTTTCGAACGCATGCTCCAGCAGCAACCGCTTGCAGGCGGTGTTGAGGTGGCTCTTCTGCCAGCGCTTCGCGTACCAGGTGTAGCCGATGGCCAGGCGCGGCACGGCGGCGTCGATCTCGTAATAGCGCGTGCTGCCGACGATGTCGCCGCCGCGCGCCTCGCGCACGGCGAACGGCAGCATGTGGCCTTCGCGCTGGCCTTGCAGCGCCTTCGCCACGTAATCGCCCGCCTGGCCCGGTGGCGGCACGCTGGTGACGGCGAGGTTCCACAGCTCGCCGTCGGCGGCGGCGGTTTCCAGCGCGGGCGCGTGTTCCGGCGTCAGCGGCTCCAGCACGACGTACTCGTCGTGCAGGCGGATCGGGGCGAACAGGGTCATGGGCTCAGGCGTCGAGGTCGGGGATCAGCTTGCTTTCCAGCCGCGCGATATGGTCCTTCAGCAGCAGCTTGCGCTTCTTGAGCCGGGTCAGCTGCAGTTCGTCGCGGCCGATGGCGTGGGCCAGTTCGTCGATCGCCACATCGAGATCGCGATGTTCCAGCTTGAGCTCGGCAAGCAGGTGGGCGATTTCGGCGTGATCCTGGATCGGCATGGGAATGGCCAAACGTGTGACGTACCGCCCATTTTAGCGCGCTGGTGGCGCTGCGCCAGCGGTAATCGCCACGGATCACGCGGCGGCTCCGCGCGCTGCCGTGGGCGGCGGTTGCGGCCCGCCCGCCGCTGCGGTGGCCGGCCGGCTCTTGCTATAGTCGGCGGTGTTTCGCGCCGTTCTCCCGTGCGTCGCGCCGCCATGCCGGAGAAAGCCGTCCATCGACGGCCCCGGCGCGTGCCTTCCCCACCCATCGAGTACCGATCGTGTCCTTCTTTGCCCCCGTTGAAATGGCCCCTGGCGATCCGATCCTGGGCCTCACCGAAACCTATCTGGCGGACGCGCGGCCGCACAAGATCAACCTCGGCGTGGGCATCTACGTGGACGAGCAGGGGCGCATTCCGCTGCTGCCCACCGTGCACGAGGTGGAGCTGGCGCTGGCTGCGGCGGCGAAGCCGCGCGGCTACCTGCCGATCGACGGCCTCGCCGCGTACAACCGGCTGACCCAGCAGCTGGTGTTCGGCGAACGGTCGCCGCTGCTGGCGGCCGGCCGCGTGGCCACCGCGCAGACCATCGGCGGCAGCGCCGCGCTGCGCGTGGCGGCGGACCTGCTCAGGCAGGTGGCCGGTGCAAACGCGAAGGTCGCGATCAGCAACCCGAGCTGGGGCAACCATCACGTGGTGTTCCGCACCGCCGGCTTCGAACTGCTGGAGTACCGCTACTACGACGCGGCCAGCCACGGCCTGGATTTCGCCGGCATGCTGGAAGATCTGGGCCGGATGGAACCCGGCACCGTGGTGCTGCTGCATGCGTGCTGCCACAACCCCACCGGCGTGGATCTGGATGCCGCGCAGTGGGCGCAACTGGTCGAATTGCTGCGCGAGCGCAAGCTGCTGCCGTTCGTCGACATGGCCTATCAGGGTTTCGACCGCGGCACCGAACAGGATGCCACCGCGGTGCGCGTGCTGGCGGACTCCGGCATCGAGGCGTTCGTGGTCGCCAACTCGTACTCCAAGTCGTTCTCGCTGTACGGCGAGCGCGTGGGCGCGCTGTCGATGGTCGGCGCCGATCGCGACGAGGCGGCGCGGCTGCAGTCGAAGATCAAGCAGGTCATCCGCACGATCTATTCCAGCCCGTCCACCCACGGCGCCGCACTGGTCGCCGGCGTGCTGGGCAGCGCCGAGCTGCGCGCGCGCTGGGAGCAGGAGCTGGGCGGCATGCGTTCGCGCATCCACGCGATGCGCGCGGGCTTCGTCGAGAAGCTGGCCGCGCTCGGCGCGCCGGATTTCGGCTTCATCAACAAGCAGGCCGGCATGTTCTCCTACTCCGGCCTGAGCAAGGCGCAGGTGCGCCGCCTGCGCGACGAGCACGCGATCTACGCCCTCGACAGCGGACGCATCTGCGTGGCGGCGTTGAACGAGTCCAACCTGGACGCCGTGGCCGCGGCGGTCGCCGCCGTCTGCCGCTGACTGTCCACCACCGCCTTGCTCCACCGTTCACCCTGAGCGTAGCGCAGCGGAGTCGAAGGGCACGCTGCGATACCCTTCGACTTCGGCCTTTCAGGCCTGCGCTCAGGGCGAACGGCGGGAGCTGAAATCCTTCCCGCCGGCTTCATCAATACCCGGATACCGAATGTTCTTTCGCAACCTCACCCTGTTCCGTTTTTCCCCCGCGGTCGCCACCGATCTCGATCGCCTCGACGAGGCCTTGGCCGAGCACCGGCTGCGCCCCTGCGGCCCGCTGGAGATGTTCACCAGGGGCTTCGTGCCGCCGGTTGGCCGCGGCGAGGGCGAGCCGCTCACCCATGCGGTGAAGCAGTCCACCCTGTTCACCGTCGGCGGCGAGGACAAGCTGCTGCCCGCCGCCGTCATCAACGACGAGCTGCATCGCAAGGTGCAGAAGATCGCCGAGGAGGAGGGCCGCAAGGTCGGCGGCCGCGAGCGCAAGCGGATCAAGGAGGACCTGCTCAACGAGCTGCTGCCGCGCGCCTTCGTGCGGCAGTCGCGCATGTCCGCCTACGTCGACAAGAAGCACGGCTGGCTGGTGCTGGACACCTCCAGCCGCAAGTCGGCCGAGAACGCGCTGAGCCAGGTGCGCGAGGCGCTGGGCAGCTTCCCGGCGGTGCCGCTGGCGCCGGAAGAAGGTCCGCGCGTGCTGATGACCGACTGGCTGGCCACCGGCAACCTGCCGGCCGGGCTGGCGCTGGGCGACGAATGCGAACTGCGCGACCCGGCCACCGCCACCGGCGCGATCGCCCGCTGCCGCCGCCAGGACCTGGATGCGGAAGAGGTCAAGGAGCACCTGCGCAACGGCAAGCAGGTATTCCTGCTGGGGCTGACCTTCGACGACCGCATCAGCTTCGTGCTGGGCGAGGACCTGGTCATCCGCAAGCTGAAGTTCCTCGACGTGGTGCTGGACGAGCTGGGCGACAGCCAGGCCGATGCCCACGCCGAAATGGACGCCAGTTTCGCCCTGTTGACGCTGGAACTGGCGCGGTTGCTGGGCAAACTGGAGGAATGGTTCGGCCTGCCGCGTCCCACCGACGGCTGAGATTTCGCAGCCGTCCGGAATTGCGGCCGGCCTGCCGCCCGGCCCTTGCGCCGGGGCGCCGGCTTGCCGGCATACTGTCTGTCCGGATTCGCCACGCCGACCGCGCGTGACGTACCGGATGGACGGCAGGACATGACGCAGCATCTCGAAGGCGACTGGCTGGAACTGGCGATGGCAGGCGGCAACACCATCCGGGTGTTGAAGGCCGCCCATCCGCGTGCGCGACGTTTGCGCCTCACCGTCACGCCCAAGGGCGCGCGGGTGTCGTATCCGCGCGGCACGCATCCGGCGCAGGTCAGCGCGTTCCTGCGCAGCCACGCCGTGTGGCTGGAGCAGAAGCTCGACGAACTGAACCTGATCGTCAAGCCGCTGCCGCCGCTGCGCATCGGCCATACGTGCCACTTTCCGCTGCGCGGCGAACTGGTGGAACTGGACTGGTCCGAAGGCACCTATCCGAAGATCGAGGCGCATGCGCGCGGCCTGACGCTGGTGGTGCCGCGCCCGCACAGCCGCGCCTTGCCGATCGCCCGCGGCCTGCTCGCCTCCCACCTGGAGTTGCTGATCCGTCGCGACGTGTCGCGCTGGATGGCGGTCCACGTGCCGCAGCTGGGCCTGGCGCCGACCTCGCTGCGCATCCGCCCGATGAAGAGCCTGTGGGGCAGCCTGGACACGCGCGATCGCATCAACCTCGACCTCGCGCTGGCGCTGGCGCCGTCGGCCGCGTTGCGCTACGTGCTGGTTCATGAGCTGTGCCACCTGCGCGTGCGCAACCACTCGCCGCGCTTCTGGGCACTGGTGGAAACGCTTTATCCCGACTGGCGCGAACAGCGCGACTGGCTGCGCCAGCACGGCGCGATTCTCAAGGCCGAACTCGACCGGCTGGTCGCCGACGTGGCCGATTGAACGGCGCGGCGTCCTCGCCGGCTCAGGCGTCGGTGGTCTTCCAGCGTCGCGGTGTCTCGTTGGTGACGATCTCCACGCTGGAGCGCACCGACTCCAGCGGACGCACCTCGACGGTCAGGCCGAAGGCGAGGCAGGGGTTCTCCGCGGCGATCGCGGCGGCTTCCTCCAGCGTGTCGGCCACGATGAACCAGTAGCCGCCGACCAGCTCCTTGGATTCGCTGAACGGACCATCCGTCACCGCATCGCGGGACACCAGCTTGCCGCGGTTCGCCAGGCGGCTGCCCGGTTTGAGCCGCCCTTGCGCCAGGCCTTCTTCGTACCAGGCGTAGAAGCGGTCGATGGTGTCCTGCACGGCGCCCTTGTCGGCGTCTTCGTCCCATTGTCCGCGCGAGATCAGCAGGTACTCGTTTGTGGGCATGGAACCTGGCCTCGATAGGGGGCGCGGTGACGCGCCGGTCAGACTGCCTTGCGCGGCTGGCGCACGTAGCGCGTGCGCAGCAGGATGTCCCACAGCGGCGTGGTGACGCCGAAGTTGGTATCCGGGTGGTAGTGGTGCACGTGGTGGGCGCCGGCCCAGCGGCGCAGCACCGGCTGCTTGAAGCGCACGTGGTGGATGATGAAGTGGGCCAGGCCGTAGACGATGTAGCCGAGCGTGATCGAGCCGGCCAGCAGCAGCGCGAACCCGAACGGCATCAACACGACCAGCACCGCGGTGAGCGCAATCAACACCATCGCCGGCAGGAAGAACGGCAGCGAGTCGTAGCCGAGCGGGCGCTCGTGGTGCATGCGGTGGCCCTGCTCGAACAGCGGGATGCGGGTGTGGAACATCCAGCGGTGGAAGAAGTACTCGATGAAGCTGAAGGCGAACAGGCCCAGCGCGATCGCCCCGGCGGCCAACCAGGGGCCGCCGTCGAGATGGCGCCAGCCGACGACCAGCAGCCAGGCGCCCAGCGCCGTGTCCAGCACCAGCTCGGTCCAGTAGTTGGTCCGCGTGGTGGACATCCGCGCAATCGCATCCACACCTGAACGCATGAGGTTTCGCATCATCGCTGCACGTTCTTCCCTGGCGCGCTGCCGGTTTGCAGGCCCATGTCCCCATTCTCCCACGTTGGCAACCACAAACCACATTACTTTTGCCGGTCGCGGCTGAGTGCAGCCTGAGCGGTTGGGTTCGCGCCGCCGCCCGCGTCAGTGCGACAGCGCGAAGCCGGTGAGTATCTGCGCGGTGGTCTCCGGCTTTTCCAGCATCGGCAGGTGGCCGCAGCCGTTGATCGTGCTGGTGCTGATCGCGCTGGCCGCGGTCAGCCCGTTGCGCAGGCTGTCCAGCGCCGAGATGTCGGTGATCCTGTCATCGTGGCACCACAACCCCAGCACCGGCATGGTCAGCCGGCCCAGCCGCTGCTGCAGCGCCAGCGGCTGCGCGTGCCAGGCCTGGAACGTGCGCTGGATGAAATCGCGGTCGCGCCGATTGCGCTCGACCAGCACGTCGACGAAGCGGCCGGGCCGGTCGGGCGGCTGCGCGAACTCCAGCGCGGCCAGCTGCGCATAACCGGCGCGGTCCCCGAACAGGTAGGGGTTGTTGCCCGCGCGTACCAGGCGCGTCAAGTCGCTCTCGCCGGCTTTCAGGCCGTACGCATCGAGCAGGGCCAGGCCGGCCACGCGCTGCGGCTGGTCGGCGGCATACGCGGCGGCGATCGCCGCACCGGTGCCGTGGCCGGCCAGCATGAAGCGCGGCAGTCGCAGTGCCTGCACGAAGGCGTCCAGTCGCGCGGCCTGCGCGTCGACGTCGTAGTTGCCCTGCGCCACGCGCGAGGATTCGCCCCAGCCGGGCAGGTCGGGGATGACCAGATGGAAATGTGCACTCAGCAACGCGGCTACCGGCAACCAGACATCCTTGTCGCCGGCGAAGCCGTGCAGCAGCACGATGGTCGGGCCTTCGCCGCCTTCGTAGTACGACCAGCGGGTGTCGCCGACCTGCACGCTGTGTGTTTCCAGCTTGGCCGCCATCGCCTCGCGCAGGTGCCCGGCGCGCATCAGCCATTGCGGCGCGAACAGGTAGCTGCCGCCCAGCACGATGGCCAGCAGCGCCACCAGCCAGGCAAGGAACTTCAGCCGCCGTCGCAGCATGCGCTTCCACAGCGGCGTGGTCGTATCGGTGGGCGAGGTCGGGCTCACTCAGGCTTGTCCGCCTGCTTCGCCTTGGCGAGGATGCCCTCCACCACCTGCTGGGTCAGCGGGTGGTAGCCGGCTTTCGCCTTGGCGTAGACCTGCTCGGCGAAGGCCAGTCCTTCCGGCGTTTTCACGAACGCCTTGTACAGCGGCGTGGTGAGGTAGATGCGGCCGATCCGGGTCATGTGCTCGGCGGCGGCATCCCACACCGCCTTGTCGCCGGCGGCAATCGCGTGGCTGTACCAGCGCATGCCGATCTCCGCGTTCGGCGTGCCGGTGAGGTGCCAGGCGGCGTCGAGCTGCTGCATCCTGTCCAGCGCCGGCGCGTCGGGCAGGCGGTCGAGGAAATACATCCACTCCTGCGTGTTCCATCCCTTCGCGTCGAGCTTGTCGGCCGCCAGCGTGCCGGCAAGAAATTCGCCGCGCTGCCTGTCGATCGCGTCGAAGCTCGGCGACTCGGGCAGCGGTGCATCCTTGGGGATGCCGCTGCCGTAGACCCATTCGCGCACCTCCGCCCAGCCCATCTTGCCGGGGTACTTCTCGATCAGGTTCGGCTTCATGTAGTCGAGCATCTGCTCGGTGGTGATGCTGTGCCAGGCGAAATGCTTGAAATAGCCCTTCAGGTAGGCATCGAAATCGGCGCGACCGAAGCGTTGCTCCAGCGTGCGCAGGAACCACGAGCCCTTGTCGTAGGCCACGTCGGAGAGCGAGTCATCGGCGCCCACGCCGCGCGGGTCGGGCGCCAGCTTCTGCGCGTTCTCGGCCATCGCGCCGATGCTTTTCTGCAGCGCGCGCGCCGACAGCAGTGCCTCCTCGTCGGCCTGGCTCTTGCCGTACACCGCCTCGGTGATGCGGCCCTGCACGTAGGTGGTGAAACCCTCGTTGAGCCAGATGTCACGCCACGCCGCGGCGGTGACCAGGTTGCCCGACCACGAGTGCGCCAGCTCGTGCGAGACCAGCGAAACCAGGCTCTTGTCGCCCACCAGCACGGTCGGGGTGGCGAACGTCATGTTGGGATTTTCCATGCCGCCGAACGGGAACGAGGGCGGCAGCACCAGGATGTCGTAGCGGCCCCAGGCGTAGGGGCCGTAGAGCTTCTCGGTGGCTTCGATCAGTTTCTCGGTGTCCTCGAATTCGTGCGCGGCCTTGGCCACCACCGAGGGTTCCGCGTACACGGCCGAGCGCGGGCCGGTTTCCTTCACCGCGAGGTCGCCGGCGGCGATCGCCAGCAGGTAGGACGGGATCGGGTGCGGCTGGTCGAACCTGAAATCGCCGTCAAGCGGATGCTGCGCGTCATTGAGCGCGCTCATCACCACGCGGATGTTCTTCGGCGCGCTGACGTGCGCGTCGTAGGTGAAGCGGATCGCCGGCGAGTCCTGCAGCGGCACCCACGAGCGCGCGTGGATGGATTCGGACTGCGAGAACATGAACGGCGCGCGCTTGTCCGCCGTCTGCGCCGGGGTCAGCCACTGCAGGCCGGACGCGGTGGGTGCCGTGCTGTAGACGATGCGCACCTGCGCCGGATGCTTCGGCGCGGTGATGGTGAGCTTGCTGCCCAGCTCCTTGTCGCGCGGTGCCAGCGCGTATTTCAGCGGCGTGGCCTTGCCGTCGGCGGCCAGCGCCTCGACCCTGGCGATCTTCAGGTCGCGCGTATCCAGCACCAGCGACTGCGCCTGCGGGTTGCGCCAATCCAGCTTCAGCGTCGCCTGGCCCGCGAGCTGCTTGTGCGGGAAGTCGATGTTGAGGTCGAGATCCAGATGCGTCACCCGCACCTGGTCGGGCTGGGCGTAGGAGTTCGGATCGTTGGCTTGGGCAGCCACCGGCAACAGCAGCGTACCGAAGGCAAGAAGCGGAAACAGGCGCATGGGCGGGAGATCTCTCGGGCCGGGAAACCCCGAGTATGCCACCGCCGCGCTGGCTGCCGCCTGTGACGAAAGCTCAGGGCAACTCGCCTGCCGAATGCGGGTCGCTCGCGTACGGATGCATGGTGGCGAGAAAGCCCGGTTGTGCCTCCACTCGGGCGATCCAGGCGCGGATGGCGGGATATTCGTCGAGCGCGAAGCCCGCCTCGGCCGCGCGGCTGCCGTAGGCGAACAGCGCGATGTCGGCGATGGTGTAACGCTCGCCGGCGATGAAGTCGCGCTCCGACAGCTCGCGCTCCAGGATCTCCAGCGTGCGCTGCGCCGCGTGGCGCTTTGCCTCCACCAGCGCGGGTGCGCGTTGCGCCAGCTTGCCGGTCAGCGTCCAGTGCCGCAGCGCGCCGAGCACCGACTCCACCCGCTCCTGCTCGAAATGCAGCCACTGCTGCACCTTGGCGCGGCCGAACGCATCACCCGGCACATACGGCGTGCCATCGGCCAGGTACATCAGGATCGCGTTCGATTCGGCCAGCGTGCGGCCGTCGTCCAGTTCGATCGCGGGCACCGTGCCGGTCGGGCTGATGCGCAGATAGCTTTCGCTGCGGCCCTCGCCCTCGAAGATGCTGACCTCCAGCGTGCGATACGGCCGGCCGAGGTGATGCAGCAGCTGGCGCACTTTCCAGGCGTTCTGCGAAGGCAGGTAGTCGTAGAGGGTCAGCATCGGCAACTCCATCGAGGTGAGGCGCGCATTCTGGCGTCACCGCGCCGGGCGCGCCATCCGCTTCTTGCGCCGACGCGGTTCCGGTCCGAAACGGCGTGCCGTCAGCAGTACCGATCGGCCAGCGCGTCAGTGGCCTCGACCAGGCGGTCGACGATGGCCGGGTCGGCCGCGCTGTGGCCGGCGAGCACGAAGTGCAGGGTGGCTTCGGGCCAGGCCTGGGCGAGGTCCCAGGCGCTGACGGCGGGGCAGATGATGTCGTAGCGGCCGTGCACGATGGTGGCCGGCAGGTGGCGGATGCGCGGCACGTCGCGCAGCAGCTGGTCCGGTTCGAGGAACAGCGCGTGACGGAAGTAGTGGGCTTCCATCAGCGCCAGGCTGACTGCGTGATGCGGGTCTTCGAAGATGCCGCCGGCGTCGGGGTCGTGCACCAGGGTGGTGCTGCCGCCTTCCCACGCGCTCCACGCCTGCGCTGCGGCGAGGCGGGTGGCTTCGTCGGTGCTGTTCAGGCGCTGCCAGTAGGCGTCCAGCATCTCGCCGCGCTCGTCGCTCGGGATGAAATCGCGGAAGCGCGCCCAGCGTTCGGGGAAGATCTGCCGTGCGCCGCCATCGAGTTCGTTGAACCAGCGCAATTCCTGTGGCCGGCCGAGGAAGATGCCGCGCAGCACGATGCCCAGGCAATGCTGCGGGTGGGCCTGGCTGTACGCCAGCGCCAGGGTCGAACCCCAGGAGCCGCCGAACACCACCCAGTGCTCGATGCCCAGGAAGGCGCGGATGCGCTCGATGTCGGCGACCAGGTGCGTGGTGGTGTTGTCGGTGAGTTCGGCGAACGGGGTGGACTGCCCGCAGCCGCGCTGGTCGAACAGCACGATGCGGTAGCGCGCCGGATCGAAGAAGCGACGGTGATAGGTCGACAGGCCGGCGCCCGGTCCGCCGTGCAGGAAGATCACCGGCAGGCCCAGCGGGTTGCCGCACTCCTCCACGTGCAGCGTGTGCAGCGCATCCACGGGGAGGCGATGGGTCTGGTACGGCTCGATCTCCGGGTACAGCTCGCGCATGGTCGGTGTTTCCTGCGGGGGTCAGGCGCTGGCGAACTGCAGCGCGGCGGTGAGGTCGCCCGGCGGCGGGCCGCCGGCGGCGATCATCGATGCGTCGCGCAGCTTCAGTCCGGGCAGCAGCTTGAGGTCGAAACGGCGGGTGAGGAAACGCAGGATCGAGCCGGTGTCGTAGATCGTGTGGTCGACGAAGCCCCGCTTCGCGTGTGGCGAGATCACCAGCGCCGGCACGCGTGTGCCCGGGCCCCAGCGATCGCCTTTCGGCGGCGCCACGTGATCCCACCAGCCGCCATTCTCGTCCACCGTGAGCACCACCAGCATGTTCGGCCACTGCGGACTGCGCTGCAGCGCCTCGACCACTTGCGCCAGGTGCTCGTCGCCGGCATCGAGGCTGGCGTAGCCGGCGTGCATGTTGAGATTGCCTTGCGGCTTGTAGAACGTCACCGGCGGCAATTGGCCGGCTTCGACCGCGGCAATGAAATGGTTGCTGTCGGCGCGGCTGCCGGTGCCGGCGTCGCGCAGATGCTGCGCACGCGCCGCCGTGCCCGGGGCGAACTGGCGGAAATAGTTGAGCGGCTGGTGGTGCGGCTGGAAATCCGGCACCTGCGGAAACTCGCTGTGGTCGCCTTCGCCCTTGCCGTCGAGCGCCAGCTGCCAGGCGCCGGCATACCAGGCCCAGTCGATACCGGCTTGCGACAGCACGTCGCCGATGGTCAGGTGGCTCTGCGCGGGCAGCGTGTTCGGGCTGGTCGCATCCGCCAGCCGCGGATCGCGCGGGTCATGGCTGAAGCCCGGCGCATAGGCCGGCCCCATGGTGTTGACCGCCCAGAAGTCCGGCGTCATGGCATCGCGCGAGGCCCATTCCGGGCGACCCTGCATCGCGCTCGCCGGAGAGCCTTCGGCGAACTTCGGCAGGATGCCGGTGGGGTCGTCACCCTGCACCTGGGCGATCTGCAGTTTCGCCGGGCTCTGGTCGGCGTGCGGGAAGTACGGCGGCTGCGCGGCGACCAGGTATTGGTGGTTGAGGAACGAGCCGCCGAATGCGCCCATGAAAAAGTTGTCGCACAAGGTGTACTGCCGCGCCAGCTGCCACAGGCGCAGGCTGCGGGCCGTGTCGGCGTAGTGGCCCATCGGCATCGCGCCGGTGTTGCTCCAGGCCACGAAGCCGTCGTTGCGGCCGCCGTTGATCTGCAGCTGGTTTTCGTAGAAGCGGTGCACCAGGTCGCGGGTGATCACGCCGTGCGGCAGCAGCTCGCCATCGGGCGTGCGCAGCGCGAAAGGCCGGTTGGGCAAACCGGTGATGGCCTGCTCGTCGATGAGGTAGCGGCGCCCGCCGACCACCTGCTCGCGCGGCACCATGCCGCTCCACACCGGCGGCAGCGTGGTGAGCAGACTGCCGTCGCGGTCGCGCTGGCGGTACTCGGGCGAGTCGAGCGCCTTGAGCGGTTGCGCCAGGCCGGGGAAGCCGGCGAACAGGTTGTTGAAGCTGCGGTTCTCCGCGTACAGCACCACCACGTGCTGGATGTGCTGCCGCAGCAGCGCGTCGAGCGCCGCTTGATCTCCCGTCGGCGCACTGGCGTGGCGTGCGTCGTCGATGCGACAGCCGGCCAGCGTCGCGGCCGCACCCGCCAGCGCGATGCCGCCCAGCACGCGGCGCCGGGCAGGGTCGCGGGGTGCGTTCTCGTCGGCGTCGGGCGGTGCGCTCGGCTTGTCCGTCATGGCTGGGGAGACTCCGTCAGGGCCGCGGTGCGGCCTCGTCGTAGAAGCGCGCCAGATCCGCCTTCACTTGCTTCAAGGCGTCGACATCGAAGTAGATCATGTGACCGGACGGATAGAAACCGTACTCGATGTTCTTGCTGATCGCCGGGTCCAGGCTGAGGTGGCCCAGGTCGAACTCGGTGGCGTAGAACGGCGTGGCCAGGTCGTAGTAGCCGTTGGCGGAAAAGACCTTCAGATGCGGGTTGCGCCGCATCGTGTCGGCCAGGTCACTGCCCACGTACGGCGCCTGCGGGAAGCGCTGGTGCTCGCGCTTCCAGTCCCAGTTGCGGTTGATGACGCCGTAGTTGTTGGGCAGGTAGGCGTGGTCGCTGGCGTAGTTCAGGGCGCTGGTGGCGTACTGGTTGAAGGCGGCCAGGTAGGCGCCGGTGGCGGCATCGCTGGCGGCGTCGCCGTCGGGCGTCTCGCCGGCGGCATCCGGGTCGATGCCTTCGAAACGGCCGTCCAGACGTCCAACCGTGCGGCGCTGGTCGCGCAGCAGCTCCTTGCGGAAGCGGCTGGGGTCGATGCGCAGGTTGGCCTGCTTGATGTACGTCGTCGACAGGCCTATGTACTGGCTCAGCTGCGTGGCGATGCGGTCGGCCTCGGCCGGCGTGATCGCGTCGCCCCTGGCCAGTGCCAGGGTGTAGTCGGTGCTGGCGAACTGGCGCACGGCGGCGATGAAGCCGGCCAGGTCGGCGGGCTTGTTCGGTACCTTGTTGTGGTACCAGGCGATCGCGGCCTCGGTCGGCAGGTTGACGATGTAGCCGTGGTCGACACCGGTGTTGGCCCACACGCTGAAGTCCAGGATCGAGGACATCAGCACGATGCCGTTGAGCTCCATGCCCTGGTCCTGCAATTGCTTGGCCAGCACCGCCGAGCGGGTGGTGCCGTAGCTCTCGCCGAACAGGAACTTCGGCGAGTTCCAGCGGTGGTTGTCGCCGACGTAGCGGGTGATGAACTTCGCGAACGCGTCGGCATCCTGATCGATGCCGTAGAAGTCCTTGCCCTTGGCCGCGCCGACCAGCTGCGAATAGCCGGTGCCGGGCGCGTCGATGAAGACCAGGTCGGACTTGTCGAGCAGGCTGTATTCGTTCGGCACCGTGCTGTACGGCGGCGGCGGGATCGGCTGGTCGCCCGCGTTGGCCACCCGTACCGGCCCGACCGAACCCATGTGCAGCCACATGCTGGAGGAGCCGGGGCCGCCGTTGAACAGGAAGGTGACCGGCCGCTGCGCGGCCTTGCCGTCGCCGACGGTGTAGGCCACGTAGAACATGCTGACCGTGGGCTGGCCCTTGTCGTCCTTGATCAGCAAGGTGCCGGCGGTGGCCTTGTAGGCCACGTTGCGGCCATCGATGCGCACGCTGTGCGAGGTCACCACCTTGCGTTCGGGCGGGATCGGCAGCGTGTCCTTCTTGGTGTCCTTGTCGGCCTGGGACTTGCTGTCGTGCGGGTTGCTGTCGGCCGCATGCAGCGGGGCGGCAAGGCCGATGGCCAGGACGAAGGCGAGCGGGGCGATGAGGGAATGGCGCATGGCGAGAGGCTCCGTATCAGCGCTGCGGCGCGGCAAGGTCGTAGAAGCGGGCGAGATCGTGCTTGAGCTGCTGCAGCGCCTCGGTGTTGAGATAGATCATGTGCCCGGAAGGGTAGTAAGCGAACGACAGATTGCCGCGCAGCGAAGGGTCCAGGTTCATGTGCGCCAGGTCGTACTCGGTGATGAAGAACGGCGTGGCGAAATCGTAGTAACCGTTGAGCGAGAGCACCTTGAGGTTCGGATTGGTGCGCATCGCGTGCGCCAGGTCGCCGGCCACGTACGGCAGCGGCAGCGCGCGGCGCATGCCCGGGACGGCGTGCTTCCAGTCCCAGCCCTGGATGATCTTGCCGTAGGTGGGGCGGTAGTCGAGCTGGCTCGGGTAGTCGAGCTGGTCGGCAAGATAGTCGTGGAAGGCGCTGACGAAGGCGCCGCTGATGCCGGTGTCGGAGGGGTCGTACTCCGGCGTTTCGCCGGCGGCATCGGGGTCGGTGCCGGTGAAGCGGGCGTCGTAGCGGCCCAGGATGAGACGCTGGTCGCGCAGCAGTTCCTTGCGGAAGCGGCTGGGGCTCACGCGCAGGTTCGCCTGCTTGATGTATTGCACCGGCAGGCCGGTGAAGCCGGCCATCTGCGTGGCGATCGCGTCGAACTGTGCGGCGGGCAGATCCTGCCCCAGTGCCAGCGCGGAGGCGTACGGGCCACGCGCCCAGGCGCGGGCCTGGTCGACGAAGGCCTTCAGCTCGGCCGGCTTGTTCTGGCCGCTCTTGGAAGGCACTTTGTCGTGGTACCACGCGGCGGCGGCGAAGCTGGGCAGGTAACCGACGTAGCTCTCGTCGTAGCCCGGCATGCGGATCGCGTAGTTGAGGATCGAGGACATCAGGATCACGCCGTTGAAGGCCATGCCCTTGTCCTGCAGCGCGTCGACCAGCGCGGCCGACCGGGTGGTGCCGTAGCTCTCGCCGTACAGGAACTTGGGCGAGTTCCAGCGCCGGTTGAGCGTGACGTAGCGCTCGATCGCGCGGCTGAAGGCGGAAATGTCCTGGTCCACGCCCCAGAAGTCCTTGCCGGTGGCCTTGCCCAGCGGGCGCGAATAACCGGCGCCGACGGCGTCGATGAAGACCAGGTCGGTCTTGTCGAGCAGGCTGTCGCCGTTGGCCACCAGGTGGTACGGCGCCGGCGCGGTGGCCTGCGGGCTGGCCGTCTCGATGCGCACCGGGCCGAGCGAGCCCATGTGCAGCCACACGCTGGAGGAACCCGGGCCGCCGTTGTAGAGGAAGGTCAGCGGGCGCTGCGAGGGCTTGCCGTCGTCGACGGTGTAGGCGACGTAGAACACGCTGGCCTGCGGCTGCTGCTTGTCGTCGCGGATGATCACCGTGCCGGCGGTGGCGGTGTACCTGATCGTGCGCCCGCCGATGGCGACGCTGTGCTGCGTGCGCACCGCCGTTTCATGGGCGGGGATGCGCGGATCGGTGCTGTCATGGGTGGCGCTGGATGACGCGTTGGCCGGCGCCGCGTCGGCGGCATGGGCGGCGGGCAGGCCGGCGAGCGCGATGGCACTGGCCAGCAATAGCGAAGCGAGGCGGCGCATGGGGTTCCCCTGAGTTCGAGCAGCGTTCGAGTATGCGACGCCGTGTCGATGCGCGACCGTGACAAAAGTACTGGTCGCCCCGCGCGACCGGTGGATCAGTCGCCCGACATCGCCATCGCCGCGTTCCACATCGCGCGGGTCAGGGGCCGGTTCTCGTGCGGCGTCTGCAGCACGATCAGGGTGGTGGTGCTGTTGCTGGCGCCGGTCTTGAGCAGGCGGTCGAGCACCGACTCCAGGTGCCCGGTGGACATCGCCACCACGTGCAGCAGGGCCGAGTCCTCGCCGGCCAGGCGGCGGCATTCGAGCACCTCGGGAATGTCCTCGACCAGGCTGCCGATGCGCGCGCAGGTGGCCCCGTCGCAGCGCAGGCGCACCATCGCGCTCAGCGCATAACCGAGCCGGCGCGGGTTGACCGTGGCGTGGTAGCCGCTGATCACGCCGGCATCCTCCAGTCGCCGCACGCGTTCGGCCACTGCGGGCGCGGACAGGCGCACCAGCCGGCCGAGTTCGGCGAAACCGAGTCGCGCATCGCGCTGCAGCGCCTCCAGCAATTGCCAGTCCTTGCCGTCCAGTGCGGATCGGCCATCGGTCGGTTTCGATTCCAAGGTGACAACCTCTTTCATCATTTCGATCAGCGGCGAAACATCGCGATTCCGCCGCGATGCATTATTCACCGGCGCCATCGCCAGGACTAGGATGCGCGCTTCCCCGCCGGAGAATCCCCCCATGGATACCGCTCAACGTCTCGATGGCCGTGCCCTGCTCGCCATCGCGATCGCCCTGCTCACGTGGTCGTCGGCGTATGCCGCGATCGCCTATGCATTGCCCGCGTTCACGCCGGGCGAGGTGGCGTTCGCGCGGCTGCTGATCGGCTCGCTGTGCTTCGCCGTGCTGCTTTGGATCAGGCGCGTGCCATTGCCGGCGCTGCGCGACTGGCCGCAACTGGCCCTGCTCGGCGTGCTTGGCCTGACCGTGTATCACCTGTGCCTGAACTACGCCGAGACGCGCATCGCCAGCGGCACCGCCTCGATCCTGATCTCGCTGGTGCCGGCGGCCACGGCGGCGGTGTCGGCGCTGTGGATCGGTGAACGGCTGGCCGCACGCACGTGGCTCGGGCTGGCGGTGGCCCTGCTCGGCACGGTGCTGGTGGTATTCGCCAGCGGACAGCGCGTGGAGGTCGATCCGCACGCCTTGCTGGTGCTGGTGTGCGTGGCCGTCTCGGCGGTCTTCTTCGTCGGCCAGAAGGCGCTGTTCTCGCGCAGCAGCATGGTCGGGGTCACCGCGTTCGCGATGTTCGCCGGCACGCTCGGCGCGTTGCCGTTCGGCTGGCATCTGCCGCAGGCGCTGGCAGCGGCCTCGTGGCCGCACATCGGCGCGCTGCTGTGGCTGGGCATCGCGCCGACCTTCGTCGGTTACCTGGCCTGGAATCTGGCGGTGAACCGCTCATCGGCCTCGCAGGTCAGCAGCTTCATCTACCTGTCGCCGCCGATCGCGCTGCTGATCGGCTGGCTGTGGCTGCACGAGGTTCCCGAGGTGCTGGTGCTGGTCGGTGGTGCGATCACCATCGGCGGCGTGGTGCTGGCCAACGCACGGCGGCGGCCAGCGCCGCCGGCAGCCAGCCCGGCGCTGCCGGTGTCCTCGTGCGAGCAGTCGTGAGGACGACCGGCGCGCTTCAGTGCATCGGTGGGTGGTCGAGCCGGGTCAGCCGGATCACGTCCGGGTCATCGGCGTGTTCCAGCAGCAGGCATTGCACGCGCTCCTGCCATGCCCGACCGAATGCCGCGCGCTGTTCCGCGCTGGCCGCCGGATCGAGTGCGCCGCCGAGCAGCGGACGCAGGTTGGCGGGTGCGGGCACGCTCGAGAGATCCAGCTCCACCGCCACGCTCGCGCCGGTGTCGCGCCGGCGGACCCGCACGGCGGCGTGCTCGGCCGTGTCGGCATAGCTCAGCAGCGACTCGCGCGCGTAGCGTCCGGCAATGCCGTGAAAGCCGTTGGCGCCGGCCGCCCCGGTGATCAGGGTAAAGACCTGGCCGATCACGCCGTTGACGCCCTCGCTCTCCGGCCCCGGTATGAGCACCTCGACGCCCCCGCGCTCGGCGGGGCCGTCCGGGTACAGCGCGTGCAGCGCGGCACGCGCCATCAGGTACGCGCCGGCGACGGTGGGGCAGGAGTGTCCGGCCAGCCGCACCGCGTCGATATAGCGGTAGTCGAGCAGGCCGTCGTCGGCCGCACCCAGGAACGCCGCCAGCGGATCGCGCATCGGGATCGGCGGCGCCTGGTCGAAGAAAGCCGGGGTGCCCATCACTCGTCCGGCAAGCCGGTGATGCCGAAGTCGATCACGATGGCACCGGGCTCGCGCTGGCGGTAGGCCACGGTGAGGTTGTCGCCGAGGCGGTCACGCAACTGCGCGATCAGCGGCAGCGGGTCGTGGTCGTTGACGAAGCGCATGGTTTCGCCCGAACGCAGCACGCCGATCGCGCCGAAGATCGCGGAATGGCGGAAACGGCGGGCCACGCCGCGGGCATCGAACAGGTGGGTGTTGGGCTCGGTCTCGATATCGAGGGGCATGACGGGACTCATGGTGGGAAAGACCGCCCCAACATACGCCGTCGATGGCCATCGGCCACTGACCTGGATCAGGCGCAAACCCCGTGGCGCGCGATGCTCAGAGCCGGCGAAAAAAACCACTTCCTGGGGTTTTCTTCCATTGCGAGTCCGGTACAGGCCCGGACTCGCTCGCATGAGCAGTCACTTGCTTGACTGCTTCTCAGAACTTGTACGCGCGGTGGATCGCCACGATGCCGTTGGTCAGGTTGCGCACCTCGACCTTGCCGAAGCCGGCGCGCTCCATCATGCCCTTGAGCGTCTGCTGGTCCGGGTGCTTGCGGATCGATTCGGCCAGGTACCGGTAGCTGTCGGCATCACCGGCGAACAGCTGGCCCAGACGCGGCAGGACCTTGAAGGAGTGGAAGTCGTAGAGCTTGCCGAACGCCTCGCTCTGCACTTTCGAGAACTCCAGAACCAGCAGCCGGCCGCCGGGCTTGAGCACGCGGCAGATGTCGGCCAGCGCCTGATCCTTGTCGGTGACGTTGCGCAGGCCAAAGGCCATGGTCACCGCGTCGAAGGAGTTGTCGGGGAAGGGCAGCCGTTCGGCGTTGAGCTGGGCCCAGCGCAGGCCGGCGACCAGGCCGCGGTCGGTGAGCCGGTCGCGGCCGACGTCGAGCATGGCTGCGTTGATGTCGCCGACTACCACCTCGCCCGTCTCGCCCACTACCGGATGGAGCAGCGCGGCGATGTCGCCGGTGCCGCCGGCCAGGTCCAGCACGCGGTCGCCGCGGCGCACGCCGCTGGTCGCCACGAAATGGCGCTTCCATAACCGGTGCGTGCCGAACGACATCAGGTCGTTCATCAGGTCGTAGCTGCGTGCGACCGAGGTGAACACCTGGCCGACCAGCTTCTGTTTCTCGCCCACCGGCACGTCGCGGAAGCCGAAGTGGGTGGTGGATGCGGGCGGGGACTTCGGCTGCTCGTTCATCCCTGCAATGCTACAGCAAGCCTTGGCGCCTCAATTGGATAACGCGCCTCTTGCTTTCGCCTCCTCTCCCTCCGGGGAGAGGATTGAGGAGAGGGGCAGGTGCTCGCCAGAACGCATGTCGAGGCGCGATTTTGATGTGGGTCCGGCCTGAGGCGGACCCTCACCCCAACTCTCTCCCGGGGGAAGAGGGGGCAAACGCGAGAGGTGCGGTTACTTTATTGAAGCGTCGGCTCGCCGCTTTTCTTGTAGATCACGCCGTCCTTCATCACGAACTCGACGTGCTGCATGACGGTGATGTCATCGAGCGGATTGCCGGGTACGGCGATCACGTCGGCGCCGCGGCCGACCGCGATGCGGCCGAGCTGGTCGGACTTGTGCAGCAGTTCGGCGGCGTGGGTGGTGGCCGCCTGCAGGGCGAACATCGGCGGCATGCCGGCTTGCACCATGTAGGCGAACTCCCTCGCGTTGTCGCCGTGGGGGAACACGCCGGAGTCGGTGCCGAAGGCGATCTTCACGCCGGCCTTGTACGCCTTGCCGGCGGTGGCCATGATCACCGGGCCGACTTCCTCGGCCTTGCGCGCGACCTGCGGCGGATACCAGCCCTCGCGCGCCTTCTCCATCACGTACTGGCCGGCGATGATGGTGGGCACGTACCAGGTGCCGTGCGCCTTCATCAGCTTCATGTCGTCGGCATCCATGAAGGTGCCGTGCTCGATCGAATCGACGCCGCCCAGCACCGCGCGACGGATCGCCTCGGCGCCATGCGCGTGCGCGGCCACGGTGAAGCCGTAGTCGTGCGCAGCGGCGACCACGGCCTGGATTTCCTCCAGCGTCATCTGCGGGTTTTCGGAGCTGGAGCTTTCGTCCAGCACGCCGCCGGAGGGCATGATCTTGATCAGGTCGGCGCCGTCCTTGTAGTGCTGGCGCACGGCCTTCCACGCGTCGGCGGGCGAGTTGATGATGCCGTCCTTGGGACCGGGGTCGCCCTGCAGGTTCCAGCGGAAACCATTGGTGGGGTCGGCGTGGCCGCCGGTGGTGCCGATGAATTTGCCGGCGCTGAAGATGTGCGGGCCGGGCACCAGGCCGGCGTTGATCGCATTGCGCAGCGCGAGCGAGGCATTGTCGTCGTCGCCGAGGTTGCGCACCGTGGTGAAGCCGGCGAGCAGGGTGCGTTTGGCGTAGACGGTGCCGCGGATGGCGTGGTCGGCCGGATTGAGGCGGAACTTGTCGCTGTAGGTGCTCTTGCTGAACTGCATCGTCAGGTGCGTGTGCGAGTCGATCAGCCCCGGCATGCAGGTGGCATCGGCCAGCCGGGTGAAGCTCACCGTGCCGGCGGCCTGGCGGTACGGCGCGATGTCGACGGTGCCGGGATGGATCTCCTTGATGCGGCCGTCCTCCACTACCAGCGTGGTCTGGCCCAGCATCTTGCCGGCGGCCGGGTCGAGCAGGCGCGCGCATTCGATCACGCTGACGCGGTGGTCGCCGGCATCGGCGCGGGCCGGCGCGTCGGCGCCGGCGGCCAGAGGGAGACATGCCACGAGGGCGGCGAACAACAGGTGGCGAGTCGTGGTCATGGTGGTTCCCCCGGGTGACAGTGTGCTGATCCTACTCGGCGCCTTCGCGGCGCGCGGGCTCCTGTGTTGCAGCGTCGCCCTGGCGGCGGTCGATGCCGGTGCGCCGCTCGTGTTCCTGCTGCTCGGTATCCACGTGGCGCTGGTGCAGGTCGGATGCCGACGCGTCACCGGGCAGCGCCGCGGCCGGCTCGCGATCGCCGCCCGGCGTGATCTTCAGGATCGAGTGGCGCACCTCGCGCGACAGGATCACGCGGGCGTCGCGCACCAGATCCTCCAGCGCGCGGTCGTAGTCGAGCTTGCCGTTCTCGTCGGTCCATACCACCTTGCGTTCGCGCAATTTCTGGATGAAGCCGCGGAACAGCGCCTTGTCGAAGAACTCCGGTGCGGACAGCTCGTTGAGCAGGCCCAGTCGCTGCGCGGTGAGCGTGCAGGCGTTCTCCAGCTCGCCGCCGGTCAGCGTGTGCGGGCCATTCTTGGCCAGCGCCGCGATGGTGATGTAGTAGCGCTCGAACGCCTGGATCAGGCTGCGCGCGATCACCCGCAGCTGGAAGGCGCTGTCTTCCTGACCGGCGCTGCGTTCCAGCGAGCGGCCATGGTTGGTGGATTCGAGCAGGCCGCGGCGCACCAGGAAGTCGATCGTCGCCTTCAGCTGCTCCTTGAAGCCGTCCTCATCCCACGGCAGGAACAGTTCGCCCTGGATGAACGGATACACGATGCCGCCCAGGCGCAGGATCGCGTCACGCGACATGCGCCGGTTGTTGAGGAAGCAGCAGGCGACCCATGCCGCGCTGGCCATCAGGTGCAGCACGTTGTTGCGGAAATAGCTCAGCAGCACGGCCTTTTCGCCGCTGACGGTGAGCACGTCGCCCAGCGGGTGCTGCACCCGCTCGATCCAGCCCATCTGCTCGCCGTAGGCGATGATCGCGGCCGGGTTCATCGGAGTCAGCGTGACGCGGTCGGAGTACGGCAGTTCCTCCAGCAGCGCTTTGCCAAGGTCGAGCTGCATCAGCAGGTCGTTCTCGGCCATCGCGTGCTTGGGCGTGGCCAGCAGGGCCAGCGCCAGCAGGTTGATCGGATTGACGTCGGCGGCGCGGTTGATGTTGACCTGGATCTTCTCGGCCAGCTGGCTGACCACCGAATTGAGCCACTCGGGTTTCGCCTCCGGGTCGAGCCCGGCGCTGCGCCAGTCGCTGCTGGCGGCGTCGAGCAGCGGGGTCAGCTCGATCGGCTCGCCGAAGTTCAGCGCCACGTGGCCGTAGCGCTGGCGCAGCACCTTCAGGCCCTTGAGCAGGCCGAGCAGGGATTCCTTCTCCTTCGGCTTGCCGGAGAGCTCGCCGATGTAGCTGTTGCCCTCCATCAGTTTCTCGTAACCGATGTAGACCGGCTGGAACAGCACCGGCCGGCGCGGCGCGCGCAGGAAGGCGCGCACGGTCATCGACAGCAATCCGCCGCGCGGCGACAGCAGCCGCCCGGTACGCGAGCGGGTGCCCTCGGTGAAGTACTCGATCGGCACGCCGCGGTCGATCAGCTGCGCCATGTATTCCTTGAACACCACCGAGTACAGCGGGTTGCCGGTGAAGCTGCGGCGCATGAAGAACGCGCCGCCGCGGCGCAGGATCGGCCCGATCACCGGCAGGTTGAGGTTCACCCCCGCGGCAATGTGCGGCACCACCACGCCGGAGACGTGCAACTGGTAGCTCATCAACAGGTAGTCGGCGTGGCTGCGGTGGCTGGGCACGTAGACCACTTCGTAACCCGGCGCCACCGCGCGGACCTTGTCGAAGTGGTGCATCGCGATGCCGTCGTACAGTTTGTTCCAGAAACTGGACAGCACGAACGATGCCGAACGCACCACCGGATGCGAATAGTCGGCGGCGATCTCCAGCAGCATCTTGTGCGCCTTGCGCCAGGCCTTGGCGTGGCTGGTCTTCTCCTTGGCGGCATTGGCGGCGATCGCCGCACGCACCGGCTCGGCCGCGAGCACCGCGTCGACCACGGTGCGCCGGTGTGACAGGTCGGGCCCGATCACCGCGGCGCGGATGCGCCGGAAGTGGATGCGCAGCACCCGCGCGATCTTGCGCGCGAAGCGCTCCGGTCCGATCTCGCCGGATTCATCCAGCACGCTGCGCAGCGATACCGGCGCGGAGAAGTGCACCACCGTGTCGCGCCCGTTCAGCAGCAGCGCCAGCAGGCGGCCGAAGCGGCCGACCATCACCCAGTTTTCCGAGAACAGCACGCGGAACCAGCCGGTCTCACGGCTGGGTGCGCGGCCGACGTAGATCGCCACTGGCACGACCTGGACGTCCAGGTCGGGCACGCCCTCGAGCGAGCGCACCAGCTGGCGCAGCGGTTCCCCGGCGGCGCGCTTGCGGCTGCGCCCGAACAGCCAGCCGTCGCGGCGGGTCAGGGCGAACACGGAGCGGCGCCGGCGGGTGCCGGCCAGCGGCTGCATCGGGTTGGGCAGGCCGGCTTCGCGGCAGGCGCGCTGCAGGATCAGCGCGTCGGAGAAGCCGTCGCGCTCGATCACGTAGCACACCGGCACGCCCGGTTGCAGCAGCGCCGCCGGCTCGGCGGGGTCGCGGCGGATGCGCACCCAGGGCTGCAGCAATTGCCCGGCCAGGTTGAACCACCAAGGGGCGCGGCGACGTACGGTGGAGTCCACCATTGTGGTATTCGGCATCGGGCCATTCTACCCGGCCGCGTCGTCCAATCCGCGCCGATGGCGGTCGGCGGCGCCGCGGGGGCGGCCATCCGGACCGGTTGCCGGGGGTTCCTCGGCCCACGGCGGCAAGGGGTGTGGGCGAGCCTCGTGCCGCATCGCGGCGTGCAGGTCAAAGAAAACCCCGCGGGCCGAGGGCCTCACGGGGCAATCCGGCAGAGCCGGAAGGGAAATGGCCTTGCCCGCAAGGAATCCCCGGCAGGCGTTGGCGGAGCAAATGTTACCGGTTCGTCAAAGTTTAGGCAATACTTTCCATTTGTCTTGCAGAACCATGATTTTGTTGACGAATATTATTCAGAGCGCAACGCGTCGATCTTCTGTCGCCGGCGTTCCGCCGGTGGCGCGCTCCAGTCATTGTTGAACAGTGCCGGTTCCCATGACCCGTAGGTGGGGTTGGGCAGCACGAACCAGCGCCGGCCGATCCAGTCCATGTAGGGCGCCATGGCGCGGTGGCGACCGGCGGCATTGTTGGCCAGTACCGTCACGAAGTCGCCGATCTGGTCGCCGAACTGCATCAGCACGCGGTACTTGCGGCTGACCAGCTGGCGCCGGCAACCCTTCTCCGTGCCGATCTGCTCGCAGCCTTCGACGAAGGTGCCCAGGCCGAGGAAGGCCTCCGGCCCGGACACCGGCAGGCCGGCCTTGCGCAGGTTGGCCAGGGTGGCCTGGTCCAGATCCTTGGCGCGGTTGGAGATGTAGATGACGGCGATGCCATGCCGGGCGGCGAAGCGGGTGAACGCGACTGCGCCGGGCAGCGCGCGGGCGGCCTCCTCCTTGCACCAGGCGGCCCAATCGGCCTCGTTGTACTCGCCGCCGCTTTTGACCAGGCGCGCCTGGTAGGGCGAGTTGTCCAGCACGGTCTCGTCGATGTCCAGCACCACGGCCGGCTTGAGGCCGCGAAGCGGCGCGGCGCGGTCGTCCTTGGCCAGTGCATCCCAGCCTTGGTCCTGCAGGGCGGCCAGCAGGCCCGCTTCGGCATCGCGATAGGTCTGCAGGTAAATCAGGTCGTGCTCGATCGCGGTCTGGGTCCACGCCACGGCATTGAGGTTGTCGTTGGCGGCGACGGTCGCGGGCGCGGCAGGAGAGGAGACGACCTCGGGATGCCGGAGTGGGCTGGCCGCACAACCGGCCAGCAGGGCGAACGCGAGCAGGCTCGCGGGCAAACGAAGTGGCATGCGCAGATCCTTGGGGCGGGGCGACGTGGGCAAGCGCCCGAGTTTACGACAGCCACATGACGGTTTCGGCGGGGCTGGCAGCGGCCGCGGGCTGCTGACAGACTGCCTGCTCTCCCACTCTGGTTTCGTCTCGCATGGATTTCCCCAAGCCCGCCTTGCGCGATCCCTCGAACGTCATCAGCTATGCCAGCTACCTGCTGGTTGCGGTGGGCCTGCTGCTGGTCATCGACCTGCACCTGCTGCCGGCCCTGCTCGCTGGCCTGCTGGTGTTCGAGCTGGTGCAGTCGATGGCGCCGCTGCTCGGCCGGCGCATTTCCGGCGACCGCGCGCGACTGCTGGTGGTGGCCGTGCTGGGCGCCATCGTGGTCGGCCTGCTGCTGTTGCTGATCCTCGGCGCGATCAGCCTGTTCCGGCACGAGCTCGGCAACCCCGAGCTGCTCTGGCAGCAACAATTGATGCCGCTGGTGGAAAAGGCGCGCCAGCAATTGCCGCCGGCCCTGGTCAACAACCTGCCCGACAGCGTCGACGACCTGCGCGTGGGCGCGATCGAGCTGGCGCGCAAGCATGCCGGTGCCCTGCAATTGGCCGGCAAGGGTGCGGTGCGGGTTTTCGTGCACATCCTCATCGGCCTGGTGCTGGGCGCGATCGTGGCGCTCGGCCGCGCACGGCCGGCGCACCAGATCGGCCCGCTGGCGGCCGCACTGAGCCTGCGCTGCCTGCGGCTGGCGCAGGGGTTCCACAACATCGTGTTCGCGCAGATCAAGATCTCGCTGATCAACACCGTGTTCACCGCGATCTTCCTGCTCGGCGTGCTGCCGCTGCTCGGCGTCCACGTGCCGCTGGCCAAGACGCTGGTGGTGGCGACCTTCATCGTCGGCCTGCTGCCGGTGATCGGCAACCTCATTTCCAACACCGCCATCACCATCGCCGGGCTGTCGGTGTCGCTGAGCGTGGGCATCGCCGCGCTGGCGTTCCTGATCCTGATCCACAAGCTCGAATACTTCCTCAACGCCCGCATCGTCGGCACCCAGATCCATGCCCGTGCCTGGGAGTTGCTGTTGGCGATGCTGCTGATGGAAGCCGCCTTCGGCCTCCCGGGCGTCATCGCCGCACCGATCTACTACGCCTACCTGAAACTGGAACTGGAAGCGTGGGGGTTGGTGTGAGGGTGGTCGACGGATGAATCGAGCAGGACGGCGGACGGTCCGCTGCCGGTGCGCGCCGCTTCTTCGCCGAGCGCAAAGTTCCTGCTATCTTCGGAGATCAAGAGCCATTCGCCCACGGGCGCAACGGCCGTATGGGGCGGTCATTTCCAGGGGAGTTGAATACATGCGACACACGTTTTTTCAGGCGTTGCTTGGCGGTGCGCTGGCAGCGGCATTGAGTCTGGGGTCGGCTCACGCGGCCCAGCCGATTCCGGTGGAGGCGTTGGCCCGCTTGCCGGCACTGCAATCGGTATCGATGAGTCCGGATGGCAAGCATCTGGTCGGGCTGATTCCCTCGCCCAACGACAAGGACGATACGGCGCTGGCCACGTGGGATACGGACGCGCTGTCCGCCGGCCCCAAGGTGGTGACCCCGTCGGGCGACCACATGAAGTTCATTGCCGCCTATGCCCTGAAGGCGAACAAGCTGCTGGCGATCGCCCGGCAGGAATGGACCGGCCACCTCGGCGGTTGCGGCGAGGGCAAGGACACCGGTGCCACCAAGACGTTCGTCGTCAAGACCTATCTGGCCGATGCCGACCAGAAGAATTTCGGCGAAGCCTTTGCCAATGACACACGCAGGGTCGGCGTCAGCAAGGACACCGAGCGCTGCCTGGAGATCGCCGGCACGTCGGATCTGGTGAACATGCTGCCGCTGGATCCGGATCGCGTCATCATCAGCCAGTTGAGCCAGGTCACCTGGACCTCGAACTACTACCTCTACAACCTGAAAACCAAGGAGCGCGAACTGCTGTTCAAGGGCGGCAATCGCGCCCGGCCTTCGCTCTTCGACTCCCGCACCGGCAAGGTGCTGGCCAAATCCGAGATCGAGCCCGTCGGCGGCGATTACGAACAGCGCGTGCTGCTGCTCAATGCCAAGACCGGCCAGTTCGAGTTGCAGCCTGCGCTGACCACCAAGCTCTCCCAGCGTTACACCGTAACGGTGGAGGGCCTCGACGACGCGACCGGCAAGTTCTACATCCTGACCGACCAGTTTTCCGACAAGCTGCAGGTGCGCATGTATGACCCGGCGACGCAGAAGTACGACCCGGAACCGGCCCTTGCCGACAAGAACTATTCCATCGGGGGCCTGCTTTTCAGCACGCGGGCCAGCAACTTCAACCAGATCGTGGGCTTCGTCGTCGATGGGCCGTATCGCCAGGTCGTCTACATCGACCCGGAATTGAAAGCCATCCAGGACTCGATCAAGCAGGCCTTCCCCGGCCAGCAGGTAAACATCGCCAGCTACACCGACGATCTGGCCAAGGTGCTGTTCACCACGCAGAGCGCCAGCAATCCGCCGGCCTACCATCTGCTGCTGGACAAGAAGCAGGTGGCCAACCTCGGCAGCACGCGCCCGTGGATCGGCAACGACATGACCGGCGAGGAAAGCTGGGTGACCTACAAGGCGCGCGACGGGCGCGAGATTCCCGCGATCCTCGACCTGCCTGCCGGCTGGAAGCAGGGCGATGCGCCGGCGAAGGCGATCATCATGCCGCACGGCGGTCCATGGGCGCGGGATTACACGGGTTGGGACGCGTCGGGCTGGGTGCCGATGCTCACCTCGCGCGGCTATGCCGTGCTGCGTCCGCAGTACCGCGGCTCGGAAGGTCTCGGTCGCGAGCTCTGGATGGCCGGCGACAAGCAGTGGGGCCTGAAGATGTCCGACGATCTCGACGACGGCGCTGCGTGGCTCGTCTCGCAGGGTGTTGCCGCCAAGAACCAGATCGCGATCTTCGGGTACTCGTACGGCGGGTTCGCGGCCGTGGCCGCCACCGTGCGTTCGCCGTCGCCGTACCAATGCGCCATTGCCGGCGCGCCGGTGGCAAATCTCGGTCGGCTGGGTACGTCCTGGAGCGACAACCGCCTGCAGCGCATCCTGCAGGGCCAGACCGTGAAAGGCATGGACCCCATGGAGAATGCGGACAAGGCGCACCTGCCCATCATGCTGTTCGACGGCGACCGTGATGTGCGGACTCCGCCGGCGATCCACGCCCATCCGTTCTACGAGGCCGTCAAGAACCGCGTGCCGGCCCAGTTCCACTGGATTCCGAACATGCCGCACAGCATGCCCTGGTATCCGAGCCAGCAGCGGCAGACCCTCAACTTGATCCTGGATTTCCTGGGCAAGAATTGCGGGCAGATTTCAGGCTAGCCGAACGTTTTTGCCTGCCGGTTGAGGCGGTTGCACAGTCTCCCCCCACCGGCTACATTCGCTTAACCGCAAAATAATGCGGTTACAACAACTGGTCGATTTAGGGGAGTGCTATTTCATGAACAAGTTTGTCCAACGAGGGCTTCAACGCTTGCCGCTGGCGATCGCGGTCGTTGCAGCGTTGCAAGTCACGCCTGTGTTCGCACAGGACCAGGCGCCGGCAACCGACAGTGCCAGCCAGTCGACCAGCCAGCAGGCTGACACGACCAAGCAGCAGGACCAGAACAAGAAGGCCAAGGAGCTGGAGACGGTTACCGTCACGGGCACCCTGCTGAAGCGGCCGGAATACCAGACCACCTCGCCAGTGCAGGTGATCGACGTCCAGAACAACATCGCCAGCGGTCAGTTCGACACCGCCGACTTCCTGCAGACGACCACCGCTGCCGCGGGCTCCACGCAGATCAATGGCCAGTTCGGCGGCTACATCGTCGAAGGCGGCACCGGCATCCAGACCGTCAACCTGCGTGGTCTGGGCGCCAACCGCACCCTCGTCCTGCTCGACGGTCAGCGCCCGGGTCCGGCCGGCACGCGCGGCCAGACCGGCGCGGGCTTCGACCTCAACGTGATTCCGCAGGTCATCCTGTCGAACATCGAAGTGGTCAAGGACGGTTCTTCGTCGCTGTACGGTTCCGATGCCGTTTCCGGCGTCGTCAACCTGATCACCAAGAAGCGCATGGATCGTCCCGAAATGACTTTCGCCGCCAGCATGCCTCAGCATGGCGGCGGCGAGCAGTACACCTTGTCGTTCGGCACCGGCTGGAACTTCGACAAGGGCAGCGTCGTGCTGGCGGCACAGCTCGATCGGCTCAACGCGATCGAGCTGGGTGACCGCGACTTCCTCAAGTGCAGCCAGGATCGTGTCTGGGGTACCGACGGCCAGCGCATCGACCGCGAGGATCACTCCGTCATCGGAGGCACCAGCCTCGGCGGTTGCAACAACCTGTACGCCAACAGCATCATCAACTACTTCAATCCCGGCATTCGCTACGTGCCGTCCGTGGACGGCAGCACCGTCGGACCGTTCCCCGGTTACCACCCACGGCCGAACCCGTCCAAGAGCTACGGCAACTCGCCGCAGGCGTACTACGAGGATCAGCTCAACTTCCCGTTCGTGGGTGATGCGTACGCCATCAACCAGCGTCAGCGCGCCAGTGTCTATGCGGCCACGAATTTCAGCTTCGGCGAGGTGAACTGGAGCACCCAGTGGCTGGCAAACCGTCGTGAAACCAAGACGCACGGCTACCGCCAGTTCTTCCCGATCGTCTACAACCCGACGGACGACAATTACTACGAGCCCATCATGCCGTTCCCCTCGAATGGCAAGGAGACCGTGGATTATTTCTACGGCACCACCAAGCTGGAAGGCCTGTTCGCCTCCACCGACAGCTGGTCGTGGGAAGTCGATGCCGGCTACAGCCGCTCCAGCGGCGATTACAGCCAGCTCGCGATCGATGCGCGCAAGAGCGGTGACCTGGGCGACGCGGCCAACGAGCTCGACACGCCGCTGGTCGACTACTTCGATCCGGGCATCCTGAACGGCGACAAGATGAGCCAGCTCGTCAACGCCGTCGGCATGAACATCAAGGGCAACACCCTGTACACCCAGGCAACCGCCAAGGCGCTGGCCACCGGCAACCTGTTCACCCTGCCGGCGGGCGACGTGGGTGCGGCGTTCGGCCTCGAGTATCGCCATTACTCGATCGACGACCAGCCTTCCGAAGCCTCCAAGAACGGCTGGCTGTGGGGCTCCAGCTCGGCGCAGGTCACGCGCGGACAGGATCACGTCACCGAGGCGTTCTCGGAAATCGACGTGCCGTTGCTGAAGGGCCTGCCGGCAGTCGAGTCGCTGTCGGCCAACTTCTCGGGTCGCGCGTTCAAGTACGGCAGCATCCCGGGCACCGACAACGTGTGGAAGACCGGCCTGAACTGGCAGATCACCCCGACCTTCCGTCTGCGCGGCACGCTGGGCACGTCGTATCGCGCCCCGGGCCTCTACGAGCTCTACCTCGGCAACCAGACCGGGTTCCTGGGCCAGCTCGGCATCGATCCCTGCATTCTGTGGGGTGACAGCAGCAACGATCGCCTCCGTGCCAATTGTGCCGCGGCGGGCATCCCGGCCAACTATCCCGGCGGCGGTGCTTCCGCGACGATCTATTCGGGTGGCGGTGCGGGCTTCCTGAAGCCGGAAACCTCGCGTGCGAAGTCGGCCGGTTTCGTCTGGCAGCCGACCTTCGCCAACCTGAACGTGGCGCTGGACTATTTCGATTACAACGTCCAGGGCGAGATCTCGCAGCTCGACGCCGGCGACATCGTACTCGGCTGCTACGGCTCCACCGTGTATCCCAACTCGTTCTGCAACCAGCTCGTGCGCAACCCGCCGAACGCAGCTGCCGATCCGAACCGGATCACCGAGATCTACAGCGTCTACGTCAACATCAACCGCGAACGGACCCGCGGTTACGACCTGCAGATGAACTACAGCAACGACTTCTCGTTCGGCAAGCTGACGGCGGAAGGGCAGATCACCTACACGATGTCCGACATCTACCAGCTGTTCGACTCGGCTGCGGCCAGCGGCCTGAGCTCGTCGGAGCAGGTGGGTTACATCGGGCGTCCGAAGACGGTGGCTCGCAGCGTCATCAGCCTGGAGCGGGGCGACTGGACCTATACGTGGAACGGCCAGTACGTCAGCACCACCCGCAACAAGGACCTCAGCAACATCTATACCTACCTGGGGTACAAGGGCGCGGCTCGGGACATCGAGGCAAGCTGGCAGCTCATCCACAACGTGTCGGTCGGTTATGAGCGCGGTCATTGGGGTGTGCTGGTCGGTATCCGCAACGTGTTCGATACCGAGCCGGATCTGATCTCGCCGAGCGCGGGTACCACGGTGGGCAATGCACCGCTGTATGCCTCGCAGTACGACTGGTACGGCCGTACGTTCTTTGCGCGTCTGAACTACAAGTTCTGATCGCAAAGGCGTTGGTGCAGGACGAAAAGAGGCGACCTTCGGGTCGCCTCTTTTTTTGTAGTGATGCCGGTGCGCCGTCGCGGCGGTTGGCGAACTACCCGCCGGCCAGCATCGCCTGGATCTTGGCCATGTGCGACTCGGCGGTTTCGCGGGTCACTTCCTTGTCCGCTTCGGGGTCCTTGCCCTGCCAGTGCAGGTCGGTTTGCGGCAGCTCATGCAGGAAACGGCTGGGCTGGTTGCGGTGGATCTCGCCGTAGCGCCTGGTCTGCGCGGACCAGGACAGGGTCAGCAGTTCCTTGGCGCGGGTGATGCCGACGTACATCAGGCGGCGTTCCTCGTCGATGCGGCCTTCGTCCAGCGCGCCCTCGTGCGGCAGCGTGCCGTCTTCGCAGCCGACGATGAAGACGAAGCGGAACTCCAGGCCCTTGGCGGCGTGCAGCGTCATCATGCGCACCGCGTTGCCCGGCTCGTCGCGGTCGGCGTGGCTGAGCAGGGCCAGTTGGGCGGCAAGGTCGCCGGCGCTGTTGCCTTTCTGCATCGCGCGGAACCAGTCGGCGAGTTCCTTCAGGTTGCCCAGCTTGCGTTCGCGCACGCTGGCGTCGGGCGTGGCGGCGGCAATCTGTGCGGCGTAGCCGGTGCGCTTGAGGATGCGTTCGACCAGGTCGGCGGCGCTTTCGTGCAACGAGGCGCTGCGCAGTTCATCGAGCAGGTCGGAAAAGCCCGCCAGCGCGGCGGCCGGTCGCGGCGTGAGCTGGCGCAGCACGCCGTCGCTGCGGGTGGCATCGAGCAGCGAGCAGTGGCGCGACTGCGCGATCTGGCCGAGCTTCTCCAGCGTGGTGGAGCCGATCTCGCGTTTGGGCACGTTCACCACGCGCAGGAAGGCGGCGTCGTCGCTGGGATTGGTCAGCAGGCGCAGGTAGCACAGGATGTCCTTCACCTCGGCGCGGTCGAGGAAGGACAGCGCGCCGGTGAGGTGGTAGGGAATGCGCGCCAGTCGCAGCGCCTTTTCCAGCGGGCGCGCCTGGAAGTTGCCGCGGTACAGGATCGCCATGTCGTCCCAGCGTGCCTTGTGCTTCTCCGCCAGCGTGGTGGCGATCGCGGCGACGCGCTCGGCCTCGTGCTCGGCCTCCTTGCATTCCAGCACGCGGATCGGTGCGCCTTCCGGATGCTCGCTCCACAGCTTCTTTTCGTGGCTGTGCGGGTTGTGCGCGATCAGCGCGTTGGCTGCGCGCAGGATGCGCTTGCCGCAGCGGTAGTTCTGTTCCAGCTTGATCACGCGCAGGTTCGGCCAGTCGCGGCCGAGCTGGTCGATGTTCTCCGGGTTGGCGCCGCGCCAGGCGTAGATCGACTGGTCGTCGTCGCCCACGCAGGTGATTCCGCCGCGCTCGCCGGTGAGCGCTTTCAGCAGGCGGTACTGCGCATCGTTGGTGTCCTGGTACTCGTCCACCAGCAGGTAGCGCAGGCGCTCGCGCCAGGCGTCGCGGCATTCGCCATCCGATTCCAGGATGCGCAGCGGCAGCCGGATCAGGTCGTCGAAATCCACCGCGTTGAACGCGGCCAGGCGCGCCTGGTACAGCTCGTAGATGGTCGCCGCCTCCAGCTCGCGCGGGCTGCGCGCGGCGGCCAGCGCTTCCTGCGGCGACAGCCCGCCGTTCTTCGCGCGGCTGAGCAGGTTGCGCAGGCCGAACAGCACGTCGGGCTTGGCGCCTTTGGGCGCCAGCTCCTTGACGATGCCGCCGCTGTCGTCCGCGTCCAGCACCGAGAAACCGCGGCGCAACCCGGCGCGCGCGTGCTCGATCTGCAGGAACTTCAGCCCCAGCGCGTGGAATGTGCTCACCGTGAGCGCGGCCGCATCCTCGCTCGACACCAGCTTGGCCACGCGCTCGCGCATCTCGCGCGCGGCCTTGTTGGTGAAGGTGATCGCGGCGATTTTCGATGGGTCGAGTCTGCGGCGCTGGATCAGATACGCGATCTTCTGCGTGATCACGCTGGTCTTGCCGGAGCCGGCGCCGGCCAGCACCAGCAGTGGCCCCTCGCAATGTTCGACGGCGGCCAGTTGTTGTGGGTTGAGCATGGATCGTTGCGAGGGTGGGACAGCGCCCGATGGTAACAGAGCGGCCGTGGGGCATAATCGAGCGAACCCACCGATGGGGAGCTGCATGACAGCCCAGCAAGTCGAGCAATGCGACGTGGCGGTGATCGGTGCCGGCCCCGGTGGCAGCACCGCAGCGGCGCTGCTGGCGCGTCGCGGCTACCGGGTGATCGTGCTGGAAAAGGCGCGCCACCCGCGCTTCCACATCGGCGAATCGCTGCTGCCGATGAATCTGCCGGTGTTCGAGCGGCTCGGCGTGCTGGACAAGGTGCACGCGATGGGCGTGTTCAAGGCCGGCGCGGACTTCGAGGCGGACAACGAGCGCGGCTACAACGTGTTCTCGTTCGGTCGCGCACTCGGCGACAGCCCGCCGCACAGCTACCAGGTGTGGCGGCAGGATTTCGACCAGATGCTCTGCGAGCACGCGCGCGAATGCGGCGCCGACGTGCGCGAAGGGCAGCAGGTGGTGGCAGTCGAGCAGCGCGGCCCGCGCCAGACGCGGATCGAGGTGCATGCCGACGACGGCGCGGAGCACGCGATCGAGGCGCGTTACCTGGTCGACGCCAGCGGCCGCGATGCCTTCCTCTCGACGAAGCACAAGCTCAAGCGCAGGAATCGCCAGCACCAGAGCGCGGCGCTGTTCAGCCGATTCCGCCATGCCGCGCGCCGCAGTGGCGAAGACGCGGGCAACGTCAGCATCTACCGCTTCGAGCACGGCTGGATGTGGATGATCCCGTTGCCCGACGACAGCATGAGCGTGGGCGCGGTGTGCTGGCCCGATTACCTCAAGCAAAGGCACGGCGACACGCGCGCCTTCCTGCTCGACACGCTGCGGCAGAACGCGGCGCTGTGGGAACGCCTGCAGGGTGCCGAGCTGATCGACGAGGTGCGTGTGGCCGGCAACTATTCCTACGACTCGCGCGAGATGGCCGGCCCCGGCTGGATCCTGGTCGGCGACGCGTTCGCCTTCCTCGACCCGGTGTTTTCCTCCGGCGTGTATCTGGCGATGGACGCGGCCGAGCGTGCGGTGGACGTGATCGACGGCGCGCTGCGCGAGCCGGAGCGCGAGGCGGCGCTGCAGCGGGCGCTGGAGAAGCGCCTGCGCATGGGCATGGCGCGCTTCGCGTTCTTCATCCACCGCTTCAACGAGCCGGTGATGCGGCGCATGTTCGCTGCGCCGCGCAATGGCTGGCAGCTGGAGCAGGGCGTGATCTCGATGCTGGCCGGCGACCTCTACGACCCGCCGCGCGTGCTGCGGCGGCTGCGCCTGTTCAAGCTGGTCTACGCGATCATGGTGCTGCGCCATCCGCGTCAGTGGTGGCGCGGCCATCGCCATCGGCTCGCGCAGGCGCGCGCGGAGTGAGTGCGCAGCCTACAATGACGCGTTTCCGCTGACCGATCGCCGCGCCGACGCCCCATGGCCAAGCTCTATTTCTATTATTCGGCGATGAACGCCGGCAAGACCACCACGCTGCTGCAGAGCGCGTACAACTATCACGAGCGCGGCATGCGCACGCTGATCCTCACGCCGGCGCTGGACGACCGCTTCGGCGAGGGCGTGGTCGCTTCGCGCATCGGGCTGAAGGCGAATGCGCGACGCTTCGCCGGCGACGAGGATCTGTTCGCCCTGGTCGAGGCCGACATCGCCGCACGCGGACCGCTGCATTGCGTGTTCGTCGACGAGGCGCAGTTTCTCGGCAAGGCGCAGGTATGGCAGATCAGCGATGTCGTCGATCGACTCCATATTCCCGTGCTGGCCTATGGTCTGCGCACGGACTTCCGCGGCGAGTTGTTCGAGGGTAGCCGCCACCTGCTGGCCTGGGCCGACGAGCTGCAGGAGATCAAGACGATCTGCCACACCGGGCGCAAGGCCACCATGGTGGTGCGCGTGGACGAGCACGGCCGTGCCGTCACCGAGGGTCCGCAGGTCGAGATCGGCGGCAACGAGCGCTATGTTTCGGTGAGTCGCGCCGAGTTCAAGAAGATCAGCGAAGGCCGCGGTCGCATCGAGCTGCAACAGACGGTGCTGCCGCTGGACGACGAGCGCTGAACCCCGCCATCGCAAGGATGACCATGAGCCACCAGTTCCCCATTCCCGCCTGGCAACGCCCGCACTGGCAGCCGAGCGAAGAAACGATCGTGCTGCAGTTCTACGTGTTCGGGAAATTCGAGGCCGTGCGCGTGCCCTCGCAGGATTACGGCAGCCCCGGCCTGCCGGCGGGCCTCGCCGCGACCAATCATCGCCACGCCGATCTGCGCGGCTGGGACGGCTACCCGCTGAAGGGGGCGATGGGGCGCATGTACAAGGCCGATGCGCCGCAGGCGTTCCAGCGCGCGTTCGATGCACCGGAGGTGATGGTGGTGCGCGGCGCGCTGGCGGACAGCCCGGCCACCGGCTACCTGCGTGACACCCTGGGCGTGCTGGCGGGCATGCTCGACATCGGCGGCGTGGCGGTGCTCGATCCGCAGATACTCAGCCTGCTCGACGCCGATGCCTGGCGCCGCCACTACCTGATCCGTGATGGCGCGCCGATCCGGAACCACCTGCTGATACTGTGCGACGGCGACACCGCGCCGGGACGCTCGTGGATACGAACGCGCGGCATGCGCAAATTCGGTCGCCCCGACATCAGCATCCGCGACGTGCCCGACGCCGCCGTCGATCGCGCCGGCGCGTTGTGCGAACAGATGGCCGAATTGCAGGCGCTGGGCGCGCATTTCGCCGATGGCCAGGCGCTCCAGGGCGAGGGCATCCCCGCCGGCATGGTCGCGAGACTCGGCGGCGGCATGGATGAGCCGCCCTTCAACAACAGCTGGGTCGAGTTTCGCTGGGCCTGACCGGCCGCGTGCCGGTCAGCCCGTCTCGTGGCCGGGCGCGGACTGGTTGCAGGGGCGCACAAACGGCGAGGCCGGCACCTGGGTGCCGGCCTCGCGTCGTCGCAGTACGCGCGGGATCGCGCGGACGGGCTCAGCCCACCGTGATGAAGCGCTGCGCGTCGTCCATGAACGCCTTCTCGCCGAAGCCGCCTTCGTGCGAACCGAACGGCATCTGCGCGCGCAGCTTCCACGTCGCCGGCACGTTCCATTCCTGGCGGGTCGCCTCATCCGTGACCGGGTTGTAGTGCTGCAGGCTGGCGCCCACGCCGGCCTCGGTCAGCGCCAGCCACACGGCGAACTGGGCCATGCCGCTGCTCTGTTCGGACCACACCGGGAAGTTGTCCGCGTACAGGGCGAACTGTTCCTGCAGGCCTTTCACCACCGACTGGTCCTCATAGAACAGCACGGTGCCGATGCCGGCGGCGAAGCTGTCCAGCTTGGCGGCGGTGTTGGCGAACGCCTCGGCCGGCACGATCTTCTTCAGCTCCTGCTTGGTCAGCTCCCAGAACTGCTCGCTCTGCTCGCCGAACAGGATCACCGCGCGCGAACTTTGCGAGTTGAACGACGACGGCGTGTGCTTGATCGCGTCCTTGACCAGGCTGGTGAGGGCGTCCTTGTCCAGCGCCACGTTGCGACCCAGCGCGTACTGGGTGCGGCGCTTCTTGAGCGATTCGATGATGGTGCTGTTCATGGAGGTTCCTCCGAAAGACGTGGGGTCTATACGCTTTTGGGAAACAGTGGAAGTCCAGCGACTTTCACGGTTCCTGCGTTACAGGTGGCTATCTTAGAAGCTGAACCCAGGTTGGGTAGCCGGCAAATCGTGACAACTCTGTTTCCAACAGGAAACAATGACGATGCTTGCCATCGTGGGCCGTACCGGAAAATCGGGGGCGTGCCGCTTTGCCCGCGCCTTCAGCGCTGGCAGTGCGGGCACCAGAAGGTGGAGCGCTGGCCCAGCACGGCCTGCCGGATGGCGCTGCTGCAGACCCGGCAAGGTTCGCCGGCGCGGCCGTAGACCATCAGCTCGCGGAAGAAATAGCCCGGTGCGCCGTCGGGGTTGAGGAAGTCGCGCAAGGTGGTGCCGCCGCGCTCGATCGCCCATGCCAGCAGGTGCTTCACTTCGGCAGCCAGTCGTTCGTAGCGCGCCCGCGAAACGCCGCCGGCGGCGCGGCGCGGATCGATGCCGGCGCGGAACAGCGCCTCGCTGGCGTAGATGTTGCCCACCCCGACGACGACGGCGTTGTCCATCAGGAACAGCTTCACCGCCGCCGTGCGTCCGCGCGAGCGACGCCACAGCAGCTCGCCGTCGAAGGCGTCGGTCAGCGGTTCGGGGCCGAGATGGGCCAGCAGCTCGTGCGTGGTGCCCGGCGGTTGCCACAGCAGGCAGCCGAAGCGGCGAGGGTCGGTGAAGCGCAGGACGCGCGATGCCTGCGCGGCGCTGCGTTCCAGCGCGATGTCGACATGATCGTGCTTGCCCACCGGCGCGTCGGGCGGCAGCACACGCAGCACGCCGCTCATGCCCAGATGCAGCAGCGCGCTGCCGGCGGCGGTGTGCAGCAACAGGTATTTCGCGCGGCGTTCCACCGCGTCGATGCGCTGGCCGGGCAGCAGCTCGCCGATCTCGGGCGGGATCGGCCAGCGCAGATCGGGACGGCGCAGGAGCACGCCGCTGACGCGACGGCCGATCAGGTACGGCGCGATGCCGCGGCGGGTGGTTTCGACTTCCGGCAGTTCGGGCACGACAGTTCGACGCTCAGTGCAGTTCGGTGGTGCGGATTTCCGGCGAGCGCGGCATGTAGCGCGCGGACACCAGCGCCACGCGCTCGCCGACGCGCACATAGCGTTGCGGCCCGGTCACCGCATTGATGCCGAAGGCCAATGTCTGGCCGTCCAGAGTCAGCACCGCATGCGGCGGCGCCAGGCCGATCTTCGCCAGCTCGAAATCGGCCAGCGGACGCCAGTTCAGCGCGCGCGCGGCGGCGATGTCGGCCAGGTCGCGCAGGCGGTCGTCGTCGGCCACCCGGCGCGCCGTGCCGTCGGTACGCCACCAGTGGCCGTCGCCACGCTTCTCGTAATGCAACGTGGCGGCGCCGGGCAGGGCGAGGCTGATGTGGCTGATCACGGACGGATCGAGCGTGGTCAGCTCACCGTTCGCGCGGCTCGCGTCGTGTTGCCATTGCCACAGCGCCAGTCCGAGCAGCATGGCCACGGCGGCGAGCAGCAACCATCGTTGCCGGGCGGCGCGCTTCATCATTCAGCGCCGCCGCCGGCGCCACACGATGACGCCGCCGATCACCAGCAGCAGCAGCGGCAGGCCGAACAGGAAGCCGAAGCTCAGCACGTTCAACTCGCCCTGCGAGATTTCCAGCAGACGGTCCGGCGCGCGGCGCGGCGGCACGTCGACCAGCTTGTCGTCGCCCAGCAGCCAGTTGAACACCCGCTCGCCCAGCGCACGGTTGCCGCCGTTGCCGAGATAGGTGTTGGAGAGGAAATCCCCATCGCCGATCACCACCGCGCGCTGTTCGCTCTTGTCCGGACTGGGCGACAGCCGGCTCAACGCGAAACCGAAATCCAGCGGGCCTTTCAGCTCGCCTGCATCGGCGTCGAAGCGGATGTCGGAGCTTCTCGTGTTGTCGATCGGCTGGAACTCGGTCCAGCTCTGCGGACTGGAACGCAGGAAGGCGTGCGTCGCCCAGCCCGTGCGCGCCACCTCGGCCAGCGCCGACACCTGCGGGAACAGCGTGGCGAGCTGGAAGCCGCGGGTGATCGCCTGCGGCGGGTAGCTGCCCAGCGCGAGCATGCGCGGATCGTGCAGGCCCAGCGCCGAACCGGAACCGTCGACCAGCACGCCCGGCAACACGCGCACGCCCAGCACGTCGGCCAGCGGCTTGAGGCCGAGTTCGTCATTGGCCGGCTCGGTGAGCCACAGCAGATTGCCGCCGGCCTGCACGTAGTCGACCAGGGCCTGCACCGCGCCCGGCGCGAGCGATACCGTGGGGCTGGCCAGCACCACCAGGTCGGTGTGTTCGGGCACCGCGTTGACCTGCGAGAAGTTGAGCGGCACCGCGCGCATGCCGCGGCTTTCCAGCTGCGCCATGAAGGTGCCCATGTCGGCATTCGCCTGGCCGTCGGCGCGCCGCTCGTCGTCGCCGGTGACGAAGGCGACGATGCGGTCGTTGCCGCGCTGCAGCCGCTCCAGCGCGTTGGTCAGGCTGCGCTCGGACAACTCGTCCAGGCGTTGCTCGTGACCCCGGTAATGCAGGATCAGCGCGCCGTCGACAGTGATCCCCAGCTCGCGCATCCGGGCCGGGTCCAGTTGCGGGTCGACGAAGCGCAGGCTGATGTCGCGCTTCACCATCTGGTAGCGCTGCAGGAAGCCGGCAATGGTCTGGCGCAGGTCGCCCTGCGGGCTGGCGTAGCTGACGATGTCCACCGGCCCGTCGAGTTTCGCCAGCACCGCGCGGCTTTCCGGCGACAGGCTGATGCGACCGTTCGCGGTCCAGTCGGCTACGTAGACGTGGCGCGTGCCGAGATAACCGATCGCGGCGCAGCCCAGCAGCAACAGCAGCGCGAACAACCAGCCGTCCAGACGTCTGAATACGCTGCGCATCAGCCGCGCTCCCGCTCGGTGGAGAGGTGGCGCGTGGCCAGCGCCAGCGAGAGGCTGATCAGCAGCGCGAACCACAGGATGTCGGCGCTGGAGACCAGGCCGCGCAGCAGCGGTTGCACGTGCGTGCTCATCGCCAGCCAGTTGATCGCGCCGCCGTCGATGCCGGCCATCTGCGCGCCCAGGTTCACGCTCCACAGCGCCAGTCCCAGGATCAGCGCGGCGGCCGCGGCGATGGCCGGGTGGCTGGCGAAACTGGAACAGGCCAGCCCCAGCGCCGCCAGCGCGGCCAGCATCAACGCCAGGCCGAGGGCGGCGGCGGCGAGTTTGCCCCAGTCCAGATCGGTGGCATGCGCCAGCGTCAGCGGCATGGCCAGGGTCAGCGCCAACCACGGCAGCAACCAGCCGAGCAGCGCAAGGTACTTGCCAAGCACGATGCGCGACGCCGGCACGCCGGCGGCAAACAGCAGCGGCAGCGTGCCGTTGCGGCGTTCACCGGCGATCGCCGACATGGTCAGCAGCGGCACCACCAGGAACGCGAGTTGCGCGAGTTGCCCCAGCAGCGGTACCGCCACCAGATCGGTGAAGCCGGGGCCGTCGGGCAGGGCGGCGCGCTGAACCTGGCCGGCCAGGAAACTGCCCAGCAGTACGGTGAAGTTCCAGCCCAGCCAGGCCAGGGTCAGCGCTGCGAGTAGCCAGCCCAGCGGACGCACCAGCAGGCGACGCCATTCCAGGCGAGTCACCGCCCACGTGCTCATGCGGCCTGCGCCGGGCGCGGGTTCATCGCGATCTCGAAGAAGCGCCGTTCCAGCGCCGCATGATCGCCGGCCTCGACCGTGCCTTCGTGCTGCAACGCGCCCTCGTGCAGGATCGCCACGCGATCGCACACCGCGGTGACTTCGGCCAGCACATGCGTGGACAGGATCACCGCGGTGCCGGCGGCGGCCTGCTCGCGGATGAGGCTGCGCAGCGCGGCCACCTGCACCGGGTCGAGTGCGTTCGCCGGTTCGTCCAGCACCAGCAGCGCTGGGCGGTGCACCAGCGCGCAGGCCAGCCCCAGCCGCTGGCGCTGGCCCTGCGACAGCACACCGGCCAGGCGCCGCGCCAGCGGTTGCAGTTCCAGCCGCTCGATGATCGCGCTGCGGGCCGCGCGCAGGGCGGCGCCATTCAGGCCGCGGATGCGGGCGTGCGCGTCCAAGTGTTCGGTCACGGTCAGTTCCGGCCACAGCGGCGCGCGTTCGGGCAGCCAGCCGATGCATGTGCGAGCCAGCTCCGGGTGTTCCAGGAAGTCCTCGCCGTTCAGCTTGATGACGCCGCGGTCCGGGCGCAGCGCCCCGGCGATCATCGACAAGGTGGTCGATTTGCCGGCGCCGTTGACGCCGAGCAGGCCCAGCACCTGGCCGCGCGGCAGGCTCAGGCTGAGATCGCGCACGGCAACGCGACCGGCGCGGCGGCGTGCGACGTGATCCAGCTGCAGGGCGGGCGGCGGGTCGGGGGGGATGATCGTGGTCATTGCCTGATTGTCACGGCGCCCCCATGGTTAGACAACAGGCGATCGTGCGCGCTGCCAACCAACGCCGGTTTCACTTCCGCCTCTTGACAGGCTGTTACCATCATGACTCGGCCATGCTGGTGGGTATGGCATTCCCCGAATTAGACTCCACCCCGTCCCCCCGTTCCATCCCCATTCGGTAACTTTCATGCTTGACGCGGTACTCGATTTCCTCAACCACGGCCTCGCCAACGCGAGCTGGGGCCAGATCGCCATCTACATGCTGGTGGTGACCCAGCTCACCATCTTCACGGTGACGCTGTACCTGCACCGCAGCCAGACCCATCGTGGCGTGGATTTCCACCCCGTGCTGGCGCACTTCTTCCGTTTCTGGGGCTGGCTCACCACCGGCATGGTCACCCGCGAATGGGTGGCGGTGCATCGCAAGCACCACGCCAAGGTGGAGACTGCGGAGGACCCGCACAGCCCGATGATCTACGGCATCCGCAAGGTGTTCTGGGATGGCGTGTCGCTCTACCGCGACGCCTGCGAGAACAAGCAGGACATGGCGCAGTACGGTCGCGGCACGCCCGACGACTGGATCGAGCACAAGCTCTATGGCGCGCATCCCTACTGGGGCCCGACCCTGATGTTGTTCATCAGCGTGGCCTTGTTCGGCGTGATCGGCGCGGCGCTGTGGGCGCTGCAGATGGTGTGGATCCCGTTCTGGGCCGCCGGCTTCGTCAACGGCATCGGCCACTGGGCCGGCTACCGCAACTTCGAGAGCGCCGACACCGCGCGCAACCTGATCCCGTGGGGTTTCTGGATCGGCGGTGAAGAGCTGCACAACAACCACCACGCCTTCCCCAGCTCGGCCAAGTTCGCCCTGCGCAAGTGGGAGTTCGATATCGGCTGGGCGGCGATCTGCGGCCTGCGTGCCGTGGGCCTGGCCAAGGTGCTGCGCGTGGCGCCCTCGCTGGACGTGCGCCCGAACGTGCGCCTGCCCGACGCCGACACGCTCAAGGCGGTGCTCACCCATCGCTTCCAGGCGATGACCGACTACTACCGCGGCGTGATCGTGCCGACTCTGCGCGACGAGGCGCAGCACGCCGGCGAGAACATCAGGGCGATCCCGCGCCGGATGCGGCTGGCCATGGCCGACGGCGGCCGTTGGCTCGACAGCGAGGGCCGCGACCGCATGCAGGCGATGCTGGCCAAGCGCCCCACACTGAAGACCGTGGTCGAGTTCCGCAGCCGCCTTGCGGCGCTGATGGAACAGCGCGGTGCCGACCAGGCGCTGAAGGGTTTGCAGCAGTGGATCCACGAGGCCGAGGAAAGCGGCATCCGCGCGCTGCAGGAGTTCGCCCAGCGGCTCAAGGGCTACACGGTCGCCACGGCCTGAGCGCCGGCGGCATCGACCCGAACCAGGCCCGCCTCGATGGCGGGCTTTTCGTTTGCCTTGAGGGAACCCCCGACTCTGTGTTTAGACCGGACACATGGTGGACGCTTTCAGGGCAGCCTCCGGCCGGGGGGCGAGGTTGCCCCGAAGAGCCGGGGCTTCGTGTGCCCCGGTTTCTCCGTTCGGGCGGCGCATGGCAAGCTCGAACCCTTGCGCATCGACAGGGAGGTACGGAATGACCCCGAGGGTGGTGGTGCTTGGCGCGACCGGCGTGTTCGGTTCGCGCATCGCGACGCGGCTTGCGCACGACGCACGTTTCGAACTGTTGCTGGCTGGACGCCACAAGGCGTCGCTGGAGGCATTGCGCGCGGCGATCGGCGATGCGCGTGTGCGCGTCCATGCACTGGATACGGCGAGTGCGGACTTTCCGGCGGCGCTGGCCGCGCTCGAACCGCATCTGGTGATCCACGCCGCCGGCCCGTTCCAGGGGCAGGATTATCGTGTCGCGGAAGCGTGCATCGACGCCGGCAGTGATTACATCGACCTCGCCGATGGCCGTGATTTTGTCTGCGGCTTTTCCCGGCTAAACGAGCGCGCACGGTGTGCGGGCCGGCTGCTGGTCAGCGGTGCGTCCAGCGTGCCGGCGCTGAGTTCAGCGGCGGTCGATGCGCTGTTGCCCCGCTTCGGCCGGCTCGACGCCATCGAACACGCGATCAATCCCGGCAACCGCACGCCGCGCGGCAATGCTACGGTGGCCTCCATCCTCGGCTATTGCGGGCGGCCGATCCGCGTCTGGCGCGAGGGCCGCTGGGACACGGTGCATGGCTGGATGGACAGCCGGCGCCAATGGTTCCCGTTCGGCCATCGCCGCGTCGGCGTCTGCGATGTTCCGGATCTCGAACTGTTTCACGCGCGTTATCCGCAGGCGCGTTCGGTGGTCTTCCGCGCCGGCCTCGAACTGCCCTTGCTGCAATGGGCGACCTGGGGCATGGGCGTACTGGTGCGACTGGGCCTGATCCGCGATCTCGCGCGCCACGCGCCCGCACTGCGGCGCATGAGCGAATGGTTCGTGCGCCTGGGCACTGATGTCGGCGGCATGGTGGTGGAGTTGCGTGGCACCGACGAGCAAGGCCGGCCGCTGCACCTGTGCTGGTGGCTGGATGCCGACGCGGGCGATGGCCCGCAGGTGCCGGTGACGCCGGCGATCGTGTTTGCGCGGCGCTGGGCGGATGGTCTGCTGGCCGAGAAGGGCGCCATGCCCTGCATGGGATTGCTTGCGCTCGATCAGATCGTCGCCGGCTTCGAGGGATTCGCGTTGCGCACCGGCGTCGAGGTGCTCAGTCGATGAAGCGCCACGCCTGGTCCGGCTCGCGCAGGCGGCATTGTGCGCGCCGACCGAACAGGCGGTATCGGTGGCGGGCGAGCCAGCGGTAGGCGCCGTCGCGCCAGCGGCGTGGAACCATGCGCAGCATCGCGCTTGCCGGGCGCCACGGCCCGCCCAAGTGGCGAAGCACGCGGACAATGGCGTCCGTGTCGCGGTAACCCCGATCCTGCTCGACCAGCAGGAACGACACCGGGTCGTCCGGCGACAAGCCGTGCGCCACCAGCAGGGCGCGACCATGTTGCCCCTGCATCGCCGCCAGCCGGAAGCGGCCGGTACGGTCGTGACGCAGGATGAAATCCACCCAGCGGCTGCACAGCACGCAGACGCCATCGAAGACGATGACGGGGTGTTCGCCTTCAGGTGACACGGTCGATCTCCAGCCAGCCGCGGTAGGCGACGAGCCGACCGAGCAACGGCAGGCGCACGTCGATGTCGAAGGCGTAGCGCCCGTCGTGCGCACCGCTGCGCGACCGCACCGTGCCGCAGAAGGAGCGCGGCAACCGCAGGCCGAACAGGCTCACGCCCCGCAGTTGCCAGTCGATCGCGTCGCCGTCGCGGCGCAGCGCGAAGCGCAGCGTGGCCGGCCCGAGATGTTCGTGCAGCAGCGGCGAGCCGGCGTGGCGGTCGAGCCTGGACTGCATGCGTCGGCCGGTGAACCGGCGCGTCCATACTTCGCGGTTGCCGTGGCGCTCGATCGTCAGCGCCAGTGCCTGCTGCGGGCCGGGCGCGGGCAGGCCGAGCAGCCGGCGCAGGCAGCGCGCGGGGAAGTGGCCGGCGCCATCGACGTCGGCCACGCCGCTCGCGCGCAGCAGCGGTGCGGCGCCGTGCATCGCCTGCACGGCCGCGGGCAAGGCGCGCCAGGCGTCATCGCCAAGCAGGGTGGGGAACAGGGCGGGGAATGTCATGGCCCGATGATGCGCGATAGGCGGGCTTCGGGCAAAAGGAAAACCCGCCGGGCGGCGGGTTTTCCTGGAGGAGTCAAGATCGCTGTTGCGGATGCTGTGGAGAGCGCAAGAGCAAGAGCGATCCCTGCCTTCGCAGGGATGACGTCATGGCAAGGGCACTCGCGCTACGCGCGAATGCGCCATGACCTCACTTGATCTTGCCTTCCTTGTAGATCACGTGCTTGCGCACCACCGGATCGTACTTCTTGAACTCGAACTTTTCCGGGGTGTTCTTCTTGTTCTTCTGCGTGGTGTAGAAGTGGCCGGTGCCGGCCGAAGAAATCAGGCGGATCTTGTCTTGCGATTTGTTGGCCATGGTGTGCTCCTCAGACCTTTTCGCCGCGGGCACGCATGTCGGCAATCACGGCCTCGATGCCATTCTTGTCGATCGTGCGCAGGGCGTGGTTGGAAACGCGCAGCTTGATCCAGCGGCTTTCGCTGGGGACCCAGAAGCGACGCTCATGCAGGTTGGGCAACCAGCGGCGGCGGGTCTTGTTGTTGGCGTGCGAGACATTGTTGCCGCTCTGCACACCCTTTCCGGTGACTTGACATACACGGGCCATGACGACCTCCCAAGAATGGCTTCGGTTGAAGCCGTGATTGCCACCCGTTGGCCAGGGCGGCATCGGCCCAGCGACGCGGTGCGCCACGCAATGCCGGAGGTGTTGCATGGCCCGGTCGCGTGGGTCCGCATTGCGTGGCGGACCACCCGGAGAACCGGGCCGACATGAGGCGAGCCGCGCATTGTCGCAGAAACAAGCGGTTGGGCGCAATCCTCGGACGCCCGTTCAAGGGTGCGGATGGGTGCGCCAGACGGGGATGTATGGAACAATCAGCCTCTTTGCTTGACCGCCCGTCTTTGAGAGGACCACCCGATGGCACAAGAGATCAACAACGACCAGGCCAACGGCCAGGCCAGCCAGCCGCAGCTGGTGATGCAGAAGATCTACGTGAAGGACGTTTCCTTCGAGGCGCCCAACGCGCCGCAGATCTTCCAGGAGATCGACGAGAACGCGCAGCCGCAGGTGCAGCTGAACCTGGGCCAGAAGGCCAGCGATCTGGGCAACGACCTGTATGAAGTGGTGCTCAGTCTGACCCTGACCTGCACGGTCGGCCAGCGCACGGCGTACCTGGCGGAAGTGGAGCAGGCGGGCGTGTTCGGCATCGCCGGTTTCGGCGACACCGACAAGGCCGGCATCCTGGGCAGCTATTGCCCGAACCTGCTGTTCCCGTATGCGCGCCAGGTGATTTCCTCGATGGTGCTCGAAGGCGGCTTCCCGCCGTTCCTGTTGCAGCCGATCAATTTCGACGCGCTGTTCGCCGAACAGTTGCGCCGTGGTGCCGGTGGCGACGAAGCCCCGGTGATGCTCAACAGCTGAGCTTCGGGCATGCCTGACAAGCCGAAGCTGACCGTGCTCGGCGCGGGCTCCTGGGGCACGGCTCTGGCCGCGCTCGGCGCCCGCAACGGCGTACCCACCCGACTATGGGGCCGCGATGCCGACGCGCTGGCGCAGATGGCGCAGCAACGCAGCAATGCGCGCTACCTGCCAGGCGTCACTATGCCGGAGGCGTTGGGTTACGAGGCGGATCTCGGCGCGGCCGTGCGCGGCGCCGATATCGTGCTGATCGTGGTGCCCAGCCATGCGTTCGCCGCGATGCTCGACGCACTGGCGCCGCTGCTCGACGCGGGCACCGCGATCGCCTGGGCGACCAAGGGCTTCGAACCCGGTACCGGGCGTTTCCTGCACGAACTGGTGGCGGAAAAGTTGCCGGGCCGGCCGGCGGCGGTCATCACCGGGCCGTCCTTCGCCAGGGAGGTGGCCACCGGTTTGCCCAGCGCGGTCACCGTGCATTCGGACGACGATGCCTTCGCGCAACAACTCGCCGGCCTGCTGCATGCGCCCAACCTGCGCGCGTACTCCGGCGGCGACGTGCTCGGCGCCGAGCTCGGCGGCGCGATGAAGAACGTGCTGGCCGTCGCCACCGGCATCGCCGACGGCATGAACCTGGGCCTCAACGCCCGCGCCGGCCTGATCACCCGCGGCATGAACGAGATGCTGCGCCTGGGCGTGGCGCTGGGCGCACGGCCGGAAACGCTGATCGGCCTGTCCGGCCTCGGCGACCTGGTGCTGACCTGCACCGGCGACCTCTCGCGCAATCGCCGGCTCGGCCTGGCGTTGGGCCAGGGCGTGGCGATCGACGAAGCGGTGCGCCGGATCGGCCAGGTGGTGGAGAGCATCCTCACCGCCGACGAAGTGGCGCGGCTGGCCGCCAAGCATGGCCTGGACCTGCCGATCAGCGCCGGCGTGCGCGCCGTGTTGCACGGCGAGGTCACCCCGGCCGAAGGGCTCAAGGCACTGATGGCGCGCGAGCAGAAGCCGGAATATCCGCACGGGCTGTTCGGCAACGACTGACGCAGGACCGGCGGCGGGTGCCGCGGCCGTCGCCGCATCCGGCACTCGCGCTGCTAAGCTCAAGCATTTGGTCGTTGCTACGGAACGCATGCGGATGCCGCAATCGGACGAGAAGCAGCGCGTCGCCGGCCCCCCGGCTGGCGACGACGACACCTTGCCGCCGGCCTGGCGGCGGCTGCTGGCTGCGCCCAAACCCGCGGCGAGTGAGGACGGTGGCGTACTCGGCTTCTTCGTCGAAGTGGTGCCCGAGGAGGGCGCGGCGTTCGCCCGCGTCGACGTGGCGCCGGTACTGCTCAGCGTGGTCGAGCACGGTCGCTACAGCCGCCCGGTGCCGCTGGACAGCCGCCACCTGGTGCAGACCCCGCTGCAGCCGCACGAGCAGCGCCTGGCCGCCAGCGTGCTGGGCCTGCCGCTGAGCGTGCGCAAGAGCCGCAGCTATGCCCGCCTTGGCGGCCACGTCGGCGACAGCCTGCTGGCCGAGGTGCTCGATACCGCGCCGTGCTTTCTCGGCGGCTTGGCCGGCCTGCGCCTGTCGCGCGGCAAGTCGCACCCGCTCAATTGGCACTGGCAGATGGAGGCCGACGGCAGCCAGCGCCTGCTGCCGCTGCTGCCCAACAGCCAGCGCCTGCTGCGCGTCGACGCGCTGTGGTACCTGGACGCCGAGCGCGCGACCCTGGGCCTGTTCGATGCGCCGGCCGAGGAAACCCAGTGGCTGGAGCTGCCGCCGCTGAAACACGAGCATGGCCGCCGCCTGCGCAACAAGCTGCCGAACAGCCGGCTGGCCACGCGCGTGCCGCTGCCGCAGGTGTTCGGCGATCTCAAGCGCTCGCAGCTGGCGCCCAAGCCGGTGCTGATCCTGCATGCGCTGACCCGCCACGCGCGGCTGGCGGCCGGCACGCCGCCGCTGGGCTATGCGCGGCTGGCCTTCGATTACGCCGGGGAGCGTTTGCCCGGCCGCGGCGGCGAGCCGCTGGTGCGCCGCGTGCGCAATGGCCAACTGGTCGAGATCACCCGCCGCCGTGCCGAGGAACTCACCGCGATGGAGCAGCTCGAACGCGTCGGGCTCACCCCCGGCGTGGATACCGAGGGGCTGCCGTGGGACGTGGCCGAAACCCTGCCCGAAGACGTCTGGCTGTTCCCCGGCGCCGGTTATGCCGGCGCACTGGAGGTCAACACGCCGGCGCGCTGGCTGGCGTTGCGCCCCAAGCTCGAGGAAGAAAATTTCCTCGTCGAGTACGCGCCCAGCTTCCCGTTCGAGGTGCTCGAAGGGCCGGTTCGCTGGTATGGCCAGGCGGCCGAGGACGTCGACGACCACGCCTTCGACCTGGAGATCGGCATCGAGGTCGATGGCCAGCGCCACAACCTTTTGCCCGCCGTGGCGCAAGCGCTGGCCGAGCACCAGTTGACCCTCAGCCCGGCGGCGAATGAGCCCGACGATGCGGTGTGGTACGCCCCGGTCGATGCGCGCCGGCGCGTACCGGTGCGCCTGCGCGAACTGCGCGGCCTGCTGGCGCCGTTGGCCGAATACCTGGAGAAGCCGCGCAAGTCACTGCACCTGCCGCGCGTGCAGGCCGGCCGACTGGAGGAACTGGCCGCCGCCATGCCCGCTGGCGGCACGTTGCAGGCAGCCGAGCCGCTGCTCGGTTTCGCCGCACGCCTGCGTGACGCCGCCGCGCGCGCCAGCGATGCCGTGCCCGAAGGGCTTGCCGCCGAACTGCGGCCCTACCAGCGCGAAGGCCTGCGCTGGTTGAACGCGCTGGCCGAGGCCGGCGTCGGCGGCGTGCTGGCCGACGACATGGGCCTGGGCAAGACCTTGCAGTTGATCACCCATCTGCTGTCGCTCAAGCACGGCGGGGCGCTGACCCAGCCCGCGCTGATCGTGGTGCCCACCAGCCTGATTCCCAATTGGCAGTCGGAGATCGCCCGCTTCGCGCCGATGCTCAAGGTGCTGACCTTGCATGGCCCGCAGCGCGCGGAAGAATTCGATCAGCTCGGCGCGCAGGACATCGTGCTGACCAGCTACGCCCTGCTGCCGCGCGATGTCGCCGCGCTGCGCCAGCAGCCGTTCGCGCTGATCGTGCTGGACGAGGCCCAGCAGGTGAAGAACCCGCGCACGCAGGCACGCCGCGCGCTGCTCAGCCTGCGCACGCCACGCTACCTGTGTCTCACCGGCACCCCGCTGGAAAATCACCTGGGCGAACTCTGGTCGCAGATCGACCTGGCCGTGCCCGGCCTGCTCGGCGACGAAGGCGCGTTCCGCCGCCACTACCGCGTGCCGATCGAGAAGCAACGCGACGAGGAGTGCCAGCAACGCCTGAACCTGCGCCTGGCGCCCTTCATCCTGCGCCGGACCAAGGCGCAGGTGGCGAAGGAACTGCCGCCGAAGACCGAGATCACCCGCCGCGTGGTGCTGGAAGGCCGCCAGCGCGAACTGTATGAAGGTCTGCGCCTGTCGCTGACCGAGGAGCTGCGCGAGGTGATCGCCCAGCGCGGCATCGCGCATTCGGGCATCGTGGTGCTCGATGCGCTGCTCAAGCTGCGCCAGGTGTGCTGCGACCCGCGCCTGGTGAAACTCGAGGCGGCGCGCGGCGTGCGCGAATCGGCCAAGTTCGAGCTGTTGATGGACATGCTGCCCGCGCTGCTGGACGAGGGCCGCAAGGTGCTGCTGTTCTCGCAGTTCACCGGCATGCTGAAACTGATCGCCGCCGAGCTCGACCGCCGGCGCATCCGCTACGTCACCCTCACCGGCGACACCCGCGACCGCGCCGAGCCGGTGCAGCGCTTCCAGGACGGCGAGGTGCCGCTGTTCCTGCTCTCGCTGAAGGCCGGCGGCGTGGGCCTGAACCTCACCGCCGCCGATACCGTGATCCACTACGACCCGTGGTGGAACCCCGCCGCCGAGGCGCAGGCCAGCGACCGCGCACACCGCATCGGCCAGGACAAGCCGGTGTTCGTGTTCCGCCTGATCACCAGCGGCACGGTGGAAGAGCGCATCGAGGAACTGAAACTGCGCAAGGCCGAACTTGCCGACGCCGTGCTCGAAGGCGGCGGCAGCCGCGAGAAACTGCGCTTCGACGAAGCTGACCTGGATGCGCTGCTGGCGCCGGAGTCGGTTTCGTAGCCAGCGTCCGGAACGCCCCGCCAGTCAACGCGATGACAAGGAAGAAATCGTGAAACATCGGACCCTCCGCACGTGGCGCAGTGCGTTCTTCATCATCTTGGCGTCGTGGCTCGCTGGCTGCGCCCATCAGGATGTCGGTGAGGTTCGCGGTTCCAGCGTGGAAACCTTCATCCCGGCCAACGCCGAGAGTTATGCCATGTCCGAAAACCAGGGCTTCGTCATCGGCGAGCCCCTGGCGCCGCTGCAGTTGCCCAATTACCCCGCGACGGCGGACGCGCCACGCGGTGAGGTGGTCGTCTGCCTGGAGGTGTCGATTGATCGAGACGGCCTCGTTTATGCCAGCGCACCACTGACGGGCCTGCCCGGTTGCCCGGCGAGGATCGGCGACGTTGCCGCCGAATTGATGCGCAGCGCCAGGCAGGCGACGTCGTCGTGGCGCTTCGCCCGGTCCCGGCGATGCACCTACCCGCAGGGATACGACGCTGCGCAGGCGCCGGGTTGCGACGGTCCGGTGATCAAGGTCGAATTCGTGCCGATCAGGCTGGCGTTCCGGTTTCGCTTCACGCGCAAGGCGGGCAGCACCGGCAACGTGACGATGGATCGCCTGCGTGGCTGAAACCCGCCGCGCTCGTCGGTATTCGCCGACGGCAACGTGTCGGGGCCGGGTGTCGGCGAGGGTTGAGCGGTATCCATCGTCCCTTCGACCGGGCGCGCCCCATGAGCAGCTCCTTGGCTTTGGCGATTGCGCCCGCATCGCCGCTGGCCTCGGTGGCCTGCAACTCGCTGCGCGCCTCTGTATTCACGACCCCGGCGGCAGCCGCGTGCGCAGCAGCGCGTCGACCGACTGCTGCCATTGCGGCGAGCCCGGGGTGGATTGCGGGGCTTCCTCGCCCAGTTTGCGCTGCACGGCCTGGTTCCACTCGGGGGAACCGGGGTCGGGGCCGTGGCCCTTGTCGCTGATGGCGAGCGACTGGTCGACCCAGGCCAGCCATTCCGGCGAGCCCAGGGCGGGGTTGGCGGGCGCCGTCTGTGCTTCGCCAGGGGCTGGCGGCGTGGGCGCGGGCGAGCAGGCGGCGAGCAGCAGGGCGAGCGGGAGGCTGGCGATGAGGCGACGCATGGGACGGCTCCGGAAGAGGGCGAGGCCGGTTCAGCCTAGCGCCCGACTTGTTGCCGGTGATTAACTTTTCATGATGCGCGCCGCGCCGGTTCAGTGAAGCGCGGCCGGCTCAATCGCGCGCCGCCACTTCGTCGATGTGGCGCAGCAGGTCGGCGGGGTCCTCGTACACGCGGAATGCACCGGACTGCTGCAGCTCGGCCTGGCCGTAGCCGCCGGAGAGCACGCCCACGCCCAGCGTGCGGGCGCGTTGCGCGGCAAGCATGTCCCACACGCTGTCGCCGATCACCAGCGATTGGCGGATGTCCACGCCGAGCCGCTCGGCCGCTTCCATGAACAAATCCGGGTCGGGCTTGGCATGGCGCACCTGGTCGCGCGTGACCACCGGCACCTTCGACGGATCGATGCCGAGCGCCTCCAGGTTGTGCCGGGCCGTTTCCATCCGCCCGCTGGTGGCGATTGCCCACGGGATGTCCTGCGCGCCGAGGTAGTCGAGCAATTCGCGCGCGCCGGGCAGCGGCCGCACCGCGCCCTGCGCATGCATGCGGTTGAACGCCTCGGCATGATGCTCGCGCATGCGATCCAGTCGCTCGGCAGTGATCGGCAAAGTCGTCTCGCGCAACAGCATGTTGGCGAACAGGCCGCCGCTCATGCCGATCTTGCGATGGATCCGCCACACCGAAATGTCCAGCCCCTCGGCGTCCAGCGCCTGCTTCCACGCCAGCACGTGCTGGTAGACGCTGTCGATCAGGGTGCCGTCCAGATCGAACAGGAAGGCGCCGTCACGCCGTGGCATGGCTGCTCTCGCGCCGCGGCAGCAATGGCCGGCCCGAGTCCAGCACGGCCAGCGCGGCGCCGCCGAGCAGCCCCGGTTCCGGGTTCATGATCGCCTGGGTCGGTACTTTTTCCATGATGTCGCGGAAGCGGCCCTTGGCTTCGAAGCGCTCGCGGAAGCGCCCGCGCTCCAGCCACGGCAGCAGCACCGGGATCAGTCCGCCGGTGAGGTAGACGCCGTCCCACGCGCCGAGCGTGAGCACCAGGTCGCCGGCCACGCTGCCGAAGATGCCGGCGAAGGTTTCCACCGTGCGCGTGCACAGCGGGCAGCTGTCGGCCTTGGCCCGGGCGGTGATGTCTTCGGGCTTCAGGTCGGCCGGTTGTGCGCCGACCATGTGGCAGATCGCGTCGTACAGGTTCACCAGGCCCTGGCCGCAGATCAGCCGTTCGTTGGAGACGCGGCCGTACTTGTGGTTGAGGTAGTCGAGGATCGCGATGTCCTCCGGCGTGTGCGCGGCGAAGCCGGCGTGGCCGCCTTCGGTCTGCAGCACGCTGCAGTGACCGCCGCGCACCAGCAGGCCGCCCACGCCCAGGCCGGTACCGGGGCCGACGATGGCAAAAGTCTGTTCGTCCTCGGCACCGACCACCGGCCGCGGCACCGTGCCCACGTCGACCAGGTCGTCGCCGTGCAGCAGCGTCACCGCCATGCTCTGCGCGGCGAAGTCGTTGACCAGGTGCACATGCTCCAGGCCCAGCGCCTCGGCGGTCTGGTGGGCCGAGATCGCCCACGGATTGTTGGTGACCTTCACCGTCTCGCCGTCGACGATGCGTCCGGCCGCGGCGACGATGGCGCGCTTCACCGTCAGCCCCGTTTCGTCGAGGTACTGCCGGGCGGTGGCCACCAGCGAATCGTGCTCGGCAACCCGATAGCGCCGGATGCTGTCGGCCAGCAGCGGGCGCTCGCGCGAGGTGTCGGCCACGCCGAAGCGGACGTTGGTGCCACCCAGATCGACGAGCAGGGTGGGTACGCTGCGGGACGGGCTCATGTAGCTTCCTGCGGAAACGGAACAGCAAGCGTGCCGCCGTTGTGCCGCGTAGTCCAGCGTTTTGCATCCGTACGCGCCGGAATGGCGATGCCGGCGGGCCGCGGCTGCGTGCGGGGCAAAGGCGTAAAATAGAGGGCTGCCGACTTGCGAGTACCGCCATGAGCTTTCCCGCCACCCGCATGCGCCGCATGCGCCGCGACGCCTTCTCTCGCGCGCTGATGCGCGAGCACACCTTGCTGCCGAGCGACCTGATCATGGTCGCCTTCGTGATCGAGGGTGAGCGTCGGCGCGAAGCGGTGCCGTCGATGCCCGGCGTGGATCGGCTCTCGATCGACGAACTGCTGAAGCTGGCCGGCGAATGCGTGCGCCTGGGCATTCCCGCGCTGGCCCTGTTCCCCTCGCCCGGCGCCGGGGTGAAATCGCTCGACGCCGCCGAGGCGTGGAACCCCGACAACCTGATGCACCGCGCCACCCGCGCGCTGAAGGCGAAGTATCCCGAGCTGGGCCTGATCGGCGACGTCGCGCTCGACCCGTACACCACCCACGGCCAGGACGGCCTGATCGACGAGCACGGTTACGTGATGAACGAGCCCACCGTCGAGGCGCTGGTGAAGATGTCGCTGGCGCAGGCCGCGGCGGGCATGGATATCGTGGCGCCGTCGGACATGATGGACGGCCGCGTCGGCGCCATCCGCGATGCGCTGGAAGCGGCCGGCCACATCCACACCCGCATCCTCGCCTACTCGGCGAAATATGCCTCCGCGTTCTACGGCCCGTTCCGCGATGCGGTCGGTTCCTCGGCCAACCTCGGCAAGGGCAACAAGCACACCTACCAGATGGACGTGGGCAACAGCGACGAGGCCCTGCGCGAGGTCGAGCTGGACCTGCTCGAAGGCGCCGACATGGTGATGGTGAAACCGGGCCTGCCGTACCTCGACGTGCTGCGCCGGGTGAAGGACGCCTTCGGCGCACCCACCTTCGTCTACCAGGTCAGCGGCGAATACTCGATGCTCAAGGCCGCCGCGCAGAACGGCTGGCTGGACGAAAAGGCGGTGGTGCTCGAATCGCTGACCGCGTTCAAGCGCGCCGGTGCGGATGCGATCCTCACCTATTACGCGGTGGATGCGGCGCGGTGGTTGCACGAGTAGCGGGCTTGCCTTTCCTCCGCTGAGGAACGTCTCCGGAAACGACGAATCGGGCTTGCCATGACGGGTCGCGGAAAATACCTGATGGCCTCTCTGGCGGTGCTGTTGATTGCCGTGTTCTGCTTGTGCACGGCGCTCGCGGTCTGGGGGCGCGTAACCGTCCGTATACGCGGGCCGGCGAACACGCATGCGGCGGTGGCACCTGCCCCGGCGGGTGCCGCGTCTGTTCCTGGTTATCTGGTGGAGACAACCGGGATCGACGAGACGGGTACGCATACCGATCGCTTTCTCCAGGAGCCTGACTATGTCCTTGCCGCGTTTGGCGGCCAACTGCTTGGAGCGGATCGCGGCGAGTGGGGCGGAGAACTCGTGTTTCGCGATGTGGGCGGTACGGTGCATCCGGTACTCAAGGGAAACGTGCGCGGCATCGTGAAGATGCCGTTCGGGCTGATCGTGCTCACCGGATTGAACCATCTGGGGAGCGGTGCCGGTGCCATTTTTCGCGTGGAGCAGCACCGCGATGGCGAAGTTGTCGCCACGCGGAAGTATTCCCTCCGCGGTGGCCCGAATGATGCGCGTTGGACAACCGACGGCGATCTGGTTTTCTCGATCCACTATGTGTCTCGTGATGGCTTGTTCAGACGAACGCGTATGCAATGCCTGTTGCTGGATCGCTCGGGTGACCTGCGAAGGCTGCCCTGCCTGATGGTTGGTGGATGACCGTTGAGGCAAAAGCGGCCATGGCGAGCTGCTTTCGATTTCCGGCATGTCAGGGGGCGTCGGAACATGGACTTTCGGTCGCTCGCGACAGCAGGGTTGCGTTCGCTCTTTGATGCGGTGCCTGCCCTCGCGTAAGCTGACCCATGGGGCTGCACAGCGGCCACAGGGGCGAACGAGGATGGGGGCGTTGCAGGATCATCCGTTGACGAGCGACCGTGCCGCCGGCTTGCCGGCGGCGGCGCGGGCGTTGCTCGCGCGTGCTTCCGCAGCGCTGGATGCGCACGACCTGCCGGCTGCCGAGGCGGCGCTCGATGGCGTGCTGGCGATGCTGCCCGATTGTGCCGAGGCCTTGCGCATGCAGGGGCTGGTGCGGCACGTGCGCGGCGATTACGTGACGGCGGTGGCCTTCCTGCAGCGGGCGCGGGCGTTGCTGCCGGACGATCCGCTGGTGCGCATGAACCTGGCCACGGCGCTGTTCGCCGCCGGCGAGCCTGCGGCGGCAATGGCTGGCCTGGAGCGATGCTGTGCCAAGGCGCCGGACTTTGCGCCGGCGTGGTTCAACCTCGGCAAGATGTACATGCTGCAGCAGCGTCCGGCCGGGGCGATCACCGCCTTGCATCGCGCGCTGGATGCCGAGCCCGGCCACGTGCCGGCGCGGATGCTGCTGGCGCAGGCGCAGGCGAGCCTGGGTGCGTTGGGTCCGGCCGGCGACAGTTATCGTGCGGTGCTGCGCCTGCAGCCGGACCTGGCCGATGCCTGGGTCGGCCTCGCCGATCTGGAGACGGCGTCGTTCGGCGCGGCCGACGTCGCGCATCTGGAACAACTGCTGCGTTCGCCGCTGGCCAGTCAGCGCGCGCGGGTGTGCCTGGGTTTTGCGTTGACCCGCGCGCTGGAGGACCAGGGCGACTACGCCGGCGCATTTCGCGCGCTGCGCAAGGCCAATGCGCAGATGTACCGCGCGCTGGCCTGGAAGCCGGCCAAGTCCCGCGCGCAGGCGCAGGCGATGCGCCGGGTGTTCGAGACGCGGCGGACGGACGCCATCGACGCGCGGCTGGGCGAGGGCATGGTGTTCGTGGTCGGCATGCCGCAGGCCGGGTCGCTGCTGACCGCGCAGGTGCTGGCCGCGCATCCGGCGGTGGCGGTGGTCGACGAATCGGATGCGGTCGAAGAGGTGCTCAAGGCCGAAACGCAACGCCGGCAGCAGCCGCGCGTGCAGTGGATGACGCAGGCCACGCCGGCGGACTGGCAGCGACTGGGCCGGGATTACCTCGCCCGCGCCGAAGCGGCACGCGGACGCAAGGCCTGCCTGGTCGACCGCACGCCGGGCAACTGGCGGCTGGTCGGGGCGATCCTCGCGATGCTGCCGGGCGCGCGCGTGGTCGACAGCCGCCGCCGCGCGCTGGAAACCTGTTTCGCCTGCTACCGGCAGTTGTTCCTCGACCGTCACGAGTTCAGCTACGACCTCGACCACGTCACCGGCTACTGGAGCGATTACGACGCGTTGTGCCGGCACTGGCGGCAGCTGTTTCCCGGCCGCTTTCTCGAACACCACTACGAGGCATGGCGTGCCGAACCGGCGTTGCAGGTACGTCGCCTGCTGGCGTTCTGCGCGTTGCCGTTCGCGCCAGCCTGCGTGGACGTGCATGGCGGCGGCGAGCGCCATGCCGGCAGCGTGGACGCGTTGATGCGCCGGGACAGCGAGCGCTGCGTCGCCTACGGCGTGGAGCTGAAGCGGTTGCGCGCGTTGCTGGGGATGCGCACCGCCGACGCGTGAATGGCGAGGGCGGCGATCAGCGTGTGCTCGACACCGGTGCCGACGTCGAAGCGCTGCCCGCCGGCGCCTCCGCCGGGCACTGCACCACGCGACGCGGCGTGCCCGGGCCCGGGGTTGCGAGCGGCTGGCCGATCGCGCCCATGCGCCGCGCCAGTGGCACCACCGCCTGGTTGAGGCGCCAGTCGTAGATCACGCTGAAGGCCATCACGCGGGCCACGTATTCGCGGGTTTCCTTGTACGGGATGGTGGCGACGAACAGGTCCGGCGCCAGCGTGCCGCGTTCGGCCAGCCACACGTCGACGCGGTTCGGCCCGGCGTTGTAGGCCGCGCTGGAGAGCCAGGTCGAGCCGTCGAAACGCTGCGCCATCTGCGCCAGGTAGCGCGTGCCCAGCGCGATGTTCACCACCGGGTCGTACAGGCTGGCAGCGCCGTTCCATGGCAGGCCGGCGGCACGCGCCACCAGCGCGCCCGTGGCCGGCAGCAGCTGCATCAGGCCGCGGGCGTCGGCGCCGGAACGCGCGTCGCTCATCCACGCGCTCTCGGCGCGCAGGATCGCGTACGCCCATGCCGGATAGATGCCGGCCTGCTCGGCCTGCGGCACCAGGCCGTCCTGGCTGGCCAGCGGGAAACGCAGGTCGTACAGGCGCAGCGCGTCGCCGCTGCTGAGCGTGAACACCGCGCGGTCGTACCAGCCACGCCGGTTGGCCAGGTCGGCGGCGAGGCGCTGGGTGGCCGCGTCGGTGCCTTGCAGCGCGCGGTTCCATTCGCGCCGGGCCAGTCGCGGCAGGTCCACCGCGAACAATTCGAACGCACGCTGCAGGGCGGGGCGGGCCAGCAACTGCTGCTCGCGCTGCGGATCGTCGGCCAGGCTCAGCGGGCAGATGGCGTAGTCCTGATGCAGGCGGTCGGCGGCGAGGAAGCCGAAGTAGGTGGCCTGTCCGGCCAGCGCGGCGTATTGCCGTTGCGCGGCTGCGGCATCGCCGGTGGCGGCGAGCGCACGGGCGCGGAAGTACTGCCATTCGTCGCCCTGCTGCAGCGACGGCGGCATCGCCGCGATCGCCGCCAACACGGCCGGCCAGTTCATCCGCGCCAGCGCCACTCGCGCGCGCCATTCGCGGGTGCTGTCGTCCTGCGCGGCGGCGGGCAGCGCGACGAGACGGGCGAGCGCGTCGTCGTCGAAGTCGGTGGCGTGGAACAGCGCCAGCGCGCGCAGGATGTCGTTGCGCTGCGCGGTGTCGAACGTCAAATGCGGCTGCAACTGCCGCCACGCGTCGTCGGCGCGGTCCACGTCGCGCCGCGCCTGTCGCACCAGCGCCAGCGTCGCGGCCTGCCGCGCGCGCGGCGTGTCGCTCCACTGCAGGGCCTTGGCCAGCGCCGCGGCCGGGTCGCGCAAGGCCAGCGCCAGCTGCTGCGCGTCGGCCTGCTGGGCGGCGGGCAACCAGCTCGCCAGGCTGGCGATGGTGCCGGCCTGCCCGGCGTCGGCGGCGCGGTCGATGCGCGTCCACAACCTTGCGGCGGTGAGCAGGCCCTGGCGCTGCGCGGCATCGAGCACCGGGTCGCAGGCGTCGGGCAGGTTCGGCTGCGACCACAGCGCGGCGAGATCGCGATCGAAATCCAGCGTGGCACCTTGCGCGAGCCTGGCTTGCAGCGCGTCGCAGCTCAGCGTGTCGCCAAGGCCCGCCTGGTACAGGGCGAGAAAACCGCTCCAATCCTGCCGCCGCGCCAGCTCGCGCAGGAAGCTGCGGCGCAGGTCGGCGGCGGGCAGCCAGTCCGGATACTGCGCGAGGTAGGCCTCGACGGTGGCGCGGTCGACGGTGCGGATGTCGTGCTCCAGCGCCGCCGCCTGCAGGTAGGGATACAGCGGGTAGTCGTGCAGCGTGCCGGCGAGCGCGCGCCAGTCGTCGCCCTGCTGGGCCGCCGCATAGGCCTGCTTGAACGTGGCGCGTTGCGCCGGCGTCGGCTCGGTGGCCTGCGCAAGGCCGATGAACAGGCAGGCACCGGCCAGCAGCAGGCCGCCCGCGCGTGCCAGCCGGGGAGAGGTGAAAGCAGGCATGCGTACTCCGCGATTCGATCTGCCTGCAGTGTAGTGGAACGCCCGCGGCCGCTTGTGTGGACCGGGTGAACACATGGCGCGCCCTGCTAAGCTGGCACGCTGATTCGTCGCCATCCACGGTTTGCCGCATGTCATCCGAAGCTGCGCCTGTTGTCCGTCGGGAGCCTCTGGCGTGGCTGGCCTTGCTGCTGGCAGCCCTGGCATCGCTGTACGGCTGGTGGGCGATCGGCCGGCCGGTGGCGTTGCCCGATGCGCCCACCTCGCGCATCGCCTGCGTGTCGTATGCACCGTTCCGGCTGGCGGGCGAGTCGCCGCTGGATGCCTCGGCCTTCGTCAGCGCCGAGCGCGTCGACGCGGACTTGCGCGCGCTGTCGCAGCGCTTCGATTGCGTGCGCACCTACTCGCAGGGGCAGGGCCTCAGCGCGGTACCGCGGATCGCCCGGCGCTACGGCATGAAGGTGCTGCTGGGCATCTGGCTGGGACATGATCCCGAGGCCAATGCCGAACAGATCCGCCTCGGCATCGCCACGGCGCGCGCCTACCCGGACGTGGTGCGTGCGGTGATCGTCGGCAACGAGGTGCTGCTGCGCGGCGAGCTGTCGTCGGCGCAGCTGGCGGCCGATTTGGCGCGTGTGCGCGAGGCGGTGCCCGAGCCGGTGACCTATGCCGACGTGTGGGAGTTCTGGTTGCGCCATCCCGAGCTGGCTGCCTCCGTGGATTACCTCACCATCCACATCCTGCCGTACTGGGAAGACCAGCCGGTGCCGCCGGAGCGGGCGGTGCAGCACGTGGCGGCGGTGTACGCGAAGGTGGGCGCGGCGTTTCCGGGGCGGCGCGTGATGATCGGCGAGACCGGCTGGCCCAGCGCCGGCCGCCCGCGCCAGGCGGCCAGCGCCAGCGTGGTGGACGAGGCGCGCTACCTGCGCGACTTCCTGCGCTACGCGGAGGAAACCGGCCTGCCGTACAACGTGATCGAGGCGTTCGACCAGCCGTGGAAGCGCACGCAGGAAGGCACGGTGGGCGGCTACTGGGGCATTTTCGACGCGCAGGCGCAGCCAAAATTCGCGATGACCGGGCCGGTGGTCGAGATGGCGCGCTGGTGGCTGGGCTGGCTGGCCGCGGCGCTCGGTGGCGTGATCTTCGCGCTGGCCGGCGCATGGCGACGTCGCCGGAGCGGCTGGCGCGAACGGCTGGCGCTGGGCCTGGCCGGCGTGGCCAGCGGCGGCGCCGTCGCCTGGCAGTGCCGGCAGATGTGGTTTGCCTGCCGCAACCCGTGGGAGTGGACGATCTCGCTGGCCGCCTGCGTGCTGGCCGTGTTCACCGCGCTGCGGCTGGCGCGCTGGATTGCCGGGCGACTGGCCGGCACGCCGCGGCCGGGTGGCCCCGGCGGCTGGCGCACGCTGTGGCTGTTCGCGCTGGCGTATTACGGCCTGCTGCTGGTGGTCGACGGGCGCTATCGCGATTTTCCGCTGGGCCTGTTCGCGCTGCCGTGCGTGGGCCATGCACTGGCGGGGTGGCTGTCCCGCGCGAGCGAGCGGGCGCGGCCCACGCTGGAACAGCGCTTCCTTGCCGCGTGCCTGCCGCTGCTGGGCGTGGTCGTGGTCGCGCAGGAGGCCGGGCTCAACCCGACCGCGTGGTCATGGCTGGTGCTGAACCTGCTGCTTGCCTGGCCGGTCTGGCATGCGTGGCGCGCGGGCGTCCGCCTGCAGGCGCAGCAGGCGCAGGCTGCCCAGTAGCAAGGCCAGCGCGCCGGCCTCGGCGCCGTACAACTGCATGGCGAACACGCCCAGCGCCGCGGCCAGCCAGGCCAGCGCCAGGCGCCGCAACAACCACGCCGGCAGCAGCGCGATGAGCGCGAGCGTGCCGTAGACGTGATGCAGGAAGCCGAGCACCAGCCACGTGCGCAGCGTGCACCACGCGGGGCCGTGGCCGCTGCCGCAGAGCTGCCCGATCGCGCTGGATTCGATCAGCCCGAAGCGCAGCGCCGTGGCGCCCAGGCCCACTGCCAGCAGCGCCAGCCACCATGCCGCCGCGCGCCACGGCAGCGAGGTCATCGGTGCTTCCGCTTCGTGCTGCGGCCGCCGACGCCGGCGGGCAGGCGGATTTCCGCGGCCACCGGCAGGTGGTCGGAGAACGCCTGCGGCAGCGTCCAGGTTTTCTCCAGCTGGATCGCCTCGGAGGTGAGGATGTGGTCCAGCGCCCGCCGCGGCTTCCAGCTGGGAAAGGTGGGCGTGGGCTGCGCCGGCGGCTGCAGGCTGCTCTTGTTGAACAGCTGGCGCATCTCCGCGCTGCCCGGTTCGGTGTTGAGGTCGCCCATCAGCACGGCGTGGCGGAAATCCTGCAGCAGCTCGGCGATGAAACCGAGCTGGCGCGCGCGCGCCGGGGCGCTCAGCGAAAGATGGGCAATCATCACCGCCAGCGCGTCTTCGCCTTCGCCGAACTGCGCCAGCAGCGCGCCGCGGCCGGGGATGCGGCTGGGCAGCGGGTAATCCATCACTGAGGTCGGTTCGAGCCGGCTGATCAGGCCGTTGGCCGAATGCGCCAGCCGCGCCACCGGCCGGTTGGGCTGGTGGCTCCAGAACGGCAGGCCGGAGGTCTCGGCGAGGTAACGGGTCTGGTTGAGGAAGCCCGAGCGCAGGCTGCCGGCGTCGGCTTCCTGCAGGCCGATCACGTCGAAGCCGGCCAGCACCTCGGCCAGGCGGTCGAGGTTGTCCATCTTGCTGCGGCCGGGCAGCACCGCGTTGAGGCTGCGGGTCAGGTAGTCGCGGTAATGTGCCACGCTGGCGCCGGCCAGGATGTTGCAGCTGAGCAGGCGCAGGCGACGCTCGGCAGGTGCGGTGGCAGGGGTGGCGGCACGGTTCATGGCAGCACGCGGCAGAAGAGGGGAGCGGATGCCTTCAGCAGCCGGCCTGGCCACCCGCCTGAGCTGCAGCATGCGCGCCGCCGCGTGAACGCGACGATGGCGGCGCGATCCGCCGCCGCGCAGGGCCGCCTGGCGGGAGCTACTTGCCGGCCAGTTCGCGCTTGGCCAGCCACAGCGCCACCGCCAGCATGTGCTCGTGCGAGCGCACCGTGGCAACGACGTATTTGCCGTCGACCACCAGGGTCGGCGTGCCGTCGACTTGCCAGGTGCGCAGCAGGTCGAGGTCGCGCTTCATCTTCTCGGTGGTTTCCGGCGCCATCGCGATGCGCATGAACTCGTCGCGGTTGACCCCTTCGCGGGCGTAGAAATCGGCCAGCTCGTCCATCGAGTTGATCGGGTAATGCTCGCCGAACTTGGCCACGAACAGCTGCAGGTGGGTGCGCTCGACCACGCCCAGCTGCCTGGCCGCGTAATAGGCCCGCGCGAACGGCACCCATTGCTGGTTGAACGGCGCCGGCAGCAGCTTGAACTCGACCCCGGCCGGCAGCTCCTTGCGCAGCTTCTCGGCATCCGGCGCGAACTCCGCGCAGTGGATGCAGCCGTAGGAGAACACCTCGACCAGCTCGACCTTGCCCTCGCTGCTGTAGCGCTGGTGCGGGGCGGGCAGGGTGACGTAGTCGGTGCCCTCCGCGTACGGCGCCGGGTCGCTGGGCTGCGCGGTGCAGGCGCTGGCCAGCAGCAGGCTGGCGAGCAAGGCCAGGACGGGCAGGCGGGCGTATCGCTTGAACATCGGGTCGTTCTCCACGCGGATGGCGCCGGCGGCTTACTTGCCGGCCTGTTCCTTGGCGACCAGCCACTGGGTCAGCTCGATCGTCTGCGCATAGCCGCCGGCCGTGCTCGGCCCGTAGCGGTACTTGCCGTTGACGACCATCGAGGGCGTGCCGTCGATGCCGTACGCCTTGATCAGGTCGTCGGCGCGCTTCATCTTGGTGTTGACCGAGAACGAGTTGGCGACGGCGACGAATTCCTTCGGGTCCGCACCGAATTTCTGCGCGTAGAACTGCGCGATGTCCTCGATCGTGGGCCAGGCCTCCTTCGGCTTCAGCCCGCTGCCCTTGAGGTCGTAGGTGGAAATTTCGCCGGTCTTGAACGTGCCGTCGAACATCGCGTCGTAGCTCTTCTCGGCCAGGCCCAGCGCCTGCGCGGCGTAGTACGCGCGCTGGTAGACCACCCAGTTCTCGTCCGGGCGGAACGCCGCGGGCAGGTAATTCATCACCGCGCCGGCGGGCAGGCTCTTGCGGATCTGGTCGGCGGTGGTGTGGAACGCGTTGCAGGCCGGACAGCCGAAGGAGAACACCTCGGTCACCTCGACCTTGCCGGGGTGGCTGGTCGGCTGCGGCGGGTCGATCAGGAAGTAGTTCTTGCCCTCGACCCACTTGCCGTTGTCGACGAAGGGCACGGCCGGGGCGGCGGCGGTCGCGGCGCTTTCGGCGGGCGCGGGCGCGCTGTTGTCGTCGCCGGCGGGCGTGGCCGTGGCGGTGGCTGCCGTGCTGGCGGGCGCCGGCGTGCTGGCCGGGGCGGCCGGCGTCACCGAGGTCGCGGCTGCCGTGCTGGCGGGGGCCGGCGTGGCGGCCGGTTCGCCCTTGTCATGGCTGCAGGCGGCAAGCGCGAGCAGGGCGGCGCACAGGATCGGAAGACGCTTGAACATGACCACCTCGAATCGGTGAAACGGGAGACGCGCCGCGCGGGCGGTCAGGGCGTGGCGGCCGCCGCAGGCTTGCTCTCGGCGGGGTGCAGGCCTTCGATGTAGCTGGCCAGCGCGGCGATGTCCCTGGCGTCCAGCTTGGCGGCGATCGCGGGCATGATCTGCGAGCGGGTATCGGTGCCCCAGCTGGCGCCGTCGTGCCATGCCTTCAGCGTGGCCTCCACGTACTGCGCATGCTGGCCGGCCAGCTGCGGATACATCGCGCCGGGGTTGCCGCGGCCGTCGATGCTGTGGCAGGCCATGCAGGCCGGGATGCCGCGCGTGCTGTCACCCTGGCGGAACAACGTTTCACCCTGCTCGACCAGCGCCTGGTCGGCCACGCCGGGGCGCGAGCTCTGGCTGGCGAAATAGGCGCCGAGGTCGTGCATGTCCTGCACCGACAGCGGCGTGGCCATGCCCAGCATGATCGGGTTCTGGCGCTGGCCGGATTTGAAATCGGTCAGCTGGCGCACGATGTACTGCTCGCTCTGCCCGGCCAGTTTGGGGTACTGCGCATCGGCGGAGTTGCCGTCCATGCCGTGGCAGGCGCCGCAGACCGCGGCCTTGGCCTGGCCGGCGGCGGCGTCGCCCGGCTTGACCGCCGCTTCGGCCACGCTGGCCGGCGCTGCTGCCGGCGCCGGGGCGCTCGCGGCGGCGGCGGGAGCCGGCGCCTCCTGGGCCATCACGGCCGTAGTGGAGAGCGCCAGCGCGAGAGCCAGGGCGGACCCGAACGCGGCGGGCCGAAAACCAGCGGAGCGAAAACTCATACACTTGACTCCCGAGAGACTTGCGAACACTGCCGACGGCGCACCGGAACGAAGCGGTGGGCAGAAACCGCAGAATTATCCCGTGCCATCCTACCTTGGTCAAACCGCTCCCATGCCGAATCCCCTCCAGGGCGCGCAGTTCATGCTCGCCGCGCACCGCCTCAGCCAGTTGCCCGCCGACGAGGGCGCCGAGGTGGCGTTCGCCGGCCGCTCCAACGCCGGCAAGTCCAGCGCGCTCAATGCGCTGACCAATCACAAGGGTCTGGCGCGCACGTCCAAGACGCCCGGGCGCACCCAGCAGATGGTCGCCTTCAGCCTGCCGTCGCCGCGCGAGGCCGCCGCGGCGCCGGTGGAAGCCGGCGCCGACCGGCGCCTGGTCGACCTGCCCGGCTACGGCTACGCCAAGGTGCCGCTGGACATGCGCGAACACTGGAAGCAGGAGATCGACGCCTACCTGCACCGTCGCCGCAGCCTGCGCGGCCTGGTGCTGATCGTCGACATCCGCCATCCGCTGAAGGAGTTCGACCGCCTGATGCTGCAGTTCTGCGCCGACACCGGCCTGCCCTGCCACGTGCTGCTGACCAAGGCCGACAAGCTCTCGCGGGGTGCCGGCACGCAGGCGCTGGCCGCCCTGCGCAAGCAATTTGCCGCCGAGGGGCTGCACGCCAGCGCGCAGGTGTTTTCCTCCTCCGCCGGCACCGGCGTGGACGAAGCGCGCGAGGCGGTGGCGAACCTGCTGCGACAGCCGCGCGCGGCGACCTGACCTGCGGCGCGCCGGCGCTCCCGCAGGGGCCGCCGTCAGCGCAGCCAGCGCTCGGCGAATTCGTCCGGTGGCAGCGGGCGACCGATCAGGTAGCCCTGGATGTAGTCGCAGCCCATGGCGACGAGCAGCGCGAGCTGGGTTTCTTCCTCGACGCCTTCCGCCACCACGCTGTAAGCCAGCGTCTTGGCCAGCGCGATGATGTGCCTGACGATTTCCTGCTGGCGCGGATCGCCGGAAAGCCCGCGGATGAAGGCCTGGTCGAGTTTGAGCACGTTGGCCGGGATGCGGGTCAGGTAGACCAGCGAGGAGTAACCGGTGCCGAAATCGTCGAGCGCGACGCCGATGCCCGCGGCGCGCAACGCCACGAGGGATTCCCGCACCTTGTGCGAGTCGTTGACGGCGGTCGCCTCCAGTATCTCGATCTCCAGCCGGTCGACGTCGAGCCGGTAGCGCCCCAGGGCGGCCTGCACCCGCTCCACGACGGACGTCCGTTCGAATTGCACCGGCGACATGTTGATCGAGACCGGGATCGCCGCCAGGTTGTCGTCCTGCCATTGCCGCATCTGCGCGCAGGCCCGATCGAGCACCCACTCGCCCAGCCATGCGCCCAGGCCCATTTCATCGAGCAGGTGCACGAAGGTGGCCGGCAGGACCAGGCCGCGCGTGGGCGACAGCCAGCGGACCAGCGCTTCGGCGCCGACGATCCGTCGCGTGCGGGCGTCGATCTTCGGTTGGTAGTGCAGCACCAGTTCGCTTCTCTCGACCGCCTTGCGCAGTTCCTGGGTCAGGTCGAAATGGATTTTCGAGGTGCGGGTGAACTCGCTCGAGTAAAACTGGAAGCCGCCCGGCTGTCCGCGCTTGGACTTGTACATGGCGGCGTCCGCCATCTGCAGCAGTTCATCGAACTGGCTGGCGTTCGCCGGGTACAACGCGATCCCCATGCTGGCGGGCGTGTTGATCTGGTGTTCGCTCACGGTGATCGGTTCGGCCAAGGCGGCGCGCAAGTCACGCAGCCGGCGGTCGAGCGTCGCGTGTTCCTCGCCGCGCACCAGATCCTGCACCAGCACGACGAACTCGTCGCCGCCCAGGCGGGCCAGCACGTCGTCCGGATGCAACTGCTGCCGGAGGCTCGTCGCACACTGGAGCAGGAGCTGGTCACCACTGGCGTGGCCGAGCGTGTCGTTGACCTGCTTGAAGTTGTCCAGGTCGATCAGGATCAGCGCGGCGGCGGTCTGCTCGCGTTGCGCCCGCTCGATGGCCTGTTCGCAGCGCTCGCGCAGCAGCACCCGGTTCGGCAGGTCGGTCAGTGCATCGTAATGGGCCTGGTGATGGAGTCTTTCCTCCTGCGCCAGGCTGGACAGCGCGATGCCGATGCGGTCGGCAAGTGCCCGGCCACCCCGGACGGCGGTGTCGATCGGCTCGGGCAAGTCCAGGTATGCCAGCAGCAGCACCTGATGCAGGCAGTCGTCATGGCGGATCGGGAACGCAAGCAGGTGCGCGGGCAGCGCAGAGCCGAGCCGTCGCAGGAACTCCTCCGGCAGATGCGCTGGTGACAGGATGCATGCCGGTTGCGCGTGGCTCAGCGCGTCGAGCCCGAACCTGGCGGTGGCCGTGCGCAGGCAACCGCCCGCGTGCGCGGAGTCGCGCGTCAGCAGGTAGTAGCCCGCCTCGCCGTCGCGCACCAGCAGGCCGGCGCCGTCGCTGGGGATGGCCTTGCGGATGTGGCCGAGCACCTCGCTGGCGACATGCTCCATGCGCGAGGCGCTGATGATGGCGCGGTCGAGGTCGCTCAGCAGGGCGAGCATGTGGAACCGCGATTCCAGGTTCATCGCCATGTCGTTGAACGTGCGCCCCAGTTCGGCGAACTCGTCGTTGCCGGCCAGTTGCAGGCGCGCCGTCAGGTCGCCGGCCGCGAGGCGGCGGGTGAGTCCGGTCAGCTGGTCGAGCGGCTTCATCTGGTGGCGAATCTGGCGCATGGCGAGCGCCGCGGCGACGGCCAGCGCCAGCAGCACGATGATCGGAAACAGATGGCGGAAATCCTCCAGCCGGCGCAGCGCGTCGGCTCGCGAGGTGGCCTGCATGACGACGAAGCCCGGGCTGTCGAGCGCGGGCAGAAACTTGAGCCGCCACAGCCCCACCAGCAGGTCCTCGCCCGAGGCATGCCATGGCACGGTGCCGCCGGTGCCGTTGCCGAGCGCCGACTCCAGCATGTGCCGGTCCAGCGGGGCGAGGCCGGGCGTGCAGAACAGGGCGACGTAGTCGGCATCGAGGATGCAGTAGCGCTCGGGTGCGGAGTCGTTGCGCCACAGCGGAGCGGTCGCGATCTCGCCCACCAGGACTTGGCTGCGGGACGCGGACGGAACCAGCAATTGCACGGGGTGGCCGGCGGCCATTCGCAGGATGCTCTTGCCGCGCGCCAGGCGGGCCTGCTGTGGCGCCGTCAAGTCGCGCGAGGGCTGCAGCGAGGTCGCGCTGAAACCGAGTTTCGCTGCCGCCGATGCGTCGCCGATGTGCTCGGCGGGAAGCTTTCGAAGGTCGCTCGCGCGGGCGTTGAGCAGCTCGATCAGGCTCATGCCGAACGATTTGCTGTCGGCCCGAAGTTGCTGGTACGCCGAGTCCAGCAGCAGCGCGCTGACCTCGTGGTAGACGTACCAGGCCATGCCGCTCATGGGGATCAGTGCGGCCAGGAGAAACTGCAGGGTGAGGCGTCGACTGACCTTGCCGGGCAGGTAAATGCGCATCGTCGCGCCTAGAAATCCTGCGCCGTGCCGATGTAACTGCCGTTGCCCGCGCGCACGATGTCGTCGCGCGCGAAGCGTCCGGTCAACTGGGTCTGCGTACGGCCATCCGGTCCGGTGCTGTACAGGTCGAAGTCGGTGTTGATCGGATTCATGTTCCGGTCGCGGCGGACCTGGCCCGTTTTGGGCGGCGGGTCGGTGTCGATCGGCAGATACCGGTACGGGTTGCCCCATGGATCGAGCGCCGGTTCGCTGATGCCGATCTCGGCCAGAGTGGCGGGATAGGTCCCCGACTGGGCGTGGTAGGTCTCCAGCGCCAGCGAGGTGGTGGTCATGAAGGCGGCGACGTCATTCGCCTTGACGCGGTTGCCGTACCGCGCATAGATCGGCATCGCCATGGCGACGAGCAGCCCCATGATGATGACTGCAATCATCATCTCGACCAGCGTGAACCCGGCGCTTGGCGTGGGCAGTCTCTTGTTCATGGCTACGGGTGGAGTGTTCGCGAGGCGCACCGAGCGGCAACGCCGGGATTCGGCAAATCGCCGGGCCCCTCATCGTTAGCGGCACGGGGGGATTGCGCTTGAGCGCCATGACGACGGGCGGGCAAGCGGCGCGCGACCGCGCCCGGCGGGCGGTCACGCGCGCCGGGTCATCGCGAACCGATCAGGGCGTGACGACATCCATGAACACCGCGCACAGCGCTTCCATGCCGGCGCGGTCGTCCTCGTCGAAGCGATCGGTCACCGGGCTGTCGACGTCCCACACGCCGAGCAGCGAACCATCGCGGCGAACCAGCGGCACCACGATCTCCGATTGCGAGGCCGAGTCGCAGTAGATGTGGTTGGGGTGCGTGCTGACGTCGCGCACCAGCTGGGTCTGGCGCTCGCTCGCGGCGGTGCCGCAGACGCCACGGCCGAGCGCGATGCGGATGCATGCCGGCTTGCCCTGGAACGGGCCGACCACCAGCTCGGTGCCGTCGAACAGGTAGAACCCGGCCCAGTTCAATTGCGGCAGGCCGTGGTAGACCAGCGCGCTGAAATTGGCCGCGTTGGCGATCAGGTCCGGCTCGCCCTGCAGCAGGCCGCGCGCCTGCTGCACCAGGTGCTCATAGTGCTCCTGCTTGCTGGCGAAGGTGGGGGTCTCGAGCTCGAACATGCGAAGTCATCCGGCGGCAAAGGCGTATTATGCGCGCCCTCGCCACGGACATCCCGATGACAGACTCCCGCCACGCCGCGGTATTCATCGCCGGCACCGACACCGGCATCGGCAAGACCCATGCTTCCTGCACCTTGCTGCACGCCCTGCGCGATGCCGGTCACCGCAGTTGCGGCATGAAACCGGTGGCCAGCGGTTGCGCGGCGACGCCCGATGGCCTGCGCAACGACGACGCGCTGGCCCTGCAGGCGGCAGGCAGCGATCCCGCGCTGGCCTACGAGCGGATCAACCCGGTGGCGTTGCGCGATCCGCTGTCGCCGCATCTGGCGGCCGCGCGCGAGCACCGGCAGGTCACGCTGGCGCCGATGCGCGCCGCCTTCGAACAACTGCGCAGCGAACACCAGCGCGTGGTGGTCGAAGGCGTCGGCGGCTGGCTGGTGCCGCTGGCGCCCAAGCTGTTCGCCTCGGACATCGCCAGGCAATGGCAGTTGCCGGTGATCCTGGTGGTCGGCCTGCGCCTGGGCTGCCTCAACCACGCCCAGCTCAGCGCGCGCGCGATCGTCGCCGACGGCTGCCGCCTGATCGGCTGGATCGGCAACCACATCGACCCGGCGATGGAAGCGCAAGCCGAGAACCTGGCCACGCTGGGCGAGCTGCTGCCGGCGCCGTGCCTGGGCGTGCTGCCGCACGGCATGCCGCCGGCGCAGGCGGCCGGACGCTTGCACGCCGCCGTGGCGGCGCTCGGCTGACCTTCACGTCCGGCGTACCGGCGTGCGTGCTTGAATGGCTGCAGACCCGTTTCGGGAATGGCCATGCCCCGCAACCGCTACTACCTCTCGATCGCCGACCTCGGCCACGCCCGCGGCGAGGACCCGCGTTTCAGCTACGCCGGTGCCGGCCCGAATGATTTCGCCGGCGCGCTGCAGCACGCCTTGCGCAGCGATGAGCTGTTCCAGCGCTGGCGCGCGGCGCAGCCCGACCCGGATGCGGTGGACGCCAGCCTCGGCAACACCGATCCGGCCGCCGAGGTGACGGCGAAAGTCGCCGACCTGCGCACCGACGTGGAGCTGACCACCGACCTGCCGATGAGCGTGCTGCGCCATCGGCTGTTCCTGCTGATCGGCGGCGGCTGGCAGCTGCGCGACCTGCGCGTGGCGTGATGGCGCTTCGCTGATCCGCGGTCCGCAGTTTCCTGCGAACGTTTGGAAAGCGGCGGCCGTATGGGTAAAGTCGGGGACTGCATTTCCATCCCGTCCCGCCGCGGACACCCAACGTTGGGGAACCTGATGCTTCGACTCCGCCTGCTCGTGATTGCCACCACGATCGCCCTCGCCGCCTGCTCGCAATCGCCGGGTGGCGCCGATGCCACGCCCGCGCCTGCGCCCACGTCGACAGCGAGCGCTTCCGTCACCGCCCCGGCCGATGCCATGACCAGCAACCCGTTCTTCCAGGCCAGCACGCTGCCGTTCCAGGCGCCGCCGTTCGACAAGATCACCGACGCCGACTACCAGCCGGCGATCGAGGAGGGCATGAAGCGGCAACTGGCCGAGGTGCAGAAGATCGCCGACAACCCCGAGCCGGCCACGTTCGAGAACACCTACGTGGCGCTGGAGAAAACCGGCGTGATGCTCGATCGCGTGATGGCGGTCTTCAACGGCGTCACCGCGGCGAATACCAACCCGACCCTGCAGAAAGTGCAGGAGGAAGAGGCGCCCAGGCTGGCCGCCCACCAGGACGCGATCTATCTCAACGACAAGTTGTTCAAGCGCATCGCGGCGGTCCACGACCAGCGCGACACGCTGAAGCTCGATCCGGAATCCGCGCGCCTGGTCCAGGTGGTCTACGACAACTTCGTGCATGCCGGCGCCAAGCTGTCCGACGCCGACAAGACCAAGCTGAAGGCGATGAACAAGGAGGAGTCCAGCCTCAGCACCGCGTTCACCAACAAGCTGCTGGCGGCCACCAAGGACGCCGCGCCGGTGATCGGCGACAAGAGCAAGCTGGCCGGCCTGAGCGATGCGGAAATCGCCGCCGCCAGTCGCGCCGCGGCCGATCGCAAGCAGGACGGCAAGTACGTGTTGCCGCTGCAGAACACCACCCAGCAGCCCGAGCTGCAGGATCTGACCGACCGTGCCACCCGCCAGCAGCTGTTCGAGGCGTCGTGGAACCGCGCCGAGCAGAACGACGCCAACGACACCCGCAAGACGATCGAGCGGCTGGCGCAATTGCGCGCGCAGGAGGCCGCATTGCTCGGCTATCCGAACTACGCCGCGTGGAAGCTGGAAGACCAGATGGCCAAGACACCGGCCACCGCGATGGGCTTCATGCAGAAGCTGGCGCCGGCTGCGGTGGCGCGTGCCACGCGCGAGGCCGCCGACATCCAGGCGCAGATCGACCAGGACCAGAAGGCCGCCGGGCAGCCCGGCTTCAAGCTGCAGCCGTGGGACTGGAACCACTACGCCGAGCAGGTGCGCAAGGCGAAGTACGACCTCGACGAAAACCAGATCAAGCCTTACTTCGAGCTGGACAACGTGCTCAAGAACGGCGTGTTCTACGCCGCCAACCAGCTCTACGGGCTGACTTTCAAGGAGCGCAAGGACATTCCGGTGTACCAGCCGGACGTGCGCGTGTTCGAGGTGTTCGACGCCGACGGCAAGTCGATGGCGCTGTTCTACTGCGACTACTTCAAGCGCGACAACAAGGGCGGCGGCGCCTGGATGGACAACTTCGTCGGCCAGTCGAAGCTGATGGACACCAAGCCGGTGATCTACAACGTCGCCAACTTCACCAAGCCGGCCGCGGGCCAGCCGGCGCTGCTGTCGTTCGATGACGTGATCACCATGTTCCACGAGTTCGGCCACGCGTTGCACGGCATGCTCGCCGACGAGCAATACCCCACCCTGTCCGGCACCAACACCGCGCGCGACTTCGTCGAGTTCCCGTCGCAGTTCAACGAGCACTGGGCGACCAACCCCAAGGTGTTCGCCAACTACGCCAAGAACTACAAGACCGGCGCGCCGATGCCGCAGGCGCTGGTCGACAAGATGAAGAAGGCCGGCAAGTTCAACATGGGTTACAACATGACCGAGTTGGTCGCCGCGGCGATGCTCGACATGAACTGGCACATGCTTGGCGCCGACGCACCGGTGCAGGACGCAGACAAGTTCGAGGCCGCCGCGCTGAAGAAGGACGGCGTGGACTTGAGCTACGTGCCGCCGCGCTACCGCTCCAGCTATTTCCAGCACATCTGGGGCAACGGCTACGCCGCCGGCTACTACGCCTACCTGTGGACGCAGATGCTGGCCGACGACGCCTTCATCGGGTTCAAGGACAACGGCGGCCTTACCCGCGCCAACGGCGACCGCTTCCGCAAGATGGTGCTCTCGCGCGGCAACACCGAGGACCTGGCCAAGATGTACAGGGACTGGCGCGGCCAGGACCCGAGCATCGAGCCGATGCTGGAAAACCGCGGCCTGAAGGACGCAACGAAGAAGTAGGCCGTTTAGAGCGTCAAGTGTTGGAGGGCCTGCGCAAGCAGGCCCTTTGACTTTCAAGTAGTCGCCCTTTAACTAGCAAATAGGGTGGCATAACTTTAGAATCCGGAAATGGCTCGCCCCAGTCGTTCCGCCGAAATAGATGCCGCCCTGCTGCAAGCAGTGGCCACACATCCGCGCGACCTGGTCGGCATGGTGGCGGCCCAGCTGGGTCTATCGGGTGCGAGGGTCAGCATTCAGGTTCGCAAGCTGGTGGCCGAGGGCTACCTGCGCAAGGACGGGACGACCCGACCCGTCTACACGATGGGCCACAACCGCCGGTTTTGGCAGCGATACCCACGGGAGGGCCTGACCGAGGACACCCTCTGGTCGGCGCAATTGTCACCCTTGTTGCGGGACGTGCCGCGCACCGTGCTGGACATCGCCCACCACGGTGCAACGGAAATGATCAACAACGCCATTGACCACTCCGAGGCCACGCACGTCGGAGTGCACATGGAATTGCGTGATAACGAGCTGTTGATGATGATCGCCGATGATGGTGTCGGCATTTTCCGGAAAATCGCGCGTGCCCTGGAGTTGCCGGACGAACGCCTGGCGCTGCTGGAGTTGTCCAAAGGCAAGTTCACCACGGATCCGCGAAATCACTCGGGCGAAGGCGTGTTCTTCACCTCGCGGATGTTCGATCGCTTCCAGATCATGTCCGGAGGACTGGTGTTCTCCCATGAGGAAGGACATGGCAAGGACGTGTTGTTCGATGTCGACGGCATGCCGAAGGAGGGCACCGTCGTATCCATGGGCATATCCACGGGGTCCGTGCGTACCGTCAAGCAGGTGTTCGACGAATTTTCCAGTGGTCCGGACGAGTACGCGTTTGCGAAAACCGTGGTTCCGGTTCGCCTTGCCCAGGTCGGCGATGAGAACCTGATTTCCCGTTCGCAGGCCAAACGGCTGATGCAACGCGTGGACAGGTTCCGCCACGTGGTGCTCGATTTCAGCGATGTCACCACCATTGGGCAGGCATTTGCCGACGAGATATTCCGCGTGTTTGCCCGGGCCCACCCGGAGGTGGAATTGGTACCTGTCCACGCCGTTCCGGAAGTGCAGCAGATGATCCGTCGCGCCGAAGTGACACGTGATTACGACGGCGGGCAATTGTCTTTGCTTTGAGCCGGTCGTTCACCGGGAACTTCTTCGACACGCTGCTGCGTTTTTCTGGCTCGCCGGATGTGAATGGGCGCCGGTCGACCGCGGTGTGACGAAGGTAGGCGGCGGGAGCAGCGGCTGCGTGAAATAATCGAAACTCCCGACTGGAGCCCGATCACGCGTGGACAGCCATCATCTGCTGCAGACGGCCCTGGTGTTCCTGCTCGCCACGGTGATCGCGGTGCCGCTGACCAAGCGCTTTCGCCTCGGCGCGGTGCTCGGCTATCTGCTGGCCGGCGTGGCGATCGGGCCGCAGCTGCTGGGGCTGATCCACGACACCTCGGGCGTGGCGAACATCGCCGAGTTCGGCGTGGTGCTGATGCTGTTCGTGATCGGATTGGAGCTGTCGCCGCAGCGGCTGTGGGTGATGCGGCGCTCGGTGTTCGGCACCGGCATCGCGCAGGTGCTGGCCAGTGGCCTGGCGATCGGCCTGGTCGCGTACTGGCTGTTCGGCCTCAACGGCAAGGCGGCTTTTGTCGTTGGCGGCAGCCTGGCGCTGTCGTCCACCGCGTTCGGCCTGCAGATCCTGGCCGAGCGCAAGGAGGCGGGTTCGGCCTACGGGCGGCACGTGTTCGCCGTGCTGTTGTTCCAGGACCTGGTGGCGATTCCGCTGATCGCCGCCTTGCCGCTGCTGGCGGCGTCCTCGGCTTCGCATGTGGACCTGCTCGGCGTGCTGCGCACGATCGGGGTGATCGTCGGGGTGGTGGTCGGCGGCCGCTACCTGTTGCGCGCGGTGTTCCGTTTCGTGGCCAAGGCCGACTCGGTCGAGGTGTCCACCGCCACCGCCTTGCTGGTGGTGATGGGCGTGGCATGGCTGATGGAACTGGCGGGCCTGTCGGCCACCCTGGGCGCATTTCTGGCCGGCGTGCTGCTGGCCGATTCCGAATACCGGCACGAGATGGAATCGAACATCGAGCCGTTCAAGGGATTGCTGCTGGGGCTGTTCTTCATCAGCGTCGGCATGTCGATGGACCTGTCGCTGCTGTGGCATAGCCCCGGCCTGGTGCTGACCCTGCTGGCGCTGCTGCTGGCGCTGAAGAGTGTCTTGCTGTGGCCGCTGGGACGCTGGCTGTGCGGGCTCAATCGCTCGGACACGCTGCGCCTGCTGGTGCTGCTGGCCGCCGGCGGCGAGTTCGCCTTCGTGGTGTTGCGGCTGGCCACCGAGCAACGCCTGCTCAGCGTCGCGCAACGCGACCTGCTGATGCTGGTGATCGCCCTGAGCATGGCGCTGACACCGCTGCTGGTGGTGTTGGCGGCGAAGGCGCTGGACCTGCGCCCGCGCCAGCCGTCGCGCGAGTTCGACACCATCGACACGGCGCCGCCGCGGGTGATCATCGCCGGCTTCGGTCGCGTCGGCCAGATCATCGCCCGCGTGCTGCGTGCGCAGGGCATTCCGTTCGTGGCGCTGGAGCACTCCGCCGACCAGGTGGATTTCTCGCGCCGTTTCGGCAGCATCAATCTGTTCTTCGGCGACCCGGCGCGGCCGGAACTGCTGCGCGCGGCGCACGCGGCCACCGCGGAAGTCTTCGTGCTGGCCACCGACGACCCGGAGGCGAACCTGCGCACCGCGCGCCTGGTCAAGCGGCAGTATCCGCACCTGAAGATCGTCGCCCGCGCGCGCAACCGCCAGCACGTGTTTCGCCTGCTCGACCTGGGCGTGGACGACCCGGTGCGCGAGACCTTCCATTCCAGCCTCAAGATGACCCGCAAGACGCTGGAGGCACTGGGCCTGTCGCACGAGCTGGCGGTCGATCGTGTCGAGCGCTTCCGCCGCTACGACGAGGACCTGCTGCAGAAGCAGGCGCTGGTCTACGACGACGAGACCAAGCTGATGCAGAGCACCCGCGATGCACTGGTCGACCTGCAGCGGCTGTTCGAGGCCGATGCGGAGCGCACTGCCGAGCGCCAGCGCGAGAAGGGGCCGGTGGCGCCGGACAGTCCCGAATAGACGCGGCCAGCGGCTACTCCGCCGGTTGCCGCAGCGTCTGCCGCACGCTGGGGATCGCCTGGTTGCTGCGCGCGCTCAGTTCGTGGGCAATGTCGACGAAGCCGAGTTGGCGAGCCACTTCCGCGGCAGTGCGGCCGAAGGCGTCGGTGGCCTGGCGGTCGGCGCCACGCGAGAGCAGCACGCGGGCCGGGGCGAGCAGCGCGTGCATGGCGCAGGCATGCAGCGCGGTGACGCCGCGCTGGTCGGCATGCGCGACGTGCGCGCCGGCATCGAGCAGCGGCGGGACCAGCGCGCCCAGGTGGGTGGCGTCGCCGTCGCTGCCCGGCGGCAGTTGCGCGCCCAGCAGCAGCAACAGCGGCGTCTTGCCTTCGCGATCGGCGTGATTGATCTCGGCGCCGTGCTTGAGCAGGCCGTCGAACAGGCGGCGGGTGCGCAGGCTGTCGTTGTGTTCAAAGCCGAACTGGGCGGCGGCGTGCAATGCGTTGCGGCCGGAGCTGTCCACCGCCTTGACGTCGGCGCCGGCGGCCAGCAGTTGTTCGGCGATGTCCGGGTAGCCCAGCGCGGCGGCCACCATCAGGGCGGTGGCGTCGTTCGGCAGGCGCTGGTTGACGGCCACCTCGCGCTGCAGCAGCAGGGCCACCAGCGCTTCGCGTCGTGCGCTGACCGCGGCGACCAGGGCGGTGACGCCGCTGTGCGCGGGAAGGCTGGGATCGGCACCGGCGTCGAGCAGGCAGGCGGCCACGTCACGATGACCGGCACCGCAGGCGCGCAGCAGCGCGGTGGCGCCCTGCTCGTCGCGGGTGTCGACGGCGAAGCCCAGCTCCAGCAGGCGCTGCACCGCGGCCAGCGCACCGACCGCGGCGGCGGCAGGCAGGTCGGTGCCGCGCAGCGGTCGCTGCGGCAGCGGCCAGTCGCGCCAGTCCAGCCAGCGCTCCAGCGCGGGATGCTCCAGCGCGAGCCCCAGCGGCGTCTCGCCGTGGGTGTCGGCCGCTTCCGGGTCGGCGCCGTGGGCGATCAGGCTGCGCACCAGCGGCAGCGCGGCGGCGCCATGTTCCAGCGCGGCGAACAGCGGCGTGCGCTGCTCCCCGTCACGGGCGTTGGGATCGCAGCCGCGCGCCAGCAGTGCCTGCAGCAGGTCGCCGTGCGCGTGGCGGGTGGCCAGGTGCAGCGGCGTGCGCTGGTTCGCGTCCGTGCCGAACGGGTCGGCGCCGCGCTCGAGCAGGCCGAGCGGCAGCGCGGCGGCCTGGGCCGCACCTTCGAGCCGCACCAGGGCCGCGGCCAGCAGACCGCAACCGGCGGGGCTGGCGCCGGCCTGCATCAGATCGTCGACCGCTTCGGTGGCATCGGGCAGGCGTTCGAGCAGGGCGTCGAACAGGCGCCGTCCCAGCGGTGCCTGGGTAGGCGCTTCGCCGGTGTCGGGCTCGTCGATGCGCGGTGCCTCCAGCCGGGCCTCGGCGGCGAGGCCGTGGTCCAGCAGCCAGCGCCGCGCCGCGCCCAGCCCGGGCGTGGCCAGTTCCAGATAGAGCCGGGCCAGCTCGGCTTGCGGCCAGGAGCGCACCCGCTCGCCGAAGGCGGAGACGGTGGCCCAGTGGCCGAAGCGCAGCGCGTCGAGCAGGTGTTGCGGCGTGTCGGCGCCTTCGTCCAGCAGATCGTGGCTGAGGTTGGCGGGCAGCGCGGTGTCCGGGTCCAGCAGCGCGACCAGATCCCAGCGCCCGGCGGCGCTGGCGTGGTCGAGTGCGCTGCGGCCGTCGCCGCCGGCGGCCTTGGCATCGGCACCCAGTTCGAGCAGGGCGCGGACGGTGGCGACGTCGGCATGCGGCGACTGGCAGGCCAGGATCAGCGCGTCGCGACCGTGCTGGTCGCGGGCCAGCACGTTGGCCTTGGCCTCGGCCAGCCGCTGCACGATGCCGCTGGCGCCGGCGCGCGCGGCTTCCATCAGCGCGGTAACGCCGTGCTCGTCGGCCAGCCTGACGTCGGCGCCGGCATCGCACAGTGCGCGGGCGATGCGCTCGTGGCCTTCGGCGGCGGCGCCGAGCAAGGCGTGCCGCTGGCGCGCGTCGAGTGCGTTGACGGCGGCGCGGTGCTTGAGCAACAGGGCAACGCCGGTGGGGTCGTCGTCGGCGATGGTGGCGGCGGCGACCAGCGCCGGTTCGCCGCCGGCCGGGGCCGGCTTGGCGCCGCGGTCGAGCAGGAATTTCGCCAGCGGCCAGTTGGCGGCACGGCAGGCGGTGGCCAGCGGGCTCAGGCCGGCCTGGTTGAGCGCGTCGATCGGCGCGGCTGCGTCGAGCAGCATCGCCGCCACGCCGGCGTCGGCGCTGAGCACGGCGCCGTGCAGCGGGGTGTTGCCGTCGGCATCGGTGGCCAGCGGGCTGGCGCCGTTGGCCAGCAGCATCAGCACCGCTTCGGCGCGGCCGTGCCAGCTGTCGCGGGTGGCCGCCAGCAGCGGGGTGAGCCCGCCGCTGGCGCGATTGACGTCGGCGCCGCTGGCGATCAGCGCGCGCAGCAGCCGCGTGTCGGGCAGCAGCGCCGCCAGCATCAGCACCGGGCGCTGGTCGCGATCACCCGGCGGCGGCACAGTGTCGCAGGCAGCACCCACTTCCAGCAGCGCCAGCGCGCGTTCGATGTCGCCGGCGCGGGCGGCGGCGAGCAAGGCGGCCGCCTGTTCGGGTGTGCCGGCGATGCGCTCCGGTTCACTCAGCACCGGTCGCGGCAATTCAGCGGTCAGCGGATTCGCGTCGGCGCGTCGGCGCGGCGGGTGGCGTTCGCACAGCAACGCGCGCAGGGTGCGGTTGGCGATCACCAGGCAGGCCAGCGGCAAGATCACCAGCGCATAGATCGCCAGCGCCGCCAGGCGCATTTCCTCCGGCAGCATGCCGACCAGCCCGGTCAGCGCGATCGCACTGAAGGCCAGCGCGAGCAGGCACAGCGCGGCCGGCACGAAGTGGGTGAAGAAGCGCTCCTCGCGCGACAGGTGCCGACCGAACGCCATGCTGCGCAGGGTGGCGGTGAAGATCCATGAACCGTCGCGTTGCGGCGGGTAGGCGTCGTCCCACACGAACACCAGCCCGAACGCCGGCCACAGTCGCCACAGCGAGACCAGCGCCAGCACCAGCGCGGCGGCCAGCAGCAGGGCGGCGCTGAGGCTGGGGCTGTGGCTCAGTTGCAGCATCGGCCAGGCCACCAGCACGAATACCAGCACGGTGTAGCCGGTAAACATCACCAGGTGCGCGGCGCCGCGGCGCAGCACGGTGCGCGCGAAGCTCGGTTCCGGATCGAAACCGATCGCGTGGCAAATGGCCGCCATGGTCAGCGCGTTGGCCAGCAGCAGCGGGATCAGGGTCAGCGGATGGGTGGTCAAGCTGGCCAGTGCCACGGCCAGCAAGCCGGGAATGAACCAGGCCAGCGCATGCAGGAAGGGAGGGCGACGGCGGGATTTGGTCTGGGTCATGGCGGCAGTATAGAAATCGTGGACCGTGCAGGCGGTAACCAGGCGTTAACGCGAACGCCATGATGCGCGATTCACTCGTCCCGATCATCCCGCGGCGAGTGCGTGTAGGCGGGGTGGTTGGCGGCGGCCAGCGTTTCCTGCGGCGGCAATTGCAGATGCCAGCCTTGCGTGCGCAGGTGCTCCAGCACTTGGCCAGTGTCCTCCACCGGCAGTTTGCGTTGGAGCGTCAGTTGCACCTCCATCACGAAGCGCAGTTCACCCAACATCAGCGTCAGCGGCTCGGGCAGTACGTCGAACGCGTCGCGTTCGGCCAGCCACAGGTAAGTGTCAGCCTTGGACAGGCTGGCGTAGACGAAGCATTGCATGGCAGCACCGTGGGGGCGGGAGCAAGCGCCGGGGAGGCGAGAGTAGCAGCGCCGGCCGGCGGATCGGCGGGCGGGTTTGTTTGCCGGGCGGAGCTCACTTGTTAGTAACTTGTTGCGAGCGCACTTGCAACGCCTTGTCCGAGAGGGCAAAGTCCAGCGCAGGAAGTTCAAACGTACGTATGAATTTTCCTGTCCGTCTGCCCGACTTAACCGAGTTGACCCAATATCATGCAGGAGCCAGCGATGCACACGTCTTTCCGTACCCTCACGGGCGCTGCCCGTCCACTGGCGCTCGCCGCGCTGAGCATTGCGATCGTGGGCGCCCTGGTTGCGCCGGTGAACGCGGATGCCAGTGCATTCCAGCTCAAGGAGAACAGCGCCAAGGGCCTGGGCCGCGCCTTTGCGGGTTCCGCTACCGCCGGCGGTGACGTCTCGGTGGTGGTCAACAACCCGGCCGCGATGTCCGAGCTGAAGGGCACCTACCTGCAGGCCGACGTCACCGCCATCAACTTCAGCGCCAAGTTCGACGGCAGCGCGCATGACGTGCTGGGTCGCCCGATCAGCGGCGGCAATGGCGGCGATGCCGGCACCACCTTGCCGGTGCCGGCGTTGTTCTTCGCCACCCAGGTCAGCGACCGCGTGCACGTGGGCGGCGGCTTCTCGGTGCCGTTCGGCTTCCAGACCGAGTACGACAAGGACTGGGTCGGCCGTTACCACGGCATCAAGTCCAAGTTCCAGTCGCTGGACGCCACGCTGTCGGCATCGTTCGACGTCACCGACAACTTCAGCCTGGGCGCCAGCTTCATCGCGCAGAAGACCAGCGCCGAGCTGACCAGCGCGGTCAACTTCAACGCCGTGGGCCTGGGCATCCAGCAGGGCATCGGCGCGCAGACCGCCGCCGGCGTCGCGCAGATCCAGGCGGCCATCGCCGCGGGCCAGATTTCGCCGGCGCAGGGTGCGGCGATGATCCAGGCGGCCGTGCAGCAGGGCCAGGCTGCCGCGGCCGGCGTGGCGGCGGTCACGCCTCCGGGCGTGGACGGCTACGCCCGCATCAAGGGCGACGACTGGGGCTACGGCTGGCAGCTGGGCGGCTTCTGGAAGCTGACCCCGAACGACAAGCTGGCGCTGAACTACCGCGCCAAGATCAGCCATCGCCTGCAGGGTACCGGCAACTTCACCACCACGCCGGGCTACGACCTGCTGCTGGCCAACCCGGCGCTGGCCAGCTCGATCCCGCCGTTCTCGCACACCACCGGCACCGCCGACTTCACCACGCCGGCCGTGGCCAGCGCGAGCTACTGGCACCAGGCCGAGAAGTACGGCTTCGGCGCCGACGTGGCGTACACCAAGTGGGACGTGTTCAAGAACCTGACGGTGAACTACGGCAACGCGCAGCCGCAGACGTCGGAGCCGTACAACTGGCGCAACACCGTATACGCCTCGGTCGGCGGGGACTACTACGTCAACGACAAGCTGACCCTGCGCGCCGGCCTCGCGGTCGACAAGAGCCCGACCTACGAGGAAACCCGCAGCCCGCGCGTGCCGGACTCCACCCGCAAGATGGCCACCGTCGGCATCGGCTACAAGGCGAGCGAAAACTTCGAGATCAACGCCTCGTACGCGCACATCTTCGTCAACAACGCGCACGTCTCGCTGACCAACAGCACCGGCGACACGCTGACCGGCAACTTCGACGACTACGGCAACCTGCTGAGCTTCTCGGCGATGTACAAGTTCTGAGGCTCCACCCGCGGCAATGGCACGACGGAACTCCCCGCTTCGGCGGGGAGTTTTTTTTGCGCGGGGAGATGCTCAGCCGCGCCGCAGCAGCAGGTCGAGCAGGCGCCGGAAGCGTGCGCCGTATGGCGGGTTGAGCAGGCCGGCGCCGTTCCAGCGCGCCTGGCGGAACACCGGCTTGAGGTGCGAGAACGTGCGGAAGCCCGCCTCGCCGTGATAGCCGCCCATGCCGGAGGCGCCCACCCCGCCGAACGGCAGGCCGTGCTGGGCGATGTGGTAGAGCGTGTCGTTGACGCTGACGCCGCCGGCATGGGTGCGCGCCAACACCTGGTCGATGCGGCCCCGGTCGTGCTCGAACAGGTAAAGCGCCAGCGGATGCGGGCGGGCGGCGACGTGGTCGATCGCTTCCTCCAGCGTGTCGTAAGGCACGAGCGGCAGCAGGGGGCCGAAAATCTCCTCGCGCATCACCGCCATGCCGTCGTCGACTTCAGTCAGCAATTGCGGCGGCAGCAGCCGGCGCGCCGGATCCTCCGTGGCTTCGCCCAGCACGTGCACGTGCGCGCCGGCGGACCGCGCTTCGTCGCGCAGCGCCGCGAGGCGCTGGTACTGGCGATCGGAGACAATGCTGGCGTATTGCGCGTTCCGCTGCAGCTGCGGATACATCCGCGCCACTGCCTCGCCGGCCAGCCCGATGAATTCGGCCACGCGCGCGCGCGGCAGCAGCACGTAGTCCGGCGCGATGCAGGTCTGCCCGGCGTTGAGCAGCTTGCCGACGATGATGCGTTCCACCGCATGTTCCAGCCGCGCGCCGGGGCCGATGATCGCCGGCGACTTGCCGCCCAGCTCCAGCGTCACCGGGGTGAGGTTGGCCGCCGCCGCGCGCATCACGTGGTGGCCGACCGCGGTGGAGCCGGTGAACAGCAGATGGTCGAACGGCAGCGCGGAGAAGGCCTGCGCCACCTCGGCGTCGCCGGTGACCACCACGACTTCATCCGGCTTGAAATGCCGGCTTGCCAGTTCGGCGAACAGCGCCGAGAAGCGCGGGGTGAACTCGCTCATCTTGACCATCGCGCGGTTGCCGGCGACCAGCGCGTCGACCAGCGGGCCGACGGCCAGGTAGAGCGGGTAGTTCCACGGCACGATGATGCCGACCACGCCGCGCGGCTGCGGCCGCAGCTCGGTACGCGCCGGCAGGAACAGCCAGTCCGCCAGCCGCCGGCGCGGCTTCATCCAGCGCCGGCCATGGGCCAGCGCGTGGCGGATCGCCGACAGGCTGGGAAAGAACTCGAGCAGCTCGGTCTCTTCGCGCGGACGGCAGCCGAAATCGGCATGGATGGCCTCGACCATGCGCTCGCGGTTCTCGCGCAGCAGCGCCCGCAGCGCGCGCAACCGGGCGGCGCGCGCGGGCCAGTCGGGCATCGGCCGGGCCCGCTGCGCGGCGCGCAGTTGCCGCAGGCTGTCGGTGAGCGTGGAAACGTGGTCGGTGGTCATGGGCTACTCGGGGCAGGTCCTGCAGCATGCACGCAAACGGCGGGCGCCGCCGGCCGGATCAGAAACGCGCACGCAGCTCGACGCCCCACATCCGTGGCGGCGTGACGCTGGCGAACGGGGTGCCGAACACGCTGGTGGTGATGTTGTTGACGCCCGTGACGTAGCGCTTGTCGAACACGTTGGTGCCGTAGAGCGCCACGCCCCACTGGTCGTCCGCCGCGCTCCAGCCCAGTCGCACGTCGGTGCTCTGGCGCGCCGATCCGACGCGGAAGTTGGGGCTGATCTGGCAGGTGCCCTGCAGCTGCGAGTCGTTGTTGCAGCGCGACCGGCCGCGATAGGCGTGGCTGAGGTCGAACTGCAGCGCGCCGTGCGCCACGTGCCAGGTGTAGGCCAGGTGCGTGGCGAACGAATACTTCGGCTCGCCGGTGGGCTGGCCGTCCAGGCTGGCGCCGGAGGGCGCGGTGGCGTTGCGGTAGGTGGCGTCGATGTACGCGCCGTTGACGCCCAGCCGGAACGCCGTGTTCGGCTGCCACTGCAGCTCCACCTCGACGCCGTTGGCCTGCTGGTCGGTGCTTGCCACCAGGTAGCGCGGCACGCCGGAGCCGGTGCTGTTGGGGTCGAGCGTGAGCGACTGCCGGTTGTCGTAGCGGTAGTAGTAGGTGCTGGCGTTGAGCAGCAGGTTCGGCCCGGGGAACCGCGTCTTGATGCCGGCCTCGTAGTTGATGACCTTCTCCGGTGCGAAGTGCGAGCCGACCTGCACGCTGTTGTAGCCGCCGGCCTTGTAGCCCTTGGTGACCGAGCCGTAGACCATCACGTCAGGGGTGAAGGCGTAGTCCAGCACCACGCGCGGGCTGAGATCGTTCCAGGTGTTCGAGCTCTGCACCAGCACGCCCACCGGCGCGCCGGTGGCGGGGTTGAAGATCAGGTTCTGGCGGAACGCCTCGGGGTTGACGCCGGCCAGCGCGAGCAGGCCCATCGCGTCGAGCGCGTCGATGGTCTGGTCCAGCTCCGGCGCGCTGCGCTGCGGGTTGAACCACGAGAAGCGCTTCTGGTCGCGGGTGTAGCGCACGCCGGTGGTGAGGTTGAGCTTGTCGCCCAGGTGCCAGATCACGTCGCCGAACAGCGCGTAGGCCTTGAAGCGGCCGTGGTTGTCGATCTGTTCGCGCCAGGGATCGCCCAGCACCGTGTAGGGCAGGCCGAACTGTTTCAGCAGCGCATCGAAACCGGCGAAGGTGTCGGCGTAGCCGGCGCCGCCCACGTTCAGCGCCAGGGTGTCGATGCTGTCGGTGAACACGTCGGTGCGGCTGGTCTGGCGCGCCTGCTCGTCGTACCAGCTGGTGCCGGCGACCCAGTCGACCAGGTCGGTGCTGCCGGCGAACTTGAACTCCTGGTACCAGCTGTTGTTGTGCTCGATGTTGGCGGTGTCGAGGTAGGTGGTGCGCTGGTTGGTGCCGTCGTAGTCGCCCAGGTTCAGGGTATCGAAACGGCGCCAAGCCGTGGTCGAGGTGAGGCTGCCCCAGCTGAAGCTGTGGTCGACGATCAGGGTGGAGCCGTCGAACCGCCGCGTCTCGGCCCCGCCCACCGCGTCGTTGTACAGCGGCGCGTGCAGCGGGTCGAGGTACTGCGCCGGGTCGGCCGGGTACGGCGGGCTCAGCACGCCCGCGTTCGGGTCCGGCCGCACCGACCACGCCGACGACGGGATCAGGCCGAAGGCGGGCTGCGGCGGCTGCCTGAGCTCCTCGTGATCCCACGACCACAGCACGCGGGTGTTCGGCGTGATGTTCCAGCGGTAGACGCCGCGCGCGCCGCGATCGTTGTCCTGGCCGTAGCGCTTGCCGGTGGCCGCGTCGCGGGCCCAGCCGTGGCTCTGGTTGTCGAACAGGCTGAAGCGCAGCGCCATGTCCGCGTTGAGCGGCAGGTTCAGCAGGAAGTCGCCGTAGCGCTTGCCGTAGTTGCCCAGGCGCACGCGCGCCTTGCCTTCCAGCTTGTCGCTGGGTTCGTTGGTGACGATCGAGATGGCGCCGGCGGCGGCATTGCGGCCGAACAGGGTGCCTTGCGGGCCCTTCAGCACCTCGATGCGCTGGATGTCGTTGAACGCCAGCAGGGCGCCGCCGGAACGCGCGGCATAGACACCATCGATATAGACGCCGACCGCCGACTCGGTGCCCACGCCGAAGTCGTCGGTGCTGATGCCGCGCAACTGGTAGTTGGGCTGGGTCGGCTGGTTGGCGCTGACTACCAGGCCCGGCACGAACAGGCTCATCTTGCTCAGGTCGGTGGCCGCGAGCGTGTCGATCTGCCGGGCGGTGACGATCTGCAGCGCGATCGGCACCGACTGCATCTGCTGGCTGCGGCTCTGCGCGGTGACGGTGATGGCGCCAAGCTCGGTGGGCCGGTCCGCGTTCGCCGCGGTGGTCGTGGCCGAGGCAGGTGCGGTGCCGTCGGCGCTCGTGTTCGTCTGCGCCGCCAGCGGCGCGCACAGCAGCAGTGCCGTGCCGCCGAACAGCAAGCCGCGCAGCGCGGTCGAAAGTGGACGTTGACGAAGGTTCATGCCGTGCTCCCCGTTGCATGGAATGGCCGCGATCGATGCGCCGCGGCGGTCGTTTGTCGGCTCAGTGCAGCACAGTGCAGGTACCGGGCATGGCCGCGATCCACGCCTTGATCAGCGCGATGGCTTCGTGGTCGGCCGTGCTGCGGCCGATCTCCGGCATCATCGTGCCGGGCTCGGTCGAGGCCAGCCGGTACGGGATGATCGAAGCATCCGGCTGGCCCGGCACGATGTCGAAGAAATGGTTGCCGGTACCCTGGCCGGCCGCGGTGGGCGGCTTGCAGATGCCCAGCTCGTGGTTCTCCGGGGTGCCGTGGATCAGCGACAGGCCGGTGGTGTTGGCCGCGCCGTTCGGGTTGTGGCAGTGCCCGCAGTTGATGTCCAGCCAGGCGCGGGCGCGTGCATCCAGCGGCGCCTTCGGATCGCTGGCATCGACGTCGCGCGGCACCGTGGCCAGCGCCGGCACGCCGGTGAGATAGCCGACCTTGACCAGATGCTCGAGCTGGTTGTGCTCGCCGTCGGCATACGGGTAGTTCTTGTTGATGTGCCGTGCCTTGGGGCCGATCGGATGCACCTTGCGATCGATCCAGTCCTGCGCGTGGCAGCTGGCGCACTGGCTTTCGTCGGGCACCACATAGTTGAAATTCTCGCGTGCCGGGATGCCGTCCTGCGCGCTGGCGGCGACCAGGGTCAGCGGCAGCACCGCGCCGGTGCGCGCCAGCGTGGCCTCGGTCTGCGCGTCGTTCCACACGTAGGGGATCGCTTCCCAGCCGTTCTGGCGATGCACCAGGATGCGCGTCTCGATCAGTCGCACGTTGGCCATCGCCAGGCCTTGGCCGGCGAAGTCGCGCGAGTAGTCCGCGGTGCGCGCCACGTCGCTGAACTTGCCGTCGGCGGTGCGGCCTTTATCGGGTCTGGGGTAATAGAACGTCTTGCTGATCACCGTGCCGACCGGAAAGTCGAGCGTGTCCACCGGCTGGTACTTGCCGCTGACGCCCCTGGGCATCCAGATCGTGCGCAGCTTGTGCGCGTAATCGGTGAACAGCGGCGTGTTGAGGTCGTACGGCACCACGCCGTCGTTGAGTTGCAGCTTGCCGTCATGCACCTCGACCACGTGCCAGTCGCTGAGCCTGGCCGGGCGGCCTTCGGCATGGAATGCCACCGGCTGCATGCCGCGCTGGCAGCCGGCCAGCAGCAACGCGAGCAGCAGCAGCGCGAAACCCTGCAGGAGCGCACCTTGTGCGCGATGCCTTCGGGTGGCGTGACGGAGAGCATCGCGCACAGGGCGCGCTCCTGCGGAGACCGAAAATACCCGGAACATTCCTCAGACCTTCGGCTCGGGATTCAAGGTCACCGGGGGCAGGCTGGGCAGCGTGCATCCGTACGGCTTCATGTCCTTGCTGGGGTTCTTGTAGTCGTGCGGGCCGTCGGCGTTGATCACGCCGTTGACGCCCCGGATGCAGATGCGGTCGTTCGCCGGCGGCAGGCCGTCGACCAGGTTCTTCGTGTCGACGTAGCCATCCCACAACACGTCGGGGAAGTTGCCGCCGAGGCCGTACATCGCGGTCTTCAGCGCCTTCAGCTTGAGCCCGTCCGGTGAATCGCCACCGCCCTTGAGGCGGTTGTCGTGCACGTAGATCGCCTTCGGGTACGGGTTGTAGTTCGCCGCCACGCCGCGGGTGTTGTAGTAGTTGGTGGAGAAGTAGCTGGCGATGATGATGTTGGCGGTCCGGTTGTCGGCGATGTCGTTGTCGAAGATCTCCACCTTGTCGTTGGAGTTGATCACCACGCCCGAACCCGCCGGCACGCTGGCCACCGCCGCGCCCTTGGCAGCGAAGTTGTCCAGGTTGTTGGCGATTACCTTGTTCCTGAACACCCGCGTGCTGTGGCCTTCCTTGGACAGGTTGGGCATGTTGAACACCAGGATGCCGCCGGTGTTCTGCGTGGTGGTGTTGCCGTAGACGTCGGCGCGGGTGGAGTTCTCCACCTCGATGCCGGCCACGTTGTGTTCGGCGCGGTTGTTGCGCACGATGATGTTGTCCGACTGGCCGACGTAGATGCCGGCATCGGAGGCACCGATCACCACCGAGTCCTCGATCAGCACGTTCTGCGTCTTCACCGGGTACAGGCCGTAGGCGCCGTTGGTGGTCTTCGGGCCGTCGGTCCACTCCACGCGCACGCCGTGGATGGTGATGTTGCTGCCCTGGTTGATCTTCAGCGCATCACCCTTGGTGTCCTCGATCGCCAGGTTCTCGATGGTGAAATCGCTGGCATTGACCAGCAGGCCCTCGGGGCCGACCACCTGGCCCTTGAACGAGAGCACGGTCTTGTCCATGCCGGCACCGCGGATGGTGACGCCGTCGGTGCGCAGGCTCAGCCCGCGCTTGAGGTGGTAGTGGCCGGCGGGGATCTCGATCACGCTGCCGGGCTTGGCGTCCAGCAGCTGCTCCTGCAGCTTGGCCTCGAAACCGTTGTCGGCGGCGGTTTGCGACGGCGTCTCGTGCTTGCCGCAACCGGCCAGCGTCGCGGCCAGTGCAATGGTGATGAGCAGTGTGCGCATGGTTGGATTCCCCCGTGGAAGTGCCGGCGTCGCGATGACTCCGACTCTCGCCCATTCCGCCGCCCGTGGGGAGGGCAAAGCGGCCAGCCGACGGGGGGAAAAGCGGCCGGATTGATCAGCGCGGGCGCCGCGCCTCCTGCGGCGGCATGCCCGTCCAGCGCTTGAACGCGCGCCGGAATTCACGCGGGTCGCTGAAGCCCACTGCGCTGCCGACGTCGGCCACGCTCAACGCGCCCGCCTGCAGCAGCTGCAGCGCGCGCTCGGCGCGCACACGATCATGGATCTCGCGGAAGATCCGCCCGCTCTCGGCCAGCTTGCGGCGCAGCGAGCGCTCGCTCAGGTTCAATGTGCGCGCGACTTCGTCGAGCCTGGGTTGCTGCGCCAGGCGGCTGCGCAGCAGGCGCTCCACCGCGGCGACGATCTCCTGATGCGGCTCGCCACCGTCAGGCGTGCGTTGCTGCGCGCACAACGCCAGCGCCTGCTTCGCGGTCAGCGGGTTGTAGCCGGGCAGCGGATGGGGCAGCCACTGCACGTCGATCAGCAGCCGGCAACGCGGTGCGTCGAAGCGCGACTCGCAGCCGAACAGGGCATCGTATTCGTCGGCGTAGGCCGGTCGCGGATAGGCCAGCTCCAGCCGCTGCGGACGCAGCTCCGGGCCGACCAGCTCGCGCGCGATCAGGGTCGAACTTGCAAACAGCTCTTCGCAGAAGAACGGCAGCAGTTCGCCGTCCTCGAACAGCGGCAGGGCCACCATCGCCACGGTGCGCTCGTCCACCGCCTCGAACGAGAGGTCGAGCAGGCAGCCGCAGATCTTGTGGTGCGCGATGCCCGCCTGCATCGCCTCGCCGAAGGTGCGCGAGGTCATCATCGCCAACCCGAGCAGGCCGAAGCCGCCGACGGTGCCTTCGCGGCCGATGCGCAGGCCGGCGTCCGCCACCCCCGCCGCGCGCAGTGCCGCCAGCGCTCGCCGCACGAAACCGGAAGCCTGGCGATACGACACGCGCAGCGCAGGGTCCGCCAGCTGCGTGCGGCTGAGCGCCAGACCGGCGAACCAGCCGCGGCAGTCGATGCCGCAGGCATCGGCGAGCTGGGTCAGGTACAACAGCTTGTTGGTCGGGAACTCCGCGGCGGTGTAGCGCGGATCGTCCGTCGCCGCTGCCGTCGCCGCGGAGGAATGCAGGCCGATCATGCCGGCGGGTCGTGCCATGGTGCCGATGCTCCGACGCAGGCAGGCCGCGACGGCCTGCAGTCCGGACTTTCTAACATGGCGGGGGCGGCGCCCGCTTGCGCGCCGCACAAGCGGGCGCAAGCGTCCGGCGAACGCTTGCGCGCTCCCAGCCCCGGCTGCTACTCCCCGATCGTCAGCAGCGAGGCGTTGCCGCCCGATGCCGTGGTGTTGATGGTCAGCGTGCGTTCGCCGGCGAAGCGCAGCAGGTAGTGCGGACCGCCGGCCTTGGGACCGGTGCCGGACAGGCCTTCGCCGCCGAACGGCTGCACGCCGACCACCGCGCCGATCTGGTTGCGGTTGACGTAGCAGTTGCCGACGCGGGCGTGCTGGCTGATGTAGTGCACGGTGGCGTCGATCCGGCTGTGCACGCCGAGGGTGAGGCCGTAGCCGGTGCTGTTGATCTCGTCGACGACGTTCTTCAGCTCGCTGGCCTTGAAGCGGATCAGGTGCAGCACCGGGCCGAACACCTCGCGCTTGAGCACCGACAGCGAGGGAATCTCGTAGGCGCGCGGCGCGAAGAAGGTGCCGTGCGCGGTGGCGGCCGGGTCCATCGGCGCTTCGGCGATCTTCTTCGCCTCCTTGTCCATGCGTTCGGCGTGGGCCACCAGGATCGCCTTGGCATCCTCATCGATGACCGGGCCGACGTCGGTCGACAGCAGGCCCGGGTCGCCCACCTTCAGCTCGGCCATCGCGCCGGCGAGCATGTCGATCACCTTGTCGGCGATGTCTTCCTGGATGTACAGCACGCGTGCCGCCGAGCAGCGCTGGCCGGCGGACTGGAAGGCCGAGGCGATCACGTCCTTGACGATCTGCTCGGGCAGCGCGGAGGAGTCGGCGATCATCGCGTTCTGGCCGCCGGTCTCGGCCACCAGCACGGCGATCTGCGCGTCGCGCGCCGCCAGCGCGCGGTTGATCGCCCACGCGGTTTCGGTGGCGCCGGTGAACACCACGCCGGCCACGCGCGGGTCGCGGGTGAGCGCGGCGCCCACCGTGGGGCCGTCACCCGGGACGAACTGCAGCACCTCCTTCGGCACGCCGGCCTCGTGCAGCAGCTGCGTGGCGAGATGGCCGATCAGGCTGGTCTGTTCGGCCGGCTTGGCGATCACCGTGTTGCCCGCCGCCAGTGCGGCGCTGACCTGGCCGATGAAGATCGCCAGCGGGAAGTTCCACGGGCTGATGCCCACGAACACGCCGCGACCGCCCAGGTACAACTGGTTGCTCTCGCCGGTGGGGCCGGGCAGTTGCTCGGGTTCGGCAAACAGGCGGCGCGCCATGGTGGCGTAGTAGCGCAGGAAGTCGGCCGCCTCGCGCACTTCGGCGATCGCGTCGGGCAGGCTCTTGCCTGCCTCGCGCACGCACAGCGCGATGAACTCGGCGCGGCGCGCCTCCAGCTGGTCGGCGGCGAATTCGAGCATGGCGGCGCGATTGGCCACCGGCAGGTTGTTCCAGCGGTCCTGCGCCGCCGCCGCGTTGGCCATCGCCCGATCGACGGTGGCCTGGTCGGCGCTGAGGTAGCTGCCGATGATGCGGCGGCGGTCGGACGGATCGGTGACCTGCACCGTGGGGCCCTGGCTACTGGCGCCGGGCACCAACGGGCCGGCGGCCCACGGGCCCTGCTGCGCGTTGACCGCGGCGGCGAGGTCGTTCAGTTCGTTGTCGTTGGCAAAGTTGACGCCCATGGAATTCTTCCGAAGTTCACCGTAGAGATTGGCCGGCAGCGGGATGCGCGGGTGCGGGATGTGATCGAACGCGCGCACCGTCTCGCAGGGGTCGGCCACGAGCTCGCGCGCGGGCACGTCCTCGTCCACCACGCGGTTGACGAAGCTGGTGTTGGCGCCGTTCTCGAGCAGGCGGCGCACCAGGTAGGGCAGCAGGTCCTCGTGCGAGCCGACCGGCGCATACACGCGGCAGGGCACGTTGAAGCTCTGCTTGCCGATCACCTCGGCATACAGGTCGCTGCCCATGCCGTGCAGGCGCTGGAACTCGAACGGCCGGCCCTGCGCGATGTGGTGCACGGCGGCGATGGTGTGCGCGTTGTGGGTGGCGAACTGCGGATAGATCAGGTTGCCGCCCGCGTTGAACAGGCGCCGCGCGCAGGCCAGATAGGAGACGTCGGTATTCGGCTTGCGGGTGAACACCGGGTAGCCGCCCAGGCCCTGCTCCTGCGCCTTCTTGATCTCGGCGTCCCAGTAGGCACCCTTGACCAGCCGCACGTACCAGCGCCGGCCGCTGGCCAGTGCTGTCTCCACCAGCCAGTCGATCACGAACGGCGTGCGCTTGGCGTACGCCTGCACCACGATGCCCAGGCCGTTCCAGCCTTCCAGCGAGGGGTGCGCGAAGACATCGCCGATCACGTCCAGCGACAACTCCAGCCGGTCGGCCTCCTCGGCGTCGACCGACAGCGCGATGCCGTGCTTCATCGCCAGCTGCGACAGCTCCAGCAGCTTTTCGGTGAGCGCCTGGTGCGCCCGTGCGCGCTGGGCCACTTCGTAGCGCGGGAACAGCGCCGACAATTTCACCGAGATCGACGGCGCGTCGGTGTGGTTCGCATACGGGCCGCGCGCGCCCAGCGCGGCGATCGCGTTGCGGTAATCCTGCTGGTAGCGCTCGGCGGTGTCTGCGGTCAACGCCGACTCGCCCAGCATGTCGAAGGAGTAGCGGAACACCGCGTTCTCCTTCTTCAGGCTGCGGTCGAGCGCCTCCTCGATATCGCGGCCCATCACGAACTGGTGGCCCATGATGCGCATGGCCTGGCGCACCGCCGCGCGGATCGCGGGGTCGCCCACGCGGGCGACCAGCCGGCGCAGTGCGCCGTTGAAATCGTCGCCGCTGCCGTCGGCCAGGTTGACCAGCCGGCCGGTGAGCAGCAGGCCCCAGGTGGAGGCGTTGACCAGCAGCGATTCGCTGCGGCCCAGATGCTTGCGCCAGTTGGCGTCGCCGAGCTTGTCGCGGATCAGCTTGTCGGTGGTGGTCTTGTCCGGGATGCGCAGCAGCGCCTCGGCCACGCACATCAGCAGGATGCCTTCCTCGCTGGACAGGTCGTACTGGCGCATGAAGGACTCGACCACGCTCTGGTCCTTCGCCCGCGCACGCACGCGGGTGACCAGCGCGGCAGCGCGGTCGACTACCTGTTCGCGTTCCTCCGCCGGCAGCGCAGCCTGGTCGAGCAGGTCGTTGACCGCTTCGGTCTCGTCGCGCAGCCAGGCAGCAGTGATGCGCGCGCGCGCGGGTGTGGTTCGAGCGGGCAGCTCGGGACTCAGGATGGGTGAGGTCACGGTCGTGTCGGTGCCGGTCGTGGGGGATGGAATAAACCCGCGATTGTACGCTTCGTGCCCGGCCGTGGGGACGCGCCGCCACGCGCGAAAATCCGCCTCGGGCAGGGTGATCTGCCGCACGGGCGCGAATGGCTTGCGGTGCCTGTCGAGGTGACGGGTCGCGTTGATCGAAGTCAATCGGGTGCGACATTCTTGCCCACTGCGCCGCCGCGGCCTATCATTCCGGCAGTTCCAGGCACGCCGGATCTCCATGATCGTGCTTCGACCAGCCAGCGCCGGCTTGCCCTGCGTGACGATGTGGCTCAAGCCCAATCGCTCGCTCAGCCGCCGCGGCCTGCGTCGACTGATCGTGGTTCTGGTGGCATTGGCGCTGACAACGGCAGAACTGGGGGCGTGGCAGGGGAACGTGTTTGCTCCGCTGTTTGCCCTGGTGGAATCCGCCGCCATGGCCATCGCGTTGAGCGTGGCCTGGCGGGCCGGCGACCGCTGCGAGCGCATCACTCTCGACGAATCGTCGCTGGAGGTGCAGTCGCTGCCGGGCCGGCGTTGCACTCGCTTCCAGTCTTGCTGGGTGCGCGTGCGGCTGGATACCGGCAATGGACGCCTGGTGTTGACATCGCACGGCCGCGATCTGGAGATCGGCGCGTTTCTGGCGGCAACGGAACGCGTCGAGCTGGCGAAGCGACTCAGGGTGCTGCTGGCCGGCTCGACCGGAACGTGGCGCAAACAGCAATGACAAAGGTGCAAGACATGACATCTGGCGGGATCAGGCGATCAATCATGGCGACGGCGGGCCTTGCCCTTGCGACGTTCGGCGGTGCCGTGCAGGCGAATCCGCATCCATGGCAGCTGAACATGGAGCGCGGCGCGAGCACCTGGTCGCACGTCCCCTACGATCTGAACAACATCTCGCTGTGGGTTTGCGTGGTGATCGGCGTGCTGGTGTTCGGCGCCATGTTCGTCGCGATGTTCCGCTTCCGCAAATCGCGCGGCGCGGTGGCCGAGAAGTGGGCGCACAACACCGTGCTGGAAGTGGTCTGGACCACGATTCCGGTGCTGATCCTGATCACCCTGGCCTACCTCGCCACCGGCGGCCTCACCAGCTGGGCCGATACCACCGGCTCGCAGATGACGGTGAAGGTCACCGGCTACCAGTGGAAGTGGCGCTACGACTACGTCAGCTACATGGGCAAGCCGATCGACAAGGTCGGCTTCATGTCCAGGCTGGACAAGCAGAGCGACGACACCCGCCAGCTCGATTCGGGCATGGACCCGTATGCGGTCAAGGTGGGCGACGAGCAGACCTACCTGCTCAACGTCGACAAGCCGCTGGTGGTGCCGGTCGACACCAAGATCCGCTTCATCATCACCGGCGGCGACGTGATCCATTCGTGGTGGGTGCCGGCGCTGGGCTGGAAGCTCGACGCGATCCCCGGCATTGTCAACGCGGCCTGGACCAACATCAAGGAGCCGGGCACGTACCGCGGCCAGTGCGCCGAGCTGTGCGGCCAGGACCACGGCTTCATGCCGATCGTGGTGGTGGCCAAGTCGAAGGCGGACTTCGCCAAGTGGCTGGCCGAGCAGGAAGCCGCTTCCGGCAAGTCCCTGCCGCCCCCCGCGCCGATTGACGCGGGCACGGCGGCCACTGCCGCGGCGACCACTCCGCCGGGCTGAGCCCGACCCCATCCGCGTTTTCGTTGCAGTCGCATTCCATTACAGGTTAGAGGTGCATGGCCATGTCCTACGCAGCCACCCATGATCAGCACGATGATCACCACGGCGCGCCGAAGAGTTTCTTCCAACGCTGGTGCATGTCCACCAATCACAAGGACATCGGTACGCTGTACCTGATCTTCGCGCTGACGATGTTCTTCATCGGCGGCAGTTTCGCGATGACCATCCGCGCCGAGTTGTTCAAGCCCGGCCTGCAGCTGGTGCAGCCGTACTTCTTCAACGAGCTGACCACCATGCACGGCCTGATCATGATCTTCGGCGCGATCATGCCGGCGTTCGTGGGCCTGGGTAACTGGATGATCCCGCTGATGGTGGGCGCGCCGGACATGGCGCTGCCGCGCATGAACAACCTGTCGTTCTGGATTCTTCCGTTCGCCTTCCTGCTGATGCTGTCCACGCTGTTCTCGCCGGGCGGCGCGCCGGCCGGCGGCTGGACGATGTATCCGCCGCTGTCGCTGCAGAGCGATTCGCTGGCCTACGTGGTGTTCGCCATCCATCTGATGGGCATCAGCTCGATCATGGGCGCGATCAACATCATCGCCACCATCCTCAACATGCGCGCGCCGGGCATGGACCTGCTGAAGATGCCGGTGTTCGTGTGGAGCTGGCTGATCACCGCGTTCCTGCTGATCGCCGTGATGCCGGTGCTGGCCGGCGCGGTGACCATGCTGCTGACCGACAAGTACTTCGGCACCAGCTTCTTCAATCCGGGCGGCGGCGGCGACCCCGTGCTGTACCAGCACGTGTTCTGGTTCTTCGGCCACCCCGAGGTCTACATCATGATCCTGCCGGCGTTCGGGATCATCTCGGAGATCGTGCCCACCTTCGCGCGCAAGCCGATCTTCGGCTACAAGGCGATGGTGTTCGCGCTCGCCTGCATCGCGTTCCTGTCGTTCATCGTGTGGGCGCACCACATGTTCGCGGTGGGCCTGCCGCTGGGCGCGGACCTGTTCTTCATGTACGCCACCATGCTGATCGCGGTGCCTACCGGCGTGAAGGTGTTCAACTGGGTGGCCACCATGTGGGGCGGCTCGATGACCTTCGAGACCCCGATGCTGTTCGCCATCGCGTTCATCATCCTGTTCACCATCGGCGGCTTCTCCGGCCTGATGCTGGCCCTGGTGCCGGCCGACTTCCAGTACCAGGACACCTATTTCGTGGTGGCGCATTTCCACTACGTGCTGGTGACCGGCGCATTGTTCGCGATCATTGCGGCGGCCTACTACTGGCTGCCGAAGTGGGCCGGCAACATGTACAGCGAGTTCTGGGGCAAGGTGCACTTCTGGTGCAGCGTGGTGTTCGTGAACGTGCTGTTCTTCCCGCAGCACTTCCTCGGCCTGGCCGGCATGCCGCGGCGCATCCCCGATTACAACGTGGCGTTCGCCAACTTCAACATGGTCAGCTCGATCGGTGGCTTCCTGTTCGGTGCCTCGCAGCTGATCTTCCTCGGCGTGGTGATCCACTGCGTGTTCTTCTCCAGGAAGAAGGCCACCGACCGCGTGTGGGAAGGCGCCAAGGGACTGGAATGGACCGTGCCTTCGCCGGCGCCGCACCATACCTTCTCGGTGCCGCCGGTGATCCATGACGAAGAGCTGGCGCACGGCAACGTGCACGCCTGATCGGCGGGGAAGCCGTGGAAATGACACAGCCGGTTGACGACATCCACGCCGCGGACCAGCGCCGCGGCGTGCGCCGCACGGTGAAGATCCTGGTCGCGGTAGTGATCGGCTTCTATCTGCTGGCGTTCCTGCAGATCCTGCTGATGAAATAACCGCGCCAGCACCTTTCCACTTCAATCACCCGGGTCGGCACGACCGGCAGGCAGGTCCCCGAGCGGCATGGCGGGGCAGAGTCATCAAGAGAAATCCACGGGGTCTCAGCATGGGTCAGCAACACGACGTTTACTTTGTACCGGCCAAGAGCTACTGGCCGATCGTCGCCGCGGTCGTCATGTTCATCTTCATGTTCGGTGCCGGGCACTGGCTCAACGCCGAGCCGGGTGCGACCGGTTTCGGCAAATCGGTGTTCGTCCTCGGCGTGATCGGCGTGCTGGGGATGTTCTTCGGCTGGTTCCGTTCGGTCATCCGCGAATCGCTGGCCGGCGACTACAACCACCAGGTCGATACCTCGTTCCGCATGGGGATGATGTGGTTCATCTTCTCCGAGGTGATGTTCTTCGGTGCGTTCTTCGGTGCGCTGTTCTACATCCGCATGTTCTCGGTGCCGTGGCTCGGTGGCGAAGGCCATGGCGTATTGACCCACCAGTTCCTGTGGAGCGACTACACCGCGGCCTGGGGTGCCAACGGCGGCAATGGTCCGGCGAAGATCGGCGGGGCGTTCGAAACGGTGCCTGCGTGGGGGCTGCCGTTGCTGAACACGCTGATCCTGCTGACCTCCAGCGTCACCGTGACGATCGCCCACCACGCCCTGCGCGCCGGGCATCGCGGCCGGATTCTGCTGTTCCTGGGCCTGACCGTGCTGCTGGGCGCCACCTTCCTGTACTTCCAGGCGCACGAGTACATCGAGGCCTACCACGAGCTCAACCTCACCCTGGGCAGCGGCGTCTACGGCTCGACCTTCTTCATGCTGACCGGCTTCCATGGCCTGCACGTGACCCTGGGCACGATCATGCTGGCGGTGATCTGGCTGCGCGTGCTGAAGGGCCACTTCAGCAAGGACCATCACTTCGGCTTCGAGGCGGTGGCCTGGTACTGGCACTTCGTCGACGTGGTGTGGCTGGGCTTGTTCATGTTCGTCTACATCCTCTGAGCGTCGGTCTGCACTCGCTTGCACCGGCCCGCCACTGGCGGGCCGGTTCGTTTCCGGGCGCCGGAATGTGTGCGGGTATGGAGCCTGGCGTGGTGTGCCCCCCTGCGGTGGCCGCCGGCATGCCGTGCTGTCTGCCTGCCGAACCTGCCGAATCGTAGCCGGTCACCCATCAATTTGTGACGGATGTGGTTGTATCCGGTACAAGTTTAGTGTATAGGTGCAGGCCCGCCGCCAGGCGGGGGCGAGCGCCAAGCGGTGCCGTCGGTTCGCCATGCTGGTTGGAGTGGCAAGGGTTGGGGGGATGGAGATGTTTCGCTTTCTGCGTCGTAAAGCCAACCGCTGGCTATTGCTGCTGGCGGCTGTGGACATGGTGCTGCTGGGCTTTTCGCTCAACGCGGCCATGTACCTGCGTTATTTCAATCGGCCTGCCGATCTGGCCCAGTTCTCCCACCACATGCCCGAGCGCTCGCTGGCGTTCGCCGTGATCATGCTGCTGGCGATGGTCGCCCTGGGTCACTACCAGTCGCACATGCGAACGAGCTGGTTCGGCGTGCTGGCGCGCCAGAGCGTGGGTTTCGTGCTCGGTGGCGTGGGCGTCTTCATCATGTATTACCTGCTGCCGCAGGCCTATGTCGGCCGCGGCGTGCTGACCATCGCGCTGCTGCTGTCCTTCGCCCTGATGATGGGCTTCCGGCTGGTGTTCCTGCGCCTGGTGGACGCGGTGGTGTTCCAGCGCCGGGTGCTGATCCTGGGTGCAGGCAAGCGTGCCTCGCAGATCCAGACGCGCATGCGCCGCCACGCCGACCGGATCGGCTTCAACGTGCTCGGTTTCGTGCCGCGCGAGGGCGAGGAGGTGCAGGTCGGCGCGATGTCCCTGGTGCGCCCCGAGGGTTCGCTGGTGGACTGGGCGCTGCATCGCCAGGTGGACGAGATCGTGGTCGGCGTGGACGACCGGCGCGGCGGGCTGCCCATGCGCGACCTGCTGGAGTGCCGTCAGAACGGCATCGACGTGACCGACCTGGCGACCTTCTTCGAACGCGAGTCCGGCCGCGTGCAGCTGTCGCTGACCGATCCCTCCTGGCTGGTGTTCTCCGGCGGCTTCGATGCCACTCCGCTGCGCCGCTTCAGCAAGCGCTGCTCGGATCTGCTGATCGCCACGCTGGTGCTGCTGCTGACCTGGCCGCTGATGCTGCTGGTGGCGCTGGCCATCCGCATCGAGTCCGGTGCCGGCCAGCCCATTCTCTACCGGCAGGAGCGCGTCGGCGCACGCGGCAAGACGTTCCAGCTGATCAAGTTCCGCAGCATGCGCACCGACGCGGAGCTGGACGGCATCGCGCGCTGGGCGAACAAGGACGACGACCGGGTGACCCGGGTGGGCCGCTTCACGCGCAAGGTGCGCCTGGACGAGCTGCCACAGTTGTGGAACGTGCTCAAGGGCGAGATGAGCTTCATCGGCCCGCGGCCCGAGCGGCCGCAATTCGTGATCGACCTTGGCCAGAAGATCCGCTACTACGATCTGCGTCATTGCCTCAAGCCCGGTCTGGCCGGCTGGGCGCAGCTGCGTTATCCGTATGGCGCGTCCGAGGCCGATGCCGAGGAAAAGCTCAAGTACGATCTGTACTACGTCAAGAACCACAACCTGCTGTTCGACCTGCTGATCCTGTTCCAGACGGTCGAAGTGGTGCTGTTCCGCCGCGGCGCACGCTGATTGGCGGTTCCCTCCGGGCCGGCCGGCCCGGCAAGCTTGAACCCGTCTTCCGGACCTGCGGCGTGGTTGGCGCGTCATGGCTGCCGGGCCAGCTATGACGCCGCATTGTGTGGTGATACGCTTTCCGGGCACGGGGCATTCAGGATAATCAGCTACCCAGCTCAAGCCGCCGGCTTGGCGAGGCTGGGTCGTTGGCATCGGCCTACCTATGGATTCCCCCCATGTCCCGCACCGATCAGATTGCGCCGAACAGGCCTGCAGCACCGACCCGGGGCAGCGGCGAGATGCCCGCTCCGTCATCATTGCGCGCGCAACGCACGCGTACCGCGCTGCTCGGTGGCGGCGTGATGCTGATGCTGCTGTTCACTGCGGTATCGCTGCTGCTGGCGCGCGATGACGAACCGCGACCGCTGACCTACCGTCCGATGGCCGCCGCGCCGGCGCCAGCCAGGCTGCCGGCGGCCCCCGCCAGGCCTTCGCCGCTTGCCGCGGAGAAGCTCGGAAATGCCGCTGACGCCAGGGTCTCCCCCACCATCGCGGCGGCGACGAGCCGACGCGCGACCCGGGTCGATGCTGCCGCGGTGGCGCCGCCGGCGAACGCGCCGCGCGCCCGCGCGACCACGACCGAAGCGACGCCCCGTCCGGTCCCCCGCGTTGTCGGTGGCGTTGTCGGTGTGCAGCCGCTGGTGGCGGCCACCGGTGCCTCCTCCCGCAGCACCGCTGCAAGGCATGCGGTCGGCGTGCCAGCCGGGCTGACCGGGTCGATCGGCCGCGATTCCTCCGCGGTGCAGGGCGCGCCGCGGGCGGCTGCGTTCAGCGCTGTGCCGGTGCGACCGCAAGCCGTGACGCTGGCGGCGCATCCACGGCTGCTTCTGGACTCCTCCACGCTGACCGCGCTGCGCCAGCGCGCGGCGGCGAACACGCCGCAATGGACGGCGCTGAAAGCCACCTGCGATTCCTACATCGGCGGCACGGTGGCGTATCCCACCGGCAACCAGTACCCCGACAAGCCGAACCTCGGCTCGGGCTACCAGGGCGAATCCTATCTGCCGGCGCTGCTGGCCGAAGGCATGTGCTACCAGGTGCTGAAGTCCAGCAATGCGGCGGCCGCGGCACCCTACGGCGCCAAGGCGGTCGACATCCTGATGAAGATGTCGATGCCCTACCCGGGCAGCAACGGCTGGGACCCGTGCACCGACAGCGGTTACGGCATCCGCTTCTACGGCGTGGGTTACGGCCTGGGCTATGACTGGGTCTACGACCTGCTGACCGCGTCCCAGCGCACGCAAATCTACACCACCGCGAACGCGTGGATCGCCGCGTGGGAAAAGTCCGGCGGGTGTGCTTCGTTTGCCTACGATGGCAATCCCATCGGCAACTACTACGCCGGTTACTTCCACGCCAAGGCGGTGATCTCGCTGGCCACCTACGGCGAAAATCCCAGCGCGCCGGCGCAGTGGACCGACTGGCTGGGCAACCAGTTCGGCGCGCGGGTGCAGCCGTACTATCGCCTGCACATGCTCGGTGGCGGCTGGCCGGAGGGTTACGGCAACTACGCGCCGCTGAGCATCCTCAACATGAGCTTGCCCGCGCGCGAAGTGAAGACCGCCACCGGGCAGGACCTGCTGCATGCCAGCGCGCCGTATACCTTCCCGGTGGACAGTGCCGACTACTCGATGCATTTCACCTGGCCGTCGCTGGTCTACTTCGACGACCGTGACGACAACCACTCCAACGGCGATCCCTCCTCGCCGCCGCCGGGCACGACCCCGGTCGGCATGTTCCAGCAGATCATCGGTGCGTTGAGCTACTGGCAATCGCCCAAGGTCGCGGTGTTCAACCAGTACCTCGCGGCGGTCGACCAGGCCACCGGCGGGTACAGTGATGCGCCGGCCTGGCTGCAGTTCCTGGCGATCGATCCGAATGCGCCGAAGGCGGCGCTGAGCACCTTGCCGCTGTCCTATTTCGCGCCGGGCATGAACGCCGTCGCGGCACGCTCGGACTGGACCACCGCCGCCAGCTGGATGTCGTTCCGCGCCGGCCCCTACACCAACAACCCCGCCGCCGGGCACGAGTTCTTCGACCAGGGCAGCCTCGCGCTGGTGCGCGGCGGCTCGCCGCTGCTGGTCAATGCCGGCGGCTGGCTGGTGCACGAGCCTGGCGGCAACGCCGACGAGACGAAGATCTTCAACGACAACTACGGCGACCTCGACGGTACCCAGTACAGCGGCAACCGGCAGCTGTACAACATCTTCTACGTGCGCAGCATGAGCGGCAGCTCGGTGGCGCAGCGTTTCGGCCAGGAGGCCAATACCACCGAGGACGATGGCGTGCGCACCGCGGTGTCGGCCTACGAGGACGGCAACGGCTACGTCTACATGCTGGCTACCCACCTGGAGGACATGTATCGCACCTTCTCCGCCGGGCCGGCGGTGTCGGCATGGTCGCGGCAAGTCGTCTACCTGCGTCCGAACCGTTTCGTCGTCTACGACCGCACCACCGAAGGCAGCACTGGCTACGACCAGTACCTGGCCTGGCATTTCCCGGCCAACCCGGCCGCGGGCAGCGCGCCGGCGGGACAGCACCGCTTCGACGTCAGCTACAACGGCCAGTACGTGGGCGCGATGACCACCGTGCTGCCGACCGGCAACAAGACCACGACGGTCGGCATGTATCCGGGCGACAACCCGATCAAGGCGTGGCAGGTGCAGGTGCGCCCGCCCGACACCAGCGCCAGCCAGCGATGGCTGACCGTGTTCGACCTGTCCGGCACCGCCGCCAAGGTCGCCACGACCAGCCCGGTGACGGTGGGCCAGGGCGGCATCGTCGGCGTGGAACTGCTCGCCAGCGACGGCAACGCCGTGGTGGTGAGCAGCAGCGGCGCCCCCGGCACCGCGCTCAGCGGCAACCTCGTCTACGGAGTGCAGCCGTTGTCGGCCTACCACGTGGTCACCGACCTGCTCCCGGACACCGGCTACACGGTGACCACCTCGGCCAACGCCGGGTTGCGCAACGTCAACATCAGCGTGGGCGGCACCACCATGAGCAGCCACAAGGGTGTACTCAGCTTCTACGTGACGACCGACGGCACGGTGCAGGGCAACCCGCCGCCACCGCCGACGCCGGTTTACGTCCCGGTGCCGATCAGCGCGCTGCCGGTTCCCGGCTTTCCGGCACCGTACAAGCCCGGCGGTTGAACCGGACCGCGACCGGCGTTCGCACCGGTCGCGGCAGACGCACCTCCGGGCGGTGGTCGCGGTCGATCAGGGCGAGTGCGGCGTGTCGCGCGTTCACTGGCCCTGCGGCGGGCTGCTGTGCGCGGCCACATGCAGCGGGTACAGCGGTGAGCTGTACCAGTCGACCACCTTGCCGTTCTCGAAGCGCACCCATGATGGGCCGTACTCCCAGCGCTGGTCGCTGGCCATCAGCGTGGGTTCGCCTTCGATGCTGCGCACGCTGGCGGCATCCATGCCCAGGCCCCACGCCGGCCGTTCCGCCGGCGCTGTCGCCGTGGCGCGATGCGTCGGCGGCTGCACGGTTTCGGCGGGCGGGGCCGCGGGCGGCGCGGGCGGTTCGCCCGGCCACAGCCACCACGCCGCAATGGCAGCGGCCGGCAGCAACAACCAGCGACGGGAACGCCGCCGTGTCGCGAGTACCCGCTGCGTCGCCGCGGCCGACCCGGCTTCGCCCCTCGGCGGCTGGGACGGCCGCACGCCCGCGGCGCCGGGCAGGCGGCCATGCGTGCGGTGGAACTCCATCGCCATGCCGTACATCGCGGTGAGCTGCTGCAGCCGCTGCGCGGCGACGCCGCGCGAATCCTCGTCGCGACGGTCCGGGTGCAGCACCGACACCCGGCGCCGGTACGCGTGCTTGAATTCGTCCAGGCCACAACCCGGTTCGAGACCGAGCAAGCGGTAGAGGTCGAGAAAATCGGTCTCGCGCGCCACGTCGTGCTTCCCCTTGAATGCCGCAAGCCGGGCCATGTGCCGCGCACCATCCGTGCACCGGCTGCCGTGCGGAACTATACCTGCTGGACGCCGCGGCCGCGGCGCACCCTCGCTGCCTCGTGCTAGCGTGACGCACCGAAAACGGCGGGAGGCGACGATGGCCAGGGGCCTGACTGCAAGCTTGCGGGGTGTGGCGTTGGGCGTGGCGGAATTGCCGGGGGTGCGTCTGCTCGCGCGGCCGGTCTATCGCCACCTGTTTGCCCGCGACGTGTTGCCCGGCAATGCCTACGGCGGCGTGTTTGCCAGTGTCGAGGCGGCGCGTGCCGGGGCACCGGCATCGTTGCCGACCAGCTACGACCAGCCGCAGTCGGGCGAGCTCTACGCCGACCGGCTGGAGCGTGTGCAGATCGTGGATTACCCGGTGCTGTTCTGGCTCTCGCGACTGTTTGCCGGCGACGCGCGGAAATTGTTCGACCTGGGCGGCAACGTGGGCACCAGCTATTTCGGTTTCCGCCACCACCTGCCGTATCCCGATGACCTGCGCTGGCTGGTGCACGACGTGCCCGCCGTGGTCGCGGCCGGGCGCGCGCTGGCCGAGCGCGAGGATGGCGCCGGCAAGCTCGGCTTCACCGACTCTCCGCAGGACGCCGACGGTTGCGACGTGCTGCTCTGCAGCGGCGTGCTGCAGTACCTCGACTACTCGCTGCCGCAGTTGCTGCAACCATTGCGCGCGCCGCCGCGCCACGTATTGGTCAACGTGACGCCGCTGCACCCCGAGCGCAGCTTCGTGACCCTGCAGCGCGTCACCCGGCGCCGGGTCGGCATCGCCAATTGCCCGTACCGGGTTTCCGCGGTGGGCGCCTTCGTCGACGAGTTCACAAAAGCCGGCTACAGCGTGGTCGACCACTGGTCGACGACCGAGCGCCACATGCGCATTCCGTTCGAGCCGGCCTGCTCGGTCGACCGCTACCACGGCTTCTGCTTCCGTCGCGACTGAGCTTGCGGGGCGCCGGGGCGCGGGGCACACTGCCGCTTCGATTCCGTGGCGCAGCTTGCGGCCGGCGGGTCGCGGGAGGGGGCATGTCGGGTCCATCGTCCAAGTGGCTGGAAGTCGCCTGGGATCAGTTCGATCCCTGGCGGATACAGGGCGTGCGGCATCATCTGGCGACGCACCCCGCGCTGCAGTTGCCGGCCCTGGTCGAGCTGGGCAAGCGGCTGGAAGCGCGTGGCCGCGTGCGCTCGCACAGCGGCGATGCCACTGCGGGCACGTCGTTCAACGAAGCACCCCGGTTGCATCCCAACGCCAAGGGTGTCGAGGCGACGCTGAGCGACATCGAGCATGCCGCGGCGTGGACTTCGCTGCTCAACGTGCAATCCGATCCGCAGTACCGCGCCGTCGTCGACGAGGTACTCGACTCGGTCCGGCCGCAGGTGGAGGCGGTCGACCCGGGCATGTGCTATCGCGCCGGCTGGATCTTCCTCACTTCGCCCGGGGCGGTGACGCCGTTCCACATGGACAAGGAACACAACTTCATCCTGCAGGTGCACGGCCGCAAGCGGATCTACGTCTGGGACCATCGCGACACGCAGGTGGTCAGCGAGCATGCGCGCGATCGCTTCCATCGCACCCATTCGCGCGAGCTGCTGCAGTGGCGCGAGGAGTATCGCGAGCGTGCGCAGGTGTTCGAGCTGGAACCCGGGATGGGCGCGTACATGCCCTCGACCAGTCCGCACATGGTCGAGAACGGCGATGGCCCGTCGATCACCATGAGCTTCACCTATTACACCCGCGCGACCCGGCGCAACTCCCTCCTGCATCGCACCCACGACATGCTGCGCCGGCTGGGCTGGGTGCCGCCGGCGGTGGATCGCTTCCCGTTGTTCGACGCCGCCACGCTGGCGGCCGGCGGGCTCTACATCGGCAGCAAGCGGCTGGCGCGGCGACTGGCCGGCGCGTCCGTCGATTCGGACGCCGCACCGTACGCCAAGGTTGGCGACTCGTGATGTCCGGCCGGCGACGCGGCGGTCGCCGGGCCTGGCGCGTGCTCATGCTGGCCTGCATTCCGCTGACCGCAGCCGGCGTCGACCGGCCAGCTCCTCCCGCGCCGCCTACGCTCGGCGCCCACACCTTGCTGGCGCAGGCCGATCATCGCGGCCGCAGCCCCGCCGTGACCGCGCCGCTCGACACCGCGCCGGCGGGCAGTGCGTTGCTGGTGCTCAATGGCGGCTTCGCCAGCAACGCGGCGGCGCCGACCGACAGTTATGGGCGGCACTGGACCCAGGTGGGTCCGACCGCCGTCTACGACGGCTACCAGGGCCGTTTCGACGTGAAGGCCTACGTGTCGCTGGCCGGCCCGGGCGGCCGGCACCATACGGTCAGCATCGACAAGCCGGGTGAGCCGGAGCGCGAGATCACCATCCCCTTCGTGGAAATCCGCCATGCCGGCGTGCTGCAGGATTTCGCCCAGAATTACCCCGCGCCCAATCTGGTCCAGCGCATCGCGGGCAAGCTCAAGCGTACGGTGGAGGGCATGCTCTCCGATCCGGCCGACCGCTTCAGCGTGACCAGCGGCGAGGTCACCACGACCGGGCCGGCCACGTTGATCGCGGTGTGGTGGGGTGACGGCAATGTACGCCGGATGAGCGCCGTGCCGGACAACGGTTTCACCGTGATCGACAGCTATCTGCAACTGCCGCCGATAAGCGGCGTGCAGTGCGCGGTGGCTTACCGCCAGGTCGACCGTGCCGGTACCTACCGGGTGAGCTGGAGCGGCAGCCCGCGCCAGCGGGCGATCCTGTGGCTGTTCGCGTTCCAGTCCGCCGCGCCATAGTCCATCCGCGTAGCACGCAGTCAGTCTGAATGGCGTGCCCCATTGCACAGTTCGACGCGGTTCTGCGCTAATCTTGTCGTCCAGAGGCTGGTTTGGCAGACGACGCGATGAGCGGGTGCTCCCAGGCGGCTTCGCTGGGCAGATGCCGGCCGATCCGCGGTGCCTCGCGAATCGCGCGCATCCTGCCCGAGGGAGATCGGCGCGTGTCGTGGCGGTCATCGCCGCCCGACCAGGAGGGGTGGTGGGCGCGGCATCCAATCCAGTGTCAATTGACGACGGCATGTCGTTGCTGGACGTGCTGCCGGGCATCGCGCCTGCCGATGACGAAACCTGGCAAAGCCGCCGCGTGCCGCTCGACGGCGCATTGGCCACTTGCGTGGCGGCGCTGCACGCGGCCGATCCCGAGCGCGCGGCGCTGACCCTGCTGGCCGCGTTGGCGCGGGTCGAGGCGCAGCTGACCGGCGCCGAGTCCGCCGTGGCAACGCTGCACCAGGCCGGATGCACCCGCCAGCTGACCGTGCCGGTGCCCCGCGACGCGCCACGCAAGGCATGGCTGGAGGGCGTGCTGTCCGCAGCGCGCGGGTCGGCCGCCCCGGTCACGGTGGCGTGGATGGTGCTGCAGGAGGCAGCGTTGCCGGACGCCGCCGCCGCGCTCTCCACCTGGCGCCTCGATTTCAGCGACGCGATCGCCCTCGAACTGCGCTGGCGCAGCCCGCTGACGGCAGCGAGCGTGGAGCTGCTGGCCGGTTGCGTGCAGCGCGCCTGGGCGGGCCTGCTCGACGAAGCTGACGCCGAGCCGGATCTCCTCGCTCCGGCCGAACGCCAGCGCTTGCTGGTGCAGTGGAATGACACCGCGGTGCCGCGACACCGCGGCGACAGCGTGTCCGCGCTGTTCTCCCGCACCGCCGCCGCGCATGCGGATGCACCGGCGGTGGTTGAGGGCGGGCACGCCCTGAGCTATGCCCGACTCGATGAGCGGTCCAGCACCTTGGCCCGGCATCTGCTCGATGCCGGCGTCGTGCCGGGCGACATCGTCGGCGTCGCGCTGGAGCGTTCGGCGGGGGCGCTGGTGGCAATCCTCGGCGTGCTCAAGGCCGGCGCGGCCTACCTGCCGCTCGATCGCAGCCACCCGCCGGAGCGGTTGGCGTTTGCGCTGGCCGATGCGGGTGCGCGGATGGTGCTGGTCGCATCGGTCGCGGCTACGCTGCCGTTGCCCGATGGAGTGGCGTGCCTTGCGCTGGATGTCGTCGAGTCCGCACCCGTGCCGCACGACGCGCCGCTGCCCGTGGTCGACGGCGATGCGCTCGCCTACGTGATGTACACCTCCGGCTCCACCGGCACCCCCAAGGGCGTAGCGATCGCCCATCGTTCGATCATCCGGCTGGTGTGCGGCGTGGATTACGTGCGGCTGGACGCCGACACCCGCATGTTGCACGCCGCGCCGCTGGGCTTCGATGCGTCGACCCTGGAAATCTGGGGCGCGCTGCTGAACGGCGGTCGCGTGGTGGTCCATCCCGAAACGATCCCCACCGCTGCCGGCCTGGCCGCAACCATTGCCGGCGAAGGGGTCGGCACGGCGTGGCTGACCTCGTCGCTGTTCAACGCCGTGGTCGACGAGGCGCCGCGTCGGCTGGAGGGGTTGCGCCAGCTGCTGATCGGTGGCGAGGCGCTGTCGGTCGACCATGTGCGCCGCGCGCTGGCGGCCTTGCCCGGCGTGGAGATCATCAACGGCTACGGCCCGACCGAGTGCACCACGTTCACCTGCACCTGGCCGATCCCGCGGGACCTGCCGGCCGACGCGCGCTCGGTGCCGATCGGCCGGCCGATCGCCGACACCCGCGTGTACGTGCTCAATCGCGCCGGCGAGCTGGTGCCGACGGGCGTGGTCGGCGAGCTGCACGTGGGTGGCGACGGCGTGGCGCGCGGTTACCTCGGACGGGCGCAGCTGACCGCCGAGCGTTTCGTGGCCGATCCGTTCGGCGCAGCCGATGGTCGCCTGTATCGCACCGGCGACCTGGTGCGCTGGCGCGACGACGGCGTGCTGGAGTTCGTCGGCCGGCGCGACGGCCAGGTCAAGATCCGCGGCTACCGCATCGAGACCGGCGAGATCGAGGCAGCGCTGCTGCGCCAGCCCGGCGTGCGCGCCTGCGCCGTCGTGCTGCGCGATGACCCGCCGCTGGGCAAGCGCCTGGTCGCCTACGTGGTCCCCGCCGCCACCCGCCCCGACCAGCCGGCGCTGCGCCGCGGCTTGGCTGCCGAACTGCCGGAGTTCATGCTGCCGGCCGCGTGGGTGGTGCTGGACGCGCTGCCGGTCACCACCAACGGCAAGCTCGACCGCGCCGCACTGCCGGCGCCGGGCAGCGCACGGCCGGAACTGGCCACGACCTACGAAGCCCCGGTGGGCGAAGCCGAGACGCGCCTGTGCGCCGCCTTCGCCACCAGCCTCGCGCTGGACAAGGTGGGCCGCCACGACAACTTCTTCGAGCTGGGCGGCAGCTCGCTGCTGGCGGTGCGGCTGATCGATCGCTTGCGCCGCGACGGCGATGCCGCGCTGGACGTGCTGACCTTCTTCCGCGATCCCACGCCGCTGGCGCTGGCCCGCCACCGCGATCACGCCGGCGCCGACGGCATCGAACCGGCGCGCCTCGCCCGCCCGCGTGCCGCCGGCGCGCAAGCCGGTGCCGAGCCGATCGCGATCATCGGCATGAGCGGCCGCTTCCCCGGCGCCGCGGACATCGAGAGCTTCTGGCAGAACCTGTGCGAGGGGCGCGAGTCGATCACCCGCTTCGCGCCGGGCGAGCTCGACCCGTCGATCCCGGCGAGCCTGCGCGACGATCCGGCCTACGTGCCCGCGCGCGGCGTGATCGACGGCGTGGAGCTGTTCGACGCCGCGTTCTTCGGCATCAGCCCGCGCGAGGCGGAGTTGATGGACCCGCAGCAGCGGCTGTTCCTGGAGCTGTGCTGGGAGTGCCTGGAACGCGCCGGCCATGCACCCGGCGCGCAGGACGGCCCGGTCGGCGTGTTCGCCGGCATGTACAACGCGACCTATTTCCAGCACCACGTCAGCGCGCATCCCGACCAGGTCGGGAAGCTCGGCGCGTTCCAGGTGATGCTGGACAACGAGAAGGATTTCATCGCGCCGCGGGTGGCACACAAGCTGGACCTCACCGGTCCCGCGGTGAGCGTGCACACCGCCTGTTCCACCTCGCTGGTGGCGATCTGCCAGGCGATGGAGAGCCTGCGCAGCGGCCAGTGCGAGATGGCGCTGGCCGGCGGTGCCTCGATCACCTGTCCGCCGCGCAGCGGCTACCTGTTCCAGGACGGCGCGATGCTGTCGCCGGACGGTCACACGCGAAGCTTCGACGCCGAGGCGCGGGGCACGGTGTTCAGCGACGGTGCGGCGGTGGTGCTGTTGAAGCGGCTGGCCGACGCGCAGGCCGATGGCGACCCGGTCATCGCGGTGATCCGCGGTGGCGCGATCAACAACGACGGCGGCACCAAGGCCAGCTTCATGGCGCCCAGCAGCGAGGGCCAGGCCGCGGTGGTCGCGATGGCGCAGCGCAACGCCGGCGTCGACGCGCGCAGCATCTCCTACGTGGAAGCGCACGGCACGGCCACGCCGATCGGCGATCCGATCGAGGTGGAGGGCCTGGTCAAGGCGTTCCGGCGCGATACGCCGGATACCGGCTTCTGCCGCCTCGGTTCGGTCAAGAGCAACGTCGGCCACCTGGTGATCGCCGCCGGTGCGACCGGCGTGATCAAGACTGCGCTGGCGCTGGCCGAGCGGCGGATTCCGCCGAGCCTGCATTACGCCGCGGCCAACCCGGCGATCGACTTCGCCCGCTCGCCGTTCGTGGTCAACGATCGCCTGCACGACTGGACCAGCGCGCCCGGCGTACCGCGCCGCGCGGGCGTGAGTTCGTTCGGCGTGGGCGGCACCAATGCGCACGTGGTGCTGGAGGAAGCACCCGCACCGACGCCGAGCGAGGCGACCGCCGGGCCGCAACTGCTTTTGCTGTCGGCGCGCACGGCCACTGCACTGGGTACGGCGGCCACGCGGCTGGGCACACACCTGGCGGACTCTCCGGAAGTCGAGCTTGCCGACGTGGCGTGGACGCTGGCGGTCGGACGCAAGGCCTTCGCCCATCGGCTGGCCGTGGTCACCGAGTCCGCCACCAGCGCCAGCGCGCAGCTGGCCAGCGCGGAAATCGCCGCGGCGGCGACGCGCAGCACGCCGGCGCGGGCGAGCGACGTGGTCTTCCTGTTCCCGGGCCAGGGCGCCCAGTACGCCGGCATGGGTCGCGCGCTGCATGCCAGCGAGCCGGTGTTCCGCGATGCCTTCGACGCCTGCGCCAGCGCCTTGCGCGAGCAGGGCGGTTTCGATCTCGCCGCGTGCGTGTTCGCCGACGACCCGGCCGCGCTGCTGCCCACGGCGGTGATGCAGCCGGCGACGTTCGCCATCGAATACGCGCTGGCGCAGTGGTGGATGAGCCTGGGCCTCGTGCCGGCAGCGATGATCGGCCACAGCGTGGGCGAGTTCGTGGCAGCCACGCTGGCCGGCGTGTTCAGCCTGCGCGACGCGATCGCGCTGGTGGCGCGGCGCGGCGAGCTGATGCAGGCGCAGCCACCGGGCGCGATGCTGTCGGTGCGGCTGCCGCTGGATGCATTGCAGGCACGCCTGCCGGCGGATCTGGCGCTGGCAGCGGAGAACGCGCCTGGCGCCTGCGTGGTGGCCGGGCCGGCCGAGACGGTCGAGGCTTTCCGGGCGGCGCTCGAAGCGGACGGCATCGCCGCGCGCCTGCTGCAGACCTCGCACGCCTTCCATTCGGCGATGATGGAGCCGGTGCTGGCACCGTTCCGCGAGGCGCTTGCCGCCGTCGAACTGGGCCGCCCGCAGCTGCCCCTGGTGTCGACCGCGCTGGGCGACTGGCTCGACCCCGCGCAGGCCGGCTCGATCGATTACTGGACGCAGCACCTGCGCGTGCCGGTGCGCTTCTCCGGCGCGCTGGCGCGGGTGCTCGACGCGCCATCGCGCGTGCTGCTGGAAGTGGGGCCGCGCCACACGCTGACCACGCTCGCCCGACAGCAACTCGGTACCGCGCGCGAACGCATCGTCGCCGTGCCCAGCCTGGCCGATGCGGCGGACGTGGAGCGCACGGCGCTGCTGCAGGCCGCGGGCCAACTCTGGTGCCGCGGCGTGGCGCTTGATCCGGCACGACTCGACCATCGCGCGCGCCGCCGCCGCGTGCGCCTGCCCACCTATCCGTTCGAACGCCAGCGCTGCTGGCTGGATGCCGCACCCGCCACGGCGCCCGCGCCATCGTTCGCTGAACCGACACCCGTCGCCGCCGCGCCCGCGGCCGAGGAAGCCCCCATGCCGCAAGTCGCCATGCCCGCCGATCGCCGCCCCCGGCTGGTGAACCAGCTCAAGGCGGTGTTCGAGGACATCACCGGGATCGAACTGGACGACGCCGACAGCACCAGCAACTTCATCGAGCTCGGGCTGGACAGCCTGATGCTGACCCAGGTCGCGCTGCACCTGTCGCGCGTGTTCCCGGTCAAGGTGACGTTCCGCCAGTTGATGGTCGACCACGCCAGCCTGGACCGGCTGGCGGCGTTGCTGGACGAGCAGATGCCGCCGGACGCGCCGACGGCGGCGCCAGTTGCCGCGCCGGTCGCCGCCCCCGTGGCTGCGCCGACGCTCGCCGCGCCAACGCTTGCCGTGCCGGCGCTGCCGACGGCGGGAGCGGGCGGCAACGACTACGTGCGTCACGTGATCGACCAGCAGATGCAACTGATGGCACAGCAGCTGGCCTTGCTCGGGGGAACGGCGAGCGCCGCCGCACCCGTCGCGCCCGCACAGCAAGCAGCACCACCGGCCAGCGTGGCGACGCCACCGGCGGCAGCACCCGTGTCGACCAGCGCGGATCGCGACGAGGAAGCGGCGCTGGCGCACACCCGCTACGACGTCAAGAAGGCGTTCGGCGCGATCGCGCGCATCGACAACGGCCAGCTGGAACTGTCCCGCCACCAGCGCGAGCGGCTCGATCGTTTCATCGAGCGCTACGTCGCGCGGTCGCGCAAGTCCAAGCAGTACACCGAGGCGCAGCGCCCGCACATGGCCGACCCGCGCGTGGTGAACGGCTTCCGCCCGCTGACCAAGGAGATCGTCTACCCGCTGGTGGTCGAGCGCTCCAAGGGCTCGCGCCTGTGGGACCTGGACGGCAACGAATACGTGGATGCGCTGAACGGCTTCGGCATGAGCCTGTTCGGCTGGCAGCCGGATTTCGTGCTGGAGGCCATCCGCCGCCAGCTCGACCTCGGCTACGAGATCGGCCCGCAGCATCCGCTCGCCGGCGACGTGGCGCGACTGGTGTGCGAGGTCACCGGACACGACCGCGCCGCCCTGTGCAACACCGGTTCGGAAGCCGTGCTGGGTGCGCTGCGGGTCGCGCGCACGGTCACCGGGCGCAGCACCGTGGTGCTGTTCAGCGGCTCCTACCACGGCATCATCGACGAGGTGATCGTGCGCGGCACGAAGAAGCTGCGTGCGGTGCCGGCCGCGCCCGGGATCATGCGCAACACGGCGGAGAACGTGATCGTGCTGGACTACGGCACGCCGGAATCGCTGGAGATCATCCGCGCGCGCGCGCACGAGCTGGCCGCCGTGCTGATCGAGCCGGTGCAGAGCCGGCGGCCCGACTTCCAGCCGGTCGATTTCCTGCGCGAGGTGCGCAAGATCACCGCCGCGTCCGGCACGCTGTGCATCTTCGACGAGATCGTCACCGGCTTCCGCGCCCATCCCGGCGGCACCCAGGCGCTGTTCGGCATCCAGGCGGACCTTGCCACCTACGGCAAGGTGGTCGGCGGCGGTTATCCGATCGGCGTAATCGCCGGCAAGCGCGAGTTCATGGATGCGCTCGACGGCGGCAGCTGGCAGTTCGGCGACGACTCGGTGCCGACCGTGGGCGTGACCTATTTCGCCGGCACCTTCGTGCGCCACCCGCTGGCGCTGGCGGCGGCGCAGGCGGTGCTCGAACACATCAAGGAGCAGGGCGCCGGCCTGCAGGAGCGGCTCAACGCGCGCACCACGGCGATGGCCGCCGAGCTCAACGCGTTCTGCGACGAAGTCGGCGCGCCGATCGCGGTCAAGCACTTCGCGTCGTTCTGGAGGACCCAGTTCCTGGAAGAGCATCCCTTGCAGGATCTGCTGTTCGCGATGATGCGCAGCCGCGGCGTGCACATCCTGGACAACTTCCCCTGCTTCTTCACCTCCGCGCACAGCGAGGCGGATTTCCGGCAGATCACGCAGGCCTGGAAGGATTCGGTGATCGAACTGCAGGAGGCCGACTTCCTGCCGCGGCGCACCGCCACTGCCCGCACCGTGATGGACGCGCGCCAGCCGCCGCTGCCCGGCGCGCGCATCGGCCGCGAACCGGACGGGCGTCCGGCGTGGTTCGTGCAGGTTCCCGGGCAACCGGGCAGCTACACCAAGGCAAGTTGATCGCGATGAGCATCGGAACCCCAGCCAGGGACGCGGCGCTCGCCGTCGACTACGACCCCTTCGCCGACGGCACGCTGTCGCGCGTGGTGCCCAGCACCGAGCCGCAGCGCGAAATCTGGCTGGCCGACCAGCTCGGCGCCGAGGCTTCGCTGGCCTACAACGAATCGGTCTCGCTGCACTTGCGCGGCGTGCTCGATGCGGCCGCGCTGCACGCGGCGTTGCAGTCGCTGCTGGATCGGCACGATGCGCTGCGCGCCAGCTTCGGCCCGGATGGCGAAGCCCTGTGCATACGCGAGCAGGTGAGCTTCGAGCTGCCGTTGCTCGACCTGTCGGCCGCCGATCCGGCGCGGCGCGAGCAGGCCGTGGCCGAGCGTCGCGCCGCGGTGGTGGAAACCCCGTTCGCGCTGGGCCGCGATCACCTGCTGCGCGGCGAGTTGCTCCGCCTGGCGCACGACGAGCACGTGCTCATCCTCACCGCCCATCACATCGTCTGCGACGGCTGGTCGTGGTGGGTGCTGGTGCGCGAGCTGGGCACGCTGTACGCGCAGCGGCTCGGCCACGCGGTGGAGGCGCTGCCGCCGGCCGAAGCGTTCGCCGACTACGCGCTGGCCCAGGCCTGCCAGCCGGATGCCGCATACGCGCAGGACGAGCAGTACTGGCTGGCGCGCTTCGCCGGCGAGATCCCGGTGCTCGACCTGCCCACCGATCGCCCGCGCCCGGCCCGCCGCAGCTTCGGCTCCGCTCGCGAGGACTGGACGCTGGATGCGGAACTGGTCGCGGCGATCCGCCGCCTCGGCGCGCGCCAGGGCGCCAGCCTGTTCGCCACCTTGCTGGGCAGTTTCGCCGCCTTGCTGATCCGGCTGGCACACCAGTCGCGGGTGGTGATCGGCATCCCCACCGCCGGGCAGGCGATCGACGGCCACGACGCCCTGGTCGGCCACTGCGTCAACACCTTGCCGCTGCTGTTCGAGCCGGACCTGGACCGGCCCGCCGCGCTGGCCATCGAGCAGGCGCAAACCACCTTGCTCGACGCGCTGGAACACCAGCGCCTCACCTTCGGCAGCCTGCTGCGCAAGCTGCGCATCGGCCGCGACCCTTCGCGCCTGCCGCTGGTCAGCGTGATGTTCAACATCGACCAGGCGCTGGACCACGAGGACTCGGCGTTCCCCGGCCTGCAGCTGGAATTCGCCAGCAATCCGCGCCGCTACGAGAACTTCGAGCTGGCGATCAACGCGGTGCAAAGCCATGGCGAGCTGCGCCTGGAATGCCAGTACAACCGCGAGTTGTTCGACGGTGCCACGATCCGCCAGTGGCTGGGGCACTACCAGACCCTGCTGCAGGCGATGGCCGCCGACGACGACACGGCGTTCGGTCGGCTGCCGCTGCTGGCCGACATCGAGCAGCGCAAGGTGCTGGAGAAGTTCAATGCCACCCACGTCGACTATCCGGCCGGGCAGTGCATCCATGAACTGATCGAGGCGCAGGTGGCGCGCACGCCGCAGGCGATTGCCGTCAGCCATGAAGGCGCAACGCTGAGCTACGCCGGGTTGAACGAGCGGGCCAATCGGCTCGCCCATCACCTGCGCGCGTCCGGCGTGCGCCCCGACCAGCGCGTGGCGATCTGCGCCGAGCGCTCGCTGGAGCTGGTGGTCGGCCTGCTGGCCATATTGAAGGCCGGCGCGGCGTACGTGCCGCTCGACCCGGAATATCCACCCGAGCGCCTGGCCTGGATGCTGCAGGACTGCGCGCCGGCAATGCTGCTGACCCAGCAGGCGCTGGCGCCGCGGTTGGCGCCGCTGGCGCCGGCCGTGCCGCCGTTGGCGCTGGACCAGGCCGCGCCGGCATGGGCCGAGTGCGAGGCGTCCAACCCGCTCGCGGCGGCAAACGGCCTGCACGACCGCCACCTCGCCTACGTGATCTACACCTCCGGCTCCACCGGCCTGCCGAAGGGTGCGATGAACGAGCATCGCGGCGTGGTCAACCGGCTGCGCTGGATGCAGGAGATGTTCGCCGTCGATGCACGCGACGTGGTGCTGCAGAAGACGCCGTGCAGTTTCGACGTCTCGGTGTGGGAGTTCTTCCTGCCGCTGATGAGCGGCGCGCGGCTGGTGATGGCGCGTCCCGGCGGCCATCGCGATCCGGCCTACCTGGCCGACACCATCCGGCGCGAGCAGGTCAGCACGATCCATTTCGTGCCTTCGATGCTGCATGCCTTCCTCGACCACGGCGATACCGCGGCGTGCGCCGGCCTCAAGCAGGTGATCTGCAGCGGCGAGGCGCTGCCGGCGACGCTGGCCGCGGCGTTCTTCCGCCAGTTGCCCGACGTCGGCCTGCACAACCTGTACGGCCCGACCGAGGCGGCGGTGGATGTCACCGCGTGGGCGTGCGTAGCCGGTGATGACGCATCGAGCATTCCGATCGGCCGCCCGGTGGCGAACACGCGCATCTACATCCTCGATGGCTACGGCCAGCCGGTGCCGGTGGGCGTGGCCGGCGAGATCTTCATCGGCGGCGTACAGGTCGGTCGCGGTTACCTCAACCGCGAGACGCTGACCGCCGAGCGCTTCGTGCCAGATCCGTTCGCCCATGACGCCGACGCGCGCATGTACAAGACCGGCGACCTCGGTCGCTGGCGCGCGGACGGCAACATCGAATACCTCGGCCGCAACGATTTCCAGGTGAAGCTGCGCGGTTTCCGCATCGAGCTGGGCGAGATCGAACACCGCCTCGCCACGCACCCGGCGGTGGCGCAGGCGGTGGTGCTGGCGCGCGAGGATCGCCCCGGCGACATGCGCCTGGTTGCGTACATTGCCGGCGCGGCTGGCGCCAGCGCCGATCCGGCGGCGCTGTCCGCGCACCTGCGCGCGAGCCTGCCCGAGTACATGGTGCCGGCGCATTACGTGATGCTGGCGGCAATCCCGCTGTCGCCCAACGGCAAGGTCGATCGCACGCGATTGCCGGCACCCGACACGGCGGCGGGCAGCGGAGCACGCGAACAGCAGGCGCCACGCGATGAACTCGAACAGCGCGTGGCCGCAGCGATGGCCGCGACGCTCGGCGTGGACGCGCCGGGCGTGGACGACAACTTCTTCGACCTGGGCGGCCATTCGCTGCTGGCCTCGCGCTGGATCGCCCGGCTCAATCGCGAACTGGGGTTGACCCTGTCGTTGCGTGCCGCGTTCGACGCCCCCAGCGTGGCCGCGATGGCGGCGGCGATCCGCGCGCTGGGCGCCGATCCGGCCCAGGCCCGCCCGGCGCCGCCGTCGATCCCGCGGCTCGCCGATCGCGGCACCGCGCCGCTCTCGCTGATGCAGCAACGCGTCTGGTACCTGGAGCAGCTCAATCCCGGCCAGGTGGTCTACCACGCGCCGTCCGCGCATCGCCTGCGCGGGCCGATGAACGTGGCGGCCTTCGAACAGGCGCTGCGCGACATGGTGCGGCGCCAGCCGACCTTGCGCACGGCGATCGAGCTGGACGACAAGACCGCGGTCCAGCGCATCCATGCCGAGCTCGAGATCGCGTTGCCGCTGGAGGATCTTTCCGGCGTGGACGCGGCCGGGCGCGAGGCCGTGCTGGCCCGGCGGCTGGAGGAGCTGATCGCCGAGCCGTTCGACCTGGGCACGCCGCCGCTGTTCCGGGTGCGGCTGTTCCGGCTCGCTGCGGACGAACACGTGTTCTTCTTCATGCCGCATCACGTGATCTGGGATGGCTGGTCGTTCGACCTGCTGTACGAGGAGATGTCGGCGCTGTACGCCGCGCGTGCCGCCGGCCGGGAACCTGCATTGCCGCCGCTGGCGGTCGAGTACGCCGATTTCGCCGCGTGGCATGCGCAATGGATGCGTGGCGACGAGCTGAAGCGCCAGCTGGCGCATTGGCGCAAGCGCCTGGCCGGCACGCTGGAGCCGCTGGCGTTGCCGGTCGATCGCCCGCGTCCGCCGCGCATGAGCGGCGCCGGTGCCACCGAGTGGATCCATCTGCCGGCGGACCAGGCGGCGGGCATGCGCCAGCTCGGCCAGCAGGGCCAGGGCACGCTGTTCATGGTGTTGCTGACCGCCTGGTGCGTGCTGCTGCATCGGCTCAGCGGGCAGGGCGAGGTGATCGTGAACACGCCCGTGCGCGGTCGCGACACGCCCGAGCTGGAACGGGTGATGGGCTTCTTCGTCAACGCGCTGCCGCTGCGCGTGCAGCTGGAAGACGGCGCCTCGTTCCTGGACGCGCTGCAGGCGGTGCGTGGCGTGGTGCTCGATGCGTTTGCCTGCGCCGACGTGCCGTTCGAGCAACTGGTGATCGACCTCGACCTGCGCCGCGACGACAGCCGCCCGCCGCTGAGCCAGGCGATGTTCTCGTTCCAGGACGTGCGCCTGCGCCCGGGCCGCTGGGGCGAGCTGGAACACCAGAACATCCCGGTATTCCAGCACGGCGCGGCCGACGACGTCGGGCTGTGGTTCATCGAGCACGCGCAGGGACTTTCCGGCGGCCTCACCTACAACACCGACATCTTCGACGCCGCCAGCGTGGCGCGCTGGATCGATTACCTGCGGCAGATCCTGGCGCAGGCGGTGGCCTCGCCGCAGCGCGCGCTGGGCGACATCGAGCTGATGGACGCGGCGGAACGAACGCAAGTGCTCGTGGAGTGGAATGCGACCGCGGTGGACTACGACCGCACGCTGGGCCTGCCCGCGCTGATCGAGGCGCAGATGCGCGCCGCGCCGCAACGCATCGCTGCCGAGTGCGGTGGCGAGCGCGTCGACTATGCGTGGCTCGACCAGGCCAGCCGCAACCTCGCGCTGGCGCTGGGTCGTCACGGCCTCGGTCGCGGCGACCGCGTGGGCATCTGCGTGCCGCGCAGCCTGTCGATGCTGGTGGCGGTGCTCGGCGTGTTGCGCAGTGGCGCCGCCTACGTGCCGCTGGACCCCACCTTCCCGCCGGATCGCCTGCACTACATGGCCGAGCATGCGCAGCTGCGCCATGTGCTGGTCACCGACGCGGCACTGCTGCCGGCGGCGGTCGCCGAAGGTCGCGAACTGCTCGACGTCGACGCACTGGCCGCGCAGCCGGCGGGCGAGGGCAACTTGCCGCCGGTGCACGGCGACGACACCGCCTACGTGCTGTACACCTCCGGCTCCACCGGCAAGCCCAAGGGTGTCGCCGTGCTTCACCGCAACCTGGTCAACTTCCTGCTGGCGATGGCGCGCGAGCCGGGTTTCACCCGGGACGACACCGTGTGCGCGGCCACCACGCTGTCGTTCGACATTGCCGGGCTGGAGCTGTACCTGCCGCTGACCGTGGGCGGGCGCGTGGTGATCGCCACCGACGAGGAGCAGCACGATCCGAACCGGATGTGGGACCTGATCGAGCGCAGCGGCTGCAACGTGCTGCAGGTGACCCCCTCGGTGCTGCGCCTGTTGCAGGATGCCGGGCGGGATCGCGCGCTGGATCAGCTGCGCCTGTTCGTCGGCGGCGAAGCGCTGCCGTCGGCACTGGCGCGCAACATGGCGGGGCGCTGCCGCGAGCTCTGGAATCTGTACGGCCCCACCGAGACCACGATCTGGTCCAGCGTGGCGCGAATCCGCCCGGATCTCGATACGGCCCCGCTGGGCAAGCCGATCGCCAACACGCGGATCTACGTGCTGGACGCGCAGGGTAGGCCATTGCCGCCGGGCGTCATCGGCGAGATCTGGATCGGCGGCGATGGCGTGGCCGCCGGCTACCTGTTCCAGCCCGAGCTGACCGCCGAGCGCTTCGTCGACGATCCCTTCGTCGGCGGCACCGCGCGCATGTATCGCAGCGGCGACCTGGGTGCCTGGCGCCATGGCGTGCTGCATTTCCACGGGCGCGTCGACCACCAGGTCAAGCTTCGCGGTTTCCGCATCGAGCTGGGCGACATCGAGGCCGCCGCCGACAGCCACCCGGCGGTGCACGAATCCGTGGCGGGGGTGCGCCGCTTCGGCGACAACGACCTGCGCATGGTGCTGTACGTGGTGATGGACGGCGACGTCGAGGCGGGTGCCCGCGAGCTGCGCGAGCACCTGCGCCAGCGCCTGCCCGGCTACATGCTGCCGCAGCACATCGAGACCCTGGCGCAGCTGCCGAAGACGCCCAACGGCAAGATCGATCGCAAGCAACTGCCCGAGCCCGTCGCCGCGGCGGTCGTGGCGCAGCAGCGTCCCGGCCGGCAGGCCGGGCCCGCGACCGACGCGATGAGCGATGCGCGCGAACTGTATCTCGCCGGCCTCTGGCGCGAGCTGATCGGCGTCGAGGAGATTCGCCGCAACGACAACTTCCTCGACCTCGGCGGGCACTCGATGCTGGCGGTGGAGTTCGCCAGCCGGGTGCGCAAGGAGACCGGCGTGAGCCTGCGCCTGCTGAACGTGGTCACCGGCACGCTGGCATCGCTGGCCGCCGAGCTGCCCGAAGCCGGCGCGGGTTCGCCGCGACCGGCGGAAGGTTCCCTGTGGTCGCGTCTGCGCAAGCGCCTCGGAGGGGGCTGAGGTGCGGGCTCGACGAGGGGCGTGCGCGGAACGTGCACCGTGCCAGCCTGTCGCCCGCGGCGACTGCTACCATCGTGTCAGCCCCGCCGACGGTGCGGGGCGGGTTGGCGAGCGAATGCACGCGTGCATCCGTCCATGGGGCGCGGCACCGATCGTGATGGCCTGGCTCAGTCGTTTCTTCACCCCGAGTCACGCGCTCGATCCTGATCACGCCGCATGTTCACATTAAGCCTTCTCTACCTCGCGCTCACCATCGTCCGGCCACAGGATTTCTTGCCCGCGCTGGAGGGCATTCCGCTGTTGCCGGTGGTGCTGCTGCTGGCTTTCGCGGCGTGGATGATCCGTGCCGGCAAGAATTTCGACGCGCCGCAGTTCCTGCTGTTGCCGGTGTTCCTGCTGGTAGGCATGGTGTCGATGGTCGCCAACCACTGGTTCGGCGGCGCGCTTGCGCTGCTGGAGAGTTTCGGCCCCATCGTGATCGCGTTCTTCGTCTTCGCCTCCGCCTGCACCACGCAGCGCCGGGTGACCATCGCGATGGCGGTGTTCGTGCTGTGCGCCTGCGTGCTGGCCCAGCACAGCATCGTGCAGGCGAACACCGGCATGGGCTGGACCGGCGTACCGCTGGGTGAGGACGGGCGCGTGCGCTACGTGGGCATCTTCAACGACCCCAACGACGTGGGCCTGCTGTTTGCCGCCACGCTGCCGATGGCGTTCTTCCTCAGCAGCGGGGGCGGTTTCCTGCGCCGGATCTGGTGGCTGGCCGCCGCGGGCCTGCTGCTGTACGGCATCTACCTGACCAATTCGCGCGGCGCCATGCTCGCGGTGCTGGTGGTCGGCGGCATCTTCGTGTGGCGACGCCGCGGCATGTTCACCGCCGGCGTGCTGGGCGTGCTGGGTTTGCTGGTGATGCGCCTGCTGTCCTCGCGCATGCAGGAGCTGGACCCGGACGAGTCATCGGCGTTTGGTCGGGTGGATGCCTGGTACGAGGGCATGCACATGTTCTTCTCCAACCCGCTGCTCGGCGTCGGCCCCGGCAACTTCACCGACTACAATCAGCTCACCGCGCACAACTCCTGGGTACTGGTGCTGGCCGAAACCGGGTTTCTGGGCTACACCCTGTGGCTGGCATTCACCACCTACGGCTTCTGGATGATGATGACCGTGATGCGCCACCAGCCCGAAACGGCCGTCGAGTCGGCGCAGGCCGGCACGTGGCAGGGCGAGCGGGCGATCGCGTTCACCCTGCTGTTGTCGCTGTACGGGCTGTTCTCCGCGGCGTTCTTCCTCAGCCGCAGCTACACCGTGGTGATGTACCTGCTGGTCGCGCTGGTGGTGGGCCATTACATGGGCGCGCGCCAGCGCTGGCCGGGCGTGCCGCTGCTGCGCCTGACCGATCACTGGATGCGCTGGCTGGCCGTGTCGGTGGCCACCATCGTGGCGTTGTACGTCATCACCACCATCTTGCTGATCGGCTCATGAGCATTCGCAGCGGCGCCTTGCGCAACACCCTGTTTTCCTCGATCGGCATCTACGTCGAGTACTCGCTGGGGATGCTGGCGGCGATCCTGATCGCGCGCCAGCTGGGACCGCAGCATTACGGCATCTACGGCCTGTTCATCTGGTTTGCCGCGATCGGCGTGGTGGCGACCAACTCGGGCATCACTACCGGCGTGATCAAGTTCGTCGCCGAGCTGCGCGGCGCCGACCAGCACGAGCTGATCGTGCCGGTGGTGCGTTACCTGCGCCGCATGCAGATGTGGCACCTGCTCGCGGTGATGGCGCTGGCGCTGGCGCTGTACCTGCTGTTCGGCGCACGTTTCGCCGCCGACCTGCGCGTGACCGAGTTCGTCATGCTTGCCGCCGCCGTGGCGTTGCGCGCGCCGTACATGTTCAACATCGCCGTCGCCAAGGGTTTCGAGGCGTTCGACGCCACCGCCAAGGTCAGCCTGATCTCCGCGCCGCTGAACCTACTGATGGTGGCGGCGGCGATGCTGATGGGGGCGTCGATCTTCTGGTTCCTGGTGGTCTACCTGATCTCCGGCGCGGTGTTCCTGCTCACCTCGCGCCACCAGGCGCGGCGCCTGCTGGCGCGGCATGCCGGCGCGGGGGCGGTGCCCGAGGTGTTGCAGCAGCGGGTGCGCCGGCACCTGCGCATCGTCTCGGTCACCATCATCCTGGGCTTCCTGATCGCCAGCGACGTGGAGATCCTGTTCCTCAACCTGTTCGACAGCGCCGCTTCGGCGGGCTATTTCAAGGTCGCCTACCAGCTGGCGACCGGGATCATGCTGCTGGTGCCGGGCGTGTTCGGGGCGGTACTGCTGCCGATGATGGCCAAGGCGCAGAGCCAGGGGCGCGAGGCCGGCGGCCGGCGCTTCGTCGCCGTGACCAGCTATCTCGCCCTGCTGGCGGCGCCGGTGGTGGCCTTCGGCGGCACCTTCGCCGGCGCGGTGATCGGCCTGCTGTATGGCGCGACCTATGCCGCCGCGGCGCCGGTGTTCGGCTGGTGCCTGTTCGCCTGCGCCATGGGCACGGTGACCCAGGGCGCCACCAGCCTGCTGGTCAGTGCGGATCGGCAGAACGTGGTGCTGATCCTCACCATCATTCTTGGCGTGCTGAAGATGCTGCTTGATTACGTGCTGATCGCGCGGTTCGGTCTGTACGGTTCGGTGGCGGCCATCGTGATCCTGTTGTTCGTCATCGCCGCCTCCTACCTGACCATCGGCATCCGCATCAGCGGCGTGCAGTTGGAGTGGCTGCGGCTGCTGCGCATCGTGCTGGCCGCGGCGCTGGCCGCCGGGCTCGCCTCGCTGGTCCACGCGGCGCAGCTGGGGCCGATCCCGACCCTGCTGCTGGGCGCGTTCGTGCTGACCGCGTCCTACGCGCTGCTGACCCTGTTGTTGCAGTGCTGGAGTCGCGCCGACATTGCCCAATTGCAGAGCCTGCACCAGCGCTACGCCGCCGGTCGACCGCGTCCGCTCGGCCGTCTGCTGGCGTGGGCCGGTGCGCGCGCCTGGGGGGATCCATGAAGACATCGTGGTACGAGAAGGCGTTTTCCCGCGTGCTCTACCCGCTGTGGGAGAGCGGCCTGCGGCGGCGGCACACGCTGGCCTACCTGGCCGACTACCAGCGCGACCAGTGGCTGGCGCCGGAGCAGATCGCCGCGCTGCAGTGGCAACGCCTGAAGCGGTTGCTGGAGCACTGCGAGCAGAAGGTTCCGTATTACCGGCAGCGCTGGCGCGAGGCCGGCATCGCCGTCGCCGACATCCGCAACCTGGATGACTACGCGCAGCTGCCGGTGCTGACCAAGGCCGACATCCGCCAGCACTTCGACGCGTTGCAGGCCGAGGGCTGGCACGACCGCGTGCTGACCAAGGCCACCGGCGGCTCCACTGGTGACCCGCTGCGTTTCGGCTACACCCGCGAGAGCTACGAGCGGCGCACCGCAGTGATGTGGCGCGGCTACGACTGGGCCGGCTCGCGCATGGGCCGGCGCACCTTGTTCGTGTGGGGCGGGGCCGTGGGCACGCCGAACCGCGTCCAGCAGTTCAAGGATCGCGTGTACAACGCGGCGTTCGCCCGGCGCGTGCTCAACAGCTTCGGCATGACCGAGGCCAACATGGCCGGCTACGCCGACGCGATCGACGACTACCGCCCGCAGGTCATCGTCGGCTACGTCGGCCCGCTGGTGCGGCTGGCGCAATGGCTGCTCGACACCGGTCGCCGCGTGGCCGCGCCGCGGAGCATCATCGGCGCCGCGGAGTCGCTGCACGAGTTCCAGCGCGAGATCATCGAGCGTGCATTCGGCTGCCCGGCGTACAACACCTACGGCTGCCGCGAGTTCATGCTGATAGCCTCCGAATGCGAGCGTCGCGAAGGCCTGCACGTCAACGCCGATCACCTGGTGGTGGAGTTGCAGCGGCACCCCGGTGCGCCCGTCACCGAACCGGGCGAGGTGGTGATCACCGACCTGTTCAACTACGGCATGCCGTTCGTGCGCTACCTCAACGGAGACGTCGCCACCGCGAGCGACCACGTCTGCAGTTGCGGTCGCGGCTTGCCGCTGCTGCAGCGCGTGGATGGCCGCCTGCTCGACGCGATCCGCACCCCGGCCGGCCACCTGCTGCCCGGCGAGTTCTTCCCGCACATGCTCAAGGACGTGCCGGGGCTGGTGCGCTTCCAGGTGGTGCAGCGCCGGCTCGACCAGCTCGAACTGTCGCTGGTGCGTGGTCCCGGCTTCGACGAAGCCTCGCTCGCCTACATCCGCCGCGAGCTGGCCAAGGTGGTCGGCGACAGCCTGCAATTGAACGTCCATTTCGTCGACGACATCCCGCTCACGCCCAGCGGCAAGTGGCGCGTGTGCATCTCCGAACTGCCGGCCGCGCCCGCGGCATGAACATCGTCCACGTCGTCGAGAACCTCAACCGCGGCGGCCTGGAACGCATGGTCATCGACCTGGTGACCATGCAGCAGCGGCAGGGTCACCGCTGCCGCGTGGTCTGCCTGTTCGAAGCCGGCGCGCTGGCGCACGAGCTGGACGCCCAGGGCATTCCCGTGCACGCCTGCGGCAAGCGCCGCGGGCCGGATCTGCGCGCCCTGCTGCGCCTGCGCCGCGCCCTGGCGACACCCGCCACCGAAGTGCTGCACACCCACAACGCGGTGGCGCACTACCACGCGGTCTGGGCCAGCACCGGGCTGGGCATCGGCCGTGTCGTCAACACGCGCCACGGCATGGGCGCCAACCGCAACTCGCGCCGGCGCGAGGGCCTGTATCGACGCGCGCTGGCGCGCACCGATGCGGTGGCGCTGGTGTGCGCGGCCGCGCGCGACGACGCCGTGCGCCGCGGCATCGTGCCGCCGGGCAAGGCCTGCGTGGTGCCGAACGGCATCCGCGTGGAACAGTTTCTGTCCGCTTCTTCCGACCATCGTGCGCGCCTGCGCGAGAGGCTGGCGCTGCCGCCGCAGGCGCGGCTGATCGGCAGCGTGGGCCGGCTCAACTGGACCAAGGATCAGGCCAACCTGATCCGCGCCTTCGCCGTGGTGCGCCAGCGCGTGGCCGATGTCGTGCTGCTGCTGATCGGCGACGGCGAACTGCGCGCCGAGCTGGAGCAGCTTGCCGCTGCGACGATGCCGGGCGGGAGCGTGCGCTTTCTCGGCGATCGCAGCGACGTGCGCGAACTGCTCCCCGGGCTCGACCTGTTCGCGCTGTCCTCGCTCAGCGAGGGTTATTCGATGGCCTTGCTGGAAGCCTGCGCCAGCGCCCTGCCCATCGTCGCCACCGCGGTGGGCGGCAACGGCGAGATTGTGCGCGAGGGCGTGAATGGCAAGCTGGTGCCGGCCGCCGACGCGGAGGCGCTGGCCGCGGCGATGATCGCGCTGCTGGAGGCGCCCGCGACCGCGCAGGAACTCGGCGCGCACGGGCGCGCATGGGTCGAGGCGGAAGGCTCGCTGGAGCGCATGGCCGCGCGCTACGAATCGCTCTATCGCGGCGAGCGGGAGCCGGCCGGCGCATGAAACTGCTGATCACCACCAACCTGTTTCCCACGCCGTGGGACCCGCTGCGCGGCGCGTTCAACCGGCAGCAGTTCGAGCGCCTGGGCCAGCGCCACGAGGTGCACGTGCTGACCGCGGTGGATTTTCGCGAGCGGCTGGGCGGCGTGCGCGGCACGGTCGACGTGCCCGGCCTGCGTCGTGACCACTTCACTTTCGTGTTTCCGCCGGGACTGCGCTCGCTGCATGCCGGGTGCTGGTTCGCTTCGCTTTGGCTGCAGCACGGCCGGCGCCTGCGCGCGGAGAAGTACGACGCGATCCTGGCCAGCTGGGCCTATCCCGACGCGGTGGCCTCGGGCTGGCTGGCGCGCCGGCTGGGCGTTCCCTACGTGGTCAAGGTGCACGGCAGCGACCTGAACGTGATGGCCGAGGGTGCGTTGCGCCGGCCGCAGATCGGCGCGGCGTTGCGCCGTGCGGGCGCAGTGGTGGCGGTGAGCCAGGCACTGGCCGACAAGGCGGTGGCGCTGGGCGCGGACCCGACGCGGGTGCACACGATCTACAACGGCGTCGATGCGCAGCGGTTCTCGCCCGGTTCGCGCGAGGCGGCGCGACAACGTCTGGGCCTGGGCGCCGAGCAGCCGTTGCTGCTCTACGTCGGCAATCTGAAATCGACGAAGGGTTGTCTGGACTTGCTGGAGGCGTTTCCCGCCGTGCTGGCGCAGCGGCCGCAGGCGGCCCTGGTCTACGCCGGCGCCGGCGCCTGCCGCGACGAACTGCTCGCGCGGGCCGCCGCCCTGGGCTGCGCCGAACGCGTCAGCCTGGTCGGTGCCGTGCCGCATGCGCAACTGGGCGACTGGTTCCGCGCCGCTGACCTGCTGTGCCTGCCCAGCCACAACGAAGGGGTGCCGAATGTGGTGCTGGAGGCGATGTCCTGCGGCATCCCGGTGGTGGCCAGCCGGGTCGGCGGCATCCCCGAAGTGCTGCCGGAGTTTGCCGGCATGCTGGTGCCGGTGCGTGATCCGGCAGCGTTGTCCGCCGCCTTGCTGGAAGCCACCGGCCGGGCATGGCAGGGCGAGCGCATCGTCGAACACGCGCGGGGCTTTCGCTGGGACGACAACGTCGACCGGCTGGAGCGGGTGTTGTGCGAGGTCGCTGCCGGTCACTCGTGACCCGCGGGGCGGGTCGGTCAGGCGTCGTCGGCTTTTGTCGCTGGCGCGTTGTCTGTTTGCGCGTTCGTCGCGAACATCCGCTCGAAACCCTTCTGCAAGCCGATGCGCGGTTCCCAGCCCAGTCCGCTGCGTGCCGCACTGATGTCGAAGTTGGCCAGCGGGCGCAGCGAGCGGACCCGGTAGCGGGTCAGCGGCACGCTGCGGTGAAGCAGCTTGCCGAGCAGTTCCACACCGGCAGCCAGCGCCATGAACACGCCGGTGGGCACGCGCAGCAGCTTCAGCTCGTCGCCCAGCTTGCCCTTCACCCTGGCCAGGTAATCGCCCTGGGTGACGATCTGCGGGTCGACCACGTTGAAGATCCGGCCCGTCGCGGCGGGTGCCTGCGCGGCCAGCAGCAGCGCGTCGACGACATCGTCGACGTAGACCAGCGGCAGAGTCTGCTGCGCCGGGCCGACCGCGATCCAGCGCCCGGCCAGCGCCAGCGTGCCGTTCGGGGTCACGCGCTCGGCCCCCGGCCCCACGATCTGGCCCGGGCGCACGATCACCGCCGGCAGCGCGCGCTCGCGGATCGCGTCGCTGACGATTCCTTCGGCGGTGAGCTTGGTCTGGGTATAGGCGCCGCGGCGGTCGGGCCAGGGCTCGAACGCCGAGTTTTCGGTGACGGCCACCGCCGGATCGCGGCCGGCGTGGTCGAGCACGCTGAGCGAGCTGACGTAGACCAGCCGCTCCACCGCATGCCTGGCGCAGGCGTCGACCACATTGCGGGTGCCCCACACGGTGCCCGCCTCGAAGTCGCCGGGGCCGCCGCGCATCGCCGCGCCGACGTGGTAGACCACGCGCGCGCCCTGCACGGCATGGTCGACGATCGCCGGATCGCCCAGATCGCCCACCACCACCTGGATGCCGGCGCTCTCGGCGGCCGGGTCGGCCCGGCGCACCAGCACGCGCACCGATTGCCCGCCTGCACGCAGCGCGGCGACCAGCGCGCGGCCGAGGAAACCGGCGGCGCCCGTCACCAGCGCGTCGACCGGCGCCAGCGGCACGATGCGCGCGGCCAGTTCGTCGCGCCGTTCGCGATCCGCCTGCGCGCACACCGTTTCCATCAGCGCGACATGGCGGCGGCCTTCCTCCGCGCTGATCGGCGGCGTGGTGCCCTCATGCAGCGCCTGCGCAAATGCCTGCGCGCCGTGCTGGATGCCGGGCGAGGGGCGCAGCCGGCCGGTGGCGAAGCGCAGCACGTTCCACGGCACGCGCACCACGTCGCGCAGGGCGTTGGTGAAGGCGGTGAGCACGATGCCGATGAACTTCGGGCCGGGCAGCACGCGCTTGATCCGGCAGATCTGCAGGAAACGGTCGGCCTCGATGATGCCGCGCGTGCCCTGCACGATGATGCGGTTCTGCATCGGGCGGATGTTCCACGACAGCAGCAGCCGGCCGACGCCGTCCGCGCATTGTGCGCGGGCATCCCATTCGTCGAACTTCAGGTTGGTGCTGCGGCCGCTGGAGCGATAGCGCACGTCCAGCTCGCCGATCGGGCCGAGGAAGGATTCGAGCACGTACAGGCCGTGCACGCCGAGGTCGCGGAACGGATACGAGCCCTGCTTGACCATGCCCGGCAGCGGGCCGCCCGCGTACGGCGGATAGTCCGAGCTGCGCAGCACGTCGAAGCTCAGCACCTCGCCGATGCGCCCGGCCTTGACCCAGGCCTGCGCCTGCATCACCACCGGATCGAAATGGTCGGAATGGTCGACCGACAGCAACAGGCCCTTGTCGCGCGCCTTGGCGATCATCGCATCGCACTCGGCGACGGAGTCGGCCATCGGCTTCTCCACGAACACGTGGCAGCCCATGTCCAGCGCCTGCAGGGTCAGCGGCGCGTGGCTGGACGGCGGCGTGAGCACGTACACCGCATGCGGGTGGCGCTCGGCGAGCCGGGTGAAGTCGCCGGTGACGAACTCGATCCCGAAGCTGGTGGCCAGCGCCTGCGCGGCCTTGGTGTCGATGTCGCAGATGCCCACGATCTCGACGAACTCGAGCCGGCGCAGCGCGGCGATGTGGTGGCGCGCCACGTAGCCGGCACCCACGATGGCGATGCGCAGCTTCCCTTCGATTCCCGCGTTCATCCTGTCCCCTGTCGTTTCCACTGATTCATGCCTGCTTGCGTGCAAGCGCCGATGATACTTCGCGCAACACCTCGTCCACGCGGTTGTCCCACGTTTGTCCGGCCACCGCGGCCACGCGCGCGTCGGCTGCCGCCGGCGTGTCGTCCCGCAGCGCCCGATCCAGACCGTGCAGGAAGCCGTCCCGGTCCGCCGCGATCTCGACCCAGCGCGCGAACTTGTCGATCTCCGGCTGGCTCACGCTGACCACCGGCTTGCCGGTGGCCAGGTACTCGCGCACCTTCAGCGGATTGGCGTTCGCGACCTGGCGGTTGTGCCGGTACGGGATGATCGCCACGTCGAATGCCTTGGCCCAGCGCGGCAGCTCGCGGTACGGCTGCGCGCCGACCAGCCGCACGTTGTCCAGCGCGCGCAGGCGCGACACGTCCACGGCGGCGTGGCCGACCAGCAGGAAGCTCCACTGCGGGCGCTCGCGCGCCAGCCATTCGATCAGTTCCAGGTCGATCCATTCGTGAAGGGAGCCGAAATAGCCCACCACCGGGTGGACGAGCTCCCGCGCCGCGGCCGGCACCGCCGTGGCGGGGTCGCGCGCCTGGCCGAACAGGGCCGTGTCGACGCCATGGGGCGAGAAGCGGGTGGCTGGGTTGATGGCGCGCTTGGCCTCCAGCAGCGCCGGCGGGGCGACGAAGACGAGGTCGGCACGGCGGGTCAGATCGAGGTCGCGTGCGGCGATCAGTTCGCTGTCCACGCCCGGGTGCGCCGCGTAGTCGTCGATGCAGTAGTACACGCACAGGCGCTCGCCCAGTTGCTGCGCCAGGAAACCCGGGTGCGGCACCGCGAACCAGGAGATCGGCGTGACGTCGCCCAGCACGCGCATGGCGCGGCGCACCGCCCAGCGGCCGAACACGCGGTTCAGCCAGTCGACCCCCGGCACCCGCCGAAACGGCAATTGCGGCACGGTGCAATGCCACAGGTTGGGGCGCACCGGCACCGGCGCGCGCAGGGCCGCGCGCAGCTTGCGCCAGGCGCGGCGCAGGTCGCGCCCGCTGGCCTGCGGCGCGCGCATGCCGGGCGAGTCGACGTACAGCAGCGGTGCGGCATGGGCCAGGCGTTCGGCCACGTGATGGCTGCTGGTACGGTTTTCCGCGTACCAGTCGTTGCCGAAGTAGATCAGGCCATATCCCTGCAGCACGCGTCTCTCCGCGGATCGCAAACGTGGGTGTGTGGGCCGGCGCCGTAATCCCCGCGCGGCCGCCCGAAGGACGGCGGACATGCGAAAATCGCCCGGCTTAGTGCCGAATGAAGATATCCTGTGCGTCGGATTCGGATGGCGGCAGCAGCCCCTGCGCACGCCATCGACGACAAGGGTGGATTATGCCTGCAAGCAAGGATTTCTGCCGGTGCCGGCACAGCGTGCGCGGCAGCGACGGATGGTCGCCATGATCGGCTGGTTGAAGCGCATGCGGTTGCTGCGTTGCCTGCCCGCTGCGGTGGTACTCACCGCCATGCCTCCCGGCGGCGCCCGCGAGCTGTACCTCAGCTTCGATGACGGCCCCGACCCGCAATACACGCCGGCCCTGCTCGACCTGCTGCGGCAGCACCAGGTGCGCGCCACGTTCTTCCTGATCGGCAGCAAGGCCGAGCGCCACCCGCAGCTGGTACGGCGCATGCTGGACGAGGGGCACCGGCTGGGCAACCACTCCTGGAGCCATCCGGATTTCAACCGGCTGTCGCTGGCCGGGATGATGGACGAGATCGACCGCACCGACCGGGTGCTGCAGGCGTTCGATGGCGTGCGCCACCACGGCGTGCGCCCGCCCAGCGGCGCGTTCTCGCTGGCGCTCACGCTGCGCCTCGCGCGCGAGCGGCGACGCCTGCTGTACTGGTCCTACGACAGCCTCGACTACCAGCACCGGCCGCCGGCAGAACTGGTGGCGGCGATGCGCGCGCAACCGCCGCGGCCGGGCGACGTGCTGCTGATGCACGACGACAGCGACTGCTGCACCCGCATGCTGGAGACGCTGCTGCCGCAGTGGCGTTCCGAGGGTTTCGAGTTCCGCCCGCTGCCCACCGGCGCCGACCTGGGCGCAACGGCTGAAGGAGTGCACGCATGATCGTCGCTTGGCTGATCGCGGGTTTGCTGGCGCTGTGCGCGATCGCCGTCACCGTGGCGATCCGCGCGCGCAACATGCAGTACTGGCTGGGCGGCTACCTGCGCCGCCGGCGTCCGCCGGCGGTCGACGGGCCGATCCACGTGATGTTCTGCTTCGTCGACCATTTCGAGCCGGCCTGGGGCAAGGTCGACCTGGCCACCCAGCGCGCGCGCGTCGACCGCTGGTGCCGTGACTACCGCGCCCTCGCCGCGATGCACCGCGACGCCGACGGGCGGATGCCGCAGCACACGTTCTTCTATCCGGAAGAGGAATACCTGGAAGAACACCTGGACAAGATCGCCGCGCTGTGCGCCGAGGGCTACGGCGAGATCGAGATCCACCTGCACCACGACAACGACAACGAGGCGAACTTCCGCCAGACCATCGAGCGCTTCAACGCGCTGCTGCACGAGCGCCACGGCGCGCTGCCACGCGACCCGGCCAGCGGCCAGCTGCGTTTCGCCTTCATCCACGGCAACTGGAGCCTGGACAACTCGCGCGCCGACGGCCGCTGGTGCGGCATCAACAACGAGCTGATCCTGCTGCGCGAACTCGGCTGCTACGCCGACTTCACCCTGCCGTCGGCGCCCAGCGACACGCAGACGAAAACCAGCAACGCGATCTACTACGCCACCGACGACCCGCTGCGGCCCAAGTCGCACGACAGCGGCGTCCCGGTGCGCGTGGGCGGCACGCCCAGCGGCGACCTGATGATCGTGCAGGGGCCGCTGGGGCTGAACTGGCGCGAGCGCAAGTTCGGCGTGCTGCCGCGGATCGAGAACGCGGACGTGCGCCGCGGCTGCCCGCCCACGCCCGAGCGGGTCGACGCGTGGGTGAAAACCGGCATCCACGTCGAGGGGCGGCCGGAGTGGGTGTTCGTCAAGGTCCACACGCACGGCACCCAGGAGCGCGACATGGACACCCTGCTCGGCGACGCCGCGCAGCGCATGCACCAGCACCTGGAGCGCACCTACAACGACGGCAAGCGCTACGTGCTGCACTACGTGACGGCGCGCGAGACCTACAACATCATCAAGGCTGCCGAGGCCGGGCATCGCGGCGACCCGCATGCGTTCCGCGATTTCCTGCTGCCGCCGCCACCGCATCGGCTTGCCGGGGCGTAGCGGCGCCGCGCTCGCGCGGATCACCGCGGCGTGGTCCCGGCATCATCTCCGTCCTCGAAGGAGGAAACAGATGGACTGGCGCACGAAGGGAATGCTGCAGAAGGTGCTCGGCGTGATGCCGGGCGGCGCCGCGGTCCACTACCAGCTGCAGCGGCGGTTCGGCGGGCTGCGCGACTTCGATCGCGAGTTCGACATCAAGATCGACGACTGGCGGCTGATGGCCAACCAGCTGCGCGAAGTCGGTGTGCCGATGGCGGGCGCGCGGCTGTTCGAGATCGGCAGCGGCTGGTATCCGACTTTTCCGTTGTGCTGTTTCCTGGCGGGCGCGCGGCGCGTCGTCACCGTCGACCTCAACCGGCACCAGCGCCGGGATCTGGTGCGCGCCTGCGCCCGGGGCCTGGAGCGGCATGTCGCCCTGATCGCCGAGGTGGCCGGCGTCCCCGTGGCCGAGGTCCGGCAGCGCCAGCAGCAGCTGGCCGGCGCACTGGAGAGGTCAGCCGATCTGGCCGTGGCCACCGCGGGCGTGGTGGACTATCGGGCGCCGGCGGACGCTGCCCGCACCGGGCTGCCGCCGGACCGGATCGACTGCGTGTTCTCCAACAGCGTGCTGGAGCATGTGGCGCCGGAAGCCATCGGCGGCATCTTCCGCGAGGCCAGGCGCATCCTGCGCCCCGGCGGGATCATGTTCCACTCGGTCAACTGCGGTGATCACTACGCCTATGTCGACTCCCGCATCACCCAGCTCAATTACCTGCAATACACCGATGCGCAGTGGCAGCGCTGGAACAATGCGTTCCTGTACCAAAACCGGCTGCGCGCCGACGTCTTTGTCGAGCAGGCCGAGGCGGCCGGTTTCGCCATCGTGACCCGGGTGAGCTCGCCCCCCGCCAGGCGCCTGCGCGAGCTGGCGGAACTGAACATCGCCCCGCAGTTCGCGTCGATCCCGGCCGAACGCCTGTGCATCACCTCGATCGACTTCATCGCGCGCAAACCCGCCGCCTGAGCGGGTCCGTGAAGGCCGCCTGCCGGGCGCCCGGCAGGCCTTCCGATCCGCCCGGGGAAAGCGTGAAACGCCATGTCTGGCGATGCGGAAAACGCATACAATGACGCTACTTCCGGCGCCAGGAGTGCGGCCGCGGAAGCTGCGACGCCTCGGGCAGCCGGACGGATCAGGCAGACAGCGCGCCGCGGCTGCGTGATCCGCGCGGCAAGCGTGGGGTGGCGGCGAGTCGAAGCTTCAAGTGGTCACTGGATGCAGGAGCGGTCGGGTACCCATGGCACTGGTCAGCGTAGTCATCCCCACTTTCAACCGGGCCTATTGCCTGGCGCGCACGCTGGACAGCGTGCTCGCGCAGACGCATGCCGAACTCGAGATCCTGCTCGTCGATGACGGCTCCACCGACGAGACGCCCGAACTCGTGCGCCGGCGCTATGGCACCGAGCGTCGCGTCCACTACATCGCGCAGGCGAACGCGGGGGTCGCAGCGGCGCGCAACCACGGCATCCGGCTTGCACGCGGCGAGTTCCTGGCGTTGCTCGACTCGGACGACGTCTGGCAACCGTGGAAGCTCGAGCTGCAGCTGCGCTGCCTGCGGCAGTTTCCCGAGCTCGGCATGGTCTGGACCGACATGGAGGCGATCGACCCGAACGGGCGCGTGTTCAACCACGCGTACATCCGCAGCATGTACAGCACCTACGCACTGTTTCCCCAGGATCGGCTGTTTCCGCAGAGCGTGCCGCTGCGTTCGGTCGCGCCGTCGATGGAGGCGGTGGTCGGCGCGGCATCCTTGCGCATGGGCATGATCTTTTCGCAGATGATCATGGGCAACCTGGTGCACACCTCCACCGTGCTGATCCGCCGCGAGCGGCTGGAAAAGGTGGTGGCCTTCGACGAGACCCTGCGCTATTCCGGCGAAGACTTCGATTTCCACCTGCGTACCTGCCGCCACGGGCCGGTAGGTTTCCTCGACCTGCCCACCATCCAGTACCAGCGCGGCATGCCCGACCGCCTGACCCGTTCCGAATACCGCATCCATACCGCCACCAATTTCCTGCGCACGATCACTCCCTTCATCGAGTCCGCGCGCAGCGAGATCCACCTGCCCCGGCGGATGATCGAAGGCGCCCTGGCCGATGCCCACGAGTGGATCGGGGAGCTGCAGTTCGAGGCGAATGACATGGCGGCGGCGCGATCCCACCTGTTTGCGAGCATCCGCCATCGCTGGTGGCAGCGGCGTGCCTGGGAGCTGTTCGTGTGCTGCTACCTGCCGGCGGTGCTGCGCGGCTGGCTCCGGGCGCATCGCCGGCATCTGCGCCAGCGCACGGTTGCCTCGCCATGACCCTGCCCCCGGTGGCGCCGGGTACACCGGAGCCCGCGGTGACTGACGATTCGCACGGCCCGGCACCGACGCTGCGCATCATCGGGGACGTCGCCGCCTGGGACGCGATCCGCGCGGCCTGGGATGCACTGCACCAGGCCAGCCCCACGGCCTCGACCCCGCTGGACTTTGCCTGGTTGCGCCATTGGTGGGACGTTTACGGCCCCGTATATGGCCAGGGCGGTCTGCGCATCATCACGTTGTGGCGGGGGTCGCGCCTGGTCGGCGCGCTGCCGCTGTACCTCGACGTGGGTCGCGGCGGCTGGCTCGGGGTGCGCTGCCTGCGCTTCCTCTCCACCGGGGAAGAGGAGTTCGAGGAGGTCTGCGCCGACTATCTGGACCTGCTGCACCTGCCCGGCGAGGACCGGGCCTGTGCGCAAGCCGCGTGGCGGGCGATCGACGCCATGGCCTGGGATACCCTGGAGCTGCTCGATCTCTCCGAACATGCGGCCCTGTTGCGCTGGCGCAGCGACTTCCCTCGCCACGCCCGCCTGCAACTGTCGTCGCGCGGGGCCTGCCCGATCGCCTGGCTTGGCGACGGCTTCGAGGCTTACCTGGACAGCCTGTCGCCCAAGACGCGCAAGCACGCCCGCCAGTACCTGCGCGACACCGAGCGTGCCGGCATCGTGGCGGAGCTGGCCGATGCCGCCACGGCCGACCGTCATTTCGACGATCTCGTGCGCGTCCACCAGGAGCGCTGGGTGGCGGCCGGTGAACCGGGTTGCTTCTCGGCGCCACGTTTCACCGAGTTCCATCGCGGCCTGGTGAGGCGGTGGACGGCAAGCGGGCGCGTGGTGCTGGCGCGGTTCTCGCACCAGGGAAGGATCTTTGCCGTGCTCTACGGTTTCGTGACCGGGCGCAAGTTCGACCTGTACCAGTTTGGCGTGGCGCCGCTGGATCCCGGTGTGGTCCGCAGCTCGGGTACCGCGGCGAACCTGCTGCTGATGCGGCAGCTGGCACAGGGCGGCATCTCCCACTACGATTTCCTGCGGGGCGTCAGCACGTACAAGAAATCGCTGGCCACTGAACAACGCCAGCTGTTTTGCGCGACGTGCCGCAGGCATACGGCGCGCGCACTGCTCGACCGCCTGCGTCAGCTGTGCGTACGCGCAATCCGCCGCTTCATCAAGCTGGTTTCGCCGGGCTGAGCGCGGGGTGCTCCAATGAAAAAGGCCATCGCGTCACACCTGCTCTGCCGCAGCGGTTTGCGCCGGTTGCTGCACCGGACCGTGCGCTGGTCCGGCGTGCTCGCGCTCAACTACCATCGCATCGGTGATGCGCTGGGTACGCCGTTCGATCGCGGCCTTTGGAGCGCCAGCGCGGAGGCGTTTGCCGAGCAGGTCCGTTTCTGCAAGGCACAGCTGGAGATCATCGGCCCGGCCGACCTGCCGCGGGTACTCGCCGCCCGGCGCGGCCGCTACGCCATGATCACGTTCGACGACGGCTACCGCGACAACTACGAGACGGCGTTGCCGATCCTGCGTGGCGAAGGCGTGACCGCCACCTTCTTCGTCGCTACCGGTTTCATTGACGCGCCCAGCCTGCCGTGGTGGGACGAGATCGCCTGGATGGCGCGCACCAGCCGGCGCGAAGCGCTGCAGTTGCCGGCGTGGTTCGATGCGCCGATCCACTTCGACGAGCCGGAACGGGAAGCGGCGGTGCGTCGGCTGCTGCGCAGGTACAAGGAGATGCCGGCGCAGGACACGGTCGCGTATCTCGATGCCGTGGCGGACGCCGCAGGCACCGGCCGTGCCGATACCCGCGCCGGCGATGCGCTGTGGATGGACTGGGACATGCTGCGCGATATGCAGGCAGCGGGCATGACCATCGGCGGGCACACGGTGCATCACCCGGTGTTGTCGCGCATGTCGGCGCAGGGTCAGCGCGACGAGATCCAGGGTTGCGCGCGCCGGCTCGCCGAGGAACTGGGTGCGCCGATGCGCTGCTTCAGCTATCCGGTCGGCAACCGGGGCGCGTTCGACCAGATCACCCGCGACTGCCTGCGCGAAGCGGGCGTGGAGCATGCCTTCAGCTACTACGGCGGGCACGCCCGCTACGATCGCTGGGACGCCTACGACATCCCTCGCGTGGCGGTGGAGACGGAGCTGGACACCGACTGGTTCCGCTCCCTCGTGACCTTGCCGCAGCTGTTCGCGTGACGGCCGCGCCGACGACGACCGCTGTCCCGACGCCCGCGCTGGGCGGCGATCTGGTCAGCGTGGTGATGCCGGTGTACAACGCCGCGGCGTGGTTGCCGCGGGCGGTGGAGTCGGTGCTGGCGCAGAGCCATCGCAACCTGGAGCTGGTCGCGGTGGACGATGGTTCGCACGACGATTCGCTGGCGATCCTGCAGGGCTTTGCGCAGGCCGACGCGCGCGTGCGCGTGCAGCGCCAGCCGGCGAACGGCGGCGTGGCCGCTGCACGCAACGCCGCGCTGGCTGTCGCCCGCGGCAACTATGTCGCCTTCCTCGACGCCGACGACTGGTGGCACCCGGCCAAGCTGGAGCGGCAACTGGCCAGCCTGCGCGCCAGTGGCGAGCGCATCAGCTACGCGGCGTACTGGCGGGTGGCGGAAGACGGCCGGGTGCTCAGCCGGGTGGACCCGCCCGCGCGGCTGGAGCATCGCGACATGCTGGCCAGCAATTTCATCGGCAACCTCACCGGCCTGTACGCGCGCGAGCTGGGCGACGTGCCGTTTCGTCGGATCGGCCACGAGGACTATGCGTTCTGGCTGGAGCAGGTTCGCCGCGCCGGCGCGGCGGTGCGCGCGGACAGCGCCGAACCGCTGGCCTGGTATCTGGTGCGCGAGTCGTCGCTGTCGGCCAACAAGCTGCGCGCGGCGCGCTGGCAGTGGACGATCTATCGCCAGGTCGAGAAGCTCGGCTTGCTGCGCGCCTCGCTGTGCATGCTGCGCTACGTGTGGCACGCCTTCGCCAAGCGCAGGCGACCGCGCCGATCGCCCTGACCGACGCGCGTCAGGGGCGCGCCGGGGCGGCGCCGCTGCCCGCGTCCTGGCGCATCAGCCACTGCACCACGCCGGTGCCGCGGTGGTTCCAGTTGAAGCGTCGCGCGGTGCTGGCGTTGCGCGCGCAGGCGACGGCGTACGACGACGCCAGCGCATGCATGCGCCGGTCCAGCGCATGCTGCAGCTGCGGGTCGGTGCTGAAATAGCGGGCGGCGGCCACCGGCAGGGTCAGCTCCACGTTGTGCGAATCGCTGTACCAGCCGTCGGAGTTCTCGATGGCGACCAGCCTGGCCCGGTCGACGTGGGCCGACGACCAGTACCAGCTGATCTGGCCGCTAGGTCCGCTGCACGGGTCGCGCCAGTCCTTGCCGACCGTGGCCACGGTTTTGGCGTCGATCCAGCCGTAGCGCTCGAGGTAGCGGCCGAACGCGGTGATCATCGGCGGGATGCGCGCGTCCCCGGTGGCCAGCCAGGCATGCCACAGGCCGTCGATGATGTTCTGCGTCATCCACGGCGAGCTGCCCGGCACGTCGGTGGCCGCGTCGTACGGGTTGCCTTCGTGCATGTCCCAGCTGCTGCGCCAGGAGCCGTCATTGCCCCGGCCGTCGGGATTGTGCTGCTGGTGCTGGTACAGCCAGCCCACGCGATCGCCGATGTCTTGCAGGTATTCGCGCTTGCCGGTGAGTTCCCACGCGCTGACGATCTGCAGCAGGCCCAACCCGGCCTGCCGTTCGGTGAAGAACTTCTGGGTGAGCCCGGTGTAGGGGCCGGCGGGAATGGTCCAGCCGCCGGTATCCCACGCTCCCACCATGCGTTCGACCAGTGCCGTGTCGTCCTGGCTGTCGTCGCCGGTGAGGCCGAGCGCGAGCAGGGTCGGCTGGATGTAGACGTACTTCGGGTCGCAGGGGTTCACCTCGCCCAGCTTGAAACCGCCGCCGCACAGCGGCCAGCCCGGTGCGCCGAAGCGGCGGATGTGCGCCATGTAGAAGTGGTAGCTCTGGACCGCGGCGGCGAGGTAATCGACGCGGCCGGTGCGCACGTACTGCTGGAACAGCGCGGTGGGGCGATCGAACAGCCACGCCGAGCCGTCGCTGCGCGGAAGTTTGCGCGCCCAGGCGAACTGGGTTTCGAAGTAGCGGTCGTAGGCGCCGGGGGGTACCGCCGGCACTTGCGGGCCGGCGATCAGGGAAGCGGTCATCCATTGCGGGCTGAGCGTGGCCAATACGCCCGGCACGCGCACGCCGTCGGCACCGTCCACCAGCTCGTCGGCGTAGGCCCAGCCCGGCGCGGCGGTCGCGGTGGCGCCGACCGGCGCGAGGGCGAAACGCAGCTGCGCGCTGTCGCCGGCCAGCGTGGCGTGGAACTGCGCGCGCACGGCGCGGATGCCGCCGCCGTCGAAATGCCAGCGCAACGTGGCCTCGACATGCGCCGGCACGGGCTGGCCGCGCGCGTCCTCGATGCGCACCCGTCGCGCGTCGTCCAGCATGCCGGGCGGGAACGGGATGCCGACAGTCACCGCCACCCGATCGCCGACGGCGCCGTGGCGATGCAGGGTGATCGTCTGCCACTGCGCGCCGATGCCGGTCGGCGCCAGCCTGGCGATCGGTGGCGGCGCGCTGGCGCCTTGCGCGTGCGCGGTCGCGAGCAGCAGGCCGAGGCCGGCGAACAGTGCGCCCAGCCGCCGGACGAAGCCGCGCGCTGCGCGTGTCACCGGGCCGCGTCCCGTGCCGCCAGCTGGCGTTCCCACGCGAGCGCGGTGCGCACGATGAACTCCAGGTCGTCGTGGCGCGGCGCCCAGCCCAGGCGCTGGCGCAGGCGGTCGGCGCGGGCGATCAGCATCGGCGGATCGCCCGCGCGGCGCGGCTGCTCGGTCACCTGCAGGGTCGCGCCGCTGACCCGGCGCACCGTCTCGATCACCTCTCGCACGCTGTAGCCGTGGCCGTAGCCGCAGTTCAGCGTCAGCGACTCGCCGCCCGTGCGCAGGTGGTCGAGCGCGCGCAGGTGCGCCGCGGCCAGGTCCTCGACATGGATGTAGTCGCGGATGCCGGTGCCGTCGGGAGTGTCGTAGTCGGTGCCGAAGATGGCCAGGCCCGGGCGCTTGCCCACCGCATGCTCGCAGGCGACCTTGAGCAGCAGGGTGGCGTTGGGCGTGGATTGCCCGATGCGGCCGAGCGGGTCGCAGCCGGCGACGTTGAAGTAGCGCAGGATCACGTAGCGCATCGCGCCGGCGGTGCCCAGATCGCGCAGCATCATCTCGGACATCAGCTTGGAGCTGCCGTACGGATTGATCGGCTGCAGCGGCGTGTCCTCGTCGGCCACGCCGCTGGCCGGCGTGCCGTACACCGCCGCGGTCGAGGAAAAGATGAAACGGTCCACGCCGGCCTCGACGCAGCAGGCGAGCAGGTTGCGCGTGTTGCAGGTGTTGTTGCCGTAGTACTTCAGCGGGTCGCGCACCGATTCGGGCACTACCGTGTGCGCGGCGAAATGCATCACCGCATCCACCTTGTGCTCGGCCAGCACGCGTGACACCAGCGGCTGATCGCCCACGTTGCCCACCACCAGCTCGGCGCCGCGCACGGCGTCGGCGAAGCCGCTGACGAGGTTGTCCAGCACCACCACCCGCTCGCCGCGTTCGCTCAGCTGCTGCACCACGTGGCTGCCGATGTAGCCGGCGCCGCCGGTGACCAGGATCGTGCTCATGGATTGCTCCCGCCGGAAATCGGAAAATTGTCCCGCAACCACGTCGCGATGTCGTCCAGAAGGCGCTGGCGATCCACCTGCAGGGCGTAGGTGTGGTCGCTGCCGGCGAACAGGCGCGCGCTGATCTGCGGGCGGTCGGCCAGGCGCCCGAAGCACTCGCGGAACTGGCGCGGATGGTTGAAGTAGCGGGTCACCCCCCCGCTGTAGATGAAGTGCAGCCTGAGACCGCGGTCGAGCATGGTGGCCAGTTCCCGTTGCACCTGCTCGCGCGGCGGGAAACGTACCGCGAAGACGTCGTCGCCCTGGCTGGCGCGCGCCTGCAGGCTGCGGCTGATGAAGCGTTGCCAGCGCGAGCCGCTCCACAGCCGCGGCAGGTAGTGGCGCAGGCGAAAGCCCAGCGTGCGGTAGGCGTAGCCATCGAGGAAGACGGCGCCGGCCACGCGCGGCTCGTCGAGCGCCACGCCGTGCGCGTTCTGCGCGCCGGAACACAGGCCGAGCAGCACGAAGCGGCTGCAGCCGGCGTGACTGGCGAGCAGGCTCATCGCGTCGGCGACGTCCGCCTTCACCTGCTGCGCTTGCGAGCCCGCTTCGTCGGCGGCGCTGCTGTCGCCGAGCGAGGAAAGGTCGAAGCGCAGGGTGGGATAGCCGTCGGCGTTCAGCCGCCGGGTGAGTTCCACGTGCAGCCGGAACGGCCCGACCCGATGCACCATGCCGGCATTCAGCACGATCACGCCGACCGGCGCGGCAGGTGTCGCCGCATCGGGCAGCCCGGCCACGCCGACCAGGTGCTGCGCGCGGCCGAAGCGGAAGGCGCGTTCCGTGCTCATGCCGCCGCTCGCAGGTGGTCGCCGACGGCGCGGATCAGGTCGGGGGCGAGGATGGCGTGCTCCAGCCGATCCAGCACATCCCAACTGGCCGTGGACGACAGCGCGACGACCGCGCTGCCGGCGCCGAGCTGCGCGGGCCAGTCCGCATGCGTGGCGGCGGGCTGCGATGCGAACACGCGCACGGGAATCGTCGCCGGCGTCGCGCGCCAGCCGTCGAGCTGCCGGCGCAGGTCGGCGCCGACCGGAAAGCCCAGCCATTGATCGGCCGCGTCCTCGCGGCTGCGCGGCGCGGGGAAGCGCATCGGGTCCGCGCGCAGGGCCTCCTGCGCCGCGTCCAGCCGGGTCACGGATTCGTGGCCGTCCAGCAGCGGGTCCCACAGCAGGAGTTCCGCCAGGCGGCCGGCCGCGGCCGCTTCCAGCGCGATGGCGCCGCCCAGTCGTGCGCCGAAGCCGATCACCCGGCTGCAGCCGGAGCGTGCACGCAGTTCAGCCGCCGCGGCAACCGTGTCGGCCACGCAGCGGGTCCAGTCGCAGGTATCGCTGGGGCCGGCCGAGTCGCCGGTGCCGAAATAGTCGAAGCGCAGCGCGGCGACGCCTTGCAGCGCCAGTGCATCGGCGAGCTGGCGGTACACGCGATGGCTGCGGATCATGTCCTGGCCCAGCGGCGGGCACAGCAGCATGGCCGTGCGCGCCGGCCCGGCGACCGGATGATAGAGACCGAACAGACTCTCCCCGCTACCGAATTGGCACGGTTGTGCCGGTTCGACGCGCATCCGTCACCTCCGGTAGGCCACGCCGAGATAGATCTCGTTGGCATGGTAGCTGGCGCCGACGGTGTCGCTGTGACGCACGCGACGGGTGAACGACGCGTTCCAGCTCCAGTGCTCGGTGCGCTGGGTGGCAAGGATCAGGCCGAAGTTGGTGGTGCGGTCGGTGCGCGCCATCGTGTTGTATTCCATCGACTCGGTGTTGCCGAACAGCGACAGCGTGGTGCGCGGGTGCAGTCGGTAGTCGAGGCCGAGGGTGCCGCCGCGGCCGCGCTGGCTGTCGGTGGGGTCGTTGACGTAATCGAAGTTGCGGTACAGCGGCGCGATGCGCAGGTTCCAGCGCGTGCCGACGTAGGTGTAGACCACCTCGTAGCGCCGCTCGGTATAGACCTGCGAGCTGATCACGGTGGCACCGGTGTTGATGTTCGACGGTGCCGGCGCCGATTCGCCGGGGTTCTGGTCGAGCTGGTTGATCAGGTCTTCCGCCGCGTCGCCGTACTGGCGCGCACCGCGCAGCAGCAGGGTGCTGTTGGGGGTCATGCGCCAGGCCACACTCAGCCGCGCCAGCGGCGTGTTGATCGACTGCGCCTGGTCGAACGAGAGCCGTGACCAGCCCACCGAGGCATTGACGTCGAACTGGCTGAGGCGGCTGACCGAACTGACGAACAGCTGGGTGCGGTTGTAGGCCGGACCGGCGTCGGCGTGGTCGAAGGTCACCCGCTCGGTTTCCGCGTTGGCCGACAGCGATGCGGTGGGGCTGAGATCCTTGAACAGGCGCAAGGCCAGCAGGCCGCGCGAGGAATCGAACTCGTTGGTCTTGGACGCGCGGCTGTCGATGTAGCGCAGTTCGGCCTGGCCGCGCACGGTCGGGTTGAGCCGGAAACGCAGGGTCGGGCCCAGCGTCAGCACGTTGGTCTGCTGCTGGTTGTCTGGCGCATTGCTGGAGAAGGTCGACAGCGGCTGCACGCTGGCCACGTCGCGCACGGTGAAATCCAGTCGCTCGGGCAGCACCGTCCAGTTCGCCTGGCCGGCGAGCTGGGCCAGCGTCTGGTTATCGAAGGCGTGCGCCAGGTAGTCGCGGTACTCCAGGTTGCCGACCACGTCGGCCTGGAAGGTGGAGCCTTCCTGCTGATAGCTGAAGTCGAAGCCCGGGATCAGCATGTTCTGGCTGATCGGGTCGGTTTCGGTCAGGCCGATGTTGTCGCTGTGGCCCACGCCGACGCGCCAGCCGTAGTCGAACTGCGCCGCCGATGCGCCGGTCGAGGCAATGACCAGCATCGACCCCAGTACGCAATTGCGGGTGCGATATGTCGACATGTGTGCGTGCCCCCTTGTCTTGTCCATGATCGTCGAGCCCTGAACCTGCGGAAACCGCATCCGATGGCTTGCCCCTGGCGCTGCGAGTCTGGCAGATCCGCGCGGAACCGTGCGGTCGGGCGGAGTGTCGCAACGCCCCGCCGGACGGCCTCACGGTGCGTGGTTGAACACCACTCCGGCCACCTTGTTCGCATCGAAACTGGCCACCGCCTGGCTGATCGCCGCCGGCGTGTCGCGGCCGTAGCCGGCCACCACCACCACCTGGTCGGCCAGCTCGGAGAGGATGCGCGCGTCGGGCGAGCCCTTGATCGCCGGCCCGTCCAGGAACAGGTAGCGGTCCGGGTAGCGGCAACGCAGCGAATCGACCACCGCGCGCATGCGGAACGAGGAGAAATACTCGCCGCTGTTCTCGCGCGTGGAACCGGCCGGGATCAGGCGCAGGCGCGGGATGCCGGTCGGGTAGATGATCGACTTGATGCCGATCGACGGCTGTTCGAGGAAGTTGATCAGGCCCTCGCTGCCGCGCGACACCCCCAGCGCCTCGTGCTGGGTCGGGTAGCGCAGGTTGCAGTCGATCAGCAGGCTGGTCTTGGCTTCGTCGAAGGCGAACGCGAGGGCCAGGTTGCGCGCCACGAAGCTGCCGCCCGACTTGGGGCTGACCGGCACCACCATGGTCACGAAGTTGCGCTCGCCGCCGAGCCACAGCAGGCGCGTGCGGATCTCGCGGAAGGCATCGGACTGCGTTCGCACCGACTCGTCGCGGTGGATCAGCCGGCGCTCCTCCAGCTGCCGCGGCACCAGTGCACCGGTTTCCGACATCAGCGCGATCGAATGGCCCGGCGCAGCCTTGGTCTCGTCGCCGGCGGCCGCGGCCCGTTCGCGGGCCTCGGGCTCGCGCGAGAGCAGGTTGATTACCGACTTGTCATCGTCCCGAGCGTTCATGCCAGTCCCTTCAGCTTCAACCAGAACAGCAGCGCATAGGCCAGCACCACGCACAGCACGATCGCCACCAGCGCCAGGTTGCGCCGCCGCTCGCGCTGATGGTCGCCCGGTGTCGGGTAAAATGGAACGGTCGCCAGTACCGGCAGGCCGGTCGCCTGTTCCAGTTGCTCCGCCGAGCGCACGCGCGGATCGAAGCGGGCGAAGCCGAACAGCACGCCGAACGGGACCGCCAGGCCGGCGAGGATGCCGGCGATGCCGAAGTGCATGAAGCGCAGTCCCGAGGGCACCAGCGGCATCACCGCGGGGTTCTGCACCACGAACGAGGCGCCATCCTGGTCGGAGTCGAGGTTCATCGACACCCGCGCGCTTTCGCGGCGCTTGAGCAGGTCCTGGTAGACGTCGCGGTTGACCGTGTAGTCGCGGGTCAGCTCGGCGGTGACCGCCTCGGAGTTGGCGATGCGCTTGCTGCGGTCAAGCTCGGAGTCGAGCCGCGCCTGCGCCGCGCCCAGCCGCGCGGTGGTGGCGGCGATGTCCGAGCGCAAGGTGGCGAGCTGGCTGCGCATCTGCTGGTAGAGCGGGTTGAACTGCACGGCGCTGCCGTTGGTGCCGGTGTCGCCGATCGCCCGCGGCGCCTTGGCCGATTGCTGGTCGGCGCTGGCCAGCAGGCGGCGCAGGTCCTCGATCTGGTGGCGGGTACGCACCACGTCGGGATATTCGTCGGTGTAGGTCAGGCGCAGCTTGTCCAGTTTCGACTGCAGTTCGGCGAGCTGGCTTTCGTAGATGCCGTTGGAGGTCTGCACCGCGTTGACCTCCGACTCGCCGGAGAGCTGGCGCTCCAGCGAGCCGGCCTGCGAGCGCTTCTCCATCAGGTCCATCTGCGCCGTCTCGATCTGGTTGCGCAACTGGCTGATGCTGGCGTTGGTGTCGGCCTCGCTGCCCGGGCGCGCGTCGGCGTTGGCGTTGCGGTAGTCCTTGAGCTTGTTCTCCGCGTCGGTCAGTTTCTTGCGGTAGGCCTCGACCTGGCTGTCGATGAAGTCGAAGGCGTCGCGGCTCTCCTTCATCTTCGAGGCCACGCTTTCGCTGATGAACAGCTGGCCGAACGTGCGCGTCACGTCGAAGGCGCGCCGCGCGTCGCTGTCGTGGTAGCTGATGGTGATGAGGTTGTCGCGCGAGATCGTGACCAGGGTGCGCGCCTTGATCTCCTGGATCAGCTTGTCCTGGTCGACCGGGGAGGGTTTGTGCGCCATCCAGCCGCCGGCCACCAGCACCTGGTCCATGACCTTGCGGCTGAAGATCACCGCCTTGGCGATGCCGGCGCGGTTGGTGTTGCCGGTGGCGGCGGCGGCGCCTTCCATCAGCGGCGTGATGATGCTGCTCTTCTGCGCCAGGATGGTGACCGAGGCGTCGTAGCGCTGCGGCCAGTTGATGCCGGCGATCAGCGCCAGCATCGCGATCGAGGCAAAGATGACCGCCAGCGACACGCGTCGTCGCTTGGCCTCGGTCCACAGCACCGGGAGCAGTGCCAGCAGGGGATTGGGTTCTTCGTTCATGGACGGGTCGACTCGCGTGCCTGTGCCGGCAGCTCAGAACGCCCGCTGCGGCACGGTGATGACGTCACCCGGCTGCACCGGGTAGTTGGTCGTCAGGTTGCCCTTCTGCAGGATGCTGTCCAGCCGGATCGCGTACGACTGCGTGGCGTCGCCCGATTTGCGGTACAGCTCGGTGCGGTCGGGCGCGGCGAATTCGGTGGTGCCGCCGGCGGCGAGCACCGCGTCGAGCACGGTCATGCCCTGGCGGTAGGGGATCGACACCGGCGTGCGCACCGCGCCGGTCACGCGCACGCGCGAAAGGTATTCATGGCTGCGCAGCGAGGTGAGGATCACCGCCACCTGCGGGTCGCGCACGTAGGCCTGGAGCTTTTCCTTGATCTCCGCGGCGACCTGTTCGGGCGTGCGGCCGCCGGCCTGCACGTCGCCGATCAGCGGCACCGTGATCATGCCGTCCGGGCGCACGGGTACGCTGACGCTCAGGTCGGGGTTGTGCCACACCGACACCTGCAATTGATCGTCCACACCGATATGGTAGACGGCGACCGCCTGGGCTTCGGGGTTCACCGAAGGTGCCTGCGTCGAGCCGGGACCGGTGGCACAGCCGGCAAGCACGAGCAACAGGCCGAGCATGAGCAGTTGGCACAACGATTTCATGGCAATCCTCCTGATTGTCTTTCAGAATGTGCAGAATATCACGGCAGGAACGTCGACAACCGGATATGCGGACACGGCGCGCGGACTGCGCCGGACCGGCCGTCGGCCCGCTTCGCGCCGCGCCCCATCAAGGAAATCACGGGACAGTTACCTATGCAGCAGCTGGAAAACACCAGGGTCGCCATCGTCGGGCTGGGCTATGTCGGCCTGCCGTTGGCGGTGGAGTTCGGCCGGCGCTACGACACGGTCGGATTCGACATCCGCGCCGCACGGGTGGACGAGCTGCGCGCCGGCCACGACCACACGCTGGAGGTCGATGCGGCCGAGCTGGCGGCGGCCACCCGCCTGCGCTTCAGCGCCGAGCTGGAGGGCATCCGCGGGTGCAACGTCTACATCGTCACCGTGCCCACCCCGATCGACGCGGCCAAGCGCCCCGACCTGACCCCGCTGGTCAAGGCCAGCGAAAGCCTGGGTCAGGTGCTGGAGCGTGGCGACATCGTGGTGTACGAATCCACCGTCTACCCCGGCTGCACCGAGGAGGTCTGCATCCCGATCCTGGAGCGCGTCTCGGGGCTGGTCTTCAACCGCGACTTCTTCGCCGGCTACAGCCCGGAGCGGATCAACCCGGGCGACAAGCAGCACCGGGTCACCAGCATCCTCAAGGTCACCTCCGGCTCCACCCCCGAGGTAGCCGACTTCGTCAACCGGCTGTACGGCTCGATCATCACCGCCGGCACTCACCAGGCCAGCTGCATCAAGGTGGCCGAGGCCGCCAAGGTGATCGAGAACACCCAGCGCGACCTCAACATCGCGCTGGTCAACGACCTCGCCAAGCTGTTCAACACGCTGGGCATCGACACCCTGGAAGTGCTCGAGGCGGCCGGCACCAAGTGGAACTTCCTGCCGTTCCGGCCGGGTCTGGTCGGCGGCCACTGCATCAGCGTCGATCCGTATTACCTCACCCACAAGGCGCAGGAAGTGGGCCATCACCCGGACGTGATCCTGGCCGGCCGGCGCACCAACGACAGCATGGGCGAGTACATCGCCGGCCAGGTGGTGCGGCTGATGGTGCGCAAGAGCATCAATCCGGTGCACGCGCGCATCCTGGTGCTGGGGCTGGCGTTCAAGGAGAACTGCCCGGACCTGCGCAACACCCGCGTGGTGGACATCGTGCACGCGCTGCGCTGCTACAACACCGAGGTGGACGTGTTCGATCCATGGGTCGACGCGGCGGAGGCCAGGCACGAATACGGCCTGGAGCTGGTCGACGCTCCCGCCGCGGGCGCCTACGACGCGATCATCGTGGCGGTGGGCCATCGACAGTTCGCCGCGCTGGGCAGCGCCGGCATCCGTGCGTTCGGCAAGCCGTCCAGCGTGCTGTACGACGTCAAGTACGTGCTGCCGCGCGCCGAGGTCGACGGCCGGTTGTAGACCTGCGCTGCACCTTGCGACTGCGTATCATGGGCGGGTTTTCACCGCCGCAGGCTGCTTCCGCATGAAAGTCCTCGTCACCGGCACCGCCGGCTTCATCGGTTCCCACGTCGCCATGCACCTGCTCGAGCGCGGCGACGAGGTGATCGGCATCGACAACCTCAGCGACTACTACGACGTGGAGCTGAAGAAGGCGCGGCTGGCGCGCTTCGCCGATCGCCCGGGCTACCGCCACGAACCGGTCGACCTTGCCGATCGCGCGGCGATCGAGGCGGTGTTCGCGCGGCACCGGCCGCAGCGGGTGATCAACCTGGCCGCGCAGGCCGGCGTGCGCTACGCGGCGCAGAACCCGCACATCTACGTGTCGACCAACGTCACCGGTTTCCTGCACGTCATCGAGGGCTGCCGCCATCACGACGTCGAGCACCTGGTCTATGCCTCGACCAGTTCGGTGTATGGCGCCGACACCAGCATGCCGTTCTCCGAGCACCAGTCGACCGAGCATCCGCTGACGCTGTACGCGGCCTCGAAGAAGGCCAACGAGATGATGGCGCACAGCTACGCGCACCTGTACGGCCTGCCGTGCACGGGGCTGCGCTTCTTCACCGTCTACGGGCCGTGGGGCCGGCCGGACATGGCGTTGTTCCTGTTCACCCGCGCGATCCTGGCGGGCGAGCCGATCAAGGTGTTCAACCACGGCCACCACAAGCGCAGCTTCACCTACGTCGACGACATCGTCGAGGGCGTCGTGCGCACGCTGGACAAGATCCCCGGCAAGGACCGCGGCTGGGACGGCAACGCACCCGACCCGGCCAGCAGCGGGGTGGCGCCGTACCGCATCTACAACATCGGCAACGAGCAGCCGGTGGAGCTGCTGCGCTACATCGAGGTGCTCGAACAGTGCCTGGGTCGCAAGGCGCAGATGGAGATGCTGCCGCTGCAGGCCGGCGACGTGCCGGACACCGAGGCCGACATCTCCGACCTGATCGCCTCGGTCGGCTACCGGCCGCGGGTGGGCGTGGAGGAGGGCGTGGCGAATTTCGTGCGCTGGTATCGCGACTATTACCGGGTCGGCGGGCAAGCCTGATCGACGTGGCGCGCGCCGCGGCAACGCCGGGGCGGCACAACCGCTACAATTACGGGCTGACGCCGTGCGGGTGCAGCCAGCCCATCCAGATGCCCAGCACGACCATGCCGATCAGCACCAGCGACAGGCCGATGCGGCGGGTCAGCGCCCACACCGTTCGTCGGTCGTCGTCCTTGTCCTTCATCATGAAGAACAGCGCCTGGCCGAGATTGAAGATCACCACCAGCAGTACCACCACCAGCGCGACTTTGTAGATGGTTTCCACGTGATCGGTCCGAGCGATTTCGACAGCGGCAGTATAGCCACCCGCGGCAGCCGCACCGCGTGAACGGCTTTCGCCGTCCGTCGTGGTGGGCGTTGCTGCTGACGGCGGCCGGCGCCTTGCTGTTCCTGCGCCTGGGCGTGTGGCAACTGCATCGCGCCGACTTCAAGGAATCGCTGCTGCGGCGCTATGCCGCAGCGGAAACCGCGCCATCGCAGGACTTCGCCATGGTGGCCGCCACGCCGCCGGCGGGCAGCTTTCCGCGCGTGCAGGTGCACGGCCGTTACCTTGCCGACCGGCTCTACCTGCTGGACAACCCCAAGCATGACGAGCGCGGCGGCGTGGAGGTGTTTGCGCCGTTCGAACTGGCCGGGCACGCGCCGCTGCTGCTGGTCGACCTGGGTTTCCTGCCCGGCAGCGGCAACGGCAAGGCGCCGCAACTGCCGCCGTTGCCGGCCACGCCGGTCGAGCTGCGCGGCTTGTACGTGCCGCCGCCGCCGACCGGTTTCGAGATGGGCGGCAATGCGCTGGCGCGGCAGACCCGCTGGCCGAAGCAGAGCATCTACCTGGCGATGGGCCAGGTGGCCGCCGACCTCGGCCGGCCCTTGTACCCGCGCGTGCTGGCGCTGGATGCGGACGCCTCCTCGATCTACGTGCGCCAGCACACGCTCGACCTCTCGATGCCGCCGGCGCGACACCGCGCCTATGCGTTCCAGTGGTTTGCCTTCGCCGTCGCCGCGGTGGTGATCCTGCTGGTGCTGCATCGCAAGCGCCCTCCGCGCGGGCGATGATGACCCCACCGATGTCCTGTGATGAATGTCCACGATGAACACCGCTGACCCCAACCGCACGCGCAAGAGCCGCATCCACCTGTTGCTGATCGCACTGGTGTTCCTGGCGCCCATGATCGCCGCCGGCGTGCTCACCTTTGCCGGCTGGCAGCCGGGCACCAAGGGCAACGGCCAGCCGATCGTGCCGCAGCGCAATTTCCTCGACGAGCACCTGCGCGTCGTGCTGGCCGATGGCGGCGATTACGCCTGGCGCGACAGCGAGCCGCGGATGACCCTGGTGGCGCTGGCCGGCCCGGATTGCGCCACGCAATGCCTGGCCACGCTCACCGCCATGGCCAAGGCGCGGGTGATGCTGAACCACAAGCAGGATCGCCTGCGCCTGCTCTACCTGGGCACGCCGCCTGCCGATGCGGCGGCACGCGAGGCGATGTCGACGTACTGGCAAACCGGCCGCGATGTCGACGGCAAGCTCGACGGCTATCGACCCGCCACGCCCGACAGCGTCGGCGCGCTGCTGGTGGAATCCAACGGCACCGCGCTGTCGTTCTATCCGCCCGGCTTCGATGCCGCCGGCCTGCTGCGCGACATGCGCAAGGTGATCAAGTGATGTCGGCGCGTCAGCGGAAGTTTCTGCGCGGCTTGTCGCTGCTGGCGGCGCTGTTCGCCTTCGGCCTGGTGATGTTCGGCGCCTTCGTGCGGCTGTCCAACGCCGGGCTGTCCTGTCCGGACTGGCCCACCTGCTACGGCCAGGTCACCTGGCCGCAGCACGCGCAGGCGGTGGCGCACGCCGACGCGGCGTTCCCGGACCGTCCGTACGAGGCGCACAAGGCTTGGCGCGAGCAGGTGCATCGCTTCCTCGCCGGCACGCTGGGCGTGATGGTGCTGGTGCTGGCGCTGGCCGCCGCGTGGCGGGACCGGCGCGTGCGCGCGATGGTGGTGGTCGGCGCGATATGCGCGGCGATCGGCGTGACCATGTACATGCGCGGCGAGCATGTGTTCTCGTCGGTGCTGGCGGGCGTGGCGATCGCCGCGCCGCTGTTCGGCGCGTGGCGACTCGGTGGTGGCGGCGCGCGGCGGATCAGCGTGCTGGTGTTCGCGGTGATCGTGTTCCAGGCGATGCTCGGCATGTGGACGGTCACCTTGCTGCTGAAACCGGTGGTGGTCACCAGCCACCTGCTCGGCGGCATGCTCACCTTCGGCCTGCTCTCGTACGTGGCGCTGCGTTTCGCCGGCGTCGCCGCGCCGGACCAGCGCCTGGCCGCGCTGCGCAGCCTGGTGGTGGCGGGCGTGGTGCTGCTGGCGTGCCAGATCGCGCTGGGCGGCTGGACCTCGTCCAACTACGCGGCGCTGGCCTGCGGCTACGGCCCGGGCTCGTTCCCGCAGTGCCTGGGCCAGTGGGCGCCGCCGACGGATTTCCGCGAAGGCTTCATCCTGTGGCGCGGCATCGGCGTCAACTACGAAGGCGGCGTGCTGGACATGGCCGCGCGCAGCGCGATCCAGATCGCGCACCGGATCGGCGCGCTGGTGGTGTTCTGCTACCTCGGCTGGCTGGCGTTCAAAGCGGCGCGCCGGGGTTTGCGGGCGCACGCGCTGGCGATCGCGCTGATCCTGCTGGCCCAGGTGACGCTGGGCATCAGCAACGTGTATTTCGGCCTGCCGCTGCCGGTGGCCACCGCGCACAATGGCGTGGCGGCCTTGCTGTTGTTTGCCCTGCTGGCCACGTTGGCGCGCACGCAGGCGGCCGTGCCGATATCAGAGGAGTCGTGAGCGAGATGGAGTTGATCCGCGAATATCTGCAGCTGACCAAGCCGCGCGTCGTCGCCTTGCTGGTGTTCTGCGCCGTGATCGGCATGTTCCTCGCCGTGCCCGGCCTGCCGCCGTGGCGCGGGCTGGTGTTCGGCACGCTGGGCATCTGGATGGCGTCCGGTTCGGCGGCGGCGTTCAACCACCTGATCGACGAGCGGATCGACAAACTGATGGTGCGCACCGCCCGCCGCCCGCTGGCCACCGGCAAACTCACCGCGCACCAGGCGCTGGCGTTCGCGGTACTGCTGGGCATCGCCTCGATGCTGGTGCTGGCGCTGCTGGTCAACACGCTGACCGCACTGCTGACCTTCGGCGGATTGATCGGCTACGCGCTGGTCTACACCCGCTACCTGAAGCGCGCCACGCCGCAGAACATCGTGATCGGCGGCCTCGCCGGCGCGATCCCGCCGGTGCTGGGCTGGACCGCGGTCACCGGCGAGTTGCACGCATTCGCGCTGCAGCTGTGCCTGATCATCTTCGTGTGGACGCCGCCGCACTTCTGGGCGCTGGCGATTTTCCGCCGCGAGGATTACGCGCGCGCCGGCGTGCCGATGCTGCCGGTCACCCACGGCGTGGTCTACACCCGCTGGCAGGTGCTGTTCTACACCATCCTGCTGGTGCTGGTGACCCTGCTGCCGGCGATCACCGGCATGAGCGGGTTGCTCTACCTGGCTGGTGCGATCGTGCTCGACGCGGGCTTCCTCTACTACGCGATCCGCCTGCTCAACCCGCCCGACGAGCTGTACCCGATGAAAGTATTCAAGTACTCCATCGTGTACCTGATGGCCTTGTTCGCCTTCCTGCTGCTCGACCACTGGCTGGTCGACCCGCTGCTGCAGCATGGGGCGATGCTGCAGCAGATCGGTTGAACGGTGGCGCGGGCTGTGCGCGCGTCGTTGGGGGGCTTCGGCGGGGGATTTTCGGATGAGTTGTCGGCGGCGACGGAAGGCGAGCGCGGTGTCGCCGCCTTCACCAGACGAAGCTGGTCGCGACCGTGTCGGGGCGGAGCATCCTGAAGCAGACGGGGTGGCAGCTGCCTTCCGGCAGGTCGGGGCAGAGCGTTTCCGCCAGCGTCAGGGTCAGGCGGCGGGCATCTGTGTCCAAGGCGGAAACCCGCGCGGCGCTGAAATCGAAGTAGCGGCCCGCTGCCGCGTGCGCGCCCTTGAAAAGGCTCTCCTTGGCGGAGAACGCGATCGTGAGGAGCATGTCGTCGGACAAGTGACCGTGCTGCTTCTCCAGCAAGGCGAGTTCGCCCGGCGTGAAGGCGAGTTCCCGCACCGCGTCGCGGGCGGCGGCCTCGATGACCTCCTCGAAGTCGATGCCGATGCCCCTCACGGCCGACGCCTCGACGGCGATTGCGCCAGCGAGGTCGCGCGTGTGCGTGATGCTTCCCGTCACGCCCGCCTGCCACCGTGGTTCCCTCGATGATCCGATGCCAGGAATCGACGCAACGACGCCGAGGCGCTCGATCGCGTGGCGGGCCGCGATCCGGCCCGCCAGAAACTCGGCCTGCCGTTTGGGCACGGCCCTCTGCAGTGCAGCCGGAAGCGGCACGCCATGCTGCTCGAAGGCAGGCAGGGCGAACGCCGCGGAAGAGAACTCGATCACGAAGGCCGGGGGCACTCGTGGGTCATCATCGCCCACTTCCAGCCAGCGTGCGCTGCGCAGCAGCGCGTCGTGTCCGTCGCATTCGGGCGAGAGTCGGCTGGATCTGTCTTGCGCTGTCAAGAATGTCTCCCTGCGTCCATCGGCTCCCGACGCAATCGAGGCCGCGGACCATCTTTGGTGCCGCAAGCGGTGCCGGGAGTCGGGGGCAAGCATAGTGGGATCGGGCAGCGCGCGCCGTCGTGGCGTTCGTTTCCCGCGCCGGTGGCATGAAGGTTTTCTATCCATTTTCCGAGGTCACGCGCGGCCCGGCGATTGACAGTTTTGCACTGCGGCACGACAATGCGCGCGCCCTGCGGCGCGCTGCGCCGCACGGCTTCCAGTCCTGACAAACCAAGGCATATGGACGTTTACCCTAGTCGCAACGTCGACATCCGCTCGCTTCGGGTGCCGGCGCCGCACAACAACAAGTTGAACGCCTGCGGCGACCGCCTGCGGTCGGCTGGTGCTTTCCACTAGGGAAAGTCCGGCCCACTCCTGAGGACGCCGACGGCGTCGTTACCAGGAGATGAGCCGATGAAGCTCCTTCACGATTTCTTCCGCTGGCCGTTTGCCGGCGTCCGTGCCGTGGCGTCCCAGCCGGCGGCGTTGCCGCGTGATTTCAGCGTGACCGTGCCGGCCCCGTTGGCCGGGTCGGCGAGCCCTTCGCCGCAAACCCTGGAACCCTCGCGCAACGGACGACGCGAGCCGGCCTCGTTCCTGCGCTCGCCGCGTCGCCGGCGGCTGGGCCGCGCGCACCGATGATCCACCGCTGCGGACGCTGCCCCGGGCAGTCCGTCCGCGCCCTGCGCATTCGCTGACGCCACGCGCGTCTTTCCCGGCCACGCGTTACCCGGACGCACCCGATGAGCAAGCCATTCCCGACGCGCGGCCGCGGTGCCGCCGGTGCGCCGCCGCCCGCCCTTGCGGCCACGCTCGGGCATGCGTTTCGCAGCCCCGAGGCGCTGCTGGACGCGTTGCAGAGCAACCCCGGCGGGCTCGACGCCGTACAGATCCGCGCGTGCCTGCAGCGTGACGGCCTGAACGAGGTCTCGCGCGAGAAACCGCCGCACTGGTCGCTGCAGTTGCTGCGCGCGTTCCGCAACCCGTTCATCGTGGTGCTGCTGGTGCTCGCCGGCGTGCAGCTCGCCACCGACGGTAACGATCTCACCGGGCCGCTCATCATCGCGGTGATGGTGGGCATCAGCGTGTTGCTGAGTTTCACCCAGGAGTACCGCTCCTCGCGCGCCGCCGAGCAGCTCAAGGCGATGGTGCGCAACACCGCCACCGTGCGGCGCCGCGCCTCGGACGGCCACAGCGAGCAGATCGAGGTGCCGGTGCGCGAACTGGTGGTGGGCGACATCGTGCAGCTGGCCGCCGGCGACATGGTGCCGGCGGACCTGCGCCTGCTCGGCGCCAAGGACCTGTTCATCAGCCAGGCGATCCTCACCGGCGAGTCGGTGCCGGTGGAAAAGGCGGCGCCCGCGGCGACGGTGCCCGGCGTCGTCGACGACCCGCTGGAACTGGCCAGCGTCTGCTACATGGGCACCAACGTGGTCAGCGGCACGGCCAGCGCGGTGGTGCTGGCCACCGGGGCGCGCAGCTATCTCGGCTCGCTGGCGCACAGCATGGCCGGTGCGCGCGTGCAGACCAGTTTCGATCGCGGCATCCGCTCGGTGAGCTGGCTGCTGATCCGCTTCATGGCGGTGATGGTGCCGGTGGTGTTCGTGATCAACGGGCTGGACAAGCACGACTGGGGCGAGGCGTTCCTGTTCGCGCTGTCGATCGCGGTGGGGCTGACCCCGGAGATGCTGCCGCTGATCGTCACCGCCAACCTGTCCAAGGGCGCGCTGGCGATGTCGCGGCGCAAGGTGGTGGTCAAGCGGCTCAACGCGATCCAGAACTTCGGCGCGATGGACGTGCTGTGCACCGACAAGACCGGCACGTTGACGCTGGACCGGATCGTGCTGGAGCGCCATCTCGACCTCGACGGCGAAGCCTCCGACCAGGCGCTGGAATACGGCTACCTCAACAGCCGGTTCCAGACCGGCCTGAAGAACCTGCTCGACAAGGCGGTGCTGGCGCATCGCGACCTGGAGGCGGCGGCGACGCGCTATCGCGTGGTCGACGAGATCCCGTTCGACTTTCAGCGCCGGCGCATGTCGGTGGTGCTGGCCGACGGTGCGGGCGAGCACCTGCTGATCTGCAAGGGCGCGGTCGAGGAGATGTTGTCGATCTGTGCCTGGGCGCAGACCGGCGGCGTGATCGAGCCGATGACCGGGGAACGCCGCTGCGCGATCAAGGCGATGACGCACAGCCTCAACGAGGACGGCCTGCGCGTGCTGGTGGTGGCCGTGCGGCGACAACCGGCGCAGGCGCATGCCTATGGCGTGGCCGACGAGGAAGGACTGGTGGCGGTCGGCTGCCTGGCCTTCCTCGACCCGCCGAAGGACTCCGCCGCCACGGCGATCCGCGCGCTGCACCAGCACGGCGTGGCGGTAAAGGTGATCACCGGCGACAACGAGGCGGTGACCCGCAAGATCTGCCGCGAGGTCGGGCTCGACGTCGGCGAATCGGTGCAGGGCCGCGACATCGAATCGCTCGATGACGCTGCGCTCGATGCGCTGGTCGCGCGCGTCACCGTGTTCGCCAAGATGTCGCCGCTGCAGAAGGCGCGCGTGGTGCGCTCGCTGCAGCGGCTCGGCCACACGGTGGGCTTCCTCGGCGACGGCATCAACGACGCGCCGGCGCTGCACGATGCCGACGTCGGCATCTCGGTCGACACCGCCACCGACATCGCCAAGGAGTCGGCCGACATCATCCTGCTGGAGAAGAACCTGATGGTGCTGGAGGAGGGCGTGCTCGAAGGCCGCGTCACCTTCGGCAACATCATGAAGTACATCAAGATGACCGCCAGCTCGAACTTCGGCAACGTGTTCAGCGTGCTGGTAGCCAGTGCGTTCCTGCCGTTCCTGCCGATGCTGCCGTTGCAGATCCTGGTGCAGAACCTCTTGTACGACATCTCGCAGCTGTCGATCCCGTTCGATCGCATGGACGAGGAATACCTGAGCAAGCCGCGCAAGTGGGATGCCGGCGACATCGGCCGTTTCATGGCGTGGATCGGCCCGGTCAGTTCGATCTTCGACATCACCACGTTCTGGCTGATGTGGCACTACTTCGGCGCCAACTCGCCGGCGCACCAGTCGCTGTTCCAGTCCGGCTGGTTCATCGAGGGCCTGCTCTCGCAGACCCTGATCGTGCACATGATCCGCACCCGGCGCATCCCGTTCCTGCAGAGCGTGGCCTCCGCGCCGGTGCTCGGCTTGACCCTCGCGATCATCGTGCTCGGCATGCTGATCCCGTTCAGCACGCTCGGCGGCAAGATCGGCATGGTGCCGCTGCCACCGATGTACTTCGCCTGGCTGGCGCTGACCCTGGCCAGCTACTGCGTGCTGACCCAGCTGGTGAAGGTCATCTACATCCGCAGGTACGGGCGTTGGCTCTGATCGCCATCCGCGTCATCTGATTCCGCACACCGGGTGATTGCGCCGATCGGCGCGGGTCACATCTGGCGGAACAGGTGCAGATACGTGCGGCTCACGGGCAGCACCTCCGCGCGGCCCTTCAGGTGGATGTCCGCGGTCTCGTTTTCGCCACGCAAGACATGGCTGATCGCGCGGAGATTCACCACCACGGAACGGTGCACCTGCACGAAATGCGCAGCATCCAGTTGCGCCACCAGTTCCTTCAGCGGCGTCCGGATCAATCCCCCGGCTGTCTTGCCGTCGTCGCCGCGCCATGCAACCAGGGTGTACTTCTCGTCAGAGCGCAGGAAGTCGATCTGGTCGACCGAAACCAGGCGCAGCGCCTGCCCGACCGAAACGCGGATCCAGCGCAGCGGCGTCAGTGCCGCCTTCTTGCAAAGGTGCGCTTCCAGTTGCTCCAGAAGCGTGCGGGTGTCGGGTACCGGTTGCGCGGCGCGCAATCGTTCCTGCAGACGCGCCACCGTGTCGCTCAGGCGCGTCAATTCCACCGGCTTCACCAGGTAGTCAAGCGCACCCTGTTCGAAGCCCTGCACAGCGTACTGGTCGAACGCGGTGACGAAGACGAGATGTGCACGGCGATCGATGAAGCGCGCCACCTCCACGCCGGACAGGGCCGGCATATGCACATCGAGAAAGCAGATGTCGGGCCGCAGCGCCTCGAACTGCTCGACCGCCTCGCGGCCATTGCGCGCCTGGGCGACAACATGCAGTTCGGGCCAGGCCTGCGCAAGCAGCCGCATCAGCTGCTTGCGCAACAGTGGCTCGTCATCGGCGATCAATGCAGTGGGGCGCGAACTGCTCATGCCGGCCTCTCCCGCGCAGGAAACTCGAGTTCGGCGCAGACGCCCTTCGGTTCGAGCGGCAGCAACCGCAACTGCGTATCGCCGCCGAAAGCCAGCTGCAGGCGCTCGCGCAGGTTCGAAAGTCCGGTGCCCAGCCCATCGCCGGCCCGCCCCAGGCCGACGCCGGTGTCGATGACTTCAGCGCGGCAGCGCCCGTCCCTTACGCGCACGCGCACATCGATCCGGCCGCCTTCCTCGCTCGGGTCGATGCCATGCCGTACGGCGTTCTCGACCAGAGTCAGCAACGTCATCGCCGGAAGATGCGATGCCAGGGCCGCTTCATCGGCGTGCAGCGTGAACTGCAGGCGGTCGGGCATGCGCATGTGCATCACTTCCAGATACGCGCGCACCAGCTCGATTTCCTGTGCAAGTGTGGTCATCGGCTCGTGCAGGCGCGGGACCGCCGCACGCAGGTACGCGATCAGGCTGCCGAGCACCGCGGAGGCCTGCGGCGAGCCGGAATCGACCAGCTCGCGCACGTTGGCCAGCGTGTTGAACAGGAAATGCGGCTCGACCTGCGCCTGCAACAGCCGCAGACGGGTTTGCGCGGCATTGCGCTCGTACTCGCTGCGTTCCAGCTCGAAGGCCAGCGCCTGGCGCTGCGCGTGGCCGTTGATGTGCCGGTACAACGCCGTCATGGCGATCCATGGCGTCAGCAGGAGGCCCAGCCCGGTGATCATCGCGAAGCCGGACAGCCGGTCTGCATTGCGCGGCCAGGGCACTGCGTCGCCAAACGTGGTCAGCGAATAGGCGATCGCCACGGCGAACGGCACCGCAATCGCCACGCCTGCGACCTGCAGCACCCAGCGCGCCATCCAGCGCGGCAGGCGCCTGGGCCAGCGCTCGAACAGTCCGAAGACCATCAGCTGGAACAGGCCCAGGAACATCATGCGGACAAACAGCACGACCCACGGACCCTCCCAACTCGGCAGCAGGAGAACGCTCAGCACCAGGCTCGTCATCAGTACGAGCCGCACGCGTCGCCAGCCCAGCAGGCGGGGGTGCAGACCTCGTGGTTCTAGCGCGGGAGCCGTGGTCGCCATGGACCAACTATAAAGTAGGGTGCGGGCGGATTCGCACTGTGCGACCCGGCTGCGCAGCCCATCGCCGCCGTTCGTCCGCGACGATCGTCAGCCGACCCGCCCAGGCCGTCGTCCATCGCAAACGGCTCGCTTTCGCGCCTTCCCGCGGTCAACGTTTCGCTCGCGAAATCCGGCACGGGAGAGGGGTGGGACATGACGTGGCAGTTGATGGTGCATATCGTTGGCGGAGCCCTGGGTCTGTTGTCCGGAGCCGCGGCCATGATCGCGGCGAAGGGCAGTCTGCCCCATCGCATGGCGGGTCGCGTCCTCTTTGCCTCGATGCTGGTGATGGCGGTCATGGGTGGATATATCGCCGTCCTGGCGGGCGTGCGTGTCTCGGTATTGGCGGCGGCACTGACGGCCTATCTGGTCAGTTCGGGCCGGCTCGCCGCCCGGCGCGCCGACGGCGAGGCCGGCATCCTGGAATGGCTTGTACTGGCCGTCGGGGTTTCGGTTGCCGCCTATGGCCTGCATCTTGGCATCGAGGCCCGGAGCGGCCGCGCAGACGTGCTCGACGGCACGTTCGTCGTTCCCGCGGCGATCTACTTCGTGTTTTCCGGGATCGCCGCCTTCGGTGCCGTCAGCGATGCATGGACGCTCGCGCGTGGCGGCCTGAAACGCCGATCCCGAATCCTGCAGCACCTCTGGCGAATGTCCGTGGCGCTCTATATCGCGGCCAGCTCGTTTTTCACCGGGCAACAGGACCTCTTCCCGGAGACCTTGCAGGGCTCGTTCCTGCTCCAACTGCCGGAGCTTCTGGTGATCGGCCTGCTTGTCTTCTGGGCGCTGCGGGTCGCGCTGTCGAAGCGGTACCGCGCGCAGAGGCCTGCGAGGGTGGATCAGACAAAGGAAGTGAAATCGCCATCACTCTGAGGAAACGACGGATTCGTGCAACTTCGAAATTCGCCCGAAATGTGCAGGGGAGCGGAACTCGTCAGCCGCCGCTGTCGTCCCCTGCAGGGGCTGGTCGTCCATGCGGTCCTCGCGACTGCCCCAACCATCAGTCCGCCTCGCGATCATCCCCGACCATCGAATGCACGCCCCGCGCCGCGTAACGCCGCGCCACCACCGCGCACACCATCAACTGCAATTGATGGAAGACCATCAGCGGCAGCACCAGCGCGCCGAGGCCGCCGGCCTGGCCGGCGAAGAGGATCTTCGCCATCGGGATGCCGCTGGCCATGCTCTTCTTGGAGCCGCAGAACACGATGGTGATCTCGTCCTCGCGCGAAAAGCCCAGCCGGCGCGCGGCCCAGGTGACGGTCGGCATCACCACCGCCAGCAGCAGCGCGCAGGCGGCCAGGATGGCGAGCAGGGAAGACGGCGGCGTGTCGTGCCACAGGCCTTCGACCACCGCAGCGCTGAAGGCGGTGTAGACCACCAGCAGGATGGTGGCCTGGTCGGTGAAGCCAAGCAGCGGCTTGTGGCGGTCCACGAAAGTGCCGATCCAGCGTCGGGCGAAGTGGCCGAGCGCGAACGGCAGCAACAGCAGCAGCACGATGTCCAGTACGCCATGCCAGGAGACGCCGCTGCCGTGGCTTTCCAGCAGCAATCCCGCCAGCAACGGGGTCAGCACGATGCCGAGGAGGTTGGACGTCGACGCGCTGACCACCGCGGCCGGCACGTTGCCGCCGGCGATCGAGGTGAACGCGATCGACGATTGCACGGTCGACGGCAGCAGGCACACGAACAGCAGGCCCAGGCTCAGCTCTGGCGTCAGCACGGCGTCGCCGAGCGGGCGCAGCGCCAGGCCGAGCAACGGAAACAGCACGAAGGTGCTGGCCAGCACGGTCAGGTGCAACCGCCAGTGCGTCATGCCCTGCACGATCGCTTGGCGCGGCAGCTTGGCGCCGTGCAGGAAGAACAGCAGCGCGATGGCCGCATCGGTGACGAGGTCGAACACGCGCGCGACCTCGCCTTCGCAGGGCAGCAGCGAGGCCAGCAGCACCGTGCCGAGCAGGGCCAGCGTGAAGTTGTCGGGAACCGCGCGACGCCCAGGAGCGTGGGCGGTAGAAACTTTCGAGGCGAAAAAGTGGCTGCGTGAGAACAGATTCATGACGATTCGCTGGCCCATAGTGGTTCTATGGGCCAAGAAGCGGCGGGAATATGGACCACGCAGGCGCTTTTGCAGCCCGGAAGATTTCTACCGCCCACGCTCCTGACCATGCAGGCGGTTCAGTCCAGCGTGCAGCGGGCGCGGCGGCGGTGCCGCCACCAGGAGACCAGCAGCACTAGCAGCAGGATGCCCAGCAGCACCCACAGGCTGGCCTGGCCGCGATGCATCCACGTCAGCAACCACTGGTGGTTGTCCGCGCCGACGAAGCCCAGGTAGACCCAGAACGGCACGCTGATCAGCGCGGCGCTGCCGTCGAGCAGCAGGAAGCGCAGGAACGAGACCCGGTGGGTCATGCCGGCGGTGAGATAGATCGTGGTGCGCATGCCGGGCAGGAAGCGCGCGATGAACAGCACGCGGTTGCCGTAGCGGTGGAACTTCTCCTGCACCTTGGCGTAGCGCGCCGGGGTGAGGATGCGCGCCACGAAGCGCCATTGCAGGATGCGCGCGCCGTGGCGGTAGCCGAGCAGGAAGATCGCGCAGTCGCCCAGCAGCACGCCGAACATCGCCAGCGCGACCATCGCGTGCACGTTGGCATAGCCCAGACCGGCGATCACGCCGCCGGCAACCAGGGTGATGTCTTCCGGCAGCGGCAAGCCGGCGCCGCAGATCATCAGCGCGATGAAGACCGCCAGGTAGCCGTTCTCGGCAAAGATCGTGACCAGCTGCTGCAGCAGATCCATCAGTGTTTTCGTGCCTTCTGCCGCCGCGCTCCGGTCGCAGCCGTGCATGATCCCACAGCCGTGGCGCCCTTGCGGCGCGCCGGGACAGCATGCCGCACGGCGCGTGCGGCCTCCGGCAGCGCGGCGGCGTTCATGCCGGCGCCGTCGGCGGGGCCACGCGGGCGGCCAGCAGTTCGCGCAGCTCGGCCTTTTCGGCGCTGTCCAGCGCGCCTTCGCGGCTCTTGGCGGTGAGCGCGTCGCGGCGCTGGCGGACGGATTCTTCCTCCATCCGCCGCAGGGCGTCGAAGAACTCGGCGGCCTGCGCCTCCGCTTCGCCCACCACGGTGGCGGCCATCAGTTTCTGCAGCGCCGGGTATTCCGGCCGCTCGGCGAAATGCTCCACCAGCATCGCCGGGTTGATGCCGGGACGCGCGCGCGCCAGGTCGAGCAGTTCGGCCAGGAGCTCCACGCCGGGCTTGTCCAGGCGCAGGAAGCGGTAGGGTTTCTCCACCCGGTCGGCCATCCCCGGCTGAGTCAGCAGCAGCGAGATGGCGCTGCGCACCAGGCTGCGCTGCACCGCCATCGGACGCTGCACCGCGCGATGGGCGGCGGGGTCGGCCTGCAGCATCGCGCGGGCGCCGCTGCGTTTTTCCAGCTCCTGCGCCATCAGGTCGCGGAAGGCGCCGTCAGGCAGCTTCGCGATCAGCGGCCGCGCGCGCTCGGCGAGCCGCGCGCGCCCGTCGAGGCTGGCCATGTCGACATCGCGCGACAGCTCGTTGAAGAAATAGTCCGACAGCGGCATCGCTTCCTTGATGCGCCGTTCGAAGCCGGCCTTGCCTTCCTTGCGCACCAGCGAATCGGGGTCCTCGCCGTCGGGCAGAAACAGGAAATACGCCTGGCGGCCGTCGCGCAGCCGCGGCAGCGCGGATTCCAGCGCCTTCCACGCCGCGGCGCGGCCGGCGCGGTCGCCATCGAAGCAGAACACCACGTCGGGCGCGGCGCGGAACAGCAATTCGGTGTGCTCGGGCGTGGTCGCCGTGCCCAGCGTGGCCACCGCGATCGGCAGGCCGGCCTGGTGCAGCGCGATCACGTCCATGTAGCCCTCGACCACCACGATGCGGGTCAGGTTCGTGTTGGCCTGCTTCACCTGCCACAGCGCGAACAGCTCGCGGCCCTTGTGGAACAGCGTGGTCTCCGGCGAATTGAGGTACTTGGGGGATTGCTCCGAGCTGAGCACCCTCCCGCCGAAGGCGATCACGCGCCCGCGCCGGTCGAGGATCGGGAACATCAGCCGTTCGCGGAAGCGGTCGTACTTGCTGCCGCGTTCGCCGGTGGAAACCATGCCGGCCTCCTCGAGCAGTTCCATGCGGCGCGGGCTGCTGCCCAGCGCCTTGCTCACGCCGTCGTAGCCGGCCGGCGCCCAGCCGAGGCGGAAGCGCGCGATGGTATCGGCGTCAAGGCCACGCTTCGTGCAATACGCCTTCGCCTCGACGCTGCCCGGCAGCTGCTGCTGGTACCAGCTGGCGCTGGCGTCGAGCAGGGCGTAGAGATCGGTCTTGTCCTCGCGCGGGCGCTCGTCGCGGCCGCCTTCGCGCGGTACGGTGAGGCCCACGGACTGCGCCAGTTCCTCCACCGCGTCGGGGAACTCCAGCCGGTCGTAGTCCATCAGGAACTTGATCGCGCTGCCGTGCACGCCGCAGCCGAAGCAGTGGAAGAACTGCTTGGCCGGGCTGACGTAGAACGACGGCGTGCGCTCGTTGTGGAACGGGCAGCAGGCGGTCCACTCGCGGCCGGCCTTCTTCAACGGCACGCGCCGCTCGATCACGTCGACGATGTCGACGCGGGCGAGCAGTTCATCGATGAAGCTGTCGGGGATCAGGCCGCGCATAGACCGCCTAGTCTAGTCGGTCGCCGCCGGGGAGGCGCACTGGCGCCGACCGGTGGCATACCGCGAGGCGACCTGGCGCCGGCGCGTGGTCGGGCCGGCTAGAACAGGCTGATCACGCCGACCAGGGCCAGCACCGCGAGCAGGAACAGGATCACGAAGCACGCGAACAGCACCTTGGCGATGGTCGCGGTGGCGCCGGATACGCCGCCGAAGCCGAGCCAGCCGGTGATCAGCGAAATGATGGCGAAGATGATGGCCCACTTCAGCATGCGGTCCTCCGGAAGGCGATGGGGTTTCCGGAGGTTGTAGCGGGATCGGCGTGAAGGCGGCGCATCGCCGACCGGGCGGCGCGTCAGCCGGCCAGGCGGGCCTTGATGCGTGCGGACACCACGCCCATGTCGGCGCGGCCGGCGGCCTTGTCCTTCACCGCGGCCACCACCTTGCCCATGTCCCGCGGCGAGCTGGCGCCGGTGTCGGCGATCGCGGCGGCGATCAGCGCGTCGATCTCGGCTTCGCCCAGCTTGGCGGGCAGGTAGGTTTCGATGACGGCCATCTCGGCGCGCTCCACCTCGGCCAGGTCTTCGCGCTGGGCAGCGACGTACTGGCTGACCGAGTCCTTGCGCTGCTTCATCATCTTTTCCAGTACGGCGAGCACCTGGCCATCGTCCAGCTCGATGCGCTCATCCACCTCGCGCTGCTTGATCGCCGCGAGCATCAGCCGGATCACGCCCAGCCGCGGCTTGTCGCCGCCGCGCATGGCGGTCTTCATGTCCTCGGTGAGCTGCTGCTTGAGCGTCATGGCGATGCCTCGTTGGGTGGAATCCGGATTCGTCGGAAACGGCAAAGCCGGCGTTGTCCCTGGGAACAACGCCGGCCATGGCCTATCCGGATGCTTGCGGCGGCAGCGAGAACCCGCGCCTGCCGCATGACTGTTGCCGCTCGACCCGCCGACGCGCGGCGGGGAGGGCGCTCAGTACAGGCGGACCTTGCGCGAAACGTCGCGCGAGAGGCGACGCAGGTGGCGCTTGACGGCGGCAGCGCGCTTGCGCTTGCGCTCCTGGGTCGGCTTCTCGTAGAACTCGCGCTTGCGCGTCTCGGCCAGCACGCCGGCCTTCTCGCAGGTACGCTTGAAACGACGCAGTGCGATCTCGAACGGCTCGTTCTCGCGAACTTTTACGTTGGGCATGGAAACTCCAGGTGGTAATCTGCCCGCCTGTGCGGGACAGTGGAAAGTGGTGAGCCGCGAATTATACCGTGGATAACAAAGATTTTTCAAAGCCGGCCCACCGGCCGGTGCTGGGCATCGAGAGCTCCTGCGACGAGACCGGCGTAGCCATCCTGCGCTGGCAGCCGGATGCCCCGGGGGCGGGCCTGCTGGCCCATACCCTGTACAGCCAGATCAAGTTGCACGCCGATTACGGCGGCGTGGTGCCCGAGCTGGCCAGCCGCGACCACGTGCGCAAGCTGCTGCCGCTGATCCGCGAGGCGCTGGCGCAGGCCGGACTGGGCGTGCGCGACCTCGGCGGGGTGGCCTACACGGCCGGTCCCGGCCTGGTCGGCGCGCTGCTGGTGGGGGCGTCGGTGGGCCGCGCGCTGGCCTGGGCGCTGGACGTGCCGGCCGTCGCCGTCCACCACATGGAAGGCCACCTGCTGGCCCCGCTGCTGGAGCAGGACCCGCCGCAGCCGCCGTTCGTGGCCTTGCTGGTGTCCGGCGGCCATTCGCTGCTGGTCGAGGTCAAGGCGATCGGCCAGTACACCATCTTGGGCGACACCCTGGACGACGCCGCCGGCGAGGCCTTCGACAAGACCGCCAAGCTGATGGGCCTGCCCTACCCGGGCGGACCGGCGCTGGCGAAACTGGCCGAACAGGGCCGGCCGGGGGTGTTCCGCTTCTCGCGGCCGATGACCGACCGGCCCGGGCTGGATTTCAGCTTCTCCGGCCTGAAGACCCAGGTGCTGCTGGCCTGGCAGAAATCGGACCAGAGCGAGCAGACCCGCGCCGACGTGGCCCGCGCCTTCGAGGAGGCGATCGTGGAGACGCTGCTGATCAAGTGCCGCCGCGCACTGGAGGCCACCGGCACCCGCCGGCTGGTGATCGCCGGCGGGGTGGGCGCCAACCGCAGGCTGCGTGCGGATCTGGCGGCGGCAGGCGAGAAGGACGGCTTCCGCACGTACTTCCCCCGCCTGCAGTTCTGCACCGACAACGGCGCGATGATCGCCCTGGCCGGCGCGATCCGGCTGGCCAGCGGCCAGCAGCAGGACGAAACCGTGCAGGTGCGCCCGCGCTGGGACCTGCAGACGCTGCCGGCTGCCTGAGCTGCCGTAGGGCGGGCACCGCCCGCCGCTCCTGGTCTTGGTACGTCGAAAAGCCGGCGGGCAGTGCCCGCCCTACAAAGCGGTTACGCGCTCACCATTGCGTGCGCCCGGGCAGCAAGCCCTTCAGCTCCGCGTCGGTGAGGTTGCGCCACTGGCCGGGTTTCAGGTGGGCCAGCTTCACGTTGTCGATGCGCACGCGGCGCAATTGGGTCACGCGATAGCCGAACGCCGCCGCCATCAGGCGGATCTGCCGGTTCAGGCCCTGGGTCAGCACGATGGCGAAGCCGAACTTCGCGATCCGGCGCACGCGGCAGCGCTGGGTCAGCTGACCGTGGATGCGCACGCCCTTGCTCATGCCGGCGATGAACTCGTCGGTGACCGCCTTGTTCACGCCGACCAGGTATTCCTTCTCGTGGTGGTTTTCCGCGCGCAGGATCTCGTTGACGATGTCGCCATTGCTGGTGAGCAGGATCAACCCTTCGGAATCCTTGTCCAGCCGGCCGATCGGGAAGATCCGCTGCGGGTGGTCGACGAAATCCACGATGTTGCCGGCCACGCTCTGGTCGGTGGTGCAGGTGATGCCGACCGGCTTGTTCAGCGCGATGTAGACCGCCTTCTTCGCCGCCGGCGTGGCGGCCAGCCCGCGCGCCCGGACGATCTCGCCATCCACGCGCACCTCGTCGCCGTCCAGTGCCTTGGCGCCGGTGCCGACCACCTCGCCGTTGATGCTGACGCGCCCGGCGAGCAGCCACTCGTCGGCTTCGCGGCGCGAACACAGGCCGGCTTCGCTGATGTACTTGTTTACGCGCATAAGGCCGGGAATCGGGAATGGGGAATCGGGAATCGGGAATCGGTGAGGTTGGGTGAGGTCGCTCTGATCGGATTTCGTATGGTTTTCGGGCATTGGGCGAGGCGCGTGGCTCACGTTCTGCAGCTTTTACCTATTCTCGATTCCCTATTCCCGATTCTCAGCTCCTCAGCCCCACGCCGCGCCTGAGCAGTTGCAGCGCCGCGATCGACAGCCCGGCGATGAACCCCAGCATCACCGCGAAGGCCCAGCCCACCGATACGTCGCTGATGCCGAGCACGCCGTAGCGGAACGCGTTGACCATGTACAGGATCGGATTGGCGTGGGAAATGGCGCGCCACGGCTCGCCCAGCATGTTGATCGAGTAGAACACACCGCCCAGGTAGGTCAGCGGCGTGATCACGAAGGTGGGCACCAGGGCGATGTCGTCGAACTTGCTGGCGAACACCGCGTTGATGAACCCGGCCAGAGCGAAGATCACCGCACCCAGCAGCACCGCGGCCAGCGCGGTCAGCGGGTGCGCCACGTGCAGCGACGTGAAGAACAGCGCGACCACCAGCACCAGCGCGCCGACCACCAGGGCGCGTGCGACCGCGCCGATCACGTAACCGCAGAGGATCGCCCAGTTGGCCATCGGGGCCACCAGCATCTCCTCCACCGAGCGCTGGAACTTCGCGCCGTAGAACGAGCTGGAGATGTTCATGTAGCTGTTGTTGATAATCGACATCATCACCAGGCCGGGCACGATGTATTGCATGTACGGGAAGCCGTCGACCGTGCCGATGCGGCTGCCGATCAGCTTGCCGAAGATGATGAAGTACAGCGTCATCGTGATGACGGGCGGGATCAGCGTCTGGGTCCAGATGCGCAGGATGCGCACGATTTCGCGCCGCGCGACGGTGTACAGCGCGACCAGGTTGGTGGAACTGCTCATGCCGCCTTCTCCCGCTCCGGGGTGCGGCCTTGTTCGACCAGCCGCACGAACAGTTCCTCCAGCCGATTGGTCTTGGTGCGCATCGAATGCACCGTGATGCCGTGGTGGGTGAGTGCGCTGAACAGCGTGTTGAGATCCTGCTTGCGGGCCATCTCGGCCTCCAGGGTGCGCTCGTCGATGCGGCGCAGAGCGATGCCGGCCACGGTCGGCAGCTCGCCCGGCGGTTCGGCCAGGTCGAGCACGAAAGTCTCCACGTCCAGCGTCGCCAGCAGGCGCTTCATGCTGGTGTTCTCGATGATGGTGCCGTGGTCGATGATCGCGATGTTGCGGCACAGCGACTCGGCTTCCTCCAGGTAATGCGTGGTCAGGATCACCGTGGTGCCGGCCGCGTTGATGGCGCTGACGAAGTGCCACATCGAACGGCGGATCTCGATGTCCACGCCGGCGGTGGGCTCGTCCAGGATCAGCAGCTTGGGCTCGTTCATCATCGCGCGGGCGATCATCAGGCGGCGCTTCATGCCGCCGGACATCTCGCGCGCCTGGTGGAACGCCTTGTCCCACAGGCGCAGCTCCTTGAGGTATTTCTCGGCGCGTTCGGCGGCGGGCTTGCGCGGGATACCGTAGAAGCCAGCCTCGTTGACGCAGATGTCGAACGGCTTCTCGAACTGGTTGAAGTTGATCTCCTGCGGCACCAGCCCGATCAGCTGCATCGCCGCACTGCGCTCGCGCATGACCGAACGGCCGAACACCAATGCATCGCCGCTGCTGGCGTTGACCAGCGAGGAGAGGATGCCGATCAGGGTCGACTTGCCCGCGCCATTGGGGCCGAGCAGGGCGAAAAAGTCGCCCTGCTGCACGGTGAGGCTGACGCCCTTGAGCGCTTCCACGCCGTTGCGGTAGACCTTGCGCAGGTTGTCGACGACCAGCGCGGGGGGCGAATCGTTTTGGGTGAAGGACATGGGCTGCGCCAAGGGGGACAAGCCGCTTATTATACGGGGCTGACCATCACCGTCCGGGCCCGCCCGACGCACACACTGTTTCGGGAAAACCATGGCCGAATCCTTCCAGCTCCGTCTCGTCGACGCCCGCATGCTCGCACCGACGGTGCGCCACCTGGTGTTCGAGCGTGTCGACGGGCAACCGCTGGCGTTCCAGCCGGGCCAGTTCCTGCAGGTGCATTTCCACTACGACGACGGCACGCCGACCAAGCGCAGTTATTCGGTGGGCAGCGTGGGCGACGGCTCCTCGCCCGTGCCGCACATCGAGATCGCGGTGAGCTACGTCGAAGGCGGCGCCGCGACGAAGCTGCTCGGCGAGCTGCCGGTCGGCGGCGTGATCGACGCCAGTGGCCCGTACGGCCGCTTCTGCCTGCAGGAGGCCGACACCCGCCCGCGCTACCTGCTGCTGGCCACCGGCACCGGGGTCACCCCGTACCGCGCGATGCTGCCGCAGATCGAGAAACTGCTGGCGGGCGGCAATCGCGAAGTGGTGCTGCTGTACGGCGCCCGCAACGAAACCGAACTGCTCTACGGCGAGGAGTTCGAGGCGTTCGCGCAGCGCCACCCCGGCTTCCTGTTCCACGGCTGCCTCAGCCGCGAGGCCCGCGCCGTGCCGCGCCCCGGCGATCGCGCCGGCCACGTGCAGCACGTGCTGGCCGAACTCGGGCCCAGCGCCGAACGCGACATCGCCTACCTCTGCGGCAACCCCAACATGGTCGATGCCGCCTACGCCGCCCTGCAGGAGTTCGGCCTGCCGGTGAAACAGATCCGCCGCGAGAAGTACATCTCCTCGCGCTGACGTCGCCGACCTTCCCGGTTCACGCCTCTTCCACGCGCGCATCACGCGCGGGGCGGTATGCAGGCGGACATGGAAGCGGCATGGCGTTCTTGCCCGGCTGAAACGTGACACACATCACAGTTTGCGATGCGCGCCGGCTCCGCCGCTAAAGCCCGCACAAGCGCTGCCGAAAAGCCACTTGAGTCGCCCCGTCACAGGCGGGTTTGCGCAAGAGGTGCAGGGCATGAGGAGTTCGTGGAGCAGCAACGTGGTCGGAGGCGCATGGATGGCGCTGGCTCTGCTGGGCGCCTTCTCGGTGGCCAAGGCCGCCAGTGGGCGCATCTCGTTTTCCGGCGCGGTGGTCGAACCGACCTGTACCGTGCCGGCCCACTACCTTGCCGCCAGCATCGCCGCCCCGGCCGTCGACGCCCGCGCGCCGCTGCGACTCGCCTGCGGCCAGACCGCGACCGATCCAGGGCGGCCGTATTCGCGCGTGGTGCTGGATCTGGATGCGACGCGTGTCGCCGGCGATCGCCTGCTGACCTATTTCACCCGCAATCAGCATGGCGCAACCGCCGCGAAGCTTGTCGTGCACACCTACGAGTGAGGAGGGGTCGGGCCCGCCATCCGGCGTTGTCGCGCGTCCTTCAGGGGTAGGTCAACGTATAGGTGGCTGTCGCCGTGACCGACCCCGATGCAAGCGCTCCCGTGGTCCGGTAGTAGCGTGCGACCAGCGGGATTTGCGACGCACCACTGGCCGCGTTGAAGGTGACGGCCGTGCCCAGCGCGACCGGATTGCCGCTGGTTCCCGGCGCGCCGTTCCAGACGATCTGGATACCGACTCCCGTTGCCGTCCCGCTGTTCGACAACACGCCGTTGGGTCGGTTGACCGGGTTGGTCGAGTCCAGCGTGATCGCCAGCTTGGCGTTTGCCGAGCAGGTCAGCGGGATCGCGAAAGGCTTGTCACCCGTGGTCACGCCGGTCCCGCCGGCGAGAGCGCTGGTGGTGACCGTCGGCAGCGGCACGGTCAGGCTTGACGGCACGCTGCAGGCCGGGGCCACGAAAGTCAGCGATCCGGCCAGCACGATGGATGCGTCGACAATGTTGTTGCTGACGGTGCCGGCCTGAAAGTCGGCGAGCGCGCCGGACACCACCGTGCCGTCGGCGATATTGCCGGTCTTCACCAGCTCGACCGTGACGGGGTCCGCTTCAGTCCAGGTGGAGCTGCCGTCCAGGCTCTGGAACGGCCAGGGGCCGATGAGTCCGGGGTAACTGCCCGAAGTCTGGGTGATCCGGAAGCTGATGCCGGTGGTGCCGATCGGGAACAGGTATTGCCCGGCAGCGGGAGTCGCGCCGGCACGGTTCGTCAGGCCCCAGTAGTTCTGGTTGCCGTTGCACTTGAAACTCACCGGTTGGCTGATTCCGGTCAGGCCGGAGGTGTAGAGCGTGGCGCCCACCGGGATGCCGGGATCGTTGACGATGGTCGCCGGGACGCCAACGGAATACGTGCCTGTTGAGTCGCCACGGCTGAAGGAGCAGCCGGCATGCGCGACGGGCGTTGCTGCCAGCAGGGTGCAAGCCAGCAGCAGGAGCCACCGGTTCGGCAATCGGAATGCCCGCGGGATGGAGGTGATGGGACCGTTGCTCATGGGCGGGCCTCTGCAAGCTTTGCTCGAAGGTCGGGTGCGACGCAGGTGGCCTCGATCCGCCGGATTCCCGCAGCCGTGCCGTTCGACTTTGCGAGGTCATAGGGGAGGGTGCACGACTGCGATGCGCCATCATCCGTTTGCCAGTTCACCCGCAGCGAGCCGCTGTCGTTCGGCAATCGCGCCATGATCTGCCCGGCCTGGCCGACCACGCCCACCAGCGTGCCGCGCGCGTCATCCACTTCGGCACCGAACGGCAGCGTGTTGCCGTCGGCCAGGCGGGTCTGGATCAGCACGAAGCGGCCGCTTTCGCTCTTGAACTTGATCAGCACCACCGCGCCGGCGCGCGGCGCGATCTGCGCGCTGGTGTTGTCCAACTGCACGTCCAGCGACAGGCCGGTGGGGTCGATGTCGATGCGGTTGAGCTGGTACGGGGTGAGGTACGGGATCAGCGCATAGCCGTTGTGCCCGATCCTCACGCCCGCGGCGTTGATGACCCGCGCGCCGGCGGCGTCCCGTGCCTCGACGAGGCCCACGGTGTCGCCCAGCGGCTGGCCGAAGGTGACGCCGCCGGGATGCGCGACGATGCCGCCGGCCAGGTTGAACGAGGCCTGCGAATAGCCGCTGCCCGCGCCGACGCCGACGTTGACCTGCACGTGGCTGCCGCGATAGCCGGCGTTGACGCTGCCGCTGGTGCCCACCGAGCCGCTGTCGCGACCGTTGTCGTGGGTGGCGGTGACGCCGTAGTTGAACTGGTCGTTGCTGCCGGCGGTGCCGCTGACGGTGGCCTGCTCCTGCGTGGCGTCGCTGCCGGTGCGGCTCAGCGCGCCGGTGAGGATCGGCGCATGCGCGCCGTTGCCCAGCGGGATCGTGAGGTTGAGCATGAAGCGGTTTTCGCTGCGCCCGAACAGGTTGCGCTCGCGGCTGGCCGAGACGTTGTAGTTCAGCCGGCCCACCGAGTTGTTGTAGCCGACCTGGAATTGGGTGTCGGTGCCACCGCGGTTCCAGTAGTCGCGCGCCGAACCGGTGACGTACAGCGAGCCGCCGGTCGCGCCCAGGCGCTGGCTGAGGTTGATGCTGAAATTGTTGCGCTGGCGATCGACGCCCACGGTGTCCAGCGCGCCGGTGTAGTTGATGCCGGCCAGCGCCGCCTGCTGCTGCGGGGTGAGCAGGCCGGCCACCGGCACGCCGTTGATCAGGATCGGCCGGGCCGGGCCGCTGGCGAACACCGGCAGGCCGCGTTGCGCGTAGTCGCGCGCGCGCGCCGCATCGCGCAAAGTCAGGTAGCCGCTGGTGGAATAGCGATAGGCCGCCACCGACAGCGAGGTGCCGGTGGGCGCCATGATCTTGCTGTAGCTCAGCCGTACGCTCTGGCCGGACATGGTGTCGAGGCCGGGGATGCGCGTGCGCGCGCCGGTGATGTCCATCGCGAACGCGCCGTAGCGGGTGTTGAGCGCGCTGCCCAGCAGCATGGCGCCGTAACCTTCCGAGCCCACCACGCCGGCATAGCCGGTGAGCAGGTTGGTGAAGCCGTGCTGCAGGGTGGCCTGCACCACGTTCGGCTCGTCCTCGATGGTCTGCTCGCGCATCTGCCCCGCCGCGATGCTGAAGCGGTTGACGCCGGGGCGCAGCAGCTGCGGCACCGAGGCGTAGGGCACCGAGAAGCTGTGCACGCGGCCGCTGGCTTCGGTCACGCTGACTTCGAGATCGCCGCCGTAGCCGGTCGCATAGAGGTCGTCGATCACGAACGGGCCGGGCGCGACCGTGGTCTGGTAGATCAGCATGCCGTTCTGGCGCACCACCACCTTGGCGTTGCTGTCGGCCACGCCGCGCACGGTGGGTGCGTAGCCGCGCAGCGACTGCGGTTGCATGCGGTCGTCGGTGGCGATCTGCACGCCGCGCAGGCCGAAGCTGTCGAAGATCTCCCCGCTGGTCCAGGAGTCGCCCACGGTCAGCTGCGCGCGCAGTGCGGTCAGGTCGCGTTGGGCGTAGGTGGCGATGTTCTGCCAGTGGTGCGAGGAACCAGCGCCGGCCGTGCCCGATTGCCAGTCCAGCGTCGAGTCGTGGCGGACCCGCCAGGCGCCGAGGTTGATGCCGGCATCCAGGCCCAGGTAGGTCGAGGTCTGGTGCAGGCCGCCGGCGCCGGTGCGGTAGCTGTTCAAGTTGTAGTTGAGCAGGCCCGCGGTCACGCCCTCATCCCAGTATTGCGGGTCGACATAACCGCGCGCCACGCGGCCCAGGAACGCCTGCGGCACGCTGGCGTCCAGTCGCAGGTCGCCGAGGTCGAAGCCGAGGCTGGCGCCCGGGATCACGCGCGTGATGTCGACGCAGGCGGCAGGGTCGGCCATTTCCGCAAGCAGCGCGTCGGAGAGATCGGCCGGGTGCAGGCCCAGGGTGTCCAGCAGCGCCGGGGTCACGCAGGGCGTGGCGCTGGCGTCGGGCGAGGGCGCGGCCAGGCGCACGTCGCGGCGGCCGACCGGCGCGTCGTTGAGGTAGATGTCGACGCTGTAGTTTCCGGCAGGCACGAAATTGCCGCGTTCGAAGCGCGACAGGTCGGTGGTGTTCTGGCCCGCGCCGGCGAGCATGCTGCGGTCGAAGTTGGCATCCGCCGCGTCGGCCGCGGCGCCGGCGTCGGCGTTGGCCGCGGCAGCGTGGGCGGCACCGGCGGCGGTGGCCAGCGCCAGCAGGATCGACAACGCCAGCCGACGGCTGGCGACTGCGCGCGCGCAGGGCGTCGATGCGCGGGCGCGTGCGCGCTTCACGGCGTGATCGTGCCCTGGTTGGCGTCGGCGGCGCCGAAGTCGTTGATCGTGGTGAACGCGACGGCGGTGCCGGCGGCAGGGGCCGGTGCGCCTTCGGCAAGCGGCAGGCGCAAGGTCGACAGCGGCGCGACCATGCCCGCGTCGGTCGCCAACGCCGCCTTGCCGGCACTCAGCGACACCTTGCTGAACGTGACGTGGTAAGGCGTCGGGTTGTGCGCCACCAGCGCATGGCCGTCGCTGGCCACCGACCAGGTGATCTGCGAGGCGGCGGTCAGCGGGTTGCCGACCAGGCCGGCCGGGCGGAAGAACAGCTTCAGCCGCGACCGCACGGCGAACTGCAAGGTGTTCTGCGTCTCGCCATTGACGGTGCCGGGTTTGGGCGGGATCTCGAGCACGTTCAGCCAGAACAGCGACTCGCGATCCGTCGGCAGCGGCTGGCCGGTGTAGACGATGCGCAGGCTCTGGCCCTTGCCGGCGTTCATGCGGAACAGCGGCGGCGTGATCAGGAACGGCACGCGCGCGGTATCGGGGGTGGAATCGGGATTGCCGGCGTCGATCCAGGCTTCGACCAGGGCTGGTTGCTGGCCGTTGTTGTTCAGGCGCACGGTGACTTCGCCACTGGCGGCCGGGAACACCACGCGGGTGCCGCCGATCACGACGCTGGCGTCGGCCGCGCCACTGACAGCCGTCAGGGCGATCAGCATGGCGCCAAGGGCGAGCAGGTTCTTCATCGGAGGATTCCCGGGACGGTGGAGCGGTAGTGGCGGCTGGCAAAAAAACGGCGCGCTGCAGCCGCCATGGCGACTGCGGCGCGCCGATGTCGCGCTTACTGGTAGCTCAGGGTGAAGTTGACGGTCGAGGCGACCAGGCCGGCGGTGGCCGCGGCGCTGGCGGCGACGTAGCGGGCGTTCATGGCCACGCTGCCGCTGCCGCTGGTGACGTTGATCACCGGAGCATTGGCGCCGCTGGATGCGTTGATCAGGGAGGCGCCATTGAGCAACTGGATCTGCACGTTGGAGCCGCCGACGACGGTGTTCTTCAGGTTGCCGGTGCCGGCGTCGATGTTGCTGCCGCTGAAGCTCATCGCGGCGGTGGTGGTGTTGGTGTCGCAGCCGGTCAGCGCAACGGTAAACGGCGTGGTGCCGGCGGTGGCGCCCACGGTGCCCAGGCTGGCGGTCATCACGGTGGGCAGCGCCACGGTGGCGCCGCCATTGACGGCGACGGTGCAGGTGTCGGACAGAACCTTGCCGGAGATGGTGATGGTGCCGGTGTTGGCTGCCTGGGCGGTCGGCGCGAAGGCGGTGGCGGCGATCACGGCGACCAGTGCGGTGGAAAGCAGAGTCTTGTTCATGGTGTTCCTCGTTGGATGGATGGTTTCGGGATCTCGGCATCGCCGCACGAGGAAAGGCCCGTTGGCGGCAAGGCATCTGGTAAACCGGCGGGTTCTGGCTAAATTCATTCCCCCCGGATGAAATGCAGACCACGATCTACCGTGGCTTGCGGTGGCTAAAGCAACCGGCATGCCAATCATCCTGATCGTCCGGATTCCCCCTCGCCGCCACGACCTGCCATGTGGTTTTTCTGCCGTGGGGCAAAAAATTGGCAGCGTTTGTCGGCGTTCCCCTACAGATTGCGTCACATAAAGTGCGAACTGCGTCACAAATTGTACTGATATATGAAGCTTGAGCAACCGCACCTCGTCTGATTGCTTAGCTTTGGTCAAGTAAACTTGACACTACTGGGCCGGCCCGATAGCTTCGCGGCGGGAAGATTGCCCGCGCGTCCGGAGCCCGCCGTGAACCCCTTTCGCCAGCGGCGAATCCCTCTCTCGCCGTTGCGCCCGCGGCTGCGAACAGCCCGTAAACCGGTCACGCCGGCATCCGCCTTGCCTTTTCTCGCGGTTGATCCGACGGCCCGCTTCGTCGTGAGCAGGCGCCTCGCCTCTTTGCGAAAAATGCCGGGCAACAAGCCCGCCCCGCAGCAGGGCCGATCGACATCGGAGTCCCGCCGATGAACAACTGCCTGCGCGAGTTGCGCGGCGAACAGGCATGGTCGCAGGCCGAGCTGGCCGAGCGCCTGGCCGTGTCGCGGCAAACGGTGAACGCGATCGAGACCGGCAAGTACGATCCCGGCCTGCCGCTGGCGTTCCGGATTGCGCGCCTGTTCGGGCGGCCGATCGAGTCGATCTTCCTGCCTGGCGTGGATGTCGCCGGGCAGGGTCGGGGGCGCCGGCCGACCTAGCGCGGCGGCGCGGTCAACTCGCGCGCATCCAGGCTGCCGTCATGGTTGCGGTCCAGCCGATGGAACTGGCGGCGCAGGTTGTCCTGGAATGCCGGGAGCGAAATCGGCTCGCCGCGGCGGCCCGGCAACTCGTCGGTTTCCAGCACGCCGTCGCCGTTGGCATCCATCTGCGCGAAGCCGCGGCTCATGTACTGGACGTATTCGGCGACGCTGACCTTGCCGTCGCCGTCGCGATCGAAGAACCCCAGGTAGGCGACGCGTGAATCCTGCGCGTGCGCAAGGGCTGCCAGCCACAGCAGCGGCACGGCGCACCAGCAGGGGCGCATGTTCAGCGGGCGCTGCCGTGGATGCCGATGAACTGCAGGAACTCGTTGCGCGTGCGCACATCGTCGCGGAAGCTGCCCAGCATCTGGCTGGTCACCATCGACACGCCGCGCTTGTGCACGCCGCGGGTGGTCATGCACTGGTGGCTGGCGTCGATCACCACCGCCACGCCGCTGGGCTGCAGGGTTTCCTGGATGCAATGGGCGATCTGCGCGGTCAGTTTCTCCTGCACCTGCAGGCGGCGTGCGAAGCCGTCGACCACGCGGGCCAGCTTGCTGATGCCGACCACGCGGTTGGTCGGCATGTAGCCGACGTGGGCGCGGCCGATGATCGGCGCCAGGTGGTGCTCGCAATGGCTCTCGAACTGGATGTCGCGCAGCACCACCATCTGGTCGTAGCCGGCCACTTCCTCGAAGGTGCGCCGCAGGAACTCCGCCGGGTCCGATTCGTAGCCCGAGAACCAGTCCCGGTAGGCCTTGGTCACCCGCTTGGGCGTGTCCAGCAGGCCCTCCCGCGTGGGGTCGTCGCCGGCCCAGCGCAGCAGGATACGCACCGCGTCCTCGGCCTGCTGCTGACTGACTTCCTGGGAATGATGCTCTTCGTTCATGCGGGGGCCTCGGGATGGCTGATTTGCCAGTTTAACGTTCCCACCCTGATGACGTCTGTGTCGCCGGGGTTCCCGCGCGGGGAGGCCATTGTCCGCCTGACAAGACATGATGTAATGTATAGCGTACATAACATCCGATGGAGATGACACCATGTCGCGCAACCTGCGCTACTTCGTCCTGGTTCCGCTGTCCGTGGCGGCGTTCTACGTGCTGTTCGTGCTGCCCGACGTGGATCTGGGCTGGCCCGGCGGGCTGGCCGTGCTTGGTGGCGCCTGGCTGGTCTGGTACCTGCTCTGGGCCACGCTCCAGGAATCCGCCGCGATGGCGGCCCGGGACGAGTCGGCGGCACCGGTGTCGCCGGGCGAGCAGCGGGCCTGGATCGGCCTGGTCTTCACCGCGGCCATCGGCGCCTACTACCTCCTGCGCGGTTCGCAGATGGTGGCTGCGGATGGGTCGATGGCGCCGGAGGCCTCGGCGATCGGCCGGCACATCGGCATGCTGGTGGTCGGCTGGCTGGTGGTGATGCAGTTGCTGCGGCATCGCTGGCGCGACACGGTGGAACAGGACGAGCGCGATCGCCAGATCGAGGCGCGCGCCTGCGGTTGGGCGCGGGTCGGCTTGTCGGTGTTCGTGATCGGCCTGGCCGTGATGTTCGCGTTCTCGCCGCTGGAACGCCTCGCCTGGGCCCGGCCGATGGCGGTCGCCAACGTGCTGATCGTCGGCCTGATGGCGTCGTGCCTGCTGGAATACCTGGCTACCGGCATGGCCTACTGGCACGACCGGCGCAGCGCATGAGCGGCACGCCGATCGACAACAGCATCCGCAAGCTGCGCTTCGAGCATGGCGAAATGACCCAGCAGGCGCTGGCCGATGCCTGCGGGATCACGCGGCAGACGGTGATCGCGCTGGAAGGCGGCAAATACGCGCCGTCGCTGGAGCTGGCCTTCCGTATTGCCCATGCGTTCGGCGTGGGGGTGGAGGACGTGTTCCGCTGGCGACGCTGAGGTTCAGTCGGCCGTCGGTTCGTCGCCGTCCTCCGTGGCGGGGGCGGTATCGAGAAGTTGCTGGCTGACTTCGCCGGGCAGTGTTTCGACGCCGCGCAGCCTGCGTTCGATCGCGCGCGTGCGCACGCCGGTCGCATCGATCTGGTTGCTGGCCTGGTCCAGATTCTTCTTGACCTTGTCCAGCACGGCACCGAACTTGCCGAACTCGGTCTTGACCGCACCCAGCAGCTGCCAAACCTCGCTGCTGCGCTTCTCGATCGCCAGCGTGCGGAAACCGGCCTTGAGGCTGGTCAGGATCGCCGCCAGCGTGGTCGGTCCGGCCACGGTGATGTGGTGTTCGCGCTGCAGCGACTCGAACAGGCCCGGCCGCCGCAGCACTTCGGCGAACAGGCCTTCGGTCGGCAGGAACAGGATGGCGAAATCCACCGTATGCGGCGGCACCACGTATTTGCTGCGGATGCGCTTGGCCTCCTCGCGCACGCGCCGTTCCAGCGCGTTGGCGGCATCGGCGGCGGCCGCGGCATTGGCGTTCTCGTGGGCTTCCTGCAGGCGCTGGTAGTCCTCGAGCGGAAACTTCGCGTCGATCGGCAACCACAGCGCGGCGCCATCGACGCCGTTGGGCATGTGGATGGCGTACTCCACCCGCGCGTCGGAGTTGGGTGCGACGGCCACGTTGACCGCGTACTGGTCGGGCGTCAGCAGCTGTTCGAGCAGCGCGCCGAGCTGGGTCTCGCCCAGCACGCCGCGGGTCTTCACGTTGCCCAGCACGCGCTTGAGGTCGCCCACGCCGACGGCCAGGCCCTGCATCTCGCCAAGGCCGCGCTGCACGGCCTCCAGTCGTTCGGAGACCAGCTTGAACGATTCGCCGAGGCGATTTTCCAGCGTGGCGTGCAGCTTCTCGTCCACGGTGGCGCGCATCTGCTCCAGCTTGGCCGCGTTGTCCTGCTGGATCGCGCCGAGCTTGGCCTCCAGCGTGGCGCGCACCTCGCCCATGCGCTTCTCGTGTTCGGCGCTGAGTGCGGCGAGGCGCTGCTGCTGCTGTTCGCCGAAGCGGTTGAGCGCGAGCGTGGTCTCCGCGCGGCTCTTGCGCGCGTCCTCCGCGAGTTGCTGCGCCAGGGTCTGCAGACCCTGGCTGGTGCCGTCGGTGAGCGCAGCCAGGCGCTGGCCGAAGCCCTCGATGCGCTCGGCCTGCTGCTGCGACATGCCGCCGAGCTGCTCCCCCACATGGCCGCGGAAACGGTCGAAACCCTGTTGCAACTCCTCCCGACCGGCGCGTTGCTCCTCGCGCAGGGTGCGCTCGACCCGGGCACTGTCGTCCTTCAGCGCATCCAGTTTGGCGCTCACGCCCGCGCCGTCGCGGCCGCGCAGTACCGTGACGAGCTGCAACAGCAGCACCAGCACAAGCAGGATGACGAGGACGATCTGCAGGATCTCGTTGAGTGGCATGGAACGTTTCCCGGGTTCGATGCATCCAGTGTACGTCGAGCCGTCTCATGGCCTGCGCCGGCGTTTCACGCTGGAATGGCGGGCGTGGTGCATGATGGGCGGAGTGCTTGTTCAAGGAGAAGGTCATGGAACATGTCCACGATTACCTGATCATCGGCGCAGGCATGGCCGCCGATGCGGCCGCCAAGGCGATCCGCGAGGTCGATCCGGCGGCCGACGTCGGCCTGGTCGGCGACGAGACCTCTGCGCCGTACCAGCGCCCGCCGCTCAGCAAGGGGCTGTGGAAGGGCGACAAGTCGCCCGCCGACGTCGACCTGGCCACCGCGGCCAGCGGCGCCACCCTGCATCTCGGCCGGCGGATCGAATCGCTCGACCGCGCCACCCGCGTCGCGCGCGACGACCGCGGCGACACCTACCGCTATCGCCGCCTGCTGCTGGCCACCGGTGCCACGCCGCGGCAGCTGCCGTTCGAGGGCGGCAAGCGGCTGATCCATTACCGCACGCTGGCGGATTACCAGGCGCTGCACGGTTTCGCGCAGCCCGGCGCGTACATCGCGGTGATCGGCGGCGGCTTCATCGGCTGCGAACTGGCTGCCTCGCTGGCCGCGCTGGGTTGCAAGGTCAGCCTGCTGTTTCCCGGCGAGCTGCTGGGGGCAGGACGTTATCCCGAGGGACTGGCGCGTTTCATCACCGACTACTTTGCGCGCCATGGCGTGGACGTGCGACCCGGCGCGCAGGTCACCGGCAGCAATCCCACGGATGGCGGCGTGGAGCTGAGCCTGTCCGACGGCACGTTGCTGCGCGTGGAGGCCGCCGTGGCCGGCATCGGCGTGACGCCGAACGTCGCGCTGGCCGAACAGGCGGGGCTGGCGGTGGACAACGGCATCCTGGTCGATGCGCAGCTGCGCACCAGCGATCCGGACATCTGGGCCGCCGGCGACGTGGCCAATTTCCACAGCGTGAGCCTGGATCGCCGGATGCGCGTGGAGCACGAGGACGCCGCCGTCGGCATGGGCCGGCTCGCCGGCCGCGCGATGGCCGGGATCGCGGATGAGTACGTCACCCAGCCGTTCTTCTACTCCGACCTGTTCGACCTGGGCTACGAAGCCGTGGGCCTGCTCGATACGCGGCTGGAGGTGGTCGAGGACTGGCGCGAGCCCAACCGCGAGGGCGTGGTGTACTACCTCGACGGCGGCCGCGTGCGCGGCGTGCTGCTGTGGAACACCTGGGACCAGGTCGATGCCGCGCGTGCGCTGATCGCCGAGCCGGGCCCGTTCGACGCCGCCTCGCTGCGTGGCCGGTTGCCGCAAAAGGCCTGACCGATGCCGCTCCCGCGGAGGCGAAGCGAAATGTAGGGCGGGCAAAGCCCGCCATCGGTATGCCGCGGAAGAGCTGGCGGGCAGTGCCCGCCCTACGCAGCTCGGGCTGTTTCAATCCACCCGGCAGAACACCGCCTTCAGGTAGCGCCCTTCCGGCACGTCGGTGCGGAACGGGTGGTCGGCGCCGGCGCCGCGCACTTCCAGCACCTGGATCGTGCGGCCGGCGTTGAGCGCCACCCGGCGCAGCATCTCCAGGAACTCGCCTTCGCCGACCAGGCCGGTGCACGAGCAGGTCAGCAGCAGGCCGCCGGACGGGATGATGTCCAGCGCCATGCGGTTCATCGCGAAGTACTTCTTCAGCGCGTCCATCACCTTGCTGCGGTCGCGGGTGAGCTTGGCCGGGTCGAGGATCACCGCGTCGTACTTCTCGCCGCGCGCGACGGCGGCGCGCACCCAGTCGAAGATGTCGGATTGCTCGAACGTCACCGCGACCTGGTTCGCTTCCGCATTCGTGCGGGCGACTTCCAGGATGCCCGCGTCCAGATCCACGCCGACCGCCTCGCGCGCACCGCAGGCCATCGCGTGCACGGCGAAGCCGCCGGCGTTGCAGCACAGGTCGAGCACGCGGCGGCCTTTCGCCAGCTCGGCGAAGCGCTTGCGGTTGTCGCGCTGGTCGGCGAAGAAGCCGGTCTTGTGGCCGAGCCCCGGCGCGGCGTGGAAGCGCAGGCCGTGTTCGTGCACCTCGAACGGCGCCGGCACCTCGGGGCTGCGACAGTCGAACGACTCCTGCTTCTGCACGTGCGACTCGGCGAACCAGTACAGCTGCGCGCCGGGGAAGTGGGTGAGCAGGGCGGCGTGGATCGCTTCGCGAAAACGCCACATGCCGGCAGCGAAGTATTCGATGACGATGACGTTGGCGTAGCGATCGACGATCAGGCCGGAAAGGTCGTCGCCTTCGCTGTGCACCACGCGCCAGGCATCGCTGACCTGGTCGAGTTGCAGCCAGTCGCGGCGCAACTGCACCGCGCGGGCGATGCGTGCGGCGATCCAGTCGGCGTCGATGCTGGCGTCGGGATGCGTGTCCAGCAGCCGCAGCGCGATGCGCGCATGGCCGTTCCAGAATGCGCGGCCGACGAAGCGTCCCTTCGCATCCTGCACCTCGACCACGCTGCCCGGCGGCAGCTTTGCCTCGGGCTTGTGCAGCTGCGCCGACCACACCCATGGGTGACCGGGAGCACGATCGGATTTCAGGCGGATGACGGGAAGCGCTGCGGGCGTATTCATCCGCGCATGATAGCGGCTGGCCGGGTCCCTCTTCGGAGCGTAGGGCGGGCACTGCCCGCCGCTTTGGGGGAAAGACCGGCGGGCGGTGCCCGCCCTACTCCCGTGCGTCAGCGCAGGCGCAGCACCAGCCAGGAGAGCAGGGCGAGCAGGTTGATGCCCAGGCGCGACACCGACGGGCCGGCGACCGCGAGCACGAAACCCTGGCTGCCGAGGTGCCAGTCCAGTCCCAGCCGCGGCGCGGCCTGCAGGGTGGCAAACACGTTGATGAAGGCGCCGCAGTGCAGGCCGTAGCTGAACACCGGCAGGGCGATCAGCGGCAATTGCAGCAACTGCGCCCAGCGCGACAGCCGCACGCCATGCTCGGTGCCGGCCACCAGCTGGACGCCGGCGGCGAGCACGAAACCGTACAGCACCAGGCCGATCAGGGCGATCACGCCGTCATGCGCGCCGAACGGCAACAGCCGCCGCAGCATCGCCGCCACGCCGTACAGGCCGCCGGCGATTTCGAGGACGCCGATCAGGCGGAACAAGGTGGTGCGCATGCAAGAAACTCCTGAAAGCAAGTCGGTGGATTGTAGGAGCCCGCTCGCGGGCGATGTTCCTGCTGCATCCCGAATCCGGGAACCGCATCGCCCGCGAGCGGGCGCCTACGAGGGGGCGCCGAGCTCGTCGGCCAGTTCATGCAGGTCGGCGACGTGCTGGTCCCACCAGCGCGATTCGGCGACGAAGGGGAACGCGGCAGGAAACGCCGGATCGTGCCAGCGTGCGGCGATCCAGCCGGCGTAGTGCAGCTGGCGCATCGCGCGCAGTGCCGGGATCAGCGCCAGTTCGCCGTCGTCGAAATCGCGGAACTGGCGGTAGCCTTCGAGCACGGCATCCATCGCGCGCTCGTCGTTGGCCAGCATCCACAAGTCCTGCACCGCCGGGCCGGTGCGGGCGTCGTCGAGGTCGACGAAATGCGGTCCGGCGTCGGTCCACAGCACGTTGCCGGGGTGGCAGTCGCCGTGCAGGCGCAGCTGGCGCACCGGACCGACCGCCTCCAGGCGCGCGGCGATGGCGGCATCCAGGCGAGTCGCTGCCGCGCGGTAGTTCCCCTGCAGCGACGTCGGCAGCAGCGACGAGTCGAGCACCGCGCACAGCGGCTGCTGCACCATGGTGTCGCGATCGAGCCGACCGCGGTGGACGAACGGCGCACGCGCGCCGACCACGTGCATGCGCGCGATCAACCGGCCCAGCCACTGCAGCTGGTCGACGGCTTCCAGTTCGGGGGCGCGGCCGCCACGGCGCGGCGTCAGCGCGTAACGGAAGCCGCCGTGCAGCAGCAGGGTGCGGCCGTCGAATGCCTGCGGCGCGACCACCGGCAATTCGGCCTCGGCCAGCTCCTGCGCGAACGTGTGCTCCTCGATGATCGCCGCATCGTTCCAGCGGCCGGGCCGGTAGAACTTCGCGATCACCGGCGGCGAGTCTTCCAGGCCCACCTGCCAGACCCGGTTCTCGTAACTGTTCAGCGCCAGCAGGCGTCCGTCCGGCCACAACCCGCAGGCGCTCACGGCATCGAGCACCAGGTCGGGGGTGAGGCTGGCGTAGGGCGCGTCGGCGGTCATGTCGGCGGGAGTGCCGATCTCACCGGTGCGCACCGGTCGTCATTCCCGCGAAAGCGGGAATCCATGGGTTCACGAGGTAAAAGACAGCGGATGACCAGACATTCGTCTGTTGAAAAAACGCCTCCCGCTCTCGCGGGAATGACGATGCTCCAATGAGAGTCATCGAGAGCAGGTCGCATTATCTGGTGCCCATGCCACGCGCGGCGATCACCGCCATGGTGATGCGCGAGATGCACACCAGCGCGCCGTCCTCGTCCTCGATGCGGATCTCCCACACCTGGGTGGTGCGGCCGATGTGCAGCATCCTGGCGGTGCCGGTGACGGTGCCCGAGCGCACGCCGCGGATGTGGTTGGCGTTGATGTCCAGGCCCACCGCCAGCTCCTGGTCCGGGTCCAGGGTAAGCATCGCCGCGGTGCTGCCCAGGGTCTCGGCCAGCGCCACCGAGGCGCCGCCGTGCAGCAGGCCGTAGGGCTGGTGGGTGCGCGCGTCGACCGGCATGGTGCCTTGCAGCCAGTCGTCGCCGACCGCGGTGATGCGGATGCCCAGCGTCTCCATCATCGTGTTGGCGCTCCAGCTGTTGAGGCGGGCCAGGTCGGTGGATTGTTTCCAGAGGCTCATCGTCGATTCCCGTGCGGCGAGCCCGCATTGTTGTCTGTCGCGTTCACGGCGACAATGCTGCCGGTGCCCATCGTTACCCTGAAATCCTCCGGCCGGCAGTTCCCCGTGGCCATCGGCGAGACCGTGCTGGAAGCGGCGCAGCGCGCGGGCGTGGCGTTGCCGTATTCCTGCCGCGCCGGCGTCTGCGGCAGTTGCAAGGCCACCGTGCTGCAGGGGCGCTGCGAATACCCGCGCAACCCGCCGCTGGCGCTGAGCGCCGATGCGGTGGCCCATCACGCGGTGCTCTTGTGCCAGGCCGTGCCGGTCACCGACCTGCTGCTGGAAGCGCGCGAAGTGCCCTCGGTGGAGGACATCGTGCGGCGCCAGCTGGGGGTGGAAGTGGTCGACAAGTGGCGCCTGGCCCCCGACGTGATCGGCGTGCGCCTGCGCCCCGAACGCGGCGAACGGCGCCTGCGCCGGCTGCCCGGCCAGTATTTGGACGTGGTGCTTGAAGACGGCCGGCATCGGCCGTTCTCGATCGCCAACCGGCCGCAGCCGGACGGCAGCCTCGAACTGCACGTTCGTCACGTCGCCGGCGGTGGCTTCACTTCATGGGTCAACGATGCCCTGCAGGTCGGCGACCGCCTGCGCGTGGAGGGGCCGCTGGGTACCTTCGTGCCGCGCGAGGATTCCGAACGGCCGATGATCTTCATGGCCGGCGGTACCGGCTTCGCGCCGGTCAAGGCGATCATCGAGCACTTCATCGCGCTGGGCACGCGCCGCCCGATCCGACTCTACTGGGGCGCACGCAGCGCCGACGAGTTGTACCTGCGCGAGCTGGCCGCGCAGTGGGCGCGCGAGGTGCCCGGCCTCGACTTCCATCCGGTGGTGTCCGACGCCGCGCGCGCCGACGGCCTGCACACGGGCCTCGTGCATGAGGCAGTGCTGGCCGACTGGCCCGACCTGTCGGGTCACGACCTCTACATGAGCGGCCCGCCGGCGATGATCGACGCTGCGCACCCGAGCTTCCTCGCCGCCGGCCTGCCGGAGGATCGGCTCTACTACGACTCGTTCGAATACGCGCCCGACGTGCTGGCGCAGATCATCGCCAGCCGCGCCGGCATCCATGATGGCTAGAAGCGGGTGAAGAGGAGTGAGAAAAGAGAGGACAACCCCGCTTTCTCTCACTTCTCACTCCTCTCCACTTGCTCCTGCTACTTGTTGCCTTTGGCCACCGGCAGCTGCGCCGCGTGCCAGGCCAGCACGCCGCCGCCGAGGGTGTGCACGTGCTCGAAGCCGGCCTTGAGCAGGCGCTGCGCGGCCTTGGCCGCATTGCCGCGACCGTCCTTGTCCATCAGCACGACCGGCAGGGACTTCGCGGCGGCGAGATCCTTCTTTTCCGGGTCGAACTGGCTCATCGCCACGTGCTTCGCACCGGGCACGTGCATCTTCTCGAAGTCCGCCAGCGCGGACAGGTCGATCAGCAGCGGATTCTCGCGGTTGATCAGGCCGGTGAGCGCGGCCGGGCTCAGTTCCTTGATCTTGCTGAACATGATCCGCGCCTGGATGACCAGCAAGGCCACCAGCAGGATCACGAACAGCACCGACAGGGCGACATGGTTGCCGACAAAGGCAGGCAGCTGGTGCAGGAAATCGTTCATCGTCAGTCCATCGGCGCGCCGCGCGGCGCCGGTTCGGGTAAACCCGCGATTATACGGGTTGCGTGCGGCAGCCGGCGCCTGCGCTCATTCGCGGGTGATGTCCGGCAGCCCGCTGGTCAGCCACCAATGCCTGGTCTGCTCGTCGTAACGCCAGGTCTGGCGGTCGATCACGCTGCGCTCGGCCTGGGTGTGGATGTTGACCACGCTGATCCGCACCGTCTGCTGCACCTCGGTCGGGCCGAGCGGCACCGGGCCGCTGCCGTCGTCGTACTCGGTGACGCGCACCTGCTTGTAGCGCGCGCGGTCCAGTTCGCTCAGCGGGTGTTCGGCACGGATCTTCGGGTCGATGAATTGCGCGGCGCTGGCGAAATCGCCCCAGCGCAGCGTGCCGGCATAGGCCGACAAGGTGGTGGTCAGCGAGCGGCTGCGTTCCTGCGTGGCGCAGGCGGCCAGCAGCAGGAGCGACAACACCAGCAGGAGCTGCGGGATACGGCGCATGGGTGGTTCTCCTTGGCGGTGGCCGGGCCATTCTGCCTCATTCAAGCCGGCAGGGTCGGCTCGCGCCGCTTGGCCACGAAACGCGCCGCCAGTGTGGCCGCGGGCTGGCCGTCGGTGCCGGGAACGATGCATTCGACCGCGATGCGGGCGCGTCCGCGCGCGGCCAGCGTGTCGAAGAAGGTGTCCCACCGTGCGTCGGGCGCGAGCCGCGCCTCGCTGCAGAAGTCCTGCCACAGCGGCGCGAGGTAGCGCACGCCGGATTCGGCGACGAACACGTCGCAGTCGATGCCGCGCCGGCGCAGCGCCAGTTCAACCAGTGCCCAGCCGCTCAGCGTCATCAGGCTGACCAGGCTGCCGCCGAACGCGCAGCCCTTGTCGTTGACGTTCGGCGGCAACGGCGCGCACAGACTCAGCATGTCGGCGTCGTGGTGCTGCAATCGCAGGTCCATTGCGCGGGCCAGCGGGATTTCGTCGCGGATGAACCGGATCAGGCGCTGCGCGTCATCGTTGTCGGAAAGGGTATCCACGTGGCTCGATGAGGTGGGGGAAAACTCCACAGTGTAGGGCCGCCGCTACACTGCAGCCATGCCGGACCATCGACCCGACACGCGAACGCACCCGCAGGCACTGACGAGAGTCGGCGCCTTGCGCGCCCGGGTGCTCGTCATCACCCGCCCGGTGGGCACCGCTGCGGCCTTGTCGCGTCGCGTGCGCGCGCTCGGTGGCGTGCCGTTGTCGCTGCCCGGCCTGGCGCTGCGCGCAGCGGACGATCCGGCGGCCGTGCGTGCGCAGCTGCGCGAGGCGCTCGCCGACGAACTGGTGATCTTCACCAGCCCCGCGGCCGTGCATCACGCAGCGGCGCTCGTTGCGCTGCGCACGCGGTCGACCGTGCTGGCGGTGGGGCAGGGCACTGCGCGTGCGCTGCGCCGGCATGGGGTGAAGCAGCCGCTGTGTCCTGACCAGCAGGACAGCGAAGGCCTGCTCGCGCATCCGGCATTGCAGGCATTGCGCGATCGCCGCGTGGCGCTGATCGGCGCGCCGGGTGGCCGCGGCGTGCTGCGTCGCGAACTCGCCGCACGCGGTGCATGCCTGCGCGAAGTGCAGGTCTATCGTCGCGTGCCGCCGCGGCTCGATCGCCGCCACACCGCGGCGCTGCAGGTACTGCCGCGTTCGGCGCGCGTGCTGCTGTCCAGCCAGGAGGCGCTGCACAACCTCTGCAGCTTGCTGCCCCCGCCGGCGCGGCAGCGCCTGTGTGCCGCCACCGCCGTGGTGAGCAGCGAACGGCTGGCCGCGGCCGCGCGTGCGGCCGGGTTTCGTCGCGTCGTGCAGGCGGCCTCGGCGCTGGCCGACGACATGCTGGCCGCTGCCGCGCGTTGAGGCGCTCTTCACGCGCAGGCGCTACGAACGCAGGCGTATGGCCTGCTAGCATGCGAGCCATGAGCCAGCCAGATGAACCCACCGAGCCGCTCGCCGCGGCAGCCAGGACCCCGGCCTCGTCGCGGGACGTGCAGCCCGATCCGGTGATCGTCGACCCGCCGCGCTCGCGCCCGGCGCCCGCCGGCCGCGCGCCGCAGTCACGTGGTGGCGGCACCTTGGCATTCGCCCTGATCCTGTCGCTGCTGGCGCTGGCCGCCGCCGCATGGGTCGGCTGGCAGCAATGGCAACAGCAGCGCGGCAGCAACGCCGACCGCCAGGGCGTGGCGGCCTTGCAGCAGCGCGCAGAGGGCATCGAATCACGCGTGGGTGCGCTGGCCGACCAGCGTGCCAGCCTCGATCAGCGCGTGGACGACGCGGCGGCAGTCAACCGGTCGCTGCGCGAAGAATTGCTGGGCCAGAGCGAGCGCATCCGCAACCTGGAAGATGCCGTGGCCAAGCTGGCGGAGAAGAGCCTCTCCGGCCACGACGCCATGCTGCTGGACGAAACCGACTCGCTGCTGCGCATGGGCGCCGAGCGCTATCGCCTGTTCCACGACGCACCAGCGGCCGCTGCCGCCTACGAGCTGGCCGACCAGACCCTGGCGGCGGTCAATGACGGCGCCTTCAGTGGCGTGCGCCAGGATATCCAGGCCGAGCGCGAAGCCCTGCTGAAGAGCCAGCCGACCGACCAGGCCGGGCTGCTGCAGCAGTTGCAGGCGCTGCGCGGCACGATCGGCGAACTGCCGCTGAAGCCACTCGACACCCCCGCCGCCGCGCAGGCCACCGACGTCTGGTCGCGCATCCGCCGCGCGCTCGGCAGCGTGGTCAGCGTGCGTCGCGACAACGGTGCGCCGCTGGCGGTGGCTGATGCCCGCTTCGCGCGCGAGCTGGCCGCGCTCGACCTGGCGCAGGCGCAGGCCGATCTGCTCGCCCACGACGGCATCGCCTATGCCGCGGCATTGCAGCGGGTGCAGGCCAGCCTGACGAGCCAGTTCGATGGCGACGCGAATTCGGTGCAGCAAGCCCGCGCCGCGCTGAAGAAGCTGCAGGAGCAACGACCTGCCGACAGCGCGGTGGAACTGGGTGCGGCCTTGCGCGAGTTGCGCAACCTGCGCGCGGTGCACGCGCTTGCGCCCGCGCCGGCCCAGTCCGCGGCGAAGCCTGCCGTTCCGGCGGCACGCCGGGGTGGAGTGCAGCCATGAGGCTGTGGCGCTGGCTGTTGCTGCTGGTCATCGTGGCGGCCGTGGCCGCGTTCGGCTGGCACTGGGTGGCCGAAGACCCGGGCTACGTCCTGCTGCGCATGCGCGGCTGGCGCGTCGAGACCACGGTGATTGCCGCGGTGGTGCTGTGGCTGCTCGCGTGGGCCGTGCTCAGCCTGGCGTGGAGCCTGCTGCGCTGGCCGTTCGGCGCACTCTCGCGGCGCCATCGCCGGCTCAGCCAGCAGCGCCTGGGCGAAGGTCTGGTGGCACTGATCGAAGGCCGCCACGGCGACGCCGAGCGCGACCTCAATCGCGCCTCGCGGCTGGAAAGCCTGCGCGGCCCGGCCCTGCTCGCCGCCGCCGAAGCCGCATCGCGCCGCGGCGAGTCCGCCCGCGCGCTGGAGTCGCTCGATCGGGCTTCGCAATACGTTCCGCAGGCGGCCCGCGTGTTGCGCGCCCGCCTGCTGCGGCGCGAGGGCAAGCCGGCCGAAGCGCTGGCGCTGCTGGCGCCGGAAGCGGACAAGGGCACGCTCACTCCCGGCGGTTGGCGCGAGCTGGCGCAGGCGGCTCGCGAAAGCGGCGATCTGCGCCGCGCGCGCACCGCGCTGGAGCCGCTGCAGAAGAGCGGCGCGCTCGGCAGTCGCGCGTACGCGGCACTGGAAACGCAGATCCTGGCCGATACCTTGCAGGCCGCGCCGGACGGCGCCGCGCTGAACACGCTGTGGTCGCAGTTGCCGAAAGCGCAGCGCCGCCCGCCGACCGTGGTCGACGCCTATGCGCGCCGCGCCGCGTTCTTCGGACTGATGCTGCCGGCGATGGACGAACTGGAGTCGGCACTGCGCCGTGAATGGTCGCCGCGCCTGATCGAGACCTGGGGCCTGCTTGCCGGCGACGATCTCGAATCGCGCCTGCGCCGCGCCGAAGCCTGGCTCGACGTCCACCCGAACGACGCCCACCTGCTGCTCGCCCTGGGCCGCATGTGCGTGCGCCTGAAACTGTGGGGCAAGGCCCGCCAATACCTCGAACGCTCGCTGGCGCTGGAGCCCGTCGCCGGCGCGTGGGAAGCCCTCGGCGACACGTTCGCCGGTCAGGGCGACGCCGCCGAAGCGCAGCGCTGTTATCGCAACGCACTGGCGATGACCCGCGGCGAAGCCGTGCGCGACACCCGCAGCCGCACCGGCGGCGCCATCGACACCACCGTCATTGCGGTGGAGGAGCGCGACCAGCACGGCGTGCCGAGGTTGCGCAGCTGAACCTCGGCCAGTGGCCCGCTCAGGTCGTCCCCGGCCTCCCGATTTCCACACGCGAACTTCCTTTCGTCGCCCCGGTCCCATGCCTGATCTCGAACCGGATCAGCACATGAAACATCGACACGCGGGACTTCTTGGCCTGGCCTGCAGCGGACTGTTCATTGCAGCCGCCGCGACGGCGGCTCCGCCGGCGCCAGCGACCACGCCGGACAGCTACGCCAGGCCCGGCCAGCGCATCGCCATCGATCACGGGCGCAGCCTCAACCTGCGCTGCAGCGGCAGCGGGCCGGTGACCGTATTGCTGGAGGCCGGGGCGCATGCCGATTCGCAGAGCTGGTTCCGCGTGCAGCCGTTGCTGGAAACGCATGCGCGCGTGTGTGCCTATGACCGCGCCGGCTACGGCTTCAGCGACGAGGGCCCGTTGCCGCGCGATCTTGCCGCCGACGTCGCCGACCTGCATGCGCTGATCCGCGCCGCCGGCCTGCACACACCGCTGCTGCTGGTGGGTCATTCGCTGGGCAGCAACATCGTGCGCCGCTATGCCAGCGAGCATCCGGACGACGTTGCCGGGATGGTGCTGGTCGATCCGCCGGCACAGGACCAGGCGCGTTTCCTGCCGGCATCCTGGACGAAGGACGAAGCCGCGCTGACGACGCAGCGCGACGCCTTCATCGCCAGCTGCGAGCTGGGCGCCGAGCGTGGCGTGCTGGGCCAGCCGCCGCCGGCGCTGGCGCAGTGCGTCGGCGGACCGCTGCCGTGGCAGAGCGCGGCGGTGGCGGCCGCCGACCGTGCGCGCAAGCTGCGTCCGGCGTTCTGGCATACCTTGCGCTCGGAGCTGGCGCAGAACGCGTCGGTGTTCGCCGCGCCGGTGCCGGCAAGCGAATCGCACGGCGACATGCCGCTGCTGGTGCTGCAGGCTTCGGGCACCTACGCGGATGCGCCGGAAGCCATGCGCAAGCCGCTGGAGGCCGCGCGCGAGGCGACGCAGCAGCGCATCACGGCCAGCTCCACCCGCGGCACGCTGCGCCAGGTGGCCGACAGCTCGCACGACATCGAGATGGATCAGCCGCAGGCGGTGGCCGATGCGGTCATGGAGCTGCTGCGCGAACCGGCCCCGGCCAGGCGCTGACCCGCGCGACGCGCGCGGGCAGCCTCAGCGTTCCTTGATGCGCAGGTTCTTCATCAGCAGGTCGAGCTGGTGTTTCATGCGGGCCTGCGAAGAAGTGCCGGCGACGCCGTAGAAAGCGGTGTACAGCACCGACGGTTTGCCCTCGCCCGGCGCTGGCGCGGCCACGGCGTCGATCTTCATCAGGCCGTTCTCGGGGCGCGCCACCGCGTTGAACGGAAACTGGCGCTGCACCAGTTGCTGCCAGCGGCTGCTCATGTCCTTGTCCAGGTTCGGTGGCGGTGCCATGTAGCGCTGGATGTCGACGTTTTCCTGGTTGTCGGAGGTGGAGTCCTTCCACACATTGACGATGCCCACGTCCCATACCGGCTTGCCGTCGGAAAGAAAGAAGCGGAAGCCAAGCCACAGCATGTTGTCGGGGGTGATCTCCTGCACCTCGGGGCCGTAGGAGAAAGCCACCCGCGGCGACGCATAACTGAAGCGGTGGCCGTAGTCGAAGTCGATGCGGATGTCCTTGAAGACGGCCGGTTTCAGCTTCGCGTTCTTCAGGTAGCCGGTCCACTGCGCAAGCGTGCCCTCGTAGGTCGCGTGGATGAAGCCGCTGAGCTGGTCCATGTCCAGCCGGGTGTCGTGCAGGCTTGCCGGCGACGTCATCCGGGTCAGCATCACGCTGCCGTCAGGCACCGGCAGCGAATACACCACGCCCAGCGCGTTGGCATATGGCAACGCCCATACCGACACATGCCACGGCCGGCCCCAGCGATCCTCGTGCACCGATTCCTGCACGGGCTTGCCGAAGGAGGTGATCTTGATGTTCTCGCCGGCCACCGCGCGCCGGAACATGCCGGTCTGCGCCAGCAGGTCCATGCGCGCACGTGCATCGCGGTAATAGGTTTCCGCGTCGAAACCGTCGGGGCGGCGCAGATGAAACAGGCCGTTGCGACCGATCGCGCCGGCGTCCACGTAGCCGTTGCCGCTCAGCGTGTAATGACTGGAAGCCTCGCCCACGCGGCTCCATTCGCCTTCCGCACCGCGCATGATCAACGACGGGAACGCGTTGAGTTTGGTGCGCTGGTGCAGCAGGCGCAGCGAGCCCGGGCCATCGGGAAACAGGTTGGCGGATTCCCTGGCGAGCAGGGTTTTCAGCATTGTGTCGGCGTTGGCGTTCGCGCGATCGAGGAAGGCGCGGTAGAACGCGTCCAGGCCCAGCGGCAGCGCGAACTGCGCCTTGAACGTGCCGTTCTCGACGGCCTGGAAGATGTCCAGCTGATAGACCAGGCGCGAGTCGATGATCGCCTGGTGCGCCGGGGCGTTCAGCACCTCGCTGATCGGCAGCGCGTAGTTGAGGTTCTCGTTCGCCGATTTCGCCAGCACCACGCCGATGAGCTTGCCGTTCCTGTCCAGCAGCGGGCCGCCGCTGTTGCCCGGTGAGGCGGCGGCGGAAAAGCGCATCCAGTTCCAGCTGCCGTCCTGCTGTTCCGGCGTGTTGGAGGTGTACAGGCCGTCGCGGATCACGATGCCGGTGCCCAGCGCGTTGCCCACCGCATACACGACCTGGTTCAGTGCCGGTCGGGTGTCCACCGGCAGCGGCTTGACCGACGGCGGCGAGGCCAGCGAGAACACCACGAAGTCCTTGCGCAGCGAGTACTGCTCGATCTTGTCGATGGCGTAGACATGGCCTTGCGAATCGCGCAATTCAGGTGCGCCCCACAGGCTGCCCGCGCCGGCCAGCAGCACGTGGCCGGCGGTGACATAGCGGTTGGGGCCGATCGCGAACGCCGTGCCGATCGAGTGGTACTTGTCGGTGCGTTCCTGGAACGGCAGCAGGTCCAGCGGCAACGGCTTCTCGTAACTCAGCGGATCGTCGACGGGCTTGGCCTGCACGACCTCGAACGTGGCCGCTTCGATGCGGGGCAGCATGGCCGGATCGAGCGTCGCGGCGTGGCTGCCGGTGAAGCCGCCCCAACCGATGCCGATGCACAGCGCCCACCGCGCGAAGTTCCTTCCCTTGCCGCCGATTCGGCGGCTCACGCCTTGCGAACTGGACATGGATTTCCCTGGCTGCGGGCGGCCATCCGAGTATCCCCCGTGAATGCTCGCGGACGCGGCCCCGCTGCAGATAGTGGCATGCCGCCGCGGCAATTGCATCGCGCGGCTTGCCTTGCGGCTCCTGCCCCGTACGCGGTTACAGCGCGGTGAGATTGGCGTAGGCCGCCACCAGCCACTTGCTGCCCACATCTTCGAAGTTGACCTGCAGGCGGGTGTGCGCGCCGCTGCCCTCGGCGCTGAGCACCACGCCTTCGCCGAAGCTGGGATGGCTCACGCGCTGGCCGAGTTTCACCGGCAGCGACTCGTCCAGGGAGGGCGACGTCTCGCGCGCGCGACCGGTGTACAGCGGCCGGGTCACGTGCACGCGCGGGCGCACTTCGTCGATCAGTTCGGCCGGCATTTCGGCGAGGAAGCGCGACGGGCGGGTCAGCATCTCGGCACCGTGCATGCGGCGCGACTCGGCGTGGCTGACGATCAGCCGCTGGCGCGCACGGGTGATGCCGACGTAGGCGAGCCGGCGCTCTTCCTCCAGCCGGCCCTCGTCGTTCACCGAGCGCTGGCTGGGGAACAGGCCTTCTTCCATGCCGACCAGGAACACCACCGGGAACTCCAGCCCCTTGGCCGAATGCAGGGTCATCAGCTGCACGCAGTCCTCGCCTTCGGCACCCTGGCTTTCGCCGGCCTCCAGCGCGGCGTTGGAGAGGAACGCGTTGAGCTCGCTCAGGCCCGCGTCGATATCCTCCGCCGAGCGCTCGAAGCGGCTGGCCACATTGATCAGCTCGTCCAGGTTCTCCACCCGCGCCTCGGCGTTGCCGCGGCTGTCCTTCTCGTAATAGTCGCGCAGGCCGGTGTGGGTGATGGCGTGGTCGATCTGTTCGGCCAGGGACAGGGAATGGTTCCCCTCTCCCTCCGGGAGAGGGGCCGGGGGTGGGGGTACGGGCGGAGCGGCGCCTTCCGGTGATCTCGTACCCTGAAAGTCGTGCGCCATCTGGTCGATCAAGGCCAGGAATGCCTTCACCGCATTCTTCGCGCGGCCGGCCAGCTCGTTGCCGCTGCCCAGTTCGATCAGCGCCGCTTCCCACATCGAGACGTTGTCGCGCCGCGCGCGCCGGCGCAGCACGTCGAGCGTGCGCTCGCCGATGCCGCGCGGCGGGGTGTTCACCGCGCGCTCGAACGCGGCATCGTCGTGGCGGTTGGCGCTGAGGCGCAGGTAGGCCAGCGCGTCCTTCACTTCGGCGCGGTCGAAGAAGCGCTGGCCGCCGTAGACGCGATAGCCGATGCGGCGCTGGACGAGCTGCTCCTCGAAGTTGCGCGACTGTGCGTTGGAGCGATAGAGGATCGCGCAATCCTGCGCACTGCCGTGCTCGTCGATGTACTCGCGGATGCGCTCGACCACGAAGCGCGCCTCGTCCTGCTCGTTGTAGGCGGCATACAGCGCGATGCGCTCGCCGTCCTCGCCGGCCGTCCACAGCTGCTTGCCGAGGCGGCTGCCGTTGCGCTGGATGATGTGGTTGGCCGCCTGCAGGATGGTCGAGGTGGAGCGGTAGTTCTGTTCCAGCTTGATCGTGCGCGCACCGGGAAAATCGCGCAGGAACTGCTGCATGTTCTCGACCTTGGCACCGCGCCAGCCGTAGATGGACTGGTCGTCGTCGCCTACTGCGAAAACCTGACCGGTTTTCGCGGGAATAGGGAATGGGGAATAGGGAATAGGAGCATCCCCGGTCGCCGCGGCGCCGTCAGCTCTCCCTATTCCCGATTCCCTATTCCCGATTCCTTGGTTCGCACCCGACAGGACGCGCACCCACGCATACTGCAGCGTGTTGGTGTCCTGGAACTCGTCGATCAGCAGATGGCGCCAGCGTTGCTGGTAGTGCTCCAGCACGGCGGGGTTTTTCAGCCACAGTTCGTGCGCGCGCAGCAGCAGTTCGGCGAAGTCCACCAGGCCGGCGCGACGACAGGCTTCCTCATAGGCCGTGTAGATGTTGACGAAAGCGCGCGTTACCGGGTGGTCGCGATGCTCGATGCTGTCCGGCCGCTTGCCCTCGTCCTTCCACTGGTTGATCTGCCAGCAGGCCTGGCGCGGCGGGAACTTCGCCTCGTCCAGCCCCAGCCCGGCCACCACGCGCTTGACCAGCCGCTGCTGGTCGTCGGAATCCAGGATCTGGAACGTCTCGGGGAGGCCCGCCTCGCGCCAGTGCCGGCGCAGCAGGCGGTGGGCGATGCCATGGAAGGTGCCCACGGTCAGCCCCTGGGTGCCACCGGGGATCAGCGAGGCCAGCCGCGCGCGCATTTCGCCGGCGGCCTTGTTGGTGAAGGTGACGGCGAGGATTGCCCACGGCGGCACGCCTTCGGCCTGCATCAGCCAGCCGATGCGGTGGGTCAGCACGCGGGTCTTGCCGGAGCCGGCGCCGGCCAGCACGAGGTAGTGCCCGGGTGGGGCGCAGACGGCTTCGCGCTGGGCTTCGTTCAGCGGATCGATCAGGTACGAGACATCCATCTCGCCCATTGTAGTGGCCGCCAACGAAAACCGCCGCGAAGCGCGGCGGTTTTCGTTGGCGGGTCGATGCGCTTCAGCGCTTCTGCATGAAGCCGCCGAGGGCGAGCAGGCCGCCGCCGACGATACCGACGATGCCGATCCACTGCGGCACGCCCTTGTCGTGCGTGGCGGTGAGCTTGGCCGAGCCGACCTGCACCAGCGTGTCGGTGTCCTGGTAGAAGGCATGTCCGGCGACCACCCAGATGCCCGCGGCGACGAGAATGATGCCAATGACGATCAAGCCTGCACGCATGGTATTCCCCGTGATGATGGTGGATCGAGTATGCCGCAATCGTTCGTGCACGGAATGTACACGCCGGCGAGGCAAAAAAAGGCCCCGAAGGTTAGGGGGAACCTTCGGGGCCGGGGCAGACGCGAAAACCCAGGGGAGAGGTTCGCGACTGTGGCCGCCCAGGGAGGTGGGCTGGCCGCGGATGCCGTTGCGTGCATCCGAAGGATTGGATGCGGCCGCGCCGGGAAAGTTGCAAGGCTCGCGCAGAAATTCAACTGCGATTCATTCTCATGGAAAATTAACCTCCGGCCGGCGTCAGTGTGCCTCGTCCCAGTTGGCGCCCACGCCGACATCGACCAGCAGCGGCACGGACAGTTCCGCCGCGCCGGACATCCGCTCCGACACCGCGCGGCGGACCTCCTCGACGGCGTCGGCGCGCACCTCGAACACCAGTTCGTCGTGCACCTGCATCAGCATGTGGGCGTCGTCGCGTTCGGCCAGCCACGCCGCCACGGTGATCATCGCGCGCTTGATGATGTCCGCCGCGGTGCCCTGCATCGGCGCGTTCACCGCGGCGCGTTCGGCGCCCTGGCGCAGGCCGGCGTTGCGTGCGGTGAGGTTTTCCAGGTACAGCCGGCGGCCGAACAGGGTCTCCACGTAGCCGTCGCGGTGGGCCCGCTCGCGGGTGGCTTCCATGAAAGCGCGCACGCCGGGGTAGCGCGAGAAATAGCGGCCCATGTAGTCGCTGGCCTCGCCGCGGTCCACGCCGAGCTGGCGGGCCAGGCCGAACGCGCTCATGCCGTACATCAGGCCGAAATTGATCGCCTTGGCCGCGCGGCGCTGGTTGGTGGTGATGTCTTCCGGCGCCACGCCGAACACTTCGGCCGCGGTGGCGCGATGCACGTCGCCACCGGAGTGGAACGCGCGCAGCAGGCCTTCGTCGCCGGACAGGTGGGCCATGATGCGCAGTTCGATCTGCGAGTAGTCCGCCGCCATCACCTTCCACCCCGGCGGCGCGATGAAGGCCTGGCGGATGCGCCGGCCTTCCTCGGTGCGCACCGGGATGTTCTGCAGGTTGGGGTCGGAGGAGGAGATCCGCCCGGTCGCCACCGAGCCCTGGTGGTAGCTGGTGTGCACGCGGCCGGTGCGCGGGTTGACGATGCCGGACAGCTTGTCGGTGTAGGTGCTGCGCAGCTTGGCCAGGCCGCGGTAGTCCAGGATCAACCGCGGCAGTTCGTGCGTCTCGGCAATCGCCTCCAGCGCTTCCTCGTTGGTCGAGGGCTGGCCGGTGGGCGTCTTCAGTTTCGCTTCCAGGCCCAGTTCGTCGAACAGCACCGCCTGCAGCTGCCTGGGTGAATCGAGATTGAACTCGCGCCCGGCCAGCGCGTGCGATTGCTGCTGCAGCTCGAGCATGCGCTTGCCCAGCTGCTGGCTCTGCGCGCGCAGCGCGTCGCCGTCGATCAGGACGCCGCGGCGCTCCATCCCGGCCAGCACCGGCACCAGCGGAATCTCGATCTCCTCGTACACGCGTTGCAGCGAGGGCACGCCCTGCAGCCTGGGCCATAGCGCATGGTGCAGGCGCAGGGTGATGTCGGCATCCTCGGCGGCGTAGCGGCAGGCAGTGTCCAGGTCCACCTGCGAGAAGGAAATCTGCTTGGCCCCCTTGCCGGCGACTTGCTCGTATTTCACGGTCTCGTAGCCGAGGTATTTCTTCGCCAGCGAATCCATGTCGTGGCGTGTGGCGGTGGCGTTCCACACGTAGGATTCAAGCATCGAATCGTGCTTCACGCCCTGCACCGTGATGCCGTAATGCGACAGGATGTTGATGTCGTACTTCGCGTGCTGGCCGAGCTTGGGCCGCGCGGCATCCTCGAAGATCGGCTTGAGCGCGCGCAGCACCTCGCCACGATCGAGCTGCGGCGGCGCGCCCGGATAGTCGTGGCCGAGCGGGATGTAGCAGGCCTTGCCCGGCTCCACCGCGAAACTGATGCCGACGATGTCCGCACGCATCGCGTCGATGCTGGTGGTTTCCGTATCGAAGGCGATCAGTTCGGCGCTGCGAAGCTTTTCCAGCCACGCATCGAAGGCCGGCCGGGTGATGACCAGTTCGTATTCGCCCGGCCCTTGCAGGAGCGCACCCTGTGCGCGATGCCCTTCGTCCCGCGCCGGAGGAGCTTCGCGCACGGGGTGCGCTCCTGCAGGTTCCGCCGCTCCATCCAGCTCCTTCAACGCCGCCTTGAACTCGTAGCGCGTGTACAGCTCGCGCAACTGTTCGACATTGGGCTCGCGCTGCGCCAGGTCGGTGGGGCCGAACTCCAGTGCCACGTCGGTCTTGATCGTCACCAGTTCGCGCGACAGCGGCAGTTGCGGCAGCGTGGCGCGCAGGCTCTCGCCGATCTTGCCGCCGACCTTGTCGGCATTGGCCATCACGCCATCCAGCGAATCGAACTCGGCCAGCCATTTGGCGGCGGTCTTGGGCCCGCACTTGGGCACGCCGGGAATGTTGTCGATGGCGTCGCCGGTGAGCGTGAGAAAGTCGATGATCTGGTCCGGCCGCACGCCGAACTTGGCCATCACGCCGGCATCGTCCATCACCGTGCCGGTCATGGTGTTGACCAGGGTGACCTGCGGTCCGACCAGCTGCGCCATGTCCTTGTCGCTGGTGGACACTTCCACCTCGATGCCGAGCGCGCGCGCCTGCACCGCCAGCGTGCCGATCACGTCGTCGGCCTCGACGCCGTCCACGCGCAGGATCGGAAAGCCCAGCGCAGCGACGATGGCCAGCATCGGCGCAACCTGCGCGCGCAGGTCGTCCGGCATCGGCGGCCGGTTCGCCTTGTACTGGTCGTACAACGCATCGCGGAAGGTCGGCCCGGGCGCGTCGCTGACGAAGGCCAGGTAATCGGGCTTTGCCTTCAGCGTGGCGCGCAGCATGTTGACCACGCCGAACAGCGCACCGGTGGGCTCGCCGCGCGCGTTGGAAAGCGGCGGCAACGCGTGGAACGCGCGGTAGAGATAGGACGAACCGTCGATGAGGATGAGCTTGGGCATGGGCGCGATTCTCGCATGCACGGCGAAATGTCGCGTTTCACGGAAGCGCCGCGGGTGCGCTGCTATGCTGCCCTCCCCATCGAGGTTGCCACCATGAAAATCCCTGCCGTGCCGGTTGTTGTCGCCACCTTGCTGTCGACCGCGCTGTTCGCCGCGGCAGTGCACGCCCAGACGGCTGCCCCCGGTCCGGCCTTGCCGCCGCCCGGCATGAACGATCCCGGCGTGCAGGCAAACCCGCCGCCGGCCACGTCCGCGGCACCGCCCGCGAGCGCGCCGAAACCCGATCTGCGTCCGCTCACCCTGCCGGCGATGAAGAGCGGCGACAGCCGCATGGGCCGTCCCGCCGACGAGCCCGAAGTGCAGATCCGTCAGCAGGGCGAAAACACGGTGCAGGAATACAGCCGCAACGGTCGCGTCTACATGGTGGTGGTCACGCCCAGGCACGGCCTGCAGCAGACCTACATGGTCGACCCGCAGGGCCGGCTGGTGGACGAACACGGCCAGCGACGCGCCACGCCCGCGCTGTACAAGGTGCTGGAATGGGGCAAGAGCCGCCCGCCGGCCGAGTCGTCCGACGACACCGGCGCGCCGGCTTCCAGCAGCAGTCGCTGAACCTCGATGACGGCGCGGCCGCTCAGGCCGGGTCGTCCAGCTCCGGGTAGTGGCGGAAGATGCCGCTTTCATTGAACGGTACGCGCCGCGTGGACGCCAGGTAGGCCGCGATACGCGGGCGCTGGGTCACGTTGGCGTGCAGCGCGTGCAGCAACGGCAGGCCGGCGTGCAGGCGTTGCATCGTGCGGGGAAACGCATAGTTCAGGCCGCTCATCAGCTGGAACAGCGACAGGTCGACGCAGGAGTGCCGGCGCAGGGCGTGGCGGCCACCGCCGCGCTCCAGCACCTGCTCGAAGTAGTGGAGAAACTTCGGCAGCCGCTGCGTGCGCAGGTCGCCGGCCCTGCGGCGGGCTTCCTCGCGCTGGTCTTCGTAGTAAAGGCCGCTGGCGATGGGGTGGTGCGCGTCGTGCACTTCTGCCACGAGGTCGGCGATGGTCAATTGCAGCTGGTGGGCGTAGCGCCGCACGCTGGTGCCTTGCGGCAGCAGCGACAGTGGCGGGCCCAGGTATTGCAGGATGTTCGCGGTCTGCGCGATCACCAGCCGACCGGCCTTGAGAAACGGCGGCGCGAACGGCAACGCGCCTTCGTGCGCGCCGTCGAGGTAGCGCACGATCGCATCGTCGCCTTCCTCGCGCGCCACGTCGACGTAATCGGCGCCGGCATCCTCCAGCGCCAACCGCACGAATTCACCGCGGCCCTGGATGCCGCTCCAGTAATACAGTTCGTAGCGCATGGCAGCCTCCGCAGCGGGATATCCGATGCTGCGGCGTGACATTACTACGCGACGTGCAGGAGCCCGCTCGCGGGCTATGCTCCTGCCTTTGCGAATCCCCGGGAAAAGCATCGCCCGCGAGCGGGCTCCCGCGGGGCGTGCGCTCAGTGGCGGAAATGGCGCATGCCGGTGAACACCATCGCGATGTCGTGTTCGTCGGCGGCGGCGATCACTTCGCCATCGCGCATCGAGCCGCCGGGCTGGATCACCGCGGCGATGCCCGCCTCGGCCGCCGCGTCGATGCCGTCGCGGAACGGGAAGAACGCGTCGCTGGCCATCACCGAGCCGCGCACTTCGAGCTTCTCGTCGGCGGCCTTGATGCCGGCGATCTTCGCACTGTAGACGCGGCTCATCTGGCCGGCACCGACGCCGATGGTCTGGCGATTCTTCGCATAGACGATGGCGTTGGACTTGACGAACTTGGCCACCTTCCAGGCGAAGATGAGGTCGTGGATCTGCGCTTCGGTGGGCGCCTTGCGGGTGACCACTTTCAGGTCCGCCGCGGTGATCATGCCGGTGTCGGCGCTCTGCAGCAGCAGGCCCGAACCGACGCGCTTGGAGTGCATGCCGGGGTGGGCATCACGCAGTTCGCCGTGCGTCGGCAGCGGGATCACCAGCACGCGCACGTTGCCTTTCTTGTGGAATGCCTTCAGCGCGTCATCCGCGTAAGCCGGCGCCAGCACCACCTCGACGAACTGGCGCTCGACGATCGCCTTCGCGGTAGCGCCGTCGACTTCGCGGTTGAACGCGATGATGCCGCCGAAGGCCGAGGTGGGATCGGTCTGGAAGGCCAGGTCATACGCCTTGCCGATGCCGTCCAGGCTCACCGCCACGCCGCAGGGGTTGGCGTGCTTGACGATCACGCAGGCCGGCTTGACGAAGCTGCGCACGCATTCCCACGCGGCGTCGGCGTCGGCGATGTTGTTGAACGACAACTCCTTGCCCTGCAGCTGGCGGAAGGTGGCCAGCGTGCCCGGCGCCGGATACAGGTCGCGGTAGAACGCGGCGCTCTGGTGCGGGTTCTCGCCGTAGCGCAGGTCCATCAGTTTGACGAAGCGGCCGTTGACCTGGCCGGGGAACATGTCGTGGCCGGCGATGGCGTCCTGGGCGTCGTTGAGTTGCAGCGCGGACAGATAATCGCTGATCGCGCCGTCATAGCTGGACACGTCATTGAACGCGGCCACCGCCAGCTTGAAGCGCGTCGCGCGAGTCAGGCCGCCTTGCGCCTCGATCTCCTCCAGCGCCGCGTCGTACTGCGCGGGCGAGGTCAGCACGGCCACGTCGTTCCAGTTCTTCGCCGCCGAGCGCAGCATCGCCGGACCGCCGATGTCGATGTTCTCGATCGCCTGCTCCAGCGTGCAGTCGGGCTTCGCCACCGTGGCCTCGAACGGGTAGAGGTTCAGCACCAGCAGGTCGATCGGCGCGATGCCGAGTTCGGCCATCACCGCGTCGTCGGTGCCGCGCCGGCCGAGCAGTGCGCCGTGCACCTTCGGGTGCAGCGTCTTCACGCGGCCGTCCATGATCTCGGGGAAGCCGGTGATGTCGCTGACCTCGGTAACCGCGATGCCCGCCTCGCGCAGCGTGCGCGCCGAGCCGCCGGTGGAAAGCAGTTCCACCCCCTTCGCCGCCAGCCGCCGCGCCAACTCGACCAACCCCGTCTTGTCGGAAACGCTGAGCAGCGCGCGGCGAACGGGAACGACGGCAGGGACGGACATGATGGCTCCGGGATCAGGGATGGAAAATTCGTGGTTGCAGTGGCGGGCCGGGCGGTGATCTGGGCTGTTGCCAATCCCCCATCCCGCGTCAGCGGCCTCAAAGCAACCCGTGCGCCGCCAGCTTCTTGCGCAGCGTGGCGCGATTGATGCCCAGCGCCACGGCGGCGCGGCTCTGGTTGCCGCCGTGGAAGGCCAGCACCTCGCGCAGCAGCGGCACTTCGACTTCGTGCAGCACCAGCGCGTGCAGGCCCTCGGCACATTCGGTGTCGCCGATGTCGGCCAGATAGCGTCGCACCGTGCGGCTGACGCACTCACTCAGTGCGCTGCCGGAGCCGTGCGCAAGCGCAGCTTGCGACGAGGTCGATACGGCAGCCTCGGCGGCAGGCAGTCTGGCGGCATTCACGGATACTTTCCCTCGCATGCGGTGCGGCGGCTGCGAGGGCCGCTGCGTTCTCTGGTGTCGGTTGGTGCATTCGCAGCATGGATCGAGTGCCGGCGGGCACTCGGTGCGAGCGCTTGAGTCTACCCTTGTGCGCGGTCGATTTTAAGTCCCTCGACAAGCGCGGGAGACCCTGATCCGTTCAGCCGAGGCGTCGTTGCCCATGGGGCGCGGCACGCTTCACTCGAAGCCGAACTCGAACGCGACGGCCTGGTCGCCGGGGTCCTTGACCTCCAGCAGCAACACCGCCACGGCACCGGGCGCCAGGCCGCGACGCAAGGTCGCAGGGTCGTCGAGGTACTCCGTCGGCTGCAGCCGGCGCATGGCCAGTCGCTGGCCTTGCGCGTCGGACAGCGTCACCGTCACCACCGGATAGGGTTGCGCGAAGCTGGCGTCGTTGCGCACGCTGGCGCTGATCATCAGCGCGTTCGGCACGCTGGGGTGCGCCTGCACGTTGCTGGCGAGCAGGCGCAGGCGTGCCGGCGCGGCCACCAGCGGCAGCCGGCAGTGCAGCACGGCACAACTGCTGCGCAACCAGCCGCCTACGGTGGGATCGCGGATCAGGGCGTCGCGCTTGGCCCACCCCAGTTGCGCGAGCAACAGCAGTGTCAGCACGCCGCAGGCAAGTATCCACGGCCAGTTGCGCTCGCCCGAGGCGGCGCGCAGGCGATGGGCTTTCCCGCGCGTGCGCTTGCCCGCGCGGCCGCGCGACTGGCGGGCGAAGCGCGGCGTGAACACCAGTTGCGAAAAATCCTCGGGCGGCGCGCTGGCCGGCTGTTCGGTCGCCACCACCACCGGCTCGGGTTGCGGCCGATAGACCACCAGGTCCAGCAGCGGCGGTTCCAGCGCGGGCTCGTTGACGGCCAGTTCGACGAACGGCTCGGGCGGCAATTGCTCGGTGAGCGTGGCCAGGCTGCCGAAGCTGGCGTTGCAATGCCCGCACACCACGTGACCGTGAGCCTTCGCCAGTGTCTGTGCATCCAGCGAAAACACGGACAGGCATTCGGGGCATTGGGTATACATGCGTCGCCGCTTCAACCGGTATCGCCCAAGCTTAACAGGCTGTCCGGAGCATGCGGATGCAGCGGCGGCGTCAGCGGCGACGCCGCCCGCTGATGCGCACCCAGTCGTCGCGAAGGTCTGCGCGCAAGTCCTCGAACCATTCCGCGTAGCGCGCCAGCAACTCGTCCTGCTGGCCGGCGAGGATGCCGGAGATCGCGAATGGCGCGCCGGGTTTTGCCGCGGCCGCGAAGGTCGGCGCCAGCGTATCGAGCGGCCCGGCGAGGATATTGGCGACGAACACGTCGGTGGCGCCGTCGGGGTGATCTTCCGGCAGGAACAGCGTCAGGCGATCGGCCACGCCGTTGCGCGCGGCGTTGTCGGCCGAGGCCGTGAGTGCCTGCGGATCGTTGTCGATGCCGATTGCGGCAGCGGCGCCGAGCTTCAGCGCAGCGATGGCCAGGATGCCGGAGCCGCAGCCGTAATCGGTGATCGTCCTGCCGTGCAGGTCGAGCCCGTCCAGCCATTCCAGGCACAGCGCGGTGGTTGGGTGGGTGCCGCTGCCGAAGGCGAGGCCCGGGTCGAGCCGCACGACGACGCGCGTGGAGGCATCGGAGCGGCCGATGTTGCCGTCATCGACGGGCGGCTCGATGTTCCACGGATAGATCCACAATCGGTGGCCGAACGCCATCGGCTTGAACTGGTCCATCCACGCGCGCTCCCAGTCCTGGTCGGCGACGTCGCGGAAGCTCAGCTGATCCGGTTCCAGCCATGGCAACAGGTCGCCCAGTGCCGCGGCAATGCCGCGCCGGTCGGCGTGCTCGTCGAACAGCGCATCCAGCGTGATCGTCGGCCACAGCGGCAACTCGCCCACGCCCGGCTCGAAGATCGCCTGCTCGTCCGGCGTCTCGGCGTCGGCATCGCGCAGGGTGATCGACAACGCGCCCAGATCCTCCAGCGCCTCTTCCACGCGCGGCTGCTGTTCGGTGCGGATGATCAGGGAGAGTTCGAGGAAGGGCATGAGGCGAGGAGTGGGTGAAGAGGAGTGAGGAACGAGAGAAGGGCGAGGCTTGGCGAGTGTGTCAAAGGTGGAGAGAAGCACGGGCGCGCCGGCCTTCTCTCACTCCTCAACTCCTCTTCACTCACTTCTCTGCCGCACCGGCGGCAGCCTTTTCCTTCTGTTCGGCCATGCGCTTTTCCAGGTAATGGATATTCTGGCTGCCGTGCTGGAAGCCGACGTCGGCCATGATCCGCTGCTGCAGCGGGATGTTGCACTTGACGCCTTCGATGACCGTTTCGGCCAGCGCCAGCTGCATGCGCGCGATGGCGGTCTTGCGATCCGGGCCGTGGACGATCAGCTTGCCGATCATCGAATCGTAGTTCGGCGGGATCCTGTAGCCGTCGTAGAGGTGGGTGTCCACGCGCACGCCGGGGCCGCCCGGCGCCTCGAAGCGCTTCACCGTGCCGGGGCTGGGCATGAAGGTGTCCGGGTCCTCGGCGTTGATGCGGCACTCGATGGCGTGGCCGGTGATGTGCACGTCTTCCTGCCGGATCGACAACGGCTGGCCGCCGGCGATCAGCAGCTGCTCGCGCACCAGGTCCACGCCGGTGATGAATTCGGTCACCGGGTGCTCGACCTGGATGCGGGTGTTCATCTCGATGAAGTAGAAGCGGCCGTTCTCGAACAGGAACTCGAACGTGCCGGCGCCGCGGTAGCCGATGCGCAGGCAGGCGTCGACGCAGACCTTGCCGATCTGCGCGCGCAGCTCGGGCGTGATGCCCGGCGCCGGCGCTTCCTCGACCACCTTCTGGTGGCGGCGCTGCATCGAGCAGTCGCGTTCGCCGAGATAGATGGCGTGGCCCTGGCCATCGGCCAGCACCTGGATCTCCACGTGGCGCGGGTTCTCCAGGAACTTCTCCATGTAGACCTGATCGTTGCCGAAGGCCGCCTTGGCCTCCTGCTTGGTCATCACGATGGAGTTGCCCAGGTGCGCCTCGGTGCGCACCACGCGCATGCCGCGGCCGCCGCCGCCGCCGGCGGCCTTGATGATCACCGGGTAGCCGATCTCGCGCGCGATCTTGATGCTGGCGTCGACATCCTCGGTCAGCGGACCACCGGAGCCGGGCACGCAGGGCACGCCGGCCGCCTTCATCGCGCGGATCGCCTCGACCTTGTCGCCCATCAGGCGGATCACGTCGGCGGTCGGTCCGATGAAGATGAAGCCGGACTGCTCCACCTGCTCGGCGAAGTCGGCGCGCTCGGAGAGGAAGCCGTAGCCCGGATGGATGGCCTGGGCGTCGGTGATCTCCGCCGCGGCGATGATGCGCGGGATGTTGAGGTAGCTGTCCGCCGACGGCCCCGGGCCGATGCAGATCGCCTCGTCGGCCAGGCCGACGTGTTTCAGGTTGCGGTCCACGGTGGAGTGCACCGCGACCGTCTTGATGCCAAGGCTGTGGCACGCGCGCAGCACGCGCAGGGCGATTTCGCCGCGATTGGCGATGACGACTTTTTCTAGCATGGGAATGTGAAAGGGAATAGGGAATGGGGAATAGGGAATAGGGAGATCATCGAATCGCCTCTCTTGTTCGCAGTGTGTTCATCAGACCAGTCAGCATGGCAAACACCTCATCTATGGAAATCTTGGTGTCAACCGGAATAGTCCCGTAACCAAGCCGTGCGGCGATCTGCAGCTGAGTGTCCAGCTCTGATAGCGATCCACGAGCGATCGACAAAAAGCGCAGGTATTCGGGAGTCGAGCGACGAGCGGCGCCCTCGGCGATGTTAGACGGGACGCTGACGGCAGCGCGCCTGAGCTGGGCGGTCAGCCCGAAGCGTTCGCTGTCGGGGAATGCCGAAGAGCAGGCATAGACTTGCTCCACCAGCGACATTGCTCGCTTCCAGACCGACAAGTCTTCGTGCGGCCGCTTTGACAATTCCCTATTCACGATTCCCTATTCCCTGCTTTTCAGGCAATCACGAACATCGGTTCGTCGAATTCCACGGGCTGGCCGTTCTCGATCAGGATGGCCTGTACGGTGCCGGCGACTTCGGCTTCGATCTGGTTGAACATCTTCATCGCCTCGATCACGCCCAGGGTGTCGCCGGCCTTGACCTGCTGGCCGACCTTGACGAAGGCGGGGGCGCCGGGCGAGGCGGAGGCGTAGAAGGTGCCGACCATCGGCGCCTTGACCACGTGGCCGGCCGGCAGGGCGTCGGCGGGCGGCGCTTCGGAAGCGGCGGCGGGCGCAGCGGCCACCGGGGCGGCTGCCACGGCAGGCGCGGCGGCGGCCACCGGGGCGGCGGCCGCGACCGGTGCGGCGCCCTTGGGCACGCGCGACAGACGCACGACTTCCTCGCCCTCCTTGATCTCCAGTTCGGCGAGGTTGGATTCCTCGAGCAAGTCGATCAGCTTCTTGATTTTGCGCAAATCCATCGGATCAGCCTTTGGTCAGTCATGCCGCCGTGGAGGCGGCTGGAAGGGGAAAGAGGGTGCCGCCGGTCAGGCGTCGGCGGCAGGCGGCGCCTGCAGCCGCTGGATCGCCGCGTCCAGCGCCAGTGCGTAGCTGGCGCTGCCGAAGCCGCAGATCACGCCGAGCGCCAGATCCGACAGATACGAGTGGTGGCGGAACGGCTCGCGCGCGAACACGTTGGACAGGTGCACTTCGATGAACGGGATGGCCACCGCCGCAAACGCGTCGCGCAGCGCGATGCTGGTATGGGTGAAGGCGCCGGCATTGCACAGGATCAGGGCGGTGCGGTCGTCGCGCGCCTGGTGCACGCGCGCAATCAGCTCATGCTCGGCATTGGACTGGAACCACTGCAATTCGTGGCCGGCCGCCTGCGCCCGATCGGCCAGGCTCTGGTTGATCCCGGCCAGCGTTTCGCGGCCGTAGATCTGCGGCTCGCGTGCACCCAGCAGGTTGAGGTTGGGTCCGTGCAGGACCAGGATCTTCGCCACGAAACCACCCAGCTTGCGTCCGGAGGCCCCGGAACCCGGCGCAGTGTGCGCGCGTCGGGCGATGTTGTCCAGTTCGCGGCAGATCGGCGATGTTCAACGGAGAACCCGCAGGGATTGCCCTGCGCTGGCGTATGTTTGGCCGAACTCAGGGAGCACCTTGCTGCGGCGCCAACCACTGGGTCAGCAGCTGCGGCGAAAGAATGCCGGCGTGAGTCGCGATAATGTGTCCATCGGCACCGATCAGCACGCTGAATGGCAAGATTTCAGCCTCATCGCCCAATTGCAGGGATGTGCTCGGTGTCTCCAGATTGCCCAGCAAGATCGGGTAACTCACCGGCTGCCTGGCCAGAAAAGCACGAACGTGGTCGGGCTGATCCATGGCGATTCCCAGCACGATCACCCCATTATCGGCGAACTTGCGTTGGGCTTCGTCGAGCGCGGGCATTTCCTGCAGACACGGGTCGCACCAGCTGGCCCAGAAATTGATGAGCAGGCGGCGCCCGCGGTACGCCGTCAGCGCGTGCATGCGCCCGTCCAGATCCGCCAGCGTCAGCGCCGGCAGCGGCTTGCCGACCATCGCCGACACGGCCGGCGCGGCGACCGGAACGGAGGCTGTCGCGCGATGGTGTCGGTATTGGGCCAGCCCGCCGCCGAGCAGGGCGGCCAGCGCGGCCAGCAGCAGGATCAGGCCGGAGGTGCGGTCGAGCATCAGCGCGCCGCGTCGGTCAACGCCCGTTCGACCATCGAGGCGGTCAGCACGGTCGACAGCTGCCGGCCGGGACCGCCATCCTTCGGGAACACCACGTACAGCGGCACGCCCGGCGAGTGGTACTCGGCCAGGAAGGCGCTGATCGCCGGGTTCACGTCGGTCCAGTCGCCCTTCATGTAGACCGCGCCGGTGCGCTGCAGCAGGTCGCGGAAGCGTGCGGTGTCGAGCACCGTGTGCTCGTTGGCCTTGCAGGTCACGCACCAGTCGGCGGTCATGTCCACGAACACCGGCGTGCCCGCTTCGCGCAGCGCGGCCAGCTTCTCCGCGGAATAGGGCACCACGCCGTCGGCCATGCGGGCTGCGGTTGGCGGCGGCACCTGGCTGAGCAGGCTCATCGGCACCAGCGTGGCGACCGCCAGCACGGCCACCGCCAGCTTGCTGACCACGCCGCGCGAACGGCTGCGCTCGAACCACCACAAGGTCATCGCCAGCAGCACCATCGCCACCAGCACCAGGCCCACCGCGTCGGCGCCGCGCTGGTTGGCCAGCACCCAGACCAGCCAGGCGGCGGTGAGGTACATCGGGAAGGCCAGCACCTGCTTCAGCGTTTCCATCCAGCGCCCGGGCTTCGGCAACCATCGCGCCACCGCGGGCACGAAGCCGATGGCCAGGAACGGCAACGCCAGGCCGATGCCCAGCATCAGGAACACCAGCAGCGCCGACAGCATCGGCGCGGTGAACGCATAGGCCAGCGCGCCGCCCATGAAGGGCGCGGTGCAGGGGCTGGCCACCACCACCGCCAGCACGCCGGTGAAGAAGTCGCCGGCCGGACCGGCGCGCCGCGCCAGCCCGGCGCCGGTATTGCCCAGCGAGGCGCCGAACTGCACCACGCCGGACATCGACAGGCCCACCGCCAGCATCACGCAGGCCAGCACGCCGACCACCACCGGCTGCTGCAGCTGCGTACCCCAGCCCAGTGCGTGACCGGCGCTGCGCAGGGCGAGGATGCCCAACCCCAGCGCGGCGAAACTGCACAGCACGCCGGCGGTATAGAACAAGGCATGGCTGCGCCGCGTGGCGGGGTTTTCGCCGCTCTCCAGCACGCCGACCGCCTTGATCGACAATACCGGCAACACGCACGGCATCAGGTTGAGGATCAGCCCGCCGCCCAGCGCCAACGCCAGTGCGGCGAACAGGCTGGTGCGCAGCGGGCCGCCGTTGGTGGCCGGCGGCAGCTCCCTGGCGGCGCTGGTCGGCATGCCGGTGGCGACCGTGCCGCTGCCCGGGTCGAGTTGCACCGTGCGCGTCATCAACGGGTAGCACAGGCCGCCGTCCTGACAACCCTGGAAGGTCGCCTCCAGCGTCAGCGGTCCGGACCTGGCGGGTACGCCTTCGAGCGCCACCGGCACTTCGACCTGGTCGAAGTACACCGTGACCTCGCCGAACTGCGGGTCCTGATGCCGCACGCCGGCCGGCCACGCGGGCGTCCCCAACCGCGCGCCGTCGGCCTTCCTCAGCTTGAGCGTGGTGTGGTCGCGATACAGGTAATAGCCCGCCGGCATGGTCCAGCGCAGCAGCAGTTGCTGCGGGCTCTGCGCCAGTGCCTCGAAGCGGAACGCCTGCTCGGGCGGCAGCGGCGCCCGCGTCACGCCGGTGGCGGCGCTCTGTCCGCCGCGGCCGAGCTGGTCCAGGGCCGCGCCCAGCGAGCCCGCGGGTGCGGTCGGTGCGGTGGCGGTCGGCAGCGCCAGGTCCAGTTGTTCGGTATGCGGCGGGTAGCAGATCTTCGGGTCGACCTCGTGGCAGCCCTGGTACTGCACGCTGAGCTTCAGCCGCGTGGTACCTGTGGCGACGGTGTAGGGAATGCTGGCGTCGATGTCGTGGTGGTAGGTCTCCACGTCGCCCAGGTATTCATCGTGGTATTTCCTGCCCTCGGGCAGTTGCGCCTGGCCCAGGGTGACGCCGTCGCCGGCCTTGAACTTCATGCGGCCGCGATAGAGGTAGTAGTCCGGCGCGACCTTCCAGTGCAGCTTGAGCACGCCGGGAGTGCCGGCGTCGGTGCTGAGCTGGTAGGCCTCGGTCACCGGCAGCAGAGCGTCGGTGTCCTGCGCCAGCGCGGGCAGGGCGGCCAGCAGCAGGCCCACGCCCAGCAGGAGGCGGGCAAACATCGGGCCGGCGGACAACGATCGCATCATGACTCCGGAAAACATGGGGCCCGCGCGCGGGCAGCGGTTCATTATGGCGCAGCCGGTTCGCTGCGCCGCGGCGTGCTTCATTTGGTCGCGCCGGACTTCAGTCCCGGCTGTGCTCGCGCACCCAGTCGAGGTAGGCGGCATGGCCATCGGCCACCGGCACCGCGATCAACTCCGGCACCTCGTAAGGATGCAGTTCCAGCACGCGACGTTCCAGCGCCGGCAGGCGGGCGGCGGTGGTCTTGATCAGCAGCAGTTCCTCGGTGTCGGTGTGCACCGCTTCCTGCCAGCGGTAGGTGGAACGCACCGCAGCGATCCCGCTGACGCAGGCGGCCAGCCGCTCGTCGACCAGCGCCCGGGCGATGCGCCCGGCGCTGTCGCGGTCCGGGCAGGTGCAATAGCAGAGCAGGACGGTGTCAGGCATGCCGGCCAGCCTAACCGGCGCAGCCGCCGCGCGCACCCCTGCCTCGGGCTCGACGCCCGCCCCTTGAAACCTGCACCCATCCACCCAATTAGCTGTACGTTCCCGGTCCGAACGTCTTGCAGCGGCAGTTTGTGTCGCTAGAATTGGCACTCATCTACCACGAGTGCTAACAAGATCGCCGGATCGGGGTCTTGAAAGCCTTGTTCCACCTCAAACGACATCGGAGTCCTTCCATGAGCAAACTGCGTCCGTTGCATGACCGCGTCATCGTCAAGCGTCTCGAAGAAGAGCGCGTTTCCGCCGGCGGCATCGTCATCCCCGACAGCGCCACCGAGAAGCCCACCCGCGGCAAGGTCGTCGCCGCCGGCACCGGCCTGATCATGGCCGACGGCAAGGTTCGCCCGATGTCGCTGAAGGAAGGCGACACGGTGCTGTTCGGCAAGTATGCCGGCCAGGAAATCAAGATCGACGGCGAAGAGCTCGTGTTCCTGAAGGAAGACGACATCGTGGCGGTGATCGAGGGGTGATGGGCTCGGGGCCGATGGCCGGTTGAGCGCGACGAAAGTCAAAAGCGCGCACGCCAGTCGCCTGCGGCTCCTTCTTGCAGCTCTTTCGTGACGTTTCCCATTCTTATTCAATTTTTTTGAGGCAAAAAAATCATGGCAGCCAAAGAAGTCCGTTTCGGCGAAGACGCCCGCGCCCGCCTGCTCAAGGGCGTGAACACCCTGGCCAATGCGGTCAAGGTCACCCTCGGCCCGAAGGGTCGCAACGTGGTGCTCGAGAAGAGCTTCGGCGCGCCCACGATCACCAAGGACGGCGTGTCCGTCGCCAAGGAGATCGAGCTGGCCGACAAGTACGAGAACCTCGGCGCGCAGATCGTCAAGGAAGCCGCTTCCAAGACCTCCGACGTGGCCGGTGACGGCACCACCACCGCCACCGTGCTGGCGCAGGCGTTCATCCAGGAAGGCCTCAAGGCCGTGGCCGCCGGCATCAACCCGATGGACCTCAAGCGCGGCATCGACAAGGCGGTGACCGCCGCCGTCGGCGAGCTGAAGAAGTTCTCCAACCCCACCGCCAACGACAAGGAAATCGCCCAGGTCGGCACGATTTCGGCCAACTCCGACACCGACATCGGCGACATCATCGCCAACGCGATGAAGAAGGTCGGCAAGGAAGGCGTGATCACGGTCGAGGAAGGTTCCGGCCTGGACAACGAGCTGGACGTGGTCGAGGGCATGCAGTTCGACCGCGGCTACCTGAGCCCGTACTTCATCAACAACCAGACCTCGCAGCAGGTCGAGATGGATGACCCGTACATCCTCATCCACGACAAGAAGATCTCCAACGTGCGCGAGCTGCTGCCCGTGCTGGAAGCCGTCGCCAAGGCCGGCAAGCCGCTGGTGATCGTCGCCGAGGAAGTCGAGGGCGAGGCGCTGGCCACGCTGGTGGTCAACACCATCCGCGGCATCGTCAAGGTCGCCGCCGTCAAGGCGCCGGGCTTCGGTGACCGTCGCAAGGCCATCCTGGAAGACATCGCCGTGCTGACGAACGGCCAGGTCGTGTCCGAGGAAGTGGGCCTGTCGCTGGAGAAGACCACCATCAACGACCTCGGCCGCGCCAAGCGCGTGGTGATCACCAAGGAAAACACCACGATCATCGACGGTGCCGGCGACGCGGAGAAGATCCAGTCGCGCATCGGCCAGATCAAGGCGCAGATCGAGGAGACCTCCTCCGACTACGACCGCGAGAAGCTGCAGGAGCGCGTGGCCAAGCTGGCCGGCGGTGTTGCCGTGATCAAGGTCGGTGCCGGCACCGAGATCGAGATGAAGGAAAAGAAGGCCCGCGTCGAAGACGCCCTGCACGCCACCCGCGCTGCGGTGGAAGAGGGCGTGGTCCCCGGCGGCGGCGTGGCGCTGATCCGCGCGCTGAAAGCGGTCGAGGGCCTGAAGGGCGACAACGCCGACCAGGACCTGGGCATCGCGATCACCCGCCGCGCGCTGGAAGCACCGCTGCGCGCGATCGTCGCCAATGCCGGCGAAGAGCCGTCCGTGATCCTCAACAAGGTCAAGGAAGGCAAGGGCAACTTCGGCTACAACGCGGCCACCGGCGAGTTCGGTGACATGGTGGCGATGGGCATCCTGGACCCGACCAAGGTCACCCGCTCGGCCCTGCAGCACGCCGCGTCGGTCGCCGGCCTGGCGATCACCACCGAGGCGATCGTCGCCGAGCTGCCGAAGAAGGAAGAGCACAGCCACGGCGCCGGCGGCATGGGCGGTGGCATGGGCGGCATGGGCGGTATGGATTTCTGAGTTGTCCCCCGCCGCGACGCGGCGACGGATCAACTCGGTGCGTTCGAGCGGCAGGGCTGCCGCTCAACGCACCGGAAATCCGGCGACAATACGAAAAACCCCGCTTCGGCGGGGTTTTTCTTTGCGCATGCAAGTCACCCGCCCAAGCCGTCCTCGCTGAGCACAGTCGATTCAATCCGCTTGCCCTGCGCACAGCCGCCCCGACCCGATCACCCTGAGCGTAGCCGCGCAGCGGCGAAGTCGAAGGGCACGCAACGCGAAAGCCTCCGTTTGCCGGTGGACCGATTCCTCGCAAATGGTTTGCTTTTGCATGCAACAGAAATGTTGCTGTGCTGGCCGGTGGACGGAACAAGGATGGGTCGATGAAATACAGCGAGTTCCAGCGATGGCTCAGGCGTCAAGGCGTGAGTTTCGAGTCGGGCAAGGGTAGTCACCAGCATGCGCAAGGCCGACTCGCGCGGTTGCTCGGCGTGCACATGCCGCAAGTTGACCGCCTGCTCGACCTGCGCCACCGCTCCAAGCTGGAACAAGTCGAGGCGGCCCTCAACGCAGTGGGCTACCGGATCGAGCTCGCGGTGCGGGCGGCGTGAGTGGCAAACCCGGGCGCGATTGGCGGGAAACACGTTTTGGCTACGCGAGTGATGCAGGAGCGCTCACTGGCAGTGCGGTGACAACGTGCAATCCCAATACTCCACGGCCCGAAAGCGGGCGATGAGGTCGTCGAGCGTTCCCCATGATTGGGTCGAAGCTACATCTTCCGCCGTTGCCGCACGCAGACGTTCAAATTCGTGAAAGGCGATGTCATCGACGGTGGGGCCGTTGCTGAACTGATACAGCTCGGCGTACAGAACCGGCACGTCGACCTGCTCGGCGACGAAGTGATTCCACGAATCGCAGCACTCGCGGATGGTGGTTTCCGCAGCCTCGGAACACTCGCCCTCGAGCAGGAGCTGACCACCTGCCTTGTAGTTCGCGGCATCCCGATACATGTACACAAACACGCTGCGTGCCTTGGTGCTCATTGCGGATCGCCCATCGTTGCGAAGGTGGCTTCGCGGTGTCGTGCAAGAAAGTCATGGCTGGGCGCGAAGCGCTCGGGCAGTTCGATGGGCTGACCTTCGGTGGGCCAGAACACCTCGTGGATGAAGGCATCCTTGCTTGCCTTGAGCTGGTCGGACAGCACGATGCGATGCTCGTCGCTGAGCGTGAACAGATGCTGGTCGAAAGCCTTGTCGTGGATCGCCGAAAGACATAGTCCGTTGCTTGGGTTCAGGCGATTGGCCTTGTCCTCGCGCCACGGCACGATGTGGCTGGCGACCAGCAGGCGCGCGTCGCTGACGCCGGAGATACAGCAGCGTCCGCGATAGCTGGCCAGCACGGCGCGGCGGAAGAAGTCTTGCTTGATGCGCTGTAGCACGATGGCTTGGCGCATTTCGCCGGTGTAGTCGGCGAGCGCCGGGTCGTCGCGCACCGCGCGCACTGCCGTGGCCTTCAGGCCGTGCTCGTGCTGCAGTTGCTCGCGCAGTTGTTCGCACTCGACGGCAAGGCCTTCCCAATCGGCGTGGAACGCCTCCCAGATCTCCCGGTCCCGGGATGAAGCGCCGCTCAACCCCTTGCGACCCGTGCCTGTAATCGAAGGATCGAGGCTGGCGAAGTTGACCAGCTTCATCGCCAACGCGCTCGGCGTACGCCCGATCAGCTGGGCCAGTTCCACGATCGCGGGGTTCCGGCTGTGCAGCTTGCCGAACGGCGTCTGGCAGTAGAAGGCGAAGGCGAGCTTGAGCTGGGCGTGGCTCCAGTTGCCGCTGCCGGGAAATGATGCGGGCGGATGCGGGTCGGTGGCGGGCATGGCGGCTTCCATGGCGGCGAACGTGCATCCTGGCACTTTGCGCCGACGCCGTCACCGCATGCCGGATCAATGCGCCGTTGCGGGCTGTTCCTCGACCGCCGGAGGCGTCGCGGTGGCGTGGACCATTTGCGTCATCGCGGCGGTGGCGTCCAGCGCCTTGGCCAGCATCGAATCCAGCTTGCCGCCCATGCGCAGCTGGTCGACGCCGGCCATGGCCTTGTCAAGTTGCCGCTGCTCGTCGCTCTGCGGGCGCGGCGGGGCGCCGGGGGCGGCGGTGAGGGCGGCGATCTGCGGGCCGACCAGTTCGGTCAGTGCGAAGTAGGGGTCGTCGTGGATGCCGAGGTGGGCCAGCAGTTTGCCCGGCAGCAGCCAGGAGGCGGTGTCGGCCTGCAGCGGTTTGGACGGCCGTTTCGGGTCGACCAGCAGCCACACGCCGGCCTGGCTCAGCATGTCGCTGCCGTCGACGAAACCGGTGATGTGGTAGCTGTTGCTGAGGGCGGGCAGGTGGTCGCCGTAGAACAGCACCACGCTGGGCCGGTCGCGTTTGGCGAGCAGCTTCACCAGCCGGCCGAGTTCGGCGTCGGCATGTTTGAGGTGGTAGAGGTAGGTCTGCAGCTCCAGCTTGTCGCGGCCGGTGATGCCGTCGGGCACCGGGATCGCGTCGCGTTCGGCGACGTGCGCGGGCTCGATGTCGTAGGGGCCGTGCGCCTCGATGCTGATGGCGAAGATGAACTGCGGCGGGCCGCTGTCCTTGAGCTGGGTCATGATCTCGTCGGTCATCGCGCTGTCGGCCATGTACTTGCCGTCATTCGGCGCGCCGGGCGGAAACGAGGATTGCGACACGAACCGGTCGAAGCCGATTGCCTGGAACGCGGTGGTGCGGTTCCAGAACGCCGGGTCGTTGCCATGCAGCGCAAGCGTGCTGTAGCCGTGCGACGCCAGCGTGCGCACCAGGCTGGGCAGCGACTTGTGGCTCATCTGCAGATAGGGGAACTGCAGGTTGTCGAAGTAGCGCAGCGACAGGCCGGTGAGGAACTCGAACTCGGTGCGGATGGTGCCGCCGCCGAAGGTGGGCACGTGCAGTTTGCCGCTGCTGCCGTGCCGCGCGAGCCGGCGCAGGTTGGGCGCGAAGTTGCTGTGCTCGTAGCCGTGCATGATCGACGGGTCGAAGAACGATTCGCTCTGCACCACCACGATGTCGGGCAGCTCACCGGTTGCCGCCGGCTGCCGCAACACCTGTTGCAACGCCGGCGCGGATTGCGCAATCAGCTGCTCGGCCGCGGCGCGGTCGGGCTTGTGGTGGCCACCGCCGTATTGCAGGTGGAACAGCATCAGCGAGCTGATCAGGCCCGAATGGTTGGTGGTGACCCGGGCCGACCACGGCTCCAGCCACAGCACGCGCGCGTTGTAGATCCTGCCCCAGGCGGACAGGCCCACCAGCATGCTGACGAACGCCGCGGCCAGCAGGCCGCAGGCGGCGAGGCGCTTGCCGCCGGTATGCCGCGGTACCACCGGCGGCTCGTAACGCCACGCCAGCACCACCAGCGCCAGCGCCGCCAGCAACGCGAGGTACGGCCACGGGCTGTGCGGCAGGTAGCCGGCCAGCAGGTGCATGCCGCCCTTGCGCAATTGGCCGATCATGCGGAAATCGTCCGGCAGCAGCGGCGTGCCGAGGTTGGCCACCTTCAGCACGTTGACGCCGTAGACCAGCCCTTGCAGCGTGAACGCCAGGCCGAACGACAGCCAGGCACGGCGGGTCCACGCCAGCAGCGCGCCGGCCAGCAGCAGGCCGGGCAGCGCATTGGCCAGCGGGAACCGCGGCTGCTTGAGCAACTGCGCCGTGGTCACCCCCACGCCGCCGTCGACCAGCCCAGTCAGCAGCACGAACGCCAGCGCCAGTGCCAGCACCAGCGCGATGCGCGCGCCCAGCGGATACCGGGCGCTGCGGATGTCGGGAGAGGTCAGGGGCATGTGGCGACTGCCGGGGTCGTCATGGGTGGTCTCCAGAATGTAAACAGGACTCGATGAACGGCGGGTGGCGCGCAAAACGACAAGTGTCGGGCCTGCCGCAGGCATGCGCAACGCACGAACGGGTCGGCCGTGCACGGCGATGCGCGGCGTCGCCGCCGCGCTGCGGCACAATGGGCCGATGAACCCGCCCGAATCCGCCGCGCTGCGCGCGCTGATCGATGATCGCTACCGCGAGCTGGAGCGCCGTTGCCGCGCCGCCGGCGTGCACCTGCATGACGATGCCGGCGTCGCTGAACGCATCCGTCGCACCTTGCTGGCCAGCGATTTCGCGTTCGATACCTGGTGTCGCCAGCCGCAGCTGCTCGCCCCGCAGGGGCTGGATCGCCTGCGCTCCGGCGCCGACGCCGGAGCCCGCATCGACGCGCTGCCACTGCCGGAGGACGAAGCCGGCTGCATGGCCGCGCTGCGCCGCTTTCGCCATGCCGAGGCGTTGCGGCTGGTGTTCCGCGACGTCAACGGGCTGGACGAGTTGCCGGAAACCCTGTCCGCCACCAGCGTCCTGTACGAGGCGCTGCTGGGCAAGGCGCTGGCGTGGGCCACCGCGGCAATGGCCGCGCGCTACGGCCACAGCCGCGATGCGCAAGGCGTGTTGCAGCACCTGCTGGTGGTGGGCTTCGGCAAGCTCGGCGGCAGCGAGCTCAACTTCTCCTCCGACATCGACCTGCTGTTTGCCTACCCGCACGGCGGCCAGAGCGACGGCGCGCGGCCGCTGGACAACAGCGAATACTTCGTGCGGCTCGGCCGCCAGCTGGTGCGCCTGCTCGGCGAACCGACCATGGACGGCATCTGCGCGCGCGTCGACATGCGCCTGCGCCCGTTCGGCAAGGCCGGCCGGCTGGCGCTGTCGTTCGCCGCGATGGAGCAGTACTACCAGAGCGAGGGGCGCGACTGGGAGCGCTACGCGTGGATCAAGGCGCGCGCGGTGGCCGGCGACCGCGCCGACGGCAAGCAACTGCAGGAGATGCTGCGCCCGTTCGTCTACCGCAAGTATCTCGACTACACCGCGTTCGCCGGGCTGCGCGAGATGAAGGCGCTGATCGACGCCGAGGTGGCGCGCAAGGATCTGGCCGACAACCTCAAGCTCGGCCCCGGCGGCATCCGCGAGATCGAGTTCATCGTGCAGCTGGTGCAGCTGATCCGCGGCGGACGCGAACCTTCCCTGCGCGTGCACGGCCTGCTCGGCGCGCTGGCCGCCTGCGAGGCGCGTGGCCACATCGGCGCGCAGCGCGCGCGGCGCTTGCGCGAGGCCTACGCGCTGCTGCGTCGGGCCGAAAACCGCGTGCAGATGCTGCGCGACACGCAAACCCACGACATCCCCGACGATGCACTGAGCCGCGAACGCATCGCGCTCAGCCTCGACTACCCCGACTGGGAAACCTTGCGCGCGGCGCTGGCGACCCATCGCGCGATCGTCAGCGAGGAGTTCGCCGCCGTGCTGATGCCTGCGCATGGCCAGGTCGCCGCCGCACCGGTCGCCGACGTGCGGCTGTGGGAGCGCGCCTGCGACGAAACGCTGGATGCGGCCACGCTGGAGGCTTCCGGTTTCGCGCCCGCGGCGGAACTGGCCGACGCCTTGCTGAAGTTGCCGCAAGCCGCCTCGGTGCGCGCGATGTCGCCGCGTTCGCGCGAGCGGCTCGACCGCTTGCTGCCGCAGCTGCTCGGCGCCGCGCGCAACACTCCGGCGCCGGTGCCCGCGCTGCTGCGGCTGTGCCGGCTGATGCAGGCGGTGGCGCGGCGCTCGGCCTATCTCGCGCTGCTGGACGAGCAGCCCGCGGCGCGGCGCCGGCTGGTGCGGCTGTTCGCCGACAGCGCCTTTCTCGCCGAACGGGTGATCGCCCAGCCGCTGCTGCTGGACGACGTGCTCGATCCGCGCATCGACCAGCTGCCGCTGCGCCGCGCCGACATCGCCGCCGAGATCACCCGCGTGCTCGGCACGCTGGATGAGCGCGACGCGGAGACCGAGTTGGAGCGGATCACCGAGTTCCGTTCGTCCACCGCGTTCCGGTTGGGGCTGGCCTTCAACGACGGTCGCGTCGACGCCGAAGCCACCGCACGCCGGCTGGCCGCGCTGGCGGAGTCGGTGGTGGGCGCGGTGCTGGCGCTGGCCGAGCGCGATCTGGTGGCGCGGCATGGCCGCCTGCCGGGCGTGGGGTCGGGCTTCGCCGTGCTCGGTTACGGCAGTCTCGGCGGCGAGGAACTCGGCTTCGCCTCGGACCTGGACCTGGTGTTCGTGTTCGACGGCCAGCGCGCGCAGGCGATGAGCGACGGCGAGCGTCCGCTGGAAGGCTATCGCTGGTACCAGCGGCTGGCCCAGCGGGTGATGAACTGGCTGACCGTGCTGACCCGCGCCGGCCGTCTGTACGAGGTGGACACGCGGCTGCGTCCGGATGGTTCCAAGGGCCTGCTGGTAAGCAGCCTCGATGCGTTCGTGGCCTACCAGCGAAGCCGTGCGTGGACATGGGAGCACCAGGCGCTGTTGCGCGCGCGGCCGGTGGCTGGCGACGCGGCGCTCAACGCCGAGCTGGCGACAGTACGCCGCGACGTCCTCGCCGTGCCGCGCGACCCGGCCGCCGTGCGCGCGGAAGTGGCCAGCATGCGTCAGCGCTGGCGCGCCGAGCGTGACCGTTCCGACGAGCAGCAGTTCGACCTGAAGCAGGGCCTCGGCGGCCTGCTCGACATCGAGTTCGCGCTGCAGGGACTGGTGCTGGCGCACGCGGCGCGGCAGCCGGCGCTGCTCGGCGTCACCGCCAACGCCGGGTTGATCGAGGCCTGCCGCGTCGCCGGCGTGCTCGACGACGATCAGGCGGCGACCCTGGCGGCCGCGCACGCTGGCCTGCTGCAACGCGCGCTGGCCTGCACGCTCGACCTGCGCTCGCGCATCGCGCCGCGCGACGCCGCGCTGGAGCAGTTGCGCGCCGGCGTGCGTGGGGTCACCGACGCGCTGGGCTTCGCCTTCGCCACCGACGCGGAGCCGCCGCCGCAGGGTTGAGAGGAATCGCGCGCATGCTTCTTGCGCGCGATCCGGGGAGTGTTCGCGGAGAGCCCTTCGCTTCACGGACGTGAAGAGTGCCGTCAACGCATGGCGCTTGTCTGGACCCATCCCGGCAGGCAAGATCGACCATGGCCACGGGCTGGCGGCAGGGGCGGGATGAGGGGACGCGTGACAGGGGGAGTGGGACCGCGAGTGCTGCTTGCACTCCTGCTGATGTCGACCGGCTGGCTGGTTGTCATGTCGCCCGCGCGGGCGATGGACCCGCAGCAGCCGTTCCATTCCTTTGTGCTCGACCACTGGGGCGTGGAACAGGGCCTGCCGCAAATCACCGTGCTGGGAATGGCCGAGGATCGCGCCGGATTCCTGTGGGTCAACACGCAAACGGCCGTGGCGCGTTTCGACGGCGCCCGCTTCGTGCGCTACGACCGTGCCAGCACCGGCGTGGATACCAGCATGCTCAACGCTGCATGGGCCGACCCGCACGGCGGCGTATGGTTCGGCGGCGCGCGCGGCCTGATCGAGCAGCGCGACGGGCAGTTCAAGGCGCTGGGCGGGGCTGCGGTCAACGCGATCATCGACGCCGGTGACGGCACGCCGCTGCTGGCCACCGCCGACGGCGTGCAGCGGCTGCACGAAGGCCGGATGGTGTCGACCGGCGGCAGCGGCGGGCCGGCCTTCAGCCTGCTGCGTGGCGACGGCCATCTCTGGATCGGCGGCATCGGCCGCGTCTGCCGCCGCGCCGACAGCGCCGCACCGGCCACGGAAAGCTGCATCGCGGCCGGGCCGGCGGCATGGCGGCACGTGGTGGTCAATCATCTGGCGCTGCAGGGCGGCCAGTTGTGGCTGGGCACGTCGGCCGGCTTGATGCGGATCGTGGATGGGCAGTGGGTCGCGGCGGGACTGGGCGACGGGATCGATGCGGCGCCGATCGAGAGCCTGCTCACCGACCGCGTCGGTTCGCTCTGGATCGCCACCGCCAAAGCGCTGTATCGCCGTCTGCCGAGCGGCGAACTGGAGCGCGAAGAGATCGATGTCCAGCGCCGGCCGTGGGTGCACCGCATGCTGGAGGACCGCGACGGCAACCTGTGGCTGGGCACCTACACGCGGGGCCTGTACCGCATCTGGAATGGCTGGACCCGGCGTCTGTCGCTGGACGACGGCGTGCGCGACCCGCTGGTGTGGAGCGTGCTGCGCGCGCCCGACGGCTCGATCGTGTTCGGCACCAATTCCGACGTGGAGGTCTTCGACGGCAAGCAGGTGCGCACGCTGATTCCCGGCAGCGCGCTGCCCAACCCGTCTGCCTACGAGCTGTACTACGACCGTCGCCAGCGCTTGTGGGTGGGCACGCGCGGCGGCATCGCGGTGTTCGACCGCGGGGTGGACGTCACCCCGTCCGCGCTGCAAGGCCTGCGCAACCTGCAGATCAACGACATCCACGAGCTCGGCGACGACGATTTCCTGTTTGGCACTTCCGCCGGGCTTTATCGCTGGCGGCAGGGCGCGTTGAGCCGGCTCGATCCGCAGGCTACCGCCGCCGAGGCCATCATCCGCTCGGTGCTGCCGCTGGCGCCGGGGCGCTGGTACGTCGGCACCCGCGACGGCGTGCGCGAGTGGCGCGACGGTCACTGGACACGGCCGGCGTGGGCCGAGCCCCTGCGCAGCCACTTCGTGACGCGGCTGGCGCTGCTCAAGCCGGACTTGCTCGCGGTGGCCACCAGCGACGCCGGCATTGGCCTGATGGCAGACGGCCGCCTGCGCATGACCGGCCAGAGCGAAGGCTTGCCCAGCGACAACGTGTGGACGTTCGACCTGCTCGACGGGCAGCTCTACGCCAGCTCGACGGAAGGCGCCTGGCGCCTGCCGCTCTCGCAACTGCCGCTGCCCGGCTCGCCGCCGCGCACGGTCTCGCCGCAGCAGCTGGCCGGCGAGCAGCGTTCCACCACGGTGAGCAACCTGCATTGCTGCAATGGCGGCGCCCGCGCGCGCAGCGCCATCGTCGGCGACGTCATCTGGTACGCCACCACCGACGGCATCCTCGGCGTGAACACGCGCGCACTCGGCGAGCGGCCTTCGGCGCCGCGTGCGGCAGTGGTGTCGGTCGAGCATGACGACCGGCAATACACGGGCGGCGCGTTCACCCTCGACCAGGGCAGCCGCGACCTGACCGTGCACTACACCGCGCCCTACCTGCAGGTGGGGACCTTGCACTTCCGCTACCGGCTGGACGGCTACGACAAGGATTGGCAGCACGCGGGCGTGCGCCGCGAGGCGTTCTACACCCACCTGCCGGCGGGCAACTACCGCTTTCGCGTCGCCGCCACGCTGCCGGGTGCCGCCGGCTACGGGCCCGAGGCCGCGATTGCCGTCGAAGTCGCCCCGTACTGGTACGAAAACCTGCTGGTGCGGCTCGCCGCCGCGGCCGCGCTGGTCGTGCTGCTGTTCGTGCTGACGCGCTGGAGCATGCGCCGGCAGCGCCGCCGCAACGCGTGGCTGGAGGAACAGGTCGAACGCCGTACCGGCGAGTTGTCGCGCGCGCTGGAGCGCCTGCGCGTCACCAATCTCGCGCTGGCCGAGGAGAGCCATACCGACACGCTGACCGCGCTGCACAACCGGCGCTACCTGCTGGCGCAACTGCCCGCGCTGCTGGCCGAAGGCAGCAGCGTCGGCGTGATACAGATCGACATCGACCACTTCAAGCACATCAACGACGCCCGCGGCCATGCAGTGGGCGATGCGGTGCTGCGCGAGCTGGGCGGCAGGCTCGCCGAGTTGCGCCGCGACAGCGACATCACCGTGCGCTGGGGCGGCGAGGAGTTCCTGCTGTTGCTGCGCGACGTCGACCAGGCCGACGTGCTGCGCATCGCTCAGCGCCTGCGCCACGACATTGCCGCCAAGGCATTCGCGGATGGTCGCGGCGGCGTGCTGCGGCTGACCTGCTCGATCGGTTTCAGCATGCATCCGCTGGCCGCCCACAGCGACGCGGCAACCTTCGATGCGGCGGTGGAGCTGGCCGACCTGGCGCTGTATCGCGCCAAGTACCTCGGCCGCGACCAGTGCGTCGGCCTGCTGGCCGCCGCGCCGTTGCCGGCGGCAATCCTGCGCGATCCGCTGGCACCGCAACTGGACGCGCTGCTGGCCGCCGGCCAGCTGAAATGGGTGCGTCCGACGAACTGAGCGGGCGCCTTCGATCATTGCGCCGGCGATTCGGGCGAAGCCCTGCCCGCCGCGCTCGAGCACCCCGCGCCGTCATTCCCGCGAAAGCGGGAATCCGCCGGTATTTCCGCCACGCAACCCGCCCCGGGTCGCCTCGATGCGCTCGCGCACCAGCGCGGCCACGCGTGCGGTTTCGCGCAGCGGGCGTTGCGCGGCGGTGCCCGGAGCGTCGAGGTCGTGCAGCAGGCCGGCATCGCGCAGGGTCTGGTGGAAGCGCGCGATCTTCGGCGGCAGCGGTGCGCGGATGAAGGTGAGCACCGGGCAGCCGACGGCGCAGGCTTCGGACAACATGTTCACCGAATCGGGCGTGACCACCAGCCGGTCGGCCCAGCCGAGCACGCCGGGGTAGGGGTTGCGGCCGTCGTCGCGGCCAGCCCAGAGCAGGCCCGGCACCTCGGCCAGCAGCGGCCGCAGCGTTTCGATCAGTGCCGCCGGCGTGCGCCGCGAGCCGAGCACCAGCAGGCTGCCGCCTTCGGCGCGCTGGCGCGCCAGCAGCTGCCGGATCAGCGCGCTGGCGTAGTCGGCGTCCAGTGCAATGCCGCGGCGCGGCCCGCCCAGCAGCACGCCCACGCGGGGCCGCGGCAAGGCCTCGAACTGCGGGCAGGCGTCGCGACCATCGGCCAGCCATTCGTCGTCGACGGTGTTGAGCGAGCCCAGCGTGGTCAGCACGTTGGCGCCGTGCAGCTCATCGTGGCGCGGCACCACCACGGTGTCCCACTGCGTCGGCTCGATGCGCGGGTCGAGGATCTGCACGGTGTGGCAACGGCCCTCGCCGAGCGGCCGCAGCATACGGGTGAACAACGCGGCCGCGCGGCCACAGCCGATTGCGACTGCCGGCCAGGGCGGCGCAAACCACGCCCGCTGGCTGGCCGGCAGGGCGAGGCGTCCGCCCGCGATCAGGCGCGGCGCCAGCCATGACCATGGCGCGCGCGGCTCCAGCAGCAAATGGCGGCGCGGCAGTTGCAGATGCTCGGCCAGCGCCAGCGCCTGGCGCTGGTTGCCGGCGGCCGAATCGGTGATCACCCAGCACTCGCCGTGCAGCGTCAGCATGGCCGGGTTCGCCGCAGGATTGTTTCCCGAATCAACACGATGCGTTTCTCCGCCGGGCGTCGACCGCCGGCGCCCGGTCTGTACACTGGAATTTCTGGCCAGCGTGCCGGTGCGGCTCTCGCGAAGGATACCGTGCGACAGCCCGAAACAGCCTTTCGTCCTTGCCCCATGGAGTCTTCGCATGTCCCCACTGAAATATCTCTTTCTCGCCGGTCTGCTGAGTGCGGCGGTTTCCGCGCAGGCGGCGCCGGTGACCTACCAGCTCGACCCCAACCACACGATGGTGCTGTTCAGCTGGAACCACTTCGGCTACTCCAACCCCACCGCCGACCTCGGTCTGGGCGAGGGCACGATCGTGTTCGACGAGCAGCATCCGGCGCAGTCCAGCGTCGAAGTGACCCTGCCGCTGGCGCGGCTGGATACCCACGTGGCGGCGCTGGACGAGCATCTTAAGAAGGCCGATTTCTTCGATGCGGCCAAGTATCCGGTGGTGACCTTCAAGAGCAGCAAGGTCGAGCCGCTGGGCGACAACAAGTTCAGGGTCACCGGTGCCCTCACCGTGCATGGCGTGACCCGGCCGGTGGTGCTCGACGCCACGCTGAACCGGGTGGGCCCGCATCCGATGGGCAAGGCGCAGTCGATCGGTTTCGACGCCACCGCCACGCTGAAGCGCTCGGAGTTCGGCGTGGGCGCCTACGTGCCCAACGTCAGCGACGAGGTGCACGTGCGCATCACCACCGAAGGTTCGGTGCCGAAGGAAGTCGCGGCGAAGTGATCGTCGCGCCGGTCTGGCGCACTCGCACAAAAAAACCGCGCCGTCATCGGCGCGGTTTTTTTGTGCCGGCGACCGCTGGTTATTCGGATTTCACGCCGCTGTCCTTCATCGACTCCAGCTTGCCCAGGTCGACGCTGCCCACCGCCGCCTTCAGCTCGTCGATGCTGTCGGCGTTGCCGTTCGCCTTGACCGTGAAGCGCTTGCCGACGATCACGCTGTACTCGCCGGACTTGGACTGGTGGTCCCACTCCTCGTGGATGAGGTTGCCATTGTCGCTGTAGGTCTTCTCGTAGCCGGTTTCGGTTTCCTTCTCCTCCTCCGGCGCCATCGCGCTGGCCATCGCGATGAAGCCCTTGGCGCCACCGGTGTCGGTCACTTCCAGGGTGATGTGCTGGTTGTCGTCGCCGCTGTATTCGGCACTCGCCTCGGACACCTGCATGCCCATCGCGCCGTTGCGTTCAGCGGAGATGGCGGTGCGCTTGAGGTTGCCCACGGCAGCAGGCAGGAACGCCTTGATCTGATCCGGCGCCAGCGCCTCTACCGGCCCGTTGCTGCCGGACATCGCGCCCATCATCTTGCCCATCGCGGCCGATTGCGCGGCGCTGTCGCCGGATTTCTGCGCCGCTTCCAGCTCCTTGCTTGCCTGTTCGGCGCGCTGGCCCATCGCCGCCAGCTTGCCCAGCGCGCTGTTGCCGTCGATGGTGACGGTGTCGCCGTTGCTGCCGGTCACGTGCATGCTGCCCATCGCCGCGCCGCCCAGCGCGCCGACGAAGATCAGGCCCAGGATCAGGCTGACGATCCAGCCCAGCACGATCGCGATGATCACGCTCACGGCGGTGTAGCCGCCGGCCTTTTCCGCCGGGCACTGCATGGTGTGCGGCAGGCCCAGGTACAGCAGGTAGATGCTGTAGATGCCGCCAGCGAGCAGGATCAGCAGGCCAAGCCATGGCACGATCACGCCGATGCCGGCGATCCACCACGCGGTCCACGCGTAGGCCACCGTCTTCAGCGCCTGGATCAGGTTCGGCCTGGCGCCGAAGGTGCCGGCCAGCGCGTTGATGATCAGCGCCATCACGTAGACCAGCACCAGCGACAGGATGTAGCCCAGGATCATCCGGCCGATGCCCGCGCCGATGCCCGCGCGCACGGTGACGCCCAGGAAACTGGTGCCGATCAGACTGCTCTTGATGAACTGCGCGATCACCGGCAAGGCCGCGATGATGGCGATGTAGCCCGTGTACAGGCCGTTGACCGTGGCCGGTTCGGCTGCCGCCACCGGCCACTCGGTCCTGGGTGTGGTCAGGATGTTCTTTGCGCGCGCGATGAGCTTTGCGGAATCCATGGTCTGCTCCCGATCAGATGCCCGAATCCGGCGCGGGGCGCCGGGACGTCGTTGATTTCCCCTTTGGTGCGTCGCACCGCTTGCTGCCGTCGCGCGGCGGAAACCCCTTCCGGCCGCGCCGTGGCGGATAAGCGCCCCGGCAGCAAACGCCAGCCTGCTACCATTTGCAGCCTGCTGTCCAGTCCGGAGTCCGCTGATGTCTTCCCCCGCTGTCGCGACGGTGCCCCTGGTGCCGGCAAATGCCGAAAATCGTTACGAAGTGACGCGGCGGGACCTCCCGCTGTCGTGCCCGATGCCGGGCATGGTGCTGTGGAACTCCCACCCGAAGGTTTATCTGCCGATCGTCGACGATGGCGGGGAATCAACCTGCGCCTACTGTGGCGCGCATTACGTGCTGCGCGACTGATCCCGCGACCCGATCGGCGGTTCGCCATGGCATTTTTTTTGCTTCTTTTTTGCCATGAAAGCCGCCAGCCCTGAGCTCATGCCCAGCATCGCCGTGCCCGCCAAGCTGCTGACCGTGGTCCAGCTGATCCCCGCGCTGCATTCCGGCGGCGCGGAGCGCTCGGCGCTGGAGATCGCGCGCGCGCTGGTGCGGGCCGGCCATCGCTCGGTGGTGGTTTCCGCCGGCGGACGGCTGGTCGAGCAGCTGCAGGCCGAGGGCAGCGAGCACGTCACCCTCGACCTGGGGCGCAAGTCGCTGAGCACGCTGGGCCGCATCGGCGCGCTGCGACGCCTGCTGCGCGAGCTGAAGCCGGACATCGTGCATGCACGCTCGCGGCTGCCGGCGTGGGTGGGCTGGTGGGCGCTGCGCGGCGTTTCCCCGCGGCCGCATTTCGTCACCACTGTGCATGGCTTCAATTCGCCCGGCCGCTACAGCTCGATCCTGCTGCGCGGCGAGCGCGTCATCGTGGTGTCGCAGACCTTGCGCGACTACGTGCTCAGCCACTATCGCTGGCTGGAGCCGGGCCGGGTGCGGGTGATCCCGCGCGGCATCGACCAGGAGGCGTTTCCCTACGGGCACCGGCCGGACGATGCGTGGCACAAGGCCTTCTTCGCGGAGTTCCCCGCGCTCGCCGGCGCCCCGCTGCTGACCATGCCGGCGCGCGGCACGCGGTTGAAGGGCCACCACGACGCGATCGAATTGCTGGCCGACCTCAAGCGTCGCGGCATCGAGGCGCGGCTGCTGCTGCTGGGCGTGGTCGAGCCGGGCCGCGAGGCCTACGTGGCCGAGCTGCAGGAGCTGATCCGCTTGCGCGGGGTGACCTCGCAGGTGGTGCTGTCGCCGCCGCGCGATGACATCCGCGACATCTACGCGCTGTCGGCGCTGGTGCTGCAGTTGTCGAACAAGCCCGAGACCTTCGGGCGCACGGTGATCGAGGCGCTGTCGCTGTGCCGGCCGGTGCTCGGCTACGCCCATGGCGGCGTCGGCGAATTGCTGGCCGAGCTGTACCCTGCCGGCCGCGTGCCGCTGGGCGATCGCGAGCGGCTGGTCGAACGCGCGGCCGAATTGCTGCGGGTGGCGCCTCCGATCTCGCCGCTGCAGAGCTACCGGCTAAGCGACATGCAGCAATCCACGCTGGCGTTGTACGACGAAGTGAGCCAGCCGCAGGGCTGACGCGCCAGGCGTCGCGGCGCGCCTACAATGCGGGCTGGTTCCCGCCTGGCCCACCCATGACGACCTTCGGCAGTTCACTCAAGGCCGCGCTGCGTTCCCCCTTGCTGCCGTTCTGGCTGGTGATTGCGTTGCTGCCGTTCGGCCGCAGTTCGGAGCTGGGCACGCTGCTGTGCCTGCTCGGCGTGATCATGCTGTTTGCACGCGACCCGGCCGCACTGCGCCAGCACCCCGGCGCGCAGCTGCTGCTGTGGCTGCTGGGAGCGTATGTGGCGGCGGCGTTGTTTTCCGCGCTGGACGCGATTCGTCCCGGCAAGAGCTGGAGCACGGTGGCCGCCACGCTGCGTTACGTTCCGCTGGGCCTGTACGCGTGCTTCGCGATCCGTCGCGAGGCCAAACTGCACGCTTTGTACACGGCGGTCGCCGCGGTGCTGGCGCTGTGGTGTGCGGATGCGTGGGTGCAGGCGTTCACCGGCTGGAGTCTGGGCGGCCATCCCGAAGCTTTTCGGGTCTCGGGCATTTTCGGCGCCGACAACCTGAAACTGGGCCCGAGCCTGGCGGTGCTCTCGCCGTTCGCATTGTGGGCGGCGCGGCAGCGCTGGGGGCGGCCGGGGTTGGTGCTGGCCGCGGTGCTGGTGCTCGGCCCGGTGCTGCTGGCCGGCTCGCGCTCGGCGTGGCTGTGCTACGTGCTGGTGCTGGCGGGTTTCGCCTGGCAGGAGGCGCGCACGCTGTGGCGCTTCTCGTTGTGGTGCGGGGCGGCGGCGCTGCTGCTGGCACTGGCTGGCGTGGTGGCATGGAATACCTCGGCGCGCTTCCATGACCGGATGGCGCGCAGCCTGCTGGTGTTGCAGGGTACCGATCAGTCGGTGGACACCGCGCTCAGCGGCCGGCTCGATATCTGGCAGGTCGGCGTGGCGATGACCGCGGCGCATCCGGTCAACGGCGTGGGCGTGCGCGGATTCCGCTACGCCTATCCGCAGTTCGCGCCGGCCGACGACCACTTCGTGGTGTCGGCCGAAGCGTGCGGCGTCGGCGAAGGCGCCTGCCATCCGCACCAGCTGCTGCTGGAGATCCTCACCAATACCGGCCTGCTCGGGCTGGCGCTGTGGCTGGCCGCGGCGGGTCTGGCGTGGCGGGCATGGCGGCGGGTGGGCGCGGCGGCGCGCGCACGCGCGTTCCCCGCCAGCCTGGCGCTGGGCGTGATGCTGTTTCCGCTGAACTCGCACCTGGCGTTCTACTCGGCCTGGTGGGGGCTGCTGTTCGCCTGGCTGCTCGGGCTGTGGTGCGCCAGTTTGTTCGTTGCCGGCATCCCTGCCGGCAACGAAGAGCCCGGCATCCGTGCCGGACTCCTAAACGCAGAACCCCCTCAGGGGACGCCCGATGGGGCGTGAGCCGCTGTCGGTGGTGGTGACCACGTTCAACAGCGCCGACACGCTCGACGCCTGCCTGCGCGGGGTGAGCTGGGCCGACGAGATCGTGGTGCTGGACTCGGGCTCGAGCGATGCCACCACGGCGATCGCCGCGCACTACGGCGCGCGCATCCACGCGCAGCCGTTCGCCGGCTACAGCGCCCAGAAGCAGGCGGCGATCGACCTCGCCAGCCATCGCTGGGTGCTCCTGCTGGACTCGGATGAATCGCTGGATGCGGATGCCGCTGCATGCCTGCAGCAGGCGCTGTGCGAGCCGGCCCATGCGGGTTACCAGTTGTGGCGGCGCGAGTGGCAGTTCTGGCGCTGGCAGTCGCGGCGCGGCCGGCTCAACCACTACGTGCGCCTGTTCGACCGGCAGCGTGCGCGCATGAGCGGCCACGAGGTGCACGAGGAAGTGCAGGTGGACGGCCCGGTGGGCGTGCTCGACGCGGTCATCGATCACCATGGCGAGCCCGACATCGCCGGCCGCGTGGTCAAGGCGAACCGCTACTCCAGCCTGCAACAGGCCGATCTGGCCGGGCGACGGGTGAGCTGGCTGCGCTTGCGCATGGTGGCGTATCCGACGGTGGCGTTTCTTCGTTATTACGTGCTGCGTGGACACTGGCGCTCCGGCTGGGCCGGCTTCATCGCCGCGCGCATCCACGCGTTCTACGCGTTCCTGAAGTACGCCAAGCTGTACGAGCAACGGCGGCCGCGGGACTGATCCGGCCAGCTCGATCGCCGCTCGGGACGCAGGCATGCGGCTGTACCTGGTCGAGCGCCGCCGGGCATCCGGCTGCCGAACGGATCAGTAGATGGCGGCGGCGCCCGGAGGGCGGGTCTTGAAGCGCTTGTGCACCCACAGGTACTGCTCCGGCGCCTCGCGCACCATCTGCTCGATGCAGGCGTTGACGCGGGCGGTGTCCTCCAGCACGTCCGCGCCGGGGAAATCCTCCAGCGGCGCACCCAGGCGCAGGACGTAACCCGACCCGTCGGGCAGGCGGCGGTGGAAGAACGGGATGACCACCGCGCCGGACAGCCGCGCCAGGTGGTGGGTGGCGGTGATGGTCGCCGCCGGCACGCCGAAGAACGGCACGAACACGGTGTCCTTGCTGCGCATGTCCTGGTCCGGCGCGTACCACAGCGTGCCGCCGGCGCGCAGGTACTTCACCGTGCCGCGGATGTCGTCCTTGTCGAACATCGCCGCGGCGTAGCGCAGCCGCGCGCGCAGCACCACCCATTCGAACACGGTCGAATCCATGCGCCGGTACATGCCGGCAATGCGGATGCGCTGCGACACCAGCCGCGCGCACAGCTCCAGGTGCGAGAAGTGGCCGCCGACCAGCAGCACGCCCTTGCCGCGCGCGCGCGCCGCCTCCAGGTGTTCCAGCCCTTCGATGGCGGTCGGCAGCGCGGCCATGCGCCGGTCGCTGCCCAGCCAGCCGAGCGCGAACTCCACCAGCATCATGCCGATGTCGCGCAGGTTGGCGTCGACCAGTGTCGCGCGCTGCGCGGGATCGAGCGCGGGGAAACACAGCGCGATGTTGGCGGCCGCGATGCGCCGTCGCGCCGACGGAATGCGCGCCACCAGCGCGCCGAGTCGGCGCCCCAGCCACGGCAGTGTCGCCTGTGGCAGATGCGCGATCAGCCACACCGCCGCCACCCCCAGCCATGCCGGCCAGTGGCGGGGAGCGAGCAGCGATCGGGTGAATTCGGGGCGGGGCATGCCGGGCATCGTCGGCATTGTACCGGGCCATCCGCGCGCGAACCTGCTTCAGGCGCTGTCGCTATACTCGCGCGTTGATTGCAAGGATCGGCCGTTGCGCTTCCTGTACACCCTCGCGATGTTCCTGGTCACGCCGGTGCTGGTGCTGCGCCTGCTGGTGCGGGGCTTGCGCTCGCCGCCGCACCACCACCGGCGCTGGCTGGAGCGCTTCGGCTCGTTCGACGCGCCCGGCTTCAGCGGCAGCCTGTGGATTCACGCGGTATCGGTGGGCGAGGTCAACGCCGCCGAGCCGCTGGTCAAGGCACTGCAGCGCAGCTACGCCCACGCGCCGCTGGTGGTCAGCACGGTCACCCCCACCGGCGCCGCGCGCGTGCAGCAGCTGTTCGGCGACAGCGTGTTCCACGTGTACTTGCCCTACGACCTGCCGTTCGCGGTGCGCCGCTTCATGAAGCGCGTGCGGCCGCGTCTGGCGGTGATCGTGGAAACCGAGATCTGGCCCAACCTCTACTTCGCCTGCCGCCGCCGCGGCATCCCGCTGATGGTCGTCAATGCACGATTGTCCGAGCGCTCGATGCGCGGCTACAAGCCGCTGCGTCCGCTGATCGCTTCGGCGCTGCGCTGCGTGAGCGTGATCGCCGCACAGTCGCGCACCGATGCCGCGCGCTATCGCCTCCTGGGCGCCGATCCGCAGTCGGTGCTGGTCAGCGGCAACATGAAGTTCGACGTGCCGATCCCGGACGGCGCGGTGGCGGCCGGCGCCGCGATGCGCGCGCACTGGGGGCCCCGGCGGCCGGTGTGGATGGCGGCCAGCACGCACGACGGCGAGGAACTGGCGGTGCTGGAGGCGCATCTGAAAGTGCTGCAGCGCCTGCCCGATGCGCTGCTGCTGCTGGCGCCGCGCCACCCCGAGCGTTTCCGGCTGGTGGAGCACACCGTGCGCAGCCTCGGTTTCACGGTCGCCACGCGCAGCCTGGAAGGCGTGCCGGCGACCGCGCATCAGGTCTTCGTGATCGACGCCATGGGGCAATTGATCCCGTTCTTCGCGGCTTCGGACCTGGCCTTCATCGGCGGCAGCCTGGTGCCGGTCGGCGGCCACAACGTGCTGGAGCCGGCGGCGCTCTCGGTGCCGGTGCTGGTGGGGCCGCACACCTTCAATTCGGAAGAGATCATCCGCAGCCTGATCGAGGACGGCGGCGCCGAGCGCGTGGCTGCCGCCGAGCAACTCGGCCCGCACGTGCTGCGGCTGCTGCTCGACGCGCCGCGCCGCGGACAGATGGGCGAGGCGGCGCGACAGGTATTCGAGCGCGAGCGCGGGGCAGTGCGGCGCGTCATGCAGCTGGTCGACGCGCTGCTGCAGGAGTAGGCGGTCAGCGCCTCACTGCAGCAGAGCGTTGATGCCCTGGATGTCCTTGAAGTCGGCCGTGCCGGCGGCCTGCTGCAACAGCAGCTTGTTCAGGATGAACTGGTGGCGCGCCTGCGAATAGGCGCTTTCGGACTGGGTCAGGGTCTGGATCGCCAGCAGCACGTCGGTGAAGGTCTGCGTGCCGACCTCGAAGCCCGCACGGGTGGCTTCCAGCGCCTTCTGGCCGGACTCCACCGAGGCCTTGCCCGACTCCACCTGCGAAATGCCGGCGAGCACCGAGCGGTAGTAGTTGAGCGTGTTCTGGATCACCTGGCGGCGCTGCAGTTCCAGTGCGTCGTTGGCGGCATCGCGCTGGTAGATCGACTGGCGCACGCGCGACTGGGTGTAACCGCCGGAAAAGATCGGCACGTTCAGGGTCAGCCCGATGGTGGTCGAGGCCGGCCGCTCCGAACCGATGCGGGCGGGGTCCTGGTACCAACTGCTGCTCTTGCCGTAGTTCACGCTGGCGCTGATCGTGGGCAGGTGGCCCGAGCGTGCCGCGGTGATGTTGTGCTCGGCGGTCCGCACGTTGTCCTGCTGCGCCTGCAAGGTCGGGTTGTTCTCCAGCGCCTGCTTCACCCAGGCCTGCGGATCGCTCGGCGCGGGCGCGTCCATCGGTAGGTCGTCGCGCAGCTTCTTGAGTTCGCCCACCGGCTTGCCGGTGATGACGCGCAAGGCTTCGCGGTCGTTGTCGAGCGTGTTCTGCGCCGCGATGGTCTGGGTCTTGGCGTTCTCGTAATAGGCCTTGGCCTGGTACACGTTGGTGATCGCCGACAGACCCACCTTGTACTGCTGGTCGGCCTGGTCGTACTGGCGCTTGAACGCGTCCTCGTTGGCCTTGGCGAAGGTCAGCTGATCCTCGTCGTTGAGCACGGTGAAGTACGCCGCGGTGACGCGCACCAGCAGGTCCTGCGCTGCGGCCTGGTAGGTCGCGTCCTGCGCATCCTTGGCGGAGTGCGCGGCCTTGAGGTTGGCGTACTTGCTGAAGTCGAAAACGGTCTGGGTCAGCGTGGCATTGAGGCTGCGCGTGCGCAGGTGGCCGCCGTCGGAGGCGGTGCCGTTGGACGCCAGCGGGCCGGTACAGGTGTAGTTGCCGCTGCCGGCGGCGATGCCGCTGCACAGGAAGCTGTTGGCGCCGGTACCGAAGTCCAGGCTGTTGCTGCCCTGGCCGCCGTTGGCCTGTTGCAGGGTGAGCGAACCGTCGATCTGCGGCAGCAGCCCGGCACGCGCCTGCGGCACGCCTTCGCCGGTGGCCAGCCGCGTCGCGTCGGCCTGGGCCAGTACCGGGTCATTGGCGCGCGCGTCGCGATAGGCATCGAGCAGATCCTCGCCATGGCTGGGCAGCGAGACGGCGGCCAGCGCCAGGGCCAGGGTGAGCAGCTTCAATTGCATGGAATGCCTCGTGTCGATCGGGGACGTCGGGGAGGGGGTCTACAGAACGAATCGCGGCGCCGGCTCGGCATGCACCAGATACGGCAGGTCGGTCTCGAACAGGCCTTGCGCGCGCAGTTCGCCGGTCGCTTCGAGAACCAGCAGGTTGGCGCGCTGCACCGGCGACTGTCCGCTCACCACGAACGCGCGGCCACCGGGCTTGAGCCACGCGCGCCAGCGCGACGGAACTTCCGCCACGGCGCCGGTGACCACCAGCACGTCGAACAAGCCATCCGGCTGCCACGCGCGCACCGCCTCGCCGGTGACCAGGCTGGCATTGCCGATGCCGGCGTGACGCAGCCGCTCGCTCGCGGCGGCGGTGAAATCGGCATGGATGTCCACGCTGACCAGTTGTGCCGACAGGGTGGCGAGGCACGCGCTGAGATAGCCCGAGCCGGTGCCGATTTCCAGCACGCGGTCGGTGGCCTGCACGTCCAGCGCCTGCAACACGCGGCCCTCGACCACCGGCTTCATCATCACCTCGCCATGGCCCAGCGGCAGGCACAGATCGGCGAAGGCCAGCTGCCGGTGTTCGGCGGCGACGAAATCCTCGCGGCGCACGCGGCTGATGACGTCGAGCACGCGGCCGTCGAGTACCTCCCACGGACGCACCTGGTTCTCCACCATGTTCGTGCGTGCCTGTTCGAAATTCATCGCCATCTGTGCATGCCTGCGCTGTCCCGGAAGAACCCGGAAGGATAAGCTCTGCCACCTGCCGCGACAATGGCGGCGCCGCTTGGCACCTAGCCTGACGGCTGCGCCACGGTGCACGAAGTGCCGGAAGTCATCGGCGCTGCGTGACGTCCGTCACCCCGCCGTGCGCATCGGATCGACCGCCGCCCATGGCCGGATTGCCGCCGCGTGGCAAATAAATAAACCGAAGCGTATACTAAAGGCTGATCATTTGTATTTGAAGGTGGAGGACATGAGTACCAGCGCGCCCATCAGAGCCCAGGGACCCGGTCGCCCGAAGGACATGGAGAAGCGTGCGGCCATCCTGGCAGCGGCCAAGGCGTTGTTCATCAGCAACGCTTTCAGTGGCACCAGCATGGATGCCATCGCCGCCGACGCCGGCGTGTCCAAACTCACCGTCTACAGCCATTTCGGCGACAAGGACAACCTGTTCCGCGAAGTCATCCGCTCGCGCATCCAGGACCTGCTGCCGGAGGAAACCTACCGCTTCGACCCGCAGGCGGACATCCGCGAGACCTTGCTGCGGGTGGCGCTGACCCATGCCCACCTGGACTGCAACGCCGAAACCGTGGGCACCTTCCGCGCCATCCTCAGCGACTGCCGCCAGGGCAACCCGCGCTACGGCAAGCTGATCTGGGAAGAAGGCGCCACGCGCACCCATGGCCTGATGGAACGCCTGCTGCAGCAGGCGGTTGACGCCGGCAAGCTCGACATCGACGACGTGCGCCGGGCCAGCATGCAGTTCCTCACCCTGATCAAGGGCAACCTGATGATGCGGCAGATGTTCGGCTGCACGAATTGCCCGGAAAGCTACCTGCAGGAAATCGAGACGACCGCGCGCGCGGGCGTGGACACCTTCCTGCGCGCCTTCCTGCCGCGCTGACCACGCCAAGTTCTTCACCCGGCTTTCTCGGGCCGGTGCCCATGCTCTGCCGATATCCGTGCGCCGGAAAGCTCATCGCAGCCGGCGCCACCCGTCCGCAGGAGCAAGCCATGGCCAAGACCAAGCCGTTCGTCAGCGACATCGAGAACATCCGCAAACGCGCCCGCCAGGACATCGACAAGGGCGCGATGACCGCCGGCTACAAGGCCGACCGCGCCACCGTGGTGACCCTGCTCAATCACGCCCTGGCCACCGAGATCGTCTGCGTGCTGCGCTACAAGTACCACTACTACATGGCCTCGGGCATCCACTCGCAGGCGATCAAGGAAGAGTTCCTGCAGCACGCCAACGAGGAACAGGGACACGCCGACCTGCTCGCCGAGCGCATCACCCAGCTCGACGGCAAACCGAACCTGTCGCCCGAGGGCCTGCTCACGCGCAGCCACTCCGACTACGTCGAAGGCGAGGACATCGTCGACATGATCAAGGAGGACCTGGTCGCCGAGCGCATCGCCATCGACAGCTACCGCGAGATGATCGACTACGTGGGCACCGCCGACCCCACCACCCGCCGTGTGCTGGAAAGCATCCTGGCGATGGAGGAAGAGCACGCCGAGGACATGAACACCTTGCTGGAGCAGCTCGGCAAGAAGGGCGAGCCTGCCAAGCCGGCACCCTCGACCAGGGCCAGCGGCGGGAAAGCGGTGGTCCGCAAGCGCCGCTGATGGCACCGTCGATCGGGCGGCCTACCAGCCGGCCAGCACCAGCTTGCCGATGCTGCTGCCCGATTCCAGCCGGCGATGTGCCTCGCGCAGATTCGCCGCGTTGATCGGGTTCAGCGTCTCGCGCCGGATGCCCCTCAACTCGCCGGCATCCACCCGCTCTGCCACGCGGGCGAGAATGCGCCCCTGCTCGGCCATGTCCGCCGTGTGGAAGCGCGCGCGGGCGAACATGAACTCCCAGTGGATGCCGATGCATTTGGCCTTGTACGGATCGCCGATGCGCAGCGCGCCATGCGGTTCCACGATCAGGCCGACGTGGCCTTGCGGCGCCAGCAGCGCGCCGAGTTCGTCCCAGTAGGCATCCGTGTCGGCGAGATTGAGTGCGGCGTCGACGGTCGCGAAACCCAGCGCGGCGAGTTGTGGCGCCAGCGGCTGTCGATGGTTCACCACGTGCTGCGCGCCCATCGCGCGGCACCAGTCGGTACTGTCGGCACGCGAGGCGGTGGCGATCACGGTGAACCCCGCGCGCCGCGCCAGCTGGATCGCGATCGAGCCGACGCCGCCGGCGCCGCCAATGACCAGCAACGACTGGCCCTCGCCGCCGTGCTCGCTGTCGAACGGCATGCGCTGGAACAGCAACTCCCACGCGGTGATCGCCACCAGCGGCAGCGCTGCGGCGTCGGCGAAATCCAGGCTGTGCGGCATCGCCGCGGCCAACTGCGCGTCCACCAACTGGAACTGCGCATTGCTGCCCGGGCGGGTGACGTCGCCCGCGTAATACACGCGATCGCCCGGCTTGAAACCTGCCACCGCGCTGCCAACGGCTTCCACCGTGCCGGCGGCGTCGTAGCCCAGCACTTTCGGTTGTGCTTCCACGTGTGGCTTCGGTGCGCGCAGCTTGGTATCGACCGGATTCACCGACACGGCCTCGACGCGCACCAGCAGGTCGCGCCCGCCCGGCGCGGGTGTGGGCAGTTCCACGTCGAACAGCGATTGCGGATCGTCGATCGGCAGGTAGCGGGTGAGGGCGACGGCTTTCATGTGGATGTCTCCGGGGCGGCGGGTAAACATCGGTGAGCGAACGCGCTGCGCGATGCGCCGTCGGGCGATGGCAAGCATACGGCGATGGCACGGCCTCGCGGCAAAGCCTGTGCGGCGGAACCTCGCCGCCGCGAGCGAGATGCGCCCGACAGCGCCGGGGTGGTCGCGTTGTAAGCTGCGGACTCCGCTCGCCACCTCCGCAGGAGCCGTCCGATGTTGACCCCTGACACTTCCCCCGCGCCGCGCCGCGGCCTGCGCCGGGCGATCCTGGCCGTGGTCGCCGTGCTGGTGCTGCTGATCGCGGCGTCGATGTGGTGGTGGGATACCGAGCCGGCGCTGTTCGATCCGGTGGCGGCCACCCAGGCCCGGATGCAGGAATTGAAGCGGCCGGTGAGTACCGGCGCCACCACCACGGTCACCCTGATCGCCTCGGTGCGCACCCTGCTCGACAAGCGCGGCGGCTACCTCAGCAACGACAAGCTGCCGCCGGGCGTACTGCTGGACAACATCCCCAACTGGGAATTCGGCTCGCTGACCGCCTCGCGCGACCTGGTGCGCGCGCTGCGCAACGACTTCAGCCGCTCGCAGACGCAGTCGACCGAGGACAAGGACCTGGCCGGGGCCGACCCGCTGCTCAACAGCCCGAACGACCGCTGGCTGCTGCCCAGCTCGGAGAGTCAGTACCGCAAGGCGATCAAGTATCTGGACGGCTATCTGGCGCGGCTCGGCGATGCCGACGACAGCAATGCGCACTTCTACGCGCGCGCCGACAACCTGGCCGATTACCTGCAGCTGGTGTCGTCGCGGCTGGGCTCGTTGTCGCAGCGGCTGTCCGCCAGCGTGGGCCAGATCCGCATCGGCGACGTGGACGCCTCCGATCCGGTCAGCGCATCCACCGTGGCCGCGCCCGGCGGCGGCCGGCTGGTCAAGACCCCGTGGACGCAGATCGACGACAACTTCTACGAAGCACGCGGCTACACCTGGACGCTGCTGGAACAGCTCAAGGCGATCCAGCGCGATTTCGGCCCGATCCTGCGCTCCAAGCACGCCGACGTGAGCCTGGAACAGGTGATCCGCGAGCTGGAGGAGGCGCAGCGCCCGCTGCACAGTCCGATGGTGCTGAACGGTTCGCCGTTCGGTTTCTTCGCCAACCATTCTCTGGTGATGGCGAACTACGTGTCGCGCGCCAATGCGGCGCTGATCGACCTGCGCGAGTTGCTCAAGCGCGGCTGATGCGGCCCCAACGCAAGAGCCCCGCACGGGCGGGGCTCTTGCATTGCATCGCCTTCGGGCTCAGGCCTTGGAGCCGTGCTCGGCCTTGTAGCGGGCGATGCCGGCCAGGATTTCGGCCTTGGCCTCTTCGGCACCGACCCAGCCCTCGACCTTGACCCACTTGCCCTGCTCCAGATCCTTGTAATGTTCGAAGAAGTGGCCGATGCGCTGCAGCCAGTGCGGCGAGACGCCCTTCATGTCGTTGATGTGGGCGTAGCCCGGGAACACCTTGGGCGAGGGAATCACCACCAGCTTCTCGTCGGCGCCGGCCTCGTCGGTCATCTGCAGCATGCCGACCGGGTGGCAGCGGATCACCGAGCCCACGGCCAGTGACAACGGCAGGATCACCACCGCGTCCAGCGGGTCGCCGTCGCCGCCCAGGGTGCCCGGCACGTAGCCGTAGTTGCACGGGTAGCGCATCGGCGTGGACAGGATGCGGTCGACGAAGATCGCGCCCGATTCCTTGTCCACCTCGTACTTGACCGGCTCGGCGTCCTTGGGGATCTCGATGATGACGTTGATTTCGTTTGGCACGTCGCGACCGGCGGGGACAAGATGCAGACCCATGGGAATCCTCAAGCGGGGGAAAAACAGTCCGCTAGGATACGCCAAACGCTGCTGCATCGCAGCACCGCTTGTCAGCCGCGACCGCCCTGGCGGTAGGGCCGCTCGCGCAGCCACTTGGTGGCGATCCATTTTTCACCGCAGATCACCGGCAGGCCGGCGTGCAGCGAGCGGGGGTCGCCGCCTTCGTAGGCGAAATAGACGGCCGAACCGCGGCGCGCGGTGACGGTCAGGCCCAGCTCGGGGAAGGCGGTGCCGCCGCCCAGTTCGGGCGTGTTGAGGTACATCACCACGCTGGCGATGCGCTGGCCACCGGAACGGGTGATGGCGTCGTAGCCGGGCAAGGCGGGGTCGAACCAGTCGAAATGCGGCTCGTACTCCTGGCCCGGGCGGTAATGCAGGATCTGCAGCCCTTCGCCGTGGTTGACCGGCAGGCCGAGCAGGCCGGCCAGGCGCTGCTCGATGCGCGCGATCAGCGGCCGTTCGCCGATAGAAAAGAACATGCCTTCGCTGGTGCGGCGCTGGTCCACCTGCTGTTTGCCGTCGTCGTCGACGGTCAGCGCGCGCGCCAGCTGCGGCCGCGCCAGCTCGATCAGTTCGGCGCATTCGGCGTCGTCCAGGATGTTTTCCAGCACGCGCAGCGGCGGTTCGTCGACGCTCAGCGACACGCCTATGGCGTGGCCGTCGACGCAGACCGCCGGCGCCTCCGGGTGTCTGGTGCGCAGGCCGCGCGGTGCGGGCGAAGTGGTGCCGGCGTTGAGCGCGGCCAGCGGCAGCTTCAGCACTTCGGCGACGATGCTGCGGCTCTGGCGCGGGTCGTAGCCGTTGTCCTTCATCAGCTTGAGCACGTCCGGCACGCCGTGGCCGGCCCGTGTGGTGGCGAGGATCCACTCGCGCAATTCATGGCTGATGGCGGTGCGTGACGGCATGGCGGAAAGGCTTGCGATCGGCGTGTCAGCATACTTCAGCGACCAGTTTCGCCGCACGCCCGCGCGAGCGTGCGGCGGTCACCGCTACTTCAGCTGATCCCACAGGAAGTCGTAGGCCATCGCGTGCATGTGGGCGGACTGCTGGTTGTCCGCGCCGGCGCCGTGGCCGCCTTCGAGGTTCTCGTAGAACCACACGTCGGGGTGGCCTTGCGCCTGCATCTTCGCGGCCATCTTGCGCGCCTGCACCGGACCCACGCGGTCGTCGCTGGTGGCGGTGTAGAACAGCACCGGCGGATAGTGGCCGTCTTTTTTCACGTTCTGGTACGGCGAGAAGGTCTTGATGAAGTTCCAGTCGGCGGTGTCCGGGTTGCCGTATTCGGCCATCCACGACGCGCCGGCGGAGAGGTGCGAATAGCGCTTCATGTCCAGCAGCGGCACTTCGCAGGCGATCGCGCCGAACAACTGCGGATACATGGTGAGCATGTTGCCCATCAGCAGGCCACCGTTGCTGCCGCCTTCGGCGCCCAGGTGCCCGGGCGAGGTGACGCCGCGCTTGATCAGGTCCTGCGCGACGGCGGCGAAATCCTCGTACGCGCGCGGGCGGTTCGCCTTCAGCGCCGCCTTGTGCCAGCGCGGGCCGTACTCGCCGCCGCCGCGGATGTTGGCTACCACGTAGACGCCGCCGCGATCGAGCCAGGCGCGGCCGATGCTGCCGCTGTAGTGCGGCAGCATCGACACTTCGAAGCCGCCATAGCCGTACAGCAGGGTGCGGTTGGCGCCATCCAGCTTGATGCCCTTGGGCGCGATCTCGAAATACGGTACGCGGGTACCGTCCTTCGAGGTCACGAAGTGCTGGCTGACGGTGAACTTCGACGCGTCGAAGAACGCCGGCTCCTGCTTGATCGTTTCCGCCGGCGTGCTGCCCAGCACGCCGCGTTCGAGCGATGCGGGGGTGAGGAAGCCGGCCACGTCGAGCCAGTACTCGTCGCTGTGGTCGGGGTCGGTGTCGACCACGCTGACCGTGCTGAGCGCCGGTGCACCCGGCAGCACCTCGGGATGCCAGCCGTCGTCGGCGCCCGCCATCCGCGGCGGAGTGAGCACTTCCAGCCGACTCTTGACGTCATCCAGCACGTCGAGGATCAGGTGGTTGCGGGTCCAGGCGTAGCTGGACAGCGCGGTGTGCTGGTCGGGCTTGAACAGCACGGTGAACTCGCGCTTGCCGGCGATGAAGTCGTCGAAGCGGATGGCCAGCAGCGCTCCTGAGGGATAGGTGGCGCCGCCGACCGTCCATGGTGAGCGCGTCTGCACCAGCAGCCATTCGCGGTGGGCGTTGGCATCGGCGTCGGTGGGCACGTCGAGGCGTGTCAGTTTGCCGCCGTGGCGCAGGAACAGCTCGCTGTGGAAGAAATCCTTGGCCACCGACACGAAGTCGCGCTCGTAACCCGGCGTGCGGTCGTGGAACGCACTGACCGCGAGGTCGTCGTGCTTGCCCTCGTGCACGGTCGCGGCGGCCGACAGCGGCGTGCCGCGCTTCCACTCCTTGACGATGCGCGGATAGCTGGAGGCGGTCATCGAACCGGGGCCGAAGTCGGTGCCCACGTAAATGGTGTCCTCGTCGATCCAGCCGACATCGCTCTTGGCCACCGGCAGCTCGAAGCCGCCCTTCACGAAGGCCTTCTTCGGGATGCTGAACTCGCGCACCGCCACCGCGTCGCCGCCGTCGGGCGACAGCGACACCAGGCAGCGTTCGAACGCCGGCTTGAGGCATTGCACGCCCTTGAACACCCAGCGCTTGCCCTCGGCCTTGTTCAGCGCGTCGATGTCCAGCAGCACCTCCCATTTCGGCTCGGCCTTGCGGTATTCGGCCAGGGTGGTGCGGCGCCAGACGCCGCGCGGATGGGTCTTGTCGCGCCAGAAGTTGTACAGCTCGCCGCCCATGCGGTTGACGTAGGGAATGCGTGCGTCCGAGTCGAGTACCTGCAGGATCGCGTCGCGTGTCTTGTCGAAGCTGGCGTCGCTGGCGAAGCGCGCCTGCGTACGCGCGTTCTCCTGTTTCACCCATTCCATCGAGCGGGTGCCGTGGATGTCTTCGAGCCACAGCCAGGGATCGTCGGTGGCGGCCTGGTCGGCAGGGGTTTTCGCGGTTGGGGTATCGCTGGCGTCGGCAGGATTCATGCCCGCCAGTGTGACGCCGAGTGCCAGGGTGAGCCAGACCAGTCGCATGAGGTTTCTCCTTTGGGGGCGAGCGCGGAATTGCCGGCGATCGAGCGGATCCCATGCGGCCGCTGGCCGTCGGGCGCCGGTGGCGGCGAACGAAAATCCCGCCGCAGCGGGATTTTCGTCGAGCCGGATGGGATGGCTTCGGTTACAGCAGCGGGATCATCAGCAGCGCCACGATGTTGATGATCTTGATCAGCGGGTTCACCGCCGGGCCGGCGGTGTCCTTGTACGGGTCGCCCACGGTGTCGCCGGTGACCGCGGCCTTGTGCGCCTCGGAGCCCTTGCCGCCGTGGTGGCCGTCCTCGATGTACTTCTTGGCGTTGTCCCAGGCGCCGCCGCCGGTGGTCATCGAGATGGCCACGAACAGGCCGGTGACGATGGTGCCGATCAGCACGCCGCCGAGCGCCTTCGGCCCCAGCAGCAGGCCGACCACGATCGGCACCGCCACCGGCAGCAGCGACGGCACGATCATCTCGCGGATCGCCGACTTGGTCAGCATGTCCACCGCGCGCGAGTACTCCGGCTTGCCGGTGCCCTGCATGATGCCGGGGATGTCGCGGAACTGGCGGCGCACTTCCTCCACCACCGCGCCGGCGGCGCGGCCGACGGCCTCCATCGCCATCGCGCCGAACAGGTAGGGGATCAGGCCGCCGATCAGCAGGCCGATGATCACCATGTGGTCGGACAGGTCGAAGGTCAGCGGGGAATACGCCGTGCCCGCGGCCAATGCCTTGGCCTGGGCGGCGACGTCGAGGTTGTGCGTGTAGTCGGCGAACAGCACCAGCGCGGCCAGCGCGGCCGAGCCGATCGCATAGCCCTTGGTCACCGCCTTGGTGGTGTTGCCCACCGCGTCCAGCGGGTCGGTGACGCCGCGCACTTCCGGCGGCAGGTCGGCCATCTCGGCGATGCCGCCGGCGTTGTCGGTGATCGGGCCGTAGGCATCCAGCGCCACGATCATGCCGGCCATCGACAGCATGGCGGTGGCGGCGATCGCGATGCCGTACAGGCCACCCTGGCTGTAGGCACCCCAGATCGCCGCGCAGATCACGATCACCGGCATCGCGGTCGCTTTCATCGACACGCCGAGGCCGGCGATGATGTTGGTGCCGTGGCCGGTGGTCGAGGCCGCCGCGATGTGCTGCACCGGCTTGTACTGCGTGCCGGTGTAGTACTCGGTGATCCACACGATCAGGCCGGTCAGCACCAGCCCGATCAGCGCGCAGTGGAACAACGCGTGGCTGGAAATGACGCTGCCGTCGCCGGCGGCCAGGCCCTGCGGCAGCAGGCTGCCGGTGACGAACCAGAACGCGACCGCCGAGAGCACCGCCGACACGATCACGCCCTTGTACAGCGCGCCCATGATCGAGCCACCGGCCTTCACCCGGACGAAGAAGGTGGCGATGATCGAGGCGATGATCGACACGCCGCCGAGCAGCAGCGGGTACAGCACGGCAGCGAGGTTGTCGGCGAAGGTGAGACCGGCCAGCAGCATGGTGGCGATCACCGTCACCGCGTAGGTCTCGAACAGGTCGGCCGCCATGCCGGCGCAGTCGCCCACGTTGTCGCCCACGTTGTCGGCGATCACCGCCGGGTTGCGCGGGTCGTCCTCGGGGATGCCGGCCTCCACCTTGCCGACCAGGTCGGCGCCGACGTCCGCGCCCTTGGTGAAGATGCCGCCACCCAGGCGCGCGAAGATCGAGATCAGCGAGCTGCCGAAGGCCAGTCCGACCAGCGCGTGCAGCGCGGTCTCGCCGGTGACGCCGAAGTGGCCGAGCACCAGCCAGTAGCCGGCCACGCCGAGCAGGGCCAGGCCAACCACCAGCATGCCGGTGATCGCGCCGCCGCGGAACGCCACGTCCATCGCCGCACCGAGTCCGCTGCGCGCCGCCTCGGCGGTGCGCACGTTGGCGCGCACCGAGACGTTCATGCCGATGTAGCCGGCCGCCCCGGACAGGATCGCGCCGAGCAGGAAGCCGATCGCGGTCGGCCAGTTGAGGAAGAAACCGATCAGCAGCAGCAACACCACGCCGACCAGGCCGATGGTGGTGTACTGGCGGTTGAGGTAGGCGCGTGCGCCTTCCTGGATGGCCGCGGCGATCTCCTGCATCCGTTCGTTGCCCGGCGATTTCGCCAGGATCCAGCGCGCGGACAGCGCGCCATACAGAACCGCCACCACCGCACACGCAACGACGATCCACCAGCCATACTGCTGCAGCATCGGAGCCTCCCCATGGGTTGTAAGTGGCCGTCCGGAACGGGCGGTCCCGGGGAGTATAGGCAGAGGCGACGGCGCAGGCCGTTGTGCGGCGCAGCGCCGTCCATCAGCGAAAAGGGCCGTGCACGGATGCGCGGCCCCCGGATCGGTCAGCCTGGTGCGGACTCAGCGCAGGGCGTAGTCCAGGATGATGCCGGTGGCGATCGCGACCAGCAGGTAGTCGTTGTCCGCGCGCACCCAGTGGTAGCCGCGCGGCGGCGGGCGCAGGCGGTAGTAGCGGTAATCGCGCACGACGTAGGTCGGACCGTAGTAGCGGTGGCCGCGTTCCCAGCGATGGTGGCGCACCGGGTAATAGCGCGGGCCGGCGTAGCGGTAATCGCGGTGTCCGTAGCCATAGCGGCGGTCATCATGCCGGCGCCAGTCGCCGTGGCGGCGGTCGTCGTGCCAGCGGCGGTCGTCATGGCGGCGGTCGTGGCCACGGTCGTGACCCCGGTCGTGGTCGTATCGGCCGTGGTCGCCCGGACCGGGGCCGGGAGCGGCCAGCGCGATGCTGCCGGTGCCGAGCAGGGCGAGGGCGATGAGCAGGCGGTGGATGAGTTTCATCTCAAGTCTCCTCCCGTGGAGGGTCGTGGCCGCAACGGCACGGCGATCGACCCGGGCAGGATGGAGCGTAAGAAGCTGCGGCTGAACGCAAGCCTATGCGGGCGCCCCGGTTTTCAGGTGGCGCTCAGCACGGTGACGCCGGTCACGGAAGCCGTGGAGTTCAGCGCCCGAATGCCGCCAGCTTCTTCGTCACCGCCGTGTTCTTCAGCCGCACGTAGCGCGGCAGGCCATCCTTGCCGTAGGGCAACGGCGCCTCGCCGCGGATCAGCGGGGCGAGGTAGCGGCGGGCGGCGGCGGTGATGCCGAAGCCGTCGCGGCTGATGAAGTTCTTCGGCATCTTCTTCTCGCGGTTGGCGATCTTCGCCAGCGGCGCGGGCGCGATCTTCCAGCGGTACGGCGCGTCGGACGTGCGCACGATCACCGGCATCACCGCGTTCATCCCGGCCAACGCGTAGTCGACCGCGGCCTTGCCCACGGCGTACGCCTGCTCGGCGTCGACCTGCGAGGCGGCATGCCGCGCCGAGCGCTGCAGGTAGTCCGGCAGCGCCCAGTGGTATTTGTAGCCGAGATTTTCCTTCACCAGCGCGGCCAGCACCGGCGCCACGCCGCCGAGCTGGCTGTGGCCGAACGCGTCGCGCGTGCCGGCCTCGGCGAGGAACTGGCCGGCCGCGTTGCGCACGCCTTCGGAGGCGACCACGGTGCACCAGCCCACGCGCTCTACCGTGGCCTTCACTTTCGCCAGGAACGCCGCCTCGTCGAACGCGTTCTCGGGGAACAGGATGAGGTGAGGTGCCGCGTCCGCATCGTCGCCGGCGAGGCCCGCCGCGGCGGCGATCCAGCCGGCGTGGCGGCCCATCACCTCGAGGATGAACACCTTGGTCGAGGTCTCGGCCATCGAGGCCACGTCGAGGCTGGCCTCCAGCGTGGAGATCGCGGTGTACTTCGCCACCGAGCCGAAGCCCGGGCAGCAGTCGGTGACGGCGAGGTCGTTGTCCACCGTCTTCGGCACGCCGATGCAGCGGATGTCGTAGCCGAGCGTCTTGCCGATCTGCGAGAGTTTCAGCGCGGTGTCGGCCGAATCGTTGCCGCCGTTGTAGAGGAACCAGCGGATGTCGTGGGCGCGGAACACCTCGATCAGCCGCTCGTATTCGCCGCGGTTGTCCTCCAGCGATTTCAGCTTGTAGCGGCACGAACCGAACGCGCCGCCGGGGGTGTGGCGCAGCGCGGCGATCGCGGCGGCCGATTCCTTCGAAGTGTCGATCAGCTCCTCGCGCAGCGCGCCAAGGATGCCGTTGCGCGCGGCGTACACCTTCACGCCCTTGCCGCGGGCGGCCTCGATCACGCCGGCGGCGGTGGCGTTGATCACCGCGGTGACGCCGCCGGACTGGGCGTACAGCAGGTTGCCGGTGACGGCGGGGGAACGGCGGCTCGGGCTCATGGGATCCTCGATAGGGCAGTGGAAGCGTGGCAACGGTGCCGGCAAATCTTTTTATGCAACAAATACTTGGCCGGATGCGACGAAGGTCGCTGTTTGACGGCACCCGGTGCAGCGGCTAATTTGACGGCAATTTCGTGCATCGGGCGGGCTGCTGCAGCGTGCGGCGACCCGCCGAACTCGTGGAGCATTATGCGACTCGTCCTACTTGGCGCGCCCGGTTCGGGCAAAGGTACGCAGGCGGCCCGGCTGAAAACGGCGCTGGGCGTTCCGCATATCTCGACCGGCGACATGCTGCGCGCCGCCGTCGCCGCGGGCACCGCGATGGGGCTCAAGGCCAAGGCGGTGATGGACGCCGGCCAGCTGGTCTCCGACGACATCCTGCTCGGCATGCTGGAAGAGCGCCTGGCCCAGGCCGACGCGAAGGCCGGCTTCATCCTCGACGGCTACCCGCGCAACCTGGCCCAGGCCGACGCGCTCGACCACCTGCTGGCCAAGCTCGGCCAGCCGCTGGACGCGGTGGTGAAGCTGGAGGTGCCGAACCAGGCGATCATCGGCCGCTGCGAAATCCGCTTCAAGGCGGAGGGCCGCGCCGACGACAACCCGGACACCGTGCGCAAGCGCCTGGCCATCTATGCCGAGCAGACCGCGCCGGTGGCGGATTTCTACGCCGGCCGCGGCAAGCTGCAGGTGGTGGACGGCGTCGGCGAGCTGGCCGAGGTCACCGCGCGGATCGAGCGCGCGCTGCAGAACGAAGCTGCCGCCGCGAACGGCTGAGCGCTTCCCGCTCCGGCGGAGCGGATTTCACGGAGTCGCTCGGCATGCGTCTGCACATCCTCGGCATCTGCGGCACCTTCATGGGCGGCGTCGCCGCGCTCGCGCGCGAACTGGGCCACACGGTCGAAGGTTCCGACGCGAACGTCTATCCGCCGATGAGCACCCAGCTGGAGGCGCTCGGCATCGGCCTGATGAGCGGCTACGCCGCCGAACACCTGCAGCCCGGGCCCGATCACGCCAGGCCCGACCTGGTGGTGGTCGGCAATGCGATGACGCGCGGCAATCCGGCCGTCGAGTACCTGCTCGATGCGCGCCTGCGCTACGTCTCCGGCCCGCAGTGGCTGGGCGAGACGGTGCTGGCCGAGCGCGACGTGCTGGCGGTGGCCGGCACCCACGGCAAGACCACCACCACCAGCCTGCTGGCGCATTTGCTGGAGAGTGCGGGGATGGCGCCGGGGTTTCTGGTCGGCGGCGTGCCGGGGAATTTCGGGGTGTCGGCGAGGCTGGGGAGCACATCGGGACACGCAAGCCCCGGACCCTCATCCGGCGCTGCGCGCCACCTTCTCACCCGCGAGGGGACTCCCCAAGGGTCGCCGGCGGGAGAAGGGAGTGTCGTGCCGCCGGTGGCGGCGCCATTTGTGATTGAAGCGGACGAGTACGACACCGCGTTCTTCGACAAGCGCTCGAAGTTCGTGCACTACCGCCCGCGCATCGCCATCCTCAACAACCTCGAGTACGACCACGCGGACATCTTCCCCGACGTGGCCGCGATCCAGCGCCAGTTCCATCACCTGGTGCGCACCGTGCCGGGCAACGGCCGGCTGATCGTCAATGCGCACGACGAGCGCCTCGCCGAGGTGCTGACGATGGGCTGCTGGACGCCGGTGGAAACCTTCGGCATCGGCCGCGGCGACTGGCAGGCCACGCTGATCGAGGCGGACGGCTCGGCGTTCGCGGTGCACCGCGGCGGCGAGCGGCTCGGCGAGGTGCGCTGGCCGCTGCTGGGCCAGCACAGCGTGATGAACGCGCTGGCCGCGCTGGCCGCGGCGACGGCCGCCGGCGCCGATCCGCGTGCGCTGCTGCCGGCGTTCGCCAACTTCGAGAGCGTGAAGCGACGGATGGAACTGGTCGGCGAAGTGAATGGCGTGCGCGTGTACGACGACTTTGCCCATCACCCCACCGCGATCGCCACCACCCTGGCCGGGCTGCGCGCGAAGGTCGGCGACGCGCGCATTCTGGTGGCGCTGGAGCCGCGTTCCAACTCGATGCGGCAGGGCGCGCATGCGGAGGCGCTGGCGCCGTCGCTGGCCGACGCCGATGGCGTGTTGATCCTCCAGCGTGCCGAGTTGCCGTGGGACGCCGGTGCGGTGACGGCAGCCCTCGGCGGCCGCGGCGCCGCGGTGCCGACCGTCGACGCGCTGATCGCCGAGTTGGGTCGGCAGGTGCGGCCGGGCGACCAGGTGGTGTTCATGTCCAACGGCGGTTTCGAGGCTGCGCCGCGGCGCTTCGTCGAACGTTTGCGCGGCGCCTGACGCTGCGCGCAGACCGGCGTGGTGGGCACTGGGTACACTCGGCCGATGGCCGTCAAATCCGAGCTGCTCGACATCCCGCTGTTCCCGCTCTCCTCCGTGCTGTTTCCCGGTGGGCGGCTGCACCTGCGCATCTTCGAGCCGCGTTATCTGGATCTGGTGCGCGAATGCTGCCGTGACGGCAGCCCGTTCGGCGTGTGCCTGATCCTGGCCGGGCGCGAGACTGGCGAGCCGGCCGTGCCGGCGGCGATCGGCACGTTGGCGCGCATCAGCGATTTCCAGCGCGACGAGAACGGCCTGCTCGGCATCGTGGCCGAAGGGGGTGCGCGCTTTCGCGTTTCGCGCAGCCGCGCGCGCGCCGATGGCCAGTTGCGCGGCAACGCCGAACGCTGGCCCGGCGAGCCGGTGCAGGAGGTGCCGGTGGAGTTCGCCCTGCTGCAGAGCATCCTCGAACGACTGATCGAGACGATGGCGCCGCATTGGCGGCATGCCGCGCGCAGCGACTACGAAGATGCCAGTTGGCTGGGTTTTCGCCTGGCCGAGCTGCTGCCGCTGGACACCGGCGAACAACAGCGCATGCTGGAGTTGACCGATCCGTTGCAGCGCCTGGCCGAGCTGCGCGACATCCTGCCGCGCTTCCAGAAGGCGTGAGCGGCCCGGCTACACTGGACGTTCATCCCATGGAGTCGATTCGCATGAGTTCGCTCGCTGGCAAGACCTTGTTCATCACCGGCGCCTCGCGCGGCATCGGCCTGGCGATTGCGCGCCGGGCCGCACGCGACGGCGCCAACATCGTGATCGCGGCCAAGAGCGCGGTGCCCAATCCCAAGCTGCCCGGCACCATCCACACCGCTGCGGCCGACATCGAAGCGGCGGGCGGTCGTGCGCTGGCGCTGCAGGTGGACATCCGCGAGGAGGCCGAGGTGGTCGCCGCGGCGGCGCGGGCGGCGGAGCATTTCGGCGGCATCGACATCGTGGTCAACAACGCCAGCGCGATCTGGCTGGCCGGCACCGAAGGCACGCCGATGAAGCGCTTCGACCTGATGCACCAGGTCAACACCCGCGGCACCTTCCTGGTCACCCAGGCCTGCCTGCCGTACCTGAAGAAAGCGACCAACCCGCATGTGCTGATGCTGTCGCCGCCGCCCAGCCTCGATCCGAAATGGTTCGCCCCGCATGTCGCCTACACCATCGCCAAGATGGGCATGAGCCTGTGCGTGCTGGGCATGAGCGCCGAGTTCGCCCCGCTCGGCATCGCGGTCAACGCGCTGTGGCCGCGCACGGTAATCGCCACCGCCGCGATTGCGATGATCGACGGCGTCACCGCCGGGCAGTGCCGCCGTCCGGAGATCGTGGCCGATGCCGCCCACGCCATCCTGACCCGGCCGGCCCGCGACTACACCGGCCATTTCGCGATCGACGACGAAGTGCTGCGCGAAACCGGCGTGACCGATTTCGACCAGTACGCCGTCGAGCCCGGCGCCGAGCTGTTGCCGGACCTGTTCCTGGAGCGCTCATGAGCTCGCCCGAACAGGAACTGCTGGACCTCGGCAAGCGTTACTGGCTGCCGGTCTACAAGCCGCGCGAGCTGGTGCTCGATCACGGTCGCGGGTCGCGCGTGTGGGACACGCAGGGCCGCGACTACATCGACTTCGGCGCCGGCATCGCGGTGAACTCGCTGGGACACCAGGACCCGGATCTGCTCGCTGCGCTGGCCACTCAGGCGCACAAGCTGTGGCACGCCAGCAACGTGTTCTACACCGAGCCGCCGCTGCGCCTGGCCGAGGAACTGGTCGTGGCTTCGGGTTTCGCCGAGCGCGTATTCCTGTGCAACTCCGGTGCGGAGGCGAACGAGGCGGCGATCAAGCTGGTGCGCCGCTGGGCGGCTGCGCAGGGGCGCCCGGTGGAGCGACGCATCATCGTCACCTTCAAGGGTTCCTTCCACGGTCGCACGCTGGCCACGGTGACCGCGACGGCGCAGCCGAAATACCAGGCCGGATACGAGCCGTTGCCTGCCGGCTTTCGCTACCTCGACTACAACGACACGGCAGCGCTGGAACTGGCCTTCGAGGCCGGCGGCATTGCCGCCGTGATGCTGGAGCCCATCCAGGGCGAAGGCGGTGTGGTGCCGGCGGCGCCGGGTTTCCTCGAACGCGTGCGCGAGCTGTGCGACGAGCACGACGCCTTGCTCGTGCTGGACGAAATCCAGTGCGGCATGGGCCGCACCGGCGAGCTGTTCGCGCACGGCCAGGTCAAGCCGGACATCATCACCCTGGCCAAGGCCCTGGGCTGCGGTTTCCCCATCGGCGCCATGCTGGCGGGACCGAAAGTGGCCGACACGATGCAGTACGGGTCGCACGGCACCACCTTCGGCGGCAATCCGATGGCCGCCGCGGTGGCGCGCGTGGCGCTGGCCAAGCTGGCCTCGCCGGCGATCCTTGCCAACGTCGAGCGCCAGGCCAACGATTTGCGCGCGGGCCTGGCCCGGATCAACCAGCAACTGGCACTGTTCGACGAAGTGCGCGGGCGTGGCCTGATGATCGGTGCCGTGCTGGCGGATGCTTACAAGGGCAGGGCCGGCGACATCCTCGACCACGCCGCGGCTCGCGGCTTGCTGCTGTTGCAGGCCGGCGCGGACGTGCTGCGCTTCGTGCCGCCGTTGTCCATCACCGACGAGGAACTGGCCGAAGGCCTTTCCCGCCTGCACCACGCGTTGAACGATTTCGTCGCAGGCGGGAAACCCGCGACAGACAGGAGTGGACCATGAAATATCTGCACACCATGGTGCGCGTGCGCGACATCGATGCCTCGCTGCGCTTCTACTGCGAAGGTCTGGGTCTGCGTGAAGTGCGCCGCATGGAAAACGCCCAGGGCCAGTTCACCCTGGTATTCCTGGCTGCGCCGGACAGCCCCGAGGCGGAAATCGAGCTGACGTACAACTGGGGTTCCACCGAGGATTACGGCAGCGCGCGCAACTTCGGCCACCTCGCCTTCCGGGTGGAGGACATCTACGCCACCTGCCAGCGGTTGCTGGACATGGGTTACACCATCCATCGCCCGCCGCGCGACGGCCACATGGCGTTCGTGCGTTCGCCCGACCTGGTTTCCGTCGAACTGCTGCAGGAAGGCCACTTGCCGCCGCGCGAACCGTGGGCGTCCATGCCCAACACCGGCAGCTGGTGAATCAGCCGCGCGCGTCGCGCAGGGCGCCGCGTGCAGCCTCCAGGGTATCGGCGATGTCCTGGTCGCTGTGTGCGCTGGACATGAACCCCGCCTCGAAAGCGGAAGGCGCCAGATACACGCCGCGCTTCAGCATGCCGTGGAAAAAGCGATTGAACAGCGTAACGTCGGCGGCCGTGGCCTGCGCGTAGCTGTTCACTCGCCCGGCGCTGAAGAACAGGCCGAACATGCCGCCCACGCGGTTCGTGCTGAACGCCACGCCCTCGCCGTCGGCGACCGATTGCAGGCCGTCGCAGAGCAGACGCGTGCGCGCGGCCAGACGATCATGGAAGCCGGGCGCCTGGATCAGCTCCAGCATCGCCAGGCCCGCGGCCATCGCCACCGGATTGCCGCTGAGCGTGCCGGCCTGGTAGATCGGGCCCGACGGAGCAATCTGCTCCATCAGGTCCCTGCGGCCGCCGTAGGCGCCGACCGGCATGCCGCCGCCGATGATCTTGCCGAACGTGGTCAGGTCCGGCGTGACGCCGTAATGCGCCTGCGCGCCGCCCAGCGCCACCCGGAAACCGGTCATCACCTCGTCGAAGATCAGCACGGCACCATGTCGTGTGCACAGTTCGCGCAGGCCTTGCAGATAGCCGTCCACCGGCGGGATGCAGTTCATGTTGCCGGCAACCGGCTCGATGATCAGCCCGGCGATCTCGTCGCCCAGTTCGGCGAACAGCGCCTGCGCGGCAGCGAGGTCGTTGTACGGCAGGGTGAGCGTGAGATCCGCATTTGCCTTCGGCACGCCCGGCGAGGTCGGCACGCCGAAGGTCAGCGCACCGGAGCCGGCCTTGACCAGGAAGCTGTCGCCGTGGCCGTGGTAGCAGCCCTCGAACTTCACGATCTTGCTGCGGCCGGTGGCGCCGCGGGCGAGCCGGATCGCCGACATGGTCGCCTCGGTGCCGGAATTGACCATGCGCACCATCTCGATCGACGGGATCAACCGCGTGATCGTTTCGGCCATCACCACTTCGGCTGCGCACGGCGTGCCGAAGGAAAGGCCGTCACGCACCGCGCGTTCCACCGCCTCGCGCACGGCGGGATGGTTGTGGCCGACGATCATCGGGCCCCACGAGCCGACATAGTCGATGTAGCGCGTCCCTTCGACATCCCACAGATACGCGCCATCGGCGCGGGCGGTAAAGAACGGTTCGCCGCCGACCGACTTGAATGCGCGCACCGGCGAATTCACGCCGCCGGGCAACAACGGAAGGGCGCGCTGGAACAGTTCGTGGTTGGTCGTCATCGGATTCTCAAGGATTGGGCGAGGGAAACAGCCGGGCGAAACGCTGAGCCGCGTCGCGCACGTCGGGCGCAGCGAACAGGGAGGAAATCGAAGCCACGTAATCGGCGCCGGCCTCGATCAGCAAGGCAGCATTGTCCGGCGTGATGCCGCCGATCGCCACCCGTGCCACGCCCAGCGCGGCGCTTTGCCTCAGCAGATCCACCGGGGCGATCGTTGCCTGCGGCTTGGTCGGCGACGGATACATCGCACCGAACGATACGTAACTGGCGCCGGCCTGTGCCGCGCTGCGCGCGTCGGCGAGCGAGTCGCGACAGGCGACGCCGATGATGGCGGTTGGGCCAAGGCGTTCGCGGGCCGTGCGGATTGTGTCGACCGAGTGCGCCAGATGCACGCCATCGGCACCGACGGCCTGCGCCAGCGCCGCGTCCTCGTGGATGATCAGCGGCACAGCATGCCGCCGGCACAATTGCGCGATCGCCGTGGCCTCGGCGTGGCGGCGCACATCGCCGGGCTCCTCGTCCAGATATTGCAGCAGCCGTGCGCCGCCGGCCAGCGCCTGTGCCACCACGTCGAGCAGGTCGGGGCGCGGTCCGTTGGTGATCGCGTACAGGCCACGTTGTGCGAGCGTAGTGGGGTGTTTCATGGGCGGATTTCCGAGTGGCGTGAAGATGGCCGGATCATTGTCGTGCTTTCGCATTGTCGGTCGAGTTGCGAGAATGTCCTATTCCCAGTCATCCGAAGAAGCCCGACCATGAGCCAGAGTTCCCCCGGTGCCGCTGCCACGCGCAAATGGATGTGCGTCGTATGCGGCTACATCTACGATGAATCGCAGGGCGTCCCCGACGAGGGCATCCCGGCAGGCACGCGCTGGGAAGACGTACCCGAGACCTGGACCTGCCCGGATTGCGGCACGACCAAGGACGACTTCGAGATGATCGAGATCGACTAAGCGCAGCGTTGCGCCCGCAAACGGCCAGACCCTGCCGGCGAACTGGCCGCGCCGACTGCTCTGATGAACTCGCGCACGGATGGTGCGCGCCGGATCAGGAGCATCCCATGCTGCGGTTCATTCCCTTCGAAGATGACTGGGACGCGTTCGAACGCATGCGCCCGGAAGATTTCATCCCCTATCGAGTCGGCTTGCTGCCTGAACCGGCGCTCGCGACTCCGCCCACGCGCGCCGTGGCGCTGTCGCAGGAGACCTGTCCGGCGCGGCCGCTGTTTTCGCGTGGCGCTGCGGGATCCTGATGCAGGCCAACCCTCTGCGCGATGGTGCGGCGAGGCCGTTCCACGGCCCTCGGCGCTCCATTGCCTGGAAGAAACTGTACGCAGACCCTTCCCACGAACGCCGCGGGGCGCTATCATGCTCGCCCCTTCGACGACAGGCCCTGTCGGCGAAGATTCCGCAACAAAACACCGTCGAAATTTTTCCATCGAGGGTGTTGACGGTCTCGGAAAGCGATGTAGAATGGGCGGCTCACCCGGGACGAAAGGTCACGGGGCGATCACCGAAAGGCGGTCGGGCAGCGAAGATCTTTGACAGTGTGCGCAGGTGAATTGTGTGGACGTCTTGCGTTGATGGGTCGTGACCTGTCCAAGCAATGCAAGCGTCCCACCAAGTAAAAAGTCAGTAATGAGTTTTGATTGGTTGGGAACATACGCTTCGGAAAGATAGATGGCTTCGGTCATCGAAAACTTAAGTGAAGAGTTTGATCCTGGCTCAGATTGAACGCTGGCGGCATGCCTAACACATGCAAGTCGAACGGCAGCACAGAGGAGCTTGCTCCTTGGGTGGCGAGTGGCGGACGGGTGAGTAATGCATCGGGATCTACCCTGACGTGGGGGATAACCTCGGGAAACCGGGACTAATACCGCATACGTCCTACGGGAGAAAGCGGGGGACCTTTTAGGCCTCGCGCGGCAGGACGAACCGATGTGCGATTAGCTAGTTGGCGGGGTAATGGCCCACCAAGGCGACGATCGCTAGCTGGTCTGAGAGGATGATCAGCCACACTGGGACTGAGACACGGCCCAGACTCCTACGGGAGGCAGCAGTGGGGAATATTGGACAATGGGCGCAAGCCTGATCCAGCAATGCCGCGTGTGTGAAGAAGGCCTTCGGGTTGTAAAGCACTTTTATCAGGAGCGAAATCTGCATGCTTAATACGTGTGCAGTCTGACGGTACCTGAGGAATAAGCACCGGCTAACTTCGTGCCAGCAGCCGCGGTAATACGAAGGGTGCAAGCGTTAATCGGAATTACTGGGCGTAAAGGGTGCGTAGGCGGTTCGTTAAGTCTGTCGTGAAATCCCCGGGCTCAACCTGGGAATGGCGATGGATACTGGCGAGCTAGAGTGTGTCAGAGGATGGTGGAATTCCCGGTGTAGCGGTGAAATGCGTAGAGATCGGGAGGAACATCAGTGGCGAAGGCGGCCATCTGGGACAACACTGACGCTGAAGCACGAAAGCGTGGGGAGCAAACAGGATTAGATACCCTGGTAGTCCACGCCCTAAACGATGCGAACTGGATGTTGGTCTCAACTCGGAGATCAGTGTCGAAGCTAACGCGTTAAGTTCGCCGCCTGGGGAGTACGGTCGCAAGACTGAAACTCAAAGGAATTGACGGGGGCCCGCACAAGCGGTGGAGTATGTGGTTTAATTCGATGCAACGCGAAGAACCTTACCTGGCCTTGACATGTCCGGAATCCTGCAGAGATGCGGGAGTGCCTTCGGGAATCGGAACACAGGTGCTGCATGGCTGTCGTCAGCTCGTGTCGTGAGATGTTGGGTTAAGTCCCGCAACGAGCGCAACCCTTGTCCTTAGTTGCCAGCGAGTAATGTCGGGAACTCTAAGGAGACTGCCGGTGACAAACCGGAGGAAGGTGGGGATGACGTCAAGTCCTCATGGCCCTTACGGCCAGGGCTACACACGTACTACAATGGTCGGTACAGAGGGTTGCAATACCGCGAGGTGGAGCCAATCCCAGAAAGCCGATCCCAGTCCGGATTGGAGTCTGCAACTCGACTCCATGAAGTCGGAATCGCTAGTAATCGCGGATCAGCTATGCCGCGGTGAATACGTTCCCGGGCCTTGTACACACCGCCCGTCACACCATGGGAGTGGGTTGCTCCAGAAGGCGTTAGTCTAACCGCAAGGAGGACGACGCCCACGGAGTGGTTCATGACTGGGGTGAAGTCGTAACAAGGTAGCCGTATCGGAAGGTGCGGCTGGATCACCTCCTTTCGAGAACGACACGTCGCACCAATCGGTGCAAGACGTCCACACAAGACACCTGTATTTTACGCAAAGTCCCTTTTGCGAAGAGCGAACATCAAGACCGGCCATCCGTGGCCGGACTCTTCAACAAAAGCTGCTCCGAACGGAAGTTCGAGAGAGGCTGGTGTAGGTTCTGGGGCTCGATCTCTGGGTCTGTAGCTCAGGTGGTTAGAGCGCACCCCTGATAAGGGTGAGGCCGGTGGTTCGAGTCCACCCAGACCCACCATTGTTCCGAGGTTCGGAACAATCCGGATATCCCTTCGACGGGGCCTTAGCTCAGCTGGGAGAGCACCTGCTTTGCAAGCAGGGGGTCATCGGTTCGATCCCGATAGGCTCCACCAGGATGTCGCTGCGTAAAATATCAGCACACAAAAGATTTGAAATCGACCGGCATTGAGGCCGGCACGATGTTCTTTGAAAACACGTAAACGAGTGACAAGCGTCTTGGTTCGAACCGAACCGAGGCAAGTGTTAAGGCACGAAACGAAGTAACTTGGCTGCCCCTGAGGAGGGGGCGTGCCCCGAGGCGACTTGGGGTTATATGGTCAAGCGACTAAGCGTATACGGTGGATGCCTTGGCAGTCAGAGGCGATGAAGGACGTGGCAGCCTGCGAAAAGTGTCGGGGAGCTGGCAACAAGCTTTGATCCGGCAATGTCCGAATGGGGAAACCCACCGCGCAAGCGGTATTGCATGATGAATACATAGTCATGCAAGGCGAACCCGGGGAACTGAAATATCTAAGTACCCGGAGGAAAAGAAATCAACCGAGATTCCGTCAGTAGCGACGAGCGAACGCGGACTAGCCCAAAAGTATCTTGTGTTTTAGTCAAACGGCATGGAAAGGCCGGCCATAGATGGTGATAGCCCAGTCGACGAAAGGGCACTTGATATGAAATTGAGTAAGGCGGGGCACGTGAAACCTTGTCTGAACATGGGGGGACCATCCTCCAAGGCTAAATACTCCTGACTGACCGATAGCGAACTAGTACCGTGAGGGAAAGGCGAAAAGAACCCCGGAGAGGGGAGTGAAATAGACCCTGAAACCGTATACGTACAAGCAGTGGAAGCCCGCAAGGGTGACTGCGTACCTTTTGTATAATGGGTCAGCGACTTACTGTCTGTGGCAAGCTTAACCGTATAGGGGAGGCGAAGAGAAATCGAGTCTGAATAGGGCGCATAGTCTCAGGCAGTAGACCCGAAACCGAGTGATCTATCCTTGGCCAGGTTGAAGGTGCGGTAACACGCACTGGAGGACCGAACCCACATCTGTTGCAATAGATGGGGATGAGCTGAGGATAGGAGTGAAAGGCTAAACAAACTCGGAGATAGCTGGTTCTCCTCGAAAGCTATTTAGGTAGCGCCTCGGACGAATCTTCCTGGGGGTAGAGCACTGTTATGGCTAGCGGGTCATCGCGACTTAGCAAACCATGGCAAACTCCGAATACCAGGACAGACTATCCGGGAGACACACGGCGGGTGCTAACGTCCGTCGTGAAAAGGGAAACAACCCAGACCCGCAGCTAAGGTCCCCAAGTTCTAGCTAAGTGGAAAACGATGTGGAAAGGCATAGACAGCCAGGAGGTTGGCTTAGAAGCAGCCATCCTTTAAAGAAAGCGTAATAGCTCACTGGTCGAGTCGGTCTGCGCGGAAGATTTAACGGGGCTAAGCTAGACACCGAAGCTCGGGGTGCACAGCAATGTGCGCGGTAGAGGAGCGTTCCGTAAGCCTGTGAAGGTGGATTGTAAAGTCTGCTGGAGGTATCGGAAGTGCGAATGCTGACATGAGTAACGATAAGGGGGGTGAAAAGCCCCCCCGCCGAAAGCCCAAGGTTTCCTCGCGCAACGTTCATCGGCGCAGGGTGAGTCGGCCCCTAAGGCGAGGCAGAAATGCGTAGTCGATGGGAAGCGGGTTAATATTCCCGCACTTTTCTACAGTGCGATGTGGGGACGGAGAAAGTTAGGTCTACCGGGCGTTGGTTGTCCCGGGGAAAGGAGGTAGGCATGGATCTTTGGCAAATCCGGGATCCTTTATGCCGAGCACTTATGACGAGCCCTTTTGGGCGAAGTGACTGATACTACGCTTCCAGGAAAAGCCACTAAGCTTCAGCTGTAGAAGAACCGTACCGTAAACCGACACTGGTAGGCAGGGTGAGAATCCCAAGGCGCTTGAGAGAACTCGGGTGAAGGAACTAGGCAAAATGGCACCGTAACTTCGGGAGAAGGTGCGCCCATCAGTGTGGCTACATGCGTAGCTGAGCACCGATGGGTCGCAGTAACCTGGCCGCTGCGACTGTTTATCAAAAACACAGCACTCTGCAAACACGAAAGTGGACGTATAGGGTGTGACGCCTGCCCGGTGCTGGAAGGTTAATTGATGGGGTCAGCCGCAAGGCGAAGCTCTTGATCGAAGCCCCAGTAAACGGCGGCCGTAACTATAACGGTCCTAAGGTAGCGAAATTCCTTGTCGGGTAAGTTCCGACCTGCACGAATGGCGTAACGACAGCGGCGCTGTCTCCACCCGAGACTCAGTGAAATTGAATTCGCTGTGAAGATGCAGCGTTCCCGCGGCAAGACGGAAAGACCCCGTGAACCTTTACTATAGCTTTACACTGAACGTTGAGTTCTTCTGTGTAGGATAGGTGGGAGGCTTTGAAACCAGGACGCCAGTTCTGGTGGAGCCATCCTTGAAATACCACCCTGAAGTGCTTGACGTTCTAACCTCGATCCGTAATCCGGATCAGGGACCGTGTATGGTGGGTAGTTTGACTGGGGCGGTCTCCTCCCAAAGAGTAACGGAGGAGCACGAAGGTACGCTCAGCGCGGTCGGACATCGCGCACTGTGTGCAAAGGCATAAGCGTGCTTGACTGCGAGATCGACGGATCAAGCAGGTACGAAAGTAGGTCTTAGTGATCCGGTGGTTCTGTATGGAAGGGCCATCGCTCAACGGATAAAAGGTACTCCGGGGATAACAGGCTGATACCGCCCAAGAGTTCATATCGACGGCGGTGTTTGGCACCTCGATGTCGGCTCATCACATCCTGGGGCTGTAGCCGGTCCCAAGGGTATGGCTGTTCGCCATTTAAAGTGGTACGCGAGCTGGGTTCAGAACGTCGTGAGACAGTTCGGTCCCTATCTGTCGTGGGCGTTGGAGATTTGAGGGGGGCTGCTCCTAGTACGAGAGGACCGGAGTGGACGTTCCGCTGGTGTTCGGGTTGTCATGCCAATGGCATTGCCCGGTAGCTATGAACGGAAGTGATAACCGCTGAAAGCATCTAAGCGGGAAGCACGCCCCAAGATGAGATCTCCCGAGAGCTTGACTCTCCTGAAGGCACCATCAAGACCAGGTGGTTGATAGGCAGGATGTGGAAGCGCAGCAATGCGTTGAGCTTACCTGTACTAATGAGCCGTGCGGCTTGACCATATAACCCCAAGTGGCTTTGTTTGACGCAGGTCCCTCTGCGGAGCCACCGGCCATCCCTGGCCGGACTCTTCAAAGGAGCCGCCTCGAGCACTGTCTCGAAACGGTTGAATTTCACCTCGACGCTTGTCACTCGTTTACGATTTATCTCACGTGAGATCCCTCTCACGGAAAGAAGAGTCAACACCCCGCCATCCATGGCGGACTCTTCAACACCTCGAGGGATCTTTCGCGGAAGAGCCGTCCGTCAGGGCCGCCTCTTCAGAAACGTGGAGCTGGCGCACGCGCGCTGCTCCCACCCCTTCCCTGGCGGCCATAGCGGCGTGGTCCCACCTGATCCCATCCCGAACTCAGAAGTGAAACGCGCATGCGCCGATGGTAGTGTGGCTTTGCCATGCAAGAGTAGGTCACCGCCAGGGGCTTTATCCCGAAACACCCTCACCGGCAACGGTGGGGGTTTTTCTTTTCTGCCGCCGCCACCGCCGCCCGCAACCTGCAACAGGTCACCGCCAGGGAGTTCGTTCTCGAGGTGGACCTGCGCTCGGGTGGCAAGCGCCGCCCATCCCGCGATCAACCCGCTACGTTCCTGGCAAAACAGGAGCAAAGCTGTGCCGGGAAGGCCGTTCCATGACACGGGCCGACTGGTTGCAGGGGCGGCGTGTTAGCGTGTCGTGGGGTTGCCGGCTCGGCGCAGGCGAGGGCGATGATGGCGGGGCATGACACGAACATCCTGATAGTCGGTGGCGGCATCAATGGGGCGGGAATGGCACGTGATGCGGCAGGCCGCGGACTTTCGGTGACGCTTTGCGAGCAGGACGACCTGGCCGGGCACACCTCCAGTGCAAGCACCAAGCTGATCCATGGCGGCTTGCGTTACCTGGAACAGCACGAATTCCGGCTGGTGGCGAAGGCGCTGGCCGAGCGCGAGGTGGTCATGCGGCTGGCACCGCACATTGCCTGGCCGCTGTTGTTTGTCCTGCCGCACGAATCGCACCTGCGCCCGGCCTGGATGATCCGGCTCGGCCTGTTGCTGTATGACAGCCTGGGTGCCGGCCATCGGACGCTGGCCGATTCGCGCGCGGTGGATCTGCGCAGCCATGTCAGCGGCGCGCCGTTGAAAAACACGTACACACGCGGTTTCGTGTACTCCGATGGCTGGGTGCAGGACGCGCGCCTGGTCGTGCTCAACGCGATGGATGCGCACCGGCTCGGGGCCGATGTCCGGGTGCGCACGCGCTGCGTCTCCGCGCACGTCGAGGATGGCGTGTGGCAGGCTCAGCTGCTTGGCCCCGACGGGCTGATGGACAGCTGCCGTGCGAAGGTGCTGGTCAATGCGTGCGGCCCGTGGGCCGGGCGCTTCCTGGGTGACGTGCTGGGCCGCGATCGGCATCCACGCGTGCGGCTGGTGAAGGGCAGCCACATCGTGCTGCCGCGGCTGTTCGAACACGACCACGCTTACATCTTCCAGCAGCCCGATCGACGCATCGTGTTCGCGATCCCCTACGAGGACGACTACACCCTGGTGGGCACCACCGATCTCGACTATGCCGCCGACCCCGCGAACGTCGTGATCGACGCTGGCGAGGTTCGCTACCTGTGCGACGCCGTCAATCGCTACTTCCGCACGCCGGTGCAGCCGAAGGATGTCGTGTGGAGTTACAGCGGCGTGCGGCCGCTGCTGGATGAGGATGGCAACGCCAGCACGGTCAGCCGGGACTATCGCATCACGCTGGACCACGAACAGGGCGCCCCGCTGCTGAATGTCTTCGGCGGCAAGATCACCACCTACCGGCGACTTGCCGAGGAAGCGGTGGATCAATTGGCTGAGGTCTTGTGGCCCGAGCGGTCGGCATGGACTGCCCAAGGCGATCCCTTGCCAGGCGGCGATTTTGCCGATGCCGAACGGCTGCTCGCGGCCTGGTCGCAGCGTTGGCCCTGGCTGCCTTCCTCGCTCGCGCATCGCTGGTTCCGGCACTACGGCACCTGCACCGAAACCCTGCTCGGCGAAGCGTGCGCCATGGGCGATCTGGGTGAGCACTTCGGCGCCGACCTCTACCAGCTCGAACTGGATTATCTCATCCGCGCGGAATGGGCGCGCAGCGGCGACGACGTGCTGTGGCGCCGTACCAAGCTCGGGTTGCGCCTGAGTCCGGTGGAACACCACCGGGTGCACGCTTACGTGGCGCGGATGGTTCCGATGCTGGTGGGTGCAACCGCGGAGAGAGCAGAGGCACAATCGGCATGAGCGGGAAAGCACACTTCGTCGTCGCCATCGACCAGGGCACCACCAGTTCACGCGCGATGGTCTTCGACGCGCAAGGTTGCGTGGTGTCTTCGGCACAGCGCGAGTTCGAGCAGATCTTTCCGCGCTCAGGCTGGGTCGAGCATCGCCCGCGCGACATTCTCACCAGCGTCCAGGTCACCCTGACGGAAGCGATGCACAAGGCCGGGATCGAGGCGTCGGCGGTGGCCGGTATCGGCATCACCAACCAGCGCGAAACCACCGTGGTCTGGGATCGTGCTACCGGCGAGCCGGTGTACAACGCGCTGGTGTGGCAGTCGAGGCATTCGGCGAAACTGTGCGAGTCCATGCGCAGCGAGGCCGTCGACGCGCTGGTGCGCGAGCGCACCGGTCTGCTGCTGGACGCCTATTTTTCCGCGACCAAGCTGAAATGGCTGTTCGAGCACGTCAGCGGGGTGCGCGAACGGGCGCAGCGCGGTGAACTGCTGTTCGGCACGATCGACAGCTGGCTGGTGTGGAACCTCACCGGCGGTCGCACCCACGTCACCGACGTGACCAATGCCTCGCGCACGCTGCTGTACGACATCCATCGGCAATGCTGGGACGACGACCTGTTGGCCCTGTTCGGCGTGCCCGCCTCGATGCTGCCGCAGGTGCGCGGCTGCAGCGAGATCTACGGGCGCATCGAGCCGAAGTATTTTTTCGGTCGCGACGTGCCGATCTGCGGCATCGCAGGCGACCAGCAGGCCGCCCTGTTCGGCCAGGCATGCTTCGAGCCGGGCATGGCCAAGAATACCTATGGCACCGGCTGCTTCATGCTGATGAACACCGGCCACTCCGCGGTGCCGTCGCAGCATGGCCTGCTGACCACGCTGGCCTGGAAGCTGGGCGACAAGGTGGAGTACGCGCTCGAAGGAAGCATCTTCGTGGCCGGTTCGGTGGTGCAATGGTTGCGCGACGGCCTGCACCTGCTGGACCGGGCCGAGCAATCGCAAGCCTGCGCCGACAGCGTGGATTCCACCGAAGGTGTGTATCTGGTGCCCGCCTTCGCCGGGCTGGGGGCACCGTACTGGCACGCCGACGTGCGTGGCGCCATCTTCGGCCTGTCGCGCGGCACGAGCCGCGAGCACCTGATACGCGCGGCGCTGGAGTCGATGGCCTACCAGACGCGCGACGTGCTGGCCGCGATGGAGGCCGACGCCGGCATCGCGCTGAAGGAGTTGCGCGCCGACGGCGGCGCCATCGGCAACGATTTCCTGGCCCAGTTCCAGAGCGACATGCTCGGCGTGCCGCTGCTGCGGCCCCGGATTACCGAAACCACCGCGCTGGGCGCCGCCTATCTGGCCGGCCTGGCGGTCGGCGTCTGGGACAGCCGCGAGCAGATCGCGCGGTTGTGGCAGCAGGATCGCCGCTTCGATCCCGCGATGGAGGCATCCCGTCGCGAGCGCCTCTACAGCGGCTGGCAAGCGGCGGTGCAGGCCACGATGGGCTTTCCCGCGAGCTGACTTCCACTCAGTCCAGTGCGTATCCGAACTGGTCGGCGAACTCCGCGGCAAACTCGGCGTAGTTGAAACGCTGGTTCTGGGTGCCGGGGTGCTCGACCTTCAGCGCACCCATCAGCGAGGCGATCCGGCCGGTGGTGGGCCAGTCCTTGCCATGCATGATGCCGAACATCAGGCCGGCCCGGTAGGCGTCGCCGCAGCCGGTCGGATCGACGATGACGCGCTCGCGCGCCGGCGGAATGTGGTGGCTCTCCTCGCCCACGTGGATCACCGAACCGCGTGGACCCTGGGTCACGATGTAGGCGGTGACATGGCTGGCGATCTCCGCCGCACTCCAGCCGGTGCGAGTCTGCAGCAACTGGGATTCGTAGTCGTTGACGATCACGTAAGTCGATTTGGCGATCATCGAGCGGAACTCGTCGCCGTTGAACAACGGCATCGCCTGGCCGGGATCGAAGATGAACGGCACGCCGCGCGCGGCGAATTCGTCGACGTGTTGCAGCATCGCCTCGCGGCCATCGGGCGCCACGATCGCGAAGTCGATCTGCGGGATGTCGCGGACGTGGTTCTCCTGCGCACTGGACATCGCGCCGGGGTGGAAGGCGGTGATCTGGTTGTTGTCCAGGTCCGTGGTGATGAAGCACTGCGGGGTGAACTGCTCCTCGAACACGCGCACGCCATCGAGCCGGATGCCGCAGTCCTGCATGTGCTGCCGGTAGGGCGCGAAATCCTGGCCCACCGCCGCCACCGGCAGCGGGTCGCCGCCCAGCAGCTTGAGGTTGTAGGCGATGTTGCCGGCGCAGCCGCCGAACTCGCGCCGCATGGCCGGCACCAGGAACGACACGTTCAGGATGTGCATCTGGTCGGGCAGGATGTGGTTCTTGAACTGATCCTGGAACACCATGATGGTGTCGTAGGCGAGCGATCCGCAGATGACGGCAGGCATGATGCGAGAAAACCCCGATTTGAGATGGGAGGCTGCGGGCGCGTGCCCGGACGGGCAGAATCGGTCCCTGCAGCCAAAGGCCGCCATCGTACCGCCATCCGTCCGCGCTGGCGACTTCGCGACCTGCTTCGCAGTTCAGTCCACGGCACAGGAAAATCGCTTATGGCCGTGTTGCACAAGGGTTTCTTAACGTGTTTTTCCTTGCGTGGAACGGTGGGCCTGACTAGACTGGCGAGCTTGTCTGTTTAGCCTGGCCGACCCACGGCGGACCCATGTTCAAGAAGTTCCGCGGCATCTTTTCCAACGACATCTCCATCGACCTCGGCACGGCCAACACGCTGATCTACGTGCGTGGTCAGGGCATCGTGTTGAACGAGCCTTCGGTGGTGGCGATTCGCCAGGACCGCGGCCCCGGTGGTCCGCGCACGATCGCGGCGGTGGGTGGCGACGCCAAGCGCATGCTGGGCCGCACGCCGGGCAACATCGCCACGGTGCGCCCGATGAAGGACGGCGTGATCGCCGACTTCACCATGACCGAGGCGATGCTGCAGCACTTCATCAAGCAGGTGCACAAGTCGCGCTTCCTGCGGCCGAGCCCGCGCGTGCTGGTGTGCGTGCCGTGCGGCTCGACCCAGGTCGAGCGCCGCGCCATCAAGGAATCGGCCGAAGGCGCCGGTGCCCGCGACGTGTTCCTGATCGAAGAGCCGATGGCTGCGGCGATCGGCGCCGGCATTCCGGTGCACGAGGCGCGCGGCGCGATGGTGCTGGACATCGGCGGCGGCACCTCCGAGGTGGCGGTGATCTCGCTCAACGGCATCGTCTACTCGCAGTCCGCCCGCGTCGGCGGCGATCGTTTCGACGAGGCGATCATCAACTACGTGCGCCGCAACCACGGCACCCTGATCGGCGAATCCACCGCCGAGCGGATCAAGCTGCAGATCGGCTGCGCGTTCCCGCAGGACGACGTCAAGGAGATCGAGATCTCCGGGCGCAACCTTGCCGAGGGCGTGCCGCGCATGTTCACGATCAACTCCAACGAAATCCTCGAGGCGCTGCACGAGCCGCTGGCCGGCATCGTGGCGGCGGTTAAGTCGGCGCTGGAACAGACTCCGCCGGAACTGTGCTCCGACGTCGCCGAGCGCGGCATCGTGCTCACCGGCGGCGGCGCGCTGCTGCGCGACCTGGACCGGCTGATCTCCGAGGAAACCGGCCTGCACGTGCAGGTGGCCGACGACCCGCTGACCTGCGTGGCGCGCGGCGGCGGCAAGGCGCTGGAGCTGATCGATCAGCATGGCAGCGACTTCTTCTCGCCCGAATAGCGCGCGGCAACGGGGGCCGCGATGGCGCGCGCACGCGAAGGTTCTTCCCCCCTGTTTGCCGGCAACGCGGCCGGCACGCTGCGGCTGATCGTCTATCTGGCGCTGGCGGTGGTGCTGATGGTGCTTGACCAGCGCAATGGCTGGCTGTGGCAGCTGCGCTCGGCCGCCTCGGCGGTGGTCGAGCCGGTCTATCGGCTGGCCGGCCTGCCTGCGGCCGGGGTGCACACCCTCGGCGTCGCGTTTGCCGATCGCCAGCTGCTGACCTCGCAGAACCAGCGCCTGCGCGAAGACCTGCTGCTGGCCAACGCCAAGTTGAACCGCATGGCCGCGGTCGCCGAGCAGAACGAACGGCTGCGGCGGCTGCTCGATACCCAGCACAGCCTGAAGCTCAACGTGCAACTGGCGCGGGTCATCGGCGTGGATCTCGGCGCGTACCGTTATGAGCTGACCTTGAACATGGGCTCGCGCGACGGCGTCGAGCCCGGACAGCCGGTGATCGATGCCCACGGCGTGATGGGCCAGGTGAAGGCCGTGCTGCCGCACACTGCCGTGGTGATGCTGATCACCGACCCCTCGCATGCGATCCCGGTGACGATCGCGCGTACCGGCTTGCGCACGGTGGCCTACGGTTCGCGCGACGGCGACCAGCTGAGCCTGCCCAACCTGCCGCTGGCGGCTGACGTGCGCGCTGGCGACAAGCTGCTCACCTCGGGCATCGGCGGCCGTTTTCCGCCGGGGTTCCCGGTGGGCCGGATCGACAGCGTGGCGCCGGCGCCGACCGGCATGTTCCAGGTCGCCCTGGCCACGCCGGCGGCGGACCTCGATCGCAGCACCGATGTACTGCTGCTGCACGACCAGGCCGAACCCAAGGGGCCGCCCGACCTGCCCGTTCCGGCAGGTCCGCCGCAGGTCCTGGCGCCGGCCGCTTCCGCCAGCGTGGCCGCGCCGGCGGTGCGCCCGGGTCAGGCCGGCGGGGTACCGCGATGAGTCGCGCGCGGCTGAGCCAGTGGTGGTTCGTCGGCACGCTGGCCGCGGCGCTGCTGCTGATGCTGGTGCCGCTGCCAGGCGTGCTGGAGCCGTTCAAGCCGTATTGGCCGGCGCTGGTGTTGCTGTACTGGGCGCTGGAAGCGGAAGACCGGGTGAGCCTGGGCCTTGCCTTCGGCGTGGGATTGCTTGCGGACCTGCTCGACGGCGTGCTGCTCGGCGAGCAGGCGCTGCGGCTGTGCGCGCTGGTCTTCATCACCGTGCGATTCCGTTCGCGATTGCGCTTCTTCCCGATGTGGCAGCAGGCGCTGGCGGTGCTGGCCTTGCTGCTCAACGATCGCTTCCTGCTGCTGCTGGTGCGCATGCTGGCCGGCGCTTCGCTGCCGCCGGCGAGCTGGTGGATTTCCCCCTTCGTCGGCGCGGCGTTGTGGCCGTTCCTGTTCCTGTTGCTCGACGACCTGCGCGCGCGGCTGCGGATCCAATGAAGCATGAGCCGGTGAGATGAAGAGTCGCCGCGCGCTCAAGAACGTCCGTGACGAGACCGCGCTGTTCCGTCGACGCGCGCTGGTGGGTTTCGTGCTGATCCTGCTGGGGCTGGGCGGGCTGGTCGGGCGTTACGTGGTGCTGCAGGTCGCGCGACACGACGAGTTCGCCACCCGCTCGACCAACAACCGGGTCAAGCCGCGCGCGATCCCGCCGGCGCGCGGCCTGATCTACGACCGCAACGGCGTGGTGCTGGCCGACAACGTGCCGGCGTTCCGGCTGGAAGTGGTGCCCGAGCAGGTCAAGGACATGCCCGCTCTGCTGGCGCGGCTGGGCCAGGTGGTGCCGCTGGACCAGGACGACATCGACGCGTTCAACAAGCAGTTGCGGCAGAGCCGGCGTTTCGACAGCGTGCCGCTGAAGATGCACCTGACCGAAGACGAGATCGATCGTTTCGCGGTCAATCGCTGGCGCTTTCCCAACGTCGACGTGGTGCCCTACCTGACCCGGCATTATCCGTTCGGCCCGTTGTTCGCCCACGTGGTCGGCTACGTCGGGCGCATCGACGCCGACGACCTGCAGCGGCTGGACGCGGATCGCTACCAGGGCACCAGCCATGTCGGGCGCAGCGGCGTGGAGCGTTCCTACGAGGACGTGTTGCACGGCAAGCCCGGCTACGAATTGCTGGAGGTCAACGCCGATGGCCGCACCCAGCACGTGCTGGAAACCCATGCGCCCACGCCCGGCCGCAGCCTCTACCTGAGCATCGACGCGCGCATCCAGAAGGCGGCCGAGGCGGCATTCGAGGGCCGTCCCGGCGCGGCGGTGGCGATCGATCCGCGCAACGGCCAGGTGCTGGCGATGGTCAGCGTGCCCACGTTCGATCCCAACCTGTTCGTCAACGGCATCAGCCAGGCCGACTACCGCGCGCTGACCACCGACCCGGACAAGCCGCTGTACAACCGCGCGCTGCGGGGCGTCTATCCGCCGGGCTCGACGGTGAAACCGTTCCTTGCACTCGGCGGGCTGGAGCTGGGCCTGCGCAAGCCGTCGGACACGGTGTTCTCCAACGGTCAGTTCTGCCTGCCGGGGCAGACGCGCTGCTACCGCGACGACAAGCGCGGCGGCGACGGCACGGTGGACATGGTCACCGCGATCGAGAAGTCGACCAACACGTATTTCTACAAGCTGGCGCTGGACATGGGCATCGACCGGCTGAGCCAGTGGATGAGTCGCTTCGGCTTCGGCCGCGAGACCGGCATCGACCTGATCGGCGAATCCGACGGCATCCTGCCCTCGCGCCAGTGGAAGGCGGCCAACAGCAAGCAGCCCTGGTATCCCGGCGAAACGGTGATCGCCGGCATCGGCCAGGGTTACTGGGCGGTTACCCCGCTGCAACTGGCGCATGCGGTGGCGACCCTGGCCGGCGGTGGCGTGCCGTACCTGCCGCGGCTGGGCATGGCCACCAGCACGGTCGGCGAGGCGCAGCGCCAGCCGCTGCCCAATCCGCCGGGCGCCACGTTGATCCGCCAGCGCGGCGACTGGGCGGTGATCAACGCGGGCATGCGCGCGGTGATCACCGAAGGCACCGGCAAGGGCCTGAACGACGGCTTCCCCTACGCGATCGCCGGCAAGAGTGGCACCGCCGAGCGCTACTCGCGCACCAGCGACGCGTACGACACCAATCGCAACACCGCGTATCTGGCCACCCGCCATCGCGCCTGGTTCATCGCCTACGCGCCGGCCGACCACCCGCAGATCGCCGTAGCCGTGGTGCTGGAGCAGGGCGCCTGGGGCGCTTCGGCGGCGGGGCCGATCGTGCGCAAGATTCTCGATGCGTGGCTGGCCACCCACCAGGGCGTGCTGCCCGGCGCCGAGCGATTGCCGGATGCCGCACCGCTCCCATCCGCCGCGCCGGCACCGGCCGGCTCGGTCGTCGAGGACGTGCCCGTGTCCGCCAGCAGCGAGGTGCAACCATGATCGGCGTGCTGCGCGCGCGCATGCGCCGCTTCGCGCACCGGGTGATGACCCGGCGCCGGATCGACCTGCCGCTGGCCGCCGGCCTGTTCGTGCTGGCCCTGATCGGCCTGTCCACGCTGTACAGCGCGGGCGACCGAAGTTTTGCCCTGGTCGGCGGCCAGGCCGCGCGCTTCGTGCTGGGCGGCGCCTTGCTGCTGCTGGTCTCGCGCATTCCACCCCCGGTGCTGCGCAGCTGGACGCCGGGCCTCTACGCCGTCAGCGTCGCCTTGCTGGTGGTGGTGGCGATCCTCGGTGAAGGGCGCGGTTCGATGCGCTGGCTGGATCTGGGCGTGATGCGTTTCCAGCCGTCCGAACTGCTCAAGCTCACCACGCCGATGATGGTGGCCTGGTACCTCCACCCGCGGCAGCTGCCGCCGGGCTGGAAGGACATCGCGGTGGTCGGCATCCTGATCGCCATTCCTGCCGCCTTGATCGCCGAACAGCCGGACCTGGGCACGGCGGTGCTGGTGGCCACGGCCGGCGCGTTCGCGCTGTTCCTCTCCGGCATGGCGTGGTGGCGCATCGGATTGCTGGTGGGCGCGGTGGTGGGCATGATCCCGATCGGCTGGCACTTCCTGCACCAGTACCAGCGCGATCGCGTGCTGACCCTGCTCAATCCCGAATCCGATCCGCTGGGCAATGGCTGGCACATCATCCAGTCGCAGATCGCGGTGGGCTCCGGCGGCGTGTTCGGCAAAGGCTGGCTGCACAGCACGCAGTCGCGGCTGGATTTCCTGCCCGAGCACACCACCGATTTCATCTTCGCGGTGTTCTCCGAGGAGTTCGGCCTGGTCGGCGTGTGCGCGCTGATCGCGCTGTACGCGTTCATCATCGGCCGCTGCCTGTGGATCGCGATGGAGGCGCGCGATACGTATTCGCGCCTGCTCGCCGGCGCGATCGGCATGAGCTTCTTCGTCTACGTGTTCGTCAACGGCGGCATGGTGGCCGGCATGCTGCCGGTGGTCGGCGTGCCGATGCCGATGATCAGTTACGGCGGCACGTCGGCGGTGTCGCTGTTGACCGGTTTCGGCGTGCTGATGTCGATCCATGCCAATCGCAAGAGCCACATCTGAATCGCGCCCCGCGCGCGCCATGCGTGGGGCCGAAGTCGCCGCGGCTTGCATGGTAGGCTCTCGCTGACCTCGATTTTCCCTTTGCGAAGGCCTTGCATGTCCGTGCATCCCGTGTCCCGTGTGTGCTGTTGCCTGCTGGTCCTGCTGTCGTGGGTGGCTGGAACGGACACCGCGCTGGCCGCCCATCCGGGGCAGGCGAAACTGGTGCAGGAGGTGGCGCACGACACCGGCCAGAGCCCGGCCGCGCTCAATGCGCTGCTCGACGGCGCCACCAAACAGCAGTCGATCCTCGACGCGATCAGCCGCCCGGCCGAGGCCAAGCCGTGGAAGGATTATCGCCCGATCTTCCTCACCGATGCCCGCATCGACGGCGGCATCGCGTTCTACCAGCAGCATCGCGCACTGCTCGACCGGATCGCGACCGAGTACGGCGTGGCGCCGCAATACGTGGTGGCGATCATCGGCGTGGAGACCAATTACGGCCGCATCGTGGGCCGCTACAAGGTGCTCGATGCGCTGGTGACGCTGGCCTTCTACTACCCGCCGCGCGCGCCTTTTTTCCGCGACGAGCTGAAGACCCTGCTGGAGCTTCCCGCCAGCAAGCTGGCCGGTCCGCTGGACTCGCTGGTCGGTTCCTATGCCGGCGCGCAGGGCTGGGGCCAGTTCATGCCTTCGAGCATCCGCGACTACGCGGTTGACGAGGATCACGACGGTCGCATCGACCTGCACGATTCGGCCGACGACATCGTGGCCAGCGTCGCCAACTACCTGCACGGGTACGGCTGGGAGCGCGATGCCCCGGTGGCGGCGCGGGCGCAGCCCGATGCCAAGGCGCACGCGAGCGACCTCAACGAGCTCATGCCGAAGCATCCGCTGGAACAGTTCGAGGCCTGGGGCTACGCGCCGCTGCAGCGGATCGACCCCGGCCGGCTCGCCAGCCTGCAGCAGCTCGAAGGCCCGGCCGGGCCGGAGTACTGGTTCACCTTCCAGAATTTCTACGTGATCACCCGCTACAACCGCAGCCCGTTGTACGCGATGGCCGTCGAACAGCTGGCGCAGGCGATCGCCGCCGGCGTGGCGCAGGCGGACGCGGCGCGGTGAGGTTCGCCGCGGTCGCCGCCGTGCTCGCGGCCAGCGCGCTGCTTGCCGCGTGCAGCGGGCCGCGCAGCCGGCCGTCGCCGTCGTCCGGCGCGGGCCATCGCGGCGTGTCCGGCACGGCATCGCCCGCGGGTGAAGGTGGCATCCACGACGACCTCAGTCGGCCGCAATCGAGCCGCTACCGCGACGGCCGCGACAGCGTGCCGCCGCCGATCGACGTCAGCAAGCTGTCCGAGCCGGTGCCGAAGGCCGAGCCGCGCTCGCGCTACGGCAACAAGTCGCCCTACAGCGTGCGCGGCAAGACCTATCGCGTGCTGTCCACGGCGCGCGGCTACGACGAGCGCGGCATCGCCTCGTTCTACGGCAACAAGTTCCACGGCTACAAGACCTCCAACCTCGAAACCTACGACATGTACGCGTTCAGCGCAGCCAGCACCACGCTGCCGCTGCCCAGCTACGCGCGCGTCACCAACCTGGAGAACGGCAAGAGCGTGGTCGTGCGGGTCAACGACCGCGGACCGTTCCACGACAACCGGCTGATCGACCTGTCCTATGCCGCGGCAGTGAAGATCGGCATCTGGCCCAAGGGCACCGGCCTGGTCGAGGTGCGCGGCATCGACCCGGCGCATCCGGCGCAGGAACTGCCGCCGCCGGAGGCGGTCTCAGGCAGGCACCCGGGAATCTACCTGCAGGTGGGTGCGTTCGCCGACGCGTCCAATGCCGACCGCCTGGCCCGGCGCCTGCGTGCGGCCGACCTCGGCACGGTGCAGGTGATCGACGGCGTGGCGCATGGCCAGCGCCTGCGCCGCGTGCGGGTCGGCCCGCTCGACAGCGTGGATCGCGCCGACGAAGTCAGTCGCCGGATCGAACGCATGGGTCTGCCCTCGCCGCAGGTCGCGGTAGACTGAGCAGGATTTGCGCAGGCTTCCTTGCCACTTCGGCGCGCGCAACGCCGATCCTCGAAAAACCGGACTCGAAAACACGATGAACTTTCTTCGACGCACCCTGATGCCGTTTGCCGCCGTTGCCGTCCTGCTGGTCGGCGCCGCGATGGCGCAGACCCCGCCCCATCCGTCGCCCGTGCCGCGCCCGGCCATGCCGGCCGCACCGGTGCCGCCGCCGCCGGACGTCGATGGCGCCAGCTGGGTGCTGATGGACTACGCCACCGGCCAGATACTTGCCTCGAAGGATCCCGATGCGCGTCGCGCGCCGGCCTCGCTGACCAAGGTGATGACCGACTACGTGGTGTCGGCCGAGCTCGCCAACGGCCGCATCCACAACAGCGACATGATCACCATCAGCGAGCATGCGTGGCGCGGCGGCGGTGCCGGCACCGACGGCTCCACCAGTTTCCTCAAGCTGGGCAGCCAGGTGCCGCTGATGGACCTGCTCAAGGGCATGATCGTGCAGTCCGGCAACGACGCGGCAATCGCGCTGGCCGAGCACACCGCCGGTTCGGAGGATGCCTTCGCCAACCTGATGAACGCCTACGCCAAGCAGTTGGGCATGGCCAACTCGCACTTCTCCAACGCCTCCGGCTATCCGGTGCAGAACCACTACAGCTCCGCGCGCGACGTCGCGATCCTGTCGCGCGCGCTGATCCACAACTTCCCCGACGACTACGCCATCTCGGCGATCAAGTCGTACGAGTGGAACGGCATCAAGCAGCAGAACCGCAACGAGCTGCTCTGGCGCGATCCGGCCGTGGACGGCATCAAGACCGGGCACACCGCCGACGCGGGCTTCTGCCTGGCGGCGTCCGCCAAGCATGGCGACGAGCGCATGATCGCGGTGGTGATGGGCGCCAGCTCCAACAAGGCGCGCGCCGATTCGGCGATGGCCCTGCTCAACTACGGCTTCCGCTTCTACGAGACGCACAAGCTGTACGACACCAGCAAGCCGCTGGCGACGCTGCGGTTGTGGAAGGGCGAGGCGGACACCTTGCCGATCGGCGTGGCCAGCGACGTGCTGGTCACTGTCAAGACCGGCCAGTACGACAAGCTCAAGGCGGTGATGGACATCCCCTCGACCCTGATCGCGCCGTTCAAGAAGGGCCAGCAGATCGGCAGCCTGCGCATCAGCCTGGATGGCCAGGCGCTGCAGACGGTGCCGCTGGTCGCACTGGCCGACGCGCCGCAGGGTGGCTTCTTCTCGCGCCTGTGGGACAGCATCCTGCTCTGGTTCCACAAGGACACCGGCAACACCGAGCAGGCGCCGAGCGCCAAGTGATGCAACCGATCGACTTCGACAAGGCGAAGCGGCAAGGCCGGGGCTTCCAGTTCCCCGGCGAGTTCGAGATCACCGCCGTGGGCAGCGCCAGCGCCGACCTGCCCCGCCACGTGCCGCAACTGCTCGAACGCGCCGGTCTGCACGTGCTGCACGAAACCGTGCGTCACCGCCATTCCGGCGCCGGCAATTTCGTCTCGGTCACGGTCACCTTCCGCTGCGACAACCGCGAGCAGTACGAAGCAGCGCATCACGCACTGCGCGCCGATGCGGATGTCCGGTATACGTTGTGAGGCCGGGATTCGGGATGGGGGATTCGCAAGAGCCGCGTCCCGAGCCTCCGCGTCGCATGGGTTCGGCGGCTCTTGAACCAGAAGAATTGCAAGGCCACAAGCTCGTCGTGAACCACGAATCCCGAACCCCCCCTCCCGAATTCCGGCCCCTGGTCATCCGCCGCCTCGGCCGCCAGCCCTACGCGGCGACCTGGCAGGCGATGAGCGCGTTCACCGACAACCGCACCGCCGACACGCCGGACGAGCTGTGGCTGCTGGAGCACGACCCGGTGTTCACCCTGGGCCAGGCCGGCAAGATGGAGCACGTGCTGGCGCCGGGCGACATCCCGGTGATCCCGGTCGACCGCGGCGGGCAGGTGACCTACCACGGGCCCGGCCAGATCGTCGGCTACCCGCTGATCGACTTGCGCCGCATCGGCGTGGGCGTGCGCGAGCTGGTGCGGCGGATCGAGCAGGCGCTGATCGACACGCTGGCGCACTGGCAGGTGGCGGCGGCGCGCCGCGAAGGCGCCCCCGGCGTGTACGTGGGCGAGGCCAAGATCGCCGCGCTCGGCCTGCGCGTGCGTCGCGGCTGCAGTTTCCACGGGCTGGCCTTCAACGTGGCCATGGACCTGGAGCCGTTCGAACGCATCAACCCCTGCGGCTACAAGGGTTTGGCGGTCACGCAACTGGTAGACTTGGGCGGTCCGTCGCAGCTGGCGGACGTCGAGACGGTGCTGGCCGACGAGTTCTGCCGCCAGTTCGGCTTCGTCGCCGCGCCCGCTGCCCCCCTGATTCCCGAACTCCCCGCGCGCGCCGCGGTCTGAACTCCTCTCCCATGAGCGAAACCAGCGCCCCCTTGTCCAAATCCATTCCGATCCAGGTCGTGGCCGGCACCGGCACGGTGGAGAAACAGCTCGGCAGCGACAAGATCGCGCTGAACCGCGCCGGTTTCGACACCAGCGTGCCGACCCTGCGCAAGCCCAACTGGATCCGCGTGCGCCTGCCGCAGGGCAACGCGGTGCAGCAGCTGAAGGCCCGCCTGCGCGAGAACGCGCTGGTGACCGTATGCGAGGAAGCCTCCTGCCCCAACATCCACGAATGCTTCAGCCACGGCACCGCCACCTTCATGATTCTCGGCGAGGTGTGCACGCGGCGCTGCTCGTTCTGCGACGTGGCGCATGGCCGGCCGCAGCCGCCGGATGAACTGGAGCCGGCGCGCCTGGCGCAGACCATCGCCGACATGCGGCTGAAGTACGTGGTGATCACCTCGGTCGACCGCGACGACCTGCGCGACGGCGGCGCGGCGCACTTCGCCAGCTGCATCCGCGCGGTGCGCCATGCCAGCCCGGCCATCCGCATCGAGATCCTCACCCCCGATTTCCGCGGCAAGGGCCGCATGGAACGGGCGCTGGAGGTGCTCAAGGCATTCCCGCCGGACGTGTTCAACCACAACCTGGAAACCGTGCCGCATCTGTACCGCGAGGTGCGCCCCGGCGCCGATTACCAGTGGTCGCTGGACCTGCTCAAGCGCTTCAAGGCGCAGCACCCGCAGGTGCCGACCAAGTCCGGCATCATGCTCGGCCTGGGCGAGACCCGCGAGCAGGTGCTGCAGACGCTGCGCGACCTGCGCGACCACGATGTGGAGATGATCACCATCGGCCAGTACCTGCAGCCCACGCCGCACCACCACCCGGTGCTGCGCTACTGGACGCCCGAGGAATTCCACGCGCTGCGCGAAGCCGGCGAAGCCATGGGCTTTCATCACGTCGCCTCCGGCCCGCTGGTGCGATCGTCCTACCACGCCGACCTGCAGGCGCATGCCGCCGGCGTCACCGAATCCGCCTGAGAGCACCCATGAAACTTCGCCCCGCGCTGGTCCTGCTGTTCGTTCTCTCCGCCAGCTGCGCCTTTGCGCAGTCAGCGGCCGACCTGGGTGCCGGCCCCCAGCCGCGCAAGGCGGCCACCTGGCCGCTGGAGCCCACGGCCGAACAGGCCCAGGCCGCGCAACTGTCCGCGCGCTTCCTGACCCGCTTCCACTACGACGCCCAGCCGCTGGATGACGCGATGTCCGCGCGCATCTACAAGGCATATTTCAAGATGCTCGACGGCGACAAGGTGTTCTTCACCCAGGCCGACATGGACAAGTTCGCGCCACTGAAGAGCAAGTTCGACGACGCGATCTGGAACAGCGACCTCTCCGCGCCGTTCGCCATCTTCAACCTGTACCTGCAGCGCGCCGTGCAGCGCATGAGCTACGCCCGCGAGCTGCTGAAGAACGGCTTCGACCTCAGCCGCGACGAGAGCTACGAGGTCGACCGCAAGGACGCCGCCTGGCCGAAGGACGAGGCCGCCGCGCAGGACCTTTGGCGCAAGCGCACCAAGAACGACTGGCTGCGTCTGAAGCTGGCCGGCAAGGACGACGCGGACATCCGCAAGACGCTGGACAAGCGCTACAGCGGCTACATCGACCGCATCCGGCAGATCAACAGCGCCGACGCGTTCCAGACCTTCATGAACGCCTACGCCGAATCCACCGACCCGCACACCGACTACCTCGGCCCGGAGGCGGCGGCCAACTTCGACATCGCGATGAGCCTGTCGCTGCAGGGCATCGGCGCGCAGCTGCAGTCGCGCGACGACTACACCATGATCGTCAAGCTGATCCCCGGCGGCCCGGCGATGAAGTCGCACAAGTTCAAGCCGGGCGACCGCATCGTGGCGGTGGGCCAGGGCGACAAGGGCGCAATGGTGGACGTGGTCGGTTGGCGCATCGACGACGTCACCGCGCTGATCCGCGGCAAGAAGGGAACGGTGGTGCGGCTGGAAGTGCTGCCCGCCGATGTCGGCCCGGACGGCAAGCACGAGCTGATCACCCTGGTGCGCGACAAGATCAACCTGGAGGATGCCGCGGCCAGCAAGAAGGTCATCGAGATCAAGGACGGCGCTGTCACCCGCAAGATCGGCGTGATCGACCTGCCCTCGTTCTACTCCGATTTCGGCGCGCGCAGCGCCGGCGACAAGGATTACCGCAGCACCACCCGCGACGTGGCCAAGCTGATCGCCGAGCTCAAGCAGGAAGGCGTGCAGGGCATCGTGGTGGACCTGCGCAACAACGGCGGCGGCTCGCTGGCCGAGGCGGATTCGATGACCGGCCTGTTCATCGACAAGGGCCCGGTGGTGCAGGTGCGCGGCTCGCACGGCGAAGTCCAGGTGCAGGGCGACGACGATGCAGGCATGGCCTGGAGCGGTCCGCTGGCGGTGCTGGTCAACCGCGGCACGGCTTCGGCCTCGGAGATCTTCTCCGCGGCGATCCAGGATTATCACCGCGGCCTGGTCATCGGCGAGCCGACCTTCGGCAAGGGCACCGTGCAGACCCTGGTGGACCTGGACAAGTTCGCCTCCGGCGACAGCGAGAAGCCGCAGCTGGGCGAACTGAAGATGACGATCCAGGAGTTCTTCCGCATCAACGGCGGTTCCACCCAGCTCAAGGGCGTCACCCCGGACATCGAGTTCCCGAAGAACGGCGACGAGAAGGACTTCGGCGAATCGACCTACGACAACGCGCTGCCGTGGACGCAGATTCCGCCGGCCGACTACCAGCCGGTGGCGAACCTCTCCGCCTACCTGCCGCAGCTGCTCAAGCAGCACGACCAGCGTGCGGCGCAATCGCCGGCGTGGAAGCTGATGCTGGACGAGCTGGCGCAGTACAAGAAAATGCGCGACATGACCACGATCTCGCTGAACCTGGCCACCCGCGAAGCCGAACGCAAGCAGCAGGAGCAGATGCAGGCCGCCTTCCGCGCGCGGCACGTCGCCATCGACGGCAGCGACGCGGCCCTGCCGGAGGCGGGCAGCACGCTGGACGACGGCCTCAACCCGAACGAGCGCAGCATCAAGAGCGAGCTGAAGGAAGAGAAGGACGCCAAGAACGCCAAGGACCCGCAGCTCCAGGAGACCGCGCACATCCTGTTCGACGCGATCGGCATGATCAAGGCCGACCCGAAACTGGCCAGCGAAGTGCTGCCTTACGGCGGCAAGTTCTCGCCGCACGCACTGGCCAGCGTAACCACCCCCGCGCCGTCCGCGAGCAGCCCGGCGCACTGAGTATCCCGCTGCGCACGACGACAAGGCGGCACTGCCTGTCGTCGTGCGTGCGGGAGCCTGCGGCCCGCAGGCGCTTGTCCCGCGGGCCGTCTCCTACCCGTCGTAGCCGAAGCGTTCGAGCCACGGTTGCAGCACGGGCAACACCGGTTCGAAATGCTCGCGGTAGTCGCGCCAGCGGCCCACCGCCTTGCGATAGACGCCGCGGGTGACCTGCGCGTAGCTGGGCGTGCTGATGTGCTTCTCGCGCGCATGCTCGGCGAAGCGCTGCAGGGGCGAGGCATCGGCCAGGTCCAGGAACCGCGCCAGTCGTGTCGCCTGGTCGCCGAACTGCTCCACCACGGATTCGTAGCGCCACTCCAGCACCTGCGGGGCGAACACCTCGACATCGCGCTGCCATTGGGTGAAGGCGCGCGCGTAGCCCTGCGCCAGGCGCGGCAGGGAGGAGCACAGCACCATGAACGCCGGCGAGCGGAACGATTGCATGCTGCAGCTGAGCAACACGTCGCAGGGATGGCGCAGGCAGAGAATGATCCGTGCCTGCGGAAACAGCCGCATGATCATCGGCAGGCACTGCATGTTCAGCGGGTTCTTGTCGACCAGCCGGCGCGGCCCGAGGTCGGGGCGCACCTGCGCGACCCGTCGGCGATAGCTGCGGCGCAGGGCATCGGCATCGTCCTGGCTCAGTGAGGCGAGATCGGCGGGATAGCGCTGGCCGACGCGTTCCATGCTTTCGATCAGCTCATGGATGTAGGCACGCTCGTCCATGGACCGGAAATCCGGGTGGGCGTCGAGCATCTGTTCCAGCAAGGTGGTACCCGAGCGCGGAAAGCCGACCACGAAGACCGGGCTCTCCATGGAGCCGGGGGCGCGCAGCTCGGTCCAGCGGGCGTAGTCGTGCGGTTCGACCACGCAGTCCGCCAGCGGCAGCGGCTGGCTGTCCGCCGCCAGTCGCTCCGGCACGACCTGGCGGGCGATCTCCAGTTGCGCCGCGTGCGCCGCCTGCAACGCGTCCCATGCCTCGGCGTGGCGGCCCAGCCGGTCGCAGGCGATGGCGAGGCCGAAACCGACGCTGGCCCGGCTCTCGTCGTCGAGCGGCTGCGCCAGCACGCGCCGGTACAGCGCCGCTGCCTCGGCGTGCGCGCCGTTGCGTGAGGCCATCGCGGCGTGCGCGCGCCAGCCGTCGGCGCGCGCTTGCACGGCGTCCGGCGGCAGGGCGTCGATCGCGGCCAGCGGCAGTTGCTGCAGGTCCTGCTGCGCGCGTTCGACCTGGTTGCTGCGCTCGTGCAACACCAAGCGCTGGGCGGCGATGCGCAGGCGCAGCGGAGCGGCCGCGGCCTCCGTCGGCGGCAACTGCGCGCGCGCGAGCGTGCGCAGGGCCGCCTCGGAAGCGCCCTGCACCGACAACATGGCGGCCAGGATCAGCGCCTGTTCGGCGGGTTGCGGCGGCCACTCGCCGGCGCCGTCGAGCATTTCCTCCTGTGCCGCGTTGTCGCCGCAGACGTAGCAGGCGTAGGCCGCCTGCAGGCGGGCCTCGATGAATGACGGGGCGAGACTGGCCGCTTCCAGCAGCGCCTGCCGTGCCGCCGGCCAATCGCGTTGCTGGGTGTACAGCAGGCCGAGGTTGTAGTGCACCTCCGCATCGCCCGGCGCGAGCTGCCGGGCCTGACGCAAGGCCTGTCCGGACGCGGCGAGGTCGCCGGCCAGGCGAGAGGCCACGCCGAGGTTGTTCCAGTAGGCCGAGACGGCCGGTCGCAACTGGCACAGGCGGTTGAACGTGGCGGCCGCCCGTGCGTGCCGGCCGGTGGCCTGTTGCGCCACGCCGAGCAGGACGAGCACGCCTTCGTCGTCGCCGGCGGCATCCGCCGCCTGCGCCGCCAGTTCGATGACGCGCTCTGCGTCGCCTGCATTCCACGCGCTGGCCATGGCGGCGGCCAGCGTGCTGGCCGGAGTGCTGGGCGGATCGGCGGCGGGCGGGGGCGGGGGCATGCGGCCTCGGTGGGGTGGTGTCCGGCGCCCATTATGCAAGAGGGCCGCGGTTTGCCCGCGGCCCTCCTGGGGGTTTGCAACGACTGCGATGGAGCTAGGACATCAGAACTTCACGGTGGCGCGGGCCCAGTAGTAGCGACCGAGCACGTCGTAGGTGGAGACGTCCACGTTGTAGTTGGAACCGTTCTGATACATCAGCGGCGGTGCCTTGTCGGCGATGTTGTCCACGCCGACGTCGAAGCGGGTGTGGATCGACGGCACCGCGTAGCCGAGCTGGATCGAGTGGTAGGTCACCGAGGCGATCGGAATGTTCACGCCGGGAATGGCCGCATCCGTGTTGAGCGCGGTCAGGCTGTTGATGTAGCGCGACTGCCACTGGGCGTTCCAGTTGCCCTTGCTCCAGTTCAGCGTGACCGTGCCGCGCAGCCGCGAGATGTTGCCGAACTGCTGGCTGTAGGTGCCGGCGTAGTCGATGGCCTGTGCGCCCGGCTCGCCGGGGGTGGCGTTGTTCCTGTAGGTGGAGGTGTAGCTGCTGTTGAGGCCCACCTGGAAGTCGCCCGGGTCCACGCTGCCCATGTTGAAGTGGGGCACCTTGTAGCGCAAGGTGAAGTCGACACCCGACGTATTCAGCGTGCCAAGGTTGACCACCGGCGTGTTGATCAGGAACACCTGGCCCGGCTGGCGGCTGGTGGTGTCCTCGCGATGGATCAGCCCGCAGTACGGGCTGGCACTGTTGTTGAAGCACGAACTGACCACCAGGTCGCCGGTGATCGCGGTCAACGTGTCGGACAGGTAGATGTGCCAGAAGTCGAGGCTGGTGGAGAAGCCGGGCAGCCACTCCGGCGAGTAGACCAGGCCGAGGTCGATGGATTTGCCCTTTTCCGGCTTCAGCGAGTTGCCCACGGTGGCGGCACCGGAATAGAACGTGTTGACCTGCGCCGGCGAGTTGCCGCCCCAGTTGACCGGCACGTACTGGCAGGCCGCGGCATGCTGGGCCAGATCGGCCGCGCTGAGGTTGACGCAGGGGTCGTTCAGGGTGGGCTGCACCAGGGTGCGGCCGTCGTAGAGCTCGTTGAGGTTCGGCGCGCGGAACACCTGCGAGACGGTACCGCGGACCAGCAGATCGGCCACCGGCTTCCATTCGATCGCGACCTTGCCGTTGGTGGTGCTGCCGCTGGTGCTGTAGTTGGAGGAGCGCACGCCCAGGTCGATGTTCAGTGACTGCGCCCCGGGCGCATCGGCGAGCAGCGGGATCAGGGTTTCCGCGTAGATCTCCTTGACGTTGTAGCTGCCGCTGGCGGGCGAGCCGCATGCTTCCTGCAGGATCTGGCACTGGGTGGTGACCGGGTCGAGCACCGCGAACGGGCTCACCGTGTACTTCATCGTCTGCTTGCGGTACAGCGCGCCGACCGACAGCTGCATGGCGCCGGCGGGCAGGTCCCACAGGTCGCCGCTGGCGTCGAACTGCGCCTGCTTGGTCGAGTTGGTCATGACATAGATCGGCGTCTTCACGCCGGCGCTCAGCAGCTTGCCCACCGCCGGGTCGGCCTGGTTGAAGATGTTGGCGCCGGCATCGACCGCCGCCTGCAGGGCGGGGATGTCCACCTCGTTGGTGTCGCGCTGGTCGCGCTTGCTGTGGCTGTAGTTGATCGACGCGTCCCAGATCCAGCTGCTGTCCTGGCCGAAGTTGCCGCGCAGGCCGGTGTTGATCTGCGCGTTGTCGGTCTTGTAGCTGTGCACGCGGGTGCCGGCGCCGGTCAGGCGGGTCTGGAAGTTGTAGCCGCTGTTCGGGTCGCCCGGCACCGCGTTCTGGCTGAAGGTGACGCCGAACGGGTTGATCGGGTTGCTGGAGGAGATGATCAGGCCGTCACCGGTACCGACCGGCGAGGGGGCGTCCTGGCCGCTGGATTCGGTGCGGTTGTAGAACGCGTTGACGTAGGCCTTGAGGTTGGGCGTCAGGTCGTAGCTGCCCAGCACGAAGCCGTTGGTGCGCTTCTGCGCGGTCTGCATGTAGTTGAGCGCGGCATAGTTGTAGGTGTCCGAACCGAGCCGGCACCGGTAGTCGCCGAGGTTCGAGCCGTCGCCCGTGGCAAGCGTCACGTTGGCGGTGCCGGACGAGTTGATCGCGCAGCCGTACTGGCTGGCGATCGAGGCCGGCAGCTGGATGCGGCCGGTCGGGATCGAGCTGGAGCCGGCGGCGATGATGGTGCCGCTGGACAGGTACAGCTGCTGCCGCGAGAAGTCGCGTTGCGAGGCCAGCGTGGCGTCGTACTTGTTGTAGTCGAGGCCGCCGACGATGCTGTAGTTGTCGCCGGACATGCCGCCGGTCAGGTTGAAGCCGCGACGCTGCGAATCGCCGTGGCTGGAGATGCCGTCGTTCAGGCTGAACTGGACGCCCTGGAAATCCTTGCGCAGGATGAAGTTGACCACGCCGCCGATGGCGTCGGAGCCGTACACGGTGGAGGCGCCTTCGGCCAGCACGTCGACGCGGTCGATCATGTCCGGCGGCAGCATGTTGATGTCCGAGTTGACCATGCGCTGGCCGTCCACCAGCACCAGCGTGCGGTTGATGCCCAGGCCGCGCAGCGAGACGCGCGAGGCGCCGCCGCCGGCTTCCAGCAGCGGGCTGGCTACGCCGCCGCCGTTGCTGTTGTTGGAGGGGTTGGTGGCGTTGCCGGAGATCGCCGGCATGTCCTGCAGCACGTAGCCCAGGGTGGGCTTGCCGGAGTTGGTGATGGCCTCGCGGTCGATGGTCACCACCGGGCTGGCGGTTTCCACGTCCACGCGGCGGATCAGCGAGCCGGTGACCACCACGGCGTTCAGCGTCTTGGCTTTGTCCTTGGAGGCCGGCGTGGCCTGATCCGTCGTGGGCGGATTGGTGGTCGTCGTCTGGGCCTGCAGCCCGCCGGCGACCGAGAGCATCCCGGCGGTCAATGCGAGACGCACAGCCAGTGACAGGTGATTCAAGTCGTATTTCATGTGGTTTCTTTCCCCAGTGGTGATGGCTCGGCCCTGTAATGTCGAGCGCGTCCACTGGTGCCCCTTGTCCCCCCTCAGGCAATGTCGCAACCAGTTTCGGACCACGCCCAACGTTCGAGAGGTTACTCCCCCGGGGCTTCCTCGCACCACTGCACACGGCGCCGGGCGGAAGGGGGTGTCGGGCGTCGAGGTCGGCGGGTGCGGCTCAGTGCCCGTAACGCTCCTGCAGGAACGCGAACACCGCGCGCAGGCCCATTGCCTCGCCGCCGCGGGGGCGGCCGGGGCGGTCGGCGTCGTTCCAGGCGTAGGTATCCAGGTGCAGCCACGGCGTGCCGTCGGGGACGAAGCGTTCGAGATAGAGCGCGGCGGTGATCGCGCCGGCGTGGCGCGAGGCGCTGGAGTTGGCGAAGTCCGCCAGGTGGGAGTCCAGCATGCGCCGGTATGGACGCCACAGCGGCAGCCGCCACAGCGGGTCGGCCACGGCGTTGCCGGCCTGCAGCACCGCGTCGGCCAGCGCGTCATCGTTGGCGAACAGGGCCGGCAGATCCGGGCCCAGCGCCACGCGGGCGGCGCCGGTGAGGGTGGCGAAGTCGATGATCAGCGCCGGTTGCTGTTCGCCGGCGTAGGCCAGCGCGTCGCACAGGATCAGCCGGCCCTCGGCGTCGGTGTTGTCCACTTCCACGGTATGGCCGGCGCGGGTGGTGATCACCTCGCCCGGGCGCATCGCGTTGCCGGCCACGGCGTTCTCCACCGCCGGCACCAGCAGGGTCAGCCGCACCGGCAGGTTGGCCTGCATCACCAGCCCGGCCAGCGCGATCGCGTGCGCGGCGCCGCCCATGTCCTTCTTCATCCAGCGCATGCCTTCGCCGCCCTTGAGGTTCAGGCCGCCGGTGTCGAAGCACACGCCCTTGCCGACGATCACCAGCCTGGGATGGTCGGGCTTGCCCCAGCTCAGTTCGACCAGCCGCGGCGCGCGATGGCTGGCGCGGCCCACGGCGTGGATGGTGGGGAAGTTCGCCTTGAGCAGTTCGTCGCCGACCCAGTCGCGCAGCTTCGCCTTGTGTGCCTTGGCCAGGGTCTTTATCGCCTCGCCGAGTTGCTCCGGGCCCATGTCCTGCGTGGGCGTGTTGACCAGGTCGCGCACGCGCGAGGTGGCCTCCACCAGCGGGGCCAGCCGGGCCAGTTCCTCGGCCGCCACGATCAGCCGCGCCGGGGCGCGTTTGGCTGCGCGGTAGCGGGTGAACTGGTAGGCGCCCAGCGCCCAGCCCAGCGTGGCCAGCGCGGTGTCGGCGAGCACGCCTTCGGCGGCCAGTTCGTAGGTGGCTTCGGGCAGGTGGCAGGGCAGGCCGGCCAGCGCGGCCAGCGGATCGGCCGGCGCCACGCCGACCAGCACGCGCGCCAGCTTGCCGGCTGCGTCGGGCACCAGAGCGAACGTGCCGGGCGCCGCGTCGAAGCCGCTGTCGCCGAGCCAGCGCCGCTGCGTCGCATCGAGCCGGCGGCGACTGGCCGCCAGGTGCGCGGCGTCGGTGGTCTCGACGGGGATGCCATGGCGCTGGCCAGGGCGGCGTTCGATCAGGGCGGACATGGGCAAATCCTTGCGGGGAAATGGCCCATGATGGACATGCCCGCGTCGAAGAACAATCGCAACGGCGTCAGTCGCGGCGGGAAGAGGCTTCCAGCCAGTCGGCCAGCGCCGCCAGGTCGGGCAGGTCGAGATCCGGCGGCGGGCCCATGCCGGGTGGCCACGGTTCGCCCTGGCGATTGATCCACGCCGTGCGCAAGCCGGCGTCGCGGGCGCCGGCCACGTCCAGCGCGGGGTCGTCGCCCACGTGCAGCACCTGTCCCGGTTCGACGCCGAGCAGCGCGGCTGCGGCAAGGAAGATGGCGCGGTCGGGCTTGCCCACGCCATGGTCGCGGGCGCAGACGTGATGGCGGAAATGCCGCTCGATGCCGATGCGGCGCAGGTCGGCGTTGCCGTTGGTCAGGCTCGCCAGCGGCCAGCGTGCGGCGATGCGTTCCAGTGCGCTTGGGCAATCGGGGAACAGTTCCACCTGGTTGCGCGCGGCGAAATAGATTTCCCACAACGCGTCCACCGGCGCATCGGCGATGCCGCTGGCCTCGAACACATGGCGCAGGGTCAGCTGGCGCTGGGTGGTGAAATCGTGCGCCAGGTCGAACCGCTCGGCGGCCACTTTGGCGCGCAGTTGCCGCATCGCGGTGATCGGCCACGCACGCGCAACCTCCGGATGGTGCTGCTGCAGCCAGGCGTCGACGGCCCGGTCGGCCCGTTCCAGCGCGGGCAGCACCGGCCACAGCGTGTCGTCCAGATCCAGCGTCAGCGCCAGCGGACGCTGGACCCTGCCGGCGCCCGCCTCTGCGGCGCGGCTCACCCGGTTATCGCTTGCTGACGCGCAACACCTGGCCCTGTTGCAGGTGGTCGCTCTTGAGCTGGTTCCACGCGCGCAATTGCGCCACCTCGACCGAATGTGCCTTGGCGATCGAGGACAGCGTGTCGCCGCGCACCACCTTGTACGTCGAATGGGTCTGCGTGGCGTCGGCGCTGACGCTGCGGAAATTCTTGCCGTTGGCCTGGCTCACCGTGGTGGCCGAGCCGCTGGCGCGCTCGACGCCGGTCACGGCGACGTTGCTGACGCTGCCGCTGACGCGCTCCAGCCGTGCATCGTTCGCCGCGCGCTCGCGGCGCGCTTCCAGCGCGTTGCGGGCCTGCACCGTGCGCTCCGACGTGGGCGCGATGGCGGCGCGGGACGCGTAGGTGGCGCCGGGCGCCGAGATCGGCGTGCCCTGCGACCGCGCGCGCGCGCCGACTTCGGCCAGGATCGTGCTGCGGCGCTCGGCATCCATCGCCGCCAGCCGCGCGCCGTCGTCGTAGGGCAGCACGCCGTGGCGACGCAGCGCAGCCTTGGCCGGCTCGGTCTTGAGGAAGTCCACGAAATCCTGCGCCTGCTCGGCCTTGGCGCTGTGCGGGTTGGTGACCAGGTACAGCGGGATGAACAGCGGGTAGCTGCCGTTGGCGATGTTCGCCGTGGTCGCCGTGCGGCCGTTGATCGGGATCGCCTTCAGCTTGGGGTTGTCACTGATGCCGGCCAGCATGGCCACGCCCAGGCCGTTCGGGTTCAGCGCGATGCCTTCTTCCAGCTTGCGCGTGTTGACGTACAGCCGCGGCGCGGCGACCGGCTGGTTGCCGCGGCCGAACAGCAGGCTGCGCAGGCTGTACTCCACGCCATCGCCGGGGCTGGCCACCGCGTAGACGTCGATCGGCGCGTTGCGGCCGCCGACTTCGCTCCAGTTGTGGATCTTGCCGTAGTAGATGTCGTGCACCTGCTTCAGCGTGAGGCTGCCGATCGGATTGGATGCCTGGGTGATGATCACCAGGCCGCTCCACGCCACCGGGGTGAAGGTCAGGCGGTCGTTCTGCGCGCTGCCGTCGGAGGGGCGCGCGCTGCCGGCGAGGTCGGCGGTGCCGTTGCTCACCGCGTCGAGGCCCGAGGCGGTGTTGAACGGCTGCAGCTCGATGCGGCCGTGGCCGGTCTTCGTCCATGCCTTGCCCACCTCGTTCATCACCGCGTTGGCGGTGGCGTCGTCGCCGCGCCAGACCAGGCTGCCGGACTTGGTGGCCGCGGTTGCCGCGGTGGAGAAACAGGCGCCGATCAGGGCGAGGCAGAACAGGCGAGCAAAGCGTACGGACATGATGATGCGAAACCCCGGCGTGATGAACTCATGACATGGGCGGGTGAGCTGGCCGATCGGGCCGGCCCACCCGTCTGGCGACTTGACGAAGGTGCGTGATCGAAAGCGGATATGCAGCCGACGCGCGGCGCGTTCGACAAGCCGTCAGGATATTGGATCGGCCTGAACCCACAATATCAAGCGATTTCTGGCGTTTGCGTGACGATGCGTCACAGAGCGTGCGCGCGAACACGCCGTTCACGCGACCCACGTCCGGTTTTTCGCGCGGTCGCTTTGCCGCGTCGTCAGTTGATCAGTACGTAGTGGCTGCCGTCCGCATCGGCCACCACCAGCACCAACTGGCGCAGGCGCACACCGGCCAGCCCGCGCAGCATGCGCAGGCTGGTGAGGCGCTGGTTGCCGATGCCGACCACCACGTCGCCCGCACGCAGTCCCGCCTGGGCGGCGCGGCTGCCCGGCTGCACCGTACTGACGGCGGCGCCGTACCAACCCTGGTCGCGCTGGCTCTGGCTCAGCTCGCTGAAACGCACGCCGGCCAGGCGCGGGTCGAGCTGGCCGCCGTCGAGGCTGGCCAGCTTCTCGGCGCTCAGCGTCGCATTGACCTGGCGCGGCTGGCCGTCGCGCACGATGCCCAATTGCAGGCTGCTGCCCAGCGGCAGCAGGCCTTCGGTGTTGCGCAGCTGCTGCACGCTCTGCAGCGGCTTGCCGTTGAGCGAGGTCAGCACGTCGCCCGGCTGCAGCCCGGCGCGCGCGGCGGCCGAACCGTCGCCGACGCCGGTCACCACCACGCCCTTGCTCTCCTTCAGCCCCAGCGCCTGGGCGATGCGCGGGGTGATCGCCTGCGCCTGCAGGCCCAGGCTGCCGCGCTCGACCTTGCCATGCGCGATCAGCTGCTTCATCACCTCGGCGGTGAGGTTGCTGGGGATCGCGAAGCCGATGCCCACGTTGCCGCCCGAGGGCGAGAAGATCATCGTGTTGATGCCGACCAGCTCGCCGCGCAGGTTCACCAGCGGGCCGCCGGAGTTGCCCGGGTTGATCGAGGCGTCGGTCTGGATGAAGTTCTGGTAGCTCGAATCGCCCAGGCCCGAGCGCCCCAGCGCCGAGACGATGCCGGCGGTCACCGTCTGGCCCAGGCCGAACGGTTCGCCCACCGCCACCACGTAGTCGCCCACGCGCAGGGTGGAGGAGTCGGCCATCGGCAGCGCGTGCAGGTCGCTGGCCCGGATCTGCACCACCGCCACGTCGGTGGCCGGGTCGGTGCCGATCAGCTTGCCCTTGAAGCTGCGCCCGTCCTGCAGCGTCACGCTGATGTCGTCGGCGCCGGCGACCACGTGGTTGTTGGTCAGGATGTAGCCCCTGGCGGCGTCCACGATCACGCCCGAACCCAGGCTCTGCTCCACGCGCTCGCGCGGCGTGGGCGGCAGGCCGAAGAACTGGCGCACCATCGGGTCGTCGAAATACGCATCGCGCACCGGCACGTGGGTGGTACTGGAAATGTTCACCACCGCCGGCGTCACCCTGGTCAGCATCGGCGCCAGCGACGGCATCGGCTGGCCGTCGATCGCCGCCGGCAAGGTGGCGGCGCGGCCGGCGCCCGGCAGCGTGCCGAACGCGATCACCAGCGCGGCCAGCAAGCCGGTCAACCACGACGGCACGGAGGGATGGCGAGGCGACATGAGGGGCTCCTTGGCGGGGGTGAGTTCGGCGCTGGTTCGACCGATCGGCGGCGTGCGGGTTCCCGCCGGCCGATGCCGCTCGCAGGACTTTACTTCCCGGAGCGGCAGGGTTAACTTCCTCCCTTGGTAACAACCACAACATCTTGTGTTGAAGCGCCAATGCCGAGACTAGCACTGGTGCCAACCGCGGCGTTCTTGGGGAGGAGCCACTGTTGTCGGAAAGCCAGGGGGCGGGCAGGCCGGGAGGTCGTTCCCGCCCGTGATCTTCGTCGCCGTCGCGTCGCGAGCGACACCCTTACATCCCAATAAAAATCAACGGGGGCCGCGAGGCCACACCGAGAGGTCAGCAAAACGATGAGCACAATGCGTGCGCCAGCCAACCACCCCGCCACCGGCCGCGATGCTGCCGTGGACATCCCGCTGCAACCCGCCTCGTGGGACATCTGGGACAAGAAGTATCGCCTGAAGACCAAGACCGGCGAGCCGGTCGACGGCAGCATCGACGAGACCTACCAGCGCGTGGCGCGCGCGCTGTCCGACGTGGAAGCCACCGACGAGCTGCGCGGCCACTGGTACGAGCGTTTCCTGTGGGCGCTGCGCCGCGGGGCCATCCCCGCCGGCCGCATCACCTCCAACGCCGGCGCGCTGGCGCACAAGCCGGCCACCAGCACGATCAACTGCACCGTTTCGGGCACCATCCACGATTCGATGGACGACATCCTGGAGAAGGTGCACGAGGCCGGCCTCACCCTGAAGGCCGGTTGCGGCATCGGCTACGAGTTCAGCACCCTGCGTCCGCGCAACGCCTATGTCTCCGGCGCCGGCGCGTACACCAGCGGCCCGCTGTCGTTCATGGACATCTACGACAAGATGTGCTTCACCGTCTCCAGCGCCGGCGGCCGCCGTGGCGCGCAGATGGGCACCTTCGACATCAGCCATCCGGACGCCAAGGAGTTCATCCGCGCCAAGCGCGAGGACGGCCGCCTGCGCCAGTTCAACCTCAGCCTGCTGATCACCGACGGCTTCATGGACGCGGTGGAAAACGACCAGGACTGGCCGCTGGTATTCCCGGTGCACGTCAAGGAGAAGGACGAGATCGACGTCAACGACCCGAGCAAGGTCGTCTGGCGCGAATGGCCGACCCACGAGAACTACGTCGACCGCGAAGACGGCCTGGTCGCCTGCAAGATCTACAGTCACATCCGCGCGCGGCACCTGTGGGACATGATCATGGTCTCGACGTACGACTACGCCGAGCCCGGGTTCATCCTGATCGACAAGGTCAACGAGATGAACAACAACTGGTGGTGCGAGCACATCCGCGCGACCAACCCCTGCGTCACGGCCGACACTTGGGTGCAGACCGCCGAAGGCCCGCGCCAGGTCAGTGACCTGCTCGGTCGAGGCTTCATGGCCCGCGTGGACGGCAACGATCACGCCACCGGCGCCGAGGGTTTCTTCCGCACCGCGACCAAGCCGGTGCTGGCGCTGCAGACCGAGGAAGGCCACCGCCTGCGCCTGACCGAGGACCACCGCGTGCGCCGCGTGTCGCGCCTGACCCGCTGGAGCGTGGACACCGAGTGGTGCGCCGCCGGCGCGCTGCAGCCTGGCGACCGCGTGCTGCTCAACGATCACCGCGCCAACGCGCAGTGGCCCGGTGCGCTGACCGGGGAGCAGGGCTACCTGCTCGGCCTGCTGGTCGGTGACGGCACGCTCAAGCACGAGGCCGCGGTGTTGTCGGTGTGGCCGCAGGCCGCCGTGATGAACGGCTCGGTGGATGGCGGTACCCGTGCGCTGATGGCCGAAGCCCTGCGCTGCGCCCGGACGCTGCCGCACCGTGCCGATTTCACCGGCTGGTCGGAAGTGGCCGGCCGCGGCGAGTTCCGCATGAAGTCCGCCGCGCTGCGTGACCTTGCGTTCGAGTTCGGCATGAATCCGGGCGACAAGGCGATCACGCCGGCGCTGGAGCAGGCGTCGAGCGAGGCCTATCGCGGCTTCCTGCGCGGCTTCTTCGACGCCGACGGTTCGGTGCAGGGCAGCCAGGCCAAGGGCGTGTCCGTGTGCCTGGCGCAGTCGGACCTGCCGCGGTTGGAAGCGGTACAGCGCATGCTGCTGCGCCTGGGCATACCGTCACGGATCTATCGCGACCGCCGTGTCGCAGGTGAAAGCCTGTTGCCCGATGGTCATGGCGGCAGGCATGCCTATGCCACCCGGGCCCAGCACGAGCTGGTGATTGCCGGCGAGTCGCTGCCGCGTTTCGCCGAATTGATCGGCTTTGCCGACAGCGACAAGGCCGCGCGTCTGAAGGCCGCCTTGTCGGGCTACAAGCGTCACCTCAACCGCGAGCGCTTTGTCGCCACCGTGCAATCGCTGCAGGCCGATGGCGTCGAGGACGTCTACGACGTGCAGGTACCCGGCATCAACACCTTCGACGGCAACGGCCTGCACGCGCACAACTGCGGCGAACAGCCGTTGCCGCCCTACGGCTCGTGCCTGCTCGGCTCGGTCAACCTGACCAAGTTCGTGCGCGACCCGTTCGGGCCCAAGGCGCGTTTCGACTGGGAGGAATACCGCGAGGTGGTCAAGGTGTTCACCCGCATGCTCGACAACGTGGTCGAGATCAACGGCCTGCCGCTGGAGCAGCAGCGCAACGAGATCATGGGCAAGCGCCGCCACGGCATGGGCTTCCTGGGCCTGGGCTCCACCGTGACCATGCTCAAGCAGAGTTACGGCAGCGCCGAGGCGGTGGCGTTCACCGAGGACGTCTCGCGCGAAATGGCGCTGGCCGGCTGGGAAGTGGCGCTGGAGCTGGCGAAAGAGAAGGGCGCCGCGCCGGTGCTGCTGCGCGACTACACCGTCACCGGCGACATGCTGCGCAAGCGCCCGGAAATGGCGGCCGACGGCTACAAGATCGGCGACACCATCCCCGGCCGCGTGCTGCACGCGAAATACAGCCGCTACATGCAGCGCATCGCCACGGTGGCGCCGGAGCTGGTCGAGCAACTCGCCGAGACCGGCGCGCGTTTCACCCACCACACCTCGATTGCGCCCACCGGCACCATCTCGCTCAGCCTGGCCAACAACGCCAGCAACGGCATCGAGCCGAGCTTCGCGCACAGCTACTCGCGCAACGTGATCCGCGAAGGCAAGAAATCCAAGGAGAAGGTCGAGGTGCTCAGCTTCGAGCTGCTCGCCTACCGCGCGCTGATCAACGCCGAGGCCAGGCCGTTCACCGACGACGCCGCGCACAAGCTGCCCGACTACTTCGTCTCCGCCGACGACATCGGCCCGAAGCAGCACGTGGACATCCAGGCCGCCTCGCAGAAATGGATCGATTCGTCGATCTCCAAGACCGCGAATGTGCCCACCGATTACCCGTACGAAGACTTCAAGGACATCTACTTCTACGCCTACAAGCAGGGGCTCAAGGGATGCACCACGTTCCGCTTCAACCCCGCCGCTTTCCAGGGTGTGCTGGTCAAGGAATCGGACCTTGAAAACACCCTCTACCGCTTCGAGCTGGAGGACGGTAGTGTTGTCGAACTGAAAGGCAATGAGCAGGTGGAATACGACGGCGAGATGCATTCGGCCGCCAACCTCTTCGATGCCTTGAAGGAGGGTTACTACGGCAAGTTCTGAACAGCGCGCAGTTTCCCGAGGGCCACGGCACGTACTGACATTCATCGGAGGGGAACACCAGTTATGTCCATCGACAACGAGCTTGAGTCAAACAACAACCCAGCGGCCGCCGAGGCACCCGCCGTCGTGCTGCCCGTGTTGCCCGAGGTAGCGCCGGCCGCACCCGCCGCGGCCCCGGCGAAGAAGGCCCCGGCACGCCGCAAGGCCGCAGTGAAGAAGGCCGCGCCGAAGAAGGCGGCGCCGAAGAAAAAGGCGGCCGCGAAGAAGGCGGCTCCGAAGAAGAAGGCCGCGACCAAGAAGGCTGCGCCTAAGAAGAAGGCCGCCGCGAAGAAAGCGGCTCCCAAGAAAAAGGCTGCAGCCAGGAAGGCCGCGCCGAAGAAGGCTGCCGCCAAGAAAGCGGCAAGGAAGTCGGTGAAGAAGGCGGCCCCGAAGAAGGCTGTGCGCAAGAGCGCGAAGAAAGTGGCGAAGAAGGCGGTCAAGAAAGCCGCCGTCAAGCGCGCCAAGCCCGCCCGCAAGGCGGCAGGCAAGAAGTCGGTCGCCCGCAAGGCGGCCCCGAAGAAGGCGGCGGCAAAGAAGTCCGCCAGCAAGAAGAAGGCCGCCCCCAAGGCAGCCAAGAGGTCCACTGCCAGCAAGAAGAAGTAAGCCGTACCTCCATCCGGCCCGGCGTCGCGCCGGGCCGGATGGTTTTTCATGTCACACGTCGCCGCCATTGCGGCGCGCCCCAGCAAAGAAGCGAATCCCATGGCAATCAAGATCGACAAGAAGATCACCGGTTACAACGTGGTCAAGCCCGAGGACAAGGTTGCCGATGCGGCCGGCAGCGCAAAGCAGGCCACCCCTGCCGCGCCCAAGCAGGCCGAAGTGATCCAGATGCACGAGAGTGTCGAGCGGCCGGAAACCCTGGTCGGCTCCACCTTCAAGGTCAAGTCGCCGCTGTTCGAGCACGCCCTGTACGTCACCATCAACGACATCGTGCTCAACGCCGGCACCAAGTACGAGCAGCGCCGCCCCTTCGAGATCTTCATCAACTCGAAGAACATGGATCACTTCCAGTGGATCGTGGCGCTCACCCGCATCCTCTCCGCCGTGTTCCGCAAGGGCGGCGACGTCACCTTCATCGTGGAAGAGCTGAAAGCCGTATTCGACCCCCGCGGCGGCTACTTCAAGGCCGGCGGCGTCTACATGCCCAGCATCGTCGCCGAGATCGGCTCGGTGGTGGAACAGCACATGAAGAACATCGGGCTGATCCACGATCCGGAAATGGACGAGGCCACGCGCAAGCTGATCGCCGAGAAGCGCGCCGCCTACGAGGCGCTGGACTCAAAAAAAAACGCTGATGCGGGCGTGACTGCCGAGTCGACCGGCACCGAGACGCTGACCTTTCCGCCCGGCTCGATGATGTGCGACAAGTGCAATACCAAGGCGCTGGTGTTGATGGACAACTGCCAGACTTGTTTGAATTGCGGGTATTCGAAGTGTGGGTGATTACCTCAGCGTTGGATACACAACAACGCAGGGCCGTTGCTTGTTGGTGTACCGATTCCTGGAATCGGCCGCATAGCGGCCACGTATTTAGGAAACGACTCGATTTCTCACGGAGGAAGATTTTTTGGCGATCTTTAGGGCAAGCAAGGTCTTTGTTCCTGGCGGGATGCCTCAGCACACCTACGTATCGCGCTTAGAATTAGATCTTGAAAAGAAACTGGCTTCTGTCACTGACAATCTGTGCAAGCTTGTCACGTTACAGATCCGTTCTTTGCATTTTTCTTGAAGTGGGGCGTTACGGCTGGAAATGCGGATAACGGGGTCAGGTTCACTTTCTAGCTCTCGGAAATGAACCTGACCCCGTTTTTGCGGTTCAGGTTTGGACGGTTTTTTTGAGATAAGGGGTCTGGCTTATTGTCCTGCGGGGGATAAAGTGGCCTACTTCTTTGCGGGTGCTGTAATCGGTGGTTCCACAAAAAAGGGGGAAACATGAGCAAAATTTATAAACTGGCCGGTCTTTCTCTGATCGCCGCATCTACACTGAGTGGGTGCATGTTCCATGCGCAAACCGTGCATCTTCAGCCTCAAGTTCAATACGTCGACAGCAATGAAGGGCGTGGACTGCCGATCACCATTATTGTCAAAGATGAAAGGCCAACCCAAGACCTTGGGCATAGGGGAAACGGAGTGGCTTCGGCAGCAACGATAACGAGTGATTCTGATATCGCTTCGGTTGTAAAGCAGCACCTCGTCGAGGGCTTTACTCATCGAGGATTCAAAGTGGTAGATTCGGCTGATAGTTCGGAAGAAGTGGTCACTGTACGCGTTCGTGCCTTAGAGACTGAACTACACCAAGGTTTCTGGACCGGTCATCAGGAAGCCAACGGTGCGGCGCAACTGACTGTAGTGAAGAATGGGCGTACGTATGAAAATTTCTATCGCGTCGATTCGAAACAGTCAAAGTTCTGGGTGCCCACCGCGGGGCAGAATAGCGAATACATTAATGGGGCACTCTCCAATTTGATTGGCAAGATTATCAATGACGACAAGCTGGTTTCGTTCATGGCCTCCTGAACTATAGGGCTATTTTGGGAGGGGTAGCGGTCAAAAATAAGGGGCCAAGTTCATTAATCCGAGTGGAGTAAATGAACCTGACCCCTTTGTTTTTGGCTCAGTTTCAGAACTCACTCCAACAATTTGCAAAGGCATCAAACCGAGTGTGGGTGTGGTTTCTGGCGCCAACGGTTGTGTGTGGGTTTGTGCGTTCTTGGTTTTTTGTGTGGCGCATTTGGCGTAGCTTCATCTAACTATTCGTCCAAGCGGACGTGCGAAAACCTGGGCGCCGCTTAACTCAAGTGTTAGCGAATTAAGGATGCTCTGATTTATTCCCCGTCTGCGGCATCATAGCGACGAGTCCCAGGAAGCACATCCCCGATGAAGCAGCGTTCGTTCGCGTCGTTGAGTTTCGACGCCAAGAAGAAGCCGACCCGCCGAGAGAAGTTCCTTGGCGAGATGGACAAGGTGGTGCCGTGGGAGGCGCTACTGGCGCTGATTGAGCCCAGCTATCCGACGTCCGGTCGCCGCGGTCGCCCGCCGATGCCCGCCGCAACGATGCTGCGCATCCACTTCATGCAGCAGTGGTATGCGCTGAGCGATCCGGCGATGGAAGACGCCTTGTACGAGATCGAGTCGATGCGCCGGTTCGCGGGACTGGAGCTGAACGAGGATGCGATTCCGGACGAGACGACGATCCTGAAGTTCCGCCGCTTTCTGGAACAGCACGGGTTGGCGGTGAAGATCCTCGAAGCCGTCAATGCGCACCTGAGCGGTAAAGGCCTGCTGTTGCGCCAGGGGACCATCGTGGATGCCACCATCATCCAAGCGCCGTCGTCGACGAAGAACAAGGACAAGCAACGCGACCCGGAGATGCATCAGACCAAGAAGGGCCAGCAGTGGTACTTCGGCATGAAGGCGCATATCGGGGTAGACGTGGAGTCGGGCCTGGTACACACGGTGACCACGACGCCCGCCAACGTGGGTGACGTGACTGAAGTAAGCAAGCTGCTACACGGCAAGGAGAAAACCGTCTACGCCGACGCTGGCTATCAAGGGGCGCAGAAGCGCGCACCCAAGCGTGGTCGCACGTGGCATATCGCCGCCAAACGCGGCAGTGTCAAGGCGATGCCCGAGGGTGAGCTGAAGGAAGCGGTGAAGCACACGGAACACATGAAGGCGGCGGTGCGGTCGAAGGTGGAGCACCCGTTTCGCGTGGTGAAGCAGCAGTTCGGCTACCAGAAGGTGCGCTTCAAGGGCCTGCTCAAGAACACCGCGCAGATACTGACGCTGTTCGCGCTATCGAATCTGTGGATGGCGCGACGAACGTTGCTGGCATCCGCAGGGGAGGTGCGCCCGTGAGGCGGGAAACGAGGCGGTTCGAGGCAAATCGGCGCCGCGAAGGCAACGGATCACTCCAAAAACCACCTTTTCATCGTAGCAGGTTACGCTTTTTTGCATGGCCGTCTGGAAGGCCATTTCGAAGGTAATTGATCAGAGCATCCTTAAAGGGGACGTGCCTAATTAATTTCAATTAAAGGGGGCGTGGCTAATTAAATCGGAAATGCGTCGGGAGCAACTTTCCGTAGAGAGACGAAGCCAGGGCGGCGTGATGCGTCCCGCGAGGTGACTGTGACGCTGCTTGGCGAGTAACGTCGCCTGTCTCTGCGGCCTTGATTCCGGCCAACTGCGCCACCGCGGGCGTCGTGCCGCTCGTCTCCACTGGTGGTTCCTGTCCTGGAGCAAGTCGATGTCCGTGCTCCTCATCCGCAGCTTTGGCGACCCGCGCAGCTTCGTTCCGCAGAATTTTCCGGAAGGCGTGCTGCCGCGAACTTCGGCGGAGAGTTACGTGCCCTGGGCGCTCACGGCCGACCGGCGGGTGGTGTATGCCCCCGGTTTTCCTCGCCGCCGTACCGCGCGGGAGTCGCCGGTCAGTCCAGCAGCGTCAGCAGTGCTTCGTAGCGGATGTCGGCGGGTTCGCGCACGTTGGCTTCCATCCGGCGCAGCCATTCCAGCGTGCGGCGAGTCTGTTCGCGCTCCGCTTTCTGCGACAGGTCGAAGGTGACCGAATCGGCCACGTGGTGCAGCATCATCACGAAATCGCACGGCGCGCGGCAGGACTGCACCAGGCCGACGATCTGGAAGCCGATGTCCTGGACCTGCGACTTGATCGCGGTGCTGTCGCTGGTCCCGCCCAGCAGTTCCTGCGCCGCCTCGTCCAGGTAGACGTCCATGATCGCGTCGTTGGGGAAGGGCTCCCGCATGGCCTTCGCGACCTTGGCGGTGAGCGCGGGGTCGTCGGTCAATCGGCGGGTCAGGTTGCGCACGCGGGCGCGAACGTGTTCGATGGCCTTGTTGATGTCGGCGCGATCGGCGACGAGGTTGATCACGGCACCGTTGATCTCCTTCGCCACCCGCTCGGCGATCGCGTGGGCATCGGTGCCGACGATGCGCTGCACCCGGCCCTTCAGCGGGTCGCGCAGCGCCTTCTCGATCGCCGGCCCGCTGCGGCCGTGCAGCTGGAACATGGCCGTCATGACGGAGGCCAGGATCGGCCGCAGTTGCTCGCCCCAGTGCAGGATGTGGCGGCGGTCCTCCACCGGCCCCTTGCTTGCCTTCGAGTTGACCGGGATCTTGGCGGCCTTGGTGCCCCAGGGCGGGCGACCGACGAAGGTGACCTCGCCGTCCTCGCCGACGGACATGCCGAACTCGCCGCCGTCTGTGTCTTCGTCATCGCCATCGGACATCGATTGTTCCCCGTTGTGCCTGCCACGCAATATAGCGGGGCAGCCCGGTGGGGTGCGCGCGGGGTCGGGCGTTGCCGGCAGATGCGTGGGGAACCGGGGTCGGTAGCCGCTGCCCTCACGACTTCTTCTTGCCGCCACCATCGCGCTTGTTCACGGTGGCCCAGGCGATGCGCTCGGCCGTCTTCTCCGACTTGCCCTTTTTCTTTTCGCTTTCCTCGATGTGGGATGCTTCGCGCTTCTGCTTGGCGGTGTACGAGGATTTGTCGCCCTTGGACATGGGAGTGCTCCAGAGCCAGATGGACGTCCTGCGCCAGGTCCGGGCGGGTGAATGCCCGGTCGTCGATGGATCATCGCCGCGTCATGGCGTCGAGGGGCCGCCACCCGCGTGATCGTGGCGGCGGCAACTTTCCACCGCGCACTTCGCAGGAGGGCCGCCAGGCAGTCGTTCCGGCGCCGCAGGACGCTGTGCTAGGCTCGAACGATGGGAGCAAGACTGCATCGGACAGCGATCGGCCGCACGCGTGAAGTGCGGGGGCCCGACGCGCTGGAACTCATTGCCGCTGGCGCGATCGTGGCGGCCGTGGTGGCGGTCGCCACGGGTTTCGGCAGCCGCGTGATGCTCATGGCGCAGACCCTGGACGCGGTCTCGCTGGCGTGGGCCCCGCAAGTCAACGCCCGGGTCTATCGCGCCGAACATGGTCGATGGCCCTCGGCGGGCGACCCGAACATCCTCGGCGACGCGCGCGCGGGGTCGCACGTGGAGAACCTCTCACTGGCGGAGGGTGGCGTCATCACGGCGCAGGTAGTGCTGGGCCAGTCGCTGCCGGCCGGCAACCGCAGCGGCGCGGTGGCGACAGGCGGTGTGCGGGGGCGGCTGTCGTTCCGCCCCGAGCTGATGGGGTCGGCCGAGGAGCCGACGGTTTCCTTCCTGTGCGGTTACGCCACGCCAGTGTCCGGAACGGTCGAGGCCACGGCCGCGAACCGGACCACCCTCCCCGTGGACTACCTCCCGCCCTCTTGCCGGTGATTGCGAATGGATGCCTTGAAGCTGGATGACTCCCGCGATTTCGTGACGCGCCAGTACGCGCATCTGCTCGCCAGCGGCCTGGACGAGCCGGCGGCGCATGCGCGGTTGCGCGAGGTGCTGGGCGCGGATGCCGTGGCGCTGCTCGGTGGCGGCGATGCGGCGGACGGCCCGGCCCGCTTCGCCGATGCCGGCTTGGGCCCGCGCCTGGCTGCGGCAGCGAACGAACTTGGCGGCAGCGCGGCCGGCGTGCAAGCCGCGTTCATCCACTCGCTGGCCGAGGCGCGGCTGTTCGCGCTGGACTGGTGGCGGCCGGTGCGCACCTTTCTTTCGTACGTGCTGTTCCTGCTGGGCCTGGCGCTGGTGATCGCGCTCATCTACGCGACCTACGTGCTGCCGGCCTTCAGTCACCTCGACCGCACGCTGGGCGTGCACGGCGCCGCCGACTGGATCGCCGCGAACGGCGCCATCCGCCTGTTCGCGCCGCTGCTGGTGATGGCCATCGTGCTGGTGCTGCTGGCGACGCGATGGCTGCGCATGCGTCGTCGCATGGCGCAGCTGCAACCGCTGGGGCGCGCCCGTGCCGGCTGGCTGGATGGCAAGGGCGCGGCCGCCTACCAGGTGCTGCGCTGCCTGGAGTTTGCCGCTGCGCTCAAGGCGGCAGGGGTGACGGATGCGGCGGTGCTGGAGCCGGCCCTGCGGGTGGCCGGCTGGCCAGCGGGGACGCCGCTCGCCGGCGAACTGGGCGAAAAGCTCGCGCAGGCCGAGCGCCTGGGCACGTTCGGCGTGGAACTGGAATGGCAGCGCCGCCTGCACTGGACCACCGCCCAGGCCCAACTCGAATCGTCGCGCGACCGCCTGATCCTGGCCTCGCGCGTGCTGTTCTACATCCTGATCGGCGTCATGGTCACGGTGCTTTACATCCCGATTTTTTCGGTCGCCAGCATGGTGGGAGTGCATTGAGGATGACACGCAAACGCGGATTCACGCTTATCGAACTGATGATCGTCGTGGCCATCATCGGCGTCCTCGCGGCGATCGCGATCCCGGCTTACCAGAGTTACGTCATTCGCGCGCAGACCACCGAGGCGTTCTCGCTGGGCTCGTTCGTGCAGCCGAAGATCGTCGACTACTACCGCCAGTTCGGCCATTTCCCCGCGGACAACCGCGCCAGCGGCGTACCGTCGGCGGGGTCGATCATCGGCCACTACGTGGGCGCGGTGACCGTCGACGACGGCGTCATCAATATCCGTTTCCGCGACAAGAACATCAACAGCGCCCTGCAAGGCCAGGTGCTGAGCCTGCGGCCGCTGGTGGTCAAGGGCAGCCCGCACAGTCCGATCGCCTGGGCCTGCGGCGAGTCGCCGGCACCGGAGGGCATGTCGGCCATCGGCACCAACCGCACCACGCTCAAGGCCACCTATCTGCCGTCGAGCTGTCGCGCGCCATAGGCGCCCCGGCTTCGGCGCATCACGCCGCCGTTGCATCCACCGCGGCACCCCGGCAGCCCGCCGCCATCACGATTCGACAAAACGCTGTAGCCGCGCCAGCGCCTCGCCCCACTGCGCGCTGATCGCGTCCAGCGCCTGGCGCGCCTCGTCCAGCCGCGCCGGCGTGAACTCCCACAGCCGCTCGCGGCCCTGGCGCAAGTCCTGCACCAGGCCGGCATCGGCAAGCACCTGCAAATGCTTGGTGACGGCCTGGCGGGTGATGGTGGTACCCGCGGTGAGCTGGGCAATCGACAGCGCGCCGCCGGCACACAGCGCGACGACCAGCCGCAGCCGGGTGGCATCGCCCAGCGCCGCGAACACCGGCGCGCTGGCGGACAACGCGGCGGCCTTGCGTCGGGAGCGTTCAGTGCGCGGCGACATATTTCTCGATGTTGCCCATCTGCATGGCCCAGCCACCGGCGTTGGCGCGCAGTGCGGCGTCGCGGCGCGCGGCCGGCAACCGGTCGAAGCCGGACTCGGTGAGCCGCAGCATGATGCCTTCGGCCAACGCTTCGAGTTCGAAGGTGACCAGGGTGGTCGGCTCCTTGTCGTAGTCCATCCCCGCCTCGATCGCGTAGGGGTGCCAGCGCCAGGCGAACACGCGCATCGGTTCGATGCGCTCGACGTACAGCGTGAACGGCGTGCCGGCATGCGGCGCCTGCAACTTTGCGACGTCGGCGTCGACCTGGGTGGGCTGGATCGTGCCGGTGATCGGCTGCCCGGCGACGAAGGGGCCGTCCAGCGCCATGCCGAACCAGGCGCCGAATGCGCGGGCGTCGGTCAATGCGTGCCACACCCGTTCGAGCGGTGCACGGAGCAGGATGTGTTGTTCGATGCGATCGGTCGACGAACTCATGGGTCATCCTCAATGGCAACCTTGAGGTTGCATGATGCACGCGCCGCGCCTGATATGCAATCTTTCAGTTGCTCGATTGCTGCCGCCGGTTTCCGGTCGCCAGCACCTGTCGGGGAAGGCCTGCGATACTTCGCCGGCGTGGCGCGCAAGGGGGAAACGGCATGTCGTGGGGATGGACCTTGCTGGGAGTGTTCGGCCAGCTGCTGCTGGCGTATCTGCTGTTCATGCTGGTGGCATTTTCCGGCGGCGGCATGGCCAGCGGGCGTTCGCTGCGCCCGCGCCAGTTGCGGGTGCTGAACCTGTCGATCTTCGTGCTGCCCGGTGCCTGCCTGTGCAGCGCGCTCATCGTGCTGGGCCTGCAAGTGTGCGGTGGCGGCGCCGGTGCATACGCCTGGCATGCGCTGCCGCTGGTGGCCACCGTGCTGTATCTGGGCTATCTGCGCTGGCTGGTCCGGCACGGCTGAAGCGTCACGCACACCCTGTTACCGTGCGCGGGCATGTTCACCGGAGACAGGCCATGGAACCCGAATTCTGGCATCGGCGCTGGCGCGAGGGTCGCACCGGCTTTCATCAGGATCGACCCACGCCGTTGCTGCTCGCGCACTGGTCGGCGCTGGCACTGGCGCCGGACACCCGCGTGCTGGTGCCGCTGGCCGGCAAGTCGCTGGACATGGTCTGGCTGGCCGCGCAGGGGCATCGCGTGCTGGGCGTGGAGCTGTCGCCGCTGGCAGTGGAGCAGTTCTTCGCCGAACACGAACTGACGCCGCAGGTGTCCGCCTCGGCCTGTGGCCGTCGCCACGTGGCCGGCAACATCGAGCTGATCTGCGGCGACGTGTTCGGGCTCGATGCCGACCTCCTCGCCGATTGCTCGGCGGTGTACGACCGCGCCGCGCTGATCGCGCTGCCGCCGGAGCTGCGTCGTCGCTACGTGGACGAACTGCACGCAAGGCTGCCTGCCGGCTGCCGCGGCCTGCTGATCACGCTCGACTATCCGCCGCACGAAAAGCAGGGCCCGCCGTTTGCCGTGTCCGAGGCCGAGGTGCGCGAGCGTTACGGCCGCGACTGGGTGGTGGAGTTGCTGGAGCGCCGCGACATCCTGGCCGAGCAGCCGGGCTTCGCCGCCGAAGGGGTGAGCGCACTGGAGACCGCCGCGTACCGGCTGCTGCGCAAGGCCTGATTCACCGCGCCGTTCGGTGCGTGCGAAAAGGTCTAGACTGACCGCGTCAAACGTTCCCGCCTTGTGCGTGGAGGGTTCCGGCATGGTGGCCTGGATGCATGCGGCGATCCTGGCGTGGTCGGTGGCCACCGCGCCCGCCCCGGCCATGCCGCCGCCGGAGCCGATGCCGCCTCCCGAACAGGTCATGGCGATTCCGCCGGCCTTGCGCGCGCAACTGCAGCAGCAGGTCACCGGCGGTGGCGGGTCGGAGCGGCAGCGGCTGCAGCGCCTGGTGGCGTTCCTGTTCGATCCTTCCGGCCTGGGCATGACCTACGCCGCCGACGCCACCTTGACGGTGGCGCAGGCGTACCGGCTGCGCCAGGCCAACTGCCTCACCTTCACCCTGCTCACCGTGGCGCTGGCGCGCGAGGCCGGGCTGGAGGCCCGCGCGCAGGAGATCGACGACGTCGTGGCCTGGCGCGTGCAGGACAACGTGGTCTACCGCTTCAACCACGTCAATGCGCAAGTCGCCATCGGCCGCATGCGCTACACCGTCGACGTGGCCCGCGACGAGGTGCTGGCGCGGCACCAGCCCGAGCCGATTCCCGACCAGCGCCTGCTGGCGCTCTACTACAACAACCGCGCCGCCGAATTGCTGGCCGACGACGACCCGAAGGTCGCCGCCCCCTACATGGCGATGACGCTGCAGCTGGCGCCGCGCTATGCCAGCGGTCGGGCCAATGCCGGCGTGTTGCGGCTGCGCCTGGGGGACCTGCGCGGCGCCGAGCGCAACTATCTGCAGGCGCTGGCGCTGGACCCGACGCATGCAGGCGCGCTGTTCAACCTGGTCACGCTGTATCGCAGCCAGGGCGATGAGGCGCGCCGCGCCCGCTTCCAGCAGCGACTGGAAAAGGTGCAGCAGAAGGATCCGTACTTCCAGTTCCTGCTGGCCATGGACGACGAAAAACGGGGCGACTACGCCGGCGCGGTGCAGCACTACCGGCGCGCCATCCGGCTGTACCACGGCGACCCGCGTTTCTACCTCGGGCTGGCCCGGGTCTATCGGCAACTGGGCGAGGAGCGCCACGCGCGGCGGGCCCTGCAACGTGCCGACGTGCTCGGCCGCAACGCCGACGCGGACCACCGCGCGCGGGTGCCGCTGCGCAATTGAGGTCGGCGGGGATGATTTCCGGGCACTTTCAATTTTCACCTTTTGAGGTGAAAATGCCGAAACCATGAGCCTGCACCTGACCAGCCGCCAGTCCAACATCCTCGAGTTCATCCGCGCCCGCGTGGCGCGGGATGGGCAGCCGCCCACGCTGGAGGAGATCGGCCGGGCGATGGGCCTGCCCCACGTCAGCGCGGTGCTCAAGCATGTGCGCTCGCTGGAGGCCAAGGGGCGGCTGGCGATCGAACCGAACCGTTCGCGCGGCATCCGCCTGGTGGAGGCGCCCGACGCGCTGGATGCCGATACCCTGGAGCTGCCGCTGGTCGGCCGCATCGCCGCCGGCGAGCCGCTGTTCTCCGAGTCGCGGATCGAGCGCAGCCTGCGCGTGTCGCGCTGGCTGTTCCGGCTCACGCCGGATTATCTGGTGCGGGTGGTCGGCGACTCGATGCGCGACGAGGGCATCCTCGACCAAGACCTGGTCGGCGTGCACGCCACGCCGGTGGCGCGGCACGGCCAGGTGGTGGCGGCGCGCGTCGGCGGCGACCGCTTCACGATCAAGCGGCTGTACTGGCAGGGCGAGGTGATCCGGCTGCTGCCGAACAGCCCCGGTTACCAGCCGATCGATCCCGACCCCACCGAGGATTTCGCCATCGAAGGCCTGTTCGCCGGCCTGCTGAGGGGCGGCTGATGGCGGCCGTGGTGCCACTGTCGAACCTGCTCGATGCGCGCCGGGTCTGGCGCGGCCGGGCCGAGCCGCCGCCGGCCGGCGAGCAGCCGACCGGCTGGGCCGCGCTGGATGCGGTACTGCCCAGCGGCGGCTGGCCGGCGGCGGCGCTGTCGGAAATCCTGCTGCCGCTGGATGGCGTGGGCGAACTGCAACTGGTGCTGCCCACGCTGGCGCGCCTCAGCCAGGGTGCGCGGCCGGTGGTGCTGGTGGCGCCGCCGTATCTGCCCTGCGTGGCCGGTTGGCGCCAGCACGGCGTGGACATGCGTCGGGTCGAGATCGTCAACGCGACCGAGGCCGACGTGCTGTGGGCGACGGAGCAATGCCTGCGCTCGGGCAGCTGCGCGGCGGTGCTGGCGTGGCCGCGGCAGGCGGACGATCGCGCGCTGCGGCGCCTGCAGGTGGCGGCCGACGGCGGCCGCGCGCTGGCCTTCGCGTTCCGTGATCGCCGGCATCTCTCCAATGCCTCGCCGGCGGCGTTGCGGCTGGAGCTGGAGGCACGGCCGCAGGCGCGGGTATGGGTGCGCAAATGCCGGGGCGGCGCGGTGCCGGCGCAACCGCTGCCGCTGCCCACCGCGGCGCTGCATTGATGGTGGCCGCGCATGTTGTGGGCTTGCATCTTGTTGCCGCAGCTGGCACTGGACGGTGTCCTCCGCCGCCGCCCGGACGCGGGCCCGCTGGTGCTGGTGGCCGGCACCGGGCATGCGCGCAGCATCGTGGCGGCGAACGCGGCCGCGCGCGAGGCCGGCCTGCGCGTGGGCCAGCGGCTGAGCGTGGCGCAGGCGCTGCTGGCGCAATTCGAGGCGCTGCCGTACCAGCCTGAGCGGGTCGACCACTGGCATCGGTTCTTGGCCGCGGTGGCCTATCGCTACAGCGCCGAGGTGAGCCTGTTGCCGCACGCGATCGTGCTGGAGGTCAGCCGCAGCCTGAACCTGTTCGGTTCGTGGCCGCGGCTGGAAAGCCTGCTGCGCGCCGATCTCGACGCGCTGGGTTTCCGCCACCGGATCAGCGCCGCGCCCACGCCGCATGCGGCACACGTGCTGACCGGTGTCGCCGACGGCCAGGCGGTGCTCACCGACGAGCAACTGCGCCACGCGCTGCAGCGCATCCCGCTGTCGCAGAGTCGCCTGCCTGCGGCGGCGGCCGACGCCTTGCCGGGCATGGGCATCCGCACGCTGGGCCAGTTGCTGGCGCTGCCGCGCGACGGCCTGCGCCGGCGCTTCGGTGCGGAGTTGCTGCTGGCGCTGGATCGGCTGACCGGCGCGGCCCCGGCCGGCCTGGAAGCGTATCGGCCACCCGACCGCTTCGACCTGCGCATCGAACTCACGCATGAAGTCGAAGCCATCGGCGCGCTGGTGTTTCCGCTGCGTCGGATGACGGCCGACCTGTCCGCCTACCTGGCCGGTCGCGACGGCGGCGTGCAGCGTTTCACGTTGCAGCTGGAACATCGCGAGGGACACACCGAGGTGAAGGTGGGCCTGCTCGCACCCGAGCGCGAGGCCGGCATGCTGTTCGAACTGGCACGCGGACGACTGGAGCAGGTGCAATTGCCGCAGCCGGTGCTGGCCATGCGCCTGATCGCGCGCGACCTGCCTGCGTTCGTGCCGGCCGGCCGCGACCTGTTCGACGAACGCCCCGCCAATGCGTTGCCGATCGAACAGTTGCGCGAACGCCTGCGCGCGCGGCTGGGCGATCGCGCCGTGCATCGGCTGGGCAGCACCACCGATCCGCGGCCCGAGCTGGCGCAGAAAGTGAAGGCCCACGATGACGGCTGGCAGGAACCCTCGCCGCGACCGACTTGGCTGTTCGAGCGGCCGATTCCCCTGCGTGGTCCCGCCCCGCAGATCCTGGCCGGCCCCGAGCGGCTGGAAACCGGCTGGTGGGATGGCGGCGAGGTGTGCCGCGACTACTACGTGGTGGAGACCGCGCAAGGCCAGCGCGGCTGGGCGTTCTGCACGCCGGGCGAGCGCGACGGCTGGATGCTGCACGGCTGGTTCGCATGAACGCGTATGCCGAGCTGCATTGCCTGTCGAACTTCTCGTTCGGCCGCGGCGCATCCAGCGCGCGCGAACTGTTCGAGCGCGCGAAGGCCTGCGGCTACGAGGCGCTGGCGATCACCGACGAGTGCTCGCTGGCCGGCATCGTGCGCGCGCTGGAAGCCTCGCGCGCCACCGGCATGAAGCTGATCGTGGGCGCCGAATTCCAGCTCGACGATGGGCCGAAGCTGGTGCTGTTGTGCGAAACGAAAGCCGGCTATACCGCGCTGTGCGGGCTGATCACCCGCGGCCGCCGCGCCTCGGCCAAGGGCACGTACCGGTTGCAGCGCGCCGATCTCGCCGATGGCGTGCCGGGCACCTTTGCGCTGTGGCTGCCCGGGCGCGAGCCCGATGTCGCGCACGGTCGCTGGATGCGCGACACCTTCGCCGAGCGGGCGTGGCTGGCGGTGGAACTGCATCACGGGCCGGACGATGCGCAACGCCTGCGCGAGCTGCGGCAACTCGGGCACGGCCTCGGCCTGCCACTGGTCGCCGCCGGCGACGTGCACATGCATGTGCGCCGCCGGCTGGCGCTGCAGAACACGCTGACCGCGATCCGCCATCGCGTGCCGCTGGCCGAGGCCGGCGCGCTGATCTTCCGCAACGGCGAACGTCACCTGCGCCGGCGCGAGGCACTGGGTGCGATCTACCCTGCCGCGCTGATGCTCGAAAGCACCGCCATCGCCGCGCGCTGCGCGTTCAGCCTCGACGAACTGGAATACCGCTACCCCGCCGAACTGGTGCCGGCCGGCCACAGCGCCAGCAGCTGGCTGCGCCATCTCACCGAACAAGGCATGCGCTGGCGCTGGCCGGATGGCGTGCCGGAGAAAGTCCGGGCGCAGATCGAGCACGAGCTGGGGCTGATCGAATATCTGAAGTACGAGTCCTATTTCCTCACCGTGCACGACATCGTGCACTTTGCCCGCAGCCGGAAGATCCTCTGCCAAGGCCGCGGCTCGGCGGCCAACTCCGCCGTGTGTTTCGCGCTCGGCGTCACCGAGGTCGACCCGGCGCGGATGAACCTGCTGGTGGAGCGTTTCATCAGCAAGGAGCGCAACGAGCCGCCCGACATCGACGTGGATTTCGAGCACGAGCGGCGCGAGGAAGTGATCCAGTACATCTATGCCAAGTACGGTCGCGAGCGTGCCGCGCTGGCGGCCACGGTGATCTGCTATCGCGGCAGGAGCGCCGTGCGCGACGTGGCCAAGGCGCTGGGCCTGCCGCCGGACCAGGTGGACCAGCTGAGCGGCATCTTCGGCTGGCGCGGTGAGCAATCGCTGGACGAACGCCTGCGCGAACACGGTTTCGATCCACAGGGCGCGGTGCTGCGCCGGGTGCTGAAACTCACCGCCGAGTTGCGCGACATGCCGCGGCACCTGTCCCAGCACGTCGGCGGCTTCGTGATCAGCGACGCACCGCTGGCCGAGCTGGTGCCGGTGGAAAACGCGGCGATGCCCGATCGCACCATCATCCAGTGGGACAAGGACGACCTCGACACCATGCGCCTGCTCAAGGTCGATTGCCTGGCGCTGGGCATGCTCAGCTGCGTGCGCCGTTGCCTGGACCTGCTGCGCGCGCATCGCGGCCAGGATTACAGCCTGGCGACGCTGCCGGCCGAAGACCCGCAAACGTACGAGATGATCCAGCGTGCCGACACCGTCGGCGTGTTCCAGATCGAGAGTCGCGCGCAGATGGCGATGCTGCCGCGGCATCGCCCGGAAAATTTCTACGACCTGGTGATCCAGGTGGCGATCGTGCGGCCCGGCCCGATCCAGGGCGACATGGTGCATCCGTACCTGCGCCGCCGGCGCGGCGAGGAGCCGGTGGACTATCCGTCGGAGGATCTGAAGGCGGTGTTCGAACGCACCCTGGGCGTGCCGCTGTTCCAGGAGCAGGTGATGAAGCTGGCGATCGTGGCGGCCGGCTACACGGCCGGCGAGGCCGACCAGCTGCGCCGCGCGATGGCGGCGTGGAAACGCCACGGCGGCATGGAGCACCACCGCGAGCGGATCATCCGCGGCATGCTCGAACGCGGCTATACCGCCGAGTTCGCCGCGCGACTGTTCGAGCAGATCAAGGGCTTCGGCAGCTACGGTTTTCCCGAGAGCCACGCGGCCAGTTTCGCCGGCATCGTCTACGCCAGCTGCTGGCTGAAATGCCACGAGCCGGCTGCGTTCGCGTGCGCCCTGCTCAACGCGCAGCCGATGGGTTTCTACGGGCCCAGCCAGATCGTGCAGGACGCGCAGCGCCACGGCATCGCGGTGCGGCCGGTCGACGTGCGCCACAGCGAGTGGGACTGCACGCTGGAGGACGACGCACGCGATCAGCCGGCGCTGCGGCTCGGGCTGCGCCAAGTGCGCGGTTTTCGCGAAGACGTCGCCGTGCGGATTTCGGCGGCGCGCGCCGTGCGTGCCTTCGTCGACGTGACGGAGCTGTGCGAGCGCACCGGCATCGACCGCCGCCAGCAGGAACTGCTGGCCGAGGCGGGCGCCTTGCGTGGCCTGGCGGGTCATCGCCATCGCGCGAAGTGGGCGGTGGCCGGGGTCGAATCGCAGCTGCCGTTGTTCGGGCGCGCCAGTCCGGCGGAAGAGGCTGTCGTGCTGCCGGTGCCGTCGGTGGCGGAAAACCTGCAGTCGGACTATGCGCGCACCGGACTCAGCCTCGGCCCGCACCCGCTGCAACTGATCCGCCCGCGCCTGCGCGCGGCGCGTTTCGCCGACTCGCGCAGCCTGCGCGGCCAAGCGCACCAGAGCACGGTGCGCGCCGCCGGCCTGGTCACCCAGCGCCAGCGCCCGCAGACCGCCAGCGGCGTCACCTTCATCACCATCGAAGACGAGCACGGCGCGATCAACGTGGTGGTGTGGAGCCAGGTGGCCGAGCGGCAACGGCGCGCGTATCTGGAGGCGCGCCTGCTCGGGGTGGAAGGGCAGTGGGAATGCGTCGACGGCGTGGCCCACCTGATCGCCCGGCGGCTCACCGACATGAGTGCGTGGCTGGGCGAGCTGGACAGTCGCTCGCGCGATTTCCACTGACCCGGGCGCTGCCGCCGCGCTGGGAATCGGTTAGGCTGGGGTGGCCGTCCGGCCAGGCGTGGGGATGCCTCCGGGCGGTTTCCTTCCATCGCAATCCAGGGGATTTTATGGGTACTTCTACGTTTGCCGCCTTGGCCGGCATGGGCCTGTTCGCCATCCTGATCATGATCGTCGTGGGCATCGCGCTTGGCGCGCTGGTGCTGGCCGTGTCCTTTCGCCTGGTGGTCGGTTTCATGCCGTCCTACCTGCGTGCGTTGGGTGCCGTGGTGCTGACCTATGTCGGGGTGTTCGTGGTGACACTGATCCTCGGCATGGTGGTGCACAGCAGCGTGCTGTCGCTGATCGTGACCTTCCTCGTCGGTGCCGTCGTGGTGAACTACCTGTTGCTGGCCGCGGACGGCAGCCAGATCGGCTTCGGCAAGGCCTGCGTGGTCGAGCTGGTCAACATGGTGATCGGCATCGTGCTGGCGCTGATCATCGGTTTCATCTTCGCGATGGTGTTTGGCGCGGCGCTGTTCGGCCTGCACTGAGCCTCGATGCATGGCGGGGGCGCCGGCCGCCTCCGCCATGGGTCGAGGATCACACCAGCGTGGTGGCCACGCCGAAGCCGATCGCCATGCTCGCGGCCACCGCCATACAGGCGCTGCCGGGGCGGATGCGGCGGGCGTCGATGCGCGGCACCAGCCGCCACAGCAGGACCGCGCCGAGCAGCATGTCCAGCACCAGCGCGACGCGCAGCAGGCCCGAGTGCAGCAGGCCGCCGTAGGGTGGATGCACCGCGCCTTCGTAGACGGCCACCAGGAACACCAGCAACAGTCCGAGCATCGTCCACAGCAGGCAGGCGAGGTAGACGCGGTTGAACACCACCGCGCAGCGCTCGGTCCAGCGCAGCACCGACCAGCCGATCAGCGCGAACACCAGCGCCGCCATGCTGCTGTAGAGCACCCACCAGAGCAGGGTGCTGGTCACGGCAAGTGCGGTATTCATGTGATCTGGCGGAGTCCCAGTTTGCGATAGAGCTTGGCCATCAGCCACGCCGGGCCGACCAGCAGGTAGGACAGATCGGTGAGGAAGCTGGGCTTGCGGCCTTCGTACTTGTGGCCGATGAACTGGCCGATCCAGGCCACCACGAACACGCCGACCGCCCACCACGCCAGCGCCGGCGCGCCCAGCCGCCAGTACAGGAAGTTGGTGAACAGGCCCAGCACGGCGAACGCGATCAGCAGGCCCGCCGCGAGCCGGTGCGAGCGCTTCCAGTACCAGTAGAACGCCAGCACCATCACCAGCACCGCCCACGAACCGGGGCGCAGCGCGGTGAACGGCACCGGGGCCGCCCACAGCAGCGCGATCACCGACCACACGATCGGCGGCACGCAGAACCAGTGGAACATCTGGTTGGTCGGGTTCTGGTGGTCGCTGCTGTAACTGTCGAGCCAGTCCTGCATGGTGCGCATGAGCGTTCCCCCTCGATGAAACCTCAGTCGAGCCGGATGCCGGCCAGCTTGTGCAGCGCCTCGGCATACTTGGCCGCGGTGCGTGCGATCACCTCGTCCGGGATCACCGGGCCGGGTGCGGTCTTGTTCCAGTGCTGCGTCTCCAGCCAGTCGCGCACGAACTGCTTGTCGTAGCTGGGCGGGCTGATGCCGGTGCGGTATTCGTCGGCCGGCCAGAAGCGGGAGGAATCCGGGGTGAGCATCTCGTCCATCACGTAGAGCTTGCCGCTCGCATCGGTGCCGAACTCGAACTTGGTGTCGGCGATGATGATGCCGCGCTCGGCCGCATAGGCGGCGGCCCAGCGGTAGATCGCCAGCGTGGCGTCGCGCACCTGCCCGGCGAGGTCGGCGCCGACCGCGTCCACCACGGCGTCAAAGCTGACGTTCTGGTCGTGGTCGCCCACCGCCGCCTTGGTCGAGGGCGTGAAGATCGGTTCGGGCAACTGCTGCGCCTGCTTCAGGCCGGTCGGCAGCGCGATGCCGCACAGCGCACCGCTGGCCTGGTAATCCTTCCAGCCCGAGCCGATCAGATAGCCGCGGGCGATGCATTCCACCGGCACCGGTTTCAGCCGCCGCACCACCACCGCGCGCTTCTCGTACAGCTTGAGGTCGGTGCCGGGCGGCAGCACCTCGGCCAGCGGCACGTCGAGCAGGTGGTTCGGTACCAGGTGCGCGGTCTTGCCGAACCAGAAGTTGGAGATCTGGGTGAGCATCTCGCCCTTGCCCGGGATCGGGTTGGGCATCACCACGTCGAACGCCGACAACCGGTCGGTGGCCACCATCAGCAGCCGCTGATCATCCAGCGCGTAGACATCGCGCACCTTGCCGCGATGGATCAGCTCGAGGCCAGGCAGGTTCGATTGGGGCAGGGTGGTGGGCACGGCGGGTTCCACGAGGCGGCAAATGTCTATTGTAGCGACTGCCGGCACGGCGCCGGGAGCGTGCCGCCGGGCCGATCGGGCGCACTGCTAGAATTGGCATCCTTTGGCCCCATGTGTTGCCGATGCGAATATTCCTGATCGCGGCGCTTTGCCTGGCCGCCTCGCCCAGCCTTGCCCAATCTGCCTCCCGGCCCGGCCGGCTCGGCCTCTGCGCGGCCTGCCACGGCGAGACCGGGCAGGCGCACATGCCCGGCGTGCCGAACCTGGCCGGGCAGCGGCTGGATTATCTGCGCGATGCGCTCAAGCAGTACCGCGACGGCCGCCGCGACGTGCCGGTGATGCGCGCGGCGATCGGCCCGCTGAACGCCGCCGAGCTCGATGCGCTGGCACGCTGGTACAGCGCGCAGGCGGCCGCGCCGGCGCAGGTGCAGCCATGAGTTTCACCTACACGATCTGGTTCGGCATCTTCGGCCTGCTGGTCGGCCACATGCCGGGCGCGGTGGTGGGCGCGGTGCTCGGTTTCATCTTCGACAACCTGCGCCACAGCCAGCGCCGCCAGGCCACGCCCGAGGCCGGCGGTTTCGTCGGCCCGCTGTTCACCCTGCTTGGCGCGGTGGCCAAGTCCGACGGTCGCGTGTCCGAGGCCGAGATCGCGGTGGCCGAGCGGCTGATGACGCGCATGGGCCTGACCGCCGAGCAGCGCGCGCAGGCCGTGGCCAGCTTCAATGCGGGCAAGCAGCCTGAGTTCGACGTCACCCGCACCATCGCCGAGCTGCGCAGCTGGGTCGGCCTGCGCCGCGACCACGCGTTCCCGGTGCTGGACGTGGTGATCGAGACGGTACTGTCCGAGGGCAACCCGGGGCCGGAGAAGATGTCGATCCTGCGCCAGCTCGCCTTCGCGCTGCGCGTCAGCGACATGGAGCTGATGGCGCTGATGGCGATGAAGGGCTACGCCTGGAACCAGGGCGCGGGCGGCCCGCGCGGCGGCCGCCAGCAGTACGGCAATGGCGGCGGCTACGTGCCGCCGCAACGCACGCCGCAAGGGCCCGATCCCTATGCCGTGCTGGGCATCGACCGCAACGCCGACGAGCGCGCCATCAAGCGCGCCTACCGCAAGCTGATCTCCGAGCACCACCCCGACCGCCTCGGCGACCTGCCCGAAGACATGCGCAAGCGCGCCGAGTCGCGCGCCAGCGAGATCAACGCCGCCTACGACCGCATCAAGGAAGCACGGGGATTCAAATGATGGGGCCGGGAATGGGGAATAGGGAATGGGGAATGGCAGAAGCGGCTTTGCGGTGGCATTTGCCGCGTCAGGCTTCATAATCTTCCCGATTCCCGATTCCCGATTCCCGATTCCCGATTCCCGATTCCCGGCTTATGAGCAAGCAAAGCGCCATCATCGCCCCGTCCATCCTCGCCGCCGATTTCGCCCGGCTGGGCGAGGACACCGCCGCGGCGCTCGCCGCGGGGGCGGACTGGGTGCATTTCGACGTGATGGACAACCACTACGTGCCGAACCTCACGATCGGGCCGATGGTGCTCGCCTCGTTGCGCAAGTACGGCATCACGGCGCCGATCGACGTGCACCTGATGGTCAAGCCGGTCGATCGCATCGTGCCGGATTTCGCCAAGGCCGGCGCCAGCCTGATCAGCTTCCATCCGGAAGCGAGCGAGCATGTCGACCGCACGCTGGGGCTGATCCGGGAATCCGGCTGCCAGGCCGGGCTGGTGTTCAACCCGGCCACGCCGCTGGACCATCTCGATTACGTGATGGACAAGCTGGACATGATCCTCATCATGTCGGTGAACCCCGGTTTCGGCGGGCAGAAGTTCATCCCTGGCACGCTGGAGAAGCTGCGCCAGGCGCGTGAGCGGATCGAAGCCAGCGGCCGTGCGATCCGGCTGGAAGTCGACGGCGGCGTCACCGCCGACAACATCGGCGCGATCGCCGCCGCCGGCGCCGACACCTTCGTGGCCGGCTCGGCGATCTTCCACGCGAAGGATTACGCGGCCGAGATCGCCGCCATGCGCAAGGCGATCGGGTGAGGGTGCCCGCCGCCATGCGCAAGGCGATCGGTTGAGGATGCCCGCCGCCATGCGCAAGGCGATCGCCTGGCCAGACGGCACAAAGAAAAAATCCCGGCGCCAGGAGGGAGGCACCGGGATAAACGTCGTCGGGGACGCAAGGGGGAAAACACCATGGATTGGCGCGTGCCGGCGCGAAAGTCCGCCAGGGAGCTCGCAAACCTCGCACCGGCAGGTTCCACGGCAAAGAGGAACGCACGCCAATCATCAGGTCCGACCCGGTACCTGCCGATTGGTTCCCGCGGCGAGGCTCAATTTGCCAACTGTGTCGTTCAGGTTCGCTGTGCGGATCGCGGCCGCAGCCGGCTGGATCGAGCCTGCGCGCGCATGTTCAGCCATTGCGCCAGCGCGACCCGGGCGTGCAGCCACACCGCATCGAGGCCCAGTCCGGCGGCCAGCATCAGACTGCCGACCATCAACCAGTGACGCCATGTGCGCGAAAGCCGTATTGCTGCATGCATGTCGGTGTCCTCCTGTGGCCCGAGCCACGATGGCATTGCCGCACGCGTGAAGGTCGCGCGGGAGCCGCGCCGGCGGCGGCGTTCGGGCCAGTCGTGGCAAAGGGCGGGCAGCACGCGCACGAAAAAAGCCCCTCGCAAGCGAGGGGCAAGCAACCACCAGGGGGAGGACCACGGTTACAGCGGTTGCCAGTCGGGATCGGTGTCGTCCCGGGCCGCACCCGGCGCGATTCCTTTCGCGCCGGGTGCGCGGACGACTTCCACCACGGCAAACGGATCGAGTCTGGACAGATGACGGGACATGGCGCGCCTCCTTCAGAAGAAGCCGACCAACAGGCCCAGCAGCAGGGCGCCCAGCGCCAGGCCGGTGCGCAGCGGCTCGAAGCCGTGCAGTTCGGCGCGGGGGTCGTGTTCGTTGCGGCGGGTGTCCATGAGTGACCTCGTGATGGAGTGCGTGGATCACATCAAAGCCTCCGTCGCGGCGCGTGCGCCGGCCGCTGCCGGGCGATTTGCCGGCGGCTTGTGGCAAATCGCTGGCAGCGCGCTGCGACCGCTTGCGCCCGCGCGGCGCGCATAGCACGCTGCAGCCATCATCCAAGGAGTGCGCCATGGGCCGCAGCATTGCCATCGTCGAGGACGAACCGCTGATCCGCGCCAACTACGTCGAGGCGCTGAACCGTTTCGGCTACGACGCGCGCGGCTACGGTTCGCGCCAGGAAGCGTCCAGCGCGTTCGCGATGAAGTTGCCCGAGCTGGTCATCATCGACATCGGCCTGGGCGACGAACCGGAGGGCGGCTTCGACCTGTGCCGCGAACTGCGCGCGAAATCGTCGACGCTGCCGCTGATCTTCCTCACCGCGCGCGATTCGGATTTCGACGTGATCTCCGGCTTGCGGCTGGGCGCGGACGACTACCTCAGCAAGGACACCAGCCTGCACCAGCTGGCCGCGCGCATTGCCGCGCTGTTCCGCCGGATCGAGTCGCTGAAGGCGCCCGCCTCCAGCGAGACGGTGCTCGAGCACGGCCCGCTGAAGCTGGAGTCCGAGCGCATGCGCATCACCTGGAACGGCGCGGAAATCCCGCTCACCGTCACCGAGTTCTGGATGGTGCACACGCTGGTGCGCTTCCCCGGCCACGTGAAGAACCGCGACCAGCTGATGCGCGAGGCGGAGCTGGTGGTGGACGACGCCACCATCACCTCGCACATCAAGCGCATCCGCAAGAAGTTCGTGGCGGTGGCGCCCGAGTTCGACGCGATCGAGACGGTGCATGGCGTGGGCTACCGGTGGAAGCCGTGAGCGCGCGTCTGTGCGTGGCGCTGGCACTGTTGTTCTGCGCGGCGCTGACCTGGGCGACCGGCACCGACGACGTGCTGGCCCGCGGCGCCCGCGACGGCAACGCGCCGGCCTGGACGATCGCGGTGGCATCGCCGCCGGGCTGGACGCGCGACTGTTGCACCTACGCCCAGGCGATCGGCGTCAACGCGGTGCTGTACCAGGGCGAGTGGAGCGGCAAGCCGCAGCGGGTGATGGTGCTGAACGTGTGGCCGCGCGTGCTGAGCAGCCTGGCCGCCGAGGTGCAGGCCGACCGCACGCGCTATCTCCAGCTCGACCCCGCCGGCAAGGCCGCCAGCTTCGCCGTGCGCCATCCGCACATGTCCTGCGAGGCCAGCGTCTACGAAGGCAGCGACCACGTGGACGACGTGCTGGTGTTCTGCGACCCGGGCCAGGCCAGCGGCATCCGCTATAGCTGGTCGATGGCCTTCGATGACGGCGACCCCACGCGGCGCGCGCTGCTGGATGACTTCATGCGGGTGGTGATGGCCTCGCGCTACCAGCGTGCCACGGCACCGGCCGATGCCCGCTGAGCGACGGACCGGAGCGGCATGAGCCTGCGTCGCAAGCTGCTGCTGGTGGCGCTGTGCACGCTGGCGCTGCCGGTGGCCGGCTGGTTCGACGTGCGCCAGATGGAGTCGCTGCTGCGCGACGGCCAGGCCCAGGCCCTGGTGGCCTCGGCGCAGGTGGTGGCGCGCAGCCTGGTGGTGACCCGTGCGTTGCCGCCGGCCGACGGCCCGAGCTGGTACGTGCAGGAGGCGCCCACGCCGATCACCGTCGACGGCTACGGCGACGACTGGGCACCGCTGACGCCATGGAGCCAGCCGTTCGCGCGACGCGGACAGCTGTTGCTGGCCGAGGATGCGGACGGCTTTTACCTGCATGCGCAGGTGGCCGACACCCACCGCACCCGCGCCGATGCCGAAGACGCGAACGCGCTGCTGGCCGACCATCTGATTCTCGCCCTCGGCAACGCCGCCGGCCAGCGGCGCTACCTGCTGGCCAGCGCGGCACCGGGGCCGCTGCAGGCATTGCCGCTGGACCCGCCGGTGCCCGGCCTGCCCGATCAGCTTGGCGCGAGCTGGCAGGAGGACGGCAGCGGCTACCAGGTCGAGCTGCGCCTGCCGAGGCAACCGGCGCCGAGCCGCCTGGGTATTGGCGCCTATGACGCCAGCAGCGGCGGCGATCGGCAGGCCGTCGAGTCGCGCCCATTGCGCCGCTACTCGGCGGTGCTGTCCGGCGAGCTGGCGCAGCTGGTGCCGACGGGTGTGCAAGCGCGCGTGCTGTCACCGGCCGGCTGGCTGCTGGCGCGCAGCGGCCGCCTGCATGGCAGCAGCGCGGCCGAGCGCGACCCGGGCTGGTTTGCCTCGCTGGTCTATCGCTCGCTGCTGGCCACTCGCCTGGACGACGCCAACCTGTGGGCACAGGACGTGCCGCGGCTGGATACCCGCGAAGTGGAGCAGGCGCGCGCCGGCCATGCGGTCAGCCGCTGGCGCCACGGCGAGGAGCGCGGCAGCGTGGTGCTCGCCGCGGCGGTGCCGATCGAGCGGGCCGGCCAGGTCGAGGGCGTGCTGCTGCTGGAGCAGTCCAGTCGCACCGTGCCGCTGCTGGCCAACCGCGCGCTGTTCGGCGTGCTGCTGACCAGCTTCGTCGTGCTGCTGCTGGCCGGCGGCATCCTGCTGGCGTTCGCCACCCGGCTCAGCCTGCGCCTGGCGCGGCTGCGCAATGCCGTCGAGCGGGCGCAGCGCAACGATGGACGTCTGGACGGCCAATTGAATCCGGACCGCTTCCCGATGATCGACGCACCGGACGAGATCGGCGATCTCGCCCGCAGCTTCGAGAAGCTGTTCGTGGCCGTGGGCAGCTACACCGATTACCTGCGCACGCTCGCCTCGAAGCTGTCGCACGAGTTGAACACGCCGCTGGCGATCGTGAAGTCCTCGCTGGACAACCTGGAACACGCGCTGCAGCAGCACGCCGCGCTGCCGGAGCCGGCCAAGCCCTACCTGGAACGCGCCCGCGACGGGGTGGCGCGGCTGGGCGCATTGGTGCGGGCGATGAGCGAGTCGAGCCGGATGGAGCGCTCGATCGAAGCGGCCGAGCCCGAGGATGTCGACCTGTGCGACGTGGTGCGCGGCTGCGCCGACGGCTACCGCCCGCTGGTCGGCACGCGCCGGCTCGATTGCCGCCTGCCGGATGCGCCGCTGCCGCTGCACGGCGCGCCGGAACTGATCGCGCAGGCGCTGGACAAGCTGTTCGACAACGCCCTCTCGTTCACCCCCGCGCAGGGCTGGCTGCGGCTGAGCCTGCGTGCGCTCGACGGTGGCGCCGAGATCGAGCTGGCCAACCAGGGCCCGCCGCTGCCCGCGGCGATGCAGGGCCGCTTGTTCGATTCGCTGGTCAGCCTGCGCGACAAGGCAGTGCCCGGCGAGGCGCCGCACCTGGGCCTGGGCTTGTACGTGGTGCGCCTGGTCGCCGAGCGCCATGGCGGCAGCGTCAGCGCGCGCAATCTCGACGACGGCAGCGGCGTGGCGTTCACCCTCACCCTGCGCGGCATGCCGCGGCAGCGGCTGGGCGGTTAAAGCTTCGCCGCCGTGTGCCGCTATCCGGACATCTCGGCTTCCCGCGGAAATGTCGCCATGGATGTCCCCAATCTCAGCCGGCAACCCTATCGCCGCCCGCCGCTGTTGCGTGCCACCGATCCGCAACGCATGAACTGGCTGTGGCGACTGGTGTGCGAGCTGGCCGAGTTGCGTCCCGCGGATGTGGTCGAGGCGTTGCATGCCGCGCAGATCCCGGTCGACCTGGCGCGTGCGCGCAGCTGGGTGGTCAGCGACCGCGACGACGGTTTCTTCCCGATCTCGATCGCCGAGCTGGAACGCAACGTGCGTGCGCTGCTGGCCTTGCGCGAGGTGATGCGCGAGAACCAGGCCTTGCTCGCGCTCGCCGGTGGTGCGGAGGCGTCGGCAGACATGGCGGCGGATGCCGCGCCGGCAGTGGAGCCGGTGACCGAAACCGCCTGAGCTTCAGCCCCGCGCTGACGAGCCCGCCGCCGCGGGCGTGGTGGGCGTGGCCATCGCGCTGGCCGCATGCGCCGGCACGGCGCTGGCCGATGCAGCGGGCGCCGCGCTGGATGCCGCTGCCGGTGCCGCCGTGGTCGCGGCCGCCGCAGGCAAGGCCGCCGTGCCGCCGGAGGCCGGGACCGACGTCGCCGCCGCGGGCGTCGAACCGGCGCTTGCCGTCGGGGTGGACGCGGCCATGGCGGGCGCTGCCGCGGCCGAAGTCGCCGCTGCCGCTGCCGCTGCCGCGGTGGTGCTGTTCGCCGGCTGCGCATGGCCGACGGCTGCCGCCGGCGGGGAATCGTCGACGTGCGTATCGGCGCCCCAATTCAGATAAGCCCACGCGGCCACGCCGACGAGTGCCAGCAGCAGCAACATGCGACCCAGCCGCGAGCGTCGTGGCGGGTGGCTTGTGGTCTCGGCTGGCGGGGCGGCGACGTCGACTTCGCCGACGGGCTCGTCCGACGACGGATTGATCAGGGCATCGTCTGTCGCCAGCTCGTCGCCAGGCACCGGCGGCTCGACGGCCGCGGGCGACGACGCGGTGGGCAATGGCGGCGGCAGGCCGGGCGACGCGCTCACGGCCGCGGGCGCAGGCGGTTCATCGTCGAGCGGCTCGATGGGCGCCGCGGCGAAGGCTTCGTCGACGGGCGCGGCCATCACCTCGTCGAATGCCTGTGCCGGCGGGGGCGAGGACTCGTACTCCAGCGGCTCCGGCCAGATCTGCCATGCCAGGCTGCCGTGCAGCCGATACGACTCGCCCGGCGCGATGAACGCGTCCAGCGCCGACCGCGGCAGCGGCCCGCGGCTGCTGCCGTCGCGGTCGATGTACGCCAGTTGTTCGTCGCCGGGGAGCGCGCGGGCATCGACGTGCAGGCCCTGCAGCAGCTGCGCGATGCGCTCGGCGCTGGAACGGTCCAGTTGCTGGCGCACGATCCGCGGCAGCGCGGCGACCACGCGCCGGGAAAATTCGTCGTGCTCCATCCTCAGCGCGGCCGCCACCGGCGCCCACGTCGACGCCTCGTCCGACGCACCGGCCCGCAAGCCGCACACTACGACGCAATACTGATCCACGCACGGTCCCCTGTAGCCCGACCGTCGAGAGTAGACCGCCGCCACCAGCGTATCAAGCGCGCCGCGGCGGCGCCTGCGCTTGGCCTACAATGGTCGTTTCCCCTTCGTGACCACCCGGAACCGCGACCCGTGAGCTCTCCCGACCCCATCAGCCGAAACGAATTCGACGCGCTGGCCGCCCGCGGTCACACGCGCATCCCGCTGGTGCGCGAGGTGTTCTCCGACCTCGACACGCCGCTGTCGGTGTACCTGAAGCTCGCCGACGGTCCGTACACCTTCCTGTTCGAGTCGGTCGAGGGCGGCGCCACCTGGGGGCGTTATTCGATCATCGGCCTGCCGGCGAAGCGGGTGTTCCGCCTGCGCGGGCATGAGCTGGAAGTGGAGGATTCCGGCGAGATCACCGAGCGCCGCCATCTCGACGATCCGCTGGCGGAGATCGAGAAGCTGCGCGCGCAGTACGACGTGCCGCAGTTGCCGCAGCTGCCCGCATTCTCCGGCGGCCTGGTCGGCTACTTCGGTTTCGAGACGATCGGCTACATCGAGCCGCGGCTGGCGCAGTGGGACCGCCTCGACGAGCTGGGCACGCCCGACGTGCTGCTGATGCTGGCCGAGGAGGTGGCGGTATTCGACAACCTCAAGGGCCGGCTGTACCTGATCGTGCACGCCGATCCGTCGCAGCCGCACGCCTACGCGCAGGCGCAGCGACGGCTCGATGCGCTGGTCCATCGGCTGCGCCAGGGCGGTGCCTCGTATCCGCAGCTGACCCAGTCGGTCGCGCTGGACGAGAGCGACTTCAAGTCCTCGTTCACCAGGGACGAGTTCGAGGCGATGGTCGAGCGCGCGAAGGAATACATTCGCGCCGGCGACATCTTCCAGGTGGTGCCGTCACAGCGCCTTTCCGTGCGCTTCAACGCGCGGCCGGTGGACGTGTACCGCGCGCTGCGCGCGATGAATCCCTCGCCCTACATGTACTTCGTCGATCTCGGCGACACCCAGATCGTGGGTTCCTCGCCGGAGATCCTGGCGCGGTTGAAGGGCGGCAAGGTGGTGGTGCGCCCGCTCGCCGGCACGCGCAAGCGCGGCGCCACGGAGGAAGAGGACCGCGCGCTGGAAGCGGAGTTGCTGGCCGATCCGAAGGAGCGCGCCGAACACGTGATGCTGATCGACCTCGGCCGCAACGACCTCGGCCGCATCAGCGAGACCGGCAGCGTGGAAGTGGGCGACTCGTTCGCGATCGAGCGCTACTCGCACGTGATGCACATCGTCTCGCAGGTGCAGGGTACGGTGCGCGAAGGCCTGAGCTACATGGACGTGCTCAAGGCTACCTTCCCGGCCGGCACGCTTTCCGGCGCGCCGAAGGTACGCGCGCTGGAGATCATCCAGGAGCTGGAACCGCACAAGCGCAACATCTACGGCGGCGCGATCGGCTGGATCGGCTGGTGGGGCGACGCCGACACCGCCATCGCGATCCGCACTGCGGTGATCCACGGCGGCCGCCTGCACGTGCAGGCCGGCGCAGGCATCGTGTTCGACTCCGACCCCGCCGCCGAGTGGGAGGAGACGATGAACAAGGGCCGCGCGTTGTTCCGCGCGGTGGCGCAGGCGGCGAATGGCTTGTAGGGCGGTCCCGGCAAAAGTCCGCGGCGAACCGGACAGTCTCGCTCAGGGGGCGACGGCAGCCCGCGTTGCCGCCCGCACCGGGTGGCCGGCGAGCCGGGCCGCGTAGAGCGCGGCGCCGTAATGGGGCGCGTGCAACGGCGGCCGCAGGTCGAAATCCGTGCTTGCGGCGGCAAGCGCCTCGCGCAGCGGTGCCAGCAGCAGTTCGTCGGCATTGAAGGCGCCGCCGGAATGGGACACCGGTACGGTTTCGCCGGCTTCGAAGTGCAGGGCCAGTCGCAGTGCGTCGCAGATGCCGGCCAGCTCGTGGCCGGCGTCGCGGAAGATGGTGGCGGCCACGCCGTCGCCGGCCCGTGCCGCCTCGGCCACCTGGCGCGAGAGCTGCGCCAGGTCGCCGCGGGCGTAGGAGTTGCCGCCGTAGACATGGGCGCAGATGTCCAGGTCGTTGTCGAGCTGAAAGTGCGCGTTGAGGATCGCGTGCAGCGGGCCGCGGGGCAGGCGCCCGTCGCTCATGCGCGAGTAGGCGTTGAGTCCGCGCATGGCGATCCAGTAGGCCGAGCCTTCATCGGAGAACGCCTCGCCCCAGCCGCCGGCGCGGGCCGCGAGGCCCTGGCGTTGGCCATAGCCGATCGAACCGGTGCCGGCGACGATGTTGATGCCGTCGGCGCAGCCCAGCGAGCCGGCCCAGCCACACACCATGTCGTTGTCGCAGGTGTAGCGGTCGTGGCCGAGGATCGCCGCGGGGCACGCCTGCAACAGCGCGGTGGCGCGGCTGTCCTCGCCGTAGGCGGGCAGCCCGAAGAAGGCATGGCCGATGTCGGCCAGGGTCCGGCCGGCGGTGCCCAGCACCGCGGTCACGCCCTCGGCCAGGATGGCACGCACGCCGTCCAGCCCGACATGGGGATGGTAGGTCGTGCCGAGCTCCGCTTCGCCGAGCAGTCGGCCGTCAGCGTCGATCAGGGCGAAACGCGTTTTCGTTCCGCCGCCGTCCACGCCCAGGTAAGTCACCCGATTCATGCGCTCAGAGCGTACAGGCGCACGCCCTGCACGACGCGGTTCACCAGGCCCGCGGGGTTGGGATTGTCGGGCGTCACGCCGATGGCGCGCGAACGGAGGAAGGCGTGGATCTGCGCGATGGCGAGGTATGGCCACAGCAGATCCGCATCGACGGCATCGGCCATCGCCGGCACCGTGATGCCGTCGGCGCCCGCGGCAGCGCGCGGCTGGGCGTTCACCTCGATGATGCGCGCCGCGCGGCCGTCGCGACGCAGCTCGTCCACCAGGTCGAGGTCGTAGCGGTGGGTCAGCGGGTCGTTGGACACGAAGACCATCACCAGGGCGTGTTCGGTGACGAAGGTCTTGGGCCCGTGGCGGAAACCCAGCGGCGACTCGAAGCAGGTCGCCACCGCGCCATTGGTGAGCTCGCCGAGCTTCAGCGCCGCCTCGCGGGCCAGCCCCTGCAAGACGCCGCTGCCGAGGTAGGCGACGCGGTCGTACTGGCCGCGCGCCAGCTCGTTCAGTGCCGGCAGCGATCCGGCGATGACCCGCGCGGTGGCATCGGCAATGGCGTCGATGCGCGCGTCCATGCTGCCGGTTGGCAACAACGCGGCCATGGCCGCGTACATCATGCAGCTGAAGCTGGAAGTCATGGCGAAGCCGGCGTCGTGCGTCTCGGCCGGCAGCAGCAGGGTCATCGAACGGGCAACCGGCGCCTTGCCCAGCGCACCGTCGGCATTGCAGATGATCGCCAGGTGGCGCACGTCGCGCACCAGGGACTCGGCGAGTTCCACCGCGGCCAGGCTTTCGGGGCTGTTGCCGGAACGGCCGAAGGAGACCAGCAGCAGTGGCTGTTCCGGCTCCAGATACAAGCGCGGGGCGCACACGATGTCGGTGGTCGGCACCGCGTCCACGCGGGCGGCCAGCCGGCGGTCCAGCAGCGGCGCCACGCACTGGCCGATATAGGACGAGCTGCCGGCGCCGGTCAGGATCACCCGCGCGGCAGGGTCGTCGATCAGCGGGCCGGCAAACGCCCGGATCTGCGCATGCAGCCCGGTCACCAGCGCGTGGGTCCGCTGCAGCATCCGTGGCTGCTGCTCGATCTCGCGTGCGGTGCAGAGCGCGCCCGCGGCGGTCAGCTCGGACTCGGACGCGCCCAGGTACTCAGTGGATGTCATGGTCATGGCAGGCATGGTGGTAGTCGTCGAGTGCGGCACTGATGTGTGCCATGGTCAGGGAGAGCGGGTCCTTGGTCGCGCCGCCGGTGCGCAGCGCGCGCAGCGCGTGCGGCAGGAACTGGCTGATCAGCGGCAGCGGCGGCGGGGTCGCGCGCAGGTTGTCGAACAGGCGCTGGCAGGCCTGCTCGATCACCGGGTCCGGCCAGTAATAGCGGATGCGGTCGCTGAGGCTGTATTGCAGGTCGATGGTCAGCGCGTGGCCCTCGCCGTGGTAGTAGCGTCGCCAGTAACCGGGCTGCTCGCGCATGCGCGCCAGGGTTACCTCGCGCAGGCGTGCCCGACGCGCATCCCCGATCCACTCCTGCTCGATCGCGTCCAGCGCCCACAGCGCCTCGCGCAGGGCGAAGGTCAGGCCGGGGCCGACCTTGAGGATGGCGAAATGATCGCGTACCAGCGCCGCCAGCGCGTCGCGGGTCTGGTAGTCGGTCGAGTGCGCCTCGAACACCATGCCCGGCACACCGGTGATGGCGTGGCTCAGTTCGCGCGCTTTCGACGGGTCGTAATCCACCACGTCGTGGTGATCGAACTCCACGCCCGGTTGCACCACGGAGGCGATCACGCGTTGCCATGCGGCGTCCAGTCCCGCGGCGGCGAAGGCCTGGCGATGCGCCTCGATCGTGGCCAGCGCGGCTTGCGGCGTGGTCACGGCGAGGCCTTCGATGGCCTCGGTGGCACCGCCGGGCACCGGTACCTCGGTGCCGATCACGTACACCGGCGCCTCGCCGCCGGCCTGCGCGTGAGCGACCTCGGCGGCCCGGCACAGGCGTACCGCACGGCGCACGATCTCCGCCTCCGGCAGCGGCTCGGGATCGCCGCGGCAGGCCATCGAGCAGTCCAGGTGGATCTTGCGGAAGCCGGCGGCCACGTACGCGGCCACCATCACCTCGGCCTTGTCCATCGCCGCGTCCGCGTCCAGCGACGTCCACGGGTTGGGCCCCAGGTGATCGCCACCCAGCGCGATGCGCGCGCGGTCGAAGCCGACGCGGTCGGCGATCGCGTGCACGAAGGCGACGAAATCGGCCGGCTTCATCCCGGTGTAGCCGCCGTCCTGGTTGACCTGGTTGCAGGTGGCCTCGAACAGCACGAATGCCTGTCCCGTGCGTTGCGCGTGGCGCAGGCCGGCTTCGATCACGACGGGATGCGCCGAACAGATCGAGGTCACGCCACCGGCGTGTCCCTGCTTGTGACGGGCGATGAGCTCGGAGAGGACGTGCATGGGGACGGAGTCCATTCGGGGGAGGGGGTGGAAACGTCGGGATCGCCCTCGGCTTCGGCCACGGCCTCGGGTTCGAGTGCCAGCAGCAACGAGGCAATCAGGGCCAGCACCAGGCCGATCATTTTCAGCGGGCCCGGCACGATGCTGGCGAACACCAGCGCCAGCGCGGCGGTCACCAGCGGGGCACCGGCATTGGTCAGCGGCGCCACCACGATCGCCTTGCCGTGGCGGAAGGCGTAGACCAGGGTCAGCGCGCCGATGGCGTTGAGCAACTGGATCGCCGCGGTCATCCACGGGCCGTCGATGCCGGTGTTGATCGGCTGCGACCAGTCGGTCATCGCCAGCGCCACCGGCGCCAGCAGCAGGCCGCCCAGCATCATGTAGAAGAAGATGCTCTCGGCGCGCACGGTGTGGTTGGCCAGGCGCATGAAGTACGCCTGCACGCCCCAGGCCAGCATGATCAGCAGCGACTGCAGGAACCAGCCCAGTCCGCCGCCGGCGCTGCGGCCGAACGACAGGTCCAGCATCGGCAATGCCACCAGCGCCAGCACGATGCCCAGCGCGCCGCTCCAGCCGGTGCGCTCGCGCAGGAACGCAAAGGACAGGGCGATCGTCACCACCGGCGACAGCGAGATGATCGGAAACACGAAATACGCCGGCCCGATGGTCAGCGTGTGGAACAGCAGCATCTGCCCGCCGGCACCGAGCAGGCCGATGGCCATGCCGTAGCCGATCGCGCGCGGTGAATGCTCCAGCGTCCAGCCGCTGCGCCACAGGATGTACAGCGCCGGCGGGATCATGGTCAGCGCCCACACGCAGTACACCAGCGTTTCGGGAAAACCGTGCTCGGCCGACAGCGGCGACAGCGCGCCCCACACGCCCCACAGCGCGACGGTGGCGACGGCGAAAACCAGCCAGGGGCGACGGCGCGGCGCGGCGATCGCACTGGCGGCCAGGCTCATGCCGGCGTCCCCAGTGGCGTGGCCTGCAGCAGCACGAAGTGCCTGAACGCCACCGGCAGGTTCGCCGCAGTGGCCTCCACCTCGCCAAGGTCGACTTCGTTGAACAGGTCGCGCACCTTGTAGCGTCCGGCGCCCAGGCCACGCAGTTCCACCTTGCCCTTGAACTCGTCGGCGTAGAAGGCGTAGTACATCGCCCCGTCCTTGGCGATGGCGTGCGCCTCGGGCTTGTCGAAGCCGATGTCGTACAGCGTGCCCAGGTATTCGCCCTTGGGCAGCATGTGCTGCTTGTACAAGGCCACCCACTTGCGCCACAGCGCTTCCTTCTCCGCGTTGAGCACCAGGCCGCCCGGCGGCAGCGGCTCGGAGGGATGCTCGGTGTCCTTCGGCCAGGTGAACTTGGTGGAGGGAATCGCGCCGATGCCGACGGTGGAGGCGAAGTCGTCGCCGCGATCGGACAGTTCCACGTGATCGCCCGCATAGCTGCTGCGCGAGCCCATCAGCGCCTTCATGCTCTTGCCCTTGCTGCGCACCTGCCACGAAGAGGTCGGGTCGGACGCCGGGTACTGGTCGGTGGCCGGCAGGTTGTGGAAATCGAAAGCCGTGCCGCAGGGGCACAGCTCGACCACCGCCTGCGGGTTGGCCTCGTGCGCCGCCCGGTGGATGGCCTGCCAGAACGTGGCCAGGCCTTCGACCGAATCGCCCGGATGCGCATGCTTGTGCGCAGGGTTGTAGCAGGGCGCCACGGCGTTGAGGTGCTGGCCGTCGAACTTGATGCCCTCGAAGCCCCAGTCGCCGATGACCTTCTTCACCAGGGCCACGTAGAAGTCGACGGTGGGCTGGTAGGCCGGGCATTGCGTGAGCGCGTTCCACCAAGTCACCTTCTGGAACCCGCCGTCCTGGTCCAGCAGCAGCATGTCGGGATGGTCATGCAGCACGTCGCTGCCCGGGTCGGCGGCCAGCGGCGCGATCCACAGGCGCGGGTGCATGCCCTGGCTGCGCACCTTGGCGGTGAAGTCGCGCATGTCGGCATCGCCGCGCGGGAACTTGCGCCTGTCGATGCGCCAGTCGCCTTCGTTGGTCTGCCAGCCGTCGTCCATCACCACCCAGCCGAAGCCCAGCTCGCGCGCTTTCGGGAGCGTGTCCAGGATCTGCTTGACGGTGAAGTCGCGGCCGTAGCCCCACGCGCACCACACCGGCGCAAAGGCCGATTCCGGAGCCTGCGGCGCCTCCAGGCCCTCGGCCTGCATGTATTGCCGGTACTGCAGCAGCGGCGCGAAATGATCGCCGGTGTGCACCGCCAGAAAAGTGCGTTCGGTGACCAAGGCCTGGCCCGGCGCCAGGGCGGATGCCTGCAGCGATTCGACCGCGATGTGCGCGCCGCGGTCGGTCTTGCGCACCGGCAGATCCAGCGGACGCACCACCGGCTCCACATGACCGACCGCCAGGCCGACGTCGCGGCGCCAGATGTTGGCCACCGGCGTGCCGCCGCCGTAGTCGGACGAATCCATCCCCAGCGTGTTGCGCTGGTCGAACCCGGCAGCCATCGGCTGCACCCAGTCGCGACGATCGGTGTGGGTGGTGCCGGAGAAGCTCCAGAAACCGCCGGGCGCCTCGGCCAGTTCATGCGCGGCATTGCGCCAGCCGGCGACCTGCACGGCGGTGCTGCCCAGGTTGCGGTAGCGCGTCTGCAGCACGGCGAAGCCGGGAAGACCGTCGAAGAAGGTCAGCGCCACTTCCTTTTCCAGGTTGCCGGAACGGCCGGTGACGATCGACTGGTGACCGCTGCCGTGACGCGCGTCGGCGACCGGTTGTTCCCGGTGGCCGGTGATGGCGAAGTCGTCGACCGCGCCATCGGCCAACAGCAGGCTCTCGCTGGGTTGCCACGGCGTGAGCGGCTTGCCGCGGACCACCAGGCGCGTGTGCAGGCGGTGATCGAAGGCGATCGCCAGTACTGCATCGCCGGCGGTGGCGCCGGTGCCGCCATCGGTGCGGCCGGCACCGGGATAGCCAGGCCGGGATGCCGCCAGCGCCTTCGGCAGCATGAGCCACGCCGCGCCACCGGCCACGCTGCCGGCCACGAGCTTCAATACAGTGCGTCGTCCGATCGGGCGCATGGCGAATTCCTCTTGAGACGTCGTCCCGATTCTGCGTCAGCCGTTGCTCTTGATGCAAGCGTTTCGTTTCGGTATGGTTCGAAAATGTTTCGTTATATTGCCGAGGTGGACCGATGAACACGATCTTCCGTCCCGCCGTCCTTGCCCTGTTGGCCATCGCGGCAGCCCTTTCCAGCGCCTGCGCGACGGCGAGCCGGCATGCCGCGGAAAGTTATTCGATGGCCGACTTCGGCCAGGTGCGCAAGTTCGACGCCCACGTCCACGCCAACACGCCCGATCCGGCATTCCTCGAACAGGCGCGCGCGGACGGTTTCGAGTTGCTGTCGATCAACGTCGACTACCCCGACTTCCCGAGCATCGCGCGGCAGCACGCGGCCGCCGTGGCCCTGGCGGCAAGGGACCCGGCGCATTTCCACTGGGCCACCACCTTCTCGATGAAGGGGTTCGGCACGCCGGGCTGGACCGAACGCGTCGACGCGAAACTTGCCCGCGACGTGGCGGCGGGCGCCTTGGCAGTGAAGATCTGGAAAAACGTGGGCCTCGCGGAGCGGAGCGCCGACGGCAAGCTGATCATGCTCGACGATCCGGGCCTGGCGCCCGTGGCCGAGCAGGTGCGTGCGCTCGGCGTGGCCCTGATCGACCACCAGGGCGAGCCGCAAAACTGCTGGTTGCCGCTGGATCAGATGACCACCGACAACGATCGCGAGTACTTCAGCAAGCATCCGGAGTACTACATGTACCTGCACCCGGAGATGCCGCGTTACGAGGATCTGATGGCGGCGCGTGACCGCTTCGTGGCTGCGCACCCGAAGCTGCGCTTCGTCGGCGCGCATCTGGCCAGCCTGGAGTATGACGTCGACCGCATCGCCGCCTTCCTCGACCGTTTTCCCGATGCCACCGTGGACATGGCCGCGCGCATGAGCCAGGTGCAATACCAGTCGGTGCGCGACCGCGAGAAGGTGCGCAACTTCTTCATCCGCTACCAGGATCGGGTGATGTACGGCACCGACCTGACCTACGGCCCCGATGCCGACCCCGCCGAGTTCCGTCGCGAGGCGCACGCGGCGTGGAGCTCCGACTGGCGCTACCTGGCCACCGGCGAGACGCAGCATGTGGACATGATCCACGCCGACGTGCCGGGCCTGGCGCTGCCGCGCGCGGTGATCGACAAGATCTACTACGGCAATGCGATGCGCGTGTTCGTCAGGCCGGGCACGTAGGAGCCCGCCTGCGGGCGATGCCTTTGAGCCGGGATAGGGCCCTTCGACAAGCTCGGGGCAGTGAATGGGGGATTGGGGATTTGCGGGAGCGTCAGGAGCATCGCCGGCGAGCGGGCTCCTGCGGCGGCGGCGCTCTCATGCTTTTGCGAATCCCGAATCCCTGCTCTCAGGCCAGCAACAACTCGAAACCGAGCTGATGGCTGGCCTGGATGATGTCCTCGGGTGCGCCGGTGTCCGTGATCAACACGTTCAACGCGGTGACGGGGATGATGCGGTGCAGGCAGACTTTGCCGAACTTCGAACTGTCGGTGATGGAAATGACCACGCGTGCGGCCTCCACCATCTTGCGGTTGAGCAGGGCCTCGGGCTCGTAATGGGTGGTGATGCCGCGCTCCAGGTCGAAACCGTCCACGCCGAGGAACAGCTTGTCCACGTGCAGCGCGTCCAGCGCCTCGACCGTCAGCCCGCCGTAGAACGCCATGTTGCGCCGGCGCAGTTCGCCGCCGAGCATGACGAGGTTGATGCTCGGCTTGGATGCCAGCGCGGTCAGCACGCCGTAGTCGTTGGTGACCACGGTGATGTCGATGTCCGGCAACGCCTTGGCCAGCTGGATGGCCGTGGTGCCCGAGTCGATGGCAACGGTGTCGCCGGGCTTGATCAGGGTCGCGGCGCGCACGCCGATGCGGCGCTTCTCGGCCAGGTAGCTGGTGATTTTCGCTTCGTAATTGGGTTCGGCGGGGCTGCCGTTGCCGATCACGCCGCTGTCGATCGCGCCGCCGTAGGCGCGCGCCATCACGCCGCGCTCGGCCAGGTAGCGCAGATCCTTGCGCACGGTCTGCGCGCTCACGCCGAAGCGGTCGGCGAGCCTGCTGACCTGGACGCTTCCTTGCTGGCGGACGAGTTCGCTGATCTGGAGGCGTCGTTGACTGGTATCGCGAGTAGCGGCCATTTGGGAGTTCCGACGGGTGGCGAAATTATGCCGTATTTCGTTGTATTTCGCTATTGATGCGAAACGAAACATGATATAGGCTCGGTTTCGTTGTTTAGATGTAAGGTCCGCCATCGCGCCCCCAGGAGAGAGCCTTTGAACGCCGCATCCTTTCACCGAAACACACTGTCTTGTGCCGTCGCGCTGGCGCTACTGATACCGGCGGCGGCGTTCTCCCAGACAGCGCCTGCCAGCGCCGCCACGACGCAGAGCCCGCAGGCGGTCCCGGTCGACCAGGGCACGCCGCGCGCCGCCACCGAGCTGGCCACCGTGGTGGTTACCGGCGAGCGGGGCAGCATGGCGCGCTCGACCGAACTCAAGCGCGATGCCGGCACCGTGCAGGATTCGATCAGTGCGCTCGAACTGGGCATGTTCCCCGACGACAACGTGGCCGACTCGCTCAGCCACATTACCGGCGTGGCCATCTCGCGCACGGCCGGCGGCGAGGGACAGAAGGTCAGCGTGCGCGGCCTCGGCCCGGAGTTCACGCTGACCACGTTCAACGGCCGCATCCTGGCGACTGATGGCGCCGGTCGCGACTTTGCCTTCGACGTCCTGCCCGCCGACGTGATCAGCGGTGCCGACGTGATCAAGGGCGCGCAGGCCTCGCTGACCGAAGGGGGCATCGGCGGCCTGATCAACCTGCGTTCGGCCAGCCCGTTCGACCGGCCCGGACAGCACGGCATCGTGCGCCTGGAGGGCGATCGCAACCAGATGTCCGAACTCAACGGACACAAGTTTTCGGCCGCCTACAGCAACACCTTCGCCAACGACACCGTCGGCGTGCTGCTGGGCGTGGTCAAGGCCAAGCGCAAGGATCGCACCGACGTCGCCGGCAACGACGGCGGCTGGACGCGCAACCCCGACCCCAACGATCCCAACTGGTACGGCAACGCCTGGGGCGGCAACATCGACCTCAACGGCAACGGCGAGCTGGACCCGGAAGACTACGGCTTGATCGCGCCGGGCCAGTTCCGCGTCGGCTCGATCCTGGAGGACAAGAAGCGCAGCGCCTATTCCGGCAAGATCGAGTGGCGTCCGAACGACCGGGTGCGCATCGTGGTGGATGGGTTGAAGACGCGCCTGGATTCGCCGCAGGTGTCCTTCCAGCAGTCCTACTACCCGCTGTTCGCGCCGGGGCGCTGGTCCGACATCACCGTGCAGAATGGCATCGTCACCGGTTTCACCATGGACAACCCGGACCCGGAGCTGCGGCTCAATCCGGAACTGCTGAACCAGACCCAGTACCGCGTCGTCGATACCGCGCTGTACGGCATCAACGGCGAGTGGAAGGCGACCGACGACCTGACCCTGACCGGCGACCTGTACCGCTCCACCTCGGAGCGTCGCTCCGGCGGCCAGGACACCTACGTCGTGCTGCGCATGAACCAGCCCAACACGGCGCGCATCACCGTCGGCCCGTACGCGGTGCCCAACGTCGACGTGAAGTTCGACGACGGTCGCGACCTGATCTCCGGCCTCGCCAGCGGCCAGTTCAGCGATTCGGACTTCAACACGCACTACATGGAGTTGAGCGGCGACAACGTCCGTGACGAGATCACCGGCGGCACCGTGGCCGGCAAGCTGTTCGTCGGCAAGTGGGGCGTGGACAACCTGCGCTTCGGCGTGACCCGCACCGAGCGCGAGAAGTCGCGCGACCTGGTCAACAACACCCTCAACGGCGGCGCGGACTACTACTCCGAGGACAACGCCATCAACGTGGCCGACCTCGGCGGCAACGTGATCTCGCACTCCTTCCACCTGCCGCACTTCATGTCCGGCGTGGGCAGCAGCTTCCCACGCAGCTTCCTGGCCTTCGACGTGCCCAACTACCTGGCCCGGCTGCAGGCCTACAACGGCAACCTCCGCCCGGACGGCACGCCGTACGACTACGCGCTGGCCGGCCCGCAATGGAACCCGCTGCAGAGCTACCGCGTCAGCGAGAAGACCAACGCGTTCTACGTGCAGGCGGACATGTCCGGGGATCGCTGGGAAGGCGACGTCGGCGTGCGCCTGGTGCAGACCGATACCCGCGCCCAGGCCTGGGACGCGAAGATCCTGAACATCACCGAGAACGGCGCGTTCAACTACACCGCCGAGTACGCGGCGCCCACGCCGGTGGTCCAGGACGCGAGCTACAGCTACCTGCTGCCCTCGGCCAACTTCACCTGGCATTTCACCGACCAGCTGCAACTGCGCGCCGGCGCGGCCAAGACCATGGCGCGCCCGGCGGTGGACCAGCTGGCACCGACCAACACCACCGAAAGCGTCGCGTGGGGCGAGTTCACCCAGGTCTACGGCGGCAACGCGGACCTCAAGCCCTACAGCGCGGCGCAGGGCGACCTGTCGCTGGAGTGGTACTTCGCCCAGCACTCCGTCGCCAGCATGGCCGTGTTCTACAAGCGCATCACCAACCAGATCACCACCAGCTGGGAAACCGGCCAGGACATCGGCGTGCCCGGCTACCTGTTCAACGTGATGCGCCCGATCAACGGCGACCATGCGCGCGTGAAAGGCCTGGAACTGAGCCTGCAGCATTTCTGGGACAACGGTTTCGGCGTGCGTGCGCAGTACACGCGCAACCTCTCCACGAGCTGGGTGGATGGCGAGCAGCGTCCGCTCGAGGGCATCGCCCCGGCGACCTACTCGCTGGGCGTGATGTACGAGAAGGGCAAGTGGTCGCTGGGCGCCAATGCCGACCGCACCAACGGCTTCGTCACCGCGATCAACGTGCTGGGGACCGGCTACAACGAACAGGCCGACGCGATCACCTGGGTCACCGCGCACGTCTCCTACAAGTTCAACGACATGATCAGCGTCAGCCTGGACGGCCAGAACCTGCTGGACAAGGCGCAGACCTACAGCATCAACGGCAACCCGCTGCTGTCGCAGGGCTATTACCGCTATGGCCGTTCCGTCAACCTGGGGGTGGCGCTGCGCTTCTAGAGCGACGCGCGCCGGCGTGCCCGACTTCCCGGGCACCGCGTGGCGCGTGGGTTTGATCTGCATGGCTTGATCCGCATCGGGAGGGGGCGAGTGTCGCGCCCTCCCGATGCGGCTTCCCGCGGGACGGGCTGCGCAAACGCAATTTCTTGCAGGCTTTCGCGTCGGCTTGGTACGTTATATCGTTGCGTTCCGATCTTTTCCTCAAGACGCGCACGCATGAAAAACCCGCGGTCCGATTGTCTGCTGGCACCGTCGCGATGACGGCCGCGATGATCAGACGGGCAGGGGGGTCGCTGCTGGCGGTCGTCGCGGTGCTGGCGATCGGCGGCTGCGCGGTGGGGCCGGATTTCCGGAAGCCGGCGGCACCGGATGTTGCCGGCGTGGCCGCCGGGCCGCTGCCGGAGCGCACCCCCGGTGCGAATGTCGCCGGCGGGCAGCCCCAGCGTTTCGTTTCCGGCGGCGACATTCCCGCGCAGTGGTGGACGCTGTTCCATTCGGCCGCGCTCGACGCGCTGATCGCACAGGCGCTGGCGCACAATCCCGATCTGAAGGCGGCGCAGGCCGCGCTGGCGGTGGCGCGCGAGAACACCCGCGCCGGACGCGGCGCGTATGCGCCGAGCGTCAGCGCCGGCATGTCGGCCAGCCGCGAGCAGGACCCGCCCGGCGCGCTGGCGCCGGTGCCCAGCAACAACGCGTACCTGTACAACCTGTTCACGCCGCAGGTCAGCGTGTCGTATGTGCCGGACGTGTTCGGCCTGAACCGGCGCAACGTGGAATCGCTGAAGGCGCAGCAGCAGGCGGTGCGATTCCAGATGCTGGCGACGCGCATCACGCTGAGCAGCAACGTGGTGGTGGCGGCGGTGCAGCAGGCCTCGCTGCGCGCCCAGGTCGCCGCGACCCGCGAGCTGATCGCGACCAACGCGAAGATGGTCAAGCTGCTGCGCTACCAGTTGGACAAGGGCTACGCGGGGCGGCTCGATCTCGCCGCGCAGGAATCGCAACTGGCCCAGTTGCAGGCGACGCTGCCACCGTTGCTGAACCAGCTGGACCAGCAGAACCACCTGTTGGCCGTGCTGGCCGGCGAACTGCCCGGCGAGGCGGCGCCGCAGTCGTTTGACCTCGCCAGCCTGCAGTTGCCGCAGCAGCTTCCTCTGAGCCTGCCTTCGACCCTGGTGGCGCAGCGCCCCGACGTGCGGCAGGCCGAGGCCAACATGCACGCGGCCAGCGCGCAGATCGGCGTGGCGATCGCGAATCGGTTACCCAATATCACGTTGAGCGCGAATGCGGGCAGCACCGCGCTGGCGATCAAGCAGTTGTTCAAGAGCGGCACCGGCTTCTGGAGCCTGGGCGCGGATCTGGTCGCGCCGATCTTCGAGGGCGGCAGCCTGTTGCATCAGGAGCGCGCGGCCAAGGCGGCCTACGTGCAGGCGGCCGAGGAATATCGCGGCACGGTACTGACCGCGTTCCAGAACGTGGCCGACACGCTGGCGGCGTTGCAGCACGATGCCGAAGGCCTGCAGGCGGCGGCCAAGGCCGCGGATGCCGCCAAACTCACCCTGGAACTCTCGCAGCGCCAGTACAAGGACGGCTACGCCAGCTACCTGTCGCTGCTCGGCGCGGAGCAGGCCGACCAGCAGGCGCGCATCGCGCTGGTGCAGGCGCAGGCCAGTCGCTACGTCGACACCGCCGCGCTGTTCCAGGCCATGGGCGGCGGCTGGTGGCACGACGCCGATGCCCACTCCACCGATGCCGCTGCCACTCGGGATAGCGATGAAAAGTAGACCATGCCCCGCGCTGTCCTGGCGCGCGCCCGTCCTTGCGCTGATGATCGTGTCGACGCTGGCCGCCTGCTCGTCGAAAGCGGAGCCCCAAACCGCCACCGACACACCGCACAACGTGACGTTGACCGCGGCGCAGCGCCAGCACATCCATCTGCTGACCATCGAACGCAGCAGCTTCCATCGCAGCATCGAAACCAGCGGCGTGGTGGATTTCGACCACGACCGCGCCACGCAAGTGCTGGCGCCGTTCTCCGGCCCGGTGACCGAGGTGCTGGTGAACCCGGGCGACAAGGTCAAGGCGGGACAACCGCTGGCGCGGGTGGATTCGCCCGACTTCGCCGCCGCCGTCGGCGCATATCGCAAGGCGCTCGCCGCGGCCCATGCCGCCGACCAGGTGGCGGCGACCGATCGCGACCTGTACGCACATCAGGCGATATCGCAGCGCGAACACGCGCAGGCGCAGTCCGATGCGGCGGGGGCAGACGCCGATCGCGACGCCGCGTTGCAGGCGCTGCTGGCCTTGCATGTCGATCCGCAAACCATCGCGGCGATACGCAAAGGCAAGTCGGTCGCGCGCGGCCAGGGCGTGATCCGCGCGCCGATCTCCGGTACCGTGGTGGAGAAGTCGATTGCGCCCGGCCAGTTGCTGGCGGCCGGTTCGACAGCCTGCTTCACCGTCGCCGACACTTCGACCATGTGGGTGATGGCGCAGCTGTTCGGCGACGATCTGGCGGCGGTGAGGAACGGCGACGCGGCCACCGTCGAGGTCGGCGGCGATGGCGCGACGATGCCCGGCAAGGTGACCAACGTCGGCGCGGTGGTCGATCCCGATACGCGTTCGATCGGCGCCCGCGTGTTGGTCGCCAATCCGGACGGCCTGCTCAAGCGCCAGATGTACGTGCGCGTGAATATCCGCTCCAGTGACGCGCGCACGGGACTGCTGCTGCCGGTGTCGGCGGTGCTGCGCGATGACGAGAACCTGCCGTTCGTGTACGTGGCGGCGGCTGACGGCGGTTACGCCCAGCGCACGGTGACGCTGGGTAGACGCGTGGGCGATTCCTTCGAGATTCCCGAGGGCTTGCACGCCGGCGACAAGGTCGTGGTGGACGGCGCGATCTTCCTGCATTTCATGCAGACCCAATGAGCGCGCAGACGCCACCCGAAGGGCTGCCGCCGCGCCCGGCCTCGCTGATCAACCGCATCGTCGCGTTCGCGCTGCAGCAGCGCATGCTGATGGTGCTGCTGGCGCTGGGCCTGGCCGCGGCCGGCGTGTGGTCCTACAACATCCTGCCGATGGATGCGTACCCGAACCTGTCGCCGCCGATGGTCGACATCGTCACGCAGTGGCCGGGGCATTCGGCCGAGGAAGTGGAACGGCTGATCACGGTGCCGGTGGAGCTGGGCATGAATGCCATCCCCGACATGGTGACCAAGCGCTCCGTGTCGCTGTACGGCCTGTCCGACGTCACGCTTACCTTCGCCGACGGCACCGATCCGCATTTCGCGCGCCAGCGCGTGCGCAACCGCTTGCCGGATGTCGAATTGCCCGACGGTGTGTCCTCGTCGATGTCGCCGATGTCGCCGCCTTCCGGGCTGGTGTATCGCTACGTGCTGCAGAGCACCGACCGCTCGCCGATGGAGCTGAAGACGCTGAACGACTGGGTCGTCGCGCCGCAGTACCGCTCGGTGCCCGGCGTGGCCGACGATTCCGGCTTCGGCGGCGGCACCATGCAATACCAGGTGCTGCTCGATCCGGTGAAGATCGCCGCGCTGGGCATGTCGGTGGCGCAGGTGGAGGCCGCGCTGGCCGCGAACAACGGCAACGCCGGCGGCGGCTTCTACACCCAGGGCGGGCAGTTTTTCTACGTGCGTGGGCTGGGCCGGCTCGAGACCGTGCAGGACATCGGTGACGTGGTGCTGGCGGTGCACGACGGCACGCCGATCCTGGTCAAGAATGTCGGCACCGTGCAGGTCGGCATCGCGCCGCGGCTGGGCGAGTTCGGCTACATGGGCCAGGACGACGCGGTGGAGGGCGTGGTGCTGGCGCTGACCGGTTCGAAGACGGAGAACGTGCTGCAGCGGGTTGAGGCGAAGACGCAGGAGCTCAACCGCGACGTCTTGCCCGATGACGTGAAGATCCACCCGTTCTACGACCTCACCGACCTGATCGGCCAGACCAAGGCGGTGGTGATGCACAACCTGCTGCTGGGCATGGTGCTGGTGATCGCGGTGCTGATCTTCTTCCTCTACGACGTGCGCGCCGGGCTGATCGTGGCGGTGACGATTCCGCTGGCCCTGCTGTTCGCGTTCCTGTGCCTGGACCTGAAGGGCGCCTCGGCCAACCTGCTGTCGATCGGCGCGGTGGATTTCGGCATCCTGGTCGATGGCGCGATCTTCATGGTCGAGAACATCTTCCGCGAGCTGGCCGCGCGGCAGGGCACCGAGTTCAACATCAAGGAAGTCATCCAGAGCGCCGCCTCGGAAGTGGACCGCCCGCTGGTCTACGCGGTGGCGGTGATCGTGGCCAGCTTCCTGCCGATCTATGTGCTGACCGGGCCTTCCGGCACGCTGTTCAAGCCGATGGCGGATACCATGATCTTCGCCCTGGTCGGCTCGCTGCTGGTCACGTTGACCCTGCTGCCGGTGCTGTGCGCGCTGTTCATGCGCCGTGGCGTGCGCGAGCGGCGCAACGCGATCTACGACAAGTTCAAGGGCTGGTACGTGCGTTGGCTCGAACGCCTGCAGCAGCATGCGTGGCGGGTAACCGGGGTCTCGTTGCTGCTGCTGGCGGTGGCGCTGGTGATGATGCGCGGCATCGGCGCCGAGTTCATGCCGCACCTGGACGAAGGCTCGCTGTGGGTGCGCGCCACCATGCCGTACACGATCTCATTCAAGGAGGCCGCGAAGATCTCGCCGCAGATCCGGCAGATTCTGCGCTCCTTCCCCGAGGTCACCACGGTCGGCTCCGAGCTGGGCCGCCCGGACGACGGCACCGACTCCACCGGCTTCTTCAACGACGAGTTCTTCGTCGGCCTGAAACCGTATTCGCAGTGGGACGGCAAATACCGCAGCAAGCAGGACCTGATCGCGGCGATCGACAAGAAGCTGCAGGTGTTTCCCGGCATCCAGTTCAACTACACCCAGCCGGCCGAGGATGCAGTGGACGAGGCCGAGACCGGCCTGAAGAGCTCGCTGGCGGTCAAGGTCTACGGCCCGGACCTGCACGTGCTGCAGGCCAAGGGCAAAGCGATCAAGCAGGCGATGGAAAAGGTGCGCGGCATTACCGACCTGACCCTGGTGCACGAGCTGGGGCAGCCGAACCTGTCGATCAAGATCGACCGCGCCAAGATCGCGCGCTACGGACTCAACGTCGAGGACATCAACAAGCTGATCGAGGCGGCGATCGGCGGCGACGTGGCCACCGAAGTGGCGCAGGGCGAAAAGCAGTTCGACCTGCTGGTGCGTCTGCAGCCGCAGTACCGCGACAACCCGCAGCAGATCGGCGAGATCCCGGTAGCCACGCCCGGCGGCCAGCAGATTCCGCTGAAGGAGCTGGCCGACATCAGCATCGCCAACGGCGCCTCCTTCATCTATCGCGAGAACGGTTCGCGCTACATCGGCGTGCAGTTCTCGGTGAGCGGACGCGACCTGGCCGGAGCGGTGAACGAAGCGATCGCCCGGGTCGGCCGCGACGTGAAGCTGCCGCACGGCTATCGGCTGGAGTGGGGCGGCGAGTACAAGGAGTACACCGCCTCGCGCGCACAGATGAACGTGATCCTGCCGCTCACCCTGCTGCTGATCTTCGGCCTGCTGTTCGTGCTCTACGGCAATTTCAAGTTCCCGTTCATCACCGTGGCCGGCGTGCTGCTGTCCGCACCGTTCGGTGCGATCGTGGCGATGTGGCTCACCGGCACGCCGTTCTCGGTGTCCTCGGCGATCGGCTTCATCGTGCTGTTCGGCGTGTCGGTGCTGACCGGCGTGGTCTACATTTCCTGCGTCAACGAGCTGCGGCTGGGCGGCATGGACATCGCCAGGGCGGTGCACGAGGCGGCGATCCTGCGCCTGCGTCCGATCACCATGACCGCGCTGGTGGCCGCGCTCGGCCTGTTGCCGGCGGCCATCGCCAGCGGCGTCGGCACCGATTCGCAGCGCCCGTTCGCGCTGGTGATCGTGGCCGGCATGCTGTCGCGGCTGCTGATCGGCATGTACCTGATGCCGGCGCTGTATGCGCTGGTCGCACGGCAAGGCGATCGGTTGCAGGTGTAGGGCGACCGCACGCTTTCATTCTCGCCGGTATTCGCGGAAGAGCAGGCGGGCAGTGCCCGCCCTACGCCTGCCGCCGGGTAGGGCGGGCACTGCCCGCCGCTTTCCGGCTGTCGAAAGATCTCAGCCGCCCGACTCGATCTGCTGCACGAGGTTCCAGAGGATGCGTGAGTCCTGCGGATCGAGTTCGTCGCCGCCGAGGCCGCGGAAGTGGTTGTGGAACGCGCGCACCGCGGCGGCACGATCGTCCAGCGGGTAGCCGACCACGGCCAGCGCCATCCACGGATCGAAGCCGGCGGGCGGATCGACCAGCACGCCCTGCGGCCAGCGGCCGAAGCCCGCGGCGGCCAGTCGCTGCCAGGGAAACAGCGGGCCGGGATCGTTCTTGCGCGCAGGCGCGAGATCCTGGTGGCCGATGATCTGCTCGCGCGGGATCTGCAGGCGTTCGGTGAGGTCGGCGAGCAGGCGCAGCAGGCTGTCGATCTGCGCTTGCGCGAACGGGCTGTGGCCGTCGTTGTCCAGCTCGATGCCGATCGAGGCGGAGTTGAGGTCGGTGATCGTGCCCCAGCGCCCGCCGCCGGCATGCCAGGCGCGCAGCTGGTCGGACACCAGCTGGTAGAGATGCCCGTCGGCGCCGATCAGGTAGTGCGCGCTGACCGGACCGCCACTGTTGGCCGTGCGCAAGGTTTCCAGGCTCTGCCGCACCGATTGCTGGTCGGTGAAATGCAGCACGATCAGCACCGGCCGGCGGATGTCGTGGTTCGGCGAGGGCACCCAGGTCGCCAGCGGATTGCGCGGCGGCAGCGGGGCGCAGGCGGCGAGCAGGGCGAGCGCAAGCAGCACGGAGGCGGCGCGCAGCAGGCGGGGTATCGGGAATGCGCGCATCGCGGTGGGTCTCATGGTTTCGCGTTCTTTCTCGTCATTCCAGCTTGCGCTGGAATGACGGTGATGGGTGATGGCGGTGATCAACGCAACCACGGTCTGGCGATTTCCAGCGCAGTGCGGTACGGCTCCGGCTCGTTGCGGTTGCTGAGCAGGATCACGGTGAGGCGCTGCTTCGGCCAGCGCACGATCACGTTGCGGAAACCGATGCTTTCGCCGGAGTGCCACAGCGTGTCGCCGGTGATGCGCCAGCCATAGCCGTAGCTGGCCTCGTACGGTTCGCCGGTGACCTTCACGTGCGGGCTGAAGGCGAGCTTGCGCGAGGCGTCGCTGAGCAGGCGGTCGTCGTACAGCGCGGCGTCCCATTTGGCCAGGTCCTCGACCGAGGAATAGATGCCGCCGTCGCCGCGGGTGGCGCTGGTGACGCTCTGGTCGGTGCGCGTCCACTGGCCGCCCACCTCGCTGTAGCCGTAGGCGCGGTCGTCCACGTCGGGGCCGCCCTTCTCGTACAGCAGCGTGTGATTCATGCCCAGCGGCTGGAAAATCTGCTGCTTGAGGTACAGCGGCAGGCTGTAGCCCGAGGCGCGCTCGACCACCAGGCCGAGCAGCACGTAGCCGGTGTTGCTGTAGCGGTAGGCGGTGCCGGGCGCGAAGTAGGTCTTCGGGGTGGCGGAGAGCATGCGCAGCACGTCGTTGTCGCTGACCTGCCCGGTGGTGCCGGGCGGGATCAGGTCTTCGTAGTCGACCAGGCCGCCGGTGTGGTCGAGCAGCTGGCGCAGGGTGACGGCGGAGGTCGTCTGCGGCAGCGAGGGCAGCCAGCGGCGTATCGGATCGTCCAGCGTGAGTCGACCCTGTTCGGCCAGCAGCAGGATCGCCGCGGCGGTGAACTGCTTGCTCACCGAGGCCAGCCGGTAGTTGGTGGCCGGCGTGGCCTTGTCGTCGTCCTCGAGGTTGGCCAGGCCGTAGCTGCGATCGACGACGGCCTTGCCGTCCTTGATGACCAGCAGCGAGGCGCCGGGCACGTCGCCGGCGTAGGGCGCCATCAGCGCGTCGACCGGATCGACCGGCTTGGTTCCGCCGCAGCCGGCGAGCAGGGTGGCAGCGGCGAGGCCGATGAAGAGTCTGTGCATGGCGGATCTCCCCTCGTTGATCGTGCCTCGTAGGGCGGGCACTGCCCGCCGCATTTGCGAAGCGCGTTGCGCCGCGCCGAAGAGCCGGCGGGCAGTGCCCGCCCTACGGGTATCGGCGCATGGTTGCTCCGGGCCGGTCATTGCACCGGCACGTCGTAGATCGTGTGTGGGGTCGGCTCCGGTTCGAGGGTGTAATGCCACCACTCCATCGGGTAATTGCGGAAGCCTTCGCGTTGCATGGCGTCGCGCAGCACCACGCGGTTGGCGTGCTGCTGCGCGGTCACCTCGGGCGAGTCGGTGTGCGCGCGCACGTCGAAGAAATCGAAATCGGTGCCCATGTCCAGCGGCGTGCAATGCGTGCCGTCGTCGGCGCACTGCTGCATGGTCAGGTCGATGGTGGCGCCGCGGCTGTGACCCGAGCTTTCGGCGATGTAGCCGTGCAGGAGTTCGGACTTGTCCAGCCGCGGGTAGTGCTGCGGCTTGGTGCGCTGGTCGCCCAAGTCTTGCGCCCAGCGCACGAAGTGCGCCACCGCGCGGGCGGGGCGGTAGCAGTCCCAGATCTTCAGGCGCCGGTGCTGCGCGCGCAGCTCGTGCTCGACCTTCGCCAGCGCCTCGGCGACCGGGCGCAGCAGCAGGCAGGCCGGCGCGCGATAGCCGTCCGCCGGCGTGCCCATGAAATTGTCGCTGCCGGCGTACTTGATGTCCTCGGCGATGTCCGGCACCAGCGTGCGGATGTCGACCAGGTTCGCCGCGGCGGCAGTCGTCGCCGGCGACAGCGCCGGCGGCTGGTCCGCGTGGGCGATGCCGCTGACGGCGACGAGCAGGGCAAACGCGATCAGATGCCCGGCTTTCGCAGGAGCCCGCTTGCGGGCGATGCCTTTTCTTCCGCCAGGCACGGGAGCATCGCCCGCAAGCGGGCTCCTGCCGGCGGTGATGGGCGACGGGTTGGTCATGGGTGGCAGCTCCCCACGCGCTGGAAATCGAGGTCCTCGTAGTCGGAACTGAAGTCGCCCAGCGGGTCGAGCTTGGCCATGCGCAGGGTGATCGGCTGGCTGGCGGTGGCCGCATGGAAATCCAGCCAGGCATCCAGGTCGGCCGAATCGTCCCAGTGCACGAAATAACGCTTGCCCAGGCGCATCACCGTGCCGGCCAGCGTCGGCGACTTCGCGGCGGCGAAATGCATTTTTCCGTCGCGCGGGCACAGCGTGACGTCGCCGAACCACGGGTCGCGATACTGCCCGCTCCAGCGCGCCAGTTCGGCGGTGCTGGCTGGCCGCTGCGTCGAGGTGTCCGGGGCGGACGAGGACGGCGACCGCTGCTTCGCCTGCTGCTCCAGCGCGTCGGCGTACCAGCTCACGTCGCGGCTGGAGTCGGGTGCGGTGAAATGCTTCATAAGCACTTCGCCGAGCGCGGTGCGTGCGTCGTCCGCCTCGCCGTTGATCATGAACACGAAGCCGCTCTTGCGGTCCGGCAGCAGGGCCAGCATCGAGTACATGCCGTTCAGCGTGCCGGTGTGCCACACGCTCCACTGGCCGTCGACGTCGGCCATGCGCCAGCCGTAGCCGTAGGCCATGATGTGGCTGTTGTCCCAGGCGCGGCGCTGTGCGGAAACCGGGATCAGCATGTGCGGCGCCTGCAGCACGTCGCGCTGCACCGACGACAGCCACTTCAGCTGCGCCGTGCTGGGCACCAGCCAGTTGCGCGCCCAGCTCAGCATGTCGGTGAGGTCGCAGCGGATGCCGCCGGCGGCGGCCGAGGTGATCGCGGGAATCGCCGCGGCTTCGGGGATCGGCACGTTGCGGCCGCCGTCGCGGCGGTGCGGCGTGGCCACGTCGCCGACCGTGTCGCGGTTCCACGCGCCGACCTGGCAGCGGTCCAGGTGCAGCGGCTCGAACACTTCGCGCCGCATCAGCGTTTCGTACGGCGCGCCGCCCGCGGCGGCGGCGACTTCGCCGGCCACCACGTAGAGCAGGTTGTCGTACTGGTATTGCGAGCGGAAGCTGTAGCCGGGCTTGATGAAGGCGAGGCCGTGGATGATGTCGGCGCGGGTGAACGCGTTCGGCTCCGGCCACAGCATCAGGTCGCCGCCGCCCTCGGGCAGGCCGCTGGAATGGGTGAGCAGGTCGGCCACGCGCATGTTCGCGGTGACCCACGGATCGTGCATGCGGAACTGCGGCAGGTATTTCGTCACCGGATCGTCCCAGCGCAGCTTGCCCTGGTCGACCAGCCGGCCGAGCAGGGCGGTGGTCATCGCCTTGCTGTTGGAGGCGATCTTGAACAGCGTCTGCGGGGTGATCGGCTGGCCCGAGCCGGCGATGGTTTCGCCCACGGTGCGCGTGTAGACGACCTGCCCGTTCTCGATCACGCCCACGGCGATGCCGGGCAGGTGGTAGCGGGCGACGGTGGCGTCGACGATCTTGTCGAGGGCAGCGGTTTCCGCCCCGGGCGTGGCCGCGTGGACGAGCGTGCAGCCCAGCCCGAGTGCCGCGGCCAGCAGCAGGCGCGGCTTAATGACGATCAGCATGGCGCTCGACCTCGCCCCACACGCGCAGCAGGTTGCCGCCCCACAGCTTGGCGATGTCCTCGTCGCTGAAGCCGGCCTTGCGCAGCGCGGCGGTGACGTTGCGTGTCTCGCTGGCGTCCTTCCAGCCGGTGATGCCGCCGCCGCCGTCGAAGTCGGAGGCGATGCCGACGTGGTCGATGCCGGCCACCTTCACCATGTGGCGGATCTGCTTCACGTAGTCGTCCAGGGTGGCCAGCGGGTATTGCTTCTGGATCGCGGCCATGCCCGCTTCCATCTCGGGACGGTAGTCGTCGTTGTCGATGTCGTATGCCTTCTCGCCGGCCTGTTTCGCCACGCGCTCCTGCAGCGCCTTCTCGGCGGCCGCGCGACCGGGGTCGTGCTTGAGGAACTCCTTGTAGGCCACCGCGTCGATCACGCCGCCCTTGGCGGCGATCGCGCGCAGCAGGTCGTCGGGCAGGTTGCGCGGGTGGTCGAGCACGGCGCGGGCGCCGGAGTGCGAGGCGATGATCGGCGTGCTGGATGCCTTCAGCGCATCGCGCACGCAGTTGTCCGAGGCGTGCGAGATGTCGACCAGCATGCCGAGTTCGTTCGCGCGCTTCACCACGGCGCGGCCGAAGTCGCTCATGCCCTTGTCGCCGGCGCTGTTCATCGCCGGCTCGCCGTGTTCGGTGTCGGGCAGCGAGCTGGTGCACAGGTCGTTGTTGCCGACATGGACCAGGCCGACCGAGCGCGCACCGCGATCGAAGGCGGCGTCGAGGCGGTGGATGTCGTGGCCGAGCGAGTAGGCGTTCTCGATCTCGATCGTCGCCGAGAGCAGGCCGGCCTTGCGGTTGGCGAGCAGCTGTTCGGGCGTGGTGGCCAGGCGGATGCGGTCCGGGTACATCATCAGCATGCGGCCGATGCCGTCGTATTTCTGGCTGGCCTGTTTCACCGCCTTGGCGTAGCCGGCGGCGTCGAGCTTGTGCTGCGGCACCCAGACCACGAAGAACGCCGCGTTCAGGCCGCCGCGCTCCATCTTGCCCAGGTCGACCAGCAATCGGGTGTCGTGCCCGACGTCGAAACGCGGCTCGCCCATGTAGTTGAACGGGATATCGACGTGGGTGTCGATGGTGATCGGCGGATCCTGCTGTGCCTGCGCGGGCAGCGCGGCAGCCAGGCTCAAGGCGGCGAGGAGGGCGAGGCGGACAGTCGTGTTCATGGCGTTTCCCAGTTCCGGGCCGGCTGTTCGCCGGCGATCATTTCCTCGAAATGCTGCCGCCGCCGCACGACGGCGTAGCGGCCCCGCTGCAGCAGTACCTCGGCGGCCAGCGGCCGCGAGTTGTAGGTGGAGGCCATCGACGTACCGTACGCGCCGGTGGCCTTGATCAGCAACAGGTCGCCGGCGGCGCATTCGGGCAGTTCGCGTGCGCGGGCGAAGGTATCGCCGGTCTCGCACACCGGGCCGACGATGTCGTAGGTGGTCATGGGGCGCGGCTCGTCCGCTACCGGCACGATGTCGTGCCAGGCGTCGTACAGGCTGGGCCGCTGCAGGTCGTTCATCGCCGCGTCCAGCACCAGGAACGTGCGCTCGATGCCGGGCTTGACGCGGATTACCCGGGTCAGCAGCACGCCCGCCTCGGCGACCAGGTAGCGCCCTGGTTCCAGCAGCAGGCGGCCGCGGAAACCGGCCAGCGCCTCGCGGATCGCGCCGACGTAATCGGCCGCGGCCACCGGCTGGTCCACGCCGGCGCGATAGCACACGCCCAGCCCGCCGCCGACGTCGATGCTGTTGAGCGGGTGGCCGGCCTGCTCGAGTTCGCGCCAGAACGCGGCGACCCGCTGCAGCGCAAGGCGGAACGGATCAAGGCTGAGGATCTGCGAGCCGATGTGCACGTGCAGGCCGTCGAGTTGCACGTTGCCGAGCCGTTTGCGGTCGGCGAACCAGCGGCGCGCCTCGTCGATGCTGACGCCGAACTTGTTCTCCGACTTGCCGGTGGAGATCTTCGCGTGGGTCTGCGCGTCCACGTCGGGGTTGATGCGCACGGCGGCGCGCGCGGTCACTTCCTGCGCCTTCGCGACCCGCTGCAGGGTATGCAGTTCGTCCAGCGACTCGACGTTGAAGCGCATGATGCCGACGTTCAGCGCGCCGGCGATCTCGTCGGCGCTCTTGCCGACACCGGAGAACACGATGCGCTCGGCCGGGATGCCGGCGTTGAGCGCGCGGCGCAGTTCGCCGACCGAGACGATGTCGGCGCCGACGCCGGCTTGCGCCATCAGCTGCAGGATGGCGAGGTTGGGGTTGGCCTTGACCGCGAAGCAGATGGTGGCGTCGAGGCCGGCCAGCGCGGTTTTCAGCGCGTCGATGCGCTGGTGGATCGCGCTGGCGGAATAGGCGTGAAAGGGGGTGGGGATGCGTTCGGCCAGCCGCTGCAGGTCGACGCCATCGAGCCAGCGCGGCGCCGGCGTACCGGCGGCCGCGAGGTTGCCGGGCATGGCGGCTGGCGTGGCGTGGAGGTGGTTCATGGGCAGTGGCGGGCCATTGTCGGTCGCCCGCAGGGCGGGCAAAAAAAGGGCGACCCACCATTCCGTGTGGGTCGCCGCCAGGGGAGTACGTTCAGAAGTCCACGCTGAGGGTGAGTTGGGTGAAGCGCGGCGCCTGGAAGCTGATGCCGTCGCCGAAGGTGTCGCTGGTGCCGTTGCCGATGGTGGTCTGCAGGTCCTGGTCCACGTTCAGCGTCTGCTGGGTGTTGAACAGGTTGTACACCGCCAGCTTGGCCTTGAAGCGGCCGGTGTCGCCGATCGGCAGGATGTAGCTCACGCTGGCGCCGACGTTGTAGGTCCACGGCGTGCGGCCGTACTTGCCGCGCGGCGAGTTCACATAGACGCGGTCGGCGGAGAACTCCGAATCGCAGTTCTGCACGCAGGTGTAGTAGCTGTGGTAGTTGGACGCGTCGAACGGGTTGCCCACGCCGAAGCCGGTGATCGGCGTGCCGGACAGCGCCTGCAGGTCGGCGCCGAGCTGCCAGTGCGGAGTCAGCGCGTAGGTGCCGCGCAGCTTGAACTGGTGACGCCGGTCGTTGGGCAGGTAGCCGTCGCCGCCGAAGTTCACCCACGGGTCATCGAAGTTCTCGGTGCGGCCGGTGTCGTCGAAGTTGGTGTCCGAGTTGACCGGGCCTTCCGCGTTGCCGCGGCTCCACGACAGCGTGTAGGAGGCATTGAACGCCCACTGGTCGTCCCACGCGCGGTTGATCTGGAACTCCACCGCGGTATAGCTGCGCTTGGGCTTCACCCAGCCGCGCTGGCCGATGTAGGTCATGATCGGGTCGCCGTCGGCGTCGACGCCATCCTGGCGGTACATCGCCCAGCCTTCCTTGGAGGTGTCCACGGTGATGTAGCCGTCGGGCGTGCCGTCGCAGTTGGAGTCGCCCCACACCTGCACCTTGGAGCCGGGGTTGGCCATCACCCAGCCGATGTAGCCATCCTCGCCGCACTGCGCGGTGGCGCTGATCTCCATGTCGTCGATCGCGTTGTGCAGGCGGCGATAGGTGCCGCTGACGCCCCACGACCACTTGTCGTCGATCATCTGCTGGAAGCCCAGGATCGCCTCGTCCTGGTAGACCTGGTCCATGTCGTGGTCGACCTCCGAGCGCAGGTCGCCGACGGTGCCGTCGCCCTGCGAGGTGTCGACGCCGCCCAGTTGCGGGCCGAGGATCGGCATGGCGTACTGCGAGCCGTTGCGGTCCTCGATCTGCCAGCCGCCGAAGGCGTAGTAGGTGCGTTCGTCGAGCAGGCCGCCGGCCTGCTTGATGTTGATCACGTTGGCCACCGGCAGGTAGTAGCGGCCGAGGTTGCCGAACAGCTTGGTGCTGCCGTCGCCCTTCATGTCCCACGAGAAGCCAACGCGCGGCGCGATCATGTTGTCCATCTTGATGTAGCTCTTGCCGTCGCCGCCCTTGTTGTCGAAGCCGTCGCTGCGGATGCCGGCGTTCAGCAGCAGGTTGGAGGTGACCTGCCAGTTGTCCTCGATGTAGTACGCCGAGTTGGTGGTCTCGAAGTTGCCGGCGATCTCGTAGCGGCGCGCGCGCACGTAGCCGGTGTAGCCGGGCGGGATCACGCCGCCGCCGTTGGGGTTGGAGATCGAGGAGCCCGGGTCGGCCTTGTACACGTTGTAGTAGATCGCGCCGGGGCCGGGGTAGTAGCGCTCGTAGTCGGAGGTGTTCTGCTCGTGGTCGAAGCCGAAGCGCAGCAGGTGGTCGCCCAGCGTCCACTCGAAGTCCGCGCGCGCCTGCTTGCGCACGTCGTTGCGATGGCTCACCGATGAGTTGGTGGTGCAGCCGAGCGCGACACCGGGCAGGGCGATCTTGCCGTCGCTGGCCACGCGGTTGCATTCCACGTCGCTGAGCCCGCGGTTGAACGACTCGCGGTCGTTGCGGCCGTACATCAGCTTCATCGACAGGTCGTTGGTGAGGTAGCTGGTCCAGGTGAGGTTCCAGTTCCTGCCGCCGGTGTCGGTGTAGATCTCGTTGGTCTTGTTGCCGGTGATGTCGCCGGTGTAGGTGTAGTCGTAGACGTCGCCCACGTTGCTGTTCTTGTCCGAGAAGGCCATGAACTCAAGCAGGTTGGCGTCGGTGATGTGCCAGTCGATCTTGGTGCCCCAGAAGCCGGTGTCGGCGCTGTTCTTGGTCAGCGTGGTGCCGGCGTCGTTGGTGTTCTCCGGCGAGGAGTCGCGCGCCTCGTACATGGCGAAGAAGAACAGCTTGTCCTTCACGATCGGGCCGGACGCGTAGACGTTGAGCTTGGCCAGCGCGTCGCGGTCGCGGCTGGCGGTGAGGTAGCGCGTGCCGTCGGCGCGGTAGTGGTCGTCGGCGCGCGAGTGCCAGCTGGCCGGCTCCATGGTGAGCTCGGCGCCGTACTTGAACTGGTTGGTGCCCGAGCGCGTCACCGCGTTGATCACGCCGCCGGTGGTGCGGCCGAACTCGACCGAGTAGCCGCCGGTCTTGACCTGGAACTCCTGGTAGAACGCGAACGGCGCCGAGGAGAAGCCGTTGCGGTTATAGAAGTCGGTGACGTTGAGGCCGTTGACGTAGAACGAGTTCTCCGCCACCGACGAGCCGCCGAAGGAGATGCCGCCGAAGCCGGCGACGCCCTTGTTGACGCCCGGCGCCAGCACGGCCACCGAGGTGATGTTCTGATCCACCGGCAGCCGCGCCAGTTGCTCGCGGGTGACGTTGGTGGCCGACTCGGTGGAGGTGACGTCGACGCCGGGGAGGACCGAGCCGCTGACCGTGACCGCGCTCAGTTCGGTCGCGGTCGGAGCCGAGCCGACGTTGACGGTGGTGGTGTTGCCCAGGCTCACCGTGACGTTGATCGGCTCGCTCGCGGCACCGCCGCCGCTGCTCTGCAAGGTGTAGGTGCCGACCGGCAGGAACGGGAAGCGGTAGTTGCCCTTGGCATCGGCGGTGACGCTGCGGGTGAGGCCGGTGTCGGTGCTGGTCACCGTGACCACCGCGCCCGCCGCGGTGTGGCCGACCACGGCGCCGTCGTTGCTGCCGGCAAAGGCGGCAGGCACGGCCAGCGAGGCCAGGCCCATGCCAAGCGCCATGCAAAGTACGGTTCTGCGCAAGCTGCGACTGTTGCTCATTTCCCCATCTCCCCATCGACGCCGTCGATGCCAGTTTTTGTGAATAGCTGCCGGTTAGTTGCCGCCGCGTCCGTGCTCCGCTGGCAGCACCTGCCAGTCGAAGTCGTAGTCCAGTTGATCGAAGTACACGTTGCCGCCGTCCCACTCGGCCTCGCCGCGCTGCGAATCCACGTCGTCGGAACGGAAGTGGTGCTTGGGGGGCTCGAAGCGGCGCCCGTAGTCGGCATTGAAGGCGATGCGCCAGTTGTCGAGCCCGCCGAGGTAGAACCACTCCAGCGCCGGGTCGTCGCCCGCGGCCGGATGCAGGCGGCCGGTGGTGACGTCCATCGGCACCCAGCCGTACGGCGCCAGGTACAGGAAGCCCCAGTCGTGGATGTTGCTGTAGCCGCTGCCGTCGGCGGCGAACACCATGCCGGACTGCCAGCGCGCGGGGATGCCGTTGAGGCGCAGCAGGGTCATCAGCAGCAGGGTCTGCTGGCCGCAGTCGGCGTGGCCGGCGTGCAGCGCGTAGTCGCTGATGTTGGAGATCGTCGAATACTCGCGCGCGCCGGCCCAGGGAATCCGGTCCACCGCGGCGAACAGTTTCTGCGCGATGCGGTACGGGTTCTTCTCCTCGCCCACGACCTTGCGCGAGAACGCGCGCATGGCGTCGGTGAACACGATGTGCGGCGCGCGCTCGGCCACGAACGGGGCCAGCTCCGGGGTGATGGTTTCCGCTTGCACCCTGGCCGGGTCGATCGCGTGGTATTGCGCCAGCAAGGTCAGTTCGTAGGTGACCGAGAACACGGTCTTCTGCCCGGCCACGGCGGGCTTTTCCAGGTACACCGTGCGCTGCGGCGCCGATTTCGGCGCGATGTCGTGCTTCGCCGGCACGCTGGCGACGTAGCGGATGTCTTCCTGCTGGCCGGGGATCGCCTGCGGGTAGGGAATCCACGCACGCACGATCTTGCCCGCGGGCACCGCATCGGCGTCGACGGTGAGTGTCTGCGTCATGCGCAGGCGCTGCGGCAGCACGCTGGCGCGATGCTGGTCGAGCGCGGCGTGGAAGATCGCGCGCTGGTGGTCGTTGAGCGATTCCATCGGGCCGTCGGTGATCGGTGCCTGCACCGCGCGCCGCGCCACCGCCTCGGGGCTGAGCCGGAACAGATTGCCGGGCGAACGCTTGAAGTACAGCGTGCGGCCGTCGATGACCTGATGTTCGAACAGGCCGGCGGCGTTCCACTTCGCGAACTCGGCGTCGGTGAGGTCGGGGATCTGCTTGCGCACGCGCGCCTCGACCTCGTCCGCGCTCAGGGTGAAGTCGAGCAGGATGCGGCGCATGCGCTCGCGCTGGAACAGCAGTGCCTGGCGCTGCTCGGCCGACACGCCCGGCTGCGCCAGCGCGGTCTCGATCGCCGCCTGCGCCGCCTTGAAATGGCCGGCGTCGATCTGGGCAATGACGGGATTCAGCGGTGAGCCACCCACGCTCGCCCCCGCCGGCAGGCCGGCGGACAGCGCCAGCGCGGCCACCAGCAACAGGCGCGCGGCCCGGGCATGGCGTCGTATTCTCGTGGTGGCAGGCAATGGTGTATCCATCGAGCGGCGTCTCCGCATCCGATCCCCTGAAATGGCTGTGTAACACGCTTGCAAATGCTGGTCAATAATTTATGCTTCAAACCAATTCGACTCGAATCAGCTATTCCTTGCCGACACGACAGCGAGGCTGGCACTGGCCCGCGCACGAACCACGAGGGGACGCATGTGATCCAAACGGTCTGGCCCTACCTGGCGGTGATGTTGCTGGCCGCCGGGGTGTTTCCGGCGATCGAGCGCCGCTACGGCTGGAAGGTCTTCTCGGTGTTGCCGCCGATCGTGCTGACCTATCTGCTGGTGACCGCGTTGGCCGTGTCGGGGCTGTGGCAGGTCAACGACGAGATCCATGCGGCGCAGACGATGTTGGTCTCGCACCTGGTGCCGGCGCTGTTGTTCCTGCTGATGATCAACTGCGACCTGCGCGCGATCTGGCGGCTGGGGCCGCGCGTGCTGGCCGTGTTCGCCTGCACCTCGGTGAGCCTGTTCGTGGCCTTCATCGGCGCGTTCCTGATCTACCGGCACTGGCTGCCGGGCGACCAGTGGCAACCGCTGGCCGCGTTGTCCGGCAGTTGGGTAGGCGGCACCGCCAACATGATCGCGGTGAAGCAGGCGATCGACATGTCCGACCAGTTGCTGGCGATGTCGCTGCTGACCGACGCGCTGTGCTACTCGATGTGGGTGGTGGTGCTGTTTTCGGTGGCGCGGCTGGCGCCGGCGTTCAACCGCTGGACGCGGGCCAAGTCCAGCGGCGACATCCCGCTGGCGGAAACGAAACCCACCGGCCCGACCACGCCCGACAGCGTGCTGCTGTGGCTGGGCATGGCCTTGCTGGCGGCCGCGCTGGCTGGCTGGGTGGCGACGAAACTGCCGACCTCCAGCATGTTGAGCGCGACCACCTGGACGATCCTGCTGGCCACCGGCGCAGGGCTGGTAGTGGCGCATACGCCGCTGGCGCGTTATCCGGGCGCCAGCACGATCTCCGGCGCCCTGCTGATCAGCGTGGTGGCGGTGCTGGCCTCGCAGAGCAACTTCCACGGCATCGCCGCGGCACCGCTGTACCTGCTGTGCGGCGTTACCGTCATCGCGATCCACGCGCTGCTGCTGATCGGCTTCGCCAAGCTGTTCCGTTTCGACCTCTACCTGTGCGGCATCTCCTCGCTGGCGCATATTGGCGGCGTGGCCGCCACGCCGATCCTGGCGGCCAGCTATTCGGCCGCGCTGGTGCCGGTGGGTATCCTGCTGGCCTTGCTCGGCTACATCCTCGGCACCGGTTTCGGCCTGGTGGTGGCGTCGATCCTGAAGCAGCTGGCCCTTCCGTGATGCGTTCTTGCGACAGGACACGATGATGCGATTTCCCCTGCTTGCCACTCTCCTGCTTGCGCCCCTGCTCGCCGCGGCGGCGCCGCAGGCCCGCGGCGCCGACGACGCGCTGGTCGTGCCGCCCTCCGGCGTGCTCGGCGTGGGCGAGGCGCAGCTGACGCCGCAGTTCTGGGTGGAGCGGCTGGCGCAGCCCGATGCGCCGGTGATGGATCGCGCGGCGATCGCGGCGCAGAACGCCAGGCTGCTGAAGATCGACCCGTCGATGCACGATCTGCGCGCGTTGCCTTCGACGCTGGACCGCGCCCGCGTCGAAGGCTGGATCAAGGATCTGTCGCAGCGGCCGGATCGACCGCTGTTCGACGTCGAGGGCAAATCGGTGAGCGCGGCCACGCTCGACGCGGTGGTCGCCAACCTCGCACTGGATGCGATTCCCGCGCAGCAGAAGACGCGCTACGGCCTGGTGGTGCGCCGCGCTGCGCTGCGCACGTTCCCCACCACGCTGCGCGTGTTCAATGAAAAGGGCGACACCGACATCGACCGCTTCCAGGAGACCGCCGAATTTCCCGGCACGCCGGTGGCGATCGTGCATGCGAGCGCCGACGGCCAGTGGCTGTTCGTGGTCAGCCCGCGCTATGCGGCGTGGACGGAAAAGGACAACGTGGCCGAAGGCAGCGCGGCCGAGGTGTTCGGCTACGTTGACAGGACGCCGTACCGGGTGATCACCGGCGCGGTCGAACGCACCGTGTTCACCCGCGAGGTGCCGGCCGTCTCGCAGCTGCCGCTGGACATGGGCACGCGCCTGCCGCTGGCGACCGATCTGCCGCCGGACCAGCCGGTGAACGGGCAGACGCCGTACGCCGCGCACGTGCTCGACCTGCCGCTGCGCAAGGCCGACGGCACGCTGGGCTTCACCCCGGCGCTGCTGCAGAAGAACACCGACACGGCTGCCGACTACCTGCCGCTGACCCGCGCCAACATCATCCGCCAGGCGTTCAAGTTCCTCGGCGAACGCTACGGCTGGGGCCACGCGTACGATGGCCGTGACTGCTCGGGCTTCGTCTCCGACGTGTACCGCAGCATGGGCGTGCAGATGCCGCGCAACACAAGCAGGCAGGCGATCAGCCCGGCATTGGAGCACCGCGCGTTCACCGCCAAGGATAGCCGCGAGACGCGCCTCAAGGCCGCGCAGGCGCTGGAGGTCGGCGACCTGGTCTACATCCCCGGCCACGTGATGATGGTGATCGGCCAGTACCAGGGCCAGCCCTGGGTGATCCACGACGTGGGCGGCATGAGTTACCGCAAGGCCGACGGCAGCCGCGTGCGCATCAAGCTCAACGCGGTGTCGGTGACCCCGCTGCTGCCGCTGCTCTACAACGACCAGCAGAGCTATGTCGACCGCATGACCAGCATCGTGCGCATCCGCCGCTGAGCCCGCCGGCACCAAAAAGAAAACAGGACACGGATTCCATGAAGGCCTTCCCATGAAAATCACCGACATCCAGTTCGGCATGCTGCGGGTACCGCTGAAGACCCCGTTCAAGACCGCGCTGCGCACCGTCAACACGGTGGACGACATCGTGGTGATGATGCATACCGACACCGGCGAGGTCGGCTACGGCGAGGCGCCCGCCACCGCGGTGATCACCGGCGACACCCATGGCTCGATCATCGACGCGATCCGCCACTACATCTCCCCGCGGCTGATCGGCCAGGAGATTGCCAACCTCAACCAGATCACCCAGCTGATCCAGTCCTCGATGGAGAAGAACACCAGCGCCAAGGCGGCGGTGGAGATCGCGGTGTACGACCTGTGGGGCCAGCTCTACGGCGCGCCGCTGTACAAGCTGCTCGGCGGCGGCGATCCGGTGATCACCACCGACATCACCATCAGCGTCGACTACATCGACAAGATGGTGGCCGATTCGGTCTCCGCGGTGGAGCGCGGTTTCGAGTCGCTGAAGATCAAGGTCGGCAAGGACATCGGCGTCGACATCGAGCGGGTCAAGGCGATCTACGCCGCGGTGGAAGGGCGCGCCCTGCTGCGCCTGGATGCCAACCAGGGCTGGACGGCCAAACAGGCGGTGTATGCGCTGCAGACGCTGGAGGAGGCCGGCATCAAGCTCGAGCTGATCGAGCAGCCGGTCAAGGCCAACGACCTGGCCGGCATGCGCTACGTCACCGAGCGCGTGCACACGCCGGTGATGGCCGACGAGAGCGTGTTCGGCCCGATGGAGGTGATCGAGCTGATCCGCCTGCGCGCGGCCGACATCATCAACATCAAGCTGATGAAGACCGGCGGCATCTCCAATGCGATCCGCATCGCCGACATCGCCGGCATGCACGGCATCGAGTGCATGATCGGCTGCATGCTGGAAACCTCGATCAGCGTGGCGGCCGCGGTGCACGTGGCGGTGGCAAAGTCCAACGCGATCACCAAGATCGACCTGGACGGCCCCTCGCTGTGCCAGTTCAACCCGGTCGACGGTGGGGTAATCTTCAACGAATCGGAGATCTCGGTAACGGACGCGCCCGGCCTGGGCATTCGGGAGATACGCGGCCTGGAGAGGATAGAGAACTGATGTCGCCGCTGGTCAAAATCCGTTCGGAACGCGACCAGATGTCCGCGGTGGAGCGGCGCATCGCCGATTTCGTGCTGGAGAACGCGCACCTGCTGCGCGACTACTCTTCGCAGCAATTGGCCAATGCGCTGGGCATCAGCCAGTCCAGCGTGGTCAAGTTCACCCAGAAGCTGGGCTTCAAGGGTTATCCCGACCTCAAGTATTCCGTGGGCGAGGCGATCGCCCGCGCCGACAACGGCGACACCCTGCAGGTCGAGTCGACCGCCGGCGGCGACGGCACCGGCGCGTTCGCCGGCAACCTGTGGCGGCGCAAGTCCGAGGCCGAGGAAGCCACCCGGCTGATCAACCCGCCGGAGATGCTCAATGCGGTGGCCGACGCGATCGGCCAGGCCGGCCGCGCCGGCAAGGTGTTCATCATCGGCCTGGGCGAGGACGACATCTATGCGCGCAATTTCGCGTTGCGCCTGTCGCTGCTGGGCATCCTCACCGTGCACAACTTCGACACCGCGCGGATGACCGCCAACGTCTCCGCCGCCGGCGCCGGCGACGTGCTCATCATGTTCTCCGAACACGGCAACCACCCGGCGCTGTGCAAGATCGCCCGCTATTTCCGCGAACGCCGCGGCCAGCTGATCACGGTGACGCGGCACACCGCCAATCCGCTGCGCACGCTGGCCGACATCGCGCTGGTGGTGTCCGCCCATGACGAGCTGCCCTACATCCAGCCGCTGCTGTACCAGTCCGCCCTGCAGCACCTGCTCGACGGCGTATTCGTGCAGCTGTGCGAAAGCCACGACGATCGCCGTGCCCTGCTGCTGGGCAACCTCGACCGGATCCAGCAGATGCTGGAGCCATGAGGACGGGAATTAGGGAATTGGGAATAGGGAATCGCAGGAGCCCGCTCGCGGGCGATGCTTTCGTAGGGCGGGCACTGCCCGCCGGCTTTTCGATACGTCGTCCGTGTGGCTTCACGAAGGCGGCGGGCGGTGCCCGCCCTACGAGGTCAAGCATCTTCACCATGCGGAACGAAAGCTGATGACTGTTCACTGCCGCCCCCTTGCCTTGCTGACCTTCGCCGTCGTGCTTGCCGGCGTCGCGCACGCGGACGCCGCAGATGTGCCGTGGCGGAACGCCGGCCAGATGATCCTGGTCACCACCGCCGACTGGAACGTCGACCACGGCACCCTGCGCACCTTCGTGCGCGAAGGCGACGGCTGGCGCGAGGTGCGTACCTCCACGCCGGTGACCATCGGCAAGAACGGTTCCGGTTGGGGGCTGGGCCTGAATGCGCCGCAGACCGCTGCAGGCGGTCCGGTCAAACGCGAAGGCGACAACCGCAGCCCGGCCGGGGTGTTCCGTATCGGCGACTCGTTCGGTTATGCGGCCAGCGTCGATACTGCGATGCCGTACCTCGCGCTCAACGCCACCGAGTACTGCGTCGATGTCAGCGGCGCGAAGCACTACAACCGCATCGTCGACGCGAACGTGGTCGGCCTGGACGCGGTGAAGGGTTCCACCGAGCCGATGCGGCGCGACCTGCACGCGAACGGCGACCAGCGCTACCGCATGGGCTTCGTGATCGAGCAGAACCCGCGCAACGTGCCACAGGCGGGCAGCTGCATCTTCGCCCACCTGTGGAAGTCGCCCACCGACGCCACCGCCGGCTGCACCGCGATGACGCCGGCGGTGATGCAGTCGCTGCTGGCCTGGCTCAAGCCGCAGGACCATCCGGTGTTCGTGCTGCTGCCGCAGGCCGAGTACGAGCGCCTGCGCAACACCTGGCAGTTGCCCGTCCTCCACGCGGACGGCGCGCGATGAGCGCCACCGCGCGCGTGCTCACCGGCCTGGCCGCCGGCGCGGTGATCGGCCTGCTGCTGGCCGGCTGGAATCAATCCGTGGCGCTGCAGGTGGCCAACGCGGTGCACCCGGTCGGCAAGCTGTGGTTGAACGCGCTGCAGATGACGGTGGTGCCGCTGGTGCTGGCGCTGGTGGTGGTGGGCGTCAACACTGCCACCGACGCGGCGGCCTCCGGCCGCATCGCGCGCCGCGCGATCGTGGTGTTCATCGTGATCCTCACCGGCGGCGCGCTGTTCGCCGCACTGGCGGCGCCGCTGGTGTTTTCCTTGTTTCCGCACAACCCCGAGCTGGTCGCCGCGCTCGACCACGCCAGCGCGCCGGCGGTGTCGGTGGCGCCGGTGCAGTGGGTCGACACGCTGGTGGCGATCGTGCCCAGCAACGCGATCATGGCCGCGGCGCAGAGCGCGATGCTGCCGCTGGTGGTGTTCGCGCTGTTCCTCGGTTTCGCGCTGACCCGCATCGCACCGGCGCGGCGCGCGATGCTGGTGGAGTTTTTCCAGGCGATTGCCGACGCGATGATCGTGATCGTGCGCTGGGTACTGTGGGTGGCTCCGCTGGGCGTGTTCGCGCTGATCCTCTCGGTGTGCGCGCGCTCCGGACTGGGCATGCTCAGTGCGCTGGGCGTGTACGTGTTGACCGAGTGCCTGCTGTATCTCGCCGTCACCGCGATGATGCTGCCGGTGGCGCTGGTGTTCGGCGGCGAGCGGCTGCGCCGCTTCGTGCCCGCGCTGGTGCCGGCGCAGGCGGTGGCGATCAGCACGCAGTCCTCGCTGGCCTCGCTGCCGGCGATGCTGGAAAGCGCCGACCGCCGCCTCGGCTATCCCAAGCAGGTCGCCGCGCTGGTGCTGCCGATGGCGGTGAGCCTGTTCCGGCTGACCAGCCCGGTGCAGTACATGACGTCGGCGGCGTTCATCGCGTGGGCCTATGGCGTGGATCTGTCCACTGCACAGCTGCTGGCCGGTGCGCTGCTGGCGGTCGTGGTCAGCCTCGGTTCGGTGGGATTGCCGGGCCAGGTCACCTTCGTCGCCACCAACCTGCCGGTGGCGCAGGCGATGGGCCTGCCGCTGTCCCCGCTGGGCCTGATGCTGGCGGTGGATACGGTGCCCGACGCCCTCGCCACGCTGGGCAACGTCACCGCCGACCTAACCGCCACCAGCGTGGTGGCGAAACAAACCAGGGAGTAGGGAATGGGGAATAGCGAATAGCCAAGAGCCAAGAGCCAAGAGCAGTGCTCTCTGCTTTTGCGATTCCCCATTCCCGATTCCCTATTCCCTTCTCAACGAAAGAACTGATGATGGAACGGATCGAAACCGATGTGATCGTGATTGGCGCCGGCATGGCCGGCGCGTCGGTCGCGTATTTCCTCGCACCGCATGCGCGGGTGCTGGTGCTGGAGCGCGAGGCGCATGCCGGGGTGCACTCGACCGGACGCTCGGCCGCGCTGTTCAGCGAAACCTACGGTTCGCCACAGGTGCGCGCGCTGACCCGTGCCGCGCGTCCGTTCCTGGCGGCGCCACCGGCGGGATTCTCGGCCGAGCCGATCCTGAGTCCGCGTGGCGCCACCATCATCGCCGGTGCGGAACGCCGCGACGACGTGCGCGCGTTGTACGAGGCCATCGTGCCGTTCAGCCGCGACATCGAGCTGCACGACGCGGCCCGCGTGCAGGCCGCGGTGCCGGTGCTGCGGCCGGAGTTCGCGCAGATCGGCCTGCACGAGCCGGGCGCGGCCGACATCGACGTCAACGAATTGCATCTCGGCTTTCTGCGCGGTTTGCGCGCGCATGGCGGTGAGTTGCGCGTGGACGTCGCCATCGACGCGATCGAGCGCGAGGCGGGCGGCTGGCGGGTGCACAGCGGGGCGCAGTCGTTCCGCGCGCCGCTGCTGCTCAACGCGGCCGGCGCCTGGGTCGACCACGTGGCGGCGCTGGCCGGCGTGGCGCCGCTGGGCATCGTGCCGAAGCGCCGCTCCGCCTTCGTGTTCGAGCCGCCCGAAGGCATGGCCACGGCACGCTGGCCGTTCGTCACCGACTTCAGCGAGAGGTTCTATTTCAAGCCCGACGCCGGCCTGCTGCTGGGCTCGTGCGCGAATGCCGACCCGGTCGAACCGCACGACGTGCAGCCGGAGGAATACGACATCGCGCTGGGCATCCACCGTATCGAGGAAGCCACCACGATGACGATCCGCCGGCCGCGGCGCACGTGGGCCGGCCTGCGCTCGTTCGTCGCCGACGGCGACCTGATCGGCGGCTTCGATCCCGATGCGCCGGGTTTCTTCTGGGTCGCCGCGCAGGGCGGCTACGGCATCCAGACCAGCGCGGCGATGGGCGAAACCTGCGCCAACCTGGCGCTGGGCCGACCGCTGCCGCAGCGCCTGGTCGATGCCGGGCTGTCGATGGAGATGTTGAGCCCGGCACGCCTGCGCCGCTGAAGCTCCTTGGCCGTCATTCCAGCGAAAGCTGGAATCCGGCGCCTCGTCAGCCAGCCGCCGCGACGCTTCGCGGCCGCTTCACCACGCGCAGTTTGCCGCTGTGGCCGCCGCCGCAATAGAACACGGCCTGGCCGTCTTCGGCGGCGAGCCCCGAGATGCCTGCGCCGGGCGGCATGTCGAGTTGCTCCAGCACTTCGCCGGTCGTCGGATCGATGTGCCGCAAGGCGCTCTCGTCGTTTTCCCAGGTGCCGTGCCAGCACTCGCCGTCGACCCAGGTGACGCCGGTGACGAAGCGGTCGGATTCGATGGTGCGCAGGATCGCGCCGGTCGCCGGATCGATCTGCTGGATCTTGCGCCCGCGATACTGGCCCACCCACAGCGTGCCCTCGGCCCACGCCAGGCCCGAGCTGCTGTCGCCCGGCGCGGGAATGGTGGCCAGCACCTCGCCCGTCTGCGGATCGATCCGGTGGATGCGGTCCTCGGCGATCTGGAACAGGTGGCGGCCATCGAACGCGGTGCCGGCGTGCGCGGCGATGTCGATGCTGCGCAACACGCGGGCGCTGGCCGGGTCCCACACGTTCAACCGTGTGCCGGAGGCGAACCACACATGTTCGCCATCGCAGGTGACGCCATGCACGCCATCGGTGCCGGGGTAGGGGCCGTGTTCGGCGACGATGTCGGCTTTGCTTCGTTTCATGTCCGGACTCCTTGGGGATGGAAGACGCGGGCCATGCTATTCAAACGACAGCGGCGCCGGGAGTAACAAGGTCGTCGCGAATCCCGGCGTCAGCGGCGTCATCCAGCGGCGCGCACGACCGTGCCCGGCGCACTGCACGCTGGCGGCTGCCGCCAGCGTTTCGAGTGCCCGCTGCACGCTGCGCTGGCTGCGCCCCAGCGCAAGCGCGAGCGCCGAGCTGGACCACGATTCGCCGTCGCCGAGCAGGGCCAGCACCGCCGCGTGCGCGGACTCGACCGGCCACGCCAGCACGCCGACCTGGTCCGCGCGATGCGCCAGCAAGGCGTAACCGTGCGGGGTGGCATGCACCTCGGCCAACCCGCTCAGCGCGCGGCGCACGCGCCCGAGTTCCACCCGCAAGCGTGCGCGATACGACTCGTCGGCGTGCCTGGCGCGGAACGCGCGGGCGACCAGCGCGTCGCGCGGCACGTCATGCGGCCACGCCTCGGCCAGTTGCCGCATCAGCGCGAACAACACCGGACGACTGGCCAGCGGAACCGTCTTGCCACGGTGCCGAACGGCATGGCGGCAGGCATCGACGACGAAGGTCTCCGACGCCAGCAGGGCTTCGACATCGCGCAGCTGCAACAGGCGTTCCTCGCCGCCGGCCAGCCAGCGTGCGGCGGGCGCGTGCAGGGTGCGCGTGGCGGCGTCCACCTCCGCCATCAGCGCGGGGATGCCTGCGCGTTGCGCGGCGCGGGCGGCGCGAGCGAGCGCATCACGTGCCGCCGTCGCGCGCAGGCGGCGCATCGCGACGCCCGCCGCGACCAGTTCGTGCACCGCCAGCAGTGCGGGCGGAAGCGGCGTGCCGGCTACCGCGGCCAGCGCCTGTTCGGTTTCGTCGAGGCGCCCGAGCAGGAGCAGGCGGCGGATGCCGAGGTAGCGCGCGTGCGCCGCGTTGACGTGGTCGCCGTGCGCGTCGAGCGTGGCGCGCGCTGCGTCGAGGGTGGCGGTGGCACCGGCCAGCTCGCGCGAGGCCAGCGCGATCTCGGCCTCGGCCACCACGCAGCGTGCGCGCGCTGTCGCCTCGCGCGGGCCGAACGCGCGTGCCGCGCGCCGCAGCAGCAGCGTCGCGCGCGGGAAATCGCCGAGCTGGGCCATGGCCACGCCGCGCAACGCCAGCGCCGGCGCATCCTCGCGCAGGGCGACCCGCGTCATCGCGCCGAGCGGGTCGCCCGCCGCCAGCGCCTGCGCCGCGGCGGTGATCAGCGCATCCATCGCGGCGGCCTCGCTGCGACGGGTTCGGGCAGTCGCGCCACGTGTTCACTCCGGCCTTCGTGGTTCGGCTGCCTAATCTAGCGCAGGCCGCCCGCCGGACGGCGTCGCGGAGGTCAGTACCCGGCAGCGAGCCCCGCGGGACGGCGCGGGTCGTTGGCGCCTTCCAGCAAGCCGGTCTTCGGATTGATCAGGATCGCCTCGACCGCGCCGCCGCTGAATTGCTTGAACGTGTAGCCCATCGCTTCCAGGGTTTTCTGCGACTCGGGCGTGAGCAGCCCCTGGCCGGCGTAGACCACGTCCGGATACCACTGCTGGTGCAGGCGTGGCGCGTTGACGGCCTGCTGCATGTTCATGCCGAAGTCGACCACGTTGATGATGCTGGCCAGCGTGGACGAGATGATGGTGGCGCTGCCGGGGCTGCCGGTGAGCATGAATGGCTTGCCGTCGCGCAGCACGATCGTCGGCGTCATCGAGCTCAGCGGACGCTTGCCCGGTTCGACCTGGTTGATCACGCCCTGCACCAGGCCGGCGCCGTTGGCCACGCCGGGCTTGGAGGTGAAATCGTCCATCTCGTCGTTGAGGAAGAAACCGGTATGGCCGGCGATCTGCTTGTTGCCGAACAGGAAGTTGACGGTGTAGGTGACGGCGACGGCGTTGCCGTCCTTGTCGACCACCGAGTAATGCGTGGTGTGATTGCCTTCGGGGGCGCCGAGGCTGCCCTTGACCTCGGAGGACGGCGTGGCCCGGTCCGGCTGGATGGTGGCGCGAAGCCTGGCCGCGTGTTCGGCCGAGAGCAGCTCGTCGATCGGGTTGTGCACGAAGGCCGGGTCGCCGAGGTAGGTGTTGCGGTCGGCAAAGGCGCGGCGTTCGGCCTCGACGATGTAGTGCACGCTGTTGACCGAGCCGTAACCCCACCTGGCCAGCGGGTAGGGTTCGATGATCTGCAGGATCAGGCACAGCGTGGTGCCGCCCGAACTCGGCGGGGGCGCCGAGACGACGGCGTAGCCGCGGTACTTGCACTGGATCGGTTTTTCCCACTGCGCGGTGTAATTGGCGAAATCGCGCATCGACAGGATGCCGCCGTTGGCGTCGCTGGCCTTGACCACGGCCTCGGCGATCGGGCCCTTGTAGAACGCGTCGATGCCCTTGTCGGCGATCATTTCCAGGGTGTTGGCCAGATCCTTCTGCACCAGTCGTTCGCCCACCTTGAAGGGCTTGCCGTGGTTGAGGAAGATCGCCGCCACGTTGGCGTGCCTGGCGAAATCCCCGGTGTGCGGTTCGAGGCTGTCGACGTCGCCCTGCTTGAGGATGTAGCCCTCGCGCGCCAGCTTGATGGCCGGCGCGATGACCTGCTTGAGCGACATCGTGCCGTAGGCCTTCAGCGCGGTGTCGAAACCCATCACCGTGCCCGGCACGCCCACGCCGAGATAGCTGTCGGTGCTGCGCCCCTCGACCACGTTGCCGTCGGCGTCCTGGAACATGGTCGGCGTGGCTTTCAGCGGCGCTTTCTCGCGGAAGTTGAGGAACAGGTTGCGACCATCCTTGAGGTGGATGGTCATGAACCCGCCACCGCCGATGTTGCCGCAGCACGGGTGCACCACGGCTTCGGCAAAACCCACCGCCACGGCGGCGTCCACCGCATTGCCGCCGCGCTTGAGGATGTCCACGCCCACCAGCGTGGCCAGGTGCTGCGCGCTGACCACCATGGCGTGTTTGGCGGTGACCGGTTTGGCCTTCTCCAGCGCCATGCGGGTGATGACCGGCTCGCGGCCGGTCGAATCGGGATTGACGTCCTGCGCCCACGCCAGCGCGCTGCACGCGGTCAGCGCCAGCGCCAGCGCCAGCGCGGCTTGCCGCCAGCGCGCGGCGCGCGCGCGGTGCGCCTGGCGGACATCGGCGCGCGCGGTGTTGCGATCGGACATGGGTTCACCCTCCACGATTGTCGGATCGAGCATAGTCGCCGGCGTGCGCCAGCCACCAATGAAAAGACGATCAGCTGGCATAACCGGCGGTTGTGGCGCGGCGCTCAGCCACCCCAGAAGCCGGACAAGGGCGGCAGCAGCGAGCCGCCGTCCAGTTGCACGCCGTCCGGGTGGTCGTGCTGCAGCCAGAACGGCCCGTCCAGGTCGACGAAGGCCGCCTCGCGCGCCAGTTCCAGCGCCGGCGCGATGCCCAGCGACGAGCACACCATGCAGCCGACCATCACCTTGAAACCTTCGCGGCGCGCGGCGCGCAGCAGGTGCCATGCCTCGGTCAGGCCGCCGGTCTTGTCGAGCTTGATGTTGATCGCCTGGTAGCGCCCGCGCATGCGCGGCAGGTCGCGCGTCTCGTGGCAGGCCTCGTCCGCGCAGATCGGGATGCTGCCGGAAAAACCCAGCAGCGCGTCGTCGGCGTCGGCCGGCAGCGGCTGTTCCAGCAGGTCGACGCCGGCGCGCGCCAGCGGCTGCTGCATGTCGCGCAGCAACTCGATGGTCCAGCTCTCGTTGGGGTCGACGATGAGCCGGTCATGCGGCGCGGCGCGGCGCACGGCGTCGATTCGTGCGGCCGGGTCGTCGGCGTCGACCTTGATCTTGATCAGCCCGATGCCGGCGATGCGCGCGGCGGCCGCGCCCATGCGTTCGGGCGTGTCGATGCCGATGGTCAGCGCGGTCACCAGCGCGGCGCGTTGCGGCCGCGCCAGGCGCAGCCAGACCGGCACGCCGCTCAGTTGCGATTCGAGGTCCCACAGCGCCGCGTCCAGGGCGTTGCGCGCGGCGCCGGCCGGCAACCGTGCCTGCAGTTCGTCGCGGCCCATGCCGGCGACCAGTTGCGGGCGCAGTTGCTCCATCTGCTCGATCACCGACGCGGCGGATTCCCCGTAGCGCGCGTAGGGCACCGCTTCGCCGCGCCCGCACTTGTCGCCCTGGCGCATGGCGACGGTGACCACGTCGGCGTTGTGCTTGACCCCGCGCGAGATGCGGAACGGCGCGGCGAGCGGGAAACGGCGCTCCTCGATGATCAGTTGGCGCAGCATGCGAGCAGGTTGTCCACGATCGCTTCGACGCCCATCGTCACCGGGTCCTGGCAAGGCAGTTCGAGCAATCCGCTGATGCGGCGGCAGGCGGTCGCGGCGTCGGCGGCGGAGAGGTTGGAGGTGTTCACCGCCACGCCCACCGCCTTCACCGCCGGGTTGGTCAGCTGCGCGGCAACCAGGTTGGCCTGCAGGCAGCGCTTGAGTTCCGGCAGCGGGTAGTCGGGCAGGCCGCGCATGTGCTGCCGGGTGGGCTCGTGGCACAGCACCAGCGCGTCGGCTTGCGATCCATGCAGCAGGCCCAGCGACACGCCGGCGTAGGAGGGATGGAACAGCGAGCCCTGGCCTTCGATCAGGTCCCAGCCGCCGTCGAGGCGTGCCGGCGAAATCTTCTCGGCGGCGCCGGAGATGAAGTCGGCGACCACCGCGTCGATCGGGATGCCGGAGCCGGCAACCAGGATGCCGGTTTGTCCGGTGGCGCGGAAGTCGGCGGCGAGTCCGCGCCGGCGCATGGAGCGCTCGATCGCCAGCGTGGTGTACATCTTGCCGACCGAGCAATCCGTGCCCACGGTGAGCAGGCGCCGGCCGGCGCGCGGGCGGCCGTTGCCGACCGGCAGGCCCGGCATCGGATCGCGCGCATCGAACAGTTCGCGGCCGTGGCGTCGCGCCGCGGCGACGATGTCCGGGTTGTCGCGCAGCTTCTGGTGCAGCCCCGCGGCCACGTGCAGGCCGGCCTCCAGCGCGGCGATGGCATCGGCCACGATGTGCGAGGACATCACGCCGCCGGCATTGGCCGCGCCGATCACCATGGTGTTGGCGCCGGCCTTGCGCGCTTCGCCGACGCTCATCTCCGGCAGGCCCAGCGTCGGCTTGCAGTCGCCGCGCCGCAGCTGGCCCACGCACCAGTCCGGGCGCCAGTAGGCCAGGCCCCGGGCGGTCTTGATCGCCAGGTCGTCGGCGGCGCTGCCGAGGTACAGCAGGTAGGGCGGGCCCCAGTGACCGGGCTCGGCGGCGTTGCTTGGATCGGACATGGTGCGCGTACTCCCGCGGGCATCCGGTAGCCCGTCACGACACGGCGTCGAGCATAGTGATCGGCCACGGCGCGGCACCAATGAAAAGACCGACACCTGGCATAACTGCGGGTTGTGGAAACCGGTCGACGGGAGTTGCCCGGCGGCACCGGCTGTGCTGCACTTCGAAGGCAGCGCCGCCGCGGCCACAGGGTGAACTCTCGACATGCGTCTTCGCTACATCGAACTGTTCCATGCCGTGATGACCACCAACAGCCTCACCGGCGCGGCGAATCTGTTGAACATTTCGCAGCCGGCGGCGAGCAAGGCGCTGCAGCAGGCGGAGCACCAGCTCGGGTTCACCCTGTTCCATCGCGTGCGCGGGCGGCTGCATCCCACCGAGCAGGCGCTGCTGCTGCGTCCGCGCGTGGAGAAAATCATCCGCGACCTGCACGACCTGCAACGGCTCACCGCGAATTTCGCGCGGCCGGAGAGCGAACCGCTGCGGGTGACCTGCACGCCCACCCTGGCGCAGTCGCTGGTGCCGGACGCGACCACCTTGCTGCGCAAGGCCTGGCCCGCCGCGACCGCGGAGCTGTCCACGCGGCACTCGGCCGAGATGTGCGAGTCGCTGACCCTGCGCGAAACCGACATCGGCCTCACACTGCAGGACGCCAGCCACCCGGAATTGCGCCAGGAGCCGCTGTGCCAGGGCCGCGTGATGGTGATCGCGCCGCCGGGCCGCTGGTCGCCCGCGGAACTGGCGCAGCCGCTGCCGGTGACGGCGCTGGCCGGCGAGCCGATGATCGGCATCGCCGTGCAGGATGCGCTGGGCAGCCTGCTGCAAAGCCACCTGATGCATGTCGACCCGCCGCCGCAGATCTCGGTGTGGGTGCAGACCTATCAACTCGCCTGCGCACTGGTGGCACAAGGCGCCGGGCTGGCGCTGGTCGACCCCTTCACCGCCTCCCAGGGTGACGGCGACGTGGTGCAGACGCGGCCGTTGGCGCTGGAGCTGGACGTGGTGCTGTACGCGGTGTACCGGCTGGACAGCCAGCTGAATCCCTTGCAGGAACACTTCATCGAACTGGTGCGCCAGCTGGCGCGGCAGACGCTTGCGCCGGGCTGATCGCGCCCACGCTCACGGGCATCTACAACTTTCGGTTATGCCAGGTGCCGGTCTTTTCATTGGTGGCTGGCGGCGGCTTGTGACTATGCTCGACCAGACGTTGCGGAGCGTGCCTTCGGGCCCGGCCTGAATACGCTTGTTCTCGGGGACATCGCCAACGCCTTGCCGGTGCGGAGACGCCCGGATACATCGCTTGACTGAAGTGGACCAAGCAATCGCCGGGGGCAGGGCGGTTCCGGTGCAATCCTAACGTTGGGGGTCTCTGATGAACGAGCGTTTCGGCCGAATCATTCCCAGGCTGTTGTCCGTATCGGTGGCGCTGGTGCTGGCGGGCACCGCTGCCGCGCAGGAAACCGCGCCGGCACCCGCCGCGCCGGCGGATGCGGCATCATCGAGCCAGCAAAAGCAGAAGAAGGATGCCGTCAACCTGTCGCAGGTGATCGTGACCGGCACGCGCACCAGCGACCGCACGCAATCCAGTTCGCTGGTGCCGGTGGACGTGATCCCCGCGCAGGTGCTGAACGACTCCGGCGCGGTGAGCCTGGGCAATGCGCTCGACCTCGCCGTACCCTCGCTGAATTTCCCGCTGGCCTCGATGTCCGACACGTTCGCCTTCGTGCGGCCGTTCCAGATGCGCGGCCTCAACAGCGACCAGGTGCTGATCCTGGTCGACGGCAAGCGCTGGCACTCGAGCGCGCTGATGCTCACCCTGGGCCAGGTCGGCCAGGGCTCGCAGGGCGTCAACATCAACACCATCCCGGTCGGCGCCATCGACCACATCGAGGTGCTGCGCGACGGCGCCTCGGCGCAGTACGGCTCCGACGCGCTGGCCGGCGTCATCAACATCATCCTGAAAAAGGGCGGCGAGGGCGGCGAGGTGCAGGGCGACTACGGCAAGTATTCGGCCGGTGACGGTGCGAGTTCGCGGCTGCAGAGCAGCCTCGGCTTCGCGCTGGGCGACAAGGGCTGGATGCGGCTTTCCGCGCAGGTCGGCAAGCAGGACCCGACCAACCGCGCCGGGCTGGACAACCGCCCCGGCTTCACCGAGCTGGGCCGCAAGTACCACGTCGGCATCCCCAATTCCAACAACTACAACACCTTCCTCAACTGGCAGTACGACTTCACGCCGAAGGTGCATCTGTACGGCTACGGCCACTACGGCCGGCTGATGGCCGAGCCGATGGCGTTCTACCGCTACGGCACCAACGCGCCGGAGCCGAAGAACGACCTGATGCAGTACCTGTTCCCGGACGGCGACGGCTTCAACCCGGTCGAGCATGGCGTGTCGCGCGACAAGTCCTTCGTGATGGGCGTGCGCGGCGAGACGGAGTCGGGCTGGGACTGGGACACCGCGGCCACCTGGGGCGCCAACCGCGTGTCCTACGGCACCTTCAACACGGTGAACTTCGCCTTCTGGAACGACTTCGGCTACACCCCGACCGACATCCACGACGGCACCCTGACCGCCTCGCAGGCCACCCTCGATTTCTCGATGGGCAAGTCGCTCAACGACTACTGGCACCTGGGCTTCGGCGCGCAGTACCTGCACCAGGGCTACAAGATCGTGGCCGGCGACCTTGCCTCGTACTACGTGGGCACCTCGGGCGTCACCGGCGGCGCGCAGGGCTTTGCCGGCTGGGGCCCGGAGGACGCCAGCAACAGCACGCGGCATTCGGTGGCCGAGTACGCGCAACTGGAAGGCAACATCACCGACCGGCTGAGTACCTCGATCGCGGCGCGCCACGAGGACTACTCCGATTTCGGCACCAACCTCTCCTACGCGTTGTCCGGCCGCTACGACTTCGACCACGGCTTTGCCTTGCGCGGCACCTATTCCACCGGCTTCCGCGCGCCGGGCCTGGGCCAGCAGCACGCCTCGGTGACCACCTCGGTGTCCTACCCCGCCGGCAACTCGCTTGGCTTGCCCGAGGGCATCTACCTGCGCGGCCTGGTGCCGCCGGACAACAAGACCGCGCAGCTGCTGGGCAGCGAGCCGCTGAAGCCGGAGACCACCCGCAGCATCACCGTCGGCGCGGTGTGGGCGCCCACGCGCGCCTTCACCACCACGGTGGACCTGTACGACATCCGGCTGAAAAACCGCATCCTGATGTCAAGCTCGATGTCGCTGGTGACCCAGTCGGTCAAGGACTACCTGGCCGCCAACGGCGTGGTCAATTCCGAGTACGTGGCGCTGGCCTACTTCACCAACGCGGCCGAGATGCGCATCAAGGGCATCGGCGTGGTCACCAACTACATCAAGGAGCTTGCCGACGGCGGCTCGTTCCAGACCACGGTCAACTGGTCGTACCACAAGAACAAGGTGACCAAGGTGCTGCCCAACCCCGCGGTGCTCGACGCGCTGGGCAATGTCGGTTTCCAGCGCATCACGCGCAGCCAGGCCAAGGGCCTGCTGGCCGACCAGATGCCGCGCTCCAAGTTCATCTGGACCAACACCTGGAAGACCGGCCACTGGGGCTTCACCGGCACCGCGGTGCGTTACGGCGGGGTCACCGAGTACAGCTCGACCAGCTACATCTACGACGATGTCTACCCGTCCCGGTGGATCTTCAATCTCGCTGCCAACTACTACCACGATCGCTGGACCTTCACCCTTGGCTCGGACAACGTGTTCGACACCTATCCGCAGAAGGCACCGGACGGCAGCAACTTCCACGGCATCTTCCCGTATCCGAGCAGCTCGCCGTTCGGTGCCCAGGGTGCCTACGTGTACGGCAAGGTCGCCTATCGCTGGTGATGCCCGTGCGCCGGGCGGCAGCTTGCCGCCCGGCGTCGACCTCGTCGCACTGCGACGGCCGTGGCCGCGGCGTCGCGCGCATCGCGGCGATGCCTGATCCCGCCACCTCCGGAATCGCTCTTGAACCAGTCGCCGATCTCAATCACCCCCGCCCGGCCGGCGACCGTGGAAACTGCCGCCACCGCCCAGCCGCACATGCTGCGCGCGGTCGGGCGCTGGCAACTGGTCGGGCTGTCGGTCAACGACGTGATCGGCAGCGGCATCTACCTGCTGCCGGCAGCGGCTGCCGCGCTGCTGGGGCCGGCCAGCCTGTGGGCCGTGCTGCTGGCGGGCATCGCGGTGAGCCTGCTGGTGCTGTGCTATGCGCAGGCCGCCAGCTACTTCGACCAGGCTGGCGGCAGCTATCTCTATGCGCGCGAGGCGTTCGGGCGCTTCGCCGGATTCGAGGTGGGCTGGATGCTGCTGCTGACTCGCATCGCCAGCGCCGCGGCGCTGAGCAACGGCCTGGCCGATGCGGTCACGCATTTCTGGCCGGCGGCGGGCGACGGCAATGTGCGCGTGCTGATCGTGGTCGGCTCGCTGGCGGCGCTGACCGGCATCAACGTGATCGGCGTGCGTGCCGCGGCGCGTACCGGAGTCACCCTGGCGATCGCCAAGTTCCTGCCGCTGGCGATGTTCGTGCTCATTGGTGCGTTTTTCGTCGACCTGGGCCAGGCCTCGCCGCTGGCGGTGGACTCGATCCCGATGGACGACCTGGCCAAGGGCGCCCTGTTGTTGCTGTTCGCCTATGCCGGGTTCGAGAACATGCCCGCGGCAGCCGCCGAATATCGCAACCCGCAGCGCGACGTGCCGTTCGCGATGCTGACCATGATCGCGATCGTCACCGCGACCTACGTGGCGGTGCAGTGGGTGGCGCTGGGTACGCTGCCGGGGCTGGCCGCGTCCAGCACGCCGCTGGCCGATGCCTCGGCGCGCTTCGGCGGCATGTGGCTGGCGCTGGTACTGACCGTCGGCGCGGCCGTTTCCATTCTCGGTACCAACAGCAACACGATCATGTTCGGCCCGCGCTACCTGCTCGCGCTCGCCGACGACGGCGTGGGTCCGGCCGCGCTCACGCGCATCCATCCGCGCTTCCGCACGCCGGCGGTGGCCATCGTCACGGTGGGCGTGCTGTCGGTGATCCTGGCGCTGTCCGGTTCGTTCGTGCAGCTGGCGCTGCTCTCCGTGGTGGCGCGGCTGTTCGGCTATCTCGCCACGGCGGTCGCGGTGCTGGTGCTGCGCAGGCGCCACGGCCAGCGCGAGGGCGCCATGCGGCTGCCCGGCGGGCCGCTGATCCCGCTCGCCGCGACGGCGTTGTCGCTGGGCCTGCTGGCCAGCGCCGGCGTTGCCAACCTGGTCGCCGCCGCCATCGCGCTGCTGATCGGCGCGCTGATCTACCGCTTCTGGCGACGGCCACGGCGCGAGGCGGGCTGATGGGTCGCCGCGCCATCGCGATGGCACTCGGCTTGCTGGCCTGCCTGCCGGCATTCGGTCAGCAGCGCGACCTGCGTGACTACGGCGTCGCCATCGGCGTGCTGCCGCCCGGCGCCCTGAACGCCATCACCGACGTGCCCGGCGTCGAAGTGGGCCAGAAGACGCTGATCCGTGGCGACGACGTGCGCACCGGCGTCACCGCGATCCTGCCGCACGCGGGCAACCTCTTCCAGCACAAGGTGCCGGCGGCGGTGTACGTGGGCAACGGTTTCGGCAAGCTCGCCGGCAGCACCCAGATCGACGAACTCGGCAACCTCGAAACGCCGATCGTGCTGACCAACACGCTGAGCGTGCCGGTGGCCGCTGCGGCGCTGATCGAGCACGCGCTCGCCAACCCCGAAAATCGCGAGGTGCTGTCGGTCAATCCGGTGGTGGGGGAAACCAACGACGGCTATCTCAACGACATCCGCGGTCGCCACGTCGCCGTGCGCGACGTGCTGCAGGCGATCGCATCGGCAAGCGGCGGCAAGGTCGCGCAGGGCAACGTCGGCGCCGGCACCGGCACCGTCGCGTTCGGCTTCAAGGGCGGCATCGGCACCTCCTCGCGCAAGCTGCCTGACCGTCTGGGCGGCTATGCCGTCGGCGTGCTGGTGCAGACCAACTTCGGCGGCACCCTGACCGTGGCCGGCGTCCCGGTCGGCAAGCTGCTGCACAAGTATTACCTCAGCGACGCATTGAACGACTCGCCCGACGGCTCGTGCATGATCGTGGTGGCCACCGACGCCCCGCTGGATGCGCGCAACCTGAAACGGCTGGCGAAACGCGCGATCCTCGGCCTCGCCCGCAGCGGCGGCATCGCGTCCAACGGCAGCGGCGACTACGTGATCGCCTTCTCCACCTACGCGGCGAACCGCGTGCCGTACGCCGCCGAACAGTCCGTGCGCCAGGTTGCCGTGCTGCGCAACGACGCCATGTCGCCGCTGTTCATGGCCGCCATCGAGGCGACCGAAGAAGCCATCATCAACTCCCTGTTCCACGCCGGCGACATGCGCGGCTGGCAAGGCCACCAGGTGCAGGCACTGCCCGTAGATGGGGTGCTGCGCCTGCTGCGGGAGCACGGCTATCCGCTCTCGCACCCCGCTCCGGCGCCGACCGACGCGCATCCGCGCTGACCGGCCGCGGTTGTCCCGCTATCATGGGCGTCTCTGGGTATGTCCGCGGCGGCAGAGCACACCATGCTCCTGATGATCGACAACTACGACAGCTTCACCTTCAACCTCGTGCAGTATCTGGGCGAGCTGGGCCAGGAGGTGAGGGTGGTGCGCAACGATGCGCTCACCGTGGCCGGCATCCGCGCGCTGAAGCCCTCGCACATCATGATTTCCCCGGGGCCGGGCACGCCGGACGATGCGGGGGTGTCGCTGGACGTGCTGCGCGAGCTGGCCGGGGAGATCCCGGTGTTCGGGGTATGCCTGGGCCACCAGGCGATCGGCCAGGCGTTCGGCGGCAAGGTGATTCGCGCGAAGAAGATCATGCACGGCAAGACCTCGCCGATGATCCATCGCGGCCAGGGCGTGTTCGCCGGCCTGCCCAATCCGTTCGAGGCCACGCGCTACCACTCGCTGGTGGTGGAGCAGGCCTCGCTGCCGGATTGCCTGGAAGTCACCGCGTGGACGGAAAACCCGGACGGCTCGATCGACGAGATCATGGGCCTGCGCCACAAGACCCTGCCGGTGGAGGGCGTGCAGTTCCATCCCGAATCGATCCTGACCCGGCACGGCCACGACCTGCTGGCCAACTTCCTCGGCCTGCCGCGGCGGAAGCTGGCGGCATGAGCATGGTCGGCATCACGCCGCAGGAAGCGCTGCAGCGCACGATCGAGCACCGCGAGATCTTCCACGACGAGATGATCTCGCTGATGCGCCAGATCATGCGCGGCGAGGTGAGCCCGCTGATGACCGCGGCGATCATCACCGGCCTGCGCGTGAAAAAGGAAACCGTGGGCGAGATCACCGGCGCGGCGCGGGTGATGCGCGAGCTGGCCGCGCCGGTGCCGGTGATCGGCGACGATGCGCACCTGCTCGACATCGTCGGCACCGGTGGCGACGGCGCGTGCAGCTTCAACATTTCCACCGCGTCGATGTTCGTGGCCGCGGCGGCCGGTGCGCGCATCGCCAAGCACGGCGGGCGCAGCGTGTCGTCGAAGTCCGGCAGCGCCGACGTGCTGGAGGCGCTGGGCGCGTCGATCGACCTGGCGCCGGCGCAGGTCGCCGCGTGCCTGGCCGAGACCGGCATCGGCTTCATGTTCGCGCCCAACCACCATCCGGCGATGAAGGTGGTGGCGCCGGTGCGCGGCGAGATGGGCGTGCGCACGCTGTTCAACATTCTCGGCCCGCTGACCAATCCGGCCGGCGCGCCGAACATCCTGATGGGCGTGTTCCACCCGGACCTGGTCGGCATCCAGATCCGCGTGCTGCAGGCGCTGGGCGCGCGCAGGGCGCTGGTGGTGTGGGGCCGCGACGGCATGGACGAGATTTCGCTGGGCGCGGCCACCATGGTCGGCGAACTGCGCGACGGCGTGGTGCGCGAGTACGAGGTGGAGCCGGAGGATTTCGGCCTGGCGATGGCCTCCAGCCGCAACCTGCGGGTGGAGGACGCCGGCGAATCGAAGGCGATGCTGCTGGGTGCGCTGCACGGCGAACCCGGCGTGCCGCACGACATCGTGTGCCTGAACGCCGGCGCGGCCTTGTATGCTGCCGACGTGGTCGAGGACATCGGCGCCGGCATCGAACGCGCCCGTGCGGCGATCGCCAGCGGCGCCGCGCATGCGAAAATGCAGGCCTTCGTGGCCGCCACGCGACGTCTGGCGGGAGTCCCGTAAACACGGTGCGGTTACACCACGCGTCGTGGCCGACTACGATGCACCCGTCACCCCACCCGAGCGAGATGCCATGACCGACATCCTCAATCGCATCCTGGCGCGCAAGGCCGAAGAAGTCGCCGAGCGCCGCAGCAAGGTCCCGCTGGCCGAGCTGAGCGCGCGCATCGCCGACCTGCCGGACACGCGCGGCTTCGCCGCTGCCATCGAGGCGAAGATCGAGGCTGGCTTGCCCGCGGTGATCGCCGAGGTGAAGAAGGCCAGCCCCAGCAAGGGCGTGATCCGCGCCGATTTCGATCCCGCCGCGATCGCGCGCAGTTACGAGAAGGCCGGCGCGGCCTGCCTGTCGGTGCTCACCGACGCCGATTTCTTCCAGGGCAGCGAGGCGTTCCTGCAGCAGGCGCGCAAGGCCTGTTCGCTGCCGCTGCTGCGCAAGGATTTCATCATCGACCCCTACCAGGTGCACGAGGCGCGCGCGATCGGCGCCGACTGCATCCTGCTGATCGTCTCCGCGCTGGACGACGACGAGCTGCTGCCGCTGGCGCTGCTCGCCGCCGAGCTCGACCTGGACGTGCTGTGCGAAGTGCACGACGAGGACGAGATGGAGCGCGCGCTGGCGCTGCCGGTGCCGCTGATCGGCGTCAACAACCGCAACCTGCGCAATTTCGAGACCGCGCTGGAAACCTCGCTGGCGCTGCAGGAACTGATCGAATACGACCGCGTGCTGGTTGCCGAATCCGGCATCCACACGCCCGAAGACGTGGCTCGCCTGCGCGCGGGCGGCGTGCAGGCGTTCCTGGTCGGCGAGGCGTTCATGCGCGCCGAGGACCCGGGCCGCGAACTGCGACGGTTGTTCGCCAACGCATGAGCGCCCCCGTCGAACCTGCCACGGCCGCGCCGGGGGATGACGCGGTCGCCGCGCCGTGCGAGAACACGCCGCGCGTGGTGCTGTTCGACTTCGATGGGGTGCTGATCCACGGCGATTCCTTCGCCCTGTTCGTGCGCAGCCGCTATGCCGGCTCGGCATGGCGCAAGGGCGTGGCCTTGCTGGCCTCGCCGTTGTTGCTGCTGACGTGGCCGCTGTCGCGCCGCCTGCCGCTGTACCTGCTGGTGCGGATCGCCTTGCTGGGCCTGCGCGAGCCGCGATACCGGGTGGCCGCCGATGCCTTCGCTGGCGTGCTGGCGCGACGCCCGAAGCAATTCTGCCGCGAAGGACTGAGCCGGCTGCGCCGGCATCAGGCGCAAGGCGATCGGGTGATCGTGGTGACCGGCTGCGAAGAGACGCTGGCGACCGGCATCCTGCGCGAACTGGGGCTGGCCGGCGTGGAAGTGGTCGCCTCGCAACTGCGCCCCGGCTGGCTGGGCCTGCGCCCGCGCCGGCACAACGTGGGCCGGCGCAAGGTGCAGTCGCTGGCCGAGCACGGCGTCGCCGCCTGGCACGTGGCCTACGGCGATTCGATGCACGATGTGGCGATGCTCAGGCAGGCCACCGAGGCGGTGCTGGTCAACGGCACGCCGAAACTGTGCAAGAAGGTGGAGAAGGCACTCGGCCGCACGCTGACCCGCGTCGAGTGGTTGTGAAGGCCGGAGTTCGGCGCGCGTAGGGCGGGCACCGCCCGCCGGCTCGTGCTCAATGGGATGAAACATGGCGGGCGGTGCCCGCCCTACGCGTGCAGCAGCTGCACCAGGCTGATCGCCACGATCAAGGTGCCCACCGCGGCCATCACCGCGCGTTCGGGCAGGTGGCGCACCAGCCAGGCGGCAAACGGCGCGGCCAGGACGCCGCCGGTGAGCAGGCCGAGCACGATCGGCCAGTGGCCGATGCCGACGTGCCACACCAGGGTGGCGGAGATCGACGTGGTCACCACGAACTCCGCCGCGTTGACCGAGCCGATCGTCCGGCGCACGCCACCGCCGCGGGCGATCAGCGTGCTGGTGGCCAGTGGCCCCCAGCCGCCGCCACCGATCGCGTCGAGCAGGCCGGCGAAGAAGCCAAGCACGCCGGTGTGCTGCACCCGATGCCGGCTCAGCCGCTTGCCGAACGCGCGCAACAGGACCATCGCGCCGAGAACCAGCAGGTAGGCGTTGATGAACGGGCGGATCGTCTCGCCGGGCACGCTGGCGAGGAAGGTGGCGCCGAGCACGCCGCCGATCGCCCCGGGTATCGCCAACTGCCAGAACAGCGGCCAGCGCACGTTGCCGAACCATGCGTGCGAGGCGCCGGAAGCGCAGGTGGTGGCGATCTCGGCGGTGTGCACGGTGGCGCTGGCGACCGCCGGCGGCAGCCCCAGCGCCAGCAGGATCGAATTGGATACCAGCCCGTAGGCCATGCCCAGCGCCCCGTCCACCACCTGGGCGAGCAGACCGATGCCGACGAAGAGGAAGAACTGATCGAAATCCAAGCGCCGTCTCGCAGCCGGGGCGGGAGACCATGCTCGACTGGCGGCCGTAAAAACCCGGTTCAGGCGAACCGGTGGCGGTGCCGGCCGGGCGTGGTCAGCGGGTGCCGCGGATCACGATGGTCTTGCCGGAGACGTCGATCATGCGCTGCTCTTCGAGCTGCTTGAGCACGCGGCCGACCATCTCGCGCGAGCAGCCCACGATGCGGCTCACTTCCTGGCGCGAGATGCGGATCTGCGTGCCGTCCGGGTGGGTCATCGCGTCGGGCTCGTCGCACAGGTCGAGCAGGGTGCGCGAGATGCGGTTGGTGACGTCCATGAACGCCATGCGGCTGACCTGGCGCGAGGTGCGCAGCAGGCGATTGGTGAGTTGGGCACCGATCGCGAACAGGATCTTGGGGCACTCCTCGCGCAGCGGGCCTTCCATCAGCTGGAACAGCCGCTCGTAGCTGACCTCGGCCATCTCGCACGGCGTGCGCGAGCGCACCACCGACTCGCGCTGGGCCTGCTCCACGAACAGGCCCATCTCGCCGATGAACTGGCCGCGGCTGATGTAGGCGAGGATCAATTCGCGGCCCTGCTCGTCCTCGGTGCATACCGCCAGCGAACCCTCGACCACGTAGTACAGCGTGTTGGCCGGATCGCCGGGACGGATGATCGCGGTCTTGCCCGGGTAGCGCCGGCGGTGGCAGAGCGCCAGGAAGCGCTCCATCGAGGCGGGGTCGGGGGCGAAGCCCAGTGGGGCCTGCGAGCGTTCGAAGGCCTGTTGCAACTGGTATTTCAGGTGTGGGGCCACGTCGACTCCTCAGGTCAGGCAAGGTTCTGCGGCGCTTGTCGCCTCCGCGGCAAGCGTGACCGCAATCACGTCAGCTTGTCCCGCATTATGGCAAACATGCCGATTGGCTGCAGGTTCATTTCCTGACGCGTTTGCCGCATACTTCGCGGTCTTTCGACAGCGGCAACGTCGAGAGCATGCCACCAACCAAGGGTCGCAGGCACCAGCCTGTGCTTCACACCAATCGCGGGGACCCTTGTCGCTAACCCGCCTCTACAGCCGGCCGCCATGGCCCATGGAGAGTCGCTCGTGGTCAAACCGCTTCCCCGTCTTCGCCTGCAGGGTTTCAACAACCTGACCAAGGCGCTGAGTTTCAACATCTACGACATCTGCTATGCGGTGTCCGAAGAGCAGCGCCAGCGCTACATCGAATACATCGACGAGCAGTACGACGCCGACCGCCTGACCCAGATCCTCACCGACGTGGCCGAGATCATCGGCGCGAACATCCTCAACATCGCGCGCCAGGACTACGATCCGCAGGGCGCGTCGGTGACCATCCTCATTTCCGAGGAGCCGGTGGTGGAGAAGCTCGGCCGTGATTCGATCGCCGGCGCGGTGGTGGCGCACATGGACAAGAGCCACATCACCGTCCACACCTATCCGGAGACGCATCCGCACAACGGCATCGCCACCTTCCGCGCGGACATCGACGTGGCCACCTGCGGCGTGATCTCGCCGCTGAAGGCGCTGAACTACCTGATCGACAGCTTCGAGTCGGACATCGTGGTGTGCGACTACCGCGTGCGCGGCTTCACCCGCGACGTGAAGGGCAAGAAGCACTTCATCGACCACAAGATCAATTCGGTGCAGGACTACCTGGCGCGGCACATCCGGCAGAAGTACGAGATGTTCGACGTCAACGTGTACCAGGAGAACATGTTCCACACCAAGATGCACATCAAGGACTTCGACCTGGACACCTACCTGTTCGAGTCGCACGCGGACGACCTGTCGTTCAAGGAACGCCAGCGGATCGAGTCGCTGCTCCGGCGCGAGATCGAGGAACTGTTCCACGGTCGCAACCTGATGTGAACCAAGAAAACCCGCCGGAAGGCGGGTTTTTCGTATCAGGCCCGTTTGGGAGGTGCGAGCCGAAGATCCCTTCTCCCTTCGGGAGAAGGTGGCGCGCAGCGCCGGATGAGGGTGCGGGGCGCCGCGTTGAATACCACAAGGAACGCTGCCGCAGCGCGCTCCGCCCGTACCCTCTCCCCAACCCCTCTCCCACGGGGAGAGGGGCTTCCCTCAGACCTGTTCCAGCCAGCCCCACTTGTCGTGGGTGCGGCCGTCGAACAGGCCGAAGAACAGCTCCTGCAGGCGCAGCGTGACGCGACCGGCCTTGCCGGCGCCGACCTGCTTGCCGTCGACCGAGCGGATCGGGGTGATCTCGGCGGCGGTGCCGCACATCAGCACCTCGTCGGCCAGGTACAGGTACTCGCGCGGGATGTCGCGCTCGACCACCTCGATGCCGTCCTCGCGGGCCAGCGTCTTGAGCGTGTCGCGGGTGATGCCGGCAAGGATCGAGGCGCTGGCCGGCGTGGTGTGCAGCACGCCGTCGAAGACCAGGAACAGGTTCTCGCCGGCGCCTTCGCTGAGCAGGCCGCTGGAGGAGAGCGCGATGCCTTCGCCGAAGCCGAGCCGGCGCGCCTCGCGCGCGATCAGCTGGCCGGAAAGATAATTGCCGCCGGCCTTGGCGCCGGCCGGGATGGTGTTCGGGGCGAAGCGCTGCCAGCTCGACACGCAGGCGTCGATGCCGTTCTGCAGCGCTTCCGGCCCGAGGTACGGGCCCATCGGCCAGGCGGCCACGGCCATGTCGATCGGCGTTTCGGCGGACAGGCCGAAGCCGCCCAGGCCGCGATACGCCACCGGGCGCAGGTAGGACGCGCCGAGCCCGTTCTTGCGGATCACCTCGCGGCAGGCGGCGGCCAGCTCCTCGAACGAGTGCGGCAGCTGCATGTCGTAGATCTTGGCCGACAGGAACAGCCGGTTCAGGTGGTCGGTGAGGCGGAAGATCGCCGCGCCGTCGGGCGTGGCGTAACTGCGGATGCCTTCGAACACCGACGAACCGTAATGCAGCGCGTGCGACATCACGTGGGTAGTGGCTTCGGCCCACGGCTTGATGTGGCCGTTCTGCCAGATCCATTCGGGGTACTGCTGCGCCATGTTCGGTTCTCCATGAAGACTGCACATGATAGCGCGTCGCTGCGGGGGCGGCGTTTACGGCGCGTTGCGCAGCCACAGGCAGCCGGCCTGGCGCACGATGTCGAAACGCCACGTGGAACCCGCGCCGTCGGCGCCGGCGGTGTGCAGCACCAGTTGATCGGGCGCGGCGGTTGCCGCTGGAGCAGGGTCGCCGGCGAGGGGCGGCCAGTTGTCCGGCAGCGCGGCGGCGGATGCCGCGGGAGCGGGCAGGTCGACCTGCAGCAGCGGTTGTTCCATCAGCGTGGTCAGCGCGCGGATGTCGGCGATCGCCGCACCGCGGCCGTAACCGTCCCACAGGATCAGCCCGCCCATGCGGACGCTGTCGCGCCGCGCGAACGCATCGATCACGCTCTGGCGCAGCTCCTCGATGTTGGCGGCACACAGCACCGGCGGCGGCCCGCTCGGCGCGGGGGTATCGGTGGGCGTCGCGGGGTTGACCGGCGTGGCGCGCAGCGCGGCGCACGGCTGGTCGGTGAACACCGCGCCGCCGTTGGCGCCGATGCAACGATGGATCGGCGTCTGCGCCGCCGCGGGGGCGGCGCACGCAAGCAAGGCCAGGCTGAGCAGGGCGACCAGGCGCAACATCCGGTCAGCATAGCCGTCCCGCGGCGCCACGAACGACTTCCCGTTGGCGCATCACCATCGCAGGAGCCTGCTGGCGGGCGATGCTCTTGCTTGCAAATCCCCGCCTCAAAGGCATCGCCCGCCAGCGGGCTCCTGCGGGAGGTTGTGCGCGGTGGTGGTTTCAGGCCAGCTGCTGCAACACCGCCTGCGTGGCGCGGGCGCGGTTGAGCGTGTAGAAGTGCAGCCCCGGCGCGCCGCCGTCGAGCAGGCGACGGCACAGTTGCGCCACCACCTCGGCGCCGAGCTCACGCACCGCATCCGCATCGTCGCCGTGGGCCTGCATGCGCTTGGCGATCCAGCGGGGGATTTCCGCGCCGCACATTTCCGAGAAGCGCCTGAGCTGGCTGTAGTTGGAGATCGGCATGATGCCCGGCACGATCGGCACGTTCACGCCAAGTTTGCGCACGTCGTCGACGAAGCGGAAATACGCATCCGGGTTGAAGAAATACTGGGTGATCGCGCCGTTGGCGCCGGCGTCGATCTTGGCCTTGAAGTGCATGAGGTCGCGCAGCGCGTCGTCGGCCTGCGGATGCGTCTCCGGGTAGGCCGCCACCTCGATGTGGAAATGGTCGCCGCAGTGCCGGCGGATGAAGGCCACCAGTTCGGCGGCGTAGCGGAAGTCGCCCGCCGTGGCCATGCCCGAGGGCATGTCGCCGCGCAACGCCACGATGCGCCGATAGCCCGCCGCGCGGTAGCCGTCGAGCAGCGCGGCGATCTCCGCCCGGGTGCCGCCCATGCACGACAGGTGCGGCGCCACGTTGAGCCCGTGCTGCGTATGCAGCCGCGCCACCGTGTCGCCGGTGTAGCTCAGCGTGGAACCGCCGGCGCCGAAGGTGACCGAGGCGTATTCGGGTCGGTGCGCCTTCAGCGCCTGCGCCGCGCGGTCGAGCTGCGCGCGCTGGTCGTCGGTCTTGGGCGGAAAGAATTCGAAGCTGATCGACGGCATCGCAAGGGTTCCGGGGTCACGGTGCCCGGCAGTATATATCTTCGATTCGCGATGGAGCGATATATGCCGTCCAGGTTCAGTTTGCCGGCGGCTCGTTCGGCGCGGCGGCCGGCGGTACCGGCGCCTCGCTGGGGCCGTGGTGGCGCCCGGTGCGGTGGGTGGCGATGCGCCACGCGCTGGACAGGCCCGGCAGCGGATCGTCGAAACGGAACGTGTGGTAATGCGCGTGCGCCCACTGCCGCAGGATCTTCGACCACGGCTCGCGGGCCTGCCGCGACTGGCCGCGCACGGCGTTGATGTCGCGCTGCAGGTTCACGCAACCGGCGCCGACCACGTAATCCGGCGCGGCGGCATCGACCGGCAGGCCCAGCGCATCCTGCCAGGCCATTTCGCACACGTTGACGCCGCAGCGCGCGGCGAACTCGACATAGGTCCAGGCGCGGGTATTCACCTCGAGGATGCGGAACTGGCCGTCGCGGGCGTCGCGCTTGAACTCGGCGCTGAAGATGCCGCGGTAATCCACCTTCGCCAGCAGCGCGGTCAGGTTGGTCGCCGCCGGTTCGACCTCGGCCAGCGGGATGCTCTCGCAGTACGAGCTGTTGCCGAAGTCGGCCGGGTGGATGCGGAAGCGTCGCCGCGCGAACAGGCCGGTGAAACGTCCCTGCGCGTCGCGGAAGCCGTCCACGAAATAATGGTCGGCGGCGGTGCCGGGCACGTACTCCTGCGCCATCAGGCGGAAGCCCAGGCCGTGCAGGCGCTGCCAGGTTTCCAGCAGCTCCTCGCGGCTGTGTACCCACACGCCCTTGATGCCCAGCACGTCGCTGAACTTCTGCGAGTTGACCGGCTTGATGAAGACGCGGTCGAGCCGCTCGAACGGCATCGCCGCGATGTCCGCCGCGCTGTCGATGCGGTAGGTCGGCGGGTGCGGCATGCCGGTTTCGGCCAGCAGCGCGGCGAAGCGCGACTTGTCCTGCAGCAGCTCCTGCGTCTGCCGCGAGCAGGTGCTGGTGCGGAAGCGCTGGCCCAGCTCGCTCTGCGGCAGATCGGCCAGCCACAGTGCGGCGTCGTCGGCGCCGGCGATCAGCACCGCCTCGTCCAGCGGCAGGTCGCGCAGGTGATCCAGTGCCTGCGGACCGGGCACGCCATCCCACGCCGTCGGGCCGGGCGTGGGTCGGAACCAGCGCGAGCGCGTCACCTGGTCGCCCGCGCGGCAGGCCACGTAGGTCGGGATGCCGGCCAGTTTCAGACAACGCAGGATGCCCAACGCTGTGGGGCCGCAGCCCATCACGATCGCCGGCACGTGCCGCCCGTCCCGCTTGCCCATGGATGTTTCCCCTGATCGCCGCATGCGTGCGCTCGACGCCGCGCCTGTGCGGCCATGCTAGCACCCGCGATGGCCACCGGGCCGCCGCGCGTGGGGGTTCAACGGTGCAGGTGGCGCCACCACCTGCGCAGCCGCGAACCGCGCAGCCGGCTCTTGGCTCGCAGCCAGTGCATCGGTGCGGAATCGCCCACGCGCACCTCGACCAGGGTCACGCCGGGCGCCTCGATCGCCGCGGCCAGGGTGGCCTGCGCATCGCCTTGCAGGCGTACGTGCGTGGCACCGACGGCCGCGGCCAGGGCGGCGACGTCGACGCTGTCGAACTCGGTGCCGTACGCATGGCCCGAGCCGGCCAGTTGCTGCATGCGGATCAGGCCGTAGGCACCGTCGACGAACACGATCACGGTCAGCCGCAGCCGTTCGCGCACCGCAGTGAGCAGCTCCAGCCCGGACATCGCCAGGCCGCCGTCGCCGACCAGCGCCACCACCGGCCGCGCCGGATCGGCCAGGCAGGCGCCGATCGCGGCGCCGATGCCGAAGCCCATCGACTGCAGGTTGGTCGGCACGATCAGGCCGCGCGGGCACAGCACCGGGAAGTGGCGGCGCGCCAGCCCCTGGTGCTGGCCGGAGTCGGTGAGCAGGCAGCCGTGCCGTGGCAGCGCCTGGCGCAGCGCGGCGAAGAACGCCTGCGGCTGGCCGCCGTCCACGCCGTGGATGCGCGGCTCGACCCGCCGCCGGTCGCGCTCGTCGTCGGCGCGCCGCCGCCACTGCGCGATCTCGTCGTGGCTGAAGCCGGCATGGCCAGGCTTGGTCTGCAGCCGTTGCAGGAGGGCGGCCAGGAAGGTCGCCGCGTCCGCGCATATCGCGTGGCGCGCGGGATAGTTGGCGCCCAGCACGGCGGCGCTGGCGTCGACGTGGATGAGTTTTTCCGGCGGCAGCCGCAGCTCGAAGCCGCGGCTGCCGTTGTGCGAGAACTTGCAGCCGATCGCCAGCACCGCGCCGCTGGCCTCGACCAGCGCGTTCAGCGTGCCGCACTCGTTGCCGGCGAACGCGAAGCCGAGCGACAGCGGGTGATCCTCGGCCACCACGCCGCGCCCCGAGGTGGTGGTGACCACTGCGGCGGACAGCGTTTCGGCCAGCTGCGTGGCCAACCCGGCCGCGGCGGCGCAGCCCTGGCCGAGCAGCAGCATGCAGCGACCGGCCTGGCGCAGCGTGGCCAGCACGGCGTCGAGTGCGGCCTCGTCGAGCGGTGGCGGCGAAGGAAGCGCGACATCTGCCAGCGGCGCCGCTTCGCGCAATGCATCGCTCGCGAACTGCACCAGCACCGGACCGGGTTCGCCGGCGCCGGCCTGTGCGTGTGCCGCGAGCAACGCGGGGGCGATCCCGGTGGCATGGTCGACGTGGTACTGGCCCTTGCTCAGCGGGCCGGCGATCGCCGCCTGGTCCAGCGCCTGCAGCTGGAACTGCTGTCCGGGCGAGCGTGCCGGCTGCATGGTGAGGTGCAGCAGCGCGGCCGAATCCAGCGCCGCCTCCGCCAGCCCGGTCAGTGCCCAGGTGAAGCCCGGGCCGGGAATCGTCAGCAAGGCGGCGATCCGCCCCGAGGCGCGGTAGTAGCCGTTGGCCATCATCGCTGCCGACAACTCGTGGGTGGCCACGACACTGCGCAGCGGCGCGCGGCGCAGCGCCTCGTACAGACCCGTGGTCTGCGTGCCGGGCAGGCCGAACACGCAGTCGACGCCGGCGCGCGTCAGCGTGGCGCAGACCAGTTCGGCCCCGGAAACCACGGGCTCGCTCATTCGGCCATGCCGGTGGAGCGGCGCAGGGCACGGTGCACGCCGCGGCGGGCGCGCTGCGGCAGCGTGGTTGCCCAGTCGCCGAGGCGGAAGCGGATGTCGTCGGCACGCGAGACCTCCAGGCACAGCGACAGCTCGCCGCCCATCTGCGACTTGAAAGTCGTGACGGGGTTGAGTTCGGCGTCGGTCAGGTCGTTGGCGCGGTAGCCCTCGGCGGCCAGGTGTTCCAGCGCGCGCCAGCGCAGGAACGCCGACGCGCCCAGGCTCAGCAACGCAGCCTCGGCGCCGGCGCAGACGGTGTGGCTGACCGGGTGCGGCCCGGTCAGCACCAGCTGGCTGGCGGCCACGCGGCCGTCGGGCATCCGTGCGTGGTAGAGCCGGCCCAGGTTGCGTTCGCGCAGGGTTTTCACGAAGCGGCGGAACGCCTCGCGCGGCAGGTACAGCGGCGCACCCTTGCGCTCGTGGGTCTGCAGGTGCAGGTGGTGGAAGGCGTCGAAGTCGTCGTCCATGCTCAGTTGCAGGCCCTGCTCGGTGCAGCGCCCGATCAGCCGGCGATGGTTCTTGTCCACCCGCGTCCATGCGCTGGCGAGGTCGCTGATGTCTACCACATAAGTGTAGGTCGGCTGCACGCTCCAGCCGCGCGACTGGAACGTGCGCAGGTCGGTGCAGGTGGAGCGGCTCTTGAAGCGCAGCCGCCCCAGCGGCAGGCGCGCGAGCGCGTGCTCCAGCGCATCCATGGTCTGCAGCCGGCGCGAGGTGGCAGTGGCCGGGCAGCTGCAGGCATGCGGCACCAGCACCAGGCCGTTGTAGTAGAGCAGCCGCCGCGGCGACACGAAGGCGCCGCGGCGGTCGCTGCATTCGAACAGCGCGATGCCGCCCACGATGTGGTCGTCGCGCTCGGCGGCGAGCACGCGGTAGCGGCCGCCGGTGGCGGCGCACAGCGCGTCGAGATACTCGGGCAGCGAATACACGCTGCCATCGGGGGAGGCGGCGACCGCGGCGACCCAGCGCGGATAATCCGCGGGATCGAGTATGCGGGTTGTCGGTAGCGTGGCCATCGTCGCGCGTCCTTTTCGCTGGAGAGAGCGTCAGCGAGGCGCCTGTCGAGGCGCCGTTCCACCGTTGAGGGTTCCCCTGCGAACCTCCCGGCGGCTGTCTGCTCGCCCGCCGGTGCGCCATCCTAGGCCACCGCACGGCTTGCGTGCAAAGCCCTCCGGCAGCCGGCTGCGCCGCCATGCGCGTACGGTGCCAACAAGAGAGCGGCCCGAAGGCCGCTTGAAGGGTGGGGTGCAGGGAGTTGCCGAATCAGCTCTTGCCACCGAAACCCCAGTACCCGTTCCTTTCGGAATTCGGCTATCTGCCGGAGTAAGCCGGACCGCGCAATACCACTCCCGGCAGCGCGTCCGTCATCTTGCCGCCATCGATCACCGGGACCCCGTTGACCAGCACATATTGCATCCCGACCGACAGCTGGTTCGGGTCGGTGAAGGTGGCGACATCGCGGATCGCAGCCGGGTCGAACACGACGATGTCTGCCCACATGCCTTGCTTGAGCACGCCGCGATCCGGCAGATGCACACGCTGGGCCGCCAATGCGCTGAACTTGCGGATGGCGTCCGGAAGCGTGAGCAGCTTCTGCTCGCGCACGTACCTGGCGAGAATGCGCGGAAAGGTGCCGTAGGCGCGTGGGTGCGGACGATCCTTGCCGAGCAGGCCATCCGGCGAGGTTCCCTCATAGTCCGTGTCGATCGAAACCCACGGCTGCTTCAGCGCCAGCTCGACATCGGACTCCTGCATGCCGAACACCACCGAACTGGTGGCGGCGTTGTCCTTGATCAGGAAGTCGCAGATCGTGTCGATCGGATCCTCGTGCCACTCCGCTGCAATCTCACTGACCCGCTTGCCGACGTACTTCTGCAACGCCTTGTTGTTGACGCTGCCGATCATGATGCCGTGCGCCTGCTCGATGGCCGCGAGCCACTCATTGTCCCAGGCATCGCTGGGAGTGAGCATGTCCTTGCGGATGCGCGCACGCGTGGCCGGATTCTTCAGGCGTTCGATCAGCTTCAGGTTGCCGCCGTCATGGGCCCAGGGCGGGATGAAGGCCGACAGATCGTTCTGCCACGCGGTATAGGCGTAGGTGTCCGCCGCCACGTCGACGCCGCTGGCACGAGCCGCGTCGATGCGCGCGATCACCCGTGCCATCTTGCCCTTGAGATTGCCGGTGGCCTTGAGATGGAAAATCTCCACCGGAATATCCGCCTCGCGGCCGATCCGGAAGGTTTCGTCCAGCGCAGCCATCTCGGCATCGCCCTCGTTGCGCATGTGGGTCGCGTAAATGCCGCCATGGCGTGCGGCAACCTTCGCCAGGGCGATCAACTCGTCGGTTCCGGCGTAAGGCGCCGGCGTGTACTCCAGCGCCGTGGACAGCCCCAGCGCACCTTGCTTCATCGCTTCCGCGACCAGCGCCTGCATCTTCTTCAACTCGTCCGGCGTGGGTGCGCGATTCTCGTAGCCAATGACCATCTCGCGCACTGAAGTGGCGCCCACGTACGTGCCTACGTTGATACCCATGCCTTGCTTTTGCAGGCGCGCGAAATATTGTTCGAACGTGCGCCAGTCCGGCATTATCCGATAATGCGCGTACGCCGCCTGGCGTTGCCTGATCATCTCGGCGTCGAGCGGCGCCACCGATTCGCCTTCTCCGGTGATCTCGGTGGTGATGCCCTGGAAGATCTTCGACGGCACATGCGGATCGACCAGCATGGTGATTTCCGATTGACCAAGCATGTCGATGAATCCCGGCGCCACGACCAGGCCGTGGGCGTCGATCACCTGCCTGGCATGCGCGTCGGCGAGGTTGCCGATCGCGGCGATGCGACCATCCTTCACGGCGATATCGGCCGCGTACCAGGGCGAACCCGTACCGTCGATGATGTGGCCGTTGCGGATGATGGTGTCGTACTCGACGCCGGCAGCCGCAGATGGCATCGCTGTCGACAGCCCGATGGCCGCGACAATCGACATGCAGGCGGTGCGAATGAAGACGGGCATGAACCACTCCCCTCAAAGGGCCATCTGTCGGCGAGGCGTTGCCCGCCATCGGGCGGGCGACGAAAAGCCCTGGCCGACGCCAGGGCTTTCGTCCGGTGCGGCAATCGACCGCTCGACTAGAAATCCTGCTTGAAGCTGATGCCGAACGTGCGCGGCTGGCTGAAGCCCGTGTACACCTGTCCATTCGGGTATTCCGGCACCACGCCGTGCGCACCGCAAACCGTTACCGCACACTCGGAGAACTTGTACAGCGCGGCGCGCTTGTCGAACGCGTTGTTTATATAGGCACTCACCGACCAGTTGTCCCCCTGGAGACCGGCGGAGAGGTCGACCGAATTGTAGGCAGGCAGTCCGCCATAGAGGCTGCGATCGAGCAGGAGCAGGCTCGTCGTGCGGTCCCCCACATGCGTCAATGCGCCCTGGACGAAGCCACTCTTGCTGCCGACATCAAAGGTATAACGCGCGATGAGGTTGCCCTTGAACCGTGGCGTGATGGGCAGGCGGGTGCCCGTTGGTGCCAGCGGCCCGTCCACCGTGTCGCCCGTTTGTGTATTGATCGAGCCGGCCGGACAGTCGGTGACGGGGCGGTTGTTGTTGTCGGTGAATCCGCAGTAGTTGGCGGTCAACTTGGCGTCATACAACGCGATGCCGGCGCTCAGCTGCAGGTTGTAGGTCGCCTGCCAGTTCAGCTGCGACTCCAGTCCGTCGATGCGGGCCGAATTGGCATTGAGGATTTCGGAAATACCGTTCGGACCCGTGATGTCGAACTGGAAATTATCCCAGGTCTCGCGGAACACGGCCCCGTTGAAGGTCAGCCGATTGTCGAACCACGAGGTCTTCCAGCCGAGTTCGAGGTTGGTCAGGAAATCCGCCTGATAGGGCGGCAGCGACGCGTTGCGATTGATGCCACCCGGGCGATAGCCCTCGGACCGGGTGAAATAGACCATGGCATGGGGTGTGGCATGCCAGGTCAGGTTGACCTTGTTGAGCGACCCGCTTTGCTTCACCCGCTTGTTGAAGTCCAGACAGGGCGCGCCCTCGAATGGCTCGGGCGAGATGCAGCCGGCCTCGCCGTAACTCGAGCCGGGGAAATAGCCCTCGCTGAAACCGAAGAAGCCGTAAAAGCTGCCGCTGTCGCGGTAATAGCGCTCGCCGATCGTGCCCGTGAGGACATCGGGGATGAAGTCCCACGACAGTTCGCCGTACACCGACTGGTCGCGATCGTAGCGGACCTGCCGGCTCAGATAGAGGGTGTCCGGCCAGCCGGTAACCGTCAGCGAATCGGCCAGGCCGCTGATCTTGTACTGGTACTGGATATCGTGTTTCAGCTTCTGCCAGAACGCGCCAGCGACCAGACGCAGGCGATCGTCGCTGGGCGAGACAAGACGCAGTTCGTGGCTGTTGTTGGTGTAGTGATCGCGGAAAAACGGATGCTGCGACGGATCGATCAGGTCTCCGCCGTTATCGTAAAAATAGACACCGGAGCCGTACAGGGTGTCGTACCAGAATGAGTAGTCCGTGTAGTCGGACTCCTGCTCCTGGTTGCGCTTGAGGTGCGCGTAGGCATAGGTCGCATCGAAATTGCCGATCTTGCCTTGCACGGTCAGCGCGCCCTGCCACCAGCGATCGTTGTTGCGTTCGGGAAAGAAGTGCGTGACGGCGAGATCGCCCACGCTCGGATCGCTGGAAGATGAACCGTGGGAGATCGTCTGTTGCCCCATCAGCGTCGGGCTGATCGACCAGTTGTCGTTCAGGTCCACTTTCAGCGCGGCGCGTGCGCCCTGGGTGTCGGCTTCGTTGTAGTGCTTGCGGGCGCGTCCGTGGCATTGCAGCAGCACGCCGGGGGTGCAGTCGTCGGCGTTGCTGATGGTAATGCCGGAAGACGGGTAGGTACGCGTGCCGGCCTTGTTGTCGATGTAGCCCGCATCGTGTTCGCGCCAACCCACGAGGCGAATGGCGGCACTCTTGCTGAGCGGAATGTTGACCATGCCCTCGACGGTGGAGCCGATGCCACCGTGTGCAACCTTGTCGGCGCCGAGCGTGTAGTTTGCCGCGAAAGCGCTGGGGTCGGGCGTGTTGGTGATGATGCGCAACGCACCGGCTTCGGCGCTGGCGCCATACAACGTACCCTGGGGTCCGGCCAGCACCTCGATGCGGGCGATGTCGTACATGTGGATGTCGACCGGCCCCTGGATCGTGGTGATCGGCTGGTTGTCGAGGTACACGCCGACGCTCGGCCGCGACCCGGTATAGTCCCCGCCGCTGCCGCTGCTGACACCGCGCATGTAGATGATGGCAAAGCCTTGCGCGCCATTGCCGCCACCGTTGTCCTGAAAGGACACGCTGGGCAGGTACTTCACGTAGTCCTTGAAGTTCTGGACGTGCAGGGCCTCGAGTTGATCCTGTGCCAGCACGTTGATGCTGATCGGCACCTTCTGCAGATCCTCGGTGCGCCTCTGCGCGGTCACCGTGACCGTACCCAGGGTCTTGACCTTTTGCGCTGCCGCCGAGGTCGTCGCGGCCGATGCGGGCTGCTCGGCAACATCCTGGGCGAGCGCTGGTGCCGCCACGGCAAAACTGATCGCCGCCGCGAGCGGCAAGCGCGCCAACATCACCCGCTGCGCCTTGCCACCACACTTGAAATGACCTTTGGACATGATCTGCCACCTCCCCCGTGAGCGTAACGGAGCAACCAAACCTGCCGAGCCTTATCGCAACCTGATGAAATGACCCGTGGGCCTCGCAGGCGCGTCGCCATGGGAACAGGCCAGCACGGTGGCCATGGCCGGAGTCTTGCGTTTCATGGGCGATCCCCCGGGGTGTGTGGACTTGCCTGCGGGAGATCGCGCGCTTCCGCGAGCAGCGTTTCGACGACCGCGTCGGCACCGGTCGCGATCGGGTCGAAGACGACCAGGCCGGTTTCGGCGTGCGCGCGGGCGAACGCGTCCGCGCGTTGGCTTTCGCTCATGCCGTGCGTGTTGAGCGCGACGGCGATGCAGCGTGCGGCGCGGTTGGTCAGGCGCGCGGCCTGTTCGTTGGCGGCGATGCAGGCGGTGAGCGTCGGCAGCGGATAGTCCGGATAGCCGTCGATGTGCGTGCGTCGCGGGTCGTGGCACAGCACGAGTGCGTCCGGCTGCGAGCCGTGCAGCAGGGCGAGGCTGACGCCGGCATAGGCCGGGTGGAACAGCGAGCCCTGGCCTTCGATCACGTCCCAGTGCCCGGGCTCGTTGTCGGGCGACAGCGCTTCGGCCGCACCGGCGGCGAAATCGGCGACGACCGCGTCGATCGCGACGCCGGCGCCGGCGATGAGGATGCCGGTTTGCCCGGTCGCGCGAAAATCGGCAGCGATGCCGCGTCGCGCGAAGGCGCGGTGAATGGCCAGCGCGGCGTACTTCTTGCCGACCGCGCAATCGACGCCGACCATCAGCATCCGGCGGCCGCTGCGCTTGCGGCCGGAGCCGACGTCGAATTGCGTGTCGGCGTGGCGCACGTCGAACAGCCGCACGCCGGCCAGGCGCGCGGCCGCGGCAATCCGCGGATTCTCGCCGAGGCGTGCATGCATGCCGCTGGCAATGTCGAGGCCGGCGTGGATCGCGGCCAGCAGGGTGTCGATCCACGCCTCGTCGAGCGCACCGCCGAAGGTGGCCACGCCGATCACCAGCGTGCGCACGCCGGCGGCGGCGGCCCCGGCCGGCGTCATGTCAGGCAGGCCGAGGTCGACCGTGTCGGCGTCGAGCCGGCATTGCCCGGCGCACAGTTCCGGGCGCCAGTCGAGAATGCCGCTGGCCGTCTTGGCGTCGAGGCGGTGCGGGGTGTTGCCGAGGAAGAGGAGGTATGGGGCGGCGATCTGCATGTCAGCGTGCCTCCTGGCGGCGCAACACCTGGCCCGGACGGGCGCCGGTCGCCTTGCCGTCGGCGAGGACCGCGATGCCGTTGACCCACACGCGCGCGATGCCGACCGACAGCTCGTGCGGCTTCTCGTAGGTGGCGCGGTCGGCCACCGTGCGCGGATCGAACAGGACGAGGTCGGCCGCCGCGCCGACGCGGATCTGGCCGCGGTCGCGCAGGCCCATGTGCTGCGCTGCCAGTCCGGTCATCTTGTGCACGGCCTGCTCGAGCGTCAGCATCTTCTTCTCGCGCACGTACACGCGCAGCACGCGCGGGAACGTGCCGTAGCCGCGCGGATGCAGGCCATCGAGGCTGCCGTCGGAACAGATGTTCGCCTGCGGCCAGGCGATGAACTTCGCGATGTCGCGCTCGTCCATGCTGCGGCTGATGACCTGCGCGATGCTGTGGGCCGCTTCCGATTCGCGGATCAGGGCCATCACCGTATCCGCGTCGTCGGTGCCGCGCAGGCGCGCGATATCGGCCACGCTCTTGCCGACCAGGTCCGGTTCGGGCTTGAACTGCGACAGGCGCAGGCCGTCGGCCGGGGAGAGGTGCTTGAGCACGAATTCCGCGGTCGCGCGGTTCCCGAAGTCGCGTTCGGGCCACAGCACGATCAACTCGCTGTGCCAACTGTCGTAGGGATAGACGTCGAGCGTCGCGTCGACGCCTTCGGCGCGCGCCTTGTCGAGCAGGCCAAGGAAGCGGTCGGCCTGGCCCCACCAGTCGGTCATCGCCAGCTTGGCGTGGCTGACCTGCACCGGGATCTTCGCCTCGCGGCCGATCGTCAGCAGTTCGTCGAGCGCATCCCAGACCTTGCGGTCCTCGCTGCGCATGTGGCTGATGTAGCGGCCACCGTAGGGTGCGACCGCGTCGGCCAGCGCGAGCACCTCGGCGCGCGTGGAGTAGAGGCCCGAGTCGTATTCAAGGCCGGTCGACAGGCCGAGCGCGCCGGCCTTCATGTCGGCGGCGAGCAGCTGGCGCATCGCCTGCAGCTGCGCTGGCGTCGCGGCGTGGCTGGCGTCGACGCCCATCACCTTCTCGCGCAGCGAGTTGTGGCCCGCGTACGAGGCGATGTTGATCGCCGCCGGCGTGGCGTCGTAGCGGCGGAACAGATCGGCGATCGGCTCCTGCGAGAAGCCGTCCTGGCCGATGACGATCGTGGTGACGCCCTGGCTGGTCACCGGCAGCGCGTCGAGCTGGCTGTCGAGGCCGCGGTCGTGGTGGCTGTGCGTGTCGATGAACCCCGGCGCGAGCACCAGCCCACGGGCGTCGACCACCTGCTCGCCGCGCCGCGGTGCGAGTTCGCCGATGGCGGCGATGCGGCCGTCGGCGACGCGCACGTCGACGTGCTGCGCCGCGGCGCCGGTGCCGTCGACGACGACGGCATGGCGCACGATGAAGTCGGCCGCCGCTGCACGGCCGGCTGGCAACACGACCAGCGGTGCGACCAGCAGCAGCGAGATCAGTGTTCGGCTCGTCATGGAATCGGTTCTCCTGGAAAACATGCGGTTCAGCCCCACAGCGCCGCGCTGGGCGGCGAGACGAGGCCACGCTGGTAGTGCAGGCCCGGGTCGCGGTCGCGGCCGATGAGGAGCGGGCCATCGAGATCGACAAAGCGTGCGGCACCGGCGACGAGCGTCGCCGGTGCCATGCCGAGCGATGTCCCCTCCATGCAGCCCACCATCAACCCGAAGCCGAGCTGGCGCGCGCGGGCGGTCATGCGCAGCGCCTCGGTCAGGCCACCGGTCTTGTCCAGCTTCACGTTGACCAGGTCGTAGCGGCCGCGCAGCGCGTCGAGGTCGGCGCCGACGTGCGCCGACTCGTCGGCGCAGACCGGCACGCGGCGTTCGATCCGCGCCAGCGCGTCGTCCTTGCCCACGGGCAGCGGCTGCTCGACCATCGCGACATGCGCGGCCTGCAGCGCCGGCATGACGCCGGCGAGCAACACCGGGTCCCAGGATTCATTCGCGTCGATGACCAGGGTCGCCGCCGGAGCGGCATCGCGCACGGCCGCGACGCGGGCGACGACGTCGTGCGCATCGAGCTTCAGCTTGATCAGGGCGCCGTCGCCGTCGGTGGCGACGATCGTGCGCGCCTTGTCCGCCTGCTGCGCCGCTTCGCCCACGCTGATGGTCTGTGCGGTGCGCACCTGGCCCGGGGCGGGGACTCCGATCAGCTCCCAGACACGCTGCTTCGCCAGTTTCGCGCGCAGATCCCAGAACGCACAGTCGACCGCGTTGCGCGCGGCGCCGGCCGGCACGCGATCGTGGATGCGGTCCCATGACTCGCCGCGGGCGAGGCGGGCGAGCAGTTCGCGCACGGTCTTCATCACCCCGTCCACGCTCTCGCCGTAGAACGCCGTGGGCGTGCATTCGCCGCGGCCGACGGCACCATCGCACGACAGCGTTGCCACGATGACGTCGGCATGCAGGTAGGTCTCGTGCGCGATGACGAATGGCGCGGCGAGCTCCCAGCGTTCGTGGCGAACCTCGGTCTGCATGCAAATCGGCCTCTGGACGAGTATGCACAATTTATATCATAGTAACTCTCATGAAAGAAAACTTGCAATCGGCGAATGATGACGAACCCGGGCTGGCGCGCACGCTCGGCCCGCTCCAGTTGACGATGATCGGTGTCGGCTGCGTCATCGGCGCCGGCATCTTCGTCATGACCGGCACCGCGGCGGCGACTCATGCCGGGCCGGCGGTGGTGTTGTCGTTCGTGGTGGCGGCGATCGCCTGTGGATTCACCGCGTTCTGCTATGCCGAGCTTGCCGGCACGATGCCGTTGTCCGGTTCGAGCTATTCGTATGCGTTGCTCACGTTTGGCCGCTTCACCGCGTGGTGCGCCGGCTGGCTGCTGCTGCTCGAGTACGGCATTGCCGCGGCGACGGTCGCGGTCGGCTTCGCCGGCTACGCGGTGGCGTTGCTCGACCAGTTCGGTCTGCACCTGCCGGCTTCGATCACCACGCCGATGCTCGACTTCCGCACCGACGGCGGCAGCAACCGCCTGCAGTTCGGCGGCGGCATCAACCTTGTCGCCGCCGGCGCGATCCTGGTGGTGACGGCTGTCCTGTTGCGCGGGGTGAAGCAGTCGTTCGCGTTCAACACGGCCATCGTGCTGCTCAAGATTGCCGCGCTGGTCGCCTTCGTGCTGGTCGGCATCGCCTTCATCGACCCGGCCAACCTCACGCCGTTCGTGCCGCCGGCGCGGGGCGATTTCGAGTTCGGCTGGCCCGGCGTGCTGCGCGGCGCCTCGGCGATCTTCTTCGCCTACGTCGGCTTCGAGACCGTGTCCACCAGCGCAGCCGAGGCGCGCAACCCCCAGCGCGACCTGCCGATCGGCATCTTCATGACGCTGGCGGTCTGCACGGTGCTGTACATGGCCGTTGCCGCGGTGATGACCGGCATCGTGCCCTATGCCCGGCTCGGCGTCGCCGACCCGATTGCCGTCGCCGTCGACGCGATGCAGCTGCCGATGTTCGGCATCGCAGTCAAGTCCGCGGCAGTGATCGGCCTGCTTTCGGTGCTGCTGACGTCAATCTACGGCCAGACCCGCATTTTCTACGCGATGGCGCGCGATCGCATGCTGCCGCCGGTGTTCGCGCGGATCGACGGCAGGACGCGCACGCCGCAGGTCGGCACCATCTATACCGGCGTGGCCATGGCGTTGCTCGCGGCGTGCCTGCCGATCAGCCTGCTCGGCGACCTGATCAGCCTCGGCACGGCGGTCGCGTTCGCGATCGTCTGCGCGGCGGTCATGCGCTTGCGCGTGGTCGAGCCCGATCGGCCGCGATCGTTCCGGGTGCCGCTGGGCGGCATCCGCGTGCGTGGCTGGTGGATCGGCATCATTCCGGCACTCGGCATCGCCTTCGCCGCGCTGATGGGCCTGCCGCTGCTGATCGACATGGTGCTGCGCGCCACGCGCGGCGACGTGCTGCCGCTGGCGATCGTCGGCGGCTATTTCGCGGCCGGCCTGGTCATCTACGTGGTCTACGTGCGGTCGCGCTGAGCGGGAGCGGCGCTCCTGGTTCCGCAGAAGCGCGGGGCCTCGGCCCGACGGTGCGCTGCGTGCTCAAGGCTCGATGTCGCCGCCCTTCTTGCGCCGCCCGCGCGCGGGTTTCCCGACGTGGCCGACGAATTCCTGGTAGAGGTCGGAGACGTGGGCCAGGCGTTGCTCCACGCGGTCGCCGAGCGCGAGAACCACGCCGTTGACCAGCAGCGCCAGCGCCGCGTGGATCGGAACGGTGGTGCCCCAGAAAATCCCGCTTTCCGTCGGCAATGCCAGGATGTGCGGCGTGTATTCGCTGGCCCAGTGGCAATACTTGTCGGTGATCATCACCAGCGGCAGCCCGCGTTGCCGGCAATGACGGGCGAGCAGCTGTGCCTGGCGCGAGTAGCGGCGCGTCTCCACGATCACGACGCAATCCTTGTCGGTGCCGTCAAGCAGCACCTCCGAGAAGCTTCCGGTAGCCAGGTCGGCCACCCGCACCCGCGGGCGCACGTATTGCAGGAAACTGGCGAAGTGGGCCGCAAGCCCGCGCTCGGTCTGGAATCCCACGATGTGCAGGGTCGAGCAGTGCGCCAGGCGCGCGACGATATCCTGCCATTCGCGCGTCTCCGCGCGGCGGTAGACCTCGATGATGCCGGCGATGGTCAGGTCCAGGTCGCGTTGCAGCGCCGGTTCGCCGCTGCCGGTCTGCAGCATCGAGCGCAGGCCTTCGCCGATCGGCCATGGCGCGACGGCCACGTCGAACTTGAAAGCCGATTTCAGCTCGCGGAAGTTCCGGTAGCCGAGGCGACGGCAGAACCGGCCCACCGTCGCGGCGCTGATGGCGAGCTTGGCGGCGAGCGAGTTGGCGGTCTCGAACGGCACCGCCTGCCGGTTGGTGAGCAGGAAGTTCGCGATCACCCGTTCGGACGCGGTCATCCGGTCCATTTCACTGCGAAGCTGGCTGAACAATCGCCGGTCGGCGCTGCTTGGCTTTGGCGACATCGACGCCGTCTCCCGTGGGTTCGACCGTGTTGGATCGGTACGAAAGTATGATCCGGCGCGGCGCTGGCCGCACGGTGCACGCTGCCCGGTGGTGAGCCGGTGATGGCAGAACGGGCGCCTTGCGCGCCCGTTCTGCTGCAACCGACCGATGACCCGCTGGCGGCTCAGTAGCGGTAGTGGTCCGGCTTGTACGGGCCTTCCACCGGCACGCCGAGGTAGCCGGCCTGCTCCTTCGTCAGCGTGGTCAGCTTCACGCCGATCTTCTCCAGGTGCAGGCGGGCGACTTCCTCGTCCAGCTTCTTCGGCAGGATGTAGACCTTCGCCTCGTACTTGTCCTTGTTCGCCCACAGGTCGATCTGCGCCAGGGTCTGGTTGGAGAACGAGTTGGACATCACGAAGCTCGGGTGGCCGGTGGCGCAGCCGAGATTCACCAGGCGGCCTTCGGCCAGCAGGAAGATCGCGCGGCCGTCCGGGAACACGTACTTGTCCACCTGCGGCTTGATGTTGAGCTTCTCGACGCCGGCCATCGCGTTCAGCGCATCGACCTGGATCTCGTTGTCGAAGTGGCCGATGTTGCAGACGATCGCCTGGTCCTTCATCGACTTCAGGTGCTCCAGCGTCAGCACGTCCTTGTTGCCGGTGGTGGTGACATAGATGTCGCCGCGGCCCAGCGTGCTCTCGACGGTGTTGACCTCGAAGCCTTCCATCGCCGCCTGCAGTGCGTTGATCGGGTCGATCTCGGTGACGACGACGCGCGAGCCGTAGGCACGCAGCGAATGCGCGCAGCCCTTGCCCACATCGCCGTAGCCGCAGACCACGGCCACCTTGCCGGCCAGCATCACGTCCATCGCGCGCTTCAGGCCGTCGGCCAGCGACTCGCGGCAGCCGTACAGGTTGTCGAACTTGCTCTTGGTGACCGAGTCGTTGACGTTGATCGCCGGCACCAGCAGCGACTTCGCCTCGGCCAGCTGGTACAGGCGGTGCACGCCGGTGGTGGTCTCCTCGGAGACGCCCTTCCAGTCCTTCACCACGGTGTGCCAGTAGCCGGGGCGCTCGGCATGCACGCGCTTGAGCAGGTTCTTGATCACCTGCTCCTCGTGCGAGGAGGCCTTCTCGTCCACCCACTTCGAACCGTTTTCCAGCTCGTAGCCCTTGTGGATCAGCAGCGTCACGTCGCCGCCGTCGTCCACCACCAGCTGGGGCCCGAGGAAACCGCCCTTGCCGTCGGGGAAGGAGAGCGCGTCGAGCGTGCAGTCCCAGTATTCCTCCAGCGTCTCGCCCTTCCAGGCGAACACCGGCGTGCCGCTGGCGGCGATCGCGGCGGCGGCGTGGTCCTGGGTCGAGAAGATGTTGCACGAAGCCCAGCGCACGTCGGCGCCGATGTCCTTCAGCGTCTCGATCAGCACCGCGGTCTGGATCGTCATGTGCAGCGAGCCGGTCACGCGCACGCCCTTGAGCGGCAACGTGGCGGCGTGCTTCTTGCGGATCGACATCAGGCCCGGCATCTCGTGCTCGGCGATGTCCAGCTCCTTGCGGCCGAAATCGGCCAGCGAGATGTCGCGAATCTTGTAGTCCTGATGGTTTTCTTTGAGTGCGGCGTTCATGAGTATCTCCGGTTAGTGCGGGGCTCTTGCGAAGGGTCCGGCCATGGATGGCCGGTCTTTTCGCGAAGGGACTCGCGTACAGACAACCGGGCGCCGTTGTGGAACGTGCCGCGCCGAGCCTGGCCGATGCGTGGGGCTGCAGATGGATCTGCCTCACGCCAACGGTCGCAGCGCCCCTCGGCGGGCAGTGCAGCTTGCCATTGTAGCGGCAGACATAAGCTTATGCCCGCCGGCGTGGTGCCGCGGCCGCGCCGATTCGGTAGGCTGGGCGCTTGGCCGCAACGTGGAGCACGGCGTGGAGACAGATCGCGAGCCCGAATTCCTGCCGCACGACGGCCCGCTGCGCGAAGACGTGGGTCGGCTGGGTGCGATGGTCGGCCGGATGCTGGCCGAGCAGGGCGGCGAGGCGTTCTTCGAGCGGGTCGAACAGGTGCGCATCGCCGCGATCCGGCGGCGCGCCGAGGGCGCCTCGACCGACGAGCTGGCGCATTCGCTGGCCGGCCTGGAGCCCGATCGTGCCGAGGCGCTGGCGCGGGCGTTCGCCACCTATTTTCACGCGGTCAACACCGCCGAGCGGGTGCACCGCATCCGGCGCCGCCGCGACTACCAGCGCGAAAGCGACCAGGTGCAGCCCGAATCGCTGCTCGATGCGCTGGGCCAGCTGAAGGCGCAGGGCGTGGATGCGGCCGAATTGCTGGGCTGGCTCGATCGCCTGTGGATCGAGCCGGTGTTCACCGCGCATCCTACCGAGGCGGTGCGGCGCTCGCTGCTGGAGAAGGAGCAGGCGATCGTGCGCTCGCTGGTCGATGGCTTCGACCCCGCGCGCACGCCGCAGGAACGCGCCGCGGACGACGAGCGCATCTACATGGCCCTGTCCGCCGGCTGGCAGACCGCCGAGGCGTCGCCGATCCGCCCCACGGTACAGGACGAGCACCACCACGTCGGCTTCTACCTCGCCAACCCGCTGTACCGCGTGGTGCCGGCGCTGTACGAGGCGCTGGCCGAAGCTCTGCAGGCGGTCTACGGCGTGGCGGTCGAGCTGCCGCGCCTGCTGGGTTTCGCCACCTGGGTCGGCGGCGACATGGACGGCAATCCCAACGTCGGCGCCGACACCATCGCCGCCAGCCTCGCCACCCAGCGCACGCACGTGATCGAGCACTACGTGGCGGATGTCGCCAACCTCGCGCGCCTGCTCAGCCAGACCGACAGCCGGGTGCAGGTGGCGCCGGCGTTGCAGCAGCGGCTGGCCGACTATCGCGAGCGCTTCCCGCGGGCCGCCGAGCGCATCCGCCCGCGCCACGCCGACATGCCGTATCGCTGCCTGCTCACCCTGATCGGCGCGCGGCTGGAAGCCAGCCTGCACGACGATGACGCCGACGGCTATGCCTCGGCCGCCGAACTGCAGGCCGACCTGCAGCTGATCGTCGACAGCCTGATCGCCCATCGCGGCCTGCACGCCGGCGCCTATGCGGTGCAGCGGCTGATCCGGCGCGTACGCACCTTCGGCCTGCACCTGGCGCGGCTGGACGTGCGCCAGGATTCGCGCGTGCACGACGACGCGCTGGCCGCGCTGCTGGCCGACGAGGGCTGGGCCGCGCGGCCGGCCGCCGACCGCACGCGCCAGTTGCGCGACTATGCCAGCGGCGATGCACGCTTCGCGATCAGCCATGCCGAGGTGGTCACCACGCTGTACGACGTGTTCGCCACCCTGGGCGACACCCGCCGGCGTTACGGCAGCGAGGCGGTGGGGCTGTACATCATCAGCATGGCGCGCAGCGCGGCCGACGTGCTGGCGGTGCTGGCACTGGCGCGCTACGGCGGGCTGGTGCAGGACGACAACGTGCCGCTCAACATCGCGCCGCTGTTCGAGACGGTGGACGATCTGAAGAACGCGCCGGCCACCTTGCGGGCACTGCTCGATGACCCGGTCTATCGCCGCCACCTCGCCGCGCGCGGCGACCAGCAATGGGTGATGCTGGGCTACTCGGACAGCGGCAAGGACGGCGGCACGCTGGCCTCGCGCTGGGGTTTGCAACGCGCGCAGGTGGAGCTGCTGGAAGTGGCGCGTGCGGCGGGGATCGAGTTGGCGTTCTTCCACGGCCGCGGCGGCTCGGCCAGCCGCGGCGGCGTGCGCATCGCGCCGGCGCTGATGTCCTCGCCGCGCGGATCGGTGGCCGGCGTGCTGCGGGTGACCGAGCAGGGCGAGGTGATCCACCGCAAGTACGGCATCCGCGCGCTGGCGCTGCGCAACCTGGAACAGACCGTCAGCGCCGTGCTGCGTGCCTCGCTGCGCCCGCGCGCCGACGATCCGCGCGAAGAGCCATGGCGCGCGCGGATGAACGTGTTGTCGGCAGCCAGCCGCGAGACTTACCGCGCCTTCGTCGAACACGCGCACTTCGTCGAGTACTTCCGCAGCGCCACGCCGATCGACGTGATCGAGCGCATGACCCTCGGCTCGCGCCCGGCCAGTCGCCGCAGCATGCGCGGCGTGCAGGACCTGCGCGCGATCCCGTGGGTGTTCGCGTGGACCCAGTGCCGCTCGATCCTGCCCGGCTGGTACGGCCTCGGCAGTGCGCTGGGCCACGGCGTGCGCGAGTTCGGCGAGGAGGCGATGGCCGAGATGGCCAGCGACTGGCCGTTCTTCAGCAACATGCTGGACGACGTGGAAATGGTGCTGGCCAAGTGCGACCTCGACATCGCCGAGGCGTTCTCGCGCCTGTCCGGGCCGCTGCACGAGGAAATGTTCGGCCTGGTCCGCGGCGAGTTCGAGCGCACCCGCCGCGTGCTGCTGCAGTTGAACGGGCACCGCACCCTGCTGCAGGACGCCCCGCGGCTGGCCGCCTCGATCCGCCTGCGCAACCCGTACGTGGATCCGATGAGCCTGCTGCAGGTCGACCTGCTGCGGCGCTGGCGCGAGAGCGACCGCGAGGACGACGCGCTGCTGCAGGCCCTGGTCGCCTGCGTCAACGGCGTGGCGCAGGGGCTGCAGAATACCGGCTGAGCGCGGCAACACGGGGCGTGGCCCGGTTCGCCGGGTCCGGGGCATCGCCCCGGTGTGCGCGTACGAACCCGGACACGAGTGTCCGCTGGCGAACGACGCTGGCGCACCGCATGGCACGAAATCCCTGCATGGAGTGCGTTTGGCGTCGTGGCACGGGGCTTGCTCTCCTCGCCCCATGGACATGGCCAACCCCACCTTGAAACTGCGCAAGCGCCGGCGGCGTCTCCTGCTCGCCGCGGCGGTCGGCGTGCCCGTCGTGATGCTGGCCGTGTTGCTGCTGCGCCTCGGACCGGCGTTGCCGCGGGCCGATCGTGCCAGCCTGTGGATCGATACCGTGCAGCGCGGCGACATGCTGCAGGAGATCCGCGCCACCGGCACCCTGGTGCCGCGCACTTCGCGCTGGCTGGCGGCGGCCACCGCCGCCCAGGTGGACCGGATCCTGGTGTGGCCGGGCACGGTGGTGAAGCCGGACACCGTGCTGATGACCCTCGCCAACCCCGAAGTGCAGGACAGCCTGCGCAACGCCCAGGCCCAGGTGGCGGCGGCACGCGCCGACGTGGCCGCCCGGCGCGCCGAACTGCAGTCGCAGTTGCTCGACCACCGCTCGGCCCAGGCGCAGGCGCAGGCCGACTATGCCTCGGCCAAGGTCAAGGCCGACGCCGACGCCAAGGCCGTGGCCCGGCATCTGATTCCCGAGGTGCGCTACGAACAGGAACAGATCGCCCTGGCCCAGCTGAAGAACCGCATGCAGGTCGAACAGCAGCGCGTGCGGGCGTTCGGCGGCAGCATGCAGGCTCAGCTGGATGCGGTGCGGGCGAAACTGCTGCAGCAGCAGAGCAACCTGCAACTGCGCCAGCGCCAGGCCGATGCGCTCCAGGTGCGCGCCGGCATCGCCGGCGTGCTGCAGGAAGTGGCTGTGCAGGAAGGCGCCCAGGTCGCCACCGGTGCCAACCTGGCACGGGTGGCGCGCACCGACGTGCTGATCGCACGATTGCAGGTGCCCGAGGTGCAGGCCAAGGATGTATTGATGGGCATGGCGGTGAACGTGGATACCCACGACGGCGTGATCGCCGGCAAGGTCGAACGCATCGATCCGGCCGTGCGCGACGGCAGCGTGCGGGTGGATGTCACGCTCGCCGGCGCGCTGCCGCCGGGTGCGCGGCCCGATCTTTCCGTCGACGGCCGCATCCGCATCGCCGAACTGCACGACGTGCTGTCGGTAGGGCGTCCCGCGCTGGCTGCCGCCGGCAGCGACCTCAGCCTGTTTCGGCTGGAACCCGACGGCGACACGGCCACCCGCGTACCGGTACGCATCGGCAGCGCCTCGGTCGATCGCGTGCAGGTGTTGCGTGGATTGAAAACCGGCGACAAGGTCATTCTGTCCGACACCAGCCAGTGGGACAAATATGACCGCCTGCGCCTGCGCTAACTGGGGTTGGAAGTGAGTGAAGAGGAGTGAGGCATGAGAGAAAAGCCCGCACCCTCATGCTCCTCACTCACTTCTCTCCACTCACTCCTCACTCCTCATGTCTCTCGGTATCGTCATGAACCAGTCAACTAGCGTCATCACCCTCGACAGCATCCGCAAGGTATTCCAGACCGACGAGGTGGAAACCCATGCACTCGCTGACGTGCATCTGTCCATCGCGCGCGGCGAGTACGTCTCCATCTCCGGGCCGTCCGGCTGCGGCAAGACCACCCTGCTGTCGATCCTCGGCCTGCTCGACACCGCCAGCGCCGGCCGCTACGTGCTGAACGGGCATGACGTCGCGGCACTGAACGCGGCCGAGCGCGCGCGCATCCGCAATGCCGAGATCGGCTTCATCTTCCAGGCGTTCAACCTGATCGGCGACCTGAGCGTGCAGGAGAACGTCGAACTGCCGCTGACCTACCGCAACGGCATCGGCGCCGCCGAACGGCGTGAGCGCGTGCAGGAAGCACTCGAGCGCGTCGGCATGGCGCATCGCATGCGGCATTACCCGGCGCAGTTGTCCGGCGGCCAGCAACAGCGCGTGGCGGTGGCCCGCGCGCTGGTCGGACGGCCGGCGATCCTGCTCGCCGACGAGCCCACCGGCAACCTCGACTCGCGCAACGGCGAGGCGGTGATGGCCCTGCTCGACGAACTGCACAAGGGCGGCGCTACCCTCTGCATGGTCACCCACGACGCGCGCTACGCGGAACTCGCCCAGCGCAAGATCCGCCTGTTCGACGGCCGCGTGGTCGACGAGGAAACCTACGAGCGCCTGCGCCACGAGGACGAGCAGCGGTTGGACGCGCTGATCGGCCAGCGCGTGGAAGTCGGCGCGTGAACGTCTGGCTTGCCGAGATCTGGCGCGCGTGGCGCGCCAGCCTGCGCCGGCCCGGCTTCCTGTTGCTGGCTGCCGGCGTGCTGGCGCTCGGCGTCGGCGCCAGCGTGGCGGTAACCACGCTGATTCAGAACAGCTTGTGGCGACCCCTGCCGGTACCGCAGCCGTCGCGACTGGTGGTGCTGGGCCAGATCCGCGACACCAGTCAGGTGGGCGGCATCTCGCCGCACGAATACCAGTACCTGGACAAGCTCGACGGCGTGGCCTCGCTGGGGTTGTGGTGGCCGGGTTCGATGGTGAATGTCGCCGGCGTGAGTGTGCCGGCGCAGGTTCCGCTGATCCGCATGGACAAGGGATTGCTGCCCACGCTGGATCTGCAGCCGGTGCTGGGGCGCAACTTCGATGCGCAGGAGGATCATCCGCACGGCCCGCCCGTGGTGATGCTCGGCTACGGCTTCTGGCTGCGCAGTTACGGCGGCGACCGCAGCGTGATCGGCCGCAGCCTGCAGGTGGAAGGCGTGCCGCACACCATCGTGGGTGTGCTGCCGGCGGCCTTCAACACCGTGCTTGGGTCGGGCGACGTGGTGCTGCCGACGGCGGTGCCGGTGGGCAGCCGCGATTACAGCCACAACGGCACTCTGGCGCTTGCACGGCTGGCACCCGGTGCCGACATCGCCGCCGTGTCGGCGCAGGCCGATGCGCGCGAGCGCACCATGTACCGCGACATGGGCATGGGCGGCAACTGGAAGAAGCCGCGCTTCGGCGCCCTGCATCTGGCGTCCGTCATGCGGCAGGACGCGCGGCCGATGCTGCTGCTGTTCATGACCAGCGCGGTGCTGGTGCTGCTGATTGCGCTGGTGAACCTCGCCAACCTGATGCTGCTGCGTGCGTTGTCGCGCAACCACGACGCCGCGGTGCGCGGCGCGCTGGGCGCACCGCTGTTGCGGCTGATACTGCCGGCCTTGGGCGAGGGCCTGCTGGTCGGTGGCGCTGGCGCGCTGGCGGGCATGGCGCTGGGGACGACTGGCCTGGCCTTGCTGCAAGGCTTCATTCCCGCCGAGTGGTTGTGGGGCGGTCGCCTGCATGTCCGTGCTTCGGCGTGGCTGCTGGCGTTCGCCGTGGGCATGCTCGGCGCGCTGCTGGCGGCGGGGCTCGCGTTGTGGCGCAGCCGCAGCGCGACGACGGTGGACGAATTGCGCGAGGGCGGCCGTAGCGGCATCGGTCTGCGCGGCGGGCGGCTGGGCCGCGTACTGGTAGTGGCGCAGGTGGCGTTGGCGACGGTGCTGCTGTGCGCGGCTGGCGTGTTCATGCATGGGCTTTATGACGCCTCGCGGATGCATCTTGGCTTTGCCGACAGCAATGTGCTCACCTTCGACCTGGCGCCGGTGCGGGCCGATTACCCGGATGTCGCCTCGGTGTGGGGCCTGTCGCGGCGGCTGGTGCAGCGGCTGCGCGTGATCCCGGGCGTCGCCGACGCCGTGGTGACCACGAACCTGCCTGCCAGCAACGGCATGATGGGTCAGCTGCAAACCACCCTGCACACCCCGGATGGGCGGGAGTTCGCGTCCCAGTACCACGGTATCGGGGACGACTTTTTCCGCTTGTTCTCCATCCCGTTACTCAAGGGGAGGGACTTCTCGCGTGACGACACGACAGGAGGCGAGCAGGTGGCCATCGTCAGCCAGGATCTGGCTGACAGGTTCTACGGCGGTCATGCGGTGGGCAAGCGGATCGAGATGACAGGCGTTGACGGCAAGCTTGTTTCGCTGCACATCGTCGGCGTAGTGGGCGCCACCTATCAGAAGGGGCCGTTGCAGCCCATGCAACCGGTGCTGTACGTGCCATTGGCGCAGGTACCCGATCCGGTGATGGCATTGGTCCGTCACCTGGAGCCGCTGCGCTTCGCGTTGCGCGGCCACGGCAACCCGATGGACTGGCAGGACGGCGTGCGCGCGGCGCTGGCCGAGATCGCGCCCGAGCAGCCGATCGCCAACTTGCGCACGATGCGGAACGTCGTGCAGCAGACCACCGCGAGCGCACGGCTCAGCCTGTGGCTGATCGGCTTGTTCGCCACGCTCGCGCTGCTGCTCGCCGCGGCGGGGCTGTACGCCGTGATGGCGGTGGCGGTGGCCACGCGCGAACGAGAGTTCGGCGTGCGCATGGCGCTGGGTGCCAGACCTTCGCGACTGCTGGAGCTGGTGCTGCGCGGCGGCTTGCTGCAGATTGCGGCGGGGCTGGCGCTGGGCATGGCCGGGGCGTGGCTGGCGGCACGTGCGGCATCGCAGGTGCTGATGGGATTGATTGGCCGCGCCGGTGCGCTGGACCCGCTGGTGATGGCCGGTGTGAGCGTGGTGCTTGCGTTCGCCGGCTTGCTGGCCTGCCTGTTGCCGGCGCTGCGAGCGGCACGCGTGGCGCCGATGCGTGCCTTGAGGGGAGAGTGACGATGATCGTGCGCGAACTTCGCGAGGCCTGGCGACGGCTGGCGCGGCGGCCCGGCTATGCGCTGCTCTCGGTGGCGGTGCTGGGCGTGGGGCTGGGGGTGACGCTGTTCCTGTTCAGCTTGGTCAACACGCTGATCCTCGAACCGTTGCCGGTACCGCATCCCGAACGCCTCATGGCGCTGGGCGAACCGTCGCACAGCGGCAACGGCATCGGCAGCCTCGACAGCGACCAGTACCTGGCCCTGCGCGACGGCCTGCGCAGCGCCGACGAGGTGGGTGCCTACGTCCCCATTGGCGCGGGCGTGGAGGAAAACGGCGGCGCGACGTACTACCCGGGCAGCCGCGTGACCGCCTCGATGATGCCGCTGCTGGGCGTCACGCCGCTGCTGGGGCGCGGCCTGCTGCCGTCGGACGAGGCGCCCGGCGCCGCGGACGTGGTGTTGCTGGGCGAGAACCTGTGGCGGCGTGGTTTCAAGGCCGATCCGCACATCGCCGGCCGCGAGGTGCGGATCAATGGCGAGTGGGCCACCGTGGTGGGCGTGCTGCCGGCAAGGGCGGCGCGCATGCCGGTCAGCGGCAGCGAGGTCTGGCTGCCGCTGAAGCTGCCGCCCGGGCAGCACCGCGATGTGTGGGGCGTGGTTCGCCTGGCGGCCAACCACCAGCTGGCGCAGGCGCGCGCGGAGCTGGACACGTGGGCGGCGCGCCTGCAGGCCGCGCTGCCAGCGGGGAAGCACACCCGTGGCGTCACGCTCAAACCGTGGAAGTTCAGCTTTGTGCCGGAGGACATGCGCCAGTGGGTATGGCTGATGTTCGGCGCCGCCGCGCTGGTGCTGCTGCTGGCCTGCGTCAACGTGGCCAACCTCCAGCTGGTGCAGACCCTGCAGCGGCGTCACGAGCTGGCGCTGCGCGGCGCCCTGGGCGGCAGTCGGATGCGACTGGTATCCGCGGCGCTGACGGAGAGCCTGCTGCTGAGCCTGGCCGCGCTGGCGGTGGCGCTGCCGATCGTGCACTGGGGCAACCGCTGGATCGTCTCGGTGTACTTCAACGATGCGTCGGGCGCCGCGCCCTTCCATCATTTCGGCCTCGACGGCCGGGTGCTCGTGGCGGCTTTCGTGGCTGCCGTGCTGAGCACCGCGCTGGCAGGCGTGATCCCGGCCTGGCGCGCCGCGCGCGCCGACCTGCAGGACGTGCTGCGCGACGGCGGCAAGGGTTCGGGTGCCGGCTTCGCCCGCGTGGCCCGGGTCATGGTGGTGGCGGAAGTCGCGCTGACCGTGGTGCTGCTGGTGGGGGCGGGCACCTTCGTGCGCGCGGTGGGCAGCGTGCTGTCGCAGCCGGTGGCCGGTGCGGCGCATGCGACGCAGGTGCTCACCGCCGATGTGATGCTGCCGGCGGCCAGCTATACCGACGATGCGCGGCGCATCCGCTTTTTCGACGCGGTGGGCGAATACCTGCGCCAGGATGCGGGCGTGGTCGACGCCACCGGATCGGATACCGTGCCCGGCGCGGTGCTGGGCAGCCACGAGGACGTCTCGCTGCCGGGCCACCCGCAGCCCGCGGAGGGCTGGCCGCGCGCGCAGATGGGTATCGTCGATCCGCATTTCCTCGGGACCTACGGCGTTCACCTGCGGGCAGGCCGCTTCTTCGACACGCGCGACCGTGCGCACAGCGCACCGGTGGCCGTGGTCGACGCGAAGATGGCGACCGCGATGTGGCCGCACGACAACGCCGTGGGCCGCAAGCTGGTGTTGTGGCCCGGCCGTCCGTTTGCCGCCACGCTGACCGTGATCGGCGTGATCGAGCCGTTGCAGCTGGATGGCGTGCTGGAAAAGCCGCGACCGGGCCTGCTGCTGCCGCTGGACCAGTCGGCCGGCCAGTTGCCGCTGCATGCCGTGGGCCTGGCGGTGCGCGCGCACGTCGCCGGCGGCGTTTCCGCGCAGCAACTGGCCGATGCCGTGCACGCGGTCGAGCCGCAGGCGGCGGTGTACGGCGTGCGAAGCCAGGCCGCCGCGATGGCCGAGGCGCGGGCGGGATTGACCGTGCTCAGTACCGTGTTCGGCGCGCTGGGGCTGGTCGCGCTGTTGCTGGCCGGCGCGGGACTGTATGGCGTGCTGGCGTTCTCGGTGGCCCAGCGTACCCGCGAGATCGGCATCCGCCGTGCCATCGGCGCGGGCAGCCGCGCGATCATGCGCGAGGTGGGGCACCAGTTGCTGTGGCAGCTCGGGCTGGGGCTGGGCATCGGCCTGCTGCTGGCGTGGCCGTGGTCGGCGCTGCTCGCCGATCCCGGCTTGCACACGCAGGCGCACGACCTGCGGGTATTCGCGCCGGTCCTGCTGATCGTGTTGCTGGTCGCGCTGGTCGCCTCGCTGGTGCCGCTGCTGCGCGCGTTGCGCGTCGATCCCGCGATCGCCCTGCGCTACGAGTGACGCGCGGGAATCCGTAGAAGCGCACTCTGTGCGCGATGCTCTCCGTCACGTGACGAAAGGTATCGCGCACAGGGTGCGCTCCCGGTGTCGGTATGCTGCGGGCGGCAAGTTGTCGGGACGAATGGAAAGATATGACGCGCGAAACCCAAACCACCGTGCTGCTGGTCGACGACCAGGCCGACGTGCGCGCGGCGCTGCGCCTGCTGCTGAAGTCCGAGGGCATCGCCAGCTTCGGTGTGGACGGCCCCGCGGCGGCACTGCAGGCCGTGCGCCAGCGCGATTTCAGCTGCGCGCTGATCGACCTCAACTACACCCGCGACACCACCTCGGGCGAGGAGGGCCTGGCCCTGCTCGACGCGTTGCGCCAGCACGCGCCGGAGCTGCCGGTGGTGGTGATGACCGCGTGGGGCAACGTGCCGCTGGCGGTGGATGCGTTGCGCCGTGGCGCCGGTGATTTCATCGAGAAGCCGTGGGACAACACCCGTGCGCTCAGCATCGTGCGCACGCAGATCGCGCTGGCCGAAGCCTCGCGGCGGCAACGCCGGCTGGAGGCGGAGAACGCCTTGCTGCGCGGCGCCAGCGAGCCGCTGATCGCCGAGTCGCCGGCGATGCGGCGGGTGCTGGAGCTGGTGGCCAGGGTCGCGCCCAGCGATGCCAACGTGCTGGTGCTGGGCGAGAACGGCACCGGCAAGGGCGTGATCGCCCGGGCCTTGCATGCGCAGTCGCGGCGCGCGGCGAAAGCGCTGGTCAAGGTCAACATGGGCGCCATCGCCGAGAACGTGTTCGAGTCGGAAATGTTCGGCCACGTGCGCGGCGCCTACACCGACGCCAAGAGCGAACGCATCGGCCGTTTCGAACTGGCCGATGGCGGCACGCTGTTCCTCGACGAGGTCGGCAACGTGCCGGCGTCGCAACAGCCGAAGCTGCTGCGCGTGCTGGAGGACGGCGAGTTCGAGCGGCTCGGTTCCTCGCGTACGCAGGGCGTGGACGTGCGGCTGGTCTCGGCGACCAATGCCGACCTCGCCGTCGAAGTGGAGGCCGGGCGCTTCCGCAAGGACCTGCTGTATCGCCTCAACACGCTGGAGGTCTACCTGCCGCCCTTGCGCGAGCGTCGTGACGACATCCTGCCGCTGGCGCGCAGCTTCCTCGAACGCAGCGCCGCACGGTACGGCCGCCACGGACTGCGGCTGGCGCCTTCGGCCGAACGCGCCTTGCTCGCCTGGCGCTGGCCGGGCAACGTGCGCGAACTGGGCCACCTGATGGAGCGCGCCGCGCTGCTGGCCGAGCACGACCTGGTCAGCGATTCGGCGCTAGCCTTCGGCCCCGGTCCGACCACCGGCGTTGCACCCGCCGATCTCGACGGCATGACCATCGACCAGGCCGAGGCGCATCTGGTACGAAGCGCGCTGGAACGCCACGACGGCAACCTGCAGCATGCCGCCGACGCGCTCGGCATCACCCGGCAGACCTTGTATCGGCGCATGGAAAAGCACGGGCTGCGCGATCCCTCGACCGACGATGCCGACTGATTCCACCCGCCGCCGCGGCTACATGCCCGCGTTCGAGCGGCGCGTGCTGCTGGGCAGCTGGCTGGTGGGCGTGCCGGCGCTGCTTGGTATGGCCGCGCTGTTGCTGGTCGGCGTGCCTGAGCGTGCGCTGTGCTGGCTGCTGGCCATCGTGGTCGTCGTGGCCACCGCATTGATCGCGCGCTGGCAACATCGTCGCGTGGTGTATCCGCTGTACACCCTGGCCGGTTTGCTGGAAGCCCTGCGCGAGGGCGACTACAGCATGCGCGGCGTGCAGGGCGGCGTGCTCGGCGATGCGATCTACGACATCAACGCGCTGGCCGACCGGCTGCAGAAGGAGCGCCTGCAATTCGAGGATTCCGCGCGCCTGCTCGGCAAGACGCTGGCTGCGCTGGACAGCGCGGTGCTGGTGTTCGATCACGATGCACGGTTGCGCCTGCTCAATCCTGCCGCGCAGCGCCTGCTTGCCGACGAGCGACATGCGCTGCTCGGCTGTCGCGCCGACGAGCTGGCGCTCGACGTGCTGCTGGCCGCACCGTCGGCACAGGTCGTCAGGCATACGTTCCCGGGCCGCAGCGGCCGCTTCGACATCCGTCACGCGCCGCTGCGCAACGAAGGCCGCAGCGGTCGGTTGCTGGTGATCAACGACGTCAGTCGCGTGCTGCGCGAGGAAGAGCGGCAGGCCTGGCAGCGCCTGCTGCGCGTGCTCGGTCACGAGGTCAACAATTCGCTGGCCTCGATCCACTCGCTGGCCGGTACCCTGGCCACCGTGATCGCACGCGAGCCGCTGGCCGACGACTGGCGCGAGGATGCGCAGGGCGGCCTGCAGGTGATCGGCAACCGGGCCGAATCGCTGGCGCGTTTCCTCGCCGGCTACAGCCGACTCGCCGCGCTGCCGTCACCGCAGAAACGCGAACTCGACCTGGCCGTGCTGGTGACGGCGGTGGCGCGGCTAGAGCAGCGCATGGCTGTGCAGGTGGAAGCCGGCGCACCGCTGCTCGTGCAGGCCGATCCCGACCAGTTGGAGCAGGCACTGATCAACCTGCTGCGCAACGCCGTCGAAGCGAGCCTGCCAAACCGTGGCCAGGTGCTGATGCGCTGGCGCAGCGAAGGCGAGCGCGCACTGATCGAGATCCTCGATGACGGCCCCGGCCTGCCCGCCAGCGACAACCTGTTCGTGCCGTTCTTCACCACCAAGCCCGGCGGCTCCGGCATCGGCCTGGCCTTGGTGCGGCAGATCGCCGAAGCGCACGAAGGTGGCGTCAGCCTCGGCGCCCGTGAGGGCAGGGGCGCGATCGCGCAACTTTGGCTGCCCAACCGCACGGCGTCGTAGGAGCAGCGCGGCCGGCGATTTCCCAAGCGGGATGTAGGGCACTGCCCGCCGGCTCTCGGCGAAGTCCAGCCCGTTGTCCGGGCGCATCACGGCGAGTGGCGGGCCGTGCCCGCCCTACGGCTCAAGGCTTGCCTGGAGGGCGGCGAGGCGCTGGGCGCGGGGGAGCTTTTTCCACGCCATCTCCAGGCGTAGCGCGTCACCGTGGCTTTCAACCCAGACCCAGCCGAGCAGTTGCTTCGGCGGGTTGGAGCGGGTGAAGCGCGCGCCCTTGCCGGCGAGATGTTTCGCGTAGCGTTGTTCGGGGTCGCGGGCGATGCCGGTGTAGACGCGGCCGTCGGCGCATTCGAGCAGGTAGACGGCCCAGGCGTCCGTGCCGGGGGTGTCGCTCATGGACTCAGGCCCACTCGATCAGGCCCTCGGCATCGCAGACCTGTTTCCACGACGGCCGTGCCTTCAGGCGCGTGGCCAGTGCGGCCAGTTGCGGCCATTCGGTGGCGGGCTTGGGCATGTTGCGCGACCAGCGCATCAGCATCAGGGCGTAGAGGTCGACCATGCTGAAGCGGTCGCCGAGCATGTACGGGCCATGCGCGGCGAGATGGGCGTCGATCTTCGTCCAGCATTTTTCGATGCCGGCGCGGGCGGCCTGCTTGATCGTGTCGGCACCGTCGGCCAGGTGTTCGCCGGGGTAGAACCACTGGCGGAACAGTGGCTGCAGGTTGTTGGCGAAGTACAGCATCCATTGCAGGTAGTCGGCGCGCTGCGCGCTGCCGGGGACGGGCGCCAGTGCCGCCTCGGGATGCCTCTCGGCCAGCAGCAAGGCAAGCGCTGCCGCCTCGCCGTGCGGTTGGCCGTCGACCAGCAGGGTGGGCACCACGCCATTCGGGTTGATCGCCAGGTACGCGGCGCTGCGCTGTTCGCCCTTGTCGAGATCGATGCGCTTGAGCTCGTGCGGGGCACCGATTTCGAGCAGGGCGAGGTGCACCAGCAGGTTGGCCGAACCCGGGGCGTAGTAGAGCGTGTACATGCGTGGCAGTCCGTGGGAAAGATCCCCGAATGATACGCCGGGAGGAAGGGCGAGAAGTGAGTGGAGAGGCGTGAGAAACGAGAGAAAGCACATGAGCGGGAGGTCTCTGCTCGGCGCTCACTCCTGCTTCGCTCAGCCATCCAATTCCGACCAGCGCGCGTAGACTGCATCCAGTTCGGCCTGCAACTTCACCAGCGCCTCGTTCGCCTTGACGATGGCCGCGCTGTCCTGCTGGAAGAAGGCCGGCTCGTTCATCGCGGCGGTGCGCGCGGCGATATCGCCTTCCAGTTGCTCGATGCGCTTCGGCAGTTGCTCCAGCTCGTGCTGTTCCTTGAAGCTGCGTTTGCGCTTTGCCGCCACGGGCGCCGCAGGTGTCGGAGCCGGCGCGGCGGCCTTGCCGGTGGCCGGGGTGCTGCGCGCGGTGGGCCGCTGGCGCAGCCAGTCGCTGTAGCCGCCCACGTATTCGCCGATGCGGCCTTCCCCTTCCAGCACCAGGGTGCTGGAGACCACGTTGTCGAGGAAGGCGCGGTCGTGCGAGACCAGCAGCAGGGTGCCCTGGTAGTCGGTCAGCAGTTCTTCCAGCAGCTCCAGCGTCTCGACGTCGAGGTCGTTGGTCGGTTCATCCATGACCAGCAGATTCGACGGCTGCGCGAACAGCTTGGCCAGCAGCAGGCGGTTGCGCTCGCCGCCGGAGAGGCGGGTGATCGGCGCGCGGGCGCGCTCGGGCGAGAACAGGAAATCCTGCAGGTAGCCGATGATGTGCTTGCGCTGGCCGTTGAGCTCGATGAACTCGCGGCCCTCGGCCACGTTGTCGAGCGCATTGAGCTTGTCGTTGAGCTGCAGCCGGTGCTGGTCGAAGTAGGCGATTTCGATATTGGTGCCCAGCTCGGCGGTACCGCGCAGCGGGGTGAGTTCGCCCAGCATGATCTTCAGCAGGGTGCTCTTGCCGGCGCCGTTGGGGCCGATGATGCCGATGCGGTCGCCGCGCATCACGGTGGTCGTGAGGTCGTCGATCAGCACGCGACCGTCGTAGGCCTGGTGCACGTGCCTGAGCTCGATCACCTTCTTGCCCGAAGCCTGCGCGCTGGCCGCCGTCATCTTCACGTTGCCACCCAGCTCGCGGCGTTGCGCACGTTCCGCACGCAGCGCCTTCAGCGCGCGCACGCGGCCTTCGTTGCGGGTGCGCCGGGCCTTGATGCCCTGGCGGATCCACACTTCCTCCTGCGCCAGCTTCTTGTCGAACAGCGCGTTCGCCTGCGCCTCGGCGTGCAGGCGTTCCTCGCGTCGGCGCAGGTAGTTGTCGTAGTCGCCCGGCCAGTCGGTGAGCGCGCCGCGGTCGATCTCGACGATGCGCGTCGCCAGCGCACGCAGGAAGCTGCGGTCGTGGGTGACGAACAGGATGCTGCCGGCGAACTGCTTGAGGAAGGTTTCCAGCCAGCCGATCGCCTCGATGTCGAGATGGTTGGTCGGTTCGTCCAGCAGCAGCACGTCGGGCTTGCGCACCAGCGCTTGGGCCAGCAGCACGCGGCGCTTCATGCCGCCGGACAGCGCGGCGAAGTCGGTCTCGCCGGGCAGTTCCAGCTGGGTCAGCACGTCGCTGACGCGGCGGTCGAGGTCCCAGCCGTGCTGCGCCTCGATCTGGTGCTGCACGTCGCCCAGCGCGTCGAAGTCGCCTTCGGCCAGCAGGTGGTGATAACGCGCCAGCAGGCGACCGAGATCGCCCAGCCCTTCGGCGACCACGTCGAACACGCTGCCGGCCGTGCCCTGCGGCACTTCCTGCGCCATCCGCGCTACCACCACGCCGTTCTGGATGCGCACCTCGCCGTCGTCGGCGTGCAGCTCGCCGGCGATCAGCTTCATCAGGGTGGATTTGCCTTCGCCGTTGCGACCGACGATGCAGACACGCTCGTTCGCCTCGATCGACAGATCGACGTGTTCGAGCAGGAGCGGGCCGCCGATGCTGAAGTCGACGCGTTGCAATTGGATAAGGGACATCCGCCCATTGTACTTGGCAGCGACGTTGCGGCGTGACCGGCGGCGCCCGAGCCGGCTATTGGACGTGCGGGCAAGCCCGGTCGGGAATGCGCGAGTCGCAAACCTTGACCGTGGCGAAGTACCGGGCCCAGCGCACGGTCTGCTCCGTGGTCGGCTCGGCATGCACCGCGTGCTGCACGACATAACTGCTGTCGTTGCCGTTGATCATCTTGAACCAGGTGGTTTCCGGCGGCTTCTTCCGGTCGAAGTACGAGCAGGTCTGCAGCCAGAACGCGAACTTGTAGCCGTTCTCGGTGCCACTGGCGATCGGAACCGTGTCGGCCATGTCGCAATCCTTGCGGAAGCTTTGCCCCACGCGCTCGACATAGGCATCGATCGGCAGGTTACCGCCGCCGTAGAGGACGAGCATCGTATGGATCTCGCTCCAGTGATCGAGCGTCTCGCCGCTGGGGATCATCTCGGAGATCGCCACGGAACCCTTTTGATTGTGGTAGGCGGGAACGAAGCCGTCGGGGAGCGACATCAGCAGGTTCTCGCCTTCCATTTGCCCGGTCTGCGCCGCAACGAGCGGGGGTGCCAGCGCCAGCAGAAGCACGGCAGTCAGGGCAAAGGGATGGTGGCGGCGCGGGACTGAAGGCATGCGGCTTCCTTGCGATCTGCATTGGTGAAAAGTTCAGCATGAGTCCGGCGGAACGGGCGTGGAATCGGTGCGGCGCGCGGATGGGCGTAGGGCAATGCTGCCCGCGGTGGCAAAGAAATCAGCGATGATTGCGCTGGCGCGCGTCGTGTCCCGGGACGGTGAGGCGTACGACGGCAAAACGAAACGGGCCGCGCGAGGCGGCCCGTTTTTTTCGGTGCGCGGTGTTCGCGCACAAGATGCGCTCCTACAGCTTCGCGTCCTTGCGCAGCGCCTCGGCGCGGTCGGTCTTTTCCCACGAGAAGGTGGTGTAGGACTTGCCGCTGGCGTCCTTGACCACCTGCGGGGTGCGGCCGAAGTGGCCGTAGCTGGCGGTCTGCTGGTACATCGGGTGGATCAGGTCGAGCATCTGCAGGATGCCGTACGGACGCAGGTCGAAGTGCTTGCGGATCAGCTTCTCGATCTTCTCGTCGCTGATCTTGCCGGTGCCGAAGGTGGTGACCGAGATCGAGGTGGGGTGCGCCACGCCGATCGCGTAGCTCACCTGCACCTCGCAGCGGTCGGCGATGCCGGCGGCCACGATGTTCTTGGCCACGTAGCGCGCGGCGTAGGCGGCCGAGCGGTCGACCTTGGACGGGTCCTTGCCGGAGAACGCGCCGCCGCCGTGGCGGGCCCAGCCGCCGTAGGTGTCCACGATGATCTTGCGGCCGGTCAGGCCGCAGTCGCCCACCGGGCCGCCGATGACGAACTTGCCGGTCGGGTTGATGTGGATCTTGGTGGCCTTGTGCATCAGTTTGGCCGGCAGCACGGGCTTGAGGATGTGCTCGCGCACCGCTTCGATCAGGTCCTTCTGCTTCACCGACGGGTCATGCTGGGTCGACAGCACCACGGCATCGATCGCGGTGGCCACGCCGTTCTCGTAGCGCAGGGTGACCTGGCTCTTGGCGTCCGGGCGCAACCACGGCAGCGGCGAGTTCTTCCGCTTGCGGATCTTCGCCTGCTGCTCGACCAGGCGGTGCGAGTAGTAGATCGCCGCCGGCATGAAATCCTTCGTTTCGTTGGTGGCGTAACCGAACATCAGGCCCTGGTCGCCGGCGCCCTGGTCTTCCGGGTTCTTGCGGTCCACGCCCTGGTTGATGTCCGGCGACTGCTTGCCGATCAGGTTGATCACGCCGCAGGTGGCGCCGTCGAAGCCGACGTCGGACGAGTTGTAGCCGATGTCGAGGATCACCTTGCGGGTGATCGCTTCGAGGTCGATCCAGGCGCCGGTGGTGATTTCGCCGGCGACGATCGCCACGCCGGTCTTGACCATGGTTTCGCAGGCCACGCGGGCGCGCGGGTCGCGCGCGATGATCGCGTCGAGCACGGCGTCGGAGATCTGGTCGGCGACCTTGTCCGGATGGCCTTCGGAGACCGATTCGGAGGTGAACAGGTAGTTGGACATCGCGGTTTATATCCCTTTGTACGGATAGAAAGATAAAAGAGGTCGGGCATGATACATCGACCACTTCGACTTTGCAGCCTCCCCGTCCGCGGGGCGCGGCGGGGGTGGGTTTCCGTTCAGCCGTATGGACGGCCGAACGGGTTGGCGTCGCGCGTTGGCCCGTTCACTGGCCGGTTGCGCCGAAGGCCTTGTCCAGCCGCTGCGGCCAGTCCGGCGCGTTGATCCGCTGCAGCAGCGAGGTGTCGATCGGTTCGCGCAGGCGGCTGCCGGTGGGCAGGGCGAAAGCATAGTCCTGCCGCTCCAGCAGCAGTGGCAGCACCTTCAGCTGACCGCGGAAGTGCCGGCGGATGTTCCAGCGCAACAGGGGTTCGTCGTAGACCACGGCGTCGACGCGGCCGGCGGCCAGCTCCGCCAGCGCGGCATCGACGTCGCGGGCCTTGGCGTAGTCGAATTGCTCGCGGTCGAGCCAGTTGGCGCTGGTGCTGTCCGGCACGCTGGCGATGCGCATGCCGCCCAGGTCGGCGGCGCTGCGAATGCGCTCGCTGAGCTGGCCGACGGTCAGCGCGCTGGTGATCGCCGCGGTGAAGAACGACACGATGAGCAGCGCGGCCAGCATCCACACCAGGCCGATGATGCGTCCGCCGACCGTGCGCGGCGCGGTGTCGCCATAGCCGACCGTGGTCATCGTCACCATCGCCCACCAGAAGCCGGAGAAGATGCCCTGGCGGCGGCTGCCGCCGAACTGCTCCGGGTTGCGCTTGTGTTCGAGCAGCCAGACCAGGAAGCCGACCACCAGCAACAGCAGCGTCAGCGAGCCGATCACCTTGAGGAAGGCCGGCGACACCAGTGCCCGCGCCACCGCCAGCCAGCCGGCGGTCTGCCCGCCGCGCACCGCCACGGCCAGGCCCGAGCTGGTGATCGGGTGGGCGAAATCCATCCGCTGTTCGCGCGCGGCGGTGGCGGTGATCGCGCCCAGCGCCACGTCCACCTTGCTGTCGCTGACCGCCTGCAGCAGGCCGTCCAGGTCGTAGGGCCGGTAGACGTATTTCCAGCCGTGGTCGGCGGCGATCTCCTGCCACAGGTCGATCGCCAGGCCGCTGTAGTGGCCGTGGTCCTCGATCACGAACGGCGGCGCCACCTTCACCCCGACCAGCAGTGGCTGGTTCGCCCGCTTGAGCTCGGTGGCCGGCGTCACCGTCGCGGCGGTACCGGCGGCGATCGGGTAGACCTTGATGGTCTGGCCGGCAGCGCGGACTCCGCTGACGGACATCAGCGCCAGCAGGAAAAGCAGGCACAGCGGCCACAGGTGTTTTCTCATCGGTACTCCTCGGACGTCCGGATGCGGGCACGGCAATCCCGAGCCTAACGCAGGCATGGCCTGCGTGTCGTGGCGGAGTGGGTCGACGCCACGGCTGTCACGCCGCTGTCGCAGCGGGGCAATCGTGGTGTCGCCGAAGCTCCGCAAGCTGGCGTCAGGCCAACGCGAGGGGCGTGACATGCAAGCCATCGAGCAGCGTTTGCGGCAGCGTTATCCACGCTGGTTTCGCGGTCGGCGCGGGCGCCTCGCGGCGAGCTTGCTGCAGCGGTGGGCGCGCTGGTCGGGTCTCGGCCGGATCGACGCGTTCCATGCCGAACATGCGCAGCTGCGCGGACTGGCCTTCGTCGCGGCTGCCTTGCGCGAACTGGAACCGCGCCATGAGGTCGACACCGCCGCGTTGGCGCGCATACCCGCGCACGGGGCGCTGCTGGTGGTCGCCAACCATCCCTGCGGCGCGCTCGATGCGCTGGCCCTGCTGGACATGGTGGGACGCGTGCGGCGCGACGTGCGGGTGCTTGCCAACGAGGTGCTGGCGCTGGTGGAACCGCTGGCGGAACTGCTGCTGCCGGTGCGCGTGTTCGGCGGCGCCGCCGGCGTGGCCGAGTTGCGCCGGGTCGAACGTGCCTTGCGCCGGGGCGAATGCGTGATCGTGTTTCCCGCCGGCGAGGTGTCGCGGCTGGGTTTGCGCGGCGTGCGCGACGGCCGCTGGCGCGCCGGCTTCCTGCGTTTTGCGCGGCGTGCGTCGGCGCCGGTATTGCCGGTGCGTGTCGAGGCGCGCAATTCCGCGCTGTTCTACGGCATGTCGGCGCTGTGCCGGCCGGCATCGGCGGCGCTGCTGGCGCGCGAGATGTTCACCCGCCACCGCCGTCCGCTGCACCTGCACGTGGGCGACTTGCTGACGATCGGCGAGAGCGAAGGCGAGCACGCGGCCGTGCGGCGCGTCCGCCACGCGCTGGATGCCGCCGGCCGCGCGGAAACGCCCGCACCCGTGGGCCCGTTGCCGCTGGCGCCGGCCATCGGCGCGCGCGAACTGGCGCGCGCCGTGGACGCGACCGAGCTGCTCGGCGCCACCAGCGACGGCAAGCAGATCCGCCTGGCGCGCAATGCCGGCGGTTCGCCGCTGCTGCAGGAGATCGGCCGCCTGCGCGAGCTGACCTTCCGCCAGGTCGGCGAGGGCACCGGCTGCAGCCGCGACCTCGACCGCTACGACGCCAGTTACGACCACATCCTGGTGTGGGACGCGCAGGCCGGCCGCATCGCCGGCGCCTACCGCGTGTTGCGCGGCGCCGAGGCGCTGGCCCGCGCCGGACTGGCCGGCCTGTACACCGCCTCGCTGTTCCGCTACGCCGACGCGGCCGTGCCGCGGCTGGCCGCCGGGCTGGAGCTGGGTCGCAGCTTCGTGGTGCCGGATTACTGGGGCAGCCGCAGCCTCGATTACCTGTGGCAAGGCATCGGCGCCTACCTGCGGCGCCACCCGGGCGTGCGCTACCTCTACGGTGCGGTGTCGATCAGTGCGGCGTTGCCGCGGCATGCCAGCGAGCAGCTGGTCGGCTACTACCAGCGTTTCTACGGCAGCGAACGGACGCTGGCCAGCGCGCGCCGGCCGTTCGCCTTCGCGGCGCCGGCACCGACCTTCGACGGACTCGACATCGCCGCCGCGTTCGAGGCGATGAAAACCGCGCTGGCCCGGCTCGGCACCTCGGTGCCGACGCTGTACAAACAGTACACCGAACTGTGCGAACCCGGCGGCGCGCGCTTCCTCGCTTTCGGCGTGGACCCGGAGTTCAGCGGCTCCATCGATGGCCTGATCGAAGTAGATCTGGAATGCCTGCGACCGCGCAAGCGCCAGCGTTATCTGGAACGCGCGATGGCCTGAGATGGACAGCGGTTTGCGCGGACAGCTGCCGCGGTGACTGCCTGCGCGCTCAGGCCGCCATGGCCAGACCGCTCGCCAGCGCGGTGAAGTAATCGCGGGTGAGCCGCAACTGTTCGCTGGCCGTCTCGGCGCGGTTGACCACCTGCCGGAACGCGGCGTTCTCGGGACGGTCCTTCGCGTACCAGCCCAGGTGCTTGCGCGCGATGCGCACGCCGGCCGGTTCGCCGTAGAACGCGTGCAGGTGTTCGAGGTGGCCGAGCAGGATCGCGGCGACTTCGGCCGGTTCGGGTTCGGGCAGCAGTTCGCCGGTGGCGAGGTAGTGGGCGATCTCGCGGAAGATCCACGGCCGGCCCTGCGCGCCGCGGCCGATCATCACGGCATCGGCGCCGGTGACGGCGAGCACGTGCTTCGCCTGCTGCGGCGTGCAGACGTCGCCGTTGGCCAGCACCGGGATGCGCACGCTGGCCTTCACCGCGGCGATGGTGGCGTACTCGGCCTCGCCCTCGTACTTGTCGGCGCGGGTCCGGCCGTGCACGGCCAGCGCGGCAATGCCGGCGTCCTCGGCGATGTGCGCAATGTTCAGCGCATTCTTGTTCTCGCGGTTCCAGCCGGTGCGGATCTTGAGTGTCACCGGCACGTCCACCGCCTCCACCACCGCCTTCACGATGCGTGCCACCAGCGGCTCGTCCTGCAGCAGCGCGGAACCGGACCACACATTGCACACCTTCTTCGCCGGGCAACCCATGTTGATGTCGATGAGCTGCGCGCCATTGGCGACGTTGAAGCGGGCCGCCTCGGCCAGCATCGCGGGATCGTAGCCGGCGATCTGCACGCTGACCGGCTCGGGTTCGCCGGCGTGGTCCATCCGGCGCAGCGACTTGCGCGTCTGCCACAGGGACGGGTCGGCGCTGGTCATCTCGGACACGGCCAGGCCCGCGCCCAGCTGCTTGCACAGCAGGCGGAACGGCTTGTCGGTGACGCCCGCCATCGGGGCGAGCACCAGCGGCGGGTCGATCAGGTAAGGGCCGATTTGCATCCGCCCATTGTAGGTGAATCGCGGAAACGGCCGCGCCGACGGCCTCCGGGATCGCTTATCGGCGCTGGCTTATCGGCGCTGGCGCCGCTGGCGCGTGCGCCAGAACAGGAACCCGGTCACCAGGAAGAATGGCGGCAGCAGGCCGCACAGCAGCACCAGCAGCGTCCCGGCCAGGCCGCCCACGCTGCCGGCGTGCAGCGGATAGACCGCGTTGCTGATGCGCGCGCCGGTGCCCTCGGCGGTGGCGTCGACGGCGCCCAGCACCTGGGCCCGGTAGGGATCGAGCCACACCTGGCTGCGCCCGACCGGATGCCATTCGCCCGGCGCCCGCGCGCGGATCGTCACGCGGCCGTCGTCGGCCGAGGGCAGCGCGATGCGGCGCAATTCGGCGCCCGGCAGCGCGTGCTGCGCGGCGTCGAGCACCGCCGCCCAGTCGATCGCCTGTGGGCGCGGCGCGATGCGGGCCGGCGTCGGCGTGGCCGGCGCATCCGCGAACAGTGTCTGCAGGACGTGCCGGGTGCCTTTGCCGTAGACCATCAAGGTGCCGGTCAGGGTCACCAGCAGCAGCAACGGCAGGCTGAGCGCGCCGATGCTGCGATGCCAGCTGACCCAGCGCCGTGCCGGTGGCTGGGTATGGAGGCGCAGGCTGCCGCGCAGGTTCCGCCGGCCCGGCCACCACAGCCACACGCCGGAAAGCAGCAGCCCCAGCATGAGCCAGCCAAGCACGCCCAGCACGGCCTCGCCGGTTTTCCCGGCGAGCAGGTGGGTGTGCCAGTCGCGCAAGGTCAGCAGCAGGTCGCTGCCGGGTGCACGCGTCAGCAGCAGGTCGCCGCTGGTGGGATCGAGGTAGCGCCGTGAGCCGTCGGAAAAATACAGTTGCCATACCGGCAGCCCGGCGGTCGGCAGATCGGCGCCGCGCAGTCCCCTGGACGGCCATTCGTGCGTGATGCGCGACAGCACGGCCGCGCGCGCCGCCGCGTCGGGCAACGCATGTGCGGCCAGCGGCGGATGCAGCAGCCGCAGCAGCGGACCCTGCAGCACCAGCACGCTGCCGCTGAGCGCGATCAGCGCGTAGACCAGCCCGACGCTGAGGCCGACCCACCGGTGCAGGCGCTTGAGCCAGTACCGCACCGCGTCGGCGCGGCGCGCGGATGCCTCGATCGCGGTCGCGGCGGCGGACACTTCAGAAGGCCTGCTGCCAGGTCAGCGAGACCACGCGGCCGCGGCCGGCGAAGTACGAGTCGGCGTCGCCGACGGTCTGCGAGACATAGTTGATGTATTGCTTGTTGGCGAGGTTTTGCACGCCCAGCGTCCAGTCGCCGGCGCTCCTGGTTTGCCATTTCACGTAGGCGTCGGCGGTGCCGTAGCCGTCGAAGTGCGCCGTGCGCTGGCCCAGCGTGCTGAAGTCGCGGCTGTACAGGTGGCTCAGTTGCAGGTAGCTCGACCAGGCGTCGTTCCAGCGCTGCGTCCACGACAGGTTGAGCCGGTTGGGCGCGATGTTGGCACCGTCCAGGTCCGAGTCGATCCTGCCGTCGCTGTTGCGGTCGGAGCGGCCGCGGTTGATCGCGAAGGAGGCATCCAGCCGGGTGCCTTCCAGCGGCTGCCAGTTCGCGCGCGCCTCCCAGCCGCTGATGGACACGCGCTGGCGCATCACGTTGTAGACCTGGTTGGGCGCGTCGAACACCAGCACCGAACCCAGCCGCGAGCGCGAGACGTAGTAGCTCAGGCGCGCCCCCGCGCGTTCGCCGAGATACTCGACGCCCGCCTCGCGGTTGTCCGACACCACCGGTTTCAGGTCGAGGAAGTCGGCCACGCTCTGGCCGGGCTGTTTGATCGCGCGCAACACGCGCCCCACGTCGGGCAGGGTGTAGCCCTCGGCGTAGCTGGCGAACAGGTTGAGTTGGCCGGTGAGGTACCAGACCGCACCGAAGTTCGGCAGCGTCTTGCTGAAGCTGGGCTTGCCGCCCTGCACGGTGACGGCGTTGTAGAAGGCGAGCGTCTGGAACGTGGGCACATCCAGCGTGCCGTGCTCGCGGCGCAGGCCGCCGGACAGCGACAGCGTGTGCAGCGGCCAGTATTCGGCCTGCAGGAACGGCGCCCAGCCGGTGTAGGTGCTGTCCGGCACCCAGTGGCGGCCGGTGTGGGTCAGTTCCTGGAAGGTGGTGTCGCGGTAGCCGTCGGCGCCGGCCAGCACGGTGAGCGTGTCGTCGAGCAGGCCGCGCCGTGCCCATGACAGCCGCGCGCCGTCCTTGGTCGAGACATTCTGCGACTGGTCGAACAGCAGGCCGGGGCCATAGGCCGGGTCCTGGAAGGTGCCGAACGTGCCGCCGCCGAACAGCTCGCGGTTCTTCTGGTGGTAGAGCTGGGCGCGCAGCTCGCCGCCGGCCAGCGCGGTGTCGCGGTAGTCCAGGCTGCTGGTCAGCACGCGGTTGCGCGGGGCGTCGCCGGGTTGCTTGCCGCGCACCGACGTGGTCGGCAGGTCGTTGGCCATGTCGCCGGACACGGCGGTGTAGTCGCCGTGGCCCTTGAGGTCGAAGCGGTTGACGGTGAGCTGCAGGTGGCGCGTGTCGGTGAAGTCGTAGCCGAGCTTGAGGAAGCCGTCGGTGCTCGCCGAATCCATCAGGTCGCCCTGGGTGCCGTCGACGCCGATCAGCCGCCCCTTGGCGTCCGCGTACATGCCGCGCTCGCGCCACGCCGCGCCGGCGACCAGCTCGAACGCGCCGCTGCGCGCGGCGAGCAGGTACGAGGCGCCGTAGCCCAGGCCGTTACCGCCGCGGGTGGGCGCGCTGGCGTTGGCGGTGACTTCCTGGCGCACGCCATCCTGCTTCGGTGCACGCCTGGTGATGATGTTGATGATGCCGCCGGCGGCGCCCAGCCCCTGCATCGCGTTGGAGCCTTCGACGATCTCGATCCGCTCGATCATCGCCGGGTCGATCGTGTAGGCATCGCGCGAACCGTTGCGCAGCGGGCTCGATTGCGGCACGCCGTCGATCATGTACAGCGGGTTGCGTCCGCGCAGGGTCTGCCCGCGCGAGCTGAGCTTCTGCGTCGAGGGGGCGAACGAGGGCAGCAGGTTGCCGATGGCGTCGGAGAGGTCCGGGTTGATCGCCAACTGCTGGCGCAGATCCTCGGCGGTGATCACCGTGATCGTGGTCGGCAGCGCGCCCTGGCTCTGCGGCATGCGCAGGGTGCTTTCGGAAACCTCGACCCGTTCGAGCGTGACGGCGGAGATCTGGTCGGCCGCCTGGGCGGTGCCGGCGAGGGCAAGGGCGAGCAAGGGGATGAGCGGGCGAACGGAAAGGGACATGTGGCCTCCGGCATGAGGAGGCGCATGGTAAATGAAAATGATTCGCAATAACAATCCGTGACCGGCCGCCGACGGATCAGTGCGTGGGCACCACCCGTTGCGCGGCGGCGCGGTCGTGCCGGTGCTTGAACAGCGGCACGAACAGCAGCGCCATCACCAGCGAGTAGCCGGCGAAGGCCAGCCAGATGCCGTGCCAGTCCTTGCAGATCAGCACCGTGTCATTGCAGGTGTGGTCGGTGAAGAAATGGTCGATCACGAAGCCGGCGATCAGGCTGCCCAGCACCGCCCCCACGCCGTTGGTCATCAGCATGAACAGGCCTTGCGCGCTGGCGCGGATCTTCGGGTCGGCCTGGCTTTCCACGAACAGCGAGCCGGAGATGTTGAAGAAGTCGAACGCCATGCCGTAGACGATGCACGAGAGCACGATCATCCACAGCCCGCCGGCCGGGTCGCCGAACGCGAACAGGCCGAAGCGCAGCACCCAGGCCAGCATGCTCATCGTCATCACCGCCTTGATGCCGAAGCGCTTGAGGAAGAACGGGATGGTCAGGATGAACGCGGTTTCGGAGAACTGCGAGATGGAGATGATGATGGTCGAGTACTTCACCGCCAGCAGGTTGGCGTACTCGGGCACCTTGACGAAGTCGCTGAGGAAGGCGTCGCCGTAGGCGTTGGTCAGCTGCAGCGCCGCGCCCAGCAGCATCGCGAAGATGAAGAACACCGCCATGTTGCGGTTCTTGAACAGCACGAACGAGGTGAGGCCGAGCCGGTCGACCAGGCTGCGGCCCTCGGCGGCGCCCAGCTTGGGCGGGCACTTGGGCAGGGTGAAGGCGTAGAGGCCCAGCAGCAGCGAAGCAGCCGCTGCCACGTGGAACTGCGCGGGCGAGGCCTTGAAGCCGAGCAGGCTGGTGGTCCAGGTCGCGGCGATGAAACCGATCGTGCCCCATACGCGGATCGGCGGGTAGGTGACGACCACGTCGAGCCCATCCTGCTTGAGCGCGTTGTAGGCCACCGTGATCGCCAGCGAGATGGTGGGCATGTAGAAGCACATGTTCAGCAGCATCACCCAGAACATCTGTTCCGGATCGGTGACGTGCGGGATCGAGAACAGCACCACCGCGCCGCAGATCTGCAGCATGCCGTACAGGCGTTCGGCATTGATCCACTTGTCCGCCACGATGCCGACCAGCGAGGGCATGAACAGCGAGGCGATGCCCATGGTCGAGAAGATCGCGCCGAAGCTGGTACCCGACCAGTGCTGGTTCTGGAACCACCAGGTGCCGATGGTCAGCAGCCACGCGCCCCAGATGTAGTACTGGAAGAAATTGAGTACGGTGAGGCGGAGCTTGAGGCTCATGGACGAGGGTTCCCCTGCAAGGCCGGGGTCGGCCCCGTGGCCACGATGTCGTAGCGGGGCAGGTTAGAGAATCCCCCGGAAACCGGCAAGGCACGTTGCAACGGAAGCCGTCGCGCCGCCCATAGGAGCCCGCTCGCGGGCGATGCCCTTGCTCTCGCCTTTGCGAATTGCGAATCCCTGATCCGGCCCCAAAAGCATCGCCCGCGAGCGGGCTCCTGCGGGCTATCCTGGTTCGGGGACGGTGTTCAGCGCGCCCGCGACGCGCTCGCGCAGCACCGGCAGCAACTCGGCTTCGAACCACAGGTTGTGCATCACCCACGGCCGGTTGCGCGGGCTCGGATGAGGCAGCGGCAGCACGCCGCGGGCCAGGTGCGTGCGCCAGTTGCGCACGGTGTCGGTGAGCGTGGCATCGCGTGCGTCGCCGAGCATGCCGACTTGCGCGTACTGCCCGATGGCGAGCGTCAGTTGCACGCCGGTGAGCAACGAAAACAGGCGCGGATGCCAGATCGCGGCGCATGCCGGCCGCGGCGGCAGGTCGCCACTCCTGCCCTTGCCGGGATAGCAGAAATCCATCGGCACGATCGCCACGCGCTCGGCGTCATAGAACGTGTCGCGGTCGATCTGCAGCCAGTCGCGCAGGCGTTCGCCGCTGACGTCATCGAAGGGGATGCCGCTCTCCTCCACCTTGCGCCCCGGCGCCTGGCTGACGATCAGCAGGCGCGACCGCACGGAAGCCTGCAGCACCGGCCGCCGCCCCGGCGGCTGTTGCATCGCGCAGGTGTGGCCGCAGCGGATCTCCGCCAGCAGGGCATCCATGGCGTGCTGCTGCTGCCTCAGGCCTGGCCTTTTCTTCGTCTTCTCCATTCCCTGTTTCCTGTTCCCCATTACCGGCTCTCAAACCACCTTGCCGGGGTTGAGGATGCCATCCGGATCGAACGCGGCCTTGACCGAGCGCATCAACGCGATGGTCGATTCGCCCAGCGCCAGCGGCAGGTAGTCGCGCTTCACCACGCCGATGCCATGCTCGCCCGACAGCGTGCCGCCCAGCGCGATCACCAGCGCGAACAGTTCGGGCAGTGCGGCGTAGCCACGTTCGATCTCGTCCACGTCGCGCGGCAGCAGGTTCACGTGCAGGTTGCCGTTGCCGGCGTGGCCGAAACACACCAGCGGGACCGCATGCTTGGCGGCCAGCGCCTGCGCGCCGGCGACGAGTTCGGGCAGACGGCTCACCGGCACCGCCACGTCTTCGTTGATCTTGTGCTGGGTCGCCGCGCGCTGGGCGAACGAGAGCGCCTTGCGCGCGGCCCACAGCGCGGCGTTTTCGCTGGCGTCCGCCGCGATGTCCAGCGCGATCAGGCCTTCGCCGCGCGCGGCGCGCGCCACGGCGTCCTGCGCGAAGCTGACGGTTTCCGGCGTGCCGTCGACCTCGATCAGCAGCAGCGCGCCCGCCTGCGGCACGTCCGCGTCCGGCGCGTGGTCGCGCGCCAGCTTGAGCGCCAGCGCATCCATGAATTCCAGCGCCGCGGGCGTCACCGGCTGCGCCATGATGCGCGCGACCGCCTGCGCCGCGCTGGCCGTGTCGCGATAGGTGGCGCGTAGCGAGCGCACCGCGGAGGGCCGGGGCGTGAGCTTGAGCGTGGCCTCGGTGACGAGCGCCAGCGTGCCTTCCGAGCCGATGATCAGGCGCGTGAGGTCGTAGCCGGTGGAATCCTTGGTGGTGTGCGTGCCGGCCGCGAAACCTGCGCCGGTGCCGGCCACGGCGCGCAAGCCCAGCACGTTGTCGCGGGTGGCGCCGTATTTCAGCGCGCGCGGTCCGCCTGCGTTGCAGGCGAGATTGCCGCCTATCGTGCACCACGGTGCCGAGCCCGGATCGGGCGCCCAGAAGAACCCGTGCGGGGCCAGCGCCTGCTGCAAGGCCTCGTTGGTGACGCCCGGTTCGACCACCGCGAGGCGATCGCCTGGCGCAATGCGCACGATACGATCCATGCGCTGGAAATTTGCCACCACGCCGCCGGCCAGCGGCACCGAAGCGCCGGTGGAACTGGTGCCGCCGCCGCGCGCGGTGAGCGGCACGCGATGCTCGCGACAGGCGCGAACCAGTGACTCCACCTGCGCGTGCGTGGCGGGATAGACCACGACGTCCGGCCGGTGCGCATGGCGCGAGTAGTCGCCCGCCGCGGTGCGCAGGGCGTCGTCGCCGCTGTCCAGCGCGTCGCCGGGAAAGATCGCGCGCAGGGTGTCGAGCAGGGGGACGGGCAGGGCCATGCCGCGATTATCGCACCGCGCCGGACTCAACCCGCCTCGAAGGCACCACGCAACCATTGCCTTTGCAGTGCGTCGACCGGGCCGTCGTAGCTGACCACATCGAAGCGGCACGGGCGTCGCGCATGCTGCGGGTGGGCGGCCAGCCAGTGCTGCGCGGCGTGGATCAGCTTGGCCTGCTTGCTTGCGGTGACCGAGGTGGCGGCGTCGCCGTGGCTGGCGCTCTTGCGGTAGCGCACCTCGACGAAGACCACGGTGTCGCCATCGCGCATCACCAGGTCCAGTTCGCCGTGGCGGGTGGTGTAGTTGCGCGCCAGCAGCTTCAGGCCGGCGCGTTCGAGCGCGACGCAGGCGCGCTGTTCGAAGTCGTCGCCGGCCGCGCGCATCAGCCGGCGGGGTTGGCGTCGGCGCTGGAACTGGCCGGCGCCGGCGCCGCCGGCGGCGGCGAAGGTACCGAGTCGATCTGCAGGTTGCCGCTGAGCGGGCGCGCCACGCCATTCTCGAACTTCGCCCAGGTCAGCACGCGGCGGATGCGGCCGAACGGATCGGCGGCCAGCTGCCCGGTGGCGCCCGGCATGTAGCTGCCCGGATGCGCCTTCAGCCAGTCGAGGTAGGGCACCAGGCTCCACGCGTCCATGCCGAACGCGAACAGGCGCGCGGCGCCATCGCGGGCGGCGGGCAGCTTCGCCGCGATCGCCGCACGGTCGGGCAGGCCGGGCTGCGCGTCGAACAGCCAGGGCGCGTCGCAGAACTCGACGCCGTCCAGGTCGCGATTGGCTGGCGCGTCGTCGCTGCCGGCGTACACGTGCGAGGTGGCGAACACCGGCAGCTGGACCTGGGCGATGCGCAGTTGCGGCATCAGCAGCCGCGCCTGGTTGGGGCGCATGCTGATGAAGATGCCGGTATCGGCGGGGGCGGCGGGCGTCGCCGTCGCGGCGTCGGCGGTGCTTGTCGCGGCGGCAGGCGCCGGTGCCGCGCTGGCCGTGGGCAACTGCAGGTTCTTGATCGCGTCGGCGAAACTGGTGGCGCCGCTCGGCAGCACCGTCATGGCCACCACGTCGCCGCCGCGGGAGATCAGCTCGGCCTTGAATGCGCTCGCCGCACGTTGCGCGAAGTCGTCGCCGGAGATCATCACGTAGGCGTGCAGCAGACCGCGCTCGGCCATGTGGTCGGCGGCCTGCGCGCCCTCGGTTTCCGGCAGCAGGCCGAACTCGCTGGCGTTGCCGGCGGGCAGCTGGCGGTCGTCCGGGTGGTTCAGCGCCAGCACCGGCACCGGCAGTTGCGGCAACGCGAACACCGCCGCGACTTCACCGCGGGTCAACGGGCCGACCACCAGCCGGGCGCCGTCGCGCACCGCCTGCTGGTAGGCCTGCACCGCGCCGTCGGCCGTGCCGTGGCTGTTGTAGCTGCGTACCGTCGGCCGCGGCGCGTGGTTGCGGCCCGCATCGAAATAGGCGGCGAAGAAACCCTGGCGGATCGGTGTGCTGGCGGCGGCGTAGTCGCCATCGGCCGGCAACAGCAGGGCGACCTGGGCCGGCACCTTGTAGCCTTCGCGCACGTTGGCGCCGGCTTCGGGCAGCAGCATGCCCACCGCTTGCTGCAATTCCGGCTGCGGCTGCGCCACGCTGACACCGAGCTGGCGCAGGGCCTCGTTGATCCACGGCAGCATGCGGTCGCCGGGCTTCATCGCGGCGGCGCGGTGTTGCAGCGGCGCGATGCCGAGCCTGGCGAGCAGATCCAGCGCCTGGCGCCGGTTCTGCGCCTGGTCGAAGCCTTGCAGTTCGGCATCCATCTGCACGCGGGTGCGCGCGGCGCCCCACAGGTCGCCGGAATCCTTCATGGCGCGGGCGCGCAGTTCCAGCAGGCGCAGCTGCAGCGAAGGCGGCACGGACACGTTCGGCTGGCTGGTCAGGCGCAGGGCGGTGCGCGCGTCGTGCTGGTCCAGCGCCAACTCCGCCCGCAGCAGGTCCAGGCGCAGCGGTTCGTCGCCGCTCAGCCGCTCGCGCCGGATCTTGTCCAGCACCGGCGCGGCCTGTTCGATGCGGCCTTCCTGGCGCCATGCCTCGGCGGCCTGCAGGCGATAACTGTCTGCGTGCGCGGACGATTGCGCGGCAAGCTGCAGCCAGGCCTGGGCGGCCTGGTCGAACTGGCCCTGCTGCGCCAGCGCGCTGGCGTGCTGCGCGGCGGCGATTTCGGCCGGCGAACGCACTGCGCCGGTCGGCACGCACGCATTCAGTGCGAGCGCGAACAGCAGGGTCGTGAGGATGACTCGCGCGAGGCGCATGAAGCGCATGGGAAATCCCTTGGTCGTCATGGTCGTCAATGCGCGATGATAGCCGATCGTTCCGCCGGCCCATGGAGTGTCCGATGTCCCGTGTTCAACCCGGCTGCCTGTGGGTGGTGGCGACGCCGATCGGGCATCGCGACGACCTGTCCGCCCGCGCCATCGAGACGCTGCGCGCGGTGGCCTTGATCGCCGCCGAAGACACTCGCCACAGTCGCCCGCTGTTGCTCCATCACGGCATCGCCACGCCGCTGGTCGCCCTGCACGACCACAACGAGCGCGAGGTGGTCGATGCGCTGGTGGCGCGCCTGCAGGGTGGTGAATCGGTGGCGCTGATTTCCGACGCCGGCACGCCGCTGATTTCCGATCCGGGTTTCCGCCTGGTGCGCGCGGCGCGCGCGGCAGGCATCCGCTGTGCGCCGATACCGGGTGCCTGCGCGGCGATTGCCGCGCTGTCCGTCGCCGGGCTGCCCAGCGACCGTTTCGTGTTCGAGGGCTTCCTGCCGGCCAAGGCCGCCGCGCGGCGCAGCCGGCTGCAGGAACTGGCCGGCGAGTCGCGCACGATCATCTTCTACGAGTCCTCGCACCGCGTCGCCGAAAGCCTGGCCGACATGCGCGACGTGTTCGGCGCCGAGCGCGAAGCCGTGCTCGCGCGCGAACTGACCAAGATGTTCGAAACCGTGCTTGGCGAACCGCTGGCGGCGTTGGCCGCGCGCGTCGCCGCCGATCCCGACCAGCAACGCGGCGAACACGTAATCCTGGTGGCGGGGCGCGGTGAGGAAGCCGACGCGAAACTCGCCGAAGGCAAGCGCATCTTCGCAATCCTGCGTGAGGAGTTGCCGCCGGCGAAGGCCGCGAAGCTGGCGGCGGCGATCAGCGGGGCGCCGCGGAAGCTCTTGTATGGCGAGCGGGCAATAGGCAATGGGGAATAGGGAATCGGAAAAGCGCGGCGCGCGAGCTTTGGCTTCCCCCCGTTCCCCGTTGCTATGGTCCGAAAACCATATTCCCCAGAAGGGACCACCACACGAGCAGAAAGGCGAAGAGCGACCAACCAAGCCAGTTCAATGCGGTTTTCTCCCGGCTCGGCGTCAGCTTCCTCACTTGTTGCAAAATCAACGTGATCGTGAATATCGGGATTGCAGCGTCGCCGATAAGGCGGAAAAAAACCCTATCGAGCGGTAATCCGAACGCCGACAGCCAGTCCTCGCCGCTTTGGTGAAGTTTGTACGCAGGTACAAAGATCGATATAACGAATAGAAGAATCCCCACTGTCCACCAGAATCCGGGGCGGTGACCAATCGCTGGTTTCGCAGGCTTGGTTACATTGTTCGGCTTTTGCAATGTATTTTTCATATATATCGAAGTGCCCGGAAGACTAATGGTCTGGGTGCGGAGTGTGGCATTGCCTGGGGCAAAGCCACCTGGCGGTGTCTGCCTCTCCTCTATTCATTCGGTGAGCGAGGCTCGACCGAGAACACGACAAGGCCGTCGAGGTCTTTGCGGCAAGGGGCACTCTCACCTGTCTTGCGGGCACTGTCCAGCGGGAGAGCGGATGTTCCTGCCGCCATCCCCATCAGGGTACACTCCCCCGTGGAGTCGGCCGGGCAGTTGCGTCGCGCGCAAGCGCATCGAGGAAAGTCCGGGCTCCACAGGGCAGAGTGCCAGGTAACTCCTGGGCAGCGTGAGCTGACGGCCAGTGCAACAGAGAGCAGACCGCCGATGGCCTCGCAAGAGGATCAGGCAAGGGTGAAAGGGTGCGGCAAGAGCGCACCGCGTACGGGCCAACGCCGTACGGCACGGTAAACCCCACTCGGAGCAAGACCAAATAGGGGAACGATAACGCGGCCCGCGTTGTTCCCGGGTAGGTTGCTGGAGCCAGGCGGCGACGCCTGGCCGAGAGAAATGACTGTCGCGCCGCAAGGCGTACAGAACCCGGCTTACAGGCCGACTCCACCTCATCGCGCACCCGCCGTCGTCTCGACCCTCGGGCCGGGGCGGCGGCGCGTTCGTGTGAACGGCAGTTTCTGCGTAGTACGGAACTGCCGCTTCTCAAATGCGTTCTACAGTGATCCAAAAAGTGCAATATGCAGTGACCACCACGCTAACAAAAATAGGAAGAGCGACCAGGTCAGCCAAGTCAGGACGGTTTTCTCTCGGCTTGGCGGCAGCCTCATCACTTGCACGCGGATGAACACAACCCCGATGAGCGGGACGGCGGCGTCGCCCAAGATCTGGAGAAGGTCCCGGTCAAACGCGAATCCGAAGGCTGAAAGCCAATCTTCGCCGCTACGGCGATGACGAAACGCCGCTACGCCGTTAATGATAACTAGAGTCAAAAATCCAAGCCAGAAGACCCATCGTCGCCATGTCGTCGGCTTGCTGGCATGTTGCGGGGAAACCGGATTTTTTGTCGGATAAGCCATGCAGATTTACGACCGTGCTGTTCGTGGTAGAGAATTCAGTGGCCTGGACCCGGATAAGGGGTGTGGCATTGCTCGGTATGTTTGTGCAATGTGTGCAAGCCTACTCCCCATGTGATGAATGCGCCCAGACAACCCAGAGCTGTGGGCGGGGTCTCTGCGACTGCGCACATAGCCCCTGTGGCTACATCCATTCCGCCTTGAGACAAGTTGTCCGATACCAAATCGTCACATGCGTTTTTTCGGTCGTGTTCCCAAAGGATGCAATCAATGTCGTTGGGAGCACACCCGTCGGGGCGCGGCGGTTGAGAAGTCGGCGGAGGATCTCCGAAGGCACTGCCCCACCAGAGGTTGTACGAGCCCCAATTTGACATCCCGCCAGGACCCCAGTCTGACAAGCCTCCCGACCATTCGTTGCATGAACCAGGGATGGGAAAGCAGTCGCCACCGGTTGGAGTGGCCCACAGTGAACCGTCGTCGTCGCCAAGCCCGCCCGTATCGCGTGGTGGCGGAAAGAAAAAATTCGGACTGACGTTCCTTGTTCCGCCAATCGGCTGACGAAAGTTGGCGCTAGCGCTCGCTGGTCCTGCATGCGCCATGATCGCGTCGGACTTGGCGGCGCTGATGGACTGATACAATTGATCGTACATCTGGGCAGCCGCTTGGCTATTACCATTAGTGGCTTGCAGCAGAACCTGCTCCAGTGGGAGCGTTGTCTGGTGCCCCGTAACATCCGTTAGTGTGGCGGTGCCATTCTGGAAGTCAAACGAAGCACTTAATCCATTTTTGAGCCGAATGGCGTAGGTCTTGGATACTCTTTCGGCGTGGAAGTAGTCCAGTTCGAAGCCTGCGGACGATGACTGGGTTTGGGTAGTCGCCGCGACGGCGGTACCTTGGATTCCAGTCTTGCTGTGTGCGGACGATGCCGCAAATGCCGCACTACCCAAACCGATGGACGTTATCAGCAGAGTCAGCGCAATGGCTTTCGCTTTGCCCGGAACAGACCCGGATTTCATCTTGATAGTCCTCATCTTTGATACTCCTAATTTATCCCCTGTTCAAAAACGCTATCCCCCCCCCAATGCGCGGTGTCAAGTATCGGAATCGACCAAGCATATACAAACTTAAAATGAAGCTGGTAATGCCGACACTACGTGTAGGCGAACGCCGATCCTGTGAGAGTTCATGGCCATCTGGCGCTATCTGTTTGTCCTCTGCTCACTCAGCGAGGGGAGCTCGATCAAGTTCCTGACAGCTCGAAAGGCTGTCGATCTAATTGCCGCGAAGGCGAACCTTCCCCACCCTGTGGGCACCCTCTCCCGGCGAGTGATGGGATGTTACTGACGCTATCGCGCTACACTTCCCCACGGAGTCGGCCGGGCAGTCGCGTCGCGCGCAAGCGCATCGAGGAAAGTCCGGGCTCCACAGGGCAGAGTGCCAGGTAACTCCTGGGCAGCGTGAGCTGACGGCCAGTGCAACAGAGAGCAGACCGCCGATGGCCTCGCAAGAGGATCAGGCAAGGGTGAAAGGGTGCGGCAAGAGCGCACCGCGTACGGGGCCAACGCCGTACGGCACGGTAAACCCCACTCGGAGCAAGACCAAATAGGGGAACGATAACGCGGCCCGCGTTGTTCCCGGGTAGGTTGCTGGAGCCAGGCGGCGACGCCTGGCCGAGAGGAATGACTGTCGCGCCGCAAGGCGTACAGAACCCGGCTTACAGGCCGACTCCACCTCTTTCCGTACCGCCGACGCCGCGACTGACCTGTCGCGGCGTCGGCTGCGCGTGCCGATGAACGGCGATTCATCCGCGTGCGTCGGTCACGGGGGCGCGGAAGCGCCAAGCGGCTGGCCTCGGCCGCAAACCGGCTGCAGGGTCACCGCAAAAAATTCCCTGCTTTCAACCACCTTGTCGGCCTTCCTGAGAATATCCTGCACATACATTCAGACTTCGCCTTTACTCCTTGATTCACAAGCAATTTCGGCTTGACAGTCTCAGCGGGCGAGACTATCGTGGCTTTCAGTGTGAAATCGTGGGTTTTAGTGGAGTCTGCTGACCGTGTTCCAGGGCGAAACCGCCATCACCATCGACGACAAGGGCCGCCTGGCCATCCCGACCGCGTATCGGGAGCAGGTGGCGGGCGAGTGCGCCAATCGTCTGGTGGTCACCTACAACCCGTTCGAACCGGGTTGCCTGTGGCTGTTTCCGCATGACGAGTGGGAAAAGGTGCGCGATCAGGTGAACCAGCTGCCCAAGGTCAAGGCGGCCCATCGCGACATGCAGATGAAGCTGGTCGGCGCCGCCGCCGTGGTCGAGCCCGACAGTGCCGCGCGCATCCTGCTGCCGGCCAGCCAGCGGGCCACCACCGGCATCGAGAAGAAGGCGGTACTGCTCGGCATGGGCAACAAATTCGAACTGTGGAGCGAGCAGGCGCACCTGGCCAAGATCCGCCAGAGCATCGGCGAAGACGAGATCACCAGCGAAATGGCAGAGCTGCGCCTGTAATCCACAGGCGCGGGCGTGGCGGAATCATGCGGGATGGGACGGGAGTGCGCTCGGTGCAATTGCAGCATGTCCCGGTGATGCTGGGCGAGGCGGTGGAGGGATTGTCCGTGCACTCAGACGGGCGCTATCTGGACGGCACGTTCGGGCGCGGTGGTCATGCGCGCGCGGTGCTGTCGCGCCTGGGTCCGGCCGGCCGGCTCTTGTTGATGGATCGCGATCCGGCCGCGATCGCCGCTGCGCGGGCCGAGTTTGCCGCCGACGCACGGGTGGCGATCCGCCACGCCAACTTCTCCAGCCTGGCCGAGTGGGACGAGACCGCCGCCGGGCTCGACGGCGTGCTGCTCGACCTGGGCGTCTCGTCGCCGCAACTGGACGAGGCCGCGCGCGGCTTCAGCTTCATGGCCGATGCGCCGCTGGACATGCGCATGGATACCACGCAGGGCGAGAGCGCCGCCGATTTCCTCGCTCACGCCAGCGAGCGCGAGATCGCCGACGTGCTGTGGAATTACGGCGAGGAGCGCCACAGCCGGCGCATCGCCCGCGCCATCGTGGCCGATCGCGACGCCACCCCGTTCACCCGCACCGGCCAGCTGGCCGCGCTGATCGAGCGCGTGGTGGGCCGGCGCGAGCCGGGCAAGCATCCGGCCACGCGCAGCTTCCAGGCGCTGCGCATTCGCGTGAACGGCGAGCTGGACGCCTTGCAGCAGGGTCTGGACGCCGCGCTGGAACGGCTCAAGCCGGGCGGGCGGCTGTCGGTGATCAGTTTCCACTCGCTGGAGGATCGCGCGGTGAAGCTGTTCATCCGCGACCACTCCGGACGCGTGCAGAACAGTCGTCGCGGACCGCCAGTGCAGGGGGCGCCGGCGCAGTTGGTGGCAATCGGCAAGGCGCAATTCCCGTCCGAAGCCGAGCTGGCCGCCAATCCGCGGTCACGCTCGGCGGTGCTGCGCGTGGCCGAGAAGCTGTCGCGGGAGGTCGCCGCGTGAAGCTGATCAGCACCGTGATCTGCGCACTCCTGCTGGTGGCCGCGGTGGCCAGCGCGCTGGGCGTGGTGTGGACGCGCCACGAAAGCCGCGTGCTGTTCGTGCAACTGACCCAGCTGCAGAACCAGCGCGACGACCTCAACATCGAATACGGCCGCCTGGAACTGGAGCAGGCCACCTACGCCGAGCCGCGTCGCATCGACGACGAGGCACGGCAGAAGCTGGGCATGGTCGATCCGCGCCCGCAAGACATCCGGTTGCTGCGCTGATGGACATGCGCAAACACGCCAAGCCAGCCGCACGCGGTCGCCGCCAGGCGAGCGGCCCCAGCGCGCGCCGGCGCATGTATCTGGTTGCCGGCCTGCTCGGGCTTACCGCCACCGGCCTGGTCGCGCGAGCGTTCGACCTGCAGGTGGTACGCAAGCAGTTCTACCAGCGCCAGGGCGACGCGCGCTTCCTGCGCGAGATGCCGATCCCGGTCTCGCGCGGCACCATCTTCGACCGCAATGGCGAGCCGCTGGCGGTGTCGACGCCGGTGACCTCGATCTGGGCCAATCCCTCCGAGGTGCTGGACAACGACCAGCGCATCCCGGATCTGGCGCGCGCGCTGGGCGTGAATGCGGACGAGCTGAAGAGCCGCCTGGCCCAGCGCTCGGACCGCGAGTTCGTCTATCTGCGTCGCCAGATGTCGCCCGAAGCCGCGCAGGCGGTACTGGACCTGGGCATCCCCGGCATCAACGGCCAGCGCGAGTTCAAGCGCTTCTACCCATCCGGCGGGGTCACCGCGCACGTGCTGGGTTTCACCAATATCGACGACCACGGCCAGGAGGGGCTGGAGCTGGCCTACGACGACTGGCTCTCGGGCAAGCCCGGCGCCAAGCGGGTGATCCGTGACCGCATGGGCCACGTGGTGGAAGACGTCGAGCAGGTGCGCGCACCCAAGCCGGGACGCAACCTCACCCTCAGCATCGACCGGCGCATCCAGTTCCTGGCCTACAGCGAACTGAAGAGCACCGTGGACAAGTTCCAGGCCGATTCGGCCTCGATGGTGATCCTCGACGTGCATACCGGGGAGGTGTTGGCGATGGTCAACCTGCCCACCTACAACCCCAACGCGCTCGACTCCAGCCGCGCCGGCCAGCGCCGCAACCGCGCGATGACCGACGTGCTCGAACCGGGCTCGACGATCAAGCCGATCCTGATGGCCGCGGCGCTGTCCAGCGGCAAGTTCACCCCCACCAGCCCGATCATCGACACCACCGGCGGACACTGGTTTTTCCAGGGCCACGACATCCACGACACGCACAACTACGGCCTGCTGACGCCGACCGGCGTGATCACCAAGTCCAGCAACGTGGGCGCGGCGCACATCGCGATGGATCTGGACACCACGCTGATGTACGACACCTACCGCGCCTTCGGTTTCGGCAACAGCACCAACAGCGGCTTCCCCGGCGAAGCCTCCGGCTACCTGCGCATCGGCGCCGACTGGCGGCCGCTGGAAAAGGCCATCCTCGGCTACGGCTACGGCCTCAACGTCACCGTGCTGCAGCTGGCCAACGCCTACGCCACCATCGCCGACAACGGCCTGATGCATGGCCCGAGCTTCATCAAGGACGCGGAGACGCCCTCGCGCCAGATCATCTCGCCCGAGGTGGCGCACGAGCTGATCGGGATGATGGAGACCGTGACCGGCCCCGGCAGCACCGCGCCGCAGGCGCGCATCGCCAATTACGCGGTCGCCGGCAAGACCGGCACCGCGCACAAGGCCAACGCCGGCGGCTACGACAAGCACAGCTACACCGCGGCATTCGCCGGCATCGTGCCGGCCACCAACCCGCGCCTGGTCGGCGTGGTGGTGGTCGACAACCCGAGCAAGGGCAGCTACTACGGCGGCATGGTCTCCGCGCCGGTGTTCTCGCGCGTGATGAGCGGTGCGCTGCGCCTGCTCGACGTGCCGCCGGACAACATCGGCCGCTGGTACGTCGGCGGCCCGCTTCAGGGCGCCGGCGGCCTCGCGGGCAGCAAGCCGCCGGTCGAAGCGCCGATCGACGACGCGCCGATCGACGAGGGCACGCCATGAGCACCGGCCACCTCGATCAGCTGCTGCTGGGGATCGCCGATGCGCAGCTGGCGGCAAACCCGGCGGCGGCGCGCATGGTGGTGTCCGGCATGACCCTGGACTCGCGCCAGGTGCGCCGCGGCGATGCGTTCTTCGCGCTGCGCGGCGGCCGCGCGCACGGCATCGCGTTCGCCGCCAACGCGGTGCAGCGTGGTGCCCGCGTGGTGCTGGCCGAAGCCCCGGCCGAGGATGTCGCGGCGCTCGACGTGCCGGTGCTGTGGATCGACGACCTGCATGCGCAGGTGGGCGAGATCGCGGCGCGCTTCCACGACCGGCCCAGCGAGTCGATGCGCGTGGTCGGCGTCACCGGCACCAACGGCAAGACCTCGTGCGTGCAGTTGCTGGCGCAGGCCTGGACGGCGCTCGGCCACCGCGCCGCGACCATCGGCACGCTGGGCGCCGGCGTGCATGGCCAGTTGCTCGAAGGCGAGCGCACCACGCCCGACGCGATCAGCGTGCAGGCGCTGCTGGCGCGCTTCCGCGATGCCGGCGTCAGCCACGTGGCGATGGAAGTGTCCTCGCACGCGCTGGTGCAGGGGCGCGTGGCCGGGGTGGAATTCGAGGCGGCGGCCTTCACCAATCTCACCCGCGACCACCTCGACTATCACGGCTCGATGGAAGCCTACGGCGCGGCCAAGGCCATGCTGTTCGCGATGCCGGGCCTGCGCGTGGCAGCACTCAACAGCGACGACGGCTTCGGCCGCGAACTGGCCGGCACGCTGCCCGACAACCTGCGCGTGCTGCGCTTCAGCGCGGCCGGCGAGAGCGCGGCGGATGTCGCCGCCGAAGACGTGGTGACTTCGGCCAGCGGGCTCAGCTTTCAATTGCGCACGCCGTGGGGCAGCCGCGCACTGCACAGCCACCTGCTCGGCCGCTTCAACGTCGCCAACCTGCTCGCCGTGATCGCCTGCCTTGGCGCACTGGGCGAACCGTTCGAACGCATCGTGCAGGTGGCCGGGCAGTTGCAACCGGTCAATGGCCGGATGAACCGGTTGGGCGGATGGCACGGCCTGCCGCTGGTGGTAGTCGACTATGCGCACACGCCTGATGCGCTGGAGCAGGCGCTGACCGCCCTGCGCGCGCATTGCGCGGGCAAGCTGATCTGCGTGTTCGGTTGCGGCGGCGAACGCGACACCGGCAAGCGCCCGCTGATGGGCGCGATCGCGGCGCGGCTGGCGGACATCGCCATCGTCACCGACGACAACCCGCGTGGCGAGGACGGCGACGCGATCGTGGCGCAAATCGTGGCCGGCATGGCCGACGCAAAGGCGATGGCGGTCCAGCGCGATCGCGCGGTGGCGATTGCCGACGCGCTGGAGCTGGCCCGCGCCGGCGACGTGGTGCTGATTGCCGGCAAGGGCCACGAAACCTACCAGGACGGCGCCACCGGCAAGCATCCGTTCGACGATCTGGCAGTGGCGCGCACCGCGCTGGACCGGCTGGGCCGGGAGTCGCACGCATGATGCGGCTGGGCGCCATCGCGATGTGGCTGCACGGTCGCCTGCTCGACGGCGACGCGACGTTGGAGCAGGCCGAGATCACCGGCGTGGCGATCGACACGCGCAAGCTGCGCCCGGGCGAACTGTTCGCGGCGATCAAGGGCGAGCACGTGGACGGCCACGACTACCTGGACGAAGCGCTGGCCCGCGGCGCGGTGGCGGCGCTGGTGACGCATCCGGTCGACAGCGCGCTGCCGCAGCTGCGCGTCGACGACGTCGAGGTGGCGCTGGGCGACCTGGCCAGCGCGGTGCGCGCGCAACGCGACGTGCGCGTGGTCGGCATCACCGGTTCCAACGGCAAGACCACAGTGAAGACCCTGGTCGCCTCGATCCTGTCGCGCCATGGCCGCACGCACGTCAGCAGCGGCAACTACAACAACGAGCTGGGCCTGCCGCTGAGCCTGCTGGCAATGCCGCGCGACACCGAATACGCGGTGTTCGAGATGGGCGCGGGCAAGCCCGGCGACATCGCCTATCTCGCTGCCATCGCACGGCCAGATATCGGCCTCGTCACGCTCATCGCGCCGGCCCATCTTGAACGCATGGGCAGCATCGAGGGCGTGGCCGAAACCAAGGGCGCGCTGTACCAGGCCTTGCCGGCCGACGGCATTGCCATCATCAACGCGGACGACAGCTTTGCCAGCTTCTTCGGCGGGCTCGCCGGTGCGCGCAAGACGCTGCGTTTCGGCCTGGAGCAACCGGCCGACGTGCGCGCCGGTGCGATCGAACTGCGCGCCGACGGTTCGCGCTTCATGCTGCACACGCCGGCGGGCGAGGCCGAGGTGAACTTGCCGCTGCCCGGTCGCCACAACGTGGCCAACGCACTGGCCGCCACTGCGGTGGCGCTGGCGTTGCAGGTGCCGCTGGAAACCATCGTTGCCGGGCTGGAGCAGGTTTCCGGCGTGGCCGGTCGCCTGCGCCGCCTGGTTGCCGTCGGCGGCTGGACGGTCATCGACGACAGCTACAACGCCAACCCCGGTTCCATGGCGGCCGCCATCGACACGCTGCTGCTGGCCGGCGGCGAGCGCTGGCTGGTGCTGGGCGACATGGCCGAACTGGGCGCGGACGCGCGTGCGCTGCATGCGGGCATCGGCGAGCGGGCGCGCGAGCGCGGCGTCGATCGCCTGTTCGCGGTCGGCCCGCTGGGCGCGGCCACGGTGGAGGCGTTCGGCGCCGGCGGCGAGCATTTTTCCGACAAGCCGGCCCTGATCGACGCGCTGCGCGCGCAGCTGCATGCGGGCGTCACCTGCCTGGTCAAGGGTTCGCGTTCGGCCGGCATGGAACAGGTGGTGGCCGCGCTCATTGCCGCGCCCGCCCACGGAGGTGCGAACGATGCTGCTTGAGCTGGCCGACTGGATGGCGCGGCATTTCACCGCCCTGCATCTGTTCCAGTACATCACCTTCCGCGCCATCATGGCTGCGCTCACCGCGCTGTCGCTGTCGCTGCTGTGCGGGCCGTGGCTGATCAACCGCCTGGCCGCGCTGAAGGCCGGCCAGGTGGTGCGCAGCGACGGTCCGCAGACGCACCTGGTCAAGGCCGGCACGCCGACCATGGGCGGCGTGATGATCCTGCTCTCGGTCACCGTGGCCACCCTGCTGTGGGCCGACGTGCACAACCGTTACGTATGGGTGGTGCTCGGCGTGCTGCTGAGCTTCGGTGCGATCGGTTTCTACGACGACTACCGCAAGCTGGTGCTGAAGGACAGCCGCGGCCTGGCCAGCCGCTGGAAGTATTTCTGGCAGTCGGTGTTCGGCCTCGGCGCCGCGCTGTTCCTGTTCTACACCGCGCCGCACGCCGTGCATGGCGCCACCGTGGCGGAGACCGCGCTGTACGTGCCGCTGTTCAAGCACGTGGTGGTGCCGCTGGGGCTGTTTTTCGTGGTGATCACCTATTTCATGATCGTGGGCTTTTCCAACGCGGTGAACCTCACCGACGGCCTGGACGGCCTGGCGATCATGCCGACCGTGCTGGTCTCCGGCGCGCTGGGCGTGTTCGCCTACGTGGCCGGCAACCGCGTGTTCTCCGAGTACCTCGGCGTGCCGGCGATTCCCGGCGCGGGCGAGCTGGCGATCTTCACCGGCGCGCTGGCCGGCGCCGGGCTCGGCTTCCTCTGGTTCAACACGTATCCCGCACAGGTGTTCATGGGCGACGTGGGCGCGCTGGCGATCGGCGCGGCGCTCGGTTGCATCGCGGTGATCGTGCGCCAGGAAATCGTGTTGCTGGTGATGGGCGGCGTGTTCGTGATGGAAACCGCCTCGGTGATGATCCAGGTGGCCAGCTTCAGGCTCACCGGCAAGCGGGTGTTCCGCATGGCGCCGGTGCACCACCACTTCGAACTGAAGGGCTGGCCCGAGCCGCGCGTGATCGTGCGCTTCTGGATCATCTCCGTCGTCCTCGTGCTGGTCGGTCTTGCCACGTTGAAGGTGCGCTGATGAGAGCCGGGAATAGGGAATCGGGAATAGGGAATGGGAAAGAGCGCGCAGTGCGTCGCGACCGTGCGCCCGCATGCTCTTCCCATTCCCTATTCCCTATTTCCTATTCCCTCGCAGCGGAGCAAGCAAATGTTTGACGCCGCCTCCCAGGCTCGTCGTCGCAATGGCCCGCGGGGGCATTTCGACCCGTGGCTGCTGGTTGCGCTGGTGGGGTTGGCCAGCATCGGGGTGGTGATGGTGGCGTCCAGTTCGATCGCGGTGGCGGACAGCCAGGAGCTGGGTGCGTTCTATTTCCTGCGCCGGCACCTGGTGTTCCTCGGGATCGGCATGGTCGCGGCCGGGTTGGCCATGCGCACGGAGCTGCGGCTGCTGGAGAAGTACGCGTTTCCGCTGCTGGCCCTGGCGTTCCTGCTGCTGCTGGCGGTGTTCGTGCCGCACCTGGGCATGCGCATCAACGGCGCGCGGCGCTGGCTCAACCTGCTGGTGACCACGTTCCAGCCGGTGGAGGCGGTGAAGCTGATCCTGGTGATCTACATCGCCAGCTATCTGGTACGCCACCGCGACAGCGTGGAGAACCGTTTCCTCGGCCTGATCAAGCCGATCGCCGTGGCCGGCATCATCGTGCTGCTGCTGCTGGTGCAGCCGGATTTCGGCTCGGCCACGCTGGTGATCGCGGTGACCATCGCGATGGTCTGGCTGGGCGGGGCGCGGCCGATCTTCCTGTTCCTGATGGGCCTGCCGCTGATGCCGCTGCTGTACATCGCGGCGACCGGCGAGAGCTACCGCATGAAGCGGCTGACCTCGTTCCTCGACCCATGGAAGGACCCGTTCAACGACGGCTTCCAGCTGACCCAGTCGCTGATGGCGATCGGCCGCGGCGAGTGGGACGGCGTGGGCCTGGGGTCCAGCGTGCTGAAACTCTCCTACCTGCCCGAGGCGCACACCGATTTCATCTTCGCGGTGATCGGCGAGGAGCTGGGGCTGGCCGGCGTGGTGCTGGTGATCGGCCTGTTCGCGCTGGCCGTGTGGCGCGGCCTGCAGGTGGGCCTGAAGGGTGTCGACGTGGGCCAGCGCTTCGCCGGCTACGTGGCGTTCGGCGTGTCGCTGATGCTGGCGATGCAGGCGATCGTGTCGGTGGGCGTGAACCTCGGCGCCTTGCCGACCAAGGGCCTGACCCTGCCACTGATCAGCTACGGCGGCTCCTCGATGGTGCTCACCTGTGCCATGGCCGGCGTGCTGCTGCGCGCCACCTTCGAGATCAACCGCGCGCTGGACGCCCGCCAGATGGCCACGCGCATGCCGGCAGCCGTGACCGTGGCCGACGCGAATGCCGCGGTGACGCCGCGCGAGGCGGAGGCCGCATGAACGCCGCGACGCGGGAATCGGGAATGGGCGAAGACCGGCGCGGGGCGCGGCCTGCTTTTGCCGATCCGCGACCGGTGCTCATCATGGCCGGCGGCACCGGTGGACACATCTTCCCGGGACTGGCGGTGGCCGAATGCCTGCGCGGGCAAGGTGTGCCGGTGGCGTGGCTGGGGGCGGTCGGCGGGATGGAGACGCGGGTGGTGCCGGCGCACGGGATCGAGTTGCACACGGTGGCGGTGGGCGGTTTGCGCGGAAAGGGCTGGAAGACCCGGCTGCTGGCGCCGCTGATGCTGCTGCGCGCGCTTCTTGCCTCGCTGGCGTTGCTGCGGCGGCTGCGTCCGCGCAGCGTGCTGTCGATGGGTGGCTACGTGGCCGGCCCCGGCGGTCTCGCCGCGTGGCTGCTGCGGCGGCCGCTGCTGGTGCATGAACAGAATCGCGTGGCCGGTTTCACCAACCGCAAGCTGGCCGCATTGGCGCGCCGCGTGCTGGCCGGCTTCGACGGCGTGCTGCCGCAGGCGCAGTGGGTCGGCAATCCGGTGCGTGCGGTGATCGGCGCGCTGCCGCCGCCGGCGCAACGCATGGCCGATCGCCCGGGTGCGCCACGCCTGCTGGTGCTGGGCGGCAGCCTTGGGGCGCGTGCGCTGAATCTCGCGGTGCCGCAGGCGCTGGCCCGACTCGAACCCGGGCAGCGTCCCGAGGTGTTGCACCAGTGCGGCAGTCGTGGCCTCGACGAGGCACGCGCGGCGTATGCGCAGGCCGGCGTGGAAGCGCGCGTGGTGGCCTTCATCGACGACATGGCCGATGCCTACGGCTGGGCGGACCTGGCGGTCTGCCGTGCTGGTGCGTTGACCCTGGCCGAACTTTCCGCCGCCGGGCTCGGCGCCTTGCTGGTGCCGTTTCCGTACGCGGTGGACGACCACCAGACGCGCAACGCGGAGGCGCTTGCGGCGGTCGGCGCCGCCGAGATCATGCAGGAGAATGCACTGGACAACCAACAACTGGCGCAGCGGTTGGCTGCGCTGCTCGGCGATCGAACCGCCCTGCTGGCCATGGCCGAAGCGGCACGCACGCTGGCCAAGCCCGACGCGGCGCAGGTGATCGCGCGCGCCTGCACGGAGGTGGCTGCATGAGCCGGCTCTCCGCCCAGCAGGACCCGATGAGCACGTTCCGCCGGGTGCATTTCATCGGCATCGGCGGCGTGGGCATGAGCGGCATCGCCGAGGTGCTGCACAACCTGGGCTACGCGGTGTCCGGTTCCGACCGTGCCGGCTCACCCACGGTGCAGCGGCTGCAGCGGCTGGGCCTCACCGTGCACGTGGGCCACGCCGCGGAGAACGTCGCCGGCGCCGACGTGGTGGTCACCTCCAGCGCGATCAAGGCGGACAACCCGGAGCTGGCTGCTGCTCTCGCGGCGCGCATCCCGGTGATCCCGCGTGCGGAAATGCTGGGCGAGCTGATGCGTTTTCGCCGCGGCATCGCGATCGCCGGCACGCACGGCAAGACCACCACCACCAGCCTCACCGCCAGCGTCCTGGCCGAGGCCGGTTACGACCCGACCTTCGTGATCGGCGGCCAGCTCAATGCGGCCGGCGCCAACGCGCGGCTCGGCACCGGCCAGTACCTGGTGGCCGAAGCGGACGAGTCGGACGGCTCCTTCCTGCTGCTGTCGCCGGTGATCGCCGCGATCACCAACATCGACGCCGACCACCTGGAGAACTACCACGGCGACTTCGCCGAGGTGAAGAAGGCGTTCGCCGATTTCCTGCACCGGCTGCCGTTCTACGGCCTGGCGGTGCTGTGCGTGGACGACCCGGAAGTGGCCGCGCTGGCCAAGGCCACCAATCGCCGGGTGATCCGTTACGGCATCGACAGCGCGGACGCCGACGTGCGCGCGCTGAACCTGCGCCAGCAGGGTTTCGAGATGCATTTCGAACTGCAGTTGCCCGATGGCGCGGCGGCCGTGCCGGTCACGCTGAACCTGCCCGGGCGGCACAACGTGCTCAACGCGCTGGCCGCCGCCACGATCGGCTGGCAGCTCGGTGTCGAGGTGGCGGCGATCGCCGCCGCACTGAAGGGTTTCCAGGGCGTGGGCCGGCGCTTCCATCGGCGTGGCGAACTCGCCATCGATGGCGGCCGCGTGCTGCTGGTCGACGACTACGGCCACCACCCGCGCGAGATTGCGGCGGTGTTCGCGGCGGTGCGCGGCGGTTGGCCGGAGCGGCGCCTGGTAGTGGCCTTCCAGCCGCACCGCTACAGCCGCACGCGCGACCTGCTGGACGATTTTGCCAACGTGCTGGCCGACGCCGACGTGCTGGTGCTGACCGATGTGTACCCGGCCGGCGAGGCGCCGATCGCCGGCGCCGACGGCCGCGCGCTGGCGCGTGCCGTGCGTGCGCGCGGCAGGGTCGACCCGGTGCTGGTAGAGCATCCGCGCGAGTTCCGCACCAGCCTCCCCAGCCTGCTGCACGACGGCGACCTGTTGCTGCTGCTCGGCGCCGGCGACATCGGCGCGGCGGCGGTCGAGCTGGCGAACGCCGGCCAACTCAAGACGAAGGGGGCCGCATGATGGCCGCAATCACGAATCCGGGCACCTCCCGCATCACCGATCCCGCGCAGTTCGGCCGTGTGGCGGTGGTCATGGGCGGCAGCTCGGCCGAGCGCGAGGTGTCGCTGGATTCCGGCCGCAACGTGCTGGTCGCACTGCGCGCGCGCGGCGTCGACGCGCATGCGATCGACGGTATCCCGGCCCTGCTCGACGCGCTGCGCGCGGGCCACTTCGCGCGTGTGTTCAACATCCTGCACGGCCAGCACGGCGGTGGCGAGGATGGCGTGCTGCAAGGTGCGCTGGAATCGCTGCACGTGCCGTACACCGGTTCGGGCGTGCTCGGTTCGGCGTTGTCGATGGACAAGACCCGCTCCAAGCGCGTGTGGCAATCGCTGGGCCTGTCCACGCCGACCTTCGCCGCGCTGCCGCGTGGCGCGGACGTGCTCGCCGCGGCGCGGCGGATCGGCTATCCGCTGATCGTCAAGCCCGCATGCGAAGGCTCCAGCGTCGGCGTGACCCGGGTGTTCGCCGAGCAGGACCTGGCCGCGGCGGTCGAATTGGCCGAGCGCTATCCGGGCGATCTGCTGATGGAAACCCTGATCGAGGGCGACGAACTCACCGTCGCCATTCTCGGCCGCCAGGTGCTGCCGAGCATCCATATCGTGCCCAAGGGAGCGTTCTACGACTACAACGCCAAGTACGTGGCCGAGGACACCCAGTACATCTGCCCCGGTGCCGAAGGTGCCGCGGCGGACGAACTGGCGGTGCTGTCGCTGGCTGCGTTCGACGCGCTGGGTTGCGCCGGCTGGGGCCGCGTCGACGTGATGCGCGACCGCAACGGCCGTCCCTGGCTGCTGGAGGTCAACACCGCCCCCGGCATGACCTCGCACTCGCTGGTGCCCAAGGCCGCCGCCGCCGCCGGCATCGACTACCAGGAACTGTGCTGGCGTGTGCTGGAAACAAGCTTCCAGCGGGAATGGGGAATAGGGAATAGGGAATCGGAACATCAAACAGCAGACGCCGGCTCTGCCTATTCCCCATTCCCTATTCCCTATTCCCGCGACTCCGAAGGAGACGCAAAGTGAAAGGCCCCATCCGCCTCGCTGCCTGGTGCCTGGCGATCGCGCTCGTCGCGTTGCCGGTCGTCGGGCTGCTGCGCGGGTGGTTTGCCGCCGATCGCTGGCCGGTGACCCAGCTGACCGTGCAGGCGGAGTTCAAGCACGTCACTGCTGCCGAGATCCGCACGGCGGTGCTGCCGCGACTGGGCAAGGGTTTCTTCGCGCTGGATCTCGATGCGGTGCAGAAGGCTGTCGCCGCGTTGCCGTGGGTGGAGTCGGTGGAGGCGCGCAAGCGCTGGCCCGATACCTTGCAACTGCGCATCTACGAGCGCCAGCCGTTCGCGCGCTGGAATGACAGGCAGCTGATCAGCCGCCAGGGCCGCGTGTTCGACGCCCCCGGCGTAGATCAGCTGACCGCCTTGCCCGGCCTGAGTGGTCCGGATGCGCGGCTGGCCGAGGTGGTGAGCTTCTACGCCGATGTCAGCAAGGCGTTTGCCGGCACCCACCTGCGCATCAATGGCGTGGCGCTGACCGAGCGTGGCAGCTGGAGCGTCACCACCGGCAGCGGCGCGCGCATCGTGATCGGCGACCGCGAGCAGGCCGGCCGCCGGCTGCATCGTTTCCTCGACGTCTACCCGCAGCTGATCGCCGGCCATGCCGACGGCTTCGTTTACGCCGATCTTCGCTACACCAACGGCTTTGCCGTGCGCTGGCCCGACGCGGCCGGCGCCCCGGCTGGAGGTTCACCCCGCTCATGACTGTCTCGCCATGAAAACGCGCAATGAAAAGCAGCTGGTCGTCGGCCTGGACATCGGCACCTCCAAGGTGGTGGCGATCGTCGGCGAGTACGAACCGGGCGAGCCGATCACCGTGATCGGCATCGGCACCCACGTCTCGCGCGGCATGAAGCGTGGCTCGGTGGTCGACATCGAATCGACCGTGCACTCGATCCAGCGCGCGGTGGAGGAGGCCGAGCTGATGGCCGGTTGCGACATCCGATCGGTCTACGCCTCGATCTCCGGCAGCCACCTGGAAACGCGCAACTCGCACGGCAACGCGGCGATCCGCGAGCGCGAGGTCACCGCCGCCGACCTGGAACAGGTGCTGGAAGCCGCCAGCGCGGTGGCGATCCCGGCCGATCGCAAGGTGCTCTACAAGGAGTCGCAGGAATACCGCATCGACGGCCAGGACGGCATCCGCCGCCCGGTCGGCATGAGCGGCGTGCGGCTGGAGGCCAACGTGCACCTGGTCACCGGCGCGGCCGCCGCGGTGCAGAACATCTCCAAGTGCATCCAGCGCTGCGGACTCACCGTCGATGAGCTGGTTCCTTCCGCGCTGGCCAGCGCCAAGGCGGTGCTGACCGACGACGAGCGCGAGCTCGGCGTGTGCCTGGTCGACATCGGCGCGGGCACCACCGACATTGCGATCTACACCCAGGGTTCGATTCGCCACACCGCGTCGCTGCCGGTCGGCGGCGACCAGGTCACCAGCGACATCGCCTACGGCGTGCACACGCCTACCGCGCACGCGGAGGAGATCAAGATCAAGTACGCCTGCGCGCTGACCGGGCTGGCGCATGCGGAGGAAACCATCCAGGTGCCCAGCGTCGGCGATCGTCCACCGCGCCGGCTGGCGCGGCAGTCGCTGGCGCAGAGCGTGCAGGCGCGCTACGAGGAAATCTTCGAGATGGTGCAGGACCAGTTGCGCCGCTCCGGCTACGAGAGCCTGGTCGCCGCCGGCGTGGTGCTTACCGGCGGCGCCTCGAAGATGGAAGGCGCGCTGGAGCTGGCCGAGGAGATCTTCCACAAGATGGTGCGCATCGGCCTGCCGCAGCAAGTCGAGGGTCTCGGCGAGGTGGTTTCCAGTCCGTTGCATGCCACTGGCGTAGGTCTGCTGCTGCATGGCGCGCGCGCCGGCGGCGCGCGGGTCGGCGGACCGGTGGGCAGCAGCATGGGCGGGATGGTCGACAAGCTGCGCGGCTGGCTCACGCGGAATTTCTAGCAATGCGGTTTCGGGCGGCGCAGGAGCTGCCGCCCCGGGTGGAAGGAAATCCACCCACCACCACGGGCCGACAGGAGTCGCTCCCCGCGGTTAAAACGACAACAACTCTACGGAGGACGGGAAATGTTTGAACTGATCGATAAACTTGCACCCAATGCAGTCATCAAGGTGATCGGCGTGGGCGGCGGCGGTGGCAACGCCGTGGCGCACATGCTCAACGCCAACATCGAAGGCGTCGAGTTCGTCGTCGCCAATACCGATGCCCAGGCGATGACCAACTGCGGCTCGCGCACCCACCTGCAACTCGGCGGCAACGTGACCAAGGGTCTCGGCGCCGGCGCGAATCCCGAGGTCGGCCGGCAGGCCGCGCTGGAGGACCGCGAACGGATCGAGGCGATGCTCGAAGGCGCCGACATGGTGTTCATCACCGCCGGCATGGGCGGCGGCACCGGCACCGGCGCGGCGCCGGTGGTGGCGCAGCTGGCCAAGGAGAAGGGCATCCTGACGGTCGCGGTCGTCACCAAGCCGTTCCCGTTCGAGGGCCGCCGGCGCATGCAGGTCGCCCTGAAGGGCATCGAGGACCTGTCGCAGCACGTCGACTCGCTGATCACCGTGCCGAACGAGAAGCTGCTCAGCGTGCTCGGCCGCGAGGTCACCCTGCTCAACGCGTTCAAGGCCGCCAACGACGTGCTGCAGGGCGCCGTGCAGGGCATCGCCGACCTGATCACCGCCCCTGGCCTGATCAACGTCGACTTCGCCGACGTGCGCACCGTGATGTCGGAGATGGGCCTGGCCATGATGGGCTCGGGCACCGCCCGCGGTGACGATCGCGCCCAGGCGGCGGCCGAGGCGGCGATCAAGAACCCGCTGCTGGAGGACGTCAACCTGAACGGCGCCTGCGGCATCCTGGTCAACGTCACCGCCGGTCCGAACCTCACCATGCGCGAGTTCGACGAGATCGGCCGCATCATCCACGACTTCGCCAGCGAAGACGCCACCGTGGTGATCGGCACCTCGCTGGACCCGGACATGAAGGACGACGTGCGCGTGACCGTGGTGGCCACCGGCCTCAACCGCGCCAATGCCTCGCGCAGCCAGCCGCCGATCCGCATGGTCGAAACCCAGCAGATGCAGATGCGTCCGCGCCCGGTGGTGCTGCGTACCGGCACCGGCAACGAGGTGGTGGACTATGCCCAGCCGGAGGTGCAGGGTCGGACCGAGTCCAGCGCAGCGGCCAAGCATGGCGATGCCGGCCTCGATTACCTGGACATTCCGGCATTCCTGCGCCGGCAGGCTGATTGAGGAGCATTGCGGAGCATGTCGATGCGTTGAACGATCGCCCGCCGGGTCGGTCAGTCACTCCATTGCCTCACGAATGGCTGCCTTGCGGCAGGCTGTTTGCAAGGTCCGCGATGGCGCGACGATGGCTGCGGCGACGGCGGTTGGTTGGCACCCGATGCCGTGCGCCGGGATGGGCGCGCGGGGCAGGGCCGCGGATTTGTCGCCGCGGTGCCGAAGCGATGTCCCGGGCCGGATTCCCGTCCCAGGCCCGGGCTTCGCTCCTTATCTTTCGGCGCTGGCGGGCGCCAAATGTGCGCCAGTTCCCAAGGATGAAAGAAAGATGAAGGCTTAACCAGACTGTACGGTGCGGTTTGCTTTTATCCCAGGTTAAAACTGTGTTAGCATCCGCTCCTGATTGGCTGCTGCCTCCACGGGTCCCAACAATAATGATCAAGCAGCGTACGCTTAAAAACATCATCCGGGCGACCGGTGTCGGCTTGCACACGGGCGACAAGGTCTACATGACCTTGCGTCCCGCCGCGCCGAACACGGGCATCGTTTTCCGTCGGACGGATCTCGATCCGCCGGTGGACATCCGCGCACGCCAGGACAACGTCGGCGACACACGCCTTTCCACCACGCTCATGAATGGTGAAGTGCGCGTGGCCACCGTCGAACACCTGTTGTCGGCGATGGCCGGGCTCGGCATCGACAACGCCTACGTCGACCTGTCGGCGCCGGAAGTGCCGATCATGGATGGCAGTGCGGGACCGTTCGTGTTCCTGCTGCAGTCCGCCGGCATCGAGGAGCAGCCGGTGGCCAAGCGCTTCATCCGCATCAAGAAGCCGATCAAGGTGCAGGAAGGCGACAAGTGGGCCAGCTTCGAGCCGTTCGAAGGCTTCAAGGTGGGCTTCTCGATCGACTTCAACCACCCGATCATCTCCAAGCGCACCTCGCGCGCCGAGATCGACTTCTCCACCACCTCTTTCGTCAAGGAAGTCAGCCGCGCGCGCACCTTCGGTTTCATGCGTGACATCGAGATGCTGCGCGAGCACAACCTGGCGCTGGGCGGCTCGATGGACAACGCCGTGGTGCTCGACGACTACCGCGTGCTCAACGAGGACGGCCTGCGTTACGAGGACGAGTTCGTCAAGCACAAGATCCTGGACGCCATCGGCGACCTGTACCTGCTCGGCCACAGCCTGATCGGCGCCTATCACGCGCACAAGTCGGGCCACGAGTTAAACAACAAGCTGCTGCGCGCCCTGATCGCCGATGCCTCGGCGTGGGAAGAGGTCAGCTACCACGAGGATCCGGCGGTGTCGCCGATCTCCTACGCGCACCCGGCCCAGGCGATCTGACACCCGAAACCACGCCGGCCTGTTCCGGCACTGCCCACCCGAATGGCCGGATCGCAAGATCCGGCCATTTTTGTTGACCGCGACACACTCGCCGCGCGGGTTGGGTCACAGCCCGGCGAGGGCTGGACTTTTCATTAACTCTTCACGTGGTATAAACGCAGCTCTCGCGGGTTCGGCCGCGGCGGCAAGACGCGGTGCGTCTCGCAGGAACGCCCTTCAGTACGAGGGTTTCTCGGGGGAATCAGCGGTTTCGGCGAAGGACGCCAGCTGAAGGAACAGATCCCGCCATTCGGGGTCTGTGGACGAGGCAGCGGCAGCCCTGAGGTGGGCGGCTGCGGCTGGAGAAAGCGGTTTTGACTGCTCCGGCACGGTAACGGCCGGTGGTTGGGGAGCCACTTTCACGGTGACTGAACTGGCGCAGGCGCCGACGGCGCTTGCGGAGGCAAGGATCTGTGCCTGCATCAAGCGCAGGCGTGACGCCCAGGCCGGTGAAGACGCCAGGAAGACGAGGCGGTTGTTGCGCAGATTGGCGAATCTGACCTGTTCGCGCAGCGGCGATGGCAACGTCTGGCGCAGTGCGCGGTCCAGCGCTTCCAGCGCGTCGGCCTTTCGGGCCAGCGACGCGAAGGAGCCGCAATCGGCAAGGGATTTCGGTCCGTTGTCGCGGCGACGGGAAGTGGCGGGTTCCGCGCGGTGCATGGTGCCGACATTCGATTTTGGAAAGACATGCAGATCATACTCGTCTCACGTGCCCGCAAGCTGCCTAAAACCCTGGATCTGGCCAGCCGGCGGGTGCGCTGGAAGCTGTTCTCGATGTTGTCGCTGGGCGTGTTGGGCTGCCTGGCCCTGGGCGGCGCGCTGACCCTCGCCATCGCCAGTCCGCGCGACCGCGCGCTGAGCCAGATCCACGACCTGCAGCAGCAGATCCGCCGGCAGAACGCCGAACTCGGCGGCGTGCGCGCGGATGCGCAGCGCAGCCTGGACGCCCTGGCGCTCAAGCTGGGCCAGCTGCAGGCGCAGTCGACCCGCCTGAACGCGCTCGGTGAGCGCCTGGTGCAGGTGGGCAAGCTCGACAGCGGCGAGTTCAACTTCGACCAGCCGCCCGCCGTCGGTGGTGTCGAGGACACCAGCAGCACCGGTTACGCCATGCCGCCCTCGCTGGAGGTCGGCATCGACCGCCTCACCGGCCAGTTCAACGTCCAGCAGGCGCAGTTGTCGGCGCTGCAGAGCCTGTTGCTCGATGCCCGCATCGAGTCGAACCTGAAGCCCACCGGCATGCCCGTGCATGGCTACATCTCATCCTATTTCGGCGTGCGTCCCGACCCGTTCGACGGCCAGTCGGCGCGGCACACCGGCATCGACATCGCCACGCCGTTCGGCACGCCGGTGCATGCCGTGGCCGAAGGCATGGTGACCTTCGCCGGCGTGCGTCGCGGCTACGGCAACGTGGTCGAGATCGACCACGGCAACGGCTACATGACCCGCTACGCCCACAACAGCAAGCTGGACGTGCATCCCGGCCAGCATGTGCAGGTCGGCGACGTGATCGCGCAGGCCGGCTCCACCGGCCGCTCCACCGGCTCGCACGTGCATTTCGAGGTCTGGTACCACGATCGCGTGGTCAACCCGCTGGCGTTCGTGCGCAGCCACCGCTAGGGATGCCCTGATCCCTTGAATCCGGTCCCGGCAGCCGCCAGTTCCTGACGGTTCGCCGGCGTTCCCGCGCGGCGCGGGCACCTCCATCCCGCCAGAGCGGGTGAGCCGTACCGGGCATGTAGTAACATGCCCGATTGGCTCGCGCGTGCAGCGGGCGTCTTGTTCCCCCAACCGGAAAATCGATGTTCAATCGTGCCCTGACGAGTCTGTTTGGCAGCCGCAACGAGCGTGTGCTGCGTCAGCTTTCACGTACGGTCCATCGCATCAATGCGCTGGAACCGGAGATGGAGAAACTGGACGATGCCGCGTTGCGCGGCAAGACTGCCGAGTTCAAGCAGCGTTACGCCGCCGGCGAATCACTGGACAAGCTGCTGCCGGAAGCCTTCGCGGTGGCCCGCGAGGCCTCGCGCCGCACCCTGGGCATGCGTCCGTACGACGTGCAGTTGATCGGTGGCATGGTGCTGCACCAGGGCAAGATCGCCGAGATGCGCACTGGCGAAGGCAAGACCCTGGTGGCGACGCTGCCGGTATACCTCAACGCGATCGCGGGCAAAGGCGTGCACGTGGTCACCGTCAACGACTACCTGGCGCGGCGCGACTCGGCGCAGATGAGCAAGCTGTACAACTTCCTCGACCTGACCGTCGACGTGGTGTACCCGGGCATGGACCACGCCGACAAGCACGCGGCGTATGCGGCCGACATCACTTACGGCACCAACAACGAGTTCGGCTTCGACTACCTGCGCGACAACATGGCGCTCAGCAAGGAGCAGCGCTACCAGCGCGGCCTGCATTACGCCATCGTTGACGAGGTCGACTCGATCCTGATCGACGAGGCGCGCACGCCCCTGATCATCTCCGGCCCGGCGGAGGATTCCCCGCAGTTGTACATCGCCGTCAACAAGATCGTGCCGCGGATGATCCGCCAGGCCGAGGAAGACAGCGAGGGCGACTACTGGGTCGACGAGAAGCAGAAGCAGGTGCATCTGTCCGAGGCCGGCATGCAGCACGCGGACGAGCTGCTGCGCGAGGCCGGCGTGATCGACCAGGACAGCGGCCTGTACGACTCCAAGAATCTCGCGGTGGTTCATCATCTCAACGCCGCCCTGCGCGCCAACGGCATCTACCAGCGCGACGTCGACTACATCGTGCGCGATGGCGAAGTGATCATCGTCGACGAGTTCACTGGCCGTACCCTGGCCGGCCGACGCTGGTCCGACGGCCTGCACCAGGCGGTCGAGGCGAAGGAGGGCGTGCCGATCCAGCGCGAGAACCAGACGCTGGCCACGGTGACGTTCCAGAACCTGTTCCGCATGTACAAGAAGCTGGCCGGCATGACCGGCACGGCCGATACCGAGGCGTTCGAGTTCCAGAGCATCTACGGCCTGGAGGTGGTGGTGATCCCCACCCACAAGCCGATGATCCGCAAGGACAACCCGGACATGATCTTCCTGTCGCAGACGCCGAAGTACAACTCGGTGATCGAGGACATCAAGGACTGCCACAAGCGCGGCCAGCCGGTGCTGGTCGGCACCACCTCGATCGAGGTGTCCGAGCTGCTGTCCGGGTTGCTGAAGAAGGCGGGCGTGGCGCACGAGGTGCTCAACGCCAAGCATCACGAGCGCGAGGCGCACATCGTGGCGCAGGCCGGCGCGCCCGGCCAGGTCACCATCGCCACCAACATGGCCGGCCGCGGTACCGACATCGTGCTCGGCGGCAGTCTCGAGGCCGCGCTGGCCGAACTGCCCGAAGGCGCCAGCGAGGTGGACCGCGCGCGCGTCAAGGCCGAGTGGAAGAAGCGGCACGAGCAGGTGCTGGCCGCCGGCGGCCTGCACATCATCGGCACCGAGCGGCACGAATCGCGGCGCATCGACAACCAGCTGCGCGGCCGCTCCGGCCGCCAGGGCGACCCGGGCTCCTCGCGCTTCTACCTGTCGCTGGAGGACAACCTGCTGCGCATCTTCGGCGGCGAAGGCCTGGTGCGCTGGATGAAGCGCTTCGGCATGAAGGACGACGACGCGCTGGAAGATCGCATGATCAGCCGGCAGATCGAGAAGGCCCAGCGCAAGGTCGAGCAGCACAACTTCGACATCCGCAAGCACCTGCTGGAGTTCGACGACGTCGCCAACGACCAGCGCAAGGTGATCTACACCCAGCGTGACGAATTGCTGGAGGGCGAGGAGGTCGCGGCCACCGTCGCCGACATCCGTGAGGATGTGGTGCAGACCCTGGTGCAGGCCTACGTGCCGCCGCAGACCATCGACGAGCAGTGGGATATCGCCGGCCTGGATCGCGAGCTGGAGAGCCAGTTCAACCTGTCGCTCGACCTCAAGCACTGGGTCGAGCAGCAGAGCGAGATCGACGCCGAGATGATCCGCAAGCACGTGGACGAGGCGGTCGCCGAGCTGTTCCACGGCAAGGAGGCGCAGATCGGGGCCGAGACCATGCGCCAGCTCGAAAAGCACGTGATGCTGACCGTGGTCGACAACGCCTGGAAGGACCATCTTTCCAGCATGGATTACCTGCGCCAGGGCATCTCGCTGGTGGGCTACGCGCAGCAGGACCCGAAGCAGGCGTTCAAGCGCGAGGCGTTCAAGCTGTTCTCCGACATGCTGGCGCGGATCAAGTCCGAGGTGGTGCAGATGCTTGCGCGCATCCGCATCCGCAGCGAGGAGGAAGTCGCCGCGATGGAGGCCGAGCAGCAGCGCATGGCCGAGCGCCTGCAGAAGCAGATGCTCGCCACCGGCGGCGGCGCGCCGCCCGATGCGTTCGGCAATGCCGGCGCGGCCCCGGAAGACGGTGCCCACCTGGCCGCGCAACCGGTGCAGCATGCCGGCCCCAAGGTCGGCCGCAACGAGCCATGCCCCTGCGGCTCCGGCAAGAAGTACAAGCATTGTCACGGACAGCTGAGCTGAGACAGAAAGCAGGAGTGAGTGGAGAGGAGTGAGAGAAAGCTGTCCGGCCCGCTCTCACTCCTCACTCCTCTCCACTCACTCCTCGCCTTTCAGTCCTCGCCGCCTGGCGGCCGCTTGCGATGCGGCTCGGCGTTGACGGTGATGTAGTGCGTCCCCTCGCCGTCCAGTTGCAGTGCGGTGAGCTTGCCGCCCCAGACGCAGCCGGTGTCGATCGCGTGCACGCCCAGTCCGTCGAATCGGCCCAGCGCCGACCAGTGGCCGCAGACGATACGCACGTCGCGTCGACGCATGCCGGGCACGGCAAACCACGGGTACAGGCCGGGCTTCTGCGTGCCGGGGATGCCCTTGGCGTCGAAGTCGATGCGCCCGTTGACGTCGCAGTAGCGCATGCGCGTCATGGTGTTGATGGTGGCGCGGTAACGGTCCTGGCCCTGCAGCCGGCTCGACCACTGCGCGGGACGATTGCCGAACAGGTTGCGCAGCAGGCGCGGGTGGCGCGGGCTGGACAGCTCGCGCTCGACCTCCTGGGCGGCACGCAATGCCTGGCGCAGCGTCCACACCGGTGCGAGGCCGGCATGCACCATCGCCCAGTCGAGCTGTTCGTCGTGGTGCATCAGCTTCTGCGAGCGCAGCCATTCAAACAGCACCGGTGCATCGTCGGCAAACAGCACCTCGCGCAGTTCGGGGTTCACCCGCGCCTGCGCCTCCGGCTTGCGCTGCGCGATCGCCAGCAGGCTGAGGTCGTGGTTGCCCAGCGTGACAATGCACGAGTCGCGCAGGTCGTGGATCAGTCGCAGTGTTTCCAGCGACTGCCCGCCGCGGTTGACCAGGTCGCCGCAGAACCACAGCTGGTCACGCGCGGGGTCGAAGCGCAGTTTCTCCAGCAGGCGTTGCAATTCGGGATAGCAGCCCTGCACGTCGCCGATGGCGTACGTAGCCATGTCAGTCCCGGGCCATCAGTGCAGCGTACGCGGGATGGACAGGGTGAAGGTCGGGATCGGCGCCTCGAACTCGGTGCCGTCGTCGGCGAGCATCTGGTAGCTGCCGCCCATGATGCCCACCGGTGTCTCCAGCACCGCGCCGGAGGTGTATTCGAAATCCTCGCCGGGGCGCATCCACGGCTGTTCGCCGACCACGCCGTCGCCGCTCACTTCCTCGACCTTGCCGTTCGCGTCGGTGATCTGCCAGCGCCGCGCGAGCAGGCGCGCCGGCAGCTGGCCGGCGTTGCGCAAGGTGATGGTGTAGGCGAAAACGTAACGGTTGTCCCCGGGCCTGGACTGGTCGGGAACGAAGCGGGTTTGCACCTGCACGTCGATCGTGTAGGGGGATTGTTCGGTCATGCCCGGATTGTAAGGCCTGCGCTCGCCAATGGGGCGGCGCGTGCGCGACGGCTTCACTGCGCCGCGGGAGCGACCTTGGCCAGGCGCACGAAATCCGCCGGCGACAGCGTCTCGGCGCGTGCGCGCGGGTCCACGTCGGCGCGCCGGATCGCGTCGCTGTCCATCACCTGCTTGAGTGCGTTGGACAGCGTCTTGCGCCGTTGCGCGAACGCCGCCTTCACCACGGCATAGAGTTGCGCCGGGTCGGCGTCGTGCCGTTGTTCCGGCGACAGCGGCTGCAGTCGCACTACGGCGGAGTCGACCTTCGGCGGCGGCCGGAACGACTCCGGCGGCACGTCGAACAGCGGTTCCACCCGGCACGCCAGCTGCAGCATGACCGACAACCGGCCGTACACTTTGCTGCCCGGTGCGGCGGCCATCCTGTCGACGACTTCCTTCTGCAGCATGAAGTGCATGTCCTCGATCGCCGCCGCGTGCTCGACGCAGTGGAACAGGATCGGGCTGGAGATGTAGTAGGGCAGGTTGCCGGCCAGCCGCAACCGCGGCACGCCGTGACTGTGCGCCATCGCGGTGAAGTCGACCTTCAGCACGTCGGCGTGCACGACGTGCAGCGCACCGACCGTGGCGGCGCGCGCACGCAGGGCGGGGATCAGGTCCGTGTCCAGCTCGATCGCCGTGAGCTTGCCTGCCGCGCCCAGCAGGGGCAGCGTCAGGGCGCCTTCGCCCGGGCCGATCTCGACCAGGAAATCGTCGTCGCGCGGTGCGATCGCCGCGACGATGCGCTCGATGCATTGGCGGTCGTGCAGGAAGTGCTGGCCGAAGCTTTTCTTGGGGCGTGCGGTCATGGGGCAGAGCGAGCAGTGAGAAATGAGGAGTGAGGAGTGAGTGTGTGGAAGGTCGGGGAGATGAGTGCGCGAGCGGCTCTCTCGCTCCTCACTCCTCTCCACTCACTCCTCGCCTTCGCGCCACCAGCGTCATGGCGAGGTTGGCTGCGGCGATCAGGCTGGACGGATCGGCGCGGCCGGTGCCGGCCAGATCCAGCGCGGTGCCGTGGTCCACCGAGGTGCGGATGAAGGGCAGGCCCAGGGTGACGTTCACGGTGCGATCGAACGCTTCGCTCTTCAGCACCGGCAAGGCCTGGTCGTGGTACATCGCCAGCACCGCGTCGTAATGCGTGCGTTGCGCCGGCACGAAGGCGGTGTCGGCGGGCAGCGGGCCGAGCAGCTGCATGCCCTCGCCGCGCAAGACGTCCAGCACGGGGATCAGCGTATCGATTTCTTCCCGGCCCAGGTGGCCGCCCTCGCCGGCATGCGGATTGAGTCCGAGCACGGCGATGCGTGGCTGGTCGATGCCGAACTTGCCGCGCAGTTCGGCGTCCACGATGCGCAGCACGCGGGTCAGCAATGCGGGCGTGATCGCCGCCGGTACGGCCGACAGCGGCAGGTGGGTGGTGGCCAGCGCCACGCGCAGCTGCGGGCTGGCCAGCATCATCACCACCTCGGCGCCCGCGCGTTCGGCGAAGAATTCGGTGTGTCCGCGGAAGGCGATGCCGGCATCGTTGATCGAGGACTTCTGCAGTGGCGCGGTGACCACCGCGGCATAACGGCCGGCCATGCAGCCGTCGGCGGCCTCTGCCAGGGTGGCCAGCACGTGGCTCGCGTTGCGCGGGTCGGGGTGGCCGGGCACTTCCCTCGTCGCCAGCGGCACGTGACGCACGCGCAGCGCGCCGGCGGCGCGGGAGTCTGCCGGTGCGCCGTCGTCGTCGATCAATTCGAGGTGCATGCCGCAGCGTGTCGCCGCGCGCTCGAGCAGGTGGCGGTCGGTGATCGCGACGAGGCTTGCCGCCAGCGACGTGCCGGCCAGCCGCACCAGCAGCTCCGCACCGACGCCGGCCGGCTCGCCCGCGGTGACGGCCAGCCGGGTGAGCGCCATCGCGCTCAGCTGGCCTGGGGTGCGGCGCCGTCGGCGGGCGCCTGCTCGGGCTCGCGCAGGGACGGCACGAGGATTTCGATGTAGGCGTTGGAACGCAGGTCGCGCAGGTAGTCGTCGTAGACCTGCTCGGCCTTGCGGTTGCCGATGGCCTGGCGCGCCTGGTTGCGCTCGATCTCCACGGTCTGGTCGCTCTGGCGCGTACCCAGGCGCTGCAGCAGATGCCAGCCGGCTTCACTCTGGAACGGCTCGGATACCTGGCCGTCCTTCAGCGAGGCCAGCTTGGCGGCGATCGTCGCGCCCCACGCCGAGGGCTGGAACCAGCCCATGTCGCCGCCGATGTTGGCGGTGGTGTCGTCCTTGGAGAACTCCTTCGCCAGCGCGGCGAAGTCCTCGTGCTTGTCGACGATGCGGTGGTACAGGTCCTGCGCCTTCTGCTGTGCCTGGGCGGAGCTCAGCAGCTCGCTCGGCTTGATCAGGATCTGCCGCGCGTGGTACTCGGTGACGATCTTGCGGTCGCCCTTGCGCTGGTCGACGAGCTTGAGGATGTGGAAGCCGGTCGGGCCGCGCAGGATCTGGCTGACCTGGCCCGGCTTCATCGTGACGACCGTGTCGGCGAACGCCGGCGGAATCTCGTCCATGCGCCGCCAGCCGAGGTCGCCGCCTTCCAGTGCATCGGAAGCGTCGGAGTAGCGGATCGCGGCGGCGCCGAAATCCATGCCGCCCTGGACGGCGGCGGCGGCCTGCTCGGCCTTGGCCTGGCTGGCCTGGATCGCCGCGGCGTCCGCGCCACCGGGGATGCTCACCTGGATGTGCGCCAGGTGCACTTCGCCGGCCTTGTAGGTGGGGCTGTCGAGCAGGTTGTCGATCTCGCTGTCGGTCACCGAGACCGAGCTTTGCACCACGTTCTGGTGCAGCCGCTGCACGGTGATCTGGTCGCTCAGTTCCTTGCGGAATGCGGCGAAGCTGCCGCCCTGCTGCTCGACCGCCGCGCGCAACTGCTCGGGGGTGAGCCGGTTCTGCTGCGCCACCCCCTGGACCGCGCGGTCGACGTCGGCGCTGGACACCGAGATGCCTTGTTCCTGCGCGCGCTGCACCTGCAGGCGCATCAGGATCAGCCGGTTCAGCACCTGCCGCGTCACCACGTCCATCGGCGGCAGTTGCCCGCGGCCGGCGTACTGCTGCTGGATCGTGCGCACCGCGTCGTCCAGCTCGCTCTGCAGGATGACGTCGTCGTTGACCACCGCGACGATGCGATCGAGCGACTGGTTCGCCGGTGCGGCCGACTGCAGCAACTGCGCATGGGCAGGCACGGCGATCGCCAGGGCGAGCAGGAGGGATGCAAGGAATTGCTTCATCGAGAAAAAAGCCTGGATCGCCGAGGCGATGGATTATTGATAGCCGAGAATATCACGGCGCAGCAGCGGTTCGATCTGGCCGCCGGTCGAGCCCAGCCCCTTGAATACGATTTCGAACATGATCGCGTTGTCGCGCCGATTGAGGTTGCTTCCGGAAGGTGGCGACGTGGTGCCGTAGTAGGACTGGTTGACGTAATTGCGGTCGACCAGCCGCAGGGTGACGCAACAGCTGTCGTACTCCACGCCAAGCATCGCGTCGACGGTGCCGCTGGGGAGCTTGTAGGTGGTGTCGATCGCCGGGGCAAACGCCCAGGCGCCGAACAACCGCCACCTGTCCGACAGCGGATAGACCGCCGAGGCGCTGTATTGTTCCAGCCGGCCGCGCCGATAGTGGTAGGCGAGGTTGACGATGCCCGCATCGCCGAGGCGGCGCTGCAGACCGAACGTGGCCGCCTCCACGGCGCGGCTGTTCGGGCTCCACTGCCAGGAACTGTTCACCCGCCAGCGGTCGTTCAATTGCAGGTCGAGCTGGGCCACGTAGGCCGAGCCGGTCCAGTCGGTGCCCAGCACGCGTTGCCGGCTGAGGTAGCGGATCTGGCCGATGCTGGCCGACAGCCGCTCGACGCCATCGTCGTCCAGCAGGCGCGTGGTCAGCGCCGCGGTGACGTTGTTCGCGTCCATCTGGCGGTCGGCGCCGGAGAACTGGTTGGTCGAGAACAGTTGCCAGTAGTCGAACGACATCAGGTTGGTGTCGAACAGCGGCAGGTTGTCCTGGTCGCGGTACGGCACGTAGAGGTAGTACAGGCGCGGTTCCAGCGTCTGCGTGTAGTGCGTGCCGAACAGCGAGGTGCTGCGGTCGAACATCAATCCCGAGTCGAGGCTGACGATCGGCAGCGAGCGGGTCGGCGACTGCTCGGTGAATGGCGACACTGCCGTGCCGCTGAGCCGCCCGAATCGCCCGTAGTCCTGGTAGCCGTCGCTGAGCTGGTAGGCGGTGTAGCGCCAGGCCAGGCGCGGCCGCACGAACCACGCGGCACTGCCGAAATCGGCCGCGAGGTAGGGGTAGAGGTCCTCGCGCTGTCCCTCGACGTAGCCGGGCTTGCGGAACATCACCGCGCTGGTGTCCACGCCGGCCTGCAGCCAGCGCGACAGCGGCACTTCCGCGCTGAACAGTGCATACGGCAGCTGCCCGTAAGGCAGCGCGGAGTCGGTCGCGAACGGGTTGGTGTTCTGGTAGGTGGTGGCGCCGAAGGAGGCGTCCCACCACTTGCCGCCGCCGCTGATCGCCGCACCGGAGCGCAGGCTGTACACCGGGCTGTGCGACATCGCATTGCCGTAGTCGTACAGGTAGCTGGCGTCGGATACGTGGTTGTACGTCCCGTTGAAGCGCCAGCCGTCCCACAGGGCGGTGCGGTCGGAGAAGGACACCAGGTGGCGCGACTTGCCGGTGGTGTCGGCCAGGCCGTCGCTCTTGCCGCGGTCCTCGGGCACGTACTCCACGTTGAGCTGCCCGCTGCTGCCGGGCACCAGGTAGCGGAACTCGCCCGCCAGCAGCGGGCCGCGGCGGCTGTAGTAGCGCGGGTCCAGCGTGGCGTCGTAGTTCGGCGCCAGGTTGAGGTAGTAGGGCGTGCTGAGCTGGAAACCCGCGCGGCTGGTGTTGCCCAGCGTGGGGTAGAGGAAGCCGCTCTTGCGCCGGTCGTCGGTGGGGAAAGTGAAGTACGGCAGGTACAGGAACGGCACCTTGCCGATGCGCATGGTGGCATCGCGCGCCACGCCCACGCCGCTGGCCTTGTCGATGCTGATCGACTTGGCGCGGAACTCCCACACGTGGTGGCCGACATCGCAGGTGGAATACGTGGCCATGGAATAGCGGGTGCGCTCGGCATCCAGCATGTGTCCCTGGCGCGCCACGCCATTGCCGCGCGATTCCAGCATCTGGTAGCGCACGTCGTCGGCCACACCGCGGCTGGCATTGGTGTTGCCGCGCAGGTGCGAGGCGGCGAGCAGTTGCCCGGCCTCCTGGTAACGCACGTTGCCGCGCGCATCGTAGTCGGTGGTCGAGTCGTTGTAGTCGAGCGTATCGGCCTGCAGCTGCTGGTCGGCGCGCTGCAGCAGCACGTCGCCGGAGAGGTGGTAGACCGACTGGTCGGAGCTGTCCACGTGCTGCGCGGTGACGTGCGCCGGTGCGGTCGCGCGCTGGCTGCTGTCCCGGCTCAGCGTCGGATCGTAGAACTCCAGCAGCGCGTTGGGCCGGCACATCGCGTAGTTGAGCGGGCGCGGTGCGCAGTGGAACGAACCCAGCGGGCAACTCTGGTCGGCCGGGTCCGGCGCCTTGCGTGCCGCCGGGGCGGCGGAGGCGGCGGGAAGCTGGCCGCCGAAGAGCGCCAGCGCGGCGGCGACTGCCAGCAGGCGACGTGGAGGAAACGTTGATGTCACGATGGAACCTGCCGACCTCGAAGGCTGGTCAAGTTAGCAGAAACGCCCCCTCCGATGCGTCCGCGCGTTCAGCGCGGGCTTGGCTGCGGGCGCCGATTCACTCCATCAGGGCCTGCACGTGGGCGGCGGCGCTGGCGGCCAGGGCGGCGAGGTCGTAGCCGCCTTCGAGGGTGGAGACGATGCGCCCCTCGGCATGGCGGCGGGCCAGCGCGACCAGCCGCTCGGTGAGCCAGGCGTAGTCTTCCTCGCTCAGCCGGATGTCGGCCAGGGGGTCGTTGGCGTGGGCGTCGAAGCCGGCCGAGATCAGCAGCAATTGCGGCCGGAACGCGTGCAGGCGCGGCAGCAGCACGGCATCCCACAGTTCGCGGAATTCATGCGAGCCGGCGCCGGGCGACAACACGCCGTTGACGATGTTGCCGCAGCCGCGCTCGTCCTCGTGGCCGCTGTCCGGGTACAGCGGCGACTGGTGGCTGGAGGCGAACAGCACGCGCGGCTCGCGTTCGAAGATGTCCTGCGTGCCGTTGCCGTGGTGCACGTCGAAATCGGCGATGGCGACCCGCTTGAGCCCGTGCGCGGCCAGCGCGTGGGCGGCGCCCACCGCGACGTTGTCGAACAGGCAGAAGCCCATCGCCCGCTCGCGCGTGGCGTGGTGGCCGGGCGGGCGCACCGCGCAGAAAGCGCGTTGCGCGCTGCCGCCGAGCACCGCATCGACCGCCGCCACCACGGCGCCCGCAGCGTGCAGGGCCGCCTCGGTCGAGCCGGGGCCCATCACGGTGTCCTGGTCCAGCGCCAGCATTTCGCCCGCCGGCGCGCCGAGCAGGACTTCGCCGATGTGTCCCGCGTCGTGCACGCGCAGCAGCTGTTCGCGGGTGGCCGGCGGTGCCTCGACACGGTCGAGCGCGGCGTAGCGGTCGTGATCGAGTGCCTGCAATACCGCATGCAGTCGCGCCGGCCGTTCCACGTGGCCCGGCCCCGGATCGTGCCGCAGGCAGGCGGAATGGGTGTACAGCCGCAGCATGCGGCAGCTCAGGCGGAGGGTTTGGGCTTGGGGCGGCGCTCGTGCTGCCACAGCACTTCGCCGTGGCCGCTGGCGCGCGCCAGCACCCGCGAGATCACGAACAGCAGGTCCGACAGCCGGTTGAGGTAGCGCTGCGGCTGGGGGCGGATATCCTCCACCCGCGCCAGCGCGATCACCTCGCGCTCGGCGCGGCGGCACACGGTGCGCGCCAGGTGGCCGCAGGCCGCGGCCATGCCGCCACCGGGCAGGATGAACTCCTTCAGCGGCGGCAGCGGCTCGTTGAGCCGGTCGAGGATGTGCTCGAGCCGTTCGATGTCGCTGTCGTTGACCATCGCCATGCCGGGGATGCACAGCTCGCCGCCGAGGTCGAACAGGTCATGCTGCACCTGGGTCAGTACCTCGCGCACCTCGTCGGTGACGCCATCGGCGGCCAGCAGCATGCCGATCGTGCTGTTGAGCTCGTCGACCGTTCCGTAGGCGTTGACCCGCGGCGAATCCTTGCCGACGCGCGAGCCGTCGCCGAGGCCAGTCGACCCATCGTCGCCGGTGCGCGTGTAGATCCGCGAGAGGCGGTTGCCCACGTCAGTGCCTGGCGTGGTTGCTGCGCGGCGCGGCGTGCGTCAGCTGGGTTGCCAGCGCATGCAGCAGCGCACCCAGCCCCACGTAGACGGCGGTGCCGGTGAGGAACGGCAGGTACCAGTCGCCAAGGTTGCCGAACCACGCACCGAGGCTGCGCGGCGCGGGAACGCTGGCGCTGAGCCAGTAGAAGCTGCCGTTGGAGATCAGGTAGCAGACGCCCTCGGCCACCAGCAGCGTGCCGGCCGCGAGGCCCAGCGTACGCAGGTTCAGGCCCTGCTGGTGTTTCGCCAGCCAGCTGCCACCCAGCCACAGCGCACCGTAGGACGGCAGCAGGAACCAGTAGGCCGGGGATACGCAGTAATGGCTCCAGAAGTCGATGCCCTGGCCGCTGATCACGAGGTAATCCACCAGCACGGCTTCCGCCATCAGCAGCGGGAAGGCCCAGCGGCCCTGGCCGCGCAACCAGAAGCCGGCGAGGAAAAACACGCCCCACGAAGCGTCCCACAACGCATGATGCAGCAGCGAGGGGTGGAAGCGGGTGACGCCCATCACCAGGGCCAAGCCCAGGAAGATGACCAGGCGTCGGGTCGTTGAGGTTGCCATGGGAACTCCGTGCGGCGCTGCGGGATACAGGCGTGCAAGTTTAGCCCAATGCGGCCGGCCCGATGCGTCGGTGCGGCGTCGACGCGTATCATCCGTGGCATGAATCCCTCCGGCTCCCCTGTTTGCGGCAGCGTATTGATCGTCGGCGGCGGCCTGGTCGGTGCCAGCCTGGCGATCGCACTGGACGCGGCCGGTGTCGCCGCCACCCTGGTCGAGACCGCCGCGCCGCGCGCCGATGCGCAGCCCAGCTACGACGAGCGCAACCTCGCGCTGGCCAGGGCCACCGTCAACGGGCTCGACGCGATCGGCGTATGGCAGCACGCTGCCGCCCGCGCCACGCCGATCCGGCACATCCGGGTCAGCCGTGCCGGTGAATTCGGCAGCGCGCGCATCGACGCAGACAAGCAAGGCGTCGACGCGCTGGGCTGGACCCTGCCGGCGCGCGAACTCGGCGCGGCCCTGCTGCGCCGGCTCGACGCCTGTACCCGGCTGACCCGGCTCGCCCCCGCCACGCTGTCCGCGCTCGAACCGCTGGCTGGCGGTTGGCGCGCGCAGGTCAACACCGCCGACGGCACACGCCACATCGACACGCCGCTGCTGGTCGGCGCCGACGGCACCGGCTCGTTCGTGCGCACGCAACTGGGCATCGACGCCGAGCACCACGATTACCGGCAGACCCTGTTCGTCTGCACCGTCACCCCCGAGCGCGATCACGCCAGCCGTGCCTTCGAGCGTTTTTCCGATGCCGGTCCGATCGCCTTGCTGCCGCTGGCCGAACGCCGCTGCGGGCTGGTGTTGACGGTGGCCGCGGACGAAGCGGCTGCGGTGGCCGCACTGGATGACGCCGCCTTCATCGAGCTGGCGCAGCAACGCTTCGGCTGGCGCCTGGGGCGACTGAGCCGACCGGGCAGGCGCCATCCCTACGCGATCCACCGCGTCGCGGCGGCGCAATTGATCGCATCGCGCGCGGTGCTGATCGGCAATGCCGCGCAAACCGTGCATCCGATCGGCGCGCAAGGCTTCAACCTGGGCTTGCGCGATGCGCTGACCCTGGCCGAGCTGGTGGCCGCGCAGGCCGATCCCGGCGACGCGGACATGCTCGCCCGCTATGCGGCACGCCGCGCGCCGGATCGCGAAGGCACCATGGCGATGAGCCACGGCCTCGTGCAACTGGCCTGCCTGCGGCAACCGTTGCTGGCGCCGCTGCGCTCGCTGGCCTTGCTGGCCTGCGACCGGTTGCCGCCGCTGCAGCGGGCGCTGGCGCGGCGCGGCATGGGCTTTCGCGGTACGCCGCCGCGCGCCGTGCTGGAGCGGGTGCCATGAACGCCGCCATCGGCGAGGTCGCCCCGCGCCGCCGCGCCGCGGCACTCGACGTGGCCGTGGTCGGCGGCGGCATGGTCGGCGCGGCGGCTGCACTCGCGCTGGCCCGCGCGGGCTTCAGCGTCGCCCTGCTGGAAGCACGGGCGCCGCGGCCGTGGTGCGCAGATGCCGAGGTGGACTTGCGCGTGGTCGGGCTGGCGCCCTCGTCGATCGCGCTGCTGGATGACATGGACGTCTGGACGTCCATCCACCAGGCGCGTGCCTCGGTCTACCGGCGCATGCACGTGTGGGACGACGCCAGCGGCGCGTCGATCGACTTCGATGCCGCTGCGGAAGGTCGCGACCTGCTCGGCTGCATCGTCGAGAACAGCCTGGTGCAATGGACGCTGTGGCAGGCGCTGGAAACAGCTGGTGTCCGCCGGCTGTGTCCGGCCGAAGTGACGGCTTTCGAGGCGCGCGACGATCGCATCCAGTTGCAACTGGCCGATGGCGCGACGCTGCCTGCTGCCGTGCTGGTGGCCGCCGACGGCGCCGGCTCGCCGCTGCGCCAGCTGGCCGGCATCGGCACGCGCGGGCGCGATTACGCGCAGCGTGCGGTGGTGGCGCATGTAGACACCGAGCGCGCGCATGAAGATACGGCGTGGCAGCGCTTCCTGCCGGGCGGCCCGCTCGCCCTGTTGCCGCTGGCCGACGGGCGCAGCTCGATCGTGTGGTCGCTGCCCGAGGCCGAGGCGCAGCGCGTGCTGGCGCTGGACGACCGGCGCTTCTGCGACGAGCTCGGCGCCGCCAGCGATTTCCGCCTGGGCCGGATTACCGGCAGCACGGCGCGCGCCGCGTTTCCGTTGAAGCTGCAACTGGCCGAGCGTTACCAGGCCGAGCGCTTCGTGCTGCTGGGCGACGCCGCGCATGCGGTGCATCCGCTGGCCGGGCAGGGCGTCAACCTGGGCCTGCGCGACGTGGCCGAGCTGCGCGACACCCTGGTCCAGGCGCGTGCGGCAGGCCGCGACATCGGCGCTGAACACGTGCTGCGTCGCTATGCGCGGCGCCGGCGCAGCGCCGACACGCTGGATGCGCTCGGCTTCGACGCGCTCGCGCGCATCTACGCCTGGCAGTCGCCGCCGCTGGTCGCCGCGCGCGCCGTCGGCGTGCGCTTGCTCGATCGGCTGGCGCCGTTGAAGCGGCGCCTGTCGGATCACGCCGCAGGACTTTAGATCTTTGCCCTCGCCTGCGACCGAAGGAGGTTCCTCGGGAACGCGCAGGGGAGGGCAGCGTAACGCCACCGGAGGATCGACCATGCGCATCGCCCGACTCTGCTGTCTGCTGTTGCTTGCCGGATCAAGCCTCGCCGTCCAGGCGAAGATGGTGCATCGCCCGGTCGAATGGACGCAGGACGGCACCCGTTTCCACAGCGTGCTGGTCTACGACGACGCCACGCTGGTCAAACGCCCCGGCCTGGTGATGGTGCCGAACTGGTACGGCGTGAACGACGCGGCCGTGAAGAAGGCCGAGATGATCGCCGGCAAGGATTACGTGATCCTGCTCACCGACATGTACGGTGCGGACGTGCGCCCGACCACGAATGCGCAGGCGCAGGCCGCGGTGAAGCCGCTGTATGGCGATCGCGCGCTGATGCGCAAGCGGATCGGCGTGGCGCTGGAGCAATTGAAGGCACAGGTCGCCGGCGCGCCGCTCGATCCCGCGAAGCTGGCGGCGATCGGTTTCTGTTTCGGCGGCTCGGCGGTGCTCGACCTGGCGCGCAGCGGCGCTGACGTGGCGGCGGTGGTGTCGTTCCACGGCGGGCTGGCCACCGACGATCCGATGCTGGCCAAACACATCAAGGCGCGCGTGCTGGCGATGAACGGCGCCGACGACAAGGGCACCATGCCGGACGCAGGCAAGTTCATGGACGAGATGCGCATGAGCCCCGCCGATTGGCAGTTCGTGGTGCTCGGCCACGCGGTGCACTGCTTCACCGAGGTCGGCGAGAACTCGCCCGGCTGCCGCTACGACGCCGCGGCCGCGGCGCGCAGCTACCGGCTGATGCACGACTGGCTGGATCACGCGTTCGCCGGCACGCCCTGAGGCGTCGCGCTCAGCCTTCCAGGTAAAGCTTGCCGTCCTCGTAGCGGCAGGTGCGGTTGCGACCCTTCTTCTTGGCCGCGTAAAGCGCCTTGTCGGCGGCGTTGACCAGGGCGCCGGGGTCGGCCATGCCGTCCTCGCGCGCGGCCAGGCCGATACTGATCGTCACGCCCAGTTGCTGGTCCTCGACGGCCACCCGCAGGCCGGCCACCGCCTTGCGCAGGCGCTCGGCCGCGTGCAATGAGGAGGACAAGTCGGCATTGCGGCAGATCACCAGGAACTCCTCGCCCCCCATGCGGCACACGGCGTCCTCCTTGCGCGCGGAGCGGCGGATGGTGCGGGCCACTTCGAGCAGCACCTGGTCGCCTACCGCGTGGCCGTGGGTGTCGTTGACCTCCTTGAAGCGGTCGATGTCGATCATCATCATCGTCACCGGATCGCCGGAGCGTTCGGCCATGCTCCACGCCTGGGCCAGCGACTCCATCCCCGCGCGCCGGTTCTGCAGGCCGGTGAGCTGGTCGATCAGCGCGTAGTGCTGCAGCTTGCGGTTGCTCATCGCCAGTTCGGCGGAGAACCGCTTGAGCTGCGCGCGGTCGTGCTCCCACTGGTTGAGCAGCTTCACGTACTGGCGCGCCGCGCCCATCCGCAACGGCAACATGCGAGCGGCCTGGGCCGGGCTCACGCAATCGTTGATCTGCGCCTCGGTGGCCAGGCGGATCTCGGTTTCGGACGTCACGCTGGCCAGCACGATCAGGTAGATCGACTGGCCCCACGGCGTGGCGCGCAGCGCGCGGCACAGCGCCCAGCCGTCCAGCCCGGGCATGCGCGAGTCGGCGATCACCACCTGCGGCATCAGCTGCACGGCCAGCGCGAGGCCTTCCTCGCCGCTTCCGGCCGAGTGCACCACCTGATCGGGCATGCCGCCGAGGATCTCCGCCAGCATCGCGCGCACCGGCGCCGCGCTGGCCACCCACAGCACGCGCGAGACCTCCACGGCGGGCGCGTTGTCAGCGGCGGGGGCCGGGGTGGCGACCAGGTCGGTGAAGGCCGACACGTTGTCGTCGGGAACTTGCAGCACCGCGCTCCAGTCGTGCCATTGCGCATGCACCTGGTCGAGCAGGATGCCGAGTTCGCCGGCGTCCAGGCCGATCTTGCCGCCCAGCAGCATCAGCTCGCCGATGTGCTGGGTACGCTGCTCGTCCGGCGCCAGGCTCAGGTCGGCCAGCCGCCTGGCCAGGTGGAACAGCCGGGTGAGCTGGTACGGACGCGAGCCCTCGGCGAAGCTGGCCGACTCGACGTTTTCGTGGAAGAACACCGGCTCGGCCAGTGCCCGCGGGATGCCGCAGTCTTCGAGGATCACCGCGGTGAGTTCGTTGTGGTCGACGTGCAGCAGTTGCCGCTCCGCCTCCACCGTGGTCTCTCCGCCGCGTTGCAGCAGCTGCGCGTATTCCTCGGGGTACAGCGTGGCCAGCGCCAGCTGCCCGATGCGGGCGAGCAGGCCACAGGCGAACAGCTCATCCGGCGACGCGAGCCGCACCCGCTTGCCGAGCTCCTGCATGGCCACCGCCATCAGCAGCGAGTGCGACCAGAAGCGCGGGTAGTCGAAGCTCTTGCAGGCGCCGCTGCGGTACTGGTCGACCAGCGAGAAACCCATCGCCAGCTGGCGCACGGCGGCCAGGCCGAGGCGAATGATCGCCTCGGGGATGCTGGCCAGCGGGCGGCCGCCGATGCTGGCGGCGTTGGCCATGTGCAGCAGGCGCCCGCTGGTGACCGGGTCGCTCTGCACCAGGCGGCTGATTTCCTCCAGCGTCGCGTCGTCGCGGCGACTGATCTGCATGATCGCCAGCGCCACACCCTTCGGGCTGGGCAGGCCGCCGTTGATTCGCAGTTGTTCGATGGCCTTCATGCAGCTGCTCGTTGGGTCGATGACGCACACGGTACGCGGGATGCGGGCGGATGTGCGACTGCCGCGCATCTCATGCCGGGCCGCGAGGCATTCGGCCTGCCGCAGGCCGCGGCCTGGCTGCTCGCACCGGGGTCCATGCCACTGGGGTATCGGCGTCGCGTCGCCGATCTTGAGTGCCGCGCGCGCGCCGGTCCTCGATCAGGCGCGCAGCGTGCGCCCGTAGGCGTGCACCTCGTCCACCAGCACCTTGACGTGCTCGGGATCGACCTCCGGGGTGATGCCGTGGCCGAGGTTGAACACGTGGCCGGGGTGGTTGCCGTAGCTGTCCATCACCGCGCGGGCCTCGCGGCGGATCACCGCCGGGCTGGCGCGCAGGATCGCCGGATCGAGGTTGCCTTGCAGCGCCACGCGGCCCGCCACGGCGGCACGCGCGTCGGCCAGGTCGACCGTCCAGTCCACGCCAAGCGCCGCGCAGCCGCTGTCGGCCAGCGCCGCCAACTGGCCATGGGCGCCCTTGGAGAACAGGATCACCGGCAGTTCGCGCGAAGCGGCGTGCTCTTTCAGCGCGGCCACGATCCGCGTCATGTAGCGCAGCGAGAACTCGCGGAACGGCGCCGGGCCGAGCAGGCCGCCCCAGGTGTCGAAGATCATCAGCGCCTGCGCGCCGGCCGTGGCCTGGGCGAGCAGGTAGGCGGTCACCGCCTGGGCCAGCGTGTCGAGCAGCTGGTGGGCGAGTTTCGGCTCGTTCCAGCACAGCGTCTTGAGCGTGGCGAAATCGCGCGAGCCGTGGCCCTCGACCATGTAGCAGGCCAGCGTCCACGGGCTGCCGGAAAAACCGATCAACGGCACGCGGCCGTGCAGTTCGCGGCGGATCAGCCGCACCGCGTCCATCACGTAGCGCAGTTCGCCATCCATGTCCGGCACGGCGAGCCGGGTGATGTCCGCCGCGGTGCGGACGGGGCGCGCGAACTGCGGGCCTTCGCCGTGCGCAAACGAGAGGCCGAGGCCCATCGCGTCGGGAATGGTGAGGATGTCGGAAAACAGGATCGCCGCGTCGAGGTCGAAACGCCGCAGCGGTTGCAGGGTCACTTCGCAGGCGTATTCCGGGTTCTGCGCCAGGCCCATGAAGCTGCCGGCGCGCTCGCGGGTGGCGCGGTACTCGGGCAGGTAGCGGCCCGCCTGGCGCATCACCCAGATCGGCGTGGTGTCGGTGGGCTCGCGGCGCAGCGCGCGCAGGAAGCGGTCGTTGTTCAGGGCATCGGGCATGGCAATCAACGGTGAGGGATTTCAGCGCCCGTACGGGCCTTCCTGGCCCTGGGCGAACATCAGGCGGAAGCCGCGCTTGAGCTGCGCGTCGCGGGTCTTCTCGAACGCGGCAATGGCCGCGTCGCGTTCCAGGAACTGCTCGCGCTTCATGGTGGCGCGCCCGCCCTGGGTGCCCGACTCGCGGTACAGCGTCCAGCCGCCGAGCAGATCCTGCTCCAGCGTGATCTGGACATAGCGCGGCGTGTCGGTACTGCCGGGCACGGATTGCAGGTAGAGGCGCATGGTTTTCCGAAACGGTGCGGACGTGATTGCCGCAGCACCCGCCATTCTAGCGGGCCGGGCCAGGGCCGTCTGCCGCCGCGGCAATCCGTCGGCGGCCGCGGCGGCCCTATCTTTCGAGCCGGTAGTTGAGGCTGGCGCGGCTGAACTCGGTGGCCTGCTGCGCCTCCAGGTTCCAGCGCTTGCTCAGCCGATAGCGCAGGGTGATCACCTCGCCCGGCTCGAACAGGCCCACGCCGTAGCTGAGATAAAGCCGCGGCGAAAGATACTTGCCGACGGTGAACGCCGAACTGCCGCCGAGCGCCTCATTGCTGGACACGCCGATGTCGTCCAGCCCCAGCTGCGAGCCGATCCGCTTGGCGAGCAGGTCGCCCGCCGCCGAACCCAGCGCCTGCGCCGCGGCGCTGACCATGCTGCCTTCGCCACCCTTGACCTCGGACAGCGGCTTGCCGGTGATCAGGTACGACAGCGCGTCGGACTGCTCCATCACCGGGTTGGAGAACACTGTGAGGATCGGCCGCTGCGCGGTGCCGGAGACGTACAGGCCCACTTCCTGGCCCTCGTCGATGGTGGCGTTGGGGTTGAGCTTGCGCACCGCACGGATGTTCAGGCCGGGGTTGTCGATCGGCGTGCTGGCGAACAGCAGCTGGCCGCGCTGGATCTGCAGGTCCTGTCCGTACGCGCGGTAGGTGCCGTTCACCGCGATCTGGCCCTGGCCGATGGTGGCGCGGCCAGGCTTTTCGATCACCGTCAGCACGCCGCTGAGGCGGCCGTCCAGGCCCATGCCGGTGACGTGGGTCTGCTCGCCCAGGTTGACCTTGACCATCGCGTTCAACGGCGTGCCGCTGGCGGCGCCCTGCGCCTGCCGGGCGTCCACCACCACCACGTCGGGCGAGGCGGCGCTGGCGCCGGCGCCGGGCAGCTTGTCCACGTTCACCCGTGCACGGTCGAGGCTCACCGCGCCGGTGATGTCGATGCCGTTGGCGCCTTGCTGCACGAGCAGGTCGGGCGAGAGCACCACGCTGGCCGCCGGGATGTCCACCGCGGTGAACTGGCTGCCCTTGATGGTGAGTCGCGTGGGCAGGGCGCCGTCGAGGCTGGCGCTGCCGTCCACCGCGACACTGCCCTTGCCCGACTGCACGCTGCCGCGGATCTGCAACTGCTGTCCGTCGAACGTGGTCACGTGGAGTTGTCCCTGCGCGAGGGTCAGCCCGGCGGCGGGAATCTCCGCGGTGAAATCGCCCAGCTCGGCCTGGCCCGTCAACAGCGGTTGCGCCAGGCTGCCGGCGAACTGGAAGCGGCCGTCGGCGCGGCCCTTCACGTTGGCCAGTTCGTGGCTGAGCAACTCGACGAAGGCGAGGTTGCCCAGGTGCAATTCCAGCTGGCCGCTCAGCGCCTGTTGCGCGCCGGCGATGCCGAGCTGACCGTCGATGCGGCCGCCATCGTTCAGCGCGGCATGCAGGTCGATCTGCTGGCGCTGCGGCGCGAGATTGGCGTCGAGCTGCAGGCGGTCGTAGCGCAGCAGCGGCGCGCGTGCGTCGTCGGTATAGCTGATCGCACCGTGTGCCGAGCCGATCGACGCCTGGCCGCTCAGCGCACCGGCCGCGCTGCGGTGGATCTTGCCGCTGCCCTCGATGTCGCCGTCGGCGCGCAGCGGCAGGTCGGCTTCGCCGGTGGCGTTCAGCAGCAGCGCCAGCGGCAGGGCCTGCAGCCGATAGCTGGCGTCGAGGTTGCCGGCCTTGTCGCGGCGCGCGCTGGCGCACAGCAGTGGGTCGCCCGCGGTGAGGCACAGGTCGGCAAGCTGCATCGCGCCATCGTCGTAGCCGAGCTGGGTGGCATGCTGCAGACGCCACGGCGGCAGGCCCTGGGGTTCCAGATTCAGCGTCGACAGCGTGCCGCTCCAGCGCGAACCGGCGAGCGCGCCGTGCAGGTCGAGCGTGCCGGACAGCTGGCTGCCGCGCGCCTGCACTTCGAGCCGATGGTTGGAATCGCTGCCTTCGGCCAGCGCGTGGATATCCTGGAATGTCAGCCCCTGCACGGTAGTGTCATCCAGTTGCAGGTCCAGCTTGCCGGCCACGCGGCTGATGTCCGGCAGCCCCACGATCAGGCGCAGGCGCCGTGCGCGCTGCTGCTGCCAGGCCAACGCCTCTCCGTGCAGCTGGCCGTTGATGCCGAGCTTCGGCAGCTTGCCCTGGATTCGCAAATGGCCGTCCAGACGGCCGCTGGCATCGGGCAGCCAGTCGCCGAGCGAGGCGATCGCCAGTTGCAGTTCGGCGTCGTTGCTGGCGCCGGGCCGCGCGGTCAGTTGCAGCGAGCTGGGACCGGAGGCCAGTTCCAGCCGACCGTCCAGCACCCGCTGCGGCGACAGGTGCAGCTTGCCGTGGCCGCTGACCGCGCGCTTGCGCAGGTTGCCGGTGAGCTTGCGGATGTCCAGCGTGGCGTCGAGTCCGTCGGCCGTGCGCCGGCCCTGGCTGGCGATGTCGGCATCGAGCGCGCCGTCCCAGTGCGCCAGCAACTGGCCAGGATCGAAGGCCTCGGCGCGGACCTCGGCCTGCCACGCCAGCCCCGGTTGCAAGGTCAGCTCGCCGTGCGCCTGGAGCCGGCCCTTGGCTTGTTTCAGGTCGAGCGTGCGCACCTGCAAGCGCTGCGGCGTGCCGTCCAGTTCCAACGCCAGCTGCGCCAGCTTGCCGGGCGGACCCAGCGCGAGATTGCCTTGCACGCGGTACGCGTCGACGCTGCCCGTGGCCTTGAGCTGGCCGTGGCTGGCCAACTCCCGACCAGCCAGCTCGGCCGGCAGTTGCAGGTCGGTCCAGCCGATCTGCAGGTTGGCGGCGAGCGGCTTGGCGTCCAGCTGCACGGTGCCGCTCGCTTCCACGTTGCCCTTGAAGCGCGGCGAGCGGAGCCGGAGTCGTTCGAGCGTGAGCGTGTGGTAGTCGGGGTCGAACCGCGCGCGCAGCGGCTGCAGCAGCACGCGGTACTGGTTCAGGTCGAGCTGGCCTTCGAGCGTGCCGCCGTGGCGGTCGCCGTGCCCCGCGAGCGAGAACGCCAGCGATTGCAGCGAGCCTTCGCCGAGCAGCGGCGCGGGGTCGAAACGCGGCGCCTCGAGCGTGCCGCTCCAGCCGAATTCGCCGGCCTGGGCGAGTTCGGCGTGCAGCTTCATCGGCGCCGGTGCGGTGAGCGCGCCATCCAGCGTGGCCCGCCTGCCGTCGCTGTGGATCGAGAGCGTGCCGGCGACATCGGTGTCGCCGGCTTTCCACGCAAAGCCCAGCGTGCCGTTGCCTTGATAACTCTTGCCGAAGACCAGCTCGCCGGCGAGATCGGCATGGCCGTCCGGTGCGCGCAGCGCGAGCTGGCGCAGCGCGATGCCGCGGTCGGTCCAGCGCCCGGCCAGGTCGAGCCGATCGGCGGCAAACACGTCCTTGCCCGCCTGCGTCACCTTGATCGGGCCGACGTGCACGCGATCCAGGATCAGCTCCACCGGCAGATGCAGCGACAGGCTGCCGGAGCTTGCGCTTTCATCGGTGCTGGCGGCGGGCAACGCCACCGTGACGCGCTCCACGTCGAGCGCGGTCAGGTGCACGCGCTTGCCCAGCAGCGACCAGAAGCGCAAGTCCAGCCGCACCGTGGCCAGATCCACCACGGTGCCGTGGCCGTCGTCGTAGCGCACGCCGGAAAGTTGCAGCGGCCCGGCCAGCCGCCCCTGCGCCTGCTGCACCTGCAACGTGCCGCCACTCAGGGATTGCGCACGCGCCAGGGCGAACCGCAGGCCCGGAGCGGTGCCGAGCAGCCACCACGACGCCAGCGTCGCCACCAGCAGCAGCGCGACAGCGGCGACGGCAATGCGCTTGATCCACTTCATGCCGTCAGCCTGCTCCGCTTGCCGTTTACGCGGATGGAATTTCCACTGCCGTTCGCCCTGAGCGTAGCGAAGCGCACGCGGGGAGGGGCCATGGATGGCCGCTGCTTTGGGGAGCGAGGAAGTCGAAGGGCAGTCTTCCGCGGGGCGCCCTTCGACTTCGGCCTTTCAGGCCTGCGCTCAGGGAGAGCGGTGGTGGGTGAGGTGTTTGTGGTGAGCGTCATGTTCAATAGTCAATAGTTCAGCCTTTCCCGAATCCCGGCTGCTCACAGATCCGGCCCGATCACCACGTGCAACTCGATGCCGTGATGGTCCGAATCGTGGATCGGCGTGCCGAGGTCGAGCCGGACCATGCCCACCGGCGAGCGCCAGCGCAGGCCCAGGCCGGCGCCGATCTTCGGGCGGAAATCGGTGCCGGTGTAGGCGTTGCCGGCGTCGACGAAGGCGGCCATGCCCCAGTTGCGGGTGAAGTAGTGCTCCACCTCGGTGCTGGCCACCAGCAGGTTGCGCCCGCCGATGACGCGGTCGTAGCTGTTGCGCGGGCCGATCGACTGGTAGCCGTAGCCACGCACGGAGCGGTCGCCGCCGGCGAAGAAACGCAGTTGCGGCGGCAGCGCGGCGAAGTCGTCGGTGCGGGTGATGCCGGCGCTGCCGCGCAGGATCAGCCGGTTGCGCTGCTTCGCTCCGAACGCGCGGATCCACTTGGCGTCGGCGCTGACCTGATTGAAGCTCGCGTCGGAGAGCAGGCTGCCGGCGGTGCTGCGCGCGGCCAGGGTCAGCGACCAGCCGCGGTGCACGAAGGCGGGGTTGTCGGCCTGCTTGCGGGTCAGCGAGGCTTCGGCGAACACCTCGGTGCTGCGGCCGTGCTCGATGCCCGGCGTGTTGTCCGGTTCGCGTCCGCGCTTGCCCACGGTGAAGGTGCCGGCCAGCGCATGCACGCCCAGCGTGCGCGTCCAGCCGTGCCACTGGCGCGTTTCGTTGCCGACCAGCTCCAGCGTCCGCGATTGCGAGGTGTCGGTGTCGGCGTCGCGGAAATTCGCGCCGACGTTGTAGCTGCGCTGGTCCGGGCCGGGCAGCGGGATGGTGTACATGGTCGAGAGCGTTTTCAGCCGCTGCGCCACCACCAGTTCGTTCTTCCACTTGTGCCCGCGCCGGTTGACCCAGCGCCGCTCGATGCCGCCGCGCACGCCGAAGCCGGTATCGGTGCCGATGAACGGGCCGCCGGTGTAGATCGTGCGCTTGGCCGGGGCCAACTGCACGGTGACGTCGACGACGCCGTGCTTCGCCTCGTCGACGTCGGGCAGCACGTTGACCACGGCAAAATAGTCCGCGCCGTTCAAGGCCTGCTGCAGGGTCAGCAACTGGTCCTGTGAAAAATAGTCGCCGGACTGGAACGGAACGTAGCGGTCGAGGAAGCCCTCGTTGAATTGCGAGCCCTCGAAGTGCACCTGGCCGTAGCGATAGCGCGGGCCGGTTTCCCATGCCAGCTTGACCACCGCGCGCCGTTCGCCGCGGTTCACCTCCACCCGATGGGTGAGCAGGCGGGCGTCGAGGTAGCCGTTGGCGGTCAGCTGCGCGCTCATGGCGTCGCGCGCCTCCTCGTAGGCTTCGTGGTTCAGCGTCTTGCCGGCGAGCCGCTCGATCGCGCGGCGCGCGCGGCGGATCGGCGCGATCTTGCCGGCGGCATCATCCAGCTTCAGTTCGACCTTGGTCACCTTGACCGGCTCGCCGGGCGTCACATGCAGGTTCACCTGCCAGTCCGCGCCGACCTGCCTGAGCTCGCCGGTGACGCTGGCGTCGTAGTAGCCGTAGGGCTGCAGCGCCGCGCGCACCTGCTCCGGCACGCGCTGGTACAGGCGCGCGGCCTGCGCGGCGGTGACCTCGCGTTTGGCGTACTGCGACAGCTCCAGGCGGTCGATCACCGCCGCCTTCAGCGGATCTTCCACGCCGTCCACGTGCAGCGCGACGCCCGCGTGCGCCAGCGAAGCCAGCGCAAGCAACGGCAACAACAGCAGGCTCAGGCGTCGGCGGCATCGGCGCATGCGCGAAGGGCGTCCTTGGACGGGATGACAGGTCGCCGCAGCTTACCCAAATGGGCGTAGGGCTCGCATGAATGCCGGCAGGTGGCTTCGGTGCCCGGGCCTGCGGGCCACGCTGGATTTCAACCGGCCTTGTCGCCCGATCGATGCGCGATCCACGCACCGGTCACCGCCGACACGTAGGGGATCGACTGCGCGGCGAGGATGATCATCCACAACGTGCCCTCGATATAACGCGTGCCGAACGCCTCGGCCATGCCGGCGATGCACAGCATCAGCGCCAGCGCCATCAGCAGCTCCTCGCGCACCGGCGCGAACGCGGCGAAGTTGCTGCCGCCCAGGCGGCGGCTCTTGGCGGTGACCACGAACGAGGTCTTCTCGCGGGTCAGTCCGTGCAGGATGCCGCGGGCGATCGCGTGGGAGAGGCCCATGCTGGCCAGCGAGGCCATCAGCGTGTCGCGCCAGCTGCAGGGCACGCGGGCGCGATACAGCACGATGCCGAAGATCGCCTTGGCGAAGAAGAAGCCGATCACCGGGATCAGGAACAGCTGCATCGGCAGGCTGAAGTACTGCGGGAAGGCGACCATGCCCGCGGTCCAGAACAGCGCCATCAGGGTGAAGATCAGATGCAGCGCGTCGGCGAACCAGCTGAACCAGCCGGTGAGGAAGTGGAAGCGCTGGCCGGCCGAGAGCGGGCCCTTCTGCGTCATCCAGTGCCAGCGGCCCTTGAGGATCTGCATCGCGCCGAAGGCCCAGCGGTAGCGCTGGCTCTTGTACGCCTTGAAGTCGGCCGGGGTCAGGCCCTTGCCCATCAGTTCGTCGACGTAGACCAGGTCGTAACCGGCATGCATCAGGCGCAGGCCCAATTCCGCATCCTCGCAGATGGTCCACTCCGACCAGCCGCCGGTGCCTTCCAGCGCGCTGCGCCGAACCATCGTCATGGTGCCGTGCTGGATGATCGCGTTGCGCTCGTTGCGGTGGTGCATGCCGATGCGGAAGAAACCGTCGTACTCCCACGCGGTCATGCGGCGGAACGTATTCTGCTCGAACTCGCGGTGCGCCTGCGGGCACTGCACCACGGCGACCTTGGGGTCGTGGAAGTAGCCGGTGAGCGTGGACAGCCAGTCGGCGCGCACCTCGTAGTCGGCGTCGATCACCGCCACCACGTCGGCCTCGGGCGCGGTTTCCTTCAGGCCGAAGTTCAGTGCGCCGGCCTTGTAGCCTGGCCACGGCGCCAGGTGGAAGAAGCGGAAGCGCTTGCCGAGCTTTTCGCAATACGCCTGCACCGGCTCCCACACCGCCGGGTCCTTGGTGTTGTTGTCGATCACCAGCACTTCGTAGTTCTGGTAATCCAGCGCGGCCAGCGAATCGAGCGTGACGATCACCATCTCCGGCGGCTCGTTGTAGCAGGCCAGGTGGATCGACACGAACGGCTGCTGGTCCGGATGATCCGGCTTCAGCATGCCGGCGTGGCGCATCCACTTCGGCCGCCACAGCACCTCGGTGAACTCGAAGCCGTTGATCAGCAGGATCGCCAGGATCGCGATCTGCGCCGGGAACAGCAGCGTGAGCATGGTCCAGTCGACCCAGCTCAGGTAGAAATTGAAAGGCAGCGTCGCCGCCCACACGATCAGTCCGCAGGCGAGCTGGATCAGCGCGCAGAAGAAGAACTTTCCGACCAGCTTGAAGCGGCTGAAGCGGCGCGCAAACAGGATCATCGGCAGCAATGCCAGCAGGCTCGCCGCCAGCGCCTTCCACGGCCAGGCGGTGTCCTCCACCACCGGCCCGGTCAATGGGAACTTCAGTTGGCGGTCGGCGTTGAAGATGCCCCAGTACGCGCCGGTGCGGCCTTCGCCGAGGTTCTCCTTCCACGGCTGGTCGAACGCTTCGAGCAGGTAGTACTCGATGTGCGCGGCCTTGGCCCGGTTCATCCAGTCGCGGACGAAGATCGCCTCGTTGGAGGTCGACGGGTCGGCGTATTCGTGGCGGTCGCCGTTCGACGGCCAACCGATCTCGCCCACCACCACCGGCTTGCCGGGGAATCGCTGCACGATCGACTCGTACGCGCCATAGGCCGCGTCCACCGCGTTGTGGCGCACCACGCCGTTCCAGAACGGAAACAGGTGGATGGTGATGTAGTCCACGTGCTGCGCCAGCTCGGGGTACTTCAGCCAGATGTAGTCCGGCTCGGCGATCGACACGGGCTGGCGCACCGCCGCGCGCACGCGGTCGAGGTAGGCCATCATCTGTTCCGGCGTGAGGTCGTTGCGGAACAGCACCTCGTTGCCCACGATCACGCGGGTGATCGTGTCCGGGTAGGCGCGCGCCTTGGCGATCAGCAACTCGATCTCGCGTTCGTTGTTCTCCAGCCGTTTGTCGATCTCCGCGCCGGCCATCACCTTCAACCCCTGCTGCTGTGCCAGCCGGTACACCTGCGGGTTCTGCTGCATGGTGTAGGTGCGGATGTGGTCGGTGTAGCGGTGCAGCAGCTTGAGGTCGGCGCCGAGCTCCTCGTCGCTCGGGTAGCTCTGCTTGAACGGGCTCTGGTAGCGCTGGAAGAACGACACCGCGAAGCCGCTGATCTTGCCGTGCCAGTCGTCCGGCCCGTGCGGGTAGTTGCCCCCCCACCACAGCGCGATGTTCAGCGCCGCCGCCAGCAGCGCGAGCACGATGGCGCTGAACAGGGGGAACCGGCTGTGTGGGATGGCTGCGGTGGCGCTCAAGAAGGTTCCCGGCAAGGCCTGCGCGACAGGCGGTTTAACCGCAGGAGCTTACCGAATGTGACGCCATCGGCCAATCATGCTGCGCCGCCGCAGTCAGCGTGAGGTCATGGCGGGTGGCGGCATGCAGGCGGTGACGGACCGGGACGTCGGGGTGACCGATGCCGGACGCATCCGCTGCCGGCGGTAACGCGACTGGGCGGAGAGTCGCTCGCCTGGCGCAGCCAAATGCCTCGATTCAAGTGAGCCGGAGGACAAAAACTCTCGCGGGCAAAGTGCGCTCCAACCGAGCCACGGGTGGGGATCACGTGCTGAGGCGACCCGGCACGTCGCCAGAAGAGGCCCGTCATCGACGGGCCCTTTCGTTCATGCCACGCGCAAATCAGCGCAGCAGCGAGCGCAGCATCCAGGCGGTCTTCTCGTGTTCCTTGAGGCGGCCGGTGACCATGTCGGCGGTGCCGTCGTCGCCGGCGGCGTTGGCGGCCTTGAGGGCGTCGCGGGCGGTGGCGGCGACGATCTCGTGGCCTTCGACCAGCTGGCCGACCATTTCCTGCCAGTCCGGCACGCCGGGCTCGTCCTTGATCGAGCTGAGCTCGGCGAACTGGCTGTAGGAACCGGGCGCGAACACGTCCAGTGTGCGGATGCGCTCGGCGACCTCGTCGGCGGCCAGCCACAGCGCGTTGTACTGGGTCTCGAACATCAGGTGCAGGCTGTTGAACTGCGGGCCGGTGACGTTCCAGTGGAAGCTGTGCGTCTTCAGGTACAGCGAGTAGGTGTCGGCCAGCAGCTTGGACAGGTGCTTGGCGACCGCTTCGCGGTCCTTCTTGGCGATACCGATGGAAATGGCCATGGCGTGCTCCTTTGGGGGTGGATGCAATGAATCAACGGTAGTGGCTCGGCGCTCGCGCGGGAAATGAATCCTTCGGATGTTGGCGATAGTCGCCGACTATCGGGTCGAGGCGTGCCACCGGCTATCATGCGCAGTTCGATGAACGACCACTGCGCGCCCGCATCCGATCCCGCTGCCGATCCAGGCTTGCGCACCTTGCGCCGGCAGCTGGATGCGGTGTGCAGTCGCGACTTCGGTCGCCTGCTGGGACGTTGGCGCACGCTGTCGCGCCGACCCGACGAAAAGAAGATGGGGGCGCTGGCCGCCGATATCGAGCGCTCCGCGGCCAGACGCCGCGACCGTGCCGCGGCCAAGCCCGAAATCCGGCTGGACGAGTCGCTGCCGATCAGCGCGCGCGGCGAGGACATCGTCAAGCTGATCCGCGAACACCAGGTGGTGGTGATCGCCGGCGAGACCGGTTCGGGCAAGACCACCCAGTTGCCGAAGCTGTGCCTGGCCGCCGGCCGCGGCGAAGCGGGCATGATCGGCTGCACCCAGCCGCGTCGGCTGGCCGCGCGCTCGGTGGCGCGCCGCGTGGCGGAGGAACTGGGAACGCCGCTGGGCGAGGTCGTGGGTTTCCAGGTGCGCTTCAACGACCAGGTGTCCGAGCGCAGCCTGATCAAATTCATGACCGACGGCATCCTGCTCGCCGAGACCCAGGGCGATCCGTGGCTGAGTGCCTACGACACCATCATCATCGACGAGGCGCACGAGCGCAGCCTCAACATCGACTTCCTGCTCGGCTACCTCAAGCGTCTGGCGCTGAAGCGGCCGGAGCTGAAGATCATCGTCACCTCGGCGACCATCGACACCGCAAGGTTCGCCGAACACTTCGGCGGCGCGCCGGTGGTCGAGGTGGAAGGACGGGCGTACCCGGTGGAGTTGCGCTGGCGGCCGGTGGAAGCCGCAGGCAAGGGCATGCAGCAGGGCAGCGCCGAACACATCGCCGCCGTGCTCGACGAAATCACCCGCGACGATCCGCGCGGCGACGTGCTGGTGTTCCTGCCCGGCGAGCGCGAGATCCGCGACGCGCACCAGCTGCTGTCGCGCCGGCAATACCGCGAGACCGAGATCATGCCGCTGTACGCGCGGCTTTCCGCCGGCGACCAGGACCGCGTGTTCAAGCCCGGCGTGAAGCGCCGCGTGGTGCTGGCCACCAACGTCGCCGAGACCTCGCTCACGGTGCCGCGCATCCGCTACGTGATCGACACCGGCACCGCGCGGGTCAAGCGCTACAGCCAGCGCAGCCAGCTCGAGCGGCTGCATGTCGAACCGATCTCGCAGGCCGCCGCCGACCAGCGCAAGGGCCGCTGCGGCCGCGTCGGACCTGGCGTCTGCTATCGCCTCTACGACGAAGCCGATTTCGCCGGCCGCGCCGCGTTCACCGATCCGGAGCTGCTGCGCTCGTCGCTGGCCAACGTGATCCTGCGCATGCTGGCGCTGAAGCTGGGCGAGGTCGATGAGTTCCCGTTCCTGGAAGCGCCCGACCCGCGCGTGATCGCCGACGGCTTCCGCCGGCTCACCGAGATTTCCGCGATCGACGAGGCGCGCAGGCTCACCGCGATCGGCCGCACGCTGGCGCGGCTGCCGATCGACGTGCAGCTGGCGCGCATGCTGGTCGAAGGCGAGAAACTGCATGCGTTGCGCGAGCTGCTGGTCATCGTCGCCTTCCTCAGCATCCAGGACCCGCGCGAGCGGCCCGGCGATGCACGCCAGCAGGCCGATGCCGCGCACGCCGTGTTCGCCGACCCGAAGTCCGACTTCATCGGCGTGCTGAACCTGTGGCGGGCCTATCACGACGCCCACGAGGAACTGACCCAGTCGAAGCTGCGCGACTGGTGCTCGCGACACTTCCTCAGCTTCATGCGCATGCGCGAATGGCGCGAGCTGCATCGGCAGTTGCTGCTGGTCGTTGAAGAGCTGGGCTGGCGCCTTGCTCCCTCTCCCCTGCGGGGAGAGGGTTGGGGTGAGGGAGCGGGGTCGCGGAAGACTTCACAGGCTGGTGCATCAAAGCTCGGAAAGAAAAGCAAAGGCAGGGAGGCTTCGCGCGAGCACCCGCCCCTCACCTTCCCGAAAAGGGGACTTCCTGCGGTCGCAATCCTCTCCCCGGAGGGGAGAGGAGGCGAACGCGAAGAACGAGTTATTGATCAGCAAGCTGCGATGGATCGCCTCTTCGAAGCGGTCCATCGCAGCCTGTTGGCCGGCCTGCCCACCCAGGTCGGCCGCAAGGACGAGAAGGGCATCTACCAGAGCACGCGCGAGCGCAAGTTCCAGGTGTTTCCCGGTTCGGCCCTGTCGAAGGCACCACCCAACTGGATCTTCTCCGCGCAGATCCTCGACGTGGGCGGCCGCGTGTGGGGCATGGCGAATGCGCGGGTGGAGCCGTTGTGGATCGAGCAGCAGGCGGCGCATCTGTTGCGCATCCATTGCCGCGATGCGCACTGGTCGAAGAAGCGCGGCTGCGTGGTGGCGTACGAACAGGTCAGCCTGTTCGGCCTGGTGCTGGTGGAGAAGCGGCCGGTCACCTTCCAGCAGCAGGACCCGGCGCTGGCGCACGCGATCTTCCTGCGCGAGGCGCTGGTGCGCGGCGACATCGACGGCGCCGATCATGGACGGTCAAGTGCCGCGGGCGCAGGACGCGCAGGAGCGGCCGCGGATTTCGTGCGCGCGAACCAGCGCGTGCTGGAAGAGGCGCTGGGCATCGAGGCAAGGCAGCGCCGCGAAGGATTGATCCGTCACGAGGACGAACTGGTCGCGTTCTTCGAGGGCAAGCTGCCCGAAGAGATCGCCAGCTCGCGTGCGCTCGACGCGTGGTATCGCAAGGCCCGTCCGGCCGAACAGGCCGCGCTGCGCTGGTCGCTGGATGACGTGATGGGCGCTGGTGCCGCGCTGGATGCGAAGGCGTTTCCCGCCGCCATCGAGGTGCCGCAGAGATACAAACTGGAATACCGCTTCGTACCGGGTGACGAGGCCGATGGCGTGACCCTGCAACTGCCGCTGGCAATGTTGAATGCGCTGCCCGCGGCGCGCTGCGAGTGGCTGGTGCCGGGCCTGCTGGCGGACAAGGTGGCCGAACTGATCCGCGGCCTGCCCAAGGCGCTGCGCCGCAACTTCGTGCCGGCGCCGGATTTCGCGCGCGCCTTCACCGAGGCGGAATCGCCCCGCGACGAGTCGCTGGTCAAGGCGCTGGCCGCCTTCCTGAAACGCGCCACCGGCGTCGACATCGGCGCCGGCGAGTTCGCCGGCATCGAATTGCCGCCGCATTTCCTGATGCGCTACCGCCTGCATGACGAGCGCGGCAAGACGCTGGCCAGTGGCCGCGACCTGGCTGCGCTGCGTGGGCAGTGGGAAGGCCAGGCGCGTGAGGCGTTCTCGCGCAAGACCGATATCGAGCTGACTCGCGAAGACGTGGCCAGCTGGGATTTCGAGGCGATCCCTGCGCAGGTGCGTTCGGACGCCGGCCTCACCGCGTTTCCGGCCCTGGTCGACCTGGGCGAGACGGTGGCGCTGCGCGTATTCGAGCGCAGCGACGAAGCGCGCGTGGCGCATGCCGCCGGCGTGGTGCGGCTGCTGCGCAACGCACTGGCCAGCGAGGCGAAGCAGGCGCGCCGGCGATTGCCGATCGGCAACGCGCTGGCGTTGAAATACGCGCCGCTGGGCGGCGTCGACGGCTTGCGCGAAGACCTGCTCGAAGGCGGCTTCACCGATCTGCTGGAACGCCACGCACTGGACGTGCGTACCGCCGGCGCGTTCGAGGCGCTGCGCACGCAGTGTTCGCGCGAACTGTTCGGTGCCGGCGTCGAGCGGCTCAAGCTGGCCGAGCCGATCATCGAGGAGCAGGCCGAGGCAAAGCCCTGGCTCGAGCCGCCGCTGCTCGGCTTCGCCCGCGCCAGCTACGACGACCTGCGCGAACAATTCGACGCGCTGCTCGTGCCCGGTTTCCTGCGCGAGCTGCCGCCTTCACGGCTGGCGCATTATCCGCGCTACCTCAAGGCGATGCGCCTGCGTGGCGAACGCTTGCGCCAGGACCCGGCGAAGGACCAGCAACGCATGCTGCAGGTGCTGCCGTACTGGCGCGCGTACCTGCAACACCGCGCCGCCGGCGGCGACTCGGCCGAACTGGCCGAGTTGCGCTGGCTGATCGAGGAATGGCGCGTGTCGCTGTTCGCGCAGGAGCTGAAGACCGCCGAGCCGGTGTCGGCCAAGCGGCTGGCGAAGGCGCTGGCCGCGCTCGCGTGAGCGGCCGGATCAGCGCACGCGTTCCACGTGCACGCTGCCGTTGCAGCCGGACACGTACATCAGCCAGTTGCCCATCATCGAGGGTTTGACCTTGGTCGAGGGATTGTCGGCAGTCATGCACGACACATTGTCCGAGCCGATCTGCCGCCAGACCTGTCCGTTGTCCAGGGTGTACTCGTTGTTGCCGCTCCAGCCGTCGAAGTGGCCCTTGATGCGGGTCTCGATCTTCTCGCGCTTGGCATCGCTCGCGTAGAACACCGGCTTGCCGCTGGCACTGACCATCTTGGTGGTGGTCTTGGCGTGCGTGCGCAGCCAGGCGTCGAGATTCTGCAGTTCCTGCGGCGAGAGTTTGTCCAGGCCAGCGGCCTTGAACTCGGAAGGACTCATGCGTTGCTGCAGGTCGCCGGACGTCTGCTGCGCGTACACGGCGCAGCACGGGAGGGCCAGCAACAGCGGGAGACAGCGTGCGCGGAAGGACATGGGGATTTCCTCGAAGCCGGAATGGCGAATCCCGATTCTGCCCGCCAAGCGGCCCGAGGCCAAGCGCCGCAGGCCGCCCGCCGCGACCATGCCACTACAATGGCCGCCATCATGGCCCCGCGCACTCATTCAGGCAGCCTCGCCGCATGGCGCAAGCGCGCCGACACGCTGTCACCCGATCTGGCCGATGCGCTGGAGGCCTGCGGCGAGCATCCGGTCGACCAGGCCGAGTGCGGCGACACCCTCGACCTGCTCGGCATGCTCGGTTGTGACGCGTCGACCCAGGCGGCGGCGTTGTGGTTCGAGCTGGCGCGCGTCGATCCGGCGTTGTGGGCTGCGCGCGGCCCGGGCCTGCCGGCGGACGTGCAGCGCCTGGTCGCCGGCCAGCAGGCGGCCGAACAGGTGTGGACCTTGCACGCGCAGCGCGCACCCGGCGGGGCGACCGAAGGCCTGCGCCGGCTGTTGCTGGCGATCGTGCGCGACCTGCGCGTGGTGTTCGTGCTGCTGGCGCGCCAGCTCGCGCGGATGCGCGCCGCGGCGTCGCTGCCGCCGGAGCAGGCCGCCGCGTTGGCGCGGTTGAGCCGCGACATCCATGCCCCGCTGGCCAACCGGCTCGGCATCTGGCAACTGAAATGGGAGCTGGAGGACCTGGCGTTCCGCCACCTGCAGCCGGACACCTATCGCCGCATCGCCAAGCTGCTCGACGAGCGCCGCGTCGATCGCGAGGCATTCATCCGCCAGTCGCTGGACGAGCTGAAACAGGCGCTGGACGCCTCCGGCCTGCAGGCCGACCTGGCGGGGCGGCCCAAGCACATCTACTCGATCTGGAAAAAGATGCAGCGCAAGTCGCTGGATTTTTCCGACCTCTACGACATCCGCGCGGTGCGCGTGCTGGTCGACAGCGTCACCGACTGCTACGCCGCGCTGGGCGTGGTGCACGCGCTGTGGCCGCACCTGCCGAACGAGTTCGACGACTACATCGCGCGGCCCAAGCCCAACGGTTACCAGTCGCTGCACACCGCGGTGGTCGGGCCGCAGGGCAAGACGCTGGAGGTGCAGATCCGCACCCACGAGATGCATCGCGCCAACGAACTGGGCGTGGCCGCGCACTGGCGCTACAAGGAGGGCGGCGGCAGCGACGCCGAGTTCGAGGCCAAGATCGCCTGGATGCGCAAGCTGCTGGAGCCGCGCAGCGGCGACGACAGCAACCTCGCCGCCGAGCTGCAGACCGAGCTGCTGGAAGACCGCGTCTACCTGCTCACCCCCAAGGGCGAGGTGTTCGACCTGGCACGTGGCGCCACCGTGCTGGATTTCGCCTACCTGGTGCACACCGAGGTCGGCCACCGCTGCCGCGGCGCCAAGGTCAACGGCCGCATCGTGCCGCTGACCTTCCAGCCGCAGAGCGGCGACCGCGTGGAGATCCTCACCACCAAGGTCGCCGAACCCAGCCGCGACTGGCTCTCGCCGCACCATGGCTACCTCAACACCGCGCGGGCGAAGGACAAGGTGCGCGCGTGGTTCCGCCGCATCGCGCACGACGCCAACCTCGGCGTCGGGCGCGCCATGCTCGAGCGCGAACTGAAGCGCCTGGCGCTGCCCGCCGCCGACATCGGCAAGCTGCCCGCCCAATTCCACCTGCAGACGCAGGACGAGCTGCTGATCGCGCTGGCACTGGGTGAGGTCACGCCCGGCCAGATCGCCCGCGTGCTGCAGGAGGCGGCGCAGCCGCCGCCGCCCGCGCCGGCACCGCCGCCGGCGCGGCCGGCCACGCTGGACCAGGGCGCGCTGAGCATCGAAGGCGTCGGCAACCTGCTTACCACGCTGGCGCGCTGCTGCCAGCCGCTGCCGGGCGACGCGGTACGCGGCTACATCACCAAGGGCCGCGGCGTTTCGGTGCATCGTGCCGATTGCGGCAGCCTGGCGCGGCTCGCGCGGCGCGACCCGGACCGGGTGATCGAGGTGAGCTGGGGCCACGTCGCCAGCCAGGCTTACGAGGTGGACATCGAACTGCGCGGCTACGACCGCAAGGAGCTGCAGAAAGACGTCACCAACCTCATCAGCAACGCCGGCACCCACATCATCGCCTCGTCCAGCCGCTCGCGTCCGCAGACCGGCGAAGTGGAGATGCGCTACACCCTGCGCGTGCGCGATTTCGAACAGCTGTCCACCCTGCTGGGCAAGCTGCTGGCGCTGCCCAACGTCACTGAAGTGCGCCGCATCAGCGCCTAGCGTGGCGCCGGGGTGCCGGGCGCCGCGCCGCCCTCGCCAGCAGCGCTGGACGCTGAACGCCGGTATCGCGCAGGCCGGGCCGTCCGGTCGCGCGATGTTAAGCTGCGACCGCTTATCGCCAGTGCCATGAATCATGAGCAGCCGCCGCAACCCGCATGATGCCCGGCCACCGAACCGCAGCGAGCCCACCCTGGGCGACCTCGATCAGGTGGAGGGCAAGCCGCGCGCGTCCGCTGCCGATGGCCTGCCGCGGGTCACCGTGGAAAGGCGTCGTGCCCGCGGGATTCGCACCGCGGCATCGCGCGGGCGTCGCGGCTGGCTGCTGCCGATCTTGATCCTGCTGGTCGTCGCGCTCGGCGCGGCGCTCTGGTTCAGCCAGAACCGGCTGCGCGGCATGTTGCCGCGCACCGACCTCAACAGCGTGCTGGCGCAGGCGCAGCAGGCGCTGGACGCGGGCCACCTGGATGGCGAGGACGGCACCAGCGCGCGCGAACTGTTCCAGCAGGTGGCGGCCAGCGAGCCGGACAACGATCGCGCCCGCGACGGCCTGCGCCAGGTTGGCCAGGCCGAGTTGTCGCAAGCCGATGCAGCGCTGCAGGCAGGCCGGCTGGATGAGGCCACCCAGCGCGCCACGGTCGCCCGCGAACTGCTCGGTGGCGGGCGCGACGTGGATCGCCTCGACATGCTCATCCGCCAGGCGCAGGCGGGCCAGATGCACACCGGCGACCTGGTCGACCAGGCCAAGCAGGCATTGGCGCAGGGCAAGCTGGATGGTGCCGACGGCGCCGGCGCGCTCTACCAGCGCGTGTTGCGCACCGACCCGGACAACGCAGTGGCCGCGCACGGGCTGGACCAGGTCGCCAACGCGCTGGCGGTGCAGGCACACGACGCGCTGGAGGCGGGCGACCTGGCCAAGGCCGATCCGCTGGTGCTGCAGATCGCCGCGCTGCGGCCGAACAACGGCTCGCTGCCGGCGCTGCGCGCGCTGCAGGCGCAGCGGCGCCAGCAACAGGATGGCGCGGTAAAGGATGCCATTGCCCAGGGCCGTGAGGCCTTGCGCGACGGCCGCATCGCCGGCTCCGGCGACGACACCGCGCTGGCGCACTTCAGGGCTGCGTTGGCGCTTGATCCGGACAGCGAGGAGGCCAAGGCCGGGCTGGGCGACGTGGCGCAGGCGCTGACCGTGCAGGCGAATGCGGCGATGGATGACGGCGATCGCGCGCAGGCGGCCAAACTGCTCGGCCAGGCGAATGCGCTGGCGCCGAAGTCGGCCGATCTGGCCGCCGCCCGCGCGCGGCTGCAGAGCAAGCCGCCGGCGAGCAAGCCACCCGCGGACGAACCCGCCGAGACGGTGCACGCGGCCGACGAGGCCCCGGTAGTCGCCGCCGCGTTGTCGCCGCAGCAAAGCGCAGCCGTGGCCCAACTGGTGCAGCGCGCGCAGCAGGCCACCGCCAGCGGCAACATCATGATGCCGCCCGGCGACAGCGCGTACGACCTGTACCGCAGCGCGCTGGCGATCGACGGCAACGACGTGCTTGCGCGGCAGGGCCTGCAGGCCTTGCCGGGCCGGGTCGAACAGTTGTTCAAGCAGGCCCTCGCGGCCGGCCAGCTGAAGCAGGCCGGCGACATGCTGGCCAACCTGGGCGAATTGGCGCCGGGCGATCCGGCACAGCTGGGGCTGAGCAACCAGCTGGCCAGCGCCTGGGTCGATCGGGCCCAGCAGCAGCTCGATGGCGGCGACCGCATCGGCGCCGGCCAGTCGCTCGCGCGCGCGCGTAAGCTCGCGCCCAACCATCCGCGCGTGACCGAGCTCGCCGCGCGACTGCAGGGCAATCCGTGAGGCCGGCATGACGGTGCTGGTCGTCGGCGGCAGCAGCCAGATCGGCCACTTCCTCCTGCCGCACCTGCGCGCCACCGGTGAGCCGGTGCTGGCGCTGAGCCGGCATCCGCGGCCCGCGCGCGACGGGGTGCAGTGGCTGCGCGGTAACCTGCCGCACGACATGCCGACGTTGCCCGAACTGTCGGCAATCATCAGTTTCGGTCCCTTGCTGGCGTTGGCCGAATGGCTGGCCCATGCCAGCCTGGTCGGCGCGCCGAGGGTGGTGGCCACCAGTTCGATGAGCGCCGAAAGCAAGCGGGATTCGGTGGTGCCGGCCGAGCGCGCGATCGCGCGCCAGCTGCGCGAGGGCGAGGCTGCGCTGGCCACCGCCTGCGCCCGCCACGGCTGCGCGTGGACCGTGCTGCGGCCGACCCTGGTGTATGGCGCCGGGCTCGATCGCAGCCTCACCCCGATCGCGCGCCGTGCGCTGCGCACGCGGTTGTTTCCGATCCCGGCCGCGCGTGGCCTGCGCCAGCCGGTGCATGCCGACGACGTCGCGCAGGCAGTGCTGGCCGCGCTGGATTGTCCCGCCTCGGCGGGACGCATCGTGCCGATCGGCGGCGGCGAACGGCTGCCGTATCCGCAGATGTTCGCGCGCGTGCGCGACAGCCTGCCGCGCGCCACCGTGACAGTGCCGCTGCCCGCCTGGTTGTTGCGGCTGCTTGCCCGCACGTGCCCGCCGCTGCGTGGCCCGCTGAGCCGGCTGGACCGCGATCTGGTCGCCGACAACGGCGAGTTGCAGCGCTTGCTGGGCATTCACCCGCGGCCGTTTCGGCCGGATGCGGGGACGTGGCAGCCACCGGCGTAGGGCGGGCATGGCCCGCCGCCCGGAACGCCAAGGCATGCCCAAAACCGGCGGGCAGTGCCCGCCCTACCATCCACATGCCCGGGAATTGCCCGCAAAACCGCCGCGGCGTTCATGGGCGCGCCGGGATGCACGCCCTATCATCGGGAAACCTGATCGCCGGATTCCGCCGCCCTTGAGCTTCCTCGACCGTACCCGTTCCCTCGCCCGCCGCAGCTGGCCGTGGCTGCGCATTCCGTGCTGGATCGGCCTGGGCCTGCTGGTCGGTTTCGTGTTGCCGTACGTGCTGGTGCTCAACAAGCGCGTGCAGGATCGTTTCAACGACCTGGTGTTCGCGGTGCCCACGCGGGTGTATGCGCGGCCGCTGCCGCTGCAGGCCGGCGAGCCGATGACCAGCGCCGCGCTGGAACTGGAACTGACCTTCGCCGGCTACAGCCACGACGGCAAGGGCCAGGTGCCCGGCAGCTGGATGAAGCAGGGCAGCCGCTACACGATCTCCTCGCGTGGCTACGTCGGCCCCGACGGTGGCGAGTTGCCCAAGCGCATCGTGGTGACCCTGAGCGGCGGCGAGGTGGCCTCGGTGCACACCGCGGCGGACAAGCAGCCGATCAAGCAGACCCATCTCGACCCGGCGCGCATCGCCACGCTGTACGGCGCCAGCCAGGAGGAGCGACGCTTCGTGCAGTTGCGCGACGTGCCGCCGCTGCTGGTCAAGGGCCTGCAGTCGGTCGAGGACCGCAATTTCAAGAACAACATCGGCATCGACTTCGGCGCGATCGCGCGCGCGGCGCTGGCCAACCTGCGTGCCGGCCACACCGTGCAGGGTGGTTCCACGCTGACCCAGCAGCTGGTGCGCAACCTGTTCCTGAGCCGCGACCAGACCTTGACGCGCAAGATCAACGAGGCGCTGATGTCGCTGCTGCTGGAGGCGCACTACAGCAAGGGGCGCATCCTGGAGGCCTACGTCAACGACGTGTTCCTGGGCCAGCAGGGGGCGCAGGCGGTGCACGGTTTCGGCGCCGCGTCGGAGTTCTATTTCGGGCGCCGGCTGCAGGAGCTGCGGCCGCAGGAGATCGCCTTGCTGGTCGGCCTGGTGAAGGGGCCGAGCTACTACGACCCGCGCCGCGCACCCAAGCGCGCCCTGGCGCGGCGCAACCTGGTGCTGCAGGAGTTCTTCGACACCGGCCTGATCAGCGCCGCGCAGCTCAATGCGGGCCAGGCTGCGCCGCTGGACGTGATCAAGAACGGCCAGCTGCCGCACAACCGCTTCCCCGCGTTCATGGATCTGGTGCGCAAGCAGATCACCACCGACTTCGACGAGAAGGCGTTGCGCGAAGGCAACCTGTCGATCTTCACCACGCTGGACCCGGCCGCGCAGCTGTACACCGAGCAAGCGATCACCAGTTCGCTCAAGGGCCTGGGCAAGCGCGGCGACGGCGTGCAGGCGGCGGCGGTGGTGACCGATGCGCACACCGGCAGCGTGCTTGCCGTGGTCGGCAACCGCAATCCGGGCGAGCCGGGTTTCAACCGCGCGCTGGACATCCGCCGGCAGATCGGCTCCACGATCAAGCCGTTCGTCTACCTGGTCGCGCTGACCCAGCCCGAGCGCTGGAACCTGGCCAGCATGATGGACGACAGCCCGATCAGCATGCGCCAGCCCAACGGCAGCATGTGGACGCCGCAGAACGACGACCACCGCAGCCACGACCCGCTGATCATGGTCGACGCGCTGGCGCATTCGTGGAACCTCGCCACGATCCACCTCGGCATGGCGGTGGGCTTGCCGCGTATCCGTGCGTTCCTCGAATCGTTCGGGCTCACCGACGTCAATCCCAGCCCCTCGCTGCTGATCGGCGCGCTGGACCTGTCTCCGCTGCAGGTGGCGCAGCTCTATCAGTATCTGGCGGCGGATGGTCACGCCTTGCCGCTGCTGGCGGTGCGCGGCGTGCTCGACGGCAGCGGCCGCACGATCAAGCGCTACCAGGTGCAGCCCGGTCCCGGCGAATACCAGGAGGCGGTGCGGCTGACCACCTGGGCAATGCAGCAGGTGGCTGAGTACGGCACCGCCAGCGCGATCGGCAACTCCGCGCTGGCCTCGCTGCACGCCGCCGGCAAGACCGGCACCAGCAACGACATGCGCGACAGCTGGTTCGCCGGCTTCACCGGCGACCACCTGGCGGTGTTCTGGATGGGCCGCGACGACAACAAGCCGACCACGCTGTTCGGCGCCAGCGGCGGCTTGCGCGCCTGGCGCGACCTGTTCGCCAAGCTGCCCACCACGCCATTGTCCGCCGCGCCGGGACCGGGCCTGGAAATGGCCTGGATCAACCCCGCCGATGGCCGCCGCACCGAGCCGCAATGCCAGGGCGCGCAGCAGGTGCCGGTGGTCGCCGGCAGCCTGCCGGCCGATGCCGAGGGCTGCTTCTGGCAAAGCCTGTTCGGCGGCGACGCCGCCACCCCCGCTCCCTCGACCACCACGCCGTGACCATGTCCATGACTTCCCGACGCCTCGCGCCGCTGCTGCTGTCGGCGCTGCTTGCCACCCTGGCCGGCTGCAGCTTGTTTCGTTCCGCGCCGGCACCAGCGCCGCCGGCCGCGCCGGAGCATGACGCGGTGGCGGCGATCCGTGCCGCCGGCGCGCACGACGATTCGGTCATCGACGTGAAGCCGCTGCGCGACCCGGCCGTGGATGCGCTGATGGTCCAGGCGGAACAGGACGAACGCAGCGGCAACTACACTGCCGCCGCCGCCACGCTGGACAAGGCGCTGCAGATCAGCCCCGATGCGCCCGACTTGCTGCAGGAGCGCGCCGAGATCGCGATTCGGCTGAAGAATTTCGTGCGCGCCGAAAAGCTGGCGCACAAGTCGTGGACGCTGGGCCCGCGCCTTGGTCCGCTGTGCGCGCGCAACTGGCAGACCATCGTCGAGACCCGCTTGCAGGCGAACGACACGGTCGGCGCGTCGACCGCGCGCAAGTGGGTGCAGCAGTGCCGCAAGGCGGGTGTGCCCCGGTATTGAGCGGCGGGGCCCCGGCCGCTCAGAGCAGCGCCACCAGCAACAACACGATGCCGGCGAGGCTCACCGCCCAGACCAGCGTGCGCAGGTAGGGAATGCCGGCGGCATACACCGGCACGTAGAGCACGCGTGCCCAGAAATAAAGTTGCGCACCGAGCACGGTGAGCGGGTCGTGCTGCTGCATCACCTGCGCGGCCAGCACCGCGGCGGCGAACAGCGGGAAGGTTTCCAGGAAGTTCGCGCGGGCACGATCGAGCCGTCCGCCGACGCCGGTCAGCGGCGGCTTCACCTCGTCGCGCGCGCTGGCGATCCAGCCGAGCCCGCGCTGGCCGATCGAACAGCTCGCCGCCAGGGCGATCTGCACCAGCCCCAGCACCACACTCCACAGCAGCATGCAAAGTTCGGTCGTCACGACGCACTCCTCCGGCGATGGTGGGCGCATGGTGAATCCAGCCGCGGCTTCTCGCCAGTGGCCCCAGGCTACGCCGCGCGGCGGCTGCGATCCTGCCGCAGCAGGCTTTCGACCCGCTGCAGCGGAATCCGGTCGCCGGCGTCGCGGCCGTAGTAGGCCTCCACGATGCGGCCGCGGCCGTCGATCAGGAAATCCGCCGGCATCAGGTTGCCGGTGTTGAGGCCGGCGAAACCGACCAGGCGCAGGCCGCGGATCAGGGTCGGCACCCGCGTCACGATCGCCTTGAACTTGCGCCACAGCGAACGCTCGATGCCGTAGACCTCGTGCGCACGCGAGGTGGGGTCGGCCGCCAGCGGAAACGGCCGCGGGCGGTGGCCGGCGAAGCGCAGCACCTCGGCTTGCGAGGCGCTGAACACTGCCACCACGTCCAGCCCGCGCTCGGACAATTCCTGGTGCCGCTGGGTCAGCTCGTAGATGCGGAAATTGCAGAACGGGCAGGCCGCATCACGGAAAAACGAGAGCAGGGTAAGCCGACCGGGTTGGCTGGTCGCGATGGCCTGGCCGTGGATGTCGACCAGGTCGAGTACGGGTGCGGTTTCGGGTGCGAACAGTCTCACGGCTGCCTCCTTGGAGTGGCGGGCGGGTGGCATGCCAGTGGATGCGCCGGCCACCGTCGCGGTTCCCGCGCCGCTTTGTCGACGGCAGTCGCTCGGCCATAATCGGCGGATGATCGCTCCCGACGACACCGTGTCCGACGACGACGTCGGCGCCTTGCTCGGTGCCGACGGCCCGTTCGCCCGCGAGCTGCCGAACTTCGCGCCGCGGCTGGCCCAGCAGGCGATGGCGCGGGCAGTGCAGCAGGCCATCGCCGGGCGCGACACGCTGGTTGCCGAGGCCGGCACCGGCACCGGCAAGACCTACGCCTACCTGGTGCCGGCACTGCTGTCGGGCGAGCGCGTGATCATCTCCACCGGCACCAAGGCGCTGCAGGACCAGCTGTACTTCCGTGACCTGCCGAAGGTGCGCTCGGTGCTGGGCGCACGCCTGAAGACGGCGCTGCTGAAGGGTCGCGCGAATTATCTCTGCCTGTACCGGCTCGACCAGACCGTGCGCGATGGCGGCAGCCTGGCGCCGGCGCAGGCCGCGCAGCTGGCCGCGATCCGCGCCTGGTCGGCGCGCACCCGCCGCGGCGACCGCATGGAACTGGCCGAGGTGCCGGAGGAGTCGCCGCTGTGGCCACGCGTCACCTCCACCGCGGAAAACTGCCTCGGCGTCGAGTGCCCGTTCTACGACGACTGCCACGTGTTCAAGGCACGCCGCGAGGCAATGGAGGCGGACGTGGTGGTGGTCAACCATCACCTGCTGTTCGCCGACCTGGCGCTGAAGCAGGAAGGCTTCGGCGAGATCCTGCCCGGCGCGACGGCCTTCATCCTCGACGAGGCGCACCAGATTCCCGAACTCGCCGGCCAGTTCTTTTCGCAGAGCGTCAGCGCGCGCCAGCTCACCGACATGGCGCAGGACGCGCTGACCGAATGCAGCGGCGTCACCGGCGCGATCGGCCTGCTGCTGGAACCGGTCGAGGCATTGCAGAACGCGCTGCGCAAGCTGCGCCTGGCGCTGGAGCCGCTGCCCTCGCGCGGCGCCTTCGCGCTGCTGGAGGATCGCGCCGAGGTGCGCGCCGCACTGCACGAACTGGGCGAACTGCTGGCCACGCTGGCCGAGCTGCTCGCCTCGCAGGCCGAGCGCTCGCGTGGCTTCGCCAACCTGCACGAACGCGCCGCGCTGTTCGGCGGGCGGCTGGAGCGCATCATCGAGACGCATGGCGACCAGGACGTGCGCTGGTACGAAACCTTCCCGCGCGGCTTCGCGCTGTACGCCACGCCGCTGGATCTCGCCGCGCCGATGCGCGGCCTGCGCGAACGCACCCAGGCGGCGTGGATCCACACCTCGGCCACGCTGTCGGTGGCCGGCAACTTCGACCACTTCGCGCGCCAGCTCGGCCTGGACGAGCCGCAGACACTGAGCCTGGACAGCCCGTTCGATTACGCGCACCAGGCGCTGTGCTACCTGCCCGCTGGCCTTCCCGACCCGAACGCACGCGACTACACCGAGCAGGTGATCGAGGCGGTGCTGCCGGTGCTGCAGGCCTCCAACGGCCGTGCCTTCCTGCTGTTCACCTCGCACCGCGCACTGCGCCGCGCCGCCGAGCTGCTGCAGGACAAGGTGCCGTGGCCGCTGTTCGTGCAGGGCAGCGCGCCGCGGCCGCGACTGCTGGAGGAGTTCCGCGCCAGCGGGCACGGCGTGCTGCTCGGTGCGGCCAGTTTCTGGGAAGGCGTCGACGTGGTCGGCGAGGCGCTCAGCGTGGTGGTGATCGACAAGCTGCCGTTCGCCGCGCCCGACGATCCGGTGCTGATGGCGCGCCTCGCCGCGCTGGAACAATCCGGCATCAATCCGTTCATGGGCTGGCAGGTGCCCAGCGCCGTGATCGCGCTGAAGCAGGGCGCCGGCCGCCTGATCCGCAGCGTGCACGACCGCGGCGTGCTGGTGCTGTGCGACCCGCGCCTCACCGGCAAGGGCTACGGCAAGCTGTTCCTCGCCAGTGTCCCGCCGATGCCGCGCACCCGCGAGCTGGCTGACGTGCAAGCCTTCTTCGACCTGCCGTCGTAGGGCTGCGCCGCCCGCCAGCCTTTGCTTCACAGACCCGGCCGAAGACCCGCGCTGGCTGCCGGCACGCCCTGACAGCCGTCGTGTTGCCCCGGGCAGCTACGGATTCGGATATGGCAGGGTTCGAGGCACGACCTTGAGGGAAAAGTCGATGTAGCGATGCTCGGCCGGTACCGTGTTGTGGCCGACCCACTCGCCGCTGCGGGTCCACACGGACTCGTCCGGACTGATCGTCATGCCGCCGGCGGGCAGACCCTGCGTCATCTGGTCGGGCCGGTTGCGCGGGCCATCGCAGAGCGTCAGCGAATGATTGATGAACTCGGATTCGCCGGTGTCGTAGGTTCTGACGGCAAAGGCCGAATAGACGCTGCCTTCCAGCGACTCCGGCGACCTCTCCTCATGCTTGCGAGTGCCATCGGTGCTTGCGACATCGAGAGTCCAGTTGCCGGACATCGGCGCATCAAAACCCACTTCAATGCAGGTGCCGTCGCCGTCCGGCATGGTTTCATCGCGGGTCGGGACGGACAGCGTGACCCCCCGCAGCTTGCCGCTGGCCTGCACGGTTTCCTTCGTGGTGATGGTTTCGCCGTGTACCACGGCACGCCCGGTGCGCAGGCCCTTCAGGCTCACCGTGCCGGACGCAGGGGCGGGAAAGGGAGGCAGTTCGTCTTCGCGCGCTGGATGGAACATGTACTGGTTGTAGCCGAACTCCTTCCATGTACAGGCGAGCAGGTCTGCGGAGCCTTGGACGAGCGCGTGCATTTCGGTTCGATTGCTTGCGGTGCCGTCGTTGTCGTTGAATTCGCTGAGGTAGTCGACGCGGTAGCGCAATTCCACGTGCACCTGGATCAGGCGCGCAAAGGGAACAAGCGCACCGGTTTCGGCATCGACCGAACTGCAGGCTTCCGACAGGTCAGGGCTGTTGGCGGGGTTTGCCGGTGGTGCTTCCCCGGCATCCTGCGGTTGCATGCACGCGGCGAGGGGAACGGCGAGCAGGATTGCCAGCGTGACGAGCTTGTTGCGTTTCATCCGATTCCATTCGTACCGAGGTCGAGGCGGGCGGCGCAGATGATACGGGAATAGGGCGCGGCTCGTTGACCCGCATTTCGCGAACCGGCAGTCAGGATGCAGGCCTGAGCCGGCGGCGGCTTGAGGTTCTCCGGAACAGGAACAAGGGGACGAAGGCAATGAGAGCTCCTTGTCCTGTCCTTGTTGATACTCTCCCCCTTATCTGCATGGCCGGGGAGCGGCGGGCAGCGCCCGCCCTGCACGTGACGCGCCGGGATACGATGGGCCGGAACATCCGACGCGACAGGACAACGACATGGCCAAGGTCACCGGACTGGGCGGCATCTTCTTCAAGTCGCGCGATCCCGCCGCGCTCGCGGCGTGGTACGCGAAACATCTCGGCCTGGATGCCGAGGCATGGGGCGGCGTGCGCTTCGACGAGGACGAACAGCGGCCCGGCTACACGCTGTGGTCGCCGTTCGCGGCCGACACCAGCTACTTCGGCGCGGGCCCGCAGTCGTACATGATCAACTTCCGCGTCGACGACCTCGACGCGCTGCTGGCGCAATTGCGCGCCGATGGCGTCCAGGTGGACGAGCGCGTCGACGAAAGCGAGTTCGGCCGCTTCGGCTGGATCACCGATCCCGAAGGCACCCGCATCGAACTGTGGCAACCGCCGGCCCAGGCCCCGACGGCGGCTTGAAGTTCGCCGCTGCCGCCGGCATCTGGACAGGACGTGCTGCTGCACGCCATTCCGCCGCGTCTGCCACGCGGCATCCGCTTCACCCAAGGAGACATCCATGAAGCTTTACAGTTTTTCCGGCTCGTGCGCGCTGGGCGCCAACATCGTGCTCGAATGGATCGGCCAGCCCTACGAATTGCAACTGCTGCAGAAGAATGATCTGGCGAGCCCGGCGATCCGCGCATTGAACCCGAACGGCCAGGTGCCGATCCTCGACGACGACGGCTGGGCGCTCAACGAGAACGCCGCCATCCTCAACTACCTTGCCGACAAGTTCCCCGCCGCAAAGCTGGGCGGCGAACCTACTCCGCGCGGCCGCGCCGAGGTGAACCGCTGGCTGGCAATGATCAACTCCGACGTGCACCCGGCGTTCAAACCGCTGTTCGGCGCCACCAGCTACCTTGGCGACGAGGCGATGATCGAGAAGAGCAAGGACGCCGCGCGCCAGCAGCTGCGCACCTGGTTCGAGCGGCTGGACAAGCACCTGGAAGGACGCGACTGGCTGGCCGGCGAGCGTTCCATTGCCGACCCCTACCTGTTCGTCACCCTGCGCTGGACCCACGCGGTGAACGTCGACCTTGGCGGCCTCGCCAACTTGCAGGCATTCGAGCGACGCATGCGCGCCGACCCCGGCGTGCAGCGCGCGCTCAAGATGCAGAAGCTCGACCAGACGCACGCTTGACCGCACCACAGCGGCAAGGCCGCCACGCGCGACCTTGCCGTGGAACGGCGGACGCAGGCGGCGATACCATCAGCTGACCCTTCGCGCAGGAACAGTCCGCCGATGCATCCTTCGGCCGAACCCGAACCCGAACCCGATCCCGTCACGCCGCCGGAACTGCTGGGTGTGCTGCAGGCCCTGCGCAAGCGCGAGCCGATCTTCCATCGCCCCGAGTTCGGTCGCACGCGCGCCGACTTCGAACGCATGACCGCTGCCGACTTTTTCGAGATCGGCGCCTCCGGCCAGTGCTACAGCCGCGCCTGCGTGCTCGACGTGCTGGAACACCGCACCCCCGATCCCGCCGAACACAGCTGGATCACCCGCGACTTCCACTGCCGCGAACTCGGCGCGCACACCTACCTGCTCAGCTACACGCTGGAACAGGGCGAGCGCGTCAGCCGGCGCAGCACGATCTGGCGACGCGACGGCGACGACTGGGTCATCGTGTTTCACCAGGGAACGCTGGTCGCGTAGCCGCGACCGGCGCCATCGATTCGGCGCGCCCGGGTAGCGGCTGCCCAGGCGGGCGCGTCATACCGACGTTGTGGCGAATGCGAGATCAGAGCGTCCCTAGGCCACCGCGACCTCGACAGTCACGTGCACCAGTTCCTCGTGCACGGCCAACTGCCGGCGGACTTCCTCGGCGCTGATCGCCGAGGTGGCCACCAGGCCGAGGATGCAGGCGTAGCTGTCGCGGCCGACGCGCCAGACGTGCAGGTCGCTGACCGCCGCCGTGGCGAACTGATCGCGCACCACGTCGCGGATTTCATCGACCACCGGCTGGTCCATCTCGGCGTCCAGCAGGATCTTGCCGGACTCGCGCAGCAGGCCGAACGCCCAGCGCGCGACCAGGATCGAGCCGACGATGCCCATCACCGGATCGAGCCAGGCAGCACCGTATAGCTTGCCGCCGACCAGCGCGACGATGGCCAGCACGGAAGTTGCCGCGTCCGCGATGACGTGCAGGTAGGCCGCGCGCAGGTTCACGTCATGATGATGGTTGTCGTGCCCGTGGCCGTGATCGTGTCCATGCGCGTGCCCGTGCGCGTGGGGGTGCTCGCCCTTCAGCAGCCATGCGCACAGAAGGTTGACGCCCAGGCCGAGCACTGCGATCAGGATCGCGTCGTCGTAGTGGATCGTGGCGGGCACGAACAGCCTCTCCAGCGACTGCACCATCATCAGCGCGGCAACCACGGCGAGCAGCAGGGCGCTGCTGTAGCCGCCGAGTATCTCGATCTTCCAGGTGCCGAAGGCGAAGCGGCCGTCCTTCGCGTAGCGCCTGGCCAGCGCATAGGCCATCACCGAAAGTCCCATCGCCAGCGCATGCGAACTCATGTGCCAGCCGTCGGCCAGCAGGGCCATCGAGTTCAGCCAGTAGCCGCCCGCGATCTCCACCACCATCATCGCCGCCGTGATGTACACCACGCGCCGAGTGTTGCGCTCCGCCTTGGCGTCGACGTGGTTGAACTGGTGGCTGTGGGTGAATGCGGAGACGTCGGGGGCGGGCATGCTGCGTGCTCTGGTCATATACTCCCCCGCAGTATATGACGGGAGGCAGTCGCCGTGTCGCACATCCAGGAAAACCGCCGGAAGCTGGTCGCCCGCGTGCGCCGCATCAACGGCCAGCTGGCCTCGCTCGAACGCGCCATCGAAGGCGACACGGAATGTGGCGCCGTGCTGCAGCAGCTGGCAGCCGTGCGCGGCGCGGTCAACGGGTTGATCCTGCAGGTGATGGAGGGTCATCTGCGCTCGCACGTGGCCGGCCGCGGCAGCAGCAAACGGCAGGACGAACTCCTCCCGGTACTGGCGGTGTTGCGCAGCTACCTCAAGTAGCGGCGGTGCCTGCAACGGCATTTGCGGGCACCGAAGGACAGACCGTCATCGGCGGGTCTGATGGCCAGGTGCGGCAAGCCGGATTCGACCGCCTCGCCGCCTGTCGCGATTTCATGCGTTTCCGCAAGCTTTTGCGAATCAACCACTTGCATGCGTTTTTTTGACGGCTGCACGGATTATTCGCCGCCCCCGCGTGTTAGCGTCGAGGACTGGCGAGGCCAGGGATTCGTTGGGTGGGACCAGGGCCGCGTCACGGGATTCCGATTCGTCAATGACCGGAATTTTTCTGTTCGCACCATCAACCTCGGGGATCAACCATGCAGATGAAGAAGACTTCGCTGTGTCTGGCAATGGGGGCAATCTGGGCGCTGGCGTCCACGGTCGCAGCGGCGGCCGGCGTCGACTCGACGTGGAAGACGACGGCCACGCATGCGCACGTGCCGGCCGCGTCGGTGAACATGAGCAGCCTGGTGGCATCCAGCATGCCGCTGCACGTGCAGGTGACGCTGAAGATCCGGAACAAGGGTGCGCTCGACGATTTCATCGCCGCCGCACACAACCCGGCCAGCCCGCTGTTCCGCGCCAAGCTGCAGTCGAGCGACGTGGCCGCGAACTTCCTGCCGAGCCAGGCGCAGGCGCAGGCCGTGGCCGATTACCTGAGCCAGGCCGGCTTCAGTCACGTCAGCATATCGGCCAACCGCCTGCTGGTTTCGGCGGACGGTACCGCCGGCATTGCGGGGGCCGCGTTCGGCACGCGCTTGGTCAAGGCCACTGACGAGCACGGTCGCGCCGCCTTCGCCAACATCGACGACGCCAAGGTGCCGGCGGCACTGGCCGACGTCGTGCTGTCGGTGAGCGGCCTGCAGACGGTGACACATCCGCACACCATGCTGGCCAAGGCTTCGACGCAGGGACGCGTGGAGAAGGGCCGGCCGGGCGGTGGTGGCGGCGCGACCCTGGTCGGCCACAACCCGACCGCGTTTCCGACCATCTACAACGTGGGCGGCACCCCGACCGCTTCCACGGTCACGGTGGGCATCATCAGCGATGGCGACATGACCCAGCCGCTGAAGGATCTCAACCAGTTCACCAGCACCAACGGCCTGCCGGCAGTGAACACGCAGGTGGTGACGGTGAGCACGCCGGGTACCGACACCAGCGGCACGCCCGAGTGGGATCTGGACAGCCAGGACATCGTCGCGATGTCCGGCGGGGTCGGCAAGCTGATCTTCTACGCGGCCAACTCGCTCTCCAACAGCGATCTCACCGCCGCGTTCAACAAGGCGGTGAGCGACAACCAGGCACAGGTCGTCAACGTCTCGCTCGGCGAATGCGAAACCAGCGCCTACCAGGACGGCTCGATGGCGGCGGATGACCAGATCCTCGCGCTGGGCGTGGCGCAGGGCCAGACGTTCTCCATCTCGACCGGCGACTCCGGCTCGAACGAATGCACCAAGAAGCCGACCGGCACCACGCCGAGCTACCCGGCCAGTTCGCCGTACGTGGTGGCGGTGAGCGGTACGTCGCTGAGCACCGGCGCGTCGAACAGCTGGGTGAGCGAGACACTGTGGAGCGGCGCGGGCGGCAGCCCGAGTACGGTCGAACCGAAACCGAGCTGGCAGACCCAGGGCGGCGGCACTACCCGCGACGTGGCGGATGTGGCCTTCGACGCCGATCCCAACTCCGGTGCGATCATCATCGTCAATGGCAGCAATGCGCAGTACGGCGGCACCAGCCTGGCGGCACCGCTGTTCGCGGCCACCTGGGCCCGCATGCTCGCGGCGCATCCGACGCTGGGCTTCGCCGGGCCGCACCTGTACAGCGTATCCACCGCCAGCTATCACGACGTCACCTCCGGCAGCAATGGCGGTGAGACGGCGACGGTCGGCTGGGACTACGCCAGCGGCTTCGGCAGCGGCATCGTGAGTGCGCTGAACGCGGCCCTGTAAGTTCCGCGAGGCACCTGCGAGGGCGTCCGCCGGGAGGCGGGCGCCCTCGTCGCGTCGGGATGTTTTTGCATTCGAGGGCAGGAGCGCTCGCTCGCCTGCGGCAACTCAGTCGATGTAATCCACCTGAACCCCGGTGCGCCGGCTGAACTGCGCGGCGTTGGTCTGGACGGCGTTGAGGTTGGCGCCGCATTCCCCGCGCGATATGTGCACGGCTCGCACTTGCGCCGGGACCATGCGTACCCGCCGGAAGATGTGTGCCTCGATCAGCAGGTGGTTCTCCGCGCTGTCGGGCCGCGGATTGCCGTTGTGTGCGGAGGCCAGCAAGTCGGCCACCAGGGCTTTCGCGTTGGCCAGGTGGGTCGCGCTGGGATTGGCCTGGTACTGCGATCGGGTCGCCAGCAGGATGGCGCCGCCGAACGTGTTGAAGCTCACCTGGTAAAGCTTGCCGCGATCGCCCTTCGCCTTGAAGCCGCTGCCGTTGGAGACCGGTGTGAAGGTGTCCATCGCAAAGTAGATCGCGTCCTTCTTGAAGCCGTCGTCCAGCTCGAACACGCTTTTGCCGTACTCGGTATTGGAGCCATGCACTCGGCGGCCGTAGTTCAGCGCCGCAAATACCTGGGAGTCCGCCGCCGCCCCGGGCGCACGCACATGGTTGGGGGAGTAATGCATGGTGGCCGGCGCCGTGGTGCCGCCCTGCTTCTTCACGTGCGGCAGCACCAGGCCGGCAGCGCCCACCTGGGTCTTGCCGTCGGCGAACTGGCCGTACAGCGCGTGACGGTCGGCCTTGGCCCGCACATGGGCCGGGTTTTTCGGGTCCTGGTTGGCGGTCAGCGCCGCATCGGTGGTATGCCGATCCCACATGGTGATGTATTCGTCGAAGCCGGGCCCCGTGCCGAACCAGCCGGTTGCGCTGAAATTGATCGTCAGCGGCGCCTGGTTGGCCAGGTTCTGCAACGGGGTCACCACGTTGGCCTTGAGCTCCTGGAGCAGGTCCGTTCCCAACCCGGCCTCGCTCTTGCCGCCAAGCACGCCGCCGACCTTGCGCACCAGGCCACCGGCGGACTTCACGCCGTTGCGCAGCACCAGCATCGTGCGCCAGCGATCCTTGATCTTCTTTGCCTTGCCGCCGAAAGCTTCGCCCCACAGATCCCAGTCGTCGATGAGCTGGAAGATGTCGGCGGCCAACGTATTCGCCGGCCAGTAGCTGTCCACCTGCGTGATTCGACCGCCCACAAAGGTTTGTGCCGCAGCACTGCGCCATTCTCCGCTCATGGAATTTCCCCGGGTCAAGTGACGAAACGGCCATCCCCGCGTGGCGCGGCCGGCCCCCCAATCAGCCCGGCGATGGTACGCCGATGCGAGTTCGGTGCGCACGCGACATGCGCTGCGCGGCCGTCCCGCGGAGCATCCGTCCGGCGGCGCTCGTTGAGCGTCCGGGTGCAGCTTCCATGAGGCGGGACCCCGCTGCTGGCGCGTCGCTCAGTGCGATGCCGGGCGATGCCTGTGCACCTGCCGCGCCACCGGCACCAGCGCCAGCAACGCCATCACGGCAAAACCGGCACCGGCGAGGAAGGTGGCGCGCGAGCCGAACGCGTCCCACAGCGCGCCGGCCACCACGCTGGCTGCCAGCAGGGCCAGCCCGCCGACCAGGTTGAACATGCCGTACGCCGTGCCGCGCAGATCGGCCGGCGCGGCGTCGGCAACCATCGCCGCCAGCAGGCCCTGGGTCATGCCCATGTGCAGTCCCCACAACGCCACGCCCAGCGCCAGCCCCGCCAACCCGCCGACGAAGGCCAGCGCGAGATCCGCCAAAACCAGCACCAGCACGCCCAGCGCGAGCAGCGTGCCGTGGTCGAAACGATCGGCCAGCACGCCGACCGGATAGGACGAGAGCGCATACACCACGTTCAACACCACCAGCACCAGCGGGATCAGCACCAGTCCCAGCCCCAGCTCCTGCGCGCGCAGCACCAGGAAGGCCTCGCTGAAACGGGCCAGGGTGAACACCGCGGCGATCGTCACCACTCCCCAGTACAGCGCGGGCAGGCGTGCCAGCTCTGCGCGCGACAACGGCGAGCGCGCCCGTCTGCTTTCCCGCTCGCCCGGCGCGTCGTGCACGCCGAACAGCACCAGCGCGAACGCGGCAAAACCTGGCAGCACCGCGAACCAGAACACCAGCGGGATGTCGTCGGCGGTCAGCCACATCAACGCGATCGCCAGCCCCGGGCCGAGGAACGCGCCGGTGGTGTCGAGCGACTGGCGCAGACCGAACGAGGCGCCACGCAACTCGGCCGGTGCCAGGTCGGCGATCAGCGCATCGCGCGGCGCGCCACGAATACCCTTGCCGACACGATCCACGAAGCGCGCCGCGACCACCCAGCCGAGCGTGCTCGCCAGCGGAAAGACCGGCTTGGTGCACGCGGCCAGCCCGTAGCCGATCGCCACCAGCAGCTTGCGCCGGCCGAGCCAGTCCGACAGCGCGCCGGAGAACACCTTGGTGATCGCCGCGGTGGATTCGGCGATGCCCTCGATCACGCCGACCGCGAGCGCCGAGGCACCAAGCGCGCCGACCAGGTACACCGGCAGCAGCGCGTGGATCATCTCCGAGGAGGTGTCCATCAGCATGGAGACCATGCCCAGTGCCCAGATGCCGGCCGGAATCCGGCGCAGCGCGGATGGCGTCTTCGCCGCGGCGTGGCGGGGTGCTTCCGGCTGCAGGCTCATCGCGGCGCCTCCTGGGAACTCGCGGGCGGCTCAAGCCGCCCGACGCCCGGGCAGGGTATAGCCGAAAGCGTGGCCGTGCTTGCCAGGCCGAGGCTCGCGGTCCGCAGGCAAGGGTTTTCGTCTGCAGGGGCGGCCGGGTCGCCTTCTATCCGGTATGGCCGGGAGAGGTTGCCGTCGCGCCGCGGCAGCGGCGCGAAATGGCAAAGCCGGCCCGAAGGGTGGCGGGCCGGACGTCTGGAGCGAAAAGAAGGCTGCGCGCCAGGCGCTTGCCGATATCGCGCAAGTACCTGGTGCGCAGCCACAACGGCGGCATCCATGCCGTTGCCTCCATTTGGCCTGCCGTCAGCTGGTGATCTCCAGTGCGAACGAGGCCGTCTCCGCATAGTCGTAACCCTGGATGCGGCCGCTGCCGGTGAAGTGCTTGGCGTACACGTGCAGGGTCACGCTGAAGGTGCACTTGCTCAGCACGACGCTGGGCACCTGCGTGGTGTCGGTCAGCATGGTCTGGAACGTCTCGCTGCCGGAGGACACCGCGCCGCCGGTCTCGCCGACGTCGGTATGGTTGTTGCCGCCCGACGGTGCCGGGCCGAGCGCACCGCTGTTGCCGTTCAGGCCTCGCTGCCAGCCGATGCCGTAGTGCCACATGAACGAATTGCCGTCGCCGTTGCCGGCGTGCTCGACGCCGTGCAGGTGGTAGGCGCGGAAGCCGATGGCGAAGGTGCTCGCCGCCGGGCCCGTCATGAACTGGCACTGGCTGGTGTTGGCGACGCCGTTCTTGCGCAGGTCGACGATATCGCCGCCCACCGGCGTGTTGTCCACCCAGAACACGTGCGCCGCGTCGGCGAACGGCACCGGGTCGGTATCCACCGCGGACATCCAGCGGCGGAATTCGAACGGTTGCGCCGTGCCCGGCCCGCTTGCGCCGTTCGGCTTCACCCGGTTGCCGGCGGCATCGAACACTTCGATGACCAGCATGTACTTGCCGTCGGGGAACTGGCTTTGCGCCGTGTTCCAGCCCTGGTGGAACTGCCCGCTCAGGTAGCGGTGGTCGGGAGAGCTCCAGTACGGCACCTTGAACAGGTCGCTTTCCGCGCCGACGGTGGCCGGGCCCAGCAGTTCCGGTGCGCGCACCACGTCGCCGGGAATGTCCACCAGCTTGTCCCAGGTGACCGAGTCGTTCAGCACGATCGGCGCACCGACCGGCGTGCCGGCATCGCTCAGCGCAAACACCTTCAGGCGGTAGTACTTCACGAGCGGCTCCAGCTCCGGCGAGAACCACAGGCGCAGGCCCAGCCCGCCGCCCCACGGGCAGTCCGGCGCGTACGAGGTGGTGAAGGTGCCGTCGTCGGCATCCAGCGCGCCGACTTGCGACACCCCGGTCTGCACCGGGAAGTTGAAGTGGAAGCTGCCATAGCTGCCGACGTGCTCCAGCATCACGAACGGCAGGTTGCCGTTCGGCGGCGGCTCGCCCGGGCCGTCGGCGCAGACGCGCGCCTGCGGATCGTAGCTGTGGATGTCCGCCGTGCTGCCGGCGGCGAAATACTGGTGTGCGGCCAGCCCGTCGTAGACGACGTGCCAGGCGCCGTTGATCATCTGCCGCACGCGGTAGGCGTAGGTCGTGACGCAATGCTCGTGCGCCAGGTGGAACGGCGGGCGCAGGTAGCAGAGGTCGAAACGGCCACCGGGCTGGATCATCGTCTCGCCGACCTTGCGCACCGAACAGTGGCAGAAGATCGGGTACAGGTACGGGCGCGCCAGCACGTACTCGCGCGCCGCATCTTCCGGCATCGCACGCAGCGCCAGGAAATCCTGGTGCAGGTTTTCCGGTGGCGTGGCGGCAAGATCGAACGCCGCCTTGCGCTGCTGGATGTCGCGCGCCGCGGCACGCAGCGAGCGCGGGTCGAAGGGCGCCGGGTCCGGCCCGGGGATCGGGTCGGGGATCGGGTCCGGCAGCGGTATCGGCAGCACCGCGAGAATCTCGCGCAACCGGTCCAGCAGGTCCGGGATGCGGAACCAGCGGCAACAGCATTCGCGTTCGTAGACCTCCACGACGCCGTCGCACAGTGTCTCGCAACGCAGCGGGAAGCGCAGATGCGGGCGCAGCTCCGCAGTGATCGGCTTGATGCGCGCGACCTGGGCCAGCGCATACATCGGCTGCAGCCGGATATCGTCGAGCAGGTCCCAGAACCACGGCCGGCATTTGCTCACGGTGCCGCTGACGCACTGGAAACGGAAGTGGAAGCGGTTCCAGATATCCGGCCCCAGCACCAGTCCCTGCTTGCGCCACAGGTCGACCTGCTGCGCCACGCGGTAGCGTGCCAGGCTGTCCGTCGGCAATGTCCTGAAATCCTCGACGTCCGGTCCGAACGCGATCGCGCTGGCCTCCCCCGGGTCCAGCCGCAACAGCTTGCCGTCGTAACTGCCCAGCTTCCTGATCGGGCGGCCGCTGACGTCCACCTTGTACGCCGCAAAGCGCGGCGGCTGCTGTCCATCATCGAGTCCGACAAAGGTGACTGTCAGATCCAGCGGTTTTTCCTTTTCGTTGCGACTGGCCATCGTGATCTCCGTGAAGCCTTGGCTGAAGACAGGTGTGTGGTGGCGCCCGTCCCGCGGCATCGGTGCGATCGCGACGCGCGGAACGGCGATGGCCGGCATCGGATTCGCGATGCCGCCATGACGATGGATGAGCAAGCCGTGTGCCACGGCCTTGCATGCCGCGCGGGCGCGCCGCGCCTGCGCCGCGACGCCGCACGGCGCGGGCGCATGGGGCAGGGGTGACCCGGTTTCGATATGCGCTGGGTGGCGCGTCACCCGCGCGGGGAGCGCAAACCCTTTACCCTTGGTGGCGCGTGCTCGACGACGTGGTGCAGGCGCTGGAGCAGCGTGGATTTGCGAAGCGCCCGCCGAGGCCCATGCACGAACCCGGAAGAAAACGCATGTCCGTTGAACGAGGTGATCGCGCCGCCCACTGGTTCCAGGCCGGCGGACAGAACTACGCCAGATTCCGCCCGGAGTATCCTCCGGCACTGGCTGCCTTCCTGGCGCAGGCCGCGCCCGACACCTGCTTCGCCGTCGATGTCGGCTGTGGCACCGGTCAGTTGACGGTGCAGCTCGGCGCGCACTTCGACGCCGTGCTCGGCCTCGACCCCAGCGCCGACCAGATCGCGCATGCGCCAGCCAGCGAACGCGTGCGATATGCCCAGGCCCCCGCCGAACACCTGCCCGTGCCCGATCGCAGCGCGAGCCTGGTGACTGCCGCGCAAGCCGCCCATTGGTTCGACGTCCCCGCGTTCCATGCCGAGGTCCGGCGCATCGCCCGGCCCGGCGCCCTGCTGGCGTTGGTCAGTTACGGCGTGCCGAAACTGGACGAGGCGCTGGATGCTTGCTTCCTGCGCTTCTACCGCGAAGGCATCGGTCGCTTCTGGCCGCCGCAACGGCAGCTGGTCGACCGCGGCTACGCCGACCTCGACTTTCCGTTCGCGGAGTTCCCGCCGCCGCCGATGGCGATACGCAAAGCCTGGTCGCTCGACGAACTCATGGGCTACATCGCGACCTGGTCGGCGGTGAAACATGCCGTGCAGGAAGGCCATGGCCAGGTGCTCGAGCGCTTCTCCATGGAGCTGGCCGCGCTCTGGGGCGATCCGGAAACACGACGGCCGGTGACCTGGCCCATCAACATGCGCATGGGGATCGTGTGAGTCCGCCAAAGCGGCTGGAAGATCAGGCTGCTCCTGCTACGCCAGAGCAGCGCCGCGGATCGAATTCCGTCGATTTCGACGGAATTGAGGCGTAGCTGCCGGAAAAGAGCATGGCCTGTCGTCCCGTCGCCGCTGCACGGGAAGCCCGGGTAGAGCACAATCGCGGCCCGCACTTTTCAGGAGAGCCGGCTCCCCGCGCCTCAGCACACTCTGTCTAGCCTGCGAAGGCAGGCATTGCACTTCAGTCGTCAGGCGACTAAGCAATGAGGCACACGACGCACATCGCTGTGGAGCGCGCTTGCGCGCGATGCTTTTGCTTGCACGGCTGCTCCGGTTTGCGGAACAAGAGCTTTCGACTGCCGAAGGCGATTGATCGCTCTGTGCGGCGATCAGCGCGACACATCCCACCCCGGCACCGCAAACGCCTCCACCAGAAAATCCACCAGCCTTCGCGTCTTGATCGGCAGATGCTTGCGCGAGGGATACACCGCGTGGATGCCGAGCGTCATCGCGCGCCAGGTCGGCAGCAGTTCGACCAGGTCGCCGCGGCGCAGGTCGTCGGCGATGATGAAGTCTGGTTGCAGGATGATGCCCTGGTGCTCGAGCGCGGCGGCGCGGCAGGTGTCGCCGTTGTTGGCGTGGATGCGCGCGTGGGTGCGCACGACGACGGAGGTGTCGTCGGGGGCGGTGAAGGTCCACTCGTCGCGGGCGGCGAAGTAGCTGTAGGAGATCACTTCGTGCTGCGCCAGCTCGGCGGGGTGCGTGGGCGTGCCGTGTTGCGCCAGGTAAGCCGGGGATGCGCAGCAGACCATGCGGGTCGTCGCCAGTTGCCGGCTGACCAGTTGCGAGTTCGGCAGGTTGGTGATGCGCACGGCCAGGTCGTAGCCCTCCTCGACGAGATCCACCACGCGATCGCTGAGTTCGATGTCCAGCGACACCTTCGGGTAGAGCTGCGCGAAGTGCGGCCACAGCGGGGCCAGACGCAATACGCCGAAACTGAGCGGCGCATTGATGCGCAGCCGTCCACTGGGCTCGCCGCTGCGCGAACTGATTTCCGATTCCGCCTCGTCGACCGCGGCCAGCATCTCCTTGGCCCGGGCGAAGAACAGCTGGCCGTCGTCGGTCAGCGACAGCCGCCGCGTGGTCCGGTGCAGCAGGCGTGCACCAAGACGTTGTTCGAGTTCGCCGACATGGCGCGATACCGCGGCCTTGGACAGGCCGGTCGCATCCGCAGCGCCGACGAAGCTGCCGGCCTCCACCACGGCCACGAAGCTGGCCATTTCCTGGAATTTGTCCACGGCCCGGTCCTTTTGTCTCGTTTTTCGGAACAGTCAGTCAACCTATGTCCAGTTTATCGGCGTTTCTTTGGCGAATAGAGTACCTCCCATCAAGCCGCTCCATCACCCATACCCAAGGAATCGTCATGAACGCTTCGCTCGCACTGCTCGGCCGCATCGGCCTGTCATTGATCTTCATCATTTCCGGCTGGGGCAAGATTGCCGCCTACGCCGGCACCCAGCAGTACATGGAATCCGCGGGTTTGCCGGGGGCGCTGCTGCCGCTGGTGATCGCGCTGGAACTCGGCGGTGGCCTGTCCATCCTCACCGGTGCATTCACCCGCTGGATCGCACTGGCGATGGCCGCGTTCGCGCTGGCCAGTGCCGCCGTGTTCCACGCCCACTTCGACGATGCCGCCCAGTCAATCAACTTCTGGAAGAACGTGGCGATGGCCGGCGGCTTCCTGATGGTCGCCGCGCACGGCGCCGGCACGCTCAGCCTCGATCATTTGTGGAACAAGCGCCGCAACGCGTGACAGTTGCGGCATCGACCCGTGCATCCTCCAGCAGCAGGCGCGCTGCGCCTGTTGCCCGATGGAGCTTCCGGACATCCGTCGTCATTCCCGCGCAAGCGGGAATGACGAGCAAGGGATTCAAGCCTTCCAGACTTTCCAGGCAGGAGCTGCCATGACCACCGCCCCTTCGCTCTTCATCTCCCACGGTTCGCCGATGTTCGCGCTGGAGCCGGGCCTGTTGGGCCCGAACCTGCGCGCCATCGGCGCGTCGCTGTCCGCCATTACCGCCGTGCTGGTGGTGTCGCCACATTGGCAGACGCGAGGCGTGCGTATCGGTAACAGCGACGCGCCGGAAACCATCCACGATTTCGGCGGCTTCCCCGAGCCGCTGTATCAGCTGCAATACCCCGCGCCGGGCACACCGGCGCTGGCGCAGGATGCTGCGCGCCTGCTCGCGTCGGCGGGTTTTGAAGTGGCCCTCGACGAACGTCGCGGCCTCGACCACGGCGCGTGGGTGCCGATGCGCTATCTGTTCCCCGACGCCGACGTGCCGGTGTTCCAGGTTTCGCTGCCGCAGGGTATCGATGCGGCCGGCGCCCTGCGACTGGGCCAGGCGCTGGCGCCGCTGCGCGAGCGCGGCGTGCTGGTGGTCGGTTCCGGCAGCCTTACCCACAACCTGTACGAATTCCGCCAGCACATCCGCGATCCGGAATACGCACAGGAATTCGCCGACTGGGTTCGCGATGCAGTGGCCGCGCGTGATATTGATGCGCTGGTCGATTACCGTCGCCGCGCGCCCCACGGCGAGCGCGCGCATCCGACCGAGGAGCATTACTTGCCGCTGTTGGTGGCGGTGGGTGCAAGCACCAGCGCGGACGCGTCGCGATTGGTTGAAGGCGGCATGACTTACGGCGTGTTGTCGATGGATTCGTTTGCGTTCGGCTTGCCGGAAGCAAGCCCGGGCTGAGCACGGCCGGCAGGCACGCCTTGGCTCGCACGCAGGCATTGCGCCACACTGCGGCAGTTCCCGACGCCGGCATGCCGATGCGCATCTTCTCCCACACCTGCTCCAACACCGAGATCGTCTGCGCGCTGGGCTGCGCCGACCAGCTGGTGGGCGTGGATGCGGATTCCGATTACCCGCCCGACGTGGTGGCGCGGTTGCCCAGTACCGGGCGCGATCTGGATCTGGACGTGGAGGCGGTGCAGGCGCTGGAACCGGACCTGGTGCTGAGTTCGCTGACCGTGCCGGGGCACGAGCAGGTGGTCGCCGAGCTGCATGCGGCGGGGCTGGCCACCCTGGTGTGCGATCCGCAATCACTGGATGACGTGTACGACGACATCCGGCGCATCGCCGCCGCGTTGGGCGTGGTCGAACGCGGCGCCTCGCTGGTGGCGTCGATGCGTGCGGCGATGCCGGCGGCGGAGGTGCCCGGCGCGCGTCCGCGCGTGCTGGTGGAATGGTGGCCCAAGCCGGTGATCGCGGTGGCCCGGCAGTCGTGGGTGAACGACATCATCCACCTTGCCGGCGGCATCAACCCGTGGGGCGAGGTGGATGCCCGCAGCGTGCCGTTGCACTATGCCGACGCGGCGGCCGAGCGCCCCGACATCGTGGTGATGAGCTGGTGCGGCGTGAAGGTGGAGAACTACCGCGCCGACAAGGTGCGCGGGCGCCCGGACTGGGCCGAGGTGCCGGCAGTGCAGCACGACCGCATCCATGCGATCAGCGAGGCCTACCTTGGCCGGCCCGGTCCACGGCTGGTCGAGGGCTATCGGCAGTTGCGCGCCGCCATCGTGGCTGCCGGCTCCCCCGCGATGCCATGACTCGGCCCGCATCCCGCCCGCCGTCGCCCGCTGCAAGGCCGCCCGCACTGGTGTGATCGACGCTCCGCCAACGGGGAGTGAATGCGATGGGCAAGTGGACACAGACAGTGACCGCCAAGGTGCTGGGGGTCGGGTTGCTGGCGTTGCTGATGACGATACCGCTGCTGCAAGTGCGTGGCCTGGTCAGTGAGCGCCAGCAGCTGCGCACGACGGCGATCACGCAGATCGCGCAGGGTTGGGGCGGCAAGCAGGTGCTGGGCGGGCCGCTGCTGGTGGTGCCGACGCTGCGCGAGGTGACGCCGGCGGGTGCCACCACGCCGCAGTGGCAGGCCGGCAGCGAAAGCATCCTGGCCGACACGCTGGCGATGGACGTGGCGATGAGCGTGGACACACGCAGCTACGGCATCTACAGCGCGCCGGTGTACGTGGCCACGGTGAAGCTGGCTGCGCAGTTCCGCGCGCAGGATCTGGCCCAGTTCCGCCGCGCCAGCGATGCGCCGTGGCGGGCCGGCAAGGCCGAGCTGCGGTTGGCGCTGGCCGACCTGCGCGGCCTGCAGGAAGTGAGCGAGCTGCGCATCAACGGCCAGCCGGCACGCTTCGAATCCTCCGCCGAGCGGCTCGGCCCGTGGCCGAACGTGGTGGTGCCGATCGACCTGGATGCGCTGGGCGCCCAGCCGGTCGACGTGCAGATCACCTTGAAGCTCGCCGGCACCGAGGCGTTGCAATGGCTGCCGCTGGCGCGCAGCACCGACGTCAAGATGCACGCGCCGTGGAACGATCCCAGCTTCATCGGCGCGGCGCTGCCGCTGGAACACAGGATCGACGCCACCGGATTCAGCGCACGCTGGCATCTGCTCGACCTCAACCGCAGCTACGGCCAGCACTGGACCGATCGCGAGCACATCGACGCCGCGCTGGCGTCGTCGAGTTTCGGCGTGCAGCTTTACCAGCCGGTCGACGTGTACCAGCGCAACGTGCGCGCGGGGAAATACGGGCTGCTGTTCATCGCGATGACCTTCGTGGCGTTCTTCCTGTTCGAGGTGCTCAAGCGGCTGCGCGTGCATCCGGTGCAATACCTGTTGGTCGGCGCGGCGCTGGCCACGTTCTACGTGGTGCTGCTGGCGTTGTCCGAACAGGTCGGGTTCGGCCCGGCCTATGCGCTGGCCGCCGCCGCGGTGGTGCTGCTGGTGGGCGGCTATGCGATGGCGGTGCTGCGCGCGCGGCGCGCCGGCGCGTTGCTCGGCGGCGTGCTCGGCCTGATCTACGCGATGCTGTACGGGTTGATCGCCGCCGAGCAATACGCGCTGCTGGTCGGCGCGCTGGTGTTGCTGGCGGTGGTCGGCCTGATGATGTTCCTGACCCGGCGCATCGACTGGTATGCCTGCGGCCCTGCGTCGGGCGAGTCGCCAGCCGCTATCATGGAGCGATCATGAACCTGCTTGCGATCGAAACCGCCACCGAAGCCTGCTCCGTCGCCCTGATCCACGGCGAAGAACTGATCGCCCGCAGCGAAATCGCGCCGCGCCGGCACACCGAGCTGGTGCTGCCGATGGCCGACGCGCTGCTGGCCGAAGCCGGCATCGGCCGCCACGCGCTCGACGCGATCGCGGTGGGCCGCGGCCCCGGCGCGTTCACCGGCGTGCGCCTGGGCGTGTCGCTGGCGCAGGGCATGGCGTTGGCGCTGGACTTGCCGGTAGTCACCATTTCCTCGCTGGCCGCGCTGGCGCTGGAGGCGCCGGAAGAAGCGGGCACCGCGATCCTCGCCGTGATCGACGCGCGCATGGGCGAGATCTACGCCGCCAGCTATCGCCGCGACGACAACGGCGGCCTGCTGGCGCTGGACGAGGAGCGCATCTGCACCGCCGAGACCCTGGAGCTGCCCGTGGCCGCCGCCTGGCAGGTGGTCGGCAGCGGTTGGGCCACGTATGCGCCGACGATCAGCCAGCGCCTCAGCGGTGCGCTGCATTCGGCCGACGGCCTGCGCTATCCGCAGGCCGCGCATGTTGCCGAACTGGCGCTGCGCGAGTTCCGCGCCGGTCACCTGCTGGCGCCGGAGCAGGCCTTGCCGGTGTACCTGCGCGACAAGGTGGCGTTGACCCTGGCGGAGCAGGGGCGGGCCTGAGGCTCCCGCGGCGAGCACCCGCGATCGCGCGGTCATCGTCGCATAGCATGTTCCGCGCCAGCAGCGCCCGGCGAGACCCCCGTTTCCCGGAATTTATTTTCTGCCGAGGGCCCGCCGGCGGCCGGATGGCGCGCGCATACTCGCGCGGTTGGGCCGCTGCCACATGCGTGGCGGCGGTGACCCGACACCATGCGGGCAGGGTCTTCGACCCTGCGGGGAGGACTCATGAAAGGCATTGCACTGAGTGTGTTGTCTGCGGGTTTGCTGTTGGCAATGGGCGGCGCAGCCGCGGCCGACGCGCCCGCGAAGGTCTCGCGCATCTACACCGACACCGTGGCACCGGCTAGCCAGCAGGCTTATCTCGCCGGCATCAAGAGCTACAACAAGTGCCTGAGCGAGCACGGCTTCAAATACGCCTGGACGGCACTGACCCATGAAACCGGCGATGTCTACGCCTATTCGTACGTCTCCGACCCCGTCAGCTGGGCGGATTTCGACGCGATGCGCACGCAGGGCAAAGCCTGCGACGCGACGTTCCAGCAGCAGGTGAACCCGCACCTCAAGAGCGAGTCCAGTGCGTTCATCCAGGAGGAGGCCGAGATGAGCCACACGACACCGAAAGGGATGTCGGGCGACCTCATGGAGATCACCTACTTCAAGCTCAAGCACGGCTACATGCACGACAAGACATTCGTCGACATGGCGAAGAAGATCGCCGCGGCGGCGGCGAAATCGAAATGGGCCTACCCCTACCGTTTCGTGCGGGTCATCGACGGCGGTGCAGATGCGCCCGACTTCATGGTGGTGAGCTATGCGCCCAGCTGGGCCGAACTTGGCGCCGACGCCGACCCCAGCCTGTGGAAGATGGTCGAAGGGGTCTACGGCAAGGATGCGACAACGGACCTCCGCAAGACGCTCAGTGAGGTGACCGAGATGAACGCGTCGCACATCGACCGGCGCGACGCGGAGTTGACCTACACCCCCGCCCATTGATTGCCCGCATGAAGCCGGCGACCGCTTTCCCCGCGTGCGGGGAAAGCGGCCCGGAAGACCGGGCGCCACGGCGCCACGCATGGTCGTCCCGGCACCGGTGTACACCTCGATCGAATGGCGTAGGATGACCGCGAGGGCCTCGCCGGGCATCGCGTGGATGGCGTCCACGCATTCGCCACGGTGCGGCGGCGAGCCTGGTCCGCAGCGCGAAGGTGCGCTGCGCTGATGAGGCCGACGGCGAGGGAGGAAACCATGCGCTACGACCTGTTCGCGAATCGCAAAGACGAGCTGATCCTGCTGGCCCGCATCCTGCTCATGGTGCTGTTCGTGAAGTTCGGGCTGGACAAGCTCACCGGCTTCACCGCCACCGTCACCTACATGACCTCCACCGGCATGCCGCTACCGGGGCTGCTGACCCTGATCGCGGTGCTGATGGAGTTCGTCGTGGGCATCCTGATCGTGCTCGGCTTCTACACCCGGCCGCTGGCGTTCGCGCTGGGCCTGTACACCCTGGCCGCGGCACTGATCGGCCACCGCTACTGGAACATGGAAGGCATGGCCCACTACCTGAGCATGATCAGCTTCTACAAGAACATCAGCATCGTCGGCGGCCTGATCCTGCTCGGCCTCACCGGGCCCGGGAAATATTCGCTGGACAAGCGCTAGCCGGCGTCTGAGCGACCTGATTTTTGTTCGTCATTCCTGCGCAAGCAGGAATCCAGTGCCTCTGTGTCCAATCACTTGAAGGCGCTGGATCCCGGCCTTCGCCGGGATGACGAGCAAAAGCAGACCTTCCGCGGGTCAGCTGCGGTCAGAGCCGCCCGATCAGCAACTGCACCAGCAGGCTGCTCACCGCCACCGCGATCCACACGCCCAGCCCCAGCAGGATCGGTCGCGCACCGCTGGAAACCATCTTGCGCAGGTTGGCGGAGAGCCCGATCGCGGTGAGCGCCACGATGATCATGAACTCGGCCAGCATGTGCAGCGCCGGCTGGATCGCGACCGGCACCAGGCCCAGCGTGCGGATGCCCGAGGCCACCACGAACCACAGGATGAACCACGGGAAGATGCGCGCCAGGCTGAAGCCGACGCCGTCGCCGGCCTGCGCGTGCTGGCGCTTCTCGCGCGCCGCCACCACGAAGGCGAGCACCAGGCAGATCGGGATGATCAGCGTGGCGCGGGTCAGCTTGACGATGGTGGCGTAGTCGCCGGCGGCATGGCTGTAGCTGTAGCCGGCGGCCACCACCGACGAGGTGTCGTTGATCGCGGTGCCGGCCCACAGGCCGAAACCGAGATCCGACAGGTTCAGCAGGTGGCCGAGCAGCGGAAACAGCAGCACCGCGATGACGTTGAACAGGAAGATGGTGGAGATCGCGAACGCGGTGTCATGGTCGTCCGGCTTGATGATCGGCGTCACTGCGGCGATCGCCGAGCCGCCGCAGATCGCCGTGCCCACGCCGATCAGGATCTTCAGCTTGTCGTGCACGCCCAGCCAGCGCCCCAGCAGCCACGCGCTGAGAAACGCCACGCTCATCGTGATCAGGGTCACCCACAGCGACTCCAGCCCGGTCTTCGCCACCTGGGTCAGGCTGAGTCCGAAGCCCAGCGCGATGATCGACCACTGCAGCACCTGCTTGCCGCCGAACTGGATGCCCGGCGTGAAGCGCGCATCCGGCGCAAACACGTTGCGCACGATGATCCCCAGCACGATGCCGAACACCGGCCCGCCGATCAGCGGCACCCAGCGTCCCAGCAGCAGCGCCAGCACGCCGATCGCCACGGCCAGCGCCAGGCCGGGTGCGCGGTTGCGCAGGGAGGGTTTGGGGGCGGCAGCGATCGGGGAGGCGTTCATGGGGACTCCGCAGGAAGCCGCCATTGTCGGGTGGGCCAGCCATCAATAGAACTTTGAACTTCTGATTACGTGTATAAGATGCCTTGATGGTAAACATCAGCCCGCGCCAACTGGATGTGTTCGTGCAGGTCGCAGTGCTCGGCAGCGTGCGCGCGGCGGCCGAACGCCTGCACCTTACCCAGCCCGCCGCCAGCATGGCGCTGGCCGAGATGGAGCGCCAACTCGACGCGCCGGTGTTCGATCGCCAGCGCGGCCGATTGCACCTCAACGCGCGCGGGCGCGAGCTGCTGCCGCTGGCGCAGGAACTGCTGGAGCGCCACGCCGAATTCGGCCGCCGCGCGCGCGCCGAGGGTGCCGCGCTGGCCGGCGAGCTGCGCATCGGCGCCAGCAATACGGTGGGCAATTATCGCGTCGGTGAACTACTGGGCGCCTTCGTGCGCGCCAACCCGCAGGTGGCGATCCGCCTGCGCGTGGCCAACACCGAAACGATCGCCGCCGCCATGCTCGACCACGGCCTGGACATCGGCTGCGTCGAAGGCCCGGTGACGCATCCTCAACTCGAAGTGCGCCCGTGGCGCGACGACCTGTTGGTGGTCTGCGCGCCGCCGGACCATCCGCTGGCGCGCAAGCGCGGCCTGAAACCGGCCGATTTCGCCGGCGCGCGCTGGGTGCTGCGCGAACCCGGCTCGGCCACCCGCGCCACCAGCGAACGCGTGCTCTCGCAACTGCCGCCCGGCGAAACCGTGCTGGAACTCGACCAGATCGAGGCGATCAAGCAGGTCGTGGTCGCCGGCCTCGGCATCGCCTGCCTCCCCGCCGTGGCCATCACCGACGCCGTCGCCGCCGGTCACCTCAATGCCCTGCGCACGCCTTTCCTCGACCTGCGCCGCAAACTCTCCCTGCTGCTGCATCGGCAGAAATACCGCGGCGCGCTGCTGGATGCGTTCCTGGCGAAGCTGTAGGGCGGGCACGGCCCGCGAAAAAAGGGGACGGAAAAAGGGAGCGTGAGGAAGTGCGGGTGCATGGGTTCCTTCCTCATCGCTGCATGGCCACTGCCTGCTGCGCCTGCACCTCCCGTCCCGCCTGCAGCGCCAGCTGCTGGTTGAGTTGTTGCCCCGCCGCCAGCCACGCCTGCCCCTGTTCCGACTGCAGGTATTGCTGGCCGATCGAACGCATGGCGTCGATGTCCATCGTGCGCGCGGCCGCGACCAGCGCATCGAACATGGCGCGATCGGAACTTGCCGGCATGATCGGCGGCGCCGTGTGTGCGGATGCGGATGTCGGGTCGGGAGACGTTGGCACGGATTCGGCCGGAGCTGGATGATGATCGGGTCCGATGGCGCCGCGCTCGATCGGCGCATGCAGCTGCGTCGCCCGCCACTCTTCGTACTTCTGCGCGATCAACTGTCTGCCGTAGTCCGCATTCGCGCGAACGGCCGACTGTTGCAGCTGGCTGAGTCGCGACAGCTCCTCGCCGCTCGCCCCGTGCGTCTCGTGGATCACCACCCTGCCGATCAGCCGCGTTTCCTCCCTGCTGAAATGCCCGTGGCCGTCGGCGTTCCAGGCGTGCCCGGTCTGCGGGTCGGTGATGTGCTTCTCGCTGGCCAGCCCGAGAGCCTGGGTAACAACCTCGGGCAGAGGACCGGTCTCGCTCCAGCCCTTGCCGTAGTAATCCATCACGTAGGCGTTGGCCACGGCCTCGGCGTAGTGCGTGTTGTTGAACTTGCGGTTGGCGGCGAGCTGGTCCAGCGCCTTGGCGGTCTGCGCATCGGCAGGCCGGTCCACCGTCGTGAAAGCAGGAATGCCGAAGCTGTTGTTGGGCAGGCCGGGGAGTTCCACCGTCTGCGCCCAGCCAGTGCGTGTGGCGTGCCAGCGGATGCCATCCAGCTCGATCAGCCGCGTGTCCTGCGTGGCCGGATTGGCCAGCGCCAATGCGGTGATCGCGGTCATGCGCTGGTAGTCCAGTTGCGCCACCTGCTTGGCCGGTGCCGTCGTCACCCTCGCCTGCATCGATGCCGCGCCGTAGGGGTTCGGTACCGAGGTAGCGGGGTCCAGTTGATAGTGCGTGTGCTTCCAGGCGCCGCCCTCGTACACATAGCTGACGCCGTCGGCACCGGTCTGATAATTGACCTTGTGCTCGGTGATCATCACGGCGATCTTGTCGCCCGCTACCAATAAAGGGGACATGGCTAATTAAGCCCTGCAGGCAGCTCGCCGTGCCATACGACGCACGAATTCAATTAGCCACGTCCATTCCCATTATTCGCCGACATCAGGGCGCGGCGTTCCCGAGGATCGTGTTCAACGTGGCCGCCACCTGCTCGTGGGTATGTGCGCGCAGCAGTGCCGCGGCGTGGCGGCGCAGGTGGGCGCGGTCGAGCGCGGCGAGGCGGTCGCGGACCTGCAGGATCTGGCTTGGGTGCATGCTGAACTCGTTGAGGCCGAGCATCAGCAGCAGTGCGGTGAAGCTGATGTCGCCGGCGATCTCGCCGCACAGGCTCACCGGCTTCTTCGCGCGGCGGCCGGCGCCGATCACGTGCGAGAGCAGGCGCAGCAGGGCCGGTTGCAGCGGGGTGTAGATGTTGTCCAGCGCATCGTTGCCGCGGTCGGCGGCGAGCACGTACTGGGCCAGGTCGTTGGTGCCGATGGCGAGGAAGTCGCTGTGTTCCAGCAGCGCGCGCACGTTGATCGCCGCGGCGGGCACTTCGATCATGGCGCCCAGCGGCAGTTTCTCCGGCAGGTCGATGTTCTCGCGCTTGAGCTCCTGCCGCGCCAGCTTGAACAGGGTGCGCACGGCGATCAGCTCGTCCGGCTGGGTCACCATCGGCACCAGCACGCGCACCGGGCCGTAGCACGCGGCGCGCAGGATCGCGCGGATCTGGGTGGTGAACACGGCCGGGTAGCGCAACGACAGGCGCACGCCGCGCACGCCGAGCGCGGGGTTGTCCTCGCCGCGCAGCGTCAGTCCGGCGGCGTCGGCCTTGTCGGCGCCGAGATCCAGCGTGCGGATCGTCACCGGCAGGCCGCCCATGCCCATCACCAGGTCGCGATAGGCGATGAACTGTTCGTCCTCGGAGGGCAGCGCGCGCTTGCGCAGGAACAGGAACTCGGTGCGATAGAGGCCCACGCCGTCCGCGCCGCGGGCGCGTGCCATCGCCACGTCGGCGGGGGTTTCGGCATTGGCCAGCAGGGCGATCTCGACGCCGTCGCGGGTGCGCGTGGGCGCGTTGGCCAGCTTGGCCAGGCGGCGCCCTTCGTCGGCGGCTTGGCGCTGCCAGGCGCGGTAGCGCGACAGGTCCTGCGCGGTGGGATGCACCACCGTTTCGCCGCGCTCGGCGTCGAGCAGGATCAGGTCGTCGTCGTGGATGTCGGCCAGCGCGTCGCGCGTACCCACCAGCATCGGCAGGCCGAGGCTGCGCGCCAGGATCGCGCTGTGCGAGTAGGCGCTGCCGGAGCTGGCGACGACGCCGAGCAGCCCGGCGCCGGCCAGTTGCGCCATGTCGGCGGGGGCGATCGAGTCGGCGATCAGGATCTCGCCGACGCGGGCGGCCAGCTTGCGTTCCTCCGGGCTGGTCTGGCGCTGCAGCGCGGAGATCACCCGGTTGATCACCTGCTCGACGTCCTCCTTGCGGCTGCGCAGGTAGGGGTCGTCCATCGCCTCGAACACGGCGGCGAGGCGGTCACGTTGTTTTTTCAGCGCCGCGCCGGGTCGGTAGCGGCCGACCCGCACCAGGTCGTCCAGCCCGCGCAGCAGTTCGGCATCGTCCAGCAGCAGGCTGTGCGCGTCGATGAACTCGTTGACCTCGCGTGCCAGCGCGCCGTGCAGCTTGCCGCGCAACTCGCGCAGTTCCTGCCGCGCGGTCTCCAGCGCCCGGTGCAGCAGCTGCAATTGCTCCTCGACCTCGCCCTCGTCCAGTGGCCGGGTGTCGACGGCGTAGCGGCTCGGCTGCACCAGCCGCGCCCGTCCGAGCGCCATGCCGCGCGCCGCCAGCGTGCCGGGGAGGACGTGTCTCACGATTGGCCGCCTTGGGGGCCAATCGCGGGAATAGGGAATAGGGAATAGGGAATAGGCAAAGCAGAAAGCAAGGTGCTTGCGGGAAGCGGGGCGCTCGCGGGCACTCCGCTTCTTACCATTTCCGATTCCCTATTCCCGATTCCCTGCATCTCAGGCTCCCTCGTCGAACTTGCGCTCGAACAGCGCGATCACCGCCGCCAGAGCGGCTTCTTCGTCGGGGCCGTCGGCACGCACGGACAGCGGCGTGCCGATGCCGGCGGCGAGCATCATTACGCCCATGATGCTTTGTGCGTTGACCTCGCGGCCCTTGCTGACCAGCCAGACGGTGGATTTGAAGCCCTGCACCAGTTGCACCAGCTTGGCCGAGGCGCGGGCGTGCAGGCCGAGCTTGTTGGAGACGACGATTTCTTGTTCGAGCATGGGCAGTGTCAGGCGTGGTCGATGAAGATGCCGCCGCGACCGCCGCTGGCGGCGATTTCGGCCAGTTCGTCGAGCGGCTTCTCCGCGTAGTTGAGGACGCGCAGCAGCATCGGCAGGTTGAGCCCCGACACGCAGCGCAGGTGCACGCCGAGCGCGCCCAGCGACAGGCCGATGTTGCACGGGGTGGCGCCGTACAGGTCGGCCAGGATCAGCACGCCGCCGCCCTGGTCCAGCTCGCGCGCGTGGTGGGCGGTGAGCGAGCGCATGACCTCCGGGTCGGCCTCCGGCGGCACTTCCACCGCGGCCACCCGCAGCGGCAGCTGCGGCATCACGTGGCGCGCGGCGGAGATCAGCGCGTGGCCGACCGCCTCGTGGGTCATCAGCAGCACGCCGACGCTCATGGGGTTGGCCTCGCCGGGTGGCTCGCGCGCATCATCATTCGAGCTCGCGGTGGAAGGTGAGCACGCCTTCGCGCTGGCTGCGGTAGTGCGCGGCGAGCTTCTCCACCAGATAGACCGAGCGGTGGCGTCCGCCGGTGCAGCCGATGGAGACGGTCAGGTAGCTGCGGTCGTCCTGTTCGAAGCGCGGAATCCAGCGGTCGAGCCAGCTCGCGGTGTCGGCGAAGTACTCGCCCACCATGGGCTCGGCGTCGAGGTATTCGCGCACCGGCGCGTCCTTGCCCGACAACGGCCGCAGATGCGGTTGCCAGTGCGGGTTGGGCAGGCAGCGCGCATCGAACACGAAATCCGCATCCAGTGGCAGTCCGCGCTTGAACGCGAACGACTGGAACATCAGGGTCAGTCCCTCGGTGGCCTGCGCGTAGCCGGTGGCGACCAGCCGGCGCAGCTGGTGCACGTTGAGGTCGCTGGAATCGATCACCTTCTCGGCGATCGCCATCAGCGGGCGCAGCAGGCGGCGCTCCTCGACGATCGCATCGGCGAGCGACACGCCGCGCAAGGCCAGCGGGTGGCGCCGGCGGGTTTCCGAGTAGCGCTTGATCAGCACCTCGTCGCGGCAGTCGAGGAAGATCAGGTGCGGCTCCACCCCGGAGGCGGCCAGCTCGGACAACACATGGGGCAGGTGGGCGAAGTCCTCGCCGCGATTGCGCACGTCCATGCCCACCGCGATGCGCCGGCGCCGGCTGCTGCGATCCTGCAGCACGGCCTGCACCAAGTGCGGCAGCAGGCTGCCGGGCAGGTTGTCGACGCAGTAGAACTCCAGATCCTCCAGCGCGCGCAGCGCCACCGTCTTGCCGCCGCCGGACAGGCCGGTGAGCACGATCAGGTGGATTCCCTCGCGGGCGTTGAAGGGGGTCAGCGGCGGCTCGTTCTCGTTCATGCGTTCACCACGGGGGCAGTCGGCGCAGCTGGTGCGCCTGGCGGTCGATGAAGGTCTGCGCCGGATCGATGCCCTTGCTCTTCAGCGCGTGGCTGCGCACCGCGGCTTCGACCAGCACCGCGATGTTGCGGCCGGACGCCACCGGGATGGTGATCATCGGCACCTGCACGTCGAGGATCGGGCGATGGCCGATGTCGCCGGTGAGGCGGGTGAGCGCATCGGCCTCCTCGCCGTCGCGCAACGGCTTCAGGTGCACCACCAGGCGCAGGTACTTGGAAGTCTTCACCGACATGTGACCGAACATCTCGCGCACGTTGAGGACGCCCAGGCCGCGCACTTCGAGCAGGTCCTGCAGCAGCTCGGGGCAGGTGCCGTCGATCACGTCCGGCGCGATCAGGGTGAACTCGGTGGCGTCGTCGGCCACCAGCCGATGGCCGCGGCTGATCAGTTCCAGCGCTAGCTCGCTCTTGCCCGAGCCGGCCTCGCCGGTGATCAGCACGCCGATCGAGAACACTTCCAGAAAGACGCCGTGCAGCGTGGTCTTGGCCGCCAGCATGCGCGCCAGGTGATATTGCAGGTAGGTCAGCAACTCGTGGCCGCGCTTGGGGCTGATCCACAGCGGCATGTCGGTTTCCTCGGCGACCTCGCGCAGGTCGGCGGGAACGGATTGATCCTTGGTCACGATCAGGGCCACCGGCTGGTAGGCGGCGATCTTGTGCATCACTTCCCAGCGCTGGCGCGAGTCGAGCCCGTCGAGGTAGTTGAGCTCCTCCGAGCCGATGATCTGGATCTTGTTCGGGTAGATGATGTTGAGGTAGCCGATCAGCGACGGCCGCCGCGCCTGCGCCACGCCCGGCTCCAGCAGCCGCGATTCGCCGCGCATGCCCGACACCCAGCGCAGCGCCATGCGCTCGTGCACGCCGTCGTAGAGTTGTCGCGCGCTGATCCGATCCAAGCCTGCGGCCCTTGTGTCGCGTGATGGGCGACGTGGGCCGCCCGAACCGCCACCATTGTGCCAGCTTGCGGCTTGCACGGCGTGCAGAGGCAAGAACGGCCCGCCGGAGAACCGGCGAGCCGTGCTGCATGCGAATGGTCGAACCGACGCGGAGGGATCAGCCGTACTGGCGTTCCTCGCGCGCCTCGCGCTGATGCTTGTCGGCGACTTTCTCGCGGTACTTGCGCAACTGCGCGACCAGCTTGTCGAACAGCACGTCGATGGAGGCGTACATGTCCGCCTCGGTGGCTTCGGCGTGCAGGGTGCCGCCGACCACGCTCAGGGTGCCGTCGGCGCGCTGCTGGAGCTTGTCCAGCGAGAGCACGATCACGAGGCTTTTCAGCTTGTCGTCGAGGCGGGTGAGGCGGTCGAGCTTGGCGGTGGCGTGGTCGCGCAGCGCCGGGGTGACTTCAATCTGCTGGCCGCTGAGTTGGAATTGCATGGAGGCGCCTCCTCTGGTGGTGCAGTGCCGCGTTTCGCGGCGGGTGGACGTGCCGCGGTCGGCTCGACCTGGCACGTCTTTCAGTCATCTCGTCTACAACGTCTACAAGACATGGGAACACTTTGGCGACAAGCAAGTTCCCCGTTTCCTCCGCGCGTCGCGGCGGGTCAGCCGGCGCGCTGGCGTTCGCTGGATGTGGGTATGCGCAGCCCCTCCCGGTATTTGGCCACGGTGCGACGGGCGACCTGTATGCCCTTGGCCTGCAATTCTTCGGCGATGGCCTGGTCGGACAGCGGCTTGCGCGGATTCTCCGCCTCGATGAGCTTGCGCAGCATGGCCTGGATCGCGGTGGCCGAGGCGCTGCCGCCATCCTCCGTGGAGACGCCGCTGGAAAAAAAATACTTCAGCTCGAAGGTGCCGCGCGGCGTGTGCAGGTATTTGCGCGTGGTGACCCGCGAGATGGTGGATTCGTGCATGCCCACCTCCTCGGCCACCTCGCGCAGCACCAGCGGATGCATCGCCTCCGGGCCGTAGTCGAGGAAGGCGCTTTGCCTGCGCACGATCGCCTCGGCCACCTTGAGCAGGGTTTCGGCGCGCGATTCCAGGCTCTTGATCAGCCAGCGCGCCTCCTGCAGCTGGCCGCGCATCCAGCTGGCATCCTCGCCGCGGGCCTTGGCGATCAGGCCGCAGTAGTGCTGGTTCAGGCCCAGCCGGGGCTGCGAATCGGGGTTGAGGCTGACCCGCCAGCGCATGCCGTCGCGGATCGCATAGGCGTCCGGCGCCACGTACTCGACCGGGGTGGCGTCCAGCGCCGCGCCGGGGCGCGGGTCCAGGCTGCGGATCAATACGGCGGCCTCGGCCACGTCGTCGGGCGTGGCATGCAGGCGCCGCGCCAGTCGCGCGATGTCGTTGCGCGCCAGCAATTCCAGCTCGCTGTCGACGATGCGCAGCGCCAGGCTGCGATGCGGGGTGTCGAGGTCGAATTGCTCCAGTTGCACGCGCAGGCAGTCGCGCAGGTCCAGGCTGCCGACGCCGGCCGGGTCGAAGCCCTGCAGCCGGCGACGCACCGCCTCCACTTCCTCCACGCTGGCGTCGAAGCCGGCTGGCAGCGCGGCGAGCACCGCTTCCATCCCCTCGGCCAGGTAGCCGGCGGGATTGAGCGCGTCGATCAGCACGGTGGCGATCAGGTGTTCGCGCGGGTTGAACGAGGCCAGGTTGAGCTGCCAGGTCAGGTGTTGCTGCAGGGTTTCCGGGGCGGCGTTCTGCGGCTCGAAATCCTCGTCGCCGCGCGAACCGCTGCCGTTGCCGGGACTGTTGCTGGAGAAGTCGATCGGCGACTCCGCCACGCCGCCGCCGTCGGCCCAGTCGATGGCGCCTTCATCGTTCTCGCTGTGGCTCTCGGGCGCCTTGTCGGCGAGCTGGAAATTGCTCTCGGCGTCGTCGAGACCTTCGGTTTCCTCGTCCTCGACCTCCTCGGCAAACTCCAGCAACGGGTTGCTCTCGGCGATCTGCCGCAGTTCGGCTTCCAGCTCCAGCTGCGACAGCTGCAACAGGCGGATCGCCTGCTGCAGTTGCGGCGTCAGGGTCAGTTGCTGGTGGAGGCGAAACTGTAATGCGGGTTTCATGCCAGCCAGGTCGAAGGAACGTGCGGCCATCCTAGCGCGTGGCCGGAGACGCGGCCAGCGCGGCCCGTCACGCCCTCGCTCAGAGCCGGAATTCGCGGCCCAGATAGACCTCGCGGACCTTTTCGTCGGCCAGGATGTGCGCCGGCGTGCCGCGCGATAGCACCTCGCCCTCGTTCAGGATGTAGGCGCGGTCGCAGATGCCCAGGGTTTCGCGCACGTTGTGGTCGGTGATGAGCACGCCGATGCCGCGTTCCTTGAGGTGGCGCACGATGCGCTGGATCTCGCCCACGGAGATCGGGTCGACGCCGGCGAACGGTTCGTCCAGCAGCATGTAGCGCGGATTGGCCGCCAGCGCGCGGGCGATTTCCACGCGGCGCCGCTCGCCGCCGGACAGGCTGATGCCCTTCTGGCCGGCGATGTGGGCGATCTTCAGCTCGTCGAGCAGGCTTTCCAGCTCGCTGTCGCGCTGCTTCGAGGTCAACCCCTCGCGCAGTTCCAGCACCGCCATGATGTTGTCCGCCACGCTGAGCCGGCGGAACACCGACGCCTCCTGCGGCAGGTAGCCGATGCCAAGCTTGGCGCGTGCATGCATCGGCAGGCCGGTGATGTCGCGCTTGTCCAGGGTGATCGTGCCGGCATCGGCCTCGATCAGGCCGACCACCATGTAAAAGCAGGTGGTCTTGCCGGCGCCGTTGGGGCCGAGCAGGCCGACTACTTCGCCCTCGCGGATGGAGAACGCGAAATGGCGCACGACCTGGCGCGACTTGAAGCTTTTCTGCAGACCTTCGGCGGAGAGCATGGGGTCAGTGTTGCCCCTGCGGCGCCGGGCTGCTGGCCGCGGCGACCGGCGCCGCGGCGGAAGACGCGGGGGCGGGAGGGATGGTGGCGGAGTGCGCGGTAGCAGGCTGCGGCTTGGGCAGGAAAATCATGTGCACCATGCCGTCGTTGCCGCTGCTGCCGGTCATCTCGCTGGTCTGCGTGTTGTAGGTGAGGGTGTCGCCATGGGCTTCGCCGCGACCCTGCTGGTGCACCGCGGCCTGGCCCTTGAGCGTGGCGATGCCCTTGATGTTGTCGTAGTCCAGCGTGCGCGCGTCGCCGGACATCAGGTTGCCGGCATCGTCCAGTTGCTGGATGTGGGCGTTGCCGGTGACCACGATGCGGCTCAGCTGCTGGTTGCCGTCGACGTAGATCTTGGCCAGGTCGCCGGTGATCCGCAGCGTGCCCTGGCTCAGCTCGACGTGGCCGTTGAGCGTGGTGACGCTGTTGGGTGCATTGAAGCCGCTGAACGAATCGGCATGCACCACCCGCATCGGCTGGCTGCGGTCATCCTTCCTGGCCAGGGCGGGCTGCAGCAGCAGCGCCCCCAGCACGAGCAGGGCGAGCCGGAGCATTCCGTGGGTGCGGAAAGAGGATGCCGTGGACGTCATGGAGAAGTTCCAGGTGGTTGTCAGAGAGGTTGGCGCGCATGCCGACCCCGTTCATTCTACTGTCGCCCTGCGTGAGCTGGGCGGGTTGGGCCGTTTCCAGGCGGTTTTCGCGCGGCCACGCGGTGACTTCCGAGGTCTTCACGCCGGCATCGGGGCGGGCCACGCCGTGCGCGTCGGTGAAGGCATCCCGGTGCAGCTCGACCGGCCCCTGCAGCTTGAGCACGGTGCCCGGCTTGTTGACCCAGCCGTAGCGCGACTTGCCGCGCCACGGCGGCACGCCGGCCTGTTCGGCAGGAATCTGGAACGTGGGCGAGTCGAGATACAGCGACTCGTCGCCTTCGCGCCGGTCCACCCGCGGCGCCTGCAGGTACACGCTGGGCTTGCCGTCGACGCCGAACTCGGTGACGCGGGCATCGCTCAAGGTGTAGCTCGAACGCGGCGGGCCGACGAAGTCGCGCGCGCGCGGCGCCGGGCCCAGCCACCACAGCAGCAACTGGCTGGTGCCCGCGGCGAGGCCGACCAGCACGATGGCGGCCGGCAGGCGCCGGTCGCGCAGCCACTGGCGCAAGCTCACTGCCAGTGCTCCCGCTCGGCGTCGCCGTGGCCTTGCGCGTGCAGGATCAGGTCGCACACCTCGCGCGCCGCGCCTTCGCCGCCGGGCGCACGCGTCTGCCAGTGCGCCGCCTCGGCGATCCACGGGTGTGCATTGGCCACCGCCACGGCCAGGCCCGCCACGCGCATCGGTGCGAGATCGGGCAGGTCGTCGCCGACGTAGGCCACCTGCGCGGGCTGCAATTGCAGCGCGTCGAGCAATTCGTTCAGGCAGGCACGCTTGTTGCCCTGGCCCTGGTAGACGTGGGCGATGTCCAGCTCCTCGGCGCGCAGCGCCACCGGATGACTGATCCGCGCGGTGATCAGTGCGACCTGCACGCCGTAGGCCTGCAGCCGTTTCAGGCCCAGCCCGTCGTGCACGTGGAACACCTTGGTCTCGCGGCCGTCCTCGCCGTACCACAGGCGGCCGTCGGTGAGCGTGCCGTCGACGTCGAACACGGCCAGGCGTACGCGGGCCGCGCGCTCAAGGATCGCTGCCGGAAGATTGGTGAGATAGACGGGATTGGGCACGATTGTGATTTCGGGTTTCAGAGCGAAAGCGCGAGCTTGCCTGATTTTCTGATTTGCCAAGGCAAATCAGACCACGCGCGCACGAAGCAGATCGTGAATGTTCAGCGCGCCGACGACGTGCTGTTCGTCGTCGACCACCAGCAGCGCGTGGATCTGGTGCTTCTCCATCAGCTGCGCGGCCTCGGCGGCCAGGCGCTCGGCGCCGATCGTCTTGGGGCCGCGGGTCATCAGGTCGGCGACGCGGGCGCCGCGCAGGTCGACCTCCTCGTCGTCCAGCGCGCGGCGCAGGTCACCGTCGGTGAACACCCCCAGCAGGCGCTGCTCGGCATCCACCACGGCGGTCATGCCCAGTTGCTTGCGGGTCATTTCCATCAGCGCGGTGGTGAGCGAGGCATCGGGCGACACCCGCGGCACGTCGTCGCCGCTGTGCATCACGTCGCTGATGTGCAGCAGCAGGCGCCGGCCCAGCGCGCCGGCCGGGTGCGAGCGGGCGAAATCGTCGGCGGTGAAGCCGCGCGCTTCCAGCAGCGCGATCGCCAGCGCGTCGCCCAGCACCAGCGCCACCGTGGTGCTGGTGGTCGGCGCCAGCCCGAGCGGGCAGGCTTCGCTGGAGATGCTGCCATCCAGGTGTACCTCGGCCTCGCGCGCCAGCGAGGAGGTGGCGCGCCCGGTGATCGCGATCAGCGGGATGCCCTGGCGTTTGATGACCGGCAGGATGAACAGCAGTTCGTCAGTCTCGCCCGAGTAGGAGATCGCCAGCACCACGTCCTGCGGCAGGATCATGCCCAGGTCGCCGTGGCTGGCTTCGCCCGGGTGCACGAAGAACGCCGGGGTGCCGGTGGAAGCCAGGGTGGCGGCGATCTTGCGCGCCACGTGGCCGGATTTGCCCATGCCACTGACCACCACGCGGCCCTTGCAGGCCAGGATCAGGCTGCAGGCGGCGGCGAAGTCGTCGCCGATGCGCTGCTCCAGCGCGGCGATCGCGGTCGCCTCGGTGGCGATCACGGTACGGGCGCTGCGGATGATGGCGTCGGGGCTCGGTGCGTTCGACGCGGGTGGGGCGATGCGTGCGTTCATGTGAGCTCAAGTGGGGGAAGGGCGCCGACGTCGTTTCTGTGCCAGAAGAATTCCATTACCATGGCATATTCGCATTTTAACGTCTTTGCCTGCCCCATGGTGCCGCCACGCGCGCCACCCATGGCTTCGCCGGCACGACTCCGTATGGAACGCCCATGGACCCCAACCGCATACAGGCGATGATCGAAGCAGGCCTGCCCGGCGCCCGGGCCGAGGTCGACGGCGCCGACGGCGTGCATTTCGAAGCCACCGTCGTCGCCAGCCAGTTCGCCGGCAAGCTGCCGCTGGCGCGCCACCGACTGGTTTACGCCACCCTGGGCGAGCTGATGGGCGGCGCGATCCACGCGCTGGCACTGAAGACCTTGACGCCGGAAGAGGCCGGGAACAGGGAGTAGGGAATAGGGAATGGCAAGAGCCGCTCCCCATCCTGACTCGCGACAATCCCGGCTTTTCCATTCCCTATTCCCTATTCCCGATTCCCAGCTCAATGGCCAAAATCCTCATCAACGGCGGCGTGCCACTTCATGGCGAGGTCGGCATTTCCGGCGCCAAGAACGCCGTGCTGCCGATCCTCGCCGCCTGCCTGCTGGCCGACGAGCCGGTCAGCATCGGCAACGTGCCGCATCTGCACGACGTCACCACCTTCATCGAGCTGCTCGGCCAGATGGGCGTGCAACTGGTGCTGGATGACCGCATGAAGATGCACGTCGACCCGCGCACCACCAGCACCTGCGTGGCGCCGTACGACCTGGTGCGCACCATGCGCGCCTCGATCCTGGTGCTCGGCCCGCTGGTGGCGCGCTTCGGCCAGGCCGAGGTCTCGCTGCCCGGTGGCTGCGCGATCGGTTCGCGCCCGGTCGATCAGCACATCCGCGGGCTGCAGGCGCTGGGCGCCGACATCACGGTGGAGAACGGCTACATCAAGGCGAAGGCGTCGCGGCTGAAGGGCGCGCGCGTCACCATGGACATGGTCACCGTCACCGGCACCGAGAACATCATGATGGCCGCGACCCTGGCGCAGGGCACCACCATCATCGACAACGCCGCGCAGGAGCCCGAGGTGGTGGATCTGGCGCATTGCCTGATGGCGATGGGCGCGCAGATCGAGGGCGCCGGCAGTTCCACCATGGTGATTCACGGCGTGGAGCGCCTGCACGGCGCCGAGTACAGCGTGCTGCCCGACCGCATCGAGACCGGCACCTTCCTGGTCGGCGCGGCGATGACCGGCGGCAAGGTGCGCGCGCGCCACGCCCGCGCCAACACGCTGGACGCGGTGCTGGCCAAGCTGGAGGAAGCCGGCGCGCAGATTTCCACCGGTGACGACTGGATCGAGCTGGACATGGGCGGGCGCCGGCCGAAGGCGGTCAACATCAGCACCGCGCCGTACCCGGCGTTCCCGACCGACATGCAGGCGCAGTTCACCGCGCTCAACTGCGTGGCCGAAGGCACCGGCGTGGTCACCGAGACGGTGTTCGAGAACCGCTTCATGCACGCGCACGAACTGCAGCGCCTGGGCGCCGACATCCGACTGGAAGGCAACACCGCGATCGTGAAGGGCGTGGAGCACATGAGCGGCGCGCCGATCATGGCCACCGACCTGCGTGCCTCGGCCTGCCTGGTGCTGGCCGGCCTGGTCGCCAGCGGCGAAACCGTGGTCGACCGCGTGTATCACATCGATCGCGGCTACGAGAACATCGAGGAGAAGCTCGGCGTGCTCGGCGCGCGTATCCGCCGCCTGCCGAGCTGATCCGGCGTCCTAGGACCGCGTCCCCACCCGTAGGAGCTCGCTCGCGGGCGATGCTTTTGTGCCGGGACTCGGCATTGGGGATTCGCCAAAAGCATCGCCCGCGAGCGGGCTCCTACGGATCAGTCGGCCTTGTAGCTCACCAGCTCCATCGTGAGGTCGCCGCCATCGTGCTGCGACAGCTTGACCGGCAGCGGGTAGCGCTCGGGCGCATACCAGGCACTGAAGCCGCGGTCGGCATCGGTGCGGTCGACCCGCTGGGCCTGGAAGCTGCCGGCGGGAACCTGGATGTTTTCCTTGCCGACGACCCTGAATTGCTGGGTCTCCACCCGCTGGCGCACGGCGACCGCCAGCGCCACCTGCTGCTGGCCATCCCGCAGGGCCACGCCCAGCGCCAGCGGCAAGGTGTTGCGCTCGACGATGCCCGGCTGCGCCGGATAGCTCTCGCTGCCCTTGCTGCTCTCGACGTGCACCTGGCGGGCGTTCCAGTCCACGCGCAGGTGGCGCGTCTTGTCCTTGATCCCGGTCCGCAGCTGATAGTCGTAGCTGATCGCCTCGGGCAGCTGGCCCTTCCAGCGGAAGCGTGAGGTCTCGTCCGTGCTGGCGCCGAGCAGCGCGGCGAGGCCGCCGGTGCCCTTGACCGCCTTGCGGTAGGTCCACTGACCGTTGCCGTCGTTCTGCAGGCTCACCGTGGCGGTGCCCATCGGGCTGCCGTCGCGCGACACCTCGTAGGTGGCAGTGAAGGCGCCCGGCGTGGTGGCCGCGGTGGCGGTGCCAAGCCAGAAGGAAAGGGCCAGCAGGGTGGCGAGCAGGGGTCGCATGGTCATGCCCGGAGTCTGCCCGCGCCGGCCTGAATGGTGCATCACTCCAGGCCGTGGTCGCCCAGCAGCAGCGGGGCCGACAGCGGCTGCCCGGCATGGTGCGCCGTGCCGTCGCGCCATTGCAGGCGACCGCTGGCGAGCAGGCCGAGCACGGCCGGCAGCAGGCGGTGTTCCAGCGGCAGCAGGCGCTCGGCCAGGCGCTGTTCGTCGTCGCCGGCCTCGATCGCCAGCCGTGCCTGGGCGATCACCGGGCCGCCATCGAGCTCGGCGGTGACGAAATGCACGCTGGCGCCATGTTCGGCGTCGCCGGCTTCCAGCGCGCGCCGATGGGTGTGCAGGCCGCGGTACTTCGGCAGCAGCGAAGGATGGATGTTGATCACGCGGCCGACCCACGGACGCAATGCCTCGGCGTCGATCACGCGCATGAAACCGGCCAGCACCAGCAGCTCGGCACCGCTGGCGGCAACGCGGCCGAACAGGTCCAGGTCGTAGGCGCGGCGATCGGGATAGGCTTTCGGCGACAGCGCCAGGGTGGGGATGCCGGCCGCCTCGGCCAGGCGCAGCGCGCCGGCGTCGGCCTTGTCGCTGGCCACGAGGGCGAATTCCACCGGCAGGGTGCCGGCGTCGCGCGCGGCAATCAGCGCGGCGAGATTGCTGCCGCGGCCGGAGGCGAGGACGGCGATGCGTGTTGGTGAGGTCATGGTTTTCGCCGTTCGCCCTGAGCGTGGGCCCGCGGGGGCGGAGTCGAAGGGTCCTTCGGCTTCCTCGCTTCCTGAAAAAGCAGCCATTTCCGGTTGCTTTCCGCGTGCGCTGCGCTCAGGGCGAACGGTATGTCGGCGCAGCGCGGGCGGTCACGATATGTCAGCCGATATGCACGCGCTCGTCGTCCTGTGCCTTCACCACCGCGCCGATCACCGAGCTGGCCAGGCCGTGCTGCGCCAGCAGCGCGGACGCGTCGGCCACGGCGTCGGGCGGCAGGATCACGGTGAAGCCGATGCCGCAGTTGAACGTGCGCCACATTTCCTCGCGCGCGACCTTGCCTTCGCGCATCAGCCAGTCGAACACCGGCGGCAGCACGATGGCCGATGCGTCCAGCGCGAGGCCGAGGCCGTCGGGCACCACGCGGATGATGTTTTCCTTGAGGCCGCCGCCGGTGATGTGGGCGAGTCCGTGGACCACGCTTTCCTTCAACAACTCCAGCATCGGCTTCACGTAGATCGTGGTTGGCGCCATCAGCGCATCGGCCAGGGTCACGCCGCCGAGATCAAGCTCCCACGGGTTGCCGGCGCGCTCGAGAATCCTGCGCACCAGCGAATAGCCGTTCGAGTGCGGCCCGCTCGAGGCGACGCCCAGCACCACGTCGCCGGCCACGATCGACGCGCCGCTCAGCATGCGTGACTTTTCCACCGCGCCGACGGTGAAGCCGGCCAGGTCGTATTCGCCGGGCGGGTACATGTCGGGCATCTCGGCGGTTTCGCCGCCGATCAGCGCGCAACCGGCCAGCTCGCAACCCCTGGCGATGCCGCCGACCACGGCCACGGTGGTCTCCACGTCCAGCTTGCCGGTGGCAAAGTAGTCGAGGAAGAACAGCGGCTCGGCGCCCTGCACCAGCACGTCGTTGACGCACATGCCGACCAGGTCGATGCCGATGGTGTCGTGCCGGCCCAGTTGCTGGGCGAGCTTGAGCTTGGTGCCGACGCCGTCGGTGCCGGACACCAGCACCGGCTCCCGGTAGCGGCCGGAGAGATCGAACAGGCCGCCGAAGCCGCCCAGCCCGCCCATCACCTCGGGGCGGAAGGTGCGCTTGACCAGCGGCTTGATGCGTTCGACCACGGCATTGCCGGCGTCGATATCGACGCCGGCGGCGCGGTAGGTGAGGGCGTCGGACATGGCGGAAACCGGCGTGGCAGAAACGCGCAAGTTTAGCAGCATGCGCCACCGAAACCCGCGGCATCCGGTCGCCGCCGCACCGCATGGATGGACGCTTCGGGCGGGATTGGGCAGACTTCACCCGTGTTTTCTTCAGGAAGATCGCCGTGCCCATGCGCCTGCACCGTCTGTGGATCGTGTTCCTGCTGCTCGGGCTGGCGGCGCTGCCGCGCCTGCATGCGCAGGCGGCCGGCTCGCCGTATTCGGTCACCGTGCCGGTGACCGACACCAGCGACGAGCAGCGCGACCAGGCGTTCTCCACCGCGCTGGCGCAGGTGATGGCGCGGGTGGCCGGCGGGCAGGACCTGCGCGCCAACCCGGGCTACGCCGAGGCGCTGGGCAGCGCCAGTTCGCTGGTGCAGAAGTTCCAGTACCAGCGCGCCGCCACCGGCCTGGTGCTGGACGTGGATTTCGCGCCGGCCTCGGTGCGTCGGCTGATCGGCAAGCTCGGCGTGGCCAGCGCGGGGATCAAGCCGCCGGTGCTGCTGCTGGTGCGGCAGGCCGACGGCAGCGCCGTCGATCCGGCGCAACTGGCCAGCCTGGCCACCACTGCCGCGGCGCGCGGCACCACGGTGGTCTTCCCCGAGCCCGGCAGCGAGCCCGATCCGGCGCTGGTCGCGGCGGCCGACCCGGCCACGCTGGCGCGCATCAACCGGCAGTACCACACCGGCCTGGTCCTGCTCGGCAGCCTGCACGCCGGCACCGCGGACTGGACGCTGATTGCCGGCGGCCAGGCGCAGCGCTGGAGCAACCAGGGTACGGACGAGGATGCCGTGCTGGCCGATGCCGGCAACGGCCTGGTCGACCGGCTGGGCAAGCAGCTCAACGTGATCGGCGCGGCGACCAGCGAAGGCAAGCTGTGGATCAGCGGCGTGGATTCGGCCGATGAGTACGCCAGCCTGCTCGCCACGCTCGACAGCGATCCCTCGGTGCACCAGGTGACCACGATCGGTGCGCTGAACGACGGCGTCCTGCTGGGTGTCACCGCGTCGATGCCGATCAAGGCGCTGGCCACCAGCCTCGCCGCGGGCGGGCGCTTGCTGCTGCAGGGCGAACCGCACGAGGGTGCGGACGCCAACTTGCGCTGGCTGCGGTGAAGGCGGTGGATCGGGTGACCCGGGACAAGGACATCTCGCGGCGCTGGCAGCTGTTCGCGCTCGCCGCCGTCATCGTCTATCTGCTGTGGCTGCTGGCGCCGGTGCTGATGCCGTTCGCGATCGCCGCGATGCTGGCCTACCTGGGCGATCCGCTGGCCGACCGGCTGGAGCGGCTGGGGCTGAAGCGGATGTGGGCGGCCACGATCGTCTTCGTGGTGCTCCTGGTGGTGGTCGTCGGCGTGCTGCTGCTGCTGATCCCGATGATCGTCCACCAGGTCGAGAACCTGGTCAGCAACTTGCCGCGCTACGGCGACTGGGCGCAGAACGTGGCCTGGCCATGGCTGCAGGCGCGACTGCACCTGGACCCGCACACCTTCGACAGCGAGCGCCTGCTCGGCACCCTCAAGGCGCACATCGGCTCGATCGGCGGCGTCGCCACCGCGGTGATCGGCAAGGTCTCGCGTTCGGGCGTCGGCATCGCCATGTGGCTGACCAACCTGGTGCTGATCCCGGTGGTGGCGTTCTATCTGCTGCGCGACTGGGATCGGCTGGTGGCCACCATCGACGGCATGCTGCCGCGCTCGGTGCAGCCGACCATCGCGCACCTGGCGCGTGAGTCCGATGCCATCCTCGGCGCCTTCGTGCGCGGCCAGCTGCTGGTGATGCTCGCGCTGGGCGTGTTCTACGGCACCGGGCTGGGCCTGGTGGGCCTGTCGGTCGGCCTGCTGATCGGCATGGTCGCCGGCCTGCTCAGTTTCGTGCCGTATCTCGGTTTCATCATCGGCTTCGTCGCCGCGATCATCGCTGCGCTGGTGCAGTTCGGCGACTGGGCCCACGTGCTGATGGTGTGCGGCGTGTTCATGCTGGGCCAGCTGCTGGAAGGCTACGTGCTGGTGCCCAAGCTGGTTGGCGACAAGATCGGCCTGCATCCGGTGGCGGTGATCTTCGCGGTGCTGGCCGGCGGTTACCTGTTCGGCTTCCTCGGCGTGCTGCTGGCCTTGCCGGCCGCGTCGGTGATCGTGGTGCTGCTGCGCTACCTGGTCGAACGCTACCGGATGAGCGAGCTGTACAACGACGAGGGACCGGCCGACCCGGTGATCGCCGAGGTCGAGGTGGCCGTGCGCGCCGATGGCGACGTCGCTGCCGGGGAGCAGGTGACGCCCGCGCCGGGGGACCGGCCGGTCGAATGAACCCGCAACTGCCGCTCGCGCTGCGCTGGCCTCGACGCCAGCGCTTCGAGCATTTCCACGCCGGCGCCAACGCGGCCGCGCTGGCTGCGCTGCGCCGCTTCGCGGTGGAGCCCGGTGTGCCCTGGATCTACCTGCATGGCGTGGCCGGCAGCGGCCGCAGCCACCTCCTGCTGGCCACCTGCCAGGCCGCCACCGCGGCCGGCCGGCGCGCGCAATACCTGCCGCTGGCCACGATGGGTGATGCCGCGGCCGTCATGCGCGGCGTCGCCGGCAGCGAGCTGCTGGCGCTGGATGATCTCGGTTCCATCGCCGGCAAGCGCGATGCGGAACATGCGCTGTTCGACCTCTACAACCGCGCGAGAGCCGAGGGTCACGCGCTGTTGTTCGCCGCCGACGCCACGCCCGCGCAGATGGGCATCGAGCTGCCCGACCTGCGCTCGCGCCTCGGCGCCTGCACCCAGTTCGCGTTGAAGCCGTTGGACGACGACGAACGGCGCGCGGTGTTGAAGGCGCAGGCGTCCTCGCGCGGCATCGAGCTGGACGACAGCGTGCTTGACTGGCTGTTTGCCCGCTATGCGCGCGACCTCGGCGCCTTGCTCGACCTGCTCGACAAGCTGGACGCCGCCTCGCTGGCCGCGCAGCGGCGCGTCACCATCCCGTTCCTGCGCGATTTCCTGCGCGAGGGTGGGGCTGGCGCGTCCTGACCGGCGTCAGGCCTCGCCCGTCTCGGCGTCCAGTCGCGCCATCACCGCGTCGGTGACGCGGGCGCAGCGGCGGCCCATGAAGGCGAAAGCCTCGCCGACGGTGGTGGCGAGCTTGTCGTGCAACGCGGCGCGCAGCTGGCGGCGGGCGCGATGCAGGCGGGTTTTCACCGTCTCCGGCTTGATGCCGAGCTGGCTGGCGGTTTCCTCCACGCTGCATTCCTCGACCTCGCGCAGCATGTACACCACGCGGAAAGCCGGCGGCAGTTCGTCGATGGCGTGCTCGAGCAGGTGGCGGATCTGCGCGCGCGCGGCGGAGGCGGCGGGGTCCTCGCTGCCGAAGGCCGAGGGGAAGCGGATGATTTGGTGCGTGTCGTCGGGTGCGGCGTCCACCTGTTCCAGCCCGACCATGGTGTGGCGCTTGCGCAAGCGGCCACGGGCCTCGTTGAGCACGATCGTGGTCAGCCAGGTCGACAGGGTCGCCTCGCCACGGAACGAATCCAGCTTGTGATAGGCACGCATATACGATTCCTGCAGCACGTCTTCCGCTTCCGAGTCGTCGCCGATCACCGCGCGCGCGACGCGGAACAGGCGCTGGTTGCAGCGCTGCATGATGTGTCGGAACGCCGCGCGCTCGCCGTTGCGGACGCACGCCACCAGCGCGTGGTCATCCAGGGTGGCGTAGTCGACGGGTGCAATACGGGCTTGGTTGGGCATGGTTTCCTCCTTCTACACCCGATCCGATGCATTTGCATGCCGCGAGGTTCCCGCGGCCCGTGACCGATTGGCGGGAACCGGCGCGCCGCGGTTGCATCAGATGGGCACGGGCGGCCGCTGCGTGCCGCCCATCAAGCCCAAGGAATCACCCATCATGAACAAGCCGCTGTTTGCCCTCATCCTCGGCCTGGCGCTGGCCGCCGGTCCCGCCATGCAGGCCGATGCCGCCGCGCCGGCTCCCAATGACGCGCAGATCGCGCACATCGCCTACACCGCCGGCGCGATCGACGTCACCGCGGCGAAGCAGGCGCTGCAGAAGTCGCACAACCCGGCGGTGCGCGCCTTCGCCGAGGAAATGGCACGCGACCACGCGGCGGTGAACGAGCAGGCGCTGGCGCTGGTGAAGAAGCTGGGCGTGACGCCCGAGGACAACGCGACCAGCCAGTCGCTGGCCAGCGCCGCCGCGGCCGAGCAGGCCAAACTTGCCGCGTTGAGCGGCGATGCCTACGACAAGGCCTACGCTGCCAACGAAGTCGCCTTCCACCAGACCGTCAACGGTGCGTTGAGCGGCACGCTGATTCCGGCGGCACAGAACGCGGAGCTGAAGTCGCTGCTGGAAACCGGGCTGAAGCTGTTCCAGTCGCACCAGATGCATGCCGAGCATCTGGCGCAGAGCCTGAAGTAGGGAGCGCGCCATGCTTCGCATGATGCTTTGGCTCGGCATCGCGCTGGCGCTGGTGGGCGGCTTCGTGCCGGCCACCGCCGCCGGCGCGGCGACCGCCCCGCGCGTGCACGTGGTCGTGATCGACAAGATGGCCTTCGGCCCGATGCCTGCCGACGTGCGCGCCGGCGACATCATCGAATGGGCCAACCACGGCATCCTCGAACACAGCGCCACCGCCCGCGACGGCAGCTTCGACGTTGACCTCAAGCCGGGCGCCACGGCGCGCATGACGGCGAAGGCCGGCACCTTCGTGGTGTTTTGCAAGTTCCACCCGACGATGCAGGCGAACCTGGTCGTGAAGTAGTCTGTCCATTGCCCGGTCGCCAGCGTGCGACCGGGCGAACCGCGCCAGGCGCCGATGGCCTTGTTGGCGCGCGCAGTTGTCGAGTCGTTCTTGTGCGAGCTGTTTCGCACGCGCATGATTCCTCGGAGCAACATCGGGAGTCGATGCCATGGCGTGGCTGTTCTCCGGCGTCGTGATCGCGGCGCTTCTTGGAAGCACGGTCGAGCCCTATTCGGCAACTCATCCTGCGGTTTACGCGGGCACCTATGTGGTGCGAATCTGCCATGGTTCCTGTGCAGGGTCGTCAGCTCGTGTGTTCCGTAGCGGGACGATGGTTCTCTTCGAGCAACCCCTGCTGGATCGGCAGGGCTACACGTTTCGCGATTCGCTTCGGCGTGATCCTGACAATGCCTGCTTCGTGCTTGAACGCGTTGGCGCACCAGCGGAGGGCGACTACGTTCCCGCGCAAGGCTTCTTTTCCTGGAGCCTGCGCGAACACACCGTCGAACTGGAACTCGTGCGCTCCCCCGATGGTGGTTACGGAGTAAGTCTGCACCCTACGCCGACGGGGCTCGGCGGCACGAGCGCTATTTGGGGAGGTGCTGTCGGGGCCGTGGCACCCGATTCACCGGCCGTGCCGCCGGACATCATTTCGGCGACTCGCATCGGTGAACCTGATATCGCGAAGTGTCCGCCGCTTTCAGATGGGAACCGGTGAACTGCGTGGGCACAGTAGCGCGCGGCTACCTCAAGCCTTGAGCAGCACCGGCGTCGCCTGTTGCCCGATGGCGTCGACCATCGCCTTGGCCACGTTGAGGTTGCCGGCGATGAGGTTGCCGCTTTCCGGGATGCCGTCGCGGCCGGCGAAGTCGCAGTAGCGGCCGCCGGCTTCGTGCACCAGCAAGACGCCCGCGGCCATGTCCCAGGGCTTCAGGCCGATCTCGAAATAGCCGTCGTAGCGACCGGCAGCGACATAGGCCAGATCCAGCGCGGCGGAGCCGGAGCGGCGGATGTCCTCGGCCTGGCCGAGGATGGCGCGGGTCATGTCCAGCTGCGGGCCGAGGTGCTCGCGCTGGCGGAACGGGAAGCCGGTGGCGATCATCGCGCCGCCCAGGTTCTCGCGTTTGCCCACGCGCATGCGGCGGTCGTTGAGGTAGGCGCCGTCGCCCTTGCTGGCAGTGTACAGCTCGTCGCGCAGCGGGTCGAATACCACCGCGTGGATCGGCACGCCCTTTTCCAGCAGCGCGATCGACACGCAGAAGTGGGGGATGCCACGCAGGTAGTTGTGGGTGCCGTCCAGCGGGTCGATCACCCAGGTCAGCGGCCCCTTGCCGGTCGCGCCGCTTTCCTCGGCGAGGATGGCGTGGTCGGGGTAGGCGCGGCGCAGTTCCTTGACGATTTCCGCCTCGGCCAGCTTGTCGACCTCGGAGACGAAATCCATCTGCTGCTTCTCGACCACGTGCAGGCCGTCGATGCGGTTCATGTAGCGCAGGATCACATTGCCTGCGGAACGCGCGGCGCGCGCCGCGATCGTGACGTGTGGTCTGGCCATGGGTATCGACTTTGGAAGAGAGCGGGGTTTGCGGCCGCCGATTCTAGCAGGCCGCCCGCCGCTGCGGGCGGAAAGCGGCCGGCGCCGGCGCTTGTCCGTTATCCTTGCGTGTTCCGCCCGCCACGCCGATCCGCGCATGCCCGACACCGCCGACCTCGCTTCCCGCCTCCGCTTCGTGCTGGTGCGTACCTCGCACCCGGGCAACATCGGCAGCGCGGCACGGGCGATCCGCACGATGGGTTTCGCGCGGATGGAGCTGGTCAGCCCGGCACATTTCCCCGACCGCGAGGCGAACGCGCTGGCGGCCGGTGCCGATGACGTGCTCGAGCATGCCGGCGTGCACGGCGAGCTGGTCGACGCGCTGGCCGGCTGCAGTTTCGCGCTGGGCCTTTCCGCGCGCCGGCGCGGCATCACCCTGCCGGAACTCGGGCCGCGCGAAGCCGCGCGACAGGCGCTGGCTGCCGCGCGGCGCGGCGAACAGGTGGCGCTGCTGTTCGGCAACGAGCGCAGCGGGCTGGCGAACGAGGAGCTGGCGCACTGCCACGCGATGGTGCGGATTCCCAGCGTGGACGATTTCAGCTCGCTCAACCTGTCGCAGGCGGTGCAGGTGATGGCGTACGAATTGCGCATGGCGGCCCTGGGCGACGAAGTGCCCGCACCACCGCCGGAGCACGACGAGCCGCTCGCCGATGCCGCCCTGATGGAACAGTTCTACCGCCATCTGGCGCAGACACTGGACGACATCGAGTTCCACAAGGGCCGCGAGCCGACCACGATCATGCTGCGCCTGCGCAAGCTGTTCCAGCGCGCCCAGCCGGACCAGCGCGAGTTGCGTGTGTTGCACGGCATCCTGGCCGATGCACAGCGCATGGCGGGACTGGCGAAACGGCACGATCCGTAGGGCGGGCAGTGCCCGCCATTTCTGGCGATGCCGTAGCGGTGCAAGGGCGGCGGGCAGTGCCCGCCCTACAGCTCGTCGGGCCGACGAACGGCGCTCCTACATCTCGTCGTCGGCCGGTTCCAGCGACGGCGCCGGGGTGACCAGCAGCTTGTCGATGCGGGCGCCGTCCAGGTCGACCACCTCGAAGCGGATGCCGCGCCAGGCGAATACCTCGCCGACCTGCGGCACGTGGCCCAACGCGGTCATCACCATGCCGGCCACGGTGCGGAAATCGTGGTCCGCCTCGCCCGGCAGTTCGCCGGTGCGCAGCAGTTCGCGCAGGTCGTCGGTGGACAGGCTGCCGTCGATCAGCCAGCTGCCGTCGGCGCGCTGCTTGATCGGGCTTTCGTCGCTGCCGCCGTGGCCGATCTGGCTGGCGCCGACCACCGCGGCCAGCAGGTCGTTGACGGTGACCACGCCCTCGATGTCGCCGTACTCGTCCACCACCAGGGCCAGCGGCGTCTCGGCGTCGCGGAACTCCTCCAGCAGGTCGAGGGCGCGCGCCGTGGCCGGCACGAACAGCGGCCGGGACAGATGGCCGAACAACTCCGGGCTGCCTTCGGCGAAGCTGTGCAGCATGCGCTTGACCTCGACCACGCCGACCACGTCGCTCTCGTCGCCGCGGTACACCGGGTAGCGCGAGTACGGCGTCTGCCGCATCACCTCGATGTTCTCCTCGCGCGATGCGGTGAGGTCCAGCCAGGCGATGCGCATGCGCGGCGTCATCACGCTGTCCACCGTGCGGTCGCCCAGGCGCAGCACGCGGTTGACCATGTTGTGTTCGTCCTCGTCGATCACGCCCGCCTCGACGCTCTCGGCAACCAGCAGGCGGATCTCCTCCTCGGTGACCACGCCGCGGCCGTGCGTATTGATGCGCAGCAGGCGCAGCAGCAGGCCGCTGGATGCGTTGAGCAGCCACACGAACGGCGAGGTGATCCGCGCCAGCACCAGCATCGGGATGGCGGCGTACGACGCCACCTTCTCCGGTGCGGCGAGCGCCAGCCGCTTGGGCACCAGTTCGCCGATCACGATCTGGATGTACGAGATCAGCGCGAAACCGAGCACGATGCCCGCGCCGCGCGCGTACGGCAGCAGCCAGGCCATGTGCTCGCCGGTCAGCACGGCGGCGATGTGGGCGCCCAGTGCATCGCCGGCAACCGCGCCGGTCACCAGCATCACCAGGGTGATGCCGACCTGCACGGTGGAGAGGAAGCGCTCCGGCGCCTCGGCGTGGCGCAGCGCGGCCGCGGCCTTGCGGCTGGTGCGGGCCATCTGCTTGAGGCGGCTGGGCCGCGACGCGACCAGGGCCATCTCCGACAGCGCGAAGAAGCCGTTGCACAGCGCAAGCACGAAGACGAGCGCGATTTCGGTCAGCATCGCGGCGAAGGTGTCGGAGGGTGCATGGGCACAGTGTAAGGGCAGCGGGGCTCGGCTTCACGCGGATATTGATGCATGGCAGCACGGGCATCCTGTAACATTTCCGTCATCCCGCTCCTTCAGGCATGGCCAGCATGTTTTCATTGCAGACGATTTTCGGCAAAGGCGACAAGTTCTACGGCCTGCTTGAACAGAGCGCCAGCGCCGCCAGCGAAAGCGCCCAGGCCCTGCACGACCTGCTGACCAAGCCGGACCAGGGCTCGGTGATGGCGCGCTTCGCGGCGACCCGCGCGCGGGAGAAGGAGCTGGCCGCGCAGATCAGCGAGGGGCTGGTCAACACCTTCGTCACCGCGCTGGATCGCGAGGACATCGAGGCGCTGAACTCCTCGCTGTACAAGATCCCCAAGACCATCGAGAAGTTCGCCGAGCGCTACGAGATCGTCTCCGCCCGCCTGGGCGGCGTGGATTTCGCGCAGCGCGCGCAGGTGCTGCTGCATTCCAGCGAGGTGGTGGCCGAAATGGTCGGCGAGCTGCGCAACGGCCTGCGCATCGATCGCGTGAAGAAGCTGCAGGATCGCCTGCAGGCGCTGGAGTCGGAGGGCGATCGCATGCTGCTGGCGCCGTACCGCACCCTGTATGTCGAAGGCAGCGACGCGATGCGCGCGATGCTGGCCAAGGATCTGTTCGAGCTGATCGAGAAGGCCATCGACAAGTGTCGCGACGTGGGCAATATCGTCTACTCGATCGTGCTGAAGAACTCCTGAGGGCCCGCTCGTGACCCTGCGCCTTTCGCCTCGTTCGGCCGCCGGCCGCCGCCTTGCCGCGGGAGTTCGCGCATGAGCGTCGTCATCGCGGTGGTGGTGATCGCGCTGGCGTTCACCTACATCAACGGCTTCCACGACACCGCCAATTCCATCGCCACGGTGGTGGCCACCAAGGTGCTCAGTCCGGGCCAGGCCGTGTTGATGGCCGCCGGCACCAACCTGGTCGGCGCCTTCCTCGGCACCGCCGTGGCCGCCACGATCGCCTCGGGCCTGATCAATGCCGGCGTGCTGGAGGTGAGCTCGCAGCTGCTGATCTGCGCGCTGCTGGCGGCGATCGTGTGGAACCTGATCACCTGGTGGCTGGGCCTGCCGTCGAGCTCCAGCCACGCCCTGATCGGCTCCCTGGTCGGCGCCGCGCTGGCCGCGTCGGGCAACAACTTCGACTCGGTGATCTGGATCCATGGCGGCTGGTTCGAAGGCAGCGGCGTCATTCCCAAGGTCATCATCCCGATGGTGGTGTCGCCGGTGGGCGGCTTCATCATCGGTTTCATCGTGATGGGTTTGCTGTACGCGCTGCTGTCGTGGTTCGCCAGCCGTCAGGGCTGGTCGCGTCGGTTCGGCCGCACGCCGTTCGTCAACGCGCTGTTCGGCAAGGCGCAGATCCTCTCGGCCGGCGCGATGGGCGTGGCGCACGGCATGAACGATGCGCAGAAGAGCATGGGCATCATCGCGCTGGCGCTGGCCGGCGCCACCGCGGCGCACGAGTTCGACCACCTGCCGTGGATACTCGGCTTCCTGCGCATCGAGGAGAACCCGGCCGGCGGCTTCGTGATCCCGGTGTGGGTGAAGGTGGTCTCGGCGCTGACCATGGCCGCGGGCACCGCCGGCGGCGGCTGGCGCATCATCAAGACGCTGGGCCACAAGATGGTCAAGCTGCATCCGATCAACGGTTTCGCCGCCGAAACCAGCGGTGCGCTGGTGATCCTCAGCGCCTCGGTGTTCGGCATCCCGGTGTCGACCACCCATATCGTGTCGTCCTCGATCATGGGCGTGGGCGCCGCCAAGCGTTTCAGCGCGATTCGCTGGTCGGTGGTAGAGCGGATGGTATGGGCGTGGATTCTGACCCTGCCGATCACCGCGCTGCTGGCCTACGGCTTCGTGCTGGCGTATCGCGCGGCGTTCTGAGGCACCGCTACAAGGCATCCTCGTCGCTGGCGATGACCTGCTCCAGGCGGTCGCCCAGCTTGCCCAGCACGCGGATCACCCGGTCCAGTTCCGCGGCGTCGAGGAATTCGTACAGGCGGTTCTCGCACAGGTGCAGGTAGGGCGAACCGTCCAGGTCGGCCACCGCCAGGAAACCGGTGCGCTGTTCCCAGTTGAAGCGCAGGCAGCGCTGCGGATCGGTGCCGGCAAGCGGACCGATCGGGGTGGACACGCGCAGGTAGCGACGGCCGGATTCGCCCTCCAGCTCGGCCAGGTAGATGCCCTGGTGGCGACCCTGGCCGAGCGCCAGGTCGAAGCTGATCAGGTAGGGATCGTTGTGGTGCAACTGGTGCGCGCCGGCCAGGTGGGAGCGCACGGCTTCGAAGTGGCGCATGGTGCCATTCCCGTGGGACAGAGCCCGAGGTTACTCTGTCGGGCCTCGCCTGCCGAGTCGGCGGGTTGTACCGGAGTGCCCATGCAAGACCGCAACGCCCGCATCTATGCCGCCATCGCCGCGATTCCGCCCGGCCGCGTGGCCAGTTATGGCGCGATCGCCGCGCGTGCGGGGCTGCCGGGGCGGGCACGGCTGGTCGGGCGGCTGCTGGGCGAGGTGCCCGAGGGCATGGAGTTGCCGTGGTTCCGCGTGCTGCGGGCCAGCGGCCACGTCGCGATGCCGCCGGGCAGCCGTGGCTTCCGCGAGCAGTGCCGCCGGCTGCGCGCCGAGGGCGTGGAGGTGGTCAATGGCCGCGTGCCGCTGTCGCGCTTCGGCCTGGATGGCGACCTCGACCACGCGCTGTGGGGCTGGCCCGGGGCCTGAGTGGCCCGATTATTTCGCGTCGCCGCGACGGCGCCCGGCCGGCCGGAACGGCTGGTCGAACTGGCGGATGAAGTCGCGTACCTGCGGGTACACGGTCTCGCGCCAGCGCCGTCCGCTGAAGATGCCGTAGTGGCCGGCGCCTTCGATCACCTTGTGTGCGCGGCGCTTCGCCGGGATGCTGCTGCACAGGTCGTGCGCGGCCTCGGTCTGGCCCAGGCCGGAGATGTCGTCCAGCTCGCCCTCGATGGTCAGCAGCGCGCTGTGCCGGATCGCGGCGGGCTCCACGCGCTCGCCGGCCACGTCCCACAGCCCGCGCGGCAGCAGCGCCTGCTGGAACACCTTCTCGATCGTGTCCAGGTAGAACCGCGCCGGCATGTCCAGCACCGCGTTGTACTCGTCGTAGAACTTGCGGTGCGCCTCGGCATCTTCCTGGTCGCCGCGCAGCAGGTCCTGGTAGAAGTCCCAGTGCGAACTCATGTGCCGGCCGGGATTCATCGCGATGAAGCCGGCGTGCTGCAGGAAGCCCGGGTAGACCTCCCGCCCGCGCCCCGGATAGTTCGGCGGTACGGTGTGGATCACGTTGCCCCTGAACCACGCCAGCGGCTGCCGGGTGGCCAGGTTGTCGACGCTGGTGGGGCTGCGCCGCGGGTCGATCGGACCGCCCATCATGGTCAGGCTGCGTGGGGTGGCTTCGCCGCGCGCGGCCATCAGCGATACCGCCGCCAGCACCGGCACGGTGGGCTGGCACACGGAAATGACATGCAGCGATTCGGCGCCGATGTGGCGGATGAAATCCTCCACGTAGGCGACGTAGTCGTCCAGGCTGAAGGTGCCCTCGGCGGCCGGCACCATGCGCGCGTCGACCCAGTCGGTGATGTACACCTTGTGGTCGCGCAGCAGGGTGCGCACGGTATCGCGCAGCAGGCTGGCGTGGTGGCCGGACAGTGGCGCCACCACCAGCACCACCGGATCCTTCTTCATCTTCTCGATGGTGGCCGGATCATCGCTGAAGCGCTTGAAGCGCTTGAGCTGGCAGAAAGATTTGGCCAGCGCCACCCGTTCGATCACCGCGATTTCCTGCCCGTGCGCCTCGGCGGCATGGATGCCGAACGCGGGCTTCTCGTAATCCTTGCCCAGCCGGTAGACCAGCTCGTTGGCGGCGGACAGCCGCTGCACGCCGGGCCAGGCGGCGAACGGGTTGCCGCGGGCACTGAGCATGCGGGCGTTGGCCTCGGCGAAGTAGCTCAGCGGACCGAGCAGCGAGCGCTGCCATTCATGGATTTGATAGAGCATCGGATGGGGTGGCCGTTGGTCGTAAACCGTTGCATCTTAGCGGGAATGACCGGCTGGTGTTGCAATGCGGCAGAGAGCTGGGTCTCAACCTGCGCGGCGGCAGCGCAGCAGGATTTCGTCCACGCCGTCGGTATTGCCCAGTCCCTCGCGCCAGCGCAGCGGCTGCTGGAAATGCAGGCCCAGCGGCATGAACACGCGGTTGTACCACCACATCGCGCGTTCGCGCTGGTGGTCGAGGAACCACTCGGCCATGGCCAGCAACCGCGGCGAATTCGGCTGCATGCCGTAAACCGCGCTGTGTTCCAGCACGAAGCCGTGTTCGGCCAGCAGGGCGAGGATCTGCGCCGGCTCGTAGCGGCGACAGTGGCCCACGCAGTCGTCGAACGCGGTCCATGCCTGCGGGTGCAGCGGCACCGACATCAGCACGCGCGCGCCGGGAGCCGCCACGCGGGCCAGTTCCGCCAGCGCGCCGTGGTCGTCGGCGACGTGTTCGAGGATGTCCAGCGCGCAGACCAGGTCGAAACTGGCGTCGCGCCAGGGCAGCGCGCCGATCAGGCCATGCACCGCGGTGGCCCCGCTGGCCTGCAGCCGCCGTACTGCGGCATGGCTCAAGTCGACGAAGCAGGTGCCGCGCAGCGGCAGCCGCGGGCGCAGTCCGGGCGCCACTTCGAGCCGGCGCGGTGCTTCGTCCGCCAACGCCTGCAGCAAGGGCCAGGTATTGAAGCGCGAGGGTTCGACCAGGTTCGCCCGCGTCCACAACGGCTCGTAGAAGCCACGGTTGCGGCGGATCGACTCGTCGTTGCTGCGAAGCTCGGCGGCGGGCGGGGAGGGCATCGGCGGATTGAACCGCGTCGGCGCTGTGCAATACGTGAAGCTCAGCCCGTTTGCCGCAACTCGGTGCCCGCGACGATATCGTGCAGCGCGCGGCGGCGCGGGTCGAACAAGGCCACCGCAAACCACGCACCCCAGGCCGCCAGCAGCAGCCACAAGGTGGCGCGCAGGCCCAGCACGGGCGCCAGCATCAGCAGCAGCATCGGCGCGGCAGCGACCAGCAGACGCAGCACCGCCTGCTGCAAGGTCGGCGCGGCGCCGTCGCGAGCGGTCACGCGGATGTGCCACGGCCGCATGCCCACGGTCTGGCCGCCGCGCAGCCACGAGCCGATGAAGTACGCCGACACCACCAGCCCCTGCAGCGGCCGGTACCACGCCGGCACCTGCGCGTGATCGGCGCCCTGCACCAGTTGCCCGCCGGTGGCCAGCTGGCTGAGCAGGCCAACCACCATCACGATCGCCACCACGATCAGCAGGTCGTAGACCAGTGCGAGCAGGCGCCGCCACAGCGGACAGGGCATGGCGGAGGGCGTGTCGGAACGGGCGGGCATCGGCATCGGATCGCTTGCGTGGAGCGCGCGCGATGGTCAGCATCGTGCGCATGGACAAGGAAGAAAACCCCGCCAGTATCGCCGAAGCCGATCGCCGCGGCATCGCGCTGTTCATCGAGCGGGTGTGGTCGGAGGACGGCCTGGCCGAGCGCACGCTCGAAGCGTACCGGCGCGATCTGGAAGCGCTGGCGCGCTGGCTGGCGTCGCGCGGACGCAGCCTGCGCACGGCCACGCGCGAGGACATCTCCGCCTACCACGGCACCCAGGCGGCGGCCGTCCGCTCGATCGCGCGACGGCAGTCGGCGTTTCGCCGCTACTACGCCTGCGTGGCCCGCGACGAGCCGGATTTCGTCGACCCCACCTTGCTGATCGAGCGGCCGAAAATGCCACGCAGCCTGCCCAAGGCGCTGGCCGAACGCGAGATCGAGGGCCTGCTCGGCGCGCCCGACACCGGCACCATGCTGGGCCTGCGCGACCGCGCCATGCTGGAGCTGATGTACGCCTCCGGCCTGCGCGTGTCCGAGCTGGTGGAACTGCCGCTGGCGGCGCTGAACACCCGCCAAGGCGTGTTGCGGATCACCGGCAAGGGCGGCAAGGACCGGCTGGTGCCGGTGGGCGAGGAAGCGCTGGCGCGCATCGGCGATTACCTCGCCGACGCCCGGCCGGCGCTGGCCCGCGGCCGGCAGCCCGCGGCGCTGTTCCTGAGCAACCGCGGCGAGGGCATGAGCCGGCAGATGTTCTGGACCCTGGTCAAGCGCTACGCGCAGCAGGTCGGCATCCACGCCAAACGCATTTCTCCGCATGTGCTGCGCCATTCCTTCGCCACCCACCTGCTCAACCACGGCGCCGACCTGCGCGCGCTGCAGATGCTGCTCGGCCACAGCTCGCTCAGCACCACCCAGATCTACACGCTGGTGGCGAAGGAGGGGCTGAAACGGCTGCACGCGCAGCATCATCCGCGCGGTTGATCCGCGCCTGTCGATTCACGGGAGCGTCGTTCGTCGTGGCAGGGAAGTCCCCACCTTCGCGAGGAAACTCCAATCATGAAGCTCTACTGGTCCGACGTGTTGAAACCGCGCTCCGCGTGCGCGGTCGCGAAATACCTGGAATCCCCCGTTGAATACGTCTATCTCGACCTCGGCCGCGGCGAGCAACGCCGCCCCGGCTACCTGGCGCTCAATCCCAACGGCAAGGTGCCTACCCTGGTCGACGGCGCGCTGGCGCTGTGGGAGGCGGACGCGATCATGTGCCACCTCGCCGCGCGCTGCGACTCGGAGTTGTGGCCGCAGGACGCACGCCAGATCGAGGTGGTCCGCTGGTTCAGCTGGAACCATCAGCACTTCACCCGGCCCGGCGGCGCGCTTTACTTCGAGCACATCATCAGGCCGCGTTTCAACCTGGGCGAGGCAGACGCCGCCGAAGTGGAGCGGGCTTCTCACGAATGGCGCCGCGCTGCGGCGGTGCTGGACGGCCATCTGCAACATCGCAACTACGTCGTCGGCGACTCGCTCACGCTGGCCGATTTCGCGCTCGCCGTGGCGCTTCCGCACGCGACCCGCGCGCACATCCCGCTGGCCGAGTTCCCTGCCGTCCAGCGCTGGCACGAGCGCATGAACGAGCTCGAAACCTGGCGCGAACCCTTCCCCGAAATCGCCGTGGCCGCCTGATTCGCGCTGACTGTCGATTTGCGCCCGCGCCGTTCGTCATCCCTGCAGAGCACCCCGCCGGAGACCACCGATGCAACTCGTGAGCTACCTGTTTTTCAAGGACAACGCCGCCGAAGCCTTCGACTTCTACGCCCGCTGCCTGGGCGGCCAGATCGCGATGAAGGTGACCATGGGCGACATGTCCGGCGATGCGGCGCCGCCCGCCACCCGCCACCTCATTGCCCACGTGCGCCTGCAGGTGGGCGACGCCGTGCTGATGGGCTCGGACTGGTGCAATCCCGAGAGCGGCCCGTATCCGGGCATCCACGGCAACGCCGTGTCGCTCAGCGTCGACCAGCCGCAGGAAGCCGAGCGCCTGTTCGCCGCCCTGTCCGAAGGTGCGCAGGTGACCATGCCGATGGCCGAGACCGACTGGGCGCTGCGCTTCGGCATGCTCACCGATCGTTACGGCGCGATGTGGATGGTCAACTGCAACCGGCCCGGGTAAGCGCGGGGCAGGGTCGGGCGCCCTTCAGGCTTCGCCGTAGCTCGAGACCTCGATGAGGTTGGCATCGGGGTCCCTGAAGTAGACAGAGGTGATGGGCCCGGTGGCCCCCGTGCGCTGCACCGGCCCCTCCAGTACGGCTACGCCGCACGCCTCCAGGTGGGCCAGCACGGCCTGCGGTCGGGCCAGGGTGACCAGGCAAAGGTCCGCCGAGCCGGGCGTCGGCGCGGCGGCCTTGGGCTCGAACTCGCGACCCTGCTGATGCAGGTTGATCTTGCTTTGCCCGAACGCCAGGGCCTTGCGGCCCGCGCCGAACGTCACGACCTCCATGCCGAGCACGCGCGAGTAGAAATCGCAGGTCGTGGGAATGTCCTTGACGGTGAGGACGAGATGGTCGAGGCGTTCGATGTGGATGGGGTTCATGGGAGAGGCTTCGCGCTCGGGCTGCAGGACCGTGGCAGTCGTGCGACGAACCGTTCGCGCACTGCTTCGGACTTCACTCCAACCGCAAGGACTCTATCAGTTCGCCATCGGAGCACTACCGGTCAGCGTGCGCGCCGGTAATGCATGGCAACTGCGCCGTTGCGCAGCGGCGTGGCCGAGACCAGCTCCAGTCGGCGCGTGCCGGGCAGCCCGTCCTGGTACAAAGTCGGTCCATGACCGGCGATCCGGGGATGGATGAGGAACCTGTACTCGTCGATCAGCTCCAGCCGGTCCAGTTCCGCCGCACGCTTGCCGCTGCCGAGCAGCACGCCGGCCGGAGTCGCGTCCTTGAGCTCCTGCACGCCCGTGCGCAAGTCGCCGGCGACATGGTGGCTGTTGGCCCAAGGGAAATCCTGTCGCGTCGAAGACACCACGTACTTCGGCTTGGCCTCCAGCTTGACCGCCCATTCGCGCATCGCCGGCGGCGCTTCCACCTCGCCGCGGGCGACCGCCGGCCAGTACCTCTCCATCATCTCGTAGGTGACGCGGCCCCACAGCATCGCCCCGCTCTCGTCCATGAGGCGGGTGAAGAACGCGTGCGTCTCGTCGTCGGCGATGCCTTCCTGATGGTCGACGCAGCCGTCCAGGGTGACGTTGATGCTGAAGGTCAAGAGGCCCATGGGATGCTCCGTTTGGGATGCCGGAACGGGTCAGGTTCTGCGGTTTGCCGGATTTAATTGGCCACGTCCCCTTTATCTTCGTCCCCTTTATCTTGGTCCAGGAGTTGCCACTCGCAAGTCATCATGCGCGCACTGTTCCTTCAATCGGCATGCAACATGTTGATTGAACGAGGAGATTTGTGGGGAAACCTCAGACACTGACCCCCGTTCTTCTGACCCCTTCGGACAAGAAATATATTGCGAAATTCGTATATTTTTGCGATACGCGGAGACCTTTAACCCCTACCTCTGATTCCGTAAAGCGACGTCACATTTGCTTAACGCGCGGCTGAGGATGATTTGAGCGGCACGTCACGTCATAGAAAGAACGGCAATATCATCGGAAATTGTAATAACTGTGCGCGCGCGATAATTGTTCGCTGTGAGTTCGCTCGGAATCAACAGTAATCCATGCCTAAGTAGGCTACACCACTGTGCTGGGAGGGCCGTGATGTATACGCAGGAAGAATTAATCGATATCACAGCATTGCGCAAGGTGAGACTGACCTATTCAATGCTTGGACTGGTGTACCCAGCGTTGGGATTAGCGGCATATTTAATTAGCCCTCAAATTGGGGCATCTGGCGCAACGCCAAATCCCGAAGCACGCGGCAGCTCTTCATTAGGCGGCAACGCGTCAAATTCGTGGAATCTGGTGAAATGGCAAAGCGATTCCGAGCGCATCTATGAGTGCAGTATTGGTGAGATGAACACATGCGCCCCGAACAAACCCATGCGGAGTTTGTCCCCGGAGGAAATTCAGATCATTATCGGGTCCGACGACTCGATGGAGCAGACACAAACCCATGGGTCCTGCACCGCCAACGGCTGCAACGTCACAGCAACCGTGCCGCCGCCGACCTATGTTTCTGGTCTGCCTATAACGAGTGCGCCGCCCCCTCCCGATATGGGAGGGGGTGGGGGTGGCGGTTATGATTACAATGTCCCCAATACAGTAAGTCAGCAACATTTGGAGCAATGCGCATTGGCCTATGGGGCGCTTAGCCCGTCCTTGCCAACCAAATTCACAGACGTGTATGGATGGACCGCTAAGGACGCTGACGGAGTTTGGGTGAGTCATACGACGACGTCAACCATCGAAGATCCGCCACTTCCTCTCGGAGCTAAATATTGGCAAATGGATGACGCGACCACATTTCTAACTGCGGACCAGAATCAACAGAATCATATTGCGCGAACGGAGATATATAAACATGCATATCAATCTGACGCGCATCTGGTAAAGATTATAGCACACGAATGGTATCATCAAAATCATTACAATCCAAACGCAACTCCGGCGCAACAAAAAGCCGAGGAAGATGCTGCGGACCAAGCTGGCCAAGACGCCGAGAATGGTTATGTCGCAGACGGTGGGGCTAAGTGTAACTAGGCGGGCTGTGGCACTCAGGTAGTTACGTACAACTTTCAAGGTATATTGGAGAGATCATGACAATACTCGCCCCCAAACGCATGACCTTGCTCGCCACCTGCCTCTGTTTCATCACATCGGGGGCAGCCTTGGTGGCCGCGCAAGGCACTCCCCCCGCGAGCGTGGATCCGACGTCCAGTGGCAAGATTGCTAGCGGAAGAATCAGTGTCATCGCAGAAGGGCATCGTCGGGAATTCCTTGACGCGAGGGAATGCTTTACGCATTACCTAGATGCATCGGTCTTGTCCAGTGGGATGAATAGCTGCTCTCGGCATAAAGGTGTTAATTCCGAACAGTGCGCGAGATGGAGCAAGGCTCTGGAAGAATCTTCGAAAGCCAACGCTTCATCGAGGGGGTGCAGCGGGGACCCCAGTGTTCTTGAAAGAGAGTTTCGCAAAGCTGTTATAATTGCTGCAAAGGACGGGGACGAAGATGCGCGCATTTGCTATGTCGATGGCGCTTTTTTTACACCGAAAGATGTTGATATCGACGAGTATAGGGTTAACGCACATAGATATTTAAAGGAAGCTATCGAACGAGGCGATTGGCGGGCCGTCGCCCTTCTGGCCAAGGACAGCCCTGACCACGACGGTATGGGTGTTATGTCCTCTATGGACATCATTGGCAAGCCATTTACCCTTTATCGCGCAAACAGATTGCTTCAACTCGGCGCAGCAGATGGTCTGAAGAAAATTTATGCGGATAATGCTCGCGTTGCAGCACAGCGTCTGACTAACGCCCAGATTGTCAATGCAAACGTTTGGGCGGCCCAGGTTTATTCGAAGTATTTTGACAAGTCGTCGAAGCTTACATCTAATCCGAGCGGCTGCATGAGAAATTGATTAGCTCTATTTTGTTCGATGATCGTTGAGTGATCAGTGGATAAGATATGGAAAAGCAAGGAAGGCATTTGGCACGTAGGTTATATGATGCCGAGTTCGATTTTAACTGCTTCGGCAGAGAGCCGTTGGGTACGTACATGTTAGCGACCCTACCTCGTTCAGGAAGTACCTATTGTGCGATAAAGCTATGGCAGACCGGTCTGCTCGGATCGCCGATGGAATATTTGAACTTTGGAGTGATAGCCGATCTGTACCAGAGGCTGGGTTATCCGATCAGCGGTGATGGAGGAGTTTTGTCCGGGCATGTTCAATCCTACTGGCGGAGTGTGAAGATTATAAGAACTTCTTTGAATGGTGTATTCGGCTGGAAGATGTTTACCTCAAATTTCCTCGAGATATCAAAAAAGTACCCTGAGCTGCTTAAGGAAATTACGCCAAACTATGTTTTATATTTGACGAGAAGGGATGAGTTGGGTCAGGCTTTTTCTTATTCGAGGGCAATGAGGTCAAAAACATGGTTCGGAGGAATAGCAAATGTGTCTGAGGTTGCTTATGATTTTTTTCATATCAAAAAGTGTCTGCGATTGATCAGGGAACAGAAGAGATGTTGGGAAGATATCTTCGATACCGTCGAGATAGAGCCTATTCGTATTTTTTACGAGGATCTCTTGAGTGACGCCGAGTCCTTCACTGGGTGCATTCTTGGGCGTATGGGGATTAAGGTTGACCGTACCTCTCGCATTGATATCCCCGTGACGCTCAGGCAGACGGATGGTATTAGCCGTATCTGGCGAAATCGCTTCGCTGAGGATGAATCTCACGAGGCTATTTCTGCTGAAAAGAAAACGCCTGATTAGCGTCGGACCCCAGTCCCAAATCTCGCTCCCTGCGATAACGTGAGGGGAAGCTGCGCCCCTGACTGAAACCTCGAAGAAGAAGTCCCCGACGTACTCGTGGGCCGTTCGGATGGTGTTCTAGCGCACGGCTTGCCGTCTGGTAGCCGTGCGCTCTCGACCATACGGCAGTACGAGGCGTGGTCACCGACCGAGGCGAAGCGTGCGACATCCCCGCTCTCGAGCAGGATCGCCGTGCCCAGAACCGGGCCAGTGCCTTGCACGGCCAGTGGGGCGTGCGAGGCCAGGTTGAGCGGCGGCACGCCACACTCCTACGGCGCCGGCACCACGTCCACCCGCTCCACATAAATCAACTCGCACGCCCCCGCGCCCGTGTCATCGCGCGTCATGGACGTCTTCCAATGCCACCCACCAGGCCGGGTGGCGTCGACGAGGAAGCCTTCGAGGTGGATGACCTGGCCGGCGCGCACCTGTTCCAGCTGGTTTTTCACGTCGTCGTCGGCGGGGATGATGTGCATGTTGGCGCTGGAGGTTTCGATTTCGCGCTGGGGGATCGGGAACTCGTCGACGTGCCAGTAGTAGAAGCGGCCGGACTGGCGGATGTCGATGTTGGCCAGCACCGCGCTGTCGGACATGCGGCCCCAGCCCATGGCGAGGTCCACCGGCACCAGGTCGCCGTCGGCGCGGCTGGGATAGTCCTTGCGCGAGAGCACGCGGGCGGTGATGTCGAAGTGCGCGCGGGTGGCGAGCGTGGTGTCGCCCTTTTGCAGTTGCGCGCCGTGATCGAGGTCGATCTGCACCGGCGCCGCGGCAGCCAGCACGCCGGGGCCGGGGTGCACCGCCGCGTGCTGACGGTGCTTGAGCACGCCCAGCAACAGCAGCGACGCGGCGACGACGATGAGAAGTTTGCGCATGGAAGCGGACGGTCCCGAGAGTGCCCCAACAAACGTCATTCCAGCCCAGGCTGGAGTCCCGTGTTTTCACGTGGGTGTCGATGCGCCGGATCGCGGCTTGCGCCGGGATGACGGCTGGTTTTGAAGCTTCCCCAAGTGCGTCCAGTGTACGCAAACCGGCGGGCCGTCCCGCGGCACCGGGCGGCTATTTCCTTGTCGTTGCCGCGCCTGTTGCCGCCGCTGCTTCCGCCGGCGGTGGCGAGGCGGCCGTACGGGTATCGAGCAGCTCGGGCGGCAGTTGCCGCAGCACATCGGCGAGCCTGGCCAGGAAAGCCTCCATCGCCGAACTCTTGCGCCACACCATCGCGATGCGTCGGCTGGGCGCGTGGCCCTTGAACTCGATCAGGTGCAGGCCCTCCACCGGCGCCACCGGCGGCTTCACCGCCATTACCGGCAGCAGGGTGATGCCCACGTTGGCCGCCACCATCTGGCGCAGGGTCTCCAGGCTGGTGGCGCGGAAACCCGCGTGTTCGCCGGCGCCGGCCATGTGGCAGACCTCCAGCGCCTGGTCGCGCAGGCAGTGGCCGTCTTCCAGCAGCAGCAGGTTCTGGTTGGACAGGTCGCGCAGCTTGAGCAGCCCCTGCTGGTGCGCCAGCGGGTGCGCCTCGGATACCGCCAGCAGGAACGGCTCCTCGAACAGGAACTCGCTGTGCAGGCTGTCCTCGTGCAGGGGCAGGGCGAGGATGCCGGCATCGAGCCGGCCTTCGCGCAGCAGGCGCAGGACGGTCTCGGTCTTTTCCTCGACCAGCAGCAGCTCCAGCCGGGGGAAGGCCTTGCGCACCAGCGGCAGCGCGTGGGGCAGCAGGTACGGCCCCAGCGTGGGGAAGATGCCCAGCCGCACCGTGCCGGACTCCGGATCCAGCGTGCGCCGGGCCACCGCGCGGATCTGCTCGACCCCGCCCAGCACGTCGCGTGCGCGGATCGCGATGTCGCGTCCGACCTCGGTCAGCAGCACCTTGCGCGGAGTGCGCTCGACCAGCGACACGCCCAGTTCCTCTTCCAGTTTCTTGATCTGGGTGGAGAGGGTGGGCTGGCTGACGAAGCACGCGGCCGCCGCGCGGCCGAAATGGCGGTGCTCCGCCAGGGCCACGAGGTATTGCAGGTCGCGCAGGTTCATCGTCGTTCCCGGTCCGTCGAAAGATAGATCATACCTATGATGCGCCACGCAAATAATCAGCGTTGACGATGCCGCAGGCCGCCAGCCATGCCTTCTGGCACTGGGTCGAAAGTCATGCCGCCCCCTAGCGTGGGGCTTTGTCCGTCCCGGAGTGAAGCCATGCGCCGCCTTGTCCAGACCGCCTTGTTCACCGCGCTCGCTGCCTGTGGCGCCTCGACCCTGGCCGCTTCCGCCGAGCAGGCGCCCAGCGGCCGACTGCCCGGCTGGGCCGTGCCGCAGTCGTACCAGTTGGCGTTCAAGGTGGACCCTGCGCAGGCAGATTTCTCCGGCACCACGACGATCGAGGTGAAGCTCGAAAAGGCCTCCGACCACCTGTGGCTGGACGGCGCCGACCTGAAGGTGTCGAGGGTGGAGATCACCGATGCTGCCGGCGCGGTGCACGTGGGCAAGTACGTGGCGGCGGATGCGAAGGCCGGCGTGGCGCGGGTGGATTTCGGCAGCGTGTTGCAGCCGCAGCAGCTCAGCGTGAAGTTCGAGTACACCGCGCCGCTCAATGCGCAGCTGCAGGGGTTGTACAAGGTCAGCGCCAAGGGCAAGCCGTATGCGATGACCCAGATGGAACCGATCAGCGCGCGCTTCGCCTTTCCCGGCTTCGACGAGCCCGGCTTCAAGACTCCGTTCGACATCTCCATCACCGCGCCCGCCGACGAGACCGTGGTGGCCAACACCAAGCCGGTCAGCGAGCAGAGCGCCGGCAAGGGCTGGAAGACCGTCACCTTCACCCGCACCGTGCCGCTGCCGACCTACCTGGTGGCCTTCGCGGTCGGCCCGTGGGACGTCGTCGCCGGCCCGGACATTTCGCCGACCGCTTACCGCGCCAAGCCGCTGCAGCTGCGTGGCGTCGCCGCCGAAGGCGAGGGCCATCGCATGCAGCATGTCCTCTCCGAAACGCCGAGCATCATCCACGCGCTGGAGAACTACTACGGCTTCGGCTATCCGTTCGACAAGCTCGACCTGCTGGCCGCGCCGGATTTCTCCGCCGGCGCGATGGAGAACCCCGGCCTGGTCACCTTCCGCGACTGGCTACTGCTGCTCGACAACGATTCCCCCGCGCGCAACGTGCGCGGCTCGTTCAACGTCACCGCGCACGAGCTGGCGCACATGTGGACCGGAGACACGGTCACCACCGAGTGGTGGAACGACATCTGGCTCAACGAGGCGTTCGCCACCTGGATGCAGCAGAAGGTGACGATGCAGGTGCATCCGGAATACCGCGCCGATCTCGACCGCGTGCGCGGCGGCCAGCGCGCGATGGGCAGCGACAGCCTGGTCAGCGCGCGCAGCGTGCGCCAGCCGATCACCGGCAACGGCGACATCACTACCGCGTTCGACGGCATTACCTACCAGAAGGGTGCCAGCGTGCTGGGCATGTTCGAGAACTACGTGGGCGAGGAGATCTTTCGCAAGGGGATGCGCGCGTACATCCAGGATCACAAGTTCGGCAACGCCACCGCCGATGATCTGGTCGACGCCATCGCCGACGCGGCGGGCAAGGGCGCGCCGTTCAAGCACGCATTCGAGAGCTTCCTCAACCAGTCCGGCGTGCCCTACGTGCGCACCAAGCTGGAATACAAGGGCGGCCAGGCCGTGCTGCGGCTGAGCCAGGATCGCTACCTGCCGCTGGGCAGCAAGGGCGACCCGCAGCGCCTGTGGGGCGTGCCGGTGTGCGTGCGTTACGGCACCCGCGCCAACGGCAAGGATGAAGCGCAGTCCAGCAAGGTGGAGTGCAAGATGCTCGACCAGGCCAGCGGCTCGATGGCGCTGCCCGGTGCCGGCAAGCCGACCTGGGTCATGCCCAACGCGAACGCCCACGGCTATTACCGTTTCAGCCTCGACAAGCCGCAACTGGCCCGGCTGACCGCCGTGGTCGGCCAGCTCAGCGACGCCGAGCAGCTCGCGTATGCCGATGCGGTCAGCGCCAGTTTCCGTCGCGGCGATCTCGATGCCGGCGACGTGCTGGCCGCGTTCAAGCCGCTGACCGCCTCGCCGATCTCCGACGTCGCCACCGCCCCGCTGGGCCAGCTGGCGTGGATCGCGCACCACGCGGCGCGCACTGACGCGCAGCGTGCACGCGTGGACGGCTGGGTTCGCGCGGCATACCTGCCGCGGCTGCAGAAGCTCGGCTACCAGCGCGTGGCCGGCGAGACGGATACAGCGGCCTTGCTGCGCAGCACGCTCGCCGACGCGCTGGCGTTCGACTTCCGCGTGCCGGAAGTGCGCGCGGCCTTGCTCAAGCAGGGTGAGGCGGCGCTCAAGCCCGGCGCCAACGGTCGCCTGGACCTGGCCGCCGCCAACCCCGACCTGCTCGGTGATGCGCTGGGCATGGCAGTGCAGACGCACGGAAAATCCGCGGTGGACGCGCTGATCGCCGAACTGCCCCACACCAGCGACCCGGCGCTGCGCAACGGCATCCTCGACGGGCTGTCGCGCGCCGACGATCCGGCGCTGGCCGAACAGGTGCGCAACTTCGCCCTGACCGACACGGTGAAGGTAGGCGAGATGGGCATGCTGCTGATGGGCGAGCGCGACACCATCGCGCAGCGTGATGCGATGTGGCAGTGGTTCACCGCGCACTACCCGCGGATCCTCGAGCGCACCGGCAGCTTCGCCGGCGGCCGCCTGCCGTCGCTGGCCGCTGCCGGCGGCTGCAGCACCGCCGAGTCCGCGCGCCTGCACGCCTTCTTCGATTCGCGCGTGGACGACGCGGCCGGCATCGCCCGCGGCCTGGCGCAGACCGGCGAGTCGATCGAACTGTGCGCGGCGCTGAAGCAGGCGCAGGACCCTGCAGCGATCCTGCAGTAACCGTGCTGACGCTCGCTCAGCATGTGTCATGTGGCGCGCCGGTTGTCTGGCCGGCGCGCCATTCTTTTGATTGAGAGATATGACGTGGCTGCCGGGCTTTCGACAGACCTCCCACCTCGTCCCCACACTCCGTCATGCCTGCGAAGACAGGCATCGCCCGTCTCACAAGAACGATCGATCCCTCGCACTTGCAGGAGCGCGCTTGCGCGCGATGCCTTATGGCCGAATTCAAAGCGAAGAGCGGTCGATCGCCTTGGGCGATCGACCGCTCTGCTCTGAAAGCAAGAGCATCGCGCACAAGTGCGCTCCTGCAGCTGCAAGCAATCGGCCGCTTCTGGCTTGCGTGCGGCCCGCTGCCCTCCAATGCCACCACTGCCCGCAATGACGAAGTGCGATGCGTGCCTGCGCAGGCACGACGAGGCGTGAGGGAGGGGCGGGCCTCGACCCCATTCCACCCCGTGCTGCGTTGAATCCGGAGTGCGCAATGTGCGAACGCGTATCGCGGCTGGCGCAGTTACGGGCCGCTTCGTCCGCTCGCCGCGTTCCACTTACACTGTGCCCGCCGACCGGCCTAAAGGGGTAAAGCAGCATGCTTCGTCGATTGTGCATTTTGCTGGGTCTGGGTCTGCTGCTGACCGCGCCGCTGGCGGCGCAGGACATTCCGCCGCCGTTGCGTGACTGGCAGGGTTGGGTGCTGCACGACGTGCCCGGGCACGCTTGCCCGTTCCTGGCCGACCAGGCACCGGGTGAGGACAGTTACCGCTGCGCCTGGCCGGGGCGGCTGGCGCTCGATGCCGGCGAGGATGGCGGGCACTTCAGCCTGGAGGTGCATGTGGATGCGCCGAGCTGGGTGGCCCTGCCGGGGGACAGTCGCCACTGGCCGCAGCAGGTGAACCTGGGCAACCGGCCGGCGACGGTGCTGGAGCATCAGGGCCAACCGATGTTGTGGCTGGAGTCGGGCGATTATCACATCCAGGGCGAGCTGCCATGGACGTCGCGACCCGCCAACCTGGGCGTGCCGGAGTCGATCGGGCTGGTGACGCTTCGCGTCGACGGCGCCACGGTGACGCGAATCGAACGCGATGGCCGGCAGCTCACGCTGGGCGAAGCGGCCAGCGCGCAACGCGCGGCCGATGCGCTTTCGCTGCGCGTGTATCGCCGCCTGGCCGATGGCCTCCCGGCTACGCTGGAGACGCAGCTGCAATTCAACGTCAGCGGCAGCGCGCGCGAGCAGGTGCTGGGACCGGTGCTGCCCGCGGGTTTCGTCGCCACTGCGCTCAGCGGCGAGCTGCCCGCGCGACTGGAGAACGATGGCCATCTGCGCGTGCAATTGCGGCCGGGCCAGTGGACGCTGACCCTGCTGGCGCGCAGCGTCGCGCCACTGGCGAAGGTCGGCGTGACCCTGCCGCCCGCGCCGTGGCCGAAGCAGGAGGTCTGGAGTTACGCCGATGACAACGCGCTGCGCGGCACGCGCGTGGAAGGCAATGCGGTCGACGCGGCGCAGGCCGGGGTGCCGGGCGACTGGGCCAACCTGCCGGCCTACGCGCTGGATGACCGCAGCGGGCTGAGCGTGGAGCAGGGCAACCGCGGCAATGAAGGCAGCCGCAGCGACGCGCTGCACCTGCAACGCGAGATGTGGCTGGATTTCGACGGTGGGCATTTCAGCGTCGCCGATCGTCTCAGTGGCGAACTTCGCCATCACCAGCGGCTCGACGTCACCGCGCCGTGGCAGTTGCAGCGTGCCTCGGAAGACGGCGAACCGCTGCTGGTCACCAGGGATGCGAAAGGCCATGCGGGTGTCGAGCTGCGCGATCGCCGCATCGACGTGGCAGCCGGCCTGCGCGTGCCGGCCGGAGTCGGCGCGATGCCGGGTTCCGGTTGGCAGCTGCCGCTGGACGGCATCGAGGCTACCGTGCACCTGCCGCACGGCTATCGCCTGCTCGGTGTGATCGGTGCGGATCGCTCGAACGATTCCTGGGCCGCGCAATGGAGCCTGCTCGACCTGTTCGTGGTGGCATTGGTTGCGTTGCTGGCCGGGCGCTTGCTCGGTTGGCCGTGGGCCCTGCTGGCGGCGGGCTATCTGGCGCTGGCGCAGCACGAGGCGTTGGCACCGCTGTGGACGCTGGCGCTGGCATTGGCGCTCGCCTTGTTGCTGCGCGCGCTGCCGGAAGGTCGCTTGCGCGGGTTTGCGCGCGGCGGCGCGCTGGCCGTGTTTGCGCTGGCGGTGCTGTGGGCGCTGCCGTTCGCGGCCGCGCAATTGCAGTACGCGCTGCATCCGCAACTGGAGCACGGCAGCGCGCCGCGGATGGTGTCGGCGGCGTATGCACCGCAGGCCGTCGTCGCCGACAAGATGGCGGCCGGCGTGCCGGCACCGCCTCCGCCACCGCCACCGGGCGCGCGGGCCGTGAGCGAGATGAGCGCGAATGTCGTGCAGGCGGCCCCCGGCACCCTGGCCAGCGTGGTTGTCACCGGTTCGCGGATGACGGCCAGCCAACTGGTGGCCAGCGAGCAGGACAACCGCACCGTGATCCAGGCCGGCGTCGGCACGCCGCATTGGGACGAGGGCAACAACTACCGGCTCGGCTGGTCGGGGCCGGTGACGCCGCAGCAAACCACCCGGCTGGTGATCGCACCGGCATGGCTGGTGCGCCTGTTGCGCGTAGTGATGGTCGGCTTGCTGGCGGTGGTGCTGGGTCGATTGGCCATGAAGCTGTGGCGACCGCTGCGTAACCACTGGCTGCCTTCGCGTGCTGCAGGCATCGCCGGTGCCGCCTTGCTGGCGATCGCCTTCTTGCCCACCGGCGCACGCGCGCAGGCGCTGCCGGATGCGCAGTTGCTCAGCCAGTTGCGCAGCCGGCTCACCGAGGCGCCGAAGTGCGCGCCGCAGTGTGCCGAGGTGGCGCAGGCGCAACTTCAGGTCAATGGCGCGATGCTGGAGGTCGTGCTGGAAACCCACGCCGGAGCCAGCGTGGCGCTGCCGTTGCCGACATCCGACCAGGTAATGCCGCTGGTCGATGTCCGCCTCGACGGCCAGGCCGATCCGGCGCTGTTGCGCGACGATGATCAGCTGCTGCTGCGGCTGGATCGCGGCGTGCACCGCGTCAGCCTGCGCTACCGGCTGGACGCGGTGGACAGCGCCGCGCTGCACTTCGCGCTGGCGCCGCAACGCATCGCCTTCAGCGACCCGGGCTGGTCGCTCGATGGCGTCGATGGCGGCCGGGTGCTGGGCGACAGCGTCACCCTGCGCCGTGTGCAGACGGCGGCCGACGGCAAGCAACTGCCGACCGCGCAGAGCTTTCCGCCGTATGTGCGGTTGACCCGCAGCATCGGCCTGGGGCTGGACTGGATCGTGCTGAACCGGGTCGAGCGCATCGCGCCGCAGGAGGGCGGCTTCAGCATCAGCCTGCCGCTGCTGCCGGGCGAGCATCCGCGCGGCGAGGGCGTGCTGGTCAAGGACGGCAGGATCAACGTCACCTTCAAGGCCGGCGAATCGATGGTGAGCTGGAGCAGCCAGCTCGATCGCTCCGCGAAGATCACCCTGGAAGCACCGCCGCTGGGCGAGCGCTCCGAGGTGTGGGAAGTGGGCGCGGCGCCGATGTGGCATGTGGATGCCGAAGGCGTGCCGACCAGCGCCAGCGACGATGGCCTGCGGTTCGATCCGCTGCCGGGCGAGAAGCTGCAACTGGCGATCACGCAGCCGGTGGCCATGGCCGGCGACAGCCTCGCCATCGACGGCGCGCAGCTGACCATCCGCACCGGCGAGCGCGCCAGCGAGTTGCAGCTGGACCTGCGCGTGCGCAGCACCCGTGGCGGCGAGCATGCCATCGACTTGCCGCCCGGCAGCGAGTTGATCGATGCCCGGCGCGACAACCAGCCGATCAACCTGGCGGTGCGTGACGGCAAGCTGAGCCTGCCGCTGCTGCCCGGCGCGCATGACTACGCCGTGCATCTGCGTGAGCCGCTGGGCGTGGCGACGCGCGTGCGCACGCCTGCGCTGGATCTGCATGCACCGGTGGCCAACATCGACCTGAACCTGCAACTGCCGCAGGATCGCTGGGTGTTGTGGACGTGGGGGCCCACCGACGGCCCGGCGGTGCTGTACTGGTCACAGGTGCTGGTGCTGTTGATCGCCGCCTGGCTGCTGGCGCGTTACGCCCCGACGCCGTTGCGCCTGCGCCACTGGGTGCTGCTGGGGCTGGGCTTCTCGGCCTTCGCCTGGAGTGCGTTCGCGCTGGTGGTGGTGTGGCTGATCGCCCTGGGCCTGCGTGCGCGGCTGCGGGCGCCGGAGCAGCTCGAACGCCTGCGTTTCAACCTGCTGCAGCTGGGCCTGGCGGCCTTGACCGTGCTGGCACTGTGCGTGCTGGTCGGCGCCGTGCCGCAGGGTCTGCTGGGCTTGCCGGACATGCATGTGGCCGGCAACCACTCGTCGGGGTCGAACCTGCACTGGTTTGCCGATCGCAGCGACGGAGCGTTGCCGCTGGCCGGCGTGTTCAGCCTGCCGTTGTGGATCTACAAGCTCGCCATGCTGGTCTGGGCGCTGTGGCTCGCCAATGCGCTGATCGGCTGGCTGCGCTGGGCCTTCGACGCGTGGACGCATGGCGGCTACTGGCGCAAGCGCGAGCCGAAGCCTGGCGTGGTGCCGCCGCAACTGCCGCCTTCGGCGGCGGGGCCGGGGCGCGATGCCTGACGTGCGCGAGGCGCTGGCCGCGGCGACGCAACGGCTGGGCGACCGCACCGAGGCCGAACTCCTGCTGCTGCACGTCCTGCAGCGGCCGCGAAGCTGGCTGTTCGCGCATGCCGGCGATCCGCTTGAAATGGACGTCCAGACGTCCTATCAGAAGTTGCTTTCCCGTCGCGAGGCTGGCGAGCCGGTGGCCTACCTCGTCGGCCATCGCGGCTTCTGGACGCTGGATCTGGAGGTCACGTCGGCGACGCTGATCCCGCGCCCGGAAACCGAGCTGCTGGTGGAACTGGCGCTGCAGCGCCTGCCACCCGGTTTCAGCGGCCGCGTGGCCGACCTCGGCACCGGCAGCGGCGCGATTGCGCTGGCGGTCGCGCGCGAGCATCCCCGCGCGCAGGTGATCGCCACCGATGCCAGCGCGACGGCGCTGGCCGTTGCCCGACGCAATGCACAGCGCCACGGCATCGACAACGTCAGCTTTGTGCAAGGCGACTGGCTGGCGCCGCTGGCGGGGCAGCGCTTCGAGCTGATCGTCTCGAACCCGCCCTACATCGAGGCCGGCGACCCACACCTGGCCCGCGGCGACCTGCGCTTCGAGCCGGCCAGCGCGCTGGCCTCGGGCCGCGACGGCCTGGACGACATCCGCCGCATCGTCGATGGCGCCCTCGGCCATCTCGCCCCGGGCGGCTGGCTGCTGTTCGAGCACGGCTGGAACCAGGGCGAGGCCGCGCGCGTGTTGGTGCGCGATGCCGGCTATGCCGAAGTATTCACGGCGCAGGATCTGGAGCAGCGCGATCGGGTGAGCGGCGGGCGTTGTGCTCGGCGATGACGGCCGGCGTGCATCCCCCGTCCACGATGCTCCGGTTCAACGCACAACCTGCTGCTGGCGGTGGCGATTGTTGCTGCGCCCCGCGAAGCAGAGATTTTACGTCGCAGGTTTCCATTCGATCTTTTTCAAATCCCATGTCATGGGGTCGTAACTTGCCTCGTAGATCGGCACGGCATCGTGTGACCTCCCTGCAAGTTTGCGTTGCACCTGAATGTTCAAGATGACGTCGTCACCGCGCACGGTGATGCCATAGAACCAGAATTCGTCGCCATTCATGAAGAACTTTGAGGTCCGGTAAGGATTGACGATGCGTCGGAGCAGTTCGTTCGCAGCATCCAGAACGATGACGTTGTCGGCACCGCAATGAGCTTGTGCCTGAAGGACGATGATGCCGTCTCCGTCGGGCAGGAGGTGCGCAGTCCGCGTGTCATGACCATCAATCTGCCGTGTAAACGTTCGACCATCGTTCTCCCATTGGTACGCCTTTGGTCGGTACTCCGGGTCATTGATTTGCTGAAGCAGCGGCACTGAAGGCAGGTACTCACCAACTTTGGTCCTGAGGCCGTTGTTCAGAACGTAAACAAAATTCTGGATCATGAGCCTGGGTCCTCAGTTCGCGGAGGTCATGCAGAACCTGCCCGGCGGCGATGCCCTCGGAACGTTCGATGGCGATGCGCAGGCAGTCGGCACGGGTTGCGATCAGGCGCGCTTCATCGCGGCGTGGCCGCTTGCCGGCTGGCCCAGTCTTTCAGCTGGCGCCATGATCCGTCGATCCATCCCGTCAAGATGTTCCCTTCCGTGGTGTCGCTGCGCTGCTCCGAGCGTAACTGAAGCACGAAGCGGCCGAGCGTGATCCGGGTCCTGGAGCGCTGGCGAACCCGGATGGATGGCCGGAATCAGGCGCTGTTCTGGCTGAGCCGCTCGATCAACGGAAATCGTGCGTGGATGGCATGGCGGATGCCCGGCAGGTCGAGGCCGGCCATGCTCAGCACCTCCTCGCGGCTGCCGTGTTCCAGATAGACGTCTGGAAGGCCGAGATGAAGGATCGGCAGGGTGATGCCATGCGCGGCCAGGCACTCGGCCACGGCGGAGCCGGCGCCGCCGGCGACGGCGTTGTCCTCGAGGGTGACGAAGCCGTCGTGGGTCCTGGCCAGTTCCAGGATCAGGGTGTCGTCAAGCGGCTTGATGAAGCGCATGTTGACCAGGGTGGCGTCGAGTTCGGCGGCGATGGTGGCGGCCGGTGCCAGCATCGCGCCGAAGCTGAGCAGGGCGAGGCCGTGGCCGCGCCGGCGCAGCTCGGCCTTGCCGATCGGCAGCGTTTCCAGCTCGTGGTGGGTCGCCACGCCGGGGCCGGTGCCGCGCGGGTAGCGGATGGCCGCCGGGCCGGGGTGGCTGAAGCCGGTGCTGAGCATCATGCGGCACTCGTTCTCGTCGGCCGGCGCCATGATCACGAAATTCGGCAGGCAGCGCAGGTAGGTGAGGTCGAAGCTGCCCGAGTGGGTGGCGCCGTCCGGGCCGACCACGCCGGCGCGGTCGATGGCGAAGGTGACGTCGAGGTTCTGCAGCGCCACGTCGTGGATCGCCTGATCGTAGGCACGCTGCAGGAAGGTGGAGTAGATCGCCACCACGGGTTTGGCTCCCTCGCACGCCATGCCCGCGGCCAGTGTCACCGCGTGCTGCTCGGCGATCGCCACGTCGAAATAGCGCGCGGGGTATTCCCTGGAGAAACGCACCAGGCCCGAACCCTCGCGCATCGCCGGGGTGATGCCGAGCAGGCGCGGGTCGGCGGCGGCCTGGTCGCACAACCAGTCGCCGAACACGTCGGTGTAGGTCGGCTTGGCCTTGCCGGTTTTCTTCTTGACGCCGGCCAGCGGGTCGAACGGGCCGACCGCGTGGTATTCGATCTGCGCCTGTTCGGCCGGGGCGTAGCCCTTGCCCTTGGTGGTGATCACGTGCAGCAGCTGCGGGCCGGGCAGGTTCTTCACCGTGCGCAGCGCCTGCAGCAGTTGCGGGATGTTGTGGCCGTCGATCGGGCCGGTGTAGTGGAAGCCGAGTTCCTCGAACAGCGTCGAGGGCACGAACATGCCCTTGGCGTGCTCCTCCCAGCGCTTGAACCAGCGGCCCATGAACGACTGCTTGGGAATGGCCCGCTTGGCCCGCTCGCGCAAGTCGTTGAGGCGGCGGCTGGCCATCGCGCGCGCCATCATCTTGGTCAGCGCGCCCACGTTCTCGCTGATCGACATGCCGTTGTCGTTGAACACCACCAGCAGGTCGGGCTCGACGTCGCCGGCGTGGTTGAGCGCCTCGAACGCCAGCCCGGCGGTCATCGCGCCGTCGCCGATCACGGCCACCACCTTGCGCTGCTCGCCGCTGGCCTGCGCGGCGATCGCCATGCCCAGCGCGGCCGAGATCGAGGTGGACGAGTGGCCGACGCCGAAGGTGTCGTACTCGCTTTCCTCACGGCGCGGAAACGGCGCCAGGCCGTCCTTCTTCTTGATCGTGGTGATGCGGTCACGGCGGCCGGTGAGAATCTTGTGCGGATAGCACTGGTGGCCGACGTCCCAGACCAGGCGGTCGTGCGGCGTGTCGAACTCGTGGTGCAGGGCCACGGTCAGCTCGACCACGCCCAGGCCCGCGCCGAAGTGGCCGCCGGAGCTGGCGACGGCCTCGATCAGATACTGGCGCAGTTCGTCGGCGACTTGCGGCAGTTCGCTGTCGGGCAGTCGGCGCAGGTCGGCGGGCGCGTCGATCGAAGCCAGGCGGGGATAATGGCTGAGGTCATTCATCCTCGTATTGTTGGCCCAGCGGCGGGGCGGAGCAAGGGCGAAACAGTGAACAAGGCCTGATTGCGACCGGTGCAGCCTGCACGTGCGGCACACAATCGGCATCGCATGCTGCGCGCAGATTCCCTTGCGGAGATCCGTCCATGGCCAGTGTCTCGCAGGCTTTTCGCCGCTTTGCGGAAGCCACCGCGCGCCAGTCCGGTCGACCGGCGACCTTCCTGGCGGCCGTATTGATCGTGGCGGTTTGGGCAGCCAGCGGGCCGTTCTTCCACTTCGGCGACACCTGGCAGTTGGTGATCAACACCGGCACCACGATCATCACCTTCCTGATGGTGTTCCTGATCCAGAACAGCCAGAACCGCGACAGCGCGGCGCTGCAGATCAAGCTGGACGAGCTGATCCGCACTACCGCGGCCCACAACGGCCTGCTCGACCTGGAAGACCTCGACGAGGAGACCCTGGAGCGTATCCGAGAGAACTACCGCAAGCTGGCGGCACGGCGCGAGCGCGCCAGCGGCGGCCGCAAGCGCAGGCACGGCGGCCCGGCCCGGGGCGAAGCCGAGGAAGCGGACGAGGCGGACGAAGCCTGCGAGGAGGTCGACGAGATCGACCGCGAACTGGAGAAGAACCGCGAAACGCGCGCGGAAGAGGGCCATGCCGACACCGCGGCGGAGCGGCGGAAGTGAGGCTTGGCGTCTCCTAGAGCGTGGGCGGTAGAAATCTTCCGGGCTGCAAAGGCGTCTGCGCGGTTTATGTTTCCGCCGCTTCCCGGCCTACAGAACCATCATGGGCCGGCGAAGCGTGGAAAATCTGCACTCGCGCAGCCACTTTTGCCTCGAAAGTTTCTACCGCCCACGCTCCTAGGCGTATTCCGCCATCGGGCGCCGGTCGCGCGGCAGCCGGCTGACCAGGAACTCCATCTGGTCGGCGAGGATGTTGCGGTTGGACAGGATCAGGTGCTCCACCCAGCTTGGCCGGTACGGTACCGCCAGCAGCGGCATGTTGGCCTGCTGCGGCGTGCGGTTGCTCTTTTTCAGGTTGCACGACAGGCAGGCGCTGACCACGTTCTCCCACTCGTCCTTGCCTTGCCGGGAAATCGGCAGCACGTGGTCGCGGGTCAGTTCCATGCGCGTGAAGTGCTCGCCGCAGTACATGCAGATGTGCCGGTCGCGCGCGAACAGCGCGGTGTTGGTCAGCGCCGGCGACGGGTCGACCGCGTGCTCGCGGCAGTGGCCGGTGCTGGCGATGATCGGGTGCAACTGCAGCAGGCTCTGCGTGCCCAGCGCACGGTTGTGGCCGCCGTGCACGGTGAGGCAGGGATCGCCCAGGGTCCAGGCGACGACGTTGCGCACGTACAGGCACACCGCGTCCTGCCAGCTGATCCAGTCCAGGATGCGGCCAGCGGCGTCCAGCGACAACACGCGCGTCGCCTGCAGGTCAGCCGGTTTGACAGCGTCCATCAGCATGCAGTTCGTCCTTCCGCCGGGGCATCGAGGGAACCAGCGGGCATGGCGCAAGGCCAGCCCGATCGCAGCATAGAACACTTTTCCGCCGTTCCGAAGGCGCCGGCGCGGCGGGATTCGCAGGCACCGGTGCCCGCTGATATGATCCCTAGCTCGACATGAAACCCACGCCGGGTTCGACAGGGCCGCCGCCGTGGCGGCCCGGCGCGACGGGGGACCAAAGGTGGATCAACGTGGCTGAAGTCATTTTCTACGAGCACCCGGTGGCGCTGAACCGGGCCGAACACAAGAATCTTCGGCTCAAGGGCGTGCCCAACATGAAGTTCGCCATGAACACGCACTCGGTGCCGTTGACCGCGGCGGAGTTCGGCCTGGCCGCGCGTGACCTGCTGATCGTGTTCGCCGGTCCCGACGCCGCCAATGCCGGCCCGATCGCGTTGCTCGGCCTGCGTCAGAACGAGAACCTCTACGTCGACGCCGCCGGCCAGTGGGCGCCCAACACCTACGTGCCGGCCTTCGTGCGCCGCTACCCGTTCGTGCTGGCCGAGAAACCGGCCGGGCAGGAGGGCGGCGATTTCGCGGTGTTCCTCGATCAGGGCTTCGAGGGTTTCAACGCGGCGGACGGCGAGCGCCTGTTCAACGAGGACGGCAGCGACACCGAGCTGCTGAAGAACGCCGTGGGTTTCCTCGGCGAGTTCCAGCAGAACATCGACCGCACCCGCACCTTCATGCAGTACCTGGTCAAGCATGACCTGCTGGAAGCGCGCAACGTGCAGCTGCACAAGGGCGAGCCGGATTCCGGCCACGGCATCACGCTCAACGGCCTGTTCATGGTCAACGAGGAGAAGCTGCGCGCGCTGGACGAGAAGGTCGCCCACGAGATGCTGCGCGAAGGCGTGATGGCGTGGATCTACGCCCACCTGCTGTCGCTCAGCAACATCGACCGCCTGGCCCGTCGCCTGGACGAGCGCGAACAGGCCGAGTCGGCGGCCAAGACCACCAACTGAGCAGGACTTCGCTTCGCCTGCTGCACGCAACAAGCCGCCTGCGGGCGGCTTGTTCGTTTGCGCGCCTTCAACGCACCGGCTTGGCCAGCTTGATCAGGTCGGTCGCGTAGCCGCTGGCCTCGTACAGCGCGCGGGCGCGCTCATTGCCGGGGAACACCGCCAGCGTCACCAGCTGGCACTGGTGCTCGCGCGCCCACTGCTCGGCGTGCGCCAGCAAGGCCTTGCCGACGCCGTTGCCTTCGTGCTGCGGCGCCACCGCGAGATCGGAGATGTGGCAGTTGCTGCGGCCGCTGAAAAAATCGGCGGTGCGCTGCAGGTGGATGAAACCCACCCGCTCGCCGTCGCCATTCTCGGCCACGAACAGGAAGCTGTTCGCCGGCTGGTCCTCCAGATGGTGCAGCAGGTCCCGGCGGATGCCTTCGACGCATTCGTGGCGGCGACGCCACGCCGGCAGCGCGAAGTCGGCGAAGCGTGGCACCAGCGCAAGGATGAAATCGTCATCGTCGGCAGCCAGGCGGATCAGCAGGGGCGAGTCGTTCATGGGCGATCGGGTCGGTGGGCCTGACGGCTTTCTACACCGCCCCCGGCATGGACGAAAGCCCACCGGAGGCGGCATGTATATTCGCGTACGGCCGGCAGCCATCAACGGAGGAACCATGACCACGACGCGACGCATCCGCCTGCAGCCCGCGGGCAGTGCCGTGTTTGCGCAGGGCATGGACGAGATCCGGCAACAGTTGGACCTGCCCGCCGCGTTTCCGGCCGAAGTCGAAGCCGCCGCCGCGGCCGCCGCGGCGAACCCGCGCCTGCCGGCGCTGGACCGCACCGAGCTGCCGCTGGTCACCATCGACCCGCCGGGTGCGCGCGACCTCGACCAGGCCATGCACGTGCAGGCGCAGGGCGACGGCTGGCGCGTGCATTACGCCATCGCCGACGTCGCCGCCTTCGTGCAGGCCGGCGACCCGGTGGACCTGGAAGCGCATCGGCGCGGCGAGACGCTGTACGGCGCGGATTCGAAGATCCCGCTGCACCCGAAAGTGTTGTCCGAGGATGCCGCCTCGCTGTTGCCGGATCAGGTGCGCCCGGCGCTGTTGTGGACGGTGGACCTGGACCCTGCCGGCCGCATCGCCGCCATCGACGTGCGCCGGGCGCGCGTGCGCAGCCGCGCCCAGCTCGACTATGCCGGCGTGCAGCAGGCCATCGACGCCGGCAGCGACGATCCGATGTGGACGGTGCTGCGCCGGATCGGCGAGTTGCGCGAGCAGTGCGAGCGCGCGCGCGGCGGCGTGAGCCTGCCCCTGCCGGAACAGGAGATCGACGTGGTCGACGGCCGCTGGACGCTGGCGTTCCGCGCGCGCTTGCCGATCGAGAACTGGAACGAGCAGATCTCGCTGCTGGTCGGCATGGCCGCGGCGCAATTGATGGTGCAGGCGAAAGTGGGGCTGTTGCGCACGCTGCCGCCGCCCGACCCGCACGCCATCGCGCGGCTGCGCGTCACCGCGCGGGTGCTCGGCATCGCCTGGCCGTCCGGGCTGGACTACCCCGGCTTCATCCGTTCGCTGGACCCGTCCAACGACGTGCACGTGGCCATGCTGACCGCCTGCACCACGGTGCTGCGCGGGGCCGGGTACGCGGCGTTCGACGGCGCGCTGCCCGCGCAGCCGATGCATTCGGCGCTGGCCGCGCAGTACACCCATGCCACCGCGCCGCTGCGCCGGCTGGTCGATCGCTATACCGGCGAGGTCTGCCTGGCGCTGTGCGCGAAGCAGCCGGTGCCGGCGTGGGCACTGGCCGCCTTGCCCGGCCTGCCGGACACCATGCAGACTTCCGGCCATCGCGCGGGCCAGTACGAAAGCGCCGTGTTGAACCTGGCCGAAGCCGCCGCGCTGGCGCCGCGGGTGGGCGAGGTTTTCGACGGTGCGATCGTCGAGGTCGCCCGCGGCGATCCGGCCAAGGGCACGGTGATCGTGCGCAACCCGGCGGTGGAGGCCGGCGTTTCCGGCAGCGGCAACCTCACGCTCGGCGCCGACGTCCGGGTGAGCCTGGTCGAGGCCGACCCGGTGCGGCGCGTGACGCGTTTCGAGCTGGCAGGCTGACACGCCGCTGAGGGACGGCGCCGAGGCATGCCGGGGGGGTGACACGGCGCCAGCAGCGCGGCCGTGCCGGCCACCCGCGCTGCTGGCCATCGACGGGCGCCGCTTAGGGGGCCGTCGTGGCGACCGCGCCGGCGCCGGTGGCATCGACGGTGAGCGAGACGCGGCGGTTGTCGCGACCCTGGTCGTGCGTGGCGCCCTTGGCGACCTGGCGGTTGCTGTCTTCACCGTAGCTGACCGCACGTACCTGATCGGCGGACAGGCCGCTGCTGATCAGGAAATCGCGCACCGCATCGGCGCGCTGCATGCCGAGCTTCTTGTTGTAGGCACGCGAGCCGGCCGGGTCGGCAAAGCCTTCAACCGTGATCAGCACGCCGGGGTGGTACTTGCCGATGGTCGCGGCAAAGTCCTGCAGCGCAGGCTTGTCCTGCTCGCTCAGGGTGGCGCTGTTGAACGCGAAGTGCGCCACCGTGTCGATGCTGACGCGACCCTGCATCGCGGTGATCTGGCTGTCGTACTTGGCAAACTGCGATTGCATCTGCTGCTTGATGGCATCGATCTGCTGCTGCTGGTCGGTCTGCTTCTGCTGCAGCTGCTGGATGGCCGTGTTGAAATCGGATTGCTTGACGTACTGCGAGCAGCCGGCCAGGCCGATGGTGAGCAATCCCGCCGTCAATGCGGCCACGCGAGTGATCCTCGTGTTCATCCGGGTCTCCTGGTTTGTACGGGGTGGGGGTGCACGCAGGCGCTGATGACAGCGGCGCGCCTGCAGGACGAACGAAACGGTGCCGCCATCGCTGTCCTCCCGGAACCTAACCCATCGAGGCGGCAAGGACGCGTAAAAGCGGCACATTCCGCGTCGCGCCGTTCAGGTCGGGTTGCGTTGCGCGGCTCGCGTCGACGTCGTGACGCGAACGGCTCGCGCGCATCAGTCGCGTGCGGTGACGGTGCGCACCGCGCGCGAGAAATCGGCGCCGGCCGGTGCCGCACGGGCGCGTTCGCTGATGCGTGCGCGCTCGCGCAGTGTTCCGATCGGCACGCGACGATCGAGGGCGCCGATGCCTTGCAGATACTCCGGCAGATAGCCGGTCAGCAGCAGGCGCATGTCCCATGGCAGGCCCGGATCGATCTGCCGCGCCATGCGATGGACGAGGGTGGTGCAGTTGGAGGTGAAGGTGTTGTAGAACGCCGGCCGCGCGGCCAGCCGGTTGGCCGCATGCACGTAGGAGAGCAGCAGCGCGCGCAGCGTGGCCGGTTCGATCTGCAGCGGATACAGATAGACGTCCTCGTTGCGCACGTTGGTGCGCACGCGGATGATGTCGTCTTCCTCGGCGCCGACCAGGATCGTCTCGAACTGCTTGAAGAAGCCGCCCACCGAGGAATACTCCTGGTCGCGGCTCTTGCGCACCTCCACCGAGAACACCAGGTGGCGGCCGTCGTCGAAACCGAACGAGATCATGGCGTGGGCGATCGCCCGGCTGCCCCAGTGCGACAGCACCGCATCGGCGCTGGCCAGTTGCGCCAGGTCGTACTCGTGGCGCTCCCAGCGGATGTCGTAATCGTTGTCGCTGCGCCAGGCGAAGTGGCGCACGTTGTCGAGCACCACGCGATCGCCGTGCACGCTGCCGGTCAGCGTGCGGGCAACGTCGTCGCGCCAGTCGCGCGCGCCGGAGGGCCTGATCGCGACCCACCACAGCAGGACCATCGCGTACAGCGCGGCATGGACGACCAGCGGCAGCCAGCTGCGCCCGCCGATCGCGCAGGCGTACAGCACTCCGGTCGCGATCACCCAGAGCGCACTGCCCAGCGCGCGCCCGGCGCGGCCGCCGGGCAGCCGATACCACAGCGCCAGCGCGGCCCACGCGCCGGAACAGAACACGATCGGCGTCATCACCATCACGATGGCCACGCGACCGATCATGCCGAGCTTGTCCATCATCCCGCCGATGCTGCCGCGATCCATTCCTCCAGCGTGCCGATTCCCCGGCCGGAAAACAACGCGCGGCCCGAAACCGATGCCGGGCGGGCGGTGAGTTGGCAAGCCTGTTGCATTACCTCGGGCATGAACGACATCGCCTATGACATCTCCCATCTGCTCGACGTCGAACGCCAACAGGCCGATGTGCCGGCGCCGCGGATCGTTCGGGCCGTTCCCACCGTTCCCGCACGGGCCGCCCGCTCCGGCGTGGCCGAGGCGCAGGAGGCGCTGGCCCGCGAGCTGATCCAGTGCGCGCCGATCCACGACGCCATGGTCCAGCAGTACCTGCGCCTGAGCGGCGAGACCTTCCGCGAAAGCTGCGCCAGTTGAACACCTGCCCGGCCGCCATTGCCACTTTTGAGCAAAAGTTGACCCGCCGGGACATGTGACGTGCCGCACATGGCCGAACTTCGGTCCATGACTGCCCCGAATACGAAAGAGCCCGGCATCGCCGGGCTCTTTCGTGCGGGGGTGCCTGCGGCTCAGTCGATCGCCGGCACGCTGGCCACGCCGGCCTCGATTGCCGCCTGGTGGGCGAGCGTGCGGGGCAGCAGACGGCTGAAGTAGAACGCCGCGGTGTCGCGCTTGGCCTGCTTGAACGCGGCCGACTGCGTACCATTCTCGGCCGCCAGCACGCTGCGCGCCCACAGGTAGGCCAGGGTGACGTAGCCGGAGTAGTACAGGTAGTCGGTGGCCGCCGCGCCCAGTTCCTCCGGGTTGCCCTGGATGCGCTGGGCCAGTGCCACGGTGAGCTCGCTCCAGTTGCGCGCGGCTACTGCCAGCGGCCCGATGAAGGACTTCAGCGATGCGGTGTCGGCATGCTGCTGGCAGAACGCACTGATCTCCTCCAGGAAGTGCTTGAAGCCCACGCCCTGCAGCTGGAGGATCTTGCGGCCCAGCAGGTCGGCGGCCTGGATGCCGGTGGTGCCTTCGTAGAGGGTGATGATGCGGGCGTCGCGCACGAACTGCTCCATGCCGTTCTCGGCGATGTAGCCGTGGCCGCCGTAGATCTGCAGCGCCTCCTTGGTGCACTCCTGCGCCAGCTCGGTGACCATGCCCTTGGCGATCGGGATCAGGAAGGCGACCAGCTCGCCGGCCTTCTGCCGCGCCGCCTCGTCGCTGGCGCGATGCTCGATGTCGGTCTGCAGCGCGGTATACAGCACCAGCGCGCGCGAACCTTCGACGAACGCGCGCTGGGTCAGCAGCATGCGCCGCACGTCGGGCTGCACCAGCAGGTTGTCGGCCGGCTTGTCGGGAAACTTCGGGCCGGACAGCGAGCGCGACTGCAAGCGCTCGCGCGCGTAGTTCAGGCTGTTCTGCAACGCGCGTTCGGCCAGCGCCAGGCCCTGCACGCCGACCGAGAGGCGCGCCGCGTTCATCATGGTGAACATCGCCATCAGGCCCTTGTGCGGCTTGCCGATCAGGTAGCCCTCGGCGCCGTCGAAGTTCATCACGCAGGTGGAGCAGGCGTGGATGCCCATCTTGTGCTCGATCGCGCCGGCGGCGACGCTGTTGCGCTCACCCAGCGAACCGTCTGCGTTCACCTTGAACTTGGGCACGATGAACATCGAGATGCCGCGGCTGCCTTCCGGTGCGTCGGGCAGGCGCGCCAGCACCAGGTGCACGATGTTCTCGGTGAGGTCGTGCTCGCCGGCGCTGATGAAGATCTTGGTGCCGCTGATTTTCCAGGTCGGCCGGCCGCTGGCGTCGGCCTCGCCCGGCACCGCGCGCGTCTTCAGCAGGCCCAGGTCGGAGCCGGCCTGCGGTTCGGTCAGGCACATGGTGCCGGTCCAGCGGCCGGCCACGATCGGCTTCATGTACAGCTCGCGCTGCCACTCCTCGCCGTGCTGTTCCAGCGCATGGGTGGCGCCTTCGGAGAGCAGCGGGTAAAGGCTCCAGGCCAGGTTGCCGGACTGGAAGATCTCGGTGGTGGCGGTGCCGAGCACGCCGGGCAGCGCCTGGCCGCCGTAGGCCTCCGGGTTGGTGAGGCCGGTCCAGCCGCCTTCGGCGAACTGCCTGAAGGCCTCCTTGAACGAGGCGGGCGTGGTGACCTTGCCGGTGGCCTTGTCGAACTGGCAGCCCTCGGCGTCCGCCGGCGCGTTGGTCGGCGCCAGCAACTGCTCGCTCAGGCGGCCGGCTTCTTCCAGCACGGCGTCGAGCAGGTCGCGGCCATGCGCCTCGCCGCCCTGCAGCGAGGTGAGAACCGGCTCGGCGTCCAGCACATCGAACAGGGCGAAGCGCAGGTCGTCGAGGGGGGCCTTGTAAGCGGTCATGGGAACTCCTGATGCAGGCGGTTTAACGGAAGGTGTGTGCGATGCCCGGCACGGCCGAAATCCAGTCCTTGCCGCTGAAGTCGAAGGCGCGCGCCTTGCTCTCCTGCTCGGGCTTGGCGGTCGCGGTGCCGCTGATCGAATAGGCCAGCGACGCGGCGCTGCCCTTGTCGGCGATGGCCTCCAGTGCGCGGCTCATCGCGGCGGTGGGCCATACCTTGAGCTGCACCACGTCGCCGGCAAGTTGCGGGATGGCCAGCTCGAACGTGTCGTGCAGGCGCACCGGCGCCAGCGCGGCGACCTGCAACTGGCCGTCCAGCGACTGGAAGTCCATCCCGGCGTAGCTGTTGTTCTGGATGCGCACGCTCAGCTGCCACTGCCCGTTGGACAGCACCTGCAACTGCTGGATGCTCACCGTGGGCGGGAACACGCTTTTCTTCGCCGGGCCGCAGGCGGCCAGGCCAAACGCCAGCACGGCGAGCAGGAACGGGGCAACGACCCAGCGCAACGGACGCATCGCAGTTCTCCAAACGATCGTTTGAATCCTGACTCTAACCGCGATCGGGGTGTCCGCGCCAGTCGACCGGGCAGGCCGTCGTCGCGGCTCGCGCCGGGGATCGCGGTGGTGCCGAGGTTTCGCGATGGCGCGCGAACAGGCATCATCGTCGGCTTGCCTTCCCACCCGGATACTGCAGCATGTCACGACGTTTCGTTGCCCGCCGCTCACCGATCCACGGCAACGGCGTATTCGCCACCGCGCCGATCGCCCGCGGCGAGGAGATCATCGAATACAAGGGCAAGCTGCTCACGCCGGACGAGGCCGATGCGCTGTACGGGGACGGTGGTGAAACCGGGCATACCTTCTTGTTCACGCTCAACGAGAAGTACGTGATCGACGCCAACCAGCGCGGCAACACCGCGCGCTGGATCAACCACAGCTGCGCGCCGAACTGCCGCGCCGTGGTCGAGGAAAGCGCCAGCGGCGACCCGCGCCGGGACAAGGTGAAGATCGAGGCGATCCGCCACATCAAGCCCGGCGATGAGCTCACCTACGACTACGGCATCGTGCTTGACGTGCCGCACACCGCGCGGCTGAAGAAGCTGTGGCAGTGCCTGTGCGGCGCGCCGAAATGCACCGGCACGTTGCTCAAGCCCAAGCGGTAGCCGCGTTCCGGACAACGCTTTTATACTCGCCGCAGTTGCCGGCCGGGGGGAGCGGCAACATGGACAGTGACGGGGGAATGCGATGGAAGCCAATCCTTATGCCGCGCCCGAGGCAACGGTCGACGATGTGCGCGCGTGGGATGCGCAGGGCCTGGAGGAACGCAAGGCCAGCCGCGGCAAGCGCCTGGCGGCGGCGCTGCTCGACGGGGTGATCAACCTGGTCTGGGCCCTCCCGGTGTTGTGGGGCGCCATGATGGCAGTCGGCGTCGGCAAGGGGATCAAGCCGGCCGCGCCGATGATCGGCGTGCTGCTGCTGGGTTTCGCCCTGCTGGTGGCGATCTTCGTGGTCAACTGCGTCATGCTGCATCGGAGTGGCCAGACCATCGGCAAGCGCATGCTGGACATCGCCATCGTGCGTACCGATGGCAGTCGCATGGGCCTGTTGCGTTATCTCTTCATCCGCGTGCTGCCGGTGGCGCTGCTCGGCGTGATTCCCTACATCGGCCGGCTGGCGACGCTGATCGATCCGCTGCTGATCTTCGGCAACGAGCGCCGCTGCCTGCACGACCTGATCGCCGATACCATCGTCGTCGACGTGTAGATGATCGATACCGTCCGCGAGATCGAGACCGCCGAAGGCATCTCGCTGCGCCTGCGCGCCGCCGGAGCGTTGCCGCGGGCGCAGGCGTGGGTGCTCGACCTGCTGTTGCGCGGTGTCTTCTTCTTGGTGGCGATGATCCCGCTGTCGATCTTCGGCGTGGCCGGCAACGGCCTGGCGATGCTGCTGCTGTTCGCGCTGATGTGGGCGTATGGGGTGGTCTGCGAGGTCTGGATGGACGGCCAGACGCCGGGCAAGCGCGCGCTCGGCCTGCGCGTGGTGCATGCCGACGGCACGCCGGTGACCTGGCTGCCGTCGGTGGTGCGCAACCTGCTGCGCGTGGTGGACATCCTGCCCGGCGTCTATGGCGTGGGCCTGGTCAGCACCCTGGTCGATCCGCACGCGCGCCGGCTCGGCGACATCGTGGCCGGCACCATGGTGGTGCATGCGCGCGAACTGCCGCCTGGCCAGCAGGTACCGGCGGTGTCCGCGCTGCCGCTGCCGCTGGCCTTGTCCGCCGACGAACAGGCCGCGCTGGTCGACTATGCCGAGCGCGCCGGCCAGCTCACCGTGCAGCGCCAGGAGGAACTGGCCAACCTGCTGACCCCGCTGACCGGCCTGCGCGACACCGCGGCAATCCGGCAACTGGTGGCGCACGTGAACTGGCTGCTGGGGCGCGCATGAAACAGGAACGCTTCGTGGCCTTGCACGGCAAGACCTGGGATCGCCTGCAATCCTGGCTGCATGCGCTGGACCGCCAGCCGCGACGCACGCTGCGGCAGGAGCAGGCGCTGGATTTCCCCGCCGAATACCGGCGCATCTGCCACCACCTGGCGCTGGCCCGCGGCCGCGGCTACAGCCACGAGGTGACCGACCGGCTGCAGCAACTCGTGCAGCATGGCCACCGCGTGCTGTACCGGCCGCCGCCGCCGCGCTGGCATCGGGTGGCGATGTTTCTGCTGGCCGGTTTCCCGCGGCTGGTCCGCGCGCAGTGGCGCTGCATGGCGCTGGCGGCGGTGCTGTTCTACGTGCCGGCGCTGTGCCTGCTGGTGCTGCTGCAACTGCGCCCGGAGCTGGCGCACACGCTGTTCAGCAGCGCCCAGCTGGCGCAGTTCGAGAAGATGTACGACCCGGCCAATCCGCACATCGGCCGCAGCAGCGGCACCGATCTGCAGATGTTCGGCTTCTACGTGATGAACAACGTCGGCATCGCGTTTCGCACGTTCGCCTCGGGGCTGGTGTTCGGCGTCGGTGCGGTCTACGTGCTGGGCGCCAACGGCGTGCTGATCGGCGGCATCGCCGGCCATCTCACCGCGATCGGCTACGGCGGCCCGTTCTGGCGCTTCGTGGCGGGGCATTCGCCGTTCGAGCTCACCGCGCTGGTGATCGCCGGTGGCGCCGGCCTGCATCTGGGCCTGACCTTGCTGGCGCCGGGCCGGCAGCGCCGCGGACCGGCGCTGGTCGCGGCCGGCTGGGTCGGCGCGCAACTGGCGCTGGGCGCATTCGCGATGCTGCTGGTGGCGGCGTTCATCGAGGCGTACTGGTCCTCCATCGCCAGCCTGCCCGATCCGCTGCGCTTCGGCGTGGCCGGCGTGCTGTGGGTGCTGGTGCTGGCTTGGCTGTGGCGCGGCGGCAGGGCGGTGCGGCATGGAGCTTGAACGCATCGGCGTGGTGTTGCGGCCCAGGGTGACGCGCGAGGCGCTGGATCTCGGCGCGGCGATGTTGCGCGCGCATGCGCGGCCGGTGTGGTCGGCGTGGTTCGCCTTCACCCTGCCGCTGTTCGTGTTGTGCAACGGGCTCGGTGTCGCGCTCGGCTGGCCGTGGCTGGGCTGGGGGCTGATGTGGTGGCTGAAGCCGCTGTTCGATCGGCTGCCGCTGTACGTGTTGTCGCGGGCGGTGTTCGATCAGGCGCCGGGCTGGCGCCAGACCCTGCGCGGCCAGGCGCGCTGGCCGTGGCGACGGACGCTGGCGGCGCTGACCTGGTTGCGCATCGACAGCAACCGCGCGCTGCGCCTGCCGCTCGATCTGCTCGAAGGCAGCACGCGGGCGCAGCGTTCGGCACGCTGGAAAGTGCTGCGTCGGCGCCTGGTGGGGGAAACCAGCCTGCTCACCTATTTCTGCCTGCTGTTCGAGCTGGTGCTGTTCCTCAGCGTGTGGTTGTTTGCGCTGCTGCTGATCCCGCACGAATGGCGGCCGCAATCGCTGATCGAGCTGGTGCGCGGCGACACGCAGGTGATCCCCACCGCGTGGGTGCTGGCCGGCGCCGGCGTGGCCTATCTGGCGATGAGCGTGATCGAACCGCTCTACGTCGCCTGCGGCTTTGCGCTGTATCTCAACCGGCGCACGCAACTGGAGGCGTGGGACATCGACCTGGCCTTCCGGCGCCTGCGCGCGCGGCTGCAGGGCACCGCGCTGCTGGCGGTTGCGTTGCTGTGCTTCGGCGCATGGACACCTCCCGTGCAGGCGCAGGCGACGGCCGAGGTGCACGCCGCGGCGGTCGACAAGCCCGCCAGCGTGTCCCTGGACGCGTTGTTCGGCGCGCGCGCGGAGGCACCCGAGCCGGGCTTGGCGCAAGCGGCCGCGCGGGCTTATCGCGACCCGCGCTTCGGCGGCGAACACACGGTGCGGCGCTGGCAGCTCAAGTACAAGCCGGAACCGGCCGCGACGTCGATCAATCCGCTGTTCCCCTGGCTCGGACACTTGCTGGGCGGGTTCTTCCAGCTGCTGTTGTGGCTGCTGCTGATCGGCGTGCTGGGCGGCCTGATCTGGCTGGGCTGGCGCTGGCGCGGGCGCTGGCTGCTGCGGGATGAGGAGGTCGCGCCGGCGCTGTCGCCGCCGATATCGTCGATCGTCGACGCGCCAGCCGCGTTGCCCGCCGACTTGGCCGGCGCGGCACGCGCGCTGTGGCAGGCACAGCGCCGGCGCGAGGCACTGGCGCTGCTCTATCGCGGCTGCGTCGAGCAGACCGCGCGCGAGCTGCGGCAGCCGCCCGCAGCGGATGCGACCGAGGCGCACTGGCTGCGCCAGGCGCGCGCCATCGACGATCCGCAGCGCAGCCGCCGCGTGATCGAGATCGTGCGCACCTGGCAGTTCGCTGCCTACGCCGGGCGCTATCCCGACGACGCCACCGTCGAGCAACTGCTCGCGGGCTGGCCGGCGCAGCCCGGGGCGTCGACATGAACCGCAAGACGCTGCTGATCGCCGCCCTGGTCGCGGCCGCGCTGGCGCTGCTGGTCGCCGGGTTCTTCGCCACCTTCGAGCGCAAGGACGTCACCGAGACGATCCCGCCGCACGGCGCGGCGCGCAGCAACCGCTTCCTCGCGCTGGAACTGATGCTGCATGAGCTGCAGCTGCCGGCGCAGTCGCTGACCACATTGAGTGCGGCGCGATTGCCGTTGCGCCATGGCGACACGGTGCTGCTGGGCGAAAATGCCGGCCGCGTCGATGCCGCCGATGCGGCACGGCTGGTGGCGTGGGTGCGCGGCGGCGGCCACCTGCTGCTGTCGCCGGGAGCGGCCAGCGTGGCGCACACGCCGCTGTTCGATGCACTCGGCGTGCTCGATCCGCGCTCGGCGTCGTTCGAGTGCGTGGCTTTGCACAGCGCGACTGCCCGCAAGCGCGACGATGCCGCCCTGTGCGGCTCGCGCTTCCGGCTGCGGCCGGGCGTCATCGGGAAACTCGACGCGGCGATCGGCACGCCGCACGACGGCTATCTGTACGCGCGCATGCCGCTGGGGCAGGGCACGGTCAGCGTGCTGGCCAATTTTGCCCCGCTGGCGCACACCGCGCTGAAGCAGGCCGCGGCGCAGGAGTTTGCCTGGAACCTGCTGCAGCCCAATCGCGGCCGCGGCACGATCTACCTGGTCTACGCGCTGGACGGTCCGCCCTTCCTCCAATTCATGGCGATCAAGGGCTGGCCCGCGCTGCTCGCGCTGGCGTTGCTGCTGGCCGCGTGGATGGCGATGCGCAGCGCACGGCTCGGGCCATTGCTGCCGGCTCCGCCCGCGCACCGCCGCGCCCTGCTTGAACACGTGCAGGCCGCCGGCGAGTTCATCTATCGCCGCGACGGCGGTCGCAGCCTGCACGCGCTGGCCTGCCAGGCCGTGCTGGCGCGCCTGCGTCGCCGCGATCCGGCCTGCGCGATGCTGCACGGCGAGGCGCTGTACGCGCGCCTGGCCGAGCGCAGCGCGCTGGACGCCGCGCGCGTCGCGCAGGCCTTCCAGTCACCGGCGAACGCGCAGGCGTTTCGCGTTTCCATCCTCACCCTGGCCCGACTCAGGAATCGTCCATGACCCTCGACACGCTCGCCGCGCCGGCCTTGCCGCCGCCTTCCACCGCCGAACTCGGCGACCACGTGCGCGCGTTGCGCGAGCAGGTCGGGCGCGCCTTCATCGGCCAGGCCGAGGTGTTCGACCAGGTGTTGCTGGCGCTGCTGGCGACCGGCCACGTGCTGATCGAGGGCGTGCCCGGGCTGGGCAAGACGCTGCTGGTGCGCGCGCTGGCCGCGTCGGTCGGCTGCACCTTCGGCCGCGTGCAGTTCACTCCCGACCTGATGCCGGCCGACGTCACCGGCCACGCGATCTACGACCCCAAGACCGAACGTTTCCAGATCCGCCGCGGCCCGGTATTCGCCAACCTGCTGCTGGCCGACGAGATCAACCGCGCGCCGGCCAAGACCCAGGCCGCGTTGCTCGAATCGATGCAGGAGGGGCAGGTGACCATCGAGGGTCGTCGCTTCGCGCTGCCGGCACCGTTCATGGTGGTGGCCACGCAGAACCCGATCGAGCAGGAGGGCACCTACCCGCTACCCGAGGCGCAGCTGGACCGCTTCCTGATCAAGGTGGTGATCGGCTATCCGGGGCTGGAGGACGAGCGGCGCATGGTCGCGCGCGTGATCGACGGCAAGGTTGCCGCCGACCTCGACGTGTCGCAGGTGCAGCCGGTGCTGAGCCAGGCGCAGTTGCTGGCGGTGCAGCGGGCGGTGGCGTCGATCCGCATGGATGCCGCGGTCACCGACTACGCGGTGCGCATTGCGCGCACCACGCGCGAATGGCCGGGCGTGATCGGCGGCGCCGGTCCGCGCGGCGGCCTGGCGCTGGCGCGGCTGGCGCGCGCGCAGGCAGCGGTCGACGGCCGCGATTTCGTCACCCCGGACGACGTGCGCGCAGTGGCGTTGCCGGCCTTGCGCCATCGCCTGCTGCTGGCGCCGGAGGCGCTGCTCGAACGCCAGCGCCCCGACGACGTGCTCAAGGCGCTGCTGCACAAGGTGCCGGCACCGCGACAGTGATGAGGCCTGCGCCCGCGCTGCTGTGGCTGCTGCTCGGCTGGACCGTGCTCGGCGTGCTGGCCAGCCTCGGCTGGCTGCCGCTGGCGGCGTGGCTGGCTGGCGGCGGTGCGCTTGCGCTGCTGGCGCTCGTCGATGGTTGGCGCCTGCGCCGGATGCCGTCGCCCGAGGTGTCGCGCGAGCTGGCGCCGGTGCTGCCGCTGGGGCCGGAGGCGCGGATCGGCCTGCGCGTGCGCGGCACCACGCGGCGCGCGCAGAAGTTGCGCCTGCACGACCTGCATCCGGGCGGCTGGGCGGTGCGCGGCATGCCGCGCACGCTGCTGCTGCCGGCGGGCGGCGACGTGCGACTCGAGTACGCGGTCACGCCCGACGCACGCGGCCAGTTCGCCTTCGACGGCTGCCACGTGCAATTGCATTCGCCGTGGCGTTGCTGGTCGGTGCGCCGCGTGCTCGGCGCCGCGTCGACGGTGCGTGTGTATCCGAACTTCGCCGCGCTGGTCGAGCTGGCGGGCTTGAGCGTGGAACTTGCCTCGCGCAGCGTCGGCGCGCGGCTGCAACGGCGTCGCGGCGAAGGCACCGAGTTCCAGGAGCTGCGCGACTACCGCGTCGGCGACAGCCTGCGCAAGATCGACTGGAAGGCCACCGCGCGCAGCAGCCGGCTGATCTCGCGTGAGTACCGCGACGAGCGCAACCAGCAGGTGGTGCTGATGCTCGACTGCGGTCGCCGCCTGCTGGCGCAGGATGATCGCCGGGTGCATTTCGACCACGTGCTGAACGCCTCGCTGGCACTGGCCAGCATCGCGCTGCGCCAGGGCGATGCGGTCGGCCTGCTGGCCTGCACCGGCCAGCAGCAACGCTGGTTGCCGCCGCAACAGGGCAGCGGCGGCATGGACATGCTGCTCGGCGCCGGCTACGACCTGCACGCGATGCCGCTGGCCACCGACTACCTCGCCGCTGCCAGCGCCCTGCAGGCGCACCAGCAACGTCGCGCGCTGGTGGTGCTGATCACCAACGTGCGCGACGAGGACGACGCCGAACTGCGCGCCGCGGTGAGCATGCTGTCCCGGCGTCACCTGGTGATGCTGGTCAGCCTGCGCGAACTGGCCCTCGACCACGCCGCCGCCGACCCCGGCGACGAACTGGAAGGCAGCATCCGCAGCGCCGCCGCCATGCACTATCTGGCCGATCGCGAACGCACCCACGAAGCGCTGCGTCGCGAAGGCATCAACACGCTGGACGTGAGCTGCGGCGAACTGTCCGGTGCGCTGATCGAGCGCTACCTGGCGATCAAGCGGGGGAATCGGCTGTAGGGGAAATCCCGGCGCGTTGCGCTTGTCGCCGGGCAAATGTCGTTCAAAACCGATCAGGGGGAAATCATGGAAAATCCGTACCAGAGTCCCGGTGCCGTGCTGGAGGTTCGCGAAAAGCGCAGCGCGTCGCTGGACGATGTCGCTTCCGGCCAGAAGCTGGTGATCTACGCCATCCTGCTGTACTTCCTCGCCGCCGCGCTGCGCGCCGCGGTCGGCCCGATCGCCTTGCTCGCCCTGCTGGTCTGCCTGGGGATGTCCTGGACCGGCATCTACAAGATCGCCCGCGGCCTGGACTACCCCGTCTGGGGGCGCATCGTGCTGCTGGTGCTGATGCTCGTCCCGCTGGTCGGCCTGCTCGTGCTGGTCATGCTGAGTTCCCGGGCCACCTCGCGGCTGCGCCAGGCCGGTTACGCGGTGGGGCTGCTCGGGGCCAGGGATTACTAGGCTGCCGGTTGGCGCGGAACCTCACGGGTTCGGCGTCACGCGTGCCAAGACGGCATGGTTCGACCTGGGCTGCCCTCCAGGCGCGCGCTGAAAGGCGCGCGCCATCGGGCAGTGACAGTCATACCGGAGCGGCTTCGGGCGACCCACTCAGTGGGAGTGATCGCTTGCACCCGGTGCGGTGGACGGCGGCGGGTCCGCCTTGATCAGCTTGCCGACGGTCACCGTGCCGAACCATTGCGCGTCCCGCGCGGCAAAATAACGGTTTGGGTCCAGCAGCGACGGGTCGTACCTGCCGCATCCTTCGCGGGGAATCTCCACGCCGCCGAGGACGAGACGGTTGCCGCCGCAGCGGGTCGGATTGTCGGCGTTCAACCCCATGACCTTGACGCCGGAGTCGTGGCCCAGGTGCGACCCCGTCAGCGAGTTCCTGGCCGAGATCAGGGCCAGCTTCATCCTCGGCTTGGCCACGGCGTCGCCGAACTCGGCCATCAACGCGGCCAGCATCGTGTTCGCCTGCGTGCGTTGTGCGGGTGCCAGCGCGGCGCAGATCCGGTCGCGCGCGTTGACGTAGGAAGGGTAGCCACGCTCGGCGGCCAGCGTGATCCAGGCGCAGGCACTGGCCCGGTCCTTCCTCACGCCCCGGCCGTTGAGATACATCATCGCGATGCTGAGCTGGGACATCTTGTCGGCGTAGCGCGAACCGATCCGGAAGTACTTCATGGCGCCCTGGTAATCGCCCTCGAACAGGCGCCGCATGCCGGCAAACTGGCCGAAGAGATCCGGGTGTCCCTGGGTGGAGGCGTCGTCCATGGCGCGCAGGGTGCGCTCGATGTCAGGCGTCTGCCGTGGCGGTGGCGTCGGTGGTGGCGCGTCCGCGGGCGCGACATGGGTCGAAGCCGGCCGTGCGTTGGAGCCGTCGGCCGACTGACCCGCCAGGCAAAGGGTGGAGACGCATGCCAGCAGCAGGCATGTCGGAACGAGCAACAGTGGCTTCATCAGCAATTCCCTTGGCTGGTGGTGAACTGGATAGTGCTCCGGCATCGTAGCGTGGCGCGCCGGCAAGAGGCCACCCGATGCACTTCAATCCTCCTCCGCGCGCGGCTTCCAAGCCTCTCCCAACTGCTTCTGCACGGTGGCGGGGGCGGCTTCGTAGTGGCTCAGGTCGAGGCTGTAGCGGCCACGGCCGCCGGTCATGGATTTCAGTTCGGTGGGGTAATCGATCAGTTCGGCCAGCGGGGCCTGCGCCTTGATCACCAGCTCGCCGCCACGCTGCGCATCGGTGCCCAGGATGCGCGCGCGCTTGCCGGCGAGGCTGCCGGTGACGTCGCCGACGTGGCGCTCGGGGATCGCCACCTCGACGTTGACGATCGGCTCCAGCAGCACGGGATGCGCCTTGGCCACGGCGTCGAGGAAGGCTTTCTTGCCGGCGCTGATGAAGGCCACCTCCTTGGAGTCGACCGAGTGGTACTTGCCGTCGTAGACGGTCACGCGCAGGTCCTGCAGCGGGTAGCCGGCCACCACGCCGCGCTCCATCGCCTGGCGCACGCCTTTCTCGATCGCCGGCAGGAACTGGCCGGGGATCACGCCGCCCTTGATCGCGTCGACGAACTCGAAGCCGGCGCCGCGATCGAGCGGCTCGATGCGCAGGAACACCTCGCCGAACTGGCCGGCGCCGCCGGTCTGCTTCTTGTGCCGGTGGTGGCCTTCGGCGAGGGCGGCGATGGTTTCGCGATACGCGATGCGTGGCGGGCGCGTCTCCACTTCCACGCCGTAGCGTTCGCGCATGCGCTCGAGCATCACCTTCAGGTGCAGCTCGGAGAGCCCGCGCACCACGGTCTCGTTGAGTTCCTTGTGGTGCTCGACGCGAAAGCAGGGATCTTCCTCGGCCAGGCGCGCCAGCGCGTTGGAGAGCTTCTGCTCCTGGCCCTTGTGCCGCGGCTCCAGCGCCAGGCCGACCATCGGCGTGGGGAACCGCGGTGGCGCCAGCGCGATGCGATCGTCGTCGTGCGAATCGTGCAGCACCGCGTCGTAGTGGATTTCCTCGACCTTGGCCACCGCGGCGATGTCGCCGGGGATCGCCGCCTCGATCTCCACGTGGTTCTTGCCCTGCAGGCGGAACAGGTGGCCGACCTTGAACGGCTTGCGGCCGTCGTCGACCAGCAACTGGCTGTCCCGCCGCACGGTGCCCTGCCACACGCGGAACACGCCCAGCTTGCCCACGAACGGGTCGTTGATGATCTTGAACACGTCGGCGATCACGTGCGCCTGCGGGTCGGCGCTCACCCGCAGCGGCAGGCCGTCGCCGCGCACGAAGGGCGGAGGGTTGCCCTCGGCCGGATTCGGCAGCAGTCGCGCGGCGATGTCGAGCAGTTCCTTCACCCCGGCACCGGTGCGCGCGCTGGTGAAGCAGATCGGCACCAGGTGGCCTTCGCGCAGGCATTGCTCGAAGGCGTCGTGCAATTGCTGCGCGCCCAGCGCCTGCTCGCCCTCGTCCAGGTAGCGGCCCATCAGTGCCTCGTTGACCTCCACCACCTGGTCGATGATCTGCTGGTGCGCCGCGGCCAGCGAGGAGAAATCGGTGGCGCCGTCGTCGTGGAAGAAGCAATCCAGCACGCGGTTGCCGCGTTGCGCCGGCAGGTTCACCGGCAGGCACTGGCTGCCGAATTCCTCGCGCAGCGCGTCGACCAGGGCGGCGAGGTCGGCGCCGTCGAAGTCGATCTTGTTGATCACCAGCATGCGCGCCAGGCCGCGCTCGTGGGCGTGCATCATCATGCGGCGCGTGCCGTGCTCGATGCCGTTGATCGCGTTGACCACGATCGCCACGCTCTCCACCGCAGCCAGCGCGGACAGCGTGCCGCCGCGGAAATCGGCGTAGCCGGCGGTGTCGATCAGGTTGATGCGGCAGTCGCCGTGCTCGACCTGGGCGATGCTGCTGTCGATGGAATGGGCACGCGATTGTTCCTGCGCGTCGGTGTCCGACACGGTATTGCCGCGCTCGACGGTGCCGATGGACTGGATCGCCCCGCCGGCATGCAGCAAGGCCTCGAACAGCGTGGTCTTGCCGGCGCCGGCGTGACCGGCGAGCGCGATGTTGCGGATATGTTCCGTGACGAGTTCGGACACGATGTGACCCTCCTCATGCGGGGGCGCAGCCTCGTGGCATGAACGGCACCGCCCGAGGCCGCGCGGGGCGGCTGGAAAAGCGGGCCGTCATGGTCGTCCTGCGCGATGCGGCGGCGAGGGCGGTCATGGCGGGGGATCGGCGCGGGGCGTCGATCGGCCTAGCCTTGTGCCATGCGCAAGTGGGGTCAAGCTGCACTGCGGGGAACCGCGCGGCGCCGGCGGCTGTCTGTCCCAGGTGTCGCGCGCCCCGGCGACGCGATCGTCACGCCGGTCTAGCGGGGTTCAATCGCCTTCGGCCATGCTGCGACCGCCCACCGAATTCCACGAGGCACCGCCATCGCCGTTGCGCCGCAGCCCCAGCCAGCCACGCCCGAGCCGCCCGAACCCGAGCGGCGCGAGCTCGTGCCCGCAGCTGGCGACTGGCGTGCGCGGGCCACGCGGCAGCGGCATCGCTGGCACGAGCCGCCGGTCGAGCGGGCCACGCATCGCTGGACGCTCGCCGCGGTACTGCTGTTGCATGCGTTGTTCGCGCTGGTGGCGTGGTACGGCACGCGCCCGCCGGTACCGCACGAGGAGGCGCCACCCGAGCAGTTCCTGCAGATCCGCCTGATCGAGGACACACCGGCAAGCCACGCGCCGCCGCCGCTGGCCTTGCCGCCCGCGCCGCCCGCCGCACCGCCGCCGACGCGGGCACGGCCGGAGCCGCCGGCCAAGGGCGCCATGGTGGTGCAGGCCCCGCCGCTGCGGTTGTACGACGAGCATGGCCAGCCACTGCTGCCGCCGGCGCCTGTTTCCAGTGCGCCCGTGCCCGGCTACGTGCAACGCATGCCGCAGGGCGATACGCAGGTCATGCGTCACGACAGCCCGGTCAAGTACAAGCCCACCCGTTTCGCGGACGACTGGGACAAGGGCGGCAGCTCCGTCGACAGCGCGCTGCAGAAGCTGGTGGACAAGACCACGAAGAAAACGACGATCCACCTGCCCGGCGGCATCCGCATCCACTGCGCCGTGTCGCTGGCGATGCTCGCCGGTGGTTGCGGTGGCGACCCGCCGCCGCCACCGTCGGCGAAAAGTGGCGACATGCGCCTCAACATGGCGCCGGCCAGCACGCCCGACGGTCGCACGCACGGTTTCACCCCGCCCGGCGTGGAGGCCTGCATCGCGATGTATCGCGCCGGCAAGCCGCTGGCGCAAGGCTGCCCGGTGGATACGCCCGACCGCGCAGTGGACGAGGAGTTGCGCGAGCGCAAGGCCGCGCGCGGCGCCGGCCGCTGATGGCCCCCGCTACACTGGCCGCATGCCCGCGCCGTCCCCGGATTCCGTCCCATCCCGTCGTGCCGCCAACCCCGCGCGAGTCCTGCTGGACTCGCCGCTGGCGGCGGCCACGCGCGGCCGCGTCTATCATCTGCGTCGGCACGCGCCGCCGCCGTCGCGGGGGCGTCGCGCGCTGGCCTTCCTCGGCACCTTGCTGGTGCATCTGCTGTGCCTGTTCGCGTTCGTGCTCGGCCCGGCCTACGAACCCACCGTGCTGCCGGACCATTCGCGCGAACCGCTGCTGCAGGTGCGCCTGATCGAGCCACCCGAACCGCCGCCACCGCCGCCGGTGCATGGCACGCCACCGAAGCAGCGCGGGCCGCGCCAGCAGGGTCGGCAGCATCCCGCACCGCGCGTCGAACCGAGCGCCAATGCCGTCGCGCTGACGGCCGCCGCCACCCCCGCGAAGCCGGCGAAAGCCGCGCCGGTCGCCGCGCCGCAGCCGCCAGTGAGCCTGCCGGCGCCGACGCCGCTGCCGCTACCCAAACCGGCGGCACCGGCGGTGCCGGCGCCTCCCTTGGCGCTGACCCTGCCGGCGCCGGTGGCTCCCGCGCTGCCGGCGCCCCAGCCCGAGCCGCAACATCCGCCGCAGGCCGAAGGCAATCGCCCGATCCTGCCGCCGTCCGCGCTGGCCTTGCCGCAGGCGAGCGTGCCTGCGGTCGCCGCACCGCCGGCGATCACGCTGCAAGTCGCGGCGCCGACCACGCTGGCCCCGCTCAGCGAAGCGCCGGAACCCGCGCCAGCGCCACCGCAACTGCCGCGTCCGCAGCCGCAAACGCTGGCGCCCCCCACGCCGATCGCGCCACCCGCCCCGCGCCTGGTGCCGCAGCTGACCCAACCCGCGCAACTGGCCGAAGCCGTGCCGGCCGAGGTTGTCGCGCCCCCGCGCGCGCTGGCACCGACCCAGGTGGACCTGCAGCGCTCCGCACCGGCGCCGGCGATGACGCCAGCGACCCTGCGCCCGGTGTTGCAGGCACCGACCGCCGTGGCCGCGATCACGCCTGCGCCCGCCGCCTCCGCACTGCCGCTGCCGGCCACCGCCGAGGTCAGCCGCGCGCCGGAGGCCTCGCCGCAAGGCAGCGACACCGCCACGGTCGGCGAGCCGGCCGGCGCCACCAGCGTCGCGCCGCCGTCGGCACCTGCGCCGGCGGTTCGTGCCGCCGCCAGTACCGGCAGCCAGCACGCGCCCTCGCTGGCCGCGGGCAAGCTCGGCGGCGATCGACCCGGCGCAGCGCAAGGCGGGGAGCACGGCGCGGTGGGCGACTACGTGCAGCTGAAGCCGAGCGGCGATACCGAAATCATGCGTCACCGCATGCCTGACGTCGGCTACCGGCCCACCCGCTTCGAGCAGGACTGGACGCCCGAGGACGAAAGCTCGGTCGACACCGCGCTGCGCCGCGCGGTGGAAAAGACCACGGTCAAGCACACCTTCCACCTGCCGCGCGGCGTGCGGGTGGAGTGCGCGGTGAAACCACTGCTGCCGATCGCGCTGTTCGGCTGCCGCAACCCCGACCCGCCGCCGGCACCGGTCGCCGCCAGCGCGTATGCGCCATTGCACCTGGCGCCTGCCGCCCCGCTGGCGCCGCCCGCGGCCGCCAGCACGCCGGCACCGGCGACCTCCACGCCGATGGTGAAGTTCGACAACGCCGCCGAATGCGCTGCCGCCCGCGTCGCCGGCGGCCCGTTGCCGCCGGGTTGCGCATCAGACCTGCCGCCCGCCACGCCAGTGCGATTGCCGGCCCCGGCTTCCAGTTCGTGGGTGCCGGCGAGCGATCAGTTTCATTAGGCCGGGATTCGGCAGCGGCAACGGCGGGGTAGGGCGGGCACTGCCCGCCGCCTTCCGTGACACGAAACAAGAGCCGGCGGGCGGTGCCCGCCCTACCAGTGAGCACGGGTTACTCCACGCGCGGTTCGCGCAGCGTGTCCATCGTCAACGTCGCCAGTTGTTTCAGGCGCGTGCCGCCGGCATCGGCGAGCAGGGTCTTCAGCCGCGCGTCGGCATCGTCCTGGTCCAGCGTCTGCCGCTCGGCCAGCGAGGCGGCCAGGGCGCGGCCCATCGAGTCGAAGATCAGCGCGTAGGCGAACGCGTGCAGCACGCCGCCGCCCAGCGTGCCCAGGCCGGGGAACGCCTTCAGTGCATTGCCGGCAACCGCCAGCACGATCGAGCTGCCGGTGCGCAGGGTCAGCCTGGCCTGGCGCACGAAATCCTCGATCTGCACGTCGCTGAGCCCGACGCCGTACAGCTCGGCCAGCGCCCGCGTGAGCCCGGTGGCGAGCACGCCCTGGATCACCAGGTCGCTGCCTGGCGCCACCGCCGCCATCGCACCGACGATCGCGCGGCGGGCGTACTGGCGCACGATGCGCTCGGCGGTTTCGGCGCGGGTCTGCGCCTCCAGCGTGCCGGTGCGCTGGTGCAGGCCGGCGAGCACGGCCTGCTCGCGACGCGGCTCCAGTCCCTCGGCACCGGGAGCGATGAGGCGGGTGAGTGCGCGCAGCAGCGGTTGGATCGCCGGCTTGCGCTGGCGTTCGACCGATTCGGTGCTGCCGTCGGCGAGCCGGCGCTGGTATCGCTCGCTGCCGCCGGCGCTGATCGCCACCACCGCGCTGGCGATGCCGCGCGATTGCGCGCGCAGCTTGTCCAGCAGCTGCGCCAGCTCCGGCTCGCCCCACTGGTCGGCCTTGTTCAACACCAGCAGCAGCGGCTTGCCGAAATCGGCGAGCCAGCGCAGTTCGTCGACCTGGCTGCGGGTGAGGTCGCCGGCACACAGGTAGATCACCGCGTGGGCGCGCAGGGCTTCTTCGCGTGCCTCGCGTTCGCGCGCTTCGCCGCCACTCTCGCGGCTGCCGGGTACGTCGGCGAGTACCAGGCTGCGGCCGTCGGGCAAGGTGCTGTCGTAGTGACCGACCGCGCGCGTGGTGCCGCCGCGCGCCTCGCTGGCCAGTGTGGCCTGCGGCGCCAGCGCACGGATCAGGCTGGACTTGCCGGTGGAGATCTCGCCGAACAGCGCGACGTACAGGCGCGCGCCGAGCCGGCGCTGGTCGAGTTCGCCCAGCTCGGTGGCGAGCGCGCCGGTGTCGGCGCCGTGTTCGCGCAACTTGTCGATGCGCTGCTCCAGGCTGGCGCGGTCGGGCACCGGCAGGGGTCGGCGCCGGCGGCGCGGGCGCAGCAGCCACCACAGCACGGCCAGGCCGGCGGCGGCGAAGATCGCCAGCACCAGGCCCAGCGTCCACTGCAACGGCGCCGGCAAGGCGAGGAAGCGCTGGGCCAGCGCGAGGAAACGTTCCGCCGCGGCAAACAGCAGCCACAGCAGCGCGGCGATGGCCAGGGCGGCGAACAGCAGGCGCAGGCGTCGGGACATCCGGCGATTGTAGGGGCTCGCGCACCGCACACGCCCATGGCCGATGGCCCTTTCGCCGCGCCATGGCATGCGCGGTACGATCCCCGCGTTGCCTTGCCCCAGGCGGGCGGCAAGCCCCTTCCCCGAGGACGATGCGACATGAGCAAGGCCGACACCACCTCCCGCTTCACGGCGAAAGTGCTGCGCCCGGCGATGCTCGACGATGCCGCATGGGCCTTCGTGCTGTTGCCGCGACCGGTGAGCGAGAAGCTGCCGCGCCGCGGGCGCACCACGGTCGACGCCAGCATCAACGGCCACCGCTTCCAGGCGACGCTGGAGCCGGATGGCCAGTTGAGCCACTGGCTGAAACTGGACAGCCGCCTGCTCAAGACCGTCCGTGCGCAAGCGGGCGACACCGTGGCGCTGGAGATCGCGCCGGTGAAGCATGAGCCCGAACCCGCGCTGCCGGCCGACCTGCGCCAGGCGCTGGACGATGCGCCCGCCGCCGCCCGCGCCGGCTGGGACGCCACCACCACGATCGCGCGCGTGGACTGGATCCACTGGATCGTCTCGGCCAAGCAGGCAAAGACCCGCACGCAGCGCGTCGCCGCCGCCTGCGACATGCTCGCCGCCGGCAAGCGGCGCGTGTGCTGTTTCGATCCGTCGGGTTTCTACAGCAAGGCGTTGGCGGCGCCCGACGCGGCGGAATGACGCACGACGCGTGAAACGCATCGCTCCGGGCCGGCGCGATGCTCGCCGCCACGGACCCGATTTGGCATGATGGGGCGGATCAGGGGAATCTGCGCATGCTTGCATCGCTCATGTTGGGTGCGGTTCTGGCGGTGGCCACGCCGGGGTCCGCGGCCGCCGGCGGTGCCAGCACGACAATGCCGGCCGCCGGCGCGAGCATGCCGGCGACGCCGCAGTTCCGTCGTTATGGCGTGGCCGACGGCGTGCCCAGCGGTTCGATCTACGCGGTGGCGCAGGATCATCGCGGCATGATGTGGTTCGGTGCCGATGGCGGCCTGGTGCGCTTCGACGGCGTCACGTTCAAGGTGTTCCGGCATGCCAGCGGCGATCCGCTGTCGCTGCCGAGCAACCAGATCTACACCCTGTTCGTGGACAAGGCGGACCGCATCTGGGCCGGCGGCGTCTCGGCGGGACTGACCGTCTACGACCAGGACGGCGGGCGCTTTCGCCACTGGGTGCACGCAGCGGACGATCCGCACAGCCTCAGCAACGACGAAGTGTGGAGCATCGCGCAGACCCCCGATGGCCAGATCTGGGTGGGCACCCAGGGCGGCCTCGACCGCATGCGCCGCGACGAGAGCGGTTTCGAACCCGTGCGGCTCGATGCCGGCAGCGGGCAGGCGGCCCCGTTCGGCGCCATCCGCGCCTTGCTGGCCGACCACGAGGGGCGGTTGTGGATCGGCAGTGAGCATGGTCTCTACGTGCGCTCGACCGACGGCAAGGTGCGCCGCGTGGCGGTCGACCCCGCGTTCGCCGGCGACGTCGGCGCGGTGTGGCGCATCGAGGGCGATGGCGACGAGATCCGCGTGGCGGTCAGCGGTGGCCTGCTGGTGGTCGGCGCCGACGGCGTGGCGCGGCCGCTGGCAAATCGGCAACTGGCCAACACGCGCATCCTGAGCAGCGTGCGCGACAGCCAGGGGCGGTTGTGGCTGGGCAGCCTCGACGGCGTCTGGCTCGAATCGGAACAGGGCCCGCTGCAGCACATCACCGGCGCGCCGCTGTTGCCCGGCGGCCTGCCCAGCGATCGCCTGTGGCAGATTTTCCGCGATCGCGAAGGCGGCCTGTGGTTCACCTTCGACCAGTCCAGCATCGCGTACCTGCCGCCGAGCTGGAATGGTTTCGCGCGTTTCACGCATATCCCGGACGATGCCGACAGCCTGTCCAACACCGCCGCGCTGTCGGTGCTGACCGGGCGCGACCACGAGCTGTGGGTGGGCGGCTACAACGGCTGGGTCGACAAGCTGGATACGGCGACCGGCGAGGTCAGCCACGTGCTGCGCGGCCTGCACGGCAACCTCACCTCGCTGGCGGAGGATGCGCGCGGCCGCCTGTGGATCACCGGGCCCGGGCGCATCTACCGCTACGACCACGGCAAGCTGCTGACGCTGGGCGCCGAGCAGACGCACATGAAACGGCCGCTCGCGCTGGTCGCCGGCATGGACGGCCATATCTACGGGGCGTCGTGGGGCGAGGGCGTGTTCGCGATCGACCCCGACACGCTGGCGTCGACGCCGCTGCTGCCGGCCGATGCGCCCGACGGCGCGCGCTTCTTCGACCAGTTGCGGGCGCACGACGGGGCGGTCTGGTACGCCAGCATGGCCGGGCTGATGCGCAGCGAAGGGCCCGGACAGCCGCTGGCGTTCGTGCCGGGCGTGTCGCGGCGGGAGATCTACAGTTTCGCGTTCGATGACGACGGTTTCTGGATCGCCACCGAAACCGCGTTGGAGCATTACCGCCTGGCGGACGGGCGCGCCACGCGCGACGACAGCGTCGACATCAGTCGGATGGGGCTGATCGCGGACCTGCGCACCATGCTGGTCGATCGGCAGGGGCAGCTGTGGTTGTTCAGCAGCCCGGGCCTGCGCCGCTTCAACCCGCTGACCCACACGTTCACCCAGTTCGGTGCGGCGCAGGGCCTGAGCAATGGAGAGTTCACCAACGGCTCGGCGGTGGTCGCTGCCGACGGCACCATGCTTGCCGCCAGCAGCGGCGGCGTCACCGCGTTCCAGCCGGCCGAACTGGCGCGGCTGGAACGGCCCGGCCCGCTGCCGCTGCTGTCACTCACCCGGGTCAGCGTGCGCCGCGACGGCAAGACCGTCGCGCTGTCGCCGGAGCAGCCGGTGCACCTGGGCTGGCGCGATCGCGACTTGCGCGTGGAGGCGCGCATGTCGTCCTACGTGGACCCGGCAGCGAATCGCTACTTCTTCCACATGGGCGGTTTCGACAGCGGCTGGGTGAGCACCGGCAACCAGGGCCAGCGCGAGTTCGTCGGGCTCGGCGCCGGCAGTTATACGCTGGAAGTGCACGGCCATGGCGCCGACGGCCAGTGGGGCAAGGCGCGGCCGCTGCTGGTCACGGTGCAGGCGCCGCCGTGGCTGCGCTGGTGGGCATGGCTGGGTTACCTGTTGCTGGTGGCAGCCGTGGTCGCGCTGGCGTTGCGCGGCTGGCGCCGGCGGCTGGCGCAGCGCCACCAGATCCAGCTGGCCGAGCAGCAGCGGCAGATGGCCGAGGCGGCCAGCGCAGCCAAGACCCAGTTCCTGGCCACCCTGAGCCACGAGATCCGCACGCCGATGACCGGCGTGATGGGCATGGCCGAATTGCTGCTGAGCACGTCGCTCGATCCGCTGCAGCATGACTACACCCGGGCGATGCAACGTTCCGGCGACATGCTGCTGAAACTGCTCAACGACGCGCTCGACCTGGCCCGCATCGAGGCCGGCCGGCTGGAGCTGGAGCCGGCGCCGTTCAGCCCGCGCCAGTTGCTGGAGGACGTGGCGCAGCTGGAGCAGGGGCTGGCCCACGCGCGCGGCATCCGCTTCGTGCTGGACGTGGCCGATGACCTCCCCGCACAGGTCGTCGGCGATGCGGTGCGCATCAAGCAGGTGCTGCTGAACCTGGCCAACAACGCGCTCAAGTTCACCGAACGCGGCCACGTGACCTTGCGCGGCGAACGCACCACCGACGGTCTGCAGTTCGGCGTCAGCGACACCGGGCCGGGCATTCCCGAGGCGAGCCAGGCGCGCTTGTTCCAGCGCTTCGAGCAGGCCGACGGCCCGCAGCGTGCGGCGGGCAGCGGCCTGGGCCTGGCGATCTGCCGCGAGCTGGTGGACATGATGGGCGGCAGCATCGAGCTGGAATCGCGCGTGGGCCACGGCAGCACCTTCCGCGTGCGCCTGCCGCTGGCCGAACCGGCCGAGCCGGCGCCACTGGCGGCACCGCTCGCCGCCGGCGGCAGCCATCACCTGCTGCTGGTGGAAGACGACACCATCGTGGCGGCGGTCATCCGCGGCCTGCTCGAACGCGAAGGCCATCACGTGGTGCACGTGATCAACGGGCTGGCCGCACTGTCCGAACTGGCGCACGTGAGTTTCGACGCCGTGCTGCTGGACCTGGACCTGCCCGGCGTCGACGGCTTCCAGATCGCGCGGCTGATCCGCCAGCGCGAACCCGACGCCCGCCACGTGCCGATCATCGCGGTCACCGCCCGCTCCGGCGGCCGCGACGAGGCGCGCGCCCGCGAAGCGGGCATGGACGGCTTCCTGCGCAAGCCGGTCAGCGGCGAACAACTGACTGGTGCGCTGGCCCGGGTCATCGCCTCGGCGAGCGATGCTACGGCCTGAGCCGCGGACGGGCGCCTGTGCTCGCGCTGGCAGGAAGGCTTTGGCATCATGGCCGCTACGGGACAGGCTGCCGCCATGGCGCGTCGCTCGCATGCAACGCGGTGCTGGCCGGCATGGAAGCCCGAAGGGGACGACCTGAATGTTTTCGGCAGCCTTGCTGACCCTGGCCCTCGGGCTGGTCCTGCCCGTCGCGGGCATGCCGGCCATCCCGACGGCCGCGAGTCGGGCCGATCCGCTGCCGACGCCGCAGTTTCGCCGCTACGACACCTCGGATGGCTTGCCCAGCACCAATGTCTACGCCGTGGCGCAGGATCGCAAGGGCGCGATCTGGTTCGGCACCAAGGGTGGCCTGGCGCGTTTCGACGGCGTCGGCTTCAAGGTGTTCCGGCATGCGGAGAACGACCCGGGCTCGCTGTACGCCAACGGCATTGCCACGCTGACGGTCGATCGCCGCGGACGCCTGTGGGCCGCTGGCCTCAACGCTGGCCTGAACCGCTACGACGAGGCCAGCGGCAGCTTCCGCCACTGGGGGCACGATCAGGCCCACCCGGCCAGCCTGTCCAGCGACCGGGTCTGGGCCATCGCGCAAACACCGGACGGCAGCTTGTGGATAGGTAGCGCCGGCGGGCTCGACCGCATGCACCCGGACGAGCGCGGCTTCGAGCACGTGGTCGATCCGCAGCTTGGTGCCACGCCAGCCGCGGTCGGCACCGTTGCCGCACTGTATGTGGACGGGCGCGGCCGATTGTGGATCGGCAGCAGCCACGGCGTATTCGTGCGCGAGACGGACGGCGCGATCCGCCGCATACCGTCGGCCGAGCCGCAGCGGACCATCGACGCGTGGCGGATCGACGGCAGCGGCGACGAGGTGCGGCTTGCCGCCACCGACGGCCTGTGGATCGTCGGCGCCGACGGCGTGGCGCGCCGCTTCGGCGCCGGCGTGATTCCCGCCACCAACGTGATGAGCAGCGTGCGCGACGCCGCCGGCCGCCTGTGGGTCGGCACGCAGAAGGGCCTGTTCCTGCAGGCGCGCCCGGGCGGGCCGGTGACCGCGGTGGCCGACCAGCCGGTGCTCTACGGCAACTTGCCCGGTACCTGGGTATGGCAGCTGATGGTCGACCGCGAAGGCGGCATGTGGGCGGCGCTGTACGACGGCGGCGTGGCGTACCTGGGGCCGGGCTGGAACCGCTTCAGCCGCTTCACCCACACGCCGGACGATCCGTCCAGCCTGCGCGACGCGATCGCCACCACGATGGCGCGCGGCAAGGACGGTCGCCACGTGTGGGTGGGCCAGCGCGGCGGCCGGGTCGACCGGCTCGATCCGGTGACCGGCGCGGTCGAGCACGCGATATCGGGACTGCGCGGCGACGTGGTCGGCATGACCGAGGACGCGAGCAACCGCTTGTGGGTGGTGGTGCAGGGCGCGCTGTACCGCGACACCGACGGGCGGCTCGACCGGGTCGACCCGGCCGGCGCGATGCTGCAGCGGCCGCTGGAGGTCGAGTCCGGGCCGGATGGCCAGATGTATGCGCGCACCTTCGGCCAGGGCTTGTTCCGCATCGACCCGGAGACGCTGGCGGTCCAGCCGGTGCCGATGGACGGCTCCAGCGACAAGGTGCGCTGGGGCAGCCAGATGACGCTGCATGACGGCGTCTTCTGGTACGCCAGCGACGGCGGCATGATGTGGCTGGACACGACCCGGGGCCGCTTCGTGATGGTGCCGGGCGGGCCGGCAGGACAATCCGTCGACGCCTTCGATTTCACCGCCGACGGACTGTGGATGGCCAATGCCGACGGGCTGGTCCACTACCGCCGCGGCGGCGACGGCATCGTGGCGGACCGCCGGATCGACGCGGTGCATGGCTGGCCGTCGGTCAACGTCACCGACCTGCGCGTCGATGCCGCCGGCCGGGTCTGGGTGTTTGGCCACGACGGCCTGTGGCGGTTCGAGCCGGACACCGGCACGTTCCGTTCGTTCGGCCTGCAGGACGGCCTGACCAACGGCGAGTTCTTCCGCGGCTACGCGCGGATGCCCAGCGGCTACATCTACGCCGCCACCCTGGGCGGCGTGGTGGCGTTCAACCCGGACCGGAGCAACCGGCAGACCAGCGTGCCGCAGATGGCGCTCACCCAGGCCAGGGTGCGCCACCGCGGCGCCACCCAGGTACTGCCGATCGGCACGCAGCCGCTGCACATGGACTGGCACGACAGCCAGCTCGCGATCGAGGCGCGGGTGTTCTCCTATGTCGCGCCGGCTGCCAACCGCTACCGTTTCCGGCTGTACGGCTTCGACAGCGACTGGGTGGACACCGGCAGCCGCGGCGAGCGCGATTTCAGCGGCCTCGGCGCAGGTGACTACACGCTGGACGTGATGGCCGCGGGCGCGAATGGCCGATGGGTGCACCTGGCCACGCCGCTGCGCATCCAGGTCGAGGCGCCGCCGTGGCTGCGCTGGTGGGCGTGGGCCATCTACGTGCTGCTGGTGGCGGCGCTGGTGGCTCTGATCCTGCATGCCTGGCGCCGTCGCCTGGCGCAGCGCCACAAGATCCAGCTGGCCGAGCAGCAGCGGCAGATGGCCGAGGCGGCCAGCGCGGCGAAGACGCAGTTCCTGGCCACCCTGAGCCATGAGATACGCACGCCGATGACCGGCGTGATGGGCATGGCCGAGCTGCTGTTGAGCACGCCGCTGAACCGGCAGCAGCACGACTACACGCAGGCAATGCAACGCTCCGGCGGCATGCTGCTGAAGCTGCTCAACGACGCGCTCGACCTGGCCCGCATCGAGGCCGGCCGGCTGGAGCTGGAGCCGGCACCGTTCAGCCCGCGCCAGTTGCTGGAGGACGTGGCGCAGCTGGAGCAGGGCCTGGCCCACGCCAAGGGCATCCGCTTCGAGCTGGCACTGGCCGACGATCTGCCGGCACAACTGCTCGGCGACGCGGTGCGGATCAAGCAGATTCTGCTGAATCTGGCCAACAATGCCTTGAAGTTCACCGAGCACGGCAGCGTCTCGCTGAGCGCGCAGCGCACCGCCGACGGTTTGCAGTTCGGCATCAGCGACACCGGGCCGGGCATTCCCGAGGCGAGCCAGGCGCGCTTGTTCCAGCGCTTCGAGCAGGCCGACGGCCCGCAGCGTGCGGCGGGCAGCGGCCTGGGCCTGGCTATCTGCCGCGAGCTGGTGGACATGATGGGCGGCAGCATCGAGCTGGAATCGCGCGTGGGCCACGGCAGCACCTTCCGCGTGCGCCTGCCGCTGGCCGAGCCGCCGGTCGAAGCGCCGACGCCGACTCGCGCCGCCCGCAGCTACCGCTTGCTGCTGGTGGAGGACGACACCATCGTGGCGGTGGTGATCCGGGGCCTGCTGGAGCGCGAAGGCCACGCGGTGGTGCACGTGGTCAACGGGCTGGCCGCACTGTCCGAACTGGCGCACGTGAGTTTCGACGCCGTGCTGCTGGACCTGGACCTGCCCGGCGTCGACGGCTTCCAGATCGCGCGGCTGATCCGCCAGCGCGAACCGGACGCCCGCCACGTGCCGATCATTGCGGTCACCGCCCGCTCCGGCGGCCGCGACGAGGCGCGCGCCCGCGAAGCGGGCATGGACGGCTTCCTGCGCAAGCCGGTCACCGGCGAGCAATTGGCGGCGGCACTGGCGCGTGCACTGGCGACGCCGGCCGAAGCGCCCCCGGCCTGACGGCGGCGCGGTGCGAGCACGCTGGCGGGCGATGCATTCGAGCCGGAAATCGGGAACAGGGAACGGGCATTCGCGGGAGCCAGAGCATCGCCGCGCGAGCGGGCTCCTACTGGTCGCTCTTGTGCAGTTCGAAACCGCGTCGCTGGTACTCGCGCCAGCGTTCGCGCGAGCCGTCGCGGGCATCGGGGTCGGCGGGTACCACTTCGAGCACCCGTTCGCACGGCTGGTCGGGGCAGCGGTCGCGCAGGTTGATCAGCAGCGGGCGGTCGGGAGTGTCGACGCCGGGCGGCACGATCAGCACGGCGGTGAATTCGTCGTCGTCGTCGCCGGCCAGCTGGTGCGGGATCATCGCGTCGTCGTCGAACGCCCACAGCAGTTCGTCGATTTCGTGCGCCTGCTCGTGGTCGCGCGCCAGGATCAGCGTCGGCTGCTGCGCCGCGTAGGCCTTCTTCGCCAGCTCGCACACCAGCAGCAGCGGCTGCTCGATGAAGCGTGGCTTGTTGGCGATCAGGTAGAAGTCGGCGCGCATCAGGCTGGGAATGGGGAATGGGGAATGGAGAATAGTAAAGGCAACGCCGCCGTTGCGGCTGCCAGCTCTTCCTATTCCCCATTCCCCATTCCCTATTCCCGATCCAGCAGCCACTGCGCCAGCAACGCCACCGGGCGGCCGGTGGCGAGGCCCTTGCGGCCGTCTTCCCAGGCGGTGCCGGCGATGTCGAGGTGGGCCCAGCGCTGGCCGTCGGTGAAGCGCGAGAGGAAACAGCCGGCGGTGATCGCGCCGGCGGTCTTGCCGCCGATGTTGGCGACGTCGGCGAAACCCGATTCCAGTTGCACCTGGTAGTCGTCCCACAGCGGCAGGCGCCAGGCGCGGTCGAGGGTTTCCTCACCGGCGGCGAGCAGCTCGGCGGCGAGGTCGTCGTGCTTGCTCATCAGGCCGCTGGCATGCTTGCCCAGGGCGACCACGCAGGCGCCGGTGAGGGTGGCGGCGTCGACGATGGTGTGCGGCTGGTAGGTCTTCGCCGTCCAGGTCAGCGCATCGCACAGGATCAGCCGGCCTTCGGCATCGGTATTGAGCACCTCGATGGTGAGGCCGGAGAGGCTGGTGAGCACGTCGCTGGGGCGGTAGCTGTCGCCGCCGGGCATGTTCTCCACGCTCGGCACCACGCACACGAGGTTGCGCTTCAGGCCCATCTTCACCGCGGCCACGAACGCGCCCATCACGCCGGCGGCGCCGCCCATGTCGAACTTCATGTCCTCCATGCCGGGGCCGGGCTTGAGGCTGAGGCCGCCGGAGTCGAAGGTGACGCCCTTGCCGACCAGGGCATACGGCTTGTCGTCCGGATCGCCGCCCTTGTATTCCAGCGCGATCAGCCGCGGCTTGTTGGCCGAGCCGCGCGCCACGGCGAGCAGCGAGCCGAAACCCAGCTCGGCCATCTGCGCTTCGTCCAGCACCTGGCAGTTGACCTTGTCGTGCAGGTCGGCGAAGGCCTGGGCCTGGGCAGCGATGTAGGCGGGGTTGCAGATGTTCGGCGGCAGGTTGGCCAGCTCGCGTGCGAAGCGCACGCCTTCGGCAATGGCGGTGGCCTGCTCCAGCGCGGCGTGTGCCTCGTCGCCCGCGGCGAAGGCGAGCGTGGCCAGTTCCGCCGGCTTGGCCTTGTCGCGCGGCTTGAAGGTGGCGGTGTAGCGGTAGGCGGCGAAATCGCTGGCCAGCGCCGCCACGCGCACGCGCCAGGCGGCGTCGCGGCCGGGTACGTCCACGTCGGTGAGATAGGACACCGCCGCGTTCAACGGCAACCGGCCGAGCGCACGCGCGGCTTCGATGTGGATCTTCTGGAAGCGCGCGCCGTCGAACGATTTCTGCGCACCCAGGCCGACCACCATCACGCGTTTGGCGGCGATGCCCGGCGGGGCGAACAGCACGCTGGTGCTGCCGGCCTTGCCGCTGATGTCGCCGCTTTCGAGTTGCTGGCGGATCAACCCGCCGGTGGCGCGATCCACCGCTTCGGCGGCGTTGCCCAGCACCGCCTGCTCGTACACGCCGACCACGATGCACGGGCTGTCGACGGCAGTGGCGGCAGTGTTGGTCAGGCTGAACTGGAGAGTCATCGGATGCGTTCCCGTGTGGGCCCGGTCGTGGCCGGACAGGCTAGACTTGCGGTTCGCCGCCCCTGGGAGCGTGGGCGGCAGAAATCTTCCGGGCTGCAAAAGCGGCTGCGCGGTCCGTATTTCCGCCGATTCTTGACCCATGGAACCACCATGGGCCGGCGAACCGTCGAAAACCCGTCCTCGCGCATCCACATTTTTCGCCTCGGAAGTTTCTGCCGCCCACGCTCCCGGGGTGTCACCGCACAAGCCATCAAGTTTATCGCATGCTGAGCATCCTCGACCGCTACTTCCTGCGTGAGCTGGCGCAGACCGTCGCCGCCACCGTGGTGGTCCTGCTGGTGATCGTGGCCGGCAGCGCGTTCGCCAAGGTGTTGCAGCAGGTGGCCAGCGGCAGCTTTCCGGCCAGCGTGATGTTTCAGGTGCTGGGGCTGCGCACGCTCGACGGCCTGACCAACCTGATGCCGCTGGCGAGTTTCATCGGCGTGCTGATGGGGCTGGGCCGCATGTACCGCGAGAGCGAGATGCACGTGCTGTCGTCCTCCGGCATGGGTCCGGCGGGCCTGCTGCGTCCGGTCGCGGTGCTGGCCGCGGTGCTGGTGGCGATCACCCTGGTGGTGGCGTTGTGGCTGGGTCCGTGGGCGGTACGCACCAGCGATGCGCTGGTGGCCGCGGCCAACCGTTCGGTGATCGCCGCCGGCCTCGACGCCGGGCGCTTCACCAGCCTGCCCGCCCAGGGCGGCATCATTTTCGTCGACAGCCTGAGCCGTGACGGCACACGACTGGGCCGCACCTTCGTCGCCACCCAGCGCAACAGCAAGGAAGGCGGGGCCCACCTGAAAGTGGTCAGCGCGGCCAGCGGCCAGCTGTACCAGGAGAGCGACGGCGAGGGCCGTTTCATCGCCTTCAAGGATGGCTGGCAATACGACATTCCGCTGGGTGCCGACAATTGGCGCCAGATGCAGTACCGGCAGAACGACACGTCGCTGTCCAGCGTGCAGGCCGACGAGGATGAGGATCCCGCGCACTCCAAGACCAGCTGGGCGCTGTTCCAGTCCGACAATCCGGAGGATCGCGCCGAGTTCGCCTGGCGCAGCAATGCGGCGCCGCTGACCCTGGTGCTGGTGCTGCTGGCGTTGCCGCTGGCGCGGCAGAGTCCGCGCGAGCCGAAGTACGGCCGGCTGCTGCTGGCGATGCTGGCGTTCTATCTCTACTACCTGCTGCTGGCGCTGGGGCGCGCGCAGATCGGCAAGGATCACTGGCACAGCCAGGCGCCGCTGTGGGGCCTGCACCTGCTCGCGCTGGGGCTGGCCGGCTGGTTGCTGTGGAAACAGTATTCCCCGCGGCGCGTGCGCACGGCGGCGAGTGCCGCGTGATGGGCATGTTCAGCATCAAGCGGGTGGATCGGCTGGTGGCGCTCAGCGTGCTCGGCTCGCTGCTGACGGTGTGGCTGGTGCTCACCGGCTTCGATGCGGTGACCCAGTTCCTGCGCCAACTGGGCAATGTGGGCAAGCACGGCTACACGGTGACCGATGCGACGGTCTACGTGCTGGTGACGTTCCCGCGCCGCGCCTACGAGATGTTCGGCAACGCCGCGCTGATCGGCGGCCTGCTCGGCCTCGGCGGCCTGGCCGGCAGTGGCGAACTCACCGCCTTGCGCGCGGCCGGCCTGTCGCGATTGCGCATCGCCGGCTCGGCGGCAGGCGTGGTGGCGGTGCTGATCGTGGGGGTGGTGATCCTGGGCGAAACCGTCGCGCCGTGGGGCGACCAGCAGGCGCAGGCGATGCAGTTGCGCGTGCGCTCGGGCAACCTGGGCCTGGGCGACGGCAGCGGGTTGTGGGCGCGCGACGGCAACGACATCATCAACGCACGCGGCACCTCGCTCAAGGAGCACGACGGGGTCAGCGAGGTGCAACTGAGCGACGTGCGCGTGTTCACCTTCACGCCTGACGGTCAGCTCAAGCGCTTCCGCCTGGCGCAGAGCGCCACGCACGACGGCCACCAATGGATCCTGCACGGCGTGCGCAGCACCACGCTGGATGAGCAGGGCACGCATTCCACCACCACCGCCAACGAGTCGTGGCCGTCGAGCCTCAACCCGCAGGTGCTGGCGCAATCCGTGGTGCAACCGCAATACCTGTCGATGCGCGACCTGCGCCGCAACATGAGTTACCTGGAGAGCAACGGCGAGAGCCCGGGCAGCTACGCGGTGGCGTTCTGGGGCCGCGCGCTGTATCCGCTCAACGTGCTGGTGCTGGTGCTGTGCGCGATGCCGTTCGCGTTCGGCACACTGCGTTCCGGCGGCCTGGGAAAGCGCCTGTTCATCGGCATGTTGCTGGCGATCGGCTGGTATTTCATGCAGCAGGCGATGGTGAATTTCGGCACCGTCTACGGCCTGCCGCCATTCCTCGCCAACCTGCTGCCGGCGATGCTGTTGGCGTGCATTGCCTGGCTGTATTTCAGGCGCAGGGTGTGATTGAGCAGGGAATGGGGAATAGGGAATAGGGAATGGCAAGAACCAACGGCAACGGTAGCGGGAGGGTGTGATGGATGGGGTGGATCTGCGCAGCGATACGGTGACGCGGCCGACGGCGGCGATGCGCGAGGCGATGCTGGCGGCGGCGGTGGGTGACGACGTCTATGGCGAGGACCCGACGGTCAACGCGCTGCAGCAGCGGCTGGCCGACGACCTCGGCTTCGATGCCGGACTGTTCGTGCCCAGCGGCACCCAGTCCAACCTGCTGGCCTTGCTGGCGCACTGCGAGCGCGGCGACGAGTACCTGGTCGGCATGGATGCGCACACCTACAAGTTCGAGGGCGGCGGCGCGGCGGTGCTGGGCTCGATCCAGCCGCAGCCGATCGTGCAGGACGAGGACGGCAGCCTGCCGCTGGCGCGGATCGAGGCGGCGATCAAGCCGGTCGACCCGCACTTCGCACGCACCCGCCTGCTGGCGCTGGAGAACACCTGGCATGGCCGCCCGCTGCCGCTGGATTACCTGCGCGCCGCGCACGAGACGGCGCGCGCGCACGGGCTGGGCCTGCACCTGGATGGCGCGCGGCTGTTCAACGCCGCGGTGGCCTGCGGCGTGCCGGCGCGCGATCTCGCGCGGCATTTCGACACCGTCTCGATCTGCCTGTCCAAGGGTCTGGGCGCGCCGGTGGGCTCGGTGCTGCTCGGCTCGCATGCGCTGATCGACAAGGCGCGCCGCTGGCGCAAGGTCTGTGGCGGCGGCTGGCGCCAGGCGGGCATGCTGGCCGCGGCGGGGATGCACGCGCTGGATCATCACGTGGCGCGGCTGGCCGACGACCACCGGCGCGCGGCCTACCTCGCCGGTCGCCTGCGCGAGATCGCCGGCATCGACCTGCTCGGTCAGCACACCAACATGGTCTTCGTCGACGTGCCGGCCACGCGCCTGCGCGAACTGGACGTCCATCTGCGCGGGGCCGGCATCCGCATCAGCATCGGCTACCTGCCGACCTTGCGGCTGGTGACGCATCTGGACGTCGACGACGACGGCATCGAGCGCACGGCGGCGGCGTTTGCGGCATTCTTCAAGTCGCATTGAACGCCGGCGGCCCGCGCGCAACCACGACAAGGATTTCTCCGGTGACCAACACGCATTCCCTGCTGCTCGCGCTGGCCTGTCTGGCGATGACCGGTTGTCTCCCCGAGGCCCCCTCGACCGGCCTCGCGCAGGCGCCCGCGGCGACCGCTTCCGTTGAGGCGCGGACGCCAATCGTGGCGAGCGGTCCGGCGCCGCAGCCTGCCGCGCCGGTGTCGGCGCCGACCAAGCCATTCGCATTTGCTGCCGATGCCGCGTCGGCCACTGCGGGCTGCGCGTTCACCGGCCTGCAGTTGCCGCCGTCGACCAGGATCTACGCCGCCGGTGCCTACGGCGGCAGTCGGCAGGATTTCCAGATCGACCAGAGCGGGCACGAGGCCACTGCCATGCGAGTGGCGGTCAACCAGCCGGATGCGCCGGTGGTACTGATGCTGGGTGCCTACGAACCCACCGTGTGGAGCGTCGGCTGGACGCCGGGCACGCGCATTCTGGCGGTGCTGGTGAGCGGCTATCACCGGCAGGAGATCACCGGCCTGCCCGCCGACGTGCCGGTGCGGACAAGCACGTACGACAACAGGAGCCGCTGCGAATATTTCTACGTGGCGCCAAAAAATGCCGGCAAGCTCAACCCGATCGCACGCCGCATGTTTGGCCGTCCGGTCGACATGCTGTATCCCGCCCAGGGCGGCGAGGTGGTGGTCGGATCACCGCTGCCGGCAGGCAGCGCGCTGGTCACCGATGGAAGCGCCAGGCCGGCCTCCGCGTTCCGCTTGCCGAACAGCTCGCTGGCCGGGCCGGCGGGGCTGGAGCAGGGCGTGCGCGACGGTTTTCTGCGCGAAGCGGACGCTTCCGACGGTGCGGCGTGGATCGCTGCCCGACGCGCCCGGCAGCACGCTCCGGTCGATGCGCCGCCGATTGCCGGCGGCGCCCCGGCACCGCGCATGCCCTCGATGTTCCGCGCCTACGTGGTGCTGAAGGCGTACACCTTGCCGGCCGGATTGTACGGCGCGAATTCGGCCACCTTCTTCGTGCCCAAGGGCGTACCGCGGCCCACCGGAAAACTCGGTCACTCGACCCTGTACGACTTCAACACGGTCAGTTGCGCCGGGGTTGGCTGCGGTATGGAGTGAGCTTCGCGACGCAGGCCGTGCGGCAAACGCCGACACCCACGGCGCACGAACGCAGCTTGATCTTTCCGGCATCCGCGCGCGCTCCGGGCCTACACCGACGGCGCCCGACCCCGCCGTCCCCATTTGCTAGCATTCGGCCAATGCATTCCGCCGCCCTCGACATCCTGCGCAACATCTTCGGCTACCCCAGTTTCCGGGGCCAGCAACAAGCCATCGTCGAGCACCTGGGCGAGGGCGGCGACGCGCTGGTGCTGATGCCGACCGGCGGCGGCAAGTCGCTGTGCTACCAGATTCCCGCGCTGCTGCGGCAGGGCACGGCGATCGTGGTGTCGCCGCTGATCGCGCTGATGCAGGACCAGGTCGACGCCTTGCGCGAGGCGGGCGTGGCGGCGGCGTATCTCAACTCCAGCCTGGCCGCGGACGCGCAGCGCGAGGTGGAGAAGCAACTGCTGGCCGGCCAACTGAACCTGCTCTACGTGGCGCCGGAGCGGCTGCTGACGGCGCGCTTCCTCGACCTGCTCGAACGCACCGAGGTGGCGTTGTTCGCCATCGACGAGGCGCACTGCGTGTCGCAGTGGGGCCACGATTTCCGCCCCGAATATCGCGAGCTGGCGATCCTGCCGCAGCGCTTTCCCGCCGTGCCGCGCATCGCGCTCACCGCCACCGCCGACCCGCGCACGCGCGAGGAGATCGTCGAGCGGCTGGCGCTTCAGGACGCCCGTCAGTTCATCTCCAGCTTCGATCGCCCGAACATCGGCTATCGCGTGGGCTTGCGCCACAACGCGAAGCGCCAGCTGGGGGAATTCCTGCTCGGGCACGAGGGCGAGTCCGGCATCGTCTACTGCCTCAGTCGGCGCAAGGTGGACGACACCGCGCAATGGCTGGCCGAATCGGGCATCGAGGCGCTGCCGTATCACGCCGGCCTCGACGCGGTCACGCGCTCGAAGAATCAGCAGCGCTTCCTGCGCGAGGACGGCGTGGTGATGGTGGCCACGGTGGCGTTCGGCATGGGCATCGACAAGCCCGACGTGCGCTTCGTGGCGCACCTGGACCTGCCGCGCAGCATCGAGGGCTACTATCAGGAAACCGGCCGCGCCGGCCGCGATGGCTTGCCAGCCGAGGCGTGGATGATCTACGGCCTGTCCGACGTGGTGACGATGAGCCAGATGATCGCGCAGTCCGAATCGGCCGACGACCGCAAGCGCGTCGAGCGGCAGAAGCTGGAATCGCTCCTCGCCTACGCCGAGGCCACCGACTGCCGCCGCCAGCTGCTGCTGGGCGCGTTCGGCGAAACCTATCCCGGCCCCTGCGGCCATTGCGACAACTGCGTGGCGCCGCCGAAGACCTGGGACGCCACCGTGGTGGCGCAGAAGGCCCTGTCGGCGGTGTACCGCACCGGCCAGCGCTTCGGCTCCGGCCACGTCATCGACGTGCTGCGCGGCGAGGAGACCGAGCGCGTGCTCGGTCTAGACCACCATCGCCTGAGCACCTTCGGCGTCGGCGCCGACATGGACGAGAAACAGTGGCGCTCGGTGTTCCGCCAGTTGCTCGCCGCCGGCCTGCTGGAGGCCGACGCCGAGGGCTACGGCACCTTGCGCCTGACCACCGCCAGCCGCGCCGTGCTCGGCGGCGAGCGGACGGTGCGGCTGCGCGAGGACGCCCGCCCCGAACGTGCCAGCCGGCGCAAGCGTGAAGCCAGGCGGGTGGCCAGCGGCAGCCTGGGCATCGAGGCCTACGAGCAATCCACCTGGGACGCGCTGCGCGCCCTGCGCACGCAACTGGCGAAGCAGCAGGGCGTGCCGCCCTACGTGGTGTTCCACGACGCCACCTTGCTGGCGATGCTGCGCGCGATGCCCGCCAACGAGGACGAACTGGCCACCATCAGCGGCGTCGGTGAGTCCAAGCTCAAACGCTATGGGCGCGATTTCCTCGCGGTGATCAATTCTCCCCAGTGATTCGGCGCCTGGCTGCGGGCGTGCGCCCGGTACACGCGCCGACGGTCATCCCGGGTGGTTCCCAGGGTGAAACGGGCGGGTTATGCTGGACGTGTTTGACAGCGCTGTCATACTGCAACCACGGGACGACCGTAATCGTTTACCGGCCCGTGGGGCAAGGCGATGGCGGGCTGACGGCGCTGCATACGTATTCAACCGGACAGCACGATGCGTGCACCGCAGAATCGGGGGCACGGCGACCTGTCATGACCTGGGGAAGGCAATGAGTTCGACGAGCGCGACAGATGGGCTGGGCCAGCACGCCACGCTGCGGGTGATCCTGATCTCGGCTGCCGCCGCCCTGGGCGGCTTCCTGTTCGGTTTCGACACGGCGGTGATCAACGGCGCGGTCGACGCGATCCGCGCCCATTTCGGGCTGAACGCGGGCGAGATCGGCATCACCGTGTCCTGCGCGCTGCTCGGTTCGGCGCTGGGGGCGTGGTACGCCGGCATGCTGGCCAACCGCTTCGGCCGCGTGCGCACGATGCAGGTGGCCGCGGTGCTGCTGGTGGCTGCCGCCGCCGGTTCGGGCCTGGCGATGGCGGTGTGGGATCTGGTCCTGTGGCGGCTGGTCGGCGGCATCGGCGTGGGCGTGGCTTCGGTGATCGCGCCGACCTACATCGCCGAGGTGGCGCCGGCGCGGATTCGTGGGCGGCTCGGCTCGATGCAGCAATTGGCGATCGTGCTGGGCATCTTCGCCGCGCTGCTGAGCGATGCATGGCTGGCCGGTGCGGCCGGCGGCGCAGCCGAGGTGCTGTGGCTGGGCCTGCCGGCGTGGCGCTGGATGTTCCTCGCCGCGGTCACCCCGGCGCTGATCTACGGCCTGCTGGTGCTGGGCGTGCCCGAGTCGCCGCGCCACCTGGTGGCCAAGGGCCGCCTGGCCGATGCGCGGGTGGTGCTGCAGAAGGTGTTGTCGATGAACAGCACCGCGGCGCTGGACAAGAAACTCGGCGACATCGAGGCCAGCCTGCGCTCGGAGCACAAGCCGCGCCTGCGCGATTTGTGCAGCAAGGGCACGGGTTTGCTGCCGGTGGTCTGGATCGGCATCGCGTTGTCGGTGTTCCAGCAGTTCGTCGGCATCAACGTGATCTTCTACTACTCGGCCACCCTGTGGCACTCGGTGGGCTTCAGCGAGGCCGACTCGTTCACCATCACCGTGGTCACCTCGATCGTCAACGTGCTGGTCACGCTGGTGGCGATCGCGCTGGTCGACAAGATCGGGCGCAAGCCGCTGCTGGTGGTCGGCTCGGCCGGCATGGCGATCACCCTCGGGATAATGGCGTGGTGCTTCTCGCAGGCCGTCGGCAGCGGCGCCGAGCTGACCTTGCCCGGCGCGGTCGGCATGGTGGCGCTGGTCGCGGCGAACGCCTACGTGGTGTTCTTCGGCGTGAGCTGGGGGCCGGTGGTGTGGGTGTTGCTCGGCGAAATGTTCCCCAACCGCATCCGTGCCACCGCGCTGGCGGTGGCCGCCTCCGCGCAGTGGCTGGCCAATTTCGCCATCACCAGCACTTTCCCGGCACTGGCCGAACTGGGCCTGACCTTTGCCTACGGCCTGTACGCGGCGTTCGCCGTGCTGTCGCTGGTGTTCGTGTTGCGCGCGGTACGCGAGACCAAGGGCGTGGAACTGGAGGACATGCAGGCATGAGGATCATGGAGCACGGCTTCAGCGGCGGTACCGGCGCGCGGCCGCCGGCCAGCGCTTGCCTCGGCGTGGAAGCGCGCCGGGCGGTCTACGACGCGCGGCGCGCAAAGCAGCTACGATGCGGCAACGGCGATGGCCCGGCCACGGTTCATCGCGCGCGATTGAACGAGATGCTGACGGATCGGGTCGCGGATGAAGGGCAAGGCCACATCGATCGACATTGCACACCTGGCCGGAGTGTCCCAGGCCACGGTCTCGCGCGCCCTGTGCGGCAGCCCGCTGGTCAATGAGGAAACCCGGCGGCGCGTGCAGGCCGCCGCCGAGCAGCTCAACTACAAGCTCGACAAGAACGCCTCGAACCTGCGCCGGATGCATACCGGCACGCTGGCGCTGCTGTTCTTCGAGGACCCGACTGCCGACGAGTCGCACATCAACCCGTTCTTCCTGTCGATGCTCGGCTCGATCACACGCGCCTGCGCCCTGCAGGGCCACGACCTGCTGATCTCGTTCCAGCAGCTGTCCGACGACTGGCACGCCGACTTCGCCGACAGCAAGAAGGCCGATGGGCTGATCCTGCTCGGCTACGGCGACTACCTCGCCTACCGCGACAAGCTGGAAAAGCTCGTCGCGCAGGGCACCCGCTTCGTGCGCTGGGGCGCAGTGCTGCCGGACCAGCCCGGGGTGTCGTTCGGCAGCGACAACGTCTACGGCGGGCGGCAGGTGGCCGAGCACCTGCTCGAACGCGGCTGCCGGCGCATCGCCTTCCTCGGCGACGCCTCCAGCCATTACCCGGAGTTCTTCGGCCGTTACAACGGCTACGTCGACGCACTCACCGCCGCCGGCGTCGAGGTCGACCCCGCGCTGCAGGAGAACGCCGAGAGCACCGAACACTCCGGCTACGAGGCCATGCGCCGGCTGATCCTGCAGGAAGCCGGCTTCGATGCCGTGTTCGCCGCCAGCGACCTCATCGCGATCGGCGCCATGCGCGCGCTCAGCGATCACGGGCTGCGCGTGCCGCAGGACGTCGCCCTGGCCGGCTTCGACGACATCGCCACCGCCAGCTTCGTCAACCCGCCACTGACCACCGTGCTGCAAGACACCGGCCAGGCCGGTGCCGTCCTCGTCGACAGCCTGCTCGGCCTGATCCGCGGCGAATCGGTGGAAAGCGAGGTGCTGCCGGTGAAGCTGATGGTGCGCAAGTCCAGCTTGCGCTGAGCCATCGGTCGCTCACGGCCACTCGTTCGCATGCGCCCCCATCTCCCCGCGCTGCGGCCGCACCACGCAGAAGCGGTGACCGGTGGGGGCTTCCATCACCACCCAGGTGCGGATCGCTTCGACCTTCCTCGCACCGAGGGCTTCCAGGCGGTGCACTTCGGCCTCGATGTCGTCGCTCTCGATGTCCAGATGCACGCGGCTGGGGTGGGTGACTTTCTGCAGTTCGATGACGGGCTCGTCGTCATGGGTGACCAGGCCGACGTATTTCTCCTGCGCGGGATCGGCGCCTTCCTTGATGGGGCGGCCGAGTGCCCGCGACCAGAAGCGGGCGGCTTCGCCGAGGTCGTCGGCGTGGCAGTCGATCATGAGGCTGCACAGGCGGCTGCGGTGCATGGGGTTCTCCTTCGCGGGCGGCAGGGCGGTCAGCCTTGCGCGCCCGTTGCGCTGCGGTCAAGCGCGAGCCGGCGGTGCGCTTGCTACTGTGGGTGCCTCGATGGCGATTCCCGGAGGCGTGCATGCAAGACCTGGCCGAGCTGATTCGCGACGTGCCCGATTTCCCCCGAGCCGGGGTGATGTTTCGCGACGTCAGCCCGCTGCTGGCCAACGCCGACGGTTTCGCGCGCTGCATCGAGGCGCTGGCCGCACCGTGGCGGGACAGCGGCGTGCAGGTGGTGGGCGGCGTGGAGGCACGCGGTTTCATCTTCGGTGCGGCACTGGCGCTGCGGCTCGAGGCCGGCTTTGTGCCCCTGCGCAAGCCGGGCAAGTTGCCGCCGCCGGTGCAGGCGGTGGATTACCGGCTGGAGTACGGCGAGGATCGGCTGGAGATCCGCGATGGCTTGTTGCAGCCGGCGCAGCGCGTGCTGCTGGTGGACGACGTGCTCGCCACCGGCGGCACGCTGTGCGCGGCGGCGGAGTTGATCGAGCGGGCCGGCGCGACGCTGGTCGGCGCCGGCGTGGTGATCGAGCTTGACGCCTTGGCGGGACGCGCACGCTGGGCGGAACGTGGCCCGCTGCACAGTTTGCTGCGCTACTGAACCATCGTACGCGCCGTTTCGCCGCAGTTGGGCAAGGCGGCCCATGCGCCGTGCGAGAATGCCGCGTTGTCGCACGCGTCCTGCGGGCGATGCTGAACGTGCCGAGGCCGTCGGATGTTGAAGAAGCTGCTGTTGTTGGGTGGGCTGGCCTGGGCCGGCCAGGTGCTGGCCGCCACCGCGCCGGCGAACGCGCCGGTGGTCGGCCCCACGATCACGCCGGCGGCGGTGCAGATGGTGCAGCAGGCCATCGCCAAGCTGTCGTCGAAGGTGGTGGTCGACTCGATCCAGCCGGCACCGCTGCCGGGTTTCTACCAGGTGATCGCGTCGGGTCAGATGGTCTACATCAGCACCGACGGCAAGTACCTGATGCACGGCGACGTGGTCGACTTGAGTCGCCGCGAGAACCTCAGCGACGATGCCTGGGCGAAGTTCCGCGTGGCCGCGCTGGCCAAGGTGCCGGCGTCGCAGCGGCTGGTGTTCGCGCCGGCGCAGCCGAAGTACACGGTGACCGTGTTCACCGACGTCAACTGCGGCTTCTGCCGCGCGCTGCACGAGCACATCGCCGCGTTCAACAAGGCGGGCATCGCGGTGGAATACCTGGCCTGGCCGCGCGAGGGCGTGACCACCACCGCCGGAAACCTCACCCCGACCTACAAGGAAATGGTCTCGGTATGGTGCGCGAAGGACCCCAAGGCCGCGCTCACTGCCGCCACCAAGGGCCACGCGCCCCCGGCGGCGACCTGTACCAACCCGGTGAAGCAGCAATTCGACCTGGGCGTGAAGCTGGGCGTGAGCGGCACGCCCACGATCATCGGGCCGGACGGCAGCGTGCTGGGCGGCTACGTGACGCCGGAGCAACTGCTGCAGGCGCTGCAAGCGGGCGGTTGATCCCGCCCGGGCGGCTTATGCCGTATTGCAGCATTGGGGTAGAATGGGCGTTTCCTCCGCACAGCGCCCCCTTCCCGCATGATCGCATTCGACGGGCAAAGCGCCCTCTCGCCGTTCCGCCTCGAACGACTCAATGCACGGCTCGACGCCGTGCACCGGGGCGTGCGCGTGCAATCCGCCTGGCATGTGTTCGTGCTCGACATGGACGCGGCGCCAGAGGGCACACTGCGCGAACGCCTGCTGGCCGTGCTGGAGGCGAAGGACGCCGCGCCGCAGCCGGCCACGTTGTGGGTGGTGCCGCGGCTGGGCACGATCTCGCCGTGGTCGAGCAAGGCCACCGACATCCTGCATGGCGCGGGTTTCGACGTGCGCCGCGTCGAGCGCGGGCTGGCGTGGCAGCTCAGCGGTCTGCCCGAACCCGGCGCGCCGGATCATGCGGCGATCATGGGTGTGCTGCATGACGCGATGACGCAATCGGTGCTGGCCCGCCTGGACGATGCGCAAGGCCTGTTCCTGGCCGGCACGCCGGGCGACCTGGTGCACGTGGCGCTGGGCGCCGATCCGCAGGCGGCGCTCGCCGCGGCGAACCGGCGCCTGGGCCTGGCGCTGGCCGAGGACGAGATCGAATACCTGGTCGAACGCTACGCCGAGCTGGGTCGCGATCCCACCGACGCCGAACTTTTCATGTTCGCCCAGGCCAACTCCGAGCATTGCCGGCACAAGGTGTTCAACGCCAGCTGGACGGTCGACGGCGAGGAACAGGACAAGACCCTGTTCGGCATGATCAAGCACACCCACCAGCAGTCGCCCGCACATACCCTGTCTGCCTACAGCGACAACGCCGCGGTGATCGAGGGCAGCACGGGCAAGCGCTTCTTCGCCGACCCCGCCGACCGCGTGTGGCGCGGGCACGAGGAGCGCATCGACTACGCGATCAAGGTGGAGACGCACAACCATCCCACCGCGATCGCGCCCTGGCCCGGCGCGGCCACCGGCGCCGGCGGCGAGATCCGCGACGAGGGCGCCACCGGCCGCGGCGGCAAGCCCAAGGCCGGGCTCACCGGCTTCTCGGTGTCCGACCTGCGCATCCCGGGCGCGCCGCAGCCGTGGGAAGTGGACCGCCCGCTGCCGCCGCGCATGGCCAGCGCATTCGAGATCATGCGCGACGGCCCGCTGGGCGCGGCCGCGTTCAACAACGAGTTCGGCCGGCCCTGCCTGGGCGGCTATTTCCGCGCCTGGGAAAGCGAAGTGCCGGGCCAGGCCGGGGTGCGCCGCGGCTACGACAAGCCGATCATGCTCGCCGGCGGCCTCGCCAACCTGCGTCCCGACCATGTGCTGAAGCGCGCGGTGCAGCCCGGCCACGCGGTGATCGTGCTGGGCGGGCCGGCGATGCTGATCGGGCTGGGCGGCGGCGCCGCCTCGTCGGTGGCCGGCGGCGCGTCGAGCGCGGAGCTGGACTTCGCCTCGGTGCAGCGCGACAACGCCGAGATGGAGCGGCGCTGCCAGGAAGTGATCGACGCCTGCTGGGCGCGCGGCGAGCACAACCCGATCGTCAGCGTGCACGACGTCGGCGCCGGCGGCCTCTCCAACGCGATCCCCGAGCTGCTCAACGACGCCGGCGTCGGCGGCGTGATCGACCTGTCGAAAATTCCCTGCGACGATCCCTCGCTGTCGCCGATGCAGGTGTGGAGCAACGAATCGCAGGAGCGTTACGTCCTCGCCATCGCGCAGGAGAACCTCGCCGAATTCGAGGCCATGTGCATCCGCGAACGCTGCCCGTACGCCGTGGTGGGCGAGGCCACGCTCGAGCGCCGCCTGCTGCTGACCGATCCGCGCCGCGAGCTGACCGTCATCGACCTGCCGATGGACGTGCTGTTCGGCAAGCCGCCACGCATGCATCGCGACGCCGTGCGGGTAACGCCGCGGGTGGACCTGCTGCCCGACCTCACCGGCATCGACCTGGACGAGGCGCTGCTGCGCGTGCTGCGCCTGCCCACCGTGGGCAGCAAGAGCTTCCTGATCACGATCGGCGACCGCACCGTCGGCGGGCTCAACCACCGCGACCCGATGGTCGGTCCGTGGCAGGTGCCGGTAGCCGATTGCGCGGTGACGCTCGCCGATTTCGACGGCTATGCCGGCGAGGCGATGGCGATGGCCGAGCGCGCGCCGGTGGCCGTGCTCGACAGCGCCGACGCGGCGCGCCTGGCGGTGGGCGAGGCGATCACCAACCTGGCTGCCGCACCGATCGCCAGCCTCGGCGAGGTGCGCCTGTCGGCCAACTGGATGGCCGCGGTGAATCATCCGGGCGAGGACGCCGCGTTGTTCGACGCGGTGAAGGCGGTGGGCATGGAACTGTGTCCGCAATTGCAGATCTCGATCCCGGTCGGCAAGGATTCGCTGTCGATGCAGGCGGTGTGGAAGGACGGCGCGCAGGAGCAGCGCACGGTGTCGCCGGTGTCGCTGGTGATCACCGGCTTCGCCCGCGTCGGCGACGCGCGCCGCACGCTGACGCCGCAACTCAAGCTCGACCGCGGCGCCACCGACCTGTGGCTGATCGATCTGGGTGCCGGGCGCGATCGCCTCGGTTGCTCGGCGCTGACCCAGGTGTTCAATCGCTCCGGCGGCATCCCGCCCAACCTGGACGATGCCAAGCGCCTCAAGGCGCTGTTCGAACTGGTTCAGCAGGCCAATGCGAATGGCCTGCTGCTGGCCTACCACGACCGCTCCGACGGCGGCGTGATCACCACCTTGCTGGAGATGGCCTTCGCCGGCCACTGCGGCCTGGAGCTGCATCTCGACGGCTGGGCCGAAGCCACCTTGCGCGCGCTGTTCAGCGAGGAACTGGGCGCCGTGGTGCAGGTGGCCGAGGCCAACCGCGAGGCATTCGAGTCGCTGCTGGTGAAGTTCGGCCTGGCCGGCATCAGCCATCGCGTCGGCCGGCCGAAGGAGAAGCTCGGCATCAAGCTGTTCCTCGGCGACGAAGTCTTCGTCAAGTGGAACTGGAGCAAGTTGTACAAGGCGTGGAACGAAACCAGCCACGCCATGCAGCGCCTGCGCGACAACCCGCAGAGCGCCGATGCCGAGCTGGAGTGGCGGATGGATGACGCCGATCCCGGCATCAGCCCCAGGCTGGCGTTCGACCCGGCCGAGGACGTTGCCGCCGCGCTCATCGCCAAGGGCCCGCGGCCGCGCGTGGCGATCCTGCGCGAGCAGGGCGTCAACGGCCAGGTCGAGATGGCCGCCGCGTTCACGCGCGCCGGTTTCGAGGCGGTCGACGTGCACATGTCCGATCTCGCCAGCGGCCGAGTGAAGCTGGCCGACTTCCGCGGCTTCGCCGCCTGCGGCGGATTCTCCTACGGCGACGTGCTCGGCGCCGGTCGCGGCTGGGCCACGTCGATCCTCTACAACGACATGCTGCGTGCGCAGTTCGAGGCGTTCTTCGCCGACGAGACGAAGTTCGCGCTGGGCGTGTGCAACGGTTGCCAGATGCTGTCGCAACTGAAGGAGATCATCCCCGGCGCGCAGCACTGGCCGAAGTTCCTGCGCAATGCGTCGGAGCAGTACGAGTCGCGCGTGGCCACGCTGGAGGTGCTCGATTCGCCCAGCATCTTCTTCCAGGGCATGGCCGGCTCGCGCATCCCGGTGGCGGTGGCGCACGGCGAGGGGCGGGTGAGTTTTCCGCAAGCGTGCAGCCCGTCGAAATCGCATGGCGCGGTGCGCTTCGTCGACAACCGCGGCAAGCCGACCGAGAACTTCCCGCTCAACACCAACGGTTCGCCCGGCGGCCTGGCGGGCTTCACCGCCGCCGCCGGGCGCGTGACGATCATGATGCCGCACCCGGAGCGGGTGTTCCGCAGCGTGCAGATGAGCTGGCACCCGGAGTCGTGGGGCGAGGATTCGCCGTGGATGCGGATGTTCCGCAACGCACGCGTGTGGTGCGGCTGATCGACGGCATGTGGCGCTGGCGTCAGCGATGACTCGGCGTCGCCCCGCGTGGATGTTCGCCGGCCGCACCGCGCTGTGGGTGGTGCTGCTGGCGTTGCTGCCGTGGTGGTTGGGGTTGCCGATCCTGCTGGCGCTCGCCGCGGCGGTCTTGCTGCTGCAGCATCGGCTGGCAACTGCGCATGCCGCGCTGATCCGGAGCGCCTTGCGCTGGGGCCTGCCGGGCTGGTTGTTTGCCCTGCAACGCATCCTGGGTGGCGATGCCTTCGCCTGGGGCGCGGCCCTGCTCGGCGCGCTGGTCGGTTACACCTTGCTGGCCGGGCTGGAAGCCTGGCTTGATCGGGACTTGCGCCGTGCGCCCGCCGGGCCGCCCGCCGCGGAATGGCCCGAACTCGCCCACGCACCGATCGGACCGCCGGCCGAGATCATCGAGCTGTCGCCGCCGCAATGGCATGAAGCGCGTGGCGAGCTGCCCGACCCCCTCGGCGGGGCGGTGCATGGCGAGCCCGGCGGCTGTCGTTTCGACGATGGCACCCGCGTCGAAATGCGGGACGGCGTCACCCGCATCGCCTTCAGTCCCGCCGGTCGCTGGTTTGTCGCCTGCAGCGGCAAGCGCGGCGTACTGCTGTGGGATCGCCAGCGCGATCGACGGCACCGCCTGCGCGGCTGGCAACTGTGCGGTTGGCACCGCGAGCAACCCTGGCTCAGCCGCCGCGAAGGCACCATGCCGCTGGCGCTGGCCGCCGTGCTGGGCCACGACGCCGACGAACCACCAGACCCTCCCCACACCCCGTAGGAGCCCGCTCGCGGGCGATGCTTTCCCTTTTGCTTCTGCGATTCCCCATTCCCCATTCCCGGCCCAAGGGCATCGCCCGCAAGCGGGCTCCTGCGCGCGGGGAACCGGAGGTTCACGTGCTGCGCGTCTCCGCGCATACTTCGCGCGGTGAACATGCCTGCCATTCCTCCGTCCTCGTCCTCGCCGGCGCTCAGCGTGATCGTGGTGGCGGCCGACAGCGGCCCGGATCTGCGCGATTGCGTGCGCCAGGTGCTTGCCTGCCGGCTGCCGCTGGAACTGATCCTGGTCGACAACGCTTCGCACGATGGCGTGCCGCCCGCGATCGCGCGGGCGTACGAGCACGACGAGCGGCTCAAGCTGATCTACAGCCATCGCAACATCGGCTTCGGCCCGGCGGTGAACCTGGGCGCGAAGCAGGCCGGCGGCCGCGCGCTGCTGATCCTCAACCCCGATTGCCTGATCGGCGAGGACGACCTCAGGCGGTTGCTGGCGGTGCAGGCCGCGCATCCGAAGGCCGGCCTGATCGGCGCGGTGGTGTGCGACGCGGAGGGTCGGCCCGACCCTGCTTCGCGGCGGCGCGATCCGCTGTTGCGCCGGTCGCTCAACACACTGCTCGGCCGGCCCGGCGAGACGGTGGAAGTCGGCGGCGAGATTCCCGCCGAGCTGATCGAGTGCGAGGCGGTTTCCGGTGCGCTGATGCTGCTGACTCGCCAGATGTTCGAGCGCCTCGGCGGCTTCGACGAGAAATACTTCCTGCATTGCGAAGATCTGGATCTGTGCCGCCGCGTGCGCGACATCGGCTACCAGGTGCTGCTTGCCGGCGACGTGCGCGTGGCCCATGGCAAGGGCAGCTCCAGCCGCCATCGCCCGGTGTTCGTCAGCCGGCACAAGCACCGCGGCATGTGGCGCTGGTTCCGCCAGCATGATCCGGCTGCGCGCAACCCGTTCGTGTCGGCGGTGGTGTGGCTGGGCATCTGGACGCACTTCGTGCTGCAGGTCCCCGGCCAATGGTGGCGGCTGAAAACGAGAAGCAAGTGAGGAAAGCCAGAGGCAACATCGCCTCGTCGCGCCGCTGTCGTTCTCTCACTCCTCACTCCTCTCCACGCACTCCTCGCCGATGACCCCACGCACCCTGACCATCCTCGCCACTCTCGGCCTGATCGCGATGACGGCGGTGTGGGGCTCGACCTTCGTGCTGATCAAGGACGTGCTCGGGCGCATGCCGGTGGCCGATTTCCTGGCCGTGCGTTTCGTCATGGCGGCGCTGGCGATGGTGCTCCTGTTCGGGCGGCAGGCGTGGCGGCTCGGCGCTTTGCAGACCCGGCGCGGCCTGCTGCTCGGCGTGATCTACGGTGTCGGGCAGCTGGTGCAGACCTGGGGACTGGCGCTGATCTCGCCCAGCGTCAGCGGCTTCGCCACCGGCATGTACGTGGTGTTCACCCCGATCCTTGCACTGCTGGTGCTGCGCCAGCGCGTCGCGGCCAGCGTGTGGCTGGCCATCGCCGTGGCCACCGCGGGCCTGGCCTTGCTCACGCTCGACGGCTTCGAGATCAACCTGGGCGTGTGGCTGACCCTGGCGTCGGCGGCGTGCTACGCGCTGCACATCGTGCTGCTTGGGCAGTGGTCCCGCCGCGGCGAGGCGTTCGGCCTGTCGGCCGTGCAGATGGTGGCGATCGCCGGGGTCTGCTCGCTGGCCACCTTGCCGCACGGTCCGATGTTGCCGCCGGACCCCGGCGCCTGGTTCGTCGTGCTGTACATGGCGCTGATCGCCGGCGCCGGCGCGATGGTGATGCAGACCTGGGCGCAATCGCATCTGCCGGCGGCACGTGCCGCCATCGTGATGACCACCGAGCCGGTGTTCGCCGCCGCCTTCGCCGTACTGCTCGGCGTCGATGCGCTGACCTGGCGCATGCTCGCCGGCGGTGGCCTGGTACTGGCGGCGATGTACCTGGTGGAGCTGCTGCCGCGGCGCGATGAGCCGCCGGCCGAGGCGGTGCATCACGAGGTGTGAGGGCGTTCCCCTGCGGGCGGGGCGACACCCGGCTGCAGCGCGATGCGTACCAGGTAGACGATGATCGCCACGTTGCCGACCAGGGTGGCCAGCTTGATCCAGCCGAAGTGGTACAGCGTCTCGTACAGTTCCAGCGGGATCAGCGAACCGGTGGCGATCACGGTGAACCACTCGGCCCAGTGCTTGCCCAGCCACAGGCCCACGCCCTCGATGCCGAACAGCACCGCGTAGCCGAGCGCCACCAGCCCCACCGCCTCGAACTTGCCGGGGCCGAGCTGGTGCAGCAGTTCCACCAGTTTCCAGCGCAGGCCGTTGCTGTCGGCCAGCGACAGGTGCTCCAGCCAGTGCACCAGTTGCTCGAAGTTCTGCTGCCGATAGAAGTGGAACGCCGCCAGCGCCACCAGCAGCAGGCACGCGGTCTTGATGATCTCGTAGATCGCGATGACGCGCAGGCCGGCGTGGTGCTGGCCGCGTGCGGTCGCCGCGGGGGTGGCTGCGTCGACGGATTCGGAGTTGGGCATGGGCGGGGAAGACATGGGCAGCAGACATTCTCGCCGATCAGGCGTGGTGCCGCCTGTGCGTGATGGCACGAGTTCGCGGAAATGGAGCTGTGTGCGATCTTGACAGCCGACGAGGATCATCCAACCCTGTAGCACTTGCTCACCCCCCCCGATGGGGCGGTCGCTTGCCGAGGTCACGTGGCGCCTCGGGTCGGCCTGTCTTTTTTCCGGTCGAGCTTGGGATGTGTTGCATTGAGCGGGCGGATGTCGGTGCTGGTCGTGATTGGCTACGGTCGTCGCTGGCTGCCGCTTCGGGGGAAGCATGGCGGCGCCGACTCAGCCCGGCACGAACGGACAAGCGCCCGGCAACCCCGGACCGGAGCCGCTCTGACTCGAGCAGTCCATGCGAGTTCCGGAGCATGCTTGCCGGCACCTGTTGGAACGACAAAAGGGAGACAAACGGATGTTCGACCATCTCGCTATCGACGTGGACTACCTGGCCGACTGGAGCACCGGACGCCGACAACAGCACAGCCTGTACATTCCCGGCTCGACGCTGCTGGAGTGGGTGGATGCCGCTGCCCGTGCCGTGCAGGCCGGTGCCAGCGCGCCTCCGGGGAGCGGCTCCCAGGCTGATCCCTACGTCCTTGGCGGGTACGGCAGTTACGCCGGTGCTTGGCAGGCCGCGGCAAGCCGTCGGTCGCAGGACCTGTACTTTTCCATCGCCGGTCGCCTGATCCACAAGATCAAGGACGGACGCAGTGGCGGCTTCGCCGATGGGTGTTACATGTGTGACGTCGGCTATTCGGGCACCGACGCCCGCGCCGGCACCATCTGGAATCGGGCCGACGGTGCGAGCTATCGCGAGTTCGGCAAGTTCATGCACGAAGGCAATACGGTCTCCGGCATGGAAGGCGTCGTCTGGTCGCAGCGTATCGCGGCGTCCTTGCGCGGCGTGCTCAAGGGAACCGCCCCCAGAACCGGCGGCGGACTCCAGGCGAAGGGTACGCGCTGGACAGTCGACATGAACCCCGACGAGTCGAAACGCAAGGTTCCGCAGAAGGCCTCGGCCCCGCAGACGGCTGGTGCGGCTGACACCATCTCGGCCTTGCCGCTGCTGTCTGCCGTCATGTTCATAGCCGAGCCGATGCGCAATGCCCGTGCCTGGATGATGGGACTGATGATGCTCGACCTGATGGGGACGGAGTACCAGGCACCGACTCCAACGGCACATGGCAAGCACTTCACTTTCCAGCGTGCGTTCGTCCATCCGTCCCGTCTGGGCGACCCTGCCTGGAGTGGGGAGACCAACACGGCCAACGACACTGCACCCGCAGCCTGGGTCAACCGGCAAGCCGGGCGCGACCAACGAACTGCGAGGAGCATGGCGCGCCCGGGGAGCGCCGCGGTCGAGGGGCTGTATCCGCCGTCGCCGAAATGGTCGGGGCGATCATCGGCGCGTATTGACGTCGCCAATGACTATATCCAGGCCAAGGAAACGGCGATCGTGTGCCGCTGGCTTGAGCAGGAGTTCAACGCGTATGTCGGAAGCGTCGTGGTGGCGAAAGCGCTGGCCGGCGGGCCCGGCACCCGTAGAAACGCCATGACCGCCTCCTTCGGCAGCGAGAGTGCCATGCGCGGGTTTGCGGATGACCTGGAGCGGGTCATCAAGACGGAGTTGATCCAGCGCAGGGCGGCGTCGTTCGATACGCCCGGAGTTCTGTTCCGCTGACGCGAGTCGGAATAGGTGCCGGGTCTGCCGGGGTTTCCGATACAAGGGACCCGACTGGGTTCTTCCTCCAGCAACAGCGCCCGCCGTCGCCCTTGCAGCGCGCTTTCTTGCGCTCGCAGAAGAACTTGCCGTGGCCAGGCGGAGATCGGGTGGCAGCGGGGGGGATCGGCCGGAATTGTCGCCGGTCCGGCGCGTGCCGGCGGCATGCCTCGCACGCTTCGCAGTGCCACACTGCGCGGACCGGGTGGCGCACCGGGTTCGTTCGTGGAGGATGCGCGCGTGCCCCACTCTTCGTTTACCCGTTCCGGAGGCCAGCCATGCCCCATCCCGTCGAGCATTCCACCGCCGTGGACGAGCCCGCGCCGCATGGCCCGTCGGCGGTCGGCCTGCGCGACGCGAAACTCGGCGGCTGGTATCGCGAGGACAGCGGCGAGCTGTTCCGCGGCGTGCCGATCGGCGCCGGTGACGTGGTGGTGGACGTTGGCTGCGGCGCCGGGGTCAACAGCGTGTTCTGCGCGCGCCACGGTGCCCGCGTCTACGCCATCGACCGCGAGCCGCAGGTGATCCGCGAGGTGCGCGCCCGGCTGAGCGTCGAGGGCTGCGGCACGCAGACCGCGCTGGTCAGCGACGCGAACCCGCTGCCGCTGGACGACGGCATCGCCACGCGGGTGATCTGCACCGAGGTGCTGCAGCACGTCGACGACCCGCGTCAGGTGCTGGCCGAGCTGTTCCGTGTCGGCGCATCGGGCGCCATCTACCTGCTCAGCGTGCCCGGCGCGCTGCAGGAGACGCTGCAGGAAAAGGTGTTGCCGCCGGAGTACCGCGAGCTGCCCGGTGGCGCACTGCGGGTGATCGGACGCGACGAGTTCGCGCAATGGATCGGCGAGGCTGGCCTGGTGGTGGTGGAGCACACCCAGCACGGCTTTTTCTGGTCGATCTGGTGGGCGCTGTTCTGGGGTTGCCGGGTGGAGCTGCATGACCCCGCGCATCCGGTACTCGATCACTGGACCGCGGCCTGGCAGGCGCTGCTGGACATGCCGCAGGGCGCGCAGCTCAAGCAGCAGCTGGACGAGTTCATGCCGATCAGCCAGATCGTCGTGGCGCGCAAACCCTGAAGCCGGCACGCCGTGCCGCGCGGACGCTCAGCAACAGCGCCCGCCGCCACCCTTGTAGCGCGCTTCCTGGCGCTCGCGGAAGAACTCGCTGTAGCTCGGCACCTTGCGCTCGGGATGGTGCTCGCGCAGGTGCTTCACGTAGCCGTCGTAGTCGGGGATGCCGCAGCACAGGCGGGCGGTTTGCACCGCCCACTTGCGCACGGACCGGAACGTCGCGTTCATCTCAGCCGGCCACGCTGCTCAGCGCCACGTAGGGTTCCTCGTGCGCGGTCGGGTGGTTGGTGCGCCAGGCCTTGACCAGCGAGCGCAGGGAGAACAGCACCATCACCACGACCAGCGCCATGAACAGGCCGGTGAGCACCATGTCGACGTAGTTGTTGGTGACGATCTGCTGCATGGCGGCGGTGGTCTTGGCCGGCGCCAGCAACTGGCCCTGCTGCATGGCGTCGGCGTACTTGTTGGCCGCCGCGGTGAAGCTTATCGGGCCGACCAGTTTCTGGTAGCCGGCGGTGAGCGTGCAGACGATCAGCCACAGCGCGGGGATGCCGGGCACCCACACGTAGCGCTCGCGCTTGAGTTTCACCACCACCACGGTGGCCAGCATCAGCGCGATCGCGGCGAGCATCTGGTTGGCGATGCCGAACAGCGGCCACAAGGTGTTGATGCCGCCCAGCGGGTCGACCGCACCCTGGTACAGGAAGTAGCCCCAGATGAGCACGCAGATCGCGGTGGCCAGCAGGTTGCCGGCCCATGAATCGGTTTCCTGCAGCGGCTTGTGGATCAGGCCGGCGATCTCCTGGATCATGAAGCGGCCCACGCGCGTGCCGGCGTCCACCGTGGTGAGGATGAACAGCGCCTCGAACAGGATCGCGTAGTGGTACCAGAACGCCATCAGGCCGCCGGAGGGCATGATGTTGTGCAGCAGCTGCGCCATGCCCACCGCCAGCGTGGGGGCGCCGCCGGCGCGGCTGAGGATGCTGTTTTCGCCGATGTCTTTCGCGGTCTGCAGCAACTGCTCCGGCGTCACCACGAAGCCCCACTGGCTGATCGTGGTGGCCGCGTCCTGCACCGTGCTGCCGATGATCGCGCTCGGCGAGTTCATCGCGAAGTACACGCCCGGGTGCAGGTAGGTGGCGGCGATCAGCGCCATGATCGCCACGAACGCCTCCATCAGCATGCCGCCGTAGCCGACCATGCGCGCCTGGCCCTCGTTGGCGAGCAGCTTGGGCGTGGTGCCCGAGGCGATGATCGAGTGCCAGCCCGACACCGCGCCGCAGGCGATGGTGATGAACAGGAACGGGAACAGGTCGCCGGCGAACACCGGGCCGGTGCCGTCGATGAAACGCGTCACCGCCGGCATCTGCAGGTCCGGTGCGGTGATCAGGATGGCCAGCGCCAGCAGCGCGATGGTGCCGATCTTGAGGAAGGTGGAAAGGTAATCGCGCGGCGCCAGCAGCAGCCACACCGGCAGCACCGAGGCGACGAAGCCGTAGCCGATCAGCCACCAGGCCAGCGCCTTGGCATCCATGTCGAACAGCGGCGCCAGCGTGGCCGAGTCCGCCACGAACTTGCCGGCCCAGATCGAGAGCAGCAGCAGGATCAGGCCGATGATCGACACTTCGAGAATGCGTCCCGGCCGGAACCAGCGCATGTAGCCGCCCATCAGGAAGGCGATCGGGATGGTGCAGGCCACGGTGAAGGTGCCCCACGGGCTGTGCGTGAGCGCCTTGACCACCACCAGCGCCAGCACCGCCAGCACGATCATCATCAGCACCAGCACGCCGATCATCGCCACCAGGCCGGGCAACGGGCCGAGTTCCTCGCGCAGCATGTGGCCGAGCGAGCGGGCGTCGCGGCGCAGCGAGAGGCCGAGGATCATGAAGTCCTGCACCGCGCCGGCGAACACCACGCCGAACAGGATCCACAAGGTGCCGGGCAGATAGCCCATCTGCGCGGCCAGCACCGGGCCGACCAGCGGGCCGGCGCCGGCGATCGCGGCGAAGTGATGGCCGAACACCACCCACTTGTCGGTGGGCACGTAGTCGAGCCCGTCATTGCGCAGTACCGAGGGTGGCGCGCGCGTCGGGTCCAGCCGCAGCACCGAGTGCTCGACGAACTTGCCGTAGAAGCGAAAGCCGATCGAGAACACCGCGATGGCCGCGGCCACCAGCCAGATCGCGTTGACCGGTTCGCCGCGCCTGAGCGCCACCACGCCGAGGCAGGTTGCACCGATGATGGCGACGGCGGCCCATACCAGCTTGCTGGCGACACCGGATCTGCGCACGGCGACTTGCATGGCGGTTCTCCTCGGCAATGCCGCAAGAATCGTCCTGCCGGCGGCGGGGGTCAATCCCGGAAGCCGCGCGCCGGCATTAGCCATTGGTCGAATGGCAGGCGCGCCCGGCTTCGTTGCGGGAGGCATGGCGGCGCTACACTGGCCGCCCTGTCGATTGCGAGGAGTTCGTCATGCGCGTCCTGGCACATTGCAGTTTCCTGGCCGTATTCCTCCTCGCCGCGGGCACCCCCGCAGCCAACGCCAGCCAGTTCAAGGACCTGTTGAACAAGGCCAGGCAATCCACCCACGCCACGCCGGCGAAGGGCAGCAACCTGCCGAGCAGCGACATCGCCGCCGGCCTCAAGGAGGCGCTGGCCAAGGGCACCACCAGCGCGATCAACAACCTCGGCCGCGACGGCGGTTTCTGGAACAAGCCCAAGGTGCGCATCCCGCTCCCGGGCAAGCTGGAGCAGGCCGGCAAGCTGGCGCGCCAGCTCGGCCAGGGCGCCAAGGTGGACGCGTTCGAGCTGAGCATGAACCGCGCGGCGGAAAAGGCGGTGCCGCAGGTGGCCGAGATTTTCGGCGACGCCATCCGCAAGATGACGCTCGACGACGCGCGCGGCATCCTCACTGGCGGCGACCACGCAGCCACCGACTACTTCCGCCGCGTCGCCGGCGAGGCGCTGACGGCGCGCATCCATCCGATCGTCGCCAAGGCCACCGACAGCGTCGGCGTCACCCAGAAATACAAGGCGTTCATGTCCGGCAGCAGCAGCGGTGCGCTGGGCGGCCTGCTGGGTGCGCTCGACCATGACAAGTCGGCGCACGGCGGCACGGCGCTGGACCTGGACCTGGACGATTATGTCACCGCGAAGACCCTCGACGGCCTGTTCACCGAGATCGGCGCGCAGGAGCAATCCATCCGGACCAACCCCGGCGCGCGCACCACTGATCTGCTGAAGAAAGTGTTCGGCCGCTGACGGCAGCCGCGACCGCGGCAACACATGCCGCGTTCACGTGGACGCGGGCAGGATGGGCGGCATGGCGAAGGCGAGGCAGGCATGATCCACGAGATCCTCAAGATGGGTGACCCCCGGCTGCTGCGCATCGCGCCGCCGGTGCCCCCGGCGATGCTCGGCAGCGCGGAGCTCGACATGCTGATCAAGGACATGTTCGAGACCATGCGCGCTGCCGACGGCGTGGGCCTGGCCGCGCCGCAGATCGGCGTGGACCTGCAGCTGGTGATCTTCGGCTTCGAGCATTCCGAGCGCTATCCCGACGCCCCCGAGGTGCCGCAGACGATCCTGCTCAATCCGGTGATCACCCCGTTGTCGCAGGACATGGAGGTGGGCTGGGAGGGCTGCCTGTCCGTGCCCGGACTGAACGGCGCGGTGAGCCGTTTTTCGCTGATCCGCTACCAGGGCCTCGACCCGCGCGGCCAGCGCATCGAACGCACCGCCGAGGGTTTCCACGCGCGCGTGGTGCAGCACGAATGCGACCACCTGATCGGTCGCCTCTACCCCTCGCGCATCACCGATTTCAGCAAGTTCGGCTACACCGACGTGCTGTTTCCGGGTCAGCCGCCAGCAGATGCCTGAACGCGCCGCTCAAGTGGCGGGCGGGCCTGCCGTTACCGAGGCCATGAGCCCACGCTTTGGCCATCTGCATGGCGGAACCGACCGGCCGGGAAGCCTCGCCTTCCCGGTGGCTGCCCACGCGTGCGAGGAGCTATGCTCATGAACCATCACGCCAAGCCCCCATCGGGCAACAACGTCGATTGGAGCCACCCGGAGCTGCAATCGCTGCTGGGCAAGACCGAAGGCTGGAGCCTCGACAACCGCGGTGTGTTCTCGCCGGTACCGTGCGAGCTGCACATCGGCTGGGGCGCGGGCGCGGTGCGCGGCGCCACCCTGGTGTTCGAGCGCGAGGGCGTGATGGTGATCGAGGCGAACTTCCTCATCCAGGCCGGCGAGAAGCTGCGCATCGACCGCATCGTGCTGGGTTCGCTGCGCTCAAACTGGGGCACCGTGGTGGAAGGTCGCGAAGGTCACCGTGCGGAGGATCGTGCCAACGGCACCCGCGTGTACTGGGTGCACGTGCGCTGAAACGTGCGGGGGCGGTGCCTGCGACCGATCAGCCGCGGCGAGTCTGCACGAAGCGCGATCGACAAGCCGTCGGACTGATCGCCAGCCTGCGCCGGAAATGATGGCGCAAGTGATCGCGCTGCCGAGGCCGCAATGCAAGGCAATCGCGCCGATGGAGAGCGTCGAGCTTTCCAGCAATTCGCGCGCACGATCCACCCGCGCACCGATCAGCCAATGCGCCGGACTCGTGCCGGTGGCCTGCTTGAAGTGGCGCATGAAGCTGCGTTCGCTCATCGCAGCCAGTGCGGCCAGCTCGGCAATCGGTTGCGGGAGCGCCCATGGCACATGCGCCGGTCCGACCGGCGCGCGCCCACGCCGCGCCGGATATGGCAGCGCCTGTCGACGCCGGTTCCCTTCGGTTCGGTTCGCTGGCGGGGCGGCCAACAATCCCTGAATGCCCGGCGGCGTAAAGTGTCCGGAAGACGGCTGTCCGTCCGGGAGAGCTTCGGTGAAGAAAGAAGACGACACACACCTGCAGATCGTGTCTGCGGACATCAGTTCGGAGCCGCTGACCGGCATGGTGATTTTCCGGCCGCATTGTGTGTCGCGCGCGGGACGCAACGTGGGCGAGGCCAGCACCGGCGGCAGCTGGTACGCCCTGCGTCCGGCCGAGGTGCGCAGCTTTGCGCGGGCGTTGCTGGATGCGGCCGATACGCTCGACCTGAAGGCGAAGGCGCTGCAGGCGGCGAAGATGGCGACCGGCTGACCGGCGTCCCGGCGTTTTTCTTCGCTGGTTGCCGGTCGCTTCGCATCCTGATGCGAGAGTGACGCCGCTCAGCGGCAGCGGTTGATCGCCCCGCGCAGCTCGCTGGCGGCGGCGCGCGCGGCGGCGGCGAAGTCCTCGCCGGAGCCGGCGTAGATGATGCCGCGCGAGGAGTTGATCATCAGGCCGAGGCCCTCGCGGGTGCGGCCCGCGTGCATCACCGCCTCGATGTCGCCGCCCTGCGCGCCGATACCCGGCACCAGCAATGGCATGTTGCCGATCAGTGCACGTACCTGGCGGATTTCCTCGGGCCAGGTGGCACCGGTCACCAGCGCGCAGTTGCCGTGCGCATTCCAGTCGCGGGCGATGGTTTCGGCTACGCGCAGGTAGAGCGGTTGCCCGCCGCAATCCAGTGCCTGGAAATCCGCACCGCCGGGGTTGGAGGTGCGGCAGAGCAGGATCACGCCCTTGTCGGCACGATCGAGGAACGGCTGGATCGAATCGCGGCCCAGATAGGGGTTCAAGGTCACCGCGTCGGCGCGATAGCGCTCGAATGCTTCGGTGGCGTAGTGCTGCGCGGTGGAACCGATGTCGCCGCGCTTGGCGTCGAGGATCACCGGCACGCCGGGATGCTGCGCATGAATGTGCGCGATCAGCCGCTCCAGCGTTTCCTCCGCACGCAGCGCGGCGAAATGCGCGATCTGCGGCTTGAACGCGCAGACCAGGTCGGCGGTGGCGTCGACGATGGCGCGGCAGAAATCGAACACCGCGTCGGGCGTGTCACGCAGATGCGCGGGGAATTTCGTCGGTTCCGGATCGAGGCCGACGCAAACCAGCGAGTCGTTGCGGGTCCAGGCTTGCTGCAGTGACTGCATGAAGTGCATCGGGATCTCCGTTCGAGAAACGGGTGAAGAAGAGTGAGAAACGAGAGAAGGCGGGTTCGTCGACGCTTTATCTCTCTTTTCTCACTCCTCTCCACTCACTCCTGCTCTCAGGCCAGCTTCTTGTACTTCACCCGGTGCGGCCGCGCACCTTCGTCGCCGAGGCGGCGCTTCTTGTCGGCTTCGTACTCGTTGTAGTTGCCGGGGAAGAACTCCACGTGCGAGTCGCCCTCGAACGCGATGATGTGGGTGGCGATGCGGTCGAGGAACCAGCGGTCATGCGAGATCACGATCGCCGAGCCGGGGAATTCGAGCAGGGCATCTTCCAGCGCGCGCAGGGTTTCCACGTCCAGGTCGTTGGACGGCTCGTCGAGCAGCAGCACGTTGCCGCCCTGCAGCAGGGTCTTGGCCATGTGCAGGCGACCGCGCTCGCCGCCGGACAGGCTTCCGACGATCTTCTGCTGGTCGGTGCCCTTGAAGTTGAAGCGGCCGATGTAGGCGCGCGACTGGATCTCGAAGTTGCCGATGGTGAGGATGTCCGAGCCGCCGGACACCTCCTGCCACACGTTGTTCTTCGGGTCGAGCGCGTCGCGCGACTGGTCGACGTAGGCGAGCTTGGTGGTGTGGCCCAGCTTCACCTCGCCCGAGTCCGGCGTCTCCTTGCCCATGATCATCTTCATCATGGTGGACTTGCCGGCGCCGTTCGGGCCGATCACGCCGATGATCGCGCCCGGCGGCACCTTGAACGACAGGTCCTCGATCAGCACGCGGTCGCCGAACGACTTGGTGACGTTCTTGAACTCGATCACCTCCTGGCCCAGCCGCTCGCCCGGCGGGATGAAGATCTCGTTCGTCTCGTTGCGGCGCTGGTAGTCGACCGAGTTCAGCTCCTCGAAGCGGGCCAGGCGGGCCTTGCCCTTGGACTGGCGGCCCTTGGCGGCCGAACGCACCCACTCCAGCTCCTTCGCGATCGCCTTCTGGCGCGACTTCTCCTGGTTCGCTTCCTGCTTCAGGCGGGCGTCCTTCTGCTCCAGCCATTCGGTGTAGTTGCCCTTCCACGGAATGCCGCGGCCGCGGTCGAGTTCGAGGATCCACTCGGCGGCGTTGTCGAGGAAGTAGCGGTCATGGGTGACTGCCACCACGGTGCCGGGATAGTCGTGCAGGAATTTTTCCAGCCAGTCCACCGATTCGGCGTCCAGGTGGTTGGTCGGCTCGTCCAGCAGCAGCATGTCCGGCTTGGACAGCAGCAGGCGGCACAGCGCCACGCGGCGTTTCTCGCCGCCGGAGAGCGGGCCGATCTTCGCATCCCACGGCGGCAGCCGCAGCGCGTCGGCGGCCACCTCGAGCTGGCGCTCCAGCGCGTGGGCGTCGTTGGCGGCCAGCAGGTTTTCCAGCTTCTCCTGCTCCTTGGCCAGCGCGTCGAAATCGGCACCGTCTTCGGCATAGGCGGCGTAGACCTCTTCGAGCCGCTTCTGCGCATCGAGGATTTCGGCCACGCCTTCCTCGACCACTTCGCGCACGGTCTTGTCCGGGTTCAGATCCGGCTCCTGCGCCAGATAGCCGACCTTGGTGCCGGGCTGCGCGCGCGCCTCGCCCTGGAAGTCGGTGTCCACGCCGGCCATGATGCGCAGCACGGTGGACTTGCCCGCGCCGTTGACGCCGAGCAGGCCGATCTTCGCGCCGGGGAAGAAGCTGAGCGAAATGTCCTTGATGATCTGGCGCTTCGGCGGGACGATCTTGCTGACCCCGTTCATGGTGTAGATGTACTGCGAGCTCATGCAACCTCCGAAGGCGTGCGCCCCGCCGCCGGGAGCACCGGCACGGGGAGGGAATTCGACAAACCACGCATTATAGCGGCTTGCGCCGGCGTTACGCCGTTCAGCGCGCCGGTTTGCGCCGCCGTGGCGCAGCGGGCGCCGGGGCCAGGCCGGCCAGCAACAGGTCGAGCAGCTGCGTGAACGCGGCATCCTCGCCGGGCTGGTCCCACAGGTGCGAGAGGCCCGGGTAGTGGAAGCGCGCGGTGGCGTCGAACAGTGCCCGTGCGGCAGCGGGTGGATCGAGCGGGCGGAAATCGCCGCTGGCCACGCCGGCGGCAAGGATCGAGGCGATCTGCTGCTGCATGCGCGCCTTGTGCTCGGCGATGGCGTCGCCCGCCTCCGCCGCCAGCGCGCTGTAGGTGGCGAACAGCTCGGGGTCGCCCAGCACGTTGTCGCGCTTGGTCTGGCGCAGCGCGGTGAACCACTGGCGCAGGCGTGCCGGCGGTGGCGTGCGGCTGTTGGCGATCGCCTGCAGCGGCGCCATCGACCGTGCCAGCCAGCCCTGCAGGACCGCCTCGCGCAGCGCCGCCTTGCTGGCGAAATGCCGGTACACGCTGCCATGGCTGACCCCGAGCGCCTGCGCCACGTCGACCACGGTCGCCTTGCCGGGGCCATAGCGTCGCAGCACGTCTTCGGCAGCGGCGAGGATGCGTTCGGGCGTGAGTACGGAGTCGTTCATGCCGCCGATTCAAGCACATCGAGCGTGGCACAGACGAGTTCGTCCGCCACGTAACCCAGCGGGATGCGGCCGCAGACGTGTTCCGTCGCGCGCTTCTCGAACGCGATCCAGCCGCTGTTGAAGCCGTCCAGCATGGCGACGTGCCCGGCGATGCGGTCCGCCGGCATGCCTTCGTCAGCGAAGCGCGTTGCCCATTGGTCGCGCGGTATCGCGGTCGTCTCGATGTCGTGCTCCAGCACCGCGGCGAACGACTGCGCCATGTCGAGCGGGCTGTAGCGCCGCGGCCCTTCGACCTCGATCAACCGGCGACCGAACCAGGTTTCCTCCAGCGTGCTGGCGACGGTGCGGCCGACGTCGTCGGTGGAGACCATCGGTATCGCCCGATCGAGCGGCGACAGGAAACTTTCCAGACGGCCTTCGAGTTGCGCAGGCACCACGTGCCGGCTCAGGTTCTCCATGAACCAGGCGGCGCGCACGTGGGAGCGGGGCAGGGGCAGCGCGTCCAGCGCTTGCTCCAGCAGGTGCAGGGGAGTGAGCAAGCCCAGGTCGCGCGCGTGCTGTGCGCCGATGGAGGACAGCGCCACCACTTTCGCTGGCGTGGCTTTGCGCAGGGCGCTGGCCAGTGCGGCGATCATGGCGCGCGATTCGGCGAAGTCGGAACCGGGCGCGAGACTGGCCGGCAACGCGACGAACACGCCCTCGGTTCCGGCAAATGCCGCGGCCAGTGCCTCCGCTCCCTCGGCGACCGCGAGGTCGACGCCGCGCACGGCTCGGGCCGCGGCCTTGTCCTTGCCGCGCACGATGCCGCGCACGCGCTGGCCGCGCTCCAGCAGGTATTTCGCGGCCGCGCTGCCGACCTGGCCGGTGATGTCCATGATGGCGTACATGTCGGATCTCCTCGTCGAGCGGAAAGGTGGTTCAGCGTTCGCTGTCGAGCATCGCCATCTGGGTGGCGGCGTAGCGCTCGCCCGCGGCGGCATCCGATGGCACGGCGCGCTCGATCGCGGCGAGGTCGTCCGCGCCCAGCGTGACGGTCAGCGCCCCCAGCGCCTCGGCCAGCCGCTCGCGGGTGCGCGAGCCGATGAGCGGCACGATGTCGTCGCCACGCGCCAGCACCCAGGCGATCGCCAGTTGCGCCACGCTGCAGCCGCGTGCCTCGGCCAAGCCGCGCAGCAGGTCGACCAGCTGCAGGTTGTGTTCGAGGTTGTCGCCCTGGAAGCGCGGGCTGTGCTGGCGGAAGTCGCGCGCGTCGGTGCCGCGATCCTTCGCCCAGTGGCCGCTGATCAGGCCGCGCGACAACACGCCGTAGGCGGTGACGGCGATGCCCAGCTCGCGGCACGCCGGCAGGATCGCCTGCTCGATGCCGCGGGAGATCAGCGAGTACTCGATCTGCAGGTCGGCCACCGGCAGCACGGCATGTGCACGGCGGATGGTTTCCACGCCAACTTCGGACAGGCCGAGATGGCGCACGTAGCCGGCCTGCACCAGCTCGGCGATGGCGCCCGCGGTGTCCTCGATCGGCACGTTCGGATCGAGCCGCGCGGGGCGATAGACGTCGATGCAGTCAGTGCGCAGGCGCCTGAGCGAATACGCCAGCGCCGTCTTCACTGCCGCCGGGCGCGCGTCGTAGCCGAGCCACGCGCCGTCCGGCCCGCGCTGGGCGCCGAACTTCACGCTGAGCTGGTAGCTGTCGCGCGGGCGGCCGGCCAGCGCCTCGCCAAGCAGCAGCTCGTTGTGGCCCATGCCGTAGAAATCGCCGGTGTCGAGCAGGGTGACGCCGGCGTCCAGCGCGGCATGCACGGTGGCGATGCTTTCGCTGCGATCAGTGTCGCCGTAGAAGTCCGACATGCCCATGCAGCCGAGGCCGGGGGCGGAAACCTGCGGGCCGCTGCGGCCCAGGGTGCGGTGTTTCATGGGGTGTGCCGGTTCGGGGGAGTGGGAATAGTAGATATTTGAATGACAGATTTCAATATCTGTCATTCAAATATTCATCCTGCGCCGGGTCGGCGGCGTGTCGGTGGCCGGAAATGCCGGCCGGGGCTACAATTTCCGACTTGCCCACCCGCCATTTCACGAGGCCAGAATGTTCCCCAAGGACTGCACGATTGCCGGTTACGACGACGAACTGGCCCAGGCCATCGCCCACGAGGGCCAGCGCCAGGAAGATCACGTCGAGCTGATCGCCTCGGAAAACTACGCCAGCCCGCGGGTGATGGAAGCGCAGGGCTCCAAGCTCACCAACAAGTATGCCGAGGGCTATCCCGGCAAGCGCTACTACGGCGGCTGCGAGTACGTGGACGTGGCCGAGAAGCTGGCGATCGAGCGGCTCAAGCAGCTCTTCGACTGCGACTACGCCAACGTGCAGCCGCACTCCGGTTCGCAGGCGAACCAGGCGGTGTACCTGGCGCTGCTGCAGCCGGGCGACACCATCCTGGGCATGTCGCTCGCGCATGGCGGCCATCTCACCCACGGCGCCAAGGTCAACATCTCCGGCAAGCTGTTCAACGCGGTGCAGTATGGCGTCGACGAGAACGGCCTGATCGACTACGACGAGTTGCAGCGCCTGGCCACCGAACACCGGCCGAAGATGCTGGTCGGCGGCTTCAGCGCCTACTCGCAGGTGGTCGACTGGGCGCGCATGCGCCGGATCGCCGATTCGGTCGGCGCGCTGTTCTTCGTCGACATGGCCCACGTCGCCGGCCTGGTCGCCGCCGGCGTCTATCCGAGCCCGCTGCCGCACGCGCACGTGGTCACCTCGACCACCCACAAGACCCTGCGCGGCCCGCGCGGCGGCATCATCGTGAGCAGGGGCGCGGGCGAGGAGATCGAGAAGAAGCTGCAGTCGATCGTGTTCCCCGGCATCCAGGGCGGCCCGCTGATGCACGTGATCGCGGCCAAGGCGGTGGCGTTCAAGGAAGCGCTGGAACCGGCGTTCAAGGAGTACCAGACGCAGGTGGTGAAGAACGCCAAGGCAATGGCGAAGACCTTCATCGAACGCGGCTACAAGATCGTCTCCGGCGGCACCGAGAACCACCTGATGCTGGTCGACATGATCGGCAAGCCGATCACCGGCAAGGACGCCGAGGCCGCGCTGGGCAAGGCGCACATCACGGTCAACAAGAACGCCGTGCCGAACGACCCGCAAAAGCCCTTCGTCACCTCCGGCCTGCGCGTAGGCACCCCCGCCGCCACCACCCGCGGTTACAAGGAAGCCGACTGCGTGGCCCTGGCCGGCTGGATCTGCGACGTGCTCGACGCCCCGAACGACGCCGCCGTGATCGCCCGCGTGCGCGACGCGGTGACGGCGCAGTGCCGCAAATTCCCGGTCTACGGCTGAGCGAGAAGTGGGTGAAGAGGAGTGAGAGGTGAGAGAAAGTCGGCGTTGATGCTGTTCTCTCGTTACTCACTTCTCTACCCTCATTCCTGACCCATGCATTGCCCCTTCTGCCAGCACGAAGACACGCGCGTGATCGACTCGCGCCTGACCGAGGACGGTTCGACCGTGCGGCGGCGGCGCGAGTGTCCGCAGTGCGGCGAGCGCTTCAACACGTTCGAGACGGCCGAGCTGAAGTTGCCGGCGATCGTGAAGAGCGGCGAGCGGCGCGAGACCTTCGACGAGCGCAAGTTGCGGGTGAGTTTCGAGCGGGCGTTGCAGAAGCGGCCGGTGGCCAGTGATGCGGTGGACGCGGCGGTGCGGGCGATCGTCAACGACCTGCGTCGCAGCGGCGAACGCGAGGTGCCTTCGCGCCAGGTCGGCGAGCTGGTGATGCGCGAGCTGAAGAACCTCGACCAGGTCGCCTACGTGCGTTTCGCCTCGGTCTACCGCAAGTTCGAGGACGTGCACGCGTTCCGCGAGGAGATCGAGAAGCTGGAACGCGACCTGCCGGGCCTGTCCGATCTGCAGCTTCCCCTGCTCGGTGGCGGTACGCGCAAACCGTAGGAGCCCGCTGGCGGGCGATGCTCCCGTTTCTCCGATTCCCCAATTCACCGTCCCGAGCTTGTCGAAAGGCCGATTCCCGGCCAAGAGCATCGCCCGCCAGCGGGCCCGTACAATCGACGCATGGCATTTTCAGGCACTGACCACCTCCACATGGCGCACGCGCTGCGCCTGGCCGAGCGCGGCCTGTACACCACCCAGCCGAATCCGCGCGTGGGCTGCGTGATCGCGCATGGCGACGAGGTGATCGGTACCGGCTTTCATCAGCGCGCCGGCGAGCCGCACGCGGAGGTACATGCGTTGCGCGAGGCGGGCGCGCGGGCGCGGGGCGCCACCGCCTACGTGACCCTGGAGCCGTGCGCACACCATGGACGTACGCCGCCATGCGCCGATGCGCTGGTGGCCGCCGGTGTGGCGCGGGTGGTGATTGCCGCGGAAGATCCGTTTCCGCAGGTGGCCGGTCGCGGCATCGACAAGTTGCGCGCCGCCGGCGTTGCGGTCGAAACCGGCCTGCTGCGCGGGCCGGCGCGCGAGTTGAACTGCGGCTTCCTCGGCCGTCTCGAACGCGGCCGCCCGTTCGTGCGGGTGAAGCTGGCGATGAGCCTGGACGGGCGCACCGCACTGGCCAGTGGCGAGTCGAAGTGGATCACCGGCGATGCGGCGCGCCTGGACGTGCAGCGCTGGCGCGCGCGCAGCTCGGCAATCCTCACCGGCAGCGGCACGGTGCTGGCGGACGATCCGTGGCTCACCGTCCGGTTGCCGCAGGACGAGGAATTCATGCCGCCGCTGCGCGTGCTGCTGGATCGGCAACTGCGCACACCCGCCGGCAGCCATGTGCTGGACGGCGCGGCGCCGACGCTGGTCCTGCATGGCGCTGCGGCAACGTGCGCAGACGATCGCTTTGCCCGGGCGGAACGCCTTGCGGTGGCGACACGAGACCACGGACTCGACCTGCCCGCCGTGCTCGCCCTGCTGGCCGGACGCGGCTGCAACGAGGTGCACGTCGAAGCCGGCCCGACCCTGTGCGGTGCGCTGTTCGCGGCCGGCCTGGTCGACGAACTGCTGCTCTATGTCGCGCCCTTGCTGCTGGGCGACAGCGCGCGGTCGCTGCTGCAGTTGCCGCCGCTGGCCGACATGGCCTCGCGCTGGCAGTTGCAGGTGGTCGACCAGCGCATGCTCGGCGCGGATATCCGCTTGCGCCTGCGCCCGCGCTGATCTCGCCGTGCCCGGCCCGGCGTCGTTTCAGGCGCTGAAGTCGATCGCGAGCTTGCCGAAATGCCGGCCGGCGACGAGTTGCTCGAACGCCTCGCGCAGCTGGCCGAAGCCGTAGACGTGGTCGATCACCGGTTCCAGGCCGGTGGCCTCGATGGCGGCGACCATCTGCTCGTGCGCTTCCAGTGACGCCACCGAGATGCCCTGCACGCGCACGCGCTTGAGCACCACCGGGGTCAGCGGCAAGGTGGCCTCGCTGCCGCCGATCCAGCCCAGCACGGCGATCATGCCGTGCATGCGCACCGCTTCCAGCGATTGCGCGAACGTGGCCGCGCCGATTGTCTCCACCACCAGCTCAACGCCGGCGCCGCCGCTGGCCTCGCGTACCAGCGCCCCCCACTGCGGGTGCTTCGCGTAGTTGATGCCGACGTCCGCGCCCAGCGCCTTGGCGCGTTCGAGCTTGGCGTCGCTGGAGGACAGCATGATCGCCCTGGCGCCGCGCAACTTGGCGAACTGCAGCGCGAACAGCGACACGCCGCCGGTCCCCAGCAGCAGCACGGTCTGCCCGGTGGTGATGTGAGCCAGCTCAAGCGCCTGCCAGGCAGTGAGTGCGGCGATCGGCAGCGTGGCTGATTGCACGCTGGTGAGGTGCGCCGGCGCACGTGCCAGCGAGTACTGGTCGAAGCAGGCGAACTCGCGCATCACCCCGGGATGGGGGCCGCCGATCTCGGCGCCCTCCCACTCCGGCCGCATGGCGCCGGCGATCCAGCGCGACTTGTAGAACGTGGTGACGCGGTCGCCGGGCTTGAAGCGGGTCACCGCCCCGCCCACTTCCTGCACCGTGCCGGCCCCGTCGGACACCGGCACGATCGGCAGCGGCACGCCGCGGTAGAGGTCGCCATTGACCAGCATGTGGTCGCGGAAATTGAGCGAGGCCGCTTCCATCCGCACCAGCACGTCGCGCGGGCCGGGGCGCGGTGTGGGCAAGTCAACCGGGTCGAGATGGTCCAGGCCGAAGGCGGAAAGCTGGATGGCACGCATGGGATGGCTCCGTGGTGGAAATGAGGCCATGGTCCCGCCACCGTCGTTTGGTGATAATCCACACGAATGGTCAATCTTCTGTTCGTCACATGAATCAATCTTTCGACCTCACGCCCGCCCGCCTGCGCGAACTGCGCGCGTTCGCGGCAGCCGCGCGGCGGCTCAATTTCTCGCGCGCGGCACTGGAGGTGGGCTGCACGCCGTCGGTGCTGAGCCGGCGCATCGCGGCGCTGGAGGAGGCGGTCGGCGCGCGGCTGTTCCTGCGCACCACCCGGCGCATGGCGCTGACCGCGCGCGGCGAGCTGTTGCTGGCGCAATGGCAACGCATGGAAGCGGTGATGGCCCAGCTGGCCGCCGACCTGCACCCGCCCGGCGGCGAACTGGCCGGCCACCTGTGCGTGCACCTGGCAGCCAGCTTCGGTCGTTACCGCATGGCCCCGCTGCTGGCCGGTTTCATGCGCAAGCATCCCGGCGTGCGCATCGACGCGATCTACGACGACGCCTACGTCGACATGGTCACCGCCAAGGTGGACCTGGCCGTGCGGCTGGGGCGCCTGGCCGACGTGCAACTGGTGGCGCGGCGGGCCGGCACCATGCGCATATTTCCCTGCGCCTCGCCCGACTACCTGGCTTCGGCGCCGCCGTTGCGCGACCCGGCCGATCTCAAGGCGCATCGTTGCATCAGCTTCACCGGCTACCGCCGCGGCACACTGTGGACGTTCGCCCGTCAGCGCCAGCGGCGCGCGGTACGCATCGAGCCGGTGCTGAGCTGCAACGATTCGCAGGCCATTCGTGACGCGGTGCTGGCCGGCGTGGGCGTCGGCCTGCAGGGGGATTACATGGCCGACGCGCTGGTCGCCGAAGGCCGCATGGTCGAACTGCTGCCCGACTGGCGACTGCCCTCGTTCCCTATCCACCTGCTGTGGCTGCCCGGCGCGGATCGCACGCCGGCACTGCGGGCATTGATCGATCACCTGGTCGCGGCGCTGGCGCCGCCCGGGGTCAGGGCAGGGTGAGCCGGAGCCGCCCCGGATGCCGGCGCACCGTCTCCCACGGCAGCACCGACCAGTCGTCGTTGGCTTCGCACACGCGCGCGGCGCGAGCGTAGGAGGGGCCGATGAACAAGCCCTTCGGTGTCATGTGCCAGCTCACGAACTGCCACACGCCGGGGTCGTCGTAGCCGCAATCGTCGTCGCCGCCGGTGGCCGTCGTCTCCTGCGGATAGAGTTGCCGCCATTGCCGCGCCAGCCAGGGCGCCAGATGCTGCTCGCGGTAATCCGACCACGCCTCGAAGCTGGCCGAGCCGGGTGCGGGGTTGCCGTCGGCGCCCGTGGCGTAGTGCAGCGGCTTGCCCTTGCCCAGCCACAGGATGTCTTCCAGGGTCAGCGGCCAGGCGGTGTGCGCGTCGAGGTTGATCGCCGCATCGCCGAAGTCCGGATGGGCGCCGCCGCAGTAGTAATTGGTGAACACGCTGACGCTGACGAGGTTCGCCGTGAGCAGGCGCGGCGTCACCGTCTGCTCGTAATCGCCTTCGTTGAAGTGGTTGAACATGCAGTCGTAGTAGCTGCCGGTTTCCCGCCACATCCGGTCCATCAGCACCTGGTTTATGCGCGCAAGCTCGGCGGGCGGGTACCCGTCCAGGATCTCGAAGAACGCGATGCCGGCGTCGGGCACGCGCCACCACTGCAGGGCATGGCCCATGAAGGTTTCGCGCTGGCCGGCCTGTGGCTTGAGGCCGGCCAGGCGCAGGTAGTCGTAGCGGTCGCTCGCATGGAGCTGCTTCAGCCAGGGCGGCGTATCGGCGGGGGGCGGCGCCACCGTGGCCGGGTGCAGGGCGACCGGCAGGGTCGTTCCCTTGTCGTCCTGCCATTGGCCGCGCCAGCCACCGTCGGCTTGCCGGTCCAGCGCGATGCGCGGGCCGTTGGCGTCGGCGTCCCAGCCTTCGCGCAGTTGCAGGTGACCGTTGCTGGCCGGCGCGCCCGACAAGGCGATGTCGCGGTGGTGGCGCACGTAGAAGTAGCGGCCGGCCGTGGCGGCGTCGTCGCCGGGGGTGAGTTGCAGCACGATGGCCTGCCGGCCCAGCGTGCCGGTGTAGACGTCGGCCGGCGCCTCGCCGGCGCGCGCGTGGGCCAGCCAGAACACGGCCGGCAGGATGGCGAGCCACGTCGACCAGCCGCGTCGATGCTTGCGCATGGAAACCTCCTTGGCAGGGACGGACATGATGCCGCAGCGGGCGGGCAAACGGCTGGCGCGCGAGTGGCGCATGGCGGGCGTGTTAGAATCCGGCGGCCGGTTCATCGGCAAACGTCTTCAGGGCGGGGCGAAATTCCCCACCGGCGGTAGGTTCCTCGGAACGAGCCCGCGAGCGCTCCCGGCAGCATCGGGAGGTCAGCAGATCCGGTCCGATGCCGGAGCCGACGGTCCAGGTTGTTCCGGTTCGCCGGTGCGGCCCACAGTCCGGATGAAAGAAGACGGCCAGGCGGATGGCAGCGATGCCATGCGTCTGCCTCATGCCTTGGGGCGTTCTCGCTTTCCGACGCGGAGAACGTTTCATGCCTGTCATCGTTTCAGTCTCGCTTGCCATCTCCCCCCGGGAGGTGTGCTGATGTTCACCGGCATCATCCAGACCGTGGGACGCGTTGCGCGACTCGAACCGCGCGGCGGTGACGTGCGCCTGCACGTCGATACCGCCGACCTCGACCTCACCGACGTGCAGCTCGGCGACTCGATCGCCGTCTCCGGCGTGTGTCTCACTGCGATCACGCTGGATGCGCGCGGCTTCAGCGCCGATGTTTCCAACGAGACGCTGTCGCTGACGTCGCTGGGCCAGTTGAAGCCCGGCGATCCGGTGAATCTCGAAAAGGCGCTGCGCCTGGCCGACCGGCTCGGTGGGCATCTGGTCTCCGGCCATGTCGACGGGCTGGGCAGGGTGGTCTCGATCACGCCCGATGGCCGCTCGCAGCGCTGGACGTTCGAAGTGCCCGCCGCCCTGTCGCGCTACATCGCCGCGAAAGGCTCGGTCTGCATCGACGGTACCAGCCTCACCGTCAACGAAGTCGCCGGCCATCGCTTCGGCGTCAACCTGATCCCGCACACGGTCGAGCACACCGCGTTCCACGCGCGCCGCACGGGTGATGCGGTGAACATCGAGGTGGACGTGATTGCACGCTATGTCGAGCGCCTGCTGGCCAGCGGCGAGGCGCCGCGGCTGGATGAGGCCTTCCTCAAGCAACACGGTTTCGCCTGACTGAAAGCCCCTCTCCCTGCGGGAGAGGGGTTGGGGTGAGGGTTCGGGCGAAGCGCGATGCTTCGCTCGGCCCCGAACCCTCATCCGCCCCTTCGGGGCACCTTCTCCCGCAGGGAGAAGGAATTCACTACGGACTTCCCTCATGCCCTTCAACACCATCCCCGAAATCCTCGAAGACATCCGCGCCGGCCGCATGGTCGTGATCCTCGACGACGAGGACCGCGAGAACGAGGGTGACCTGATCATGGCCGCGCAGATGGTGCGGCCGGAAGACGTGAACTTCATGGTGCGCGAGGCGCGCGGCCTGCTGTGCCTCACGCTCACCGAGCAGCGCACGCGCCAGCTCGGGCTGCGGCCGATGGTGAGCGACAACACCTCGGTCTACCACACCAATTTCACCGTCTCGATCGAGGCGGCCGAGGGCGTCACCACCGGCATTTCGGCGCACGACCGCGCGCGCACCATCCAGGTGGCGGTGAAGTCCGATGCGAAGCCACAGGACCTGGCCCAGCCCGGCCACGTCTTTCCGCTCACCGCGCAACCGGGCGGCGTGCTGACCCGCGCCGGCCACACGGAGGCCGGCTGCGACCTGGCCGCGCTGGCCGGGTTGGAGCCGTCGGCGGTGCTGATCGAAGTGCTGCATGAAGACGGCTCGATGGCGCGTCGTCCCGAATTGGAAGTCTTTGCGGCCAGGCACGGCTTGAAGATCGGCTCGATCGCCGACCTGATCCGTTACCGGCTGGAAACCGAAAAGACCGTGCAGCGCGTACACGAGGAATCGGTGGAGACCGAGTTCGGCCCGTTCCGGCTGGTGGCGTACCGCGACGTGATCCGTCGCGGCCTGCACTACGCGCTGGTGCGCGGCACCGTGGACGACGGCGCGCCGGTGCTCTCGCGCGTGCACGTGCGCAATACCTTGTCCGACGTGCTGCATCTCAAGCGCGACGACCTCGGCCTCACCGTCACTTCGGCCTTGCGCCGCATCGCCGACGAGGGTCGCGGCGTGCTGCTGGTGCTCTCCGGCGAGGACACGCCGGAGGCCCTGCTCGCGCGGTTGCAGGGCAAGCCGGCGGCGCAGGCGCCGGAGGATGCGCAGCAGCAGGAGTGGCGCCAGCTTGGCCTCGGCGCGCAGATGCTGGCCGACCTCGGCGTGCACCGCCTGCGCGTGCTGGGTACGCCGCGCAAACTGGTGGGACTGGGCGGCTTCGGGCTTGAGGTGGTCGAGTACGTCTGACCCTTCCGACTCTCCGTGCAGGAGCCCGCTCGCGGGCGATAGCTCTTGCTCTTGCATATCCCGACTTCGAGAGCATCGCCCGCGAGCGGGCTCCTACGGGGCGGGCGAAGGCTTTCCGTCATCGATGGCGGGCTCGCGCACGCGCAGGGTGAACAGGCCGGCCACGAACAGGCTGGCACCGCCCAGCGCCAGCGCGTAGATCGGCTCGTCGTGGAAGCACAACCGCAGCAGCAGGCCGAGCACGCTGGCCGCCATCAGCTGCGGGATCACGATGAAGAAATTGAAGATGCCCATGTACACGCCCATCTTCTGCGCGGGCAGGTTGTCCGACAGCATCGCGTAGGGCAGCGACAGGACCGACGCCCACGCCACGCCCACCCCGACCATCGACAGCAGCAGCCAGTCCGGGTCGCGAATGAACAGGAACGAGAGCAGCCCCGCGCCGCCCAGCCACAGGTTGACCAGGTGGCTCCAGCGCAGGCCGATGCGGCGCACCAGCAGCGGGATCGCGATCGCCGCCAGCGCGGCGAAGCCGTTGTACGCACCCATCAGCACGCCGACCCAGTTGGCGCCGGTGTTGTAGGCCACCGAATGCGGGTCGCTGCTGCCGAACTGCACGGCGGTTACCGCCGGGGTGGTGAAGATCCACATCGCGAACAGCGCGAACCACGAGAAGAACTGCACGATGGCGAGCCGCCGCATCGCATCCGGCATGCTGTAGAGATCGCCCATCACCTCGCGCAGCATGCCCTGGCTGCGGCTGAAGGCAAGCCAGGCGAACAGCGCGCCGAACACCAGCAGGCCGCCGGCCAGCACGTAGAGTTCCTTTTCGAGCGAGAAGTGCCGGATGGCCAGCCACACCAGCAGGCCGCCGACGATCAGCAGCAGGCCGGGCCGCCACGCGCGGGAGGCGTCCACGGGCATGGGCCTGGCGTCGTCGTCGAATTCGCGCAACTGCTCGGGCGGGTACTCCCGCGTGGAGAGCACGGTCCACAGCACCGTGCCCATCAGCAGGGCGCCGCCGGCGTAGAAGGCATATTTGACCGTGTCCGGAATCGCGCCGTCCGGGGCGACGTTGCTGACGCCGACCTTGGTCAGCAGCCACGGCATCAGCGACGCCACTACCGCACCCACGCCGATGAACACGCTTTGCATGGAGAAGCCGCGCGGGCGCTGGTGCTCCGGCAACTGGTCGCCGACGAAGGCGCGGAACGGCTCCATCGACACGTTGAACGAGGCGTCCATGATCCACAGCAGCCCCGCAGCCACCCACAGCGTGGGTGAGTTCGGCATCGCCAGCAGGGCCAGCGTGGCGAGGATCGCGCCGGCCAGGAAATACGGCCGGCGACGGCCGAGCCGGTTCCAGGTGCGGTCGGAGTAGTGGCCGATGATCGGCTGCACGATCAGCCCGGTGAGCGGTGCGGCCACCCACAGGATCGGGATGTCGTTCACCTCGGCGCCGAGCGTCTGGAAGATCCGGCTGACGTTGGCGTTCTGCAATGCGAAGCCGAACTGGATGCCCAGGAAGCCGAAACACATGTTCCAGATCTGCCAGAACGACAGTTCGGGTTTCCTGCTCATGGGGTACGGGTTCCGTCCGCCAGCGGCGCAATGTGCAGGTCGTCGACCTCGGCCTGGTTCAACGGCCCGTCGATGCCGCCGGTACCGCCCGTGTAGTGCGCGAAGTGCTGCAGGTAGCTCATGTTGAAACCGTCCTCCAGCGCGAACGTGCAGCGCGCCTTGCCGGTGGCGCTGAAGCGGCCATGGGTGGATGGCTGGGTGGCCACGCTGTGCGGCATCACCAGCGGCACGCGCTGCGTGTCGCTGCCATCGCAGTTGATGAGCAGCCATTTCACCGCGGCGGTGACGCCGGTGTTGATCGGGCCGTTGGCGTTGCGGTAATCCGCCCACACGCGATAGCTGCCGGTGGCGGGCGCGGTCCAGTGGCGCGGCCAGTCGCCGCCGGCCTGATCGACCGGGCCGACGCAGGTCGCCGGGCTGGGCAGGGATTCCAGGCCATGCGCATCGACGCGGGTGGCGCGCACGCAGGCGAGATCCTCGGTGCGGGCGAGCGTGCCGTGGCCGTCGATGGCACCGGCGCGCCGCCCGTTGACGTAGAGCTGCAGCTTCCCGTCGCCGTTGACGATCCAGCGATCGCCGTCGGCGGCCAGCGTCGGCGCGGCCGGGGCGATCGGCGCGTACAGCGGGGCGTCCATGCGCAGCGGCGGTGCGTCGGCCCGGATCGCCTTCAACGTCACGGTGGCATGCGTGCCTTGCGTGCGGATGCGATCGGCGACCAGCAGGTTGCCGTCACGCTTGGCCGGCAATTGCAGCGTGATCCGGCGACCGGGCAGGTCCAGGCTGATGGCGTTGCGCGCGCCGAACAGCATCGGCACCAGCGAGACAGGCAGCTTCGGTTGCACGCGGCCGTCTTCCTCCACGCCGAAAACGCCCTCGGTCACCACGTCCAGGTAGGCCGCCACCGACCACAGCTGGCGCGGCGAATTGACCACCGGGCCGCTGAGCTTGCCCTCGTCCACGTGCTGGCCCTGGGTCAGCAGCTCGTAGTTTTCCATGTTGGAGCCGACCAGTGCCGCGCCGCGCATCACCGAGGTGATCTCGTGGGCGATGCGCGCCGGGTCGTTGACCGTGCGTGCGGCGCGCAGCGCGTAGGCGCTGACGAACGGCCAGATCGCGCGGTTGTGATAGATCGGCTGGTCGCTGCGTTCGGGCCAGATCACCGGGCTGCCGGCCGGCCAGCTCGGATAGTTCTCCAGGGTCTGGCGCGCGCGCTCGCCATCGGCCACTCCGCTGGCGATCGCCAGCGAGATGCCAAGCAGGTCGTAGCTGTCCACCGGCGTGCCGTCGCCACCGATGTAGCTCATGTACATGCCGCGGTCGGCGCGCCAGAAGTGCAGGTTGATCGCCTGCTTCAGCGCCGCGGCCTGGGTGCGGTAGGTGTTCCTGGCGGTAGCCTGGTGATCGGCGCCGGCCTGCGCGGCGGCCAGTTGCAACGCCTCGTAGTGCAGCACGTTGGTCGACAGCGCGAACGATTGCCCGATGAAGGTCACCTCGTTGGCGGTCCACGCCGGGTAGGTCTGTTCGCGCCAGTCCAGGAACGAGGTCTCGCCGCGGTACAAGCCGAAATTGGCGTCGAACGCGTATTGCCGGTCCTGCGCCAGGGTGTCGCGCAGGGCCGTGCGCATCTTGTCGGCGAACGCGGCATCGTCCTGCAGGTGCCGCGCGGCGAGGAACCACACCACGCGATCCGTGCTGATCGGCCAGCTGCCGCCCGAGCCGGTGTCCTGCATCACGTACAGGCCCTGCGGCGCGGATGGTTCGCGCACGCCGGACAGCTTGAACTCCAGCCCGTTGCGCGCGCGGGCGCGGTCGAACCGCCACAGGCCGAGGTCGATCGCGTACGACAGGTCGCGCGTCCACACGTATGGCCACTTCAACCCGGTCTCGAAACAGTGGCAGGGAATCGGCGCGCCATGGTCGAACGCGCCGTCGCGGATCGCGCTCACCGAATCCTGGCGCAGATCGTCCTGCGCCATCGCGTACAAGCCGTCGAACAGCGCACTGGCGGTATCGGCCTTGAACGGTTGCGGCGCAATCACCCGCTGCCCGAACGGCCAGTCCAGGGTGTAGGTGTCCTGCGTGTCACGCCGGATGCCCACGTGCACGCCGTGCCAGTCCAGCCCGTCATGCCATGCGGGCGCTTCCAGCGGCGCGCTGGCCATGGCGGCAGCCAGCATCAGGCCCAGCATGGCGAGAGCCTGGAAGTGTGGCGAGGGGTCATGCGGCTCATGTGCTGGATTCTCCGACAGGTGTTATGTCACGGCCGCGCCCGGCCTGCACGTTGCGAGTGCAGCATCCACGGCACCCAACCGGCCCGGCCATCCGGCATGGTAGGCAGCCGCGCGCGCCGACGACTACCCGATGCATACGTATTCATGCCCTGGCCGCGCCGGGTCCGGGCGGCTGCCGACCGCCGGTCGCGGCGGTTCTTGTAAACGGGCCGGCGCTGACCGCATAGTTGAGCGCAGGCGCGGCAACACTTGGATCAAGGCATGCGGGTAAGGCTGGAAGACGTTGCACGCCGCGCGGGCGTTTCGCCCAAGACGGTGTCGCGCGTGCTCAACGACGAGGCCAACGTCAGCGACGCCACGCGCAAGCGCGTGACCGAGGCGATGGAGGCGATGGATTACCGGCCGCTGTCGTCGGCACGCAGCCTGGCCGGCAATCGTTCGTTCCTGGTGGCGATGCTGTACGACAACAACGACAATCCCGCCTCGACCTACCTGGCCGAGATCCAGGATGGCGTGCTCGAGGCCTGCGACGCGCACCGCTACAACATGATGGTGCGGCCGCTGCGCATGCGCGGCGAGGATTTCGTGCGCCGGCTCGATGCGGTGATCTCCGACCATCATCCCGACGGCATCGTGCTGACCCCGCCGATCACCGACTACGCACCGCTGCTCAAGCGCCTGCGCGAACGCCAGGTGCCGTTCGCCAGCGTGTCGCCGGTGTCGCGGGAGAACAACATCGGCGTGGCGATGGACGAGCAACTCGCCGCGCGCACGATGGTCGAGCACCTGCTGTCGCTTGGACACCGGCGGATCGCGCACGTCTCGGGTATTGCCGACCACGGCGCCAGCAGGTGGCGACTGGCCGGCTACCGCGAGGCGATGGCCGCCGCCGGCCTGGTCGAGGACCCGGCACTGGTGGTGCAGGGTGCCTTCACCTTCGCCTCGGGGGTGGCCGCGGCGCGGCAGTTGTTCGCGCTGAAGAAACGTCCGACCGCGGTGTTCGCGGCCAATGACGACATGGCCAGCGGCGTGATGTGGGTGGCCAACGAGCGGGGCATGAAGGTGCCGCAGGACATTTCCGTGTGCGGCTTCGACGACATCCCGCTGGCCAGCCAGCTGTGGCCGGCACTGACCACGATTCGCCAGCCCAGCCGCGAGATGGGCAAGGTCGCCGCCCTGCAATTGCTGGAAGTATTGCGCGGTCGCGGACCAGGGCGGCTGGTGGAGATGCCGTTCTCGCTGGAAGTCCGCGACTCGACCGCCAGCCCCGCCTGAATTGGCCGCCGCGAGCCCGCTCCGCGGCGATGTTGCCCTGCAAATTGACAGCGCTGTCAATTGTGTCACGCTGCGGCTTCCGCGCCTTGCGCGCGAGCCAGCCTGGAGCCTCACGTGCCACAGTCCTTTCGCCCGATCCGGGGCCTGTCCTGCCGTCTTGTGGTCGTTTCGATCGCTGGCACCTTGCTCGTTGCCGTGCCGGCCCATGCCGTCAGCCCCTCGACCACCGTGCATCCGCAGCTGTGGCCCAGGGTGAGCTCGCCGTTGCCGGCCGACCCCGCGCTGGACGCACGGGTGAAGGCGTTGCTGGATCGCATGTCGGTGGAGGACAAGGTCGGCCAGATGATCCAGGCCGACATCAAGTACGTGACGCCGGAGGACGTGCGCCAGTACCGCCTCGGCTCGATCCTGGCCGGCGGCAATTCCGGCCCCGACGGTGGCGAGTACGGCACCGCGGCGCAGTGGAAGAAGCTGGCCGACGCGTTCCATCGCGCCTCGCTGGAGCGCTCCGACGGGCGCCCCGCGATCCCCGTGCTGTTCGGCATCGACGCCGTGCACGGTCACAACAACCTGGTCGGCAGCACGCTGTTTCCGCAGAACGTGGGCCTGGGCGCCACGCGCGATCCCGAACTGCTGCGCGACATCGGCAAGGTCACCGCGCGGGAGCTGCGCGCCAGCGGCATCAACTGGACCTTCGCCCCCACCCTGACCGTGCCGCGCGACAGTCGCTGGGGCCGCGCCTACGAGGGCTATTCGGAAAACCCGACACTGGTGGCGGCATACGCCTCGCAGATCGTGACCGGGCTGGAGGGCGCGGTCGGCACGCCGCAGTTCCTCGATGCGAATCACGTGATCGCCACCGCCAAGCATTTCATTGGCGACGGCGGCACCAGGGACGGCAAGGACCAGGGCGACGCGGAAGTCAGCGAGGCGGTGCTGCGCGACGTGCATGGCGCGGGCTATCCGCCGGCCATCCGCGCCGGCGTGCAGGTGGTGATGGTGTCCTTCTCCAGCTGGAACGGGGTGAAGATGGCCGGCAACAAGGCGCTGATCACCGACGTGCTGAAAAAGCGCATGGGTTTCGACGGCATCGTGCTGGGCGACTGGAACGCGCATGGCCAGGTGCCCGGCTGCACCAACGAGGATTGCGCCGCCGCCTACAACGCCGGCCTGGACATGCTGGAGGCGCCCGATTCCTGGAAGGGGCTGTACCGCAACACGCTGGCCGAGGTGAAGTCCGGCGCGATCCCGATGAGCCGCGTGGACGACGCGGTCAGCCGCATCCTGCGGGTGAAGATGCGCCTGGGCATGTTCAAGCAAGGCTTGCCCAGCCAAAATCCGCTGGCCCGCTCATCGGCGCAGGTGATCGGCAGCGCCGCGCATCGGGCCGTGGCGCGGCGCGCCGTGCGCGAGTCGCTGGTGCTGCTGAAGAACAACCACGCCCTGCTGCCGCTGGACCCGCGCAAGCGCATCCTGGTCGCCGGCGATGGCGCGGACAACATCTCCAAGCAGAACGGTGGCTGGACCCTGACCTGGCAAGGCACCGGCCTCACCAACGCGAACTTCCCTGGCGCGACCTCGATCTGGGCCGGCATCGATGCGCAGGTGCGTGCCGCGGGCGGCACGGCGGTGCTGTCGGTCGACGGCAGTTACAGGCAGAAGCCCGACGCCGCCATCGTGGTGTTCGGCGAGGATCCCTATGCCGAGTTCCAGGGCGACCTGCCCAACCTTGCCTACAAGCCCGGAAACGATCACGACCTCGACCTGCTGCGCCGCCTGCATGATCGGGGCGTTCCGGTGGTGGCCCTGTTCATCACCGGCCGGCCGTTGTGGATGAATCGCGAGATCAACGCCTCCGATGCTTTCGTGGTGGCATGGCTGCCCGGCAGCGAGGGCGAGGGCATCGCCGACGTGCTGCTGCGCAAGCGCGACGGCTCGATCGACTACGACTTCCACGGCAAGCTGCCCTATTCGTGGCCGCGCACGGCGATCCAGACACCGCTCAACGTGGGGCAGCCGGATTACCACCCGCAATTCCCCTATGGCTATGGCCTGAGCTATGCCGATCACCGCGAGCTGGGCACCTTGCCGGAGCAGGCCGGCGTGGCGCTGGATGACGAGCGCGCCGGGGTGTACTTCGTGCGCGGCCAGGCGGCGCACGGTTTCGCCTTGCAACTGACGGCGGCCAACGGCGAAAGCGACACCGTATCGTCGGCGCCTGCCGCCACCGGCGACGGCAGCCTGCAAGTGGCCGCCCTCGACTACAAGGCGCAGGAAGACGCGCGACGCTTGAGCTGGTCCGCTGCCGGCACGGCGACCGCCGCGCTGGCGAGCAGCTCGCCGCTGGACCTGGATCGCCAGACCAATGGCGACGTGATGCTGGTGGCCACCCTGCGCATCGATGCGCTGTCGCCCCGCGGCACGACCCTCGGCGTCGCCTGCGGCAAGGGCTGCGGCGCCGGGGTTTCGATCGGCTCCCAACTCGCGGCGCTGCCGCGCGGGCAGTGGCTGCGTGTGGGCATTCCGCTGAAGTGCTTCCGCGATGCGGGCGCCGACATGGGCAAGCTGGATCGGCCATTCGAGTGGACCAGCAGCCGTGGCGAAAGCATTGTCCTCACCGAAGTGTCGCTGGGCACCGTGGCAGACAGGACGCTGGCCTGCAAGGCGCATTGACGCCATTTGGTTCCGCTCCGCGTAGGGCGGGCACCGCCCCCCCCCCGGCTCTTGCCTTCGTGACGGCATGGCAGAAAGCGGCGGGCATTGCCCGCCCTACGTGCCGTTCGCAACCGAAGCCAGGCGAAGCTGCCGACGCCCCGCGTAGGGCGGGCGGCGCCCGCCGGCTCTTGCCTTTGTGACGGCATGGCAGAAAGCGGCGGGCATTGCCCGCCCTACGTGCTGTTCGCAACCGAAGCCAGGCGAAGTTGCCGAGGTTCCGCGTAGGGCGGGCACCGCCCGCCGGCTCTTGCCTTCGTGACGGCATGGCGGAAAGCGGCGGGCATTGCCTGCCCTACGTGCCGTTCGCATCCGAACCCGGGCGAAGTTGCCGACGCTCCGCGTAGGGCGGGCACCGCCCGCCGGCTCTTGCCTTCGTGAAGGCATCGCCCGCCCCGGCGCAATCGTCGACGGGCCAAAAAAAGGATGCCCCGTTGCCGGGGCATCCAGTGGCGACCGCAGGGGAGGGGCCTGTCGCCGGTGAAACGAATGGCTCCTTAGAACCAGAACCCGAACTGCACGCCGTAGGTGCGTGGCGGCAGGTACTGGGAGGTGAATGCCACGCTGCCGTCGGCGAGCAGGGTGCTGCCTGCCGCGTTGCTCTTCACCTTGCCGTCGGTGACATTCTGCACGTAGGCGTTGATGTACCACTTGTCGCCGGGCTCGGTGTAACGCAGCGAGAGATCGCCGCGCGCGTAGGCCTTCTGCTTGTCGCCGGCGCCGAAGTTGAACCAGCTGAGCCACTGGGCGCTCTGGTACTGCGCGCTGATCCGCGGCGTCAGGCGGCCGCCGCTGCCCAGCACGAAGTCGTGCTCGTAGATGGCGGTGAGCGACACGTTGGGGGCGTGCGGCAGGTCGTTGCCGGAAATGTCCATGCAGTTGTTGCTGATGGTCGACTCCGGCGGGCAGATCGTCGGCACGTAGTAGTCGTTGCTGGCGGCGTACTTCTCCGTGCCCAGCTTCTTCTCGGGGATCACCGACAGCACGAGGTTGGCGCGGTCGTTGGTCGACTGCCAGGCCAGCTCCGATTCGAAGCCGGCCACCTTGGTCTTGCCGCCGACGTTGGAGAAGCCGAGCCCGTGCGAACCATCGGGATAGGTGACCGGTGCCGACAACTGGTAGTTCTTGAACACTTCGTAATACGCGGCGCTGTTCCAGGTCAGGTGGCCGTCGAGGAACGCGAGCTTGGCGCCGATCTCGTAGTTGGTCAGCGTCTCGGGCTGGTACAGGGCACCGCCGTCCTGGGTGCCGCCGGATTTGTAGCCGGTCGATACGCTCGCGTAGATCATGCTGTTGGCGCCGACGTCATGGTTGATGCGCAGCAGCCAGGTGGGCTTGCTCTTGCTGTAGGTGGCGTCGTTGTGCTGGCTGATGGCGAAGCCGACGTCGCCGGGCTGCTGGCCGGGCGAGATGGGCTGCTGCGGGTAGGCCGGGTCGTAGGCCCAGCCCCAGTTGACGCCGCCGCGGTTATCGCGCTTGTCGTGCGACCAGCGCGCGCCGCCGGTGAGGTGCCAGCTGTCGCTCATGTTCCAGGTGGCCTGGGCGAAGGCGGCGGTGGCGGTGACCCGTTCCTCCGGCTGGATGAAGGAACCCTGCCAGCTGACGGTGCCCTGCTGGGTGCCGTTCATGATCGGGATGTCGAAGCGGATGTTGTTGTTCTCGTGCTCGTAGTACGCGCCGAGAATCCAGTCCAGCGTGTTGTCGCCGCGGGACTTGAGGTTGAACTCGTGGCTGGAGCTGAGATAGTTGGAATGGTTGGTGCGGTCTTCCTGGTACACGCCGTTGGTGGTGAAACTGGTCGGCACGTTGACGCCGCCGTCCTGGTCGAAGTCGCTCTTGCCCGAGTAGCGGTTGAAGCCCGCCACGTAGGTCAGTTCGAGGTTGTCGTTGATGACCCAGTCCATCCGGCTGCGTACCGAGTGCGAGCTGCGGTCCAGGTACGGCGCCACGTCGATCAGCGCGGACCAGAAATCCTGCCCCGCACGCGGATGCTGCATCAGGTTCATGCCCGGCGTGCCGCGATCCTTGAAGTACTCGTACGACAGATCCCACAGGAAGCTGTCGCTGGGCCGCCAGCGGGCGCTCACGCGCGCGGCGGACTGGTCCTGGGAGTTGTACTTCGGGCCCTTCTGCACGAACAGGTTGGTGTCGATCGGCCGGAAATTGGCCGGATCGCCGCCGGAGGCGAGATAGTTGGCCTGCTGCTGCGCCAGCGTCGGGATCTGCCCCACCGGGTTCTGGTAGTCGACGTAGCCATCGTGCTGTTCGTGCACGGCGGCCACGCGCATCGCGAAGGTGCCGCTGATCGGCAGGTTCACCGCCGCGCGCACGCCGCTCTGGTTGTAGTTGCCCAGGCCGATGCTGCCGTTGCCGTAGAAGCCGCCATCGATGTCGGGCTTGACCGTGTTGAAGCTGATCGCGCCGGCGGTGGAGTTGCGGCCCCACAGGGTGCCCTGCGGGCCACGCAGCACTTCCACGCTGTCCATGTCCAGCAGCAGGCTGGCGGCGGCCTCGGCGCGCGGGGTGTACACGCCGTCGACGAAGGTGGCGACTTCCGGGTCGGCGTACTCGGTCTTGGCGCTGTCGTTGCCGATGCCGCGCAGGGTCAGCGTGACCACGCCGTGGTCGCCCTGCGAGGTGCCCTGCAGGCCGGGGACGAGCTTGGTCAGGTCCTGCACCGTCATGACGCGCTCCTTGTCGAGCGTGTCGCCGCCGATCGCGGTGATGGCGACCGGGGTTTTCTGCAGCGGTGTCTCGCGCTTGGTCGCGGTGACCTGGACGGCATCCAGGTTCTTGACCTTGCTGGCGGAGGGAGCTTTCTCCGTCGGCTGGCTTGCCTGCTGGCCTGCCGCGTGGACCGCGGCCGATGCAAATACAGCGGTCACGGCGATGTACAGCGCGGAATAGCGAAGTTTCATGGTCTCCCTCTCCCCAATATCGTGAGCTTGCGGTAGGCTGATTGATAGCGCTGTCAACTTCAATATGACAGCGCTGTCAATTCGGATGCTACTGCGAATATCGCGAATTTGCTTGCTGCATGGCAGCAGGGGAGAAAATCCATGCCACGTCTCAAGAAGGTGCTGGTCGTCGGGGGTGGCACGGCCGGCTGGCTGGCCGCCTGCTACCTGGCCAAGGCGATGAACAGCACGGCGCCGGACAGCGTCCAGGTGGAGCTGGTCGAGTCGCCGAACATCCGCCTGCTCGGCGTGGGCGAGGCGACCTTTCCCTCGATCCGGGGCACGCTGGCGGCGATCGGCCTGGACGAACGCCGGTTCCTGGTCGGCGCCACGGCGACGTTCAAGCAGGGCATTCAGTACGTCAACTGGGTGCGGCCGCCGGGCATGCCCGGCGCGGATCGTTTCTTCCATCCGTTCAACACGCCCAGCCATCGGCCGGGCAGTCCCGAGCTGTTGCCTTACTGGTTGCTGGGCGCCGCCCCCGAAGGCACGCCGTTCGCCGAAGCGGTGACCATGCAGAGCCGGCTGGTCGATCACGGGCGCGCACCAAAGCACGCCTCCGATGCCGATTACCAGGCACCGATGAACCATGCCTACCATTTCGACGCGGCCGCCTTCGCCGCCACCCTGGCCGAGCACGGCCAAGGCCTGGGCGTGAAGCGCCATCTGGCGACGGTCGAACGCACGGAGCTGGACGAGCGGGGCAATATCGCGCAGGTGGTCACCACCGAGCTCGGTGCGCTCTCGGCCGACCTCTACGTGGATTGCACCGGCCTGCGCGGCAGCCTGATCGGCGGCGCCATGCGATCGGCGTTCCGCAGCCGCCGCGACGTGCTGTTCGTCGATCGCGCGGTGGCCTTGCAGGTGCCGTATCCGGCACCGGACACGCCGATCCTGCCGTATACCCGGGCCACGGCGCAGCCGGCGGGATGGGTCTGGGACATCGGCCTGCAGAAGCGCCGCGGCATCGGCCACGTCTATTCGTCCCGGCACATGGATGCCACACAGGCCGAGGAGATCGCGCGCCGTTACGTCGGTGCGGCGGCCGATGCGCTCGAAGCCCAGCACCTGCAGTTCGAGACCGGCTACCGCCCGGAACACTGGCGCGGGAACTGCGTGGCGGTCGGGCTGGCCGGCGGCTTTGTGGAACCGCTGGAATCCACCGGCATCGCGCTGGTCGAGCTGGCGGTGTGCATGCTGACCCACCTGTTCCCGGCCGATCACGACGACATGGAGCGCACGGCACGGCGCTTCAACGAAATGATGGTGGCGCGCTACGAGCGCATCATCGACTTCATCAAGATGCATTACTGCCTGTCGCAACGGCGTGACTCGGCGTTCTGGATCGACAACGCCAACCCGGCCAGCATTCCGCAGACGCTGCGCGATCGCCTGCAACTGTGGCGGCGTCGCCCGCCGCACCGGCTGGACTTCGTCACCGACCTGGAAATGTTCATGCCGGCGAGCTGGCAGTACGTGCTCTATGGCATGGAGTTCAGGACCGACCTGGAGCACGCCCGCAGCGCCTGGCCGCAGATGGAAGAAGCGCGGCGCGAGTTCGCGATGATCCAGCAGGTGGCAGGGCGCGCGCTGCAGGATCTGCCCGACCACCGGGCGCTGGTCGAGCAGTTGTGCCGCGAGTACGCGCAGCGGCAGCAAACCCGGGCCGGCGAGCCGGTGGCGGTCGGCGGTTGAAGCCCCGGGCACGCATGCCGCGTGCCCGGGTCGCGACGCCAGGCCCGCTGGCGAGAGCGGCCCGGTTCCCGGACCTCAGCGCAATTCGACGACCACCAATCCCTGCGGCGGGATATCGAGTTGCAACTTGCCGTCGCGCAGTTCGACGCGCTCTGGCGGCGCCATCTCGCCGGCCTTGCGCAAGGCCGCGATCTGCGCGCGGCTGGGGAAGTCGGGGCGGCCCATCTGGTCGAACGCGGCGACCGCGTTGCCGTGGTTTTCGTCCAGCCGCCACACGGTGGCGCGGGCACCGGCGGCGAGATGGCGCACGTCGACGCTGAAGTGCTTGTTCGTGCCCTTGGGCTTGCCCGGCGTGTAGCTGGCGGTGTCGCCCACCGGCGGCGCGTAGTTCCACAGCGCCAGCACCACGGTGCCGTCGTCGCGCTTCGTCACCAGAGCGGAATCCGAATCCGACTTCAGCTGGCGGTCGCCCAGCTTGTGCAGCATGGCGAAGGCGTTGAACGCGGGCTTGGGGATGCGCCGCGCGGCGATCAGGCCGAAGCCGCCGTAGAACGGGTTGCGCACGATGCCCTGTTCCTCGAACACGTCGGAGAACGACCAGTAGCTCATGATCTGGATCTTGCCGGCGCACTCGCGGATCGTGTTGGCCATCCACGGCCCCATGAACACGGTGTCGGTGACGTTGGGCAGGTTGGCGTAGCTGGCGTTGTACTCGCTGAACACCAGCGGCATCTGCGGGTAGGGCGAGGCGAGGATCTCCTTGTGCACCTTGTCCACCGTGCGGCAGACCATGTCGCGGCGCGGGATGTGCTCGTCGCTGTGGAACACGTTCTGCGCGGTGTCGTCGCCGTAGACATGGGTGCTCAGGAAATCGACCGGCACGTTGTTCTTTTTGGTGTGCGCCAGGAAATCCGTGGCCCACGCGCCCTGTGCGGTGGCCGGGCCGCCGACGCGCAGGCGCGGGCTCACCGCCTTCAGCGCGCGGGCGGTGTGGTCGTACAGGGTGTAGTAGGTGGACTGCTTCGGCTCGCCGGCCCAGAAGCCGATGTTCGGCTCGTTCCATACCTCGAAGTACCAGCTGGCCACCTCGTCGATGCCGTAGCGCGCGATCAGGTGGCGGGCGAAGGCGGTGATCATCGCGTCCCACTCGGCGTAGTTCTTCGGCGGCGCGCGGTTGGGGTGATACCAGAACTCCTGCAGCTCGTTCGGGTCGGAGGTGAGCTCCGGCGGCATGAAGCCCAGCTCGATGAACGGTTTCACGCCGTGCTCGAGCAGGCCGTCGTAGATCTGGTCGATGTAGGAGAAGTTGTAGCGGATCGAGCCGTCCGGGTCGCGGTTCACCATGCCCACGTCGTGGTCGAAGATGCCGTGGAAGCGGATGTAGCTGAGGCCGGTGGCCTCGCGCACGGCGTCCAGGTCCTTGCGGTAATCGTCGCGCAGCGACAGCGAGGCGCGGCCGGAGCCGAACATGGTTTCCCAGAAGTGCGGGAACGGCGTGCCGGCGGCCTGCGCGTCGACGCGGATCTGCACGGTGGCCGGCGTGGCCGCGAGGGCGGAGCCAACCAGCAAGGCGCTGGCGCACAGGCCGAGCAGGAAATGGCGGAAGGCGGCCGGGAGGCGCATCGGGGGATTCCTCGTCGTCAGCGGAGCTTGGGTCGGTGGGGTCGGGGCGCGCGATGTAAACGTTTACGTGCCGACTGCCGCAGTATCTTGCAGTCGGCGTGCGACGTCCAGTGAGCCCCGTCCGCCCGGCCGGCGCGAGTCAACCGGACCGGGCGTCGCCCAGCGGGTTGTCGGCAAACCAGGCCGCCAGTTCGGGCATCTTCCGTTCGAAGCCGGCGGGCGTGTTGATGCACAGGAAACCGCATTCGGCGGCGTCGCGATTCTCGAAATCGTGCGGCGTGCCACCGGGGATCAGCACCCAGCTGCCGCGCGGCGCCGGCGCCCACTCGCCGTCGATGCAGACGCTGAGCGTGCCGGCGAGGACGTAATAGATGTGGTCGTCGTCATGGGCATGGCTGCCCGGCCCGCCGGTGCGCGGCTGCAGCCACCACTCCGACAGCGAGTAGCGCTCGGCAGTCTGCGCGCCATCGGCATGGAATACCGCGCGCATGCGGCCCATGTCGTAGCGGCGGCCCTGCGCCGGTCGCGTGATCAGCGGCTTGCGGGTGGCGTCTGGCGCGTTCATGCGAACCTCCTCATCCGGTCGAAAAATCACGATTCTCCGCGCTTGCCGCCCGCTGCCGACGGAGCGATGGTGAGCCCGATCAGCCGCGAGACCACCAGCGCGAGATACATCACGCCGACGAACATCTCCAGGCTTGCCACCGCCCGCGCGTGGACGGTGATCGGGATGACGTCGCCGATGCCGGTGCTCGACATCAGCGCGAAACTCAGAAACAGCAGCTCGGTCCACGTGCGCGGTGCCTGCGGGTCGACCGCCGCGGAAAAACAGCCCGGCTGCAGGGTCTGGCACAACACGAACAGATAGGTGAACGCCCACACCAGCAGGGTGAAGGTGGCCCCGGCGGCGAACAGCTCGTCGGTGGTGGCGCGCCGGTCGGCCAGCATGTACGCGATCAGGCAGCCGGCCGCGTAGAAGTAGAACAGCGCCTCCAGCGCCGCCCACCAGGGCCGCAGCGCCGGCAGCTCCAGCGTCAGGCCCATCACGTTCAATACCACTGCCGGCACCGCGATCGCCAGGCTCACCCAGCCGCGTCCGCGCGTGCGCTGCACCATCGCGATCGTCAGCAGCAACACCACCACACCGAACGCGCCGAACAACGCGCGCGCCGAATGCGTCTGCTCGATGAACGGATACAGCAGCAAGCCGGCCAGCTGCACCAGCAGGAGGATCGCCGAGGGATGGCGGATCACCGTGGCCACCCAGCGTGGCCGGGCGATGCGCGAAGTGTGGTGGTCGGGGGCGTTCGCGGTCTGGTTCATGCGTGCTCCTGCGTTTCAACGAAAGGAAGTTCGAACGCGGGAATTCGTCTTGATCTTGCGGGGCGCACCAGGGATTCCCGCGTTCGCTGGGATGACGTTACTGGGCCTTCCGGGCTCTCCGCGCGGCTCGGCACAAGACATCTTCTCGCCCGCTCTCACTCCTCCCGCCTGACGCGATGGCTCGCGCACAGCTTGTTGCCGTCGGGGTCGCGCACGTAGGCCAGGTACAGCGCGCCAAAGCCGCTTTCGCGCAGCCCTGGCGGCTGTTCGATCGAGGTGCCGCCGTGGGCCACGGCGGTGTCGTGGAACGCGCGCACCTGTTCGGGCGAGTTGCACTTGAAGCCGATCGTGCCGCCGTTGGCGAACGTTGCCGCGCCGCCGTCGATCGGCTCGCTCACGCAGAAGGTGTTGCCGTCGTGCCGATAGAACAGGCGGTCGTGGCCGGTGGCGGTCCGGTCGCGGTGCGGTTGGCCCGCTCCCAGCGTACCCAGCACGGCGTCATAGAAGCGCTTTGCCCGTTCGATGTCGTTCGAGCCGACCATCACGTGACTGAACATGGCGTATGTCTCCGCATTGGAAGGTGGCGGCCGGCCGACGGTCGGGCGCTGCCTAGCCTGCACGGCAGCGGACCGGCGATGCAAGACCGTCGACGGCCGCAGTCGCGCAGTCCGCGTGATGGGCTGCACGGTTACTGCCAGCCGGCGTCGCGCGCTGCGCGCTCCTGTTTCGCATCGAAGACTTCGCCGCGCAAGCGGGCGTCGATCGCGGCGCGCACCGCGATCGGCAAGTCGCTGGCGGCCTGGCGCAGTTCGCCGTCGTCCCCGGGCGAGGGCGCCGCGGTGAGCACGGGCACGCTCCAGCCGCCGTCACCATGGCAGGCGAGCCCGGCGCGCGCCGGTGCACGATGCAGCACGAAGCTGCGGCAGATGTGCCCGTCGTTGCTGCGGAAACTCAGGCCGATCGCCACCTGCGCATCTGCTTCCGGTTCGCTTGCCAGCGCATGATTCAGCGCTTGCTCCAGCGGACCGGCGGCAAACGACTGGCCGCCGTGCATGCGCAGCATGTCGCCGCCGGCGCGCGGCCACCACAGGGCCACGGCCAGCAGTGCCACCGACGCGGCCAGCGCGGCGCCCACATACCAGCGCCGTGGTGCGCGGCGATGCATGGCGTGCGCATGACGTCCACCGGCGAGCGCCGGCGCGGCGGGCGGCTGCAGCAAGGCGGACAGCCGCGCCGGCACCGGCTCGTCGAGCACCGGGTCGAACGCGGCATGCAGTTGCGCGCGCACGGCACGCGCCTGCTGCACGCGGTGCGCGAGCACGGCGTCGTGCGCCAGCGCGGCGTCGACGCGCGCGGCCGCGTCGGCGTCGAGTTCGCCATCCACGTAAGCCTGCAAGGTGTCGTCGTCGATCGCGTTCATGCTTCTTTCCCAAGGTGGGCCTGCAAGGTGGCGCGGGCGCGAGCCAGGCGACTGGTGACGGTGCCCACCGGCACCTCCAGCAGCTCGGCGGCCTCGCCGTAGGACATGCCCTCGACCAGCACCAGGGCCACCACTTCGCGATGGTCCGGCGGCAGCGCCGCCAGCGCCATCGCCAGTTCCAGTTGCTGCGCCGGCTGCGCACTGGCGCGGTCGGCCGCCATCTCGCCGGCTTCCTCCGGCGCGAACAGATGCTGCGAACGGCCGCGCGCGCGCAGTTCGTCGCGCCAGGCATTGCGTGCGATCGCGAACACCCACCGATCCAGCGCGGCATCCGGCCGCCACTGCGCGGCACGAGCGAGCGCGCGCTCCAGCACGATCTGCACCAGGTCGTCGGCGTCGGCGGCCTGGCCGGCCAGCGCCCGCGCCAGCCGGCGCAGGCGCGGCAACAGCGGGATCAGTCCTTCGCGCACGGCGTCGCTCGAATTCACGCATCACCTTCCATTACGTCTGGAGGGGTGGATTCCATCCCTCGTGCGCGTCGGCGCGGTTCGAGGGCGTAAAGCGGACCCATGCTAGCATCCGGCCCCGTTGCTCCCGAGGCCGTTGGCCATGCCCATGCGCCGTCCGTCCGCCGTGTTCGTTTTGCTGCTGGCCATCGCCTCGATCGGCGTGGCGCCTGCGCAGGCGCAGGTGCTCGGCCCGGTGCAAGGATTGCCGAACGTGCAACTGCCCGGCGCGCGTCTGCCCGGCTTGGATCCCGTTGCGCCCTTGCACAGCGTCGACGACCTGCTGCGCGGCCCGCTCGCCCTCACGCGAAAAGTGCAGATCGAGACGCTGCGGCGCAGGGAGCCTCGGCGCGTCGACATCGACCCGCACGGCGCGCCGGTCCTGCGCGGCGAATTCCTCGCCACCGGCCTGTCGACGGCGCAACGCGATGCCGTGCAGGCAGCAGGTTTCGTGGTGGATCGCGAAACGCCGGCGGATGCCACGCTGGGGCTGGACTTCGTGGTGCTGCACGACACCCGCGACCGCCGCACGTCCAGCGCCCTGCGCGCCCTGCAGCGAGCCGCGCCGGGTGCAGCGTTCACCTACCAGCACCTGTACCTGCCCGCCGGCGAGGGCGACGCGGCCCGCGTCGCGACGGCAGCGGCGCCGTCGTCCGTTGCGCCATCGCAACGCGTGGGGCTGATCGACGGCGGCGTCGATCCCGGCGATCCCGCGCTGGCGCACGCGCGCATCGAGCGGCACGGCTGCACCACGGCGAATCCGTCGCGGCACGGCACGGCGGTCGCCGCGCGCCTCGTCGCCGGCGATGCGGACACGCTGTATGCCGCCGACCTGTGGTGCGGCGATGCGGTCGGCGGCGCCACCTCGAAACTGGTGGACGCGCTGGCGTGGATGGCGCGCGAGCACGTGGCGGTGATCAACATCAGCCTGGTCGGTCCGGACAACCCGGTGCTCGCGCGTGCAGTGCAGGCGATGATCGCCCGCGGCCACGTGCTGGTCAGCGCCGTGGGCAACGACGGCCCCGCGGCGCCACCGCTGTATCCGGCGGCGTACCCGGACGTGATCGGCGTCAGCGGCGTCGACGCGCACGACCGTGTGCTGCCCGAAGCCGGCAGCGGCGAGCAGGTGGATTTCTGTGCGTCCGGGGTGGTCGGCAGCGGCCGCAACGCACTGCGCGGCACCTCGTTCGCGGCGCCGATCGTGGCGCGAAAAGCGGCGCGACTGCTGGAAGCCCCGCGCACCGGCGCCGCGGCCCAGGTGCAGCAGCAGCTGATCGGCGAAGCGCGCCCGCTCGGCGCCCGCGGTCGCGACCCGCGTTACGGTTACGGCCTGCTGTCGCCCTGAAACTGAACGCCGCCCAAGCGTCACTGGCAGGTACGGAAGGATTCCCCCGGCAGCGACGTACAGGACCTTGGAAGCCGCGGATCGTCCGCTGGCAGGAGGTCCTACCATGCGCAACACGACTCTCATCAACAAGACTGTCACCATCGGCCTGCTCGCCGGCACGCTTGCGCTCGCCACGGCGATACCGGTGCATGCCCAGGTGCTGGGCGGCGCGCTCGGTGGTGGCATCGGCGGTGGCTTGCGCGGTTCCATGCCGACCACCATGGACCAGATCGGTGGTCGCATCGACGGCGCCGCCCGCGGCATGGGCAATCTCCATGCTCCCGACGTGAACCCCCGTGCCGCCGAACGTCGCGCGCCGCACCAGCGTGCCGCGGCAGCCGCCGATGCGGCCACCGGTGCCGCCGCGCAGGCCACTCGCCAGGTGAACGGCCAGGCGGGCGCGGGTGCGGCCGGCAGCCTCGCCGGCTCGGTCGCCGCCAACCCCGCCGGCAACGGCAACGCGGTATTGAATGGTGCAGGCGAACTGGGTTCTTCCGTGAATGGCGCCATCGACGCCAGCGGTCCGCGCCAGGCCGCCACAGATGCCGCCGGTCAGGCCGCCGGCTCGACGCGTTCAGCCGTCTCGACGGCCAAACGCGGAACCCGCAACGCGCTGGATCGCGTGCAGAGCGCCCCGGCGAACGCCGAAGCCGCGGCCAGCGCGGGCCTGGACACCGCCGGGAGGGCGATCGCCAACGGCGCCCAGTCGGTCAGCGCGGACGGCTCGCTCGGCGCGGCTGCCGCAGGCAACGCGGCGCGGACCAGCCCGGTAACCACGGACGCCGCGCAACAGCCGTCGAATGACTCGACGCCCCCGTCGTCGGGCCTGCTACCCCAAGCAGCGGATGCCGCACGCCGCGCCGGCAATGCATCGCTTGACGTCTCCGGCTCCGGCGCCGCCCACGGCACCACCGACGCCAACGCCGGCCCGGCCGCCCAAAGCAACGGCTCGGCCAACGCCGGCGGCCACGCCAACGCCCACGGCTCGGCCCGCGGCGGCCTCTCCGCCTCGGCACAAGCCAACGGCGACGCCGGTGCCAGCGCGGATGCGCAGCACTGAGTCCGTAGTGCAACTTCCGCGGCCTGCCGCGAACCCTGTCCCGGGTTCGCCGCAGGCCGCGGTTCGCTCCCCGCCTTCATCGCGGCCCGCGCCGGGATGGCGAGAAGGCAGGCGGGCAGGAGGCAGCGGACGAGGATCGTCGCAGGGGTGAGAAAGAGTGCGCGATGCATCCAGTTGACACGCGAAAGGCGGCACCGGAGCCGCGCTTCGCGAACGTGCCGCGCAAACTGCAGCAAGAATCAGGCCCGCAGGAATCCCGCTGGCGTGCAGGCCGTCCATGGCTGCCGCGTCATTTCAGATGCCCTCGCGATGCAGTGCATCGAGGTAGTCGGCCCTTGTGTCGAGCGTGATCTCCGGAAGGCTCTCCGCGATGGCGGCCTTCATCCGGCGGCTGGCTTCCTCGTCGAGAGGACCGAGCGCAAAGATGTCGCGGCGCACCTGCGCGCTGGGCCACTGCGCATAGCTGTACCACAGGCCGTCGGAACCGCGATGCAGGCGAGAACCGAGCGAACCGCGCAACCGAAGCAACTCGGTGATGCGGGACCAGCCTTGCACGAAGTCGTCCTCGGCGCCGGCATGCAGACGCCAGCGATACAGGACGATGAAGCAGTCGGTGGCAGCGGACGGTCTCGACGTCATTGCAGTCTCGGGCTGATGACTTGCGCGTGAGTTGAACCCGGCGCGAAGCTGGGCGAAGCACGCGATACGGCAAACCGGCACGAGCTGCCGGCCAACGCCTGAATTGAGCCGAGCCGCGAAGCGGCTTCGGCTTGAATGAATTTTTAGCCCGACATTCTTCAGGGTCGATCTTGGCCAATGCCGCCTCGCGCGAGCGAACCATCGAACGGTTCATTTGGTGATCACGCAAGGTCCCGCAACCGACGAGTCCGGTTAGAAGAACTGCGGCTGCGAGAATCTTCCACATGACCCCTAACGCTTGGGTTGAGCGGCGGCGTGGCCGTCCGCCCCGAATGGGTGGTTAGAACCCAACGCGCGACGCCAAACGAAGAAGAACGCCAGCGCACCCGCGAAGCCATGCAACCCGAAGAACACAACGCTTTGTGCGTAGCTGAGCCAGCCATACAAAGTCTTTTGACCGTTTACAACGAAGTCTACTGGTGTGCCGTACCAGTTACCTCCCGACGAAAATCCAGCGTACTCGGACCAACCATAGACGGCTACCGGGAGCGCAGCGACAACCAAACCAATTGTGCCGAGAGACCACCACGACAGGTACTTGAAGTGCCGAAGAAGCAGGAGCGAAGGAACGCCAACAACGACGACGAATGGCACGGCGAGAACCGCAGCAAACATAGGGATACCGAACAACTCGTTTGGAGAGACATGGCCGCCAGCTATTAGTACTGGCAAAAGGAACCACGCAAACAGAACGAAAGGCTGGATCGCAATTGCTGCAATGGTGGCGAGCAAGATGGCTTTCATTGGCTCTAACGCTGGAATTGAGCGGCGGCGAAGCCGTCCGCCGCGAATGAAATGTTAGATAGCTGGCGCACTGCGCTGCGCGCGCTTGGCAAGAGCCTGACCAACGAATACACCAATTACTACTGCCAGTGCGGACAACACAATGCCGAGCAGGTTGATTTGAGCAATAGCCAAGAAAGACGCCTGACCAGCCGGTGCGGCGATGAAGTAGAGGAGACAGACGACGAGAAGCCAGCCCACGAACCACAAGCCGAGCGCGGGAAAGACAAAACCCCGACGCGCTATGAAGGAACCGATCGTGGTTGCGAGGAAGCCCAGAACAATCGATTGCAGAAGGGGATTAAAGGTGAAGTTGGCCAAGGATATCAGCTCACCAGCTACGAGACCGAATACAGCCGCCGCGGCGAGGCCAGAAAGGATTCTCTTCGTGTCCATTGCGAACTCTCCTGTGCGATGACGCTGGAGTTAAGCGGCGGCGAAGCCGTCCGTCTTGAACGAGCTGTCAGACATAGGCCCAGACGGCCCACGTGCCTATTGGAACTAGCGCAAACAGCACCACGACGCCCAGACATCCAGAGCCCCGCCCTGACGAACCACGTACACCATAAGACTCGTGCTCTTGCGGCGGATGCGACTGGAGCCACTTGTGGTGGCAAGACTGACAGAAGAATTTTGTCTTGCCATTGCGCCATGCCTCTGCAGTGCGGTTGGTGTGAAGTGCCTGTACACCGCAGCGACCACACTTGAAGGACTTGGAGGGCGGCATGCGCTTTGGAATGAGCTTGCCGATGAAGCCGACCACGATCACCAAGGCGACGCCAATGCCCAATATGGCCTCAGTACTCATCAGACAGCATCCCTATGCCTAACGCTGGAGTTGAGAGGCAGCGAATCCGTCCGCCTTGAACGAACGGTCAGGCATCGCTGCCGCGATCACCCTGCTGCATTTCTGGTGTGTCCTTGCAGATTGCGCAGTGCTGACCTCTACGAGATTGATAGAGTCTGCCCACCGTGAACACGATTGCCGTGATGGCGCCCCATATTGCAGCTTGAGTCACGGAGTAAGACAAATCATGGCCTTTGAGCATTTGCGCTGCGCCGATGATGACGAACGCGCCAACGAGAACGGTAAAAAAGCGCTTGATCCAGAATGCGGTACCCACCGAGATGCTCCCCATGAGGCCTAACCGCCAAGTAGACCCAACAAAGTGGGTGTTGCTCAGAGTATGCGGCGGTGCCCCTGCTCGCACAAGCAGACGATTCTCGCGTTGGAACAGGGGTTTGCGTGCATGGCAGGCGGGGCAGGGTGTGGGCATCTCCCGTTGTTGTCAGCGACTTTCGGGCCGGCATGAATTGCCGGAGCACGCATGACGGTGTAACGGCGGCGCAGAGTCTGCGCTTGGTTTGGCGGAAACTGTATGCCTTTCGTTCCGGCGCGCCGGTTCGCGGCCGCGACGGGGGGCGGGATGTTCCGAGGCGGTCCGAAGATGCCGCCGTCCCCGCGGAAGCAAAGCTCGATGGGCCGTTTGTCAGGATGCCCGCCTGGCCGGTCCTTCGGCCGTTCGGGGGCGTGCTTCGTGGGCGTGACCGGGGAAGTTGTGCGCTTATCGCCGGTCGTGCAGCGTGACCGTCGTTGTCTTGCCGGCGGGCAGGCGCACCCACGTCACCGGACCGTAGCGATCCCTTCCGGTGGCCCAGCCTGCGGTGTCGGTGCGTTGCAGGGTTGCGGCGTCGGCTTGTGCGGCCAGCGGCTTGCCGTCGACTTGCACGGCTTGTGCGGTGTGGCCGTGGATCTTCAGCAGCCAGGTGCGCAGGGCGGGGTGGAAGCTGCCTTCGGGGTTGCCGGTCCGGAAGGTCACGGTGTCGCCATGTTGCTGCAGGGAAAGCGACTGGCGGAAGTACGCGCCGTGTTCGTAGGCGTAGGTGCTGCCGTCGTCGTCGTAGTAGTCGAAGCTCGTGCGCTGGTTGGTGGGGAAGGCGTCGATCGAGACTTCGGTGACGGGTTTCTGGCCGACGTAATCCATCACCGGCTGGGTCGGGATGATGGCGCCCGCGCGCACGAACAGCGGGATGTCGCTCCAGTGGGTGGCGTCGATCGCCAGCGAGATGGTCTGGCCGCCCGTGTAGGCCTTGCCACTGAACCAGTCGAGCCAGTGGCCGGCCGGAAGATAGATGGATTTCTCGGTCTGGCCTCGCTCGACCACCGGCGACACCAGCAAGTAATCGCCGAACAGCCAGCTGTCGACGTCGTTGGCGACCTTCGGATCGTGCGGCCAGTCGAACAGCAGCGGACGCACCAGGCCGACGCCGTCGACGTGGCGGGCGTACTCGTAGCTGTAGATGTAGGGGATCAGCGCGTAGCGCAGGCGGATCGCCGCGGTGGCGGCTTTCTCGGCGACGGGGCCGTAGACCCAGGGCTGGCGTTTTTCGTCGAACGCGCCGTGCACGCGGAAGATCGGGGTGAACGCGCCGAACTGGATCCAGCGTGCGTAGTTCTCGTTCGACGGGTGGCCCTTGAAGCCGCCGCCGTCCATGCCCCATTGCATGGCGCCGACGTTGATCGCACTGAGCATGCGCGCGCGCTGGCCGGCCATGCTGGCGAAGCCGGTGTCGATGTCGCCCGACCAGAGGCCGTAGGCGTAGCGCTGCGAGCCAAGCCAGAAGTTGCGGTTGACCGACCACACGCGCAGCTTGCTCTGCGCGCGCTGTGCCTCATACAAGGCACGCTGCATGTTCATGAACTCGGTGTCGCTGCCGGTGGTGTCGGCCTCGTCGTTCCACCAGCCGACGATGCCTTGGTCGAAGCCGTACTTCATCGCCAGCTCGGCGAACCAGGTGCGCGCGGCGGGGATGTCGAAGTCGATGTTCTTCACCGGTTTGTGCGAGAAGTAGTCGTCGCTGACTTTCTCGCCCGGCACCCAGAAATCGTGCTCCGTCGCGTAACGTCCCTCCACCGTGTCGACATGGAGGCGCGGCTTCATGATGCCGGTGAGCTGGATGCCGCGCGCGTGCAGCTGTTTCGCCAGCGCGCCGCCGGGGCCGTCGGGGAACTTGGCGGGGTTCCAGCGGAACTCGCCGTAGTTGTCCTCGCCCCAGGCCTTCCAGTCGAAATCGAGGGTGAAGTTGTCGATCGGGATGTGCCTGGCGCGGTAGGTGTCGACGATCTGCAGGAGTTCCTTCTGGTCGATGCCCCACTGGCTGTTGGTGAAGCCCATCGCCCATTTCGGGAACAGCGGCGTGTGGCCGCTCAAGTCGGCGACCGCGGCGAAGATCGCCTTGGGCGCGCCGACGATCACGTAGACATCCAGCGGCGCCGCCTCGGGTGCGGCGATGTCGATGCTGGCGGGCGCCAGCGTGAAGTGGCCGCCGTCGATGTCGGCCAGCACGGCGTAGCCGGCGGTGCTCCACGCCAGCGGCGCGCCGGCCCAGCCCTGCTCGCCGGCCTTGGCCTCCAGCTTGCCCTGGCGCAGCATGCCGGCGCCGACATCGCTGGTGAAGGCGTCGTAGCCGCTGACGCCATACATCGGATCGCCGGCCGCGTGGCCGAGGCTGAGCTTGCCGTGCGCCAGCGCGCTGACGTCGGCGATGTGCAGCAGCACGTGGTCCTGCGCGTCGGCGATGGACAGGCTGTGCGCGGCGCGGTCGTAGCGCACGCGCACCTGCGGCGAGTCGAGCGTGAGCGCCGTGGTCGCTTCGCCGGCGCCGGTCGGCGCGGATGCGAGCGCGGGGTCGATCACCATCGAACGTGCCGGCGACTTGCCGTCGACGAGCGCGCTCAGGTGCACGACGTTGGCGGCGGGCAGGGTGATGCGCACACTGCCGGTGTCGGTGGGGATGTCGATGCGCTCACTCGTTGTCGAGGAGGTGGTGGGTGCCTTGGCCATGGCCGGGACGGCTGGGGCGAGCGCGAGCATCGTGGCGAAGATGCCGGCGAGCAGGGCGGACGATCGGATCATGAGTGGGCTCCGCAGTGGGGTCGGTGCAGGCTTGCGTTCGAGTGGGAGCCATGTCCCTTCCGCAGGAGCCCGCTCGCGCGCGATGCTCTTGGGCCGGAATTCGGGATTCGGTCCTTCGACAAGCTCAGGATGGCGGGTTCGGGATCCGGCAAAGCCAGAGCATCGCCCGCGAGCGGGCTCCTGCCGTGGTGGCGGTTCTCGCGATTCACTTGGTGCTGGCCGATGCCGTTTGCAGCACCGCCGAGCCGTACGCCGGCAGGTGCAGCACACCTTGCGCCAGCGTAGTCGCGTCCTCGGTACGGGCGCGCACGCCGGCATAGCGTTGCAGGTCGTGCGCAGCGAGCCGGATGGTTTGCGCGCTGCCGGACAGGTTGTGCACCACCAGCACCGCACCGTGCGCATCACGCAGCTCCCACGCGATTAATTGCGGGTTGCCCAAGTCGCGCGTGGTCAGCGCGCCATCACGCAAGGCGCCGATGTGACGGCGCCAGCCGATCAGTTCGCGATAGCGCGTCAGCAGGGAGTGCGGATCATCCTGCTGCGCTTGCACGGTGATGTCCGGGCCGTCGCCGGCACTGAAAGCCTTCCAGTGCGTCTGGTCGGTGCCTTGCGGATCGCGATACCAGCGCATCGGCTCGCGCAGGTCGGGGTCGGGCTTCTTGCCGCGCATGCCGAGTTCTTCGCCGTAGTAGATGAACGGCTCGCCGGGCAGCGTGAGCAGCATCGCTGCGGCGATACGCATCTGCTGCGGGTTGTCGTGCAGCTGGCTCATCACGCGTTCCTGGTCGTGGTTGGACAGGAACGGCACGTCCACGCCGTACTTGCCGGTGACCGCGTGATAGGCCCGGGTGGTGCCGTCGAGCAGGGCGGGCAGCTTGCCGGCGTGGCCGCTGCGGGCGCTTTCGATCAGCTGCACGGCCAGCGGGAAGTTGAACACGCCGCTGAGCGGCTTGAACCACGGCGCCAGCTCGGCCTCGGTGTCGCGGGTGACTTCGCCCACGACATAAGCCTGCGGATCGACGCTGTCGATGCCGTGGCGGAACTCGCTCCACCAGGCGAGGTTCTTCGCCAGGATCTTCGGGTCGTGGCGCTGGTTCTCGAAGTCGTAATAGACGTGCTGGGCCGCGTCGAGGCGGAAGCCGTCGACGCCGCGCTTCAACCAGAACCGGCCGATGTCGATCATCTCCTTGCGCACGGCCGGGTTGTCGAAGTTCAGGTCCGGCATCTGGTCGACGAAGATGCCGAGGTAGTGCTGCTTGCCCAGCGCGTGCCACGCAGGCGAGCCGGTGGCGCTCACCGCATCGAGATCGGTGTGCCTGTTCGACCACTGGTACCAGTCGTGGTACGGGCTGGCCGGATCGCGCGCGGCCTTGAACCACGGGTGCTCGCTGCTGCTGTGGTTGATGACCAGGTCCATGATGATCCTGATGCCGCGCTTGTGCGCCTCGGCCAGCAGGCGGTCGAAGTCGGCCAGCGTGCCGTACTCGGGGTTGATGCCGCGGTAGTCGGTGACGTCGTAGCCGTGGTAGCTGGGCGAGGGATTGATCGGCATCAGCCAGATGCCGCTGACGCCCAGCGATTGCAGGTAATCGAGTTTCGCGGTGACGCCGTTCAAGTCGCCGATGCCGTCGCCATTGGTGTCGACCCAGCTGCGCACGAAGATTTCGTACCACACGTCGGAGGCGGCCGGCTTCGTGTCCGCGGGTGCCGGCCTGGTGGCGGCGATTGCCGGGCCGGCGATGAGCAGGGCGAGCAAGGCGAGCAGGGCGAGGCGTGATCGAGGCATGGCGAGGTCTCCTTCTAGGGGTCGACGCGGCAGTGGTCGGCGACGAAGCGGGCGTGGTCGGGCATGCTGGCGGCGGCGCGGCCGACCAGGGTGCGGATGTCGCCGAGGAAGCCATCCAGTTGCGTCGCATCCAGTGCGTCGGCGAGCGGGTGATACGCCTGCGGCTCGATGCGCTGGCCGATCATCACCTGCAGCCAGGCGACTTCGGTGAACAGTTCCTCGCGCTCGCGGAAAATCTGTCCGTGGCCGCGGAACAGCGTCAGCTTGCGGGCCAGTCCGGGCGGAATCTCCATGGCCGCGCACTGGCGCCAGAACGGCGTGTCGTCGCGCTCGGTGGCCTTGTAATGCAGGATCAGGAAATCGCGGATGCTTTCGTATTCGAAGCGGGTCTGGCGGTTGTACTCGTCGACCAGCACCGGATCGCATTGGCGGTCGGGGAACATTGCCAGCAGCCGGCTGATGCCGGACTGGATCAGGTGGATGCTGGTCGATTCCAGCGGCTCCATGAAACCGGCGGCGAGGCCCAGCGCCACGCAGTTGCGTTGCCAGGCGTGGCGCCGCATGCCGGTGGTGAAGCGCAGCGGGCACGGCTCGCCGATCGCCTCGCCGTCGAGGTTCGCCAGCAGCGTCGCGGCGGCCTCGTCGTCGCTCAGGTGCGCACTGGCGTAGACCAGGCCGTTGCCGGTGCGGTGTTGCAACGGCACGCGCCATTGCCAGCCGACGTTGCGCGCGGTGGCGCGGGTGTACGGCCACAGCGGTTCGCTGCGCGCGCAGGCCACGGCCATCGCTCGGTCGCACGGCAGCCAGTGCTGCCAGCTTTCGTAGCCGGTGTGCAGCGCGCCTTCGATCAGCAGGCCGCGGAAGCCCGAGCAGTCGATGAACAGATCGCCTTCGATGCGCTCGCCGCTGGCCAGTCGCACCGATTCGATGAAGCCGTCGCCCTCGCGCAGCTTCACCTCCACCACCTTGCCTTCGGTGCGCGTGACCACGGCCGGATCGCAGCGCTTGCGCAGGTACTGGCCGTACAGGCCGGCGTCGAAGTGGTAGGCGTACTTGATGCCGCCCAGCGGCGTGTCGCCGACTTTCTCCATGCGCGCGAAGCGGTGCTCGTTCGCCGCCTGCGTGTTGAGCGAGTAGGCCCACAGGTCGCTGTCGGGATCGCGCCGGCGGTTCCGCAACCAGTAGTGATGGAAGCCGATCAGCCCCAGCGGCAGGCCGATGTCGCTGAAGGCGTGCAGGTAGGAGTCGCCGAGCCGTCCGAAGTTGTTCAACTGCACACCCAGCTTGAACGTGCCGTGGGTGGCCTTGAGCATGTCGTCCTCGTCGATGCCGAGGAACGCATTGATGTGGCGGATCTGCGGGATGGTGGCCTCGCCCACGCCGACGATGCCGATCTCGTCCGACTCGATCAGGCGGATCTGCACCGCCTTGCCCAGCGCCCGGGCGAGCAGGGCGGCCGTCATCCAGCCGGCCGTGCCGCCGCCGACGATCACCACGCGTTGGATGGGTGCTGCGTTCATGCCGTTGCCGTTTCCCCGCTTGCGTCCGGCCCTGAAGTAACCCGCGCCGCCGCGCCTGTCAAAAAAAAGGCCCCGTTGATCTTGCACAACGGGGCCCGCAGGGGAGCAGGTGTGCTGCTCGGTCTTACTGGAACTTGTAGGAGACCCCCAGTTCGTACATGCGGCCGTAGCGTTCCCAGGTCAGCACCTGGCGCGGGTCGTTGTTCTGGAACGTGGTGAAGGTCTTGTTGGACAGGTTGGAACCCTGCGCGATCAGGGTCAGCCCCTTCAGCGAGCCGGAGTCGAAGCTGTAGCTGACCTGGGCGTCGTAGGTGCTGCCGCCCTGGATGGTCTGCTCGATGCGGCTGGCGCTGATGCCCGACACGCGGCCCAGGAAGCTGGAGCGGTAGCTGTCGCTGATGCGCGCCTCGAAGCCCTCGTGCTGGTAGTACAAGGTGCCGTTGGCGACCCACTTGGACAGGCCCGGCACGGTGATCGGGTCGGAGTTGCCCGGGTACACCAGCGAGCTCTTGGTGCGGTTGCCGGTGACGATCACGCCGAAGCCGTTCAGCGGCTGGGCGATCAGGTTGAACGGCAGGTTCAGCGTGAGCTGCGCGCCCTTCACGTAGCCGCGGCCGTCGTTGGTCGGGCCGGAGACGGTGCCCAGCGTGGTGCCCAGCTGGCTCAGCTGATCCGGCGTCAGGCCGAACGGCAGGAACGAGCTGAAGTCGTACAGGTAGGCCGCGTTCGGGTTGATGTAATCCTTCAGCTTGATGAAGTAGCCCGACAACGCGACGTAGCCGCCGCTGCCGCGGCACAGGTCGGAGTTCTTCTGGTCGGCGGAGCTGCACTCGTAGCTGTTGCCGCCGGAGAAGTAGTGCTCGTAGCTGACGTTGTAGTTGTCGGCCATGGTCGGCTTGAGCTTGGCGTTGCCGCCGGACGAGCTGAAATAGGCCTGGTTCGGGTCGGTGCTTGTCAGGTGCGTGATGTTGCCGCTCACCGCCATGCTGGCGTTCATCTGGTCCATGCGCGGGCGGGCCATGGTGCGTGCGGCGCTGACGCGCAGATCATCGCTGGCGGTGAGGCCGAAGATCAGGTTGGCGCTGGGCAGGAACTTGTTGAAGCTGGTGCTGCCCACCACCGGGATCAGCGTGATCGCATTGCCGGTGACCGCGCTGCCCGGCGCCACGCGCTCGCCGGTGGCGCGCTGCGAGGTGTGCGAGGCCTGCACGCCGAAGTTGCCGCGCAGGCCGACGTCGCCGAGGTAGGTGTCCAGGTTGAACTGCACGAACGGGGTGAAGGTCTTCTCGCGCACTTCCCAGTTCGGCGGCAGGTTCAGCGAGGAGCCGAAGGTCGGCACGCTCTGCAGCGTGCCGCTGTCGAGCAGGTTGAACGGGTTGTAGCAGAGCTGCGAGGCCACGCCCATCCACGCCAGCGGGCTGCATGGTGTGCCGCTGAACGGCGCGGTGGTGACCGCGGTGCCGCCGCTGATGGTGCCGCCGCCCAGGGTGAGGAAGCTCTGGTCGATGTGGTAGGTCTTGTTGCGCGTGCTGTGCGCCACGCCGAATTCCACGCTGGCGATCGGGCCGCTGGCGAAGCTGCGCTGCGCGGCGAGGCGCAGGTTGGCAAGGTAGTCGACGGTGTGCGGCGCGTTGATGAAGCCGGCCTGCACCACGTCGTTGCCGCCGCCCCAGCCTTGCGGATCGGTCAGCACGACGCCCTGGGTGTAGTCGAGCGTCGGGAAGAAATAGAACAGGCCGCTGTCGATCTGGTTGAAGCCGATCGTGTCGAGTGCGCCGTTGGCCGCCGTGAAGCCGGTGCCGGAGTAGCTCTCCAGGTTGATGTCGTCGCGGGTGGCGCGCGAGTAGTTCACGTCGGCGTCGATCGACCAGTTCTCGTTGATGGTGAACTGGTTGTCCCAGTTGAAGTTGTAGACCCGCGCCTTGGTGCGGTTGTAGTCGTTGCGGATCACCGGCTTGACGTTGGTGTACGCAGCGCTGGTGATGAAACCGTCCTGCACCGTGCCGCCCGGCTGCAGCTGCGCGGAGCTCCAGAACAGCGGGAACTCCATGCCCTTGGCCTGCTGCACTTCCTTGAAATCGTCGAAGGTGAGGTCGACGGTGCCGGTGTAGTGCTCGTTCGGCCGCCACTGCACGGTGGCGAGCAGGCCGCTGCGCTTCATCGAATCGGTGATGCCGTAGTTCTTCGAGCCGCCGATGACGTAGTTGCCGTTGGCGTCGGTGGGGTAGCCCCACGGCTGCTGATGCTCGATCTGCGACGGGCTGTCTTCCAGGTCCACGCCCAGCGTCACGCCCAGCGTGTTGTTGGCGAACTGGTGCACCCACACGCCGTTGACGTTGTGACCCTTGTTGCTCACGCCCGGGCCGTCGGCGAGCTGCGACATGCCGTTCCAGATGTAGCGCGCGTTGATCGCCGCCTCCGGGCCGTTCTTGTCCAGCGGGCGGATGGTATGCATGTCCACCGTGCCGGTGAGACCCTGGCCGATCAGGTTTGCCGACGGCGACAGGTGCACCACCACGTTGTCGAACCAGCTCGACGGGTACTGGTCGAACTGCACGTCGCGGTTGTTGGAGGTGGACACCTGCTGGCCGCCGTTGATCAGCGCGGTGGAGAAGTCCGGGCCCAGGCCGTGGATGGTCAGCACCTGCGGACGGCCGCTGACGGTCTGCACGGCGAGGCCGGGCAGGCGACCCAGCGCATCGGCGATGGACACGCCCGGCAACTTGCCGACCTGCTCGGCGGACACCGCCTCGACGATGGTGCTGGCGTTGCGCTTCAGCGCGGTGGAGTTCTCGATACTGCTGATGAAGCCCTTCACCTCGACTGCCTGCAGCTGCTTGGCGTTGTCCTTGGCGGAGCGGCGGCGATCCTTGTCGGCCTTGGTATCCGTCGTGGTCGCATCCTGGGTCTGGGCGTCCTGGGCCTGGGTGTCCTGCGCAGCGGTCGCGCTGCTGGCCCGCGGGGCGGCAGCGTGGGCAGGAATGAATGCGCAGAAACCGACCGATGCCAGCGCCAAGGCAAGCACGTTGTGTTTGAGTATCACCGTTGTCCCCTCCCAGGGTAAGTACTGCAGGTCTTGTGACGATCGTGATGGTCTGTTCGGAACTCGCGGGCCGCTGCCGTCGAACATGCGGCGGTCGACTCCGTGAGGCCGATGTTAGGACGGCTGCGTCGGAGCGAGCCGTTCATGCATACGTATTCATTCTGCTGCGCCGCGTCGCAAGGCCTCGCCCGGGGCGTCGCGGCCTGTCGAAGCGGCATGTCTGCGCCGGACGCTGCGCGTCGATGCCGGAGCGGCGCGAATGCAGGCGCGGCGCGGCGTGCGCCGGTTCCGGCCGCTGTTCGTTTGGACGTCCAAACGCCGTGGTAGCCACTGATGCTGCGTAGCGGCAGCGGCGATCCATGAATACGTATGCACGATCGCGGCAGGCCTGTCTGCAGACGCTAAGCTGCTCGCCAACCCCGACAGGTTCGCCACGCGGCGTGTCCTGCAGCCCCGGGTGGCAACGGCATGGACAGGCGAATGAGCAATGCCCCGTGGTGGCGTGGCGCCATCATCTACCAGATCTACCCGCGCAGCTTTCTCGACACCGACGGGGACGGGGTGGGAGATCTGCCCGGCATCGTCGAGCGGCTCGACTACGTGGCCGAGCTTGGCGTGGACGCGATCTGGGTGGCGCCGTTCTTCAAGTCGCCGATGGCGGATTTCGGCTACGACATCGCCGATTACCGCGAGGTCGATCCGCTGTTCGGCACGCTGGAGGATTTCGACCGCCTGCTGCACAAGGCGCACGGGCTGGGGTTGAAGGTGATGATCGACCAGGTGCTCAGCCATACCTCGGCCGAGCACGCATGGTTCCGCGAAAGCCGGCAGAGCCGCGACAACCCGAAGGCCGACTGGTACGTGTGGGCCGACGCCCGGCCCGACGGCACGCCGCCGAACAACTGGCTGTCGCTGTTCGGCGGCAGTGCATGGCAGTGGGAGCCGCGCCGCGGCCAGTACTACCTGCACAACTTCCTCGTCTCGCAGCCGGACCTGAACTTCCACCACCCCGACGTGCGCGCGGCCACGCTGGACAATGTGCGTTTCTGGCTGGACAAGGGCGTGGACGGCATCCGCCTGGACGCGATCAACTTCTGCTTCCACGACCGCCAGCTGCGCGACAACCCGCCCAAGCCAAGCGAGCAGCGCGTGGGCCGCGGCTTCAGCCCGGCCAATCCGTACGCGTTCCAGTACCACTACTACAACAACACGCAGCCGGAGAACCTGGGCTTCCTCGCCGAGCTGCGTGCGCTGATGGACGGCTATGCCGACGTGGCGGCGCTGGGCGAGATCTCCTCGGAGGATTCGCTGGGGACGATGGCCGAGTACACCATGCACGGCCGGCTGCACATGGGCTACAGCTTCGAGTTGCTCACCGAGGATTTCAGCGCGGCGCACATCCGCGGCACGGTGCGCCAGCTGGAGGCGCAGATGACCGAGGGCTGGCCGTGCTGGGCGATCTCCAACCACGACGTGGAACGCGTGCTCAGCCGCTGGGGCAACGGCGATGCCTCGGCGCAGCTGGCCAACCTGTTCACCGCAATGGTCTGCTCGCTGCGCGGCTCGGTGTGCATCTACCAGGGCGAGGAACTGGGCCTTACCGAGGCGGACGTGCCCTACGAATCGTTGCGCGATCCGTACGGCATCGCGTTCTGGCCGCAGTTCAAGGGCCGCGACGGCTGCCGCACGCCGATGCCGTGGAGCGACGAGGACGCGCAAGCCGGTTTCAGCCATGGCATGCCGTGGCTGCCCGTGCCCGAGGAACATCGCGCCCGCGCCGTGGCGCAACAGCAGGGCAACCCGCAGTCCGTGCTCAACGGCTTCCGCACCTTCATGCGCTGGCGCCAGGCACACCCGGCGCTGCGCTGGGGCGACATCGAATTCCTCGATGCGCCCGAACCGGTGCTGGCCTTCCTGCGCCGGCTGCAGGGCGACACGGTGCTGGTGGTGTTCAACCTTGGCGCGTCGGCGTGCGAGGTGACATTGCCGCCGCTGCCCGGCAAGCCGTCAGCGATCGACGGCCATGGCCTGCAAGCCGGCACGATGCACGGTGGCGCCCTGCACCTGCCCGGCCATGGGGCGTGGTTCGCGCGGCTTTCCTGACCGGCCGCACGCCCCGCGCAGGAGCCCGCTCGCGGGCAATGCCTTTCACATGCCGAATCTCGCCGCAAGAGCATGGCGCGCGAGCGGGCTCCTGCGGTGGCGGACACGACAACGCCGCGCCGGCGACCGGCGCGGCGTTGGGTAAAGGCGCTTACTTGCGCTGATCCGCCGTGGCCTCGCGTGCGGCGCGGAACTCCGAGTCCTTGCTCCAGCCCGGCCACTGGTCCGAGTTCGCCAGCTGGTTGCCGACGGTGTAGAGCAGCTGCAGGTCGCGCGCCATGCCGGTGAACGGCCAGCTCGCCTGCCATTCGTCGGACGGCTGGTGGTAATGCTTCGCGGTGTACTCCCTGCCCGCGGCCTCGCCGGCTTTCACGCCGCCGTCGATGCGGTCATTGCCCGAGCCGAACGACACCGCCGGCACGCCGCGCTTGGCGAAGGAAAAGTGATCGGAACGGAAGAAGTAGCCCGCTTCCGGATGCGAGTCCGGGGTGTAGACCATGTGGAACTGTTTCGCGTCGGCGATCAGGTCGTCCAGCAGGCCGAGCTTGGCATTGCCGGAGATGGTGAAGTTGCGGGTGGGGCCGTGCGGGTCGAGCGCGTCCATGTTGATCACGCCGGCGGTGGTGGCCAGCGGGTACAGCGGGTGGCTGGCGTAGTACTCCGAGCCGAGCAGGCCCTTTTCCTCGGCGGTGACGTTGAGGAACACCACGCTGCGCTCCGGTTGCGGCGCGTGCGCGAAGGCGCGGCCCATCTCGATCAGCGCCGCGGTGCCGGTGGCGTTGTCCACCGCGCCGTTGTAGATGCGGTCGCCGGTGGCATCGGGCTGGCCGATGCCCAGGTGATCCCAGTGCGCGCTGTAGATCACGGTCTGGTCGGGGTGCCTGGAGCCGATCACGCGGCCGACGATGTTGTGCGAGGTGATCACGCTCTTGTCGACCTTGAAGCTGGCCGACAGGCTTTCGCCCTTCAGCGTGATCGGCTTGAACGCGCGCGTCTGCGCGAGCTTCTTGGCGCTGTCGAAATCCAGCCCCGCGTGCTTGAACAGCTGCACCGCCAGGTCGCGCTGAATCCAGCCTTCCAGCGGCACGTGCGAGTCGCCCGGCTTGTCGCGCACGATGTCGAACATGGTGTTGGTGTTGGAGTTCTTCACCGTGGCCCAGCCGTAGGAGGCCGGTGCGGTCTCGTGGATCACCAGCAGGCCCAGCGCGCCTTGCCGCGCGGCTTCCTCGTACTTGTAGGTCCAGCGGCCGTAGTAGGTCATGGCCTTGCCGCCGAAGTCGCCCTTGCCGGTTTCGAAATCCGGATCGTTGACCAGCACCACGGCGATCTTGCCGTGCAGGTCGACGCCCTTGAAGTCGTCCCAGTTGCGCTCCGGCGCCTTGACGCCGTAGCCGACGAAGACCAGCGGCGCATGACTGATGTCGACCGCGCTGGCGCCGTTCATCGGGGCGCGGATGGCGATCTGCTCGCCCTGGGTGAGCGGCTCGCTCTTGTCGCCCAGGGTCAGGCTGAGCGAAGGCTTGCCGATGATCTCGCTGCGCAGCAGCGGCACGGCCTGCGTCCACAGCCGCTTGCCGTCCTTGAGGTCGCCGCCCGGCTGCAGGCCGGCGGCCTTCATCTGCTCGACCACGTAGTCGATCGTGCGCGTCTCCGCCGGCGTGGCCGGACCGCGGCCCTCGAAGGCATCGGAGCTCAGCGTCTTGACCTCGTCGGAAAGTCGCTGCGTGCTGAAGGTGGGGACATCGGCAGCCTGTGCGCCGGCACAGGCGCCGATGATGAGCGCAGAGAGAATCAATCGCTTCACGGGCAATCCATCACGTGGGGGAGGGAAGCCCGATACTAGGGCAACGCTGATCAAGTATCACCACCGTCACCCACCCTCTTAAGTTCGCAGACCACAGGGCCGTCGGCGAAGGCAGACTGGCCGTCTTTCGAGGCGGCGGACCGAAGGCATGCGGACAGAGAGGGTGGGCCTCAACGTGTTGAATCTGAAATGATGAGGTGATGACTGGAAGGCCCGCAGGCGATGCCGCGCGGCTTGGCAAGACGGCCAGTCTTGCCGGCGCCGCGCAACACCACCTGCGGGCCCTCCAGTCATCATGACGGCGGCGATACTTGATCAGCGTTGCCCTGGTCAACAAGCCGGTACCGGTCCATGTCCCGGCGGATGCCCGCGGCGCCGGCTGTGCTCAGTCGATGCCGATCACCTTGCCGCTGTGCGCGTCGATGCGCAGCTTGACCTTCTTGCCGGCGGGGTTGTCGGCTTTGGCCTTCCAGATGCCGTCGTCGTAATCCACGTCGTGCACGTCGGTGTAGCCTTGGGTCGACAGCGCCGCTTCCACGTCGTGCTTGCTCAGCGTGGAGACTTGCGCATCGGGGTAGATCTGGCCGGTGCTCGCGTCGACGCGCACGTCCAGGTCGTTGCCGTCGGCGCTGTCCGCCTCGGCCTTCCACATGCCGTCCTTGAACTTGAGGTCGTGCACGTCGGTGTAGCCCTGGGCGGTGAGTCGGGCGCGCACCTGCGCTTCGGTCAGCGCCTGCTGCGCGAGCGCGCTCTGGAAAACGCCGAGCGACAGCGCGCCGATGCTCAGGGCCAGGGCCAGGGAGGGGATCGTCGGTTTCATGGCGCACCTCGTTGCTTGCGGAAAGCTCCGAGTCTTGGGTGCCCGACGAAAACATGCGGTGAATGCGGGCGTGAATCCCCGCCAACGGTTCAGCAACGTGAGGCGCCGCACCGCAAACGCGACGCCGCCGCCCGGTGGAGTGCCGGACGGCGGCGCGCGGGTGGATCAGACGGTATTGATCAACGCAGGGTTGATCAACGTGCGCACATCAGAGCGCGGCGTCCTTCAGCTTCTTCAGCGGGCGCACCTTCACCTTCACCGTGGCGGGCTTGGCGGCAAACACCTGCTCTTCGCCGGTGAACGGGTTCTTGCCCTTGCGCTTCGGCTTGGCGGCAACCTTCACGGCGTTGATCTTGAACAGGCCGGGCAGCGTGAACTGGCCCACGCCCTTCTTGTGCACCGAGGCGAGCACGGCCGACTCCAGGCCGGCGAGCACGGCCTTGACCGCCTTCGCCTCGACGTTGGCCTGCGCGGCGATGTGGGCAATCAGCCCGGACTTCGACAGGCTCTCGCCCAGCGGCTTGACCGGCGCGGCGGACTTGGCGGCGGCAGGCTTGGCAGCCTTGGCGGGAGCTTTCTTGGCAGTGGTTTTGGTAGCCATTAGTTGATCTCGATAGTAGGAAACCCCGGCTTTCTGGGCTCGGAGGCCTTGCGGCCCGCACAATGTAGCGAAATTTTAGGGGTTTGACGCAACTGTCGCGCCTCGCGCGCGATATTTTTTTTCGCGGCGCTGCGGATGCGGCAGCGCACGATGCATATCGGCGGGCTTGCGCGCTCCCTCATTCACGCCCACGGCACGCCGCATCGGTATGCTCCCCGCACACTTCCCACCGGTGCTTGGCCATGACGAAACGCTCCGCGACGCGCTGGCTGGCTGGACGCCTCACGCGTCGTCGCGCACATGGCCTGCGCAGGTCACGATGGGCGATGCTGCTTGTGCTTGTACTTGTGCCCGTCGCGTGGGCGGCGACGCCGGTCACGCTGCGCTTCTCCGGCGCCGTGCCGGGCAACGCGCTGCCCGGCGGCTGGAAGGCGTACGCCATGTCGCGGCACCGTCCGATGGCGCCGATGGCGATCGTGCGCGACGGCACCGACAGCGTGTTTCGCATCGACGCCGATCACGCCGCCGGCGCCATCGCGCATGCGCTGGATCTGCCGGCCGCTACCACGCTCAACTGGCGCTGGAAGGTCGACCACAGCGTGGCGGCGGCGGACATGTCGAAGAAGAAGGGTGACGATTTCGCCGCGCGCGTTTACGTGTTCTTCGACGTGCCGCTGTCCAGCCTGTCCTGGCTGCAGCGCATGAAATTGAAACTGGCCCGCCGCACCCTGGGCCACGCGATGCCCACCGCGGCGCTTTGCTACGTGTGGGACAACCGCCACCCGATCGGCACCATCGCCCCCAGCCCGTACTCGCCGCAGATACGCACCATCGTCCTGCAAAGCGGCAACACGCGCGCCGGCCAGTGGCAAGTGCAAGATCGCAATCTCGCCGCCGATTACCTCGCCGCATTCGGCCGCCCCGCGCCGCGCATCACCGGCATCGCACTCTCCGCCGACACCGACAACACCGGCGGTCACGCGCAGGCGTGGTTCGGCGACGTGACGCTCACGCCTGCCGCACCACCGCCCGCGGCCAGGTAGTTTTTGCAGTGTCGACTCGATCGTGCAAGGCGGGCAGTGCGCGCCCTGCGGTTTGAAGCACTACCGCACCTGCACCGTTCAGGCTGGGCGTAGCGCCGCAGGCGCGAAGTCGAAGCCGCGCGCCAGCCCCACCCTTAGACTCCGCCGCTGCGCGGCTACGCTCAGGGTGAACGGTGTCGGCAGAGCCGACGGCGCAGGGCGGGCATCGCCCACCGGCTGTCCTGCCGCCGAACCCTGATCCATGTTGCTTGCCTTACGGCTTCGGCTTGCTCCGGCGGCGCGGCTTGGCTTGCGCGGCGACGATCAGTTCCTGCAGGTAGGCGATGCCTTCTTCCTCGGGGAAAAAGGCCACCACGTCGGCCACGCTGAGCCCGTGGCGTTTGCGCAGGGCCAGGAACTCCTCGCGCGCCACCGACAGGCGCTGCGCGGCGGCGGCTTTCTTGCCCAGCGGTTTGGCCGGTGTGGGGGCGGGGGCGGGGGTCTTGCGTTCGAGTTGGGCGAGTTCTTCCTGGAACTGGCGGAAGTCGTATTTCGAGGAGGTCATCGGGACACTTGTCGGGGCGTGGTTCGCGTATTTTCGCATGGCCACCGCGCCGACGGCTCGCGCCTTCAGGCGGCGCTGCGCGTGCCCCGGCTCGTGCCGGCGGACAGGCTGCGGTGACGTGCCGCGGCATATGCCCGGGAAAAACGGGCGGCGCAGCTGTCGTCCTTCGTCACCTCGGCCGCGGCTGCGACGCCGCTCGGCGCGAGTTCGCCAACGGGCGTCGGCTGCGGCTGGCCGGGGCGGGCATCCTGCAAAGCCTGCAGCCGCGCTTCCTCGCCGGCCTGCTCGGTCAATGCCATGCGGCACGCAGCGTGGCGCAGCAGGAAATGGATCGCCAGCTCTTCCGGCGAGTTCGGCGCGGTGCGATCGATGACTTCGTCCATGGCTGCTTCTCGATGACGGAACCGGGGTGGTTCACTGATGCCAGCAGCAGAAACCGTGCCAAATGAGAACTGCGTCACAAGTCGAGCGTCGCCGGATGAGGTCCTCCCGCCACCCGGCAGAGGCCACGACGGGTCGCACTCGCGGGCAACGGCGGCGCGTCGATGACACGAGGCGGATCGACCGGATATCTGCCGGACATGGGCAGGCATTGCCCGATTGCCCAGGTGCCGGAGAGAGGGGACGCGGGACGGTGTGGCCGGGCGCGGTTCACCGCCGTGCGGCGTGCTGCGCACCCGCGGGCGAACAACAACCGGCGTGCCGACAAAAACGAAAAGGGCCTGCATTGCTGCAAGCCCTTGGATCATGGTGGCCGGGGACGGAATCGAACCGCCGACACGGGGATTTTCAATCCCCTGCTCTACCAACTGAGCTACCCGGCCGGGAACCTGGCGATCAAGCACAACCGGGTGGGTTGCCGTTGATGCGTGGAGCCGTGCATTAGACCGAAAGTGTGCGGAATCGTCAAGACGCGGAAGGCGGCGGGGTGAAGCCAGCGGCATGGTCGACCTCGCCGCCGAACAGGAATTTCTCCATCTGCTCGCCCAGGTACTGGCGCGATTTCGCGTCGAGCGGGTTGAGCCGGTATTCGTTGATCAGGGTGGTCTGGTGGGCCAGCCATTGCTGCCACGCGGGCTTGGAGATCTCGGCGTAGATGCGCTGGCCGAGCGGGCCGGGCCAGGGCGCGAAGTCGAGCCCTTCGGCATCGATGTGGAGTTTGCTGCAATGGATGGTGCGGCTCATCGGTCGTTCCTGTGCGCCCGCGCGAACGGCGCGCGGTACGGCGGGGCAGTGTGCGATGCGCGCGGGCCGGCGTCGCTGATCTGCGGCAAGCGCAGTGGCCGACGCGGCGCATTCGCGACGAAGGCGCATTATCGGCGATGGAAGCGGGCTTGTCGCCGGGGCCCGGCTGGCCCCGGCGCTGGATGCCCGCGCTCAGGCGGCCTGCTTGCCGTTGGCGGAGGCGAACACCTGGTCGGCCCACTGCGTGGCGCCGAGGTAGATCGAGGCCATGCTCATGATGCGCTGGGGCGTGGCCATGCCGCTGGTCATTTCGCCGGCTTCCCAGGCGATGATCTGCTTGAGCAGCGCACCGTAGGGACCGCTGCGGTCGGTCAGCGCCTCGCTCACTTCCGGCACCAGCCGCAGGTGGCTGAGCAGGAAATCCATCGGCGCGCACATCAGTGTGTCCAGCAGAGAGAACAGGCCCACGGTGAAGGCGGTTTCCGGCGAGATGGAGGAGTTGCCGGCGGCGAGCTTCTCGCACATGTGCGCGCGGATCAGCGCCGCGCGCAGCAGTTCGGGCGGGTGGTCGTCCATGCTGCACAGGGACATGGTCTCGATCCAGTTGCGCATGCGCGTGACGCCGAAGAAGATCGCCGCCTGCTGCACCGACTTCAACTGGCGCGGCAGGGCGAAATAGGCGGAGTTCACGCAGCTCAGCAGCTTGTAGCTGAGCACGGCGTCGTCACGGATGATGTTGCCCAGTTCCACCGGGCCGGGGTTCTTTTCCTGCAGTGCGCCCATCAGGCGCAGGATGCTCATGCGGTTGGCGGTGAGCACCGGCACGGCGACGGGCTGCGGGATCAGCAGGAAGCGTCCCTGGACCGCCTGCACCTGCAGCTCCAGGCAGTGCTCGTAGGTGGGGTGGTCGTTGACCTGGCCGATCACCACGCGGATGCCGCGGGCGAACAGGTAGTCCGAGCGCTGCTTGAGCGCTTCGGGCGCGAGCCGGCTGGCGTCCAGCCGCACGAGTTGCACGATCTGCAGCAGCGCCTGCAGCTGGCGGCTGCTTTCCGGGTCGGTGTCGCCGGCTTCCAGCAGCAGCTGGCAACCACGTTCGGCCATCTGCTGCAGGCGCTTCATCAGCGCCGGGTCGTCGGCCACCGAAGGCTGCAGTACCACGCCCAGGCGCGGCTGGTGCAGCAGCACGTCGGAATCCTCCGGCAGCAGTTCGGCCGGCAGGTTGAGGAAGGCGCGGTTGCCGCGCACCAGGCGGGTCAGCGCGCCGTCGGTGATGGTGGAGAGCACGCTGCGCAGCAGGTTCTGCTCGTCACCCGGCTCGCAGTGGAAGACGATTTCATAGGCGAACAGGTTGCGCTCGCGGTCGAGCATCGGCGTGCGCAGCACCGGCAGCGGCGTGGCCAGCGGAACGAGTGCCGAGGCGGGGGGCTGTTCGGTGGCGCTGGCGTGTTTCGGGGAGGCGACGGGGGAGGCGTGGAGATTGCTCATGGTCGGTCATCGCATCGGTGCGGGGCCAGCCGGCGCCGGCCGTGTGGTCAGTGGGGGTGTCGCCTGCGGGGACAGGTGGCAGCGAAGGGGTGGGATGTCGCGTTCATGCGGCGGCCAGCGATTTGGAGCGCAGGCTGCCGTGCAGTTCGCCGCCGCTGCCATAGAGTTCGCCTTCGCCGGCGTGGCCGGTGAGGATGGCCAGCGCCTGGCGCAACTGGGCCAGCCGCTGGTTGACCAGGCTGCCGTTGCGCAGGTTCAGCGCGTGGCAGTGGCGCAGCACCTGCAGGATCTGCGCCCAGCGCGATTCGCGCGATGCGTCGCTGACCGGCTGCTGGCGCTGCAGCAGCCGACGGTCGGCGTCGAGTTGCTCCAGTTGCTGCATCAGCGCCTGCTTGCGGTTGCCCGCCGCGTCCAGCGCTGCCGCGTCGGCGATGTCCAGCGCGGCACGCTCGGCTTCCAGCGTGGTCTGCAACTGCTCGGCACGCTGCTGCATCTCGTCCAGAACGGACGCGAGCGCATCGTTCAGTTCGTGCTGCAGCGGCTGCCTCATGCCTTGTCCGTGCCGCCGAGTTGCTGATCCATCGCCAGCAGGCGTTCGGCGATCTTGCCGGCGTCGATCTTGTAGCTGCCGTCGGCGATGGCCTGGCGCACCTGTTCGACGCGTTTGGCGTCGATCGGCGAGGCGTCGCCCAGCCGGGCGACCTCCTGCAGTGCCCGCGCCGAATCGGTCAGCTTGAGCTGATCGGCGTTGCGTGGCGCCGCGACCGAAGCCTCCGGCGCGGCGGCTGCATTGGCCGAGGTGCCGCTGCCCGTGCCGCTGCCGGCCTGCGGCAGCTTCGGCAAACCGTTGTTGGTAATCGTCGTGTTCATTGAACCCGTCCCGCTGGAGTGTGCCCTGTGACTGGATAATCGGCCGCTGTCCGGAAAACTTTAGCAGCCCGTCGAAAAATCGACCGGGCCGCGACCGTCGCTCGCGCCGTGGCGCAAGTGACTGATTTTCATGGTTCGAATGAGGGGTGTCGGTTTCATGGCAGGGCCACCACCACGCCCGGCGCGCTGACCATGGCGTCGATCACCCGCCCCGATGCCGCGTTGCGCACGCGCAGGCGGGCGCCGTTGTCGCCGCTGCCCAGCGCCACGCCTTCGGCGCGCACCGAGATGCCTTCGAGCTGCGCCAGCACCTGCACGTGGTCGCCCGCGCGCACCATGCGTCGCCCGCCCAGGCTGCCGGGACTGAGCACGCTGCCGCGCGCCAGTGCGCGCGAAAGCGTGCGGCCGGCGATCTGCTCGAGGTTGTCCAGGTAGCCGTAGCCGAGGCGGGTCACGTCGCGTTCCTCGACGTGCACGTCGGCGGCGCCGATGCCGTCGCCGCGCAGCAGCGCGCGGCTGCTTACCAGCACCTGGCGAAACACCTGCAACTGGATCGGCACGCGCACGATCCAGCCGCCGGGCTGCGGGCACTGCACCGGCACGGTCATGCGCGAGCGCGGCTGTGCCTGTTCGGAAACGAGCGCGCGCAGCGGCTCGCTGCATGCGTCGAGTTGCAGGCGCGTGTCCAGCGGCTCGGTGCTGACCACGACGCGGCTGCCGGGTCGGCTGTAACGATCTTGCATCGCCTGTTCGGCTGCCGCGCGCACGCTGTCGAGCGACTGCGTGGCAGCGGCATGCGCGGTGGCGCTGCCCAGCAACGCGACCAACCCGACGGCGGCGAGGGCGGCGCGCAGGGTCATGCGTCGGCCAGCAGGGCGTCGAGCTGGGCCAGCAGGGCGTCCTGGCCCGCTTCGAGTTCGCGTGCCACGGCGCCGGCCTGGTCGAGTTGCCCGGCGCCGAGCAAGGTGATGAAGCGCTGGCCCTGTTCGTCCAGTTGGGTGCCGGCATCGCCGAGCGCGGCGCCGTTGTCGCCGCCGCGACGCAGCCGGGCGAGCCGCTGCACGCCGCTGACCAGGGCGTGGGTGTCGAACCAGCGCCGGTCCAGCGCGGCCGGTTCGAGCAGGGCCAGGCTCATCGCCTGGCGCAGGTTCATGGCCGCTTCGCGCACGGTCAGGCTGAGGCTGGCCGGGTCGTTGCCGCTTTCGCCTTCCAGCCAGTCCAGGCCCAGGCGATGCGCCAGCAGGGCAGCGCGATGGAGCGATTCGGATTGGCGCCGCGCCTCGCTGCTGCGTCGCTGCGAAGCGCCCAGTGCCGCCTGCGCGGTGGTGGCGCGCGCGTGTTGCGCGTCGTGACCCTGTTGCAGCTTGCGGACGCGTTCGCTGGCGGTACGCAGGGTGGCGCTGCCTTCGCCCAGCTGGTTGCTGCACTGGCTCACGCCGACCTGGGCGCGCTTGAGCTGCTGCAGGCCGTGGTTGACGTCGCCATCGAGCTGCAGCGAGAAATCGCCGATGGAGACGGTGACGGTCTCGATTTCAGTGGTGGTCAGCGCGGTTTTCTCGGCCAGCTGCTTGACCTCGTCGGCCACCACCGCGAAGCCGCGCCCGGCCTCGCCGGCGCGGGCCGCCTCGATGGCGGCGTTCAGCGCCACCAGGTTGGTCTGATGGGCGATCTCCTGCACGGCGCCGGTCAGCTTGCGTATCTGCGCGACCTGTTCGGCCAGCTTGCTCTGGTTGCGGTTCATTGCGCTGAGCGCGCTGCGCAGCAGGCGCAGCTGGCCGTCCAGCTCGCTGACGCCGTCGGCGCCGACGCCGCCGGCGTGGCTGGCCTGCTCCAGGTCGGCGCCCAACTGCTGCAGGGCCGTCGAGATCCCGGCGCTGCCATCCGTCAAGCGATCGACGCTGGCGCGGCTTTCGGCGGCGGCCTGGTCCAGTGCGGTCTGCTCGCGCGCCAGTTGTTGTGCGGCGCCGAGCACGAGGCCTTGCTGTTCCATGGTCTGCAGCGCCACTGCCGACGGCGGCCGACTGGCGGCGCGCGCCAGCAGCGGCGCCAGTACCGCGGCGGTGCGCGGGTGGCGGTGTCGCAGCACGGCGAGCTCGGCGTCGTCCCCCTGGGCGGCGGCTTTCACCAGGGCGGCAATGTGCTGTTTGAGAAGAAAGCTCATGGTGCTGGCGTCGACTCGCAAAAGAATGGAATGGCTGCTGCATCGGCCACAGGTGTCGAAGCTTGAGCAAGCAATCCGCATGCCAGTGGGTGCGGCGATGTGATCACCCCACCACTGGCGGCGGGCTTTGCCGGCTAAAGGCGGAGCATGCCCGGCCGATAGCGCAGCAGACGGTCGCGTGGCGGCCGCGCTTGCCGAGGGAGGCCGCATGGCCGGCACATTGCTGGAGAAAGTGGAGCAGCACACGCGGCTGGCCGGGCACAACCGGGTGGCGATGCTGTTGTTCCGGCTGGGCGACCAGCAGTTGTTCGGCATCAACGTGTTCAAGGTGCGCGAGGTGCTGCGCCGACCGCCGATGGAGCGCCTGCACGGCGTGCACGAGTTGATCGCGGGCAGCTGCGATTACCGCGGGCAGACCATTCCGGTGATCGATCTGGCTGCCGCGCTGGGTTACGCGCCGCTGCGCGAGGTGGAATCGGCGCACCTGATGGTGACCGAGTTCAACCGCTCGGTGCAGGGTTTCCTGGTAGCCGACCTGCAGCGCATGGTGCATTGCGCGGGCGACGCGATGGCAGCGCCGGCCAGTGCGCTGGGGTTCGGTTCGCGGGTGAACGCGGTGACCCGGGTCGATGGCGCGCTGCTGGCGGTGGTCGACGTGGAGCACGTGCTGGCCAGCATCGACGCACCGCCGGCCGAGCTGTCGGCGGGGCTGCAGCGCGAGGCCAGCCATCGTTCGCTGGCGTCGCGGCGGGTGATGGTGGTGGACGATTCGGGCATCGCGCGGCGGCGGCTGGTCAACCTGTTCAAGCAACTGGGCACCGATTGCGTGGTGGCCAAGGACGGGCGCGAGGCGCTGGAGCGGCTGCTGGAGCTGGCCGCGGGCGACCCGGCGCAGGCGATCGAACTGGTGGTGTCGGACATCGAGATGCCGCGGCTGGACGGCTATGCGCTGACCCGCGCGATCCGCGAGGCGCCGACACTGCGCCGGATCAAGGTGCTGTTGCACAGCTCGCTCAGCGGCATGTTCAACGAGGGCATGGTGAAGGAGGTCAAGGCCGACCGCTTCGTGGCGAAGTTCCACCCCGACCAGCTGGCGCAGGCGGTGATGGAGTTGCTGCCCGAACCTGTCGCCGCGCCGCAGGCGGCAACCGGCTGACGCCGGGCACGCGGCGCCGGGGCCGCGTCAACAAACCGTCTTTCGCCGCGGCATCTGCCTGACGGCGCCGCGCGACATGCGCGGAATTCGAGCTGCCGCAAGGCTTCCCGGCCCGTGGCATGCAATTTGCCTTTCGCTTCCGTGCAGCAGTGCATGCGGAGCGAAACGATGAACCCGTCCACCCCCAATCTGTTCGGCATCCATACCCAGGCGCTCGACCTGTGGCAGCGCCGTACCGAAGTGCTGGCCAACAACCTGGCCAACGCCGACACGCCCGGATACCTGGCGCGCGACGTGGATTTCCGCAAGGTGCTGGCCACGGCCAGCGACGCGGCGAACGGCGTGACGCTGGAAACCGACGCGCCGGGCCAGATCGCCGGCGCCGGGCGCAGCGCCGAGGCGCTCGCCTACCGCGTGCCGACCCAGCCCAGCATGGACGGCAACACCGTCGATGCGCAGGTGGAGCAGGCCGCGTTCGCCGCCAACGGCGTGCATTACCAAGCCAGCCTGTCGTTCATCACCGCGCAGATCCGCATGTTGCGGATGGCGATCAACGGAGGCCAGGGCTGATGTCGATGTTCTCCATCTTCAGCGTGGCCGGCTCCGGCATGGCCGCGCAATCGACCCGCCTCAACACGGTGGCCAGCAACCTGGCCAATGCCGACAGCGTGGCCAGTTCGCCCGAAGCGGCCTACCGCTCGCGCGAGCCGCTGTTCGCGACTGTCCGCAACCAGCAGGGCGCCAGCGATCCGAACGCGCCCGGCGACGGCGTGCAGGTGCTCGGCGTCACCGAGAGCCAGGCGGCGATTCCCCGCCGCTACGAACCGGGCAACCCGCTGGCCGATGCCGACGGCTACGTCTATGCGAGCAACGTCAATCCGGTCGACGAGCTGGTCAACATGATTTCCGCTTCGCGCTCCTACCAGAACAACGTCGAGGTGATGAACTCGGCGCGCCAGCTGCTGCAGAAGACCCTGGACCTGGGCAAGTGAGGCGCCAGCACATGAATCACCTTCACTCCGCCACGAGGAACCACGCATGAGCGACATGGCGATCGGCAATGCCGCCAGCGCGGCGAAGGCAGCCAGCCTGGGCAAGGAGAAAACCCTGGGCCAGGCCGACTTCCTGAGCCTGCTGGTGCAGCAGATGCGCAACCAGGACCCGACCAAGCCGATGGATTCATCGCAGATGGTCAGCCAGCTCGCGCAGATCAGCCAGGTCTCGGCGACGCAGGCGTTGCAGGCCTCGTTCGACGATCTCGGCAAGTCGCTGCAGGGCAACCAGATCCTGCAGGCGAGCGGGATGATCGGCCGCGATGTGGTGGTGCCCGCCGAGGCCGGCACGCTGGCCGCGGGCGGCATGGACGGCGCGGTCAACGTGCCCGACGGCGGCGGCCAGGTGTTAGTCAAGATCACCGACGCCAGCGGCACCGTGCTGCGCACGATCGACCTGGGCAAGCCCGCGGCCGGGCTGGTGCGCTTCCACTGGGACGGCATCGGCGACAACGGCGAGGCGCTGGCGCCGGGCACCTACGGGCTGGCCGCGCAGGCGGGCAATACCGCCGTGGCGACTTACGTCAGCGGCAAGGTCACCGGCGTGGGCATGACCGGCGCCGACGGCACCTATCTGGACGTGGATGGTTTTGGCGGGGTCCTGCTGAGTCAGGTCGCACAGATCAACTGACGACCTCAAGGGTCGCAACCGAACGAGGAAATGCTCCGATGGCATTCAACATTGCACTGAGCGGTCTGAACGCCGCCTCGAAAGATCTCGAGGTCACGGCCAACAACATCGCCAACACCGGCACCACCGGTTTCAAGGGCTCGCGCGCGCAGTTCGCCGAACTGTTCAGCGCGGCCGGCCCCAATTTGAGCTCCAGCCAGGTCGGCAGCGGCGTGCGGCTGACCAACGTGGCGCAGCAGTTCACCGCCGGCAGCGTGGAGACCACCAACAACAGCCTGGATTTCGCCCTGAGCGGCGAGGGCTTCTTCACCATCCGCGACGGCAAGGGCTACTCCTACACCCGCGCCGGCGCCTTCCAGAAAGACCAGAACGGCTACGTGATGAACGCCAACGGCCAGCGCCTGCAGGTGTTCCCGCCGGTGGCCGGCGGCGGCTTCGACACCAGCACCATGACCGACCTGCAGCTGTTCACCGCGCAGAACGCGGCCAAGGCCACCAGCTCGGTGCAGATGGCCTTGAACCTGCCTTCCGACGCCACGCCACCGGCCACCGCCTTCGACCCGCTGAACGATCCGTCCAGCTACAACCAGGCCACGCCGTTCACCGCCTACGACTCGCTCGGCGCCACCCACAACGGCGTGGTGTATTTCGTCAAGGACGCGGCGGCCAACGTGTGGAACGCCAACCTCTACATCGACGGCACCGCGGTGGGCACGCCGCAGACGCTGACCTTCGGCAGCAACGGCAGCCTGGTTGCCCCTGCCAACGGCCAGCTCGCGTTCCCCGCTGCGGCGGTAAGCCCGGGCGCCGACCCGATGCAGCTGACCCTGGACATGACCAAGGCCACCCAGTTCGGCAACGCCTACGCCGCCAGCGCGATCAACCAGGACGGCTATCCCACCGGCATCCTGTCCAGCATCGACGTGTCGCGCGAAGGCGTGGTGCAGGCGAAGTATTCCAACGGCCAGAGCACCGCGCTGGGCCAGCTGGCGATCGCCCAGTTCAGCAACGAACAAGGCCTGCGCCAGCTCGACAACACCAACTGGGCGGCCTCGTACGACTCCGGCACGCCGGTGATGGGCGCGGCCGGCAACGGCACCTTCGGCAGCGTGCAGGCCGGCGCGCTGGAGGCCTCCAACACCGCCGACCTCACCGCGCAGCTGGTCAACATGATCAAGGCGCAGCGCAACTACCAGGCGAATGCGCAGGTGATCTCCACCGACAACCAGCTCACGCAGACCATCATCAACATCCGCAACTGAGGAGTGAGGAACAAGGAGTGAGGAGTGAGAGAAGGCGGCTTTCTCTCTCTTCTCACTCCTCTCCACTCACTCCTGAAGGAAATCCCCATGGATCGTTCGCTTTACGTAGCCATGACCGGCGCCACGCAGATGATGCGGGCGCAGTCCGAGGTGGCGCACAACCTGGCCAATGCCGACACGGTCGGTTTCAAGGCGCAGCTGTCGGCGTTCCAGCCGCTGGTGATCCAGGGGCCGGGGCTGGCCACGCGGGTCAACGGCGTGGCGCACGGGCTGGGTGTGGATCTGCGCGAGGGCGGCCAGATCGAGACCGGCCGCACGCTGGACGTCGCCGTGCAGGGCACCGGCTGGATCGCGGTGCAGGGCGCCGACGGCAGCGAGGGCTACACCCGCGCCGGCGAACTGCGGCTGACGCCGGACGGCCTGCTCACCGACGCGCGCGGCAACCTGGTGCTGGGCGAGGGCGGCCCGATCAGCGTGCCGCAGAGCAGCCAGATGAACATCGGCGCCGACGGCACCGTGTCGGTGGTGCCGATGGGCCAGTCGCCAGAAACCATCGCCGCGGTGGGCCGGATCAAGCTGGTCAACCCGCCGGTGGACCAGCTCGTGCTGGGCAGCGACGGCCTGATGCACCTCGCCGACGGCACTACCGCGCAGGCGGACCCGGCGGTGGCGCTGAAATCCGGCGTGCTGGAGTCGAGCAACGTCGACCCTTCGCAGACGCTGGTGCAGATGATCCAGCTGTCGCGCCAGTACGAGCTGCAGATCCGCTCGATCAAGAGCGCCGACGAGAACGCGCAGGCTGCTTCGCGCCTGCTGCAGATGACCTGACCGGCCTCGCCAAAACAGACATCCAGACGTCCAGACGGAGTCCAACGACATGTTTTCATCCTTGTGGGTAGCCAAGACCGGCCTCGATGCGCAGCAGACGCGCATGGACGTCATCTCGAACAACCTCGCCAATGCCAACACCACCGGCTACAAGAGCGCGCGCGCCGCGTTCCAGGACCTGGTCTACCAGAACCTGCGCCAGCCCGGCGGGCAGACCACCGAGCAGACCCAGGCGCCGTCCGGCCTGATGCTGGGTACCGGCGTGCGCGTGGTCGGCAGCGAGAAGCTGTTCACCCAGGGCAACATCGAACAGACCGGCAACTCGCTGGACCTGGCGATCCAGGGCCGCGGTTTCCTGCAGGTGACGATGCCCGACGGCAGCATCGCCTACACCCGTGACGGTTCGCTGCACATGGACCAGAACGGGCAGATCGTCACCGCCAATGGCTACGCACTGGACCCGGCGCTGAGCGTGCCGGCCAATGCGCAGAGCATCACCATCGGCAGCGACGGCACGGTCAGCGTGAGCCTGCCCGGCCAGGCCGCCACCCAGCAGATCGGCACCGTGCAACTGGCCGATTTCATCAACCCCGCCGGTCTGCAGCCGAACGGGGACAACCTCTATCTCGAGACCGCCTCCAGCGGTTCCCCGCAGATCGGCCAGCCCGGCCTGAACGGCCTGGGCACGCTGGCGCAGGGCGCACTGGAGTCCTCCAACGTCAACGTGGTGGAGCAGATGGTCAACATGATCGAGACCCAGCGCACCTACGAGATGAATTCCAAGGCGGTGTCGGCCGCCGACTCGATGCTGCAGTTCCTCACCAACAAGACCTGAGGCGCGACGTGATGCTTGCCTGCCGTTTCCCCCTTGCCCTGTGCGCGCTGGCCCTGCTGGCCGGCTGCGCCAGCGGCCCGGGTGCCCGCGACGACGCCCAGTGGGCGCCGACCCTGCCGCCCGCGCCGCAGATGGTTGCCGCGCCCGCCGACGGCTCGATCTACCACGACCAGCAGAACATGGAGCTGTTCGCCGATCCGCGCGCGCATCGCGTGGGCGACATCCTCACCGTCGCGCTGGTGGAGAGCACCCAGGCCAGCAAGAAGGCCACCACCACCACCAGCAAGACCGACAAGGCCAAGCTCGCCTCGCCCACCGTGCTCGGGCATGCGCTGGCGATCGGCGGCAAGGTCGCCGACATCGGCCTGGACGGCGAGCGCAGCTTCGACGGCGCCGGTTCGAGCAGCCAGAGCAACCAGCTCACCGGGCAGATCACCGTCACCGTGGCGCAGCGCCTGTCCAACGGCAACCTGATCGTGCGCGGCGAGAAGTGGCTGACCATCAACCAGGGCCAGGAGCTGGTGCGCATCGCCGGCATCGTGCGTCCGCAGGACATCGGCCAGGACAACGTGGTGCCGTCCACCCGCGTCGCCGACGCACGGATCAGCTACACCGGCCGCGGCACCCTCGCCGACGCGAACACGCGCGGCTGGCTGTCGCGCTTCTTCAATTCCAAGTGGATGCCGTTCTGATGGCCGCGTTGAACATTGCGTCGTGCGCTTCCGCTCCTGGCGAGGCACATCTGCCGGGAAGCGGCGGGCAGTGCCCGCCCTACGGGCAGCGTGTAGGGCGGGCACTGCCCGCCGGTGTCGCCACGCAAAAGGTGAAGAGCTCGTTGGTGATCGCTCTGGTGCTCTTGCTGGGACTGGTCGCCCCCGTCCACGCCGACAAGATCCGCGACCTGGTGCAGGTGGCGGGTGTGCGCAGCAACCAGCTGATCGGCTACGGCCTGGTGGTGGGCCTGGACGGCTCGGGCGACCAGACCACGCAGGCGCCGTTCACCACGCAGAGCCTGGAGAACATGCTGCAGCAGTTCGGCATCACCGTGCCGGCCAATGCGCGGCCGCAGCTGAAGAACGCCGCGGCGGTGATGGTGACGGCCGACCTGCCGCCGTTCGCCAAGCCGGGCCAGACCATCGACGTCACAGTCGCCTCGATCGGCAACGCCAAGAGCATCCGCGGCGGCCAGCTGCTGATGGCGCCGTTGCGCGGCGCCGACGGCAACGTCTACGCGGTGGCGCAGGGCAGCGTGGTGGTCGGCGGCATCAGCGCGCAGGGCAAGAGCGGCTCCAGCGTGCAGGTGAACATTTCCGCCAGCGGACGCATCCCCAACGGCGCCTCGGTGGAACGCGTGGTGGCCTCCTCATTCGCCGGCGGCGGCGACCTGATGCTCAACCTCAACACGGCGGATTTCACCACCGCCACGCGCATCGCCACCGCGATCAACCACACGTATGGCGCCGGCACCGCGCAGCCGGTGGACGGCGGCACCGTCTCGGTGCGCGGCCCGCAGGACCCGGCGCAGAAGGTGGCCTGGCTGGGCGCGATCCAGAATCTCGACGTGCAGCCGGGCGATGCGCCGGCGCGGATCATCGTCAACTCGCGCACCGGCACCGTGGTCATCGGCTCGGACGTGCGCGTCACCGCCGCGGCGGTGGCGCACGGCGCGATCCAGGTGACCATCGGCGAACAGCCGCAGGTCAGCCAGCCGGCGCCCTTCAGCCAGGGCCAGACGGCGATCGTGCCGTCCAGCAGCGTGCAGGTCAGCGAGGAAGGCGCGCACATGTTCAAGTTCGGTCCGGGCGTGAGCCTGGACGCCATCGTGCGCGCGGTGAACCAGGTCGGCGCCACGCCCAGCGACCTGATCTCGATCCTGCAGGCGCTGAAGCAGGCCGGCGCGCTGCATGCCGACCTGGTGGTGATCTGAGCGAGGTGATGCCATGACGCCGCTGAATCCCGCTTCCCCCGCGCTGGACACCTGGACCGAACTGTCCGGCTTCCAGCAACTGCGTGCGCAGGCGCGCAGCGACGGCGGCAAGAGCGCGCTGCCGGCGGTGGCGAAGCAGTTCGAGGCGATCTTCACCCAGATGATGCTCAAGTCCATGCGCGAGGCGAACGCCGGCATGGGCAGCGACCTCGCCGGCAGCGAGCAGGTCGACTCCTATCGCCAGTTGTTCGACCAGCAGCTCTCGCTGAGCCTGGCCAACGGCAAGAACGGCCTGGGCATCGCGAAGATGCTGGTGCGCCAGCTTGGCGGCAAGGGCGAGGCGGCTGCGGCCGCGGCGCCCCGGCAGCCTTTTGCGGTGCCGGTCGCCGATGTGCGCAACGCGCACGTGCGCGCGTTGCTGCAGCTGGGCAACGAGCCCGTTGCCGGCGACGACGCAGCCAGCGCGATCGGCATGCCGTCGACCGCCGACAACGACTCGCCGTGGCAGCACGTGGTCGACCGCATGACCCGCGGCGCGATGGACGTGGCCGACACCGCCGCCCACTGGCTTCCCGGCGGCGACCCGGTGAGCTTCGTGCGCGCCCTGGCGCCGCATGCCGCCGAGGCGGCGAAGAAGCTGGGCGTTTCCGTGCGCGCGCTGCTGGCGCAGGCCGCGCTGGAAACCGGCTGGGGCAAGCACCTGCCCAAGGGCAGCGACGGCAGCAGCAGTTTCAACCTGTTCGGCATCAAGGCCGGCAGCAGTTGGGATGGCGACAAGGTCAGCGTGCCCACGCTGGAGTACGAGAACGGCGTGGCGGTGCGCCGGCGCGACGCGTTCCGCGCCTACGATTCGCCGGCCGATTCGTTCGCCGACTACGCGCAGTTGATTGCCGACAGCCCGCGTTACCAGCAGGCGCTGGGGCAGGGCGAGAACATCGCCGCGTTCGCGCGCGGGTTGGTGCATGGCGGGTATGCGACGGACCCTGCATACGTGGCCAAGATCACGGCGATCGCCAACAGCGCGCAGATGCGCGAGGCGCTGGCGGCGCTGCAGCAGCCGGAGGCATTCAAGTGATCCCCCCTCCGGCCGTTAACGTTTCCACGCACCGCGCGATCCGGGCGGTGTGCCATGCGTCGAGGATGTTCCATGGCTGACATGCTTTCGACCGGCGTGTCCGGGCTGCTCGCCTCGCAGATCGGGCTCAGCACGGTCAGCCACAACGTGGCCAACGTGAACACCGACGGCTACAGCCGCCAGGTGGTGTCGTTCGGCGCGCGCCTGCCCGAGGGCCAGGCGGGCTACTACGTCGGCACCGGCGTCAATACGGTGGCGGTGCAGCGTGCCTACAGCGAATTCCTCAACGCCTCGCTGTGGTCGGCCAGCTCGGGCCAGGGTCGTGCCAGCACGATGGCGGGCCTGACCGCCCAGCTCAACAACCAGCTGGCCGGCAGCAGCAACTTGCAGACGTCGCTGGACGGTTTCTACGGCGCGGTGCAGGACATGGCCAATGCGCCGTCGGATGCCGCCTCGCGCCAGGTGTTGCTGGACCGTGCCGGCGGCCTGGCGACCACGTTCCGTGCGTTGTCGGGGCAGTTCAGCCAGCTGTCCGGGCAGATCCAGCAGCAGATCGGCGACACCGTCGACGCGATCAATGTCGACACGCAGTCGATCGCCAAGCTCAACGAGAAGATCCGCTCGTTCTCCTCCACCGAAGGCATGCCGCCGGCCGACCTGCTCGACCAGCGCGATGCGTTGGTCAAGAAACTGGCCGGCGAGGTGGGCATCAGCGTGGTGCCGCAGAACGACAACACCATCAGCGTGTTCGCCGGCAACGGCCAGGCGCTGGTCACCGGCACCGAGGCGCATGCGCTGGGTACGGCCGCCAACGTCTACGACGCCACCCGCGTGGAAGTGGTGGGCGCCGGCAGCGGCAACGTGATCAGCGGGCGCATCGGCGGCGGTGCGCTGGGCGCGCTGCTGGATTTCCGCAGCAATGTGCTGGACCCGGCGCAGATCCAGCTCGGCCGCGCGGCGCAGGCGATGGCCAGCGCGTTCAACGCGCAGCATGCGCAGGGCGTGGATCTGCACGGCGACGTCGGCGGCCAGTTCTTCGCCGCCGCCGGGCCGACGGTGCAGGGCGCCTCGACCAACACCGGCAGCGGCACGGTCGCCGCCAGCATCACCGACATCGGGGCCCTGCCCGCCAAGGAATACGTGCTGAGTTTCGACGGCACGGCCTGGAGCATGCGCGATACCAGCGGCAATGCCGTGGCGCTCGGCGGCAGCGGCACCAGTGCGGACCCGTTCACCGCCGCGGGCCTCAGCTTGGTGGTCGGTGGCGGCGCCAGCGCGGGTGACAGCTTCCGCGTGCAGCCCAGCCGCGATGCCGCGGCCAGCTTCGCCGTGACCGTCGATCAGCCCGACCGGATCGCCGCCGCCGCGCCGTTCGTGGTCGCCGCCGGCGCCGGCAACACCGAGTCCGCCACGGCACGCGCCAGCATCGCCGACGGCAGCGACCCGGCGCTGTTCAACGCCTCCTCGATCGTGTTCAGCTCGGCCACCAGCTACAGCATCGACGGCGGCCCGGCGCAGACCTTCACCGCCGGCCAGCCGATCGTGCACAACGGCTGGAGCATGCAGCTCGATGGCGCGCCGCAGGCCGGCGACAGCTTCAGCCTCAAGGCCAACAGCAACGCGCAGGGCGACAACGCCAACGCGCTGATGCTGGGCAAGGTCGCCAATCTCGGCGTGCTCGACGGCGGCGTCACCAGCACCGGTCGCGCCTACAGCCAGCTGGTCGGTCAGGTCGGCAGCGCCGGCGCGCTGGCCAAGGACGAGCTGACCACGCAGACCGCGGTCTACAACCAGGCGATGGGCGCGCAGCAGAGCGTCTCCGGCGTGAACCTGGACGAGGAGGCCGCCAACCTGGTCCGTTACCAGCAGGCGTACCAGGCCTCGGCCCAGGTCATCAGCACGGCCAACAGCATTTTCAACGCGCTGCTCGGCGCGGTGCGGAGTTAACCATGCGCGTCTCCACCAGCTGGATCCAGCAGCAGTCCGTCGGCAGCATGATGAGCCGGCAGAGCGACCTGTCCGATCTCAACACGCAGCTCAGCACCGGCAAGCGGATCAACCAGCCGTCCGACGATCCGGTCGGCGCGGCGCGCGCGTTGGACATGTCGCACCTGATCGCCGACTCGGCGCAGTACCAGCGCAACATCACCTCGGCCAACGCGCGGCTGGGCCTGGAAGACCAGACCCTGTCCAACACCGGCAACGTGCTGCAGCGCGTGCGCACCTTGCTGCTGCAGGCGGCCAACGGCAGCCAGACCGACGGCAGCCGCGGCGACATCGCCGCCGAGCTGTCGCAGCTGCGCGCGCAGATGCTGGGCCAGGCCAACAGCACCGACGGCCAGGGCGAGTACATCTTTGCCGGCAATCGCACCGGCACGCAGCCGTTCGTCTCCGGCGATTCGGTCAGCTACCTGGGCGACGCCGGCCAGCGCATGGTCGCCGCCGGTCCCGGCCTGCAGGTCGCCACCGGCGATGCGGGCAGTGCGGTGTTCATGGACATCCCCACCGGCAACGGCACCTTCGCGGTGAGCGCCGCGGCGACCAACACCGGCTCGATGGTGGCCGGCGCCAGCAGCGTCAGCGATCCGTCGGCCAGTCCGTCGGCATGGGACGGTGGCGCGTACAGCATCGTGTTCACCGCGGCCGACGCGTACGAAGTGCGCGATGCCGGCGGCGCCGTGCTCGACAGCGGCAGCTACGATCCGGCCAAGGGCGGCAGCGTCACCTTCCGTGGTGCGCAGATCGCGTTCAGCGGTGCGCCCGCGGTCGGCGACAGCTTCGCCATCGGTGCCTCCGGCAAGCAGGACGTATTCACCACGCTGGACAACATCATCAAGACGCTGCGCACGCCCAACGGCGGCGACGCGCACATGCAGAACGCGCTCAATACCGAGTTCGCCAATCTCGACCAGGCGCTCGACTCCATCACGCGCACGCGCGGCCTGGTCGGCGCGCGCATGAACGCGCTGGATCAGCAGGGCGCGCTCAACGACGACCTCACCCTGCAGTACAAGACGTCGCTGTCGGACGTGCAGGATCTGAACTACTACGACGCGATCAGCCAGCTCGGTGCGCAGACCACGGCGCTGCAGGCCGCGCAGCAGACGTTCACCAAGATCCAGGGTTCAAAACTTTTCGATTATTTGCGTTGACAAGGCTCAAGTTTTGGTATGGCGAGTCGAAACAGTACACAAGGCGGATGCATTCAATGGTGAATCCCCGCCGGATTGTCTGAGCCGGCCACTGTCGGCATACCAACTCGATTCGGAGAATTCCCATGGTCATGAGCGTCAACACCAACATCAGCTCGCTGAATGCCCAGAAAAATCTGGCTGCCTCGCAGAGCAAACTCGCCACCGCGATCGAGCGCCTGTCCTCGGGCATGCGCATCAACAGCGCGAAGGACGATGCCGCCGGCCTCGCCATCTCGACCCGCTTCACCACCCAGATCAACGGCCTGAACCAGGCCGTCAGCAATGCCAACGACGGCATCTCGCTGGCGCAGACCACCGAGTCGGCGCTGAACGAGGTGACCAACAACATGCAGCGCATCCGCACGCTGGCCGTGCAGTCCGCCAACGCCACCAACTCCGACTCCGACCGCGCCGCGCTCGACGCCGAAGTGCAGCAGCGCCTGGCCGAGATCACCCGTATCTCGCAGCAGACCACCTTCAACGGCCGCCACGTGCTGGACGGCAGCTTCGGTTCGGCCGCGTTCCAGATCGGTGCCAACGTCGGCGAGACCATTTCGGTCAACCTGAGCCAGGGCGCGGGTGCGTCGCAGGTGGGCAAGATCGCCTCGGCCGCGAGCGCCACGGGCGTGTTCGTCGCGACGGCGGCTGCCGCTGCCACTGCCGGATCGGTCAGTGCCTCGGGTGTTGCCGACTGGACCACGGGCACGATCGCCTTCACGATCGGTTCCGATTCGGTCAGTGTCACCGCAAGCACCGACCAGACCACCACGCTGAGCGCGATCCAGGCCGCTCTGGACGGTGGCAGCAACAAGTACACGGTCGCCGCCGACGGCGCGAACGGGTTCAAGTTGACGGCCAAGACCGCCGGCGCCGATCCGATGACCGTCACTGGCGCCAGCGGTGCCACCTTTGCGGCTCCCACCGCAGGTACCGACGCCGTGGCCGTCGGCGACGCGACCCCGCTGACCCTGGCTGCCAACGAATTCACGCTGCAGGCCGGTTCGGGTTCGGCGGTGAGCATCGAAGGTACGTTCAACGACGCCGCTTCGCTGGCCGCCGCGATCAACGCCAAGGGCATCGCCGGTGTTTCGGCCTATGCCGACGCGACGACGGGTGTCCTGCACCTGGCCTCGCAGGAAGCGCTCACGGTCGGCGGCGCCAAGGGTACCGGCGTCCTCGGGTTCAGCGCCACGAACGCCGTTGGCGGCGACCTGGCCAGTGCCAACGTGAAGTCGGTGGCCGGTGCCAACGACACCATCAGCCGCATCGACTCGGCGCTGGGCACCATCAGCTCCATGCGCAGCGACCTGGGCGCGGTGCAGAACCGCTTCACCTCCACCATCGCCAACCTGCAGACCATTTCGCAGAACCTGAGCGCGTCGCGCAGCCAGATCCAGGATGCCGACTTCGCCGCGGAGACCGCGAACATGTCCAGCGCCAACATCCTGCAGCAGGCCGGCGTCTCGGTGCTGGCGCAGGCCAACGCCACTACGCAGAGCGTGTTGAAGCTCCTGCAGTAACTGCTTGACCCGGAACGGCCGCGGACAGCCCGCGGCCGTTTCCCTCATTACAGGAATCGACGTCCATGGCTATCACGGTAGGTTCGACCACACCCACCACGGGTTTGCTTACCTCCATGGGCGTGGGTTCCGGCCTGGATGTCGCCACGTTGGTGGACAAGCTGGTGGCCGCCAAAAAGGCGCCGCAGCAGAACCAGATCACCAACCAGGCCGCCCTGGCCAACACCCAATTGTCCAGCCTGGGCCAGATCGGCGCCGCGCTCTCCGCGCTGCAATCGGCCCTGGCCTCGATCACCGACGGCAGCGCCTTCAACGCGCGCACGGTGACCTCCGCCGACACCGACGTCCTCGGTGCCACGGCCTCCGGCTCCCCGGTCAGCGGCAGCTACAAGATCGACGTCACCCAGCTGGCCACCGCACTCAAGGCCTCCTCCGGCGCGTTCGCCGACAGCAGCGCCAAGGTGGGCACCGGCACGCTCACCCTCGCGGTGGATGGCCAGTCGATGAGCCTGGATCTCACCGACAGCAACAACTCGCTGGCCCAGGTTCGCGACGCCATCAACAAGGCCAGCGACAACCCCGGCATCAGCGCCACCATCGTCACCGGCACCGACGGCGCGCACCTGGTGCTCAGCGGAACCCGCACCGGCGCGGCCAACGGTTTCGTGGTGAGCAGCAGCGGCGGCGACGGCGGCCTGGCCGCACTCGACTACGACGCGGCCGCCGGCAGCGGCAACGCGCTGACCGTCATCACCGCCGCACAGGATGCCCAGTACAGCATCGACGGCGTAGCCGGCCACGGCGCCGGCAACAGCGTCAGCGGCGCCATCGACGGCCTGACCCTCAACCTGGTCGCTTCGGGCCAGACCACGCTGACCGTGGCCAACGACCCCAGCAAGGGCAGCAGCGCGCTGAGCAACCTGGTCAATACCTACAACAGTTTCGTGGGGATCTACCAGAACCTCACCAAGTACGACGCCACCAGTGGCACGGCCGGCGCCATGATCGGCGACGCCACCATCAACGGCATCAACAGCACGCTCTCGCGGCTGGTGGGCGGTGTGGTCAACGGCACCTCGCTGGCCGCGCTGGGCATCTCGCTGCAGGTGGACGGCACGCTGAAGCTGGACAACAGCAAGCTGACCCAGGCGATGAGCGACGGCGGCAAGCTCGCCAGCCAGCTGTTCGGCGGCGATACCGGCCTGGCCGCACAGTTGAACGGCCAGCTCGACCAGTGGGTCGGCCCCAACGGCACGCTGGCCGGCCGCACCAGCAGCATCAGCCAGCAGCTGAGCGCGTTGAAGGACCAGCAAGCCACGCTGGACAGCCGCATGGCCGACCTCACCGCGCGCTACCAGGCGCAGTTCACCGCGCTGGACACGTTGATGAGCAAGCTCAACAGCACCAGCAGCTACCTGCAGCAGCAGTTCGACGCGTTGAACAACATCAACAAGAAGTAAGGGCAGGAGACGATCATGGGATTCGGTTACGGCGCAGGCGCCTACCAGCAGGTTCGTTCGCACGGCGGCGTGGAGTCGGCCGACAAGCACGGCCTGATCACGTTGTTGATGGATGGCGCACTGGAGCGCCTGGTCAAGGCCCGCGCGCACATGATGCGCGGCGAGACGGGCCCCAAGGGCGAAACCATCAGCCGCTGCATCGAGATCCTCGGCGGCTTGCGCGATGCGCTCGACCGCAAGGCCGATCCGACCCTGGTCGACCGCCTCGATTCGCTCTACGAATACATGAGCCGGCGCCTGCTGCAGGCCAACCTGCGCGACGACGCCGGCATCATCGACGAGGTCAGCCGGCTGTTGCAGCAGGTGCGCGACAGCTGGGTGCAGATCGGCCCGTCGCCGGCAACCGCCCCCGTCGGTCGCGTGGCAGGCGCCTGAACCATGTCGCCGTCAACTTTCGAGGACAACTCGGCGTTGACCAGCGCGTTGGTGATTACCCGCGCGATGCTCGCCGCCGCGCGCGCGGAAGATTGGCAGCAACTGCTGCAGCTGGAAGAAGCGCGCGCCCCGCTGGTGCATCGCCAGCACCACCCCGACGCGGCCACCCAGGCCCAGCTCGGCCAGATCCTCGCCTGCGATCGCCAACTGCAGGCCCTGCTGGTGACGGCACGCGATGCGCTTGCCCACCAGTGGCAGCGCGAGCGTGACCGGGCCCAGGCCATCGCAGCCTACGCGCAGGCCTGAATCGCCCGGCGATGTCATCATGCACGGCAGATGGCCCGCGCCATGCAGGCCTTGCCGCCAAGGCCGACAGCCGATATCCGGGAGCCGCACGATGAACAACGCCAGCTGGAACGAGTTCGAGCAGCGGGTCAGCGTCGAGGAACTGCTGCACGTGGCGATCGAGCCGCTGGCCTGGCCGATGCCGCAGGCGCTGGCGCTGGCGCTGGCCGAGCGCAACGGCAATGCGCTGGCGGCGATCGCGGCGCTGGAAGAACGCCGTGTCGAGACGCCCGACGACGACAATCCGCTGGTGCAGGAAATGCGCCGCATGGATGCCAAGCTCACCGCGCTGGTGGACATCGTCAACCGCCTGCTGGTGCCGCCCGGCACGCTGCCGGTACAGCGCCTGGTGCGCTTCAACGCACGTGGCGCGGTGCTCGCTGCGGACGTCGCGTTGCCGGGCGACGCAGTGCTGCTGGGCCTGCGTTTCGAGCATTGCCGCAGTCTTCCGCTGGAGTTGCCGGCGCTGCGCGAAAAGCAATTCGACGATGGTCGAACCTTCGTCGCTTTCACCTCGCTGAGCGACGCGCAAAGTGACGCAATTGAGCGCCTCGTTTTTCGTCATCATCGACGCAAAGTGGCAGAAGCGCGCCAGCTTCCCGGTTGAGTTCGCCGACCCCCGCCGCCGCGGGCGCGGATGCGCCGTCGGCGTCGCGAGACCCAGTTCACACTATTGAGAACTCGCGTGCAGGAAAACCCTCACGCGCCGTCAGCGATTTTGCGCCCCGCCGAGCTCCGCCGACCCCGCACGATCGCAGACGAATGCCGGCGCAAACGTTCGGCATCAAACGTTTACATGCGACATCTCGAACCGGGTCTGGAAATTTTCACGGAGCGGGTGGCCGATCTGCGTCATTTTGTCGGCGCCCCGTGCGCCAGAAACTGGCCTCCTTGTTGCAACCGGTCCATCAGCCCGGCGACGACTTGCCGACGGTGACAAAAAATGGCCATGCCGGAAGTTGGGTACGCCAACGATGCAAGACGGAGAGTAGAGATGCAGCAATTCGATTTCCTGGTGATTGAATCCGATGCGGCGCGAGTCAATGCCGTGATGTCGGCGCTCCACTTCCTGGGCTACCACCCCCAGCACGGCGCGCAGTGCACCGACACCAGCGAGTCCACCCCTGACTGGCGCGCGGTCTACGTCGGCGGCATCGACGACGCGGCCGAAGCCGAGCGGCAGTTCGCGCTGCTCGGCGCCAGCGCCGCGCACATTCCGGTGTTGCTGGCCGAAGATTCGCCCTGGGCGCAGCGGCTGGGCGCGGCGAAATCCCCGTTCGCCGGCCGCACCGCCACGCTGGCTTTCCCGCTCAGCTACGAGAAGCTCACCGAGGCGCTGCGCAATGTCTATGCGCGTCTGCTCGGCGGGCGTTCCGGCGGGCTGCGCTTCGTCGGCGACTCCGCGCCGATGGTGCGGGTCAACGGGCTGATCCGCCAGGTGGCGCCGTTCGACTCCAACGTGCTGGTGCTGGGCGAATCGGGCACCGGCAAGGAGATGGTCGCCCGCGCGATCCACGAACATTCCCCGCGCCGCGGCAAGCCGTTCGTGGCGATCAACTGCGGCGCGATCCCGCCCGAGCTGCTGGAAAGCGAGCTGTTCGGCCACGAGAAGGGCGCCTTCACCGGCGCGATCAGCGCCCGCAAGGGCCGCTTCGAGATGGCCGAGGGCGGCACCCTGTTCCTCGACGAGATCGGCGACATGAGCCTGCCGATGCAGGTGAAGCTGCTGCGCGTGCTGCAGGAGCGCGCCTACGAGCGCGTCGGCGGCAACAAGACGCTGCACTGCGACGTGCGGATCATCGCCGCCACCCATCGCAACCTGGAGCAGGCGATCGCCGAGGATCGTTTCCGCGAGGATCTCTATTACCGCCTCAGCGTGTTCCCGCTGGAGCTGCCGTCCCTGCGCGAGCGGCTGGACGACCTGACCACCCTGATCGCCGAGTTCAACCTGCGCGGCGCGCGCCGCGGCCTGGGCGTGGTGCGCTTCAGCACCGGCGCGATGCAGTCGCTGCGTGCCTACGCTTGGCCGGGCAACGTGCGCGAGCTGTCCAACCTGGTCGAGCGCATGGCGATCCTGTTCCCGCACGGCGAAGTGCGCAGCAGCGACCTGCCGGCGAAATACCGCGGCGCCCCGCTGGTCGGCGACGAACACGGCGCCACGGCGCTGGCGATGATGAGCGAAGAGCACGCGATCGCCGGCATTGCGCTGCAACCGGCCGGCGAATCCGAACGCCTGCTGCCGGAAGAAGGCCTCGACCTGAAGGATCACCTGGCCGACATCGAAGTCGGCCTGATCCGCCAGGCACTGGACGCCACTGGCGGCGTCGTCGCCCACGCCGCCCGCCTGCTTCACATGCAACGCACCACCCTGGTCGAAAAACTGCGCAAGTACGGGCTGCAGAGCAGCCTGGCCGCCTGAGGGCAGGGAACAGGGAATAGGGAATAGGGAATAGGAAAACTCGAAGGCGGACGCAGCAGCTTTTGCACTTGCGATTCCCTATTCCCTATTCCCACCCCCACTGGCACGCCTCCTGCAACACCACCTCGAAACCCCGCCACGCGTCGGGAATACGTCATGAGGACGCACCGCGATGAGCACGATCGACGTCAACAACCTGCTTTCACAGATGCGCCAGATGACGGCGCAGGTGCGCGCGCCGGCGGCAGTGGCCAAGGCCGTGCCGGTGGCGGGACAGCCGGACTTTTCGTCGGTGTTGAAGGAGTCGGTGTCGGCGGTGGGGCGCAGCCAGATGGAGGCCGGTCGCATGGCCGCCAGTTTCGAGCGCGGCGATCCGGGCGCGGACCTGGGCCGCACCATGATCGCGGTGCAGAAGGCCGATCTCTCGCTGCGCACGATGGTCGAGGTGCGCAACAAGATGGTCGATGCGTACAAGGAAATCATGAACATGCCGGTCTGATCCCGGCGCCTCGCTGACCCCGCTTACCCCACACGAGCAACACCATGGCCGACAACGCCATCGCAGCCCGCGACAACGACGCGGCGCGACCGGACCCCTTCAAGCAGATCGCCCGCAGCCCGGCTGCGCGCCAGATGCTGCTGCTGGTGGCGATCGCTGCGGCGGTGGCGCTGGGCGTGGCGGTGGTGCTGTGGTCGCGCGGGCCGAACTACGGCCTGCTGTATGCCGGGCTCGACCAGAAGGACGCCGCCGCGGTGGCGCAGGAGCTGCAGGCGGGCAACACGCCGTTCCAGTTGAGTGCGGACGGCTCCTCGATCATGGCACCGGCCGCCGACCTGGCCGGCCTGCGCCTGAAGCTGGCCAGCAAGGGCCTGCCGCGCGGCAGCGCCACCAGCAGCGTGATGCCGGCGTCCGATTCGCCGTTCGGCATGAGCGACCTGGCCGAACGCACCCGCTACCAGCAGATGCTGGAGAGCGATCTCAGCGCCACCATCGGCGGCCTGCAGTCGGTGCGCGCCGCGCGCGTGCACCTGGCGATGGCCAAGCCGTCGGCGTTCATCCGCGACAACCGCGAAGCCAGCGCCTCGGTGCTGGTCACGCTCTATCCCGGCCGCCAGCTCGATGCCGGCCAGGTCGCCGCGATCGTGCACCTGGTCGCCTCCAGCGTGCCCGGGCTCGACGCGCGGGAGGTGTCGGTGGTCGATCAGCAGGGCCAGTTGCTGACCACCGATCCGAGCAGCCCGGCCGCCGTCGGCGACGATCGCCTGCGCATGGCCACGCGCATCGAGAACACCTACGCGCAGCGCATCGAGGAGCTGCTCACCCCGCTGGTCGGCCCCGGCCGCGTGCGCGCGCAGGTGTATGCGGATCTCGATTTCAGCCAGTCGGAAAAGGCCACCGAAACCTACGGCCACGATCACCCGGCGCTGCGCAGCGAGCAGACCAGCAGCGAGCGGCGCGGCGGCGGTGCCGCGGGCGGCGGCATCCCCGGCGCACTGAGCAACCAGCCGCCCAGCCTGGTGGCGCAGCCCACCGCGGCCAACCCCGATGCCGGCAAGGCGAACCCGTCCGCCGCCGCATCCAGCGCCACGGTGGCCAGCGGCGACGTGTCCAGCAGCGCCACGCGCAACTTCGAACTCGATCGCACCATCAGCCACATCAGCGACCCGGCCGGACGACTGGCCCGGCTCACCGTGGCCGTGGTGCTGGACAACAAGCTCGCCGACAAGGGGCCGGCCACCGCCGGCAGCGCCGCCGCCGCGGCTTCCGCCGGCGTGCCCTTCACCGCGCAGGAACTGGAGCGGCTCACCGAGCTGACCAAGAACGCGGTGGGCTTCGACGCCGCGCGCGGCGACAGCGTCAGCGTGGTGAACCAGCCGTTCCAGCGGCCGGTGGCGCCCGAGGCGCTGCCCGAGCCGCCGCTGTGGGAGCGCCCCGGCGCGATGGATCTGATCAAGCAGGGCATCGGCGTGCTGATCGCCTTGCTGGTGGCGTTCGGCCTGCTGCGCCCGCTGCTGCGCGGCGTGACGCGCGGCACGTCCAATGCCAAGGCGCTGCCCGCGCCGAGGCCGCAGATTTCGGTACGCGTGGCCGATGAGCCGGAGGCCGATGGCCAACCGGCGCGGCTTGCCGGTGCCACGCCCGCGCTCGAGTACGAACAACGCATCGGCCAGGCTCGCCGCCTGGTCGGCGAAAACTCCAGGCAAGTGGCGCAGGTCGTGAGGAACTGGGTAAGCGAAGATGGCAACTAACCAACATGACGCGCCGATCACCGGTGCCCAGCGTGCGGCGATCCTGCTGCTGACCCTGGGCGAGCAGGACGCCGCCGAGGTGCTCAAGCACCTCAGCGCCCGCGACGTGCAGACCATCGGCACCGCGATGGCCGCGCTGACCAGTGTCAGCCGCGAACACGTGACCAAGGCGCTGGACAAGCTAGACGAGGACATCGGGCGGCAGACCTCGCTCGGCGTGGGCACCGAGGAATACATCCGCAAGATCCTGGTGAACGCGCTGGGCGAGACCAAGGCCGGCGGCCTGATCGACCGCATCCTGCTCGGGCGTTCCAGCAAGGGCCTGGAATCGCTCAAGTGGATGGAAAGCCGCGCCATCGCCGAGATGATCAACCAGGAGCACCCGCAGATCATCGCGCTGGTGCTGGCGCACCTGGAACCGGACCAGGCCGCCGAGGTGATCGGCTACCTGCCGCCGCGCGTGCGTTCCGACGCGGTGATGCGCATCGCCACGCTCGACGGCGTGCAGCCGCATGCGCTGAACGAGCTGGACGAAATCATGGAGCGCCAGTTCTCCGGCGGCTCCAAGAAACTCAAGTCCGCCAGCGTCGGCGGGCTGAAGGCTGCCGCCGACATCCTCAACGCGATGGAAGGCAGCCGCGAGACCGAGCTGATGTCGGCCATCCGCAGCCAGGACGAAGCGCTGGGCGAGAAGATCGAAGACCTGATGTTCGTGTTCGAGGACCTGGTGGAGCTGGACGACCGCGGCATGCAGGTGCTGCTGCGCGAAGTGCCGTCGGCCACGCTGATCACGGCGTTGAAGGGCGCCGAGCCGGAGATCCGCGAAAAGATCTTCGCCAACATGTCCAAGCGCGCCGCCGACATGATGCGCGACGACCTCGAGGTGAAGGGGCCGGTGCGATTGAGCGAAGTCGACGCGGCGCAGAAGGAAGTGCTGGGCATCGCCCGCAAGCTGTCCGACGCGGGCCAGCTCAGCCTTGCCGCCGGCGGGGATGAGTTCGTCTGATGGTCGCCGTGTTCCACAGCGCGACCCAGGATTTCCGGCGCTGGGAATTGCCGGAGGTGGGCAACGACCACCCGCATCGTCGCGCAACCGATCCGCCCGCCCCGCAACCGACCGTGCGCGAGCTGGAGGCGCTGCATCAGCAGGCGCGTGGCGAAGGCTTTGCCGCCGGCCACGCCGAGGGCCTGGCCGCGGGCCAGCAGCAGGTGCGCGAGCAACTGGCCCGGCTCGCCGCGCTGTGCGACGCCGTCGCCCGTCCGCTGCAGTCGCTCGACGAACAGGTCGAGAAGGAACTGGCGCGGCTGGCCACGGTGATCGCGCGCCGGGTCATCGTGCGCGAATTGAAACTCTCCCCCGAGCTGATCGTGCAAGCCGTGCGCCAGGCCGCGACCGCGCTGCCCGCCGCCGCCCGCGAGCTGCGCGTGCACGTGCACCCGGACGACCTGGCCCTGCTGCATGACCTCGGCGCGGTCGAAAGCCACTGGCAACTGCTCGCCGATCCCGCCCTGGCGCGCGGCGACTGCCGCCTGGAAAGCGAGCGCTCGCGGCTGGATGCGCGGGTGGATGCCCGCCTGGCCGCGGTGGTCGATGCCGTGCTCGGCGACGACGCCGGTGACGAGGTTGTTGCAGCAGGGGAGGGCGATGCATGAGTCCTGTCTCCCGTCAACGCCCCCCGCACCCCGCCGGAAACTCCCTTTCGTCGTTCCAGCGAAAGCTGGAACCCAGCGTCTCCGAAGCACCGGAAAGGCGCTGGGTCCCGGCTTTCGCCGGGATGACGGCAGGATCACCGACGCCATCCGATGGCGACAACCCCCTCTCACTTCCCACCACTCACTCCTCACTCCTCGTTCCCGTCCATGACGCCTGAATCCGCCATCGCCGCACGCCGCCAGACGTGGCAGCAGAAGCTGGCACGGCGGCGCAGTCTCGCCGAGACCGCGCGCACGCTGGTGGTCGAGGGCAGCTTGCGTCGGGTGGTCGGCCTCACCCTGGAGGCCGAGGGTTGCGAGGCCGCGCTGGGCGCGCGTTGCCTGGTCGACACCGCCGACGGCGCCACGCTGGATACCGAAGTGGTCGGCTTCGCCGACGAGCGCCTGCTGCTGATGCCGGTGGGCGACATGCACGGCGTGTTGCCGAATGCGCGGGTACGCCCGTGCGCGCGCAGCGGCGGCCTGCCGGTGGGCGCGGGCCTGCTCGGCCGCGTGATCGGCGCCGACGGCGTGCCGCTGGACGGGCACGGTCCGCTGGAATCGGACGAGCAGGCCGCGCTCAAGGCCGAGCCGATCAACCCGATGGCGCGCAAGCCGATCGACACCCCGCTGGACACCGGCGTGCGCGCGATCAATGCGCTGCTTACCGTCGGCCGTGGCCAGCGCCTGGGCCTGTTCGCCGGCTCCGGCGTGGGCAAGTCCACCCTGCTCGGCATGATGACCAAATACACCAACGCCGACGTGGTGGTGGTGGGGCTGATCGGCGAACGCGGCCGCGAAGTGAAGGAGTTCGTCGAACACACGCTGGGCGAGGAAGGCCGCCGCCGCGCGGTGATCGTTGCCGCGCCCGCCGACGCGCCGCCGCTCAAGCGCCTGCGCGGCGCGCAGTACGCCACGGCGATCGCCGAGTGGTTCCGCGACCGCGGCCAGCGCGTGCTGCTGCTGATGGATTCGCTCACCCGCTACGCCCAGGCGCAGCGCGAGATCGCGCTGGCGATCGGCGAGCCACCGGCGACCAAGGGTTATCCGCCGTCGGTGTTCGCGATGATGCCGGCGCTGGTCGAGCGTGCCGGCAACGATGCCGACGGCAAGGGTTCGATCACCGCGTTCTACACCGTGCTCACCGAGGGCGACGACTATCGCCACGACCCGATCGCCGATGCGGCGCGCGCGATCCTGGACGGCCATATCGTGCTCTCGCGCGACCTCGCCGAAGCCGGCCATTACCCGGCCATCGACATCGAGGCCTCGATCAGTCGCGTGATGCCGGCGGTCGCCACGCGCGAGCACATGCGCAGCGCGCAGCGCTTCCGCCAGGTCTATTCCGCCTATCGCCAGCAACGCGACCTGATCGCGGTGGGCGCCTACCAGAAGGGCTCCGACCCGCAGGTGGACCAGGCCATCGAGATGTGGCCGCAACTGCGTGCGTTCCTGCAGCAGGAAGTGGACGAACCGATCACCCTCGACCAGGCCATCGAACGCCTGGCCGCGCTGGCCGAACAGGTGCATGAATGAGTTCCCGCGCCGAACGATTGCAGCCGGCCGTGGACCAGGCCCGCCAGCGCAGCGAGGATGCGCTGGCCCGTTTCGCCGCGCAGCAGCAGCAACTGGCGCGCGCCGAACACCAGCTGAGCGAACTGCATCGCTATCGCGACGAATACGCCAACGGCGGCGACGCCGCCTCCAGCGTCAGCGCCATGCTCAACCGGCAGGCCTTCGTGCAGCGCATCGACCAGGCGATCACCCAGCAGGTGGCCGAGGTCGCCCGCCAGCAGCGCCAGCTGGAGCTGGTGCGCGCGGACTGGACCCACAGCCACGCCCGCGAGAGCGCGCTGGACAGCGTGGTCGCCCATCACGTCGAGAACGAACGCCGCGCCGAGGAACGCCGCGAGCAGGCCGAGCTCGACGAACGTTTCCAGCACCGGCGGCCGTGATGCGTCGCGCCCGCCGATCCCGCCTCGGCCACGTGCCTGCGTCTCCGCGCGGCCGTGTTGTCCCGCCAGGAGCCTTCATGCCATGACTGCCACCCACGTCGGATCGTTGTCCGCTTCCACGGTCGCCGCGAAGACGGCCGCGAACACGGGTACGCCGGAGTCGCCGGGCACGGCACCGTTCCACCAGCGCCTGCAGGACGCGCGCGGGCAGGGCGGTTCCCCCGCCCGCGATGCGCACGATGCGCGCCCGCAGCGCGGCCCGGACCCGGGGCGCGACCGTCGCGACGATCCCTCGCCGAAGGGGCCGGACGCGCAGCTGTCGTCCGCCGCCGCTCGCCTGGATACATCGCGCGACGCTGTCACGCCGCCGCCGGCTGCCGACGCCACCGCTCCCACGCTGCCGGTCGCCGCGCCGCCGCCACCGCCACCGCCCAAGGCGATTGCCGACGTGGCCACCGTCGAACCCGCCGGTGGCAAGGACGACGACACCGATACGGGCGCCACTGCCCTGGTCGAAGCGATGCTTGCCTTGATCGCTCCCGCGCCAGTCCATCCCGCCGCACCTGCCGGCAGCGTCGCGACCGGCATCGTCGACGCCACGGCGGCACGGCTGGCCGCCGCACAGGCCGGGCTTGCCGCACTCGGCCAGGCCGGAGCAAGCGCCGCGCCCGCCGCGCCTGCCGTCGACCCCGCCGTCATGGCCGCGACCACCACCGTCCCTGCCGCCGAACTGCTGAAGCTCGACCCGGACGCCACCCGCGAAACGGTGCGACTCGACCCCGCCCCCGGCGCGGCGCCCGTCATCACCCAGACCGCGGCGACAGTGGCGCCGACTGCCGCGCCGGTGCCGGTGGCCCCTGCACACGCCTTCGCGCAGGAGCTGGGCCAGCAGCTGGCCTGGTTCGTCGGCCATGACGTCAAGCAGGCGCGCATCCGCCTGCATCCGGAAGAGCTGGGTTCGCTCGACCTGAAGATCAGCGTGCAGCACAACCGTGTCGACGTGGTGTTGCAGGCCCAGCATCCCGGCGCCGTCACTGCCGTGCAGCAGGCTCTGCCCCAGCTCGACCAGATGCTCGCCCGCCACGGCTTGTCGCTCGGCCACGCCGACGTGGGCCAGCACGATCGCGGCGGCCAGGCCGGCCATCGCGGACAGGGCGACGAGATCGCCGCCATCGACGAAGTCACCGGCCCCGGCCAGACCGTCCCGCTGACCCAGCTCGGGCTCGTCGACGCCTTCGCCTGAAGCGCTCCCGCGTAGGGCGGGCACCGCCCGCCGGCTTTGGCCATCCCGCATCGCCATGGCGGTGCGGGATGGCGCGACGAGAGCCGGCGGGCGGTGCCCGCCCTACGCCTGAATCCCGATCCGCGCGGTTTGCACTTCCGCGAACAAGCGTGGCGCGCCGCCCATTTTTCGCAGGAGCGCCGCAGACACCCCGTCGGGATGGCGCCGCGCCACCGCTCCGGCACGCGTCAAGAAAGCGCCGCCCACGCCTGAAAACCACGCAAATGCATGAATAAAAACATGTATTTGTGATGGCACGCGGATTGCTTTCCATCTCGCAAGCCGGCGACGGCAGCCCCGATCCCCACACGAGATTCTCCATGAGCGACGACGAAGCACCCGAGGTAGTGGAAGACGAAGAGCTGGTACCGAGCCGGCGTTCGCCCTTGCTGATCGGAATCGTGGCGGTGCTGCTCGTCGCGCTGGCCGGCGGCGGCTACTACTGGCAATCGCATCGCGCCGGGTCGGACAAGCAGGCGAAGGCGGAGGCGAACAAGCCGGAGATTTTCCTGGCGATGGACCCGGCGTTCGTGGTCACCCTGCGCGATGGCGATGCGCTGCGTTACCTGCAGGTGGGCGTGACCCTGATGGCGCACGACCAGCAGGCCATCACGGTGGCCAAGGACGTCGACCCGATCCTGCGTGACGGGCTGGTTTCGCTGTTCAGCAGCCAGAAGTTCGAGACGGTCAGCGAGACCGCCGGCCGCGAGAAGCTGCAGGCCGACGCGCTGGCCGAGGTGCGCAAGGTGGTCGGCAAGCGGCTCGGCCGGCCGGGCATCGACGCGCTGTATTTCACCAGCTTCGTGATCCAGTAGGCGGGAGCCACGGCCATGAGCGACCTGCTTTCCCAGGACGAAATCGATGCGCTGATGGATGGCGTCACCGGCGGCACGGTGGCCACCGGCAGCGACGAACCGCTGCCGCCGGATGCGGTGATCAGCTACGACTTTACCCAGCAGGACCGCATCGTGCGCGGCCGCCTGCCCACGCTGGAGATGGTCAACGACCGCTTCGCGCGGTTCTTCCGCACCGCGCTGTTCGGCGTGCTGCGCAAGACGTGCGAGGTCTCGGTGCTGGGCGTGAAGATGGTGAAGTTCGCCGAGTACGTGCACGGCCTGGCGCTACCCAGCAACTTGAACATGGTGCGCATCAAGCCGCTGCGCGGCAACGCGCTGGTGGTGTTCGAGCCGCGCCTGGTGTTCACCGTGATCGACAATTTCTTCGGCGGCGACGGCCGCTTCCACGCGCGCATCGAGGGCCGCGACTTCACTGCGACCGAGAATCGCGTGATCCAGATCATGCTCGCCGAACTGTTCGGCGCGATGGCCGAGGCGTGGGCGCCGGTGCTGGCGCTCAACTTCGAGTACCTCAACTCGGAGATCAACCCGCAGTTCGCCAACATCGTCAGTCCCACCGAGACGGTGGTGGTGTCGCGCTTCCACGTCGAACTGGACGGCGGCGGCGGCGAAGTCCACCTGACCATGCCCTACGCGATGGTCGAACCGATCCGCACCCTGCTCGACGCCGGCGTGCAGAGCGACCGCATGGATGGCGACGACCGCTTCGCCGAGATGCTGCGCGAGGAAGTGCTCGACGCCGAGGTCGACGTGAGCTCGCTGCTGCTGGAGGCGCAGCTGAGCCTGGGCCAGTTCCTGCACTTGCGCCCCGGCGACGTGATCCCCGTGCAGCTGCCCGAGCTGACCACCGTGTATGCCGAGGACGTGCCGGTTTTCCGCGGCCGCTACGGCCAGTCCAACGGCCGCAACGCCGTGCGTTTCCATGTCCCGGCCGGTCGTCGCGAGCGACAGGCAGCCACCGATCCCTCCACCCGGAAGAACCTCTCATGAACCAGTCTGCAGATGCCTTCGCCGATGCCGGCGAGCGCGTTCAATTCGATGCCCTGCACGGGGCCGCGGCCGATGGCGGCGACGTCAACCTCGACATGATCCTCGACGTGCCGGTGACCCTGGCGATGGAAGTCGGTCGCACCCGCATCAGCATCCGCAACCTGCTGCAGCTCAACCAGGGCTCGGTGGTGGAACTGGACCGCGCCGCCGGCGAGCCGCTGGACGTGTTCGTCAACGGCACCCTGGTGGCGCACGGCGAGGTGGTGGTGATCAACGAGAAGTTCGGCATCCGCCTGACCGACGTGATCAGCCCCGCCGAGCGCGTGCGCAAGTTGCGGTGACAGCGCCGTGAATTCGCCCTTCGACAGGCTCAGGACAGTGAAACCGGATCGCGCAGGCAGGATGCCGGAGCGAACATCGGCGCAGCCGATGGCCCGCAGGGCGAGCCGCCGATGCGGCGAGTCAATCGGGAATCGGATTGTCGCGGCCCTGGCGCCGGCAGCGTTGCCCGCCGCCGACATCAACGTGGGCGGCGAACTGTTGCGGGTGATCGTCAGCCTGGTGGCGATCATCGCGATGATTCTCGTCGCCGGTTGGGTCACGCGTCGGTTGCAGCGTCGGCCGGGCGGCGGCGGGCGGCGCATCCGCTGCGTGGAATCGTTCGCCGTGGGCGCGCGCGAGCGCCTGCTGCTGCTGGACGCCGACGGCAAGCGGCTGTTGATCGGCACCGGCCCCGGTGGCATGCGCACCCTGCATGTCTACGACGGCGAGGCGCCGCGCGACATCGTTCCGGCGGCATCGAACGAGCCGCTCAAACCCGTGTTCGGCGATCTGCTGGCGCGACTGAAGGTGCGCTCGTGAGCGCGCGGCACTGGATCATCGGCGGCGCGCTGCTGCTGTTGCCGCTGGCCACCCTGGCGGCCACGCCGGGCATTCCGCTGGTGAACGTGCAACCGGCCGCCGACGGCAGCCAGAGCTGGACGCTGTCGCTGCAGATGCTGGCGCTGATGACGGCGCTGACGCTGCTGCCGGCGATCGCGCTGATGATGACCTCGTTCACCCGCATCATCATCGTGCTCGGCTTCCTGCGCCAGGCGCTTGGCACGCAGTCCACGCCGCCCAACCAGGTGCTGCTGGGGCTGGCGCTGTTCCTCACCCTGTTCGTGATGTCGCCCGTGCTCACCCGCGCCTACGACGACGGCATCAAGCCCTACATGGATGGCCAGATCACCGCCGAGCAGGCGCTGCCGGCGGCCTCCGCACCGTTCAAGCATTTCATGCTCGAGCAGACCCGCGACGCGGACCTGCAGCTGTTCACCCGCCTGGCCAAGGAGAAACCCTATGCCAGCAAGGCCGACGTGCCGTTCAAGGTGGCGATGCCGGCGTTCCTCACCAGCGAGCTGAAGACCGCGTTCCAGATGGGCTTCCTGCTGTTCATCCCGTTCCTCATCATCGACCTGGTGGTGGCCAGCGTGCTGATGTCGATGGGCATGATGATGGTCTCTCCGATGATCATCTCGCTGCCATTCAAGATCATGCTGTTCGTGCTGGTGGATGGCTGGACACTGCTGCTGGGCACGCTGGCGGGGAGCTTCTACACGTGAGCGCGTGTTCGCCGACCGCCGTGGGCTCTGGCTACTTTGTAGGAGCGCACCCTGTGCGCGATGCTCTTGCGCTTGTTGCATTCAAAGGCAAGAGCTTTCGTCTGCCTGCGGCAGTCGAGTCACTTTCTCTTTGCGTGGCCACGCGCACGCAGGAGCGTGCGCGAACAGCGAAGCTGGCCCGAAGGGCGGAGGGCATGGATGCCCGGAGTCAAGAGAAAGTAACCAAAGAGAAAGGCCACCCCGCTTTCGCGCCTGACGGACATCCTGTCCATCAGGTCCGCGTGCGGGCTACGGGGTTTGTCGACAGGGCATCCTGCCCTGACGCCAAACTGGTTCGCATCCATGCGAACCACCCTGCGGGCTTTCCTACGCCCGCCCGCCGCTGCAGAGGGGCCCCGGGTAGAGCAGCGGGCCATCCTGGCCCGCACTTTTCAGAACGGCCAGATCAAGAGCAGCGCTGCGGCGAACCTGGGATCTGCTCTGGCTCCGGCTCTGGTTTTTGCTTTTCCGCTTTATCACCGAGTGCGGGCCACGATGGCCCGCTGCTCTCCCGGGGCCCCTGTGCGGCGGTGAGTCGGGGACGACAGGCCGCGCAGCGGGAGTCGACAGGGATGTCGACTCCTTTTCGCCAGGGCAGGATGCCCTGTCGAAAAGCCCGGCCCCGGCTCACGGACTTGTTGGGCAGGATGCCCAACAAGCGCCAAGCGGGGTGGCCTTCTCTTTTGGTTACTTTTCTCTTGGCCACGCAAGAGAAAAGTGACTCGGTCGCCGAAGGCGATCGACCGCTCTTGCTTTTGATTGCACCCCCACCAAGGGCAAAAACATCGCGCACAAGGTGCGCTCCTACAGGTGCAGGCGATCAGCCGCTCTTCGCCTTGGCTGGAACCAAGAGCATCGCGCGCGAGCACGCTCCTACAGGGGCGAAGCGAGTCGCGCCATCGGCGAACCACGCCGCAGGACCCCGTCCATGACCCCCGAATCCATCATGGAACTCGGCCAGCATGCGCTCTACGTGGCGATGCTGGTGGCCGCGCCGCTGCTGCTCACCGCGCTGGCGGTGGGCCTGCTCATCGGCGTGATCCAGGCGGCGACGCAGATCAACGAGATGACGCTCAGCTTCATCCCCAAGCTGATCGCGATGGCGCTGGTGGCGCTGGTGGCGGGGCCGTGGATGCTGCGCCTGCTGGTGCAGTTCACCACGCAGCTGATCGAGAGCCTGCCGGGCGCGATCAGATGACTGCGCTGGATCTGGCGCAGCTCCCGGCGTGGCTGGGCAGCCTGTTCTGGTCGCTGGGGCGGGTCAGCGGGCTGTGCCTGGTGGCGCCGGTGTTCAGCTCCACGGTGATCCCGGCGCGCATCCGGGTGGGCGTGGTGGTGGTGCTCTCGCTGGTGCTGGCACCGCTGGCGCCGACCACGATCGATCCATTGAGCGGCGCGGGCGTGGCCACGCTGGCGGGGCAGGTGGTGATCGGTGCGATGGTGGGTTTCGTGCTGAAGCTGGTGTTCGAGGCGGTGTCGTTCGGCGGCGAGCTGGTGGCACAGAGCATGAGCCTGGGCTTTGCCCAGGTGGTCAGCCCGGGCGCCGGGCAGTCCACCGTGCTGAGCCAGTTCTACCTGTTGCTGGTGACCTTGCTGTTCCTGGTGATGGACGGCCATTTGCAGTTGATCGCGCTGCTGGCCGACAGCTTCCATGCCTTGCCGCCGGGTACGCCGGCGGTCAGCGCCAATGCGTTGCATGCGGTGGTGGCGTTCGGCACGGAGCTGTTTGCCGGTGCGGTGCGGGTGGCCTTGCCGGCGATGACGTCGCTGCTGGTGGTGAACATCGGCTTTGCCGCGATCAGCCGCGCGGCGCCGTCGATGAACCTGTTTGCGGTGGGCTTTCCGATCACCGTGTCGCTGGGCTTCATCGCCTTGTGGTTGTCGCTGCGCAGCCTGCCCGGCGCATTCCAGGCGTTGCAGGGTGATGCCTGGTCGCTGATGCGCGAATTGATGGGGAGCTGACGCCATGTCCGACGACAGCGACCAGGAAAAAACCGAACAACCGACAGAAAAGAAACTTCGCGAATCGCGCGAGAAGGGCGAGGTTCCGCGATCGCGCGACCTGTCCGGCGCGCTGGTGGTGCTGGCCGGCGTGGCGGCGCTGATGGGCAGCGGGCAGAGCGGCCTGGAGCATGCGCGGCGCATCTTTGCGTTGGGCCTGGGCTACTCGCGCGATGCGTTGTTCACCGACGCGCTGGCCGGCAGTGCGCTGCACGCGGCGATGCACGAGGCGCTGCTGCTGTTCGCGCCGGTGGCCATCGCCACCTTGCTGGCCGCGCTGGCCGGGCCGCTGCTGCTGGGCGGGTTGAACTTCAGCACCGAGGCGCTGCAACCGAAGTTCGAGCGGCTCGACCCGATCAAGGGGCTGGGCAAGATCTTCGCGCTGCGCGGCCTGGTGGAGCTGGGCAAGGCACTACTCAAGCTGCTGTTCATCGGTGGCGTGCTGGCGCTGGTGCTGCAGCACTGGCAGGGCGAACTGCAGGCCACCGGGCGCGGCTCGGTGGCGGCCGGCATCGCGCAGTCGATCGGGCTGCTCGGGCGTGCCGCGTTGTGGTTCGGCGTGATCCTGGCGCTGATCGGTGCGATCGATGCGCTGTACCAGAAGTTCGACCACGCCAAGAACCTGCGCATGACCAAGCAGGAGATCAAGGACGAGATGAAGGAGAGCGAGGGCAACCCCGAGATGAAGGGGCGCATCCGCCAGGTGCAGCAGGCGCAGGCGCGCCGCCGCATGATGGAGGACCTGCCCCGCGCCGACGTGCTGGTGGTCAACCCCACCCACTTCGCGGTGGCGCTGCGTTACGACGATGGCCGCATGGGCGCGCCGCGGGTGATCGCCAAGGGCGTCGACGTGCTGGCCGCGCAGATCCGCCTGGTGGCGGCCAGCCACCGCATCCCGGTGGTGGAAGCGCCGCCGTTGGCACGCGCCTTGTATGCAACGACTGAACTGGGCCGCGAAATCCCCGCTTCGCTGTTTGTCGCGGTGGCCCAGGTGCTTGCCTGGGTCTACCAGCTCAAGCAAGCCGCGGCGCAGGGCGAGAGCCCGCCGGCCGCACCCAACCCCGAGGTCGATCCTGACCTGATGGGCCCCTACCGCGATGCGTGACGAGTCAAAACGATGACGGGTGCAGACGTACTGGGCAATTTCAGACACCTCGCGCGACGGGGTGTTGGCGCGCCGGTGATCGTGCTGGCGATGCTGGGCATGCTGATGCTGCCGATGCCGCCGTTTTTGCTGGATATCCTGTTCAGCTTCAACATCGCCTTGTCGCTGGTGATTTTGCTGGCGGTGGTCTACGTGATGCGGCCGCTGGAGTTCGCCGCGTTCCCCACCGTGGTGCTGATGGCCACCTTGCTGCGGCTGGCGCTCAACATCGCCTCCACCCGCGTGGTGCTGCTGCACGGCCACGACGGCCCCGGCGCCGCCGGCAAGGTGATCGAGGCATTCGGCGAGTTCGTCATCGGCGGCAATTTCGCCGTGGGCCTGGTGGTGTTCGCCATCATCGTGGTGATCAACTTCGTGGTGATCACCAAGGGCGCCACCCGCGTATCGGAGGTGACCGCGCGGTTCACCCTGGACGCCATGCCCGGCAAGCAGATGGCGATCGACGCCGACCTCAACGCCGGCCTGTTGACCCAGGAGCAGGCGCGCGAGCGGCGCCAGGAAGTGCGCGAGGAGGCGGACTTCTACGGCTCGATGGACGGCGCCTCGAAGTTCGTGCGCGGCGACGCCACCGCCGGCATCCTGATCCTGTTCATCAACATCGTCGGCGGGTTCTTCGTCGGCGTGATGCAGCACGGCCTGTCCGCCAGCGAGGCGGCGCGCACCTACACCTTGCTCACCATCGGCGATGGCCTGGTGGCGCAGGTGCCGGCGCTGCTGCTGTCGGTGGCCGCGGCGGTGATCGTCACGCGCGTGTCCAAATCGCAGGACATGGGCAAGCAGGTGATCGGCCAGGTGTTCGGCCAGCCGCGCGCGCTGGCGGTGGCCGCGGTGGTGCTGGGCGTGATGGGCGTGATCCCGGGCATGCCGAACGTGGCCTTCCTGCTGCTGGGCGGCATCTGCGGCGGCATCGCCTGGCTGCTGTTCAAGCGCGAGCGCGAGACGCGCGAGCGGCTGGCCGAGTCGGTAGCCGAGGCGCCGGTGGCGGCCGCACCGACCGAGCGGCTGGAGCTGGGCTGGGAGGACGTGGCCAGCGTCGATCCGCTGGGCCTGGAAGTGGGCTACCGGCTGATCCCGCTGGTCGACACCCACCAGGGCGGCGAGCTGATGGGCCGGATCAAGTCGGTGCGCCGCAAGCTGTCGCAGGAACTCGGTTTCCTGGTGCCGGCGGTGCATATCCGCGACAACCTGGACCTCGGCCCCAACACCTACCGCATCACCCTGATGGGCGTGCCTATGGGCGAGGCCGAGGTGCACAACGACCGCCTGATGGCGATCAATCCGGGCCAGGTGCACGGCACCTTGCAGGGCATCGCCACGCAGGACCCGGCATTCGGGCTGGAGGCGGTGTGGATCGAGAGCGGCCAGCGCGAGCTGGCGCAAAGCTACGGCTATACCGTGGTCGACCCGGCCACGGTGATCGCCACGCATCTGTCGCACATCCTGCAGGGCCACGCGCACGAACTGCTCAGCCACCAGGACGTGCAGCAACTGCTGGACCGGCTCGCCGCCAACGCGCCGAAGCTGGTCGAGGACCTGGTGCCCAAGCGGCTGTCGCTGGGCGTGGTGGTCAAGGTGCTGCAGAACCTGCTGGCCGAGCGGGTGCCGATCCGCAACATGCGCAGCATCGTCGAATCCTTGGCGGAGCACGCCGGGCAGAGTCAGGATCCCGGCGTTCTGACCGCCGCCGTGCGCGTCGCGCTGGGCCGGCAGATCGTGCAGGAGATCACCGGGCTGGGTACCGAGGTGCCGGTGATCACGCTGGCGCCGGAGCTCGAACAGATCCTGCTCGGCTCGCTTTCCGGCGGCGGCGGCGTGGCCGGAGCCGCGGTGGAACCGGGTCTGGCGGACCGCCTGCAGCAGAGCGTGGCCGATGCCGCGCGACGCCAGGAAATGAGCGGCGAACCCGCGGTATTGCTGGTTGCGCCACCGCTGCGGCCATGGCTCGCGCGCTTCACCCGCCATGTGGCACAGAACCTGCACGTACTGGCCTACAACGAGGTGCCCGACAACCGTCGGGTGCGATTGGTACAAGCGCTGGGGCGCTAGCGCCCCAACGCCGGGAATAGGGAATAGGGAATAGGGAATAGGGAATAGGGAATAGGGAATAGGAAATGCGCGCACACGAAACTGAAATCGGGAATGGGAAATCGCGAAGGCCGCGTGCTGTCGAGCGCGACGCGGCTGCTTCTGCCGATTCCCTATTCCCCATTCCCTATTCCCGCGAGCGAAGCGAGCACCCATGAAAATCAAACGTTACGTAGCCCCCGACATGCGCCAGGCGATGCGCGAGGTGCGCGAGGAGCAGGGCGACGAGGCGGTGATCCTGTCGACGCGGCGGATTGCCGAGGGCATCGAGATCATCGCGGCGCTGGATTACGACGAAGCGCTGATGCGCGAGGCTTCGCGCCAGGGTGCCGCGCGCGCGCCGGCCGAACCGCCACCACCGTTGCCGGCGGCGAACAGCCAGCCGCCGGTCGCGGAGGCGCCCGCGCCTCGTGCCGCGGTGGCACCCCCGCCGCCGCGTCGTCCGCGCGTCGAGCCGACGCCTGCCGCGCCGGTCGCCGCGCGTGCCGCGGCCGCGCCGCTGATGGAACGTGCCGCGCAGGACACGGCGCGCCTGCGCAACGAGCTGGGCAGCATGCGCGAGATGCTGGAAGTGCAGTTGTCCAGCCTCGCCTGGAACGACCTGGAGCGGCGCCAGCCGCTGCGCGCGCGGGTGCTGCGCGAGATGACCCGCATCGGCATCGAGCCCGACGTGGCGCGTTTGCTGGTCGACGACCTGCCCGAGCAGATCAATGCCGAGCAGGCGCGCTACCTGCCGCTGGGCATGCTCAGCCGCCGCCTGGCGGTGAGCGGCCGCGCGCTGGCCGACGATGCGCCGATGGTCACCGCCCTGGTCGGTCCCACCGGCGTGGGCAAGACCACCACCATCGCCAAGCTCGCCGCCCGCGCGGTGATGCGCCACGGCGCCGACCAGGTCGCCCTGGTCAGCACCGACCACTACCGCATCGGCGCGGCCGCGCAGCTGGAACACTACGGCCGCCTGCTCGGCGTGCGCGTCTACCCGGCCTACGACGGCGACAGCTTGCGCAAGGTGCTGGAACTCCTGCGCGATCGCCACACCGTGCTGATCGACACCGCCGGCGTGGCCAGCCACGATCCCCGGCTCAACCAGCAGCTGGACACCCTGGCCCAGGCCAATGAACTGCGCGCCACCCTGGTGCTGGCGGCGAACACGCATGCACAGTCGCTGGACGACGCCGTGCGCGCCTACCTGCCGCTGCAGCCGCAGGCCTGCATCCTGACCAAGCTCGACGAAGCGCCCAACCTGGGCGGCGCGCTGTCGGTGCTGATCCGGCGCCGGCTGGCACTGGACTACACCACCGACGGCCAGCGCGTGCCGGAAGACATCAGCGTGGCCGACGCGCGCGTGCTGGTGTGCCGCGCGGCGCAATCGCTGAAGACCGGCATTCCCGACGACAGCCTGATGGCCGACCGGTTCGGACTGGCGGTAGCCAGCGCATGAGCGGAGTACCTGCAATGGACCAGGCCTTCGGGCTGCAACAGACACTGGGCATGGCCGCCGGCCCGGCGACCCCGCCGGCCGCGCTGCAGCCGGGTCACCAGGCCAGCACCCTGTTCGGCAACGGCGCGCCCGCACGCCCGCCGTGCCGCACCATCGCGGTGGCCGGCGGCAAGGGTGGCGTGGGCAAGAGCACGGTCGCGGTGAACCTGGCGATGGCACTGTCCATCGCCGGCCGCGAGGTGATGCTGCTGGACGCCGACATGGGCCTGGCCAACGTCGACGTGATGCTCGGGCTCACCCCCTCGCGCCACATCGGCCACCTGCTCGACGGCGAGTGCACGCTGGAGGAACTGCTGCTGCCCGCCGCGCGCGGCCTGCAGGTGGTGCCGGCCGGCTCCGGTGCGCGCCGGCTGGCGCAGCTCGACAACGGCGAGCACGCGGCGATCATCCGCGCGTTCGACGAACTGGCGCGCCCGCCCGAATTCCTGCTGGTGGACACCGCCGCCGGCCTGTCCGACAACGTGACCATGTTTGCCGCCGCTGCCTCGGACGTGATCCTGGTGGTGTGCGACGAGCCTGCCTCGCTGACTGACGCCTACGGCCTGACCAAGGTGCTCAGCCGCGATTTCGGCGTGCGGCGCATCCGCATGGTGGCCAACATGGTGCGCAACGAGGGCGATGCGCGCGCGCTGCACCAGAAGCTGGCGCGGGTCAGCGACCGCTTCCTGGACGTGGTGATCGATTTCAGTGGATGGGTGCCGCACGACGAGCGTCTGCGCCAGGCCATCCGCAGGCAATGTGCCGTCGTCGACGTGTGGCCGTCGAGCCATTCGGCGCTGGCATTCAAGAAATTGGCGGAACTGGTCGATAAGTGGGCGGAGACGGACCGCGCAGTGTTCGACCGGATTGCCTTCTTTGGCGGCCGGAACGCAACGGCTGATGGGGTGCCGAGATGAGTGTGGCTTCGGAGTATCTGCAGGTTTCCCGCGAAAGTGCCGACGAACTGGTACGCCGGCATGCACCGTTGGTGCGGCGGATCGCCTATCACCTGATGGGGCGGTTGCCGGCCAGCGTGGACGTGGGCGACCTGATCCAGTCGGGAATGATCGGTTTGCTGGAAGCGTCGCGCAATTTCGCCCAGAACCGCGGGGCGAGCTTCGAAACGTATGCGGGCATCCGCATCCGTGGCGCGATGCTGGACGAGCTGCGACGCACCGACTGGGCGCCGCGCTCGGTCCATCGCAAGACCCGCGAGGTGGCGGAGGTGATCCGCCAGATCGAGGTCGAGACGGGTGCGGAGGCGGACGAGAAGGAGGTGATGCGGCGGCTGGGCATCAGCGCCGAGGAATACCACCAGGTGCTGGCCGATGCCGCCTGCGTGCGGCTGCTCAGCCTCACCGGGTCGGACGACGGCGACGAGGGCGGCGTGATGGACGTGGCCGACGAGGGCAGCCTCGGGCCGTCGGAGAACATCGAGCGCGAGGGCATGCGCGAGGACCTGGCCGAGGCGATCAGCGGCCTGCCCGAACGCGAGCAGCTGGTGATGTCGCTGTACTACGAACAGGAGTTGAACCTGAAGGAGATCGGCGCGGTGCTCGGCGTGAGCGAGTCCCGCGTCTGCCAGATCCACGGGCAGGCGGTGCTCCGGTTGCGCGCACGACTTTCCGGCTGGCGCGGCTGACCGCGGCCGGACGGACCAAAACCAAGGGGCCGCCTGACGGCCCATGTGGAGAGAAGCGTTGGACAAGAACATGAAAATCCTGGTGGTGGACGACTTCTCCACCATGCGGCGCATCGTCAGGAACCTGCTGGTGGAGCTGGGTTTCAGCAACCCGCTGATCCAGGAGGCCGACGACGGCGAGAACGCGATCGCGATGCTGCGCAGCCAGCCGTTCGACCTGGTGGTCACCGACTGGAACATGCCCAACATGACCGGCATCGACCTGCTCAAGGCGATCCGCGCGGAAGCGTCGCTGAAGGGCCTGCCGGTGCTGATGGTCACCGCCGAGAACAACCGCGACCAGATCATCGCCGCCGCCCAGGCCGGCGTGAACGGCTACATCGTCAAGCCGTTCACCGCGGTCACGCTGAAGGAAAAACTCACCAAGATCTTCGAGCGCATCGCCGCCGGCGGGGTGGCCGCATGAACGCCGCCGCTCCCGCCCTGGCGATGGACAAGGACCTGCCGACCGAACTGCGCGAACTGCTGAACAGCCCGAACGGCGCCGAGTTCGAGCAGGCGCTGGACGCCATCGTGCGCCAGCGCGAGCAGCACATGTTCCGCGCGCTGGGCCAGCTCGCGCGCGACCTGCACGACGCCGTGCGCCGGCTGGGCACCGACCTGGCGCAGGACGGTTTCCCCGGCAACGTCGCCGACGCGCGCCAGTACCTGCAGGACGCGCTGGAGATGAGCGCCAACGCCGCGCACCGCACCATCGACTTCGCCGAACGCATGCGCCCGCAGGCCGAGGCGCTGACCATCAACGCCGCCGAAATGCTCAAGTGGTCGCAGGACAACGAGCCCTCCGCGGTGCTCGCGCGCGAATCGGTGATGTTCGCCGAGGGCTGCCGCGAAGGGCTGGCCGAACTGGTGGTGGCGCAGTCGTGGCAGGACCTCACCGGGCAACGCATCAAGAAGGTCGACAACTTCATCGGCTCGGTCGAGTCGACCCTGCTGGAACTGGTGCGCCTGACCGGCGCGCTGGCAGGCAGCGACCTGCCGGCCAGCGCGGCCAAGGTCTCCAGCCAGGAGGAGGCCGACCGCCTGCTCAGCGAATTCGGATTCTGAGGACATGGCCTCGATGGACACGGCATTCGACCTCGAGCTGCGCCAGGATTTCCTGGTCGAGGCCGGGGAGTTGCTGCAGCGGCTCGGCGAGCAACTGGTGGCGCTGGAGACGTCGCCGCGCGACAGCGAGCTGCTCAACGCCGTGTTTCGCGCGTTCCACACCGTCAAGGGCGGCGCCGGTTTCCTCGCGCTGGAGCCGATGGTGGTGCTGTGCCACCACGCCGAGGATCTGCTCAACGAGGCGCGCAACGGCAAGGTCGCGCTGGACGCCGCCCACATGGACGGCCTGCTGCAGGCGCTGGACCTGCTCAACGACATGATGGCCGCGGTGAGCGACGGCGGCGCGATGGCGATGCCGCCGCCGGCCCTGCTGCAGGCGCTCACGCCGCACGCCGCGGCGCCGGCACCGGTGGCCGCGCCGCCGCCGGCCGCGGCGTCCGCCGAAGCCGGCGCCATCGACGACAACGAATTCGAGGCGCTGCTGGACACCCTGTACGGCACCGCCGCCCCCGGTACCGTCGCGCCGGCCCCGCTTCCCGCCGCGCCGCCGGCCGGCATCGACGACGACGAGTTCGAGGCCCTGCTCGACAGCCTGCACGGCAAGCCGGGCCAGCCTGCCGCACCTTCACCTTCACCTGCACCGTCGCCCGCAACGACCGCGCCGTCGGCGAACGCCGCCCCGGCGCGTCCGGCCGCGGCGGCGGATCACTCGGTGCGGGTGGACACCGCGCGACTCGACCTGCTGGTCAACCACGCCGGCGAACTGGTGCTGCTGCGCAACCGCCTGCTCAGCCTGGCCGCGCGCCTCGGCGACGAATCGCTGGCCACCACCGCCGGCGAACTCGATCGCGTCACCGACGCGCTGCAGGGCGCGGCGATGGGCATGCGCATGCAGCCGGTCGGACGCCTGTTCCAGCGCTTCCCGCGGATCGTGCGCGACCTCGCGCGCCAGCTCGGCAAGGAGGTCGAACTGGTGCTGGAAGGCGAGGGCACCGACCTCGACCGCAGCCTGGTCGAAGCGCTGGCCGATCCGCTGATCCACCTGCTGCGCAACGCACTGGACCACGGCGTGGAAATGCCGGACGAACGCGAGCGCAACGGCAAGCCGCGCAAGGGCCGCATCGTGCTTTCCGCCAGTCAGCGCGGCGAGCGCATCGTCATCGCAGTCAGCGACGACGGCCACGGCATGGACCCGGACATCCTGCGCCGCAAGGCGGTCGAGAAGGGCCTGCTGGACAATGCCCAGGCCGCCCGCCTGAGCGACGCCGAGTGCTATGAACTGATCTTCCGCCCCGGCTTCAGCACCGCGGCGGCGGTGTCGGACATCTCCGGCCGCGGCGTCGGCATGGACGTGGTCAAGACCCGCGTGGCCGAGCTGGGCGGCACCTTGCGCGTGCAGTCGCGGCTGGGCCACGGCAGCGAGCTGGAACTGACCGTGCCGCTGACCCTCGCCGTGCTGCGCGTGCTGATGGTGCGCGTGGCCGACCGCCTGCTGGCGCTGCCGCTGGGCAACGTGCAGGAAGTGTTCGAACTGGCCGACGGCCAGGATCGCGAGCTGGATGGCCGCCTGGTCGCCGAGCACCGCGGCCGCGCGCTGCCGCTGACCGATCTCGCGCGCTGGGTGGGCACCGATGCCGGTGCCGGCCGCCACGTGGTGGTGCTGCACATCGGCCACCAGCGCCTCGGCTGCCTGGTGCACGAGGTGCGCGGGCGCGAGGACGTCATCGTCAAGCCGCTCGGCCCGCTGTTCGCCGACGCCTCGGGCATCGCCGGCGCCACCGTCACCGGCGACGGACGGCTGGCGCTGGTGATGGACCTGGCGGGCCTGGTCGCCGCGGCCGACAGCTGTTCCGCCTCGCTGCAGAAGGAAGTCTGACCGCATGGACAGAATCAGCATCATCGGCACCATCCTGGGCTTCGTGGTGATCGTGATGGGCACCGTGCTCAAGGGCTCCACCGTGGAAGCGCTGTGGAACCCGGCCGCGTTCGTGATCGTGTTCTTCGGCACGCTGGCCGCGCTGCTGGTGCAGAACCAGGGCGCGGTGATGAAACACGCGCTCAAGATGATGAAACTGATCTACCGGCCGCCGCGGCACGAGCCGCGCGACCTGATCAGCCGCATCGTGGGCTGGAGCGAAATCTCGCGCCGCCAGGGCCTGCTCGGGCTGGAGCCGCAGATCGAGTCCGAGAGCGACCCGTTCGTCAGCAAGGGCCTGCAACTGCTGGTCGACGGCGGTGAGCCGGATACCATCCGCAGCGTGCTGGAAGTGGACATGGACACGCGCGAGGCGATCGACCTGGCCGGCGCCAAGGTCTACGAGAACGCCGGCATCTACTCGCCCACGCTGGGCATCATCGGCGCGGTGATGGGCCTGATGGCGGTGATGCAGAACCTGGCCGATCCGAGCAAGCTCGGCCACGGCATCGCCGCGGCCTTCGTGGCGACGATCTACGGCGTGGCGCTGGCCAACCTGTTCATGCTGCCGATGGCCGCAAGGCTGAAGAGCCTGGTGGGCAAGCAGTCGCAGATGCGCGAGATCCTGGTCGAAGGCCTGGTCTCGATCGCCCAGGGCGACAACCCGCGCCAGATCGAAGCGCGCCTGCAGGGTTACGTCGCGTGAGGCGGCATCGCCACGAAGAGCACCAGAACCACGAGGCGTGGGCGATCCCCTATGCCGATCTGATGACCCTGCTGCTGGCCTTCTTCGTGGTGATGTACGCGGTGTCGGTGGTCAACGAGGGCAAGTTCCGCGTGATGTCCGAATCGCTGCTGCAGGCCTTCAACGGCAACAGCCAGGTGATCGCGCCGCCGCCCGCGTCGGAAGGCCAGCGCCAGCCGGCCGCGGCCGTGCCGATCCGCCATTCCGTCAACCGCAGCAACCCGGTGACGCTGCCGTTGCCGCTGCTGCGCCCGCCGGCGCCGGGACGCGGCGGCGCGCAAAGCATGCACGACATCGAGAACCAGGTACGCAAGGCGCTGCAGCCGCTGATCGACCGCAAGCTGGTGGTGGTGCGCCACACGCCGAACTGGCTGGAGATCGAGATCCGCACCGACATCCTGTTCCCCAGCGGCGTGGCACAGCTTTCCACCTCGGCCAACGCCGTGCTGGAGAACCTGGCCGGCATCCTGGCCCGCTTCCCCAACGCGTTGCGCGTGGAAGGCTTCACCGACAACGTGCCGATCAGCACCGCGCAATATCCGTCCAACTGGGAGCTCTCCGCCGCGCGCGCGGCCAGCGTGGCGCGCTTGTTCGCGATGACGGGCGTGGCACCCGACCGGCTGGGCATCATCGGCTGGGGCGAGGTGCGTCCGCTGGCCACCAACGACACCGCCGAAGGCCGCAACCAGAACCGTCGCGTGCTGGTGGTGGTGATGAACGAGCGCACGGGCGAGCCGCGCGAGCAGCTCGATGCGCAGCGATGGAGCGAGCTGGCCGGCCCGGCCGCGGCGCCTGTCGCGAATGCTGCCGCACCCGCGCCTGCACCCGCTGCGGCCAGCGGGGCAGGCCTGCTGCCGGTCGTGCCGGCGGTGATCGCCGTCCATCCCGCCGACCCGCAGCCTGCCGCGGTCGCACCCGCCGTGCCGGCCGATGCGCCGCATCCGGTCGCGCGCAACCTGAGCCCGGATCGGTGAGCGCCATGCCTCTGTTCAACCTTGCCGGACCCTGCCCATGAACGCGCCCGCCTGCGCACCCGCCGCTGCCGCCGGGCACTGGCTGTCGTTCCGCATCGGCACGCAGCTCTATGCCGCGCCGCTGGCGGCGGTGAACGAGGTGATCCGCGACGGCGACATCACCCCCGTGCCCGGCGCCGCCGCCGACGTGCTCGGCGTGCGCCACCTGCGCGGACGCATCGTGCCGGTGCTCGATGGCCAGCGCCGCATGGGCGTGGCGAATGTGCCGCTCGACCCGGCCAGTGTTCGCATCGTGATGCTGGCCCACGCCGAACACCTGGTCGGCCTGCGCGTGGGCGCGGTCGGCGAGCTGCTGCACAGCGACGGCATCGAGATCGAACCCCCGCCGCCGGGCCGCGCCAGCCGCCGCGACGATCCGGTCACCGGTGTACTGTCATGGCAGGGTGGATTCGTGGCCCTGCTTGATGTATCTCGGTTGTGTCGACTGGGGGGAGAAGCGGGCCATGTGGCTTGAGATCGGGATGGGGGTGCTGCTGGTGCTGGCGCTGGTCCAGTGCGCCGTGCTGTACCGGCTGTGGCAACACTCGTTGCAGCTGCAGCAACGCGTCGAACAGGTCGTGCATGACACCGCCCACGGCGTCACCGACGTGCCGACCTCGATGCTGGTTGCCGCGCTTGGCCGGGTCGAACGGCAGATCCGCCACGCCGAGCAGCAACCGCCGCCCACCCGCCAGTCCTACGAGCTGGCCCAGCAACTGGCCCGCGAAGGCGCCGACCTCGACCAGCTGGTGAGCCGCTGCGGCTTGTCGCGCGACGAGGCGCGGCTGGTAATGCAGATGCATCCGGCCGGTTCCTGACACCGCCCGAACACATCGCAGGGCGGGCACCGCCCGCCGACCGACCGTTCCGCGATATGACGATGGCGGGCATTGCCCGCCCTACGATCCGCCTCGTTTCTGTAGGAGCGCACCCTGTCCACAAGGGACTTCCTTCGGTCGTGCGCGATACCTTTCGTCACGCAAAGAAGAGCATCGCGCGTAGGGCGGGCACCGCCCGCCATGCGACCGGCGACGCGGCTACTCTTCCGCCGCGTCGTAGATCGTCGCCAGCACCGAGGCGGCGGCGGCGTAGAGCTGCACGGGGATGTCGTCGCGCAGGCGCAGCGTGGCGAGCAGGGCGGCGATCTGCGCGTCGTGGTGCAGCGGCACGCCCATCTCGCGGGCGCGGGCCAGCAGCAGTTCCAGCGACTGCGCCGACATCGGCGCGGTTTCCTCGCTGGCGCTGGCCAGGCGCAGGCTGACCCGCTTCGGTGGCGGCTGATCGTTCATGCGGTGGCCTTCAGCAGCAGGGCGCCGCTGCCCGGCGGGTTGGGTATGCCGACCTGGCAGCTCAGCTGGTCGAGCAGCACGCCGCAGGCGGCCAGGCGCTGGCGCAGCGGGGTGAACTGGCGCTCCAGTTTCTGCGCAGTCTCGATGCGCTCGGCCCACAGCCGCACCGACAGCCGCGGCTCGTTCAATTGCAGCTCGCCCTGCACCGGGCCCAGCGGGGGCAGGTCCAGCGCGAAACCCAGTGTCCAGCCCTTGCTGCCCTCGGCGCCGTCGGTGCCGAACTCCAGCTTGATCTGCAGCACGTCGTGGCCGTCCTTGCCCAGCAGCGGCACCTCGATGATCCAGGCCGAGGCGGGATGGGCGCTGGCATCGAGCTGCGCCACTTCGATGCGTGCCAGCGCGGCCTTCACGTCGCCGTGCAGGCGGCGCAGCAACTGGGCCACGTCGTCATCGCCGGTCAGCGCCGGCAACGGCAGCGGCAGGCGCGGCTGCGACTGCAGTGCGCGCTGCAGCAAGGGTGGCGCGGCGTCGCCGCGATCCGATGGCGGCGGTGCCGGCGCACGCCGGTCGAGCAGGCTGGCCAGGCGCAGCAAGGCGCCTTTCCAGTCGTCGGCGGGCGGCATCGGCTGGCCGGGGCGCGGTTGCAGCAGTCGTGATTCGAAGAACAGGCCGCTGCGCCGGATCGCCTCGCGCAGGCCGTCGCCGCGGGTGATTTCCGCCGGCGTGCGCAGCGCCTGCTCCAGCACCGCCAGCGCGGTGCGCACGTCGGCCGGCAATTGACGCAGCGCCGGCCGCTGGGCCAGCGCGGAGAGCGTTGAAAGCAGCGGCGTGTAGCCGTTCTGCTGCGGCAGGCGTTCGCGCAGCATGCGCTGGAAAGTGGGGTCGGCCGCCTGGCTGAGCACCTCCAGTTGCGGCTGCGCGCCCAGGCTCAGCACACGCACCTGGAACTGTGCCGGCAGTTGGCTGTGCGACACGTCCGCCTCCACCGTGAGCGCGCCGATCTGCAGCACCAGCAGGCCTTGCGGGTTCACGCCCAGCGGGCGCGCCGCCAGCACCGTGCCGATGCGCCAGCTCTGGGCGGTGGTGCCGGAGGCGGCACCAGCCCAGGTAAGCGCGGCAAGGCTGATCGGTGGGATGTTCAAGCGTAAGTTCCTGCGCCTGGCGCGGATGGGAAAGGCGGCGGTCGCGAAGGTCATCGGCCGCTTGCGGGAATACTTGAGCGCGCCGTTTGGGCGCGCGACACCTGCCGGCGCCGGCAGGGAAACCCGGGAGAACCCCGACTGCCGTCATTCCCGCTTTCGCGGAAATGACGGCAAAAGGGCAGTTATTCGAGACTCCCTAAAGCGAACCGCCCGGCGGCCGATAGAGCAGGCGTCGGCGCACAACGGCGCGAACGGAGTCATCGAAATGGGCGGCAAGCGGGCAGCGAAGAACAAGCAGCCACCGGCGGCGGCCGACGGGGCCGCGGTGGTCTGCCTGCCGGCGGACTGCCGGCTGGCCGCGCAGATGGCGCTGAAGGAACAACTGCAGCAGGTGCTGCAACACGGCGACATCGTGATCGACGCGCAGGCGCTCGAGCGCGTCGACACCGCGGCGTTGCAGTTGCTGGTGCTGTTCCGGCGCGAACTGGAACACAACGGCGGCGCGCTGGCCTGGCGCGGCACCAACGAGGTCCTGCACGAGGCCGCGGCCCTGCTCGGGCTGGAACAGTCATTGAACCTGCCGACGGCAACGTCGGCCTGACACGAGGTGGCAGCATGGCAAAGATTCTCGCGGTAGACGATTCGGCCTCGATGCGGGGCATGGTGGCCTTCACCCTGCGTGGCGCCGGCCACGAGGTGACCGAAGCGGAGAACGGCCAGCTGGCGCTGGACGCCGCCCGCGGCAACGCGTTCGAGCTGGTGCTGGCGGACGTCAACATGCCGGTGATGGATGGCATCGCGATGGTGCGCCAGCTGCGCGCGCTGGATGCGTACAAGGGCGTGCCGATCCTGATGCTGACCACCGAGTCGCACACCGAGAAAAAAATGGAAGGCAAGGCCGCCGGCGCCACCGGCTGGCTGGTCAAGCCGTTCGACCCGGAACAGCTGCTGGCCACCGTCAAGCGCGTGCTCGGCTGAAGGAATACCGATGGGCGCCGTCGACCTGACCCAGTTCCACAAGACCTTCTTCGAGGAAAGCCTGGAAGGGCTGGACGCCATGGAAGCGGCGTTGCTCGCGCTGGATTCGGGCTCGACCGACCATGAGCTGGTGCACACCATCTTCCGTGCCGCGCACTCGATCAAGGGCGGCGCGGCCACCTTCGGCTTTGCCGAGGTGGCTGCGTTTACCCACGTGGCCGAATCGTTGCTGGAGGAAGTGCGCAGCGAACGTCGCGGCGTGGACGGCGAACTGATCGACCTGCTGCTGCGCTCGGTGGATTGCCTGCGCGCGATGCTCGACCACACCAGCCACGGCCTGCCCGCGGCCGACGCCGACAGCGAGGCGCTGCGCGGCGAACTGGTGCGCCTGGTCAGCGGCGAAGCGGCCCCCGCGCCGGCGGCGGCGACCCCCGCGGCAGCGAGCGTGGACAGCTGGGCGATCCGCTTCGTGGCTTTGCCGCACCTGTTGCAGACCGGCAACGATCCGCTGCGCCTGTTCCGCGAACTGCAGCAACTGGGGCAGCTCGACGTGTGCCGCGCCTTCGTGGTCGACGCGGCGCCGACGCAACTGGCCGAACTCGATCCGGGCCAGTGCTGGCTGGGCTGGGAATTGCGCCTGCATGGTGCCGTGGCGCGCGCCGACGTGGCCGCGGTGTTCGACTGGGTCGAGGGCGACTGCGAGCTGACGATCGAGCCGATCGCCGCCGCGTCTGTTGCGCCCGCGCCGACCCTCGTCGCGCCACCGGTCGCCGCCCCCGCCGCTCCCGTCGCCAGCCCCGCGCCCGCCAGCGCGCCGCGCCCGGTTCGCGAAACGGCGGCCGCGAGCAGCGAGGGCAGCTCGATCCGCGTCGGCATCGACAAGGTCGATGCGCTGATCAACATGATGGGCGAGCTGGTGATCACCCAGTCGATGCTCAGCGACATCGGCGAACATTTCCACCTCTCGCAGCTCGAACGCCTGCGCGAGGGCCTGCTGCAGCTGGAGCGCAACACGCGCGAGCTGCAGGAGAGCGTGATGCGCATCCGCATGCTGCCGATCGGTTCGGTGTTCAACCGCTTCCCGCGGCTGGTGCGCGACCTGGAGCGCAAGCTCGGCAAGCAGGTGAAGCTGGAACTGCACGGCGAGCACACCGAGCTGGACAAGACGGTGCTGGAAAAGATCGGCGATCCGCTGGTGCATCTGGTGCGCAATGCGATCGACCACGGCCTGGAATCGCCGGAGCAGCGCCGCGCCGCCGGCAAGAACGAAACCGGCACCTTGCGGCTGGACGCCTACCACGAAGGCGGCAACATCGTGGTGCAGATCAGCGACGACGGCGCCGGCCTCAACCGCGCCGCCATCGTGGCCAAGGCCGAGCAGCGCGGCCTGATCCGCCCCGGCCAGGAAGTGGACGATGCCGAAGTGGCCGAGCTGATCTTCCAGCCGGGCTTCTCCACCGCCGCGCAGGCCACCGACCTGTCCGGCCGCGGCGTGGGCATGGATGTCGTGCGCCGCAACGTGCGCGACCTCGGCGGCAGCGTCGGCGTGCGCAGCCAGAGCGGCAAGGGCAGCGTGTTCACCATCGCCCTGCCGCTCACGCTGGCCATCATCGACGGCCTGGTCACCGCGGTGGGCGAGGAGCGCTACATCGTGCCGCTGATCTCCATCGTCGAGTCGCTGCGGCTGCGCCCGGAGATGGTGCGCAAGATCGCCGGCGGCGGCGAGGTATTCCATTTCCGCAACGAGTACCTGCCGATCATGCGCCTGCACCGCGCGTTCGGCTGCAACGCGGCGATCACCGAGATCGAGCGCGGCATCGTGGTGGTGGTGGAGGAAGAGGGTCGCCGCGTGGGCCTGCTGGTGGACGACCTGCTCGGCCAGCAACAGGCGGTGGTGAAGTCGCTGGAGGCGCATTACCAGCGCGTGCAGGGCATTTCGGGCGCCACCATCCTCAGTGATGGTTCGGTGGCGCTGATCGTGGATGTGTGTGGCGTGGTGCGGTTGGGGCAGCGCGGCAAGGCGGCGGCCTGAACGTGCATGCCGCGACGGCGCCTGCAAGCGTCCTTCAAGAATGGCGACGACGAACCCGGATGCGTTCGCCGGCGAGTGTTACGGCGCCTCTGCGCGCCACCCCGCGCGGTCATGGTGGCCGGCGGGCCTTCTCTTCGAGGTGTTCGAGATGTTGTCGGCGATACGCGGTTTCTTTGATCGGCTCAGCCTGAACGCACGGCTGGTGCTGGTCGTGTCGGTGGTCGTGCTGGGGCTGTTCGGCCTCACCGTGATGAATGCGCTGCAAAATCGCGCCGGTCAGATGGACGGGCTCCAGAGCCTGTTGCGCAGCCAGATCGAGTCGGCCGTGTCGGTGGCTGCCGCGTTCCACGAGCGCGCGGGCAAGGGCGAGTTCAGCGAGGCGGAGGCGCAGAAGCGCGCGCTCGCCCAGATCCACGACATGCAGTGGAACAAGGGTGCCGGCTACGTCTTCGCATTCGACGACAAGTACACGTTGACCTCGCACCCGGTGATGCTGGACAAGCTTGGCACCAGCGTGCGCGAGATGACCGACCAGAACGGCAAGCCGATCTTCCAGGCGATGCACGCCATCGACATGAAGGACGGCGGCGGGCTGACCTATTACGACTGGCTCAAGCCCAGCAGCAAGAAGATCGTGGGCAAGGTCACCTACTCCGAGCGCTATCAGCCGTGGGGCATGCACTTCGGCGCCGGCGCCTATTTCGACGACATCGATGCGCAGTTCCGCCAGACCCTCGCACTGAACCTGGGCAAGGCGGGATTGCTGGCATTGCTGGTGATCGGGCTGGTGTGGCTGTCGATGCGCAGCATCCGTCGCAGCATCGGCGGCGAGCCGGGTTTCGCGGTGGCCATGGCCACGCGCATCGCCAACGGCGACCTGGGCAAGGACGACGGTGGCAAGACGTTTGCAGCCGGCAGCCTGCTGGCCGAATTGGCCCGCATGCGCGACCGGCTGACCGGCATCGTGGGCGAAGTGCAACATGGTTCGGAGGCGGTGAGCAGTGCAGCGCAGCAGATCGCCAAGGGCAACGACGACCTCAGCCAGCGCACGCAGGAGCAGGCCTCCAGCCTGGAGGAAACCGCCGCCTCGATGGAGGAGATGACCTCCACCGTGAAACAGAACGCCGAGAACGCCAGCTACGCCAACCAGCTTGCCAGCGGCGCGCGCGAGCAGGCCGAGCGCGGCGGCGAGGTGGCCGCGCAGGCGGTGGCGGCGATGGACGAGATCAATGCCTCCAGCCGCAAGATCGCCGACATCGTGGGGCTGATCGACGAGATCGCGTTCCAGACCAACCTGCTGTCGCTCAACGCCGCGGTGGAAGCCGCGCGTGCCGGCGAGCAGGGCCGCGGCTTCGCCGTGGTGGCCAGCGAGGTGCGCAGCCTGTCCCAGCGCAGCGCGGCGGCGGCGAAGGAGATCAAGGGGCTGATCAACGAAAGCGTGCAGCGGGTGCAGGCCGGCAGCGCGCTGGTCGACCAGTCCGGCGCGGCGCTGACCGGCATCGTGGAGAGCGTCAAGAAAGTCACCGACATCGTTGCCGAGATCGCCGCGGCCAGCCACGAGCAGTCCGCCGGCATCGACCAGGTCAACCGCGCCGTGATGCAGATGGACGAGGTCACCCAGCAGAACGCGGCGCTGGTCGAGGAAGCCGCCGCCGCCGCGCGGGCGATGCAGGAACAGGCGCTGGAACTGCAGCGGCAGATGAGGTTCTTCCAGCTCGGCGGCGCACCGTCCGATGCGCAAGCGCCCGTCGCGGCGCCGGAATCGGCACGCGTGGTGGAGCTGCCGCGCAAGGCGGTGGCTCGTGCTGCCGAGCCGGCGCCGCGGCGCGCGGCGGCCGCCGGCGCCTGGACCGAGTTCTGATTCTCCGTTTCGCGGTCCTCCCACGGGCGCTTGCCTGCCAGCGGCCGCCCGATGGCGGGACCGCGCCCGTCTTCCGCACGGCGCGGCAGCAGCGGCCGCGTCCCCTTTCCGCTCAAGTTTCCTGTCGCCGTGCCGACACAGGTGATGGCGGCACGGCGACCGCAATCGCCCATCACGAGGTAGCAGGCTCATGCACGAGAACACCGATGGCGCGGCACCGACGGTGCAGCAGCTGACGTTCAACCTGGCGGGCGAGGAGTACGGCGTCGACATCCTGTCGGTGCGCGAGATCCGCGGCTGGTCGCGCGTGACGCGCATCCCGCAGACGCCCGACCACCTGCTCGGCGTGCTCAACCTGCGCGGCGCGATCGTGCCGATCATGGACCTGCGCCTGCGCTTCGGCCTGGAGCGCGAGAGCTATGGCGACAGCACGGTGGTGATCATCGTGGCGGTCGCCGAGCGGTTGTTCGGCATCGTGGTGGATGCCGTTTCCGACGTGGTCGACATCGACCCGTCCGCGATCAAGCCGGTGCCCGACATGGGCGCCGTCGTGGACACCCGCTACCTGAAAGGTCTGGCCACCCATGTCGAACGCATGGTGATGCTGCTGGACGTGGACAAGCTGATGCGTCCGGAAGACGTGGAAACCCTGGACGCGGCGTTGCCGCATGTCCGCGAAGTCGAAGTTGCCGCCTGAATCGGGGAATGCTCATGAAGATCAAGAAAGTGCTGGCACGTTTCGCCAAGGTGCCCACCCTCACCGTCAAGGCGCGCCTGATCGGCGTGTTCGCTCTGCTCGGCGCGATGCTGGTGGCCGGTGCGGCGATCGGCCTGGGCGTGATGTCCTGGCAGAACGAAGGCATGCGCACGAGTTACGAGGAGGCGATGGTGCCGGCCAGCCTGATGGGCCAGCTGCGCGCCAAGTCGCTGCTGAATTTCATCGTGCTGGGCGAGGCCGCCGGCGCGATCGACAAGCCCAACCAGGTGAAACAGAAGGTCGCCGAGTCCGAGCAGATCCAGAAGGATATCGCGGCGGTCAACAAGCAACTGGCCGCCATTCATCTGAGCCCGGAGGTCGCCAAGAAATACAAGGACTACAACGACACCACGGGGGATTACAGCGATGCGCTGAAGGAGATCTACGACGGCCTCAATTCCAGCGACACCGGCACCGCCGACATGATGGACATGCAGCTGCGCCCGTTGCTGATGATGCGCCAGGACGCACTGGACAAGCTGGTCACCGCGCAGAGCGACGAAGTGCGTGACATCTACCAGTCGCAGGTCAAGCGCTACCGCTTCGTGCAGACCACCACGCTGGCGGCGCTGATCGCCGGCCTGCTGCTGGCGCTGTTCGTGGCGGTGCGGCTGATCCGCTCGATCACCGGTGCCTTGCACCATGCGGTGAAGATCGCCGACCAGATCGGTGAGGGCAAACTGGGCCATGACATACGCGTGAACCGCAAGGACGAGTTCGGTCGCCTGCTGCTCGCCTTCCGCAACATGGACCAGCACCTCAGCGAGATCGTGGGCGAAGTGCGGCTTGGCTCGGATGCGGTGAGCACGGCCGCGCAGCAGATCGCCCGCGGCAACGACGACCTCAGCCAGCGCACGCAGGAACAGGCCTCCAGCCTGGAGGAAACCGCTTCGTCGATGGAGGAGATGACTTCCACCGTGAAGCAGAATGCGGAGAACGCCAGCCACGCCAACCAGCTCGCCCGCGGTGCGCGCGAACAGGCCGAGCGCGGCGGTGAAGTGGCCGGCAAGGCGATCGCGGCGATGACCGAGATCGACGCCTCCAGCCGCAAGATCGGCGACATCGTGGGGCTGATCCAGGAGATCGCCTTCCAGACCAACCTGCTGGCGCTCAACGCGGCGGTGGAAGCGGCGCGCGCCGGCGAGCAGGGCCGCGGCTTCGCCGTGGTGGCCACCGAGGTGCGCAGCCTGGCCCAGCGCAGCGCCGGCGCGGCGAAGGAGATCAAGGGCCTGATCAGCGACAGCGAGGAAAAGGTGCGTACCGGTTCCGAGCTGGTCAACCAGTCAGGCAAGGCGCTGGCCGAGATCGTCGACAGCGTGAAGAAAGTCACCGACATCGTGGCCGAGATCGCCGCGGCCAGCCATGAGCAGTCTGCCGGCATCGACCAGGTCAACAACGCCGTGATGCAGATGGACGAGATGACCCAGCAGAACGCCGCGCTGGTCGAGGAAGCCTCGGCCGCTGCCCGCGCGATGCACGAGCAGGCCGACGAACTGGCACGCCAGGTGGCGTTCTTCCAGGTCGCCGACAGCGGCCAGGCGGCGCCGGCCAAGGCGCCGGTCGCGGCCGCCGCCGCGGTGGAGACTGCCGCGGTATTGGCCGCCGTGCGCAAGGCGCAGCCGGCACGCGCGATGGCCGAGGCGGACGCCGCCGCGGCTGGTGCGTGGAAGGAGTTCTGAGCATGAACGCGACGGTCGACATGCCCGTCGCCGAGCTCGCCGGCGGTCCGCGCCTGGGCGACAGCGAGTTCGAGTTCCTGCGCAAGTTCGTCTACACCCACTGCGGCATCTCGCTGGGCGAGCACAAGCGGCAACTGGTGCAGGGGCGGCTGTTCCGCCGCCTGCGCGCGCTGGGCCTGCAGCACTTCAGCAGTTACTGCGAGCTGCTGCAGTGCGATCCGCAAAGCGAACTGGGCGAACTGGCCAGCGTCATCAGCACCAATGTGACCTCGTTCTTCCGCGAGGTGCACCACTACGACCTGCTGGTTGCCGAGCTGCTGCCGCGCTGGCTGGAAGACAAGCGTCGCAGCGGCGAGCGGCTGCGCATCTGGTCGGCCGGCTGCTCCACCGGCGAGGAGCCCTACGCGCTGGCGATGGTGCTGGCCGAGGCGATCGAGCAGCACGGCGCCAGCGGCGTGGACGCGAAGATCCTCGCCACCGACCTCTCGCCGCAGGCGCTGGAAACCGCGCGCCGCGGCGTCTATCCGCTGGACCGCCTCGGCGGCATCAGCGACGCCCATCGCCGCCGCTGGATGCTGCGCGGCTCGGGCGAGTACGAAGGCCTCGCCAGCGTGCATCCGACGCTGCGCGAGCTGGTCACCATCCAGCCGTTGAACCTGCTGCACGAATGGCCGATGAAAGGCCCGTTCGACGCGATCTTCTGCCGCAACGTGGTGATCTATTTCGACCAGCCGACCAAGCAGCGCCTGTTCCGTCGCTACGCGGAGCTGTTGCCGGTCGGCGGCTACCTGTTCCTGGGCCACAGCGAGTCGCTGCACGGCATCAGCGAGGATTTCGAACTGATCGGCCGCACGGTCTACCGGAAACGCGGTTGATGGACGTGCAGCTGGCCGATCGACGCAAGGCGCCCGCGATTTCGGCGGCACCGCCGGGCTTCGAGCACCTGCGGCGCTTCTGGGACCCGGCGCAGGGCTGCATGACGGTCAAGGTGCTGCCCGGCGAGTTCTACGTCAGCGACCAGGAAGAAATGCTCAGCACCGTGCTGGGCTCGTGCGTCTCCGCCTGCATCCACGACGTGCGTCGCGGCATCGGCGGCATGAACCATTTCATGCTGCCCGAACCGGTCGGCGAGCGCGACAACTGGTCCTCCACCGTGGGCCGCGCGGCGCGCTACGGCTCGGACGCGATGGAGCAGCTGATCAACGCGATCCTCAAGGCCGGCGGCCAGCGCGCCGACCTGCGCGTGAAGGTATTCGGCGGCGGCCGCGTGCTGGCGCGCATGAGCGACGTGGGCCAGCGCAACATCGAGTTCGTGCGCCGCTACATCGCGGCGGAGAACCTGGAGCTGGTGGCGTCGGATCTCGGCGACGTGTTCCCGCGCCAGGTGCAGTTCTTCCCGCACAGCGGCCGCGCCCGCGTGCGCCTGCTCCGGCGCAGCGACGACGTGGCGCTGGTGGCCGGCGAGAGCGGTTACCTCAAGCGTTTGGCAAACGATCCGATAAAGGGTGAGGTGGAGCTGTTCTAGTGGCGGCGGCGGGGGCCGGAAGTGGCCGCACTGCTTCCGCCTCCGCGCTCGCGGCTCGTTTCGCACCACCCTCGACAAGACAAGGCAGAGAAGCAGGCAATGACAAGGGTGCGCGTTCTGGTGATCGACGATTCCGCATTGGTGCGCAAGCTGATGTCGACGATGCTTGCCTGCGATCCGGAGATCGAGGTGGTCGGCGCTGCCGCCGACCCGCTGATCGCCCGCGAGAAGATCAAGCAGCTCAACCCCGACGTGCTGACCCTTGACGTGGAGATGCCGCGCATGGACGGCATCACCTTCCTGGAAAACCTGATGCGGCTGCGGCCGATGCCGGTGGTGATGGTGTCGTCGCTGACCGTGGAAGGCGCCGACGTCACCTTGCGCGCGCTGGAAATGGGCGCGGTGGATTTCTTCGCCAAGCCCGACCACGACCTGGCCAGCCGCTTCGGCGAATGCGCGCAGGAGATCTGCGACAAGGTGAAGCTCGCCGCGCGCACCCGCCCGCGCGCGCGGACCACGGTGCGCAAGCTGGACGTGGCGCCGCGCCTGTCTGCCGACGCCGTGCTGCCGCGGGCACAGACCGCCGGCAGCCGCGGCGGCAGTCCGATCATCGCCATCGGCGCCTCCACCGGCGGCACCGAGGCGGTGCGCGTGGTGCTGGAGGCGATGCCGCCGGATGCGCCGCCGATCCTGGTCACCCAGCACATCCCGGCTGCGTTCAGCGGCCCGTTCGCCGCGCGCATGGATCGCTGCTCGGCGATGCGCGTGTGCGAGGCGCAGGATGGCCAGCCGATCCAGTCCGGCCATGCCTACATCGCCCCCGGCAGCCACCACCTGCTGGCGATGTGGGATGGCGCGAAATACGTCTGCCGCCTGCACGACGGCCCGCCGGTGAACCGGCACAAGCCCAGCGTGGACGTGCTGTTCCGTTCGCTGGCCGCCAGCGCGGGCGCGGCCACGCTGGCCGTGCTGCTGACCGGCATGGGCGACGACGGCGCCCGCGGCCTGCTGGAACTGCGCCAGGCCGGTGCCGCCACGCTGGTGCAGGACGAGGCCAGTTCGGTGGTGTGGGGCATGCCCGGTGCTGCCTGGAAACTCGATGCCGCCGGCGAAATGCTGCCGCTGGACCACATCGCGCCGCGCCTGCTGGCGCTGGCGCGCCAACCGCTAGCCGGCGCCATGCGCGCCTGATCCGGGGATTCGATCATGACTTTCACGCCCTCCCTTCTTGCCGGACGCCCGCTTGCCGGCGTCGCCGCCAGCGCGCTGGCGCTTGGGCTGTCGCTGCTGTGGCATCCGGCCTGGCTGGCGCCGCTGCTGGTGGTGCTGCTGACCGTGGTGTGGATCGTGGAGACCTGCCACCGCGCCGAACCGGCCGCCGAACCGGTACCGGCCATCCATGCCGGGCCGGTGCGCGAGGCGCTGGAAGACGTGCGCGGCGCGCTGGTCGACGAACTCGGCCACGCCAGCCGCGAACTGCACCAGGGCCTGGGCCTGCTGCGCGATGCCGTTTCCGAACTCGGCGGCGGCTTCGACGGCCTCTCCAACAAGACCGCGCTGCAGCAGTCGCTGCTCAAGCAGATCATCGAGGTGCAGGACGGCGGCGTGTCGATCCAGGATTTCGCCAGCCGCACCGGCGACCTGCTGGAGCACTTCGTCGGCATGATCGTGCAGATGTCGCGCGAGAGCCTGCGCATCGTCTACCGCATCGACGGCATGGCCAAGGAGATGGATGCGGTGTTCGGCCTGCTGAAGAACGTCAACACGATCGCCGAGGAAACCAATCTGCTGGCGCTCAACGCCGCGATCGAGGCGGCGCGCGCGGGCGAATCCGGCCGCGGCTTTGCCGTGGTGGCCGGGGAGATCCGCAACCTGGCCAGCAACTCCAACCAGTTCAACGAACAGATCGGCAGCCACGTCGAACGGGCGCGCGCAGCGATGGAGCAACTGCGCGGCCTGGTCGGCACGATGGCCTCGCAGGATCTCAACGTGGCGCTGTCGGCCAAGGGCGGCATCGACGCGATGATGGCCCACGTCACCGAGAGCGACGCGCGCACCAGCGCGGTGGCCGACCAGGTGGTGGAGATCAACCGCGGCCTGGGCAGCGACGTCTCCACCACGATCCGCTCGCTGCAGTTCGAGGACATCCTGAGCCAGCTGATCACGCAGACCCGCGCGCGGCTGGTGGAACTGCAGGAAATCACCGCCGATTGCACCCGCGACATCGAAGAGCTTGCCTGCGCGTCGATGGACGCCGAGGCGCTGGACGAGCGCGCGCGACGCGTGCGTTCACGCCTCGCGGTACAACGCGAAAAGGCGCGCCTGCGCTCGCGCGGCCCGGCCCTGCAAAGCAGCATGGACGCCGGCGAAATCGAACTTTTCTGAGGATTGGCCATGATTGTTCACCACGACAGCGAAAGCGATTGCCTCAGCCTGCAACTGGGCGAGCGCTTCGATTTCAGCATCCACCGCGAGTTCCACGACGCCTGCCTCGGCGCCGGCCGCGTGGCACGCAGCTACCTGATCGATCTGGCCGAAGTCACCCACATGGACAGCTCCGCGCTGGGCATGCTGTTGCTGCTGCGCGAACACGCCGGCGCGGACCACGCGGACATCCGCATCGTCAACGCCGGCACCGAACTGCGCGGCACCCTGCGCGTGGCGGGTTTCGACAAGCTGTTTGTGTTGCATTGAGGGGCAAGGGATCAGCTTCAAGAGAGCCCTGTCCCCCCACGGCATTTCCCGCAGGGGCCCGCTCGCGGGCGATGCCTTTGCGAGTCCCCGCGCTGATCCCCAATCCGGACAAGAGAGCATCGCCCGCGAGCCGGTTCCTACGGGACTCACACAGTAAAAAGGCTCCCGAGGGAGCCTTTTTTGCTGTTGATGGAAACCGGCAGGTTTACCAGGAGCGCACCTTCACCACGCTGGCGGTGAAGCTGGCGATGTTGCGCTCGTAATGGAACAGGCGGCCGAGGTCGAACGACACCGACTGGCCCGGGGTGATGTTGGAGGTGCCGGCCGGCCAGGCCTGCTTGGACTGCAGGACGTTGCCCGCGTCGTCCTTCAGCTCGATGCGGATCTGCGCCGCCGACGGCGTGGCGCAGCTGTTCACCAGTTGGCCGCGCAGGCTCAGCTTGCCGGCCAGGCCGCTGGCGGCCGACGGGGTGAACTCGGTGATGGCGAAATCCTTGACGGTGCACTCGGCGTGGACCGCCATCGGCGCCAGCAACAAAGCGGTGGTCATGAGCAGAGTTTTCATGGGTCGATGCATCCCCTGGGGTTTTGTGGTGAGTACTACCGTGTTCGGCCGGCGCGGGAAAATCTTTAGCCCCGCGCCCCATCGCCGCCGGAGCGGGACGGCGGGACAGGGCCCGGCAGGGGGCGCCGCGGCAGTGCGGGCGGGCGCGGATCAGGTCGTCAGCGGGGTCGAACGGGCGTCACAGCCACTTGTTGCGCTTCAGGGCCGCGTAGATGCCGCCCACCACGCCGGCCATCACCACGATGATCGCCGGGTATGCCCACGGCTGACCCAGCTCGGGCATGTGCTGGAAGTTCATGCCGTACCAGCTGGTGAGCAGGGTCGGCGCGGCCAGCATGGCGGCCCAGCCGGCGAGTTTCTTCATCACCTCGTTCTGGCCGAAGGTGACCAGCGAGAGGTTGACGTTGATCGCGGCGGTGAGCATTTCGCGCATTGCGCTGATCGATTCGTTGACGCGGAACACGTGGTCGTAGACGTCGCGGAAATAGGGCCGCAGCTCGTCGGGGATCAGACCCTGGTGCAGCCGCACCAGCTGGCTGGTGATGTCCTGCAGCGGGGCCACGGCCAGACGAAGCGTCATCAGGTCGCGCTGCATGTCGTAGAGCCGGTGCACCGTGCTGCGCTTGAAGGTCTCGGCGAAGATGTCCTGCTCGAGCAGGCCCAGCTCTTCGCGGAAGTCGCGCACGATCGGCAGCAGGTTGTCGACGATCAGGTCGAGCACGCCGTAGAGACCATAGCTGGGTCCGTTGGCGAGCAGCTCGGGCACGTTCTCGCAGGCGCGCCGCGCCGGGGCGTACGACAGCGAGGCACCGTGGCGCACGGTGACCAGGTAGCGCGCGCCGAGGAAGATCTGCGTCTCGCCGAACTTCAGCTCGGCCTCGATCAGCTGCGCGGTCTGCACCACCAGGAACAGGGAGTCGCCGTAGGTCTCGATCTTGGTGCGCTGGTGGGCGGTGTGCGCGTCCTCGATCGCCAGGTCATGCAGGCAGAACTCCTCCTGCAGTTTTTCCAGCAGCGGCTCGTCCGGCTCGTGCAGGCCGACCCAGACGAAGGTGTCCGGCGCTGCCAGCACGTCGCTGATGGCGTCCAGGCTGATTTCGCCGAGGCGCGTGCCGTCGCGTTGGTAGGCGATGCAGTTGACCACCATCGGTTCGGCAACGGGCGCAAGTGCAGCAGGCGATGGCGAGGTCGGGAGCATGCCCCATGATGCCGTGCCCGCCGTGGCGGGGCAACGCGCGCGGGGTCAGCGGTTGCGGCGCAGGCCCCACGCCAGCGCAAGCCAGCACGGCAGCGCGAACAGCAGCCACGGCTGGTTCTGCTGCACCGTGCCGGGCAGCAGGTGCAGCGCGAGCGCGGCGAGCATGGCCAGCAACTGCAGCACGATCAGGCCGTCGACGAAGCGCGAGGCGGCGAGGCCGCGACGCGTGCGCCACAGCGTGGGCAGCAGCAGCCACGCCAGCGGATTGAACAGCAGCAGGTTGGCGTTGGCCCAGGCGGAGTGGTGCGTGGTCAGCGTCCACAGGCCCAGCAACACCACGCCGACAAGACCGGCCAGCAGCAGGAACAGCGTGCCGAGCAGGGCATGGCCGAGCGGCCACCACAGCCGCGTGGCCAGCAGCAACGCACCTAGCAGCAGGCCCGCCGCGCCCAGTGGCATGCGCAGGTCGGGCGGCGAGGCCGGCGGCGGAACGAGGCGGTTGGGCGACACCACGCGCTCGTCCTTTACCAGCGGTCGGCTGTCGCCGCCCGGCCCGGTGATCTGCACGTGGCGCAACTGCGTTTGCAGGACGGCGGGCAGGAAACTCTCCTGCCACGCCGTCAACGGCTGGTCGGCGTAGGGCCCCAGGCCCAGGTCCAGCATCAGCATCAGCCAGGGTTGCGCGCTCATCAGCCGCACCGTCTGCTGGCGATAGGTGAATTCGCCCGCACGCGCCTGCAACTGGCTTTTCACGGCGCCGTCGAGTGTGCGATCGAAGGCGTCGCGCACGCGGGTGGTGCAGTTGTCGGCGTAGTAGTCGTAGTCGTAGACGGCGTTCTGCGGGCGCAGGTTCCACAGCAGGTCGTCGCGCAGGCGGGCGGCCTGGTCGGCGTCCAGCGCCAGCCGTTGGCGTGTCACCGAGCGGCCGACTTCGGCGTAGTAGGCCTCCTCCGGCGCGCTGGCTTCGGCGTCCATCATGTAATGCATGCGGCCGCGCGCGAAGTTGAGGAGAAAGTTCTTTTCCTCGAAGTCGAACACGCCGTAATTGAAATTGACCGACTCGCCCGAGACCCGATCGCGCATCTCGATGGCGTCGTGGCCGAAGCGCTCCCAGTAGATGTCGCCGGGGCCGTAGGTCACCAGCGACACCTCGAGGTCGGTGCCGGGCGCCTCGGCGATACCGGCGTGCGTCGGTGCCAGTGCGGCGAGCACGAGCAGGGCCAACATGACGGCGATTCGGCGGAGCGGGTCCATGCGCCGGATCAGGAGGCCAGCAGGCCGGGTTGCCGGACCACGCGGAACTGCTGCACGCGGCGGTCGTCCGCCGCGGTGACGTGGAACAGGTAGTCGCCCATCGCGACTTCTTCGCCGACCTCGGGCAGGTGGCCGAATTCGGCGGTGACCATGCCGCCGACGGTGTCGTATTCCTCGTCGGGGAAGCCGGCGCCGGTCTGCTCGTTGAAATCCTCGATCGGGGTCAGCGCGCTCACCAGCCAGTCGCCGCCGGGCTGTTCGTGCATCAGCTCGGGTTCTTCCTCGTCGTCGTGCTCGTCGTCGATCTCGCCGACGATCTCCTCCAGCACGTCCTCGATGGTCACCAGGCCGGCGACGCCGCCGTATTCATTGACCACCAGCGCCATGTGGTTGCGGCTGAGGCGGAACTCCTCCAGCAGCACGTTGAGCCGCATCGACTCGGGGATCAGCACGGCCGGGCGCAGGATCGAGCGGATGTCGAAGTGTTCGGTCGCGCCGAAGTACTTCAGCAGATCCTTGGCCAGCAGGATGCCGAGGATCTCGTCCTTGTCCTCGCCGTGCACGGGGAAGCGCGAGTGGCCGGATTCGACCACGGTGGCCAGCAGGTCGGACAGGGAAGAGTCCGCCGCGAGCATCACGATCTGCGCGCGCGGCACCATGACGTCGTCGACATCCAGCTCGGTGACCTTGATCGCCCCCTCGACCATGGTGAGGGTGTCGACGGAGAGCAGGCCGTTGCTCTGCGCGGCGCGCAACTCCTCAAGCAACTCGTTGCGGTTGCGCGGCTCGCCGGAAAACAGGTGGCCCAGTCGATCCCACCAGGTGCGGTGGGCCGGGCCGCTGGTACTGCCAGGGTCGTCGTTCATCACTCGTTGAAAATCAGCCCGGACGCGGGCGGAAGCTTGATTCTAGCGGAAAAATCCATCCTGGCCCGGCAGGGGCGCACGGTATGCGCGATCGCCCGGGGGCCGCGCAGGGCGGGCACGGCCCGTCATCGTCGTACGGCGAAATGGCGGCGGGCCGGGTCCGCCCTGCAGCATTCAGGTGTACGGGTCGGCGATGCCGAGGCCGGCCAGGATGCGTGTTTCCAGCGCTTCCATGGCCTCGGCCTCGGTCTCCACGATGTGGTCGTAGCCGAGCAGGTGCAGCACGCCGTGTACCGTGAGATGGGCCCAGTGGTCGCGCGGCAATTTGCCCTGTTCGGCGGCCTCGCGCAGCACCACCGGCGCGCAGATCGCCAGATCCCCGATCAGCGGCAGCACCACGCCGGGCGGCAGCTCGGCGGGGAACGACAGCACATTGGTGGCGTAGTCCTTGCCGCGGTAGTCGCGGTTGAGCGTACGGCCCTCTGCGGCATCGACGATGCGGATGGAAAGCTCGGCCGGCTTGCGCCGTTTGGCTCCGCGCAAGGCCGCCTCGACCCAGCGGCGGAAGCTGGCCGGTGCGGGCAGGCCGGCCCGCGGCACGGCGTAGCCGAGGTGGACAAGGGTGGGAATAGGGAATAGGGAATGGGGAATGGCAAGAGCGGGGCGAGGCATGTCTGGGCGTCCGAAGCGGAGATTGAGAGTCAGTGCTTTTCCCTATTCTCTATTCCCGATTCCCCATTCCCTGCTTCCTCGAACGCCTCGTAGGCGCGCACGATCTTGGCCACCAGCGGATGGCGCACCACGTCGCGCGAGGTGAAGAAGGTGAAGCTGATGCCGGCCACGCCGCGCAGCACTTCGATCGCCTGGCGCAATCCGGAGCGCGTGTTGCGCGGCAGGTCGACCTGGGTGACGTCGCCGGTGATCACCGCCACCGTGCCGAAGCCGATCCGGGTGAGGAACATCTTCATCTGCTCGACCGTGGTGTTCTGCGCCTCGTCGAGGATCACGTAGGAATCGTTCAAGGTGCGTCCGCGCATGTAGGCCAGCGGTGCGATCTCGATCACGTTGCGCTCGATCAGCTTGGCCACCTTCTCGAAGCCGAGCATCTCGTACAGCGCGTCGTACAGCGGGCGCAGGTAGGGGTCGACCTTCTGTGACAGATCGCCGGGCAGGAAGCCCAGCTTTTCGCCGGCCTCCACCGCCGGGCGCACCAGGATCAGCCGCTGCACCCGGTTCGCCTCCAGCGCCTCGACCGCGCTGGCCACGGCCAGGTAGGTCTTGCCGGTGCCGGCCGGGCCCACGCCGAAGTTGATGTCGTGGCTGGCGATGGCGTGCAGGTAGCGCGCCTGGTTCGGGCCGCGGCCCTTGATCACGCCGCGCTTGACCTTGATGACCACTTCCTGGGCGCCTTCGGCGGCCGACTCGGTGATCGCGTCGATGCCCGATTCGGCCAGATGCAGGTTGATCTTCGCGCCGGTCAGCGCCTCGCCGGCGGTGCTGGCGTACAGCGCGCGCAGCACATTTTCGGCGGCGCGCGCCGGCGGGTTCTCGCCGATCACCTGGAAGATGCTGCCGCGGTGGTTGATCTCCACGCCGAGGCGCAGCTCGATCTGGCGCAGGTGTTCGTCGAACGGCCCGCACAGGTTGGCGAGGCGGGCGTTGTCGTCGGGATCGAGGGTGAAGTCGCGCTGGTTGAGTTCGCTCATAGGGGCGCGAGCGTAGCGCGCAGGCGCCGGAAGGACCATGCCGGTGGCGGTCGGCGCTGATGGGTTTGCAAATAATTAAACGATGAATTAATTTAGGCTCATGACTATTTCAGGCAAACGCGCAAAACCGCCGCGCCGCGCCGGACGCCCCAGCGGCGACGACCAGGATCTGCGCCGGCATCTGCTGGATGCGGCGTTGGGGCAGTTCGCGCGCACAGGCATCGCCGCCACCTCGTTGCGGGCAATCGCCACCGAGGCGGGCGTTACTCCGGCGATGCTGCATTACTACTTCGGCGACAAGGCGCGGCTGCTGCATGCCGTGATCGACGAGCGCCTGCTGCCGGCGCTGGCGCCGCTGCGCGCGCAGCTGGAGCACGCCGGCGGTGACCCGGTCGCGTTGACCGAAGCATTCGTGCGCGGGATCAGCGACGTCGTGGCAAGCCATCCCTGGCTGCCGCCGCTGTGGGTGCGCGAAGTGCTGTGCGAGGGCGGTGCGCTGCGTGAGGTACTGTTCGACCGCGCCGTGCCGGGCGTGCCGCAGCTGCTGGCGCAACGCTTCGCCGCGGCGCAGGCAAATGGACGGCTGAACCCGGCGCTGGACCCACGCCTGCTGGTCGTCTCGCTGGTCGGCCTGACCCTGTTCCCTGCTGCCGGTGCGCCGATCTGGCGACGCGCATTCGATGCCGAGTCACTCGGCCCCGAGACCATGCTTCAACACACGCTGGCCTTGCTGGGGCAGGGCGTCGGCACGACGAAACGTGGAGAACCCGCATGAAGTTCACGACCGTGATCTGCCAGTCGCTGGCGGCGCTGGTGCTCGTCGTTCCCGCTGGTTGCAGCAAGCGGGTGCCGCAGGCGCTGGGTACGCTCGAGTTCGACCGCATCACGCTGCCGGCGCCGGCCGCCGAGCGCATCGTGGCGATCGACGTGCGCGAGGGCGAGCAGGTCAGGGCGGGCCAGCCGCTGCTGCAACTGGACCCCGCGCATACCCGCGCCCAGCTCGCAGCGGCCCAGGCCCAGCTGGAGCAGCAACGCGAACTCCTGGCCGAACTCCAGGCCGGGCCGCGCCGCGAGGACATCGCCAAGGCTCGCGCGAATCTGGCCGCGGTGCAGGCGCAGGCACGCGAGGCGCGGGCTTATTACGCGCGGCTGGCGTCCCTGAAAGGCAATGGTTACGTGGCCGCGGCCGATCTCGACCGCGCCCGCGCCGCGGCAGGCAACGCCGAGGGTCAGACATCGGCCGCACGCGCAGCGCTCGACGAGTTGTTGCACGGCACGCGTCCGGAGCAGCTCGCCCAGGCGCAAGCCGCGGTCGCGGCGGCGGAGGCGCAAGTGAGCGCGCAGCAGGTGCTGCTGGGCAAGCTGGCCGTCGTGGCGCCGCGCGCCGGGCGCATCGACGCTCTGCCGTACCGGCTGGGCGATCAGGCACCGGTCGGCGCGCCGCTGGCGATCCTGCTGGCCGGCGACGCGCCGTACGCGCGCATCTACGTGCCGGTGCAGCAGCGCGCAGGCATGCACGTCGGCGACGCCATCGACGTGTTCGTGGCCGACCGCGAAAAACCTTATGCCGGCAAGCTGCGCATGATCCGCAGCGAACCGGATTTCACCCCGTATTACGCACTGATCGGCGACGACGCGGCGCGGCTCAGCTACCTCGCCGAAGTCGCGCTGGGTGCGGACGCGGCGGAACTGCCCGCCGGCCTGCCGGTGCGCGTCGAGTTCCGCGGACCGGCGAAATGAATGCCGGCGCCGAAGGCGTGGCGATCCGCGCCCGCGGTTTGACCCGGCGCTTCGGCAAGCTGGTGGCGGTCGATCACGTCGACCTCGACGTGCCGGCGCGGCGCGTCTACGGCTTCCTCGGGCCGAACGGCTCGGGCAAGTCCACCACCATCCGCATGCTGTGCGGCTTGCTCACGCCAAGCGAGGGCGAGATCGAGGTGCTCGGCCTGAAGATTCCGGCGCAGGCCGACGAATTGCGTTCGCACATCGGCTACATGACACAGAAGTTCTCGCTGTTCGAGGACCTCGGCGTGCGCGAGAACCTGGAGTTCCTCGCCGCCATCCAAGGCGTGCCGAAGACGAAGACGAAACGCCGCGTCGACGAGCTGATCGAGCAATACCACTTCGGCGATCGCCAGCGGCAACTGGCCGGCACCCTCAGTGGCGGCCAGAAGCAGCGCCTGGCGCTGGCCTGTGCGGTGCTGCACGAGCCGCAATTGCTGTTTCTCGACGAGCCGACCAGCGCGGTCGACCCGGAATCGCGCCGCGATTTCTGGGAAAAACTCTTCGAGCTGGCCGATGCCGGCACCACGCTGCTGGTCTCCACCCACCTGATGGACGAGGCCGAGCGCTGCCACCGGTTGGCCATCCTCGACCGCGGCGCACTGGTCGCCGACGGCACGCCGCGCGAGCTGACCGCGCAACTGGAAGGGCGCACCTTCACCGCCGAAACGGACGACCCGCGGGCCGCCCAGCGCGCGCTCGCCGGCGTGGCGGGCGTGCTCGGCGTGGCCCAGGTCGGCAACATCCTGCGCGTGCTGACCGACGCCGACGGCGCCACGCCGGACATGGACAAGGCGCTGGCGACGACGGGGCACCAGGCCGCGCTGACGGCGACGCCGCCGAATCTCGAAGACGTGTTCGTCGCCGCCACGCGCCGCGACGCGGAGCGCGCCGCATGAACGGGCGGCGGCTGTGGGCGATCGTGGTCAAGGAGCTGCGCCAGCTGCGCCGCGACCGCATCACGCTGGCGATGGTGGTGGGCATCCCGGTGATCCAGCTGGTGCTGTTCGGCTACGCGATCAACACCAACCTGCGCGGACTCGACGCGGGCATCGTCGACCAGGCGAACACCGCCGGTTCGCGCGCATTGGTGATGGACATGCTCGCCACCGGCGTGGTGGCGCCGGTGGCGCAGGCGGACACGCCGCAGGAGCTGATGGCGATGATCCGCCGCGGGCAGGTCGGCATCGGCATCGTGGTGCCGCCGGATTTCGAGCGCCGCCGCATCGACGGCCGGGCGGTGGCGCAGATCCTGGTCGACGGCAGCGATACGGCGGTGCAGGCCGCCGCCGCGCAACTGATGCAGGTGCCGATCGACAGCGCCGCACCCGACATGCGTGCGCCGGCCACCAGCACGCCGGTCGGCGGGCGGATCAGCATGGTCGCCTTCTACAACCCGCAGCGGCGCTCGGCAGTCAACATCGTGCCCGGGCTCATCGGCGTGATCCTGACCATGACGATGGTGCTGTTCACCGCCATCGCGATCGTGCGCGAACGCGAGCGCGGCAACATGGAGCTGCTGATCGCCACGCCGCTGACCAGCTCGGAGCTCATGATCGGCAAGGTGCTGCCGTACGTGGCGATCGGCCTGGTGCAGACCAGCGTGATCCTGGCGCTCGGCACGTGGCTGTTCGCGGTGCCGATCCTGGGCAGCGTGCTCGACGTGTACCTGGCGTCGGGCCTGCTGATCCTCGCCAACCTTGCATTGGGCCTGCTGATCTCGACGCGTGCACAGTCGCAGTTCCAGGCGATGCAGATGACGTTCTTCGTGTTCCTGCCGTCGATCCTGCTGTCGGGCTTCATGTTCCCGTTCGCCGGCATGCCGAAGCTGGTGCAGTGGCTCGCGGAAGTCTTGCCGCTGACCCATTTCCTGCGCCTGATCCGTGGCGTGATGCTGCGCGGCGCGGGCTTGTGGGAGATGTGGCTCGACGTGCTGGCGCTGGCGGTGTTCACGCTGGCGATGATGGCGCTGGCGATATTGCGCTTCCGCAAGCGACTGGACTGACCCGCCGCTCCGCGTGCCGCCTCGCGCTCACAGCATGCGGTGCATCACGTACAGATCGGTGGGGCCGAGCTGGGCGTGGCGGAACGCACCGGGCACCTGGCCGACGATGCGGAAGCCGTGGCGCTGCCACAGCCGCACGGCGGTGGTATTGCTGGCGACGACGGCATTGAACTGCATGGCGCGGAAGCCGGCTCGGCGCGCCTGTTCCAGCGAGTGCTCGCACAAGGCTGACGCCACGCCCTGGCGGCGCGCTTGCGGCGCCACCATGTAGCTGCCGTTGGCCACGTGGTCACCCGGCCCCATCTGGTTGGGCGCCAGCCGGTAACAGCCCAGCGCCTGGCCGTCGCGTTCGGCCACGAAGCAGCGTGCGGGCGGCGTGGTCCACATGGAGCGGGCCTGTTCGAGGCTGATGTCGCGCGGGTAGGTGTAGGTCTCGCCGCCAGCGGCGATCGCCTGGAAGAACGGCCACACGCGAGCGAACTCGTCCGCGCCGATTTCCCGGATCACCAGCTCGCTCACGACGCCAGTGCGGCCGCGTCGTCGGCCGTTTTCACCCGCCCGCGCAGCGAATTGCTCATCGCGTCGGTGATCACCACGTCGACGAACTGGCCGATCATGCGGGCGTCGCCGGCGAAGTTCACGTAGCGCATGTTCTCGGTGCGGCCGCTGAGTTCGTCCGGATTGCGGGTACTGGGCTTTTCCACCAGCACGCGCTGCACGGAGCCGATCATCGCCTCGTTGATCTTCCTGGCGTTCGCGTTGATCGCGGCCTGCAGGCGCGCGAGGCGCTCGTGCTTGACCGCCATCGGCGTGTCATCGGCGAGGTTCGCCGCCGGCGTGCCGGGGCGCGCGGAGAAGATGAAGGTGAAGCTCTGGTCGAAGCCGACGTCGTCGACCAGCTTCATGGTCTTCTCGAAATCCTCGCCGCTCTCGCCGGGGAAGCCGACGATGATGTCGGTGGACACGCAGATGTCCGGTCGCACCGCGCGCAGCTTGCGGATCTTCTGCTTGAACTCCAGCGCGGTGTAGCCGCGCTTCATCGCCGAAAGGATGCGGTCGGAACCGGCCTGCACCGGCAGGTGCAGGTAGTTGGCCAGCTGCGGCACGTTGGCGTAGGCCTCGATCAGCGAGTCGGAGAACTCCAGCGGATGCGAGGTGGTGAAGCGGATGCGACCGATGCCGTCGATCTGGGCGATCGCATGGATCAGCACGGCGAGGTCGGCGACGCCGCCGTCGAAGGTGGGGCCGCGGTACGCATTGACGTTCTGGCCGAGCAGGTTCACCTCGCGCACGCCCTGGGCGGCGAGCTTGGCCACCTCCACCAGCACGTCGTCGAACGGACGGCTGATCTCGGTGCCGCGGGTGTACGGCACCACGCAGTAGCTGCAGTATTTCGAGCAGCCTTCCATGATCGAGACGAAGGCGGTCGGGCCTTCCGCGCGCGGCTCGGGCAGGCAGTCGAACTTCTCGATCTCGGGGAAGCTGATGTCCACCTGCGGCTTGCCGGTGGCGCGTTGCGCCTCGATCAGCTGGGGCAGGCGGTGCAGGGTCTGCGGGCCGAACACCAGATCCACGTACGGCGCGCGCTTGACGATCGCCGCGCCTTCCTGACTTGCCACGCAGCCGCCGACGCCAATCACCACCTGCCGGCCGTCCTGCTTGTGCTGCTTCCAGCGGCCAAGCTGGCTGAAGACCTTTTCCTGCGCCTTTTCGCGGATCGAGCAGGTGTTGATCAGGATCACGTCCGCCTCTGACTCGTCCTGGGTCAGCTCCAGCCCGTGCGAGGCCTTCAGCACGTCGGCCATCTTGGCCGAGTCGTACTCGTTCATCTGGCAGCCGTGGGTCTTGATGAAAAGCTTGCCGCTCATCGCGTGGGTACCGTGATTCCAGGGCGGATGCGCGATCCGCGGAACCGCGCAGTGTACTGCGCGGCCCGTGTGCCTGCCAGATCAAGCACTTGCGGCCGCCACGGAGTTTGCGGCGCCGCCCTGGCCACGGTCGTGGAATGAGACTTGCGCACTTGGCGCTGGCCGCGCGTGGCGGCACACTGCGCCCATGTCCGGTGCCGCCAGTCACGGGGGACGCGTCGATCGGCCTGTTCGCGGTTTCCCCTTGCGTTCGATCCTTGTCGGGGTCGCGCTGCTGGCTGCCTGCCTGTTGGCCACGGCGGCCCGCGCCGGCACCTTGTACCAGTGCACCGGCAGCAGCGGCGAAACCGTGTACAGCAGCGAGCGGGCGGGGTATCACGGCTGCCGCGCAATCAGCAGCTACGCCGACCCGAGGGCGACGCGCCGGGCCGCGCCGGTCGCGCGCGCATCGTTGACCGGGGTCAGCGGCCAGGTGGTCACCACGGCGCAGAGCCTTGCGGCCGATGGCGCCCGACCGGTGTCGCTGGCGCGCGTGCAAGGCGGCGCGCTGAGCACCGCACAGACACGCGAGACGGCGCGGGTAGAGCGCGAGTCGCTGGCCGCGGTGAGCAGTTCGGCGGTCAGCACGGCGAAGTTGCCGCTGGCGGCCAGGGCGGCCGGCACGCCGGGCCAGTGGCAGTATCGCGAAGCCCATGCCGACGCCGCGCCGGTCGCGCCCAAGGTGGCCGACGCCGGCGACCGCGTGCTGCGCGGGGCGGTCTATCGCATCGTGCGCGCCGACGGCAGCGTGGAATACACCAACCTGCGTCCCGCCGGCGGCAAGGGCCGCGCGGTGACCATGCTGTTCAGCTACATCTCCACCTGCGTGGCCTGCAACCTGCATTCGACGATCCGCTGGGATCGCGTGGCGCTGAACCTCGACGCGTATGCCGACACGATCCGCGCGGCCAGCATCGAGTACGGCGTCGACGAGGCGTTTCTGCGCGCGATCATCCATGCCGAGAGTGCGTTCAACCCGCGTGCGCTGTCGCTCAAGGGCGCCCAGGGGCTGATGCAGCTGATGCCCGGCACCGCCAGCGACATGGGCGTGCTCGATGCCTTCAATTCCGCCCAGAACATCCGCGGCGGCGCCCGCTACCTGAGCCTGTTGCTGCGCGATTTCGACGGCAGCGAGCGGCTGGCCGCAGCGGCCTACAACGCCGGGCCGGGGGCGGTGCAGCGCTACAAGGGCGTGCCGCCGTATGCGGAGACCCAGGTCTACGTGGAGCGGGTGGAAACCCTGCGCAAGCGTTACGGCGCGGCGATCCATCCGCCGCTGGCTTCGCGCGGGCCGGGCTGAGGCCCGCCCGTCGCGGCGACCCGCTCAGGGCTGGCTGGAGAGACTGCCGTCCATCGGCGGGCGCTGTGCCAGCGTGACCGTGACCTGGAACGGCGTGCCGTCACGCAGGCCGGAGATCTGCACCTGGCTGCCGGGCTTGAGCGTGGCCTCGCGGCGGCGCAGGTCGGCCGGGCCCATGATGTCGTCGTTGCCGATGCGCAGCAGGATGTCGCGCGGCTTGATCCCCGCCTGCGCGGCCGGACCGCCGGAGTACACCGCGATGACCTGTGCGCCGCGCGCGGCAGCGGGCAGGCCGCTGTCCGCCGCCACCGGCACGAAGGCGTAGTCGGCACCGAGCCAGCCGCGCACCACGTGGCCGGTGGTGATCAATTGATCGAGCACCTTGGTGGCGGTAGCCACCGGGATCGCGAAACCGATGCCCTCCGCGTTGGCGGCCTGACCCTTGCCGATCAGCAGGGTATTGATGCCGACCAGCTGCCCCTGCGTGTTGACCAGCGCGCCGCCGGAGTTGCCCAGGTTGATGGCCGCATCGGTCTGGATGAAGTCCTCGGCGCTGGAACTGTTCAACTGCCGCCCGATCGCGCTGACGATGCCCATCGTCACGGTCTGGTTGAGGCCGAACGGGTTGCCGATCGCCAGCACCACGTCGCCGGGGCGCAACTGGCTGGGGTCGGCCATGTGGATCACCGGCAGGTTGCTGGCGTCGATCTTGAGCACGGCCAGGTCGGTCTCGCGGTCGGAACCGACCAGCCGCGCCTTGGCGATGCGGCCGTCGTAAAGCAGCACCTGGATATCGGCAGCGTTGGCGATCACGTGGTTGTTGGTCAGCACGTAGTCGTTGCCGCGGGCGCTGACGATCACGCCCGAGCCCAGCGTCTGCTCGCGATGCTGGTAGGTCGTCGGCTGGCCGCCGAACAACTGCTGCAGCACCGGGTTGTCGTACATGCGCAGCGCTTGCTCGGTGACGATCTTGTTGGCATAGATGTTCACCACCGACGGTGCCGCGGCAGCCACGGCGTCGGCGTACGATACCGGCGCCGCGCCCGCTTGCTCGTGCCGGGTCGGCGCGACCGCCGCCGGAGCGAGCCCCAGGCGCGCGCGCAGGCGCTCGCCGCTGCCGGGCCAGAACAGGCCGATCACGAAGGCCAGCGCCAGTCCAAGGATGACGAAGCGGGCAATGAACAGAAGGGTGCCGGCGGCATGTTTCATGTCGGGGAGAACGTTCCGGCGAGTCGTGGCGGGGGAGGCACCGGGCAGAGTCCGGCAGGCATCCGGTTTATTGTACGGCGCGGCCCCTGACGCTACACTAACGCGATTTTTGCGGGGCCTGAAACCCCGTCCTGGCATGACCTTGCAAGTACCGGAGAGCCTGATGGCGAACGAAGTCGTCGACCACGGCCGCCGCCGATTCCTGACCGCAACCACCGCAGTGGTGGGTGGCATCGGGGTCGTCTCGGCGGCAGTGCCCTTCATCAAGTCGTGGGAGCCCAGCGCGCGGGCCAAGGCCGCCGGCGCTCCGGTTACCCAGTCGCTCAAGAAGATCGAGAAAGGCCAGCAGCTGATCGTGGCCTGGCGCAGCCTGCCGGTCTTCATCGTCAACCGCACGCCGGCCCAGCTGGCGCAGTTGCCGAAAGAAGACCCGCTGCTGGTCGATCCCAAGTCCGAGGTCGAGCAGCAGCCCAAGTACGCGCAGAACGAGACGCGCTCGATCAAGCCCGAGTGGCTGGTGATGGTCGGCATCTGCACCCACCTGGGCTGCGTGCCGGACTTCTACGGCGAGATCAAGCCCGAGCCGTTCGATCCGAACTGGAAAGGCGGCTACTACTGCCCCTGCCACCACTCGCGCTACGACATCGCGGGCCGCGTCTACAAGAACGTGCCGGCGCCGAAGAACATGCAGGTTCCGCCGTATCATTTTGTCGACGACACGACGGTGCAGATCGGCGTGGATCCGGAGGGGGCCGCGGCATGAGCAAGGTATTCAGCAACATCGGCGACTGGGTCAACGAGCGCGCCCCCGGCATGATGCCGATGTACCGCGCCCACATGACCGAGTACTACGCGCCGAAGAACTTCAACCTCTGGTACTACTTCGGTTCGCTGGCTCTGCTGGTGCTGGTCAACCAGATCGTCACCGGCATCTTCCTCACCATGAACTACACCCCGAGCGCGGCGGGAGCCTTCGACTCGGTGCAGTACATCATGCGTGACGTGGAGTGGGGCTGGCTGATCCGCTACATGCACTCCACCGGCGCCTCGCTGTTCTTCGTGGTGGTGTTCCTGCACATGTTCCGCGGCCTGATGTACGGCTCGTACAAGAAGCCGCGCGAGCTGGTCTGGCTGCTCGGCATGCTGATCTTCCTGGTGCTGATGGCCGAGGCCTTCATGGGCTACGTGCTGCCGTGGGGCAACATGTCGTTCTGGGGCGCCAAGGTGATCATCTCGCTGTTCGGCACGCTGCCCTACATCGGTTCGGGGCTGGAGCAGTGGATCATGGGCGACTTCCTGCCCGGCGATGCCACGCTCAACCGCTTCTTCGCGCTGCACGTGATCGCGCTGCCGCTGGTGCTGCTGCTGCTGGTGGTGCTGCACATCGCCGCGCTGCACGAGGTTGGCTCGAACAACCCGGACGGCGTGGAGATCAAGAAGGGTCCCAAGGGCAACCGCTGGGATGCGCTCAAGCCCGCCGACGGCATCCCGTTCCATCCGTATTACACGGTGAAGGATCTGGTGGGCGTGGGCTTCTTCCTGCTGATCGCCGCGTTCATCATCTTCTTCGCGCCGACGTTCGGCGGCTGGTTCCTGGAGCATGACAACGCGATCCCGGCCAACAACCTGCTGACTCCGCCGGAGATCAAGCCGGTGTGGTACTTCACTCCGTTCTACGCGATCGTGCGCATGATTCCGTCCTTCCTCGGCTCGGCCGTGTGGGGCGTGCTGGCGATGTTCAGCGCGATCGCGGTGCTGTTCGCGATGCCCTGGCTCGATCGCGGCAAGGTCAAGTCGATCCGTTACCGCGGCACCGGCTACAAGGTGGCGCTGACGGTCTTCGTGCTGTCGTTCTTCGGGCTCGGTGCGGTCGGTGCAGGCGTCACGGCGGAGGTCATCCCGGCGTGGTTCGGCAATGTCGACCTCACGTTCTGGGAGAACCTGTTCGGACGGCTGATGACGCTGCTGTATTTCGGTTTCTTCGTTTTCCTCTGGGCCTATACCTATTTCGGCTGGGAGACGACCAAGCCGGTTCCGGATCGGGTGACCACGCATGACTAAGCTGCCAACGACGATGAAGCATTTTCTTTCCGGTATCGCGCTGGCACTCGGCCTGTTCGTCGGCACGCTGCCGGCGCACGCAGCCGAGAGCGCCAAGGTCGAGTTGATGAAGTCCGGCGCCGACGTGCGCGACCAGGCTTCGCTGCAACGCGGCGCGCGGCTGTTCTTCAACTATTGCGTCGGCTGCCACTCGCTGAAGTACGTGCGCTATTCGCGCATGGCCGAGGACCTGGGCCTGACCGAAGACGAGGTGATGAAGAACCTCAACTTCACCGGCGCCAAGTTCCAGGAGCCGGTGGTCTCGCACATGCCGGCAGCGCTGGCCGGCACGTGGTTCGGCAAGGCTCCGCCGGATCTCTCGCTGGAAGTGGATGCCAAGGGCGCCGACTGGGTCTACACCTACCTCAACACCTTCTACCTCGACCCGAAGAGCCCGATCGGCTGGAACAACACCACCTTGCCCAATGCCGCCATGCCGTTCCCGCTGTGGGAGCTGCAGGGCATGCAGACCGCGCAGATGAAGCCGGCGAAGGATGGCGAAGCCGCGGGCGTGGAGAAGCTGGTGCTGTCGCACCCGGGCAAGATGACCCCGGCGCAGTTCCAGCAGGCCACCCGTGACCTGACCAGCTTCCTGCAATACGTCTCCGAGCCGGCGGCGCTGCAACGCCACCATTACGGTATCTGGGTGCTGCTGTTCCTGGCCCTGTTCACCTTCCTGGCGGCGCTGCTCAAGAAGGAATACTGGAAAGACGTCCACTGAGCCGCAAGGCACTGCGGACGCGGCGGCCACGGGCCGCCGCGTCTGTCTCACCGATGGGGAAATCGCGCATGGTTCAAAACCCCCGCTTGCGTAACGCATTGACGCTGTACACCACGGCCGATGACATCCAGTGCCATCGTGCCCGACTGGTGCTGGCCGCCAAGGGGGTCAGCTACGAACGGGTGCTGGTGGACCACGCCCGGCCACCGCAGGACCTGCTCGATCTCAACCCGTACGGCAGCACGCCGACCCTGATCGACCGCGACCTGACGTTGTTCGATACCGCGGTGGTGTGCGAATACATCGACGAGCGCTACCCGCACCCACCGCTGATGCCGATCGACCCGCAATCGCGCGCGCGCCTGCGCGTGGCGGCCGTGCGGATCGAGAAGGACTGGTTGCCCGAGGTGGACAAGATCCGCGCAGGCGGCCGTCCGGCGGATGCGGCACGCAAGCGGTTGCGCGAACACCTGCTCTCCACGGTGCCGCTGTTCAAGGCCTCGCGGTTCTTCCTCAACCCCGAGATGAGCCTGGCCGATTGCCTGGTGGCGCCGGTGATCTGGCGGCTGCCCTGGCTCGGCGTGGATCTGGGCCGCGAGGGCAAGTCGATCGTCGATTACGGCGAGCGCCTGTTCCACAGCCAGGGTTTTGCACGCAGCATGACCGACGAGGAAAAGGCCATGCGGCCGGTCCATGAGCAAGCATGACGCCATCGCCATGAGCTCGAATCGCCCGTACCTGCTGCGGGCGATCTACGACTGGATTTCCGACAACAACCTGACCCCTTACGTGCTGGTCGATGCCGGCGTGGCCGGCGTGCGGGTGCCGCCACAGGTGATCCAGAACGGCCAGGTAGTGCTCAACCTGGCTACCCGCGCGGTGGCCAACCTCGACCTCGGCAACGAATGGATCAGCTTCCAGGCGCGTTTCTCCGGGGTCAGCCAGGCTATCCAGATTCCGGTGCAGGCCGTGCTGGCTCTGTATGCGCAGGAGAACGGCCAGGGCATGATGTTTCCGGCCGAAGGCGAGGGCGGCGACACTCCGCCGAACGAGCCGCCGCCGGACGGCCCCGCCCCTGCAGCCGATGAGGGGGGCGACAAGCCCAAGCGCGCGACGCCGCACCTGCGCGTGGTGAAGTAACCCGTTGCCGCCCCGTCGGGCGGCTGCCGTTTCAGGGCTGTCGATCGGCCCGCCGCGGACGCAATGCCACGACCTTCCCCGACGAGGCTGCAAAGCCGTCTTCGGGCGTGCTTGCGACTGCCAGCGGCTCGACCACCGGCAGGCTCAGGCCGGTCAGCGCGTCGCCGATCATCCACAGCCGGCCCGGCTCGCGATCGTGCCCGTCGATGCTGACTTCGAAACCGTAACCCCGCTCGACCCGGCGCAGGCCGTTGACCCGGCGCAGGCGCAGTGCACGCATGCCCACCGTCTCGTCCAGCAATTGCAGGCCGTGCAAATGGCACTGTTGTCGCGCGATCCGCACCGCGCGTTCGCGCGCCACGCTGAGCTTCAGCCACAGCCCCACGGCGGCGCCGAGCACCAGCAGCAGGACGAGGGCGGAGAAATCGGACATGCACCCAGTGTGTGGGCGCACCGGCGCCCGCGCAAGCCGGGGTCAGAGCAATTGCAGGCGCAGCGAGAGGTCGATCGCGTGCACGTGTTTGGTCAGTGCGCCGACCGAGATGAAATCCACGCCGGTGCGGGCAAAGTCGCCGATGGTCTGCAGGTCGACGTTGCCGGAAATCTCCAGCGGCACGCGGCCGGCCGTGCGCGCCACGGCCTCGCGCATCTGCTCCAGCTCGAAGTTGTCGAGCATGATGCGGTCCACGCCGGCTTGCAGGGCCTGTTCGAGCTCGTCGAGGTTCTCCACTTCGACTTCCAGCGGCAGGTCGGGATGCAGCCGGCGCGCGGCCGACACCGCCGCGGCGATGCCGCCGGCGGCGATGATGTGGTTCTCCTTGACCAGGATAGCGTCGTACAGGCCCATGCGCTGGTTGTGGCCGCCGCCGCAGCGCACGGCATATTTCTGCGCGACGCGCAGGCCGGGCACGGTCTTGCGGGTGTCGAGCACGCGCACGGCGGTGCCGGCTACCGTGGCGACATGGCGAGCGGTGGTAGTGGCGGTGGCCGAGAGCAGTTGCAGGAAGTTGAGCGCCGTACGTTCGGCGGTAACCAGCGAGCGGGCGTGTCCGGACAGGCTGCAGAGCAGCGTGCCGGGGGCGACCTGGTCGCCGTCGCTTACCCGCCAGTCGATCTGCACCGAAGGGTCCAGCCGCCGGAAGCAGGCGTCGAACCAGGCGCTGCCGGCAATCACGGCGGCGTCGCGGCAGGTGAGCCGGGCCTGCGCCCGCGCATCGGCCGGGAGCAGGGCGGCGGTGGCATCGCCCTGGCCGAGATCCTCGGTCAGGGCGCGTTCGACATCAGCGGCGATCTGGGCGGCAGCGGGCGGTGCGAAACGGGGCGTGGCGGTCATTCGGTGTCCGTGGGAGCGGTGCCGCTGGCGGGCGTGTCGTCGCCGGCCTGGCTGAGCTTGCCGACGATCGCGGTCATCGCGCGATCGAACAGTGCGTTGGCTGCCAGCACGCGCGCCTTGCCGTCCGCAAACAGGCCAGCCAGCTCGCGCGGGGCGTAATCGGCGACCTTCAGGCCGCGACGGTTGACGAACAGGTAGCGGCCGCTCATCGGGCTGATCCACGACAGCTTGGCGCGTGCCGGTGCCTCGTCGTCGAGCGTGAACTCCAGCCAGTTGCCCGGTTGCAGCGCCTGCACCTGGTACCACTCCGGGCTGTCCGGCGGCACCTCGGCCAGCTCTTCCTCTTCTTCCAGGATGTCCGCGGGTGCCGTCTGGCGGTCGATGACCGGCTGGATGCTGTCCGGGATCGCCAGCATCGCGACGTCCTCCTCGGCTGCGGCGGCGACGTCCGGCGTTTCCGACGCGGTCGTTTCGCCCAGCTGCTGGCGATAGTAGGCGTGCAGCTGGCCCAGCAGGCGTTCGACGTCCTGTTCCTGGAAAGCGACGTTGGCCAGGCCCTGGCGCAGCGCTCGTTCGATACCCGGCAGCATCTGCCGCAGGGCCTGTCGACTGGTGGTGTCGTTGGCCGGCCGGGTGCTGGCGATGAACTCGTCGATGAAGCGCAAGGCGGTCTTGAACTCGGGCGAGTCCTCGCCCTGGCGCAGCAGGGTCAGCACCAGGTGGTTGGCCCAGGCGCGCGCCAGCACGCCGTGGATCAGCGGCGGCAGCTTCTGGCTGCCGATGCGCTCGAGGATCTCGCGGGCGGCGCGGCGGCGTGCCTGTTCCAGCTTCTCGCGGCCACGCGCGGATTCGGCCACGCGCTGCTCGGCCAGCTCGGAGCGCCGCTTGTTGACGTCCTGGAACTGCTGCAGGTCGGTCAACAGGCGCTCGAAGATGCCCATGTCGTCGTCGAAATCGTGCAGCAGTTGGTCGACGATCGACTTCACCTTCTCGTGCAGGCGATGGTCGCGGTCGGACTCCTCCGACCAGCTCTTGGCCTGTTCGGCCAGGCTGTCCAGCAACCGGCGTGCCGGGTGCTGGCGGTGCGAGAACATCTTGCGGTCGAGGATCGCCGCCTTGAGATAGGGAATCTGCAGCCGCGCCAGCATCACCTGCATCGCTGCGGGCAGGTTGCGGTCCTCAAGGATGAACTCGAACAGCATGCCGACCAGGTCGATCGTGTCCTCGTCCATGCTGGCCACATGGCTGGGTCGTTCGCCGCGCAGGGCACCGATCTGGGCCAGCAGCTGGGTCTTCAGCTGCAGGACTTCGCGGCTGAGCGCGCCGGCGTCGTCGGATTCGTCGTAGTTGACCGGTCCGCTGTTGCTGATCTGGCTCTGCAGCACGCTGAGTGCGCCGAGCAGTTCGTTGACCGACGGCAGCGAACCCCCGGCCGCCGCCGTGCCGCCCCCGCTGGCCATGCGGCCACCGCCGGCGTTGCCGCGGCGTGCACTGAACAGCGCGTGCAGGGTATGCAGCAGGTCGTCGGAGATCTCGGTGCCGTCGTCCATGGCAGCCGCCGCCGTGGCCGCGGCTCCCGCCGGGGTGCCGCTGCCACCCTTGGCCTGACCGCCGCGCAGCAGGCCGTGGCGCAGCTGCGGCAACACGCCGGCGCGGACCAGCTCCGTGTTGATCTCCTGGTACAGCTCCTCCAGCAGCGACAGCACGTAGCGATCGAACAGCTTGTAGATGATCAGCTTGACGCGCATGTCTGCGCTGAGTTCCTGCAGCGCTTCGCGGAACGCCTGGGACAGCGTGGCCGGCGCCACCGGGTTGCTGGTGTCCTCGATCTTGTAGCCGCCGCAGATCACCGACAGGCGCTGGTTGACCGCGAACAGGTCACGCGCCAGGCGCGCGTCGTTCTTGCTGATCATGCTGGTGATCGCCAGCGATTCTTCCAGGTCGCTTTCGGCCACGAGGGTCAGTTCGGCGGTGCCGAGCGAGGATGGCCCCGCCGGTGCGGTGGCCTTGCCCGGGTGCGCCAGATCGCCGAGCTTGCGCGCGATGGCGTTGAGGAAGTTGCGCTCGATGCCGGGGCGACGCTTGCGCACCTCGCGCATGCCGTCGAAGTAGTGCATCTGCGCCGCGTTGTTCTCGGCCTTCTCGGCGAGGTCGAACAGGGCGTCGTCGACCTGCTCGAAGGCATTGCCCACCCACTGCTGCAGGCGCTTGTTGGCGATGCTGCGCACGGCATTGAGCAACTCGCCCACGCGCTCGCTGGACGGGTCCAGGCGCTGATTCAAGTTGACTACGCGGGTTGGCTCATTGGCCTCGTTCATCGCCCTGTTCCCCTGACCTGTAGCACGCACGGCCGGACCCTGCAGGCTTGCGCAGAGGCCGACAATAAGCCAATTCGCGCACGCCTGTCATGCCCATTCCCGCCCGCCACGACGCGCTAGCCCTGGCCGGTGGGGAAATCGGCCAGTTGCAAGGTGCCGATGCCTTCCTCCGGCAGCATCACCGGAATGCCGTCCTCGATGCGGTAAATGACCTTGCAGTCGGTGGTGATCAGCGCCTCGGCCACCCGCTCGCGCACCGGCACGCCGGCCACCGTGTCGACCTTGCCCGCGGCGATGGCCTCGTTCAGCGCCTCCAGTTGCGGGCGCGTCACCGATCGCAGCGGGGTCTTGCTGACGGGGCAGCACAGGATGTCGAGCAGGCGCTTGTCCATCATCGGGGTTCGGGTGTGTCGGGCCGGGAAAGCCCGTACAATAACGGTTTTTGGACACTCCGGCCATGACAGCAGCCACAGAAACACCACGCGTGGGCGTGGTGATGGGTTCGCATTCGGATTGGGAAACCATGCAGCACGCCGCCGACGTGCTGACCGAGCTGGGTGTGGCACACGAGGTTCGCGTGGTCTCGGCCCACCGTACGCCGGATCTGCTGTTCAGCTACGCCGAACAAGCGGCCGGGCGGGGCATCCAGGTCGTCGTTGCCGGCGCCGGTGGCGCCGCCCACCTGCCGGGCATGCTGGCAGCCAAGACCCGCCTGCCGGTGTTCGGCGTGCCGGTCCAGTCGAAGGCACTCAACGGCATGGACTCGCTGCTGTCGATCGCGCAGATGCCGGCAGGGGTTCCAGTCGGTACGCTGGCGATCGGACGTGCCGGGGCGGTCAATGCCGCCTTGCTGGCCGCCGCCGTGCTGGCCCTGCACGATCACGCGCTGGCCGATGCGCTGGATCAATGGCGCGCGCGCCAGACGCGAGCCGTGCTCGCCCAGCCGGACCCGCGGGCATGAGCGACCGCAAGCAGCCGGTGGTGGGCATCCTCGGCGGCGGGCAACTCGCCCGCATGCTGGCCGTGGCCGCCGCGCCGCTGGGCGCGAACTGCCTGGTCGTGGATGGCTCCGCCGATGCGTGCGCCGGCCAGGTGGCGCCGCTGGTGGTGGCCGGTTGGGACGATCGCGCCGCGCTGGAGGCGTTCGCCCGTCGGGTGGACGTGGTCACCTTCGATTTCGAGAACGTGCCGGCCGATACCGCGCACTGGCTGGCCGAACGGGTCGCCGTGCACCCGGCGCCCGAGGCGCTGGCGGTGGCGCAGGACCGGCTGGCCGAGAAAAACCTGTTCCGCGCCTGCGGCCTGCCCACCACCGAATTCATGGCGGTCGACACCCGCGAGCAGCTGGATCAGGCGCTGGCCGCGGTCGGCGCCCCGGCCATCCTCAAGACGCGTCGCCTGGGTTACGACGGCAAGGGCCAGTTCCGGCTGGCCACGGCGGCCGACGCGGATGCGGCCTGGGCGGCGCTGGGTGCCCAGGCGGCCACGCTGGGGCTGATCCTGGAAGCCTTCGTGCCGTTCGAGCGCGAGCTGTCGGTGATCGCCGTGCGCGGGCGCGACGGCGAGTTCCGCACCTGGCCGCTGACCGGCAACTGGCACGTCGACGGCGTGTTGTCGATGAGCCTCGCACCGGCGCCGGACCTCGGCCCGCTACAGCAGCGCGCCAGCGAGCACGCGCGCATCCTGGCCGAACGCCTGGGCTACGTCGGCGTGTTCGCGCTGGAACTGTTCGTGCGCGACGGCGAATTGCTCGGCAACGAAATGGCCCCGCGCGTGCACAACTCCGGCCATTGGACGATCGAGGGAGCGCACGCCAGCCAGTTCGAGAACCACGTGCGCGCCGTGCTCGGCCTGCCGCTGGGAGACACCAACGTGCGCGGCATGGCGGCCATGTTCAACTGGATCGGCGAGCTGCCCGATGCCGCGCCGGTGCTGCGCGGCGTGGATGCCCACTGGCACGACTACGGCAAGCAGGCGCGGCAGGGGCGCAAGGTCGGTCATGCCACCGTGTGCGCGCCCGATGCCGCCACGCTGGCGTCACGCTTGCGCGACGTCGCGCAGGCGCTGGGGCGCGAGGCGCAGGTGGCGCCCGTGTTGCGTGCGCTGACGGGCCGGTAGGATCGCACCCCCGTCTGTGCGCGAGCCTTTCGTCACGTGACCCGGAACCATCGCGCACAGGGTGCGCTCGTGCAAAAGCGGGCATGAAAAAGGCGGCGCCATTGGCGCCGCCTTTTTCCGGTGAGCCGTGGGATCAGGCCAGGTTCTTCGCCGCGAAATCCCAGTTGACCAGGTTCCAGAACGCCTCCAGATACTTCGGGCGCGCGTTGCGGTAGTCGATGTAGTAGGCGTGCTCCCACACGTCGGCGGTGAGCAGCGGCTTGTCGCTGCCGGTGATCGGCGTACCGGCGTTGGACGTGTTCACGATGCCGAGCGAGCCATCCGGGCGCTGCACCAGCCAGGTCCAGCCGGAGCCGAAGTTGCCGGCGGCGGATTTGCTGAACTCCTCCTTGAACTTGGCCACCGAGCCGAACGCCTTGTTGATCGCGTCGGCGAGCTTGCCGGTGGGTTCGCCGCCACCGTTCGGGCTCATCGAGTTCCAGTAGAAGGTGTGGTTCCAGGTCTGCGCGGCGTTGTTGAAGATGCCGCCGGAGGACTTGCGGATGATGTCCTCGAGTTTCGCGTCGGCGAACTCGGTGCCTTCGATCTGCTTGTTGAGGTTGGTCACATAGGCCTGGTGGTGCTTGCCGTAGTGGTACTCGAGCGTCTCGGCGGAGACGTGCGGCTCCAATGCATTCTTTTCGTACGGAAGCGGGGGAAGTTCGATGGCCATGAGCGACTCCTTGGGATGTTGCTGAGGGAGAAAATGTCGGCGCAACAGGTGGCGGCCGACGGGCGGCTGATACAATAGCGGCTTGCCTGCATTGTAAAGATGAAACACCACCATGGACATCAACGAGCCAATCAAGGCGATGCTGGCCGAGCATCCCATCGTGCTTTTCATGAAAGGCACGCCGCAATATCCCATGTGCGGTTTTTCAAGTCGCGCGGCGCAGGCGCTGACTCGGGCAGGAGCGACATTCCACGCAGTCAACGTGCTGGCCGACCCGCAAGTGCGCGCCGCGCTGCCGCACTTCGCGAACTGGCCGACGTTCCCTCAACTGTTCATCAACGGCGAGTTGATCGGCGGCTGCGACATCATCGAGGAGCTGATGTCCTCCGGCGAACTCGCGCGCATGGCCAGCGACGTGGCGGGGGCCGCCTCTTGAGCGGCTTGCCCGTGGCGCGCCTGCCGGTCGATTGGCAGCCCGAGGCCGGCAGCCTCGCCGGTCGCGTGATCCTGGTCACCGGCGCCTATGGCGGGCTCGGCAGCGCGGTGGTGCGCGCGGCCACGCTGGCCGGCGCCACCGTGGTCATCACCGGCAAGCGCAAGCGGCAGCTGGAGAAGCTTTACGACGCGATGGGCGAGGAGGGCCTGGCCGAGCCGGTGATCCATCCGCTGGACATGGAAGTGGCCACGCCGCGCGAGTACGCCGCACTGGCCGAGGGCTTGCAGCGCGACCTCGGCCGTCTCGACGGCATCGTGCATTGCGCGGCCAGTTTCGCCGGGCTCACGCCGATTTCCATGCAGCGGCCGGACGACTGGCTGCGCGCGATGCACGTCAACGTCAACGCGCCGTTCGCCCTGACCCAGGCTTGCATGCCACTGCTGACCGAGGCCGCCGACAGCGCCGTGGTATTCGTGCTGGACAGCCCCGACCTGCTGCGACGTGCACACTGGGGCGGTTACGGCGTGTCCAAGGCCGCGCTGGAGCGGTTGGCGGCGATCCTGCACGAGGAAACCGACGAGACTTCGCTGCGCGTGCACGCGCTGCTGCCCGCGCCGATGCGCACGGCGTTGCGCCGGCTGGCCTATTTCGGCGACGACATCATGCAGCAGCCCACGCCGGACGCCACTGCCGATGCGGCCATCTATCTGCTCGGCCCGCAGGCGCGGGCGGCACGCGGCGCGGTGCTGGACCTTCGCTCGTAGAGCTCGCGGGCAGGCTCCCGCCGCGCATCCACGATCGGGGCACGTCGCAAACCTGACTGCAGGGAGTCGAAATGGAAGCGCAAATGACCACGTTGTCGGCGGGCATCATGTTGTTCCTGATCATGGACCCGCTGGGCAACATTCCCATCTTCCTCAGCCTGCTCAAGGACGTGCCGCCGCGGCGCCGGCGCCGGGTGATGGTGCGCGAGCTGCTGATCGCGCTCGGCGTGCTGCTGGTGTTCCTGTTCGGCGGCCAGCAGTTCCTGCACCTGATGCAGCTCAAGCCCGACTCCATCAGCGTCGCCGGCGGCATCGTGCTGTTCCTGATCGGCATCCGCATGGTGTTCCCGCCGGCCGACGGCAGCGGCATCTTCGGCAAGCCGGGGCAGGGCGAGCCCTTCATCGTGCCCATGGCGATCCCGGGCGTGGCCGGGCCCTCGGCGATGGCCGCGCTGCTGCTGCTCACCAATACCCAGCCCGGGCGCACCGCGGATTGGGTGCTCGCGCTGCTGCTGGCGTGGCTGGCCACGGCGATCATCCTGCTCAGCTCGACCTATCTGTTCCGCTGGCTGGGCGAGAGCGTGCTGACCGCGCTGGAGCGCGTGATGGGCATGCTGTTGATCGCCTTGTCGGTACAGATGTTCATGTCCGGCGTGGCCTCGTTCCTGCGTTCGATGCCCTGAAAACCATGCCCCGCGGGGGCGGTTGGCCGTCGCCGGGGTGACGTGCCACTGGCATGAAAGTGTCATACAATGCCGTTAAAATTCTTTTAACAATTGGTTGGCAGAGGGAGACAGCTGCCAGCCGCCCGCATCGGTCCCGCGCGGACCGCTGCCGGGAGCCAAGCAGGACCATCAAACGCTTCGCCACCATGCCTGGGCCATCCCGGGTCGCGGCATGTTTGATTCCGTACATACTTTTCTTTTGTCGTTGACTCGAGGGACGAACAAGACATGAACAGCCGAATTCGCACCAAATTGCTGCCGTTTGCGATTGCTGCGTTGCTTGCGGGCGCGCCGGCCGCCGCCCAGAACGTGACCTCCTCCGGCGCGACGGGACGAATCGTCGACGCCAGCGGCCAGCCGGTGGCCGGAGCCACCGTGCAGATCGTGCATGAGCCGTCAGGCACCACCAAGACGGTCACCACCGACGCCGACGGCCGCTACACCGCGCAGGGCCTGCGCGTGGGCGGCCCGTTCGACATCACCGTGTCCAAGACGGGCATGGGGCAGGCGGAAAAGAACAACGTCTACCTGCAACTGGGCCAGGTATCCTCGATCAACGTGCAGATGAGCACATCCGGGGTTCAGGCCAAGGACCTCAGCGCGGTCACGGTCACCACCTCGGCGCTCAGCCAGATTTTCTCGGCGGACAACAAGGGCCTGTCGATGAACGTCTCGCAGCGCGAGCTGGAGACGACGCCGCAGGGCAACCGTTCGATCGACGACATCGCGCGCCTCGACCCGCGCATCAACGTGACCGACCAGGGTGACGGTTCGATCTCGATGGCCGGCCTGCCGAACCGCTTCAACAACATCAGCGTCGACGGCATTTCCCAGGGCGACCCCTACGGCCTCAACGCCAATGGCCTGCCGTACCAGGGTTCGCCGATCTCGGTCGACACGATCGGCGAGTACAACATCTCCACCGCCAATTTCGACGTCACCTCCGACACGGTCGGTGCCGACATCAATGCGGTCACCAAGTCGGGCACCAACGAGTTTCACGGCTCGGTGTATTACGCCTATCGCAATGCCAACAAGATGGTCGGCAATGCCGGCTGGCTGGACAACGGCGACCGCGGTTACGACTACACCGGCTACCAGCGCGACTGGACCGGCGGCGTCACCGTGGGCGGCCCGATCATCAAGGACAAGCTGTTCTTCTTCTTCTCGGCCGAGCAGGAAAAGACCACCGGTATCGGCGCGGACTCGTCCAACGGCCTGGATCCGTCGCTGACCGGCGCGTCCACCTCCAACAAGATCTCGCCCAGCGACCTGCAGCAGGTGATCGACACCGCCAAGGCGCTTGGCCTGCAGCCGGGCAGCCTGGGCGGCGGTGCGGTCGGCCTGACCGACAAGCGCTACCTCGGCAAGATCGACTGGAACATCAGCAACGACCATCGTGCCAGCTTCACCTACCAGTACACCAAGGAGAACCAGCCCATCGTGCAGGGCAACAGCTCCAAGGAAGTGGGCCTGGACAGCTACTGGTACAGCAAGGACAGCCTGACCAAGAACGCCGCGCTGCAGTTCTACGATGACTGGAGCGAGAACTTCTCGACCGAAGCCAAGATCAGCTACCAGACGTTCGAGCAGCTGGCCGGCAACGCGATCAACCAGCCGCAGGTGAAGGTCTACCTGAGCAATGACAACAAGGGGCCGTCGGTCAACCTCGGCGAGGATCAGTACCGCCACGAGAATGCCATCAGCACCAAGAAGTGGTCGGCCTTCATCGCCGGCACCTACTTCCTTGGCGACCACACCATCAAGGGCGGCATCGACTTCCAGCGCGACCAGATCTACAACCTGTTCGGCCGCACCCAGCACGGCAATTACACGTTCTACGGGCTGACCAATTTCGCGAATCGCGACTACGACTCGTACTTCCTGTACCAGCCCGCGCCGGGCTATACCCTCAACGACGTGGCGGCGCAGTGGGTGTACAGCCAGTACAGCCCGTTCATCCAGGACAGCTGGCAGGTCAACAACAACCTGTCGGTGACCTACGGCCTGCGCGTGAACATCCCGCAGTCCGACCATGCACCGTTCTACAACGCCGCCTTCCAGCAGTCGTTCGGTTACCCGAACAACAGCAGCCTGGGCAGCAAGAACAAGGTGGTCGAGCCGCGCTTCGCGTTCAACTACGCCTTCAACACCGAGCGCATGATGCAGTTGCGCGGCGGCATCGGCCTGTTCCAGACCACCCCGCCCACGGTATGGATGACCAATCCGTACCAGAACAACGGCCTCACCGTGGCCAGCTATTCGTCGTTCGATCCGGCGGATGCGCCGTTCAGCCCGGACCCGTACCACCAGAACATTCCGACCGGCACGCAAGTCCAGCCGGCGGGCGTCGTCGACACGATCGATCCCGACTTCAAGCTGCCCAGCGTGTGGAAGACCACCCTGGCATTCGATGCCGAACTGCCGTGGTGGGGTCTGATCAGCTCGGTGGAGTTGCAGCACATCCAGGCCGACAACGCGATCTTCTACAAGGCCATCAACATCGGTGCGCCGACCGGCACGATGCCTGACGGCCGCAACCAGTACTGGAAGACCCCGGGCGAGCGCGGCAGCAGCAAGGATGCGGCCGCCAATCGCGACCGGGCGTTCGACCAGCAGTCCACGCTGCTCACCAACACCGGCAAGGGCAAGTCCGACAGCCTGACCCTGGCCCTGGCCAAGCCCTTCTCGGAGAGCTGGTTCGGCAACGTGAGCCTCACCTTCAGCCATGCCACCGAGGTCAACCCGGGCAACAGCTCGCAGGCGTTCTCCGGCTACAAGTACGTGGTGCGCGAAAACGTCAACGACGAAGTGGCCGCCACTGCCGACCGCAACATTCCCAAGGCGCTCAAGGCGTCGCTGACCTGGCAGCATGCGTTCTTCGGCAACTACAAGACCAGCGTGTCGGCGTTCTACAACGGCCACAGCGGCCTGCCGTACAGCTGGATCTTCTCCGGCGACTCCAACGGCGACGGCATCACCTACCAGGACCCGATCTACATCCCGACGGTGAACGACGCGAAGGTCAGCTACGGCAGCGCATCGCCCGAACTGATCCAGCAGTTCCAGGACTACATTGCCGGCAACAAGTACCTCAGCCGTCACCGGGGCCAGATTGCCGGTCGCAACACCGATCACTACGGCTGGGTGAATCAGCTCGACATGAGCTTCTCGCAGGAAGTGCCCGGCATCTTCAAGGGCAACAAGGGCGTCGTGCGTCTGGACGTCTACAACTTCCTCAACCTGCTCGACAGCGACTGGGGCCAGACCGTCAACGGCCAGTTCAACACGCGCACGCTGGCCGGCTACGACGGCGTGAATGCGCAGGGCCAGTACATCTACTACCTGCCCACCGACCAGAACGGCAATTACCAGCCGCAGCAGCTGATCCGCTACGACGCCGGTTCCAACCCGACCCGCGTGGTGTCGCGCTGGTCGGCCATGCTGACGTTGCGTTACACGTTCTGATCGCTGCATCGTCCCGAAACGAACCGGCACCCCAGGGTGCCGGTTTTTTTTCGCCCGACGGAGAGCGCATCGGCGTCGTGCTGTCTTGACCCGATGATTCGCGCAGCGGATGCTTGGCAACCCGCCACGACACTGCATGAGGCAGTCACGTCGTCAGCGGCAGGAGAGTGGTGGATGAATGATTCCCAGGCCGGCCGTGCCGGCAAAGCGGGCACGGTGAGCGCCCGCATCACGCCGATCGGCGGGCTCGACGTGCTCTCGCGGCACGAGGTGGCGCGACTGCGTGGCGCCAGCGGTTCGGGGCTGCACGCGCTGCTGCGGCGCTGCGCGCTGGCGGTGCTGACTTCCGGCAACTTCAGCGACGATCCGCGCGCGATGCTGGAGCAATACCCCGATTTCGACATCCAGGTGCTGCAGCAGGACCGCGGCATGAAGATCGAGCTCTCGAACGCACCGGCACAAGCGTTCGTCGATGGCGAGATCATCCGCGGCATCAACGAGTTGCTGGTCGCGGTGGTGCGCGACATCGTCTACGTGTCGACCCAGCTCGAACAGGTCGGCTTCGACCTGGATCTTTCCGCGGGCCTGACCCAGGGTGTGTTCGAGATCCTGCGCAACGCCCGCATCCTGAAGCCGCAGGTCGACCCGAACCTGGTGGTGTGCTGGGGCGGCCACTCGATCTCGCGCGAGGAATACGACTACTCCAAGCTGGTCGGCTACCAGCTCGGCCTGCGCGGGCTGGACATCTGCACGGGCTGCGGCCCGGGCGCGATGAAGGGGCCGATGAAGGGCGCCACCATCTCGCACGCCAAGCAGCGGCGCCGGCACAACCGCTACATCGGCATCACCGAGCCGGGCATCATCGCGGCCGAGTCGCCGAACCCGATCGTCAACCACCTGGTGATCATGCCGGACATCGAGAAGCGGCTGGAGGCGTTCGTGCGCCTGGGCCACGGCATCATCGTGTTTCCCGGCGGCGTCGGCACGGCGGAGGAGATCCTCTACCTGCTCGGCATCCTGCTGCACCCGGACAACGCCAGCACGCCGTTCCCGCTGATCTTCACCGGGCCGCGCCATTCGGCCGCCTATTTCGAACAGATCGACCGCTTCCTGCGGCTGACCCTCGGCGACGAGGTGGCGCGGCATTACCAGATCATCGTCGACGATCCGCAGGCAGTGGCGCGCACGATGGTCACGGGGCTGGAGAAAGTGCGCCACAACCGGCTCGACACCAAGGACGCGTTCTTCTTCAACTGGGCGTTGCAGATTCCCGTGGAATTCCAGCAACCGTTCCGGCCCACGCACGAGGCGATGGGTGCGCTGCAGATCCGCCACGGCCGCCCGCGTCACGAGCTTGCCGCCGACTTGCGGCGGGCGTTCTCCGGCATCGTCGCCGGCAACGTGAAGGAAGAGGGCGTGCAGGCGATCGAGCGCAACGGGCCGTTCGCCATCGACGGCGATGTCGACATCATGCGCGCGCTGGACCAGCTGCTGCAGGCCTTCGTGCAGCAGCACCGCATGAAGTTGCCGGGCGGTTCGGCCTACGTGCCTTGCTATCGCGTGATCACCCACTGAATCGGCGGCGGATCATGCGGCCGGCGGCTTGACAGTACGCCGCCGCGTCGACAAACTACGCAGCTCCCGCCCGAATAGCTCAGCTGGTTAGAGCACTTGACTGTTAATCAGGGGGTCGCTGGTTCGAGTCCAGCTTCGGGCGCCATTTCCGCTTACTGCGCACCACGTCAACCTCCGGGCTTACCAGCCTGTTCGGGTTGTAGCTGATCAGCAGATCTTCCCCGTCCAGCGTGATGTTGTCGACGAAGCTGTTGTAGAACGATCGGGACCGTGCAGCGTTCCGATCGTCCTTCACCAGGTTGCGCAGGAATCCCGTCAGCTCGTCGATCTCACCGCTGCTCATCGCGGCCGCCGGCGGCTGCTCGGCGTCAATGGCGGCCAGCACGGCCTCGGCTTCCTTCTGCAGGGCGTTGTTCTGGCGCAGCCTGGTGGTCATATCGCCCAGGTTTGGCGCGTCCTTCCCGTACAGCTCGAGCACGGAATAGAGCTTGTTGTTGGCTTCCTGCAGGCGAGTGATCTTGGCCAGCACGGCGGCGCGGCGCTTGCGGTGGTCAGCGGCCCAGTTGCCGGCCTCGGCTTCCATCAGCTCGACGATGCTGGCGACGTTCCGCCGGCACAGCACGCGCTTCAGGATGATGTTCGACAGCCAGTCGTCGACCAGGTCGGCGCGGATCCGCCGCGGGTCGCACTCGCGGTTCTGCATCGACTTCCGGCAGCGGTAGTAGAAATACAGTTTGCCGCCGCGGCCGCGGCTGGTTTCGATCTGCATGCTGGATCCGCACTTGCCGCAGCGCAGGATGCCGGTGAACGCGTGCGTGGACTTCGGCGAGCCGGCGGCTTTGGTGAGGTCGGCGGCATCGTCCATCAGGCTTTGCACCTGGTCCCATAGCGGCCGGTCGATGATGGCTTCGTGGCTTGGCACCACGATCCAGGTATCCCGGTCCCGCACGCCACGCGAGGTCTTGCCGCGGCGGCCGAACACGATGTTGCCGATCATGACTTCGTTGCGCAGCTCGTTGATGACGGTCTGCTTGGTCCACTTGCTGCCGCGGCGCAGGATGCTGCGACTATTGAGCCAGGCGGCGATCTGGAAGGCCCCCTGGCCTTTGGCGCGCAGGGCGAACAGCTGGCGCACCTGGTCGACCTCATCCGGCACAGGCACCAGCTTGCGGCGCTTCGGGTTGTCGGGCGCCGGGATGGACTGGTAGCCGAACGGCGGGCGGCCACCGACCCAGTAGCCGAGCCGCGCGTTGCGCATCATCGAGCGGCGCGTGTCGGCGCTGATACGGCGGCTCTGCAGCTCGTTGAAGATCTCCATCACGCCATCCATGGCCCAGCCCATGTCGCTGGTGCGGTCGATCGGTGAGGAGATGTAGATCAGCTGCACGCCGGCGTCGTCCAGCAGGCGCTTGTTGACCATCGCCTCGTACTTGTTCCGTGCGAAGCGGGCCGAGTCCCAGCAGATGAAGTAGGTGGCTTCCATGGCGCAGGCCATGTCGATCGCCGCCTCGAAGGCCGGGCGGTTCTTCTCGCGCCAGGCGCTTTTCGCGTCGTCGGTGAACACGCGCAGCACGCGCGCGCCGAGCTCGGCGGCGCGGCGTTCGCCGACCTCGATCTGGGTAGGGATGGAGACGTCCTGCTCCGATTGCTTGCGGTCGCTGACGCGGGCGTAGTTGACGCTGGTGACTTCTTTCTCGGCCATGGTGGCAGTCTAGGCTTCGTCGAGGATGCGGCGGATGTGAGACGTGGTCGGCACGTCACTGGTGATCGTGGTGAGGTGCTGACGGATCGCTTCCAGATCGAGGCCTTCAGCGGCCAGCGAACGCATCAACTGGTTGCGCTGGTAGCGCATGTATGTCGACAGCTTCGGCATCACCACGCGGTCGCGGCTGCCGGCAACGTCCACTGTCGCCAGCGCTTGCCATAGAGCCATGAACGCATCAAACCCGATCGCGGCAGCTACGCGCGGCCACGGCTGCGGCAGGCCTACGCGGCGCAACTCGGCCAGGCGCGGATCGGCCGCGGCCGGCGGCGCCGGCGCGCCAACGCGCGCCCCGGTTTTCGTGCAGACATCCTGGTACCCACCCCCATGTTTGGCGGGGCGGGAGGGCCTTGCCGACCCCCCACCTAACACATTCTTAACCATAACTTAGCAATCCGTTCAGCTTGTCTTAACGGTTGACTGTCGCGAGTCGTTCTCATTCCTGCATCCCGGGCGACGAACTGCGCCTTTGTTCGACAGGGTGAACGGGTGACCGTTGATACGACTCGATCCCCTCCGCACCAACTGCGCCTTATGCGGGACCACGCAGTTAAGCGGACCTAAACACTTAGCCCGTTTTCTTAACACGTTATTAACAATCGCGCAGGCCCCGCCATATCTCACGGTAAGGTCTGGGACTGCCCGGTGGTCTTTCATTTATCAGGCCCAGTGTGGACGCGGGAAGCGCGTGGAGGGCGCTCGGCGGCGTCGATGCGGCGCAGATCCTCGAGGACAGGAGTGCGCAGCTTGCCCAGAGGGTTGGACTTGTCGACGGTGCGCCGCAGCTTGCGCATGGCCAGGTGGGTGTAGATCTCGGTGCTCTTCGGGTCGGTGTGGCCCATCAGCGCCTGGCTGGCGAACAGGCTGGCGTCTTCCTCGGCGAGCTCGGTGCCGTACAGGTGGCGCAGCGCATGCGGGTTCAGCTGGTCGGCCGGGATCTTCGCGGCGGCGCCGTGCTTGGCCAGCACGTCGCGCACGGTGTACTCGCTGATGCGCCGCGCCTCGCCGCGGTAATCGCACGCCGGCACCATGCGGTTGGCCACCGTCACGAACAGCACGCGATCGCCGTCCTCGAGCGTGCGGTCGATATCGACCAGATCCGGGTGGCCAAGGTAGGCGCGCAGCAGTAGGGCCACCTCGCGCGGCGCCGGCATGTGGCGCTCCTTCGAACCCTTCTCGACCACGCGGATCACCAGGTCTTCGCGCCCCTCGTACTCGGTCCAGACCATCGCCGATTCGTTCAGCGCGCAGATGCCGCTGATGCGCAGGCCCAGGCCCATCAGTACCGCCATGATCGCGGTGTCGCGCAGGCCGAGGAAGGTGGCCAGGTCCGGCTGTCGCAGCAACAGGTCGGCGTTGCTCAACGTGATCGCCCGCGGCAGCGGCCGGCCGGCGCGCGGGTAGGGCAGGTGTTCGGCGGCGTTGCACGGCAGCAGGTGTTGCGCATAGGCCCAGGCATAGAAGCCGCGCAATGCCGAGACGTACACCCGCCGCGATCGCGCGCCGATGTCCAGGCTGTGGCAATACATGCCGGCGAACCGCTCCAGGTCATTGAGCGAAGCGGCCAGGGGGTCCGACGTGCTGCTGCGCAGGTGCTCCGCGGCGGGCGGGTTGACGCACCACAACCCCAGGCGAATCAGCACCGACTGGTACAGGTCGACCGTCGCCGGCGAGCGGCCCTTGTTGTGCTGCAGCCAGGCCAGCCAATCGTTCACCAGACGGACGAAATGATCGAGCGCGGGAGGGGGGAGGGGCATCGCACACCGGTTTCCGTGGAACCAGGCTGACCGTGTGCCCGAATATCCATTTAGTCAACCAGTTACGGTTCCACGACATTCCACGTTTTGCGTCCAGGTCCCGTGGAAAACGTGGAACCCTCATTCAAACGCATGTTTCAAACCGTGGACCCGCCCTTCACTCCTTCCAGCCCTTCTTTCTTCTTCTTTTTCAATGACATGAGAGAGAGAAGAGAGGGTGTGACGCGGAATGGTCGCTGTGGAAGAAATACGGGAAAGCGTGGAAGCATACAGACGAAACGTGTAATTCCAAAGGCAAAACGTGGAGCCGTTCGTCTTAGAGAAACAATGACTTGCACCCATAACCGCAGCCTATCACACGCCCGGTGGTGCTGCCCCCGCCTCCCTTTTGGCTGCGAGCGCCCCGGATTTCACTCGTTGGGGGTGCGGGGGAAACGATGAGGGTTAGCGCGCCGGCGGTTGCGGGGGTGCGTTGGCGGCGGGCAGACAGGGCCAACCACGCGCGGGGAACGCGGCGAGAGTGCGGTTCTGGGGCGTTCACGGCGGCCAGTGGCCTAGATCAGGCGAGTGGCGGGGCAGTCTGGCCAGGCGCAGCGGCGGCGGCCTGGCCGTTCGGTATGGCGCAGTACAAAAGCGCAGCGCAGGGTCTCAGAGATCCAAATCTTCGCCAGACGATGGCAAGCCGCCGGATCATGCCGGCGGCGAGTGGACATCGACGTGCAGGCCTACTCCGGCGCGTGGGGTTGCGCCGGCGCCGGCGACGGCGCCGGCCAGCAGCCCAGCTTCACGCCGGTCTTGTCGTGGGCCTTAATGGCCTTGGCTGTGCCATCGGTCAGCACGTCCGCGCGGCCCACGTAGATCGCCCGCCAGGGCGTGCAGAAGTCGGTCTTGACGACGGTCCGCTCAGCGCACCCAGCCATCATCGCGAAGCTGGCCAGCAGCGCTGGCAGGGTCAGCCGTGCCCACCTGTTGCGGCGGGGCATCCGGCAGCCTGGCATTCTCGGCATCGACTTCATGGCGCACCTCACTGGCATGGATCACCTGCTGCGCGGCCTGCGCGTCGGCATGCGCCTGGCGTGCGTCGTCGACCGCCTTCTGCGCCGCCTTGCCCTGGTTGCGCCAGTACAGCGCCGCCGTGGCGATCGCGGCCAGCAGGCCCAATGCGGCGATCGCGTACGCCTTGAGCCGGATCAGCCAGCTCATTGGTCTGCGCTCTGCTTGGCCACCACGCTATCGCCTACGTTCGCGGCGAAGTACAGGCCAATCACCCAGGTGGTGAAGCTCACCCACTGGGCCGCGTCGATCTTGCCGGCCAGAAGAAGGCCCAGCGAGGTCAGGAACGCCGCGCACGTCAGCTTGAACTTGCTGTGCAGGAACCAGGTGCTCATCGGAGATACCCCAGGCACGCATTGCGCTCGTCGACGCGGCGATTGCGCAAGCCGTCGACCACCTGACCGCCCGCCTTCACCCAGCCTACGGCGTTGCCGCGCTTGTCGAGTGCATCGGTGAGTTGCAAGCAGGCGCCGACCAGGTCGCCGGCGTTCGCCTTCGCCTGCAGCGTGGAGCCACAGACGATGGCCGGACCAAGGTTGTGCGCGGCGCTGGTGAATGCGGCTTCCTGCAGCGCATTCAGCGGCACGTGGATGCAGCGGTCCACGGCCGCCTTCGCAGCAGCTTGGTCTTCGATCAACCACGCCTCGCACTGCTCGTCCGTGGCCACATCGCCGGCCTTCACGCCTTGCGTGTGGCCGTAGCAGATGTCCCAGATCTTCGCGTAGGGATCGTAGTGCGCGCGGTTGACCTTGCCTTCCCAGCCCGCGGTCAAGGCCGCGGCGATCAGCGCGGCGCCGGCGCCCGAGGCGGCGAGCTTCTGCCAGCGCTTCATGGCTTTTTCTGCTGTGTGATGCGCGCCCAGACGGTCAGCGCGCAGATCAGGGCGCCGCCGGCGAACACCGCCCACACCGGGAGCAGCCCAAGCCAGGGCACGATCGCACCGCTGGCCGCCAATCCTGCAGCCAGGGCACCGGCGATCGCGCCGCCGCCAGCCACTTGCACGCTGCGCAGACGCCACGCCTGGCGCCACTCCTCAATGAGCTTCATCGCGTCCACTCCTTCATGCGCTTGTCCGCCTTCTGCTCGCTGAGCCGGTCGACCTTGTCGTTGAGGCGGTAGAGCTGCTGGAGGATCTCGCTCTGCTTCGCGTCGCCGTTCTTGGCGTTGGCCTCGATCACCGCCACGCGTTGCTTGAGCGAGTCCTGCGTGTCCCGGATCTGCGGGATGTTCTGCGTGGCGTAGCTGACCCCCGCGTAGCCCCAGATCATGCCCACCACCACCACCACGATGGTCATCAGCGAGCCGACGGCGGCAAGCACCGTGCCGATGGTCCAACTGCGCTCGACCGAAGGCAGGTGGACGTGGCCCTCATCGCGATGTGGATGGAAGCGCTCGTACTCGGTCATGCGTGGCGGCCGCCAGGGTGGATGGCTCCACCGTGTGCCGTGTGCCCGGGCAGGTCAACGGGAAAGCGTGCTACGCCGCAGTGGCTGGCGCCTCGTCGACGACGATGCCGCTCTGATAGTTGGGCCCGGCGAGGTGGGCGATCGGATCGAAGCGCGCCACGCCGAAAATCGCCGTGCGCTGGATCTCCGCCGGCGTGTCGAAGCGCGGTACCGCGGCGACGCGCCCACCGGCGCGTACCGCCGCGCGCAGCACCTGCTGATCGGCGCCGCCGGCGAGGCCTCCGCCACGCACTGCGGCCAGTTTGGCGATGGCGAACGGGACCTGCAGCGTGCGGTATCCACGCACCTCCACCGCGTACGGCTGGCTGCCCTTGCTGCGCTTGACCACGCTCGGGTCGTTGTCCATGTCGCGCCAGTCCGAGCCGTGCGGCACCTCCACGGTCGGCCCCACCCACGCCTCGCCTACGTCAATCGCGCTGCCCGCGGCGATCGAGGCCGAGCCGGACACGTCGTTGTGCAGTCGGTACTCCACGCCGATCACCGGATCCAGCCCATCGGCCAGCACGAACCACGCGCAGCGCGAGCCGTCAGGAAGTTGCACCACGCGCTGGCTGGCCACGTCGGCCTGGTACGTGTAGCCGGCGTCGGCAGGGCGGCGGAACGCGAGCGTGATCAGCGTGCCTGCCGGCAGCGTGAGGCCCAGCAGGGCCAGCACGCGCGGGGCGAAGGCGGTGCCCCATACACCTCGCATGGTGAGGATGCTAGCGGTGGTCTGCGCGCCGCTGAGCCATTGCAGGCGCGAGACCGACGCGGGGCGGCCGTTGGTCAGCGCGGCACCGGCGTCGTCGCTGAGCCACGTCGCGCCGGTGCCGATGAGGCTCCAGGTGATGTCCGGGCGGGAGTATGAGATCAGCATGGCGTCAGCCCCACAAGATGATGTTTGCGGTGCCGGCGAGCAGGTCCGGCTGGTAGTCGATGACCATCACGGGCTTGCCGCCGGCCAGTCCGTATTTCGGGTAGACCAGCGTCCACACTTGGCCGAGGTCGATCGAGGGCAGCGCGTCGAGAAACACGCTCACCGCGTAGAACCACCTCGGCGTGCCGTAGATCCCACACACGCGGTCGATCTCGCGCTGGCCATCGGCGAGCTGGTCGAAACACGACGCCACCGGCGGCGCGTACTGCGCATGGCCGTAGGCACCGGCCAGTGGCTGCGCCGAGCTCGCGGTCTGCTGGTACGCGCGCAGCATCGACTGGCGGACCTGCAGCGGGAAGTTCACCGAGGGCGCAACGAGATCGCCGTCACTCAGTCCGGCCCAGTTCCTGCGCACACCCATTTGCGTGGTCAGGCCCGGCGCAGTGTCCATGACGGGCACGAGGTCGCCGTCCAGCGCGTTGATGTCGATCGTTCCGGCGCGGTCGCCCACGACGACGGATTCCGGCGCGATCAAGCGGGTGACGCGGATCACGCCATCGCCGTCGCACCACTTGCAGGCGGTGTAGCTCGCCAGCGCCACGTCCAGCGCCTGCGCGATCGTCTCGCCGCCGCGCAGGTAGACGCCCAGGCCGGCATATCCGGTGGCCGTGTCGATCGCCGCCGCGTCGGCCTGCGCCCATGCCACGCCGGCCGCGCTGGCGCGCACGTCCAGCACCTGGTGCATGTAGTCCGCGAGCGGGATCGCCTGCAGCGTCGCCGGCTCAAGGCTGATCGGGTCGGGGTTGTACGTGTCGTCGTACGCGATGATCTGCACCGACGACACCGCCGGCGGGGTCGGGATCGCGCCCGGCACAAGCGGGATGCCGATCAGGTAGAGGTCGTGATCGACGCCATCGCTGTTGGTCACCGTCGCGGTGTACGTGCCGGCCTTCGTCCACTTGACGAGGATGGTGTCGATCGTGGTGCCGGTGGCCAGCGCGATCGCGGCGACACCCTCGGGCAGCGTCGGGATCGTCACACGCACCTGGTACGACTTGCCAGCACCGAACTTCGTCACGCTGGTCAGCGGCAGCCAGCCGAGCGCGGTCGAGCTGGGGACGTCGGATGCGAGGTACGTGTTTCGGCACGCCCGTGCCGTAGCCGCCGGGTCCGTTGATCCCGACGTATCCGGTGCCTTCACTGCGGCGCCGCCGGAGATCGTCCAGAGCTGCCCCATCGCGCTGCGCTCGGGGTTCCACCCGTCCGCGCTGGTCAGTCCGGGGTTGTTGATCGGGATCGCGATCAGCGTGCCACCGGGCATCACGTACCACGCTTGCGGCGTGCGGAATGTCGCGGTGCCAGCGGTGTGACCGTATGCGGCAAATTCGAGCACACCGAAGCTCGCACCATCGGGCGCCGTAGCCTCAGCGGTGTAGGTCGCTGCCGCATGCGTGCCGGTGAGCGCCGTGCTCTCGCTGTACCCGATCTCGCCGCCGGCCTCATTGCGCCAGCTGATGCGCACGCACGCGCGGTTGCCGGAGATGCCGCCGTAACCCGCTGTCTCGATGCTCGCGGACACGCGAATGGTCGCGCTCGTTGCCACGACGGGAAACGTCAGCACACCACCCTGCATCACGGGGTGCGTGCCAACCTCATCGCCGCCCGATGCCGGCATGCCTGTCGGCGAGCTGCCGTCGGCGCCGGTCAATGGCGCGCCCGCACCGCCGAGGATGTCTGCGCTCGGTTGCGGCAACTGATCGCCGCCCACGCTGCTGATGTCGGCCGTAACCTTGCCCGTTGGCTCGGCATGCAACACCAGCGAGGTCTTTGGCGCATCAAGCGCGAAATCGGCCGGCGTCGCTGCCGGGTTCAACGGATAGCCGCTGTCGCGCACGTAGCCGATGCCGAGGATGGTGGCATCGCACACCGCGTAGCTCAGCGCAGCCGCATCGGTCAGCACCACAGGTACATTGCGGCACGCACCCAGCACGATCGGGCGTGGCGTGTTGGCCGCGTCCGGTGCGGCATCGGGGCGGATCAGGTCGCGCTGCAGCGGCACGCCGAGCAGGCCCAGCGGGTCGCGGCAGGTCAGCTTGACGGTGAGGTCATCCACCGCGCTCACGCTGTCGATCACCGCCGCAAACAGGCTCACGCGGTCGGCGTAGGTCTGGCCCGCATCAATGCGGCCGATGCGCACCGGCAAGTCGCGCGCGTCGCCGGCGAGGATCTCCGCAAACGTCCCTGCGTCGTCGTAGGCGCTCAACACCATCGCGCCGGATTGCACGCCGCGCTGCCACGGCCAGAAGTCCAGCGAGCGCACCGCGCGCAGCTCGCTGTTGTCGCCGGCCAGCAGGCCGCTATAGCGCGCGTTGGGCACGGCGTCGGCCGGGTCAGTGAGCCAGTCCTCGCTGGCCAGCCGCAGGCCGCGCACCACTTGCGGAGGCTCGTACCATCCATCCGCACCCGATGGCATCTGATCCAGCGCACGCTGGCCGGCGTTGAGGAAGCAGCGCAAGCCGTAGGCTTCACTGCCACCCAGGCTCACCGCGATGGCCCACGGGCCGGTACTGGCCAGCGCGGCGGTGTAGACCGGCACACGGTTGCGAAACCAGGTCACCGTGGGCTGCGTGGTGGTCAGATCCAGCAGCACGCCGATGATGTCGCCCTTCGCCGCCACCGGCGCGCCGGGGCTGCCATCGATCGCCGCGCCGTTGTGGTGCACCTCGCCCAGGTCGAGCCGGTAGCCGTAGCCGTTCGCGTCGCCGCCGGCGTAAGTGGTCAGCGATGCCGCCGCGGTGGCAATGCCGATGCTGGCCAGCAGCGTGCCAGGGCCATAGACCAGCAGCTCGGCATACCAGCGGCCCACCGACTGCGGCTGGATCGCCAGCGCGGTGCGGTTGATGTCGGTGACGGCGTTCACCGCGAGCTGGGTGCCGGATTGTTCCAGCTCCAGCAAGGGGCCGAGGTGGGTGGGGGCGAGGATGGTGTAAGAGCGCATTAGCCGTGATCCGGAAACGCGGCGGCCGGCGGCGTGAAATTTGACGTATACCGCGCGATGCCTTTTGTGATCCGAAAGTCATCCAAATATCCGGCAAATGCTGACCCGGATGGACCCGAGCCTAGGCGAAATTTATTTGTTCCTTGAATGTAATTCCGGCCCACCGTCGACATTCCATCAAGTACGCCGTTGACAAAAACACGCACCAAATTCCCGCTGCGCGTAACCGCAAGGTGCACCCACTCGTTTGTCGGGATTGCGTTCGTTGAGACAAGGTCATCGGCAATGCTTTGCGCACCCATCCCGAGCTTTCCCGACTTCAGATACACCGATATGCAACCAACGGTTTCGCCCAAAAAGAGGTTTCGATATTGATCCGTTGACGCCGAGTCTTGCCAGACCCACATTTCGATGGTGAAGTCTCCCGGAAAAGCAAAATCCACAGTGTTATCTGTAATTGCTGACCAATTAGGGGTGCCGTTGAAGTTGCAGGATTTTCCTCCGAATTTGCTTTCCGTGGCCGTGATTTGCGACGAAGGGCCACCTGCCGTCCATACTTTGCCGGTCTGATCGGTGAAGTCTGTATCGAAATGGAGCAATGCAACGACGTTGGACCAATGCTCGTCGCCTGCACCATCGTTTGTTTTTATGATTTGAGCACTCACCGCCGTCTGCCCGTCCCCCGAATCCACCGCCACCGTAAAGCTAGTGGTGTCTGCCGTTGTCGCCGTGCCACTCAGCCGCAGCTTGTCGCCCACGATGCTCAGCGCCAGCCCTGCGGGCAATGCGCCGACGGTCACGCGCGGGTTGCTGTAGGGCTCGTCGCCGCCGTTGATCAACAGATCGCTGCTGTAGGCCGTTCCAGCTGCAGCATCGGCGAAGTCGCCGAGCAGTTGCAGGGTGGCGTTGTCGCGCAGGTCGATGCTGGTGCCGGCGCTGTCGGTGACGCGCACGGTCCACGCCGGTGCGTTGCCAGCAGTCGGCGTGCCGCTGATTTCGCCGGTGGCGCTCAGCGTGAGGCCGGCGGGCAAGCTGCCGGATGCGATGGACCAGGTGTAGGGCGGCACGCCGTGGGCGGCGGTGTACGCGTAGCTGTAGGGCGTGCCCACGGTCCACATCGGCGCGGCGCCGCTCAGCGACAGCGGCTCAGCGATCACCGGCACGGTGAATCCGCGCTCGACATACGCACCGCTCAAATCCGTCGCTCGCACCGTGATCGCGATCGTGCCGGGCACGCTGGCGGTGCCGCTGAGGATGCCGGTGGCGGGGTCAAGCTGCAGCCCGGCGGCGGTGAGTTCGGCGGCGCCGGTGGTGACGGTGTACGTGTAGGGGGCTTGGCCACCGCGCGCCTTGAGCTGCGCGCTGTAATCGGCGAGCAGCGCCACGCTCGGCAGCACGCCGGCCAGCGTCAGGCCGGCGCCGATGTCGACGAGGATGATGCGTCGGCTCATGCGTTGCTCGACAGGTTGCGGTTGCTGCGGGTGATGTCGCGCAGGTCGGCGTTGGCGCCTTGCTTGACCATCTGTTTGTTCGTCGCTGCCGTGTCGCCACTGCTGCTGTCGATGCTGGCCAGCCGCGCGTTGATCTGCGCGAGCAGGGCCAGCACCTGCGGGTCATTGCTGCCGACCGTCGTGGGCGCGGTGACGCTGGCGGACGTGATCGGACCGCCGGTGAGGGTCTGGATCAGATCGCGGCCGAGCTGCTGGATCGCGGTGACGATGCTGGCGCTGGCGTCCATCGTGGTGCCTGGGATGTCGGCGAGCTTGAGGTTGTCGAGGTAGCCGACGAGGTTGGTCACGCCGAGGTCTTTCGCCAGGTCCTGCAGCGAGAAGCCCAACCCGCTGGCGGCCTCGCCGTAGCCGATGCCGTGCGTAGTGCTGATGTCCGCGACGTACTGCGCGAGCGTCTTGGCATCGTTGAAGCGGGCCATCGCGGCGGCTTGCGACTGCAGCTGGTCGCGCTTGCCGATCAGCCCGTTGTATTCGTCGAGTGCGCTGCCGATGCCGGCGGCGCCGGCTTGGCCAGCACCGGGGAGCTGCAGGATGTCTTGCACTTTGGCGTAGAGGCCGGCGTAGTCCGCGCTGCTGGCGTACAGCTTGCGGCCGAGCGACAGCACGTCGTCTGCACTCGTGATGCCGCTGCGCAAGCCCTTCAATGCAACGTCGAGCTTCTCCTTTTCGCTCAGCGGCGAGTTGTCGCCGATCGCGAGTTGCGTAGCCGTCTGCAGCTTGCCTTGCAGTTTGTCGATCTGCGCGTTGACGCTGGCGAGCGTGTCGCCGGTGACACCGTAGAGTTTGCCGACGAGGTCTTGTGCGGCGGCGCTGAGTTGCGCGATCGCCGCGGCGGCCTGCTCCGCGGCAACCCGGTGGATGTTGGCCAGGTCCCCTTCGCGGGCATGCTGCAGGCCAGCGGCTTGCGCCAGCGCGTTGGCCTGGTCGATATTGGCCTGCATCTGGTTCGCGATGGCTTGCAAGCTGGAGCCGAAACCGGCGCTGGTCGGCTCGAACTGCTTCACGAACTGGGTGTACTGCGCACTGGCCTGTGCCAGCCGCGCGTAGGTATCGGCCAGCGCCTCGCCCTGCGCCTGCAGGCCCTGCGTGAACTTGATCACCTGCGCCAGCGTGGCGCCGGCACCCAGCGCGACCAGCGAGTTGCCCTTGTTGATGTCAGCCTGCGCCGCCAGCATCGCCGTGGCGCCATCCAGCAGCGTGTCCGCGCTCGATCGCCACTGCTCGGCGATCTGCTGCGCCACCGCGCCCGCGCTGGCCGCTACGGTCGCGACCAGCGCTTCAGCGCCGATGCGCTTGCTCGCGGCCTCGGCAGTGGCTTCTTTCCACGTGCGCCCCAGGTACTCCACGACGTAGTCGGTGCTGCGCACCTGGCCCTTGTCGTTGAGCGCCACGTGCGTCTTCAGGCTGGCGTTGATCATCGTCGGCACGTCGATCGCCAGCTTCTGCGCGCCATGCACCATCGTCTGCCGCACGCCCTCATAGAGCGAATCGGCCGCCTGCTGCAGCTCCGGCGGAACCGCCTGGTCGACCGCGCGCGTCTTGCGCCCGCCGAACAGCGCGCGCTGTTTCGTCTGGTACAGCGACAGCGAGGCGTCGGCGCCGCCCTCGCCGATGCTCATGCTGGAATTGATCGCCGCGGTCTTGTACTTCGTGCCGAACAGCTTGCCGCCACTGATCTGGTCCACCAGCATCGCGGCCAGCGCGATCCAGCCGACCACCGGAATAGCGGCCAAGCCCGCCGCCACGCCGCTGGACATGGCCGTGGCCACCGCCGCGCCAGCGTAATAGCCGCCCACCGCGCCGGTCACGGTCGATGCGGCGGTGCTGACTCCGCCGGAGCCGCGCTGGCTGCCCCAGTACGCACCCGCCAGGCCGCCGGCGACGCCGGCATAGCTCACGCCCGTGTTGCCGATGTAGCCACCGTACGGCGTCGCCGGCGATACCATCGTGCCGTTGCCGGTGTACATCACCGCGCCATTGGGCATGTTGACCGCGTAGCCCGCCGAGCCTGCCGTGCCGGCCGCACCGGTGCCAAGCCCGGGGCCGGTGATGTAGCTGCCGCCGACGATCGAGCCGCCGAACGGCGCGCCGGTGCCGCCGCTGCCGAAGGCCCAGTTGTAGGCGTTGCGCGCGGTGCTGATGTTGCTGACCATGCCGCCGTAGCTGCCGCCCGATCCGCCGCCACCGCCACCACCCAGCGCACCGGCCGCACTGCCGATGGTGCTGCCGCCGCCGTAGTACTGCGAGGCCATCTGCAGCCAGGAGCCGGCGCCACCGGTGCCGCCGATGCCCAGCCAGCCGGCCACCGCACCCATGGCCCCGTTGAGCAGCGGGCCCAGCACGCGCAGGCGCAGGAACTGGCTGATGATGTCGCTCACCCACTGCTGCAGGATCGACTTGCCGGAGCGGGCGAAGTCCTTCAGGTCATGCACCTGGCCGGTCAGGCCATCGGCGAACAGCTTGGCGGTGCTGCCGGCGGCGTTCTCCCAGAACCCCACGTACTCCTGCGCGATCTGCTTCTGCATCTCGGCATAGCGCTGCATGTCGAAGCTGGCGCCGGCCGCCTCCTCCACGCGCTGGCGCTCGGCGGCGATCTGGTCTTTGGTCAGGTCCAGATTCTGTTGGCGCGCCTGCTGCTCATACTCCCAGCCGGCGCGCGCCATCGCCTGGTCGCGCGGGCTCATGCTGGCCAGCTGCGCCTCGCGCTGCATCTGCTCGATCATGCGGCCGCTGACATCCATCTGCCGGCGAGCCGCTTCGATGGCGCGATTGCGGGCGGCGGTGGCGTCGTCGACGGCTTTGGCCACCGCGGCCTGCACAGTGCTTTCGTCGGTGCCGTTCTTGATCAGCTCGGCGCCGCGCGCGGCGATGTCGCGCATCGCTTTGGCGCTGTCGGCCCAAGCCTTGGCCAGCGGGTCGGCTTGGCCCTGCAGCCGGTCCTGGATGTCGGCCAGCCCGGCGTAGGCCTTGGCCACGGCCGCGATGCGCTTGGCTTCCGCGTTGGCGGCGGTGTCGCCGCCGCGACCGGCCCAATCGGTGGCGGCCTTTCTCGCCGCGGCCAGTTCCTTGGCCCGGTCGATGTCGCGCCAGATCGCCGCAGTGGAAGCGTCCAGGAACGCCTTGGCCTTCGCATCGTCCGAGGGGAACAGCTTGGCCCAGGTCTCTTTGACATCCTTGATCTGCGACTTGATCGCATCCACCCAGTTGGCGCCGTTGGTTTGCAGGCTCTGGAAGGTGGCGTCGCCGGCCGCGCCCATCTGGGCAATGCCTTGTTTCCAGGTGTCGATGGCCTCGCCGATATGGCCATGCAGGATCAGGCTCTGCACCTTGTCGTGAGTCTGCCCCATCAGGGTCAGCTGCTCGCTCACGCCGCGAAACGCGATGCTGACGCCCCGCGCCATGGCTGCGATGGTCTGCGCCAGCGCCTCCACGATGTTCTTGGCGATCGACGCCGCCAGAATCACGTATTTCAGCGCGCGAGCCACGATGTCCGCGGCGTCGGCAAGATCATTGGTCTTGCCGGCGGCATCGCCCATGCCGCCGCTCATGGCCAGCACGGAAGGCAGCATCTCGCGCAGGAACACGTTGGCCGCGCCTTCCATCTTGCTTTTCAGCAGGTCGACCTGGTCCTTCAATGCGGTCGCCCCGTCGACGGCCTCCTGGCTCAGCACCAAACCCAGCCCAGCGGCCTGCTCAGCCATGTCCGCCAGACCCTGAGCACCCTGGTTCAGCATGGGGATCAACTTGGTGCCTTCCGTGCCGAACAGCTTGGCAGCCAGCGCCGCCTTGTTGGCCCCGTCCGGCATGGTGCGGAACCGTTCGGCGATGGCCGGCAGCAAGTCCGCCAGCGGCACGAGCTGGCCGCGGGCATCCCTGAAGCTGATGCCCATGGCCTTGAACGCCGCGGTGTATTGCTTGTTGCCGCCCGCGGCCTTCAGTTGATTCTCGGCCAGCGATTGAAGGCTGCTGGCCAGCACCTGCGAATCGGCGCCCGTGGACTTGGCCGCGTAGCCCATGCTGCTGAGAAACTCGGTGCTCACGCCCAGGCGCTGGGCCATCTTGCCGGTGGCGTCCGCCACGTCCAGCTGGTGTTTCACCAGGGCGCTGAACCCGGCGACGGCGCCAGCGACCACCAGGCCGATGGCTGCGGCCGTGCGCTTGTTGGACGCTTCGATGCGTTTGGCGGCGTCCTCGGCATCCTTGCCCGCGCCGCGCGCCTTGTCGCCCACCACGTCGAAGCTGCCGCCGAGCTTCTTCATCTCGGCTTCGATCACCTTGACGGTGCCGGTCAGGCCCTTCGCGTCGCCTGTCAGGACGATCGTGAGTTCGCGGCGGTTGTTGCTGGCCATGGGCGACGGCACGCGGTGGGGAGCTTGTCCCGACCGTGTGCCGCCGCACGGCGGAGGTCAACGGGAAGGCGTGCGCGTCACGGCAGGCTGCGCACCAGCTTGTTCATCAGTGACCCCACCAGCTGATGGCGCACCAGCAGCGGGCGCAGAAAATCGGCCACGGCGGTGGCAGTGCGGTCGCCGTGTTCGTCCATGAATTCGACGAAGGATGCCGTGCTGGCAACGTCCAGCTCGAAGTCCTGCACGGTCTGCAGCAGCATCGCCTTCGGGTCGGTGATGGGCTGGGTGAAGCCTGCGTTCTTGGGCGCCTTCTCGGCGGTTTGCGTGGCGTTGGCCATGGCGTGATTCCTAGTAGTGCGTTCAATTTCGCCCCCTGTTCTGAGGGGCGGCCGGGTACTTGAACACCGCTACTAGACGGCCCGCAGTTTTCCCCCGTCACCGGGGTGTTGTATGGCTGCGCGCTACCCGACCATGAAGCATGGTCGCAAAAAAACCACGCTGACGGGCGCGGGTTCCGCTAGTAGTCGGTGTGTTCAGCACCTTGAGACGGAGCCTACGCCGGGCGCAGGCTTGCCGTCAACTGCGTTTTATTTATGCGTGTTTTTGTCGTCTAGGCCGTCATCGTCAACGATATAGCGGATACCTTCATTGTCGGCACTCAGCACGGTGATCCGGATGTTCCGAAACCTGACGGTGGGTGAGTTCCTGTCGTAAGTCAGGCTCTGGGTGAAGGCGGCGCGGGCAAGGTCGGTCGGCGTGTATTCGCGGTAGATCAGGTTCAACTGGTTGGCACTCGCGCCGGAGTACACCAGTTCGAAGTTGGTGTAACCACCTTCGGTTGAGACTTCGTCCACTGTATGCGTGGCGAAGTTCAAGGGTGGGTCGAAGCCTGTGACCGAGGCAATCTTGCCACCGGTTTGCTCGAACCACTTGCCCTGCACGCGATTGAACAACTTGTTGGTGAAGTGCCCTGATTCATCGACCAGCAATGCAAAGATGCTGGCGTCACGGTCAGGCAAGACCAGCATCTTCAAGCGTTGGCCGTCAAGCATGTAATAGCCGATCAGAATCACCGGCGTGCCGGCTGCAAAGGTCTTGGCGCGGAAGAACAATTGATGGAATGTCACAGTCTTTGGCAGCAGGTAAGTGCCTGTATCGCGGTGAGTTACGTAATAATCTTTCACGCGAATCATTGGAGAGCCGACAAACGCCTTCATCGGCTGGCCAATCTGGTAATTCTTGTCGATGGTATGCACCGGTTCTGACTGTGCAGCGATCGGTGGAATGATCGTTGGGCGAGGCTTCAAGGCGGAGCAGCCGGCTAATGTCAGAAATGCCACCATGATGGTGGCTCGGTAGGTTGATAGAAGCATCCCCTGTCCCTCCCTGTTGACGTGCGCCCCATCCTACAACCGCTGCAACCCCGGCAACACCGCGCTGGCCATGAAACGCACGTCGTCCAGCAGCACGGGCCAGTCGGTGCGGGGCACGTCCAGCAACTGGGCGGTGGCGCGGATCTCGGCGGCGGCGATGCCGGTGGGCACCAGGCGGCCATCGGGCAGGGCGGCGCGCTCCCAGGTGCAATGGATGAACACCTGGAAGGCGGCCGCGTTCTCCGGCCACACCACGCAGGTCTCCTCGGGGTCGTCGTCGTCCTCGCGCTGGGCGTCGGCCCAGTCGTCGGCGTTGGACACGCCCATGGCCGAGAGTTCCTCGGCCATGTCGTCCAGCTCGTCGTCGTGGTCCTGCGTGCCGCGCCCGCGGGCGTCGGCCAGCCAGGTCAGCGCCGCTTCTTCGAGGTTTTCCCGGCGCCATCGTCCTGTTGCATAGCCGCGAAAAAATCGCGGAACGCCGCGTTGCAGCACTCGATGGAGTTGCGCACCTGTGCCAGCGACTCGTCCGGCGGCAGCTCCACCAGCTTGCCGTCGGTGTCGCGCTTGCCGATGCCGCTGGCGCCCACCAGCACCTCATCCAGCACTTCGGTCTGGGTGTAGCTGGCGTCCGGGTCCAGGAACTCGTCCAGGCGCGCCTTGTCGATGCGCTTGAACGTGGCCTTGAAATCGCCCTCGCGGAAGGCTCCGCTGGCGGTGGCGAAGCGTACCTTGACGGTGCGGGTGAAGGTGTCGTCGGGGGTGCCGATCTCGATCATGGTGCGTTCCTCTGGCCTCGATGCAGGCGTGGGGTTAAAAGAGCCCGCGCCAGTGCGGCGCGGGCAGGGTGATCCGGGTTGATCCGGATCAACCCGGATCACCGGGCGACGATGGTGTAGTCCGGGTCCGGGGCGATGGCGGCCAGCGGGCCGGTGACCTGCAGAGCGCTCACGCCCTGCTCGTCGCTGCGCTTGATGGTCTGCGCCTGGCTGTTGGCCGCGTTGATCTCCACGATGTTGCCGGCGGCGGTGCCGTGCTTGTACAGCAGGGCGCCGGCCGCCTCGCCATTGACGTCGGCGAAGTAGTCGTGGGTGGGGATGTCGGCCTCTTCGAAGGTCGCGTCGAAGTTGGCCTGGCGGTCGGTGATCTGCACCGACTCCTCCTCGGAGTGCTCGTAGAACTCCACCTTCTGGCCGAAGTCGATGTTGAGGTTGTGCAGGCCCACGATCTGGCCGAACAGGGTGCAGTCCACCGTGCTGGCGCGGAACGGCACCGGCTTTTTCCAGCTCGAGTACACCGCGTTCAGCGCGGCGCCCAGGTTGGTCGGCGCGTTGAACAGGCCCATGAAGCTGAACTCGAACCAAGCATATTCGCGCTTGGCGGTCACCAGCTTCACGCTGCCGCGCGCACCGGTGATCTGGTGCAGGGTCTTGTCCTGCACGAACTTCATGGTCAGCGAGTCGCTGTCATCGCCCGGGGTGTACACCGCGCTGGCCACCGTCACGGGCGGGCCGGCGTCGTCGGCCAGCAAGGTCTCGGTGTGGCCGCAGCCGGCCAGCAGCACGCCCCAGGCGGGCGCCGTGCCGGCGACACCACTGCCGGCCACCGGCACACGGAAGGTCACCATCACGTGCTTGCCCACCATGGTGCCGAGATCCGCGCCGAAGTTGGGTTTGTCCAGGTTGAGGTTCAGCGCGTCGCCCTCGAGCGGGCTGATGGCGAGCTGGCTGGTCTGGATGGCGTTGGTGGCGGCGTCGAGCGCGGCAGCCACGCCATAGGTGACTTCCTTGGCCGCCAGCAGGGTTTTCTTGCGGAACAGGATCTTGCTCATGGTGCTTCTCCGATGGCCTGGCGCTTGGCCGTGGGGCGGTGTGGTGGGTCAGATATCAGCGGTGGTGGCCGAGTTGCCGGGCGCGCTCGCGCTTCCAGGCTTCGCGGTCGGCGGGGTCGCGGTCGCGGGTGCGGGTGGGTGCGATGGGCTTGGCGGCGGCCTGCTGAAGCAATCCGACCAGGGTGTCGGCTTCGCTGGCTGCAGCGCCGGCATCGTCGCCCGTGATCGCCGGCGACAGCGTGCCATCGGCGGGCTGGTCGATCGGCGTGGTTTTCTCGCGTGCCATCTCATGCCTCCAGCAGTGGCAGCAGCCACTCGGTGTGGATCCAGCCGTAAGGGGTGTCGAGCTGGGCGCTCTGCCGCGCACTGAGCAGGCGCAGGGTGACCAGCTTGTCGTCGGCGATCGCCGCGTTGGCGAACGCTTCCAGGTCGGCCAGCATGTCCAGCTCGGCGCCTTCCACCGCTTCGCCGTCGCTGCCCTCGGCCAGCTTGATCTGGCCGGTGATGATCAGTTGCAGCGCGCCCAGCTCGGTCTGCGCCGGCGCATCGAGGCCGGGGCTGTAGTCGCTGTGCTCGTACGGGTAGTCGGCCACGCCGTTGCCGATCACGGTGAACAGGCCAGGCGCCAGCTCGCTGTCGTTACGCTCGGCGTGCATGCGAAAGCTGCGCGTCACGCCGCGCGCGGGGAACTGCGCAGCCAGCGCGGTGGCCAGGTACTTGATGCGGTCGCCCTTGGTGCTCACGACTTGGCCACCGTGGCCAGCGCCTTGTCGGCGGCGGCATCGAGCAGCGCATCCAGCCGCGGCAGCATGGCCTGCAGCGTGCGGTCGGCGAACGGGTTGGCCTTGATGCCTTTCCTGGCGATGCTGTGGCGGATCAGCGCGGCCAGGCTGCGCAGGCTCATGCCGGGCGTGCGCGGGGTGATGCCTTTGCGCTGCACCCAGTTCAGCGCCTCGGCCATCGGCATCACGCCGCCGGGGCCGGTGCCGTCGTTGACGTAGGGGCCGTACGTCTTGCCGCGGGCGCGCACCATGTGCAGCAGCAGGCCCACGCGCTCGGCGGCGATGCTGTTGGCCAGCTCGCTGCGGTACTTCGGCGCCTGCCGTGCCATCTCGCGCGCCACTTCGATGCTGCCGCGCCCCAGCGCCTTGTCGATCTCGGTCACGGCCACGTCGGTGGCCTGCGTCAGCGCGCGGCCGATCTTGTCGGCGTCATGGGTGAGGTTGAACACGGGGCCGGCCATCACGCCGCCGCCTTGTATTCGGCCAGCAGCGCCTGGTGCCAGCTCGCCGGCGTCTGGTTGCTGGGGTAGCTGCCGCTGCCGGGGCTCAGCTGCACCGGCTTGTGCAGGTTGCGGTTCACCAGCTCGCGGGTGGCTTCCACCATCGCGCGAAGGATGATCAGGTCGCGGTCGCCTTCCTTCAGCGTGCTGCCGGCGTCGGTCAGCACCGGCGTGGCCAGGTAGTAGTAGCGCCAGGTGGCTCCGAACGCAGCGATCTGCTCCGCGCTGGGCGGCGGCGACAGCACCAGCAGCGGCGTGTCGGTGGCGTCCACGGTGAGCCGTGCCACCGGCAAGGCGCCGGCCGGCTGTTGCCACGCCGGCAGGGTGCCGACGCCCCAGTCGCTGGCCTTCGGCTCCAGGATGTCGGCCGGCACGTCGCTGTACACCGCCACGCCCGCCTGCAGGGCGAGCTGGCCGAGCTTGGTGCAGCTGCGCTTGCCGTCGATGCCGATGGCGCGCACCGCGGTCAGCAGGTGGCGCTTGAAATCGGCGTCAGGGTCGGCCGGGTTGGCGATCGGATCGGCGCCGGCCGGCGTGCCCGTGAAGACGCTCGCTGCATCGCGCAGCGAGGCCTTGTAGTCGGGCAGCAGGCTGGCCAGGGTGAGCATCGGTTACTCGCTGGCCCCGTTGTCGCCACCGTTGTTGTCACCGTTGTCGCCTTCCTCGCTGGCCCCGTTGTCGCCACTGTTGTTGTCGCCGTTGTCGCCTTCCTCGCTGGCGCGGCGCAGGTGCTCGGCGGTGATCGCTTCCAGCACGCCCTTGCGCGGCTTGCTGGAGGATGCTTCCAGCGCTTCCAGCGCGTGCAGATCGTCCAGGCTCAGCGCGGTGAGCTCGGCGATCACGATATCGCTCTTGGCCTTCTGCAGTTCCTGCACGTGGTTCAGCGGGGGCGCGGTGTCCGCCGGCGCGCTGGTTTCGCCCTTGCCTGGCGGCACCAGGTGCGCGTCCACGTGCATGGTCTCGCCGGGGCGCAGCACGTGGCCGCCGACGTGCAGGTTGTGTTCCGTGGTGTTGGTGACGGGGATCTGGTTCATGGGTCGGGCCCTTGTATGGCGGAAAGGGAGGGCGCTGGCGCGCCCTCCCGGCTCCGGGGTTGGCTATCAGGCGCCGCGGGCGTTGGTGACGCTGTACGCCAGGATCGACGTGAAGCGGCTGCGCAGCGGCTTCGGGATGTGCAGCGAGCTGTACTCCTCGCCGTACGCTCCGCGCTTGCCCAGGGCCTTGCCGTTGCTGTCGAAAATCTCGTACGGCACGCCGGTCTGGAACGTCTTGGCGATCGTGTACCAGAAGTTCGCGCGCTGGCCGATCAGCATCCGTTCGTCGCCCAGGTCGATGCCGGGGGCATCGGTCGCCCAGCCCGGAATGCCCTTCACCGGCTGCAGGTTGCCCTGGCCGTCGATGCCGGCATCCGCGCGGCTGCTGGCCTCGCTGAACTGCTCCGCGTCCGTGATCATGTTGGTGAGCACGTCGCTGGCCAGGAAGAAGTCCGGCTTCACGTAGCGCTGCTGGCTCAGCGTGGCCTTGCGCGCACCCACGGCCTGCAGAATCTTGTTCATCTGCTTTTCATAGGTGCTGCCCGCGGCGACGTCGGTGTCCACCTTCAGCACGTTGGTGGTGTAGCTGTAGCCGATGGTCACCGCGCCGGCCGGGGCGCTGGCGGCGCCGGTCTGGTCGCAGATCTGGAACAGGCCCAGGTTGTAGCTCAGCACGCGGTAGTACTTGCCCGCGGCCTGGGTGCCGCTGCCGTCGAACTCGGCCAGCACGGTGGCACCGTCCTTCACCACGATCGGCTGCTCGGCGGCACCCACGGCATTGCCCTGCAGGTCGCGCGCCTGGTACGGCCGCACCACCGGGAAGCTGGCCGTCTTGTAGCCATTGGCCGCGCCGGTGTACGCGGTGGTGGCGGTGCCGACGGCCACGTCCACCACGCTGAACGCGTCGCTGTCGCGCAACATGCGGTTGGCGATGGCGGCGGCCACCAGCTCGCGCATCACCTGCGCGTTGCTGACGATGTTGCGGGCCCAGGCGTCGAAGTTGATGACCGTGCTGTTGCGGCTGAAGAACGCCGCCTCGTTGCTCAGTTCCATCGCCAGCTTGCGCGGCTCGATGTAGGCGTAGTCCAGCGCCTGCGCGATGCCGGCGCGGTGGATCGGCTGGCCCTCGTACACGATGCCGCCGTTCATCACCGCGCTGGTGTCGCGGGTCTGGTACGGAATGGTGTGCGTGGCGCCGGTCGTCGGGTCCACGCTGGCGTTCACCAGGCTCAGGATGTCCAGGCGCTGGTACACCTGCTCGATCACCGCGCGCTGCACGGTGGCCGGGATGGTCAGGTCGCCGGTGTTGACCGGGCCGCCGGCCAGCATCTTGGCTTCCTGGTGCAACTGGTAGGCGTGGTCGCGGTCGAACTCGGCCAGCATGGTCTTGATGAAGGGGCTCTGCTTGGCCTCCTCCACGAACGCCAGCTTGCCGTTGAACGCTTCCTGCGTCTGCTGCAGGCCCTTGCGCACCTTCTCGCTCAGCGCCTTGATCTGGTTGCTGTCGTCCACGGTGATATGGGTGACGCCCGAGCGGATCGGGTAGCCCAGTTCCGCCAGCTTGGTGGCCGACTCGATCTTGTTGCCCAGCGCGATCTGGTTCTCCGCCAGCGCCTTCACCTGCGCCTCGGTCATGTCGCCGGTGATCAGGCCCTCCACGTTCTCGCCGAGCTGCTTGCGGGTGTCGTCGGACAGGCCCTGCGCGGCGGCGATCGCATCACTGAACTGCTTGACGCGGGCGGCCTTGTCGGTGGCCAGCTTGGTGGCGGCATTGACGCGCGCCGCTTCGCGATCGTCCAGCAGCTTGGTGATGTCGGCCTCGCTCAGCATCTTGCCGGCGGGGGCCTGCACGGTCAGCGTGATCGGGCCGCTGTGGCCGGCTTCGGCCAGGGTCTTGCCGGTGGCGGTGAGGCTGTCGACCAGGCCCTTGTGAGCCGTGGCGTCCTCGCCCAGGTTCTTCGCGGCCGCCTCGTAGGCGGCGCAGATGGAGGTGATGGTTTCTTCGCTGAGCTTCAGCGCGCGCAGGTTGGCGCGCAGGGTTTCGAGCCAGTTCATGGTGGTCTGCTCCAGGGATTCGGAAAGTTGACGGATCAGCTCCGGGTGCAAGAACACCGGGTGTTCGCTGTCGCCCTCGGCGAGGGTGACGGGGTCCATGCGCTTGATGACCGGGCGCGTGGTGAGCCCGGCGCCAAGAAGCGTCGGGCCGTGAGACTGGTTGGCCTCGTTGTCGACGAAGTTGTCGACGAACTCGGCGCTGAGGTACACGAAGCCGCGGTCCTTCACCGCGGCCACGCCGTACGGGGTGAACTCCACGTCGGCGCGCAGGCGGTTGCTGTCCACCTTCAGGCTGAGGATCTTCGCGGCGGCGCCGTTGGCCGGCTCATGCGCCACGTCGATGAAGATGTCCTGGCCGTAGGTGCGGGCGTCGAAGTTGCGCACCATGCCAAGCAGCATGTCGCGGGTGATCTCGAAGGTGCCGTAGCGCGGGTCGCTGAACGTGCCGGTGCGGATGATGGTGACCGTGGTGCGCGGCGAGCCTTCCGCCAGCTTCACCCCGTCCAGGCCGCACATGAAGCGCTTGGCGCCGGGCGGCGGGTCGTTGTTGTCGAGCCGGAAGATACGCGGGGCAGCCAGCGGCGTGGCCAGCCATGCCAGTGCAATCGCCAGTAACCGTTTGCGCATCATCGCCGTCTCCGAAAATCGTCCCGCCGCGCCACTGCCATGGTCGCGGCGGGACTCCCGCTGCCATGAATGACCGTGTGCGGCGGGTTTCGGCTTGTCAACGGGAAAGCGTGCGCGCCGGCGCCAGCACCACCGGCACGGTGATCCATCGCTTGCAGCGGTTGCAGCGGGCGTGGCTCTCTTTCTCGCCCAGGCGCACCACGCGGGCGGTGAGCACGTTGTCCACCAGCAGCTTCTTGCCGCAGCCGGGGCAGCACAGGCCATCGGTTTTCATGCGGTGCCCCCCAGGCGAGCGCTGATCTGGCGCCACGGCGCCAGCAGCTCGGTCTCGTGCAGTTGGCCAGCGGCGAACGCGGCGGCTTTCTGCTTGCCACCCAGCACGCCCTCGTGCACGGCGGCCGGCTGGGTGGCCAGCCACTCGAACGCGGTCTGCTTGCCGGCGCGGTCGGCGTCGGTCACCTCGTCGATGAACACTGCCTCGATCGTGCACAGGGTGTTCGGGTGCGCCGGGTAGGGCAGTTCGCTGGGCGGGTACACGCCCGGGCCGAGACCGAACAGGTTGGCCCGGGCGTATAGGTCGCAGATGTCGGTCTTCGGGTGCAGCGGGCTGAGCAGGTAGCGGATGCCGATCACGTCCGGGTGCTGCGCCAGGCTGGCCACGTTGCTTTCCACGTAGGCCCGGTTCATCTCGGTGCGCACCACGCGGTGCGCGGCGTAGAGCACGTCGCCTTGCGGGTTCACCAACAGCGCTTCCGCTTTGGCCGCCAGCGTGGCGGCCTGGCGCGCCTGCATGCCCAGGCCCAGCGCGCTCGGCACCGGCTTGCCCTGCTGGATGTATTCCAGCGCGGCCTGGTAGCTGGATTGGCCGCGCATGATGCCGTTCTCGATCACCGTGCGCAGCTCGGCCTGCGCGGTGCTGGCCACGCGCCATAGCCGGTCGCTGAGCTGCAGGCCATCGGCCGCGCGGAAGCTGGTGAGCCAGGCCATGGTCTGGGTGACCACCGCGTCCACGCTCAGCCCGCTGCCGGTCAGCGGCAGGATGCCGGCGGCGCCGAGCCGCGCGCTCTCCGGCAGGGCCGCATACACGATCTCGCGGTACCGCTGCAGCAGCTGGTCGGTCTGGCCACCGAGGAAGGCGCGCAGGCTGGGGATCTGTCCGGGCAACACGTCGCGCCCGCCGTCCTGCAGGCTGAGCAGCTCCATCCGGATGGCGTTGGCGACCAGCTCCAGCAGCCGCCGCACGGCCTCGGCCTGCTCGTTGCCGTACGCCACCATTTGCGCCCGGGCCGCTTTCACGGCCTTGTCGATGGCGGCTTTTTGGGCGGCTCCGCTGGCCATCAGTGCGTGGTGGTGCTGATGTTGGTGGCGCTCTCACCCTTGCGCGCGTTGCCGGGCGTCACGCTGACGCGTGGCGCTTTCGAGGGCGGCAGTTGGGTGGTGCCGGGCGGTGCGCCGTCGCCGTTCGGGTACGGGTCGCCGTCCGCCTTCTCCTGCTCGCTGGCGCGCTCGGCGGCGGCGATGTCGATGCCGGCGGCCCCCCACACCACTTGCCGGGGCAGGCCCAGCGCCTGCAGCTTCAGGGCGTGGTCGGCGCGCTGGTTCGGCGTGTCGGTGCGGCGCTCGGCAAACTCCACGCTGAACTCGTAGGCGTCCGGGTTGCGCCCGCGCAGCAGCAGGTGCAGGCGAAAGCCCTGCTGGTAGGTCCACGCCGCGTTGTCCTGCAGCGCGTCCAGCTCGTCGAAGAAGTCGGCCTTGAGGTCGTCCAGCACGTCGCGGGCCATCTCGCCGATATACCCGAACAGGCCCTTGGGCGCGGGGGCGCCACTGAAGAACGTGTCGATCAGCAGGTTCACGTCGCCGATCTGATCCAGGTTGGCGTCGCCCTGCAGCGCGGTTACCGCGCCCTTGCGGTTGAGAAAGTAATCGCGGAAGTTGCCGGCGGCCTGGTCGCGCTCCACGCCGGCGCGGTATTCATCCATGTCTTCCTTGCCGGCGCCTTCCAGCACGTGCGACATGCGCAGCGGCGCACGCATGCGCCGGCGGATCACCAGATCCTCCTCGGTGCTGGTCAGCTTTTTCCACACGGCGCGGGTGGCGTCGAGGTAGGGCCGGCCCATGGAGCCGAAGTCGTCGTAGTTGTCCGGGGTGAGTCGGGCGTGGCTCATCTGCCACAGGCCGAAGCTGGCGATGTCGCGGTTGGCGTAGATGTCCCGCTGCACGAACGCCTTCTCGGGGTGATCGAACACGCCGGACGGGCTCACCATCGGCACGATGGATTCCGAGGGCATGCGGGCGCATCCCAGCACCTGCGCCTGGTTGGCGTCCAGCACCCACTGCATGCACAGGTTGCCCTCCATCATCAGTCCGCGGATGTCGCTCTCCAGCTTGTCGCGGCGGTCCAGGTGCAGGCGCCGGCAAAAGCTGTCGAACTCCGCTTGCAGCCACTTCGGCTGGCCTGGCGCCACCAGCTTGATGCCGCCCTTGGCGGCGGCGCGGCTGGTGCGGCGGTGGATGGATTTCACCCGGCCGTCGAGCCGGTCCATGGTGCGGATGTCCATGATGGTCTGGCGCAGCTCCACGTCCACGTAGAACTGGCGGTACAGCCGCTTCAGCTGGTCCTCCGCCGTGCTGCGCGAGCCCTGCTCGCTGCTGCCGCGGGCTACTTCGCCGGGCAGTGCCTGCTCCGCCGCGGCGTTGCCGGCGCTGGCAATGCTTGCCGTGGGCTTGTTGCCGAACAGGCGGTCGAGGATACCCATGGCGTACTCCTATGCCGCGCGCTCGAGCAGGCGCGCGCGGCTGTGGCTGGTGGACAGGATGATGGTGGGCGCGTGCGACGTGCCGCGCGTGGCCAGCGCCCACACCGCCGCCATGGCGGCGTCGAAGCCGTCATCGCCGAGTTTCGGGTTGGCCATCTTGTAGCTGGAGTAACTGGTCTTGGTCGGCTTGGCCACGATGTTCGGCAGCTGCCGCGCGAACTGGCGCAGGCTGGCCGTCTCGCGGTTGGCCATGTCCTGGTCGTCGAAGTACGGCAGCACCGCGGCGTCGTTGTGGAACACGGTGCGCATCGCGTGCGCCATCTGGTGTTTCGTCATGCCCTCGAAGCGCATCGGGCTGAACGCCCACTCCGGCCAGGTGCTGGCCGTGCTCTCGCCATCGCCGATCGCGCGGCGGTCGATGTCGGTCAGACCCTCGCGGAAAAGCTCATCGTTCAAGGCCGTGAGCATGCCCACGCCGAACGCGTCGCCGATGGCGTAGTCCGGGCGGAAGTAGCGCCAGAACGCCACGATGTCTTTCTGCACCTCCGGCTCGCCGGTACCGGCCGGCCAGAACTTCACGAACGGGAAAAAGATGAAGTTGCCGATCTGCTCGGTCACCACCAGCGCATGCTTGGAGCTGGCTGGGTTCTCGCCGTGGCCGGCGGCGTCGTAGCCGAAGCTCACGATGCCGCGGCGCGGGTAGCGCGCGCCGCCGGGCATCGGCTCGGCCAGCTCCAGCCCGCTTTTCAGGCCCAACTGCATCGCCGCGCGCACCTTGTTTTCCCAGATCAGGTTGCGGCTGGAGATGTTCTTGCACAGCAGCTGGCGGATGTACTCGTCGGGGTCCAGCTCGGCGCGCATCTGCTCCATGAAGCTGGCGTTCAAGATGCCCAGCTCGATGCCCAGGTGCACGTCCACCGTGGGCAGCACGTGGTACTGCCCGCCGGCGATCATCTCGCTCAGCGTGTCGGCGCCCTTGAATACGCCGGTGATGCGGATCTGCGGATCGTTCTTGCTGTCCTCACTGGCGCCAAGACGGCGCGTGCTGCCCATCATCAGCAGGAAACGGCCATAGAGCCGGTCGCGCGGCATGTCGTCCACCTCTTCCAGTGATGCCGCGGTGAGATCGCCGCCGTCGACGTTGGCCATGATGCCGTAGGCCCGGGCCATCGAGCGATTGGCGAACTGGTAGTACGTGTCGGCGAACTGCTGGCGTCCGCTGCGATAGTTCAGGTGGGCGGTCAGGATCGGGCTGCGGCGGATCGCGTCCAGGTGATAGTTCAGGTTCACCAGCGACTGCGCTTCGCGCGGGGCGACGATGCCCAGTTCCTGGTCCGGCGCGGTGGCCAGTTGCTTCAGCAGGTACATCTCCTTCACCGCCGTTTTGCCGGTGCGGCGACTGCTGAAGTCGATGGTGTTGCGGTGGCGGTCCATCTCGATGCACTTGAGCACCTGCATCGGGTCCAGCGTCACGTTGTGCACGTGCTTGTGCCACAGCGCGTGGTCGCCGGCGAAGCGCATCACCTCGCGCTCGGCCACGTGCTGCAGCCGGTAGCGCTCGGCGCGGGATACGCGCTCAGCCATTTTCGCCGGCCTGCTGCTGGTGTTCGATAAGCACCGGGTCGCGCGCGGTGTTCTCGCGGCTGCGGGCGATCAGGTTGCTCAGATCCTCCAGCGCCAGCGTGCTGCGCTTCTGGTACTCCAGTTGGCTCTCCTGCCGCTGCGCCTGGCCGGCCAGGTAGCCCACCGCATCCTCGCTGGCTTCCTTCGCCTTCGGCGTCATGCCCATGTCGCTCAGCGACAAGCCGATCTTGGCCACCCACTCACCGATGCGCTTCAGCATCGGGTGCTCGCGCAGCTCGGTGAGCGCCACCATCTGGCCGGTTTCCTTGTCCTCGTACTGCGCCAGGTGGAAGTGGCCATCCTTGTCGTAGTACCAGGATGGCGCACGGATCGTGCTGCCGTCCGCCAGCACGTCCAGGATCATCAAGTTGATGATGCTGCGCAGGTTGGCGTGCAGGTCGGCATTCAGTTCGGTCAGCAGCGACGGGTCGCCGGCGGTGAACGCCAGGTGGTGGCGGAAATACAGCTCCATCCGTTGCGGGCAGGCGCCGCGGGTGCTGACGCACTGGCAATCCTTGCAGCTGGGGTAACCGCCCGGCTTGCTCGGCCAGTAGGTGGCCGCCCGCGCGGTCAGCCCGTGCTTCAAGCCGTTGAAGCGCGTGCGCGCCGCCTCTTCCGGCGTGGGGTGGCCGTCCAGGTTCTTCGCGGTGTTGGCCAACCCCTCGGCGGTCTTCGGCCCGGTGGCGTGCGCCCAGGCTTTCAGCAGGCCGCGCTGCTGGCGCTCCTGCTCGCACTCGTCGCCGCAGGCCGGACAGGTGCCGATGTAGCGCCAGGGGTGCCACTCGTCTTCGGGCGCGTCCTCCACCCGCACGGGCTCCGCCTCGAAGCGGTAATCGCAATCGAGGCAGTGAAACCGGACTTCAGTGAGGCGTGGCCGCAGCTTTCCCATGCTGCATGACCGTGTGCGGGTCGGGCGGCAAGGTCAACGGGAAAGCGTGCGGCTCAGAATGGCAGCTCGTCCGGATCGACGTCGATGCCAGCGGGTGGGTTCTCGTGCACCACCCACGGCGTAGCCGGATCAATGCCGAAACCGCGTGGGCGATTGTGAAGCTCCACAGCCCCTTCATCGCCCAGCGCGCCAGGCCCAACCCAGCCACAAGTGCAATAGACGTGTGACAGGCCGTCATCGAAACAGTCGGCCACGGTCAATTCGTGCCGAGTATCGAACATGGGGCAGGGACTGATTCGCACCTGCCGCTCCCGCCAGTACGTTTCGTACCATTCGCAGATCGTGGTGGTGTCTACCCGACCATGCCACCGCTGCGACAGCACGGCATCCATCGCGAGGCGGATCGTTTTGCGCGGTTCCTTCTTGCGGATCGTCACCATCTGCGCAACGGTGATCCCGATGGCTTCAGCCGCTTTCGCCCAGCTGGTGAAGCCGCAAGCGGCACCCCACGCATCCCAGCCTTCACCTACTGACTTCGCCAGCGTCTTGTCGTTGTTGGGCTTGGCCATCACTGCACGTCCATCGCCGGCTTCTCCGCCGCCAGCCGCTGCGGCTGCAACGGCTGGTGGAAGGTGAGGATGTGGTGCCACACCACGCCGCGCCACAGCACGCGCAGGCGTTCGCGCCAGCTCAGCTTCCAGCAGCAGATGATCTCGCCGGTGTCGCTGTCCGGAACGCGGTGCGCCGGCAGCGGGTTGTACTCCGGCTGATCCTTGGCATAGATCACGGTCTGTTCGGGGAATTCGACCAGTTGCATGGGTTTCTCCTAGGGGGTGAAGGGCAGTTCGGGATCGGTTTCCGGGTTGGAGAAGTGGCCATCTGCGCGCGGCGTTTCGCCTTCCGGGAGGATCAGCGACAAGAAGCCGTGCGCCAGGCATTCGGCGGCCTCCTGCTCAGCGAGCTCGTAGGGCTTGGGGGCGGAGTTCATCTCCCAGTCCGGCTCCCCGTAACCAAGGTCGGTATCAATCCACACCACGTAGAACTTCGGGGGTGCCGTGGCGCTGCGCGTTTCGTTGTTTCGTTCGACGGTCGTGGTTGTCATGTCGTCTCCGGCGCTATGGCGTCGACCGCCGAACCCGCGCGCCTTGCTTCAGTTCATCGGTGCGCAGCACGCTGACCATCTTGCCGTCCAGCACCACCAGGGTGGCGCCTTCGGGCGTGTGCAGGTGGCCGGTGCCGATGGTGCGGATCAGTTCGGCGCGGCCGTCGCCGAGCAGCTCGCTGCGCAGCCGCTCCACGTCGATCTGCATCACCCGCTCCATGTAGCGCACCAGGGCGTGGTCGGTGACCAGCGCCGGCAGGGGCGGGCGGTACTTCTTCGGCGTCCAGGGCTTGGGCAGGTCTTTCTTGGGCCAGCTTTTGTGGCGGGTCATGCGGCCTCCGCTGTGGCATATCCCGGCAACGCGATCGCCACCGCCACCGGTCGCACCCAGATCGGGCAACTGTCGAGGAAGAACGTCTGGCCGCTCCAGGCGGCAAGAAGGGTGCGGCCGAAGGTGCAGGCCATGGCTTCGGCGGCGTCGGGCGGTACGGCGTCGCCGATGCGTTCGCGCCATGCCTGGTCGCTGAGGCCGTCCAGTTCGAGCTGGGTTTCCGGATCCACCAGCGATTGCAGCGCGGCCAGCTCGAAGGTGGTGAACGGGCGGTGCCAGGTGCCGTCCAGTGCGCGGATCATCGCCTGCAGCTTGTCGGTGGCCGCCGGCATGCGCGGGTCGGCGACGGACCAGTGGCCGTTGTCGTGGCAGGCCGATCCGGTGACCGCGTAGCTGGTGGCGTCGTAGGGCAACACGCCGTAGTGGCCGCCGGTGAGGTAATGGCCTGCGGAGCGGTCCATGCGCGGCCGTGGGTCGGCGACGGCGAACGCGCCCTGCCCAGTGGTGCTGCCGCCGATGACTGTGCCGCTGTGGCTGTCGTAGGGCGTGACGGCGTACTTGGCGAATGGCTGGCCCGGCTGGCGCGGGTCGGCGACGGCCTGCCCGCCGGCGGAAGGGTGACCGCCGCCGGTGACGGTACCGGCGGCGTGATCGAAGGCGACCACGCGAAAGCAGTTGTTGTGCTTCGTCGACGGGCAGCGCGGATCAGCCACCGCGAACGTGCCTTGCCCTGGCGATTTCACCGCGATGATCGCGCCGGAGCTGTCACCCCACCGCCGCACGCCGTACTGGCCGTAGCTGTTGCCGCTGCTGGCGAACCGCGGATCGGCCACGCTGAAATTGCCGTTGCCCGGCCGCGATGCGCCCGCCACGGTGCCGCTGGTCTCGTCCCAGCGCTGCACGCCGAGCACGCCGTTGTTCCATGTCGCCTCCGGCGCGATGCCGAAGTCCGCCAGCATGCCGTCGACCACGCGCAACTGCTGCAGCGATCGCCAGTCGCTGCCCGCCTTGACGAAGGCCAGGCGCACCCACGTTTTCCACTGCAGGCTCGGCACGCGGTGCATCGGGCCGGCGCGCTCGACGTCGCCCGGTAGCGGGCAGCGATCGAGCACGGTACCGACCGCGCGCAGCGGCCGGCACGGCGGCTCGTACAGAAACGGCGGCACCTTGGCCTGGTGGCGCGCCACCAGCAGGAAGCGCTTGCGGCTCTGCGCCAGGCCGCCAAGCTCGCCGCAGTCGTGGGTGGTCTCGGCCACCGCGTAGCCGTAGTGCTCCAGCATGCTGCGCAACTGGTCCAGCAGGTGGCGGCCGCGGGTGGCGATGCGCGGGACGTTTTCCAACATGAAGAACTCCGGCGGGTCATCCGCGAAGGCTTCCATGGACAGCCACACGCTGCGCAGGGCCAGCTCGTTGAGCGCCTGGTATTTGCGCGTCTTGGACTTCGCCTCGTTGAGCAGGCCGCTGTAACCCTTGCACGGCGAGCTGGTAAAGATGATGTGGGGCCGCTCGTTGCCAGCCGCACGGCGCAGATCCGCCGGCGTGGCTTCGCGCCAGCCGGCCGGCGGCTCCTTGCCGTGCCAGGCGATGTACTGGTCGCGGCTGAAGAGATCCATGACCGTGGCCTTGCTGCCCACCAGGCGCTCGAAGTCGCGGCACGCGGCCGGGTTGACGTCGACGCTGCCGATGCAGCGGAACTTCGCCTGCAGGTTGCCCACGCGGGCGCTGCCACGCTGGAAGCCGAGGGCGCCGCCGCCGATGGCGCCGCAGACGCAGAAGAAGCGGATTTCGCGGGTCTCAAGCATGGGCCACCTCCCGCAGCTTGGCCAGCAGGCGATCGGTGCGCACGAACACGCCTTGTTCGTCCAGAAACTGACGGGCGCGCTCGATGAACTCGGGAAGATCGCCGCGACTGGCTGCGGTGATTACGTGCTCGATCGTCGGGGTCTGGCGAGCTTCATCAGGTGGCGGCCGGCGCACCACCATCTCGGTCTCGTGAACCTTGGCCAGGCCAAGCTGCTGCAGCGTGTATTCGTCCGCATCGGCAAGCGCTCTGATCACGTGCTTGTTGTCGATCGTCACATACGAATTGATCTTCAGTTGCATGGCAGTGCTCCTGTTACTCATTGGCCGCATGCGCCCAGGCGGGCGGTGCGAGGTTGGTGTCGTCGGGTTGGCTGATGTAAAGCCCGTACTCGGCCAGCTTTTTCAGGCTGAGCGCGGTCATGTGGGCGAAGCGGCGGTTGTTGATGCGGCGGTCCAGCTCGTCTTCCACGATCACGCCGGCGTGCTGCAGCTGGCGCTTGAAGATGCGGCCGGATTTCACCGGCAGGCCGTTCCACATGTCCCGCAGGCGGTTGGTGGTGCTCAGGTGATCCATCACGAACTGCGGGCGCAGGATGATCACTTCCTCCTCGCCGATCAGGTCGAAGGCGTACGGGTGCAGGAACTGGTGGCTTTCGATCTCGCTGAACGCGGTTTCGAGGATCCACACCCACGGCTCGCGGTCGCCGCTGGTTTCGGCGATGTGCTTGTTCATCTCGGCGCGCAGGTCGCGCAGGAACTCGCCGGTCTCGCGGGCCATGCCGGCGAACTCGCACAGCAGCGCCCAGGTGAGCGCGATGGCGGCGTAGTTGCGCACCATGCGGCTGGCGCCGGTGTCGCCGTTGCGGGCGCGGCAGCCGTCCCAGCACCACTGCTCCCACTCGGCCAGGCGCGACTGCACCTGCTCGCGGGTCATGGTGGCCAGGTACTGCAACCACTGCCGCATAGGGAAGCGCGGGATGGTCTCCGGCATCAGCGGGCCCTTGCGGCCGGTGAGGTCGGCGCGGATCACCTTGCCGGTGAGGCTGCGCACCGGCACGTCTTCACCGGCCAGCAGCACCGGTGCGCTGATCAGGAACTCGGTGAGGTCGCTGCCGCGGCGGGTCAGCGTGAACTGGTAGCTTTCCTGCAGCATGGCCACGGCCACGTTGATCACGTCCTGCCGGCGCGCGCTGATCTCTTCCCAGCCCACCGGGTGGCTGGTGTGGCACACGCTGGTGAGCAGGCGGAACTCGGTCTGCAGGCTCTGGCCGCCGAACATGGTCATGCCGATGGTGCGTTCCAGCCGCTTGATCAGCGTGCTTTTGCCGCTGCCCTTGTCGGCCTGCACGATCATGTGCGGCCAGAAGCCGAGGAAGGCTTTCAGGTGCCCGCCCAGTGACCAGGTGATCAGCTGGGTGGCGGCGTTCTCGCGGAAGGTGGCCTGGTACGCCTCGATCACCCGGCGCGCATCGCTGGCCTGCCCGCTGGGGAAGCTCAGCGTGGAATACGGGCACTGTTTTTCCGGCTCGGTGAAGTAGCAGTCCGGCCCTTCGTTCACCACCGGGCGGCCCTGCCGCCACGCCAGCCCCACGAAATTCAGCGCGTCGCGCGCGCCGCACTCGGCGCTGCGCTCGAGCACGGTGATCATGCGGGCGAAGCGGTTGGGGTTGAACACCGGGCCCAGCTTTTTCCAGTGCTCGATGTTGTGCAGGCGCTCGTCGCTGAACACGCGGCGGATCAGGTTGGCGCCGTGGCGCGCGGTCTGCACGCTCACCGCGAATACGGTGTTGGGCTGGGCGTCTTCCTCGCCGCTCATCGTGGCGGTGGCGCCCTGAATCGTCACGCGGCTCACCGACGCCACGCGGAAGCCGGCCAGGTCGTCGATCACCAAGGTGTCCTTGCCGCCCTCCACGTTGTTCTCCACCTTGCCCACGAAGCGGGTGAAGTCGGGCAGCGCGCGGAATTTCCAGTACACGGCGAAGTCGTGGCCGGGCAGGTACACGCGCTGCTGGCCGGCGGGGCCATCCTTGCCGACCAGGCCGGGGATCACCCACGGCTCGTAGGCCTCCAGCATGGTGCGCAGCAGATCCAGCCCGCCGCGCTCGGCGATGTCGGCCGCGTCGTTGTAGCCCAGCTCGTACCATTCCTTCTGGTCCACCATGATCGCGCCGATGTCCAACGCGGTCAGCGCGTCGTACAGCGCCCACGACGCCTTCGCGCCCGGGCGCACGCCCTTGTCATCGGGATCGTCGGCATCCATGCAGATCACCACCTGCTTGCCAGCCAGGAACCGCCAGTCGATGTTGCTGGCGTTGCCGGTGCCGCGCAGCGCGATCGCCGCGGCCATCTTCAGCCCGCAGGCCTCGGCGCAGAGCGCGTTGATCGCGCTCTCGAAGATGTACACGCGCTTGGCCCGCTGCACGTGCTGGCGGTCGACGAACCATGGCTGGCCATCCTTCACGCCCAGGCTCTTGGTCTTCACCCCGCCGTTCAGTTCCGGCTCCAGGTAGCGGAAGTCCACCGCTTGCACCTGCATGTTGGCGAAGTCGCGGCACACGAACGCCACCGCCGGGCCACCGTGGCCGATGGTGCCCTCCGGCACGCGGTCGCTGGTCCAGGTGTTGAAGCCCACCGCGCCGCGCTTGATCGCCCACTCCGCGGTTTCCGCCTTCACCCCGCGCTTCACCAGGTACGGCACCGCCAGCGGCGCCTGCGCCTTGCACTGGTCGGCCAGGTATTCCTCGCGGGTTCGCTCGGCGCGCGGCTGCGGGTTGTCGGGCTTGTCGAACGGGATGCCGTAGATCTCGTGCAGCCGGCGCATGGCGTCGGGCACGCTGTCGATGTTCTCCACGAACCGCACCAGGCTGATGCAGTCGCCGCCGTCCGGGCCGCTGAAATCCTTCCACGCCTTGCCGCCGTCGAAGATCGAGATGCTGGGGTTCCTGTCCGCGTGGTGCGGGCTCTTGTAGTTGCCACGCCCGCCCGGCCGTTCCAGGCCGAGCTTCTCGGCCAGGTCGTGCAGGTCGATGCGCTGCTTGAGTTCGCGGATGGATGCCATGGAGCCTGCTGCGGAGGTGAAGGGGTGGAGGCCGCGCGGGGCGCAGCCGGTGGCGTGTTCGGGGCGGGGTTACTTGGGGTGGTCTCTGGCCGGCGGCGGCGCGCGATGGAACCGGCTGGGCGACCAATCGCACGACGTGTCCGTTTCGACGTGCCCGAACATCGCCTTGCAACGGTAGATGTGGACGCAGTCGCCGCAGGTGGTTCCGACGGGCAAACGCATCCTGTCGGGGTCGGTAGGGTCGTAGCTAGTCGACATCCTGGTTCCCCTTGATCGTTGTCACCTGCGGAATCCCCCGCTGCCACTTCGCGCACGCCGGCGAGCGCAGCACCACGTCGGTGGCGCGGCCGTGGGTCCACTGACCCTGCAGCAGGGCGCATTTGTAGTAGCGGCGGTCGCCGCGGCTCACGCGTAGGCGGCAGTGCGCGCAGGTGTTGCAGGTTTCGCCCTTGGGGCCGGTGCCGGGTTTGGCCGCGTAGCCGGCGGCGGCACCGCCGCGGGAGCGCCGCTCGATGCGCGGGCGCTCCGGCTTGCCGCTGAACAGGCCGAACTGTTGCGTGGCCATGCTCATGCCTCCAGTGCCTGCAGCGCGGCGTCGACGGCAAGGCGGGCTTGCCGCAGCGCGTGGCGCACGGTGTCCAGCTTGGGCGGAGCGCTCGGCGCCGCTGGCGCATCGGCGGCACCAGCCAGCGACCAGGTCGCCGAAGAGGTGGTGCCATGGCGCTGCACCAGCCCCTTCTTGCGCAGGGCCTGAAGCGCCATGGTCACCTGCCGCGAGCTCAGCGGCGGGGTGATGCGCGATTCGATCACGGTGCGCCGGATCGGCGCGGCGGCATCCTGCAGCACGGCGAGCACGCGGGCGGAGACGCCGGTCTCGTAGCGGTGGTTGGCCGGATGCGGCTTGCGCAGCGCGAGTCCCGGCGACGCGGCGGGCGCCTGTGCCGCTGGCGTCGCTGGCGCGCGAGCGACGGCCACGGCCGGCGCAGGGTTATCCGTCACCAGTGCGTAGCGCAGCACGCCGTCGCCATGGTGCAGGCGCTTGATCCGCTGGTGACGCACCAGGCCGGTGAGCGTCGCGCGCAGGCGATCCGGCACCACGTCGCCGGGTTCCAGGATGCCCAGCGCATGGGCCAGCTCCACCACGTTGCACGGCTCGGTGATGTGGCGCAGGTGCTGCACGATCGCGGCTTGCAGGTCCATCGGCTCAGTCCTCGCCGACGCCGGCGGGCACGCCCAGGTATTCGCGCCAGCCCACCTTGGCGCCGCGCACCAGGAAGCCCCAGCCCTGCACCTTCGGGCCGGTGCAGAACAGCGTCCAAGCGGTCTGGCCGGCGGGCAGTTCCAGCCGGTGCCAGCTCGCCGCGCGGCGCAGCAGGATGCTGCCCGGCCCGCGCCAGGTGCGCCGCACGCACGTCACCACGCCGTCGACCCGCACCGGGCGGATTTCCCAGTAGCCCCCGCGCAGGATGATGGTGAGGTACCACCAGGGGTGGTCGTGGAAGTGGCGGTCGTCGTCGCTGCGCAGGATGTGGTGCACGCGCGCGCCGACCAGCGGATACGGGCCGCTCTGACCGCCGCCGCGCTGGCCCAGGCGCAACAGCCAGAACCGCTCCATGTAGCCAGGCAGGTGCACGTACGGCGTGCGCATGGCGCGGCGGATGATCCGCTCCGGCAACTGGGTCAGCAGCCGGTCGATGTGATGGGCCAGCAGGAACACCCATGCCATCACCGCGCAGGCCATGACGGCCGCGGCCAGGCGATCGCCCGCCGCCTGGAACTGGCCCACGACGTAGATGCCGCAGGCGATCATCAACACGCAGAACAGGATGCGCATGGGTTCAGCTCCCGAAGGTCAGCAGGGGCGGCGTGCGGCCGCTGGCGTAGGCCTCGCGCACCCGGGGCAGCGCCTGCTGGCCAACCGTCTGGCCATCGGGCAGCACGATGTGCGCGAGGAACTCGTTCTCGAACGTGGTGATGCCGGATTCGACTGCCTCCAGCTTGGCCTTCACCACCAGCGCCAGCGCGCGCCATTTCTGGCGGCAGGCCTGCTCCCAGGCTTCATGGGCCTGCGCTGGCGAGCGCTTCATGCCACGGGCTTCGGTATGGGTGAACTTGCGTGATGCGGGGTCCGGCATCGGCAGCACGAAGCGCACCATCAGGCCGCTGCAGGTGAAGCCCACCATCGCTTCGGTGCGGCTGCTGGAATAGGCGAAGCGGTCGGCGCCGTAGCGCTGCAGCGTGCGTTCGATCTCGCCGCGGCTGCGCTCGCTGCTCACGTCGGTGTTGGTGGCGTAGCGGGTCATTGGTTCCATTCCAGGCAGTCGGTGGTGGTGCACTCGCCGCGGCTCTGTTCCACGCGGCCACCGGCATCGCGGCGGATCACGCGCATGGACACGGTGCCGTGGCACAGCGGGCAGACGCACTTCAGCTCGTCGGCGCCGCTGCGGCTGAGACGGCTCAGCAGGTGCACCTCGGCGCGGATGCGGTCGGCCTTCTCGGCGTCGGTGCGCTGGCTCATCCGATCGCCCTCCGGATGTAGTCGAGGGTCACCACCGGCCGCACCGGGCCGAAGGACGCTTCCAGCTCGGCCACGTCGGGGTTGGTTTTCAGGTTGGCCAGGTAGTCGGCGGTGGCGGGGTCGTTGGCCTGCATCCACTGCCACAGCGCACGCTTGCGCGCCGGCGTCAGTTCGGCCAGGGCCACGGTGGCGGGCACCGGCGGCAGGCGCTCGACGGTTTCGCCGGGCTTGAGGTAGCTGAAATAGCCACGGGTCTCTTCCTCGCGCTTCACCGTGCACCTGCCTTGCGCGCGACGCGCGGCTTGGCGCAGTGGGCGCAGGTGTAGATCGCGCCCCCGCTGGTGGTGCGCCGCACGTTCAGCTCGTCGATCGGCACGCGCCGGCCGCACTTGTAGCAGCTGCGTTTGGTGCGGTGGATCGGCACGGGGATGGCTTCGCGGGCTACGGCGTTCATGCTTTCGCCACCCGTGGTTTGACCAGGCGAAAGCCGAGGCGTTCGGCTTTCTTTCGAAAACCTTCGATCTCGTGCCTTTTCGATTCCTTTTTTTCTCTATCCCGCTCGCGGGCAATTGCCTTTTTCAGTGCACTGAAACGGACGCCTGCCAACCGACACCACGCGCGGCGATCATGGTCGTTGAGGTTAAAACGGCCAGAAAGATTCATGCCCGATCGGCGGGTGGCGCAATAGATCACTCCCGACGCGCTGCGAACGAAAATGTGGCCGTTCACCGAAATCGACCGAACCGCCGTAGCGCCTTCCAGGCGAAGGCCACAGCCCATGCCCGGGACATGAAAAGAGAAGTCGGCGGGCAGCTCTTCGATCAACTTCACCCGCCCGCTCATCGCGCCAACTCCAGTGCATCCTCGACCGCCTCGCGGTCGGGCAGGGTGTAGATGACGGTGCTTTCGCGGCTGCGCTGGCCCAGCACCACCTGCACGATGCCCTGCGGGTCGCGCGCCTCGCTGCGCGCCATCACGCGCTTGGCCAGGGTGTGGCGCAGCCAGTGCGGGCTGGCGGAAACCGGCAGGCCGGCTTCGGCCACCCACATGGCCATGCGCGCCTGGTAGCTGCGCACGGACATGCCGCGGTGGTTGCGGCTCATCACCAGCGGTTCGTCGGGGTGTGCGCCGTAGCCCATGTCGGCGCGGATCTTCACCAGCGCTTTCAGGCAAGCCATGGCGCGGGTGTTCAGCGGCACTTCGTATCCGCGGTGGCCCTTGGCGTGTTCGTCACGCAGGTGCAGGCGCTTGCTGCGCAGCGCGGCCTGCGCGTCGCCCAGGGTGACGCCGGCCATGCTGCCCACGCGGATGCCGGTCTGGCGCATCAGCTCGATCCACTGCGCGTCGCGCCGTGCCAGCACGTCGGCGAACTGCCGCACGTGCTTCATCAACTGCTTTTCTTCGGCCTCGGTGAGGTAGCGCTCGAATACGGCGCGCTGGGTGATGGTGTTCAGCATGACGCCACCTCCGCGCCGCTGGCGGCGAGCAGCTGGTTGCGCTGCCACTGGCGGGCCTCGCTGAGCGCGGCGACCAGCAGGGAGGCGGTGCCGATGTGCAGGCGCAGGTGCGCGGCGCCGCTGACGATCCACAGCAGCGTGTCGGTCACCAGGTTGTGCATGTCGCGGACTTCCTGCAGGCCGATCTGCAGGTCCTCACCACTGTCCAGTCGCACAGGCGCGCGCAGTTCGATGCGCATGGGCGCGGCCATCACCTGCGCGATCTCCTGGATCAACTGGTCGCGGTCGATGTTCTCCACCTGCCACACGAACGGGCCGGTGCTCACGCACGTCATCGGCTGGCCGGGGTGAACGATCACCTCGATGTTGCCGTCGACGCTGTCGATCTGGCGCAGGAACAGTTCTTCGATACTCACGGGGTGACCTCGCTGGCAGGCGATGAAGCGGAAGGGGTGAACACGGCGGCGAACTGCGCGTCGAACGATCGCGAAAGCTCGGCCAGTTCCATCTCAGGTGTGCGCTGGCGGCGCTCGGCGGAGAGGCGCTTGGCGGCGATGCGCGCCTGCAGCACCGCCATCTGCAACTCCAGGATCAGCGCCTCGGTCTCGACGATGGTCAGGCCGTGGCTGCGTCCGTCGGAGCACAGGGCCGGCATGCCGAGCGAGGGGAGGTAGTGGGCGTGGAATTCGGGCATCGTCATGCCGACCACCCGATCGACGCCACCGGCGCCGCCTTCACGGCTTCCAGTTCCATCAGCACGGCCACCGGCACGCCGGCGCGTTGCGCCACCGCGCGGATCACCACGCGCAGGCCGCAGTCGCTGACCAGGCTGACCGGCTCGTAGCAGGTGACCGCGGCCATGGTGGCGGTGCCGAAGTGCCAGCGCAGGTGCAGATCCGGGTGGCCATTGATGGCCGTGGCGCACTGCACGTCCACCTGCAGGCCACTGGGGAAACGCATGCACTGGCCGACGCGCACCCAGCGCCGGCGGCGGGCGGCAGGCGGCGGGATCGCCACCGTGCGGTTGATCAACTGGATCAGCAGCTCACACATGGGTGACGACCTCCCTGGCAGGGGTGGCGCGCCGCTGCTGGCGAAAGACCTGCAGCTCGGCGCGAAAAAGAAGGAAGAGGCACTGGCCGGCGCCGGCGACGTGCGCGGTCGCGTCGATCGAGCGGGGGGACTCGACGACGCGCACCACGCCAGATGGCCGGGGGGTTGCCGCGCGGGCGGGCTTGCGCTTATCGACGGTCATCGACCAGCGCCTCTAGACGGGCGAGCAAGCCCAGGCCGGCACGCGCGCTGGCGTCGAACGCCTCGCGCATGCGCTGGACTTCCTCGGTGGTGATGTCGCCATCGGCCAGCGCATCGCGGATGTACTTCGCGAGCTCGCCGAGGCGGGCGTGCATGTCGGCGTACTGGTCGAGCAGCTCGACGTCACCGACATGGTTGGTGGCTGGCAGCTTGTAGGCGACGTGTTGCAACGCCTCGTTGTACGCGTACAGGATGCGGAAATCGTTGGCGACCAGCTGCAGCGGAACCGACTCGCACAAGCCGAGCTTGTGGTCTTGCAGCGGGTTGGCCTTGTTGCTCAGCGTGGCCGGCAGCATGCCGACCTTGGGCGCCAGTGCGGTGGCACCGCGCTGGCGCGTGTTGGAATCTACGTAACCGTTCACGGTCTCGTAGATCGCGGTCTCGACTGCCCCGTAAAGCTCCTGCTGCATCACTGTGTGAACCCCCGATCCGACCTCACTTGGAGCGATCGAGGAACCCGGCTATGTTTCGTCGCGCAGGGGGTGCCGCTACACTGCGCGCCGAGGGTCTCCCGCATGCCAATTGCCGAGCTCCTCACCCGGCCCCGGGCGGCTGCTACCGCCCGGGGCCACTTTGTTTCCAGCGGCTGCTACCGCTGTCGAATCCAATGCCGGTCTTTCCCGGCTGTCACCGCAGAAGCTTCGGTTCTCGCCATGCTCGGGTTTTCCAGCGACTCGGCGATGCCACCGCTGTACTCGGCTCCGCATTCGTCACACCGCGACGCCCATCTCCTCCAGGCCGCGCCGCAGCAAAACCTCGCACTGCTGGTTCAGCGTGCGCACCTCGCGCCCGGCTACCGTCACCAGGGCCGTCTTCATGCTGGTCGGCAGGACCAGCGAGACGCGCTCCCGTTCACTGGCGGGTTTCTTCTTCGCTGCTACCCTGTCTCGTTTGTTCATCGGGGCGTCGTTGTTATGCGTGCTTCATATTTGAAGCGTTGGCGTGAACATTACTCCAGATTTGGAGGGGCTGCAAGTGGGTCATGATGCGCGCCCCTCGAATGTCACCGAGCGCCTGGACCTGGTGTTGCGCGGGCGCTCGGCATGGAAGTGGGCGGAATCCGTGCACCTCAGCAGCGGCGCGCTCTCGCGCATGCTCAAAGGCAGCTTTCCCGATCCGGAAAAGCTGGTGCCGGCATGCCGCGTCGAGAACCTCTCGTTGACCTGGCTGATCGAGGGCAGGGGCACGCCCTTCTGCGTTGCTTGCCCGGCGAGCGATGCGCAAGCCACCGAAGTGGTGCAGGCGGCGCTGCATGACGATCCCGAAGCGGATGTCTTGATCGGCTACTGCGACGATGGCTACACCGTGATCGTGCATGCGCCGGTCTACGCGCAGACATCCACCGGCAAGCCCTACGAGTACAAGGCCACGACCATCGTCGGCGGCTGCGTGGCCGGCGCACGGCTGGCTGCCTGGCTGAATGACATCACTCGGCAAAAGCGCTTCCACAAGCACCATCTCGCCGTGCAGATGGAGCGCCCCGCCTGGTCGCGCCTGGCCAGCGGCCACATGGGCAACTTCGAGATCTTCGGCGACTACGGCAACGGCGGCATCTTCGGCGCCGCCAGCCACGGCCACATGCCATACATCACCGCCGACTTCGGCCACCATACCGTGCGCGACGGCGGCAGCGAGTCCACCGTCTGGACCACGTCCCGCGAACGCGAAGACCTGGCCATCCTCCGCGAACTCAGCGATGCCGACCGCGATGCAGCTACCCGCATGCTCCGCGGCCTGCAAAAACTACGTGACCCGTAACTCAGTTGACTCGCACTCCCCGCGGACACCCCCGCACCAGCGCCAGCGATTCGGGTACCGGCACGCGGAACGAAATGGTGCGCAGTAAGCCAAGCACGGGGCGCCAGATGCAAGACAAAGGCCGGCAGGAAACTGCCGGCCTTTGTCGTTGGCGGAAACGACGAAGGGCGCCGCAGCGCCCTTCGCGAGTGAGGCCGATGCCGGCTCAGCGCACCTTGAACAGTACCGGCGTCCAGCTGCCGCCGGCATAGGCTTCGCGGCGGCGGCGGTGCATGCGCTCGATGGCCTCCTGGCGGCGAGCCTCGGCCCATTCCACGCGGTTCAGCATCAGGCCGGCCCTGCTTTCGCCGCGGCGGGTCGCCTCATTGTCGCGCCAGATGCGGAAGTCGTCGTAGGCCTCGATTTCGTACTGCAGCTCGCGCATGCACAGCTCGATCATGATGGCGTCGTCGAGGAAGCCCAGCACAGGAACATTGTCGGGGAGGACGTCATCCTGGCTGGAGAAGTACGCAAGCGCGGCCAGCACGTTGTCGCGATCCTCCTCGGGCAGCGCGAAACCGGCGTCCTCGATCATGCTGATCATGGTGTCCAGGTGCTTCAGGCGGTTGGCGACGAAGTCGGGCAGTTCCGCGCGATTGGTTTCCTCGAGCAGCTTGCGCGCGGCGCCGACGATGCTGATGGCATCCACGGTGTCCACCTGCTTTCGCGCCTCGGTGATGCTGTCGACGAACAGCTTCAGGTCAGCGTCGCTGAGGGTGATGTGCAGTTCCAGGCTCATGGTTGGCGACTCGCGAGGCGGTGGGAAAAGATTGCCAGCCTATGCCAGCCGGCGCATGGCCGTCAATTGGCAGGGGCCGACTCCGCGCGTCCTTGCGACGGGCGATGCAGGGCAGTTCGCGAGCTGCTGCAGCGGACGACGCGGACGTGCGTCGGCGCGCTCAGGAAGCGTCGGAATTGCCGGCGGTCAGTTCCTTCAGCAGCTGGAAGATTTCGCGAAAGGCGCGGGGCGGCTTGTTCGGCGTCTCCCGCTCCAGCCGCGCCTGGCGCACCAGTGAGCGCAGGTGCTGGCGATCGACCTGCGGGTGTTCGGCGATCACTTCGGCCAGTGCCGCGTCGTCACCGTCGACCAGCCGGTCGCGGATCGCTTCCAGACGGTGCATCGCAGCGGTGTCCTGGCGCTGCTTCTCGCGGTTCTCGCCGAGCTCGGCGCGCACGGCGGCGAAATCCTCCTCGCCGAAGCGGCGCATGACCTTGGCCAGGAACGCCATCTGGCGCTTCCTGGCGCCGTGTGCGGTGATGCGACGGGTGATCTCGATCTCGCGGCGCACGTCGTCGGGGAGGTCGAGCTTGGCCAGCCGGCTGGCGGGCAGCTCGACCAGTTGGCCGGCGAGCGTCAGCACGGCGAGCGCCTCGCGTCGCTGCTGGGTGCGGCTGGGGCCGTAGTCCTGTTCGTCGAGTTCGGTCTGGTTGCGGCTGCGGCTGGGGCTCACGGGTTCATTCCGGCAGGGGCGGGTGGATCGTCGGCGGCGTTGCCGGCGGGGTCGGCTTCGGCCTGCTCCAGCGCAAAGCGTGCCGTCGGCGTGCCGTGCAGATCAATGGTTTCGGTGAACATGGCGGCCGGCCGCACCCACAGGCCATGTTCGCCGTAGAGTGCCTGATAGACCACCATCGACTCCAGCGTCTCGCTGTGCCGCGCGGTACCCAGCACGCGATAACGCCGGCCCTTGTAGTGGCGATAGATGCCCGGGGCAGGTGGCGAGGGAAGGCTCATGGCTCCTTTCATTCTCCCGCCGCGCCCCCATGTGAACGCTCTGGCGATTGCGAGCCGCCTATTCTACCCGCCCCTTGCCCAGGAAAGACCAACGTGAGTGAAGCCGTCGTCAGCCGCGATAGCAGTACATCCGAACTGGATCGACTCGCCGAGTTGGCCGAGGACGTGATCCGCCGCGCGCGGATCGCCGGCGCCAGCCAGGCCGAAGTGGCCGCCACCATCGACACCGGGCTCAGCGTGAATGTGCGCCTCGGCGAGGTGGAAACGGTCGAGCACACCCGCGATCGCGGCTTCGGGCTCACGGTGTATTTCGGCCAGCGCAAGGGCTCGGCCAGCACGGCGGACCTGCATCCGGATTCGATCCAGGCGACGCTGGACCAGGCCTGTGCGATTGCCCGTTACACCGAGGCCGATCCCGCCGCCGGGCTGGCCGATGCCTCGCGCATGGCCAGCGCGTTCCCGGAACTGGACCTGTGGCACCCCTGGGACATCGACACCACGCAGGCGATCGAGCTGGGCATCGCGATCGAGGATGCCGGGCGCGCACATGCCGGCATCAGCAACTCCGATGGCGCCTCCGTGCAGGCCGGGCAGGGTCTGTCCGTGTACGCGAACTCGCACGGTTTCGTGGGCCGCGAGCGCGGCACCCGCCACGCGTTGTCGCTGGCGCTGATCGCCGGTGACGAGGACGGCATGCAGCGCGATTACTGGTACGACAGCGTGCGCGCGGCGGGCGATTTCATCAGCGCGAAGGCGCTCGGCGACAAGGCCGCCGAGCGCACGCTGGCGCGGCTTGGGGCGCGCGGCCTGTCCACCCGGCAATGCCCGGTGCTGTTCGCGCCGGAGCTTGCGCGCGGCGTGATCGGGCATCTGCTCGGGGCGGTCAGCGGTGGCTCGCTGTATCGGCGGGCCAGCTTCCTGCTCGACCATGTGGGCCAGGCGGTGATGCCTGCATGGTTGAATATCGACGAGCGGCCGCATCTTCAGCGCGGCCAGGGCTCGGCCAATTTCGATGCCGAGGGCGTGGCCACGCGCGACAGCGCCCTGATCGAAGGCGGCGTGCTGGCGCGCTACATGCTGGGCAGCTATTCGGCGCGCAAGCTCGGCATGGAATCCACCGGCAACGCCGGCGGCGTGCACAATCTGGTGGTGGCCGCGGGCGCGGCCGATGGCGAGGCGTCCGATTTCGCCGGCATGCTGCGGCGCCTGGGTACCGGTCTGCTGGTCACCGAGGTGATGGGCCAGGGCGTGTCGATCGTCACTGGCGATTATTCGCGTGGGGCCGCCGGTTTCTGGGTGGAGCACGGCCGCATCGTGCATCCGGTGGAAGGCATCACCATCGCCGCCAACCTGCGCGACATGTTCGCCGGCATCGTGGCGGTGGGCGACGATGTCGATCCGCGCTCGCCGGTCCTCACCGGCTCGATCCTGCTCGATCGCATGACCGTCGCCGGCGAGTAGCCGCGCCTCCGGCGGGGTTGGGCGTGTTGGCAGGTTCTTGCGGCAAAGCGGCGCAAGCCTTGCTAGCATCGGCACGACCGGCAAGCGGCCGGTGAGCTTCGACGTCGAAGGAGATGCGCATGAGCGTTCCACCCGAATCCGTCATCCCGCCCGCGCCGACCGATCCGGCGCCGGGCGTTCCGCCTGCCGAGGAAAGACAGTGGGCGATGTTTGCGCATCTGTCCGCGCTGCTCGGTGCGATCCTCACCGGTGCGCTGGGCGGCGGCTGGGGCTGCTTCATCGGCCCGCTGGTGATCTGGCTCATCAAGAAGGACACCATGCCGTTCGTCAACGACCAGGGCAAGGAGGCGCTGAACTTCAACATCACGGTGGCCATCGCGTTCGTGGTGCTGTTCCTGCTCTCGGTGATGACGTTCGGCATCGGCCTGGTCATCGCGATCCCGCTGTGGTTCATCATCGGCATCGCCTGGCTGGTGTTCACCATCATCGCCGCGATCAAGGCCAACGAGGGCGTGACGTATCGCTACCCGTTCACGCTGCGCCTGATCAAGTAGTTTGGCGAGTGGATTGAAAAGGCGGCCTGCGGGCCGCCTTTTCGTTGCCGCGAATCAACGCGTGCGATGCGCCGCGTAGCGGGCCAGCTCTTGCAGCAGCACGGCGCGCGCGCCCCACGGCGTGATCGCCGCCAGCGCGGCATCGGTCAGTTCGCCCAGCCGTGCGCGCGAGGCGTCGAGGCCGATGATCGAGGGGAAGGTGGGCTTGACCGCGGCGGCGTCCTTGCCGGCAGTCTTGCCGATCACTTCAGGGTCGCCTTCCACGTCCAGGATGTCGTCGCGCACCTGGAAAGCCAGCCCGACGGCGCTGGCGTAGCGGTCCAGCGCCTGCAGCGCGTCGTCGTCCGCCGCAGCGACCAGCGCGCCGAGGCGCACCGAGGCGCGGATCAGCGCGCCGGTCTTGCAGCCATGCATGTATTCCAGTTCGGCCAGTTCCAGCGGACGCCCGACCGCGGCCAGGTCGAGCGCCTGCCCGCCGGCCATGCCGTCGGCGCCGCAGGCGCGACCCAGCGTTTGCAGCATCGCGATGCGCACGCGGGCGTCGATGGCACCGGCCTCTTCGGCGGCGAGCACCTCGAACGCCAGCGCCTGCAGCGCGTCGCCGGCGAGGATCGCCATCGCCTCGCCGAACACCACGTGGCAGGTCGGCCGGCCGCGGCGCAGCGCGTCGTCGTCCATGGCGGGCAGGTCGTCGTGCACCAGCGAGTAGGCGTGGATCAGTTCCACCGCGCAGGCGGCGGCGTCCAGTGCCGGACCGTCTTCGTCCAGCGCGTGCGCGGTGGCGTAGACCAGCATCGGGCGCAGCCGCTTGCCGCCGCCCATCACGGCATAGTGCATGGCGCGACGCAGATGGTCGGTGGCGTGGGCGGCCGGGGGCAGGCAGCGTTGCAGCGCGCGCTCGGCGCGGGCAACCAGCGACTGCAGGGCAGGGCCGAGTTCGGCGGACTCAGAGTTCGGGTTCAAACGGTTCGGCGCGGTCGGGGGCATCGGGGTCCAGCAGCAGGCGCACGCGCAGTTCCGCTTGTTGCAGCGACTGCTGGCAATGACGGAACAGGCCGATGCCGCGCTCGAACGAGGCAAGCGATTCGTCGAGGCTCAACTCGCCGCCTTCCATCCGGGTGACCAGTTGCTCCAGCTCGTCGAGCGAGTGTTCGAAATCGACGGCGGGAGCGGGGTCGGCAGCGGTCTTGGGAGCGGTCTTGGCCATGGCCCGCAACGCTAGCGCAGCGCGGCGGGCGAATCAATCGGCGCGGCGTCGCCGCAAGCCGCGGGCGTGATCTGGATCAGCGTCCGGGGCGCCAGCGGGGCTGCGCGCCGCAGCGGTCGAACAGCTCGGCACCGCGGGCGTTGATCCAGCGGCCGGCCACGGCGATCAGCTCGCCATCGGCATACAGCAGCGGACACGCGTCGCGTCGCCACGGCGGCATCTGCGCCTGCTGGAACAGGTTGCGCAACTCGCGCGTGTGCGGGTTGCCCGCCGGGCGGATGCGCTCGCCGCCGCGGCGCATGCGCACTTGCAGCGGTTGCGCCAGGCGGGTGGCCGGCGCCGTCAGCGCCAGTTCGCCACCGTCCGGCAGCGCCAGCGGTTCGCCGCTCCAGCGCTGTTGCCAGTCGGGGTCGATCGGTGCCTGTGTCGGCAGGGCCCACAATCGCTGCTTCCAGATGTGCAACTCGGTGCCGGCCCAGCGCACGCACGGCAACTGGCCGGCACGTGCATCGCACTGGCGCTCGATCTGCCGGCGCTGCGCCGCACCGGGAGCGGCCAGTCCGCGCAGGTGCAGCCAGTGGTCGAGCAGCGGTTCGCGCAATGCGGGCAGCAGCGCGCGCCAGCCGGGCAGGTCGAGGCTGCCGCTGGCGTGGTCGTGCAGGGCATCGAACGCGGGGAGCCATTGGCTGCGCAGTGCGTCGGCGGCATCGCGGCTCAGCGCGGCGCTGTGCAGGATCGAGTCGCAGGCCTGCGGCCAGTAACGCAGCAGCCCCGGCAGGATTTCATGGCGCAGGCGATTGCGCGCGAGGCGGATGTCGGCGTTGGAGGGGTCGTCGATGCAGTCGAGTTGGTGGGCGGCGACGTAGTCGAGCAGCGTGGCCCGCGGCAGCTCCAGCAGGGGGCGCCAGAGTTGGCCGGCGCCGAACGGTCGTCGTACGCGCATCCCGCCCAGGCCCTCCGGCCCTGCGCCGCGCAGCAATTTCAGCAGTACGGTCTCGACCTGGTCGTCGCGATGGTGGCCGAACAGCAGCCACTCGCCATCGTGCAGCAGGTCGGCCAGCGCAGCATTGCGGACGTGCCGCGCAGCGGCCTCCAGGCCCTTGCCGCCATCGCGCGGCACGTCCACGCGCACCAGCGCGCAAGGCACGTCGAGGTCCTGGCAGAAGCGAGCGCAGTGTGCCGCCCAACGCGCGCTGTCGGCATGCAAGCCATGATCGACGTGCGCCGCGCGCAACCCGCGTTCCCGGGCCAGCGGTTCGCGGGCCAGCGCGTGCAGCAGGGCGCTGGAATCGGGGCCGCCGCTGAAGGCGACACAGATCGGCGCGGGTGCTGTCGCGGTCAGCGCCGCGAGTAGATGGGCTTGCAGCGGGTCGCTCATTTCTTGTCGGCGCGGGACCGCACGTAAATGTGCTTGCCGTTGCCGATCTGGCGCTCCTCGGTGTCGAACAGGCCGATGCCCTTGATCAGGCCGCTCAGTTTTGCGTAGCCATAGTTGCGCGAGTCGAAGTCGGGCGACTGCTTGTTGATGATGCTGCCGACCGGCCCGAGGCTGGCCCAGCCGGTCTCGTCGGACGCGGCCTCGATCGCATTGCGCAGCATGTTCATCAATTTGCTGTCGCCGCGCAGTTCCTTCGCCGAGCGCTGTTTCGGTGCCGTCTCGGTTTCGGTCTCGCTGGTGCCAGCCAGCACCTCGGTATAGATGAATTTGTCGCAGGCGGTGCGGAACGGCTCCGGCGTCTTCTTCTCGCCGAAACCGTAGACGATGCGCCCCGATTCGCGGATGCGCGAGGCGAGGCGGGTGAAATCGCTGTCGCTGGAGACGATGCAGAAGCCGTCGAAGCGCTCGGCGTAGAGCAGGTCCATCGCGTCGATGATCATCGCCGAGTCGGTGGCGTTCTTGCCGACCGTGTAGCGGAACTGCTGGATCGGCTGGATCGAGTAGCGCAGCAGCGCTTCCTTCCAGCCGTTCAAGTCCGGCTTGGTCCAGTCGCCGTAGATGCGCTTGACGTGGGCGGTGCCGTATTTGGCGATCTCGGCCAGCAGGCCCTCGACGATCGCCGGGCGGGCATTGTCGGCATCGATCAGGACGGCAAGCTTGTCGTGGGCCATGGCGGTGTCCGGCAGCGGAAGGTGGGTCGATGGTAGCGCGCGCCGGCGCGCGGGTGCCTGACGGGCCTCACTGGAGTACGCCGCCCTCGCGCAAGGATTGCTTCAAGGTGTCCACGTCTTTCCAACCGCTGAACTTCGTCACCAGTTGACCATGACGGAATAGGTAGAAGGTGGGCATGGCCCAGCTGTCGAGCATGGACCACTCGCTGTCGTGCCAGGCGATGTGGATCGGTTGATCCGGAAACTCGCGGTTCCAGTCGCTGACCGCGTCGAGCTGCTCGTTCTGGCTGGCCAGCCAGATGGCGTTGCCGGCAAAAAGGGAGCGCAACTGGGCGTCTGCACGGATCGCGCGCGCGGCATCCCGCGAGAAGTGGCAGGACGCCACTACCACGATGCGCAATGGCGCGGACAGATCGAAGGATTGGCGTGCCATGGTGCCGGTGCGTGCATCCACGGTCAGTGCGGTCGGTTGTCCCGGCGGCGGCGATGCGGCACGGCGGAACGTCGGAATGACGGGGATGCCCATCTCCGGGTGATGTCGCGCCAGGGTGTTCGCGGCATCGAAATCGCGGCCGGTGATCAGCGCCTGGTGGAGGCGCGCATAGTCCTTGTCCGATGCCATGCCTCGTCGGTGCATTTCAGCCAGATCCATCCGCAGCTGGGCGATGTGGGTCGGGCTTGGCGCGTGGAACACCACGGCTTCCGCTGCGCGCTTGAGCAGCCTGAGGTCAGTGTGGCTGGCCAGGCGCAGGCTCTCAGGCGTTTGTGCATCGCCGAACAGTCGGTCGTAACGTCGTTCGACCCAGGTGGAGCGCTCGGCAGGGGACGGTGAGGGGACGGTTTCCTGCAGAACGAACTCGTCATAGCGTCGCTCCAGCATGCTCTCGCCGCATGTGTCGACGGCGCATCCCCGGCTGGCGGCGTCCTGCGTGCGTTCATGGTTTCGGCGGGACTGCTCGGCGGGTGTCAGTCCGTCGACGGCATGGCTTTGCGCGCCGAACAGGGCAAGCAGCTGCACGATCTGTGGGCGCGTCAGCTCGTTGGCCGGGTCCTCCAGCGACATGCCGCGCAGGCCGTGTGGGCCGAAGTCGAGCTGGGCAAGAAACCGTTTGCGCCCGCCAGGCGACAAGTCGTCCAGCGGCGAAGTGCCTGGCTGCGTGTCATGCAGATAGCGCGCCAGTGCCGCTCTTGAGGTGATCGGCGCGGGTGCGGTCGACGAGGCAACCACGATGCACGCTGGGGAAAGGCAGAGAACCAGGACGGCAAGTTGCACGCGATTCATGGCGGGCCTCGTGGTGCAGCCAGTCAGGGCCCGGCATCGGGTGGCTGGTGCACCGGCGATCGGTCGCTGGCGAAGTTATTCCTGATAAGCCCCGTAGCTGCGCAGGCGCTTGTAGCGCTGTTCGAGCAGGTCGGGGACCGGCATCGCCTGCAGCTCGTCGAGCTGGTTCAGCAACACGGCTTTCAGGCGGATCGCCATCGAGCGCGGGTTGCGGTGGGCGCCGCCGAGCGGCTCGCGGATGAGCTTGTCGATCAGGCCCAGTTCGAGCAGGCGCGGGGCGGTCATGCCCAGGGCCTCCGCGGCGTCTTTTACCTTGTCGGCGCTCTTCCACAGGATTGAGGCGCAGCCTTCGGGCGAGATCACCGAATAGGTGGAGTACTGCAGCATGTTGGTGCGGTCGCCGACGCCGATCGCCAGCGCGCCGCCGGAGCCGCCCTCGCCGATCACGGTGCAGATGATCGGCACCTTGAGTTCGGCCATTTCCAGCAGGTTGCGCGCGATCGCCTCGCTTTGCCCGCGCTCTTCGGCGCCGACGCCGGGGTAGGCGCCCGGGGTGTCGATCAGGGTCAGCAGGGGCAAGCCGAAACGCTCGGCCATCTGCATCAGGCGCAGCGCCTTGCGGTAGCCCTCGGGGCGCGGCATGCCGAAGTTGCGGCGCACCTTGGTCTTGGTGTCGCGGCCTTTCTGGTGGCCGATGATCATCACCGGCCGGCCGTTGATGCGGCCCAGGCCGCCCACGATGGCAGCGTCCTCGGCGTACATGCGGTCGCCGGCCAGTTCGTGGAACTCCTCGCAGATCACGCCGATGTAGTCGAGTGTGTAGGGCCGCGCCGGGTGGCGGGAAAGCTGGGTGGTCTGCCAGGAATTGAGGTTGCGGAAGATGTCCGCCGTTTTTACCTTCACCTTCTGCCGCAGGCGCGCCACTTCCTCGTCGATGTTGAACGCCTGGCCATCGCTGGCGTGGCGAAGCTCCTCGATCTTCGCATCCAGTTCGGCGATGGGTTGTTCGAAATCGAGGAAGTTGGGGTTCATTCGTTGCTGTTCATTGCACGGAAGCGCTCAAGTATACCGTTCCGCAAGAAAAGGCGAGAACGGCGCCGTATGGCCGTGATCGGGTCGACAGATGCCTGCCGCGGGCGCGGTGATTGCGTTATCGTCCGCCCCATCGAGCGCCCGCCGCCGGATCGCCGCCATGCCCAGCAAACCCATCGACAACGCGAAACTCGACCGCATCGTGGCCGAGGCACGACGCGCTGCCGAGCAGCGCGAGCTGGGCTATCGCGAGCGGGCGCTGAAGATGTATCCGTGGGTGTGCGGTCGCTGTGCGCGCGAGTTCACCCGCACGAACGTGTCCGAGCTGACCGTGCACCACCGCAACCACGATCACGACTTCAACCCGGCCGACGGCAGCAATTGGGAACTGCTGTGCGTGTACTGCCACGACAATGAGCACGCGCGGCATATCGACCACGTGCGCGGCGGGGTGATGGCAGTGGAGGAAGCGCCGCCGGCGACGGGCAATCCGTTTGCCGACCTGAAGGCGATGATGGAGCGGGGCGGCAAGTAATCCCGCGAAGGCCTACCTGCGTCGATAGATGCCGTCGAAGCGGACGTTGAGTCCGCCGCACTGGTGATTGTCGCTGACCACCAGAAACTTCCCGACCAGGAAGGCGCTCACCTCGCACGCATCGTCGACAAAGGTTGCGTGATGGCCGCTGGGCCGTGCCTCCCCGCCCATGGCGCCCAGGTTGGGGCCGCCGGGGAACTGGTCCGGCGGCGGGTCGGCCATCGGGTAATAGGCTTCGCCGTCGGCACGCAACATGCCGTTGTCATGGCGGATCGTGATGCGGTTGTCCCCCTGCACCCAGTCGCCTTCCCATGCCGACGGTGATGGCTGCGCCAGCACCGGCCGCAGGCGGTTGCGCGGCAGCCAGCCGGTGTGTCCCTCCTGGTTGTCGGGAAACATGACGCAGGCGTAGTCGCCGCGGACGTCGCCCGCCAGTACCTGGTCACCCGGGATCAGGTAGGCCTTTTCCCGGCAGCGATCCGCCGTGGAAGGGCAGTCGTCGGTGCCCGCGACGAAGTGGGCGCGTCCGTCGCCGACGACTTCGGCGAGTGTCGTCTGGTCGCTGCTGCCATCGCCTCCCTCGCACAGAAACGGCGCGTCGGGATGTGTCTGCTGCGCATGAACGCCGCCGAAGAAAACCAACGCGAACAGCGCGAAAGTCCATTTATGGGCAACGGTCATCGGTCTCTCCATGCGTGCCCGCAGACAGTGGATACATGCGCCCGGCGGTGCCTCAATCCTGCTGCTTGACGATGCGCAGGCGTGCGGCCTGCACTCCGGGCAGCGCGCGCACGGCGCGCAGCAGGGCGGGGATGGCGTCCACGCGCCATTCCTCGCCCAGTTCCAGGTCGGCCTGGGCGCTGCGGTTGCGGTAGCCGTGCAGGGTGACGCTGGCCTGGCCGCCGCGGTAGCCGGCCAGGGTGCGTTGCAGTTGTTCGGCGAAGTCGGCGTGGATGCCGTTCAATTTCAGTTGCAGCAGGCGCGCGTGCCTGCGGCAGGCGTCGTCGAGCGAGCAGGCGCTGCGCGCGCGCAACTGGAAACCGCCGCCGGAGAATTCGTCGATGCGCAGGCCGCCGTCGACGACCAACAACTGTCCGCGCGTGAGCAGCGGCGCGGCCTGGTGGTAGATCTCGCCGAAGAAACTCACCTCGATGGCGCCGCCGCCGTCCTCGATGCGCACGAACGCGTCGCTGTCGCCGCGCTTGCGCACGGCGGCGACCATGCCGGCGATGGTCCAGGGCGTGTCCGGGCCGCGGCGGAAGCGGTTCTCGCTGCCGTCGTCGTTGCGGCGCGGCTTCGGCGGCTGATAGCGGTCGACGATCTCGCCCAGCGGACAGGTGGACAGCTGCGCCAGCTCGTCTTTCCACGGGTCGGTGGGGTGGCCGGAGAGGTAATGGCCGAGGGTGTCGCGTTCACCTTGCAGGCGTTGTTCCAGCGGCCACTCCGGCGCGGTCGGCAAGTCGATCTCGAGTACCGGCGTGGCCGAGCCCATCGCCGCGCCGAACATGTCGTTCTGGCCCGATTGCCGGTCGCGCTGGTGCTGTTCGGCGGCCTTGACCGCGTCGGGAAGCTGGAGCATCAGGCTGGCGCGGTTGGCCGCCAGCGCGTCCAGCGCGCCGGACAGGATCAGCGCCTCCAGCACACGCCGATTGAGCTTGCCCGGATCGATCCGGCGGCAGAAATCGGCCAGGTCGGTGTAGCGCCCGTGCGCGCGCTCGGCGACGATCGCCTCGCACACGCCGTGGCCGACGCCCTTGATCGCGCCCAGGCCGTACTGGATGACCTTGGGTTCCACCGCCACGAACATGTACTCGGACGCATTGACGTCCGGCGGCTGCACCACGATGCCCAGTGCGCGCGCTTCGTTGAGGAAGGTGACCGCCTTGTCGGTGTTGTCCATGTCCGCGGAGATCGTCGCGGCCATGAACTCGGCGGGGTAATGCGCCTTCAGCCAGGCGGTCTGGTACGACACCAGCGCGTAGGCAGCCGCGTGCGACTTGTTGAAGCCGTAGCCGGCGAACTTCTCCATCAGGTCGAAGATGGCGTCGGCCTTTTCGCCGCTGAGCCCGTCCTTGGCCGCACCCTCGCGGAAGATCGCGCGGTGCTTGACCATCTCCTCGACTTTCTTCTTGCCCATCGCGCGGCGCAGCAGGTCGGCGCCGCCGAGCGTGTAGCCGCCCACGATCTGCGCCATCTGCATCACCTGCTCCTGGTAGACCATGATGCCGTAGGTCTCTTTCAGGATCGGCTCGACGCGCGGGTCGGGATATTCGACTTCCTCGCGGCCGTGCTTGCGCGCGATGAAGCTGGGAATCAGATCCATCGGGCCGGGGCGGTACAGCGCCACCAGCGCGATGATGTCCTCGAAGCGATCGGGTTTCGCATCCTTCAGCATGCGCTGCATGCCGGAGGATTCGAGCTGGAACACGGCGACCGTCTGCGCCTTCTTCAGCAGTTCGTACGGCGCGGGGTCGTCCAGCGGCAGCGCGGAGATGTCCAGCGCCGCCTCGCCGGTTTTCGCGCGGCGCGCATTGATCGCCTTCACCGCCCAGTCGATGATGGTCAGCGTGCGCAGGCCGAGGAAGTCGAACTTCACCAGGCCGACCGCCTCGACGTCGTCCTTGTCGTACTGGGTGACCACGCCGCCGCCGCCGGCTTCGCAGTACAGCGGGGAGAAATCGGTGAGCGGAGTCGGTGCGATCACCACGCCGCCGGCATGCTTGCCGGCGTTGCGGGTGAGGTTTTCCAGGCTCAGCGCCAGGTCGATCAGCGCATGGGCGTCCTCGTCCTGCGCGTAGGCGTCGCAGAACTCGCGCACCACGCGGTCGGTTTCCTTCTTCGATTTCTCCGACAGGCCCAGCGCGTCGGACAGGGTCAGGTCAAGCGGTCGCGGCGGGATCATCTTGGCCAGCTTGTCGACCTGGCCGTAACCCATGCCGAGCACGCGGCCCGAATCGCGCAGCACCGCCTTGGCCGCCATCGAGCCGTAGGTGATGATCTGGCTGACCTTGTCGCGCCCGTACTTGCGCGCGACGTAGTCGATCACCTCGTCGCGGCGGTCCATGCAGAAGTCGATGTCGAAGTCTGGCATCGACACGCGTTCGGGATTCAGGAAGCGCTCGAACAGCAGGTCGAACTGCAGCGGGTCGAGGTCGGTGATCTTCAGCGCCCACGCCACCAGCGAGCCGGCGCCGGAACCACGCCCGGGGCCCACCGGAATGCCGTGTTGCTTGCCCCAGTTGATGAAGTCCGCGACGATCAGGAAGTAGCCGGGGAAGCCCATCTTGACGATGACGTCCAGCTCGCGTTCGAGCCGCGCGTCGTAGTCCGCGCGCGAGTGGCCGGCAGCCAGCGGCGCGAGTGCAAGGCGCTGTTCCAGGCCCTGCCGCGACAGTTCGCGGATGTGGCTGTCGAGGTCGTGGCCCTCCGGCACGGGGAAGTCGGGCAGGTAGTACTTGCCGAACTTGAGTTCCAGCGTGCAGCGCTTGGCCAGCTCGACGGTATTTGCCAGCGCCTCGGGCAGGTCCGCGAACAGCGTCGCCATGTCTCCGGGCGTCTTCAGGTACTGCTGGTCGGTGTATTCCCGCGGGCGCTTGGGGTCGGCCAGCACGCGGCCCTGGTTGATGCACACGCGCGCCTCGTGCGCGTCGAAGTCGGCCTGCTTGAGGAAGCGCACGTCGTTGCTGGCCAGCACCGGCAAGTCGAGCGTGGCGGCCAGGCCCAGGGCGGCGCTGTTCCAGAGTTCCTCGCCGTCGCGGCCGCAGCGGGTCAGTTCCAGGTACAGCCGGTCCGGAAACAGTCGTGCCAGCGCGCGCAGTTTCGCCAGCGCGGCATCGCTGCCCTGGTGCACCGCGATGCGGGCTACTTCGCTGTCGCGGCCGAGCAGGGCGATCAACCCGCTGCAGGCCTCGCCATGCAACCAGCCGGCGTCGATCAGCGCGCGTCCGCCGTGCTGGCCCTCCTGCCAGGCACGCGACACCAGCCGCGACAGGTTGAGGTAGCCGTCATGGTCCTGGCACAGCAGGGTCAGCCGCCACGGGCGCGGATCGTCCGGCGCCGAGACCAGCAGGTCGCAACCGCCGATGGCCTTGATTCCGGCCGCGCTGCAGGCTTTGTAGAACTTGACCAGCGCGAACATGTTGCATTCGTCGGTCAACGCCACCGCCGGGATGCCGTCGCGCACGCAGGCGGCGACCAGCGCCTTGATGCGGATGGTCGAGTCGACCAGCGAGTACTCGCTGTGCAGGTGAAGGTGGGCGAAGCTGGCGGTCATGCAAATCTGCGCGCGTTGTCCGTGCAGGCTACCCGCCGCCGCAGGCAGCGGCAAGATTGACTTGCGCGGGGTTTGCGCGAAGCGCGGGCGGGCGCCGACCGGGGGTCATCGCGGCGCGAGCACCGGTGCCGCGATCGGCGGTTCGCGCAGCAACGCGTTGATCTCTTCGACGAGCGTACCGAGCATGTCTTCGCCATATCCGACGTGGACATGGGCCACGGTGCCGTCACGATGCAGCATCACCATCACCGGGATTCCCGTGACGTCATACGGCTTGCCGATGGCGCCGTGACGATCCCAGGTGAGCAGCAGTTCGGGGAGGCTCTTGCCCAGTGCGCGCGCGGCACGCAGGAAGACGCGGCGATCCTCCTTGTAGTTGACCGCCACCACCTGCAGCGACATGCCGCGCTCGGTCGCCAGCGATTGCATCTTCGCCAGCACCGGCATCTCCTTCATGCAGTAGCCGCACCAGGTCGCCCAGAAACTGATCACCACGACCTTGCCGCGCAGCGAGGCCAGGCTCACCGTGTGTCCATCCATCGTTGGCCCCAGTGAATCCGGCGGCACGTCGCCGGGCCGCACGCCCGCGGTGGCGGCGAAGCAGCTCATCAAGGCGACCAGGAGCAGGCTCATCCGTCGCATGGCGTCCCCTTCATATCCATGGACCAGCGGTCACGAGAGGCCAGTGTAAGCGATGGCCGGGTGCGGCAATCGCGGCCGCGATGTTTGCCTCAGAACAAGCTGGCCTGATCCAGCAGCAGGCGCACCGGGGCAAAGCTGCGGCGGTGCAGTGGGCATGGCCCCAGCCGCTGCAGCGAGGAGAGGTGGGCCGGCGTGGGGTAGCCCTTGTGCAGGGCGAAGCCGTAGCCGGGGTGGAGCGCGTCCAGTTGCACCATCAAGCGGTCGCGGCTGACCTTGGCCAGGATCGAGGCCGCGCTGATGGCCGGTTCCAGCGCGTCGCCGCCGACGATCGCGCGCGCCGGGCAGGGCAGGTTCGGCGGCAGCTTGTTGCCGTCGATCAGCGCGTGCTGCGCGGCGGGCGCCAGGCCGGCGAGGGCGCGGCGCATGCCGGTCATGGTGGCGTGGAAGATGTTCAGCGAATCGATTTCCTCCGGCTCGACCAGCACGATGCAGTACGCCAGCGCGCGTTCGAGAATCAGCGGGAACAGCGCCTCGCGGCGTGCCTCGCTGAGCCTCTTCGAATCGTCGAGGCCGCGGATCGGCCGGACCGGATCGAGGATCACCGCCGCCACCGCCAGCGGACCGGCGAGCGGGCCGCGACCGGCTTCGTCGACGCCGGCGACCAGCAGGCTGGTCGCCGATCCGTCCTCGGCCGCCTGCGAGCGCGGCGGTGGGCGATGGTTGTCGAGAACAAGCTCAGCCATCGGCGCGGCCGTGATCGTCGACCAGCTCCGCCACCGCGGTCGCGGCCCGTTCGCCGGCGTGGCCGGCCATGTCGCCGCGCAGTTCCTGGTGCAGGTATTCGAAGGCGGCCACGATCGCGCTGCGGCGCTCGCTGTCGCCGAACAGGGCCAGCGTGGCGGCGGCCAGCTTGTCGGCGGTGCAGTCGTCCTGCATCAGCTCGGGCACCCACGGCCCCGGGCCCAGCCCGCTGGCGCGGGCCAGGATGTTGGGCAGCGAATAGACGTCCGTCTTGATCATGTTCAGGGCGCGCGCGATGCGATAGCTCAGCGGCGCCACGCGGTAGCCGACCACCATCGGCCGCTTGGCCAGCATGGCCTCCAGCGTGGCGGTGCCGGAGGCCAGCAGCACCACGTCGGCGGCCAGCATCGCCTCGTGGGCCTGGCCGTCCAGCAGCAGCGGCGCGGGTTCGCTGGCCGGCAATCGGGCGAGCAGTTCCTGCAACCGCGCGTGCACCCGTGCATTGGCGGCGGGGACCACGATGCGCAGGCCGGGCACGACTGCGGCAACGTGCTGCGCGGCATCCAGGAAAATCCGGCCCAGCCGATCCACCTCGGACATCCGGCTGCCCGGCAGTACTGCCAACACCGGCGCCTGCTGCGGCAGGTGCAGCGCCTCGCGCGCGCCGACGCGGTCGGCGACCAGCGCGAAGCGGTCGGCCAGCGGGTGGCCGACGAAGCGCGCGTCGATGCCATGGCGCGCGTAGATCGCCGGTTCCATCGGGAACAGGCACAGCACGCGGTCCGCGCTGCGACCGATCTTCTCCACACGATTCTCGCGCCATGCCCACACCGAGGGGCTGACGTAGTGAACCGTGCGCAAGCCGGCCTCCTTCAGGCGCCGTTCCACGCCGAGGTTGAAATCCGGGGCGTCGATGCCGATCACCACCGCCGGCCTGGCCTGCCTTAGGCGCGCGACCAGGGAACGGCGCAGACGCAGCAGGCGCGGCAGGTGGCTGATCACCTCGCTGAAACCGAACAGCGACAGCTCGCGGATGTCGTACCAGGACTCGAACCCCTCGCGCTGCATCCGCGCCCCGCCGATGCCGACGAAGCGCGCCTGCGGGTAGCGCTGGCGCAAGGCGACGATCAGGTCGGCACCGAGCTGGTCGCCGGAATCCTCACCGGCGAGGATGGCGATCAGCGGGGCAGTTGCGGAGACGCCGGTGTTTTGCATTTCGTCTCCGTCGTGAAGCGAGAGCCAGAGCGCGTGCTTGATTTTGCGATAAGCGCGACGCGCCTATCGCGCCAACGACCGCTCGCTGTGGTCGAGGAACTCCAGCATTGCCATGACGTCGGCGCTTTCGCGCGCCTGCTCGGCGAGTTTCTCGCGGGCTTCGGGCAGCGAGAGGCCGGCCATGTAGAGGGTGCGGTAGGCGCGCTTGATCGCGGCGATGCGGGTGGCATCGAAGCCCCGGCGTTTGAGGCCTTCGCTGTTGATGCCGCGCGGGCGGCCCTGCTGCTCGTTGGCCATCATCACGAACGGCGGCACGTCGTGGCCGACCAGGCAGCCCATGCCGATGAAGGCGTGCGCGCCGACCTTGCAGAACTGGTGCACGCCCGAATAGCCGGAGAGGATCGTCCAGTCACCGATCACCACGTGCCCGGCCAGGGCGGAATAGTTGGAGAACACCACGTGATTGCCGACCTGGCAGTCGTGCGCGATGTGCACGTAGGCAAGCACCCAGTTGTCGTCGCCGAGGCGCGTGACGCCGCCGCCGTCGCCGGTGCCGCGGTTGATGGTGGTGAATTCGCGGATCAGGTTGCGGTCGCCGATGACCAGTTCGGTGCGCTCGCCGGCGAATTTCTTGTCCTGCGGATCGCCGCCCAGCGAGGCGAACTGGGCGACGCGGTTGTCGCACCCGAGCCGGGTGGGGCCTTCGATCACCACGTGCGGGCCGATCACCGTGCGGTCGCCGATCTCCACCTGCGCGCCGATGACGCTATAGGCGCCGATGCGCACGCCGGCGCCGATCACGGCAGCCGGGTCGACCTGCGCAGTGGGGTGGATCGCGGTGCTGTCACTCATGTTCATGACCTCGCGGCGCACATCAGTTCGCAGCTTGCCACTTCCTTGCCGTCGACCGTGGTGCGCGCGGCGAACAGGCCCATGCCGCGGACCAGGCGTTTCAGGTTCACTTCCAGGCGCAACTGGTCGCCCGGCACCACCGGAGCGCTGAAGCGCGCATTGTCGACCTTGACCAGATAGAACAACGGGCTGCCCGCGTCGCCCTTCATGCGGCGGCTGATCTGCGTCAGCAGGCCGGCGGCCTGCGCCATCGCCTCGATGATCAGCACGCCCGGCATCACCGGATGGCCCGGGAAATGGCCATCGAAGAACGGTTCGTTGATGGTGACGTTCTTCAGCGCGACTGCGCTGACGTCCGGCACGACCTCGATCACCCGGTCGACCAGCAGGAACGGGTAGCGGTGCGGCAGCAGGCGCTGGATCTGCTCCACCTGCACCGGCAGGGTGATCTCGAAATTTTCCTCAGTCATCGCTCTTGTCCTTTTCCAGTGCCGCCAGACGGCGCGCGTATTCGTCCAGATGCTTGAATCGCGCCGCATTCCTGCGCCACAGGCGATTTTCCTGCAGCGGCACGCCGGAGGAGTACTCGCCCGGTTCGCGTATCGAATGGGTGACCAGGCTCTTGGCGGTAATGGTAACCCGGTCGGCCAGCTCGAGATGGCCGAGCACGCCCGCATTGCCGCCGATCTGGCAGTAGCGGCCGATCCTGGCACTGCCGGCCACGGCGGCGCATCCGGCCATTGCGGTGTGCGCGCCCACGTGCACGTTGTGGGCGATCTGGATCTGGTTGTCCAGCCGCACGTCTTCTTCCAGCACGGTGTCGTCCAGCGTGCCGCGGTCGATCGTGGTGTTGGCGCCGATCTCGCAGTCATCGCCGATGCGTACCCCACCCAACTGGGGCAGCTTGATCCAGTGGTCGGTGTCGAAGGCCAGGCCGAAGCCGTCCGAACCGATCACCGCGCCGGGATGCACCAGCACGCGGCGACCCAGGATGACGCGCGTGACCAGGGTGACCCGGGCCACCAGCCGCGATTGCGCACCCACCGTGCAGCCCTCGCCGATGATGCAGTGTGGCCCCAGCACGGCGCCGTCCTCGACCACTGCATCGGCCTCGATCACGCAGCACGGGCCGATGCTGGCGCCGGCGCTGACGCGCGCGGAAGCGGCGACCACGGCACTGGGATGCACGCCAGCCGGTGCGGCGGGCAGGCGCTCGAACAGCGCGGCGATGCGCGCGTAGGCGACGTAGGGGTCCCTGGCGATCAGCGCGGTGGCCGGGCAATCGGCGAGGTTCTCCTCGCGCAGCACCACCACGCCCGCGCGGGTGGACAGCAGCTGCGCGGTGTATTTGCTGTTGGAAAGAAAGCTCAACTCGCTGGCGCCGGCGCCACCGAGCGTGCCCACGCCGCTCACCATCCGCGTGCCGTCGCCGCGGACGTCGAGGCCGAAGCGCGCGGCCAGTTCGGCTGCCGAGTAGTGGATGGCGTTCATGCGTGGCTCCGGACGGTGCGCGTCATTGTAGGGCGTGGCGCCGCACGACGCAGGTGTGCCCGGACGACGAAAAAGAAAACGCGGCATCGCCGCGTTTTCCTTCGATACGCCGGCAGCTCCGCACGTGGCGGCGCCCGCACCGGCCGATGGTCAGAACTGGCTGCCGAAGGTGAACTGGATGCGCTCCTCGTAATGACCGTCCGACGGCTGCGAGCGGAACGGCACGGCCAGGCTGATGATCAGCGGGCCGATCGGCGCCTGCCAGTGCAGCGATACGCCGGCCGAGGCGCGCAGCGTGCTGGCGTCGAAGCTCTGGTAATCCCGGTAGACGTTGCCGACGTCGGTGAACAGCGACACGCGCGCGGTGTTGATGTCCTTCAGGAACGGCAGCGGCAGGTACAGCTCGGCGGTGCCCAGCACCTTGAACGAGCCGCCGATCGGTTGCGCCCAGTAGGCGCCCAGGCAGTTGCCGCGCGCGTCCGGCGAGCTGCCGTCGATGCACACGCGTGGGCCCAGGGTGTTGTCCTGGAAGCCGCGCACGTCGCGCACGCCGCCGGCGGAGAAGTTGGCGAAGAACGGGAAATCCTGGCGCAGGTCGGGCATCACGTAGCCTGCGCCGCGCTGCGCTTCGGTGGCGGCCTTGAGCACGGCGAACTGGTCGTCGCTGATGCCGTTCTTGCCATAGGTCTTGCCGTAGCCCACCTGGCCGTCCAGGTAGAGCACGAAGCCCTTGCCGATCGGCCAGTAATGGTTGGCCTCGGCGGTGAGCTTCCAGTACTGCACGGTGGAGCCGGGCAGGGCGACATCCGCCTGGGCCTGCAGCAGGCCGCCGCGGGTGGGCGCCCAGAAGCCGTTGCGGGTGTCGTGGTTCCAGCCCAGCGTGCCGGTCCACGAATGGATCGTCTTGTTGCCGAGCTGGTTCTGGTAGTCGATCAGGTCCCGCGGGCTGTAGCCGGGGAACAGGTTGACCTTGTTGCTGCTGATGCCCAGGCCCACGCGCACGCCGTCGGTTTCGCTGATCGGGATGCCCAGGTAGGTGGAGAAGCCCTTGGCGCTGGTGCTGTAGTTGGCGTAGTCGGTGTTGCCGTAGTCGGTCTTGGAATAGTTGACGCTGTAGCCGATGCCGATGCCGTTGTCGGTCAGGTACGGGTTGTAGTAGTTGGCGCCGAAACTGGTCTGGTAGGTGCTGCGCGAGCCGCTCACCGAGAAGCTGTCGCCACTGCCGAACAGGTTGTTCTGGCTCAACGAGGCGTTGAGGATGATGCCGGCGTACTGCGAGTAGCCGATGCCGAACTGCATGCTGCCGGCGGCCTGCTCCTCGACCTTGACGCTGACGTCGACCTGGTCCTGCGAGCCGGGCACCAGTTTCTTGTCGATGTCGACCTTCTTGAAGTAGCCCAGCCGCTGCAGGCGGATCTTCGAGCGGTCGATCGCGGCCTGCGAGTACATGGAGCCTTCGAGCTGGCGCATCTCGCGACGCAGCACGTTGTCCTCGGTCTTGGTGTTGCCGGAGAAGATCACGCGGCGCACGTACACGCGCTGGCCCGGCTCGACGTACATGGTCAGGTCGACCGTGTGCTTGTCCTTGTCCAGCTTCGGGATCGGGGTGACCTTGGCGTAGGCATAGCCGATGTTGGACAGCACCGCCTTGATCGCCTTGCTGGAGTTCTCGATCGCGCCGCGGTTGAAGATGTCGCCTTCCTTGACGAACACCAGCTGGCGCATCGTCTTTTCCGGCAGGATCAGGTCGCCGAGCAGCTTGACGTCGGTGACCTTGTAGATGTCGCCTTCCTTGATGCTGGCGTCGATGTACATGTTGCGCTTGTCCGGCGAGATGCTGACCTGGGTCGAATCCACGCCGAAATCCGCGTAACCGCGGTTCATGTAGTAGGACTGCAGCTTCTCCAGGTCGCCGGAAAGCTTCTCGCGCGAGTACTGGTCGTTCTTGGAGTACCACGACATCAGGTTCGGCGTGCCGGACTCGAAATCGTCGCGGATCTGCTTGTCGGTATAGGCGTGGTTGCCGAGGATGTTGATCTCGCGGATCTTGGCGGCCTTGCCCTCGCGGATCTCGATGTCGATGGCGACACGGTTGCGGTCGAGCCGGGTCACGTGCGGCTCGACCGACACGTTGTACTTGCCGCGGTTGTAGTACTGCCGGATCAGCTCCTGCTGCACGCCGTCGATGGCCAGCCGGTCGAAGGTCTCGCCTTCGGAGATGCCGGTCTGCTTGAGGCCCTTCTTCAGGTCGTCGGTCTTGATGTCGTGGTTGCCGCGGATGTTGAGCTTGGCGATGGACGGCCGCTCGACCACCTTGATCACCAGGATGTTGCCGTCGCGGTCGAGCTCCACGTCGCTGAAGAACTTGGTCTGGTACAGCGCGCGGATGGCGCGTGCCGCCTCGGCGTTGGTGAGCCGGTCGCCCTTGTTCACCGGCAGGTAGTTGTACACCGTGCCGGCCGCGATGCGGCTGAGGCCGTCGATGCGGATGTCCGAGATCACGAAGGGCTCGAACGCGTACGCGTTGGCGGCAAGGGAGGCAAGCAGGATCAGCGCGGCGATACGCTTCATCGTCGGTTCCGTTGGGTTAGTTTGACGGGGCGGCCAGCGCGGCCGCTCCGTCAACGCATGCGGCGGGGGATGAGCCCGTCGCGAAAAGGGGCGCTGCATTCCAGCGGGATTTGTCGTGGACCGCGTCGGCCCGGGCAAGCACGACCGGCGCAGTCTGGCGGATCGCCAGGTGGTCGAGGGCGATGGCAATGCGCATCACGACAGCAGGGTTCGCTGGATGTCGTTGAATAGCGTCCATCCGACCAGGCTGAACAGCAGGACCAGACCGATGTACTGGCCGATGATCATGGCCTGTTCGCTGACCGGGCTGCCCTTGACCAGTTCGATCAGATAATACAGCAGGTGCCCGCCATCGAGGACCGGGATCGGCAGCAGGTTCAGGATCGCCAGGCTCAGCGACACCATCGCCAGGAACTGCAGGAACCACGCCAGCCCCATCTGCGCCGACGCATTGGCGTACTGGGCGATGCCGATCACGCTGGAGATGTTCTTGGTCGAGGCGTGCCCGCTGAGCATCTCCCCGATCATGCCGAAGGTCTGCCGGGTATTGCGCCAGGTGGTGGTGAACGCGGCGCCCAGTGCGCGCGCCGGCGAGTACTGCACGGTGGCCGGCTCCGGCGGCGGCGGGGCGACGCCCAGCATCCACTTCGCCGGCTGGTCGCCGAGCGACTCCCATGTCGCGGTGACCGCGAGGGTCAGCGGCCGGCCGTCGCGCAGCACGCCGATCGACAGTCGCGGCGATGTGGCCGCCGCCGATTGCACCAGCTTGCCGAGGCTGTCGAAATCGCCCACCGGCTGGCCGTTGATGCTGACGATGCGATCGCCGCCCTGGATGCCGCCCAGGGCCGCCGGTTGCCCGGGCTTGACCGTGCCGGCGATCGCCGGCGGCGGCGCCAGGCGCAGGCCGAGCTTGCCGAAGTACTGGTCGATCGGCTGGCCGGCCGGCAGGCGGTCCAGCGGCAGCACGAGTTCGCGGGTCTGGCCGTCGGCGTGGCGCACCGTCAGCGGCAGCGGGGTCAGCGCCAGCAGCGCGTTGCCCACCGCGTCCATCGAATCGCTCCAGGTGGAGACCTGGCGCCCGTTGACGCTGAGGATGCGGTCGCCCGGCTGGATGCCTGCCTCGGCGGCGATGCTGTCCGGCGTGGCGGTGACGATCGGCGCGTAGTCGCTCCGGCCGAGCATGAACATCAGCCACAGCGCGGCGATGGTGAAGATCACGTTGAAGCCCGGCCCGGCCGCCACGATGGCGATGCGTTTCCACACCGATTTGCCGGTGAACTCCTGGTCGCGCAGGGCCGGGTCGACCTCGCCCTCGCGCGCGTCCAGCATCTTCACGTAGCCGCCCAGCGGGATCGCCGCGATCCAGTATTCGGTGCCGTCGCGGCCGATGCGCTTCCAGATCGCCTTGCCGAAGCCGATCGAGAACCGCAGCACCTTGACCCCACAGCGCCGCGCGACCCAGTAGTGGCCGAACTCATGGAAGGTCACCAGCACGCCGAGCGTGACCAGCAACCAGAACACCGAGCCGAAAAAGGAAGTCATCAAGTACCGCAGCGGAAAGTCATCGGGACAAGAATATCAGCAAGCCCTGCGCAGTACGCGCCGGGCCGCCTCGCGGGCCGCCCGGTCGCGCTCGAGCAGGGTCGGGATATCGACCACCGGCTGCGCCGGCAGTTCCGCAAGCACCGCCTCGACCACGTCGGCGATCGACAGGAACGCCAGCGTGCCGGCGAGGAAGGCCTCCACCGCCACCTCGTTGGCCGCGCTCAGCACGGTCGGGGCGTCGCCACCGGCGCGCAGCGCCTGGAAGGCCAGCGCCAGGCAGCGGAAGGTGGCCAGATCCGGCGCCTCGAACTGCAGCGGCGCGCAGGCGGCGAGGTCGAGCGGGGTGACCCCGGACTCGACCCGCTCCGGCCAGGCCAGCGCGTGGGCGATCGCGGTGCGCATGTCCGGGTTGCCCAGTTGCGCCAGCACGGAGCCGTCGACGTAGTCGACCATCGAGTGGATCAGGCTCTGCGGATGCACCACCACCTCGATGGCCTCGACCGGCGCGGCGAACAGGTGATGCGCCTCGATCACCTCCAGCCCCTTGTTCATCAGGGTGGCCGAGTCGACCGAGATCTTGCGGCCCATGACCCAATTGGGATGCTTGCAGGCCTGGTCGGGCGTGACATGAGCCAGCTCGGCGCGGCTGCGGCCGCGGAACGGGCCGCCGGACGCGGTCAGGATCAATCGGCGCACGCCACTGCGGGCCAGTGCGGGGCGACCGCCCGGCAGACACTGGAACAACGCGTTGTGCTCGGAGTCGACCGGCACCAGCACCCCGCCACCGCGCTCGACCGCCTGCAGCAGCAGTGGGCCGGCCATCACGATGGACTCCTTGTTGGCCAGCAGCAGCCGCTTGCCGGCCTGCGCGGCGGCCAGGGTCGACTCCAGCCCGGCGGCGCCGACAATGGCCGCCACCACGGTGTCGCACAGGTTGCTGGCCGCCGCGGCGACCAGCGCGTCCGGGCCGCTGGCGACATCGCAGCGCACCCCGGCGTCGGCCAGGCGCCGGGCCAGTTCGCGCTCGTGCGCGGGATCGGCGACGATGGCCAGGTCCGGCCGGTGTCGAACGCACAGTTCGACCAGCGCCTCGACGCGGTGGTTCGCGGTGAGCACGCTGGCGCGGAACCGCTCCGGATGGCGCGCGATCACGTCCAGCGTGCTGCCGCCGATCGAGCCGGTGGCACCAAGGACAGCGACCGTGCGCATCGTCACAACTGCAGCACCCACAAGCCGGCGGCGAAAATGGGCAGTGCCGCGAACACGCTGTCCAGTCGATCCATCAGGCCGCCATGGCCGGGAAAGATGCTGCCCGAATCCTTCACCTGGGCATGCCGCTTGAGCAGGCTCTCGAACAGGTCGCCGACGATAGAAATGGACACGGTGGCCGCCGCCAGCAGCGCCAGCGCCAGCAACCGCACATCACGCACGTCGAGCAGCCAGGCGCCGACCAGCGCCAGCAGCACGCCGGCGACCAGCGCGCCGTAGGCGCCGGCCCAGGTCTTGCCCGGGCTGATATGCGGCGCCAGCTTGCGCTTGCCGAAGGCGCGGCCGGCGGCGTAGGCGCCGATGTCCGAGGCCCACACGATCATCAGCGCCAGCAAGGTCCACCACGGGCCGTGCGGCGAGTGGCCATGGATGCCGACCAGGGCGACCCAGGCCGGAAAGATCACGAATGCGCCGGCCAGCAGTTTCAGCGCGGTGTTGTCGCGCGTGGGCGCGGCGGCGAACGCGAAGTGGCGCAGCCACAGGCAGGCCACCAGCCACCATGCCACGCCAGCGACCAGCAGCCAGTCGAGCCACGCGCTGTCGCGCGCCAGCCAGAGCAGCACGAACACGCCGGCGGCCACGATCAGCAAGGCCACCCGGGCACGGCCATGCAGACCGCTCAGCTGGGCCCACTCCCCCCATGCCGCCAGGAAAGCCACGGCCACGATCGCGCCGAAGACGCCGGTCGGCGGCAGCAGGACGATCAGGATCGCCAGCGGCGCGAGCACCAGGGCGGTGAGAATGCGCTGAAGCAGCATGGAAATCCTCTAGGAGCGTGGGCGGTAGAAACCAAGGGAGCGAGCAAAGCGATTTTGAGTCAGGTTTTTCGATCGTTTGAGGAAGATAGCCGTAGCTATCTGACGAGAAGGAGCGGAAAAGCTGGCCAAAAGCGCGAAGCCATAGCCCCTTGGTTTCTATCGCCCACGCTCCTGGGGGGCAGGGGCCAGCTGCGCGCTGGTGCGGCCGTAGCGGCGCTCGCGCGAAGCGTAGTCGGCGATGGCCTCGCGCAGGCAAGCCTGGTCGAAATCGGGCCACAACGTGTCGGTAAAGTACAGCTCGGCGTAGGCGACCTGCCACAACAGGAAGTTGCTGATGCGGCGTTCGCCGCCGGTGCGGATGAACAGGTCCAGCGGCGGCAGCTCGGCCAGGCTCATCCACTGGCCCAGCCGTGATTCGTCGATCTCGTCGGCGCGCAACTCGCCATGCGCGACTGCCGCGGCAGCGTGGCGACAGGCCTGCACGATGTCCCAGCGGCCGCCGTAACTCACCGCGATATTCAGTTGCAGCGCCGCGTTGCCGGCGGTGCGGTCCGTCGCCGCGCGCATGCGCTGGCGCAGCGGCTCGTCGAAGCTGTCCAGGTCGCCGATGAAGCGCAGGCGCACGCCGTGGCCGTGCAGTTCCTCCACCTCTTTGTCCAGCGCGCGCACGAACAGGTTCATCAGCGCGCTGACCTCGTCCTGCGGGCGCTGCCAGTTTTCGCTGGAGAAGGCGAACAGGGTCAGCACCGGCACGCCTTCGCGCAGGCAGGCTTCGATCACCTCGCGCACCGCGCGGCGCCCGGCGTTGTGGCCGAAGCTGCGCGGACGGTGCCGGGCGCGGGCCCAGCGCCCGTTGCCGTCCATCACGATGGCGACATGGCGGGGAACCCGGGCAGCCGTGGCGGCCGGCATGCGGGGTGCGATGGCGCTCAGAGCGCCATCAGCTCCTCTTCCTTGGCCTTGACCACGGTATCGACGTCCTTGACCGCGCGATCGGTGAGCTTCTGGATCTCGTCGTCGAAACGGCGATCCTCGTCCTCCGTGATCTGCTTGTCCCTGAGCAGGTCCTTGACCTGCTGCAGGGCATCGCGGCGCACGTTGCGGATGGCGATCTTGGCGTTCTCGCCCTCATGGCCCACGTGCTTGGCCAGCTCCTTGCGACGCTCCTCGGTGAGCGCGGGCATGTTGAGCCGGATCACGGTGCCGGCGGTGGTCGGCGTAATGCCGATGTCCGATGCCATCAGGGCCTTCTCGATCGGCGCCACCATGTTTTTTTCCCACGGCGTGATGAGGATGGTGCGCGCATCGGCCAGCGTCACGGACGCGACCTGCGACAGCGGCGTTTCCGCGCCGTAGTAGCTGACCTTGATGTGGTCGACCAACGTGGTGCTGGCGCGGCCGGTGCGGATACGCGTGAGGTCGTGCTTGAGCGAATCGATGCTCTTGCCCATGCGGGCCTGGGCATCGTTCTTGATGTCGTTGAGCATGTGTCGTACCCCGGTGAATCTGGCAACGCGTGATTATAGCAGTGGCGGGCGTCGCCCCCGCGGGCCGACTCAGCCGACCAGCGTGCCGATCGACTCGCCGCCCATGATGCGCATCAGGCTGCCGGGCACGCTCATGTCGTAGATGCGCAGCGGCATGCCGTGGTCGCGGCACAGCGCGATCGCGGCGGTGTCCATCACTTGCAGGTTGCGCTGGATCACTTCCTCGTAGCTCAGCCGCTCGTAGCGGATGGCGTGCGCGTCACGGGCGGGGTCGGCGCTGTAGACGCCGTCGACCTTGGTGGCCTTGAGCAGCAGGTCGGCGCCGACTTCCACGGCGCGCAGCGCCGCGGCCGAGTCGGTGGTGAAGAACGGATTGCCGGTGCCGGCAGCGAACAGCACGATGCGGCCCTTCTCGATGTGGCGGATCGCGCGGCGGCGGATGTAGTCCTCGGCCACGTCGTGGATCTGGATCGCGCTCATCACCCGCGCATAGCCGCCACGCTTCTCGATCGCATCGGCCATCGCCAGCGCGTTCATCACGGTGGCGAGCATGCCCATGTGGTCGCCGGTGACGCGATCCATGCCGGCCGCGGCCAGGCCGGCGCCGCGGAAGATGTTGCCGCCGCCGATCACCACGCCCACTTCCACGCCGGCGCGGCGCACCTCGATGATCTCCTCGGCGAGACGGCCGATCACGTTCGGATCAATGCCGTAGTCGGCCTCGCCCATCAGCGCTTCACCGGAGAGCTTGAGCAGGATGCGGTGGTACTTGGGCTGGGTGCTCATGGGTTCTCCGGATTATGGGGGCAAACCGCCACATTGTAGCGGCAGAGCCGCTCTCGGGTAAGCTTGCCTCGGTCGATTGAAGTCGCCGCGACGGATTCGGTTCAAGGAGCGAACGGGTGGGGTGGAACACGCTTTATTACGGGGTTCCGGCGCCGTCGCGCGGGCGACGCATCGCCATCCACGGCACGCTGATCGTGATGGCCCTGGCGTTCTACGGTGGCTGGATCGACTTCCTGCCCGAGCCGTGGGTGGAACGATCCAGCTTCTACGTGGCGCTGGTGCTTGGCGTGGCGGTCACGGTGTGGCTCGCGTGGGTCAATCTCACCGGACGCAACGAAGCCTATCAGGGCGGTACCGCCGAAATGCTCCTGGCGGCACCGTTCTGCGCTGCCTTGGCTGCAGGCTTCATCTGGTGCGCGCTGGCGCATGGGGTGGCGGGCGGGGTCACGCGAATGCTGGGCGATGCCGCATTCCTGCCGCCGGTGCAGATGCACACCGTTCACCGCCGGCGGCGCCGGGAATGCGACTACCAGTTGAGGGGCGGCCCCATGACCGGCTTCCTGTTCGACCACCTTTGCACCAGTTCGGCCTATTACGAGGCCCATCCGCGCCATCGCGTGGAGGTGGCGCTGGGAGGCTTTCGCGGGCGGCTGGGGTTCTACGTCACGCAGTTCGGCCATCGTCGCGACCTGGGCGCCTACCGGGATTGACCGCGACAACGAAAAGGGCCGCGGTTTCCCGCGGCCCCTGGTTCGAAGCACCCGCTCTTTCTGAAAGTCCGGCCATGGCGAGGGCATGGATGCCCGAGGTGAGGCAACGCAGGAGCGGTTGCCCGATGGCCGGTCTTTGCCGTCAGGGATGACGGGTACTTCGGATTACCTCAAGCCTGCCTGCTTCATGACTTCGGCGGCGAAATCCTCTTCCACCTTCTCGATGCCTTCGCCGACGGCCAGGCGGACGACCGAGATGACGTCGGCGCCTTCCTTCTTCAGCGCCTCGGCGACCGTGACGTTGGTGTCCAGCACGTAGGGCTGGCCCAGCAGGGTGACTTCGGAAACGATCTTGTGGATCTTGCCGCTGATGATCTTCTCCAGGATCTCGGCCGGCTTGGCCTTGTCCTTCTCGGACATCAGGCTCAGCGCGATTTCCTTCTCCTTGGCGACGAACTCGGCCGGCACGTCCTCGGCGCGGACGTGCGCCGGGTTCATCGCCGCCACGTGCATGGCGATGCCTTTGGCCAGCTCCTCGGAGCCGCCCTTGAGCGACACCAGCACGCCGATGCGACCGCCATGGATGTAGTTGCCGATCACGCCGTCGTTCTCGATGCGGGCCATGCGGCGTACGTCGATCTTCTCGCCGATGGTGGCGATCAGCGCCTTGGCCGCGTCCTCGACGGTACCGCCGCCGGGATAGGCGGCTGCCTTGAGCGCGTCGATATCGGCGGCGCCGGACTTCAGCGCGACTTCGGCGACGGCGTCGCTGAACTTCAGGAAGCTCGCGTCCTTGCCCACGAAGTCGGTTTCGCAGTTGATCTCGACCAGTACGGCCTTGCCGCTGGCCTGGTCGGTGACGATGCGGCCTTCGGCGGCGATGCGGCTGGCTTTCTTGTCGGCCTTGGCGAGGCCGGACTTGCGCAGCCACTCCATGGCGGCGTCGAGGTCGCCGTTGTTCTCCACCAGCGCCTTCTTGCATTCCATCATGCCGGCGCCGGACCGCTCGCGCAGCTCCTTCACCATCTGGGCGGAAATATTGCTCATCGGTAGTTCTCCAATGCTTGGATGGCGCGACGGCAAGCAAACGCCGTCACGCGTTGATCTCGGCAGCCTGGCGGCGGTCGGCGACCGCCGCCTCGGCGCTTACTTGGCGGGCGCGCCTTCGTTGCGCGGGCCACGGCCGCCGTCGCGGCGCGGCGCGGACTTGCGCGGGGCAGCCTCGCGGCGCGGGCGATCGACCTTGGCCACCGGGTTGCCTTCCTCGTCCAGCTCGACGAAGTCGTTGCCGTCGCCCTGGGCGGCGGCCGGCGCGGCGGCCTTGCCTTCGAGGATCGAGTCGGCGGCGGCGCGGGCATACAGCTGGATCGCGCGGATCGCGTCGTCGTTGCCCGGGATGGCGTAGTCGACCAGTTCCGGGTTGTAGTTGGTATCGACCACGGCGATCACCGGAATGCCGAGCTTCTTGGCTTCCTGCACGGCGATGTCTTCGTGGCCGATGTCGATCACGAACAAGGCATCAGGCAGGCGGTTCATGTCCTTGATGCCGCCCAGCGAAGCCTGCAGCTTGTCGCGCTCGCGACGACGGGCCAGCACTTCGTGCTTGACCAGCTTGTCGAAGCTGCCGTCGGTCTCGGCCGCTTCCAGCTCCTTCAGGCGCGAAACGGACTGCTTCACGGTGCGGAAGTTGGTCAGCATGCCGCCGAGCCAGCGCGAGGTGACGAACGGCATGCCGGCGCGTGCGGCCTCTTCGGCCAACGGCTCGCGGGCCGAACGCTTGGTGCCGACGAACAGGATGGTGCCGCGCTTCTGCGCCAGGCCCGACAGGAAATTCATCGCGTCGGTGAACAGCGGCAGGGTCTTTTCGAGATTGATGATGTGGATCTTGCCGCGGGCGCCGAAGATGTACGGGGCCATCTTGGGATTCCAGTAACGGGTCTGATGACCGAAATGGACGCCGGCTTCCAGCATCTGACGCATGGTGACTTGTGCCATGGGTGTCGCTCCGATTGTCGGTTCCCTCGAGAAGGAACCTGGGGGTTGGGACCTCCACGCATCCCCGGCTTCGACCGCGACTGGCCCGATTTTGACGGTGGGCGAGGCGCGGCACCCCGAAGGCGGTGCCGATGCGTGTGTGGCGTTGGTTTGGGTGTTGTACCGCTGGGCGTTACAATCCCGGCTCGCTTTGCGTGGATCGACTCCCGCTCGGGAGGCATCAGCCCTGCAAAACTCCGAAATTGTAGCCGGTACGCCGGCGGTGCGGCAAGTCTCTGGATTTCAAGGAGTTCTGTCGCCACATGAGTGGAATCCATGGCCATTACCCTGAAATCTCCCGAAGACCTTGAAGGCATGCGCGTCGCCGGCAAGCTGGCTGCCGAAGTGCTGGCCATGCTCAAGGAGTACGTCAAGCCCGGCGTCACCACCGAGGAGTTGGACCGCCGCGCCTACGAGCACATCGTCAACGTGCAGAAGGCGATTCCCGCCAACGTCGGCTATCACGGCTTCCCCAAGACCCTGTGCACCTCGGTCAACCACGTGATCTGCCACGGCATCCCGAGCGAGGGCAAGGTGCTCAAGGACGGCGACATCGTCAACCTCGACGTCACCGTGATCAAGGACGGCTGGCACGGCGACACCAGTCGCATGTACGTCGCCGGCACCCCGTCGGTGCTGGCCAAACGGCTGGTGGATACGACTTTCGAGGCGATGATGCGCGGCATCGAGGCGGTGCGTCCCGGCGCCACGCTTGGGGATATCGGCCACGCCATCCAGCAGCATGCCGAGGCGGCCGGTTTCAGCGTGGTCAAGGAGTACTGCGGCCACGGCATCGGCAAGGTCTATCACGACGAGCCGCAGGTGCTGCATTACGGCAAGCCCGGCACCGGCGTCGAGTTGAAGAAGGGCATGACCTTCACCATCGAGCCGATGATCAACGCCGGCAAGCCGCAGACGCGCCAGATGCCCGACGGCTGGACCGTGGTGACCAAGGACCATTCGCTGTCCGCCCAGTGGGAACACACCCTGGCGGTGACCGACGACGGCTTCGAGATCCTCACGCCCTGGCCGGATGCGTGAAGCAGGAGTGAGTGGGGAGGAGTGAGAAAAGAGAGCCGGACGCGCGGCGTCGGCGCCGGATGCCATGCAGACATGGCAGACTGCCTTCTCTCATTCCGCACTCCTCTCCACTCACTTCTCGCTCCAATGAATTCAGCGCTCCCTCCCTTGCCGCGCCTGCCCGTGGCAGTGCCGCGCTCCGGCGTTTCGGCCGAGGCGCGGCGGGCGTTGCGGCAGTTGCTGGAGGATGTGGATCGCGGGTTGGCTACGGCGTTTCGCGACGGCATGGATGCCAGTGCGTTGGCGCGGCGGCGCGGCGAGTCGGTGGCGCGGGTGGTTGCGCATGTGTGGGCAGCCTGCCTCGGTGAGGTAGCCGGCGCGGCGCTGTTCGCGATTGGCGGCTTTGGCCGCGGCCTGCTGTTTCCGTACTCGGATGTGGACCTGCTGGCGCTGGCGGCGGCACCCGAGCCTGCGCGCCTGCGGGCACTGGAGCAGTTCTTCGCTACCTTGTGGGACATCGGCCTGAAAGTGGGCCACGCCGTGCGCGAACCAGCGCAATGCCGGGCGCTGGCCGCGCAGGACGCCAGCGTATTCACCAGCCTGCTCGACGCGCGACGGCTGGCCGGCGATCCGGCCTTCGATGCGCAACTGCGGGGCATCGTTGACGACCCGGCGTTGTGGCCGCCGCGCGAATACCTCGCCGCCCGGCTGGCCGAGCGCAACGCGCGGCACGCCCGTTACGACGACACTGCCTACAACCTCGAACCGAACCTCAAGGACGGGCCCGGCGGCCTGCGTACGCTCGACTCGCTGCGCTGGATGGGGCGACGCCTGGCGCACGCGGACGGGTTGTCGGGGATGGTCGCCGAGGGGCTGCTCGATCCGGCCGAGCAAGCCCAGCTGGAACAAGCCGAATCGACGCTGCGCCGTTACCGCTATGCCCTGCATCTGGAAGCGGGACGGGCCGAGGAGCGGCTGCTGTTCGACTATCAGCAGGCGCTGGCCGCACGCCTGGGATTCCAGGACGAGCACGAGAAGAACCTCGGCGTCGAACAGTTCATGCAGGGCTACTACCGCGCAGCCAGCCAGGTCGAGCGGCTCGGCGTGCAGGTGGCCGAGCGCTTCGAGGAGATGCTGGAGCCTCCCGCGGCGGAGCAGCCGGTGGGCGACGATTTCGTGCGCTACGGCGCGCGCCTGGCCGCGCGCGATCCGGAATTGTTCATGCGCCGGCCCGCGGCGCTGGTGGAGATTTTCATCGCCCGGCTGGAGCAGTCCGGCGTGCTGGGCTTCAGTGCCGACACCATGCGCCGCATCCATCAGGCGACCGACGCCCATGGCGCGGCGCTGGCCCGGGACGAGGAGGTGCTGGCCGCGTTCCTGCGCCTGTTGCGGCGCGGTGCGCCGGCGGTGGAGGCGTTGTGGCGGATGAACCGGCACGGCCTGCTGGCGGCGATCCTGCCGGCGTTCGGCAAGGTGTTCGGGCGCATGCAGTACGACCTGTTCCATGTCTACACGGTCGACGAACACACCTTGCGCGTGTTGCGCAACATGGCGCGCTTCGCCGAGCCGGCGGCACGGGGCGAGTTCCCGCTTGGCTGCGAGATCTGGGCCATGCTGCCCAAGCCCGAGGTGCTGCTGCTGGCGGCGTTGTTCCACGACATCGCCAAGGGTCGCGGCGGCGACCATTCGGTGCTGGGCGAACAGGATGCGCGGGATTTCTGCACGCGGCTGGGCCTCCCCTCCGGCGACGTCGAACGGGTCGCCTGGCTGGTGCGCCATCACCTGCTGATGAGCACCACGGCGCAACGCCAGGACATCACCGATCCCGAGGTGGTGCACCGTTTCGCCGAGACGGTGGGCGAGCGGGAGCAGCTCGGCCAGCTCTACTTGCTGACCATTGCCGACATCATCGGCACCAGCCCGCGCCTGTGGAACAGCTGGAAGGATCGCCTGCTGGCCGATCTCTGCACCAGCACCCGCCATGCCCTGCGCAGCGACGTCGAGTTGCCGCGCGACGCTGGCGTGCGCGTGCGCGAATGCAGCGCGCAGGCGCTGGCGCGGCTGCAGGAGGATGGCTTCGACGAAGCCCGGGTGCGGCAGGTCTGGGGGGATTTTCCGCAACTCAGCTTCCTGCGCCATCGGCCCGAGCAGATCGCGTGGCAGACCGCGGCGATCCTGCGCGCGCAGGGTGCGGTGCCGCTGGTCGCGGTGGAACCGTTGTCGGTACGCGGCAGCACCGAGCTGTTCGTCTACACGCCCGATCGGGACGGCCTGTTCGCCACCGTGACGGCGATGCTGGATCGGCTGCGCTTTTCGGTGATGGAGTCGCGCATCCTCAGCTCGCCCACCGGCATGGCGCTGGATACCTTCCTGTTGCTCGAAGCCGACAGCCAGCAACCGGCCAGTCCCGCGCGTGCCGAAGAGTTGCAGCAGCGCCTGCAGCGCGCACTCGCGCAAGCGGTGGGCGTGCAGCCGAGCAAGCGCAGCATGTCGCGTCATCAGAAGCATTTCCAGGTGACGCCGAAGATCAGCTTCCATGCCGCCGGCGGTCGCACCCAGTTGGCGTTGGCGGGGACCGACCGGCCCGGTCTGCTGGCGGCGGTGGCGCAGGTGATGCTGAGCGAGGACGTACGCGTGCACGACGCACGCATCGCCACCTTCGGCGAGCGGGTGGAGGACTTCTTCCTGCTGACCGATCGCGCCAACGCGCCGCTCGATGCGCAGCACCAGCAGCGCTTGCTGCAGGCGTTGCTGGCGCGGATCGGTCCCGCGCGCGAGTGAAGCGGGCGGCTCGCGCTATCATGCCCGCCGCTGCGCGAGGCAGCGGCCACGCCCATTCGTCATGACCTATCTGTTGATCAAATCGTTGCACCTGCTGTTCGTGATCGCCTGGATGGCCACGGTGTTCTACCTGCCGCGCATCCTGGTGAACATGGCCGAAGCGGCGAACGAGCCGGCGGTGCAGGCGCGGCTGCAGCTGATGGGGCGTCGACTGTACAAGTTCGGCCACAACATGTTCGGCATCGCGTTCCTGTTCGGCCTGGTGCTGTGGCAGGGTTGGCGGGTATTCCCGCAGAGCCTGCCGAACGTGGCCTCCGGCACGCACTGGATCGACGCCAAACTGACCCTCGTCGCGTTGTTGCTGGTCTACTTCACCTGGGCCGGGCGATTGCTCAAGCGCAGCGCAAAGGGCCTTGCGTTGCCCTCGGCGCGCACGTTGCGCTGGCTCAACGAGCTGCCGGTGCTGTTGCTGCTGGGCGTGATCTGGCTGGTGCTGGCCAAGCCGTTCTGAGGCTCTCCGCGACGCGCACGATCTGGGCTAGACTAGGTTTCGGCACCATCCACGAGACCAAGGTGGCCCGCGCTTGCGCCGGCCGAGTGTGCGACATGACGACTACGTGCTGCCACGACTGACCGCCACCACGCCTTCGTTTGTCAAAGAAAGGGCGTCAAGCCCTTTTTTGCTTTTCAAGAGAAGCTTTCGCGATGATCGAGATTACGCTCCCCGACGGCAGCAAGAAGCCGTTCGAACACCCCGTCACCGTGCAGGACGTGGCCGCTTCGATCGGCGCCGGCCTGGCCAAGGCCACGCTGGCCGGCAAGGTCGACGGCAAGCTGGTCGACGCCAGCTTCCCGATCGAACACGATGCCAGCCTGCAGATCGTCACCGAGAAGAGCCCGGAGGCGCTGGAGATCCTGCGCCACTCCACCGCGCACCTGATGGGCCAGGCCGTGCAGCGGCTGTTTCCCGGCGCGCAGGTCACCATCGGCCCGGTGATCGACAACGGCTTCTACTACGACTTCGCCTACGAGCGCCCGTTCACGCCCGAGGATCTGCCGAAGATCGAGGCGGAGATGCACAAGATCGTGGCCGAGCAATTGCCGGTCACGCGCAGCGTGAAATCACGCGACGAGGCGGTGGCGTTCTTCCGCGGCCTGGGCGAGAACTACAAGGCCGAGATCATCGAGGGCATCCCGGCCGACCAGGATCTGTCGCTGTATTCGCAGGGCGAATTCACCGACCTGTGCCGGGGGCCGCACGTGCCGAACACCGGCAAGCTGCATTCGTTCAAGCTGATGAAGGTGGCTGGCGCTTACTGGCGCGGCGACTCGAACAACGCGATGCTCAGCCGCATCTACGGTACCGCCTGGCTCAACGACAAGGACCTGAAGGCCTACCTGTTCCAGCTGGAAGAGGCCGAGAAGCGCGACCATCGCAAGATCGGCAAGCAGCTGGACCTGTTCCACCAGCAGGAAGAGAGCCCCGGCATGGTGTTCTGGCACCCGAACGGCTGGGCGATCTGGCAGCAGGTCGAGCAGTACATGCGCGGCGTGTACCGCAGCAGCGGTTACCAGGAGGTGCGTTGCCCGATGGTGCTGGACGTGTCGTTGTGGAAAAAGTCGGGGCACTGGGACAATTACAAGGAGAACATGTTCTTCACCGAGTCGGAGAAGCACACCTTCGCGCTGCGCCCGATGAACTGCCCTGGCCACGTGCAGATCTTCAATGAGGGCCTGCGCAGCTACCGCGACCTGCCGCTGCGCTATGGCGAGTTCGGCGGCTGCCATCGCAACGAGCCGTCCGGCGCGCTGCACGGCATCATGCGCGTGCGCGCGTTCACCCAGGACGACGGCCACATCTTCTGCACGCCCGGGCAGATCGAGCCGGAGGTCACCGCCTTCCACCGGCAGGCGATGCAGGTCTACGCCGATTTCGGTTTCGACAAGATCGAGGTGGCTCTGGCGCTGCGTCCGGACCAGCGCATCGGCGACGACGAGGTATGGGATCGGGCCGAGGCCGCGCTGCGGGGTGCCTTGGCGGCTGCCGGGGTAACCTGGACCGAGCTGCCGGGCGAGGGCGCCTTCTACGGCCCCAAGATCGAGTACCACATGCGCGATTCGATCGGCCGCGACTGGCAGGTCGGCACCATGCAGGTGGATTTCATGATGCCCGAGCGGCTGGGCGCCGAATACGTGGACGAGCACTCCCAGAAGCAGCATCCGGTGATGCTGCACCGGGCCATCGTGGGGTCCATGGAGCGTTTCATCGGCATCCTGATCGAGCACCATGCCGGCCTGCTGCCGACCTGGCTGGCGCCGGTCCAGGCGATGGTGTTCAGCATTACCGATGCGCAGGCCGGTTACGTTCGCGAGGTCACGCAAGCCCTTGTCGACAAAGGTTTCCGGGTACAATCGGATTTGCGCAACGAGAAAGTCGGCTATAAAATCCGCGAACATACGATGCAGAAAGTGCCTTATCTGCTCGTGGTCGGCGACCGCGAGAAAGAGACGGGGGCGGTTTCTGTCCGTACCCGTTCCGGCGAGGATCTGGGCAGCATGCCGCTGGCCGATTTCATCGGGCGACTGGAGACCGAAACCCGGCGTTGAACGCCGAACGGTCTGTTTCATCACTTCTTCTGGAGGATCGTGGTATCGCAACCACCGACAACAAGGGCAATCGTCGCAACCTGGAAATCCGCGTGCCGCGGGTGCGTGTCATTGGCGCAGATTCCGAGCAACTCGGCATCCTGACCCGTGACGAAGCGCTGGCGCTGGCGCAGGAAGCCGGCATGGATCTGGTCGAGATCCAGCCCAATGGCGATCCGCCCGTATGCCGCATCATGGATTACGGCAAGTTCAAGTTCGAAGCCCAGAAGAAAGCCCAGGCCGCCAAGAAGAAGCAGAAGCAGGTCGAGATCAAGGAAGTGAAGTTCCGTCCGGTCACGGACGTGGGCGACTACCAGATCAAGCTGCGCAACATGCTTCGCTTCCTGGAAGAGGGCGACAAGGTCAAGGTCACCATCCGCTTCCGCGGCCGCGAGATGTCGCACCAGGATCTCGGCCAGAACCTGGCCCGCAAGATCCAGGAAGACGTCGGCGACAACGGCCAGGTCGAGTCGTACCCCCGGCTCGAAGGGCGCCAGATGGTCATGATGATCGGGCCCAAGAAGAAATAGGCTGTTCGCCTTTGCGGGAGTTCGCTCGCGGGCAATGCTCCTTTTGCCGTGTCTCCCGGAGCGGCCGCCCTCAATTGGGTAGCGGGCAAGCCCCGTGCCCTCTCCCCAATCCTCTCCGGAGGGGAGAGGAGGCACGCGTCGGCACTTCGGGCTGGCGTTTGACCTTTTGAACCCGTATGATTACGGGTTCGACCCGCCGGAAGGGTCGTGCACCGGTCATGGCAGGACGGAAAGAGCAACCCGCGGTTGCCGCCAGATCAGTCAGAAACGGGATCATTCCCACTCAAGGAGCATTCCATGCCCAAGATCAAGACCAACCGGGCGGCTGCGAAGCGTTTTCGCAAGACCGCATCCGGCAAGATCAAGTGCGGCCACGCATACAAGTCGCACATCCTGACCAAGAAGTCGACCAAGCTGAAGCGTGGTCTCCGTGCCCCGAACCACCTCAAGGCGTGTGACGCGCCGGGCGTGGCTCGCATGCTGCCGTACTTGTGAGGAGATAGACCATGGCTCGTGTAAAGCGTGGCGTCACCGCTCGTCGTCGTCACAAGACCATCATCGGCCGCGCCAAGGGCTACTACAACGCCCGCCGCAAGGTCTTCCGCGTCGCCAACCAGGCCGTCATCAAGGCTGGTCAGTACGCCTATATCGGCCGCAAGCAGCGCAAGCGCCAGTTCCGTGCACTGTGGATCGTGCGCATCAACGCTGCCGCGCGCATGTTCGGGCTGTCCTACAGCCGCCTGATCAATGGGCTGAGCAAGGCCGGCATCACCATCGACCGCAAGGTCCTGGCTGATATCGCCGTGCATGACATCAAGGCGTTTGGGGCCATCGCTGACAAGGCGAAGGCCGCCCTGGCTGCTTGATCGTCGCTTGCGACGATAGAATGTGAATCAAGCGGGGAGGAGGCCACACGCCTCCTCCCCGTTTTCGTTTTTGCACGTCCGAACCGGGACCGCACCGATGGATGATCTGGAACGCCAGGCCGCGCAGGCGCTGGCTGGCATCGAACAGGCCGAGACGCTGGATACGCTGGAGTCCCTGCGCGTGGGCCTGCTGGGCAAGAGCGGCATCGTGACCGCCGCGCTGAAGACCCTGGGCACCCTGGCGCCCGAGCAGCGCAAGGCGCGCGGTGCCGAAGTGAACCGTGTCAAGGAGCGCCTCGTCGACGCACTGGCGACACGCAAGGCCGTGCTGGAACAGGCCGAGCTCGACCATCGGCTTGCCTCCGAGGCGATCGACATTTCGCTGCCCGGCCGCGATGGCGAGCGCGGCGGCATTCACCCGATCACCCGCGCGCTGGAACGCATCGCGTCGATTTTCGCGCGGCTCGGCTATCAGCGCGCCGACGGCCCCGAGATCGAGGACGACTGGCACAACTTCGAGGCGTTGAACTTCCCGCCGCACCATCCGGCGCGCGCGATGCACGACACCTTCTACTTCGGCGACGGCCGTCTGCTGCGCACGCATACCTCGCCGGTGCAGATCCGCACGATGGCCGGTCGCCAGCCGCCGATCCGCATCATCGCGCCGGGCAAGGTCTACCGCAGCGATTCGGACCAGACTCACTCGCCGATGTTCCATCAGATCGAAGGCCTGCTGGTTGACGAGACTTCCAGTTTCGCCGACCTCAAGGGCACCCTGGCCGAGTTCATCCGCGCGTTCTTCGAACGCGATTTCGAGATGCGTTTCCGCCCCAGCTATTTCCCCTTTACCGAGCCTTCGGCCGAGGTCGACATCCGCTGGGAGACCGAGGATGGCCAGAGCCGCTGGCTGGAGGTGCTCGGCTGCGGCATGGTGCATCCGAACGTGCTGAAGAACTGCGGCATCGATCCGGAGCGCTACACCGGCTTCGCCTTCGGCCTCGGCGTGGAGCGCTTCGCCATGCTGCGCTACGGCGTCTCCGACCTGCGTGCGTTCTTCGAGAACGATCTGCGGTTTCTCAGGCAGTTTGCCTGAGAGTGAATCGGGAATAGGGAATGGGGAATAGTTGGAGCCGCGTGCTCGTGCTTTTCCCATTCTCTATTCCCTATTCCCTACTCCCTATTCCCGGACTTCAATCCATGAAATTCTCCGAAAATTGGCTGCGTGAACTGGTCGAGGTCAAGGCTGACCGTGCGGCATTGGCGCATGCGCTGACCATGGCCGGGCTGGAGGTGGAAGAGCTCACGCCACTGGGCGAGGGCCTGGCCGGCGTGGTGGTGGCCGAAATCGTCGCAGCCGAAAAGCATCCGCAGGCCGACCGGCTGCAGGTGTGCAAGGTCGATGCAGGGCAGGGCGAGCCGCTGCAGATCGTCTGCGGTGCGCCGAACGCGCGGGTGGGCATCAAGGTGCCGCTGGCCAGCGTTGGTGCGCAGTTGCCCGGCGATGTTTCGATCAAGGCGGCCAAGCTGCGCGGCGTCGAGTCGTTCGGCATGCTTTGCTCGGCGAAGGAATTGGGCATCGATGCCGATGCCTCCGGCCTGCTGGAACTGCCGCTGGATGCGCCGGTGGGCCAGCCGCTGGCTGCCTACCTCGGCCTGCCCGATGCCAGCTTCGAACTGAAGCTCACCCCGAATCGCCCCGATTGCCTCGGCCTGGTCGGCCTGGCGCATGACGTGGCTGCGCTGTTCGGCAGTCACGTGAAGACCGTCGCGCAGGCAGAGGTGCCCGTGAGCAGCGAAGCGCGCCGCGGCATCCGCCTGGAGGCGGGCAAGGATGCGCCGCGCTATCTCGGGCGCATCATCGAAGGCATCGACCTGGCGGCAAAAACGCCGTTGTGGCTGGCCGAGCGCCTGCGCCGAGCCGGCCTGCGCCCGATCAACGCGGTGGTCGACGTCACCAATTACGTGATGCTGGAACTGGGCCAGCCGCTGCACGCGTTCGACAACGACACGCTGGACGGCGACATCGTGGTGCGCCATGCGCGCGCCGGCGAGACACTGAAGCTGCTCGATGGCAGCGAAGCAAAGCTGGATGACGGCTTCGTGCTGATCGCCGATGAGAAGAAAGCGCTGGCGGTGGCCGGCGTGATGGGCGGTCACGACTCGCGCGTCACCGACGCCACGCGCAACGTGTTCCTGGAGTCCGCGCACTTCGCCCCGGCCGCGATCATGGGCCGCGCGCGCAAGCTGGGCTTGCACACCGACGCCTCGCACCGCTTCGAACGCGGCGTCGATCCGGGCTTGCCGCGTCGCGCGCTGGAGCGCGCCAGCGAACTGCTGCTGGCGATCGCCGGCGGGCAGGCCGGCCCGGTGCTGGTGGCCGAGAACGCCGCCGACCTGCCGCAGCCGGTGCCGGTGACCTTGCGCCGAGCACGCCTGAAACGCGTGCTCGGGGTGGACGTGGCCGACGCCGAGGTGGCACGCATCTTCACCGCGCTGGGCATGCGGGTGGAAACGATCGGCGATGGCTGGCGGGTCACCGCGCCGAGCAGCCGCTTCGACATCGAGCGCGAAGAAGACCTGATCGAGGAGGTCGCGCGCATCTTCGGCTACGACAAGATTCCCACCCATTCGCCGTCCGGCGCGCTGGTGCTGGCGATCGAGCCCGAAGCGCGCATCAACGAGCTGGCGCTGCGCGAGCAATTGGCGGCACGGGGTTACCACGAAGCCGTCAACCTGTCGTTCGTGGCGGCCGAGTTGCTCTCCCGCTGGGGCTTCAACGAACAACTGGTGCCGCTGGCCAATCCGCTGTCGGCCGACCTGGCGGTGATGCGCCCCTCGTTGCTGCCGGGCCTGGTCGAGGCGTTGCGGCACAACCGCGCACGCCAGCAGGGTCGCGTGCGCCTGTTCGAAGTGGCGCGGGTGTTCCGGCAAGGCGCGGCCGGGTGCGAGGAGCCGGGCATCCACGGCCTGACGCATCCGCAGGCCGGCGAACCACCGGTGGAAACCCCCAGCCTGGCCGTCGTGGCCAGCGGCAACGCGCGCGCCGAGCAATGGGGCGAGCCGTCGCGCCTGCTCGATTTCCACGATCTCAGGGGCGACCTGGATACGCTGATCGCCTGGGGCGGCGAGCCGGAGCGCTGGTCGATCCATGCCGATGAGCTGCCGTCCTGGCTGCATCCGGGCCGCGGCGCCCGGGTCGCGCGCGACGGCGAGACGGTCGGCTATCTCGGCGCCCTGCACCCCCGGCTGGCGCGGGAGCTCGATCTGGGCCCCGACGTGCATGTGCTGGAGGTGGCGCTGGAGCCGCTGCTGGCCCGCCGCCTGCCCCGGGCGACCGCGATCCCGCGATTTCCTGCGGTGCGCCGCGATATCGCGATGGATTTGCCGGAAAGCGTCAGCTGGTCACGGATCGAGCACACCGTTCGCGGCACGCTGGGCGCGCGGTTGCGGGAGCTGCGGCTGTTCGACCGCTACAGCGGCAAAGGCGTCGAAGCAGGCCGAAAGAGTCTCGCTATGGGCTTGATTTTGCAGGACGCTTCACGCACCCTTACAGACGACGACGCGGATCACTGGGTACGCGAAGCGGTGAACGCGTTGGAGCAGACATGCCAGGGGAAACTGCGAGGATGAGATGGCGCTGACCAAGGCGGAAATGGCCGAGCGGCTTTTCCTCGACGTGGGCCTCAACAAGCGTGAGGCCAAGGAATTCGTGGATGCCTACTTCGAGGTGGTGCGTGGTGCGCTGGAGAACGGCGAGCAGGTGAAGCTGTCCGGGTTCGGCAATTTCGACCTGCGCATGAAAAACCAGCGGCCGGGGCGCAACCCCAAGACCGGCGAGGAGATCCCGATCTCCGCGCGGCGGGTGGTGACCTTCCGACCGGGGCAGAAACTCAAGGTGAGAGTCGAAAGCTATGCTGGATCAAGGGAATAACACCGAACTGCCGGCCATCCCGGCCAAGCGCTACTTCACCATCGGTGAAGTGGGCGAGCTGTGCGGTGTGAAGCCCCACGTGCTGCGTTACTGGGAGCAGGAGTTTCCGGCCCTCAACCCGGTCAAGCGCCGCGGCAACCGCCGCTACTACCAGCGCCACGACGTGCTGATGATCCGTCAGATCCGTTCGCTGCTGTACGACGAGGGTTTCACCATCACCGGTGCGCGCGCGCGCCTTGAAGGCCCGCAGGCACGGCTGGAATCGAGCATGTCGCACCAGATCGTGCGCCAGGTGCGAATGGAGCTGGAGGAAGTGCTGACGTTGCTGCGCCGCTGAGCGACATCACGCTTCCGGCAGCGCACCACAAGCTGCTAGAATCGCCGTTTCGTCGGGGCGTAGCGCAGCCTGGTAGCGCATCTGCCTGGGGGGCAGAGGGTCGTCGGTTCGAATCCGGCCGCCCCGACCAATGGTTTGACATGAAAAAGGCGCCCACTGGGCGCCTTTTTCATGTCGGGAATAGGGAATGGGGAATAGGGAATGGAGGAGCCAGAGCCGCGGTCCGGCAACTGCTTTTCCGATTCCCTATTCCCCATTCCCTATTCCCAGCCTCAATACAACACCCGGGCGCGCAACGTCCCCGGAATCGTCGCCATCTGCGCCTTCAACGCATTCGCCTGGGCCTCGTCGGCGCTGACGTCGATCACCACGTAGCCGACTTCGCTGTCGGTCTGCAGGAACTGCGCGTCGATGTTGAGGTTGCCGGCGGAGAACAGTTCGTTGATGCGCGACAGCGTGCCGGGCACGTTGCGGTGGATGTGCAGCAGGCGGCGGCTGTGCGGGTGTTCGGGCAGGGTGACCTCGGGGAAGTTCACCGCCGACAGGGTGGAGCCGTTGTCGCTGTAGCGCACCAGCTTGCTGGCCACCTCGATGCCGATGTTGTCCTGCGCCTCCAGCGTGCTGCCGCCGATGTGCGGAGTCAGGATCACGTTGTCCATGCCCGCCAGCGGCGAGACGAAGGCGTCGTCGTTGCCTTTGGGCTCGAGCGGGAACACGTCGATCGCCGCACCGGCCAACCGCTTCTCGCGCAGTGCCACGGCCAGCGCCTCGATGTCGACCACGCTGCCGCGCGAGGCGTTGATCAGCATGGCGCCGGCGTGCATCTTCGCCAGTTGTTCGGCGCGGATCATCAGCTGCGTGGCCGGGGTCTCGGGCACGTGCAGGGTGACCACGTCGGCGCGTTCCAGCAGTTCGTCCAGGCTGGACACCGCACGGGCATTGCCCAGCGCCAGCTTGGTCTCGATGTCGTGGAAGATCACCCGCATGCCCAGGCTCTCGGCCAGTACGCCGACCTGGGTGCCGATGTGGCCGTAGCCGACGATGCCGAGCACCTTGTCGCGCGTCTCGTAGCTGCCGTTGGCCGACTTGGCCCAGCCGCCGCGGTGGCATTGCGCGTTCTTCTGCGGAATGCCGCGCAGCAGCATGATCGCCTCGGCAATCACCAGTTCGGCCACGCTGCGGGTGTTGGAATAGGGCGCGTTGAACACCGGCACGCCGGCCAGGCGGGCGGCGCTCAGGTTTACCTGGTTGGTGCCGATGCAGAAGCAGCCCACCGCGATCAGCCGCTTGGCCTGCGCCAGCACTTCGGCGGTGAGCTGCGTGCGCGAACGGATGCCGATGATGTGGGCTTCGCCGATGCGCGCCTTGAGTTCGTCCTCGGGCAGCGACTTGGCGTGCAACTCGACCTGGCTGTAGCCGGCCCGATGGAATACCTCCACCGCGCTGGCGCTGACCCCCTCCAGCAGCAATACCTTGATGTCCTGGCGCGGATAGGAGGTCTGCATCTTCGTGGCGTGTCCGGTGGCGGCGGTCGGTCCAGAGTAGGCGAGGAATTGCCGCACTGCAACACTGGACGCGCTCCGGCGCGACTGGCAGTCTGTGTGGATGCCCCCGGAGCCGCCGCATGTCCGATGACCGCCTCGCCGACCTGTCCCGCCGACTGCCCGAACTGCGCCTGCTGACGGCCGCGGCCGACCTCGAACACTACGGTCGCGACTGGACCCGCCGCTGGACGCCGGCGCCGCTGGCAATCGCCTTGCCGACGTCGGTGGAAGAAGTGCAGGCGATCGTGCGCTGGGCCAACGAGCAGGCGGTGGCGATCGTGCCATCGGGCGGGCGTACGGGCCTGTCCGGCGGCGCGGTGGCGGCGAACGGCGAGCTGGTGCTCAGCCTGGAGCGGATGCAGCGCGTGCTCGGCTTCGATGCAGTCGATCGCACCCTCACCGTGCAGGCGGGGATGATCCTGCAGCACGTCCATGACGCGGCACGCCAGCATGGCCTGATCTATCCGGTCGATTTCGCGGCGCGCGGCTCGTGTTCGATCGGCGGCAACATAGCCACCAACGCCGGCGGCATCCGGGTGATCCGTTACGGCAACACGCGCGAGTGGATCGCCGGGTTGAAGGTGGTGGCCGGCAACGGGGAGCTGCTCGATCTCAACCGCGGCCTGGTGAAGAACTCCAGCGGCTACGATTTTCGCCAGTTGCTGGTCGGCTCGGAAGGCACGCTGGGCATCGTGGTGGAGGCGACGCTGAAGCTCACCGATCCGCCGCTACCCTCGCAGGTGATGCTGCTGGCGTTGCCGGACATGGACGCGCTGATGCAGGTGTTCGCGCTGTTCCGCGCGCGGCTGGTGCTGCAGGCGTTCGAGTTCTTCACCGATCACGCCTTGCGCCACGTGCTGGCACACGGCGCGCAGCGCGCCATCGACGGCGATTATCCGTACTACGTGGTCACCGAGTTCGATGCTGCGGACGAGCGGCAGCAGGAAGCAGCGTTGGCTGCATTCGAGCTGGCACTGGAACAGGGCTGGGTCAGCGACGGCGTGATCGCGCAGAGCGAAGCGCAGGCAGCCACGCTGTGGCGCCTGCGCGAAGGCATCACCGAGAGTCTGGCGCCGCGGCGGCCGTACAAGAACGACATCTCGGTTCGGGTCGGCGCGGTTCCCGCCTTTCTGCACGACATGCAGGCGTTGCTGGCGCGCGAGTATCCGCAAGCCGAGGTGGTCTGGTTCGGTCACATCGGCGACGGCAACCTGCACATCAACGTGCTGCGGCCGGATGACCTGGCCGAGGCCGCGTTCATTGAGCAGTGCGAACACGTCACCCATCTGCTGGCGGATACCCTGCAGCGCCATGGCGGCAGCATCTCGGCGGAACACGGCATCGGCCTGGTCAAGCGGGCCTATCTGGACAGCACCCGCAGCGCGGCGGAGATCGACCTGATGCGCGGCGTGCGCAAGGTGTTCGACCCACGCGGCATCCTCAATCCCGGCAAGCTGTTTGCTGGCGATTGAGGGCCTGCAAACCATGCCCGTGCTAGCCTTGGCGGCTTGTCTGTGGATTCGAAGGAGCCGTCATGCCGTCGTCGCCGCTGCGTTCGCTGTATCCCGAGATCGAGCCGTTCGACCGCGGCATGTTGCCGGTGTCGCCGCTGCACACGTTGTACTACGAGCAGAGCGGCAATCCGCACGGCAAGCCGGTGGTGTTCCTGCACGGTGGCCCGGGCGGCGGCACGAATCCGAAATGCCGGCGCTTCTTCGATCCGGCGGTCTATCGCATCGTGTTGTTCGACCAGCGTGGCTGCGGCCAGTCGACCCCGCATGCCGAACTCGCCGACAACACCACCTGGGACCTGGTCGCCGACATCGAGCGCGTGCGCGAGCACCTGGGCATCGACCGCTGGCAGGTGTTTGGCGGTTCGTGGGGTTCGACCCTGGCGCTGGCATACGCGCAGACCCATCCGGACAAGGTGACCGAGCTGGTGCTGCGCGGCATCTTCATGCTGCGCCGGGAAGAGCTGGAGTGGTTCTACCAGAAGGGTTGCGACGCGCTGTATCCGGACGCATGGGAAACCTATCTGGCTGCAATCCCCGAGGTGGAACGCGGTGACCTGATGAGCGCCTACCACCGCCGCCTGACCAGCGACGACGCGGCGGTGCGCAGCGCGGCCGCGCGCGCCTGGTCGGTATGGGAAGGCGCCACCAGCTTCCTGTGGCAGGACAAGTCGCACATCGAATCGAGTGCCGCGGACGACTTCGCGCTGGCTTTTGCCCGCATCGAATGCCATTACTTCGTCAACGGCGGCTTCTTCGAACACGACGACCAGTTGCTGCGCAACGTGGATCGCATCCGCCATATTCCGGCGGTGATCGTGCAGGGCCGCTACGACGTGGTGTGCCCATTGCGCAGCGCATGGGATCTGCACCGTGCCTGGCCCGAAGCCGACCTGCACATCGTGCAGGACGCCGGCCATTCGGCGTTCGAGCCGGGCATCCTGCACCAGTTGCTGGAAGCCACCGACCGCTTCGGTCGCTGAGCCCGGTCAACGTGCGAAGGCCGCCGGTCGGCGGCCTTCGCCAGTGTGTTCAGTGCAGCCGCCGGTGGATCAGCGGCACGAACAGGTCCACCACGAAGCCGTCATGGTCCGAGACGCCGATCGCCCGCGTCCAGTCGCTGGCATTGGCGGCGTCGTCGACGGTCTGCGCCGGCGCGTCGAGGTCGGCACGGCCGAACTGCATGCGCAGGAAGCGCAGCCGCGCCGGCACGTTGAGCAGGGCGTGGTCCAGCACCTGGAAGGTCGGCACGGTGCGCCCGGGGTTGCCGCTGCCGGCCCTGGTGTAACCCTGGATCTCGCCGAAGTTCTGCGTGTAAAGGAACGAGTAGCGATCGTCGGGCGGCACCGTGTTCACCGCGTTCCACAGCGCCGGCTGCACGATATTGTGGCCGAGCTTGAGCAGGTTCTGGTTGTCGTCGTAGCGGCCGGCCACCAGGTTCACCACGTCGGTCCAGCCATCGGTGAACTGGTAGGCATTGAAGTCGCCCACCACCAGCAGCGGCACGCGCGGATCGGCCTGCTGCAGCGCCTGCACCTGGCTGGCCAGCGATTTTGCCTGCAGGAAACGCTTTTCCCGATCACGCTCGGCGGCGGCGGTATTGTCGTCGACGTTCGAGCGCGCCTTCATGTGCACGGCAATCACGTGGAAGCGCGTGCGGCCTGCCTGCGCGGTGAGCAGCAGCGGCGGGTGGTCGTGGATGAAGGCGGTGTGGCCGTCGTCGTCCCAGGTTTCGCCGGCGGCGAGTTGCTGCACCGAGAGCACCTGCACGTGGTCGCGGCGCACCAGGAATCCGACGTTGATGCCGCTGGGATCGTGGCCGGGCAGCAGGTAGGCGTCGTACGCCACGCCATAGTCGGCAAGGATCTGCGTAGCCAGACCCTGCAGCAGCGGCCGGGTTTCCACTTCCTCCACCGACAGCACGTCGGGCAGCTGCAGCACGCTGCCGACATAGCTGGACAGGCGGCGGGTCTTCAGCGCGACGGCGTCCGGCGTGGGCTCCTTGCTCCCGCCGCTGCAGCTGTAGGTGGTGTCGAACACGCTGTCGCAGAAGCGCTCCATGTTGAACGCGCCGATGCGCAGCGCCAGCAGCGGGGTGGGCGAGACCGGCCGTGGTATCGGCGCGGCGTACGCCAGCCGGAACTGCGTCGGGATGAAGGTGTAGGCGCCGAAGTCGTAGGAGATCACGCCCTCGGCCCGGAACGTGCTGCCGGCGTTGAACGGCGTGTTCAGCGGCACCGCACCGAAGTCGGCAGTGTTCATCTTGAACACTTCCGGGTTGCCGCTCCAGTTGGGCAGGTCCACGCCCGCAGGCACCGGCACGCCGAACACCACGCCGGGCTGGCGCAGCGAGCGCCGGCCATTGGCGGTGATGCTGACCTCCGCATACGGTTCGCTGCTGAAACGCTTGTTGCCGGTGTTGATCATGCCGTGATCGATGCGCACACGCATGCTCATGAAGCACTGGAAATTGGTGGTGCCGCAGGAGAGCTGGTCCGGATCGGGCGAAGGCGTGCGCCGGTCGAACACGACGGCGCGCGGCAGGCGCACGTGGCGGCCGACCACGCTTATCGTCGGGTTCTTCAACTCGGTGAGGCCGTAGTAGTCGTCCACCACCGCCGCGACGTCCACCGCCTCGCCCACGCTTACTGTCGGTGCGGCGTTGGTGAACACGTACACGCCATTGGACGTCAGCGGGCTGGCGTCGGCGCGCGCGTCGGGCGTCTGCATGGTGAAGCCCAGCGGGCCCACTGCGGTGACCACGTTGCCGTAGGTCAGCACCGACTTGCCGAGCAGGGCCGCCCGCTGCCCGCTGCCGTTGATCTGCCAGATCTCCGCCTGCACCGGGATGTCGTAGTGGATGGTGCCGATGGCGGTGGCGTCGCCCAGCGCCACGCCGTCGCCGGGATCGCTCAGCGTGACGCTGAAGTCCTTGTCGTCGGCCGGCGTGGAGCGCCCATGCACGACCACGTTGAAGCTGGCCTGGGTCTCGCCCGCGGCGATGGTGAGGGTAGTGTCGAGCGCTTCGTACTCCACGCCCGCGGTGGCGCTGCCGTTGGCGGTGGCCACGTGCACGCTGATGCCGCCGCTCGGCGCCGGTTCATTCATGGTGATGGTGAACGGCATCGCCACGTCGCTGGCGCCGTGCACGCTGATGCTGGCGTCGGCAATCGACAGCGACGGGCCCATGGCCACGCAGGTGCTGGCGCTGTTGTGCGGCTGGGTCGGACTCACGGTGGCGAAATCGGCGCTGTTGTCGCCGGTGTTCTGCGGCAGGCCGGCCGCGGTCTGCCGCCGCTGGTAGCCTTGGTCGATGTTGCTGCTGCCCAGCGAGGCCAGCGGCGTGCCCGCCTTGTAGGCCGAACCGGTGCTGAGGCCCACCTGGTCGACGATGTTGCCGTCGGCGTCGAGCAGGGCCAGGCCGCCGGTGTCGGTGACACCGGTGGCGTAGGTGAGATCGCCCGGCACGCTGCCGGAGTAGCCGCCGCTGGCGCTGTTGGTCAGCAGCAGGTGGCAGCCCGACGCCAGTTGCGTGCCGGCGGGGAAGGTAAGCCGCGTGCCGATCGTGCCGCTGGCGTTGGAGGCGTTGAACTTGTACGCGGACAAGTCAATCGCCGCAGGGCCGGCGTTGAACAGTTCGACGAACTCGTCGTTGCCGCCGGCGGGGCCGCGAACCCGGAACTGGTCGATGCTGACGTCGGCAGCCTGTGCGGCGAACGTCGAGGCGATGCCGGCCAGCAGCAGCCACAGGCCGCGTTGCGCGAGCTTTGCGAACATGGTTTCTCCCCCGATGACGTCCGGTCAGCCGGAACGCGCCGAGTTTAGTGGCGCCTTGTGACCGTGCCGTGAAACCGCGCACGCCGCCTCCGCGGCGATCTGGCGCTCAGCCGGCGGGCAGCTGCTTGGTGCCGAAGATCTTGTCGCCGGCGTCGCCCAGGCCGGGCAGGATGTAGCCGTTCTCGTTGAGCCGCTGGTCGATGGAGGCGGTGTAGATCTCGATATCGGGATGGGTCGCGGTGATGCGTTCGAGCCCTTCCGGCGCGGCGACCAGGAACAGTCCCTTGATGCGCTTGCAGCCGGCCGCCTTGAGCATGTCCACGGTGGCGACCAGGGTGCCGGCGGTGGCCAGCATGGGGTCGACGATCAGCGCGATGCGCTCGTCCATGCGGCCGGTGAGTTTCTCGTAGTAGGTGACGGGCTTGAGCGTGTGCTCGTCGCGTTGCAGGCCGACCACGCTGACCTTGGCCGCCGGAATCATGTCGAGCACGCCGGGCAGCATGCCCAGGCCGGCGCGCAGGATCGGCACGATGGTGATCTTGCGGCCCTTGATCCGATGCACGCGCAGCGGACCGGCCCAACCCTCGATCTCCTCCTCGACCGTCTCCAGATCCTTGGTGGCCTCGTAGGTGAGCAGGGCGGCGACTTCGGAAGCCAGTTCGCGAAACTCCTTGGTGCTGATGCCGGCGCGGCGCATCAGGCCCAGTTTGTGCCGGATCAGCGGGTGGCGGACTTCGACGATCTTCATCGGTGGACTGTCTGGTGGCGGCGCCGGGCGCGACAGTCCGGGAGCTTAGCGAAGCGGTGCTGTCCACGCACGCCGGCATGGACAGCACCGCGATGCGTCAGGGCGCGGCGGCCGCTCCGCCCTTCAGGCAGGAGCTCATGAACGCCTTGCGTTCGGCACCCTTGAGCGCCTTGGCCTTGGCGTCCGCGTTGCAGCTCTTCATCTTCGCGTGCTGGGCCGTGTCGGTCGACGCCGCCGCGGGCGCCGAGGCATGGCCTTTCAGGCACGAGCTCATGAACGCCTTGCGCTCGGCGCCCTTCTTGCCGGTGGCCTGGTGGTTGCAGTCGATCATCCGCTGCTGCTGGGCAGTGTGCGGCTTGGTGGATGCCGCCGGGGTCGCCGGGCTGGCTGCGAAGGCGGTGCCGGCAAAGGCGAAGGCGGCGCTGACGGCAAGCAGGCGCAGTGACATGGACATGGTGAATCCTCCCTGGGTGACCGGCAGCTGCCGGCCGGATCAGTCTAGGCAGGGGGACACCGTCAGGGCAGTCGGCAAGTTCTTACGTGCATGAAGTATTCAGCTGCGGCGAAACGTCGTGTTTCGCCGCAGCCGGTGTGGGTGGCCGCGCGGCTCAGGCCGCTTCGGCCTTGGCCTTGCGCGGGCCTTCCAGCAAGGCCTTGCGCACGTGGGCGACGATCAGGTCGACCTCGGCGCTGGTGACCTTGAAATGCGGGGTGAAGCGCAGCGAGTTGACGCCGCCATGGATCACGCCGATGCCGTGCTCGCGCATGAATTCCTCGGTCGAATCGGCGCCGAAGCATTTGTACTCCGGGGCCAGTTCGCAGGAGAACAACAGCCCGGTGCCCTGCACCTTGGTGATCAGGCCTCCCAGCTCGTGCTTGAGCGCGCCAAGCTTGTCGACGAACTCCTTGCCGCGCTCGCGGATGTTCTGCCGCACCTCATCGGTCAATTCGCCGAGCGTGGCCAGCGCCACGTCGAGTGCGCGCGGGTTGGCAGTCATGGTGTTGCCGTAGATGCCCTTGCGGTACAACCCGGCGGCGCGGTTGCCCACCGCCAGCACCGACAGCGGGTACTGGCCGGCGTTGAGCGCCTTGGAGAAGGTTTCCATGTCCGGCGCCGGCAGTTTCTCGAAACCGGGGTAGTCGGTGATCGACAACACGCCGTGTGCGCGCAGCCCGGCCTGGATGGAATCGACCAGCAGCAGGGTGCCGTGCGCTTCGGTCAGCTCGCGGGCGGCACTGTAGAACTCCGGCGTCACCGCCCGGCCCGGGTCGCCTTCGCCCATCACCGGTTCCAGGAACATGGCCTCGATGAACCAGCCGTGCCTGTCGGCATCGGCGAACACGGCCTTCAGTTGCGCCACGTCATACGGCGCCACCGTGATCACGCTCTCCTCGTGGCGATAGCTGGCCAGGTTCTGCTGGTAGGTCTTGCGCGAGGAGTCCGAATACAGCGCCGGCGCCTCGGTGCGGCCGTGGAAGGCGCCCTTCACCGCCAGCCGCTTGATCGTGCGGCCCGCATGGCGCGCGCCGGCATCGGTCATCGCCTTGGCGTTGACGTCCGCGATGCGGCAGGCCAGCGACACCGACTCGGAGCCGGAGTTGAGGCACAGGTAATGTTCGTACGGATTCTTGCCGCGGTTGCGGCCGAGCTCCTTGTTCAGTGCGGCGGTGAAACGCATCTGCGCCACGCTGGGCGACATCACGTTGGCCATCACCTGCGGGCGCGACAGCGCCGCCAGGATGGCCGCATCGTTGTGGCCGAAACCCAGCATGCCGTAGCCGCCGTTGTCGTGCACCACGGCGCCCTTCAGCGTGACGATCCACGGCCCGCGCGCGGCGGCCGGCAGGTACGGGTTGATCGCGTCGTCCGGGTAGAAATTGACGAAACCCGCCTGTGCCTTGGCCAGTTGCTCGGCTTCGTCGAGCTTGAGGAAATCCCCCAGCTCGTCGCGCAGCTCGCGGTGGCGCGCGACGGCCTCGGCGACTGCCTGGCCCAGCAGCGGATCGTTCGCCGCCATGCGCTCGATGCTGGCGTCGTCCAGGCCGGTGGTGCGGGGCTTGCCGCCGAATTCGCGCAGTTCGCGCAGCTGGTTGATCACACCCATGACATTCTCCTCGTAGACGTCGGCGCCTCGCACCCAGCGCGAAGCAGGCCGCTCGATCCGCGCGTGGGCGTCGTGGGCCGGAAATCCTTGCGTAGCGCAAATTCCAGCGTGGCGAGCCCGCGTCGGGGCGCCCGGACGTGCCGGTCGCGCAAGATCATTGGCCCAGCATAACGCGCCCGGGCAGGTCTCCGGTACCCCCGGCATGACGGCTGTCACCCCCGATGACTGACGCCGGCGCATGGGCAATCGGCCGCGAAATGCCCAAGCTGCGGGCATCGAGGAGGATCATGTCGATGACTGTTTCCGAGCAGGTGGTGGCCCGGCTGGCGGGCGTGGAGAAGCGCTACGGCCGCCTGGTCGCGCTGGACAATGCCGGTTTGCAACTGCGCCGCGGCGAGTTGCTGGCCCTGCTGGGCCCCAACGGCGCCGGCAAGACCACCGCGATCAGCCTGCTGCTGGGCTTGCTGCGCGCCGATGCCGGCACGGTCGAGCTGTTCGGGCGCGATCCCCGGGATGTCCGCGCACGCCGGCGCATCGGCGTGATGCTGCAGCACGCCGAACTGCCCGGCACGCTGCGGGTGGGCGAACTGTTGCGTCTGATTGCGAGCTATTACCCGGCCCCCCGCAGCATGGCGGAGAGCGCCCGCATGGCCGGTGTCGACGACCTGCTGGCTCGCCCCTACGCGAAGCTGTCCGGCGGCCAGCAGCGGCGCGTGCAGTTCGCGCTGGCGCTGTGCGGCCGGCCCGAGCTGCTGTTCCTGGACGAGCCGACCGTGGGCATGGACATCGAGGCGCGGCAGAGGCTGTGGGCGGCGATCAGCCAATTGCGGGCCGAGGGCTGCGCGGTGCTGCTGACCACGCATTACCTGGAGGAAGCCGAGGCGCTGGCCGACCGGGTCTGCGTGATGGCGCGCGGGCGGGTGATCCACGAAGGGACGGTCGAGGCGCTGCGCGCACGGATCGCGACCCGGCGCATCCGCTGCGTCAGCACGGTGGATGCCGGCGTGGTCGGCGGCTGGCCTGCGGTCACCGCGGCGGAACGGCGCCAGGACCGCCTGCACGTGACCACCGACGCGGCCGAAGCGGTGGTACGCCGCCTGCTCGACGCCGACCCGCAACTGAGCGAGCTGGAAGTGCAGCGCGCCGGCCTGGCCGAGGCATTCACCGAACTCACCCGCGAGGCCGAACAGGGCTTGCCCGAAACACGCCGCGAGGTTGCCTGAGATGGATCAAGCCATGTCGATTCCGCTTGCCACCGCGATGCCGATGTCGCGCCGGCGCGTGCTGGGCGCCTACCTGGCCGAGATGCGCAGCGAATGCCTGCGCTACCTGCGCGCGCCGGGTTTCATTCTGCCGATGACGCTGTTCTCGACGGTGTTCTACGTGATGTTCGGCGTGTTGCTGAACCACGGCGAGGCGTCGCGCTACCTGCTGGCCAGCTATGGTGCGTTCGGCATCATCGGACCGGGCCTGTTCGGCTTCGGCGTCTCGCTGGCGATCGAGCGCGATGGCGGCCTGCTCACGCTCAAGCGTGCCTTGCCGATGCCGCCTGGCGCCTACCTGCTGGGCAAGATGGTGATGGCCATGATCGCGGCCACCGTGGTGATCGCGCTGCTGCTGCTGATCGGCATCTTCCTGGCGCACGTCAGTCTGTCGTGGGGCCAGATGCTGGCGCTGGTCGCCACCGGTGCTTTCGGCGTACTGCCGTTCTGCGCGCTGGGCATGTTCGTCGGCACCTTGCTCAAGGGGCAGGGCGCGCCGGGGCTGCTCAACCTGGTCTATCTGCCGATGGCGTTCCTGTCCGGCCTGTGGCTGCCGCTGTCGATGTTGCCGCGGATGCTGCAACAGATCGCGCCCGTCTGGCCCAGCTATCACCTCAACCAGCTGACCCAGGCGGCGGTGGGTCTGAACCATGGCCCTGTGCTGGGCCACGTGCTGGCGCTGGCCGGTTTCGCTGCGGTTTTCCTGTGGCTGGCGGCGCGGCGTTTGCACCGGAACGGTTGAAGTAGGATCACCCTCATGGCCAATCTGCGGGAGCCTGGCGTCATGCACCAGCGCATCGTCCAGTTTCTGACCCCGGCGCCGGACTCCGCGGCGGCGCGCAGCATGCATCGCGGCAAATCGCCGTGGGTAGATGCTGTGCACCTGTTGTGGTCGGCGTGGATCTTCGTCGTGCCGGTGTGGAACAACGACGGCTGGAGCACGCGCTGGGTCGTCACCACTCTGGTTAGCTATCCGCTGTTCCTGCTGCTGTATTACCGGTGCATCGCGGGGCCGCGTGCGCAGGTCCGCGCCGGCGCCCTCGCGTTGGTGCTGCTGAGCATGTCGTTGCTGCCCTGGTATCCCAGCGGGCTGACCTATTTCATCTATGGCTGCGTGATGCTCTGCACCAGCGTGGGTCGTTTCCGCGCCTATCTCGGCTGGCTGGCCGGGCTCAACGTGGTGTTGCTGGCCGAGACCTCGCTGCTCGGTTACCCATGGCAGGCTGTGTTCTCCATCCCGCTGACCTCGTTCATCATCGGCATCATCATCAAGGCCGAGCATGGCAGCGAGGAGAAGGACGCGCAGCTGCGGCTCTCGCACGAAGAAGTGCGTCGGCTGGCGGCCACTGCCGAGCGCGAGCGCATCGGCCGCGACCTGCACGATCTGCTGGGCCATACCCTGTCGCTGATCACGCTGAAGCTGGAGTTGTCACGCAAGCTGTTCGACCGGGATCACGCGGCGGCCAGGCGCGAAGTGGAAGAGGCGGAGAAGGTGGCGCGTCACGCCCTTGCCGAAGTGCGCAGTGCGGTCAGCGGCATCCACGCCACCGACCTGGCGGCCGAGCTGGCCTCGGCGCGGCTGCTGCTGGAATCCTCCGGGGTGTGCATGGAATACGCGGCACCGCCGACCGACTTGCCGCAAGACACCGAACGCAGCCTCTCGCTGATCCTGCGCGAGGCGGCGACCAATATCGCGCGCCACGCGGCGGCAAGTTGCGCGAACGTCGATTTCGTGCGCGAGCCTGCCAGCGTGCGCATGAGTATCCGTGACAACGGCCGCGGCGGCATCGACGGCGCCGGCAACGGCCTGCGCGGCATGCGCGAGCGCGTGCGCTCGCTGGGCGGCACGCTGGAGATCAGCTCGCCGTTGCGCGGCGGCACGACCATGCTGGTCAGCGCGCCGCTGCCGGTGCTGCGACTGGTCGCCATGCCAGCGACCGCTGCCGGCGGCGTGGCGCCCGCGGCGCAGGGTGGGCATTCGGCCGCCTGACGATCGAAGCCATCACGATGGAGCTTTTCCAATGCCGCTGAAGCAATCGCCACGAGGCGCCGCATGATCCGCGTGCTGCTGGCCGAGGACCAGGCGATGGTGCGCGGCGCACTGTCGGCGCTGCTGAGCCTGGAGCCGGACATGGAGGTGCTCGGCTCCGCACCCGACGGCGAGGCGGCGTGGCGGGAGATGCAGCGCCTGAAGCCCGATGTGCTGGTCACCGATATCGAGATGCCCGGCCTCACCGGGCTGGAACTGGCCCAGCGCATCCAGCGTCACGACGAGCTGCCGGTGAAGGTCATCATCGTCACCACCTTCGCCCGCCCGGGCTTCCTTCGTCGCGCGCTGGATGCCGGCGTGTCGGGCTACCTGCTGAAGGACGCTCCCGCCGAGAACCTCGCCGAGGCGTTGCGCACCGTACACCGCGGTGGTCGCGCGATCGACCCGCAGCTGGCGCTGGAAGCCTGGTCCGAAGCCGACCCGCTGAACGATCGCGAACGCCAGGTGCTGCGCCTCGCCGGCGAGGGCCAATCCGCCGGCGACATCGCCGCAAAACTCAACCTCTCGCACGGCACCGTGCGCAATTATCTGTCCGAAGCGATCGGCAAACTCGGCGTCGGCAACCGCATCGAGGCGTATCGGCTGGCGCGGCAAAAAGGCTGGTTGTAAAGGTCGCGCAGGCGACGGAGACCGGCCTGCTGCGGGATAATGTCCCGTTTTCCGATGCCGGCCGCAGCCTTGAAGAAGTCCGATTTCGATTTTGACCTGCCGCATGAGCTGATCGCGCAGGCCCCGTTGCCCGAGCGTTCGGCCAGTCGCCTGTTGCTGCTCGACGTGGCCGCGCAGTCGCGGCAGGACCGCATGTTTCGCGAGCTGCCCGACTTCCTGCGTCCGGGCGACCTGCTGGTGTTCAACGACACCCGCGTGCTGCCGGCGCGGCTGTACGGGCGCAAGGACACCGGCGGTGCGGTGGAGATCCTGATCGAGCGGGTTACCGGCGCGCATGAGGCCACCGTGCAATTGGGCGTCAGCAAGAAGCCCAAGGAGGGCGCACGGATCGAACTGGCCGACGGCAGCCATGCCGTGGTGTTGGGCCGCGACGAAGGTTTCTTCCGGCTGCGCTTCGAGGCGCCGGAGCCGCTGGAGAAGCTGCTGCTGAAGCTGGGCGAGATGCCGTTGCCGCCGTACATCGAGCGGCACGCCGACGCCAGCGACATGGAGCGCTACCAGACCGTGTTCGCGCGCGAGCCCGGCGCGGTCGCTGCGCCCACCGCCGGCCTGCATTTCGACGAGGCGATCCTGGACCAGCTGCGCGAGCGCGGCGTCGAGTTCGGCTACATCACCCTGCATGTGGGCGCCGGCACCTTCCAGCCCGTGCGCGCGGTCAATCTCGAAGATCACCACATGCACACCGAGTGGCTCAATGTCGGCGCGCACCTGGTCGAGCAAATCCGACGCACGCGCGCCAGCGGAGGGCGGGTGATCGCGGTCGGCACCACAGTGGTGCGCGCGCTGGAAAGCGCCAGCAAGGATGGCCAGGTGCATCCGTTCGCCGGCGAGACGCAGATCTTCATCTTCCCCGGCTACCGCTTCAGCAGCATCGACGGCCTGCTCACCAACTTCCACCTGCCGCAGTCGACCCTGCTGATGCTGGTGTCGGCACTGGCCGGGCGCGAGTTCATGCTGGACGCGTATCGCCACGCGGTCGAGCAGCGCTACCGCTTCTTCTCCTACGGCGACGCCATGCTGATCCTGCCGCACGGCGCCTGAGCGATACGTTGCATGGTTGCAGGAGCCCGCCAGCGGGCTCCTGCACACACGGTGTGGCGATGGGCGGAACGGGGCAAACCCGCGATAATGGCCGGATGACCTCCCTCCAGTTCGACCTTCACGCCACCGACGGCGCCGCCCGCCGCGGCCGCCTCACGTTTGCCCGTGGCACGGTGGAGACGCCGGCGTTCATGCCGGTGGGCACCTATGGCTCGGTCAAGGCGATGACGCCGCGCGACGTTGCCGATACCGGTGCCGAGATCATCCTGGGCAACACGTTCCACCTGTTCCTGCGACCCGGGCTGGAGATCGTGGAGAAGTTCGGCGGGCTGCACCGCTTCATCGGCTGGGACAAGCCCATCCTCACCGATTCGGGCGGCTTCCAGGTGTTCTCGCTGGCGCACAAGCGCAAGATCACGGAGGAAGGCGTGACCTTCGCCTCGCCGGTGGACGGCTCGAAGGTGTTCCTGTCGCCGGAAGTGTCGATGCGGATCCAGAAGACGCTGGATTCGGACATCGCGATGATCTTCGACGAGTGCACGCCGTACCCGGCGACGGAGAAGGTGGCGGCCGATTCGATGGAGCTCAGCCTGCGCTGGGCCGAGCGCTCGCGCCGCGCGTTCGACGATTTGCAGAATCCGAACTCGCTGTTCGGCATCGTGCAGGGCAGCGTCTACGAAACCCTGCGCCGACGCTCCGCGGAAGGCCTGGTGAAGCTCGGCTTCGACGGCTACGCGATCGGCGGCCTGGCGGTGGGCGAACCGGAGGCCGAGCGCAACCACGCGCTGGACTTCACCGTACCCCTGCTGCCGGCGGACAAGCCGCGCTACCTGATGGGCGTGGGCCGGCCGGAGGACATCGTGGAAGCAGTGCGCCGCGGCATCGACATGTTCGACTGCGTGATGCCTACCCGCAACGCGCGCAACGGCTTCCTGTTCACCGCCGCGGGCACGCTGCGCATCCGCAATGCGAAGTACGCCAGCGACACCGCGGTGATCGAGGAAGGCTGCGACTGCTATGCCTGCAGCCACGGGTTCAGCCGCGCCTACCTGCGCCACCTCGACCGCTGCAACGAGATCCTCGGCAGCCAGCTGGCCACCATGCACAACCTGCGCTACTACCAGCGGCTGATGGCAGGCTTGCGCGAGGCGATCGCCGCGCGCCGCCTGGACGCCTTCGTCGCCGAATTTCATGCCCGGCGCGGCGCGGAGCCGGGGCCGGAACCGGGGTCAGGGTCACCTTTGGCAAGCGAAAGGTGACCCTGACCCCCTCCAAGGGTGACGCTGACCCCTCCTGCAAGGCATAATCGAGAATCTTTTATCGGGCGTTCGGCGGAAATCGCTGCTGGCGCCACAACTTGCGAGACGCGAAGATGAGTTTTCCGCTTTCCCCCGTGATTGCCCAAGCCACGCCGCAGCAGGGCGGCGGCATGTCCATGATCATCATGATGGTGGTGCTGTTCGGCCTGATGTATTTCATGATGATCCGGCCGCAGATGAAGCGGCAGAAGGAGCACCGCGCCCTGATCGCCGCGCTGGCCAAGGGCGACGAAGTGGTCACCAACGGCGGCCTGGCCGGGCGCGTGGAAGAAGTGGGCGACACCTTCGTCACGGTCGAGATCGCGCCGAACGTGAAGGTGAAGCTGCAGAAGGGTGCCGTGCAGCAGGTGCTGCCCAAGGGCTCGCTGAAGTCAGCTTGAGCCACGGGATGTCCAGGGGCGGGGCCTTTTCGAATAGCGCGGCCATGGATGGCCGCTTCTTGACGTTCGCGATCAGGGACGATCGCAAAAACATGCTTCGGCCATGGATGGCCGCTTCTTGACGTTCGCGATCATGGATGATCGCAAAGGACCGGATCATGACTGATTTTCCCCGCTGGAAATACGCGCTGGTCGCGCTGGTGATGGTGTTCGGCGTGATCTACGCGCTGCCGAACGCCTTTGTTCCCGTGCCCGCCGTTCAGGTGAGCGCCAATCGCGGTGCGCCGGCAATCGACCAGGCCGTACGCCAGAAGGTCATCGACACGCTGACCCAGAAGCGCATCGCCTTCGGCGAGGTCGTGGTGGAAGGCGACAGCCTGCTTGCCACCTTCGCCGACACCGACGTGCAGAAGAGCGGCTCGGACGCGATCAAGGCGCTGCTCGGCGACAAGTACACGGTGGCGTTCAAGCTGCAGTCCACCGTGCCGGAGTGGCTGGGCATGATCGGTGCCCGTTCCATGCCGCTGGGCCTGGACCTGCAGGGCGGCGTGCACTTCCTGATGCAGGTCGACCAGAACGACGTCATCGACAAGCAGGAGAGCAGCTACGCCGACGACATCCGCAGCCTGCTGCGCGACAAGAAGATCCGCTATGAATCGGTGGCGCGCAATTCCGTGCGCGGCAAGGGCGTCGCCGTGGTGTTGCGCTCGGAGGACGACCGCGCCAAGGCCGCAGACGCGATCGCCAACGAGTACACCGACTTGCTGGTGTCCAACGGTCCCAGCACCGGCGACCGTTTCGTGCTCAATGCGGTGATCAAGCCCGACAAGCTGCGCGACATCGGCCGCGGCGCGATCACCCAGAACCTGCAGACGCTGCGCAACCGCATCAACGCGCTGGGCGTGTCCGAGCCGCTGATCCAGCAGCAGGGCGAGAACCACATCGTGGTCGACCTCGCCGGCGTGCAGGACCCGGCCGAGGCGAAGAAGCTGATCGGCACCGTGGCCACCCTGGAATACCGCCCCGGCATCGGCCACCCCGGCGATCCGCAGGCCCGCGAGGCGGAGAAGACCGGCAACATCCCGCCGGACGCCAACCTCTACCACATGCGCGGCACCGGCCTGCCGGTGCTGGTCAGCAAGAAGGTGATCGTGACCGGCAAGGAGCTGGTCGACGCCTCCTCGGGCATCGACCAGCAGAGCGGCACGCCCAAGGTCGACGTCACGCTCAATGCCGCCGGCGCGCGCAAGATGAGCGATTTCACCAACGCGAACGTCGGCAAGCCGATGGCGGTGGTCTACGTCGAGCGCGTGACCGAGACCAAGATGATCGACGGCAAGGAAGTGCGCGTTCCGAAGGTCACCGAGTCGGTGATCAACGACGCCAACATCGCCAGCCCGTTCGGCCGGCAATTCCAGACCACCGGCCTGGGCAGCCCGAAGGAAGCATCCGACCTGGCGCTGCTGCTCAAGGGTGGCGCGTTCGCTGCTCCGGTGGACATCATCGAGGAAGGCGTGATCGGTTCCAGCATGGGTGCGGACAACATCGACAAGGGCTTCAAGTCGGTGATGCTGGGCCTGGCCCTGGTGCTGCTGGCCGCCGCGGTCTACTACAAGCTGTTCGGCCTGGTCGCGGACATCGCGCTGTTCTTCAACCTGGTGATCCTGGTGGCGGTGATGTCGCTGATCGGGGTGACCCTGACCATGCCCGGCATCGCCGGCATCGTGCTCACCCTGGGCATGGCGATCGACGCCAACGTGCTGATCTGCGAACGCGTGCGCGAGGAGCTGCGCAACGGCTCCACGCCGCACGCGGCGATCTACGCCGGCTACGAGAAGGCCTGGTCGACCATTCTGGACGCCAACGTCACCCACCTGATCGCGGCGCTGGCGCTGACCACGATGGGCACCGGCGCGATCAAGGGCTTCGGCGTCACGCTGATGATCGGCATCCTGACCTCGCTGTTCACCTCGGTGACGCTGACCCATGCGTTCACTGCGGCGATCCACGGCCACCGCAAGCTCAAGACCCTGTCGGTCTAGGCGTCGCGTCGAACAGTGCGGCCCCGGACGGCCGCTTTCGCCGGAAAGGGACTCCCTGAATTGATCGTGCGGCCATGAGGGCCGCTTGACCGGAACGGAACGTCCACACAGAGAATTGCCATGGAAATCTTCAATCACGACAGCAACATCCACTTCCTGGGGATGCGCAAGTACACGGTCGGCCTGGCGATCCTGCTGATGATCGGCTCGATCGTGCTGATCGCCACCCGCGGGCTCAACTACGGGCTGGATTTCACCGGCGGCGTGTCGATGCTGGTCAACTACGACCAGCCGGTGGAGATCGCCGACGTGCGCGGCGCGCTGGCCAAGGGCGGCTTCGAGGACGCTGTGGTGCAGAGCCTGGGCGGCACCCGCGAGGTGTCGATCCGGTTCCAGGCCAAGGATGATCCGGAGGCGATCCTGGCCAACGGCACGGTCAACCTCGACCGTGTCTCCGCCGACGTGATGGCGAAGCTCCACGCGGCGCGACCGGACGCCAAGCTGAAGAGCCGCGACTTCGTCAGCGCGCAGGTCGGCGCGGAGCTGAAATCGGACGGTACCTGGGCGGCCTTGCTGGTGATCCTGGGCATCATGGCCTACCTGTGGATCCGCTTCGAGCGCCGCTTCGCGATCGCCGCGGTGGCGACCGAAATCCACGACACGCTGGTCACGCTCGGCGTCATCGCGCTGGTGCAGCGCGAATTCGACATGACCGTGCTGGCCTCAGTGCTGGCGGTGATCGGCTACTCGATCAACGACAAGGTCGTGGTGTTCGACCGCATCCGCGAGCTGTTCCGCCTCGCGCGCAAGGCCGAGCCGGAGGAGATCCTCAACCGCTCGATCAACAACACCCTGTCGCGAACCATCATCACCTCGCTGTTCACCGGCATCACCATGGGCGCGATGTGGCTGCTGGGCGGCCCGGCCGTGCACGGCTTCGCCATCACCATGCTGATCGGCATCGTGGTCGGCACGCTGTCCTCGATCTTCGTGGCCAGCCCGATCCTGCTGTGGCTGGGCGTCTCGAAGAAGGACCTGATGCCGGTCACCCGCGACAACCCGGAGCTGGCGCGCCGCCCCTGACCGACCGCGCGGCACGAGCCAGACGAGAGGCCCGGCCATGCCCGGGCCTTTCCTTTTCGGGATACCCGCCGTTCGCGACGCCGGCGGCCTTGCGGCAAATCCGGGCTACATCTTTCCCGCGGCGGGCCGATAACTCGTTGTCGAACCGCGCGCTGGAACCTGCATGCTTGTCCTGGTCGGAACCCTGGTTGTGCTCGTCAGCGTCGTGGGCGGCTACCTGCTGTCCCACGGGCAGCTGCTGGCGTTGTGGCAGCCCTACGAACTGCTGATCATCGGCGGCGGCGCTGCGGGGGCCTACCTGACCGCCAATCCGACCAAGATCGTCAAGGCCACCTTCCGCGACATCATGGGGCTGCTGAAAGGCCCGAAGTACCGGACGCAGGATTATCTCGACCTGCTTTCGCTGCTCTACGACATCTTCAGCCTGATGCGCAAGAACGGCCTGCTCAGCCTCGAATCGCACATCGAGGAGCCGGCCACCAGCAGCGTGTTCTCGGCCTATCCGCGCCTGCTCGCCGAGCACCACCTGATCGAGTTCATCACCGACTGCCTGCGCCTGATCGTGGGCGGCAGCATGAACCCGCACGAGCTGGAACAGCTCCTGGAGATGGAGCTGGAAGTCCACCACCAGGAAGCCGAGGCGCCGGCGATGGCCCTGATGAAATCCGCCGACGCGCTGCCCGGTTTCGGCATCGTGGCGGCGGTGCTCGGCATCGTCACCACGATGTCGCAGCTGAGCGGAGATACCTCGCGCATCGGCGAGCACATCGCCGGCGCGCTGGTCGGCACCTTTCTCGGCATCCTGCTGTGCTATGGCTTCGCCGGGCCGCTGGCCTCGGCGATGGAGAACCGCGCGCAGGAGGACGGCAAGGCGTTTGAATGCGTGAAAGTCGCGCTGATGGCCAACCTGCGCGGCTACAACCCGATGGTGTCGGTGGAGTTCGCGCGCAAATCGCTGGTCGCGCAGGTGCGGCCCAGCTTCATGGAGCTGGAGGGGCATCTCAAGGGCGCGCGCGCCGGAGCCGGGGCGTGAGCGAGGAGTTCGACCAGCCGATCATCATCCGGCGCGTGCAGCGCCGGAAGCACGGCCATCACGGCGGTGCGTGGAAGGTGGCCTATGCGGATTTCGTCACCGCGATGATGGCGTTCTTCCTGGTGATGTGGCTGATCGGCGTGGGCACCCGCGAGCAGAAGGCCGCGATCTCCGAGTACTTCAAGAACCCGAGCATGACTCCGGGCGCCGCCACGATCGCGCCGCCTGGCCAGGCCGGCCCCGGCGGCGCCAGCGACAGCATGATCAAGCTTGGCGGGACGATGGACCTGCCGCGCGGCCCGGGCGCGGAAAAGCGCGGTGCGCCGCAGGTCAAGCACAACGTCGAGGACGCGATCAAACTGGCGCGCCAGGCCGACAAGTCGCGTCTGGAGGAGCTGATGAAGCGGCTGAATGCCTCGATCCAGAGCAGCCAGGCGCTGGCGCCATTCAAGGATCAGCTGCTGCTGGACATCACCTCCGAAGGCCTGCGCATCCAGATCGTCGACAAGCTCAACCGGCCGATGTTCGACACCGGCAGCGCGCGGCTCAAGCCGTACACGGTGCAGATCCTGCGCGAACTGGGCCGCTCGATCGACGACGTGCCGAACCAGATCAGCATCTCCGGCCACACCGACGATGCGCCGTACAACAGCGGGCACGACTACAGCAACTGGGAGTTGTCGGCCGATCGCGGCAACGCCGCCCGTCGCGCGCTGATCGCCGGCGGGCTGGAGGCGGACAAGATCTCGCGCGTGGTGGGCCTGGCCGCATCCGTGCCGTTCGACAAGCAGAACCCCGCCGATCCGGTCAATCGCCGCATCAGCATCATCGTGATGACCGACCAGGCCGCCAAGGCGGCGCGTTCGATGGAAGTGGCCGATGGCGGTGCGACGCAGCCTTCGCCGATGCCGACGCCAAAACCGGCACCACTGGCCGCTTCGATTGTCGCCACGACGCCCGCGCTGGCGCGTCTGCCGGTGCCGCCGGTGATCGTCCACCCCGAGAGCGCGGCGACGCCGGGAACGGGCGCGACTCAGTTCTCGGCGAAACCTGCGTCGCGCTGATCGCCGTGCGACATCGCTGCGTCGCCGCGTTCGGCGTCGAGCTGTGCGAGGCGCTCGGGCGTGCCCACGTCCGTCCACACGCCGTGGTGATGGGTGCCGCTGACGGCTTGCCGAGCCATCGCGCCCAGCAGCAACTGGCGCAGCTTGAAGGTGGGCGCCGCGGCTTCGTCGGTGGCCGTGCCGGCAAGTTCCCGCCAGCCGTCCAGCAGCTCCCGGCGGAACACGCCAATGCCGCTGAAGGTGAGCCGCGGTTCGCCGCTCGCCTGCACCAGGCCTTGCCCGTCCAGCGCGAAATCGCCTTCGGGGTGGTGCGGCGGGTTGTCGACCAGCAGCAGGTGCGCCAGCCCCGCCGGCTCGGCGGGCAGCGTGCCGAAATCGGCATCGCACCAGACATCCCCGCTGATGGCGAGGAACGGCCCGGTGCCCAGCAACGGCAGCGCGTTCAGCATGCCACCGCCGGTTTCCAGCGGCACGGGGCCTTCGTAGGCGTAGCGGATGCGCAGGCCCCAGCGGGAACCGTCGCCCAGCACCGCCGGAAACTGCTCGGCCAGGTGCGAGGTGTTGATCACCACGTAGTGCACGCCGGCGGCGGCGAGACGTTCGAGGTGCCAGACGATCAGCGGCTTGCCGCCGACGCAAAGCAGTGGCTTGGGCGTGCGGTCGGTCAGCGGGCGCATGCGCTCGCCGCGGCCGGCGGCGAAGATCAGTGCGTGCCTCATGCCGCCGCCCGGGTCAGGTCGCGGCCCTGCGCGTGGCGCTCCAGCAGGTCGGCGAAATCGGCCAGCTCGGGATAGCGGCGCGCCACCTCGATCACGTAGCGGTACACCTGCGGCACGTCCTTGAGATAGCCGCTCTTGCCGTCGCGATACCACAGCCGATAGAACTGGCCCAGCACGCGCACGTGGCGATGCAGGCCGGTGAGATCGAACCAGCGCAGGAAACGCGCGGCGTCCACTGCCGCGTCGATCACGCCTGCGCGCAGCAGTCGCTGCCGGTACGACTCCACCCACGCCTCCACGCGATCGCCCGGCCAGGCGATGTAGGCATCGCGCAGCAGCGAGGCGAGGTCATAGGTGACCGGCCCGTGCAGCGCGCCCTGGAAATCGACGATGCCCGGGTTGTTCGCCTCCGTCAGCAGCAGGTTGCGGCTGTGGAAGTCGCGGTGCACGAAACAGCGCGGTTGCTCCAGCGCGTTGTGGACGATCAGGTCAAACGCCGCCTCCAGCACGTCCCATTCCCCGCAGGCCGGCGTGTGGCCGAGGTGGCGCTGCAGGAACCATTCGGGCATCACCTCCAGTCCGCTCACCAGCACCTGATGGCCGAACGGCGGCAGGTCGGCGGCGGCCACCCGCGTCTGTATCTTCAGCAGGGCGTCCATCGCATCGCCGTACAGGCGGTCGGCGCTGGTGTCGTTCAATGCATCGAGGTACAGCCGCGAGCCCAGGTCCTCGATCAGCAGGAAGCCCTGGTCGAGGTCGCGTGCATGCACTTGCGGCACGTGCAGGCCGGCGGCGGCCAGGCGCTCGCCAATGGCCAGCCACGGGCGCGGATCTTCGCGATCGGGCGGCGAATCCATCACGATCCAGCTTTGCCCGCCTTGCGTGGTGCGCCAGTAGCTGCGAAAGCTGGCATCGGCCGAGGCGCTGTCCAGCGTCAGCGTGGGGGCGTTCAGGGCTTTGCGGGCCCAGGCGAGACGGGCAGCGGCGCGATCGTGCGAAGTCATGGCCGCCAGCTTAGCGAGGCCGCCACGGCATGGCGACACGGCCTCGCTGGATCGCTTCAGCCCGGACCCCGTGCGTGCGTGGGCGCGGCAGACACAGGCTGGTCTGCGCACACGACGAGGTGAAAGAGGCGGGCCTGGCTACCCTGCGCCGGTGGCGGCGGTCACGTTGACCGCGGCCGGCTTAATCAGTACCATTTTGGTCCCGATTCAAGCCCGGCCGATTCCGCCTGCCATGCTTCGCGTCAGCCGCCTCACCGATTACGCCACCGTGGTGATGACCTGCATCGCCGCGCACCCGGCTGACGTGCTGAGCACCGCGCAGATCGCCGACGAGACGCGGCTCGAGCTGCCCACGGTCAGCAAGCTGCTCAAGGCGCTGGGCCACGCCGAACTGGTCGAGTCCTTCCGCGGCGTCAACGGCGGCTACCGGCTGGCCCGCCCGGCCAGCGAGATATCGCTGGCGGAAATCGTCGAGGCGCTGGAAGGGCCGATCGGCATGACCGAGTGCGGCGTGGGCGAAGGCCAGTGCGAACGCGAGGCGCAGTGCGGCGTGCGCGGCAGCTGGCAACGCATCAACAGCGTGCTGGACCAGACCCTGCGCGCGGTCAGCCTGGCCGACATGCTCAAGCCGCCGCCCGCGAAACGAAAAATCGCCGTCACCGTGAAAACCGGCGAGGCCATCACCGAATGAACAGCATGATCAACGACAGCAGCAGCGCCACCGCACTGCGCGACAACGCCGACGTCGCCGAGGCGCTCGGTCGCAGCTACTCGGCCGGTTTCATCACCGAGATCGAGATGACCGGCCTGCCGCCGGGCCTGGACGAGGGCACCATCCGCGCCATCTCCGCCGTCAAGCACGAGCCGGAATGGATGACCGAGTGGCGGCTGCAGGCCTATCGCCACTGGTTGACCATGCCCAAACCGGACTGGGCCAAGCTCAACATCGACCCGATCGACTACCAGGCGATCAGCTATTACGCCGCGCCGAAGAAGCAGCCCAAGTCGCTGGACGAAGTCGATCCGGCCCTGCTGGAAACCTACGAGAAGCTCGGTGTACCGCTGCACGAGCGCGCTGCGCTGGCCGGCGTGGCGGTGGATGCGGTATTCGACTCGGTCTCGGTCGGCACCACCTTCCGCAAGCAGCTGGCCGACGCCGGCGTGCTGTTCTGCTCGATGAGCGAGGCGATCCGCGAATACCCCGAGATCGTGCAGAAATACCTGGGCAGCGTGGTGCCGACTGGCGACAATTTCTTCGCCGCGCTGAACTCGGCGGTGTTCTCCGACGGCAGCTTCGTGTTCATCCCGAAAGGTGTGCGCTGCCCGATGGAGCTGAGCACGTACTTCCGCATCAACGCGCAGAACACCGGCCAGTTCGAGCGCACCCTGATCGTGGCCGAGGAGCGCGCCCACGTCTCCTACCTCGAAGGTTGCACCGCGCCGAAGCGCGACGAGAACCAGCTGCATGCGGCGGTGGTCGAGCTGGTGGCGCTGGAAGGCGCGCAGATCAAGTACTCCACCGTGCAGAACTGGTATCCCGGCGACGAGAACGGCGTGGGCGGCATCTACAACTTCGTGACCAAGCGCGGCGACTGCCGCGGCGACGACTCGAAGATCTGCTGGACCCAGGTCGAGACCGGCTCGGCGATCACCTGGAAGTATCCGTCCGTGGTGCTGCGCGGCGACCGCTCGGTGGGCGAGTTCTACTCGGTGGCGCTGACCCACCATTTCCAGCAGGCCGACACCGGCACCAAGATGATCCACATCGGCAAGCACACCAAGTCGAAGATCGTCTCCAAGGGCATCAGCGCCGGGCGCAGCTCCAACAGCTACCGCGGCCTGGTGAAGATGGAGAAGGGCGCCGAGGGCGCGCGCAACTACACCCAGTGCGACAGCCTGCTGATCGGCAAGCAGTGCGGCGCGCACACCTTCCCGTACATGGAAGTGAAGAACCCCACCGCGATCGTCGAGCACGAGGCGACCACGTCCAAGATCTCCGACGACCAGATGTTCTACTGCCGCGCGCGCGGCATCCCGGAAGAGGATGCCGTGTCGATGATCGTCGACGGCTTCTGCAAGCAGGTGTTCCGCGAACTGCCGATGGAGTTCGCGGTGGAGGCGAAGAAGCTGCTTGAGGTGAGCCTCGAAGGTGCGGTGGGTTGATGCTTTTTCCTTCTCCTTCCGGGAGAAGGTGCCCGAAGGGCGGATGAGGGTACGGGCCCGCACGGATTTTTCCGCAAGCCCCGAACCCTCACCCCAACCCCTCTCCCGGTGGGAGAGGGGCTCAAGATCAGGAATCCTCATGCTCAAAATCGAAAACCTGCATGCCCGCGTCGAGGGCAAGGAAATCCTCAAGGGGCTCAGCCTCGAAGTGAACGCGGGCGAGGTGCACGCGATCATGGGGCCGAACGGCGCCGGCAAGTCGACGCTGGGCAACGTGTTGTCCGGCCGTGACGGCTACGAGGTGACCGCCGGCAGCGTGACCTACAACGGCATCGATCTGCTGGCGCTGGCGCCGGAGGCGCGCGCGGCGGCCGGGGTGTTCCTGGCGTTCCAGTACCCGGTGGAGATCCCCGGCGTCAACAACACCTATTTCCTGCGCGCGGCGCTGAATGCACAGCGCAAGGTGCGTGGCGAGAAGGAGCTCGACTCGATGCAGTTCCTCAAGCTGGTGCGCGAGAAACTCAAGGTGATGCAGATCTCCGACGAGCTGCTGCACCGCGCCGTCAACGAGGGCTTTTCCGGCGGCGAGAAGAAGCGCAACGAGATCTTCCAGATGGCGGTGCTGGAGCCGCAGCTGGCGATCCTCGACGAGACCGACTCGGGCCTCGACATCGACGCGCTGAAGCAGGTGGCGCAGGGCGTCAACACGCTGCGTTCGCCCGAGCGCGCGTTCCTGATGATCACCCACTACCAGCGCCTGCTCGACTACGTGGTGCCGGACTTCGTGCACGTGCTCGCCGGTGGCCGCATCGTCGAGAGCGGCGACAGGTCGCTGGCTTTGAAGCTGGAAGCGCATGGCTACGCCGGGATCGGCGCCAGCCATCCGGCAGTCCCGCACCAGGCGGGAGCGCAGGCATGAACCAGCCGGCATCGCTGCCGTTGGTCGCCTCGCTGCTGGATGCCCCGCTGCCGCCCAGCGGCATCGCCTGGCTGGATGCGGCGCGGCAGGAAAACCGCGCGGCGTTCGCCATCGGCGGTCTGCCCGACACGCGGGTGGAGGCATGGAAGTACACCGCACTGCGCGGGCTCGGCCAGCGCCGCTTTACCCAGGGCGACGCCGCGGCGCAGACGCGCGCGGTGGAGGCATCGACTCTGGCATTGCCCGGTGTCTCGGGCGTTCGCCTGGTCTTCGTCAACGGGGCGTTCCGCGCCGATCTGTCGGCGGTGGATTCGCTGCCCGCCGGACTTTCGCTGCAACCGCTGTCGCAGGCCTTGCGGGGCGACGTCGAACCGCTGCGTTTCGCGCTGTCGCGCCACTACCGCGACATCGGCGACGCGTTCGCACAGATCAATGCCGCCAGTGCCGGTGATGGCGTGGTACTGCGCGTAGCCGCCCACGCCAGGATCGACCAGCCGGTGCAGCTGGTGTTCGTAGGCGCCGAGGCCGAACTGGCCTGGCATGTGCGCAATGTGATCGAACTGGGCGAGGGCGCCGAGCTGAGCCTGGTCGAACAGCATGCAAACCGTGGCGACGCCGCGCAGTTGGCCACCGTGGTCAGCGACATCGAACTGCGCGACGGTGCGCAGCTGCATCACGTCATGCTGCAGGATGCGGCGGCCGGCACCAATCTGATTCGACGCAGCAGCCTGCGCCTGCATGCGCGCGCGCAGGCTGCCCTGCACGTGCTGGAACTGGGTGGCGCGTTGGTACGCCACGACCTGCGTGCCGAGCTGATCGGCGACGGCGCACAGGTGCACACCCGCGGCGTGTTCATGCCGCATGGTCGCCAGCACATCGACACCCAGCTGGCGATCCGCCACCAGGCGCTGGACACCACCTCCACCTCGCACTGGCGCGGCGTCGCCAACGACCGCGCACGCGGCGTGTTCCGCGGCGCGATCGTGGTGGCGCCCGGTGCCGACGGCAGCGACGCCAACCTCACCAACAAGAACCTGCTGCTGTCGCCGAGCGCCGAGATCGACACCAAACCGGAGCTGGAAATCTATGCCGACGAAGTGCAGGCCGCGCACGGCGCCACGGTAGGCCAGCTCGACGAGCGTTCGCTGTTCTACCTGCGCTCGCGCGGCATTCCGCTCGCCGAGGCACGCGCACTGCTGACTGCCGCATTCTGCCGCGCGGTGCTGGACGACCTGCCGAACGTGGCCCTGCGCGAGCATCTATCCACCTTGCTGGTCGCACAGCTTCCCGCTTGACGCTCCAGCTCCTGGGCCTGCCCGCAGGGGCAGGCCGGGAGGGGCGAGGCTCCTGGCCTGAAGATCAAGAGCGCACCCCAGCCCAACCCTCCCCTGCGAGCGGGGGAGGGAGCCCCAACCGGATTCTCCGAATGAACGCACAAGCCAGCACACCGACCGTCTTCGACGTCCAGCGCATCCGCGCGGACTTCCCGTTGCTGTCGCGCACGGTGCACGGCAAGCCGCTGGTGTACTTCGACAGCGCCAACACCAGCCAGAAGCCGGTGTCGGTGATCGAGGCGGTGAACACCCACTATCGCGAACACAACGCCAACGTGTCGCGCGCGGTGCATCAGCTGGGCGAGGAGGCCACGGCGGCGTATGAAGGCGCGCGCGACAAGCTCGCGCGGTTCATCCATGCCGGTTCGCGCGATGAGGTCATCCTCACCTCCGGCACCACCCAGGCCACCAACCTGGTCGCCTACAGCCATGTGCTGCCGCAACTGAAGGCGGGCGACAGCATCCTCACCACGGCGATGGAGCACCACGCCAACATCGTGCCGTGGCAGCTGGTTGCCGCGCGCCGCGGCGCCACGGTGAAGGCCGCGCCGATCGACGAGCGCGGCGAGCTGATCGTGGAGAAGTACGTCGAGATGCTGACGCCGGAGGTGAAGCTGGCCTGCGTCACCCACGTTTCCAATGTGCTGGGCACGGTCAACCCGGTGCGCGAGATCGCGCGCGAATGCCGCAAGCGCGGCATCCCGCTGCTGGTCGACGGCTCGCAGGCGGTGCCGCACCGGCGGGTGGACGTGCAGGCGCTGGGCTGCGATTTCTACGCGCTGACCGGGCACAAGATGCTTGGCCCCACCGGCACCGGCGCGCTGTGGGCGAGGCGCGAACACCTGGAGGCGATGCCGCCGTTTTTTGGCGGCGGCGAGATGATCCGCGAGGTGAAGTTCTCCGGCACCACCTTCGCTGCGCCTCCGCACAAGTTCGAGGCCGGCACGCCGAACATCGCCGGCTTCGTCGGCCTGGCGGCGGCGATCGACTACTACGAGTCGGTCGGCTTCGCGGCGATCGAGGCATGGGAGCAGCAACTGCTGCATTACGCCACGGAACGCCTGCGCGAGATTCCCGGCCTGCGCATCATCGGCGAGGCGGCCGAGAAGGAGCCGGTGGTCTCGTTCCTGCTGGAAGGTGCGCAGGCCACCGATCTGGCGACCCTGCTCGACCTCGAAGGCGTCGCCGTGCGCTCCGGCCACCACTGCGCGCATCCGTTGATGCAGTTCTTCGGCGTGCCCGCCACGCTGCGTGCGTCGCTGGCGTTCTACAACACGCGCGAGGAGATCGACAGTTTCGTCGTCGCCCTGCTCAAGGTGCGCCGCCTGCTGCGCTGAAACGGCGGCGGCTTTCCTGCCGCCGCCACGGTCGGGCATCATGTGCGGCGGAGTCCCCATCGATCATCCCCATGCTTGCCTCGTTGCCATCGTTCATCCGCGTGCCGCTGGCGCTGCTTGCGCTTGCACTCAACATCCTGTTGCACGTGGCTTTCATTTTCGCGTTCACCCTGCTCAAGCTGCTGCTGCCGGTACACGCGATTCGGCAGGCCTGCTCACGCGCCCTGGTCGCCATCGCGGAAAGCTGGATCGGCGTCAACAATGTCCTGTTCGGCGTGTTCGCCCGCGTGCGCTGGCAGGTCGAGGGGCTGGCCGGGCTGCGTCGCGACGGCAACTACCTGGTGCTGTGCAACCACCAGAGCTGGGTGGATATCCCGGTGCTGCAGAAGGTGTTCAACCGGCGCATCCCGTTCCTGCGCTTTTTCCTCAAGCAGGAACTGATCTGGGTGCCCTTGCTCGGCCTGGCATGGTGGGCGCTGGATTTCCCCTTCATGAAGCGCTATTCGCGGCAGGCCCTGCTGCGCCACCCCGAGCTGCAGGGCAAGGACCGCGAGGCGACCCGCCGCGCCTGCGAGAAGTTCCGCCACATGCCGGTGTCGGTGATGAACTTCGCCGAAGGCACGCGCTTCACGCCGGCCAAGCACGACGCGCAGCATTCGCCGTTTCGCTACCTGCTGCGGCCGAAAGCCGGCGGCGTGGCCTTCGTGCTCGATGCGATGGGCGAGGCGCTGCACGCGATCCTCGACGTCACCATCGTCTATCCGCATGGCCCATGCACCATTGCCGACCTGATCGCCGGTCGCGTGCGCGAAATTCGCGTGCATGTGCGTGAGCGCCCGATCGGTCGCGAGCTGATCGGCAGCTACGACGAGGACGCGGCATTCCGCGGCCGGGTCAAGGCATGGATGAACGACTTGTGGCACGAGAAGGACGCCCAGGCGGCGCGCATGCAGCTGTCGCCCGATGCCGGATCGAGAGGAGACTGAAATGCGTGTGCTGGTCGTGGGCGCCGGGGCTACCGGCGGCTATTTTGGCGGCCGCCTGCTGCAGTACGGGCGCGATGTGACCTTCCTGGTGCGTGAGGGCCGCGCGCGGCAGCTGGCGCAGCACGGCCTGGTCATCCGCAGCGCGGCCGGCGACGTCGACCTGCCCGCACCGCCGACCGTGCTGGCAAGTGCACTGTGCGAGCCGTTCGACCTGATTCTGCTCAGCTGCAAGGCCTACGGCCTGGAGCAGGCGATGGCCGACATCGCTCCGGCCGTGGGCGAGCGCACCACCGTGCTGCCATTGCTCAACGGCATGCGCCATCTCGACCTGCTGGATCACCGCTTCGGTGCCGAGCGCATCTTCGGCGGCCAATGCGCCATTTCCGCCACGCTCGACGCGCAAGGAGCCGTGCAGCATCTCAACCGGCTTCACAGCCTCACCTTCGGCGAGCGCGACGGCAGCGCGTCCGCGCGCATGCAGGCGATCACCGGAATGCTGGGTCAGGCCGGTTTCGACGCGCGACCCAGCGACGCGATCGTGCAGGAGATGTGGGACAAATGGTTTTTCCTGACCTCGCTGGCCGGCATCACCTGCCTGATGCGCGGGGCGATCGGCGAGATCGAGGCCGCACCCGGCGGTCGCGCGGCGGCGCTCGCGCTGCTGGAGGAATGCCGCGCGACGGCGGCAGCGGCCGGCCATGCTCCCCACGAGCGCGTGCTGGAACGGGCGCGCGGCATGCTGACGGAACCGGGGTCGCGCCTCGAAGCTTCCATGCTGCGCGACCTGCGCCAGGGCCATCCGATCGAGGCCGACCACGTGGTGGGCGACATGCTTGCGCGCGCGCGACAGGCGCAGTTGCCGGCCACGATGCTGGAACTCGTCCATGCGCACCTCAAGGTCTACGAGGCCCGTCGGCTGGCCACCCCGTCGGCATGAGTCGATCCGGCGTGCGCGCTTGCTGCAGATCATGGCCGGCCGGCACGTCGCGCATTACCATGCGCGGATGACAGAGCCACGCGCCCCCGTCGCATTTCGCACCGCCCGCGCGGCGGACGTCCCTGCCATCGTCGCGCTGGTCGAATCGGCTTATCGCGGCGAATCGGGCTTGCGCGGCTGGACCACCGAATCCCACCTGCTCGACGGCCAGCGCACCGACGCGGCCGATGTCGAGGCGTTGATCGCGCGGCCGGACAGCTGCGTGCTGCTGGCGTTCCGCGACGGTGCGCTGGTGGCGAGCTGCCACGTCGAGCGGCAAGCTGCGGCCGGCTATTTCGGCATGTTCGCGGTTGACCCGGCGGAGCAGGGCCACGGCCTGGGCAAGCAGGTGCTGGCCCAGGCCGAACGCATCGCGCGCGAACAGTGGCATTGCAGCGCGATGCGCATGACGGTGATCGTGCAGCGCGAGGAGCTGATCGCCTGGTATGGCCGGCGCGGCTACCGGCGCACCGGCGAACGGCAGCCGTTCCCGTACGGCAACGAGCGTTTCGGCATTCCGCGTCGAGCCGACCTGTGTTTCGAGGTGCTGGTCAAGGAGTTCACCGAGGTGCTTGCATGAACGGATGGATCAGGGTCGGCACGCGCAGCGATTTCCTGCCCGGCGAATACAAGGTGGTGTGGGACGGCGACACGTCGATCGCTGTGTACAACATCGACGGCGCGCTGTATGCGGTCGAGGACACCTGCACCCACGATGGCGGCGAACTGGCTGGCGGCGAAGTGTTCGGATTCGAGGTGGAATGCCCGCGCCACGGCGCGCGCTTCGACCTGCGCACCGGTGCGGTGACCAGGCCGCCGGCGTATGTCCCGATCGCCAGCTTTCCGGTGCGCGAGGAAGACGGCGCGATCTGGACGCGCGACGACCGCTGACTTCGCGCGTCAGCCGCCTTGTTGGCAGCGCGCGGCCTGTGCGGCTGTGGCCGGGGCGCCGCGCACCCGGCCGGCATTGGACACCACCACGCTGAGCGCCTGGCTGCCCCGCCCCGGCTCGCAGAACAGCAAAGTCAGGTTGCTGCCGCCGGCACTGCCGTCAGGCTGGAAGCGCACCTCGTGGCGGCCATTGCTGCTGGTGATGCGCAGACCCAGGTCATAGGCCGTCCCGGTGCGGGCGGGTTGGCCATCGGGCTGGTGATCGCCGTCGAGGTCCTGTCCGAGCAGCCAGCCATGTTCCCAGCGGTTGTCTTCGCTGCATCGGCTGCCATCCGCACTGGGGCAGAACAGCGTGCGTTTGCCGGTGATCACCGCGGTGCTGCGCGTGTGTCGCAAGGCGGCGATGAAGTCGCTTTGCGCCGCCTGCAGTCGATTGCGGCTCAACACATGGTGCAGCGGCGGCAACGCGATGCCGGTCAGAATGCCGGCGATGGCCAGTACCATGACTTGTTCGATCAGGCTGAAACCGCGGTTCGCTTTCCATGGCGTCGTCGTCATCTCGCATCCTGCGCTGTGCCGGAACCGGCATGCTAGGACGATGGCCCGTGCCAGCCAGCAGCCCGATGCCGCCCGCGGCGTCGGACTCTGCTGACGCGGCATGTCAGCAGGCCGGATTTAAAATGTGCCGTCCCGCCCACATCTGCAGCTGATGACCGACCGCTTCCAACTCGCCGCCCCCTACCAGCCCGCCGGCGACCAGCCGCAGGCGATCCAGCGCCTGGCCGAGGGTTTCGAGGCCGGCCTGGCCGCGCAGACCCTGCTCGGCGTGACCGGCTCGGGCAAGACCTACACCATCGCGAACGTCATCGAGCGCATCCAGCGCCCGACCATCGTGATGGCGCCGAACAAGACGCTGGCCGCGCAGCTGTACGGCGAGTTCCGCGAGTTTTTCCCGCACAACGCGGTGGAGTACTTCGTCAGCTATTACGACTACTACCAGCCGGAAGCCTATGTGGTGGCGTCGGACACCTTCATCGAGAAGGACGCCTCGATCAACGAGCACATCGAGCAGATGCGGCTGTCGGCGACCAAGGCGCTGCTGTCGCGCCGCGATTCGATCATCGTGGCCACCGTCTCGGCGATCTACGGCCTGGGCAATCCGGAGGACTACCTGTCACTGCGCCTGATCCTGGCCACCGGCGAACGCATCGACCAGCGCAAGCTGATCCACCAGCTGACCGAGCTGCAGTACACCCGCAACGAAACGGAGCTGCGCCGCGGCACCTATCGCGTGCGCGGCGAGATCGTCGACGTGTTCCCGGCCGAGTCGGAGACCGAGGCGCTGCGCATCGAGCTGTTCGATGGCGAAGTGGAGAAGATGGCGCTGTTCGATCCGCTCACCGGCGAGACGATCCGCAAGGTGCAGCGCTATACCGTCTACCCGCGCACGCACTACGCCAGCACGCGCGAGAGCGTGCTCAACGCGATCGAGACGATCAAGGTCGAACTGAAGGACCGGCTGGAATATCTGTACAGGGAGAACAAGCTGGTCGAGGCGCAGCGACTGGAGCAGCGCACCCGCTTCGACCTGGAGATGATGGCCGAGGTCGGCTACTGCCAGGGCATCGAGAACTACTCGCGCCACCTGACCCGCCGCGCGCCGGGCGAGCCGCCGCCGACCCTGTTCGACTACCTGCCGGCCGACGGCCTGCTGGTGGTGGACGAGTCGCACGTCACCGTGCCGCAGCTGGGCGCGATGTACAAGGGCGACCGCTCACGCAAGGAGACCCTGGTGGAGTTCGGTTTCCGCCTGCCCTCGGCGATGGACAACCGGCCGCTGCGTTTCGAGGAATGGGAGGAGCGCGTGCCGCGGGCGATCTACGTCTCCGCCACGCCGCGCGATTACGAACTGCACAAATCCGGCGATGCGGTGACCGAGCTGGTGGTGCGCCCGACCGGCCTGGTCGATCCGGAAGTCGAGGTGCGCCCGGTGCGCACCCAGGTCGACGACCTGCTCAGCGAGGTGCACAAGCGCGTGGCGATGGGCGACCGCGTACTGGTCACCACGCTGACCAAGCGCATGGCCGAGAACCTCACCGAGTACCTGTCCGAGCACGACGTGAAGGTGCGTTACCTGCACTCGGACATCGAGACGGTGGAGCGCAGCGAGATCATCCGCGACCTGCGCCTGGGCGAGTTCGACGTGCTGGTCGGCATCAACCTGCTGCGCGAGGGCCTGGACATGCCCGAGGTATCACTGGTGGCGATCCTCGACGCGGACAAGGAGGGCTTCCTGCGTTCCACCGGCTCGCTGATCCAGACCATCGGCCGCGCTGCCCGCAACGTGCGCGGCAAGGCGATCCTGTACGCCGACAACGTCACCCGCTCGATGCAGGCGGCGATGGACGAGACCGCCCGCCGCCGCGAGAAGCAGATCGTCTTCAACGAGGTGCACGGCATCACCCCGAAAACCGTGGTGCGGCGCATCGCCGACATCATGGAGGGCGCGCGCAGCGAGGTCGGCAACCGGCGTGGCGGCAAGACGCGCACCCGCGACCGCGCGGTGGCCGAGCAGGGCGCCGATTACGCCGGTCTCGGCGCGGCGCAGGCGGCTGCCCTGCTGAAGAAGCTGGAGGCGCAGATGTACAAGCACGCCCAGAACCTGGAGTTCGAGGACGCCGCCCGGCTGCGCGACCAGATCCACCAGTTGCGCGAGCAGGCCCTGCGCTGAGCCGGGCGGCGGGATATTGTCGGGCGCCGCCGGCTCCCGTATACTGCGCGGCTCGCACGGCCTGGCCGTGGCGACGGGCGGTTAGCTCAGCGGTAGAGCACTACCTTGACATGGTAGGGGTCACAAGTTCGATCCTTGTACCGCCCACCAATTCCATGATCCACCGATCGAGTGGAACCGAGAGGGGAATCCGGCCAGGGTTCCCCTTTTTCGTGGGACGACGGCGCGCTCGTCGCTGGCCGCGCGGCCATCTGATTCGTTCGCCGAACACGTTCGCGTCCGCTGCGCGTGCCCTCGCCGGCCGCGCGATTCGATGCCCTCTCGCCGCTCCCTCGCGGATCGGCGGAATTCCGTCGATTCAGCTTGCAGCAATCTCTTCACGGATGTAGATTGCCCGGACGGTCGATCGTACTCCGGCTGCCAGCGATCTTCGGGTCCGGGCGCGCCGTGAGGCGACGAGGAGATCGGGCACGCAGCTACGCCAAGTCCAACGCCGAGGTGGGGTGGTCATCGGTTTCGACGTGCGACGGCGGGATGTGGTGCTTCAGTAAAGTCGGATGGTGTGCCGAGACGTTGCATGCGTCGCGGCGCATGTCATGCCGCCACTGCCGAACCGCCGGGGGGAACGAAGGGGACGTATGGACTTGCGTGCACAGTCGCCATCGGAATCGTGCCTTGCTCCCGTACGTCGACGCGGTTCGCGCGGGCGCGTTGCCGTGTCGCCCGATCTTTCTGCCGATCGCCAATGCCGCGCGCACGATGTCTCGGTCACGACCGTGCAAGGTCGCCGCCGCGTCTGCGCACCTGCCTTCAATGACTTTTCGTTCCGTTGCCGCCGGGCTGGTCCCGGCCGCGCCGGGGCGGATGAATGCTGCATCTCGAAAACCCAAGCATGCCCACCGGGAGAGTCGCATGGCCAAGCAAAGTAGTCAGAAATTCATCGCGCGCAATCGTGCGCCCCGCGTGCAGATCGAGTACGACGTCGAGGTCTACGGCGCACAGAAGAAGGTGCAGGTACCCTTCGTGATGGGCGTGATGTCGGACCTGTCCGGTGCCAATGCGGGCGAGCTGCCGCCGATCGAGGATCGCAAGGCGCTGGAGATCGACGTCGACAATTTCGACAGCCGCCTGAATTCGATGAAGCCGCGGGTGACCTTCGCGGTGCCGAACACGCTCACCGGCGAAGGCAGCCTGGCGGTGGACATCACCTTCGAGAGCATGGACGACTTCTCGCCGGCGGCGGTCGCCCGCAAGGTGGGCGCCGTGGCGAAACTGCTCGAGGCGCGCACGCAGCTTGCCAACCTGGATACCTACATGGACGGCAAGGCAGGCGCTGAAAACCTGATTGCCCAGGCACTCAAGGACCCGGCGCTGCTGCAGTCGCTGGTTTCGGCGCCCAAGCCCGCCGACGACACCAACAAAGACGGGGAGTAAGCACGCATGGCCACCGAAAAGCTAGCCGAACAGGAAGGCGCCGTACAGACTCTCGACGCCGGCGACTTCGCTGCGTTGCTGAGCAAGGAGTTCAAACCCAAGAGCGACCGCGCCAAGGAAGAGGTCGAATCGGCCGTGCGCACCCTGGCCGAGCAGGTGCTGAACAAGGCCGACATCGTTTCCGACGACGTCGCCCAGACCATCAACGCCTACATCGCCGAGATCGACCGCAAGCTCAGCGAGCAGATCAACCTGATCATGCACCACCCCGATTTCCAGAAGCTGGAAAGCGCGTGGCGCGGCCTGCATCACCTGGTCAACAACACGGAGACGGATCAGCTGCTGAAGATCCGCGTGATGAACATCTCCAAGAAGGAGCTGGGCAAGACCCTGAAACGCTACAAGGGCACGGCCTGGGACCAGAGCCCGATCTTCAAGAAGCTGTATGAGGAAGAGTACGGCCAACTGGGCGGCGAGCCCTATGGCTGCCTGGTCGGCGACTACTACTTCGACCACAGCCCGCCCGACGTCGAGCTGCTTGCCGGCATCGCGCAGGTTGCGGCTGCCGCACACGCGCCGTTCATCTCGGCCGCGGCTTCCACCCTGATGGGCATGGACAGCTGGAACGAGCTTGCCAACCCGCGCGACCTGGCCAAGGTGTTCTCCACGCCGGACTATGCCGCGTGGCGCTCGCTGCGCGAGTCGGACGATGCCAAGTACATCGGCCTGACCATGCCGCGCACCCTGGCCCGCCTGCCGTATGGCGCCAACACCGATCCGGTGGAGGAGTTCAACTTCGAGGAGGACACTGCCGGCGCGGACTCGTCCAAGTACACCTGGCAGAACGCGGCTTACGCGATGGCGGTGAATATCAACCGCTCGTTCAAGGAATATGGCTGGTGCTCGCGCATCCGCGGCATCGAGTCCGGCGGCGCGGTGGAAGGCCTGCCCGCACACACCTTCCCGACCGACGACGGCGGCGTGGACATGAAGTGCCCGACCGAGATCGCGATCACCGATCGCCGCTCGGCCGAGCTGGACAAGATGGGCATGATGCCGCTGGTGCATCGCAAGAACTCGGACATGGCCGCGTTCATCAGTGCCCAGTCGCTGAGCAAGCCGGAGGAGTACGACGATCCGGACGCCACCGCCAACGCGGCACTGGGCGCGCGCTTGCCGTACATGTTCGCCTGCTGCCGCTTCGCGCATTACCTGAAGTGCATCGTGCGCGACAAGATCGGCTCCTTCAAGGATCGTACGGCGATGGAGCGCTGGCTGGCGTCCTGGATCAACCAGTACGTCGACGGCGACCCGGCCAACTCCAGCGAAGAGACCAAGGCCCGCAAACCCTTGTCGGCCGCGGAGGTGGTGGTGGAAGAGGTGGAAGGAGCACCTGGGTATTACACGTCGAAGTTTTTCCTCAAGCCGCATTATCAGTTGGAGGGCCTGACCGTTTCCCTGAGGCTGGTGTCCCGTCTTCCTTCGGCGGCCAAGAGCTGACCCGGAAGTTTCTCGCAGGTTCGTTCCACGGTTTCAACTGGCAGTACCAGTCAATCGCCGAGCAGCTTCCTCCGAGCGAGAACTGTCCGGTTCACCTGATTTCAACAGACAAGGAGAATTCTCATGGCACTAGACATGCACCTGAAGCTGGAGGGCGGCGACGTCACCTTCACCGGCGAATCCAAGCACACCAAGCACAAGGACCAGATCCAGCTGCTGGCCTGGTCCTGGGGGATGTCGCAGAGCGGTTCCTTCGGCCATGGCACCGGCGGCGGCGCGGGCAAGGCCAACGTGCAGGACATCAGCTTCACCAAGTACCTCGACAAGAGCACCACGTCCTTCATCAAGGCGCTGGTCACCGGCGCGCACATCGGCACCGCGACCTTGTTCGTGTCCAAGGCCGGCGGCAAGCAGGAGGACTACTTCACCATCAAGCTGACCAGCGCGATGGTGACCAGCTATTCCACCGGCGGCTCGGGCGGTGAGGACATGCTGACGGAGAACATCTCGATCAGCTTCGCCAAGTTCGACGTCGAGTACTTCGCCCAGAACGACAAGGGCGTGGTGGCTTCGGCCGGCACGGTCGGGTACAGCGTCGAGGAAGTCGCGGCGAGCTGAGCTGGCGCCTGACCAGGCTTCGCCGGAACCTGCTGTCCGGCGGTCCAGGTGCAGGGGACGAATGCAACGGCTTGTCGCACCCCGGACTTCCGGGTGCGACCAGCGGCGTTTGTCCGCCTGCACCCGGGATCGTCCGGTCGGGGTGACGGCGACCTTCCCGCACCCGCGGCCCCGCTGCCGACGGGGCGCCGGCATCGAGAGACGACATGACACCCGAAAGCAAGCTCAAAGAAGGCCGGCCGGACGAAGCGTTGCAACTGCTCACGGCGGAAGTACGCAACAACCCGGCAGATGCCAAGCGCCGGGTTTTTTTATTCCAGTTGCTGGCGCTGCTCGGACAATGGGAGCGGGCACAGAACCAGCTCAGCGTCTGCGGCGAACTCGACCCGCTCAACGCCATGATGGTCGGTGCCTATTCGGAGGCGCTGAAGGGCGAACTGGTGCGCGCCGACGTCTTCGCCGGCAAACGCATGCCGGTGATCATCGGCGAGCCGGAACCCTGGCTGGCGTGGCTGCTGCAATCGCTCAAGCTCGGCGCCGAAGGCAGGCACGAGCAGGCCGCGACGCTGCGCGAGCAGGCACTGGAACAGGCTCCCGCGGTGGCGGGCAACATCGACGGCGCCGCGTTCGAGTGGATCGCCGATGCCGACCCCCGCATCGGGCCGTGCCTGGAGATCATCGTCAACGGCGGCTACTCCTGGGTACCGTTCTCGCGCCTGCGCGAGCTGAAATTCGAGGCCCCCAGTGACCTGCGCGACAAGATCTGGGTGCCCACCCAGGTGACATGGAGCAATGGCGGCCAGGCCATCGGCTTCATTCCGGGGCGTTACGCCGGCAGCGAACGGTCCGAGGACCAGGACATCGTGCTCGGGCGCAAGACCGACTGGGTGGAGCAGGGCAGCGACCAGATCGGTCTGGGACAGCGCATGCTGGCCACCGACGTGGCCGACTATCCGCTGCTCGACGCGCGACTGATCACCTTCGACGTCGCCTGAGCCGGAGTGCCGACTTTCCATGGCTGAGCTCACCACCCAGGAACGACTTCAGCCTTCGCTGCTCGATCGCCTGACCGACGACGAGCCGGGCAAGCTGGAGGAAAGCCGCGAGAAGCGCGTGATCTCGGTGTCCCGACTGCGCGAATGCGTCACCCGCGATATCTCCTGGCTGCTGAATTGCGTGAGCCTGGAGGCGAATGTCGAGCTCGAGGAATATCCCGAGGTTTCCCGCTCGGTGCTCAACTTCGGCATCCCCGACCTTACCGGTGCGGCGCTGTCGGGAATCAACGCCGAAGCGCTGCAGCGCCGTGTACGCGATGCCATCGTGGCCTACGAGCCGCGGCTGACCGCCAACACCCTGCGCGTCAACGTCAACGCGTTGACCAAGCGCATGGATCGCCAGGCGCTGATTTTCAACATCGAATCGGAAATGTGGGCGCAACCGATTCCGTTGAACCTGTACCTGAAGACCGAAGTCGACCTGGAGACCGGCAACTTCAAGGTGTCGGAGGGCTTCGGCTGATCGCCCATGGACCCGAGACTGCTGCGCTACTACAACCGGGAACTGCAACACGTACGCGAAATGGGCGGCGAGTTTGCCCGCGAGTATCCGAAGATCGCCGGCCGCCTCGGCCTGGAAGGCTTCGAGTGCGCCGACCCCTACGTGGAACGCCTGCTGGAAGGCTTTGCCTTCATGGCCGCGCGCGTGCAGCTCAAACTCGACGCGCAGTATCCGGTGTTCACCCAGCACCTGCTGGAGATGATCTATCCGCATTACCTGGCGCCGGTGCCCTCGATGGCCGTGGTGCAGATGCACCCGGACCTCAAGGAAAGCGGCCTGCTGGCCGGCCACAAGGTGGCCCGGCACACGGCATTGCGCAGCATGATCGGCAAGGACGACCGCACCGCCTGCGAATACCGCACCGCCCACGAGGTTACCCTGTGGCCGCTGGAGCTGGCCGAGGCGAAGTATTTCGAGACCCCCGCCGCGATCGCCGCCGCCGGGGTGGTGCTGCCGGCCGGCAAGACCGTACGCGCCGGCCTGCGCCTGAAGTTCCGCGTCACCGCCGGTGCCCAGGCCAACATGCTGGCGCTGGACCGGCTGCCGATATTCCTTGCCGGCGCCGATGAACTGCCCAAACGCCTGTACGAGCAATTGCTCGGCAATGCGGTCGGCTACCAGGTCCGCGCGCAGGGCGCGTCGGGGGCGATCAACGAGAACCACGACGCCAGCCACATCGAGCGTCGCGGCTACGACGACGACGAGGCGCTGATCCCTTACTCCGGGCGCTCGTTCAGCGGCTACCGGCTGCTGCAGGAGTATTTCGCCTGCCCCGAGCGCTTCCTGTTCGCCGAGTTCACCGGCCTGCGGTCGCTGCTGGCGCGGGCCAAGGGCAACGAGTTCGAGATCGTGGTGTTGTTCGACCGCAGCGTGGCCAGCCTGCACAACGCCGTCGACGTCAGCAACTTCCGGCTGTTCTGCACGCCGGCGATCAACCTGTTCCCGCGGCGTGCCGATCGCATCCACCTGACGCAGGGCACCAGCGAATACCACATCCTCGCCGATCGCACCCGGCCGATGGATTTCGAAATCCACAGCATCGGCAACGTCGAGGGGTTCGGCGACCGGCAGGAGCCGGAGCAGCGCTTCCTGCCGTTCTACGGCTGCGACGAGCGCACCTGGCACGCGCGGCACTCGGCCTACTACACGATCCGCCGCGAGCCGCGGCTGTTGTCCTCCCGGCAGAAGCGCCAGGGTGCGCGCTCCAGCTACATCGGCAACGAGATGTTCATCTCGCTGGTCGACTCCAGCGAGGCGCCGTACTCCACCGAGCTGCGCCAGATCGGCATGCAGCTGATGTGCACCAACCGCGACCTGCCGCTGCAGATGCCGGTCGGCAAGTCGCACACCGACTTCACCCTGGAGACGGGCGCGCCGGTGGAATCGATCCGCTGCGTCGCCGGTCCGACCAAGCCGCGTGCCTCGGTCGCCACCGGCGAGACCGCGTGGCGCCTGCTCAGCCACCTGCAGCTCAACTACGTGTCGCTGCTGGAAAACAACGCGGGCGAAGGCGCCGCGGCACTGCGCGAGATGCTGACCCTGTACTGCGACGAGTTCGACTCCAGCGCACTGCGCCAGATCGAGGGGCTCAAGGCGGTGAGTTCGCAATCCATCGTGCGACGCATCCCGTTGCCCGGGCCGATCACCTTCGGCCGCGGCCTGGAGATCACCCTGACCTGTGACGACGGCGCCTTCGAGGGCACCGGAGCGTTCCTGCTGGGCGCGGTGATGCAGCAGTTCTTTACCCGTTACGTATCGATCAACTCCTTCACTGAAACCGTTCTGCGCACGCTGGAACGCAACGAGGTCGCCCGATGGCCCGCCCGGCTGGGAACACGGCAGACGCTGTAGCGCTGGAGAACGCGCTGCGCGACCATCCCGAGTCCTTCGAGTTCTTCGAAGCGCTCCGGCGGTTGGAGTGCGCATTCCCGGAGCGTCCGCGGCTGGGCCAGTCGACCAAGGTCAGCGACGATTTCGTGCGCCTGGGCCAGACCCCTTCGCTGGCCTTTGCGCCACGCACCGTGGACAGCTACCAGCCCGGTGGCGGCGGCCGCCCGGCGCGCATGCGTGGCCTGTTCTTCGGCCTGTTCGGCCCGAACGGGCCGTTGCCGCTGCACCTGACCGAATACGCGATGGACCGCGAGATCAACGCGCGGGATTCCACCTTCCGCGCGTTCGCCGACATCTTCCACCATCGCATGATGAGCCTGTTCTACCGCAGCTGGGCCGACGCCCAGCCCACGGTGCAGCTGGATCGCCCCGAGGAGGATCGTTTCCAGCTGTACATGGGCGCGCTGGTCGGCCTGGCCACGCCGGATCTGGGCGATCGCGACGCCTTGCCGGACCAGTTCAAGCGGTTCTTCGCCGCACGCCTGCTGCAGCAGGCGCGCAATGCCGAAGGCCTGCAGGGCATGCTGGAGCGCTTCTTCCGCGTGCCGGTGGGCGTCGTCGAGTTCATCGCCGAATGGATGCGCCTGCCGTCCGCCTCGCAGCTGCGCCTGGGCGCCTCGCGCGAGGTTGCAGCACTGGGCCTGACCACGGTCACCGGCGAATACGTGCGCGGCAGCCAGCAGCGTTTCCGCCTGCGCCTGGGGCCGCTCACCCGCGCCCAGTTCAACAACTTCCTGCCCGGCGGCGAAGCGCTGCGGCAACTGGTGGCCGCGGTGAAAACCTACGTCGGCGAGGAAAAAGCCTGGGATGTGCAGTTGGTACTGAAGAAGGCCGATGTCCCGGTGACGCGCCTGGGGCGCGAAGGACGGATGGGCCTGACGACGTGGATGGGCTCGCCCCGGCACGACGACGACGTCGACGAGGTCGTGCTGCAACCGGTGGGATAGCCGCTGGCGGCCGGGTCGACGTGGCAACAGACATGATGGGATTGGCAATCAACTCAGAGGATCAATGACATGGCCGAGATCAGTCGCGGCGCGCTGTTCGGGAAACTCAACAAGCTCGCTTTCCGGTGCATCGAAAGCGCGACGGTGTTCTGCAAGCTGCGCGGCAATCCGTACGTGGAACTGGTGCACTGGATCCACCAGATCCTGCAGTTGCAGGATTCGGACCTGCACCGCATCGTCAAGCAGTTCAACCTCAACCCGTCGAACCTGGCGCGCGACATCACCGATGCGCTGGACCGGCTGCCGCGCGGCTCCTCGTCCATCTCCGATCTGTCCAGCAACGTCGAGGAAGCGGTCGAGCGCGGCTGGGTGTTCGCCACGCTGATGTTCGGCGAGGCGCAGGTGCGCACCGGTTACCTGATCGTCGGCTGCCTGCGCACGCGCAACCTGCGCAATGCGCTGGTCAACATCTCGGCCGAGTTCGACAAGATCAAGCCCGAGGCATTGGTGGAGAAGTTCGCCGAGGTGGTCGGCGGCTCGCCCGAGGACGGGCAGCATGCGAACGACGGTTTCCGCATGGGCGGTGGCAGCGCGCCGGGCGAGGCAAGCGGCGCGATGTCGCCGGCACAGATGGGCAAGCAGGAAGCGCTGGCGCAGTTCACCATCGACCTCACCGCGCAGGCGCGCGACGGCAAGATGGACCCGATCGTCGGTCGCGACGACGAGATCCGCCAGCTGGTCGACATCCTCATGCGCCGTCGCCAGAACAACCCGATGCTGGTCGGCGAAGCCGGCGTGGGCAAGACCGCGGTGATCGAGGGCTTTGCCATGCGCATCGCCATCGGCGACGTGCCGCCGCCGCTGAAGGACGTGCAACTGCGCGTGCTCGACGTCGGCCTGCTGCAGGCCGGCGCCAGCATGAAGGGCGAGTTCGAGAACCGCCTGAAGCAGGTGATCGAGGAGGTGCAGTCGTCCACCAAGCCGATCATCCTGTTCATCGACGAGGCGCACACCCTGGTCGGCGCCGGCGGCGCGGCCGGCACCGGCGACGCGGCGAACCTGCTCAAGCCCGCACTGGCGCGCGGCAACCTGCGCACGATCGGCGCCACCACCTGGGCGGAGTACAAGAAGCACATCGAGAAAGACCCCGCGCTGACCCGCCGCTTCCAGACCGTGCAGATCGACGAACCCAGCGAGGAGAAGGCGATCCTGATGATGCGCGGCGTCGCCAGCGTGATGGAGAAGCACCACAAGGTGCAGATCCTCGACGAGGCGCTGGAGGCGGCAGTGAAGTTGTCGCACCGCTACATTCCCGCGCGCCAGTTGCCGGACAAGTCGGTCAGCCTGCTCGATACCGCCTGCGCCCGCGTGGCGATCAGCCAGCACGCCGTGCCGGCCGAGGTGGACGACACCCGCAAGCGCATCCAGGCGCTGGAGACCGAGCTGGGCATCATCGCCCGCGAGAAGAACGTCGGCGTCAACGTCACCGCCCGCGAAGAAGCCGCCAACGAGAAGCTGGCCACGCAGAAGGCACGACTGGAAACGCTGGAGGCGAACTGGATCAAGGAGAAGGATCTGGTCGAGAAGATCCTCGACATCCGCTCGAAGTTGCGCGGTTCTTCGGCGCCGGTAGAAGGCACCGGCAGTGCGCTGGAAGAGTCGGCCAACCAGGTTGCCGAAGCAAAGGAGGCATCGGCGGGAGAGGCCGCCCTTGCGGGCGACGATCGCGCTGCTGCATTGAAGGAACTGCAGGAGTTGCAGGGCCAACTGGCCGAACTGCAGGGCGAGCATCCGCTGATCCTGGCCTCGGTCGACCAGCAGGCGGTGGGTTCGGTGGTCTCGGACTGGACCGGCATCCCAGTCGGTCGCATGGTCAAGAGCGAAGTCGAGACCGTGATGAACCTGGCCAAGCTGATGGGCCAGCGCGTCATCGGCCAGGACCACGCGATGGAGATGATCGCCAAGCGCATCCAGACCTCGCGTGCCGGCCTGGTCGACCCGAACAAGCCGATCGGCGTGTTCATGCTCGCCGGCACCTCCGGCGTGGGCAAGACCGAAACCGCGCTCGCGCTGGCCGAGGCGCTGTACGGCGGCGAGCAGAACATCATCACCATCAACATGAGCGAGTTCCAGGAGGCGCACACCGTCTCCACGCTCAAGGGCGCGCCTCCGGGCTATGTCGGTTATGGCGAGGGTGGCGTGCTTACCGAAGCGGTGCGTCGAAAGCCGTATTCGGTAGTGTTGCTGGACGAGGTGGAAAAGGCCCATCCGGACGTCCATGAAATCTTCTTCCAGGTGTTCGACAAGGGCGTGATGGAAGACGGCGAGGGCCGCCAGATCGACTTCAAGAACACCCTGATCCTGCTCACCACCAATGCCGGCACCGACATGATCGCCGGCCTGTGCAAGGACCCGGAGCTGATGCCCGATCACGAGGGCATGGCCAAGGCACTGCGCGAGCCGCTGCTGAAGATCTTCCCGCCAGCGCTGCTGGGCCGCCTGGTGACGATCCCGTACTACCCGCTGAGCCCGGAGATGCTGGGCAAGATCGTCAAGCTGCAGATCAACCGCATCAAGAAGCGCGTCGAGGCCCGCTACAAGATCCCGTTCGAGTACAGCGAGGACGTGGTGAAGCTGGTGGTCGAGCGCTGCACCGAGACCGAGTCGGGCGGCCGCATGATCGATGCGATCTTGACCAACTCCATGTTGCCGGATATCTCGCGGGCGTTTCTCACCAGGATGATTGCGGGCGAGGAAGTGGCGAAAGTGCAGGTCGGTGTGACGGATGGGGAGTTCTCTTACGGGTTTGGGTAAAAGTGCCCGACTGGCCAGAACTCATCTCGCTCGCACTGATCGAACATCTGCATGGGACCGACCTGCGCCCCACCTCTCGACTTGCGGAAGGCAGCCAATGTTTAGAGGGATTCAGCCATCATGAATTACTACACGATTCTCAATTTCGAAGACAGCAGTCCGCAAGTGACGACTGGCAAGGTGAAAGGGGGGCGAGATCCTTCCAAGTTTGGTGCAGGTGCGGCTGCCGCGGGCACGGCGCAGGTCTATGCCAAGCGAGAGGTTACAAAAGGGCGAGCAAGGATGGTCTTCTATCCATGCCAGGAACTCATTGCAAGGGACGCGGCTGGCACCTTATCCAAGGATGACGTCAAGGACATCCGCAAGCATATCGAGAAGTCGCGGACGGTCGTTTTCGTGTTGCACGGCAAGCCGGATGACACCGATGAAGGGTTTTCCACAAGCGGGGGTTCTGTCTGTACGTTCAAGCAACTCGGGCGCCTGGCCAAGCTTCTCATGCCAATACGAGACGAGAAATACAGAATCAGCCTCGTGATGTGCTACGGCGCGCGTTGTAGGAACGTCCGTCTGAATCATGAAGGCATGATTCCCTCCGGCGAGTTGGCCAGCAGCTTTGCTTACAAGTTCTTCCGCGAATTGTGTGGCGCAAGAAACATTCGGATGGTGGCTTGGACCGGGGCGGTTTCCAACGATGGCGACCTCAAGCACACATGCGAAAACGAGGATCAAGTGCTGTACGTCGACAAGAAGCAGGAGGTGGCAGCGTTGCAGAACAGCCCGCAAAAGCAGCAGATTGAGATTGAAAAGGCGGAGCTGCTCCAGAGACTGAAAATGAGCAACGCGGACTTTGGAAACAACGTAATGATGAAGTTTGCAAACAATCCTAATGCCGCTCCCACCAACGAGGTGGAGCGTTTTGCGCTTCGTTATATTCCATATTCACCGGTACGCGCGCAGTGGATGATGAATCTGTTTCCCGACAGAAATCAGACCTCCAATTATGGAAAGCTCATTTACGACTTCAGCGGGTCTCAACTAGTCATCACGAATCGGTATGGGGCTACGGGTGGCGTGGCGGTGAATACGGAGCTCTATCGTGGAGGGTTGATCTAGTTTGGTTCTGTGGTCAGTAACGGGATCAGGTTCGCCTTGTTGAATAAGCAATCGCGGGGCCGGGTTCACGCTTTTTTTGATGCCGGTGGCATCTCCGCCTGTTCGATGGGCACGGAGAAGCACGGGGCGCCACGAGTCATGAGACATTACTTGAGGGGACAGCGATCATGCCTTCCACACCTTTGAGCCGCGCCGAATTCATCGCCATGGGCGAGCTCGCCAAGGCACGCCGCCAGCTCGTCGTCAACATGTTCGGGGGCACCAAGCTCAAGTTCGGCAGTGCCAGCATGCTGTCGTCGGGCAAGTCGCTGCTGTCGTCCGGCAAGAAGCTGAAGTCGGGCGTCGACAAGCTTGCCAAGGGCGGCAGCACGGCAAGCAAGGTCGCCAGCGTGCCGGGCATGAAGGAGGCGTTCGAGAACTTCATGGTGGAATGCGCCGACGTGGAGAACATCCACGACGTGATCGAGGCGATCGGCGGCGAGGTGCTGCACGAATTGGTGTCGGAGGTGACGCCCTACCTCGGCGTGGTCACCAGCACGGTGAAGCTGGCCAAGGCGGGCAAGGCGGTGGCGCAGGACGGCTACAACCTCTACAAGAGCGACGAATACAAGAATGGCTTCCGCATGGGCGACCCGAGTGCGGCGGCCGAAGCGATCCAGGCGATCATCAAGCGCGACCTGGCCCAGCACTCGGTGAAACTGGGCCAGCAGACGGTGGCGACGGGAGCGAAGATCGGCGGTCTGTTCGCCGACTTCGGCACGGCCACTACCGCGGCGATCGGCGTGGCCAACACGCTGGCCAGCCTGGGCCTCCAGCTGTTCTCGCTGGGCCTGGACATCAAGGACATGCGTGCCGGCAACAAGCGGTTGGCGGCGCCCAACACGCTGGATCTCACGGTGTTCGGCGAGTGCCCGATCCTCGGCTGCTACCTGCTCACCTGCGCCGACACCTCGGCGGTCGCCAACATGTTCGTCGCCGACATCGGCCTGCCGGGCTGGATGGACAAGGTCGAGCTGATGAAGAAGAAGCAGATGGACCCGCTGCTGAAGATCGCCAACAAGAACATCATGGGTTCCCGCCTGCAGCTGGAGGGGCTGAGCAGCAACAAGGGGACGCATGCGAAGAAGGGTTTCTTCGCAGGCATCAAGAGCAAGGCGATGAAGCAGATCGGGTTGAGCTGACTGCCGGCGCGGGCACGGCGGTTGCGAGGGGCGCGCGCGGTACCCGTTTGTATCACGCCGGACGATAGCGCTGGCGCGTGTGGCGCCGCGTCCGTGGTGCATTGCTCATCGGTCGGGGCAGCCATTTCGCCCATGGGGAATGCTGCGTTCCCTGACGTTCCGTATTGCGATTGATTCTTGTTTACTGTCTAATGATGCGACCGGATCATTTGCCCGGCACCGCGCCGGTTCCGTCTTTCGCGCCCACGCAAGTTGCCGCGGGAAGGGCTGGCGCGCGGAACACGGATCGCCATGAATCAACCCACCTCTTCTGTCGGTAACGCACAACTGCAGCGCGGTACCTTCTGCACGCGCCAGTTGTACCCGTGGCACTGGATCATTTCGGCGCTGGATCTGTTCGGCCTGTTGCGCTTTCGGCGCCATGCCGCGCCACGCCGGCCGGTCGCCGTGACGGACATGGCGGCCTCAGAGTCGCCCGCCACGCGCGATGCGGGCGACATCCGCAGCATCGAGGCTCGGCCCGCTGACGCGATGTTGCGCGTGGTGTACGCCAGCCAGACCGGTTTCGCCGAACAACTGGCGCGGCAGACCGCGCAGAGCCTGCAACTGGCCGGTCTGCCCACTCGCATGATCGGCATCGGCGATCTGGCGCTGGACGACCTGCGCCAGGCCGGCCGCGTGCTGTTCGTGGTCAGCACCACCGGCGATGGCGAGCCACCGGACATGGCACAGAGGTTCAGCCGAAAGCTGATGCAACAGCCGGCGTCACTGGCCGGCCTGCATTACGGCCTGCTGGCCCTGGGCGACAGCGACTACGAGGACTTCTGCGGCTTCGGCCGCCAGCTCCAGCGCTGGCTGCAGGCCAGCGGCGCGCAGGCGCTGTTCGATCCGGTGGAGGTGGACAGCGAGGACGACGCCAGCCTGCGCCACTGGCAGCATCACCTGGCCATGCTCGGCGGCGCGCCTGATCTGCCGGACTGGCAGGCGCCGAAATACCAGCGCTGGCAACTGGTCGAGCGCCGCCTGCTCAATCCGGGCAGCGTGGGTGAACCCTGCTTCCATCTGGCGATGAAGCCGCTGGAAGGTCGTGCCGATTGGCAGGCCGGCGACCTGGCCGAGATCGGTCCTTGCCATGCCGCCGAAGCGGTGGCGGCATGGCTGGCGGCGCGGGGGCTGGATGGCCGCGTCGTGGTGCCGTTCGGGCACCGGGAGCGGCTGCCATTGGCGACCTTGCTGGCGCGCTGTCGCCTGCCCGAGCCGGGCGAGGTCGACGGCCTGGACGAGGAAGGCGTCGCCGCGATATTGCAACAGCTGCCGCATCGCGCGTACTCGATCGCCTCGCTGCCGCGGGACGGCACGCTGCAGTTGATCGTGCGCCGGATGCGTGCGCGTGGCGGCTATCCCGGGTTGGGCTCGGGCTGGCTTACCGAGCACGCGCCGATCGGCGCGGAGATCGCGCTGCGCGTGCGCAGCAACGTCAACTTCCATGCGCCTCGCGATGCGCGCCCGTTGGTGCTGATCGGCAATGGCACGGGCCTGGCCGCCTTGCGCGCCCTGCTCAAGCAGCGCATCGCCGTCGGCCGGACGCGCAACTGGCTGCTGTTCGGCGAGCGTCATCGTGCGCACGACTTCCTCCACCGGGAAGACATCGAGCGCTGGATCGGCGAAGGCGCCATCGAGCGCGCCGATTTTGCCTGGTCGCGCGACCAGGGCGAGCGCATCCATGTGCAGCAGCGTCTGCGCGAAGCCGGCGACGAGCTGCGGCGCTGGGTCGACGAGGGGGCGGCGATCTACGTCTGCGGCAGCCTCGACGGGCTGGCCCCCGGCGTCGATGCGGCGTTGTGCGACGTGCTGGGGGCGGGACAGGTCGCGCAGTTGCGTGAGCAGGGGCGTTATCGCCGCGACGTCTACTGACGTCCGCTCAGGCGTAGGCGCGGTGGCGTTCGCGATGCGGCGGGTAGTAGGCGAACACGTGGCTGTTGCTGCCGTAGAAGTCGATGTTCTCGATGTGTTCGCCGCCGAGCCGCTCGGCCAGCCGGTCGGAGGCCTCGTTGCCGATGCGCACCAGGCTGATCACGCGCGGCGCGCGCAACTGGGTCCAGGCGAAATCCAGCGTCGCATTGCCCGCCTCGGTGGCATAGCCCTGGTGGCGATGCGTCGGCTTGAGCATCCAGCCAAGCTCCAGGTCCGGCCAGCCGTCCGGATACATCAGGCCGGCGCGGCCGACGAACTCGCCGGTCTCCTTCAGCTCCAGCGCCCACATGCCGAAACCCCGCAACTGCCAGTGGCCCAACAGCATCGCCAGCGAGCGCCAGGCGTTGGTGCGGTCCAGCGGTTGGCCGTCGCCCACCCAGCGGGTGCTGTCCGGATCGGCCAGCATCGCGGCGTAGTCGTTGAAGTGTCGTTCGCTCAACGCGGTCAGGCGCAACCGCGGCGTCTCAAGGGTAGGAATCTCAACCATCACCATCAACCATCACGACCCGGATCGAGCGGGAGCCAGCAGTTCGGCCAGGGCGCGGGTACTGCTGACGAGGCTCTCTTGCCAGGACAACCCCGTTATTGTCTCACCCGTGGCCGCATCGACAAAGTCCTCGGCCTGGCCGGGAGGCAGCAGGTGGCGGTAATCCACGGTGATTTCGCTGCCGGCGGGCAGGTCCGCCAGGGCGAACACGAAACCCAGGTGCCACAGTCCGTTCGGCGTGAAGCTGTGGTTGATGAAGCACTCGTCGGGCCATTCCGGCGACAGCGTGTAGCGGTCCTCGAACCAGCGTGCGCTGGCGTGCCACAAGCTGCGCAGCGCGTCGGAGGCCTCGATGTCGGCCTGCCGGTAGGTCTGTTCGATGCCGTCAGGTGCTGTAAGGATGCGGCCCGCGGCCACCGCCTCGTCGAGGAACAGACCCTTGCCGGCACCGGCGATGGCGGAGGCGGCAATGTGGTAACGCGGGAGGATCATGTCGGCGCGGCGGCGGATGCGGCGCGCGAGTGTAGCGCAAGCGGTGCAGGGCGCGCACCGCTTGCGCCCGTCGCCGCCGGGATTACTCGCTGGCGGCCGCCTTGCCGCGTCGCGGCTTGGGTACGGCGGCGGTGTCGCTGCCGGCGGCGCCGTCGTCGGCGAACAGGATCGCGCTGCGGTTGCGCTCGATCGTGGCCTTGCCGATGCCCTTGACATGTTTCAGGTCGTCGGCCTTCTTGAACGGGCCGTGCGCCTCGCGCCAGGCCACGATGGCCTCGGCGCGGGTCGCGCCGATCCCGTCGAGCGATTTGGCGATGACCTTGGCATCGGCCTTGTTGATGTTGACCGGCGTGGCGGCGAACAGCAGCCCCGGGGCGGCGAGGCCCAGCGCGAGGGTGATGGCGGCGAGCTTGTGGAACATGGTCTTTCCTCCGTGAAATGGCGGGTTGGCGGGTGGATCGCGGCGGTCGACGCCGCGCCCTCACCATGCGCGCCACCGCATGGCCGCGCAGCCGGACCCCGGGTTGCCCCGACGTGCGGCTTGCGCCCCCGCTCGTGTGGGCGACGGCCGCCCGCGACGTCGGTGCCGCTGCGGGTGCGCTGCTACAATGAGCGATTGTTCGCCACGTTGGAGTTGCCCATGGATACCAGCCGCCTGTCCCGTTTCGTCAGCGATTTGTGGGATGCGGAGATCGTGCCGCAACTGGTCGAATACATCCGCATTCCCAACAAGTCGCCGATGTTCGACAAGGACTGGGTGGCGCACGGCTACATGGATGCGGCCGTGAAGCTGATGGAAACCTGGGCGCGCTCCAAGCTCAGCCAGTTGCCGGGTGCCTCGCTGGAAGTGGTGCGGCTGGAAGGGCGCACGCCGCTCATCTACATCGAAGTTCCCGGCCAGGGCGACGACACCGTCATGCTGTACGGCCACCTGGACAAGCAGCCGGAGATGACAGGCTGGGCTGATGGTCTCGGTCCGTGGACGCCGGTGCTCAAGGGCGACAAGCTGTACGGCCGTGGCGGCGCCGACGACGGCTATGCGATTTTCGGCTCGCTGGCCGCGCTGCTGGCGCTGCACGAGCAGGGCATCCCGCATGCGCGCTGCGTGGTGATGATCGAGGCCTGCGAGGAATCGGGAAGCTACGACCTGCCGTTTTACGTCGATCACCTCGCCGAGCGCATCGGCAGCCCGTCGCTGGTGGTGTGCCTGGATTCGGGCTGCGGCAACTACGACCAGCTGTGGCTGACCACGTCCCTGCGCGGCATGACCGGCGGCAACCTCACCGTGCAGGTGCTGGAAGAGGGCGTGCATTCGGGCGATGCGTCCGGCGTGGTGCCGTCGAGCTTCCGCATCCTGCGCGAGCTGCTGTCGCGGCTGGAGGACCCGGCCACCGGCACGATCAAGCCGAAGGAGCTGTACGTCGACATTCCGCAGCAGCGCATCGACCAGGCCAAACTGTCGGCCGAGGTGCTGGGCGAGGACATCTACAGCAAGTTCCCGTGGGCCGAGGGCATGCAGCCGGTCACCAAGAACCTTGCCGAGCTGGTGCTCAACCGCACCTGGCGCCCGCAGCTGGCGGTGACCGGCATCGGCGGCATTCCGCCGCTGGAAAGCGCCGGCAACGTGCTGCGCCCGTTCACCGCGGTGAAGCTGAGCCTGCGCGTGCCGCCCACGCTCAACGGCGCCAAGGCCGGCGAGTTCGTCAAGCAGTTGCTGGAGAAGGACCCGCCGTACGGCGCCAAGGTCACGTTCACCCTGGAAAAGGACGGCTCGGGCTGGAACGCGCCCGCACTGTCGCCGTGGCTGGAGCAGGCGGTCAGCGATGCCTCGCAGCACTACTTCGGCGCGCCGGCCACCTACATGGGCGAAGGCGGCAGCATCCCGTTCATGGGCATGCTGGGCGAGAAATTCCCCAAGGCGCAGTTCCTGATCACCGGCGTGCTCGGTCCGCATTCCAACGCGCACGGCCCGAACGAGTTCCTGCACATCCCCACCGGCAAGAAGGTCAGCATGGTGGTGGCCGAGGTGGTGGCGAAGCACTTCGCGCAAGGCTGAGGGCGAGGAGTGAGTAGTGAGTAGTGAGGAGTGAGAGATAGCCGCATCGCACGCGTCCGCTCATCTCTCACTCCTCATTTCTCACTCCTTTTTCTCCCGCGGAGTCCGCAAGATGACCACCCATTCCCACCTCGCCGCCAACTGGTCCGATATCCGGCGCCGGGTGGACGAGGCCTGCCGGGCCGCCGGCCGCGACCCGGCCGAGGTATCCATCCTGCCGGTCAGCAAGACCTTCGGTCCGGAGCTGATACGCGAGGGCGTGGCGCTGGGCATGCATCGCTTCGGCGAGAACAAGGTGCAGGAGATCCGCGACAAGGCACCGCTGCTGGTCGACTGCGGCATCGCCTGGGTGATGATCGGCCACCTGCAGACCAACAAGGCAAAAGACGTGGCGCGGCTGGCCAGCGAAGTGCAGTCGCTGGATCGCCTGGAACTGGCCGAGGCGCTGGATCGCCGCCTGCAGCACGAGGGTCGGGCGATCGACGTGCTGGTGCAGGTGAAGACCTCCACCGAGCCCAGCAAATACGGACTGCCGCCTGAACAGCTGCCCGGCTTCCTCGACACCCTGCGCGGCTACGCCACCTTGCGCGTACGCGGCCTGATGACCCTGGCGATCCACTCCACCGATCCGGTCGAGGTGCGCGGCTGCTTTCGTCGGTTGCGCGAGCTGCGCGACCAAGCGGTTTTGCAAGGGCATGATTTGCCAAAACTTTCCATGGGCATGAGCGGTGATTTTCCGCTCGCCATCGCCGAGGGAGCGACCGAGGTGCGGATCGGCACCGCGATCTTCGGCCGGCGACCCTATCCGGACTCGCACTACTGGCCCGAGTCGTCAGATGGCAAGTAAATCCTTTTATTATCAGTAACTTGTGTAAAATGTGCGGTGCGTCCCGAAATACCGAAACGGCAGGGTTCACTTAACCTCAATCCAACATACGAGGGGCCCTGGCTTGGTATTTTCACGGCTCAGTCACGTCGTTGCCGCTTTGCGGTGATGGCCAACTCCGTGAATATCCGGGATTTTCCTGCATGCCAACCCAGCGATTGATCGTGCTTGCTGCGCTTGTGCCTGCGCTGCTGTTTTCCGGAACCCTTCGCGCCGCCAATCTCGACACTGCCTTCAGCGCATCGGCTTCCGTTAGCGTGGCCGCGCCGCTGCTGCAGCCGCTCCCCAGCTTCAGCCCGGCCGTTCGCCTGAGCCAGTCGGTACTGCCCGACAACGCCAGCGACCTGCTGCCCCAGGCGGCGGACACGCAGGCGGCTGCGGCCGAGCCGGCGATCACGACTGCCCGGACTCCGGAAGCCCGCGTCGCCACGCAGAACATCACCGACCTGCGCAAGGCATTGCTGGCCGCGGCGATGGGTCTGCGCGACATCCGCTACGTGCGCGGCGGCCGCAATCCGGCCACCGGTTTCGATTGCAGCGGCTTCGTGCGCTACGTGTTCTCGCACGCGATCGGCCTGCAGTTGCCGAGCACCTCCGCCAGCCAGTTCCTGGCCGGGGTCAAGATCAATCGCGCCGACATCAAGCCGGGCGACCTGGTGTTCTTCCGCACCCATGGCCGTCACCGCATCTCGCATGTGGGCATCTACATTTCCGGCGGACGTTTCATCCATTCGCCGAGCGCCGGCAAGTCGGTGGAAATCTCCAGCCTGGACGACGGTTACTGGGCCAAGCGTTTCGCCGGTGCCAAGCGGCCGGAGGCGATGGCGCTGGCTGCCAACAACAAGGGTTGAGTACCTGCACAGGTGCGTTCTGCAGCCGCCGCAAGGCGGCTTTTTTATGGCCGGCGCCATGGGCCGATCGGACCCCCGCGACATCGCCTGCATGGCGGCCGGGCGCGCGCGCCGTTACGCTTGGGGTCGAGCCCCTTTCCCCGGAACCGCCTGATGCCTCTTGATCTGCCGCCGGTCACGCGCAACCTGCTGATCGCCAACATCGTCGTCTACCTGCTGCAACAGTTCTTCGGCGAGGTCTTCCTGCAGTATTTCGCGCTGTGGCCGTGGGGGGCCGACCAGGTGTTCCAGACCACGCAGGGCCTGGCCTCGATCGGCTTTCGCCCGTGGCAGCTGGTGACCTACGCCTTCATGCACGGCGGCCTGACCCACATCGCGTTCAACATGTTCGCGCTGTTCATGTTCGGCGGCACCATCGAGCGCACCTTCGGCGCGCGCAATTTCATCATCTACTACTTTGTCTGTGCAGTCGTGGCGGCGGTGGCCCAGCTGATCGTGGTGCACTGGTTCACCCATGGCTTCTATCCCACGCTGGGCGCGTCTGGCGCGATTTTCGGCCTGTTGCTGGCCTTCGGCATGCTGTATCCGCACGAGAAGATGATGCTGATCTTCCTGCCGGTGCCGATCCCCGCATGGATCTTCGTGATCGGCTATGCGGCGGTGGAGCTGGTGCTGGGCGTGACCGGCACCCAGGCCGGCGTGGCCCATTTCGCCCATCTCGGCGGCATGGTCGGCGGCATCGTGCTGATCCAGTACTGGCGTGGCAAGCTGCCGATCAAGCCGCAGCGGCGGCTGATGCTGTAGATCCGGGAATCGGGGATCGCAAAGGCGGACGCGCCGGGCTGGCGGTGCCCGCCCGGCGTCGCAGGCGGGTCAGCGCAGGGCGAGGAAGTCGGCGCTGACGACGAAACGCACGGCGTCCAGTCGCAGCCGCGCTTGCGGCAGTGCACCGAGCAGGGCGTGGCGCTCGTCGGTGACGGCGGCGATTTCGGTGTCGCTGATCGATGGGTTCACTGTGCGCAGGGCGAGCAGCCGCGAGAGTTCGTTGTCCAGCGATTCGGTGGCGGCGGTCACGGCGTCGTCGATGTGTGCTTGCGCGCGCGTACTGGCCAGCGCTTCGGCGCGTTCCAGCATCGGCGGCACCAGTTTGCCGAGGAACTTGCGGTAGCGTGCCACCTCGATGTGGCGGTCGTTGGCCTTGCGCAGCGCCGTGTCGCTGGGCGTGAAGTCGGCGCGTTCGACCAGGCGGGTGTCCACGGTCACCACCAGCGGCGAGGGCGGCAGGAAACGCTCGGCGTCGAGCCGGCGATCGGCCACGCATTCGAGCACGTAAACCGCCTGCAGCAGTGCGGTCCGCGGAGCCAGCACGTCGTCGACCATGAAGGCGGCATTGCCCTGTTCGCCGGACAGCGCCAGATCCAGCGCGCCGGCTACCAGCGGGAGGTCCAGCCGCAGCAGCGGCAGCTCCTCGCGCGACAGCGCCACCTCGCGCGAGAACGTGACCGACTGCGGGCCTTCGGCGAAGCCGGGCAGGGCGTCGGTGGACAGGTATTGCGGGTCGAGCAGCAGCACTTGCGCGCCGAGCTCCTCGGCGTGGATGCCGAATGCCTCCAGCAGGCGCTGCACGAAGGCGTCGCGGCCCGGATCATGATCGTCGCGGCGGAACGCCTGCTGCAATTCGTCGGCGTGCGGGTCGCGGCTGGAAGCGAGTTCCAGCAGGTGGTCGCGGCCGCCGCGGATGAGTGCCGCCATCTGCTCGTGGCTGGCGCGGGTTTCGGCGAGCAGGGCGTCGAGTTCCTGATCGCGGTTGTCGTCGCCGCGGGCGTGCTCGTCCGCCAGGCGGGTCAGCGGCTCGCCGTAGCGGCGCAGCAGTTCGCGGCCGTCGGCCGGGCTGAGGCGGAACGCGTCGACGCCTTCGTCGTACCAGCGCGCCAGCACGTGCTGGGCGCTGTCGGCCACGGCGAGGATGTGGATGGCGATGTCATGCTTCTGGCCGATGCGGTCGAGCCGACCGATGCGCTGTTCGAGCAGATCCGGATCCAGCGGCAGATCCCACAGCACCAGCCGGTGCGCAAACTGGAAGTTGCGGCCTTCCGAACCGATCTCCGAGCACAGCAGCAAACGCGCGCCGTCGGGCTGGGCGAAATAGGCGGCGTTGCGGTCGCGCTGCACGATGCTGAGACCTTCGTGGAAACGCGCCACGCCGACGCCGCTCTTCGTGCGCAGCGCTTCTTCCAGCGCCAGCACCTTGGCCTGGCTGCGGCAGATCAGCAGGAACTTGTCCTGCGGATGTTTCTCCAGCAGGGCGATCAGGGTATCGATGCGCGGGTCGGTGGCGTAGTCGACCTCGATCAGCGCCGGCGGCTGCAGGATGTCGGCGTGGAACTCGGCCAGCAGCGCCTGCCGTGTGCTGTCGTCGACCGTGTCGGCGTCCAGCAGGTGCCATTCGGGCAGGCGTTTGGGAAAGCCGCCGACGCCGGCGCGGTTGTTGCGGAACATCACGCGACCGGTGCCATGGCGGTCGATCAGCGCGGCCAGCAGTTCGCGCGCATGGGCCGGCCTGGTGGAATCGGCCAGCAGTGCGGTGAGCGTCGCATCGCCGTGGAAGGCCTCGGTGAGCGCGGCGTGCTGGCCGGCATCCAACGGCTGGCCGTCGAGCAGGCGGTCGGCGATCTTCGATAGCGCCTGATAGGTGTCGGCCTCGGCCAGATAGCCGTCCAGATCGTGATAGCGCTGCGGATCGAGCAGGCGCAGGCGGGCGAAGTGGCCGCTGCGTCCGAGCTGTTCCGGGGTGGCGGTGAGAAGGATGACGCCGGGGATCGCCGCGGCCAGTTGCTCCACCATCGTGTAGCGCGGACTGGCGGCTTCCGGCGACCAGGCCAGGTGATGCGCTTCGTCCACCACCAGCAGGTCCCACGGCGCGTCCAGCAGTTGCTGCGTGTATTTCGGCGAGCTTTCCAGGAAGCCGAAGTCGGCGATCACCAGTTGCTCGTCCTCGAACGGGTTGCCGGCGTCGCCGGATTGCTCCAGGGCCTCGCAGCGTTCCTCGTCGTAGATCGCGAAGCTGAGGTTGAAGCGGCGCAGCATCTCGACGAACCACTGGTAGACCAGCGTGTCGGGCAACAGCAGCAGCACGCGCGAGGCGCGGCCGGTGGCGAGCTGGCGCGCGACGATCATGCCCGCCTCGATGGTCTTGCCCAGTCCCACTTCGTCGGCCAGCAGCACGCGCGGCGGGCGGCGCGCCGAGGCGATGCCGGCCACGCGCAGTTGGTGCGGCACCAGTCCGATGCGCGCGGCACCCAGACCCCACATCGGCGAACGGCGCGCCTCGGCGCGCCGCTTCAGACCCTCCAGGCGCAGCTCGAACTGCGCCACGCTGTCGGTGCGCCCACCGATCAGGCGGTCGTCGGCCTGGCTCACGCTCTGTTCGTCGTCGAGCTGGCCTTCGTGCAGTTCGCGGCCTTCGCCGCGGTAGATCAGCAGCTCGTCCTTGATCTCGACGCGCTCGACCAGGAACGCGATGCCCTTGCCGGCGACGCGCTGGCCGGCGCGGAACTCGGCGCGCAGCAGCGGCGCCGAGTCGATCGCGTAAGGGCGCAGCACGCCGGCCTTGGCGAACAGCACCTGCACGCCGCGTCCTTCGACGCGCAGCACGGTGCCGAGGCCAAGCTCGGGTTCGGCGGAGGAGATCCAGCGTTGACCGGGTACGAACATCGTGCAGCCATCGGCGTCGGGGGTCGACGATTATCCGCCGTGCGCCGCGCCGAGGGAACCGCTGCGACGATCAGGTGACGGACCACTGCCGCAGCAGGTTGTGGTAGACGCCGGTGAGTTGCAGCACGGCGGCGTGGTCGGCGCCGGTGCGGGTCAATGCCTGGATCGAGGTGTCCAGCTCGAACAGCAGCCGGCGCTGGCTGTCGTCACGCACCAGGCTTTGCACCCAGAAGAACGAGGCCACCCGCGCGCCGCGAGTCACCGGGGCCACCCGATGCAGGCTGCTGGACGGGTAGACGATCAGGTCGCCGGCCGGCAGTTTCACCTCGTGCTCGCCGTAGGTGTCGCTGACGATCAGTTCGCCGCCCTCGTACTCGTCCGGTTCGCCGAGGAACAGCGTGCACGAGACGTCGCTGCGCATTTGCCCGCCGCCATCGGGGAGGGCCATCACCGCGCCGTCGACGTGGAAGCCGTACTGGCCGCCGTCGGCATAGCGGTTGAAGCGTGGCGGCAGGATGCGCAGCGGCAGCGTGGCGGCGTGGAACAGCGGTTGCGCGGCCAGCGCCGCCAGCACCGTTTCGCCCAGTTGCCGACGCAGCGGCGAGGCGTCAGGCAGTTGCTGGTTGTGCTTGACCCGCGCGCCCTGCGCACCCACCGTTTCGCGGCCGTCGACCCACGGCGCCGCGTCGAGCGACTCGCGCATCCGCCTGATCTGTTCGGGGCTCAGTACACCGGGAATGTGCAGCAGCATGGGTCACCCGCGGGAAGTGGTGGCGTGGGTCGGCGGGTCAAAAGCGCAACTGCGCGGTGAGCATCGCCGAGCGCGGCATGGCCGGCGTGTAGCGGTAGCCGCTCTTGTTGATCGCCGCGATGTAGTGCTTGTCGAAGACATTGTAGACATTGAGCTGCAGGTCGAGGTGCGTGTTCACCTCGAAGCTGGCCATCGCGTCGAATACCCAGTAGCCGCGGGTGAAGGTCGGCGTGCCGACCGCGCCGTCGCTGCCGCGCTTCATCCCGCCGGCATGGCGTGCGCCGCCGCCGAGGGTGAGGTTGAACGGCAGCCGGTATGTGGTCCACGCGGTGAACGCGCTGGTCGGCGTGTACGGCAGGTCGGCGGAGCCGTCGCTGGTCACCGCGCTGCCGCGGATGACCTTGGCGTCCATGCGGGTATAGCCGGTGCTCACCGCCCAGCGGTCGGTGATCCTGCCGACCGCGCCGATCTCCACGCCTTGCACGCGCTTCCTGCCGACCTGGTAGTACAGGCCATCGGTCGGGTCCTGCACCAGGTCGTTGCTGACCGTGGTGCGGTACAGCGCACCGGTCAGCAGCAGCCTGTCGCCCAGCACGCTCCACTTCGTGCCCAGCTCGACGGTGCGCGCGCGCTGGGGGTCGAGGTCGGGATTGTCGGCACTGTTCGACGCGTTGCTGAGGGTGAGCGTGTTGCCGCCCGGTGGCTCCTGCGACATGGCGAAGTTGGCGTAGATGCTGCCGGCGGCGACTGGCTTGAACAGCACGCCGAGTTTGTAATTGGGCAGGTTGCCGGAGAGGCGCGCGTCCACGCTGGGCAGCACCGTGCCGGCCGGGTGACTGCCGCAGGCCGGGCCGCGCCGGCCGCCGCAGACGTCGGTGCTGACGAACCGCGTGCGGTAATGGTCCAGCCGCGCGCCGGCGTTGAGTTGCCAGCGCTCGCCGAATTTGAGCGTGTCGAACAGGTAGGCCGCGACGGTATCGGTCTTGCCGTTGCCGTGGGCGCCGTTGCGGGCGTAGGCCAGGCCGCCCTGGTCGGGGTCGGGCCGGTACAGGTTTGCCGGGGGCCAGGTGCTGCCGGAGAGCGGGGCAATGCCCTGCGTCGCGGCTTGCTCGCGGCTGAGCTCGATGCCGGCGCTGAGGTCGTGGCCGACCGCGCCGGTGTCGAAGCTGGCGGTGAGGTTGGTCTGGTTGGTGAGGATGCGGTTGGTCTGGTGCTTGAAGGTCGGGTTGCTGCGCGCCACCGTCCAGGTCGAGGGGTCATCCGGGTCCGGCGTCGACAGGTGCGCCGCGGTGGCCGTGAACGAGGTGAGCAGGTAATCCTGGCGCGTGCGGCCCCAGCGCAAGGTGTCGTGCACGGCGAGGTGATCGGAGAAATCGTGTTCGACGATCGCGGTGAACATGTCGACCTGCACGTCGTCGTGGTCCTGCCGGGTGCCGTAGAAGTTGTGCGGGTCGACCGCAGCGGCGTCGGACAGGAACGGCCGCGTCGGATCGGGACTGGCGTAGCCGGGCAGGCCGATGGTGGAGACGCCGCCATCGGGCACGTTGTCGTGCTTCACGTGCAGGTAGTCGAGATAGATCCGGGTGGCGCTGCCCAGGCCGAGGCCCAGCGACGGCGCCACGCCCCAGCGGTTGTTCTGCACCCGGTCGCGCCCCGGCACGCCGCTGTCCTGGCCCATCACGTTGAGGCGGAAGGCAGCGTCTTCGCCGATCGCCTGGTTCCAGTCCGCGGTGGCACGTTGCTGGCTGGCGCTGCCGTAACCCAGCGAGCCGGAGATGGCGTTGTCCAGCTGCGGGCGCTTGCTGACCATGTTGATCGCGCCGGTCGGCGCGGTGCGGCCGTATTCGGTGCCGTCCGGGCCCTTGGTGACTTCGATCTGCTCGATGTTGAACACGTCGCGCGAGACCGAGCCGAGGTCACGCACGCCGTCGACGAAGATGCTGCCTGAGCTGTCGAAGCCGCGCATGTACATCGTGTCGCCGGTGCTGGTGGCGCCGTTTTCGCCGGCGTAGAAGGTGCCCACGCCGGGGCTGTTGCGCAACGCCTCGGAAAGCGTGGTGGCGCCTTGCTGCTGGATCAGGTCGCGGCCGATGACGCTGATGGTCTGCGTGGTGTCCAGCAGCGGCTGGGTGAACTTGTGCGATGAGAGCTCGTCGATGCGGTAGTCGACGCCGGCGCTGCCTCGCACCTGCACGCGCGGCAGGTTGCGCGCCTGCGCGACGAGCGTGGCGTCCGCGGCTGCCGCGTCGGCGGGCGTGGCGGCATGCGCGGGGGCGAGAGCCAGGCTGCCGAGCAGGGCGGTGGTCAGCAGCCCGGGCGCCATCGCGGGGAGGGTGCGGCGAGCGGGGTGTTTCCTGCTCTTGATCGGGCTCATGCGGGGGTCCTTTGCGTCATGTGGAATCTGGCCAGTCCCCGTCCCGCGCGCGCGACAGCCATCGCCGTCGATCGAATGGAGTGACGGCGATGGCCGCGAAGGCGCACACAATATTGCCAATGAGAATGATTTGCAATAACTAATTGAGTTGGCGAAGCTCGTCCGCGACCGACCGACCCCCGCACGGCAAGAGGCCCCGCAGCAGCGTGCGGGGCCTCTTGTTTTCTTGCTTGCCGGTGTTTCAGCGGCGGCGAGGCGTTGCGCCTGCCGCCGCGCCGGCGGTTACCAGATCTTCACCTGCTTGTCGGCGGGGCGAACCATGGCGTCGCCCGCCTTGCACTGGAACGCCTGGGCGAACGCCGGCATGTTCGACGGCGCACCGATCGCGCGGAATTTCATCGGCGAGTGCGGATCGGCGTTGAGGTAGACCATCTGCGCCTTGTCGCGGATGCTGCCTCGCCACACGCGCGCCCAGTTGAGGAAGAAGCGCTGGTCCTCGGTGTAGCCGTCGATCTTCTGCGTGGCCTCGGCGGGGTGGTCCTTCAGCGCGGCCTGCAGCGCGTCGTAGGCGATGTTGAGGCCGCCCAGGTCGGCGATGTTCTCGCCCAGGGTCAGCCTGCCGTTGACGTGCAGGTCCGGGTGGTCGGGCAGGGGCGCGTAGTTGTCGAACTGGTCGACCAGCTTCTGCGCGCGCTCGTCGAACTGCTTCTTGTCGGCATCCGTCCACCAGTTGTCCAGGTTGCCGCTGCCGTCGAACTGGCTGCCCTGGTCGTCGAAGCCGTGGCTGGCCTCGTGGCCGATCACCGCGCCGATGCCGCCGTAGTTGATCGCGTCGTCGCCCTTGGCATAGAAGAACGGCGGCTGCAGGATCGCGGCCGGGAAGTTGATCGTGTTGTCGGTGGGGTTGTAGTACGCGTTGACCGTCTGCGGCGTCATGAACCACTCGTGGCGGTCGGTCGGCTGGCCGATCTTGGCGATGTTGTAGTCGTAGTCGAACTGCTGCGCCGCCTCCATGTTGGCGAAGTAGTTGTCCGGCGCGATCTTCAGGCCGTCCCAGCTGCGCCACTTGTCGGGGTAGCCGATCTTGGGCAGGAAGGTCTCCCACTTGGCGATCGCCTTGGTCTTGGTCTCGGCGCTCATCCAGTCGAGGTTCTGGATGCGCGCCTTCAGCGCGTTGCGCACGTTGGTGACCAGCTCCTCGGCGCGTTGCTTTGCTTCCGGCGGGAAGTACTTGGCCACGTAGAGCTGGCCCAGCGCCTGGCCCATGGCGTCGTCGACCGCCGCCAGCGAGCGCTTCCACTGCGGCTTCTGTTCCGGCTGGCCGCGCAGGGTCTTGTCGTAGAAATCGAAGCGTGCGTCGACGAACGGCTCGGACAACACGTCGGCCGCGCCGGAGATCGTGTGGGCGGCCAGGTAGGCCTTCCACTGCGCCAGTGGCGCGCTGGCCAGCAGCTTGTCCATCTCGGCGAAGAACTTCGGCTGCGACAGCGAGAAGCCCTTGTCGATGGTCACGCCCTGGGCCTTGAAGAAGTCGTTCCAGTCGAAATGCGGGGTGACCTTGTTCGCTTCGGCCACGGTCACGAAGTGGTACTGGTTCTCCGGCTTGCGCATCTCTACCCGCGGGATGGAATGCCTGGCCAGCTCGGTCTCGAACTTCATGGCCAGGTCGGCCTGGGTAGCCGCGTCCCTGGCCGGCGTGCCGGTAAGTTCGAACAGCTTGGCCAGGTATTTCACGTACTCGGCGCGCACGTCCTTGTACTTGGCATCGGTGTAGTAGTCCGGCGTGGGCAGGCCAAGGCCGCCCTGCACCGCGTAGGCGATCTGCATCTTGGCGTTCTTGTAATCCGCGCGGGCCCCGAAGCGGAACACTGCGGCGTCGCCCTTGGCGAAGGACTGGTTGAGCCAGGCCGGGATGTCCTTGTTCGACTTCAGCCCGTCGATCTTCGCCAGGTAGGGCTTGAGCGGTTCGAAGCCGGCCTTGTTGCGCGCGTCCATGTTCATGCTGGAGCGGTACAGCCAGCCGATCTTCTGCTCGATCGAGCCGGCGGCGGCGCTGTCGGCGTTCTTGTCGGCCGCGTCGACCAGGGCGTGCTGGTCGGCCAGGCTCTTCTCGCGCAGCAGGTTGAACGAACCCCACACGGTCTGGTCCGCCGGGATCGGGTTGGCGGCGACCCACTTGGCGTTGACGAACTGGTTGAAGTCGGTGCAGGCCTCGGTGGCCGGCCCCAGCTCGCTGACGTCGAACACGCTGGGTGCCGCCGCCGTGGCACCGCCACTGCTGGAAGCGTTGGCGGCACTGGCGGTGCTGCCGGGTGCGGCCGCCGTGTCGGCGGATTCCTGCTTGCCGCATGCGGTGAGCGCCAGCGCGGCACTGACGGCAAGCGCAAGCGGTTTGAGAAGGGTCTTGGTCATGCGGATTGCCTCCATGGGTGGTTCGCCCGCAGGCGTTGCGTGAGTGCCCGGGTGGCCGGTATTCGACGGCTGGAAAGCCGCGGCCATGCCGTTCCACGCTAGGCCAAACGTCATGGGTGAGACAGTGTCAAAGGTCAGGGGCGAACGCCCGCGCCGGGCATGCAAAAGGGCCCCGCATTCGCATGCGGGGCCCGGGGTTGCCAAACGGCTGCGACGAGCGCGGTTACCAGATCTTCACCTGCTTGTCGGCCGGACGCACCATCGCGTCACCCGGCTTGCACTGGAACGCCGTGGCGAACGCCGGCATGTTGGACGGCGCGCCGATCGCGCGCAGCGAGGCCGGTGCGTGCGGGTCGGTGTTCAGCCGCAGCAGCGCCTGCTGCTCGCGGATGTTGCCGCGCCACACGCGCGCCCAGTTGAGGAAGAAGCGCTGGTCCTGGGTGTAGCCCTCGATCGTCTGGCTGGCTTCGGCCGGGTGCTGCTTCAGCGCGACCTGCAAGGCGTCGTAGGCAACGTTGAGGCCGCCCAGGTCGGCGATGTTCTCGCCCAGGGTCAGCTTGCCGTTGACGTGCGCATCGGGTTTGTCCTTGATCGGCGTGTAGTCGTTGAACTGCTGCACCAGCTTGGCCGTGCGGGCGTCGAACTTGGCGCGGTCGGCCTTGCTCCACCAGTTCACGTTGTTGCCGGCGCCATCGAACTGGCTGCCCTCGTCGTCGAAGCCGTGGCTGGCCTCGTGGCCGATCACTGCGCCGATGCCGCCGTAGTTGATCGCGTCGTCCGCCCTGGCGTCGAAGAACGGCGGCTGCAGGATCGCGGCCGGGAAGTTGATCGTGTTGTCGGTGGGGTTGTAGTACGCGTTGACCGTCTGCGGCGTCATGCCCCATTCCTTGCGGTCGGTCGGCTTGCCGATCTTGGCGATGTCGTAGTCGTAGTTGAACTTCGACGCTGCTTCGAGGTTGGCGTAGTAGTTGTCCGGCACGATGGTCAGGCCGTCCCAACTGCGGAACTTGTCCGGGTAGCCGATCTTGGGCAGGAAGGTGTCCCACTTGGCGATCGCCTTGGCCTTGGTTTCGTCGCTCATCCAGTCGAGGTTCTGGATGCGCGCCTTCAGCGCGTTGCGGATGTTGGTGACCAGTTCCTCGGCGCGCTGCTTGGCCTCGGGGGTGAACTCCTGCTTGACGTACAGCTCGCCCAGCGCCATGCCCATCGAGCCGTTGACCGCATTCAGCACCTGCTTCCAGCGCGGCTTCTGCTCCGGCTGGCCGGAGAGGGTCTTGCCGTAGAAGGCGAAGCGGTTGTCGCGGAACGGCTTGCTCAGCGCATCGGCGGCGCCGTCGATGGTGTGGAAGCGCAGGTACGCCTGCCACTGGCTGGCCGGCGCGCTGGCCAGCAGCTTGTCGAACTCGGCGAAAAACTTCGGCTGCGACAGCGAGAAGCCCTTGTCGATGGTCACGCCCTGGGCCTTGAAGAAGTTCTCCCAGCTGAAGTGCGGGGTGATCTTGTCCGCTTCGGCCACGCTCACGAAGTGGTACTGGTTTTCCGGGGTGCGCAGTTCGACCGGCGCCAGCGAGGCGGCGGCCAGGCTGGTCTCGAACGCCATCACTTCATCGGCCTGCTTCTTGGCGTCGGCGGCGGACACGCCGGTCAGCTCCAGCGTCTTGGCGATGTAGTCGAGGTAGGCCTTGCGCAGGTCGGCATGCTTCGGGTCGGTGTAGTAGTCCTTGGTGGGCAGGCCCAGGCCATCCTGGAAGGTGTAGCCGATCTGCGTTTCGGCGTGCTTGAAGTCGGCGCCGGCGCCGAACTGGAACACCAGCATGTCGCCCTGGGCGAAGCTGTTGCGGAGGAAGGCGGCCACGTCGTTGCCGTTCTTCAGCTGATCGATCTCGGCCAGCTTGGGCTTGATCGGGTCGAAGCCGGCCTTGTCGATGGCGGCCTCGTCCATGCCCGACTTGTACAGGTTGCCGATCTTCTGCTCGATCGAGCCGGCGGCAGCCTGGTCGGCGCCCTTGGCGGCGTTCTCGACGATCGTGTGCTGGGTGTTGAGGCTGTCCTCGGCCAGCTTGTCGAATGCGCCCCAGCGGGTGCGGTCGTTCGGGATCGGGTTGGCGGCGACCCACTTGGCGTTGACGAACTGGTTGAAGTCCGTGCACGCCTCGGCTGGCGCGCCCAGCTCGCTGACGTCGAAGATGCTCTTGCTGTCGGTGGCGGCGGTGCTGCCGGCGGCGGCCGGTGCGGTGCTGGCGGTCGGCGCCGGTGCATCGGCCGGGGTGGCATCCTGCTTGCCGCAGGCGCTCACGGTCAGGGCCAGGCTGACCGCAAGGGCCAGGGGCTTCAGGTACTGCTTGGTCATGGATATCCCTCGATGGGTGGAACTGGGCGGTTGAGGTTGCGGACATGGCCGCGCGCAAAGGCTCCCCGGGCGCGCGGACGCAGCCCTTCACGCTAGGCCAAAGGCCATGGGCCAAACAGTGTCAAAGGTCAGGGGGTGAGGGTGTGCCGGCCCGGTGCGGCCGGCAGGCTGTCCGGCGCCACCGCACCGCCGGAAATGATGAAGGCCATGGCCTGGTCCATGGTCCAGTCGGTGGGGACGAGCTCGTCCACCGGCACCAGTTCCAGATAGCCGCCGGTGGGATTGGGCGTGGTCGGGATGTACACCGCGGCGATCTCCCGGCCGCTGCCTTCCTCGATCATAACCCGGGTCACGAAGCCCACCACCTTCATGCCGCGCCGCGGAAAGTCCACCAGCACCACGCGCTGCATGCCGCTGGGCTTGTTTTGCAGCACCGCCATCAGCTTCTTGGTGCCGCCGTAGATGGTCTGCACCAGCGGGATGCGCGCGAGCAGGCCATCGAATGCGTTGAGGAACCGCTGGCCGATCACCCGGTTCGCCACGAAGCCGAGCAGGTACAGCGAGCCCAGCGTGATCAGCAGGGCGGCGATGTAGGTCAGCCATTCCATCTTCAGCGACTCGGCGGCACGCGGTGCCACCAGCGCCAGCGTGCCGAGCAGGGCCTCGACCATCGGCGCGCCGATCCCGGCCAGCACGCCCAGCACGAAATTGAATACCAGCCAGGTCACCCACAGCGGGATGAAGGTCAGCAGGCCGGTCAGCAGATAGCGTTTGAGGCGGAGCGGGGGCATGGATCGATCCGGCGGGTCGTGTCCCGCATTGTAGGCGACCGGCGCGGCGACGGGCGTGGTGGCGGGCTTCCGGCGATTGGGTTAGCGTGCTGGCTCCACATGGGGATGGGGGAGTCATGAAGAAGCTGATCGGCGTGCTGCTGCTTGCATGGTTTGTCGTCGGCGCGATCCACGCGCAAGCAATACCTTCGTCCACCCCAGCGGCTCCGGCGCCGGCGGTATCCGCGGCGGCGGCGTTCGACGCCGATGCTGCCACCCAGGCCTACATGGCCGAGCTGACGCCGGCACAGCGAGCCAATTCCGATGCCTACTTCGAGGGCGGTTACTGGCTGACCGGCTGGGATCTGCTGGTGGCCCTGGGCGTGGCGTGGCTGCTGCTCGGCACGCGGCTCTCGGCGCGCATGCGCAACCTGGCCGAGCGACTCACCCGCTGGCGCTGGCTGCAGACGGCGATCTACGCGATCCAATACATCGTGCTGACGACCGTGCTGACCCTGCCGTGGGCGCTGTACGAAGGTTATTTCCGCGAGCACCAGTACGGCTTGTCGAATCTGGGCCTCGGCGGCTGGCTGGGTGAGCAGGCCAAGGGGCTGGCGGTGGGGCTGATCTTCGGCACGCTGGCGCTGGTGCTGATCTATGCGGTGATCCGGCGCGCCACGCGCACCTGGTGGTTGTGGGGCGCGGGGGTGGCCATCGTGTTCGTGATGTTCATGGCCACCATCGCGCCGGTCTACATCTCGCCGCTGTTCAATACCTACCAGTCGCTGCCGGAGAGCCCGCTGAAGGAGCAGGTCCTGTCGATGGCGCGCGCCAACGGCATCCCCGCCTCGGACGTGTACTGGTTCGACGCCTCGCGGCAGAGCAAGCGCATCAGCGCCAACGTCAGCGGCATGTTCGGCACCACCCGCATCAGCCTCAACGACAACCTGCTCAAGCGCAGCTCGCCGGAAGAGATCAAGGCCGTGCTCGGGCACGAGATGGGCCACTACGTGCTCAACCACATCTACAAGGGCATCGTGTTCTTCGGCGTCATCATCGTGATCGGCTTCGCCTTCGTGCGCTGGGGCTTCGGCTGGGCGCAGCAGCGCTGGGGCGAACGCTGGCAGTTGCGTGACGTGGGCGACGTGGCGGGCTTGCCGCTGATCGCGGCGCTGTTCGCGATCTTCATGTTCTTCATGACGCCGGTGAACAACACCATCACCCGCAGCATGGAGGCCGAGGCCGACGCGTTCGGCCTGAACGCGGCACGCCAGCCGGATGGTTTTGCGCATGTCGCGGTGCAGTTGTCCGAGTACCGCAAGATGCATCCCGGTCCGGTCGAGGAGTTCCTGTTCTTCGACCATCCCAGTGGCTGGCAGCGCATCCATCGCGCGATGGTGTGGAAGGCCGAGCATCTGGATGATCCGGGGGTTCGCCGCCAGGGTGCCGACATACCGCAAGCGGCGCGCTGAATCGGGCGCCTGCGCGCCTCAGCGGCGGCGGTGGTCCGGAGGCGGCCTCAGCACTGCACCCGGCCGCCGGCGAGTTGCGTGCACGGCTGGTAGGTCGGCGGTGGGGGCGGCGTCCAGCGATGGCCGTGATCGCCGTCGTGGTCGTGCGGGCGGTGTCGATACGGCGGCGCCGGCGCCCCCCAGTAGAGCGGCGCGTAGTCGTCCACCGGCTGGGACAACGCCTCGCGATACTGGTCGTTCTGCTGGCGCAGGGTGTCGTTCTCGACCTGCAACTGGTTGCGCTCGGCCTCCTGGTCGAGCTGCGCCTGCCGGCGCGCGGCATCCTCGCGCTGCTGCGCGGCGAGCGCCTCGTCGTAGCGGCGTTGTTCGGCGTCCTCCTGCGCCTGCCGATAGGCGGCCACGCGCTCCTCGTACAACGCGTCGAGATGGCGCGCGTGGGCGTACTGCCTGGCGAGGTCGTGCTGGCCCAGGCGCAGGTAGCGGTCGATCACCTCGCTGTCGTCGGCCTGGTGCAGCAGCTGGCCCTTGCCGTCGGCACAGGGGTGATCGGTATAGGCTACGCCGCCGCCGGCCTGCGGGCACTTGTAGATGTTCTGGGCGCCGGCCGCCGGGGCCAGCAACCACAAGGCCAGCGCCAGGCCGGGCAGCAACGATGAGGCGATCGAGTCGTTCATGGTGATGGCCACTTTGCGGCAGCGCGACTGGATGCCGCGTGACTGGAAGCTTGCCCCCGGCGCGTACCTTCGTCCAGCCCGCAGGCGCCCGGTTCAGCCGCGCCGCGGGATCTGCAGGCCGCGAGCCACCGCCGGCCGCGCCATGCCGCGCTCCAGCCAGGCGGGCACGTGCACGAGGCGGTCGTAGTCGACCAGCTCGCGCGCCTCGTAGAAGGTGATCAGGTTGTTCACCCAGCCCAGCGTGGCGATGTCGGCGATGCCGTAGTCGTCGCCCATGATCCAGTCGCGGCCCGCGAGGCGAGCCTCGAGTACGGCGAGCAGTCGTTTCGATTCGTTGACGTAGCGCTCGCGCGGGCGCTTGTCGGCGATCTCCCTGCCGGCGAACTTGTTGAAGTAACCGAGCTGGCCGAACATCGGGCCGATCGACGCCATCTGGAAGAACACCCACTGGATGCACTCCCAGCGCCGCGCGGGTTCGGCGGGAATGAAGCTGCCGGTCTTGTCGGCCAGGTACAGCAGGATGGCGCCGGATTCGAACAGCGCCAGCGGCTCGCCGCCGGGGCCGTCGGGGTCGATGATCGCGGGAATCTTGCCGTTGGGGTTGATCGACAGGAACTCCGGCGTGTGGCTTTCGTCGTTGGTGATGTCGACCAGGTGCGGCTCGTACGGCAACCCGGTTTCCTCCAGCATGATCGACGCTTTCACGCCGTTGGGCGTGTTGAGCGAATACAGCTGGATGCGTTCGGGGTGCCGCGCGGGCCAGCGCGCGGTGATCGGAAAACGGGACAGGTCGGGCATGTTGTTTCGTCCTGGTTGCGGAATCGCCCATTGTGCCCCGACGGGCACCGTGTGCCGTGAAATCAAGCCGCCGCAGCGGCGCGCCCGGCTTGCCGCCACGCGCGCAAGCCGATCGCCGCCAGCACCACGAAGCCGGCGTAGAGCACCGAGGTGATCAGCAGGTGCTTGTAGATGTATTCGCCGACATAGATCACGTCCACCGCAATCCACAGCCACCACGCCGCGATGTGGCGGCGGCCCTGCCACCACTGCGCGACCAGGCTGAAGGCGGTGAGTGCCGCATCTAGCCAGGGCAGCGCGGCATCGGTCCACCGATGCATCGAATAGCCGAGCAACAATGCCGCGACGGTACCGATGGTCAGGTGGACGATCGCCTGCATCAGCGGCAGCGGGGCGAGCTGGACGCGACCGTCGTCGTCCAGGTGCTGCAGCCAGCGTCGCCAGCCGTAGACGATCAGGCCGGCGAAGGCGAGCTGCAGCAGGGCGTCGGAATACAGCCTGGCGTCGATGAAGATCCAGCCGTAGACCAGCACCGACACCAACCCGACCGGCCAGCACCAGGGCCGCCGCCTGGCGGTGAGCCAGACGGCCCAGGCGCTGATCAGCGCGCCGGCGAGTTCGATCCAGATCACTGGAAGTCGTAGCTGACGGAGAGCCGCGCCAGCCGCGGCGCACCCGGGAACAGGTAGCGATCGCCGCCGGCCGAACCGGTGTCGCGCCAGTAGAAGTGGTTGAACACGTTGTCCACCGACAACCGCCAGGTCAGCGCGTGGCCGCGCCACGGCGTGGTGTAGCGCAGGCCGGCGTCGAACACGTCGTACGACGGTACGCGCACGGCGCCATCGGGCGTGGCGACGTTGGCCGATGCGTGGCGCCAGCCGCCGAGCAGACTCAGCGCCGGCGCGGACGGCAGGCGGTAGTCGAGGAATACGGCGGTACGCAGGCGCGGCACGTTGGTCAACTGGTGGCCCTCGTACGCGGGCGTGCCGCTGCCTTCGGCGCGGGCCTGGATGACGCTGGCGCTGGCGATCACGCGCAGGTTGTCGCCGAGCCGGCCGTTCGCGCCCAGCTCGACACCCGTATGCACTTCATCGCCTTGCTGCACGAAGGTGAATCCCGCGGGCGTGCCGTCCGGCCGGGCGAACTGGAAGGGCTGGTGGATGCGGTAGAGCGCGCCGCTCAGCGCCAGCGCATCGGTGGCCTGCAGCTTGACGCCGGCTTCGAGCTGGCGCGACAGCCGCGGCCCCAGCGTGCTGCCGCCGTTGCTGGTCCAGTACGGCGCCTCGATGCCCAGCGACAGGCCTTCGCTGTAGCTCAGGTATACGGTGGTCGGTGCGTTCGGCTGCCACAACACGGCGGCCTGCGGCAACGCCTTGCGCAAGCGGGTGGTGCGCTCGGGCGCACCGCTGTCGTCGTAGCTGCGCTCGTGCAGGCGTGCCAGTCGGGCGCCGGCGATCAGCTGCCAGCGCTCGCCCAGGTGCATGCGATCCAGCGCGAACAGCGAATGCTGCCAACTGGTGAGCCGGCGCACCGAAGGGCCGGGCTGGTTCGGCGAGGGCGCGAAGATGGGTGGGTCGGCCTGGTCGATGTTGCCGGTGCCGACGTAGTCGTAGACATAGGCGCGGCGGTCGATGGTGCGGCGGAACGCGCTGGCGCCGAGGCTCAGCTCATTGCTCAGCGCGCCGGTAGCGAAACGACCTTCGAGCACGGCGCGGGCCTCGTCGCTGACGCGGGTGTCGTCGGGGCTGCGGAAATCATAGATGTCGTAGTCGCCGTTGGGCGCGAAGAACCAGCCGGGCACGCTGCCGTCGGCGCATTCGCTGGCGTAGAAGCAGCCGTAGGCGAACGCCACGTTGTCGTCGATCACGCTGCGGCTGTGGCCGCCGGCGACGCGCAGGTGCCAGTCGTCGCTGAAGGCATGCTCGATGCGCACGCTGCTGTTGGACGACTGGATACCCACCGGCTGCTGCCACGGCTGATAGCCCAGCATGCGCCTGGCGTCCGGGTGGGGCGGCAGCGTCGTGCCGCCGAGCAACTGGTAGCCCGACACCGAACGCTGGCCGCTGGTCTGGTAGTTGCCGTCCAGCTCCAGCGTGGTGCGCTCGCTGATCTTCCAGTCCGCCGCCAGCGCCAGCATGCTGCGTCGGCCGTTGGCGTGGTGCACATACGAATGGATGTCCTCGTGGGCCGCGTTGACGCGCACGCCGAACTGCGGCGTGAGCCAGCCGCCGACGTCGACTGCGACGTGGCGCGAGCCGTGCGAATCGGTGCCCAGGGTGACGCTGCGCACGTCGGCCGGCCGCTTGCTGACGTAATTGACCACGCCGCCGGGCTCCATCACGCCGGCTTCCAGGCCGGCCAGGCCTTTCAGGATCTGCACCTGCTGCACGTCTTCCAGCGGCACCTTCTGCTCGCCGGCGATGGTCAGGCCGTTGCTGCGAAAGCCGGTAGCGGGGTCCAGCACGTAGCCGCGGATCGCGATGTCCTGGTAGTAGCCGACCGGCGCGTAGTTGTCGCCCAGCGCGGCATCCTCGCGGGCCAGTTCGCTGAGCGTGCGGATCTGCCGGTCGTCCAGCTGCTGGCGCGCCACCACGGTGATCGACGCCGGCGTGTCGTGCAGCGTGGCGCGGCCGTAGCTGTCGAGGCCGCTGTCGCGCGGGTGCTCCGGCGCCTGTCCGCGCACCTGCACGGTGGCCAGGTCGACGGCCTGCGGGGTATCGGGTTGCGGGGCGGCGCTGCCGGTGGCGGCCGCGCCGTTGGCGGCAAGGGCGGCAAGCAGGGCCAGGGCGAGGGGAGTGCGGGTCATCGTCGTCGTCTTCGGGTAGCGGACGAAGCGACGGCGAACCGGTACGTTCGCGAGAACGATCCGACTCTGCAAGCTCCCTACGCCGGTATTGACCGGATCAGGTTCCAAGGGACTCTCTCAGCCCGGCGTTTTGCCGGGCACCCCCGCTTCAAGAATGCGTATTGAAACACGAATGGGCGCGGCCTGCCGAATCGCCCTGCGCGCCGGTGGCAAGGGCGCGGATGGTTTGCAACAGAGCCTGCCCGGCGGATGTGCAGAACCACGCCGCATGGCCGCGCAAAAAGGTGTCGTAGGCAACGTCGGCGCTCGCGGTCGATTGCGTGATGGCGTGGAAGTACTCCACTTCGGACAGGGCGAAATCCACGTGCACCAGCGGCAGCAGGTTGGCCAGCAGTTGCAGGTCGTCGCGGGCGAGTGGGCGGATTTCCCGATAACCCTCGATCAGCGCGCGGGCGATGGACGGATGGATCGCCGCCGCACCGGTATCCAGCGCCAGCCATGCGACCGCATTGCGCTCGATCGCGGTGGCGAGGTCGAACAGCGCGCAGTTCGCCGCAGCCAGGCCGAAATCGAGCACGGCGGTGATGTCGGCGTCGTCGCCGCTGCCGCTCCAGCAGAGGTTGGAGACGTGCCAGTCGCCGTGCGTCCACAGCCGTGGTTGCCGGGCCAGCGCTGGCTGCAGGCGCGCGTGCCATGGCGCGAGCAGGTCGGCGAACTCGCGCTGCCAGGGCCGGCCGCGCAGGTAATCGGCGAGGCCGGGTCGCTGCGGCAACTGCGATTCCAGTGCCGCCACCGGATCGGCAGCGGCGATCAGCTCGCTGCGTGCCACCAGAATGTGGGTGCTGCGCTGGGGCGCCGCGTAGTCGGCGCCGGCGTCGTGCAGCCGCGCCAGCATGCGGCCGGCGCGGCGCGCGTGGAACGGGTTCGGCAATGGCTGCCACGAGACCAGCTCGCGGTACAGGTCGATGCCCGCGGCGCGCCGATGCACTTCGTAGACCCAGTCGCCGATGGCGATGGCGGTGTCGCCGTCGGCGTCGCGCAACACGTCGGCCAGCGGCAGTCCGTGCCGGCGCTGGTGCGCGATGTAGCGGTGTTCCTCCGTCAGCGTGGCGGCCGAGCGCACCCGATGATGATGGCGCTTGACGAACAGCGTGCCGGCTTCGGTGTCGACCAGACAGGCCGCCGAGAGCGGGCGCGGACTGTGCCAGACGACTCGCCGCAAGGCGCCGGTTTGCGGAAAGCGGCTCAGCAGCACCTGCAGTTCCGGCGCGACGAGAGCCGGCCAGTCGGGAGCGATATCGTCGCCGGCCAGGCCGTGCACGAGGTGATCGGGGTCTGCAGGGGCGGTCGGCTTTGGCATCGGCACGATTATCGCCCAGCCGCTGCGCCTTTCGGCCGACGGTGTTTTTCGCGTCTAATGACGCTCTTTGCCCGGGTCCGTGCGCATCCCATGAGTGCCTTGCTGCTGCTGTTCGTCTGCCTGCTGCTCGGCGTCTTGGTGGCGCGTTTCGCGCGGCCGCCGGCGGGCATCGTGCAAGGCATCAACTGGTGGGTGCTGAACGTGGCGCTGGCGGCGCTGGTGCTGGAGCTGATCCCGAAGCTGAAGTTCAACGCCGACCTGTGGTTCGTGGTGGCCGCGATGTGGCTCACCTTCGGCGGCGCCTGGTTGCTGTTCGGCCTGCTCGGCCCGCGGCTGGGCTGGTCGCGGCAGCGCACCGGTTCGCTGATCCTGGTGTGCGGGCTGGGCAACACCGCCTACATGGGTTATCCGATGGTGCAGGCGCTGCACGGCAAGGCCGGCCTGGCGCTGGCCGTGGTCGCCGATCAGCTGGGCGCGTTTCCGGTGCTGGCGTCGGCGGGCATCGTGGTGGCGTCGCTTTATTCCGGACGCACGCCGCAGCTGCGCCCGATGCTGCGCCGCGTGTTTTCGTTTCCGCCGTTCCTGGCCTTGTTGCTGGGCATAGCGGTGGGCCGCCTCGGTGGCTGGCCGGAGTGGCTCGACGGGGTGTTCGCGCCGATCGGGGCCACGCTGACGCCGCTGGCGCTGTTCTCGGTCGGTTTGCAGTTCAAGTTCCATCCCGGCCAGCGTCAGCTCGGCGCGGCCGCCTGGGGGTTGGGCTGGAAGCTGCTGCTGGCGCCGCTGCTGTGCTGGCTGATGGGCACGGCGGCGGGCGTGGAGGGCCTGGTGCTCACGGTGGGCGTGCTGCAGGCGGCGATGGCGCCGATGGTGTCGGCGGCGATCCTGGCCGACGAGTACGAGCTCGACCCGGCGTTGGCCAACACCGTGCTGGGCGCCGGCATCGTGCTGTCGCTGCTGACCGTCCCGCTGGCCAACTATCTGATGGTCGGCGCGGCGTGGTGAGCGACGCGGTGCGGACGCTTGCGTCGCGGCCGCGCTGCGTCGAGACTGGGCGGGGATTTCCCGGGGGAAGGGGCTCGCGTCATGTCCGGCTTTGAGCTGATACGGCGGATTTTCGGCAACGAACACGGCGAGCGTCGTGCGGTGCCGCGCAGTGGCGTGCCCAAGGAAGCGCACATCCTGGTGGTCGACGACTCGCCGACCATTCGCGCGGTGCTGGGCAAGATGCTCACCCAGGACGGCCACGTGGTGTTCAAGGCGGCCGACGGCGAGAGCGCGATCGAGCTGGCCCGCAACGAATTGCCCGACCTGATTTTCCTGGACATCGTGATGCCCGGCATGAACGGCTTCGCCGTGCTGCGCGCGTTGCGCCGCGAAGCGCTCACCCACGACATCCCGATCGTGATGATCAGCGGCAACCTGCAGGCCACCGAGCAGTTCTACGTGCAGCGATTCGGCGCCGACGACTTCATGAAAAAGCCGTTCGGCCGCGGCGAGGTGTTTGCGCGCCTGCAGCACCTGACCCAGTCCGGCCGCCTGGTGGTGCGACCGCGCACCAGCGTGCCGGTGGCGGCGGCCGAGCCGGTGCTCAGCGCCGACGAGCAGGCGGCCATTCCGGACATCGCCATGCCCGATCCGCAGGACCTGGTGCCGCCTCCGGGCGAAACGAACTGAACGGCATGCCCGAGGAACGCGGCGAGCTGCGTCTCGACATCTGGCTGTGGGCGGCACGCTTCTTCAAGACCCGTGGCCTCGCCCGCGCGGCGATCGAGGCCGGGCGCGTGGAACTCGATGGCGCGCGCTGCAAGCCTTCCCGCGCCGTGCGTGTCGGCGATCGAATGCAGGTCAATCGCGGGCACGAGCGACTGGAACTGGACGTGCTCGCGCTGGCCTGGCGGCGCGGGCCGGCCAGCGAGGCGCAATGGCTGTATCGGGAAACCGAAGCCAGCCGCGAGGCTGCCGAGGTATTGCGCGAACAGCGTCGCCTGAGCGGCGCGGCACTCGATCATCCGGCACATCGACCCGACAAGCAGGCACGCCGGCAATTGCGGAAGATCAAGGGCTTGCGCTGACAAGTTCAGGCTGAGTACTGCGTCGCACATTGCTGCGTCGCTCTGCGCGAGCATGCGCGACGTATCCACGAGTGCGCCCCGCGCGCACCACTCACGACCCGGGGAGAAGGCATGGACGGACTGGCACGCATCAGTGGCATCGGCTTCATCAAGCGCCTGCTGGGCGGGCATGCGGTCGAGCCGCAACACGTGCAGACCACGCAGGGCGCGCGCATGCTGGTAGTGGACGATTCGCCCACGATCTGCGCCGTGCTCGGCAAGATGCTCAGCCAGGATGGCTACCACCCGTTGAAGGCGGCCGACGGCGCGGCGGCGATCGAGCTGGCGCGCAGCGAGTTGCCGGCGCTGATCTTCCTCGACGTGGTGATGCCCGGCATGAACGGTTTCAGCGTGCTGCGCGCGCTGCGCCACGATCCGGCCACGCGCGACATCCCGATCATCATGATCAGCGGCAACCAGCAGGCCACCGAGCAGTTCTACCTGCAGCGTTACGGTGCGGACGACTTCATGAAAAAGCCGTTCGACCGCGACGACGTGTACGAGCGCATCGGCAGCCTGGTGGCCGCCGGGCGGTTGCCCGCCCGCGATACCTCGGTGGCGGAGAACACGCTGCTGTCTGCCTTGTCGGCGGAGGCGCTGGACGGCATTCCCGACATCGCCATGCCCGATGCCGGGACGCCGGGAACGACCGAGGCGCCGCTGCCGCTGCATCGCGTGGCTTGACAGCGCGCCGGCTCAGTCCAGCGATTTCAGCCGGTACAGGGCTTCCAGCGCCTCGCGCGGCGTCAGCGTATCCGGATCGATGCGTTCCAGCTCGCGCTGGGCGGTCGAGGGTTGCGCCGGCGCAAACAATCCCAGTTGCGGCGAAACTTCAGCGGAGGGCGCTGCGCTGGCGTGCCGGTGCATGCCGCGTTCGAGTTCGGCCAGCGTGCGCTTCGCATCGGCGATCACCGATTTCGGCAGGCCGGCCAGCGCGGCCACCTGGAGACCGAAGCTGCGGTTGGCCGGGCCGTCCTTCACCGCGTGCATGAACACCAGCTGCTCGCCGCGCTTCTGGTCGTGCAGCTCGACCGCATCCAGGTGCACGTTGGCGATCGCCGGGAACTCGCCGGCCAGTTCGGTCAGCTCGAAATAATGCGTGGCGAACAAGGTGTACGCGCGGCAGTGCCGCGCCAGGTGCACGGCGGCGGCGCGGGCCAGCGCCAGACCGTCGTAGGTGCTGGTGCCGCGGCCGACCTCGTCCATCAGCACGAGGCTGTCGGCAGTGGCGTTGTGCAGGATGTTCGCCGTCTCGCTCATCTCCACCATGAAGGTGGACTGGCCACGCGAAAGATCGTCGCCGGCGCCGATGCGGGTGAAGATGCGGTCGATCGGGCCGATCACCGCGCTGGCCGCCGGCACGTAGCTGCCGATGTGCGCAAGCAGCACGATCAGCGCGTTCTGGCGCATGTAGGTGGACTTGCCGCCCATGTTCGGGCCGGTGATCACCAGCATGCGGCGGGTGTCGTCGAGCCTGAGGTCGTTCGGCTCGAACGGCTCGTCGCGGACTTTCTCGACCACCGGGTGGCGGCCGCGCTCGATCGCGATGCCCGGTTCGTCGGTGAGCTGCGGGGCGCTCCAGTCGAGCGCTTCGGCGCGCTCGGCCAGGGTGGCCAGCACGTCCAGTTCGGCCATCGCGGCGGCGGCGATTTTCAGCGGTTCGAGTTTCTCGGTGAGCGTGTCGAGCAGCGCCTCGTACAGCGCGCGCTCGCGCATCAGCGAGCGTTCCTTCGCCGACAGCACCTTGTCCTCGAACGCCTTCAGTTCCTCGGTGATGTAGCGCTCGGCGTTCTTGGTGGTCTGCCGGCGCGTGTAATGCGTGGGCGCCTTGTCCGACTGCGCGCGGCTGATCTCGATGTAGTAGCCGTGCACGCGGTTGTAGCCGACCTTGAGCGTGCTGATGCCGCTGGCCGCTTTCTCGCGTTCCTCCAGCTCGACCAGGTACTGGTCGGCATGGGTGGACAGGCGGCGCAGTTCGTCGAGTTCCGCGTCGTAGCCGTCGGCCACCACGCCGCCGTCGCGCTGCAGTACCGGCGGTTGCTCGACGATGGCGTGGGCGAGCAGGGTGGCGGTGTCCGCGTGGTCGCCGATGCGTTCGACCAGGGCATGCAGCAGCGGGCTGTCCAGGCCGTCGATGCGCTGCTGCAACTCCGGTGCAGCCAGCAAGCCGTCGCGCAGGGTCGAAAGATCGCGCGGGCGCGCCGAGCGCAGCGCCACGCGGGCGAGGATGCGTTCGAGATCGCCGATGCCGCGCAACTGCTCGCGCAGGGGTGCGCCGCGGCGGCTGTCGATCAGCATGCCGATCGCCTGATGGCGCCGGCGCAGCACGTCGTGCGAGCGCAGCGGGCGGTTCAGCCAGCGGCGCAGCGCTCGCGCGCCCATCGGCGTCACGGTTTCGTCGAGCACGCCGAGCAAGGTGTGTTCGATGCGCCCGCTCGGGTGGGTGTCCAGCTCCAGGTTGCGCCGCGTGGCCGCGTCCAGCGCGATCGTCTCGCTGGCACTTTCCACGGCCATGCCGGTGAGGTGCGGCAGCGCGCTCTTCTGGGTTTCCTCGAGGTAGCCGAGCAAACAACCGGCGGCGGCCACGGCCAGCGGCAGCTTGTCCACGCCGAAACCGCCGAGGTCGTGGGTGCCGAAGAAACGGTTCAGTTCGCGCTGCGCCGCGTCGCTGTCGAAATGCCACGGCGGACGCTTGCGCAGGCCGGGCAGGGCGCTGACCAGCTTCGGCCAGGCCACGTCTTCGCCGACCAGGGTCTCGGCCGGCTGCAACCGTGCCAGCTCGGCGGCCAGCGCCTCGGCGCTGGGCACTTCGCTGAGCAGGAAACGGCCGCTGGAAAGATCGACCCAGGCCAGCCCGTAATCGCCGCGCGCGCCGGCGGCGATCGCCAGCAGCAGGTTGTCGCGGCGTTCCTCCAGCAGCGCGGCATCGGTCACCGTGCCGGGGGTGACCACGCGCACCACCTTGCGCTCGACGATGCCCTTGGCCAGTGCCGGGTCACCCATCTGCTCGCAGATCGCCACCGACTCGCCCAGGCGCACCAGCCGCGCCAGGTAGTTCTCCGCCGCGTGGTATGGCACGCCGGCCATCGGGATCGGCGCACCGGCCGATTGCCCGCGCTGGGTCAGCGTGATGTCGAGCAGCCGCGCCGCCTTGCGCGCATCGTCGTAGAACAGCTCGTAGAAATCGCCCATGCGGAAGAACAGCAGCACGTCCGGGTGCTCCGCCTTGGCCGAGAGGTACTGGCGCATGAACGGGGTGTGCTTGGTGAGGTCGTCTTGGCTCATGCGGGTCTTGGCGTGGTCGCGTGGAACGGGTAGAACGGGTAGAACGTGCCTCTGCGCGTGGCGCAGAGTTGCGCTCAAGTCCGGGAGTCTCGCATGGAGTTGTCGTCCGTTCCTACCGATGCCGAGTTGCTGGCGCTGGCACGCGAGGTGGCCAGCGAGGTCCAGCGCTGCCGCCTGATGCTGGTCACGGCCGAATCCTGCAGCGGCGGCTGGATCGCCAAGACGCTGACCGACCTGCCGGGCAGTTCGGCCTGGTTCGACGCCGGCGTGGTCACCTACAGCTACGAGGCCAAGGAGGCCCTGCTCGGGGTCAACCCGCGCACGCTGGAGCATGCCGGCGCGGTCAGCGAAGAGACCGTGCTGGAGATGGTGGCCGGCGCACTGGCGCGCTTCGGTGCCGGCGTGGCGGTAGCGGTGACCGGCATCGCCGGTCCGACCGGCGGCATGCCGGGCAAACCCGTCGGTACGGTCTGGATCGGCTGGAAACGCCGCGGCGGTTACGCCCATGCGCGGCTGTTCCATTTTTCCGGCGATCGCGAGGCCGTGCGCCGGCAAACCGTGGCGGCGGCGCTCGAAGGCTTGCGGAAAACCCTGACGGAATGAGGCGCCGCGCGCTGCCGGACCGGCTTGACGAGTGTGGGATACTGCACGTTCCGATCATGGCCCGTTGCCGCGCGCGGCCGAGCCCGCATGATCGCAACCCGTGAGATTCGATCCGGGCATCATGCCTCCCACTCACCGCCCAACCGGAATACCAACGATGGATGACAACAAGCGCAAGGCGCTCACCTCCGCCCTCGGCCAGATCGAGAAGCAGTTCGGCAAGGGCGCCGTGATGCGGATGGGTGACCGCGTCAACGAGGCGATCGAGACGGTTTCCACCGGTTCGCTGGGCCTGGACATCGCGTTGGGCGTCGGCGGCCTGCCGCGCGGCCGCGTAGTCGAGATCTACGGCCCGGAGTCCTCCGGCAAGACCACCATGACCCTGCAGGCCATCGCCAGCTGCCAGCGCGCCGGCGGCACTGCCGCGTTCATCGATGCCGAGCACGCGCTCGATCCGACCTACGCGGAAAAGCTCGGCGTCAAGGTCGACGACCTGCTTGTGTCGCAGCCCGACACCGGCGAGCAGGCGCTGGAAATCGCCGACATGCTGGTGCGCTCGGGCGCGGTGGACATGGTGGTGGTCGACTCGGTTGCCGCGCTCACCCCGAAGGCGGAAATCGAGGGCGAAATGGGCGACTCCCACGTCGGCCTGCACGCGCGCCTGATGAGCCAGGCGCTGCGCAAGCTCACCGCCAACATCAAGAAGTCCGGCTGCCTGGTGATCTTCATCAACCAGATCCGCATGAAGATCGGCGTGATGTTCGGCAGCCCCGAGACCACCACCGGCGGCAACGCGCTGAAGTTCTACGCCTCGGTGCGCCTGGACATCCGCCGCATCGGCGCGGTGAAGAAGGGCGACGAGATCATCGGCTCGGAAACCCGCGTCAAGGTGGTCAAGAACAAGGTGGCGCCGCCGTTCCGCCAGTGCGAATTCGAAATCCTGTACGGCGAGGGCACCTCGCGCGAAGGCGAGATCATCGAGCTGGGCGTGGCGCAGAACCTGATCGACAAGTCCGGCGCCTGGTACAGCTACAACGGCGACCGCATCGGCCAGGGCAAGGAGAACGTGCGCCAGTTCCTGCGCGACAATCCGGCCATCGCCAACGAGATCGACAAGCAGCTGCGCGAACGCCTGCTGGTGCCGGTGGGCAAGGCGGCCGCGGCCGGTCCCGAAGAGGCGCTCGAGGAAGCGTGAGCCGTGATGGTTGACGTTCCGTTGCATGCGCATGGCCCGGCTCGCCCGGGCCATGCGCGTTTTGGCCAGGTGCCGTATCTCGGCGCGACGATGCATGTCTTCCCGGCCGGTCCGCCCGGGCGTGGATCCGCAGGATCGGAGTCGAAGGGTCGCCCTTCGGCTCCGCCACGCCACGCCCAGGCAGAACGGCGGGGGGAATTTGCCCGTACCCGGTATGCGTTCGCATGGCCATGACATGAACAAGCGTCCTGGCGCGGGCAACCCGACCAAACCCCAACGCAGCGCCTACGAGAAGGCGCTGGGCCTGCTCGCCCGCCGCGAGCATTCGCGCAAGGAACTGAAGACCAAGCTGCGCCAGGGCGGCTACGAGGGCGAGGAAACCGCTGCGGCGCTGGATCGTTTGGGCGAGCAGCACTACCAGGACGACGACCGCTTCGCCGAAGTGCTGCTGCGCAGCCGGATTGCCCAGGGCTACGGACCCATGCGCCTGCGCCAGGAGCTGAAAAGCCACGGCCTGGCCGACGCCCGCATCCGCGAGTTGCTGGACGCGGCGGAGGTCGACTGGGACGCCTCGGCCGCCGCCCAACTGCGCCGGCGCTACGGTGGCGCGGGCACGAATGACCCCGCCGAACGCGCCCGCCGGGCACAGTTCCTCTTGCGCCGCGGCTTTGCCGCCGCCACAGTACGACGTGTTACCCACGCCGAAGTGGACGACGCCGACGATCTTCCCTGACATCCATCGCCACCCGGCGGTGGCGGAGCGATTGGCGCCAAGCCGGTGTGACCCCCTGCCGCCAGCCACCGCGATCCGCATGAAAACCTCCGAAATCCGTTCCGCCTTCCTCGACTTCTTCCGCGCCCGGGGCCACGCCATCGTGCCGTCCAGTTCACTGGTGCCGGCCAGCGACCCGACCTTGATGTTCACCAACTCCGGCATGGTGCAGTTCAAGAATGTGTTCCTCGGCAGCGAGAAACCCGGCTACGTGCGTGCGGCCGACGTGCAGCGCTGCCTGCGCGCCGGCGGCAAGCACAACGATCTGGACCAGGTCGGCTACACCGCGCGCCACCACACGTTCTTCGAGATGCTCGGCAACTGGTCGTTCGGCGACTACTTCAAGCATGAGGCGATCGGCTGGGCGTGGGAGCTGCTGACCCAGGTGTTCAAGCTGCCGCCGGAGCGGCTCACCGTCACCGTCTACCACACCGACGACGAGGCTTTCGCGATCTGGCGCGACGAGATCGGCGTGCCGGTCGAGCGCATCATCCGCATCGGTGACAACAAGGGCGCGCCGTTTGCCTCCGACAATTTCTGGCAGATGGCCGACACCGGCCCGTGCGGCCCGTGCACCGAGATCTTCTACGACCACGGCGCGCACATCGCCGGTGGTCCGCCCGGTTCGCCGGATGAGGACGGCGACCGCTACATCGAAATCTGGAACCTGGTGTTCATGCAGTTCGACCGCGCCCCCGACGGTACGCTGAGCCCGCTGCCGGCGCCGTGCGTGGATACCGGCATGGGCCTGGAGCGGCTTGCCGCGATCCTGCAGCACGTGCATTCCAATTACGAGATCGACCTGTTCGCGCACCTGATCCGCGTCGCCGGCGAACTCACCGGCACGCCCGACTTGGCCAACAAGTCGCTGCGCGTGATTGCCGACCACATCCGCGCCTGTTCCTTCCTGATCGTCGACGGCGTGCTGCCCTCCAACGAGGGGCGCGGCTACGTGCTGCGCCGGATCATCCGCCGCGCGCTGCGGCACGGCTGGATGCTCGGCGTGCGCGGCGACTTCTTCTGGAAGATGGTGGCGCCGCTGGTGGAGGAGATGGGCGAGGCCTATCCGGAGCTGAAAGAGAAGCAGGCCATCGTCGAGGATGCGTTGCGCACCGAGGAGCAGCGTTTCGGCGAAACGCTGGAACACGGCATGCGGCTGTTCGACGAGGCCGCGGCGAAGTCCGGCAAGACCATCCCGGGCGCCGAGGCGTTCCGCCTCTACGACACGTACGGTTTCCCGGTCGACCTCACCGCCGACATCGCACGCGAGCGCGGCCTCGACGTCGACATGGCCGGCTTCGAGCAGGCCATGAACGAGCAGCGCGAACGCGCCCGCGCCGCCGGCAAGTTCGAGGCGAGGGGACAGATGCCGGCCGAGCTGGCCAGCCAACTGCCGCCTACCGTGTTCCTCGGCTACGAGGCCTTGGAAGACCGCGGCGGCAAGGTGCTTGGCATCGTGCGCGGCGGTCGCCATGTCGACCGGCTGGGCGAGGGCGAGGAAGGATTGCTGATCCTGGATCGCACGCCGTTCTACGCCGAATCCGGCGGCCAGGTCGGCGACACCGGCACGTTGTCCGGCACGTCCGGCCGTTTCGCGGTCGACGACACCTTGAAGATGGGCGGCGTGTTCTTCGGCCACGCCGGCCACTGGCACGGCACGCAACCGCTGCGCAGCGGCGACCTGCTCGACGCCCAGGTGGATCCCGCGCGCCGCCAGGCGATCGTGCTCAACCACTCGGCCACGCATCTGCTGCATGCGGCGCTGCGCGAGGTGCTCGGCACCCACGTCACCCAGAAGGGCTCGCTGGTGGCGCCGGAGCGCCTGCGTTTCGATTTCTCGCACCCCAAGCCAGTAAGCCATGGGGAATTGGCTCGCGTCGAGTCGATGGTCAACGCCGAGGTGCGCCGCAACGCGGCCGCCGAGGTGCACCGCATGGGTTACGACGAGGCGATCGCCACTGGTGCCATGGCACTCTTCGGCGAAAAGTACGGCGATGAAGTGCGCGTGCTGAAGATGGGCGACTTTTCCACCGAACTCTGCGGCGGCACGCACGTCAACCGCACCGGCGACATCGGCCTGTTCAAGATCGTCGGCGAATCCGGCGTCGCCTCCGGCGTGCGTCGCATCGAGGCGGTCACCGGCGACGGTGCGCTCGCGCATGTCGCCGAGGAGGAGCGCCGCCTCGCCGATCTCTCCCGTCTGCTCTCCAGCAGCGGCGACGACGCCGTGGAAAAACTGCGCCAGTTGTTCGATCGCCAGAAGAAACTCGAGCGCGAACTGGATTCGCTGCGCAGCAAGGCCGCCGGTTCCGCCACTGCCGACCTGACTGCCTCGGCTGCAGACGTCGACGGCATCAAGGTGGTCGCTGCGCGCCTGGAAGGGTTCGACGCAAAGTCGCTGCGCGACAGCGTCGACCAGCTCAAGCAGCAGCTCGGCGATTGCGTGGTGCTGCTGGCCGGGGCTGCCGACGGCAAGGTCGCGCTGATCGCCGGTGTACACGGCAAGGCGCTGGGCCGGATCAAGGCCGGTGACGTGGTCGCCCATGTCGCGGCGAAGATCGGTGGCAAGGGCGGCGGTCGACCCGACATGGCCCAGGGCGGCGGTTCCGACAGCGCCGACTTGCCGGCGATCCTGGCGGGTCTTGCCGACTGGGTTTCCTCGCGTTGATTCGGCTTAACGACTGCTGCAGCGCCGATTGCACCGGGGAATCGTGCTCAGTTAGTATCCGCGGAGGTCGGTTTTTCGCCAAAAGGCGCAAAGCCGCCAGTCAGGACGCTTAAGGAGTGTTTTGGCTGTGAGCCGGGAAGGCGGTAGGGCCTTCGACGGATCAAAAACGTCGAGCCGCGGATGGACTCACGCTCAGGGGTGAGGCAGGGTCAATCCGCAAGCCTGTGACCAGCAGCATTTTATGGAGTAGCAATCATGTTGATTCTGACCCGCCGGGTCGGTGAGACCCTGATGATCGGCGACGAGGTGACCGTCACCGTTCTTGGCGTGAAAGGCAATCAGGTACGCATCGGCATCAACGCGCCGAAAACCGTGGCCGTCCATCGCGAGGAAATCTACCAGCGAATCCGCGGTGAACACGACGCCGGCAGCGCTCCGGACGACAGCGGCGACCACTGACCACCGTTTCAAGACTTTACCTGGGCCGCGCCGATCAGTATCCTTGCCGGCTCCGCAGTCATGCGGCAAAACCCCGGAGAGATGCCCGAGTGGCCGAAGGGGCTCCCCTGCTAAGGGAGTATCGGGTCAAAAGCCTGATCGAGGGTTCGAATCCCTCTCTCTCCGCCAGATACGCAAAACGCCCCGAACGGGGCGTTTTGCGTATCTGGCGGAGAGAGATGGTGGACGGACCAACCGTTCGACAAATTCGTCTGGAACGAATTTGGACAGCCGCAGGCTGGCCCCGAAGCGCGCAGCGCGTAGGGGTTTGGCCCATGGATGGGCCAAACAATCCCTCGCGCACAACCACGCAATCAGACGCTCCATCGAAGGGGCGTTTTGCGTATCTGGCGGAGAGAGGTGGTGGACGGACCCTCCGGTGACTCGGCGCATCCTGCGCCTCACCCTTCGGGCCAGCGGCTTTGCCGCTGTTCGCTCCGGCATCCTGCCTCCGCGAGCGACAAATTCGTCTGGAACAAAATTGGACAGCCGCAGGCTGGCCCCGTAGCGCGCAGCGCGAAGGGGTGAGGCCCATGGATGGGCCGAACAATCCCTGGTGCACGACCAAGTAACCACGTGCTCCGTCGAAGCGGGCGTTTTGCGTATCTGGCGGAGAGAGGCAGTGGACGAACTCTCCGGTGACTCGGCGCATCCTGCGCCTCACCCTTCGGGCCAGCGGCTTTGCCGCTGTTCGCTCCGGCATCCTGCCTCCGCGAGCGACAAATTCGTCTGGAACGAATTTGGACAGCCGAAGGCTGGCCCCGTAGCGCACAGCGCGAAGGGGTGAGTCCCGTGGGTGGGATTCACAATCTCCGCGCCCTCTACGCCACGACGCATTCCATCGAAGCGAGCTCTTGCTTGGCAGGTCGCGCCGAGGCTTCGACTGCGGGCCTCCAGCGCTACGCTCAGCCCGAACGGTTCGGGGAATCAATCCTTGATGTCGAGTTTCTGGCCCATGGGGCCTCACCCCGTCGCCAATCCACGCAGCTCCACGCGCTCGCCGTCCACCACCAGCACCGACCCCTGTTCGTACCAGTCCCCCAGCACGATCCGCTCGGCCGGCTTTCCGTCCAGTTCCAAACGATGGATGGCTGGCCGATGCGTGTGTCCGTGGATCAACCGCGTCACGCCCGCTCCGCGCAGTGCCGCGGCGACCGCCTCGGCGTTGACGTCCATGATGCTTTCCATGGTGCTGCCGGTGTGTGCCTTGCTGTCGGCGCGGGCCTTGGCGGCAAACGCGCGGCGCGCCTCCAGCGGCATCGCCAGGATCTGCGCCTGCCATTCGGGCGTGCGAACCTGCTTGCGCACGGCCTGGTAGGCGAGGTCATCGGTGCACAGCGTGTCGCCGTGCATCAGCAAGGTGGGCCGGCCCTGGATGTCGCGCACGGTGCCGTCGTCGAGCAGGGTCATGCCGGCGCGGGTGGCGAATGTTTCGCCGAGCAGGAAGTCGCGGTTGCCGACCATGAAATGCACCGGCACACCGGCATCGTGCACGGCGCGGATGGCCTCGGCGATGCGCTGCGGCAACTCGGCATCATCGTCGTCGCCGATCCAGGCTTCCACCAGGTCGCCGAGGATGTACAGCGTGTCGGCGCTTCGCACTTCGTCGCTGGCGAGGTAATTCTCGAACAGGCGGGTGATTTGCGGGCGTGCGGGATCGAGGTGCAGGTCGGCGATGAACAACGTGGCCATGCCGATCAGTTCCCGCCGGACTGCTTCGCCGCCGGCTTGCTGGTCGGCTTGGTGACAGATGCTGCCCTGGCCGGCGCCTTGGCGCTGCTCGCCGGCGCCTGAACCTCTTCGCCGATCACGCTGGCCTTCTCGATCACCACCAGTGGCTCGGGTACGTCGCCGGCGAACGGGCCCAGCGGGCGGGTGGGCAGGGCGGCGATCTTGTCCAGCACGTCCATGCCCTTGGTCACCTTGCCGAACACCGCGAAGCCCCAGGTGAGGCCGCTCTGGTTGCCGACGAAATCCAGCCGGCGGTTGTCGACCAGGTTGAAGAAGAACTGCGCGGTGCCGGAATTGGGATCGGCGCCGCGGGCGACGGCGATCGTGCCGCGCAGGTTCGACAACCCGTTGTCCGCCTCGCTGGCGATGGCCGGGCGCGTGCGCTTGGGCTGCAGGTCGCGGGTGTAGAGGCCGCCCTGCACCAGATAGCCGGGGATGACCCGGTGCAGCAGGGTGCCGTCGTAGAAGCCGTCGCGCACATACTGCAGGAAGTTGGCCACGCTCTTGGGCGCCTTGTCCGGATACAGCTCCAGCGTGAGATCGCCCTGCGATGTGTGCAGCAGCACGTGCGGCGGTGCGGCGACGGGCGCGGCGCTCGATGTGGCCGGTGCAGGTTTGCCCGCCTGCGCGGCGGCGCCGAACGGAACGAGCAGGAGCAGGGCGATCAGCAGGGATTTGAGCATGGCAGCGAGCGATCCGGACCGGCATTCACGAGGCGGGCGTCCATGATACGCGGCATGGCATCGGCATGCCGCGAAAAAGGCGGATCACTTGTTCGCGAGATCCAGTTTCACCCCAAGTTCGGTCATCGGCGCCTTTTCCTGTTGCAGGTCGGCTTCGGTGAGCGGGTGCTGCTCGCCCCATCCCGGCGGGAGTTTCAGGCGCAGCGAGCGGGCGCTGGCTGCCAGTTGCATCTGCGGCAGCGACTCGGCGCGGCGGGCGCGGCGGAACAGCACGGCCAGACGCAACAGCGCGGTGATGTGCTTCGCCAGCGCGCGATAACGCAGCGGCAGGCTGGCGATGATGGACTTGTCCGGCTTGCGCCGGTGCAGTTCGATCACCGCGGCCAGCAATTCCTGCTCCTGCCGCGAGAAGCCAGCCAGGTCGGCATGACGCAGGATGTAGGCGCCGTGGCGATGATGTTGGCTGTGCGCGATGGCCAAGCCGATCTCGTGCACCCGCGCGGCCCAGGACAGCCACTCACGCGCATCGGCGTCGAGCTTCCAGTTGCGCGCGACCTGGTCGAACAGCATCAGTGCCGTCGCTTCCACTCGCCGTGCCTGCGCGCGGTCGACGCCGTAGCGGGTCGCCAGCGCGTCGATGCTGGCGGTGCGCGGGTCGCTGCCGCCGGCGCGGCCGAGCAGGTCCCACAGCAGTCCTTCGCGCATCGAGCTTTCGCACACGCGCAGCCGCTCGATGCCCAGCGCGGTGAAGGCCGCTTCCATGATCATCACGCCGCCGGCGAACACCGGCGTGCGTTCGGGAACCAGGCCCGGCAGCTTGAGCGTGCCGACCTGGCCCTGCTCGATCAGCGCATCGCGCAGGGCGGCCAGCGCCGCGGGCGTGATGCCGTCGTCGGAAAGCTCCATGGCCAGTGCTACCGCGCCGATCGACTTGGTGGTGCCGGACGAGCCGAACGCATCCTGCCAGCCCGATTCGCGATAGTCCTCCGCGAACTGCTGCAGCAGCACGCCGATCTCGCTCAGGCCGCGCTGCCAGCGCGCGCGGGTGATCTTGCCGCCGGGGAAGAAACGCAGGGTCGAGGCGATGCAGCCGGCCTGCACGCTCTCGGTGTGCAACGGCGCGAGGCCGCGGCCGATGATGAATTCGGTGCTGCCGCCGCCGACGTCGATGACCAGCCGCGGCTCGCGCGAGGCGGGCAGGTCGTGCGCGGCGCCGAGGAAGATCAGGCGGCCCTCCTCGCGGCCGGAGACCACCTCGATCGGGTGGCCCAGCGCGGCTTCCGCCGCGGTCAGAAAGGTTTGCGGCGAGGCGAGCTGGCGCACGGTATTGGTCGCCACGGCGCGCACGCGCGCGGTGGGCAAGCCGGCGATGCGCTGGCCGAAGCGGGCCAGGCAGGCCAGTGCGCGCGCGCGCCGTTCGGCATCCAGGCTGCCGTCGGCGCGCAGGCCGGCGGCCATGCGCACGGTGTCGCGCAGGCGGTCGATCACCCGCGGTTCGCCATGCTCCATGCGCGCCACCACCATGTGGAAGCTGTTCGAGCCCATGTCGATGGCGGCCATCAGTTCGCCATCGCGGATCGGCGTTTGTTCGACTGCGCTCAATCCGGCGCTCCGGCAATCGCGAAGTGCGGATTCTCGCACGCGTGCGCGCATTGCAGGCGGCTCACGGGCACAGTCGTTCCAGCAGCGTCTGCTGCGCGCTGTACGGCGGGTTGTCGCCGGGCTCGGCGCGGGTGTAGCGGCCGTCGCTGTCGAGCAGCCACGCCTGGGTGTTGTCGGCCAGGCCGTTGGCCAGCGTCTCGTCGTAGACACGCGCGGCCAGCTGCGGATCGAGGATGGGGAAGGCGATCTCGATCCGCCGCATCAGGTTGCGCTCCATCCAGTCGGCGCTGGCGCAGTAGATTTCCGCCTCGCCATCGTTGGCGAACCAGTACACCCGGCTGTGTTCGAGGAAACGCCCGACGATCGAGCGCACCCGGATGCGCTCGGAGACGCCGGGCAGGCCGGGTCGCAAGGTGCAGGCGCCGCGCACGATCAGGTCGATCTCCACGCCGGCCTGCGAGGCGGTGTACAGCGCGGTGATCACCTTCGCCTCGTTGAGCGCGTTGAGCTTGGCCACGATACGCGCCGGTCGCCCCGCGCGGGCGTGTTCGGTCTCGCGCTCGATCCGGGCCAGCACGCCGCGATACAGCGTGAACGGCGAATGCAGCAGGCGCTTCAGCTCGATCACCGGGCCCAGTCCGGACAGCTGCTGGAACACCTTGTGCAAGTCCTCGCCGATTTCGGGGTTGGCGGTCATCAGGCCGATGTCGGTGTACACGCGGCTGTTGGCCTGGTGGTAGTTGCCTGTGGACAGGTGCGCGTAGCGGCGCAAGGTGTCGCCCTCGCGGCGAACGATCAGCATCATCTTGGCGTGGGTCTTGTAACCCACCACGCCGTACACCACCTGCACGCCGGCCTCCTGCAGCCGCGTGGCCAGGCGGATGTTGGCCTCCTCGTCGAAGCGCGCCCGCAGTTCGATCACCACGGTGACGTCCTTGCCGTGGCGCGCGGCCTCCACCAGCAGGTCGACCAGCGGGGTGTCCTCGCCGGCGCGGTACAGGGTCTGCTTGATCGCCAGCACCTGCGGGTCGGCGGCGGCCTGGCGCAGCAGGTCGATCACCGCGGCGAAGCTCTGGTAGGGATGGTGCAGCAGCACGTCGCCCTTGGCGATCACCTTGAATTTGTTCAGGCTGCTGTCCAGCGACGGCGGCAACTGCGGGGTGAAGCGCGGAAACTTCAGCTCCGCACGGTCCAGCCAGTCGTAGATCAGGCCGGCGCGGATGATGTTGACCGGGCCGTCGCAGCGGTAGACGTCGGCCTCGCCGAGCTGGAATTTCTCCACCAGAAGCGCGGTGATCGCCTGCGGGCAATCCTCGGCGATCTCCAGCCGCACCGGGCGCGCGTAGCCGCGGCCGAGCAACTCCTCGCTGAGGGCGAGCGCGAGGTTCTCGACCTCCGCCTCCTCGACGATCAGCTCGCTGTTGCGGGTGACGCGGAACTGGTACGAGCCGAGCACCTTGAGGCCGGGGAACATCAGGTCGACGAAAGCCTGCAGCAACTCCGCCAGGAACACGAAGTGATGGCCACGGCCGCTGACCTCGGCCGGCACGCGGATGATCCGCGGCAGCGACCGCGGTGCGCGCACCAAGGCCAGATGGCCTTCATGGCCGAAGGCGTCGCGGCCCTTCAGCACGACCGCGATGTTCAGCGTCTTGTTGAGGATGCGCGGGAACGGATGCGCCGGGTCCAGCCCCAGCGGCGACAGCACCGGCAGCACCTCGTGCTCGAAATAGCCCTGCAGCCAGCGTCGCTGGCGCGGCGTCCACTGCTTGCGGGTGAGGATATGGATGTGTTCCTGCTCCAGCTGCGGGCGGATCTGTTCCTGCCAGGCGGCGTAGACCTCGGCCACCAGGTCCAGCACGCGGCTGCGGATGCGCGCCAGCAATTCGCCGGAGGGCACGCCATCCGGGCCCGGCGCGGCCGAGCCGTAGGCGTGGTGATGCTTGAGCATCGCCACGCGAACCTCGAAGAACTCGTCGAGGTTGTTCGCCACGATGCTCATGTAGCGCACGCGTTCGAGCAGGGGCACGCCGGCATCGCGGGCCATCGCCAGCACGCGGAAGTTGAACTCCAGGGCGGCCAGCTCGCGGCTGAAGTACAGCTGCGGGGCGGCAAGGTCGATGGCGGGTACGCGGGCGGAAGGTCTGGACATGGCCCATTCTGGCCCATGGCGGTGGACGATGCATGATGCGCCGGCGCGCAAAGGACCTTCAGCGGCGGATCAATCCTGCCGCCAGGCGGAGACTGGCGCGCTGCCGCGGCAGGCGGGCTCGATGCACGGGCCGAACGGTTGTGCGTGCTGCTGGCTGTCCGGGTTGTCCTTGGTCTCGATCCGGCGCTTGCGCAGCTCCAGCAGCAGCGGCGTCAGTTCGGTGATGCGGCCCTGGATGCGTGCGCGGGCGTAGTAATCCAGGTCGTTGCGCTTGAGCAGACGCTGCAGTTGTTCCATCGCGTCGAACGGGCGGCCGGAGTAATAGCTGGCATCGGCGAACGCCTCGCCGGCACGCACGTTGTCGCCGGCTGCGTCGCTGGCGCGGGCGTAGGCGCTGTAGATCTCCGGTTCGCTGGCGTCGTCCAGCAGGGGGCGCAGCAAGCTGGCGGCGAGGCCGGCCTGCGCCTTGTCGCCGCCGGCGGTGAGCGCCTTGGCGTAGGCCAGCGCCACCGCGCGGTTGCGCGGCGATTGTTCGTTGAGGTCCTGGTAGATGGCGAGCGCCGCGGCACGCTGGCCGGCTTGCAACCTGGCATCGGCCAGCGCGAGCTTGAGGATCAGGTTGTCCGGCGCGTCGCGCAGCAACGGCTGCAACTGCGCCACCGCTTGTGCGCCGCGGCCGCTGCGGGTAAGTGCCAGCGCGTAGCCGTAATGGTTGGCCGGGGTGTCGAACGCAGGCCGGTCCTGCAGGTTGGAGCCGTAGTACGTCGCTTCGCGGGTGGCGTCGCCGGCCAGCACGCGCACGCGTTCGCGCATCAGCTGGTAGGTGTCGAGCGGGCCGGGCCTGGGCGTGTCCAGCAGCGAGGTCGGGTCCTTGACGAAGGCGATCGGCGCGGTGTGCTGCTGCCACTGCTGCACGTCCATGACGGTGCCCGAGGGCCGCAGCTTCTGCGCCGCCACCAGTGCGCCGGCACGCGCCTTGGCGTCGCTGATGCGCATGCTTGTCACCGGATGGGTCTGCAGCAGGACGGGCACGTCGTCGCCACCGGCGCCGGTGCTGAGCACGTCCTGCATGCGCTGGAAAAAGGCCGCCATCGCTTCCGGGTCGAAACCGGCCTTGGCGAGGGTCTGGATGCCGACGCGGTCGGCCTCGATCTCGTCCTTGCGGGTGAAGTTGATCGAACGCTGCGCGATCAGGCCCTGGCCGCCGGCGAGCACCGCCATCGGCGCGTCGCCGCTGTGGCTGCCGGCGCCGGCCAGTACCGCACCCAGCAGCACCAGCGCCATCAGCGGTGCATCCTTGCGCGAGGCCTCGAATGCCCGCTGCAGGTGGTTCTGGGTGATGTGGCCGATCTCGTGCGCGATCACGCCGGCCAGTTCGCTCTCGTCGCGGGTGATGACGAACAGCCCGGAGTTGACCGCGATGTAGCCGCCCGGCGCGGCGAAGGCGTTGATCTCCGGGTCCTTCACGATGAAGAAGGCGAAGTGGTCCTTGGGCTTGTCGGAGTTGGATGCCAGGCGATGGCCGAGATCGTTGACGTAGTCGTCCAGCAGCGGGTCGTCCACCACCATGTCCAGCGCGCGCATCTGGCGCAGCATGGAGGCGCCGTAATCACGCGCCTCCTGCGGCGAGATCAGCGCGTCGGCCGAGCTGCCCAGGTCGGGCAGGCGTACGTCGTCCTGCGCGCTGGCCATGCAGGTCAGGCCGGCGCAGAGCAGCGCAGTCAGAACACGCCGGGCGGGTCGTCGTGGTGTCATGGCCATGGCTAGGGGCGTGGGCGGTAGAAACTTTCGAGGCGAAAAAGTGGCTGCGTGAGGACAGATTTTTGGCGATTCGCCGGCCCATGGTGGTTCCATGGGCCAAGAATCGGCGGAAATATGGACCGCGCAGACGCTTTTGCAGCCCGGAAGATTTCTACCGCCCACGCTCTTGGGCGACAATAGCATTGTGACCGCCCCGGGCGGCGTCGGTTCCCACCTTGCCTGTTGTCCCGGACGCCCCATTTACAGGCGGTTCCCCCGTTTTGCGGAGTTGTCGTGATGTCGAAGATCGAGGTCTATTCCACCGCGGTGTGTCCTTACTGCGTGGCCGCCAAGAACCTGCTCAAGGCCCGTGGGCTGGAGTGGACCGAGGTGCGCGTGGACACCGACCCGTCCCAGCGCGAGGCGATGCTGACGCGCAGCGGTGGCGCGCGCACCGTGCCGCAGATCTTCATCAACGATCACCACGTCGGTGGCTTCGACGACCTAGCGGCGGCCGACCGCAGCGGCAAACTGGCGCAATTGCTGGAGGCGGGCGCATGAGCGACAAGCTGGCCGAATTCACCGCGTTCCGCCAACGCATGAACGAGCGCATCCTGGCCGAGGACAACCAGGTCGTGCGGCGCTTCTTCGCGCTGGACACGCAGACCTACAAGGCCGGCGCGCTGGACGTGAAGACCAAGGAGATGCTGGGCCTGGTCGCCTCGATGGTGCTGCGCTGCGACGACTGCATCAGCTACCACGTGGCCCGGTGCAAGGAAGCCGGCGTGCAGCGCGACGAGTTCTTCGAGGTGTTCAGCGTGGGCCTGGTGGTGGGCGGCTCGATCGTGATCCCGCATCTGCGCCGCGCGGTGGATTTCCTGGACCAGCTGGAGAACGGCGAGTCCGGTGCGCCGGAGTGCGCCGACCACGCTTGAGACGCCCGCGCGCATGCGGCTTTCCGCAACGCTCCATGCGAGGATTTGCAACGACTTGCGCGGCGGACGGGTGTCCGGCATTGGGGCGCATGAGCGATAATGGGCGGTCTTGACGCGCGCCTTGCGCGCCGTGCATGCGATCAGCCCCCAAGGAGTCCCCCCATGAACAACACCATCGCCGTGATCCCGGGCGACGGCATCGGCCCGGAGATCATGACCGCCACGCTGCGCGTGCTCGACGCGCTGGACTGCGGCCTGAAATACGACTTCGTCGACGCCGGCATGGTCGCGCTGGAGAAGCACGGCGACCTGCTGCCCAAGGCCACGCTGGACAAGATCGCCGAGCACAAGGTCGCGCTGAAGGGCCCGCTGACCACGCCGATCGGCGGCGGCTTTACCTCGGTCAACGTGACCCTGCGCCGCCACTTCGACCTGTACGCGAACGTGCGCCCGGCGGTGAGCTTCCCCGGTACCAAGTCGCGCTACGAGAACATCGACATCATCACCGTGCGCGAGAACACCGAGGGCGCCTACCGCTCCGAGGGGCAAACCCTGTCCGCCGACGGCGAGATCGCCGAGTCGGTGGCGCGCAACACGCGCAAGGGCAGCAGCCGGATCGTGCGCTACGCGTTCGAGCTGGCGGTGAAGAAGGGCCGCAAGAAGATCACCGCGGTGCACAAGGCGAACATCCTGAAGACCAGCTCGGGCCTGTTCCTCAACGTGGCGCGCGAGATCGCGAAGGAATACCCGCAGATCGAGTTCAACGAGATGATCGTGGACAACACCTGCATGCAGCTGGTGATGAACCCGTACCAGTTCGACGTGATCGTCACCACCAACCTGTTCGGCGACATCCTCTCGGACCTGTGCGCCGGCCTGGTCGGCGGCCTCGGCCTGGCGCCGGGCGACAACATCGGCGAGCACGCGGCGATCTTCGAGGCGGTGCACGGCTCGGCACCGGACATCGCGGGCAAGGGTATCGCCAACCCCTGCGCGCTGCTGCTGGCCGCGGCCGACATGCTCGACTACCTGGACATGGTGGCCAAGGGCGACAAGCTGCGCGCCGCGATCCGCGACACCATGACGAACGATCGCGACAGCGTGACGCCGGACATCGGCGGCAAGGGCAGCACCGGCAGCTTCGCCGACGCCATCGTGAAGCGCCTCGCGGCCTGATCCGGGACGCCGCTGGGCGCAATGAAGGCCGCGGCATGCCGCGGCCTTTTCGTTGGATCGGCGCGGGATGGTGGTGCCCCGGCCGGTGTCATGCCGTTGACGGGATACGCCGTTGGCGCGCATCGCGAGGCAGGCTTGCCGTGCACGGTTTGCGCGAGGCGCCGCCGGTTCAGTGTTGCGCCGCCCGGTAGTGACCGGGTTCCGCGCGAGAGGGAATGGCGATGCGGTTCCAGCTGTTGATCGCGATCACTGCCATGTTGAGGTCGATCAGCTGTTCTTCGCTGAATTCGGTGCGGGCTTGTTCGTAGACCTCGTCCGGCACGCCGTGCACCGGGTCGAGCCGGGTCACCGCCTCGCACCAGGCCAGCGCGGCACGCTCGCGCGGGCTGTAGAACGGCGCCTCGCGCCAGGCCTGCAGCACGTACAGGCGCTGCTCGGTCTCGCCGGCGGCGCGGGCATCCTTGCTGTGCATGTCCAGGCAGTAGGCGCAACCGTTGAGTTGGGAAACGCGCATCTGTACCAGTTCGATCAGACTTTGTTCGATGCCGGAGTTCTTGATGTATTCGCCCAGGGCGAACAGGGGCTTCACGGCGTCGAGGCGCTTGTTGATGTTGAAACGAGGCATGGGGTTCTCCTTGCGGTGTGCGGCCGGGACCGGCCGTTCAGTGCAAGGACGTGGGCGCCGTCGATTTCGTGACCGCCGCCAGCCGGGCAAGCTTGCCGGGGTGGCGCAGGGCATGCACGGCGGTGATGCGTTCGCCGTCGTCGTCGATCCAACTGGCCGAGACCAGCGTGTCGCCCTGCCAGCCGAACAGGGCCGGCGTACCGTTGAGCTGACGGATTTCGTGGCGCACGCCACCATGGCGCTGCTGCTGCAGCGCGATCTGCATGTACAGCCGGGCCAGCCGCTCGGCGCCGTGCAGCGGGTGCAGGGTGGCCCGCGCCAGGCCGCCGCCATCGGATACGCTCATGGCGTCTTCGGCAAACAAGGCACGCAACGTGGGCATGTCCGGCTGCTGCAGCGCCTGCATGAAGCGTTCGAGCAGGCGCCGCTGGATGTCGGCGTTCGGCATCGTCTGGCGCGGTCGATCCTCGCGCAGCCGCTGCTTCGCCCGGTGCACGCGCTGGCGGCAGGCGTCTTCGCTGATTTCCAGCATCGAGGCCGTTTCGGCGTGGCTGTAGTCGAACACTTCGCGCAGCAGGAAGGCGGCACGCTCCTCGGGGCTCAGCCGCTCCAGCAACAGCAGAAAGGTGAGGGTGAGGCTTTCGGCGCGTTCCAGTTGCGCCTCGGGTTGGTCGGCATCCACGGTCAGCGGCTCCGGCAGCCAGGGGCCGGAGTAGTGCGCACGTTCGGTCTTGGCCCGGCGCAGGCGATCCAGCGCGATGCGCGTGGTCACGGTGACCAGCCAGGCTTCCGGGTCGTCCAGCGCGGCGACATTCTGTGCGTGCCAGCGCAGCCAGGCATCGTGCAGCACGTCCTCGGCGTCGGCGGGCGTGCCGAGCATGCGGTAGGCCAGGCCGAACAGGCGCTGGCGGTGTTGCTGGAACAGGGCGGTTTGCGAATCCATGAGGCACTCCGGGGAAAGGATGCTGCCAGGACGCATGGACGGAGCGAAACGTGACCGCTAGCGGAGCAATGGCCAGGGAGCCAGGAAAATCAGCCACAACAGCACAAGGATGCCGACGTATTTTCCGGCCTTGTACAGCTTCTTGTGACGCCGCTTGAACGCCGCCTTCCATTGATGCATGGCGCCCTTGCGCTGGCTCCACGCGTACAGGCGGTTGACGAAGCCGGTCTTCTCGGTACCGGTGTCGCTGTTGGGCGAAGCGGTGATCTTGCCCATGAACGCGCCCACGCGATGGTTGATCGCACTCATCCAGCGCGTGCGCAGCGGGCGCTCCACGTCGGCGAACAGGATCACCCGGGTCTGGTCGGTCTTGTTCTCCACCCAGTGCACGAAGGTCTCGTCGAACACCACGTCCTTGCCGTCGCCCCAGGCGTGCTCTTCGCCATCGACGAAGATGCGGCAGTCGCGCGAGTTCGGCGTGATCAGGCCCAAGTGATAGCGCAGCGAACCGGCAAACGGATCGCGATGCGGATTGAGCTTGCTGTTGGGCGCCAGCGTGGCGAACATCGCCGCCTTGATTCCGGGGATCGCATTGAGCAGTTCCACCGTCTTCGGACACAACGCCTGCGCCGACGCCAGCGGCTCGCCGTACCACTTGAGGTAGAAGCGCTTCCAGCCCTGCTTGATGAAGCTGTTGAAACTGGCGTCGTCGTTCTTCGTGGTGCCGCGAATGTGTCCCCGGTCCGTCAGGTGCAGCGCCTCGGCCCGGATCGTCTCCCAGTTTGCCTGCAGCAAATCCAGCTCGGGAAATCCGCGGCGGTCGAGTATCGGCTTGGCCGGCACCGCCGAGAACGCGTACATCAGCAGGTTGTACGGCGCGAACACTGCCGAGTGATCCACCAGCTGGCGGTCGAAACGCAACCGCACCCGCCCGCGCAAATGCACCAGCAGCACGCACAGTGCGAAGAAGGCGAACAAGAGCAACAGGATGAGGCGCGGCGTCACGAACATGGGCAGAGGAACCACGGAGCCAGCAATGTCGTGATTCTACTCGACCGATGGCAACATCAGTTGACGGCGGCCCGGCCGGACGCCATTTCGTGCGACTTGTCTTTACGGCAACAGGCGCGATTTGCGCTTGAGGAAACTGCCGGCAATCCACATCAACCGTATGGCGGAAACCGCCAACGCCGTGCCCAGGCCGAGAACCAGCATGATCTGGAACAGTTGCATCAAAAGTGCGGTTGACATGGCGGTCCTTGCTTGGTCGTGAGAGGCGAAAACTCAGTCTTGGCTTTGGCAACGGCAACACATTCTACGTGACGGGGCCGGTACCACGTGCGATCACGTTCTTCAGCCACCGGATGCGGATTCGCGCGTGCGCCGTTTCCGCAGCCAGGTTGGCCAGCCTCGACGGGTCACCGCGTTCAAGGCTTGCCCCCCAACTGTTTGGCACGATTTCCCATGGACGTGCCGGCAATGGATCGTTGGACACCGGCAAATCCAACCTGCGTTCCGCGTCGCGGCTGGTCAACCGCGCGCAGCGCATCGGGTGTTCACCATGATGGCAGGAGTGGTGTTGCCTGGCAGGTATTCCGCTACCGGGCTTCCGAACGCCGAAAACCGAAAGCCAGCTCCTACATCATCTCCGCCGCAAAGTCCGCCAACCGCGACCTCTCTCCCCGCCGCAACGTGATGTGCGCCGAATGCTCCCAGCTCTTGAAGCGATCCACCGCATAGGTAAGCCCGGAGGTGGTTTCGGTGAGGTAGGGAGTATCGATCTGTTCGACGTTGCCGAGGCAGACGATCTTGGTGCCGGGGCCTGCGCGGGTGATCAGGGTCTTCATCTGCTTCGGGGTGAGGTTCTGGGCCTCGTCGATGATCAGGTAGCGTGACAGGAAGGTGCGCCCACGCATGAAGTTGAGCGAGCGGATCTTGATGCGCGAGGCAAGCAGGTCGTTGGTGGCCTGGCGGCCCCAGCTGCCGCCGTCCTCGGGGTTGGCGAGCACTTCGAGGTTGTCGGTGAGCGCGCCCATCCACGGCGTCATCTTTTCTTCCTCGGTGCCGGGCAGGAAGCCGATGTCCTCGCCGACGGAAACAGTGGCGCGGGTCATGATGATCTCGCGGTAGCGCTGCTGGTCCATCACCTGGGCCAGGCCGGCGGCCAGCGCCAGCAGGGTCTTGCCGGTGCCGGCGTTGCCGAGCAGGGTGACGAAGTCGATCTCCGGGTCCATCAGCGCGTTGAGCGCGAAGTTCTGCTCGCGGTTGCGCGCACCGATGCCCCAGACGTGATGGTTGGCGTGCGAGTGGTCGTCCAGAAGCATGAGCGTCGCGTGCTCGTCGTCCAGTTTCTGCACGCGCAGTTCGATCTCGTTCTCGCCGGGCAGGTAGAGGCACTCGTTGGGATGCCACGCCTCGTCCTCGCGGCGATCGAGCTGGTAATAGGTGCGGCCGTGATCGGTCCACGAGTGCACTTCCGGGTGCAGCTCCCAGAAGTTCGCCGGCAGTTCGGTCGAGCCGGTGTAGAGCAGGGAGAAATCGTCGAGCGCGCGGTCGTTCTCGTAATCCTCCGCAACCAGGCCGTTGATGCCGGCCTTGATGCGCAGGTTGATGTCCTTGGTGACCAGGATCACGTCGCGATCCTGGTTTTGGTCGCGCAGCTCGATCACCGCGGCGAGGATCTGGTTGTCGGCCTTGGTGTGGCCGTTGCTGGTGATGCGATGCTGGAAATAGAGGCGACCGGCCGAGCCGCCGCGCTTGAGCTTGACGCCTTGCGGATTGGCCAGTTCCAGCCCTTCCGCCAGGTCGTGCTGCTTGCCGGCCTCGATCAGTTCGTTGAGGAAGCGACTGACCTGGCGGCCGTTGCGCGAGACTTCCGAAGCACCTTTCTTCTTCTCGTCCAGCTCCTCCAGGACGGTCATGGGGATGAAGACGTCGTGTTCCTCGAAGCGGAACAGCGAGGTCGGGTCATGCAGCAGGACGTTGGTGTCGAGAGCGTAGATGCGCTTGCTTCCGGTCATGCGGAAGTGTCCTCGCTGGTGGGTGGGCAAAGCGGATGGCGACAACTCATCAGGGCGAATGACTCAGGCGGCGGGGATCGCGTCAAGCACGGCCTGCGCGTGGCCGGGGACTTTCACCCCGCGCCATTCGGCGGCGAGCTTGCCGTCGGGGTCGATCAGGAAGGTGCTGCGCACGATGCCGAGGTGGCGCTTGCCGTAGAGCACCTTCTCGTGGATCACGTCGAAGGCCTGGCACCAGGTTTCGTCGGCGTCGGATATCAGCGGGAACGGCAGCTCCTGCTTCGCGGCAAAGTTGGCGTGTGATTTCGGTGAGTCGCGTGACACGCCGATGACCTGCGCGTGACGTTGGCGGAACTTCGCGTGCAAGTCGCGGAAGTCCCTGGCCTCGTTGGTGCAGCCGGGGGTCGAATCCTTCGGATAGAAGTACACGACCAGCCATTGGCCGCGGTAGTCGGAAAGCTTCAGCTCGGTGCCGTCGCCGGTGGTGCCTTTCAGTGCGGGAAGTTTCTTGCCGATGGCGGGCATGGGGCATCCTGCGCGGCCTGCGCGGCCGTGCTTGCGGTGGGATGGAAGGGAGACGTGGCGCGGATGACGACAGTGCGGCGGCGAGGCGACCGGGCAAGCCGGGGCCGGCTGGCGTGAATCGACTCGCGGTTCTGCAATGCTGACGTCCTCCGGCAGGGCCACGGCCACAGACTAGCGCGCCCGGGGTGGCGGATGACAGGTCTTGTCAGGGCAAGGCGTTCGCGCGATGCTCGGCGGACGGCAACACTTCAGAACTTCACCGGGTCCATGATCGCGTCGAGGTTCATGCCGTCGCACAGTTCCAGGAAATCGTCGCGCAAGGCGGCGATGTGGATGTCCGCCGGGATGCCGATGGTGAACTGGGCCTGGAACATCTCCGCGCCGGTCTGCATGGCGCGATAGCGGGTGGAGTTCAACTGCTCCACGCTGATTTCGTGCTGGGCGAAGAACTCCACGATGCGGGCGACGATGCCGGGGCGATCGGCGGCCACCACTTCCACCAGGTAAGGCAGCTGCGCGCTGTTGCCGCGCTGGCCGGTGCGGTAGTGCACCAGGCGCAGGCTTTCGTCGCGGGCCAGCTTGGTCAGTGCGGTTTCCAGCTTGGCCAGCGCATCCCAGGCGCCGCTGGCGAGCAGCATCAGCGAGACCTCGGTGCCGATGGTGGAGACGCGCGATTCGGAAAGGTTGCAGCCGGCGTCGGCAATGCGGCGGGCCAGCGCCAGCAGCGGCGACTTGTCGGCCGGGGTGAGCGCCTGGATCAGCAACTGGCTGTCGCCAGTCGTGCGTCCGGCCGCGTGCGAGGCAGTGGAGGGAGATTTCAAGGAGGTCCACCTGTGGGCAGCATTCCGCCCGATGCGGAAGCATCAGGTTACTCCCATCGAGCTTACTTGCCCGTCTTGCGAAGCGGCAAGTAACATGCAGGGCTTGCCGTTGCAGCGGAATCGAGCACGTGGACATTCGTGGAAGCATCTGTGCGCTGGTCACGCCGTTCGCGGCCGACGACAGCCTCGACCTGGCGGCGTTCGGCCGCCTGATCGAACAGCAGATCGCCGGCGGCACCCAGGCGCTGGTGGTGGCCGGCTCGACCGGCGAGGCGCACATGCTGGAGGCGGGCGAGTTCGACCGCCTGCTGACGTTCGCGATCGAGCGCGTGGCAGGTCGCGTGCCGGTGATTGCCGGCACCGGCGAGGCCGGTACCGCGAAGACCATCGCTGCCACGCGTCGTGCGCAGGAGCTGGGCGCGGATGCGGCACTGGTGGTGGTGCCGTACTACGTGCGCCCCACGCAGGAGGGCCTGTGGCGACACTTCACCGCGGTCGCCGATGCAGGCGGCTTGCCGGTGCTGCTCTACAACGTGCCCGGTCGCACCGGTTGCGACCTGCTGCCGGAGACGGTGGCGCGCCTGAGCGAGCATCCGGCGATCATCGGCATCAAGGAAGCGCGGGGCGATGCGCCGCGGATCGCCGCGCTGGCGGAACTTGCGCGCGCGGATTTCGTCTATCTGTCCGGTGACGACGCCAGCGCCGGTGTGGCGATGCTTGCCGGTGCGGCGGGCACCGTCTCGGTGGTGGCCAACCTGGTGCCGCGGCCGTTCCGCACCCTGTGCGACGCCGCCACGGCGGGCGACGAGGCGGCCACGGCACGGTGCCGGGATGCACTGGAACCCTTGCTGCACGCGCTGGACTGCGCGCCCAATCCGATCGCGGTCAAGGCTGGACTGCCGCCGCTGGGGCTGGGCTCGGCCCGGCCGCGGTTGCCGCTGGTGGAACTGCCCGACGGCCCGGATCGCGCCCGCTTGCACCAGGCGCTGTCCAGTCTGTCATCCTAGACACCGGTGCCCGCTGATCCGGGCCTGGCTCACTCACGGAATCCGATTCGATGAAGAAAACCTCGCTCCTCGTGGCCTTGCCGGCCGTCGCGCTCGCCGGCCTGCTGCTCTCCGGTTGCGGCATGTTCCGTTCGCACAGCGCCTGGCAGAAGGCCCGGCAGGAGGCGCCGCTGGAGATTCCGCCCAGCATGGATCGTCCCTCCACCAGCGACGCCCTGGTGATTCCGCCGCCGGGCGCGAACCAGCCGACGGCGGACGGCGCGACTGCCTCCGTGGCGGGCGTGCCGGGCCAGGCAGGGCAGATCTCCGACGGCTTCGTGCACGAGGGCACGGTCGACAGCGTGTACCAGCAGGTGGGCAAGGTGCTGGCCGACGGCAAGGCGGGCCAACTGGTCAGCCACGACGACGCCACGCACTCCTACGTGGTCAGCGTGACGGCGGCCGCCACCGGCAAGAAGCGCGGTTTCTTCTCGCGACTGTTCGGCCGACACCGGGATGATTCTGCTAGCACCGCCGGTGGCGGCATGCACCAGGTACAGATCAACGTGGAGAGCCGCGGCGACGCCGGCAGCGAGATCCGCGCGCAGAGCGATTCGCTGGGCGCGGTGGCCAAGGTGATCGATCGGCTGAAGTCGAAGCTGGATTGATCGCAAGCGCGCCACGCATGCGAAAACGCCGCCCGGAGGGGCGGCGTTTTCGTTTCGACATCGTGACGGCAGGCCGGTTCAGCGCTCGAGCAGCGCCAGCTTGTCCGGCTTGCCTTCCCAGTCGCCGGCGTCGGCGGGAGCGTCCTTGCGCTCGGTGATCACCGGCCAGCTCTTGGCCAGCTCGGCGTTGAGCGCCACCAGCGGCTCCTGCCCCACCGGCACGTCGTCCTCCGGGTAGATCGCGTTGATCGGGCACTCCGGCTCGCACAGGGTGCAGTCGATGCACTCGTCCGGGTCGATCACCAGGAAGTTCGGGCCTTCGTGAAAGGCATCCACCGGGCACACCTCGACGCAATCGGTGTACTTGCACTTGATGCAGTTGTCGATGACGACGAAAGTCATGAAGTCAACTCGGCTGTAGGAAGGGGCAGATGGAACGCTCTTCTGAAAAACGACGCAGATCCACGGCAAAGTACACCGAAGGGCTCTCGCGGGGTTCGGCAGAGGGCTCTTTTGAAAAGTGCGGCCATGGATGGCCGCTTCTGATCCGGCCGAAGGCCCGGAACTCCCTGCTGTCCGGATGTTCCCGGACAACCGCGATCGGGGATGATCGCACAGGTGACAGACAGTGCGGCCATGGATGGCTGCTTTTGATCCAGCCGATAGCCGGTAACCTTGGGCTACCGCACTCCTTCCAGACCATGGCAATCATGGAAGATTGCACAACCAAATGGCGCTCCCTACGAGACTCGAACTCGTGTTCCCGCCTTGAGAGGGCGGTGTCCTGGGCCACTAGACGAAGGGAGCGTTGTGCGGCGAAGCGCGCTAGTATAGCGGAATTGCTTCGCGCGGCAACGCCCGGTCGACGCGCGTCGAAGCCTGCCGCGCAGGCGCGCAGATCGTCGTCCTGCCGCGGCTATTTGTTGATGCTCGGCATCGTGAACATGGCAAGCACGGGGCGCCTGCGTCCCGCAAGGATTCCAACCGCTTGAACCCCACACCAGGCACCGATCCCACCCCCGCGCTGCGGATCATTCCGCGCGACCAGCACATCATTTCGCGGGCGAACATCAGCAAGGCCGCGCTGCGCGTGCTGTACCGGCTGCATGACGCCGGTTATGCCGCCTACCTCGTCGGTGGCGCGGTGCGCGACCTGTTGCTGGGGTTTCGTCCGAAGGATTTCGACGTCGCCACCGACGCCACGCCGGAGGAGGTCAAGAAGCTCTTCCGCAACTGCCGCCTGATCGGGCGACGGTTCCGCCTGGCGCACGTGGTGTTCGGCCCGGAGATCATCGAAGTCGCCACCTTCCGCGGCACCGGCGAGGAAGGCGAGGGCGACCGCCACATCGTCGACGGCCGCATCGTGCGCGACAACATCTGGGGCACCATCGAGGAGGACGCGCTGCGCCGCGATTTTCGCGTCAATGCCCTGTATTACGACATCGGCGATTTCTCCGTGCGCGACTACGTCGGCGGCATGCAGGACCTGCACGATCGCGTGCTGCGCCTGATCGGCGACCCCGAGGTGCGCTACCACGAAGATCCCGTGCGGATGCTGCGCGCCGCGCGGCTGGCGGGCAAGCTCGGCATGCGCATCGACGCGGCGGCGGCGGCGCCTTTCGAATCGCTGGGGCCGCTGCTGGGCGACGCCGCGCCGGCGCGGCTGTTCGACGAATCGCTGAAGATGTTCCTGTCCGGCAACGGCCTGAAGAGTTTCCGCATGCTGGAGCAGTGCGGCCTGCTGAAGTTCCTGTTCCCGGCCACCGCGCGCGCGCTCAAGCGTGGCGATGCGGCGTTGCGCTCGCTGGTGGAGCAGGGCCTGGCCAACACCGATGCGCGCATCGGCGAAGGCAAGTCGGTCACCCCCGCGTTCCTGTTCGCGGTGCTGCTGTGGGGCGAGGTGCGCGACGAGGCCCAACTCGGCATCGAGCGCGGCCTGGACAGCGCCGAGGCGTGGTCGCGCGCGGCTGCCAAGGTGGTCGGCGAACAGTGCCAGCGGGTGGCGATCCCGCGGCGCTTCACCTTCACCATGGAAGAGATCTGGTCGCTGCAGCCGCGTTTCGAGCAGGTGCAACGCAAGCGGGTGTTCCGCCTGATGGCACATCCGCGGTTCCGCGCGGCGTTCGATTTCCTGTTGTTGCGCGCCGACGAATCGCCGGCGATGCGTGAGCTGGGGCAGTGGTGGGCGCACGCTCAGCGCCTGCCGCAGGACGTGCTGGCTGCGGCCTTGCCGGTGCTCAGCGGCGCGGCCGCGGCAGAGGCAGCTCCCGCGCCGGCGGTACGCAAGCCGCCGCGCCCGCGACGGCGTCGACGCAAGCGCAGCGACAGCCCGGCCTCCGAATGACCCTGGCCTACGTGGCGCTGGGCAGCAATCTCGGCGAACCGCGCCAGCAGGTGCTCGACGCGTTCGCCGCGCTCGCCGACCTGCCCGGCACCCGCGTGCTGCAGCGTTCGCCGCTTTACCGCACGCCGCCCTGGGGCGTGCTCGATCAACCATCCTTCATCAATGCCGTGGCCGAGCTGGAGACGACGCTGTCGCCCGAAGCGCTGCTGCAGCACCTGCTGGCGATCGAGCAGCGCGCCGGCCGCGTCCGCGCCGAACGCAACGGGCCACGCACGCTCGACCTGGATCTGCTGCATGTCGAGGGCGTGCGTCGCGACGATCCGGCATTGACCCTGCCGCACCCGCGGTTGGCCGAGCGTGCCTTCGTGCTGTTGCCGCTGAACGATGTCGTACCGGATCTGCACCTGCCCGGCCAGGGGCGCGTGGCCGAGCTGCTGGTGCGGGTCGACCCGGCCGGTTGCGAGCGGCTGCTTGCGCCATAATCGGCAGTCACCCTCGCCGACCAGGAAACCCCCGTGTACGTGCAGAACGCCAATCTCCCCGACCGCAAGCCGGTGACCGTGCCGGGCCTGCGCGCGATGAAGGCGCAAGGCCAGCGCATCACCATGCTGACGGCCTACGACGCCAGCTTCGCCTGGCAACTGGAAGCGGCGGGCATCGACGTGGCGCTGGTCGGCGATTCGCTCGGCATGGTGGTGCAAGGACACGCCAGCACCTTGCCGGTGACACTCGACCAGATGGTCTACCACACCGCAGCCGTGGCGCGCGGCTTGTCCGCCACCTTGCTGGTGGCCGACCTGCCGTTCATGGCCGATCGCGACGTCGCCCACGTGCTCGCGGCCGGTGCGCGGCTGGTCGGTGAAGCGGGTGCGGCGATGGTGAAGCTCGAAGGCGCCGCCGCGCACGTGCTGGAGGGCATCGCCGCGCTGACCGCGCGGGCCATGCCGGTATGCGCGCATCTGGGACTGACCCCGCAATCCGTGCACCGCTTCGGCGGTTTCCGCGTCCAGGGCCGGGAGCAGGCCGCGGCGGATCAACTGGTGGCCGACGCGTTGGCGGTGCAGGCGGCGGGCGCGCAATTGCTGGTGATGGAGGGCGTGCCGGTCGAACTGGGCCGGCGCGTGACCGCGGCGGTGGAGATCCCGGTGATCGGCATCGGCGCCGGCCCGCATTGCGATGGCCAGGTGCTGGTGATCCACGACATGCTCGGCGTCACGCCCGGCAAGCGCCCCAAGTTCAGCAAGGATTTTCTCGCCGGCCGCGATTCTGTGGCAGCGGCGATCCGCGCCTATGCGGACGACGTGCGCAGCGGTGCCTTTCCGGCGCCGGAACATTGTTTCAACTGAGCTGACGAGTTTCCACCATGCAAACGGTTCAGGATGCGCCGGCGTTGCGCGCCGCGGTTCGCGGCTGGCGCAGCAAGGGCCAGACGGTCGGCTTCGTGCCGACCATGGGCAATCTGCACGCCGGCCACCAGTCGCTGGTGCGGCTGGCGCGGGCGCGTGCCGATCGGGTGGTGGCGAGCGTGTTCGTCAATCCGACCCAGTTCGGCCCCGGCGAGGATTTCGAGCGCTACCCGCGCACCCTGGTGCACGACCAGGCGGCGCTGGCCGACGAAGGTTGCGACCTGCTGTTTGCACCCGAGGTCGCCACGATCTATCCCTACGGCGCCGCGCTCAGCGTGAACCTGCGCGTGCCGCAGGTCACCGCCACGCTGGAAGGTGCCCACCGGCCCGGGCACTTCGATGGCGTGGCCACCGTGGTGTGCAAGCTGTTCAACCTGGTCAATCCGGACCTGGCCGTGTTCGGGCAGAAGGATTTCCAGCAGCTCAAGGTGATCGAGCGCATGGTGCGCGACCTGTCGCTGCCAGTGAAGGTGATCGCCGCGCCCATCGTGCGCGACGACGACGGGTTGGCGCTGAGTTCGCGCAACCAGTACCTTTCGGCGCAGGAGCGTGCGCGGGCGCCGCTGATACACGACACCTTGCTGAAAATGCGCGACTTGCTGGGCCAGGGCCACGCCTGGCGCGCCGTGGAGCAGGTGGCCGAAGCCCAGCTGACCCGCGCCGGCTTCGTGCCCCACTACGCGGCGATCCGCCGGGCCGGGGATCTCGCCGAGCCGGACGATGGCCAGCGTGACGGGCTGGTGGCGCTGATCGCCGCGCGGCTGGGCGGCACCCGGCTGATCGACAACTTGCTGTTGGACTGAGCCGCCCGCACATATCGTGGGCGGGCCGTTGATGTTGCAGCGCAGCGCCATCGGTTCGATAATCGCCGACTTTGCGGAGCACCGCGGGAACAACGTCATGCACCTGAACATGCTCAAGGCCAAGATCCACCGCGCCACGGTGACGCACGCCGAGCTGCACTACGAAGGCTCGATCGCGATCGACGGCTTGCTGCTGGATGCGTCGGGCATCCGCGAGTACGAGCAGATCCACGCGTGGAACGTCAACAACGGCAAGCGCTTCGTCACCTACGCGCTGCGCGCCGAGGAAGGCTCGGGGATCATCTCGGTGAACGGCAGCGCCGCGCATCGGGCCAAGCCCGGCGACATCGTCATCATTGCCGCCTTCGCCCAGCTGAACGAGGCGGAGCTGGAGAAATTCCAGCCCACCTGCGTGTACATCGCCGCTGGCGAAGGCAACCGCATCAGCCACACCAACCGCTCGATCCCCAAGCAGATGGCCGCCGCCTGACGCTTCCGCTGCGGCAGCTGTCACCCTCTGCGTCGCGTTGACGCCGCACCATCCAGCGGCGGCGGGGTCGCGCCCTTGTCTCCTTTCCACGCAAGGCGGTCCCGCCGGGTCCGCTTTTGGCGTTGACGTACTGTGTGTTGCTATGTAGAGTGCGCCAAACACTACGGTGCCGTGCATGGCTGACTCCTCCGACAATCCGTTGCCCAAACTGGAGCTGGAACTGCGCCGTGGCGTGCTCGTCGTCGCCGTGCTGTCCCAGCTGCGCGAGGTGCAGTACGGCTATTCGCTGCGCCAGGCGTTGGCCCGGCGCGGCATGCCGATCGAGGAGGGCACGCTCTACCCCTTGCTGCGGCGCCTGGAAAAACAGGGCGTGCTGGCCTCGGAATGGCGCATCGAGGATGGCCCGCCGCGGCGCTATTACCGCTTGAACGACGCGGGCGAGGCGTTGCTCGCCGAACTGACGGCCTCGTGGCACGCCCTTGTCGGGACCATGGCTGGCCTGCTGGAGGGAGACACCGCATGAATCCGAACGACGTGATCCGGACTTACGTTGCCGAAGTGATGCGCCGCCTGCCCGGCCGCGAGCGCCAGGAGGTCGGGCTGGAGTTGCACGGCCTGCTTGGCGAGATGCTGGCCGATCGCGCGCAATCGGCCGGTACGCCAGCCGACGACGCCATGGTGCTGGCGATGCTGCGGGAGTTCGGCACGCCTGCGCAGGTGGCCGAGCGTTACCACCCCGCCGGCGCGGTTGTCATCCCGGCGATGCAGACCCGTTCGTTCGCCCTGTTTGCCTTTGGTGGCGTGGCTCTGCAATGGGCACTGACCTTGCCACGCGTGTTCGGCGGCGACCAGCCCCTGGTGGCGTGGTGGTTCAGTGCCGGCCTGGGAGCGTTGTGGTGGCCCGGGCTGATGGTGATGTCGGCGCTGGTCGCGGCGTTGATTCGGAGCCACGGCTGGCAGCCGGCATGGCGGCCGCGCATGGTCGATCCGGAGCGGGTCAATCGGCCTGTCATGCTGTTCGGGCTGGTGTGGTTCGTGCTCGGCGTGGCCTTGATGGTCAGCCTGCCGTGGGTCGCGCCGATGCTGCCGGGCGTCCTGCCGCAGGTGTTTGCCTTCGATGACGGCTTCCTGTCCCGGCGTGCCTGGCCGGTGCTGTTGCTGTGGGGCGCCACGTTCGCGCTGCAACTGTCGGCGTACAGGCAGGGACGCTGGTCGAGTTTGTTGCGGCGGTTGGGCATGCTCTCGAGCCTGGCCTGGGTGGCGCTGCTGCTCTGGTGGATCGCCGTCGGCGGCATGTTCCAGGCCAAGGCCACCGATGATGGCGCGCGCGGGGCACTGGGCGTGGTCGTGCTGATCGTCGTGATCGACCTGGCCTGCCGGCTCTATCGTGAGCGACCGTCGATGCGCCAGCTTCGGGTCGCCGGCTGACAACAGCGGCTCAGCCGTCGCGCCGCCGGCTGGCCTGCTGCGCCCGTGCCCATGCGACGTGTTCGCGGACCACGGGCGAGGCATCCTCGGCGCGGCTGGCGAGGGCGGCGTCGATGGCATCGCCGGGCGGCGCGTTGCCCAGCGCCACGGCGATGTTGCGCAGCCAGCCTTCGTAGCCGGTGCGGCGGATCGCCATGCCTTCGGTACGTTTGAGAAACTCCTCCTCGCTCCAGCCGAACAGCTCGACCAGCTTCGCGCCGTCCAGGCTGTGCCGCGGCGCGAAATCCGCCTCGGTGGCGACCTGCGCGAATTTGTTCCAGGGGCATACCAGCTGGCAGTCGTCGCAACCGAAGATGCGGTTGCCCATCGGCGCGCGCAGCTCTTCGGGAATGCTGCCCTTGAGCTCGATCGTGAGATACGAAATGCAGCGTTTGGCGTCGAGCTGGTACGGCCCGGTGATTGCCTGGGTCGGGCACACCTCGATGCAGCGCGTGCAGGTGCCGCAGTGCGCGCTGGCCGGTGCATCCACCGGTAGCGGCAGGTCGGTGTACAGCTCGCCGAGGAAGAAGTACGAGCCGGCATGACGGTTGATCAGCACGGTGTGCTTGCCGATCCAGCCCAGCCCCGAGTTGCGCGCCAGCGCTTTTTCCATCACCGGCGCGGAATCGACATAGGCGCGATGGCCGAACTCGCCCACCGCGGCGCGGATGCGCTCGGCCAATTTCTGCAGGCGGTTGCGCATCAGCTTGTGATAGTCGCGGCCCAGCGCGTAACGCGAGACGTAGCCGGCCTCGCCGTCGCCGAGCACGTCCCAGGCGTTGGCGGTGCCGGGTGGGGCGTAATCCATGCGCACCGAGATGACGCGTTGCGTGCCCGGTTCCAGTTCAGCCGGGCGGGTGCGCTTGCTGCCGTGTCTGGCCATGTACTCCATCTCGCCGTGCCGGCCGGCATCGAGCCAGCGCTGCAGATGCCGCTCATCCTCGGCGAGGTCGACACCGCTGATGCCGGTCTCGGCAAACCCCAGTTCGCGCGCCCAGCGCTTGATGTCGCGGGCGAGCGCGGCGTAATCGGTTGAGGCGGAAGCGGACGACACGGACATCCGCATAGTCTAGTCGCACCCCTATAATTCGCCGCATGTCCGAACCTTCGCCCCGCGACCTGTACACCGTCGACGACATGCGGCGGATCGATCGCGCCGCGCTGGATGCACTGGGCATCTCCGGCAGCGAGTTGATGCGCCGTGCCGCCAGCGATGCCCTGCGCAGCCTGCGCCGGCGCTGGCCGCGGGCGCGCAGGCTTCGCGTGCATTGCGGCCCGGGCAACAACGGCGGCGATGGCTTCCTGCTTGGCGTGCTGGCGCGCGAAGCGGGCCTGCAGGTCGACATGGTGGCGCTGGCCGACACGTCGCGCGGCGATGCCGCATCGGCGCGTGCCGCGTGGGTGGACGCCGGCGGTGCAGTGCATGCCGTCGACGCACTGCACGAATTGCCGGAGCCCGACGTGCAGGTGGATGCGCTGTACGGCATCGGCTTGAACCGCGCGCCCGAGCCGGCTGCCGCGGCGCTGATCGAACGCATCAACGGCAGCGGCATCCCCGTCCTGGCGCTCGACGTGCCGTCCGGGCTGGACGCCGACAGCGGGCAGTGCCCCGGTGCCGCGATCCGCGCGGATCTCACGGTCACTTTCATCGCCGACAAGCGCGGCCTGCACACCGGTCGCGCGGCCGACTGCACGGGCGTGCTGGAGCTGGCGACGCTGGGCGTGCCGGCCAGTGCGTTTGCGCAGGTGGCGCCGGACGCGCATCTGCTTGTTGCCGCGAGCCTGCCGCCGCGCCGTCGCTATGCCAACAAGGGCAATTATGGCCATGTGCTGGTGATCGGTGGCGGGCAGGGCATGGCCGGCGCCGTGCACCTGGCCGGCGCGGCGGCACTGCGCGCCGGTGCCGGCCTGGTCAGCGTCGCCACGCATGCCGAACACGTGGGCGCGCTCAACGCCGCGCGACCGGAATTGATGGCCCACGGCGTGGACGGCCCGCAGGCGCTGCGGCCGCTGCTGGAGCGTGCCGACACGCTGGCGCTCGGCCCGGGGCTCGGCCAGTCCGCGTGGTCGCATGCGCTGTGGCTGACCGCGCTGGATGCCCGCAAGCCGCTGGTGCTCGACGCCGACGGCCTCAACCTGCTGGCGAAGGAGCCTCGGCGATTCACCGCGCCGACCGTGCTGACACCGCATCCGGGCGAGGCGGCGCGATTGCTCGGCCGTTCCGTGGAGGCGGTCGAGCGTGACCGTTTCGCGGCCGCGCGCGAGCTGGCCGCGCGCTTCGATGCCGTCGTGGTGCTGAAGGGCGCCGGCAGCCTGGTGGCCGATCCGAATGGACGTCTGGACGTCTGTCCGTGGGGCAACCCCGGCATGGCATCCGGCGGCATGGGCGACCTGCTCACCGGCATCGTCGCGGCGATGCTCGCGCAAGGCTGCGACGCCTGGCAGGCGGCACGCCTCGGCGTCGGCCTGCATGCGCGGGCCGGCGACCTCGCCGCATGCGAGGGCGAGCGCGGCTTGCTGGCCAGTGACCTGCTGCTGCCGCTGCGGCGGCTCGGCAATGCCGTTCCCTGTGAAACCGACGAATGAACGGGACCATGTCCAACGAGCTTTCCCGCAGCTTGCCGGACGAGGCCGCGACCGCCGCACTGGCGCAACGCGTGGCCGGCCTGCTGGATCACGGCCTGGTGGTCTACCTGCATGGCCCGCTCGGCGCCGGCAAGACCAGTTTCGCCCGGGCCCTGCTGCTGGCGCTGGGCGTGGGCGAGCGGGTCAAGAGCCCGACCTACAGCCTGGTCGAGGGCTATGCGACCGCGCAGCGACCGGCCTGGCATCTCGACCTGTACCGCATTGCCGACCCCGCCGAGCTGGAGTGGCTGGGCCTGGACACGCTGGCCGACCCGGCTGCGCTGGTGCTGGTGGAGTGGCCCGAACGCGGTGCCGGCGCCTTGCCGGCGGCGGATCTCCACGTTCATCTCGATTACGCCGGGACCGGTCGCCAGGCCGTCCTGCGTGCCGATACCGTGCGTGGCGACGAGTTGCTCTCGCGCCTGTCCTGACACTCCAAGTGACTATTTCTGCTTGGGTTTTCTCCGGTCGCCGAATCGGGCAGGGAGCTGTTCGAAATGTGGCACTTGCGGCCGATAACTTGATATCCCCTGATGAATGCACTGCAGGTGGCGGATATTAAAAGGAAAACCCGCTTGCATTCAGATGGCGACTGCGTTTCAATGCGGCCCATGCGGGGTTATCTGAACAAGCTGGCCGGTTGGGGCGTCGCAGTGATGCTGGCGGCGTTTTTGCCGTGCGCGGCGCAAGCCGCCCAGGTCAAGGACGCCCGCGTCTGGGCAGGTTCGCAGTACACCCGCGTAGTGCTCGATGCGGACGGTCCGCTGCACTACACGATCGCGCAGAAGGACGGCCGGATCGTGGTGGACCTGCGCGACAGTCAGGCTGCGGGCGGCTTCTCCGCGCCGGCGGCACAAGGCTTGTTTCGTGGCATCAGCCATGCGCGTCGCGGCGACGACCTGCAACTGATCGCCATGGTCGATCCCGCCAGCACGCTCAAGAGTTTCGTGCTCAAGCCCACCGCCGGCGAAAATTACCGGCTGGTGCTGGATCTGTACCCGGGCAGCGCGCCGAGCGCCAAGCCGCCGGTCGCCGAGGCGCCCGCTGCCAGCGCGCCGGTCCCGACCGTCAACTACAGCAACCCCACGCGCAGCCGCCGGGTCGCCGCCGAGCAGGCTGCGGCGATGCTCAACGGACAGCGCGCCGTGGTGGTGGCGATCGACGCCGGCCATGGCGGCAAGGACCAGGGCGCCCACGGTCCGGCCGGCACGCTGGAGAAGAACGTCACCCTGGCGGTGGCGCGCGACCTCGCTGCCGAGATCAACCGGCAGCCCGGCATGAAGGCGGTGCTGACTCGCGATGGTGATACCTTCATCCCGCTCAAGCGCCGCTACGAAATCGCCCGCGAGCACAACGCCGACCTGTTCGTGTCGATCCATGCCGACTCCTTCACCAGCGACGACGCCCGCGGCTCGTCGGTGTGGGTGCTGTCGCCGCGCGGCAAGACCAGCATGGCTGCGCGCTGGCTCGCCGACGGGCAGAACCGCGCCGACCTGATCGGCGGCATCAGCCTGGACGACAAGGACGACGGCCTCGCCAAGGTGTTGCTGGACCTGCAGCAGGGCTGGGCGATCCAGGCCAGCGACGAGGTGGCCGGCAATGTGTTGCGCGCGCTGGCCAAGCTCGGCCCGACCCATCGTGGCCATGTCGAGCGCGCCAACTTCGTGGTGCTGCGTTCGCCCGACGTGCCTTCGATCCTGGTGGAGACGGCCTTCATCAGCAACCCGGCCGAAGAGCGCAAGCTGCGCGACCCGTCGCACCAGAAGCTGCTGGCCAACGCGGTGATGTCCGGCGTCAGGAATTATTTCGAATCGACGCCGCCGCCGGGCACCTGGTTCGCCGCGCAGGCGGCCAGGCGCCGCGGTGTGCGCGTGGCAACCGTCGACACGTCCGCCGGCAGCGCTGTCAAGGCGACGGGTGGCGCCGCGGATACGCACAAGGTCGCACGCGGCGAAAGCCTCAGCGGCATCGCGCAGCAATACGGAATCAGCGTGGGCGCGCTCAAGACCGCCAACCAGATCCGCAGCAACATCGTGCAGGCCGGCGCGGTGCTGACGATCCCGTCCGGCTGATCCGCCTTCCGACGGCAGGCTGCTAAAGTCCGCGGATGGCCAACATCCGTGCGCTTCCTCCCGAACTCATCAATCAGATCGCCGCCGGCGAGGTCATCGAGCGGCCGTCCTCGGTGGTCAAGGAACTGGTCGAGAACAGCCTCGACGCCGGCGCCACGCGCATCGAGGTGGACATCGAGGCTGGCGGCGCGCGGTTGATCCGCGTGCGCGACGACGGCGGCGGCATCGCGCTGGACGACCTGCCGCTGGCGGTGGCCTCGCATGCCACCAGCAAGATCGGCAGCTTCGACGATCTCGAACACGTCGCCAGCATGGGTTTTCGCGGCGAGGCGCTGGCCTCGGTGTCGTCGGTGTCGCGCTTCGCGCTGGTCTCGCGCACCGCCGGCCAGGAGGCCGCCTTCCGTATCGAGGTCGATGGCGGCCGGTTGCAGGCCGCACGCCCGGCGCAGCACCCACCGGGCACCAGCGTGGAGGTGCGCGACCTGTTCTACAACGTGCCGGCGCGCAAGAAATTCATGCGCGCCGAGCGCACCGAATTCGCGCACATCGACGATCTGCTGAAGTCGCTGTCGCTGGCGCGCAGTTCGGTGGAGTTTCGACTCAGCCACAACGGCAAGCCGGTGCGCGTGTGGAAGGCGGCGCGCGACGAACAGGCCGCACTGCAGCGCGTGGCCGAAGTGCTCGGCGCGGAATTCCCGCAACGCAGCCTGCGCGTCGAGCACGCCGCCGCCGGCTTGCAGTTGTCCGGCTGGGTCGGCTTGCCGACCGCGTCGCGGGCGCAGGCCGATGCGCAGTATTTCTACGTCAACGGGCGCCTGGTGCGTGATCGCATCGTCGCCCACGCCGTGCGCCAGGCGTATGCCGACGTGCTGTTCCACGGTCGCCACGCCGCCTTCGTGCTGTACCTCGAACTCGACCCGGCCGGGGTCGACGTGAACGTGCACCCGGCCAAGCACGAGGTGCGTTTCCGCGAGCAGCGGCTGGTGCACGATTTCCTGTTCCGCACCCTGCACGAGGCATTGGCGCAGACGCGCGCGGGGCAGGTGGGGTCGCCCGCGCACGAGGCCGAGGGCGGCCTGCGCATGGCCGCGGCCGCACCGATGCCGATGCCGATGCCGGCGGCATGGCCGGCCAGCGCGAGCCAGAGCCGGCTGTCGCTGGGCGTGCGCGACGAGCCGCTGGCCGATTACGCCGCGCTGCTTGGCACCGCCGCCAACGCGGTGCCGATGCCCGAGCCCGAACCCGGCGAGGCGCCGCCGCTGGGTTTCGCGATTGCCCAGCTGAAGAACATCTACATCCTCGCCGAGAACGCTGCCGGGCTGGTGCTGGTGGACATGCATGCGGCGCACGAGCGGATCACCTACGAGAAGCTCAAGGCCGGTCGCGTGTGCAGCAACCTGCGTTCGCAGTTGCTGCTGGTGCCGCTCGGCATCGCGGTGAGCGCAAGGGAGGCCGCCGCCGCCGAGGAACATGCCGACGCGCTGGCCGAGTGGGGCCTGGAGCTTTCGCGCAGCGGCCCGTCGGGCGTCGTGGTGCGGCGCATCCCCGCGCTGCTCGACGGGGCCGACGTGGCGCAACTGGCCCGCGACGTGCTGGCTGAACTGGCCCAGCACGGCAGCTCGCGCCGCCTGCAGGAGCTGGAGAACGAACTGCTTTCCACCATGGCCTGCCACGGCTCGGTGCGCGCGGGGCGCCGCCTGACCCTGCCGGAAATGAACGCGCTGCTGCGCGAGATGGAAGAGACCGAGCGCTCCGGCCAGTGCAATCACGGGCGGCCAACGTGGGCGCAGTTGTCGTTGGGCGAGTTGGACAAGTTGTTCATGCGGGGGCGGTGAGAGCCGGGGTTGGGGATTCGCGGGAGCAAGGGCGCTGCGCGTCACGCCGGGGCTCGGGGCCGTTTCGGACGGCGGCTTGCCGACGGCGCGCGCTGCTGCGCATACTCGATGCTTTCACCGATGCGGGATCGTCCCCATGTTGCGTACCGCCGCCTTCGTCCTTGCCATGCTTTCCGGAGTTGCCACCGTGTCTGCCGCCGATGTCCCGTCACCCAGCGCCACCTACACGCAGCAGATCGAGCAATGGCGCGCCGCCCGCGTGGCGCGGCTCACCGCGCCGACGGGATGGCTCAGCCTGATCGGGCTGGAATGGTTGAACGAGGGCGCCAACCGCGTGGGCAGCGCCGCCGACAACGACATCGTGCTGAAGGCCGGTCCCGCGCACCTGGGTACGGTGACGCTGGCGCCGGATGGCGGCTTGCACCTGGCGCTCGACCCGGCCAGCGGCGCTACCGTCGACGGCAAGGCCGTGACCGAAGCCGCGCTGGTCGACGACATGCACGCCGCCGCCGATGCCGATCCCACCACCGTGCGTTTCGGCAAGGCCAGCTTCTACGTGATCGAGCGCGATGGCCGCAAGGCATTGCGGGTGAAGGACGAGGACGCCGAGTCGCGCCGGCATTTTCTCGGCATCGACTATTTCCCGATCGACGACGCCTGGCGCATCGAGGCCGACTGGGTCCCGTTCACGCCACCGCACGACCTGGCGATGGGCTCGGTGATCGGCACCATCGACACGGTCAAGGTGCCCGGCAAGGCGGTGTTCCAGCGCGACGGCCACACCTTCGAGCTGTTGCCGTACCAGGAGGAACCGGGCGGCGAGCTGTTCTTCGTGCTGGCCGATCGCACCTCCGGCAAGGAAACCTACGGCGCCGCGCGTTTCCTCTACGCCGCGCTGCCTGCCGGCGGTCTCGACCATCCGGGCAAGGTAGTGCTGGATTTCAACAAGGCCTACAACCCGCCCTGCGCGTTCACCTCGTTCGCGACTTGTCCGCTGGCGCCACCGGAGAACCGGCTGGACGTCGCCATTACCGCCGGCGAAAAGAAATACCGCGGCGGGCACTGACCCGTAACTTTGTCGGGGGGCTCATTGCCCCTTGAACGCGGCCTTGCGCTTCTCCAGGAACGCGCGCGTCCCCTCGCGCATGTCCTCGGTGGAGAACATCAGCGCGAAACCCTGCGTCTCGAATTCCAGCCCCTGGTCGAGCGACGTCTCGCCACCTCGCAGCACGGCATCGAGGATGCCGGCGGCGGCCAGCGGCGCGGCGGCGGCGAGCTGGTCGGCCAGCGCTTCCACGGTTTCGTCCAGCGCCTCGGGTGCCACCACGCGGTTGACGATGCCCAGTTCGTACGCGCGTTGCGCGTTGACCGGGTTGCCGGTGAGGCACAGTTCCAGCGCGGCGCTGCGCCCGGCCAGGCGCAGCAGGCGCTGGGTGCCGCCGAAGCCGGGGATCAGGCCGAGGTTGATTTCCGGCTGGCCGAACTTCGCCTTTTCGCTGGCCACGCGCAGGTGACAGGCCATCGCCAGCTCCATGCCGCCGCCCAGCGCGAAACCCTGCACGCGCGCGATCACCGGTTTGCCCAGCCGTTCGATGCTGCTCATCAGGCGCTGCCCGGCGCGCGAGAACGCCTGCGCCTGCACGCTGCTGCAGCCGCTCATCTCGCTGATGTCGGCGCCGGCCACGAACGCCTTTTCGCCGGCGCCGGCGAGCACCACCACGCGCACGGCGTCGTCCTGCGCGGCCTGGGCAAAGGCCAGCGTCAGCTCGTTGAGCGTCTGCCGATCCAGCGCATTGAGCTTGTCGGGGCGGTTCACTACGATCGTGCGCACCGCACCGCGGTTGCCGAGTTCCAGATTGCGATAGGCCATGGCCGGTTCCTGTGAGTGCAGGCCGCCGATGGTAGCAGCGGGAACCTTTGCCGATGGCGGGGTTCTCAACTCGCGTATGCATCAGCGGCACGCGTGCGGGGCCGCGATAACTCACCATGGCGGGCATGGATTCGATGGCGAAAGGCGTGACACATCTGGCGGCGTGGCTGCTGATCGGCGTGTTGCCGGGTGGCATGCTGCCGGCGCATGCGGCACAGGCTGGCGCGCCCGCGCAAGCCGCCAGCACGGCGAAACCCGACAAGGTCAAGTTGTCCTATGCGATCGGCTACCAGATCGGCAGCCGCTTCGCCGGCGGCTCGCCCGAGGTGGATCTGTCCACCCTGCAGCGCGCGATCGCGGACGCCTACGCGCGTCACCAGCCGCGCGTGCCGATTGGCGAGATGCAGGCGCAATTGCAACGCCTGCAGCAACAGATGCACAGCGACGCCCTGGCCGAGTTCAAGCGCATCGCTGCGGCGAACGCGAGCAAGAGCGCGGCGTTCATGGCGGAAAACCGCAAGAAGCCGGGCGTGGTGCAGCTGCCTTCCGGCATCCAGTACGCGGTGGTGCACCAGGGTAGCGGCAAGGTGCACCCGAGCCTGACCAGCACGGTGGTGGTGAACTACCGCGGCATGCTGGTGGACGGTACCGAGTTCGACAGCACCTGGGCGCATGGCGCGCCAGCGACGATCGCGGTCGACCAGGTCATTCCCGGTTGGCGCGACGTGCTCCCGCGCATGCGCGTGGGCGATCGCTGGAAGGTGGTGATCCCCTCGCGGCTCGCATACGGCGAGGAGGGCGCGCTGCCGCGCATCGGGCCCAACGAGGCGCTGCAGTTCGTGATCGAACTGATCGAGATCAAGCCGCCGCGGGGCTGAGGGGCTGAATCCGGCCGGTGCTAACATGCGCCGACATGCCGAACGATCCCGCGCCGCAGCCAGTTCCGCCCCTGACTCCCTGTACCGGCGTGTGCCGACTGGACAGCCACGGCTACTGCATCGGCTGCCGCCGCAGCGGCGAGGAAATCGGCCGCTGGCGCGCGATGAGCGATCCCGAACGCCGCCACGTGATGGACGTGCTGCTGCCCGGTCGCCGGCCATGATGGATACCCTGGTGCAGGCGCTGCGGCCCTTGTCCGCGCCGCCCGAAGGTCCGGCCTGGAACCACGCCGAGGTGAACGAATGGCTCGGCGACCAGGCGCGCCTGCCGGCCGCCGTGCTGCTCGGCATCCGCGAAGGCGTGCAGCCGCGGCTGGTGTTTACCGTGCGCGACGCGCGCCTGCCGGCCCATGCCGGCCAGGTGGCGTTTCCGGGCGGGCGCAGCGAGCCGCGGGATGCCGATGCCGTGGATACCGCGCTGCGCGAGAGCGAGGAGGAGATCGGCCTGAGTCGCGCGCTGGTGAAGCCGCTGGGTTTCCTCGATCGCTTCGAGACAATCAGCGGCTACAGCGTCACGCCGGTAGTGGCGAGCATCGCGGCCGAGGCCCGCCTGTATCCGTCGCCCGATGAAGTGGCCGAGGTGTTCGAGGTGCCGCTGACGTTCCTGTTCGACCCGGCCAACCTGCGTCGCTACACGATGGAGTTCCGTGGGCAGCAGCGGCCGATGGTGGAATTCGTCCACGCCGGACACCGCATCTGGGGCGCCACCGCCGCGATGCTTTGCAACCTGCTGGAGAGGATGGACCGCACATGAGCCTGAAAACTACCCTGATCGACGTCGACGCGTTGGCCGCGCTGACGCCACGCGACGTACTGATCGTGGATTGCCGCTTCGAGCTTTCCAACCCCGCCGGCGGCGCGCGTGATTACGCGCAGGGCCATGTGCCCGGCGCAATCTACGCCAGTCTCGATCGCGACCTGTCCGACCTGTCGCGCCAGGCCGAAGGTCTGGGCCGCCACCCGCTGCCGCTGGAGGCGGCGTTCAGCGCGTTGCTGTCGCGCTGGGGCTGGCGCGACGGCATGCAGGTGGTGGCCTATGACGCCGCCGGCGGCGCGCTGGCGGCCGCGCGGCTTTGGTGGCTGCTGCGCCTGACGGGTATTCCCGCCGCGGTGCTGGATGGCGGCTGGGCCGCCTGGACGGCGGCGGGGAAGCCCGTCGAGCGCGGCGAGCCCGCGCCGCGACCGTCCAGCGATGTTTCGCTGCGCTACGACGCCAGCCAGCTGCTGCTCGATCACCGGGCCGTCGCCGATGGCGCCTCGGGCCAACTGCTGGACGCGCGCGGCGCGCCGCGCTACCGCGGGGATACCGAGCCGCTGGACCGCGCCGCCGGCCACGTCCCCGGCGCGCTGAACCGCCCGTTCGCCGACAACCTCGATGCCAATGGCCACTTCAAGCCGGCGGTGCAGTTGCGTGCCGAGTTCACCGCCGTGCTCGGCGCCACCGAACCCTCGCAGGTGGTGCACATGTGCGGCTCCGGGGTCACCGCCTGCCACAACCTGCTGGCGATGGAACACGCCGGCCTGCACGGCTCGCGGCTGTACGCGCCATCGTGGAGCGGCTGGGTCAGCGACCCGTCGCGACCAGTGGCAACAGGCGAGGCGTGAGCGGAGAGGAGTGAGCAAAGAGAGTGGAAGCGGATGCTCGACCTCACTCCTCACTCCTCTTTACTCACTTCTCGCTCTTGCTCTTCAGCCGCGCCACCAGCGCCTGCAAGGTGGCCTGCGTCTCCGGGTGGAAGAACGCTTCGACGAAGTCGTCCAGCGGCAACGCGTCCAGGTCGGCGTAGGCGTTGGCGAGATCGGCGCGGGCCAGGCGGCGGGTGGTGAGCATGGCGTGCTTCGGCAGCGCCAGCAGTTCGTCCAGCCAGCGCAGCGCGCGGGTGGTGACCTGTTCGACGGCGGTGGTTTCGTCGACGAAGCCGCAAGCCAGCGCGTCGGCCGATTCGATCATGGCGCCGGCCACCAGCAGTCGCTCGGCGCGGTAGGTGCCGACCACGCGACGCAGCGCCAGCTGGATCGCCTCGGGCACGATCAGGCCGACCTGCACCTCGTTGAGGCCGATCCGGTACGGGCCGTCGGCCATCACCCGGTAGTCGCAGAACAGCGCCAGCACCGCGCCGCCGGCCGGGCTGTGACCGGTGATCGCCGCGACCAGCGGGATCGGCGCGCGCGCCAGCGCGCCGCACAGGGCGAAAAATTCCCGCCAGTATTCGCGAACCCCGGCGCGGTCGCGCTGCAGCAGGGCGGGCACGTCGACGCCGGCGGAGAACAGGCCGGGCGCACCGGACAGCACGATGCCGGGCACGTCGTCGCGCACGCTGTCGTCGATCGCCTTGCGCAGCGCCTGCAGCAGTTCCAGGTTCAGCGCGTTGACCGGCGGGCGGGCGAGCTGGATTTCACGGATGGCATGGTCGTGCGTGATGAGATTGAGCATGATCGACTCCGTTCGGTTACTGCGGCTGTTGGTCGGCGGTCCAGCTGTAGCGCACGGCATAGCTCAGCGTGGCCTTGCCGTTGGCGGGCACTTCTACCCGGAACTCGAGCGTGTCGGCGCCCTGCTGCGTGGGCTTGCTGCTGGAGGAGACCAGCTTCCACTCGCGCCAGCGCGAGGGATGCTCGCGCACCGTCACGGTACGCGCGCTGTCGCCGGCATTGCTGAGCTCGATGCGGAAGGCCTCGTCGAGGGTGCGGCCGTCCTTGTCGACGTGGAAGCTGGTGCGCGTGCGTTCGGCACGCAGGTCGAACGGCGTGCCCAGGGTGATCGTGGCGTCGCTGCCCTTGGGCGTGTCGTTGATGCGGCCTTCACCGATGAACTGCGGCACGCCGTGGCGGTCGTGTTGGAGCACGCGCAGGTAACCGGCAGGCAGGCTGTCGAAGGCCTTCAGTTGCAGGGTGCTGACCATGGCGCCGACGCCTTGCTGGAAGTCGCGCTGGATGACAGGCTGCTGCGGCTCGAAGGCATTGCCGTTCTCCAGCAAGGTGGTGCGCTCGCAATCCATCGTGCGCGTGGCATACAGCGGCACCTGGCTGACGCTGCCGTCGGGCAGGCTCACCTTGTCGGGCAGGGTGAAGCTGCGGTAATCGCCCAGGCTGTCCTGCTGCGGCATCGCCTCGGCCTTGGCGCTGTAGCCGCGCGCCATCGCCATCATCGGGCGCGGGCCGGAATCCCTGGCCATGTTCGGCTCGCCGGCGATCAGGGTGAGCTGGGCGTCTTGCCAGTCGCGCCCGCTGCGGTTGGCGATGCTGGCGCGCGATTCGAACTGCATGCGACAGGCATTGCCCGGCTGCAGCGTCGCCACATACGCAGCGCGCCAACCCAGGCCGGCGGTGGGATAGCTGAGCACGGCGCGAGCCCGGCCGGCGCGCGCGACGTCCACGCGCAGGCTGAGGCTGGAGCCAAGCGGGAAGCTGCCGCCGTTGCTGCGCACCGCCGCGTAATCGCGCACCAGCGTGGTGCCGCTGACGCCGCTGACGCCGCGGACCAGCAGGCCGTTGCCGGCACGCAGCAACGTGCCGTTGGCCAGCGATTCGCCGTTGCTGCCCAGCACGTTGACCTCCTGTCCGACCAGACCGGACAACGCGCCGTCGTTGCCTTGCGCCAGCAACAGCCGCTGCGAGATCACCGTGGCATCGTTGTCGGGAAAGGCCAGCGCCAGCGCCTCGGCGTCCAGCGCATTCGGCAAGTTGCCGATGGTCACGTCGTGGGTGCCCGCGGCCAGGGTCAGCGCGCGCTGTTCGCGCACTACCGCGTAGCCCGCGTCGACGTCGCCGCCCTGGCTGGCATACAGGGAGGGGTTGTCGCTGCGGTACAAGCTCAGTGCCGTGCTGTCGGCCGTCTGCGCGTTGGCAGTGCCGGCCAGGGCGGTGAAACAGGCGAAGGCGAGGAGGTGGCGGGCTGTCGTCATGGTGCATTCCATGGTGGGGACCGAACGGCCATCATAACGATCACGCGTGCAGCGCGCGTCGGCGGGGTGCGCGTGCGATCAGAACCGTTCAAGAACCGGCGGTCCGGATTCCCTATCGTGTCGGGAGCTTTCCCGCGAGTGACCGAGCATGCCCGCCTCCCCGACCGTCACCATCGCGCCCGCCCGCCTGCCGGAGGACATCGGGAGCGTGCGCCAACTGTTCACGGAATATGTCGACAGCCTCGGCGTCGATCTTTCCTTTCAGAATGTGGCCACGGAACTGGCGCAACTGCCCGGCAAGTACGCGCCACCAGAAGGCGTGATCCTGCTCGCGCGCGACAGTGCGGGAGCTACGCCGGGTTGCGTGGCCTTGCGGCCATGGCCGCAGCCTGGCGTGTGCGAGATCAAGCGCCTCTACGTGCGCCCGGCGGCGCGCGGGCAGGCGCTGGGGCGGCAACTGGCCGAAGCGGCAATCGCGTGGGCCGCGCGAGCCGGCTATGCGTGCATGCTGCTGGATACGCTGGCGTCGATGGCGGCGGCGCGGCAGCTTTATGTCGCGCTGGGTTTTCATCCGGTGGCGCCGTATTACGACAACCCGCTGCCCGGAACCTTGTACATGGCCCTGGACATCGATCCGCAAGTGGCCCAGGCCGCCCGGAATGCGGCGGGAGTCATGCCGAATGTCCGCGCGAATTCGCGGTTGAGATGAGCCTGGTCGCAGAAGCCTGCGTCGAGCGCCGCGTCGATGATCGGCACCTGGTTCCGCAAGAGGGCCTTGGCCTTGTGCAAGGCCAGCAGGACGTGAAAGTTGTGCAGGCTGGTGCCGGTCTCGCGGTGGAACGTGCGCGACAGGTGGCCGGCGGAAATCGCGCACGTGCGCGCGATCATCTCCACGTCGGTGTGCAGCGAAGGTCGTTCGGCCAGCAAGGCCGCGACCCGCGCGACGAGCGCTTCGCGGCCCTCGTCGCTGTTCGCGGCGGGCTGCTCGAAGCGCGAGACAAAGGCCCAGCCACCGCCATCCACCGGTTCGAAGCGGTGGATCACACCCGCCGGCACCACGACGGTATCGCCGGCGACCACGTCTCTGCAGGTATCGGGGAAGCGCAGTCGTGCCCGTCCCGCCAACATCCGCACGACTTCGTCGCCGGCATGAAAATGCAGCCGGAAGCGCCAGGCATGGCGCGCGCCGGCGATCGTTTCGATCCGATGGGCGCCGGTTGCGCTGACCGTGAAGAAGGTGCGGGCGGCGGCATGCACGGGCCGTTTACTCCACCGCGCGGCGGATCGCCTCTGGCAGCGGCACCGGCTTGCCGGTGGCCGGGTCCATCCAGACCATCACCACGTTGCCGTCGCAGTAAAGGGTGTCGGCCCGTTCGGCGTCGATCACCCGGTGCGCGATCGTCATCGAGCTGTTGCCCATGCGCTCGCAGAACAGCTGCACCTGCAACTGCGCGGGCCACGCGATCGGGCGGCGGTAGTTGACCTGGCTGGCGGCCATCACCGGCATGGCGTGCTCGTCGAACCACGGGCCCGGCACATGGCTGAGCCATTGCAGACGCGCCTCTTCCAGGTAGGTGAGGTAGTTGGAATTGTTGACGTGATTGAACGCGTCGAGATCGCGCCAGCGCACGCCGATGGCGGCGACGAACAGCGGCTTGCCCGCGCCGGTGTCCGTGTCGGCTGGCGACGGGTTGGGGGTGCGAGTACTCATGTGGGCTTCTTCTTTCGTCCGCGCATCGGCTTGTACTTGTCGGCCGAGGCAATGTGTTTGGTGGCGGCCTTGACCCGCGTGGTGGTACCCGGCTTTTTCGGCTTGACCGGTTTCAGGTGCGGTGCGAGGAAGTGGCCGGTGTGCGACCCGGTTGTGGCCGCCACGGTCTCCGGCGTGCCGGCGACCAGGATGCGACCGCCGCCGGCGCCGCCTTCGGGGCCGAGGTCGACCACCCAGTCGGCGGTCTTGATCACATCCAGGTTGTGCTCGATCACCACCACGGTGTTGCCCTGGTCGACCAGCTGGTGCAGCACGTCGAGCAGCTGCTCGATGTCGTGGAAGTGCAATCCGGTGGTGGGCTCGTCGAGGATGTACAGGGTGTTGCCGGTGTCGCGCTTGCTCAACTCCTTGGACAGCTTCACACGCTGCGCCTCGCCGCCGGACAGCGTGGTCGCGCTCTGGCCGAGCTTGATGTAGTCGAGGCCGACCGCACGCAGGGTGTCGAGCTTGCGCGCGATGGTCGGCACGTTCTCGAACAGCTTCAACGCGTCCTCCACCGTCATGTCGAGCACGTCGGCGATGGTGTGGCCCTTGTACAGGATCTCCAGCGTCTCGCGGTTGTAGCGCTTGCCGTGGCAGACGTCGCAAGGCACGTAGACGTCGGGCAGGAAGTGCATCTCCACCTTGATCATGCCGTCGCCTTCGCACGCCTCGCAGCGGCCGCCGCGCACGTTGAAGCTGAAGCGGCCCGGCGTGTAGCCGCGCGAGCGCGCCTCCGGTACCTGCGAAAACATGTCGCGCAGCGGGGTGAACAGGCCGGTGTAGGTGGCGGGGTTGGAGCGTGGCGTGCGGCCGATCGGCGACTGGTCGATGTCGACCACCTTGTCGAACAGTTCCAGTCCGGTGACCGACTTGAACGGCGCCGGCTGAGCGCTGGCGCCGTTGAGCTCGATCGCGGCGAGGCGGAACAGGGTGTCGTTGACCAGGGTCGACTTGCCCGAACCCGACACGCCGGTGACGCAGGTGAACAGGCCGGCCGGGATCGCCAAGTCGACCTGCTTGAGGTTGTTGCCGCTGGCGCCGTTCAGATGCAGCCACGCGTCGTCGACAGGCTGGCGGCGTTCCTTCGGTACCTCGATCGCGCGCACGCCGGAGAGGAACTGGCCGGTCACCGAGCGCGGCGAGTCGAGCATGTCCTGCACCGTGCCCTGCGCCACGATCTCGCCGCCGTGCACGCCGGCGCCGGGGCCGATGTCGAGCACGTGGTCGGCCATGCGGATGGCGTCCTCGTCGTGCTCGACCACGATCACCGTGTTGCCGAGGTCGCGCAGGCGCGTGAGCGTGCCGAGCAGGCGCTCGTTGTCGCGCTGGTGCAGGCCGATCGACGGTTCGTCCAGCACGTACATCACGCCGACCAGGCCGGCGCCGATCTGCGAGGCGAGGCGGATGCGTTGCGCCTCGCCGCCGGAGAGCGAATCGGCCTGGCGATCGAGCGTGAGGTAGTTCAGGCCCACGTCGTTGAGGAAGGTGAGCCGCTCGCGGATCTCCTTGACGATCTTCACCGCGATCTCGCCGCGCCAGCCGCTGAGCTTCAACTCCTGGAAGAACGCCAGCGCATCATCGATCGAGCGCGCGGTGAGCGAGGGCAGCGCGTGGTCGGCGACGAACACGTTGCGCGCCGAGCGGTTCAGCCGCTGGCCTTCGCAGGCGGGGCAGGGCTGGTCGCTGATGTACTTGGCCAGCTCCTCGCGCACGGCGGCGGATTCGGTTTCCTTGTAGCGTCGTTCCAGGTTCGGCACGATGCCCTCGAACGCGTGCTCGCGGGTGACCTTGCCGCCGCGCTCGGTGATGTAGCGGAAGGCAATCTGTTCCTTGCCGCTGCCGTAGAGAATGGCCTTCTGGACGTCCGCGGGAAGCTTCTGCCACGGCGCGTCGACGTCGAAGCCGTAGTGCGCGGCCAGCGACATGAGCAGCTGGAAATAGTGTGCGTTGCGCCGGTCCCAGCCGCGCACCGCGCCGTTGGCCAGCGACAGCTCCGGGTGGCCGACCACGCGCGCGGCGTCGAACACCTGGGTCACGCCCAGGCCGTCGCAGGCCGGGCAGGCGCCGATGGGCGAGTTGAACGAGAACAGCCGCGGCTCCAGTTCCGGCAGCGAGTAGTCGCAGACCGGGCAGGAATAGCGCGAGGACAGCAGCTGCTCGGGGGCGTCGGTTGCATCCATGTTGGCCAGGATTACCAGCCCGTCCCCGAGCCGCAGCGCGGTCTCGAACGATTCGGCCAGGCGCTGCTTGATGTCCTCGCGCGGGCGGAAGCGATCCACCACCACCTCGATGGTGTGCTTGATGCGCAGCCCCAGCGGCGGTACCGCATCGAGGTCGTACACCGCGCCGTCGACGCGGGCGCGCACGAAACCCTGTGCGCGCAGCTGCTCGAACACCTGCACATGCTCGCCCTTGCGCTCGCGCACCACCGGCGCCAGCAGCATGTAGCGCTGCCCGGGGTCGAGCGCGAGCGTGGCGTCGACCATCTGGCTTACCGTCTGCGCCTCCAGCGGGATGCCGTGGTCGGGGCAGCGCGGCGTGCCCACGCGGGCGTACAGCAGGCGCAGGTAGTCGTACACCTCGGTGATCGTGCCCACGGTGGAGCGCGGGTTGTGCGAGGTGGATTTCTGCTCGATCGAGATCGCCGGCGACAGGCCTTCGATGTGGTCGACGTCGGGCTTTTCCATCATCGACAGGAACTGTCGTGCGTACGCGGAGAGCGACTCCACGTAGCGGCGCTGGCCTTCGGCATAGATGGTGTCGAACGCCAGCGAGGATTTGCCCGAGCCGGACAGGCCGGTAATCACGATCAACTGGTCGCGCGGCAGGTCGAGGTCGATGTTCTTGAGGTTGTGCGTGCGTGCGCCGCGGATGCGAATGGTGTCCATGGACGCCGTATATGGGGGGGACTCATTACTATACCAAGTAGTTTGGATAGTTCACTCGACAGGAGCCGCGCCGTGCTTTCCCCCGACGCGGCGGCTGTGGCTAAATGGCGGTTTCACTCGACCGGGAACCGGCATGCACCGATGGGCGGGAATGGCGGCTGCGGCCGTGTTGGCATGGGGCGCGAGCGGCGTGGCGATGGCGGCGCAACCCAGCGCCAGGCAGGTACGCCAGCTGTTCGAGGTGATGCACCTGAGCCAGATGTTCAGCCAGATGAACACGCAGATGGCCGGCGTGATGGGCCAGGCCGTGCCCTGCGTGCCGGCGTCCTACTGGCAGGGCTTCATCGACGCGGCCGGCACCGAGCAGCTGCTGGACAGGATGGTTCCGGTCTACCAGCAGCACTTCACCGCCGCCGATGTGGCCGGCCTGCTGAAGTTCTACAAGTCCGCGCTGGGCCAGAAGGTGATCACCCAGATGCCGCAGACGATGGCCGAGGGCATGAAGGTCGGCCAGCAATGGGGGCACGAGCGCGGCGAACAGATGATCCGGGAGTTGCAGCAGAAGGGTACGCTGGACGCCACCGGCCGCTGCCCGGCCAGCCCCGCCGCCAGCGGCACCGCGCCGTCGCCGGCCGTGGCCCACTGAGCGCCGGGCGGGCGTTTCGAGGGTCTGCTCACTATTTGACCAGGCCGTGTTGCCATCGCTATAATCCGCGGTTCGCCAGACCCGCAGGGCCTTGGCGATACCCAAGAGAATAACGACAGAAGGGCATTCCCATGAGTTATGCAGTCATCAAGACCGGTGGCAAGCAGTACCGTGTGCAGCAGGGTGACGTGCTGCGCGTGGAGCTGTTGACTGCCGATGAAGGCGCCAGCGTGAGCTTCGACCAGGTGTTGCTGGTCGGCACCGGCGAGTCGGTCACCATCGGTGCGCCGGTCGTCGAGGGCGCCACCGTCAGCGCCACCGTGCGCAAGCACGGCCGTGCCGACAAGATCCGCATCATCAAGTTCCGCCGCCGCAAGCACTACAAGCGTCAGCAGGGCCATCGGCAGCATTTCACCGAAATCGAGATCACGGGCATCAACGCCTGAGCACCTGGAGCATTGAGTCATGGCACATAAAAAAGGCGTAGGTTCCAGCCGCAACGGTCGCGATTCGAACCCGAAATACCTCGGCGTCAAGGTCTACGGTGGCCAGGCCATCGAAGCCGGCAACATCATCGTGCGCCAGCGCGGCACCCAGTTCCATCCGGGCAATGGCGTCGGCCTGGGTCGCGACCATACGCTGTTCGCGCTGGTCGACGGCAAGGTCCAGTTCGCTGTCCGCGGCGACAAGAACCGCCGTTTCGTCGACGTCGTGCAGGCGTAAGCTCTTCGCGACGCGGCAACGAAGGCCCCGCTTCGGCGGGGTTTTTGTTTTTGGAGCAGGGAATAGGGAATAGGGAATGGCAAGAGCGAGGTTTCTGCAACTCCCGTACCCTACCCAGAGCGCCAGCTTTTCCTATTCCCGATTCCCCATTCCCTATTCCCGGCCCTCAACAATGAAATTCGTCGACGAAGCGCAAATCAAGGTCCTGGCCGGTGACGGTGGCAATGGCTGCATCAGTTTCCGGCGGGAGAAGTTCATTCCGTTCGGCGGCCCCGACGGCGGCGACGGCGGCTCGGGCGGGTCGGTGTGGCTGGTGGCCGACGAGGGCCTGAACACGCTGGTCGATTTCCGCCACCAGCGCAGCTTCAAGGCGCATCGCGGCGAGAACGGCATGGGCAGCCAGATGTACGGCAAGGGCGGCGAGGACACTACGATCCGCGTGCCGGTGGGCACCATGGTCACCAACGTCGACACCGACGAGGTGATCGGCGACCTGACCGCCCACGGCCAGCGCATGCTGGTGGCGCAAGGCGGCAAGGGCGGGCTGGGCAACATCCATTTCAAGAGTTCGGTGAACCGCGCCCCGCGCAAGGCCACGCCAGGGACGCCGGGCGAGGTGCGCGAGCTGAAACTCGAACTGCGCCTGCTGGCCGACGTGGGCCTGCTGGGGTTCCCCAATGCGGGCAAATCCACCTTCATCCGCGCGGTGTCGGCAGCGACCCCGCGGGTGGCAGACTATCCGTTCACCACCTTGCACCCGAATCTTGGCGTGGTCAGCCTGGGCACCGACCAGAGCTTCGTGATCGCCGACATCCCCGGCCTGATCGAGGGCGCATCAGAGGGGGCGGGGCTGGGCATCCAGTTCCTGCGCCACGTGGCGCGCACCAGCCTGCTGCTGCACATCGTCGACATCGCGCCGATCGACGGCACCGACGTGGCCGATCAGGTCCGCGCGATCGAGCAGGAGCTGCAGAAGTTCAATCCGGAGTTGCTCGAGCGCCCGCGCTGGCTGGTGCTCAACAAGGCCGACGTGCTGCCGGAGGGCGAACGCCAGGCCGTGGCGCAAGGCATCGTCGACAAACTGGGCTGGACCCAACCGTGGTTCCTGGTCTCGGCGATCGCGCGTGAAAACACCATGGCAGTGTGCCAGCAGGTGCAGCGCTTCTTCGAGTCGCAACGCGAAGCCGAAGCCGAACGCACCGAGATGCTTGCCGACGACGTGCGCCTGCGCGGCGAAAAAGCCGGCGATTGAGGGCGGTCCGCCTGGCTACATGCGGAACACGCCATAGCGCTGCGGCTCGATCGGTGCATTCATCGAGGCGGAGATCGCCAGTCCCAGCACCCGCCGGGTATCGGCCGGGTCGATGATGCCGTCGTCCCACAGCCGCGCGCTGGCGTAATACGGGTGGCCTTGGCGTTCGTACTGCTCGCGCAACGGTGCCTTGAACGCTTCCTCCTCCTCGGCCGACCACTCGCCGCCCTTGGCCTCGATGCCGTCGCGCTTGACCGTGGCCAGCACGCTCGCGGCCTGCTCGCCGCCCATCACCGAGATGCGCGCGTTCGGCCACATCCACAGGAAGCGGGCGCCATAGGCCCGACCGCACATCGCATAGTTGCCGGCGCCGAAGCTGCCGCCGATCACCACGGTGAATTTCGGCACGTGCGAGCAGGCGACCGCGGTGACCATCTTGGCGCCGTCCTTGGCGATGCCGGCTTGCTCGTATTTCTTGCCGACCATGAAGCCGGTGATGTTCTGCAAAAACACCAGCGGCACGTTGCGCTGGTTGCACAGCTCGATGAAGTGCGCGCCCTTCAGCGCGCTCTCGGCGAACAGGATGCCGTTGTTGGCGACGATGCCCACCGGGTAGCCGTGGATGTGCGCGAAGCCGCACACCAGGGTCTTGCCGTAGCGCGCCTTGAACTCGTGGAACTCCGAGCCGTCGACGATGCGCGCGATCACCTCGCGGATGTCGAACGGGCGGCGGGTGTCCTGCGGGATCACGCCGTACAGTTCCTCGGCCGGATACTTCGGCTCGACCGGTGTGCGCAGCGCCAGCGGCATGTCCTTCTTCCGGTTGAGGTGGGCCACGATGTCGCGTGCAATCGACAGCGCGTGCGCGTCGTTCTCGGCAAAGTGGTCGGCCACGCCGGAAATGGACGTATGGACGTCCGCGCCACCCAGCGTCTCGGCGTCCACCACCTCGCCGGTGGCCGCCTTCACCAGCGGCGGGCCGCCGAGGAAGATGGTGCCCTGCTCGCGCACGATGATCGTCTCGTCGCTCATTGCCGGCACGTAGGCGCCGCCGGCGGTGCATGAGCCCATCACCACCGCGATCTGCGGGATGTTGAGCGAGGACATCCGCGCCTGGTTGTAGAAGATCCGCCCGAAGTGCTCCTTGTCCGGGAACACCTCGTCCTGCAGCGGCAGGAACGCACCGCCGGAGTCGACCAGGTAGATGCAGGGCAGGCGGTTTTCCAGAGCCACTTCCTGCGCGCGCAGGTGCTTCTTCACCGTCATCGGGAAATAGGTGCCGCCCTTGACGGTGGCGTCATTGGCGACCACCACCACCTCGGCGCCGTGCACGCGGCCGATGCCGGTGACGATGCCTGCGCCGGGCGCGGCGTCGTCGTACATGCCGTGTGCGGCCAGCGGCGACAGTTCGAGGAAGGGCGAACCGGGATCAAGCAGGGCGCGGATGCGCTCGCGCGGCAGCAGCTTGCCGCGGGCGACGTGCCTCTCGCGTGCCTTCGCGCCGCCGCCCTCGGCGTTGCGCGCCAGTTCGCGGTGCAGGTCGTCGACCATGGCGCGCAACTGGGTCGTGCTGCCCTGGAACTCGGGTGAGCGGGGGTCGATCTGGGTCGCGAAAACATTCATGGAGGGATTCACGGGAAGCGGGAAACGGCGGGTTGCCAAACTCTGGATCATAACCGGCGGTGGCGTGCCACCCAAAACGGAAGGTGGCCGGCGCAAGGCAAGGCGGCTGGATATCAAGGGCAAAAAAAACGGCCGCACGAGGCGACCGTTTTTTCTGTTGCCGAGAGCCAGCTGGGGATCAGTGACCCTTCGCGGCGTCCTTGGCTTTCTCGGCTGCGTCCTTCGCGTTGCTGGCAGCGCTCTTGGCGGCGTCGGCAGCGTTGCTGGCCGCGTCGGCCGCATTGCTGGCGGCATCCTTAGCCATGGACATCGCGTCATGCGAGGTGCCGGCAGCGGCCGGAGCCATCGCGGAAGCGGCGCTGGCGGCGCCGGCAGCCTGGGTGGCCGCCTCGCCCGCAGCGGAAGCGGCGGTGGCGGCCTGGCCGGCAGCCTGTTCGGTGGCCGTGTTCGGGGCCTCCGAAGCAGCCTGCTGCGCCTGGTCTGCCGCCTGCTGCGCCGTGTCCGCCGACTTCTGGGCGTCCTGCGCGGAATCCTGCGCGCCGTTGCTGCATGCCGCCAACAGCGCGACGAGCGCGGCGGCGAGTAGGGTACGCGTAAACTTCATGGGTGATCTCCTTTGCCGTGGAATGCCGTTTGGCCGTGTATTAATAGCGCTTTCGCCGGCATTGCGCCACATCTTTCATGGTGCTGCGGGCCTTGCCGGCAAAACGATTTACGCAAGCGTCAGGTGAAGGCGGCGGGATGGACGGCGCCTTGTCGTGTCAGTCGGTGCACTCCACCGCAATCGCCGTCGCCTCGCCGCCGCCGATGCACAGCGAGGCGACGCCGCGACGCAATCCCCGCGTTTTCAAGGCGTTGATCAACGTCACCACCAGTCGCGCACCGCTGGCGCCGATCGGGTGGCCGAGCGCGCAGGCGCCGCCGTTGACGTTGAGCTTGTCGTGCGCAATGCCCAGCTCCTTCATCGGCGTCATCGCCACTACCGCGAATGCCTCGTTGATCTCCCACAGGTCGACGTCCTCGACCTTCCAGCCGGCTTTTTCAAGCACCTTGCGGATCGCACCGACCGGCGCGGTGGTGAACCATTCCGGCTCCTGCGAATGGGTGGCATGGGCCACGATGCGGGCCAGCGGTTTCAACCCGCGGCTGGCCGCGTCGTCGGCGGACATCAGCACCACCGCGGCAGCGCCGTCGGAGATGCTGGACGAGCTGGCGGCGGTGACGGTGCCGTTCTCCTTGCGGAACGCGGGCTTGAGCGTGGGCACCTTGGCGATGTCGGAGCGGCCGGGCTGCTCGTCGGTGTCGACCAGCACGTCACCCTTGCGACCGCTGACCGTGACCGGGACGATTTCGTCGGCGAACGCACCGCTCGCCTGGGCTGCCTTGGCGCGATTGACCGATTCGATCGCGTAGGCGTCCTGTTCCTCGCGGGTGAAGTGGTACTTGTCGGCGCAGGATTCGGCGAACACCCCCATCGACTTGCCGTCGTAGGGGTTGGTCAGGCCGTCCCAGGCCATGTGGTCGACCAGCTGGCCATCGCCGTAGCGGATGCCGGTACGCGCCTGCACCATGTGTGGTGCGTTGGTCATCGACTCCATGCCGCCGGCCACCACCACGCTGGCCGAGCCGGCCTTGATCAGGTCGTGGCCGAGCATGATCGCCTTCATGCCCGAGCCGCACACCTTGTTGATCGTGGTGCAGCCGGTGCCGGCCGGCAGATCGGCGGCCAGCGCCGCCTGGCGCGCGGGGGCCTGGCCCAGGTTGGCCGGCAGCACGCAGCCCATGATCACCTCGCTGACCTCGGCCGGCGCCACGCCGGACTGCTTCAGCGCCGCGCGGATCGCGGTGGCGCCGAGCTTCGGGGTGGGCACGCCGGTGAACTGGCCGAGGAAGGAGCCGATGGCGGTGCGCCTGGAACCGGTGATGACGATGCTTACGTCCGACATGATGACACTCCGCTGGGGTACTGAAAGGTGGCAATCGACGGGCCAAATGCCCGGAATGAACCTCTGGATTATCGCAGTGCGCTCCCGGCAACGGCAAATGGCCCCGGCAGTAGACGAAGCGCACATATCGGCGCGTTTTTCATGACATTTGTTGTGCGAAGATACGCCGATCCGGGGGGATACTACTGCCGCGATCGAGCGTTGGCGGTCGGCGTGCTGAACGAGACGGGAGAAGGAACATGAGCAGGACTGTGGCGGGAATGCGTCGACGCAACGTCGCCTTGGTGACGGCCTTGGCGTTTGCACTGGGTGCTTGCGGCGGTGGCGGCGGCATGGTCAAGGCGCCGCCGGTCACTCCATCCGGGCCACCACCCGCTCCGCCGCCGGCACCACCACCGGCACCGCCGCCGGCCGATCAGCCGCCGATCGACGCCCAGCTCGGTCTCACCAACACCTACGCCGCACACAGCAAGGGCTTCACCGGCGCCGGCATCACCTTGGGCATCGTCGACAGCGGCATCATGCGCAGCAATCCGACCGTGGCCGGTCGGGTCACGCAGGAGCTGATCTACGTCGACCCGACGCTCAACAACACCTCCATCGACGACGTGGTCGGGCACGGCACCTGGGTATCGGAGATTGCCGCCGGCGCGGCTTTCGACAAGTTCCCGGGCGGCATCGCCCCCGGGGCCAAACTGGTATCGGCGCGCATCATCAGCGACACCGAGCCGACCGACGACGGTTCGGGCCAGGGCAACAAGGTCACCGCCGCCGACGCGGACTTTTTCGCGCAGACCCTGAACCCGGCGCTGATCAATGCCGGCGTGCAGGTGATGAACAATTCATGGGGCGGCATCTACTGGGATACCACCGACGCCTCGATCAACCAGGCTTTCGCTGCCGCCTATCGACCCTTCGTGGTGCAGCACGGCGGCCTGGTGGTGTTCGCCGCGGGCAACGAATCCAGGACTGATCCCAGCGACATCGCCGCCTTGCCCACGCTGTCGCCCGATCTGGAGCAGGGCTGGCTGGTCGCGGTGGCGCTGGACAGCCTGCACCCGACTCAGCTGGCCAGTTATTCCAACGCCTGCGGCAAGGCGATGGACTACTGCCTGGCCGCGCCGGGCGACGTGATCGTGCTGGACAAGGATGCAACGGCCAGCACGACGAGCCCGGATTACTGGATCGTCAAGGGCACCTCGTTCGCTGCACCGGAAATCTCCGGCGCCGCAGCCGTGGTGTGGCAGGCGTTCCCGTACTTCACCAATGATCTGGTGCGGCAGACCCTGCTCGGCACCGCCGACGATCTCGGCGCCGCCGGCCCGGACCCGGTCTTCGGCTACGGCGCGTTGAACGTCGGGCGGGCGGTCGACGGCCCGGCGAAGTTCAACTGGGGCGACGTCACCGTCAGCTTTACCGGCAGCTCCAACTGGAACAACCCGATCTCCGGCGCGGGCGGCCTGATCAAGCAAGGCACCGGCACGCTCAACCTGACCCAGGCGGCCAGCTACACCGGCATGACCCAGGTGCTGGGCGGCACGCTCACGGCGAAGTCGCTGGGCGGCAGCGTCAACATCGGCACCGCCGGCACGCTGAGCCAGACCCACGATATCGGCGGCAACGTGGGCAATGCCGGCGTGCTGGCCGTGGCCGGCGGCGACGTCAACGTGGCTGGGAACTACACCCAGCAGAGCAGCGGGCGACTGGCGCTTTCGCTGGGTTCGGCATTGCGCGTGACCGGCACCGCCACGCTCAACGGCGGCGACCTGTACGTCACCGGCTACGACTCCGGCTACACGGTCAACACGCACACCGACGTGCTCACCGCGACCGGCGGCCTCACCGGGACGTTCAGTGCGCTGAACAAGGCATCCAACGTCACCTTGCTCACCGCCACGCTCAATTACGACGGCAACAACGCCTGGCTCAACGTGACCCAGGTGCAAGCCACGGCCGTGCAGGGGATGGGCTATACCGCCGCGTCCTACGGTGCGGCCCAGCGCGTGCAGACGGCATTCGACCAGATCAACACCCAACTGGGTCCGGCGGCGCCGTCGGGGATCGCGCCGGCATCGCTGGGCTTCATCGAGGGCGCCGGCAACCTGCAGCACACGCAGGGCATCCCGGCGCTGCAGAATTCGCTGGAGAGCCTGTCCGGCCAACTGCACGCGGCCAGTGCCGCGATGACGCTGGAGGCGATCAACGCCGGCACGCGCGCGTTGTCGGATCGTTTCGATACGCTGGTCGACAACCCTCAGCCCGGTGGCTGGACGCAGAACCTCGGCTATCACGGCGACCTGTCGCGCAGCGGCTACAGCAACGTCGGCGTCGATCTCAGTGGCTGGCTGGTCGGCCAGGATTACCGGTTCGGCGGCGGCAATGCGGTGGCTGGTTACGCGATCAGCCAGAGCGAGGGGCTGGGCCGGCTGGCCGGCAGTGCCGACCAGGGCCGCAGCCACGCGCTGGAAGGCATGCTGTACGGCGGCATCATCCACGGCTCGTGGTACACCATGGGCCGCTTCGGGCTTGGCAGCTATCGCGAGATGATGCGTCGCCAGGTGCAACTGGGCAACCAGGTCACCGGCGTGGCCAGCAACGTCAATGGCCGCTACGGCGTGGCTTATGGCGAGAGCGGTTACCGCCTTGCGCTGGGTCGCACCGAGCTGACGCCGTACGTCGACATGCAGTACGCCCAGCTGCAACGCGATGGCTTCAATGAGGTCGGCGCCTATGGCTTCGGACTGAAGTCGGGAGCGCAGACCACCGCCCTGTGGCAGGCCGGCCTGGGCGTGCGCGCCACGCGCACGTGGGCGCTGGCGCATGGCGGCAGCCTCAGCCTGCGCACGCGCCTGCTGTGGCAGCAGAGTTTCGGCCTGCGTGGCGAGTGGGTCGACGCCAGCTTCAGCGGCGTCAACCAGTTTGCCCCGGTCGGCGGCATCGGGCTGGCGCGCTACGGCAGCGTGCTTGGCACCACGCTGGACTGGCAAATGAGCCCGGCGGCCAGCCTGCAGTTGGGTTACGACCGCTACGCCGGCCAGCACCAGCAGGGTCAGACCGGCACCATCAGCTTCAACTGGACGTTCTGAAACGCGCGAGTCATGCGTGATGAAAAGGCCCGCGTCGTGCGGGCCTTTTCATGTCTGGCGCCTTCCCTCGGCGCCTTGCTTCATGCCTTGCCGTGGAAGAGTTCGCGGCCGATCAACATGCGGCGGAATTCGGTTCGATGTGCCGGCGCCGATGCCTTTGTCGGCGCATGTGGTTCATGCCTTGCCGTGGAAGAGTTCGCGGCCGATCAGCATGCGGCGGATCTCGTTGGTGCCGGCGCCGATCTCGTACAGCTTGGCGTCGCGCAGCAGGCGCCCGGCGGGGAACTCGTTGATGTAGCCGTTGCCGCCGAGGGTCTGGATGGCCTCCAGCGCCACCTGCACCGCGTTGACCGAGGCGTTGAGCAGGCACGCGGCCGGGTCGATGCGCGACTTGACGCCGTTGTCGAACTGCTGCGCGACCATGTAGGCAAAGCCGCGCGAGGACTGCAGCCGCGTGTACATGTCGGCGATCTTCGCCTGCATCACGCCGAACGTGCCGATCGGCGCGTTGAACTGCTTGCGCTCGCGCACGTAGGGCAGGGCAAGGTCCAGCGATGCCTGCATCAATCCGATCGGGCCGCCGGAGAGCACCAGCCGCTCGGTGTCCAGGCCGCTCATCAGCACGCGTACACCCTCGTTGACCTCGCCGACGATGTTCTCCTCGGGGATCGCGCAATCCTCGAACACCAGCTCGCAGGTGTTGGAGCCGCGCATGCCCAGCTTGTCCAGCTTCTGCGCGGTGTGGAAGCCCTTCATGCCTTTCTCGACGATGAAGGCGGTCATGCAGCGGCTGCCGGCGACGCGCGGCGCGGTGCGCATGTAGACCAGCAGCACGTCGGCGTCCGGGCCGTTGGTGATCCACATCTTGTTGCCGTTGGCGACCCAGGCGTCGCCCTTCTTCTCGGCCTTGCAGCTCATCGAACCGACCACGTCCGAGCCGGCGCCCGGCTCGCTCATCGCCAGCGCGCCGACGTACTCGCCCGAACACAGTTTCGGGATGTACTTGCGCCGCTGCGCCTCGTTGCCGTTGTGGAAGATGTTCTGCACGGCGAGATTGGAGTGCGCGCCGTAGGACAGGCCCACCGAACCGGAAGCGCGCGAGATCTCCTCCATCGCCACCATGTGCGCGAGGAACCCCATGCCGCTGCCGCCGTATTCGGCAGGAATGGTCACGCCGAGCAGCCCCATCTCGCCGAACTTCTTCCACAGGTCGGCGGGGAACAGGTTGTCGCGGTCGATGCGGTCGGCGCGCGGGGCGATCTCCTTCTCCGCGAACGCATGCACGGATTCGCGCAACAGGTCGATGTCCTCTCCGAGCGGGAACGGGCGCATGGTGGTTCCTTGGGTGCGAGCTGCTGATTTTAGCGCACGCGGCGCCGCCTGGCCCGTGCGTCCCTACAGCTGCGATTCGATCGGCAGCCAGCTGATCGCGCGGGTGGTCGTGCGCAGCCACCAGCTGGTGTCGGGCTCGTGCTCCAGCACCTGCGGCGGCTGCGTGCTGCGGTCCAGCCACTGTGTCGAGCCATCCGCGCCGCGGCGCACCGCGTAGCTGAGCACCGGCGCGGCCAGCCGCAGGTATTCCTGGCGCAGGTCGCGGGCCAGGCCGGGGTCGTCGAACAGCACGCCCATCTCGGTGTTGAGGTTGGCCGAGCGCGGGTCGAGGTTGAACGATCCGACGAAGCCGCGCGCGCCGTCGATCACGAATGCCTTGGTGTGCAGGCTGGCGCCGCTGCTGCCGAACAGGCCGTGGGTGGCGACCGGGCCGTGGCGACGGATCTCGAACAGGCTCACGCCGCCATCCAGCAACCGATCGCGATAGCGCTCGTAGCCGCTGTGTACGGCCGGCACGTCGTTGGCGGCCAGCGAGTTGGTGACCACGCCGACGCGGGTGCCGCCGCGTGCCAGCCCGAGCAGGGTCGCCGTGCCTTGCTTGCCGGGGACGAAGTAGGGCGAGATCAGCAGTACCTCGCGATGCATGCCGTCGAGATGCGCGGCCAGCCGCGGCTGCAGCCAGCCGCGGCGGTCGGCGCCTTTTGTCTTCTGCGGCGGATCGGATGCCACGGTGATGTTCGCGCTCCAGTGCGGCACCAGCTCGTGGTTGGTCAGGCGCTGCGCCGAAGGCGAGGCGGCGACGCGGCCAAGGTAGACCTGCGCGGCCGCGTCGGCGGACTCGTGGGCGAGCGCGGCCACCAGCCTGTGCAGGTTTTCCGGTGTCTGCGGGTTCAGCGCCTCGATCGGCACCGCGGCGCTGGAGTTCCAGAAGTCGTCGAAGATCGCGCTGGCGTCGGCCACGGCCGGACCGAGCAACAGCATGTCGAGGTCGCGGAAATTCACGCTGCGATTGGCGTCGAAGTACTCGTCGCCGATGTTGCGCCCCCCGACCAGCGCGACGCGGCCGTCGGCGATCCACGCCTTGTTGTGCATGCGGTGGTTGACGCTGAAGAAACGCTGCACCATCTCCAGCAGGCGCCACACGCCGCTGCGGTTGCGGAACGGGTTGTACAGGCGCACCTCGATGTTCGGGTGCGCGTCCAGCGCCAGCAGCGCCGGGTCGAGCCCCTTGGTGTTGATGTCGTCGAGCAGCAGGCGCACGCGCACGCCGCGCTCGGCCGCGGCGTACACCTCGCGCGCCAGCAGGTGGCCGACCAGGTCGTCGTGCCACATGTAGTACTGCAGGTCCAGGCTGCGCCCGGCCAGGCGCGCGGAGGCGGCGCGCGCGGCGAACGCGTCCAGGCCGTCGGGCAGCAGGGTCGCCGCGGTCTCGCCGGGGTGCGCGGCCAGGTACGGGGCCAGTTCGCGATCGATCGGGGTCTGCGCCGGCTGCATCGGCAACGCGCTGCTCGGGGCACCGGTGGCGCGCGGGGTCAGCCGATCGGCGAGCAACAGCCCGCTGATCATCAGCAGCACCAGCGCGAACATGCCGCAACCCAGCCAGATCATCATCCTGCGCATCCGTGGCACCTCCCGTACCCGATTATTCGTTGACCGCCGCGCATACGCAAAGCCGGAAGGGGGATGGACAGTCTGGCGTGCCCACGCAATGGCCGCGGGAGTGCCGCCAGGCGGCCTTCACCGAGTGCTGCGCGGGGACCGGCTAAAGTTTTCGCCGCCCCGGCCGTTGCCGTGTCGCAAGACGACGGCGGGCAACCGTCAGAGTTCGGGCCGCCTTGCAGGTTGTCCATGGGCACAGTTGCCCATGGTGCACCCCATGTCTGCCCCGGCGACAAGAGGTGGCAAGGCCCACGTGACAACGTTGATGCAGCGGTTGGACAAGATCATCCTGGGGTCGGAGCGACACCAGCGCATCCGGCTGCGCCAGTGGCTGATCGCCTGCGTGGCCACCGCGGGCTGCGCGCTGTTCTTTGCAGGCGGCGTTTTCCTGGGCTGGATGAGCTGGGAAAACCTGCTGATCCTGGGCGTGATCGAAGCGATCGGGCAGGGGCTCATCTACGCCGCGTTGCGCAGCGGCTTCAGCTTGCGCTTTGCCGATCCGGCGCTCACCGAATGGCAGACCGTGCTGGCGATCGTGGCCGTGGATTACGCCTACATGTCCGCCGGCAGCGCGCGCCACCTGGCATTGTGCCCGCTGCTGCTGGTATTCACCTTCGGCGCGTTCTCGCTGCCGTGGCAGCGCATCGCCCGGCTCACCATCTTCGCGCTGGCAAGCTTTCTGGTCAGCATCGCGGTGATGGAGTGGCAGCGCGCCCCCGCCATCGGGTGGTCGCTGGACTCGCCGGAAATGCTCGACGACATTTCCGCCCTTGGCATGCTGCTGATCGTGCTGCCGGTGATTTCGTACGTGGCGTCGCGACTCTCGCGCCTGCGCTCCAACCTGCGCGAACAGCGCGTGGCGCTGGCCAGCGCACTGGAGCAAGTGCAGCGGCTCGCCGCCTACGACGAACTCACCGGACTCGCCAACCGCCGCCACGCGCAGGATCGCCTGGCCCAGGAGCAGGCACGCGCCGAGCGCAGCGGCACGATCTTCTCGGTGGCGCTGATCGATCTGGATCACTTCAAGGAAATCAACGACACGCTCGGCCACGCTGGCGGCGACCGCGTTCTGCGCGCATTCGCGGATACGGTGCGCGACCTGCTGCGCGGCTCGGACATGGTGGCCCGCTGGGGCGGCGAGGAGTTTCTCGTGCTGATGCCGGACAGCGCCGGGGTCGACGCGCTCGCCACGGTCGATCGTCTGCTCCGGGGCGTGCGCGGATTGCGGGCAGCGGAGGGCCAGCCCTTCAGCTTTTCCGCCGGCGTGACCCAATATCGCCGCGGCGAGGGTTTCATGGAAGCCGTCGCCCGCGCCGACCAGCAGATGTACGCGGCCAAGCACGCCGGCCGCAACGGCGTCTGCCTGGCGTGATTGCCATGAAAAAGGCCGCGCCTCGCGACGCGGCCCTTGTCTTGCGCAACCGTCGGGATCACTGCCCGCGCATGCGGCCCTGGAAGCGGGTGCCGCCATTGCCCATGTGCGGCAGCTTGATCTTGCCGATCGCGGCGATGCGCTCCTCGGCCATGCGGTCGGCGGCCAGGTAGGTCGGCACGCCCTGCGACTTGCTGATCTCGAAGATGCGGCCCAGGTTGTAGTAGATCGTGCGCATCATGCGCATCGCGCGCTCGCGGTTGTAGCCGTCGATCTCCAGCGACACGTTCATCACGCCGCCGGCGTTGACCGCGTAGTCCGGCGCATACAGCACGCCGCGGCGGTTCAGCTCGTCGCCGATCTCGTCGGTGGCCAGCTGGTTGTTGGCCGGGCCGCAGATGATCTTCGCCTTGATGCGGTTGATGGTCTGCTCGTTCAGCGTGCCGCCCAGCGCGCACGGCGAGTACACGTCGGCGTCCACGTCGTAGATCTCGTCCAGGCCCACCGCTTCGCAACCGAGTTCGTCGACGCAGCGCTGCACCGCTTCCTTGTTGATGTCGGTGACGAACACCTTGGCGCCCTGTTCGCGCAGCAGCTTGATGTACTCGCCGCCGACGTGGCCGCAGCCCTGCACCGCGAAGCTGTACTTGCCCACGTCCTCGTTGCCGTGCTTGAACTGCAGCGTGGCCATCAGGCCCTGCAGCGTGCCGTAGGCGGTGAACGGCGAGGGATCGCCCGAGCCGCCGTGCACCTGGTGCACGCCGGTGACGTACTCGGTTTCGCGGAACACGTATTCCATGTCGTTGACGTCGATGCCGACGTCCTCGGCGGTGATGTAGCGGCCGTTCAACGAGTTGATGAAGCGGCCGAAGGAGCGGAACAGCGCCTCGGACTTGTCCTTGCTCGGATCGCCGATGATCACCGCCTTGCCGCCGCCCAGGTTCAGGCCGGCCACGGCGTTCTTGTAGGTCATGCCGCGCGACAGGCGCAGCACGTCGTTCACCGCTTCGGCCTCGGACTTGTACGGCCACATGCGCAGGCCGCCGAGCGCGGGGCCCAGCACCGTGTTGTGGATCGCGACGATGGCCTTCAGGCCGGCGTCGGCGTTGTGGCAGAACACGACTTCTTCGTGGCCGGTCTTGGCGATGGTTTCAAAAATCATTGCGACGGTGACTCCATGGATTGACGTTGCCCGCAGGCCTCGCCGACTAAGGTGCAGGCACGCGGCCCGCTCGATGGTGGTAAGGGACGAAATCGATCGCCCCGACCAGGGCCGGGGCGATCAGTCAAAACGCCAAGTTTAGTACGTCGTCCCCGGCGGCGATGGTGCGGCGCGTCAAGCCGGCTGCGGATGGAGCGCCGCGGGCCGCCGCCCTCAGCGGCCCCAGTAGCCGCGCCGGAAGCGCCAATCGTGGCCGTGACGGACCCAATGCGCCGGTCGGTAGTGGTAGCCCGGACGCATCCGCACCCAGTAGCCGCCGACCCAGACATGACGATGCGCGGGCGCGTTCCAGCGCCAGTAACCGGGCGCCCAGACGTAGCCGCGGCGTGGCGGCGGGACGCGTTCGAAGCGGGCCGGCGGCGGCGCCACGCCGATGCTCACGCCCACCGCGACCCGCGTGTGCGCGGTGGCGGGCGGCGCATACAGCGCGCCGGCAAGGCTCAGGCCGAAACCGGCCAGCAGGGCAAACTTGAGTGGGCTGCGCAACATCGCGTTCTCCGTCGGCGCCGCGTCAGGCGGCAGGCAGGATGGAAAACGGGATGCGCGGCGGGCAGTTGACCCGCCGCGCGTGGCTCGTTCAGGCGGCGATCAAGCGCCGTTCACAAGTGGCAGTCCGGTGCGTGGCCGCTGGCGCGTGCGTGTTGATAGACCGGCAGCAACTGCTGCGCCTGCCGACCCAGCGCCTCGGCGCGGTTGCCCGGCGCGGGATGCGTGGAAAGAAATGCCGGCGGCTTGCTGCCGCCCTGCGCGCCCATTTTCTGCCACAGCACCACCGCCGCGCGCGGATCGAAACCGGCCTGCGCCATGTAGCGCTGGCCCAAGGTATCGGCCTCGCTTTCCTGCGTGCGCGAGAACGGCAGCAGGATGCTCAGTTCCGCCCCGGCGCCGAGCAGCGCCGCCGCGGTGTTGGCGTCGCCGCCGCGACTGCCCGCGTACACCGTGCCGGCGGCCACCGCCGCCTGCGCCGCCATGTTGTCGGACACGCGCTCCGCGCCGTGGCGTGCCACCACGTGCGACAGCTCGTGGCCGAGCACCACGGCCAGCTGGTCCTGGTTGTCGGCGAGCTTGAACATGCCCTTGTTCACGCCGATCCGGCCACCGGGCAGGGCGAACGCGTTGGCGGTGTCGTCACCAACGATCTGCACTTCCCACTGCTGGGTATTCCACGGCGGCGGCAGCACCGCGACCAGCGCGCGGGACACGCAGGTGGCATACGCGCGCTCGCGCGGCGCGTCGACGAACTTGCCCTGCTTGCGCATGTCGTTGAAAGCGGCCAGCCCCATCTGGCTCATCTGGCTGTCCGACACCACCATCAGCTGCGAGCGGCCGGTCGGCGAGGTGACACAGGCGGCCAGCAGGGCAGTGGCGAGCGGAATGCCCAGGTTGCGGATTTTCATGCGGAATCCTCCATGGCGTGCAGTGGTGAAGCATAGCCGCAAGGTCCGCCGAGACTGTGTGAGTGTCATTTGATATAGAACGAACGGTCGTGCTATTTTTCCGCCATGACACTCGCAACCCGCCCCGGCAAGCGCGCGGCCACCCGCGACACCATCCTCGACCACGCCTACGCGCTGGCCCGTCGCGACGGGCTGGAAGGCCTGTCGATCGGCGGCCTGGCCAGCGACGTGGGCATGTCCAAGAGCGGCGTGTTCGCCCACTTCGGCTCGCGCGAAGACCTGCAACTGGCCGTGCTCGACACCGGCCGCCAGCGCTTCGTGACCCGGGTGCTGCTGCCCGCGCTGAAGCAGCCGCGCGGCCTGCCGCGGCTGCGCGCGATCGTGGCGCACTGGTTCGAGTGGAGCCGCGAGCACCAGAGCGGCTGCGTGCTGCTGTCGGCCGTGAGCGAGTACGACGGCCGCGACGGCGCGCTGCACGACGGCGTGGTGCGGCAGCAGGCCGGCTGGCGCGACGAACTGCAGAAGGCGATCGCGCAGGCGGTGGAACTGGGCCACCTGCGCAGCGACACCGACGTCGCCCAGCTCGCCTTCGAGATCTACGCCCTGATGCTCGGCCTGCACCACGACGCCGGGCTGTTCGGATTCGACGAAGCCGGCCAGCGCACCCGCGCGGCCTTCGAGCGCCTGTGGCGCAGCTGGCAAACCTGAGGCGAGACCCATGTCCACCGTCATCGAAAAAATCAGGCTCGGCACCGTGCGCACCGGCTTCGTGCTGGGCGGGCGGATCGCGCCCGGGCGCACCGTGAACCGCGCCGCGCGCCTGTTTGCCACCCCGTTCGCCAGCAGCCGCAGCCGCGCCGAAGCCGTGCAAGGCGACGCGGACATGCGCCGCGGCGAGTTGCACGTCAACGGCGAAACCATCGCCACCTATGTCTGGGGCGATCCCTCGACCCAGCCGTATGCGCTGCTGGCGCACGGCTGGTCCAGCTTCGGCCTGCGCTTCCTGCCGTGGGTGGCGCGCTTGCGCGCGCTGGGATTCGCCGTGGTCACGTTCGACCAGCCCGGCCACGGCCACAGCAGCGGCACGCTGTGCACGCTGCCGGAGTTCACCGCGACCATCCACGCGATCGGCGAACATTACGGCAACGCCGCGCTGGCGGTCGGCCACTCGCTGGGTGGCGCCGCTGTCGTCTTCGCGCAGGACGAGAGTTGGCATGCGCGGCGGCTGATCCTGGTGGCGCCGGCGGCAGACATGAAGGCCGCGGCCAGCCGTTTTTTCCGCTTCGTGCGCCTGGGCGAACACCTGCAACAACCATTCTTCGACTGGCTGCTGCGCCGCACCGGCGTCAGCGTCGAACAACTGCAGGTGCATCGCCACCTGCCCGCGCTGGGCCAGCCCGTGCTGATCGTGCACGACCTCGATGACACCGAGGTGCCCTGGGGCGAGGGCGAGCGCTACGCCCAGTACTGCTCCGGCGCGCGGCTGTACACGACGCAGGGCCTCGGTCACCGCCGCGTGCTCGATGCGCCCGAGGTGATCAACGCGGCGTTTGCTTTCCTGCGCGGGGAAACGGTGGGCGCGCGCGTGGTGGGTTCGCCGAACCTCTTCTGCGACCAGGCCTGAGCCACGCCTGCGGCGGCGTGATCGCTACCATGGCGTGTCCTTGGGCAAGCGCCGCTTCCGCGCCACCGGACGGCGCGCTATTCGCCGCTTGTCAGCCCTGGTCCGGTTTGCTGAGCAGTACCGGGCCGGTGCCATCGGTCTGCAGCGCACCCTCGGCAATGGCATCGCCGGCGTCTTGCCCCGGGCGGTGAACCCATGGGGCGGGCGTGTACGGCCCGGGAACGTAGGTCTGCCAGACCGGCACGGCATCGCCATGGCGCGGTGATTCGATGTGGAAATTGATCGGGACGCGAGCCGTCCAGTCCGATCTGGCGGCCAGCTCGCCGGTGGTGGGGACCTTGAAAGTCCACTTGCGCGCCGCCTCCAGCGCCGCCTCGGCGAAGGCACGGCGGTATCTGCGCGCCAGAACTTCGGCCCCGGGGCTGCCAAGGTTCACCTGTTCGGCCACGGCATCGGCGACGCGGCCGCTGCGGTTCACGCGCAACACCACGTACACCGTGGCGTCCACACCGGCCTTGGCCGGGGCGGCGGGGTAGATCGGCATGACCCGCTGGCTGTCCGCATATCGCAGCTCGTTGGTGGGCACGAGGTCGTCGTCGCCGAACGTCGCGCCCGTGATGCGCGCGGCATAGCGGCCCTTGGACAGTTTCTTGACCACCACGCGGACATGCATGCTGGCTTTCGCCACCACCGGTTCGCCATGGCGCAGCACGGGCTGGAAGCGCCACTTCAGCGCGGCGTTGCGCACCATCTCGGCGATGGGACCGTACTTCTCGGGCTCATCGATCTGCGTGGTCCGCACCGAGCCATCCGTGGTCACCACGATGCTGCCGTCGATGACGGCGGAGGATTCGAGATCCTTGACCGAGCTGGCCTGCGCGACCACCGCGACCAAGGCAAAGATGGCCGCGAATATCACCTTCTTCATGCGTGCATTCCTCCAGTGCGTTTAAGTTGCCTGGCGCCGCTCCCTGCCGCGGTCCGTTACCCGTTCGCCTTGGTCGGCGCGCCGATGGCGTCACCTGTCTGAGCCGAGTATGTCGGCAAAACGTGGTGGCAGCCACCACGTGGGGCGCCGCCGGATGCCGGAGGAACACCCCGGCGCGCCTCGCATCAGGCTGACCCCGTCCAAGCCCTTGATGCCGATTCCCACTAGAATCGAACGGTTCAAGCACACGATGTCCGGAGTTGCCATGAGTTCCCCCGCCAAGCACGTCCCCGCCAGCGCCCCGCAGACGGAAACCACCCCACTGCGGTTCGTCACCGCGGCCAGCCTGTTCGATGGCCACGACGCGGCGATCAACATCATGCGGCGGATCATCCAGGCCCAGGGCGCGGAGGTGATCCACCTCGGCCACAACCGCTCGGTCGAGGACGTGGTGCGCGCCGCGCTGCAGGAGGATGCCGACGCGATCGCCATGTCGTCCTACCAGGGCGGCCACGTCGAGTACTTCAAGTACATGGTCGACATGCTCAAGGAGAAGGGCGCCAGCCATATCCGCGTGTTCGGCGGTGGCGGCGGCACCATCACCCCGGAAGAGATCAGGGAGCTGGAAGCCTACGGCGTGGAGCGCATCTACCACCCCAACGACGGCATGAAGCTGGGCCTGGTGGAGATGATCGAGGACGTGATCCGCCGCGCGCAGCAGGGCCGCGAGTCGCGCCTCACCCAGCGCGAGGCGGCCAGCCACGCCACGCCCGACGTCGACGACGAGATCAGCATCGGCCACGTGCTGACCAGCCTGGAAGGCGGCAGCTACACCGACGCCGAACTCGACCGCCTGCGCAAGCAGTGGAAGCTGGCCGGCAAGCACACGCCCGTGCTCGGCCTCACCGGTACCGGCGGCGCCGGCAAATCCAGCGTGGTCGACGAACTGCTGCTGCGCTTCCTGCACGCCTTCCCCGACATGCGCATCGCCGTGCTCGCCGTCGATCCCACCCGCCGCCGTTCCGGCGGTGCGCTGCTGGGCGACCGCATCCGCATGAACTCGCTGCGCAGCCATCGCGTCTACATGCGCTCGATGGCCACCCGCCGCCAGCACGCGGCCACCAACACCGTGCTGCACGACTGCATCGACTTCCTCAAGAGCCAGCCCTACGACCTGGTCATCGTCGAGACCGCCGGCATCGGCCAGAGCGATTCGGAGATCGTCGACCTGGTCGATTTCCCCGCCTACGTGATGACCAGCGACTACGGCGCCGCCAGCCAGCTGGAGAAGATCGACATGATCGACTTCGCCGAGCTGATCGTACTCAACAAGTTCGACAAGCGCGGCGCCGAGGACGCGCTGCGCGACGTGCGCAAGCAGTGGAAGCGCAACCGCACCGCGTTCAACGTGAAAGACGAGGACGTGCCGGCGTACCCCACCATCGCCAGCCAGTTCAACGATCCCGGCATCACCTGGATGTTCGTGAACTTGTGCCGCTTGATGCGGCACAAGTTGGGAATCGGGAATGGGGAATCGGGAATCGGAAAAGCGGGCTGCGATTTCAAGCCCCAGCTCGACACCACGCTGAAGGAGCCGCGCGCCACCGTGCTGATCCCCGGCAGCCGCGTGCGTTACCTGGCCGAGATCGCCGAACAGGGGCGCAGCATCAACGCCTCGGTCGCGCACCAGGCCGAGGCCGCCAGCAAGGCGCAGCACTACTACGAGTCGCTGAAGGAACTGGGCGACGCCAAGCTGCCGAAGCCGCTGGAGCTGTACCACGGCGAGGATCTGCACCCCCAGGATGGCAGCGCCGTGGACCGCACCCTGCTGCTGCTGCGCCAGCGCTACAACGTCGCGCTGAAGGAGCTCAGCCACGAGTCCATCCACCTGCTGCGTGACTGGCCGAAGCTGCGCGAGTCCGTCACCAAGGACGTCAACGAATACAAGGTGCGCGACAAGCTGATCCGCGTGGAGAACTACCGCGAGTCGCTGAGCCACCAGAAGATCCCCAAGGTGGCGCCGCCGAAGACCGACAGCTGGGGCGACCAGCTCCTGTTCCTCGGCAAGGAAAACCTGCCCGGCCACTACCCCTACACCGGCGGCGTGTACCCGTACCGCCGCAGCGGCGAAGACCCCACCCGCATGTTCGCCGGCGAGGGCACGCCCGAGCGCACCAACCGCCGCTTCCATTACCTCAGCCAGGGCGGCGCCGCCACGCGCCTGTCCACCGCGTTCGACTCGGTCACGCTGTACGGCGAGGATCCGGCGCCGCGTCCGGACATCTACGGCAAGATCGGCAACTCCGGCGTCAACATCGCCACGCTGGACGACATGAAGAAGCTGTACTCCGGCTTCGATCTCAGCGCGCCCAGCACCTCGGTGTCCATGACCATCAACGGCCCGGCGCCGATGATCCTGGCGATGTTCATGAACACCGCGATCGACCAGAACGTGGAGAAACACCTCAAGGAAGATCCCGCGCGCTGGGCCGCGGCGGAAAAGACCATCGCCGCGATGTACCCCAACGGCCGCCCGCAGTATGCCGGCGAACTGCCCCAGGGCAACGACGGCTTGGGGTTGGGCCTGCTCGGCGTGACCGGCGACCAGCTGGTCGATGCGGAAACCTACGCCCGCATCAAGGCCGACACGCTGACCCGCGTGCGCGGCACCGTGCAGGCCGACATCCTGAAGGAGGACCAGGCGCAGAACACCTGCATCTTCTCCACCGAATTCGCCCTGCGCATGATGGGCGACATCCAGCAGTACTTCGTGGAGCACAAGGTCCGCAACTTCTACTCGGTGTCCATCTCCGGCTACCACATCGCCGAAGCGGGCGCGAACCCGATCAGCCAGCTCGCCTTCACCCTGAGCAACGGCTTCACCATCGTGGAGTATTACCTCGCGCGCGGCATGAAGATCGACGACTTCGCGCCCAACCTGTCGTTCTTCTTCTCCAACGGCATGGACCCGGAATACACCGTGATCGGCCGCGTCGCCCGCCGCATCTGGGCCCGCGCCATGCGCGAGCGCTACGGCGCCTCAAGCCGCAGCCAGATGATGAAGTACCACATCCAGACTTCCGGCCGCTCGCTGCACGCGCAGGAAATCCAGTTCAACGACATCCGCACCACGCTGCAGGCGCTGTACGCGCTGTTCGACAACTGCAACTCCCTGCACACCAACGCCTACGACGAAGCGATCACCACGCCCACCGAAGAGTCCGTGCGCCGCGCCGTGGCGATCCAGATGATCATCAACAAGGAACTCGGCCTCAACTTCAACGAGAACCCCTGGCAGGGCAGCTACGTGGTCGAGGAACTCACCGACCTGGTGGAAGAGGCCGTGTACAAGGAGTTCGAGGCGATCAGCGAGCGCGGCGGCGTGCTCGGCGCGATGGACACCATGTACCAGCGCGGCAAGATCCAGGAAGAGTCGCTGTATTACGAGCACAAGAAGCACGACGGCTCGCTGCCGCTGATCGGCGTCAATACGTTCCTGCCGAAGGATCATGGCGGGGAGATTGCCACCGAGATTGAGTTGATCCGGTCGACGGAGGAGGAGAAGGGGCAGCAGATCGCCAACGTGCAGGCGTTCCAGAAGGCACGCAATGTGCTGGCGCCGGCGGGCGAGACCTCGCACACGCACGGCACCGATTCCACCGACGCACCCGTGCAGCACGTCCACGACAACCACGGCCTGGCCTACCTGCAGAACACCGCGCGGGATCGCAAGAATGTCTTTGCGGCACTGATGGAGGCGGTGAAGACGCACTCGTTGGGGCAGATCAGCCATGCGTTGTATGACGTGGGTGGCGAATACCGACGGAACATGTAACGCATGTCGCGCTTGGTTGATCAGATCAAGCAGGCCGTAGCCGCGTTTGTCGGCTGCAAGACGACGCCCGCGTTGATCGGCGGGCTGGCGTTGGCGGCGCACCAGGTGGTACGCGCCACTCGGGACGTAGACTTCCTCGTCGATGCGGGCGACGCGGATCGCCTGCACGGCATCCTGCTGGGCCTGGGTTATCGCTGCGCGCATCGCAGCGAGGATGCGGCCAACTATCTGCGCGGCGATGAAGGGCTGGACCTGCTCTACGCCCATCGCCCCATCGCGAGGCGATTGCTGGGTGAAGCCAGCGAACGCGCTACGGCGCTTGGTACCCTGCGGGTGATCAGCGCAGAGGGCTTGATCGGCTTCAAGTTGCAGGCACTGGCCAACAACCCGTCCCGCACGCGTGACCTCGACGACATTCGCGCGTTGTTGCGGGCTCAGCGCGGAAAGCTCAACATGGCAGAGGTACGCGAATACTTCGCCTTGTTCGACCGCACGGAATTGCTGGATGAACTCCTCGCCCAAATTGCCGATGAAGCATCCTGACCGGGTGGCCGAGCCGCTGGTCGGCGGCTATGTCGCGTCGGCTTCGCTGCCGGGGAAGGGGGACCTTTCCGATTGGGTGGAGTTGATGGAGGTGGTGGAGGCGTTGTGTCCGGTGTGGCCAGCGGGAAGACACCAGATGGTGAAGCAGTCCGAGTTTAAGCTTTGAAGAGCGCCAAGGCGGGGTTTGACTTCCTTCGTCTCGGTTTACCCGTTACTCTGATTCAATTACCTCCGTCCCCTTTATTCGACCCCGGTTCCCACACATTTCTCTGGGCCGCCATAAAAGTTGAACTTTGAAAGTCGCCCAGCAGAGCTAAGGATTTACCTTGGAGAAATTATAATGGATGCAATTTCATCTTTTATTGAGACCGCCTTCGCGATAATTGTTCTTATAGCACTATGTTTTGTCGCGCTTATGTTCACATTAAAGGAAATCAAAAACTTAAAGGATAGAGCATATCTCTCACTCGGCCTCATTGCGGCACTTTGTATTATTGGATTGGGTGTCACGGGGTACCAAGCCATATTCGGTGACGATTCACCCAAGGTAACATACAAAAGTTCGCCGCCAACGCGGGCTATCACAGCTAAAGATTTGCGGTACCCTGAAGTGGGTATACCCGGTCATGTGGCACCTGAAAAGAAAAAATTATATTTGAATTATGAAAAAGGTAAGCCGCCCGTAGCAATCCGTTGTGATGAGGCGGGATGTGAGGCTGCAAAGTAATCCGACTATCGCTGCTAAACCAGGGATCAGAGTCTGAGGTTTCCCCACAAATCTCCCCACTCAATCAACACCTTGCGCGTGGATTGAGGGAACAGTGCACGCATGATGCGGTCATTCCTCACGGGTTACGAAGCCAGAGGAGACCACACCATGCGCGCCACCGAAGTATTGCAAAAGTGCCTGTGCGACGCACTCGGTTCGATGCACGCGCTACGCAGTCGAGTGTTGCTGCGAGCCGTCGAGGCCATGATTCACGGCAGACGTCTGACGCTGATCGATCTGGCACGTTCATGGCCAGGTGCGGAGCGCATCCGTGCGCCGCTCAAGGCACTGGATCGGCTACTTGGCAGCCACCACCTGCATGCCGAGCGCGTACACGTCTACAAGGCGATGACCCGTTGGCTGGTGCGTAGCAAGCAGCCCACCATCGTCATCGACTGGTCGGATCTGAAGGCCGATCGAAGCTGGCATCTGCTGCGAGCGGCGATACCGGTGGGCGGTCGTTCGCTGCCGATTCTGGACATGGTGTTTCCCGGCGGCCAGCAAGGCTCGCCGAAGGCCGAGAAGCAGTTCCTGCAACGCCTGGCACACGTATTGCCCCACGACGTGTGCCCGATTCTGGTGACCGACGCGGGCTTCCGCGGGCCATGGTTCCGGGCGGTCGAGGCGATGGGCTGGCAGTGGCTGGGACGCCTGCGCAACACGACGTATCTCAAGCCCACCGAGGTGTCGAATGAGCCGGCACAATGGGTGCCCTGCAAGGCCATGTATGTCTTGGCAACGCGCAAGCCGCGCGACTTCGGGGCCATGGAGGTGGCGCGCGGCAAGCCACTGACGGCGCGGGTGGTGCTGCACGCCAAGCCGCCTAAAGGTCGCAAGCATCGCAACCGGCAGGGCGTGCCGGCGCGCAATGCCAACAGTCGCAAGAACGCACAACGTGAGAGCGAACCATGGCTGCTGGTGGCCTCTCCTTCGCTGGCGCTCAGTGCGCGCCAGCTGATCGCGCTGTACGGGCGACGCATGCAGATCGAGCTGTCGTTCCGTGATCTGAAATCCCATCGCTACGGGCAGGGCTTCGAGGACAGCCTCACGCGCAAGGGCGCGCGCATCGAAGTGCTGCTGTTGCTCAGCGCGATGGCTGCGTTTGCCAGTTGGCTCGTGGGCATGGCATGCGAGAGCTGCGGTATCGACGCATGGCTGGCCCCGTTCCGATCGAAACGACGCCTCTACTCCATCATGCGGCTGGGACGCGAGGCGCTGGTGCGACGATGGTCGAGCGCGCGCCTAAGTGAACTCATCGATCAGCTGCGACACCCCAGCCCACAACTACTGGATCAACTGCGCCTGCCAGCATGAAAACGTGGGGAAACCTCAGGGTCAGACTCTGGTTTTCAAAATAAGTGCACTCTGACCCCTGTTTTGGCCCGGACGCATCGAACCCCGAGCCGTCAAACGAAGACCCAAACCGTTGCCACTCCTCACTCAACCACGTGCCATCGCTCGCGAAAAAATACGACGGTTTGGACATCCTAAGCGGCTTAAGTAAGTGCCATTCGAACCTGACCCCTTTTTCAATCGGCTTTCAAGTCGGACCAGTCCACGATGATGACGGGCCGCTCGCTGCGAACCAGCCAGCGCGCCATGGCCGCGTGAATGCGCTCGCGCTCGGCGTGCAAATGATGGTTGCCAAGCAGGCGATCCAATGCCTTCAGCGGCGCACGAATGCGCTGCGCATCCGGCCACGCGCGGGCGAGGTCGATCAAGGTCAAACGACGTCCCGAAATGGTGGCTTCCACCGCGCGCATCAGTACGCGAGAACGCAATGCATGAAGGGCGTGGAGTGATTCTCCCAGGCACTTTTGCAATACTTCGGTAGCACGCATGCGGCGGTCTCCTCTGGCTTCGTAACCCGTGAGGTAAGACCGCTTCATGCGTGCGCTGTTCCTTCAATCCACGCGCAACGTGTTGATTGATCGAGGAGATTCGTGGGGAAACCTCAGGATCAGAGTGCACTTTCTCCGGTCGGGTTTTGGACGGAAGGTGTTTTCCTCGGTCGGCCGCTCTTGGCCGACCCCAGGAACGTAAGAACGGGGGTCAATCGTCGGCCACGCACTGCTTGATCCCTAGCGTCTGACCGTGCAGCATTCGCCTATCAGGGAGGGGACCATGAGAGTCAAATTTGAAATTGAGTTTAAGTCTTGGCGTGAGATGCGGAGCGGGTCGGGATTTTGGCGCAGTGAGCTGAATTTCAAAGTGGTCGAGCCACCACCCAGGGGTGCCTTGGGTGAGCCGTACATATTTTCTTCGTCGGTCCTCTTTCAACCGGTCCCTCCAGGCAAACAGAAAAGCTCCGATGAGGATGGCTGGGATGATGTCGGGGAGGTTGATGCGCTGCTGCTTGTCGACGACGAGATGGGGACCAGCCTGGGTCTTTCGTATACGATCTTTCTCGATGACGACCTTTATCAGAAGGTGTTCGATTGCACCTCGGACGACCAAATTTACCTTGAGGTGGATTTCGATCTGGACGACCCGTACTCTGGCACGCCCGACACCAGTCGGATCATTCCGATCGAGGATTTCAACATTCAAGTTCAACGCAAGGCCCCAAGGCGTTAGCAAAACAGGGGTCAGAGTCTGAGGTTTCCCCACGAATTCATGTCGGCACACCGAGTTGATCGAGCAGTTGTGAACTGGAGTGTCGCAGCTGATCGATGAGATCGTTCAAGCGCGTACTCGACCATCGTCTCACCAAGGCTTCGCGCCCCACCACAAAAGGGGTCCACAAAAGGGGTCAGGTTCTGAGGTTTCCCCACGAATCTCCTCGATCAATCAACACGTTGCGCGTGGATTGAAGGAACAGCGCACGCATGAAGCGGTCTTACCTCACGGGTTACGAAGCCAGAGGAGACCGCCGCATGCGTGCTACCGAAGTATTGCAAAAGTGCCTGGGAGAATCACTCCACGCCCTTCATGCATTGCGTTCTCGCGTACTGATGCGCGCGGTGGAAGCCACCATTTCGGGACGTCGTTTGACCTTGATCGACCTCGCCCGCGCGTGGCCGGATGCGCAGCGCATTCGTGCGCCGCTGAAGGCATTGGATCGCCTGCTTGGCAACCATCATTTGCACGCCGAGCGCGAGCGCATTCACGCGGCCATGGCGCGCTGGCTGGTTCGCAGCGAGCGGCCCGTCATCATCGTGGACTGGTCCGACTTGAAAGCCGATTGAAAAAGGGGTCAGGTTCGAATGGCACTTACTTAAGCCGCTTAGGATGTCCAAACCGTCGTATTTTTTCGCGAGCGATGGCACGTGGTTGAGTGAGGAGTGGCAACGGTTTGGGTCTTCGTTTGACGGCTCGGGGTTCGATGCGTCCGGGCCAAAACAGGGGTCAGAGTGCACTTATTTTGAAAACCAGAGTCTGACCCTGAGGTTTCCCCACGTTTTCATGCTGGCAGGCGCAGTTGATCCAGTAGTTGTGGGCTGGGGTGTCGCAGCTGATCGATGAGTTCACTTAGGCGCGCGCTCGACCATCGTCGCACCAGCGCCTCGCGTCCCAGCCGCATGATGGAGTAGAGGCGTCGTTTCGATCGGAACGGGGCCAGCCATGCGTCGATACCGCAGCTCTCGCATGCCATGCCCACGAGCCAACTGGCAAACGCAGCCATCGCGCTGAGCAACAGCAGCACTTCGATGCGCGCGCCCTTGCGCGTGAGGCTGTCCTCGAAGCCCTGCCCGTAGCGATGGGATTTCAGATCACGGAACGACAGCTCGATCTGCATGCGTCGCCCGTACAGCGCGATCAGCTGGCGCGCACTGAGCGCCAGCGAAGGAGAGGCCACCAGCAGCCATGGTTCGCTCTCACGTTGTGCGTTCTTGCGACTGTTGGCATTGCGCGCCGGCACGCCCTGCCGGTTGCGATGCTTGCGACCTTTAGGCGGCTTGGCGTGCAGCACCACCCGCGCCGTCAGTGGCTTGCCGCGCGCCACCTCCATGGCCCCGAAGTCGCGCGGCTTGCGCGTTGCCAAGACATACATGGCCTTGCAGGGCACCCATTGTGCCGGCTCATTCGACACCTCGGTGGGCTTGAGATACGTCGTGTTGCGCAGGCGTCCCAGCCACTGCCAGCCCATCGCCTCGACCGCCCGGAACCATGGCCCGCGGAAGCCCGCGTCGGTCACCAGAATCGGGCACACGTCGTGGGGCAATACGTGTGCCAGGCGTTGCAGGAACTGCTTCTCGGCCTTCGGCGAGCCTTGCTGGCCGCCGGGAAACACCATGTCCAGAATCGGCAGCGAACGACCGCCCACCGGTATCGCCGCTCGCAGCAGATGCCAGCTTCGATCGGCCTTCAGATCCGACCAGTCGATGACGATGGTGGGCTGCTTGCTACGCACCAGCCAACGGGTCATCGCCTTGTAGACGTGTACGCGCTCGGCATGCAGGTGGTGGCTGCCAAGTAGCCGATCCAGTGCCTTGAGCGGCGCACGGATGCGCTCCGCACCTGGCCATGAACGTGCCAGATCGATCAGCGTCAGACGTCTGCCGTGAATCATGGCCTCGACGGCTCGCAGCAACACTCGACTGCGTAGCGCGTGCATCGAACCGAGTGCGTCGCACAGGCACTTTTGCAATACTTCGGTGGCGCGCATGGTGTGGTCTCCTCTGGCTTCGTAACCCGTGAGGAATGACCGCATCATGCGTGCACTGTTCCCTCAATCCACGCGCAAGGTGTTGATTGAGTGGGGAGATTTGTGGGGAAACCTCAGAGTCTGACCCCTGTTTTGCCCATCACTCGCATTGTGATTGCTCATAGTTATGAGACTATCGCAACGGCTCAAGACGTGCTTATCGTTTCGGATGGGACGATACAGCCTACTTCGAGGCCGGGAAAAATGGACCAACGGGCGACCAAATCCAACGGGGAGCGAGGCATTACAAAGCATGGGGTCAGGTCTAGCATCGTAGCATTCGCTGGAGTAGGCTCCGCGGCATGGCTCGACCCGTTCGCCTTGAATTCAAAATAAAGGGGACGTGGCTAATTAAGCCTCGTCCCTCGCGCTGGTAAGCCAAATAAAGGGGACGTGGCTAATTAAGCCTCGTCCCTCGCGCTGGTAAGCCAAATAAAGGGGACGTGGCTAATTAAGCCTCGTCCCTCGCGCTGGTAAGCCGTGGCCGCCCACGCGGGCGGTATGTGGCGGAACGTCCCAAGGTGGTTTCCACCATGCGTTGGAAGCGTTCATCGCCGAGCGCACGCTCCTGGCTGGCATAGGCGCGGAGATGTTGCAGGTCCTTCGGCGCGATGCCGGCGTCCAGCCATTGTTTGTACGCGATGGCGCGTTCGGCCTGGTCGTGTCCCATGACGAGATAGAGCGGATGGGGTGTGATGAGCGGGTCGCGCGCTCGGGCCAGGTGCGTGTGCACGCTCGACCAGCGGTAGTTTTCTGGCGCGTGGACCATGGCGGCGCGAACCGGATTGAGCTCGATATAACGCATGACCGTCAGCAGGTAGCGCTCGTTCTGCACCAGGCACGATTTGAACCGCCCTTGCCAGAGCGCGCCGCAGCGCCCGTGCCGGAGGTTGAAGGCCTGCACGTAGGATTGCCCAATCCAGCCCGTCGCGCGTGACAGGCTTCCGGCGGCATCCGGAGTAACCAGGAGGTGGAAGTGATTGTCCATCAGGACGAACGCATGCAGAGCGATGCCGTGGTCACAGAACGCCCTGCGCAACAATCGCCTGAAATGGTAGCAGTCGTCCGCGTCTGAATTAAAGGGGACGTGGCTAATTAAGTGGGCGGTTTCAAGGTCCACGCGCAACATGATCAGTGAATCGTTCCTGCGCTCGCTTCGGTGAGTCGAAGATGGTCGTTGTAGACCTCCAATGGCGTGCGGAATTGATGGCGCTTTCGCGGTCGCGTATTGAGGCTAAGCGCAATAAAAGGGGACGTGGCTAATTAAGTTCCTGCTTGGGCTGTCACTGGGCGATAGCGCGCGGCGGCCGTCCACGCGGGCGAATCGCGGCGGGGCGTCCGAGGGTGGTTTCCACCATGCGCTGGAAGCGCACTCCGCGCTGCGTGAGATGCAGTGGAACTCCGGGGATTTCCAGACGAGCTTGGCGGGGCATGTCATTGGCCGGAGACGGGATGGCCTCAGTGTCGACATGCCGAGCGGCGAATCGCATCGGCGGGACGTCCTGTGACGGGTAGGCGCGACCCGGTCCTGAAGGTGGTTAACTTCCTCCGTCCCAGTTTCGCCGGGCTGCGTTGCTCATGCGGGGTGATCAGAGTAGAAGAAGGGTTGGAGATTTTGGAGCTAGCAATGCACGGGATGGAGTGAATTAGCGCTTCAAATGGTGATTTACCTTGGATCCATTTGGGCCGTAGGTGCGTTGTTCATGTTACTCCAAGGTTTTTCCCGAGTTGGCTGCACTCAACAAAAACAGCGGCGTTCTTACGAGCATAAGCGAGGAGAATAGATCATGCGCAATAGAACCCAAGCGGCTCTTTGTGTTGCGGGCATCCTCTTGTCCGTGTCTACTTCGGCAATGGCTGACTTCTGGAGTCAAGCTCGGGACAGATTGGGAGATGTGGGAACCGCCGTTTGGCACGGGACAACTGCACCCATCCAGTCCATCATCAACACAGTGCCTGTCATTACGGGCGAGAAGAATCCTAGCTATATATTTGAGCCGTATAAAAGGGCAGCGAGTGATTACGGTGACGCCGTTGAGGGCGGTTATTCTCTTGCCCAGTCTCCGGAGCGCTTCCTCTATGAACGTGCAGGCCGATACGCCAGAAAATGGGGTGGCGACACAGGTGCATTTGTTTTCGACATAGCAACATTTAACCATGATCTTATGATGGATCTTGGGGCGTCGGGTGTAGGTGGTTCCGCAAACTTGCTGCGAGGAGAGAATCCACTACAACTAGTCGCGGCACCATTGGCCGCAGCTATTAGATCTGCGCGCGACCAACACTATCCTCAATCGAGACCGCTACCTCCTGATGTGCTTAGCGGCTTACAGGGACTCTTTCAAGCTTCGACCTTGGCTCGGGCCAGATACACGATTGGCCGCATCGACATAACGCTCCCAAATTTTATTGGGCAAGGCCAGCGATTCATGGGGGGCGACTATGCCGTCACAGTAGACGATGTGATTGTTTTTAATGCGGAACCACCGACTTTCTCAGAAAATCCTATATGGTGGGCGCACGAACTAACGCATGTTGGACAGTACCGGATGTGGGGGGTCGAGCGTTTCGCTTGGGAGTATGTCAGAGATTTGGGAAATTCGGTTGAATCGCAGGCGAATGAAAATGCAAATACTGTGGTATCCCAATGGCAATACAAGCAATATTCTATTACAAATGGTTTGCCGCTTCCGGCAGAGCCATCTCAACGAGGTACGTCCCTTCCTGTGCCGAATGTTGAGGTGCCATTCTTTATTGCGCAATGCTATTTTAAAGACGTCCTACCGAATGTACCAATTCAGTTTCTAGTAAATCGAATGGGTCAAATCATCGTCGTGAATCAGATGACCGGGCAATGGTTTCAGGTTGGTTGGGCAACGCCACCTAGATACCCAGGCTCAGCGTGGACCTATAAGACCATGTTTGCCGAGTACGATGTGATGCCTGATGGACGTATCCTTTCGCCATTGCATAACGGCATGCAGGTTGGATTCGTGAGGCAATTGTGACCGGGCGGAAGCGAACTGGGTCACCATTTCGCCGCCGGGGTCAATAGGCACGCAAATGCTCTTCCCCGGTGATACCGAAGGATAGATACCCGTCTTGCCGCTGACCACCCGCCGCTGTGTTTCATGCGGCGCCAAGATCGCGCCAGTCACCGTTCTGGTTGGAGCCGCATCGCGACTCCGCTGCTCCCAACCACTCATCGGTCATCGCGGACGAGCAAGGGGTCACGGACGAGCAAGGGGTCAGGTCTAGTATCGAAGCATTTGTGAGAGTAGGCTCTGCCGTATGGCCCGACCCGTTCGTCTCGAATTCGGTGGTGCGCTCTACCACGTGACGGCGCGTGGTGATCGCCGTGAGGCGATCTATGAAGATGACGCGGATCGCGAGCACTTCCTTGAGGTGCTGGGTCAGGTGGTTGGGCAGTTCAATTGGTGTTGCCATGCGTACTGCCTGATGGGCAATCACTATCATCTGGTGATCGCGACGCCGGATGGCAATTTGTCGAAAGGGATGCGCCAACTCAATGGCGTGTTCACGCAATGGAGCAATCGCCGTCACCACCGCACGGGCCACCTGTTCCAAGGGCGCTACAAGGCGATCCTGGTCGATGCCGACAGCTATCTACTGGAGTTGACCCGTTACGTGGTGTTGAATCCGGTGCGTGCGCACATGGTGGACTCGCCCGCAAAGTGGCCGTGGAGCAGCTATCAAGCCATTACGGGGGAGGTGGGCGCGCCAGCTTGGCTGGAGACTGATGGGCTTCTTGCGCAGTTTGGAACACGCCGTGCCCGGGCCGTGGCGGCGTACGAGAAGTTCGTGCACGAGGGGATGGAAGGCGAGTCGATCTGGAAGCATCTGAACCGCCAGGTGTTCCTCGGTGACGATGCTTTTGTCGCTGGCGCACACCAACGAGCCGGGCAGCGGTCGGATGACATCAATATTCCGCGTGCTCAGCGGCGGCCGCCAGCACCGCCATTGAAGGCGATTGCGAAAGCCCACCCGGACCGTGATAGCGCCATGCGGGCGGCGTGGGCGACCGGTGAATACAGCTATACGCAGATTGCCGCCTACTTCGGCGTTCACTTCACTACGGTTGGGCGAATCGTCCGCCAAGCCGTTTGATGTCCGAATGCAATGATGCTGGATCTGACCCTTGGGGTGCGTGCCGAATTCGAAACGAAGGTCTGGCCATATGACGGGCCTCAAGCTAACAAATGCTACGATGCTAGACCTGACCCCTTGCTCGCTTGCTCGCAAATGCTACGATGCTAGACCTGACCCCTTGCTCGCTTCTCTAGACCTGACCCCTTGCTCGCTTCTTACACCGCCTGGAACTGGACGTCGCCGCAGCTCGCGCGTTTCGGCTTCATTTCCAGCCTCTACGGCGCCTTCATCCCGTTCGCCCACACGCGTGCCGAACGCCTGGCCGCGCACGATCCCAGACTGTCGATCGAGGAACGCTACGGCGATCGCGCCGGCTTCATGAAAGCCGCCGCCGCGTCGATCGACAACGCGATCGCCAAGCGATTCCTGCTGCCGATCCAGCGCGAGGACATCCTCGCGAAGATGGGAAGGCATTGGGACGACACGATGAAGTTCGACTGGTATCTGGGCAAGCAGGGGCGGTAGCAAAATGACCGGGTTCCGTTCTTTCCAAACCGCAGTTGGCCATGGCGAACATGGCGGGCGATAAGCGCGCCAGAGGTATTTGGCGTAATTGCTGCTGGCCTTGGCCTCGCCCCGTGCCGTCGAGCCGGACACGGTCAAACGGCGCGCGTGGCGGCGGTACCGCAGCGTGATCAGCCGGGTGGGCCTGCCGATGTTTCGGCCACGTCCCCTCTGGTTTCTAGAGCCGCTTCTTCGCCGCGAGGTAGATCAGCCCTTTTTCCCGCTTGCCTACCGCGATCACGGTGACCACAAGCACTTTGTCATGCACCTGGTAGACGAGGCGGAAGCCTGATGCGCGCAGTTTGATCTTGTAGCAGTCCGGCAATCCATGCAGACGGGATGCCGGAACGTGCGGATGTGTCAGTCGCTCGGATAACTTGTTCTTCAGCTGATTGCGGATGTCGGCGGACAGCTTGCGCCATTCCTTCAGCGCGGACTCGACGAACTCCAGGCTATAGGTCATCGAGCTTGACCTTGACCCGCTTCTCGCCGCTGCGTGCGCGCACCAGTTCGGCCAGCTCCAGATCGTCCAGTCGATCCATCAGGCGCTTGTACGTTTCTGCAGGCACCAGGTAGGCGCTGGGCTTGTTATGCACCAACACGGCGACCGATTCGCCATCGGCGGCTTCGATCACGGCGCTGGGGTTGCGCTTGAGTTCGGTGATGCTGACACTCGCGCTGGCGTGGATGGTTTCCATGTTTGGCTCCGTATTTGGCGCCGAATATGGCACATCCATAAGGGCGACTCAACCGGCGTGGCTGCGCGGTCCGGTGTCGCGGAAACCCGTGTCAGGCGGAATGGCACTCGCCTGAGCGCACTTCCGAGCGACCCTGGTAGGTGGACGACGCGGAGTCGAGTGTCCCTAACCCCCCACGCTCCGCCGGAACGTCAAACTCACAAACCCCGGCGACCGCCGCCGCCTCCGCTCGATCTCCTCAAGTGGAACGATCGAACGCGGTCCGTCGTACTTCTCCCGCGTTTCCCTGAACCCGCGCCCGAACAGGTCGGTCGCCTCGGCGCGCATGCGCCAGTGCGTGCCCAGTTCGCGTTCGACGAACACGGTCCAGCCCATGCCTTCGGATTCGCGCTTGATCTCGTCGTAGCGGTATTCGGTCTTGCGTTCGGCGATGTGCTCCAGTTCGATGCCCCAGTGGGTGCGCAGGGTGGGGAGGTCCTGGGTGAGTTCGATGCTGCCTTCGACGGGCTTCTCTTCGGAGATGGGGCGGGGGCGGCCGGTGGTGGGGTCGGTGACGTGGCTGCGGCGCCACTGCATCGACGAGGTGAGGCGGCCGCCGTGGAAGCCGATACCGTCGAGCGGCAGCGAGATGTCCAGGGCCAGGGTGTCGCGGCGGCCGGCGCCGATGTTGCCGGGGGCGTCGAAGATGTCGTCGTCGGTGATCACCAGCACGCGGTCGACCACGTCGCTGATGCGCTCGTGGGTCCAGCTTGCGGTGAAGGCGGCGTCGCGCCACAGCTGGTGCTCCCAGGTGAGGGCGCTGCGCCAGGTGCGGTCGGGTTTGAGTTCGGCGTTGCCGGCGCTGATGCGGTCGTTTTCCAGCGAGGCGGAGGCGACGAAGTCCTCGAAGTCGAGCTGGCCGACTTCGCGCGAGAGCGCGAGGCGTAGCTGGTCGTTGGCGTCGACATCCCATTGCACGGAAAGCCGCGGTTTGGGGTAGGTGAAGTGGCGCTGGCGCGGCGAGTCGCCGGTTTGCGCGATGGTGGATTGCTCCAGCCGCAGGCCGGCGTCGAGCATCCAGCCGGGCGCGGGTTTCCAGGTGGCGCCCGCGGCGGCTTCGCTGCGGCGCTCGGCGATCTGCACGTCGGAGCCGGGCAGGGCGATGGCGACGCCGTCCTGCTGCAGGCGGGTGGTGCTGCGCAGGGTGTTGCGTGCGCCTTCGAACGAGCCGTTGAGGGTGAGCACATCGGACCAGGCGTGGGTGAGGTCGATGCGGCCGATGCTTTCGCCGGTGCGGGTGTGCTCGTCGAAGGTTTCGTCCTCATCGTCGTCGTGCGAACGCTCGCGATCGTCCAGCCAGGCCTGGTGGCGGGTGGCCATCAGTTCCAGCCGCGTGCGTTCGCCGAACTTGCGCACGTAGCGCGCGCCGGCTTCGGCTTCGTTGGTGTCCTCGTCTTCGTGCACGCGTTCGCTGCCTTCGGCCGGGGCCAGGGCATCGAGGCGGGTATCGGTGCGCGCGCGTTCGCCGCGGGCGGCAAGGTTGAGGCTGAGCTGGCCGCCGGCCAGCGGCTGGCGCCAGCTGGCGCTGGCTTCGCCTTTTTTCTTGATGGTGCGGGTGTCCCAGCGTTCGCGCTGCTGCAGTGTGCCGTCGGGCGCGAGCGTATCGATGTGGCCGCGGCCGGTGTCGTCGTCCAGTTCCGGGTCGAGTTTCGCGGCCAGCTCCAGCGCATGGCCGTCCCAACGCCGGCCGTATTCCCATTGGCCCTTCGGCGCCATCCAGCCGTCGGCGGCGGCGAGCACGCCTGCCTCGATGGCGGACTGGCTGGTGGCCTCGTGCCGGCGCACCACGTTGGCCAGCAGGGCGTAGCCGGCCATGTCGATGCCGGGCACGCCGCCACGGATCAGCTCGATGCGTTCCACCGCGCTGGCCGGGATGCGCTTGAGCAGGGTCTTGGTGTCCTCGTGCTTGCTGGTGGGGCGCGCGCCGTCGATCAGCACGTTGCCGCGGGCGCCGGCGTAGCCGCGCACGTCCTCGTCGGCATCCACGGTAACGAAGCCGGGCAGGCGCGAGAGCATGTCCCACGCGTTGGCCGGCGCATTGTCGGCGAAGTCGGCGGGTGAGTAGATGGTGACGTCGCCGCTGCGCGCGGCGGACGGCGGTTGCGCTTGCGCACCGATGGTGATCGACAGCCCGGCGATGGCGGCCAGGACGAACCAGCTTGCACGCGAAGCGATGGACATGGAGACTTCAATCCGCAGGAGTTCCCCGCAGTCTGTGCCCTCGTTGCTGACATCCGCGCCACGCCCGGTGTCAGCTTGTTGTCAGCGCGGTTGTCGCAGGATCGGCCCATGAACATGCATCTGATCCGCCGCATCGCCATCCCCTGCTCGCTCGCCGCGGTGTTGCTGGCCGCGTTCGCGCTGGGCCTTTCGCCGCGCGCGCAGGCCGGCAGCCATGACGACCACGTCGAAGCCCGTGCGTTGCTGCAGCGGGGCGAAATCCTGCCGCTCAGCCGCATCCTCGCCATCGTGCAGCAGCGCGTGCCCGGCGACGTGGTGGAGGTGGAGCTGGAACACGGCAAGCACCACGGCTGGGAGTACGAAGTGAAAGTGCTCACCGCGCAGGGTCGCGTGCGCGAGGTGAAACTCAACGCGCGCACCGGCGAAGTGCGCAAGGTCGAGGACGACTGATGCGCTGCCTCGTCGTCGAGGACAACCCCGATATCCAGGCCGATCTTGCCCGCGCGCTGGAAGCGGCCGGGTTCACCGTGGACGTCAGTGGCGACGGCGAAAGCGCCTGGTATCGCGGCGACGTGGAGGACTACGACGCGGCCGTGCTCGACCTCGGCCTGCCACGGCTCGACGGCCTGTCGGTGCTGCGCCGCTGGCGCGCGGCGGGGCGCGCGTTTCCGGTGATCGTGGTCTCCGCGCGCGGCGACTGGACCGAGAAGGTGGAGGGCATCGAGGCCGGCGCCGACGACTACATGGCCAAGCCGTTCGAGATGGGCGAGCTGATCGCGCGCGTGCGGGCGCTGATCCGGCGCGGCTCGGGGCGGCTGTCCAACGTGGTCGCCATCGGCCGCCTGCGGCTGGACACCGCGCGGATGAGCGCCTCGTTCGATGGCGCGCCGGCGCGGCTGTCGCCGCTGGAGTTCCGCCTGCTGGATTACCTCTCGCACCAAGACGGCCGCGCCGTCTCCGCCGGCGAGCTGGCCGACCATCTCTACGGCGCGGCCGAGGACGGCGACACCAATGCGATCGAGGCGATCGTGGCGCGGCTGCGGCGCAAGTTCGGCGCCGACATCATCGTCACCCGCCGCGGCTTCGGCTACCTGCTGGAAACCACCACGTGATCACCCGCTCGCTGCACTGGCGGCTGCTGGTGGGCGCCATGGCGGCGATCCTGCTGGCGCTGGCAGTGGCATGGCTGTTCATGACGCTGCTGTTCGAGCATCACCTGGAGCGGCGATTGCAGGCCGAGATGACGCGCGACGGCCTGCGCCTGGTGGCCGGCCTGGCGATCGGGCCGGACGGTGCGCCGCAGATCGAGCGGCCGCCGGTGGATTCGCGGCTGGAAACGCCGGCCGGCGGCTATTACTGGGAAGTGTCGACCGCGTCCGGCGCGCTGCGTTCGCGCTCGCTGTGGGATGCGGACCTGCGTCGCTCCGCCGCCGCGCCCAGCGATCACTGGCGCCTGCAGCGCGCGGCCGGACCATACGGCCAAGAGGTGTCGATCCTCGAACGCCGGGTGGAGCTGGGCGACGGACGGCTGGCCCTGGTGCAACTGGCGCTGGACGCCGCGCCGCTGGCCAGCGCGCGCGCCGAGTTCGGCCGCGAGCTGGGAGCGTTTCTGGCGGTGCTGTGGCTGGTGCTCTCCGCCGCCGCATGGCTGCAGGTGCGTCTGGGCCTGCGCCCGCTGGGGCGCGTGCGCAGCGAACTGGCGGCACTGCGCGAGAGCGCCAGCGCGCGCTTGCCGGAATCGCACCTGCGCGAGGTGCAGCCGCTGGTCGATTCGATCAACGCGCTGGCCGATGCGCGCGAGCGCGACCTGGCCGTGGCGCGCCAGCGCGCGGCGGATCTGGCGCACGGCCTGAAGACGCCGCTGGCGGCAATGGCCGCGCAAAGCCGGCGCGCGCGCGAGGCCGGCGCGCAGCAGGCGGCCGAAGGGCTGGATCGCGCCATCGCCGCGATCCGTCGCGCGATCGAGGCCGAGTTGGCGCGCGCGCGCATCGCCGTGATCCGTCGCCAGCCCGGCGGCAGCGCCGCGGTGCGCGACACGGTGGAGCGCCTGCTCACCGTGCTGGAACAGACCGACCGCGGCGGCGAACTGGCCTTCACCCTGGACATCCCCACCGGCCTGCAACTGGCGCTGCAGCCGGACGACCTCTCCGAGATCCTCGGCGCGGTGCTGGAAAACGCCGTGCGCTACGCGCGCCGCCAGGTGCGCGTCAGCGCAACCGCCGGACCGCAGTGGGCGCGCGTGAGCATCGAGGACGACGGTCCCGGCATCGCCGCCGAACATGCGCGCGATGCGCTGGCGCGCGGCGGCCGGTTGGACGAGGCGAACGAAGGCAGCGGGCTGGGCCTGGCGATCGCCCGCGAACTGACCGAGGCCACCGGCGGCACGATCGCGATGTCGCGGGCTACCTTGGGCGGGTTGAAGGTGGAGTTTTGCTGGGGGCCGCGGGTGGATTGAGGTTGCCGCGCATGGGCTTCGACTTCGTCCTGCGGACTACGCTCAACCCGAACGGTGGTGAGCGGCAGCCGATTCCCGATTCCCGTCAAGAAATCAATACAACGCGGCGGTATGGATTGACGCGAGTGTGTAGGAGCGCACCCTGTGCGCGATGCCTTTCGTCACGTGACGGAGAGCATCGCGCACAGGGTGCGCTCCTACAAATGATGCGCGTTGTGGCGTGAGGTTGGTCGAAATAATTCGGGTGAACGACGCCCCACACCGATCACGCTGAGCGTAGTTCGCGCCAGCGAACGAAGTCGAAGCGCTCCGCCGGATTCAATGCCCGCGCCCGTGGAAATTGCCGGTACCGGCACCGACCGAGATGCTTACGCCGCCACCCGGGTCGTCGCAGCTGCCAAACGCCTTGGTGACGTTCACCGTGCCGGTCTGGTAATTGCCGCTGAAACGACTGCCGCCGACCACGCCCATGCCCACGCTACCGTGTACCTGCGGCTGGTTGTAGGTCGAGTCGTCGCAGTCAGGTCGCGTGTCGCGGGCGACCTCGGTGTTGCCCATGCGTCCGCTGGTATCGCCGTAATAGACACCCGGCGGGTCGCGCCGCGGATTCGTGGTCGTTCTGCCTGCCATTGCCGCGGCGGCGCCGGGCGCGACATCGGTGGCCGCTGCGCTCGCGTCCCGTGCCGGTACCGCCGCCGTGCTGCTGGCGGCCGGCAGATCGCCGGGCGGCAGTTTCAGGTTCAGCGGCTGGGCCGTGCTCTGCGCCCATGCCGGTGCGGCCAGCAAGGTGGCCAGCAAGGCGGGAAGAAGGCGGGGGACGTTCATGCGGACTCCGGGGTGATCACGTATCCAACGCACGAAGCCGCGTTGGCGTGTACATCCCTGTTGGAAAGGCGGCGCGTCGACAAGTTCCAGCCGCGCCGTAGGGCGGACACGGCCGCCGCGGTTCGCCGCGTACCCTGTCGGAGAGCCGGCGGGCCGTGCCCGCCCTACGGTACCTGAACTTGTAGGAGCGCACCCTGTGCGCGATGCCTTTCGTCACGTGGCGAAGAGCATCGCGCACAGGGTGCGCTCCTACAGGGGTTCAGCCGGTGGTCTCGATCCGCTCGACGCGGCGCAGGCCGCGGGGCAGCAGGCCGCCGCGGGTGGCGCGGTTGCCGCCATATTCGACCAGGTCGGACCACTTGAGGGTGAGCTTGCGGGCGCCGGCGTACATCGTGACTTCGCCTTTGCCTTCGGTGACGACGGCCACGCCCGCCACACGTTCGCCTTCTGTCAGCTGCTTCTTCGGAATCTCGATCAGCTTGTTGCCCTTGCCCCTGTCCAGCTCGGGCAACTCGGCCACCGAGAACATCAGCAGGTGGCCTTCGCTGGTGACTACCACGATGCGGTCGCGCGCCGGGTCGGCGCTGACCTGCGGCGCCAGTACCTTTGCCTTGTCGCTGAGGCTGATGACCTGTTTGCCGGCTTTCTGGCGGCCGGTGAGCGCTTCGAAGCGGGTGACGAAGCCGTAGCCGAAATCGCTGGCGAGGATCAGCCGGGTGTCGTTGTCGCCGGCGATGACTGCGTCGAAGCTGGCGCCGGAAGCGGGACTGAAGCGGCCAGTGAGCGGTTCGCCGTTGCCGCGCGCCGAGGGCAGGGTGTGCGCGGGCGTGGAGTAGGCGCGGCCGGTGGAGTCGATGAACGCGACCTGCTGCGTGGTGCGCGCCTTCACCGCGGCGAGCAGGCCGTCGCCCTCGCGGTAGTTCAGTGCCTCGGCGTCGATGTCGTGGCCCTTGGCGGCGCGCGCCCAGCCCTTCTGCGAGAGCACCACGGTGACCGGTTCGCTGGCCACCAGCGCGCTCTCGTCCAGCGCATGCGCCACCTCGCGCTCGACCAGCGGCGAGCGGCGTGCGTCGCCGAACTTCTCGGCATCGGCGCGCAGTTCGTCCTTGATCAGTCCCTTCAGCTTGGCCGGCGATTTCAGCAACACGTTGATGCGCGCGCGCTCCTCCTCGAGCTGGTCGCGCTCGGCGTTGATCTTCATCTCCTCCAGCCGTGCCAGCTGGCGCAGCCGGGTTTCGAGGATGTAGTCGGTCTGCTCCTCGCTGAGCCGGAAGCGTGCCATCAGCACCGGCTTGGGCTCGTCCTCGCTGCGCACGATGCGGATGACTTCGTCGAGGTTGAGGTAGGCGGTGTGCAGGCCTTCGAGCAGGTGCAGGCGACGGTCGACCTTGGCCAGGCGATGTTCCAGGCGCCGGGTGACGGTGCTGGTGCGGAAGCTCAGCCACTCGGTGAGGATGCGCTTGAGGTCCTTCACCTGCGGCCGGCCGTCCAGGCCGATCATGTTGAGGTTGACGCGGAAGCTCTTCTCCATGTCCGTCGTGGCGAACAGGTGCTGCATGGTCTCGTCCGCGTCGACGCGGTTCGAGCGCGGCACGATCACCAGCCGGATCGGATTCTCGTGATCGGACTCGTCGCGCAGGTCCTCGATCATCGGCAGCTTCTTCGCGCGCATCTGCGCGGCGATCTGCTCGAGGATCTTCGACGGGCTGACCTGGTGCGGCAGCGCGGTGATCACGATGTTGCCCTCTTCGCGCTGGTACACCGCGCGGGCGCGCACCGAACCGCCGCCGGTCTGGTACATCGCCAGCAGGTCGGCGCGCGGGGTGATGATCTCCGCCTCGGTCGGGTAGTCCGGCCCGCGCACGTGCTCGCACAGGTCGGCGACGCTGGCGTCCGGATCGTCCAGCAGGCGGATGCACGCGGTGGCCAGTTCGCGCAGGTTGTGCGGCGGGATGTCGGTGGCCATGCCGACCGCGATGCCCATCGAGCCGTTCAGCAGCACGTGCGGCACGCGCGCCGGCAGCCAGCTCGGCTCGTCCATGGTGCCGTCGAAATTCGGCACCCAGTCCACCGTCCCCTGGGCCAGCTCGCCGAGCAGCGCCTCGGCGATCGGGCTGAGCTTGGATTCGGTGTAGCGCATTGCGGCAAAACTTTTCGGGTCGTCCGGCGAGCCGAAGTTGCCCTGGCCGTCGACCAGCGGATAGCGGTACGAGAACGGCTGCGCCATCAGCACCATCGCCTCGTAGCACGACGAATCGCCGTGCGGATGGAACTTGCCGATCACGTCACCGATGGTGCGCGCGGACTTCTTCGGCTTGGCGGTGGCGGCCAGGCCCAGCTCGCTCATCGCGTAGATGATGCGCCGCTGCACCGGTTTCAGGCCGTCGCCCACGAACGGCAGGGCGCGGTCCAGCACCACGTACATCGAATAGTCCAGATAGGCCCGCTCGGCGTATTCCTTCAGCGGGATCTGTTCGTAATTGGCTTGCAGGTTCATGGAGTTGGATCAATCAGGTAGCGCGCAGGCTGCGCGGATAACCGGACGATGGTGCCAGAAAGCCGGTGCCTGCGGGTACCTTTCAGTGATCGATGCCGTTGTCTTCGAGCGGGTGCCTGAACTTCACACCGAGCTCCGCGGCGATGGCGTAATTCGCATCGCAATAGAGGTTCCTGCTTTGGAACTGGTCGACACGCTGGAAATAAACAGGCGGTGATCCCGGTACACCATCCGTATTGTGCGCAACACGATAGATCGAGAATGTCATGCGCGCTTTGTCGGCATAGGACGTCCCCAACGCGCGATCAGCCGTGATGACGGTGACGGAACCCTCCGGGTTGCGCAGCAAGACCATGTCGCGCAGCCAGCAATCCGCCCCCTCGATGGTGTCGAAGGCCACGTATTCGGGAATCTTCTTGTTGAAGAACGGCACGACATTCCACATCGGCTTCTCCTGCACCGTCCCATCCGTTTCGCCGGCCTCAACATGATCCAGCATGTAGAACGTGATGTGCTCGAAATCATGTGCGTTGAAGTTGCTTCGGTGGGCATTGAAGACCAGATCTTTCCGGCCATCGCCATCGATGTCGATCGCGTTGGGTCCGTTGGCGATGTCGATGACCTGCAGGTGGCTGAAATTTCGGCCGTGCGATGGCTGCACCGGCGTTTGTGCCCACAAGGCAAGCGGACACACCAGTGCGAATGCAACGATCCCTGCGGACTTCATCACGGCGATGGCCTCAATTTCGTTGAGCGGAGATGCCGAGCTTTCGCAACTGCACCTGCACGCTGTCCGGCCCGGCCAAGTGTGCCGCGCCGACGGCGATGAAGACTGTACCGGGCTGCTGCAGCATGGCGGCGATCTTGGTCGCCCACACTTGGTTGCGCTGCACCAGCAGCCGTTGGTAGAGCTTCGGCTCGTGCAGGCGCATGTCGTCGTTGCCGATGCGCGCGATGGCGTCCACGTCGCCGGCCTTCCAGGCGTCGATCAGTTCGGTGAGCCGAAACGTGCCCTTGTCCGCGTCGCGCATGGTCGAGCGCAGCAGGGCCAGCTCGATCATGCGCGGCATGTCGGCAAAAAAGCGGATCTGCTGTTCGGCGGTTTCCAGCCCCAGCACCGGCTTGCCGGCAGCGCTCATCTGCGCCTTCAGCTGCTTGTCCACGCCATGCTCCGGGTCGAGCCCGGCCTTCAGCAGCGGCGTCACCGCCAGCGTCAGCGCGGCCAGCCACGGGCGCATCACGTTCAGCGTCTGCATGCCGCCGGGCACGCCGAACTTGTTCGCCAGCAGGTCCAGCCGATGCGCCTCCGACTGGCTGAGCTGGCTGGACAACGGGTGCGTCGCATCCATCCCGTAGCGCAGCACCAGCGCCGTCATGTTCGCCGGGTCGTCGTCGGTCAGTTCGATGTACAACGTCCGGCTGTCTGCCATCGCCCGGTCCAGCGTCGGGTCGTGCCAACTGGCGTCGCTCGGCATCAGGTGCACCGTGCCGAACAGGTAGATCGTGGTATCGGCATCCTTCACTACCCACAGCGCGGGGTGGGCGATGACTGCCGCGGGCAGCAGCAGGAGCAGGCAGAGGGAGATGTGGGCGAGCAGGTGCTTCATGCCTGCGAGTGTTGCGGCAAGCGCGTGGCGGTTCAATCCGGTACCCCGGATTGTCTGCGATCGTCCATGCCGATCAGTCGCCCGAACGCCAGCGCGGCGGTTCGCCCTTCAGCCAGCACACGGCGATCAGGCCGAGGGTAAGCAATGCCAGGCTGAGCGCGAACATGACCGGATCGGCCGCTGGCGGCAGCAAACGAAAGACGAGCGCAACACAGCCCGCATAGACGGCGAGGCAAACCCAGCCCTGCCACCGAGCCGGCAGGCCCCAACCCCAGCCGTACCGTTTGGCGGGAAACCAATACTTGTTCCGGCTATTCATTTCGGCTCCCCTGGGAGAGTGCGTGGCGTTTGAATTTGAATGAAGCCGACCTCGTTTGACCTACAGGCCGAGCAGCCCACACGTCCAGTAAACACCAATGCCCATTTGCACGGCAAAGGCGGTGAAGCGGGCATTGACGGCGATGACGCTGGTCGAAGCCAGGTGGATGCCGGACTGGATGACCCGCGCGCCCAGCAGCCACGGGGCCAGCGCATCCGTGACTTCGGTCCGGTTCGTCACCAGCGCTACAAGTAGCAGACCGCCGAAGACGGGCAGGCTTTCGATGCAGTTCGCATGTGCCCGGGCGAGCCGCTGCATGAACGGCGAAAGGCCCGCGTTGTCGGGCGCGAACCCGTTCGAGCGGACGCGGCCGGTGACGACGAGGTAGCTGCGCAGCACCTCCATCACGACCAGCAGCAGTAATGTCCAGGCGAGGAACAGCGCGAGTACCAGAGCTGAGGTGGTCATGGTGCCGCCTGCGATTTGCGTGGAGTGGGTGGGATGGGTGGTAGCCGCCGGCTAGGTCGGGGCTCGTTTGGATTACAGCCAATTCATTTCTTCCGCCCCTTGTTCGCGTCCCTAATATGCTCTTGTTTTGGCAGCCGCCATTGCGTGGGCCGTCAATGCGATTCAGTGGGGCCCCGCGCTGGAGGTGGCAACGAATCCGGACGGAGCGAAGCTGTCTTCAATCCCGTCATGCCGTCGGGCGTGGATGCTTTCGCGGAGTTTCGGGTTCGATGGGTGCGCGCGCAAAGCCGCCTGAGCAGGGCCAGGATCACCAGTTCGACGAGCGCGAAACCGAACCCTGCCAGCGCCGCGATGCCCTTGATCTTCCCCTGCTGTTCCTGCGTGGGAAACAGCTCCAGCGACCCATGGATGAAATAGGCGACATCGAGTAGCAGCAGGAGCGCGAACACAAGCCCCAGAAGCGACAGCATGCCGGCCTGGAGACGGGTGCCCCCGGTTTTCCGCATGACCCTTCCATCCGTTCCCTGGTGCACATGAAAGCCCTCAGGCATCCCCTGGATATTCGGCACGGCGCGGCGGCAATGACTTGAGCCCGCGCGCGCGTCAGCGCGGCACGCGGTAGCCGCCGGGCACGCCGTGCGGGCTCAGGGTGATCTGCCACAGCTGGTCGCGGCGGCTGCGGAAGACCGCGGCGGAGACGGCGAGGTAGTAGCGCCACATGCGCCGGAAGCGTTCGTCGTAGGTTTCCGGCAGGGTGGGCCAGGCGGATTCGACGTTGGCGCGCCAGGCGGTGAGGGTGCGGTCGTAGTCGGCGCCGAAGTTGTGCCAGTCCTCGACCACGAACAGGTCTTCCAGCGCGGCCGCGACCTGGCTGGCGGCGGGGATCATCGAGTTGGGGAAGATGTATTTCTCGATCCACGGATCGGTCTGCGCCGGCGCGCCGTTGCTGCCGATGCAGTGGAGCAGCGACAGGCCACCCTCCTTCAGGCAGCGGCGCACGGTTTCGAAATAGCTGCGGTAGTTCTTGCCGCCGACGTGCTCGAACATGCCGATCGAATACACCGCGTCGAACGGCTCGTCGACCTCGCGGTAATCCTGCAGGCGGATCTCGATCGGCAGGCCGGCGCAGAGTTCGCGCGCGTAGTCGGCCTGCTGTTGCGAGACGGTGATGCCGACGCCTTCGACGCCGTAGTGCTCGGCGGCATACTTCAACGCCTCGCCCCAGCCGCAGCCGATGTCGAGTACGCGCTGGCCGGTCTTCAACTGCAGCTTGCGGCAGACCAGGTCGAGCTTGGCCTCCTGCGCGTCGTCGAGGTTGTCGGCCTTGGCCCAGTAGCCGCACGAGTACACCAGGCGCTTGCCAAGCATGGCCTGGAAAAGGTCGTTGCCGAGGTCGTAGTGGGCCTTGCCGATCTCGAACGCGCGCTCGCCGCGCTGCAGGTTGATGAAGCGCGCCTTGAGGTGGGCGAGCACGGTGTCGAGGGTCTTCAGGCCCTGGTCGATGCCCGCACTGAGCAGGCGGGTGCACAGGCCGGGCAGGTCGGCGGCGTCCCACCAGCCGTCCATGTAGGCCTCGCCCAGGCCCAGCGAACCGTGGGCAAACACGCGGGCGTAGAGGCGTTCGTCGTGTACCTGCAGGTCGGTCGCGTCGTGGCCGTTGATGTGGATGCCGGCTTGCGCCAGCAGTTCCCCGGCGCGGTTCTTGAGGTCGTCCTGGCTCATGCGCTACCTCGTGCCTTGATGATGCCCATGCGGCTGCGGCGAATCGCCGAGTACCGCGAAGCTTGCCGGCCAGCGTGCATACGTGGCGTCGACGCGGGCCTCACGCAGCCGTTGCAGCAGCGCCTCGGCCTGCTCGTCGAGCAGCACGAACTCGATCTTGACCGGCAGGTCGTCGGCCAGTTCGAAGAACTGCTCCTCGTGCAGCACGCCGTGGCGGCCGTAGCCGGCGATCGCGCGGAACACCGAGCCGCCGCCGATATGCAGCGCCTTGGCCTGCGCCAGCAGCCACTCGGAAAGCAGGATGCCTTCGTGGCGCGCACGCGCATGGCAATAGAAGGTGAGGTGCGCGCCGTGTTGCAGGGCTTGGTGATTCATGGGGCCTCCCGTTCAGTGGCGCAGCAGGTTGCGGGTCAGGGCGAGGCCGAGCACGGTCATGCCGAGCGAGCCGGCCAGGTGGCTGAGCACGTGGCCGCCGAACCACAGGTACTGCTGGCGCAGCAGCAGGGTGACCGCTTCGCCGGAGAAGGTGGAGAACGTGGTCAGGCCGCCGAGGAAGCCGGTCATCACGAACAATTGCAGCTCCGGCGACGCGGCCTGGAAATGGCGGAACAGGCCGATTGCCACGCCCATCAGCAGGCCGCCGGTGAGGTTGGCGGCCAGCGTGCCCAGCGGCAGGGTGGGGAACAGCGGGTTGAACAGCAGGCCCAGGCCCCAGCGGCACCAGCAACCGAGGGCACCGCCCAGCCCGATCGCGACAAATCCAGTCAGACCCACGTGCGCTACTCCGTTGCAGGAAAGGTTCCGGCGACCGCAGCGACAGGCAGGCCTGCGCCGCCGGGAACCGGCGTTGCAGGCATCATCAACCTCGTGGCGGAAGCACCCGGGGTGGTTGGTTGCGGACGCGTCGCGCGCCCGCAACGGGAGGCATGCCATCTCCCATCGGGCCATCGTAGTGGAAACCGCCGGCCGCCCGTCAAGCGTGGATCAACCGCCGCGCCTGCCGACCGGCGCGACCGGGTCGGTCACGCTTTCCACCGACATCAACACGGTCGCGGTGGCCAGGGCGCGAACCAGGCTGGGCGAACGGTAGCCCGGGTCGGCCAGCCAGCGACGCCACACCGATTCGTCCACCTTCTCGTTGACGCCGCTGCCCACGGTGCGGTCGAACGGCGGCTTGAACTCCTTGTAGAGGCCGTCCATGAACTCCTTGTAGGAGTCGCGCGGCACGCCCATGCATGCATCAGGCGGCGGCACCAGCAGTTCGCTGCAGGTGAGGCCGGCCTTGATCGCGCGGGTCTGCAGCCAGGCCAAGGCCAGGTCGGGCAGCGGGTCGGGCTTGCGGCCGGCGCCGTCGCGGCGATTGCCGCCGCCCACGTCGGAGTGCGAGCCGATGAACCAGCGTTGCTCGACGTCGATCTGTTCGCGCTTCTTCGAGGTCAGCGATTCGCCGGGCTTGACGGTGTACGGATTGCGCGTCCACACCGCGGGCTGGAAATCGCCGCGATGTTCGTCCAGCGCCAGCGCCTGGTAGGCGTGCTTGACGATCTTGCTCAGCTCGGTGTCGTGAAAGCGGTAGCGCGAGCGTGCAAACGGAAACCACGAGGCGGTGTCGGGGATGCCCAGCGAACCGACCGTGTCCCACACGCCGATGAAATGGATGTCCACCTCGATCGAGTGCTGCTGGCGAAATGCCCGCGCGGCCGGGTCGTCGGGCCTGGTCTCCACGTCGCGGTAGAAATCGTAGGCGTGACTTGCGTCGGCGCGGGACAGCTTGCCGCGGCCGTCGCGCTTGAGCAGGCCGCATTTTCGGATCAGGCCGCCCAGGCTGCGCGCGGTATAGGCGCCGCGGCTGAAACCGAACAGGTAGATCTCGTCGCCCGCCTGCCACGTGTCGCACAGCCAGCGGTAGCCATCCAGCACGTTGCCCGAGAGGCCATAGCCGAACGCGCCGCCGAGCAGGTGGGTGATCCCGCGCTTCACCCCCACGCCGGGGATGTAGTTGACCTGTTGCACGTTGCCCAGTGCGTCGCGCGGCGCGATCAGCCGACGCAGGCGCTCCACGTTGGTATTCGATTCCGGCTTGTTCCAGGTGCCGTCGAACAACAGCACCAGTCGGCGCGTGGTCATGGATTCCTCCGTCGCGACGGGCGCAGCCCGCGACAGCTTCGGGTCGATCGGCGCCGACTGTAGCAGGCGCCATGCGCCAGTGTGGCCGGCGGCGTATGCTGCAAGGTCAACTCCGCCAGACGAGGCGACGCGCGACGATGCAGTCACGGGCCCGGACAGACATGGCGCAGGCGTTCCGGCGCCTGCATGACCGCAGCCGCGTACTGCTGCTGCCCAACGCCTGGGATGCGCTCAGCGCGCGGCTGTTCGCGCGGCGGGGCTTCACCGCGGTGGCCACCACCAGCGCCGGCGTGGCGTGGTCGCTGGGCTACGCCGATGGCGAGCAGGCGCCGCTGGACGAGGTGCTGGCGGCGGTCGCCCGCATCGTGCGCGCGGCGGAGGTGCCGGTGACGGTGGACATCGAGACCGGCTACGGCGAGACGCCGGCGGAGGTGGCCGCGACGGTGCAGTCGGTGATTGCCGCGGGCGCCGTCGGCATCAACATCGAGGACGGCATGCCGGGCCACGGCCCGCTGCGCGAGGCGTCCGCGGCGGCGGCGCGGGTGCGCGCGGCACGAACGGCCGCCGACGCGGCCGGGGTGCCGATCGTGATCAATGCACGGGTCGATCACTGGATGCAGCATGACGGCGCCGAGCCGGCCGCACGCCTGGCCGACGCCATCGAGCGTGGCCGCGCCTATCTCGCCGCGGGCGCCGACTGCATCTATCCGATCGGACTGGCCGATCCGGCCACGCTGGCCGCGCTGGTGCGCGCGCTCGACGCGCCGGTCAACGTCGCGGCAGGCGCCGGCATGCCCGGCCTGGCCGAGCTTTTCCGGCTCGGCGTGGCCCGGGTCAGCACCGCCACGCGGCTGACCACGCTGGCGCTGGCGGCCGTCGATCACGCGCTGGCGCGCATGCGCGAGAGCGGAAATTTCGAGGGACTGGTTGCCGACTTCGGCTACGCCGACGCGCAGCAACTGTTCGAACCGGTTCGAACTGACGAGAGGTGACAGGAATGAGTGGACGCATCGACTACAGGACCGCCTCGCCGGCCGCCTTCAAGGCCATGCTGGCGATGGAAGCCCAGGTTCGCGGCAGCGGCCTGGAGCATTCGCTGATCGAGCTGGTGAAGATGCGCGTGTCGCAGATCAACGGCTGCGCGTACTGCCTGGACATGCACAGCAAGGACGCGCGCGCCGCCGGCGAAACCGAGCAGCGGCTGCACGTGCTGGCGGCGTGGCGCGAGGCGCCGTTCTACTCGGCGCGCGAGCGTGCCGCGCTGGCCTGGGCCGAGGCGGTCACCCTGGTATCGACGAACGACCTGCCTGACGCCCTGTATGACGAGGTACGCGCCCAGTTCGACGACAAGGCCATGGTCGATCTCACCCTGGCGATCATCGCGATCAACGGCTGGAACCGGCTGGCCATCGGATTCCGCGCGGATGTCGGCAACTACCAGCCGCAGCCGGCGGGTTGATCGCGCCATGGTGCTGGAGCGCGCATTCTACCGGCGCGACCCGCGCACGGTGGCGCCGGAACTGCTGAACAAGGTGCTGCGGCACGCCGACGGCCGCAGCGGCCGCATCGTGGAAACCGAAGCCTACTGCGGGCCGACCGATCCGGCCGCGCACTCCTGGCGCGGCCGCACGGCGCGCAATGCGACGATGTTCGGTATGCCGGGGCTGCTCTATGTGTACTTCACCTACGGCATGCATTGGTGCTGCAACCCGGTCTGCGGCGAGGAGGGCGAGGGCGTGGCGGTGTTGTTGCGCGCGCTGGCGCCGCTGGACGGGCTGGCTGCGATGCGCGCCGCACGCCCCGCCTGCCGCAGCGATCGCGACCTGTGCCGCGGACCGGCGCGGCTGTGCCAGGCGATGGGCATCGACCGCGCGCAGGACGGCATCGACCTGGTCGACGGCGCCGGCGGCTTCAGCATCGTCGACGATGGCGTGCCGCCGCCGGCCGCGCCGGTGATCACGCCGCGCGTCGGCATCACCCGCGCGGTCGACGAGCCGTGGCGCTGGTACGTGCCGAACGACCCGCACGTCTCGCGTCGCTGAGCGGCGGTGCTTTCCGCGCAGACCACATGGAATTGACGGCAGGTTGATCGCGCGCGGTACACGGTACCCAGCCTCACCATCCATTGCGGAGCCTGCGGCCATGCCTTATTCCTCCATCAGCAACCTGCCCGATTCCGTACGCGACCACCTGCCCAGGCACGCGCAGGAGATCTACAAGGAAGCATTCAACAGCGCCTGGGACGAATACGCCGACAAGGACGAGCGGCGCGGCGACGAGTCACGCGAGGAAGTGGCGCACAAGGTCGCCTGGTCGGCGGTCAAGCAGAAGTACGAGAAGGGCCGCGACGGCAACTGGCACGCCAGGTAGCCGGGATTCGGGGTTCGGAGCCGGGGATTTGCGTCAGGCGTGCGGCAGGCCGCGCGCCTTGAGAAATTCGCGGGCATTTTCGGCGTCGTGTTCGAACCACGCGCGGGTCGAGCCGAGACGGAACGAATAGCCCCAGGCGTCCATGTCGCGCATCAGGCGTTCGCGGCCCACGCCGGGCAGCTCGTCGGCCAGCACGATCTGCAGGTAGCAGGTGGCGTCTTCTTCCTCGATCGAATCGGTGGCGTCGGTATGGACGTCCGGACGTCTGTCCGCCGGCAGCACGATCAGGTGGCCGGCCTCGTGCAGCAGCGAGTGCGCCGGCGTGTCGTCGCGGGCGTAGACGGTGGTGCCGATGATGCCGGCTTCCTCCTCGCCCCAGAAGCTGCCGGGAATCGGTTCACCCGCCGCCACCCGCTGCAGGTGCAGGCCGAAGCGGCCGAGCAGCGCCGCGGGCGCGTCGAATCCGATGTCGGCCATGCGCAGCACGGTGCGGGCCGGATCGCCGGAAGGTCGCGTGATGTCGGGATGCATGGTCGTGCGCCGGGCGCGTGCGGTGGCGGCGGAGTGGAGCCGGGCAGGGTGCCGGCGGGCTGTCGAATGATGAAAACCGGCTGGCCGCGGCTCAGCCGGTCCTGGCTTCGTCCTTGTTCTCGCCCTTGGCCGCCTGCTTGCCTTCCGGCAGGGTGACCGAGAGTTCGAGGATCTCGTGGCCGCTGTCGCGCTCGAAGTTGATGTTGATCGCATCGAGGTCGACGTGGACGTATTTCTTGATCACTTCGAGCAGTTCGTTGCGCATCATCGGCAGGTAGTCCGGTGCGCCGCGGGTGGAGCGCTCCTGCGCCACGATGATGCGCAGGCGTTCGCGCGCCACCGTGGCGGTGGCTTCGGGCTTGCGCTTCAGGAAATCGAGAATACCCATCGTGATCAACCTCCGAACACGCGCTGGAGAAAGCCCTTCCTGGGCACGTCGATGAAGCGCAACGGGCGCTCTTCGCCGAGAATGCGGGCCACCGTGTCGCCGTAGGCCTGGCCGGCCTGCGAGTTGGCGTCGACGATTACCGGGATGCCGTTGTTGGAGGCGGTCAGCACGTTCTCCGATTCGGGGATCACGCCGACCACCTCGATGCCGAGGATTTCCTCCACGTCCTTCACGCTGAGCATCTCGCCGATCGCCACGCGCGCCGGGTTGTAGCGGGTCAGCAGCAGGTGCTGGGTGACCGGGGTCTCGCCCTTCTCGGCGCGCCGGGTCTTGCTGGCGAGCAGGCCGAGGATGCGGTCCGAATCGCGCACCGAGGACACTTCCGGGTTGACCACCACCACGGCGTGGTCGGCGAAGTACATCGCCAGGTGGGCGCCCTTCTCGATGCCGGCGGGGGAGTCGCACACCACGTACTCGAAACCCTCCGCGGACAGGCCGTCGAGCACCTTCTCGACGCCTTCCATGGTCAGCGCGTCCTTGTCGCGGGTCTGGCTGGCAGCCAGCACGTACAGGTTGTCGTAGCGCTTGTCCTTGATCAGCGACTGCTTGAGCGTGGCCTCGCCGTGCACGACGTTGACGAAGTCGTACACCACGCGGCGTTCGCAGCCCATGATCAGGTCGAGGTTGCGCAGGCCGACGTCGAAGTCGATCACCGCGGTTTTCTTGCCGGCCATGGCCAGGCCGGTGGCGAGCGAGGCGCTGGTCGTCGTCTTGCCGACGCCGCCTTTGCCGGAGGTGACAACGATAATCTCAGCAGTCAAGGGCCCATCTCCGCGTGGTTGTTCTTGTTGTACAGGATGCGTGGTGAACGATCACAGCCTGGCGATCAGCAGCTTTTCGCCTTCCAGCCAGCATTGCACGGATTGACCTTCGAGTTCGGCCGGAATCTGCTCGAACACGCGGTACTGCCCGGCGATCGCGACCAGCTCGGCGCGGAAGCCGGAGACGAAGATGCGCGCCTTCTCGTCGCCTTGCGCGCCGGCCATGGCACGCCCGCGCAGGCCACCGTAAATGTGGATGTTGCCGTCGGCGATCACCTCCGCGCCGTTGGCGACGGTGCCGGTGACGATCAGGTCGCAGTCACGCGCGTAGACCTGCTGGCCGGAGCGCACCGTGCCGATGTGGTGCTCGGTGCTTTGCCGGTTGCCGGCGGCGGGGGTGGACAGGATCGGTTCGGGCGGCGGCGCGGGTTCGGTGCGCGCCGGCTGGGCTGCCGCCGGCGCGGCCGCGGCCGGTTCGTACGCCGCGCGGAACTTGGCGATCAGCGGCAGGCCCATGCGCTTGGCCAGCGCCTCGGTCTCGCTGGTGCCGTAGGCCAGGCCCACCGGCAGCATGCCGGCGCTGCGCACGGCCTCCAGCAGGGCGTCGACCGCGCCGTCGTCGGGCAGGCTCGACAGGTGGCTCAGGTCCAGCACTACCGCGGCTCGGGCGAACATCTGCGGCGCGGCGCGCACGCGGCGTTCGAGTTCGTCGCACAGCGCGGCGGCGTCGACCCGGCGCACGCGCACGCAGGCGATGCCGACCTGGCCGAAGCGCAGGTCGCAGGCGTCGTTGGTTTCGGCGCGGGCGTTCATGCGTGCCGCTCGCGGGCGATACGCCGCTGGCCGCTGTCGTCGTGCGGCAGCTCGCGCTCGGCCAGCCACGCCGTGTCGGGCAGCCCGCCGTGCTCCAGCCAGGTGTCGCGGACGTAGGCGTAGCTGGGCAGGTCCTTCGCCAGCAGGCTGACCTGCGGGCCGTCGGGCCCCATTTTTTGCTGGTCGACCTCCTGGAAGCCGTAGGTGCCGTGGAACAGCACCACCACGTCGTCGCGCGGCTCCAGGAACACCTCGCAGGTCAGCAGCGGCACGCGCACTTCGGCGTAGCTGTGCACGTCGCTGTAGAAAATGCGGCCCAGCCCGTGGCGCCGGTAGGCGTTGGCGATCACGATGCGGTCGATGTAGACGAACTGCGGGTAATGCGCCGCGAACCAGCGGTAGTTCGGGCTGTCGTAGTCGAGCCCTTCGCGCAGGGCGATCAGGAAACCGGCCATGTGGCCGTCGATCTCGGCGACACGGAAGTAGTTCGCGTGCTCGAAGAAGTAGCGCAACTGGCCGGCATCGAGGGTGAGGATGGAGCGACCGGCGGCGTTGTTGAGCGCCAGCACGGCATCCAGGTCGTGCTCGCGCACGTCGCGGATGGCAAGGGCCATTCGTTGCTCCGCAATGGTGGAATCGGGACAGGAGTCGACGGTGCGGCTCCCGGACGGCGCATTATGCCATGCGGCTGTCGCGCTGGCATCAAGCCGGGAACATGTAAAACCGGCGTAAAGCGGTGCCGGCAAGGCCTGGCCGGGCGTGACTTCCCGCGCATTGCGCGCGTGGCGCGCTCCCCTATGATGCCGGGCATGCAATTGTCCAACTTCAACCACGTGCGGCTGCTGCGCTACGCCGGCCTGTTCACCTACCTGTGCGTGGGTACCCCGCTGATCACCAGCTGGGCGGCCGAACGGGTGAGCCTGCTGCATCGGCCCAACCTCGCGTTGCTGATGTGGACGCTGTGCTACCTGCTGTTCGGCCTCCTGTACTGGGTGGTCACCAGCAACCTCGGCCAGCGCCGTTACCAGGGGCTGCGCCTGATCGGGCTGGTGGCGATGAGCTTCTTCGCGATGGCGGTGGGCTGGTACAGCCACAGCGGCCTGTCGGCGATGCTGATGGCGATCAGCGCGGTGGCGTTGCCGTGGCTGCTGCCGGTGTGGCTGGGCGTGCTGTGCATCGTGCTGCAGAACCTCAGCCTGGTCGCGGTGTTCGTCAACTTCCCCGAGTACGACCACAGCGTCGGACTGGCCTTCCTGCAGACCAGCATCTACCTGGGCATCTCGGCGCTGACCTACATCGCCTCGCTGGCGACCAGCCAGCAGGCCGAGCAGAGCGACGTGCAGCGCCGCCTGAACTCCGAGCTGCGCACCACGCGGGCGTTGCTGGCCGAATCGAGCCGGATCGCCGAGCGCATGCGCATCGCACGCGACCTGCACGACCTGATCGGCCACCATCTCACCGCGCTCAGCCTGAACCTGGAAGTGGCCTGCCACCTCACCAACGAGGCGGCCGCGGCGCACGTGCGCAAGGCGCAGAGCACGGCCAAGCTGCTGCTGGCCGACGTGCGCGAGGTGGTCAGCGAGTTGCGCCAGGACGACTCGATCGACCTGACCCAGGCGCTGCGCGGCCTCACCGAGGGCGTGCCCGGCCTGAACGTGCACGTGGCGATGCCGCCGCGCTTCAGCGTGGAGGACCCGCAGCGCGCCCAGGTGCTGCTGCGCTGCGCGCAGGAAATCGTCACCAATACCGCGCGACACGCGGGCGCGCGCAACCTGTGGCTCAATTTTGCCTACGCCGAGGCCGGCCAGCTGGGGCTGCACGCGCGCGACGACGGTCGCGGCGCCGACCAGGTGGCCGAAGGCAACGGCCTGTCCGGCATGCGCGAGCGCCTGGCCGAGTTCGGCGGCAGCGTGTCGCTGGATGCCGGCCTGAGCCGAGGCTTTGCGCTGACCGTGCGGCTGCCACTGGGCGAGCAGGCGGCGCTGGCGCACACGCCCTCGCGGTTCGAGCCGCCGGCGCTGGATGTTTCGTAAGTGGTTCGGCGGCAGCCCTCGTGCAGGCGCGGTCGCCCGCGGCGGAAGCCGTGCAACAATACGGCGCTTCCCCAGGGGCACCACCCAGCCAGCCGCCAGTCACCCATGACCGAGGATCCCCGATGATTTCCGTCTGTCTCGTCGACGATCAGAACCTGGTGCGGCAGGGCGTCCGTTCGCTGCTGGACCTGGCCGAGGACATCCGCGTGGTGGCCGAGTGCGCCGACGGCGCGCAGGCCGTGCTGGAGGTGCCGCGGATCAAGCCCGACGTGATGCTGCTGGACCTGCGCATGCCGAACATGAGCGGGCTGGAAGTCCTGCAGGCGCTGTCGGCGCGCAACGAATTGCCGCCGACCATCATCCTGACCACCTTCGACGACGACCAGCTGGTGCTGCAGGGCCTCAAGGCCGGCGCGCGCGGCTACCTGCTGAAGGACGTCTCGCTGGAGCAGCTGGTCGAGGCCGTGCGCACCGTCGCCGCCGGCGGCTCGCTGGTGGCGCCGATGGTCACCCAGCGCCTGATGGCCGGCGTGGCGCGGATGCAGAACCAGTTCACCAGCCTCGAACAGCCCGACCCGCTGACCGAGCGCGAGACGGAGATCCTGCGCCTGCTCTCCGGCGGCTACAGCAACAAGGAGATCGCCAACTCGCTGAAGGTGGCCGAGGGCACGGTCAAGAACCACGTCTCCAACATCCTTTCCAAGCTCGGCGTGCGCGATCGCACCCGGGCCGTGCTGAAGGCGCTGGAACTGGGCATCGTATGAGCTCCGACGGGGTTGCGCGCCTTGGGTGGAGCTGCCTTCGCGGCCGCGGCGGGAGCCTCTGCGGGCGGATGGCGTTCAAGCCCGCGAGCAAGTAACATCGGCGGCTTCGGCGTTTGCCGACCCCCGCTGCTGCCCCCTGGGCCCGCGCAGCTGTTGGGGCACACTCAAGGTATGGCGTAAAGACGCTTCGGAGAACTCTGGAATGATGCGTGTCTTTGAATTTCTGGTTGCCCTGGTCATCGTCGCGGTGATTGGCGTGGTGGCGGCGGTGGTCATGCCCTCCAGCGGGCACGTCGAACGCTCACAGGTTGTCGGCAAGGACATGCGCCAGGTGTACGACCTGCTGAACAATTTCCGGCGCTTCCCGGATTACTCCGTGCTCCGTTCACAGGACAGCGGCGTGCAGTTCAAGTTCTCCGGCAAGGCGTATGGCCCGGGTTCCGAGATCAGCTGGACCAGCACCGACCCCAAGCTGGGTGACGGCGGCCTGACCATCGCCAGCGCCACGCCGCAGTTCGACCAGATCGACAACAACACGCAGGATGCGACCATCGTCTGGAACCTGGACAACAACTGGCGCGGTCTGGACAAGCATTTCACGCTGGATCTCGAGCGCCAGGGTCACGGCCGCCTGACCCAGATCACCTGGTCGTACGACGTGCAGTACGGCTGGAACCTGATCAACCGCTTCGCGAACCTGTATATCCACGGCGATCCGGACTCGTTCATCCAGTTCAGCCTGAACAACCTGCAGAACGTGCTGGCCGGCGTGGCCAACGTCGACTACAGCGGCCTGATGCCGAAGATCGCGCAGTCGCAGCCGACCCCGGTGCTGTTCGTCACGCGTCACATCGACCGCAGCAAGGGCGGTTCCGAAGTGCTCGACGACATCCTGGCGCAGTCGCAGACCGAGCTGAAGGCGCAGGCCAAGAAGCTGGGCGTGAACGTGACCGGCCCGGCGATCCTGTTCATCACCAACTACGGCGATCCGGATTTCGATTTCGACGTGGCCCTGCCGATCGACTCCAGCACGCTGACCATCAACGGCCAGAGCGAGCAGCTGACCGCTCCCGTCGCGCCCACGCTGGACGCGACCGCCGCCGCCGAGCCGGCGCCGTCCGCTTCCGCCGCAGCCGCCGCCGCGGCCGCCGCCACGGCCGGCACCCGCGACCGCTTCGGCAACCTGGTGGTGGAAGGCGATGTGCGCGGCATGATGGCCTTCGGCGGTTCCACGCTGCAGGGCATCTGGGAAGGCACCTTCAACGGCGTGCCGCAGACCGTGAAGATGCTCACCGCCTACGCGCAGACCCACGGTTACAAGTTCGACAGCACCGTGAACCCGCCCTACGACATCGTGGTCGCGGCAGAGGTGAGGGATTCCACCGGTGCGATCACCAGCTACGCACGCCACCAGGTGTCGCTGCCGCTGCTCGACGCGCCGGCGCAGACGCCGGAGCAGGAAGCAGGCCTGCTTCCGCCCGAGCAGAACGGTGCACCGGCGGCCGCAGGTTCGGCGCCCGCACCGGCCGCCTCCAGCGCACCGGCTGCGGCTGCCACTGCCGCCGAATAAACCTGGCGCACGGCAGCTGTTCGATGAAGGCCCTTTCGTGACGAAAGGGCCTTTTTCTTGGGCGCCCCTGCGACTGCACGCCGGACGTGCGCGCGGTCGCGGCGCTCTTGCGGTACATTGCCGGGACACTCCGGCGCCCCGACTGGCCGGCGGCCAGCGCGTCGCCAGCCCGGCCACAGCCCGCTCGCGGACATGATCGAAACCGACAAACTCACCCGATGCTACGGCAACCTCACGGCGGTGGATGCATTGAGCATCCGCGTCGAGCCGGGCCAGGTGCTGGGGCTGCTCGGACCCAATGGCGCGGGCAAGTCCACGGCCATGCGCATGATCGCCGGCTTCCTGGTGCCGACCTCCGGCAGCGCGCGGGTGTGCGGTTACGACGCGATGCGCGAACCGCTGAAGGCCAAGCGCGCGCTGGGCTATCTGCCCGAGGGCGCACCCAGCTACGGCGAGATGACCGTGCGCGAGTTCCTGCAATTCATCGTGCGCATCCGCGGGCTGCGCGGCGAGGCGGGCTATCGGCGCATGGATGCGGTGGTGCAGCAACTGCAGCTGGACGAGGTGCTCGGCTTGGGCATCGACACGCTGTCCAAGGGTTTGCGCCGACGCGTGGGCCTGGCCCAGGCGATCCTGCACGACCCGCCGGTGCTGATGCTGGACGAACCCACCGACGGCCTCGACCCGAACCAGAAGCACGCGGTGCGCCAGCTGATCGACATGATGGCGCGCGACCGCACGATCCTGATCTCCACCCACCTGCTGGAAGAAGTGCACGCGCTGTGCAACCGGGTGGTGATCATCGCCCGCGGCAAGCTGCTGGCGGATGCCACGCCCGCCGAGCTGGAGGCGCGCTCGCGTTATCACGGCGCGGTATCGTTCAGTGCGCCGGGCAGCGGCATGTCGCAGGAAATGCTGGGCCGGCTGCCGCAGGTGGCCGGGGTGGAGATCGATCCGCTGGACGGTCGCGTCACGGTGTTCCCCAAGCCGGGCGAGCGCATCCTGGAACCGGTCGAGCGGCTGTTGCAAGAGCAGGGGCTTGAAGTCTCCGAGATCCAGCTCGAACGCGGCCGCCTCGACGAGGTGTTCCGCCAGATCACCAGCGGTGAGGAAGTCGGCCGCGGGGTGGCGGCATGAGTCCGGTCAACGCGGTGGTGCGGCGCGAGCTGGGCAGCTACTTCGCGACGCCGGTGGCCTATGTTTTCCTGGTGATCTTCCTGGTGCTCGCCGGCATCCTGACCTTCTACGTCGGCGATTTCTACGAGCGCGGACAGGCCGACCTGCAGCCGTTCTTCGTGATGCACCCGTGGTTGTACCTGATCCTGGTGCCGGCGATCACCATGCGCATGTGGGCCGAGGAGACCAAGGGCGGCACGCTGGAACTGCTGCTGACCCTGCCGCTGACGCTGTGGCAGGCGATGCTCGGCAAGTTCCTCGCCGCATGGCTGTTCATCGGGCTGGCGCTGGCACTGACCTTTCCGATCTGGATCACCGTCAACTACCTGGGCGCGCCGGACAACGGCGTGATCCTGGCCGGCTACCTGGGCAGCTGGCTGATGGCCGGCAACTTCATCGCCATCGGCGCCTGCCTGTCGGCGCTGACGCGCAGCCAGGTGGTGGCCTTCATCCTCACCGCGCTGGTCTGCGTGCTGCTGATCCTGGCCGGGCAGCCGCAGGTGCTGGATTTCTTCCAGGGCGCGCTGCCGCGGCGCCTCATCAACGCCGTGGCGCACCTTTCGATGCTGCGTCATTTCGAGGCGATCTCGCGCGGTGTGCTCGACCTGCGCGACCTGCTGTACTTCGTGCTCAGCACGCTGGGCTGGCTGGTCGCCGGCGTGTTGCTGCTCGACCTCAAGCGGACGCGCTGAACGATGCCGCGCCTGCGCCTGCCCCGCCTGCTCACCACGCCGCTGCGCCTGACCCGCAGCAGCTGGCTGTACGCCGGCCTGGTGGCGCTGGTGCTGGTGCTGGTGCCGCTGGTGGTGGCCAGCAGCCGCTGGCTGCATGCCACGCGGATCGACCTGACCGCTGACCAGCTCTACACGCTGACGCCCGGCACGCGGCACATCGTGGACAGCCTGCAACGGCCACTGCAGCTGACCCTGTACTTCTCCGAGCACGCCACCCGCGACCTGCCCAAGCTGCGCAGCTACGAGCGGCGCGTCAACGAGATGTTGCAGGAGATGGTGGCGCGCTCGCACGGGCGCATCCGCCTGCGCGTGATCGACCCGGTGCCGTATTCGGACGACGAGGCGGGCGCCGAGGGCAGCGGGCTGATTGCCGCCAATGGCGGCAGCAACGGCGAGCGGGTGTTCTTCGGACTGGCCGGCAGCGCCATGGCGCCGGGCGAGGCGCGTGGTGCGGAGGACGCCGGCACGCCGGAAAAATCGCTCTCGATCGCGTTCTTCGATCCCTCGCGCGAGGCCTTCCTCGAATACGACATCGCCAAGCTGCTGTACGAGCTGAACCAGGTGCGCAAGCCGGAGATCGGCGTGCTCAGCTCGCTGCCGGTGCAGGGAGACCTGGCGCTGGGCGAGCAGCCCTGGGCGGTGATGCAGCAGCTGGGCCAGTTGTTCGAGCTGAAGACCCTCGACGCCGCCACCCTGCAGCACGTGGATGATCGCCTGAAGGTGCTGCTGCTGATCCACCCCAAGCAGCTGCCGCCGGCCGCGCAGTACGCGATCGACCAGTACGTGATGGGCGGCGGCCACCTGGTGGTGTTCGTCGATCCCGATGCCGAGCTCGACGCCGCACCGTTCACGCCCGACATCAGCGGCTTGCCTGCGCACGCCTCGGACCTGCCGCGCCTGTTCGCCGCGTGGGGCGTGGAATACCAGCCGCGCGAGGTGGTGCTGGACCGCAGCCGCGGCCTGCAGATCGAGCTGGCCGGCAGCAGCCTCAACCATCCGGCAATGCTCGGGCTGGGCGACCAGGAGCTCAACCGCAATGATCCGGTGACCGCCAGCCTGCAGCGCATCAACGTCTCCAGCATCGGCCATTTCGACCTCACCCGGACCGCGACCGCGCGGCTGGTCCCGCTGCTGCAGAGCAGTGCCGACGCCGAGCTGGCGCCGACCCAGCGGGTGATGGATGCCAGCAGCGACCCGACCAGCCTGCTCGAAGACTACAAGGCGGACAACGCGCACTACGTGCTGGCGGCGCGGTTGCGCGGCACCTTCGTCAGCGCGTTTCCCGAGGACGCCGGCAAGCCGGGCCACCGTGCGCATTCGGCGGCCAACGCACAGGTGGTGCTGGTGGCCGACACCGACGTGCTCAGCGATCGTCTGTGGGTGGAGCCGCAGACCGTGCTGGGCCAGACCATGGTGCGCATCTTCGCCAACAACGGCGATTTCGTCACCAACCTGGTCGACAACCTCAGCGGCTCGTCGGCGCTGCTGTCGATCCGCGCGCGCTCCACCTCGCAGCGGCCGTTCACCCGGGTGCAGGCGCTGCGCAACGTGGCCGACCAGAAGTTCCTGCAGAAGGAGCAGGAGCTGGAGAAGGAGCTGGCCGACACCCGCCGCCGGCTGGACGAGCTGCAGCCGGCCAAGGGTGCGCGGTCGAGCACGGTCACCCCCGAGCAGCGCCGCGAGATCGAGCAGTTCCGCCAGCGCCAGCTCGCCATCAACAAGGAGCTGCGCGACGTGCAGCACCAGCTCAATGCCGAGATCGACGCGCTGGGCCTGCGCGTGAAGGTGATCAACATCGTGCTGGTGCCGGCGCTGGTGGTGCTGATCGGCCTGCTGTACGGCTGGCGTCGCACCCGCCACAGCCGGCGTCGACGCTGATGGCGGCAATCTGCCGCAAGCGACCGTCCGCGGCAGGGCAGACGGGGCCGGCGCGGCGCACTATGCTGGGCGGTGGTCGCCGGTCGTGCCGGTGCTGACGGACGTGGAAGCAAGCCGATCGTGATTGCAACGCTGTTGAAATGGGTGGTGCCGTGGGAGTTCTCGTGGCTGTTCCTGGCCACGTTCGTGCTGGCCTGCGTGCTGTACTGGCGCGGCAGCCGCCGCCTGACGGTGCCGTCCGGCCGGCGGCTGGCGTTCTGGATCGGCATGGCAATCATCTACCTGTCGCTGCACACCTATCTCGATTACTACGCCGAGCATGAGTTCTTCATGCATCGCCTGCAGCAGTTGCTGTTGCACCACCTGGCGCCGCTGCTGATCGTCATCGCCTATCCGGCCAGTGCGCTGCGCGCCGGCCTGCCGCTGGCGTGGCGGGCGCGGTGGCTGCGGCCGTTGCAGCGGTCGTGGCCGTGGCGGTCGGTGATGGGCGTGCTGATGAATCCCACGATCGTCACCGTGCTGTTCGTGGTGTTCGTGCTGATCTGGCTGATCCCGAGCCTGCAGACGCTGGCGATGCTGGACTGGCGCGTGTACCGCTTCATGAACTGGACGATGCTGCTCAGTGGCTTTGCCTATTGGGCACTGGTGCTCGATCACCGCCCGCATCCGCCGGGTCGCATGGTGGCAGGCATGCGCGTGCTGTCGCCGGCGATCACCATGACGCCGCAGATCCTGGCTGGCGCGATCATCACGTTCTCGCGCACCGACCTCTATCCGATCTTCGAGATCTGCGGCCGCGCGTTTACCTTCAACGTGCTGACCGGGCAGATGGTCGGCGGGCTGATCACCTGGGTGCCGGCGGCGCTGATCGAGTCGGTCGGCGGCCTGATCGCGCTGCGCCACTGGATGCGGTTGTCACGCAACGGGCGCCTGCCGCGCAAGCCGCTGCCGCCGGCGGTGATCGCCGGCAGCGCGCACGACTGAGCGGATTGAATCAGTGCCCGGAATGGGCAGACGCGGGGGCCTCGTCGCCCAGCGCATTGGCGGGGCGGGCGACGAAGTCGACCGGCAGGCTGCTGCCGTCGTCGAATTGCAGTTGCATTTGCACCCGATTGCCGGGTAACACCGCCGCGGCCGGTTTCATCAGCATCAGGTGATAGCCGCCGGGCCCCAGCACGACGCTGCCGTGCGCGGGGATCGGCAACGATTCGACCATGGCCATGCGGCTCATGCCGCCCTGGGTCGAGCTGTGGTGCAGCATCACTTCCGCGTATGCCGTGCTGCGCGCGCCGGTCAACGCAACCGGCTGGTCGCCGCGGTTTTCCAGCGTGACGTAACCGCCGGCCGGCAACGTGCCGGGCAACACGCGAATCCAGGCGTGGCTGGCGTGCACCTGGTCGGCGGCCGCGGCATGCACGCCGGCAGCGAGCGACAGTCCGGCGAGCAGGGCAAACAGGCGGGCGTGCTTCATGTCGGTTCTCCCTGGTCGAGCAGCAGTTGCAGGTCGTGTACCAGGTCGTCCTGCTTGTCGGCCGGGGTGTACAACACGCGCGGGTTGCCGTCGCGGTCGAACACGTAGATCGCCGAGCTGTGGCTCACTTCGTAGTTGCCGTCCTTGCCGGACGGCTCGCGGGTGAACGCGGAGCGGTAGCGCTTGACCAGCGCCTCGACCGCGCGCGGTGCGCCGGTGAGCCCGATCGCATGTTTGTCGAACGCGTTGACGTAGCCGTGCAGCACGGCCGGCGTGTCCCGCGTCGGGTCGACGCTGACGAACAGGATGCGTGCGCCGTCGGCCTGCGCGCCGAGCTTCTTCATCACCACGTGCAGCTGGGCCATGGTCAGCGGGCAGACGTCCGGGCAATGCGTGTAGCCGAAGAACAGCAGCACCACCTTGCCGCGATAGTCGGTGGCGGACACCGGCTTGTTCTCGTCACTGGTCAGGTTGAACTCGAGCTGCGGCATGTGGCCGGTGAGGTCGGTCAGGCGGAACGGCAGCGGCGTCGCGCCGTGGCAACCGGCGAGCAGCGTGCCGGCAACCAGCAGCGCAAGCAGGGCGGCAAGGCGGGTGCGAAGTGACTTCATGCGAGAATCCTGCAGCTTCATCCGTTCAAGCATACGACACCGGCCGCGCCGCGGCGCCGACGGTGCGGGAGATTCACCGCCCATGCGACAACCTGCCCACCTCGCCACTGCCTTGCTGGTCGGCCTCGCCGGCGCGAGCGCGGTGCTGCTGGGCGCGTTCGGCGCACATGCCTTGCGCGGCATGCTGGACGCCCGTGCCGTCGAGCTGTGGCATACCGCGGTGGAATATCACGCCTGGCACGCGCTGGCCCTGGCGCTCGCCGTGGCGCTCGGTCACGGCCGCGGCGCGCGCGTGGCGACGGTGGCGTTTGCCGCCGGCATCGTGCTGTTCAGCGGCAGCCTGTACGCGCTGGCGCTCGGTGCGCCGCGCTGGACGGGAATCATCACGCCGTTCGGCGGGCTGGCCTTCGTGATCGGCTGGCTGGCGCTGGGTTGGGCGCTGCGCCCGCGTCACGAATAGTTTCGGCAAGTGTCATGCGGCGGTCATCGTCGACGGCGATGGTGGCGGCATGGACATGCGCATCGCCCTTCGGCATTCATCCGACACGGCCGCGTGGCCCGGGCGCTTGCTGCAGCGTCTGCGCCGGCCCGGCATCGTGCTGCTCGTCGTGCTGTCGGCGATCCTGCTGTGGTCGTGGCTGCCGGCGTCCGATGAAACGACGGAACTTCCCGCGGCAAACCAGCTGGTGCACTGGCAGGGTGCCGGACACGACTGGCTGCTGGTGGTCGATCCGCAGACGCGCGAGCTGGTCGTCTATGACGCCCGCGACGGCCGGCCGCTGCAACGCCTCGGCGCCGAAGACGGCGTGCCGCCCGTGCAATCGATCGTGCTGCAGGGGCCGTGGCTGTTCGTGACGGGTGGGCAACATCCGAAGGTGCGCCTGCTGAAGCTGCCGCAATTGCAGGCGGTGAGCGCCAGAACGCGTTGATGGTCGGGCGCCGATCGGCGACGTGGCCACGTCGCTTCAGTCCGTATCGTCGTCCGGCGTCGGCCGGATCGGGCCGGCCTTGAGCCGGCCGGCCTTGCGCAATGCCTCGCGCAGCACGTACTCGATCTGGGCGTTGACGCTGCGCAGCTCGTCGTCCGACCAGCGCTGCATGGCGTCGAGTACGGCTGCGCTGATGCGCAGCGGGTAGGCTTTTTTTTCGCCGGCCACGGGTCAGTACAAGGTGCCGGTGTTCAGCACCGGCTGGGTGCCGCGTTCGCCGCACAGCACCACCAGCAGGTTGCTGACCATGGTCGCCTTGCGCTCCTCGTCGAGTTCCACGACGCCCTGCGCACGCAATTGCTCCAGCGCCATGCCGACCATGCTGACCGCGCCTTCCACGATGCGGGTGCGCGCGGCGATGATCGCGCCGGCCTGCTGGCGCTGCAGCATCGCCTGGGCGATTTCCTGGGCGTAGGCGAGGTGGCTGATGCGCGACTCGATCACCTGCACGCCGGCCTTCTCCAGCCGCGCCTGGATCTCGTCGCGCAGGTGGTTGTTGATCACCTCGCCGTGGCTGCGCAGCGAGGGCTTGCCGTCGTCGTGGGCGTCGTAGGGGTAGCTCTGCGCCATCTGCCGCAGCGCGGATTCGCTCTGGATGTGCACGAAGTCCTCGTAATCGTCGACGCAGAACACCGCCTCGGCGGTATCCAGCACCTGCCACACCACCACCGCGCCGATCTCGATCGGATTGCCGTCGTTGTCGTTGACCTTGAGCTTGCCGCTCTCGAAGTTGCGCACGCGCAGCGAGATGCGCTGGCGCGAGTAGAACGGGTTGGTCCAGCGCAGGCCCTCGACCCGCACGGTGCCGGCGTACTTGCCGAACAGCTGCAGCACCTGGCCCTCGTTCGGCGCGACCTGGAAGAAGCCCTTGAGCAGAAAGCCGTCGATCGCCAGCAGCAGCGCGCCGCCCAGCAACCGCGCCAGCGGCGGCGCGTCCGGTTGGCCGTGGATGGCGCCGAGCACCAGCCACACGCCGATGCCGGCCAGCACCAGGCAAAAGCCGACGAAAGGAATGCCGGCGACCGAAAAACCTTGATGTTCGTTCATGAGCAGTCTCCCTGAGGTGGGAAAATTAGATATCAAAATGATATCTGATGCAAGCGAACTTCCGGCATGCCGTGAACGCCGCCGCCGGACGCCCCGCGTGGCCGCATACAATGCCGGTTTGCCCGCACCGGAGAACCCGATGAAGCCATTCGGCACGCCCCATACCGACCACGCGCTGCGCGTGCTGCTGCTGGGCGCCGGCGAGCTGGGCAAGGAGGTGGCGATCGAGCTGCAGCGCTACGCGGTGGAGGTGATCGCGGTGGATCGCTACGCCGACGCGCCGGCGATGCAGGTCGCCCATCGCAGCCACGTGATCGACATGCTCGACGGCGCCGCGCTGCGTGCGGTGATCGATGCCGAGCGGCCCGACCTGGTGGTGCCGGAGATCGAGGCGATCCACACGCCGACCCTGCTCGCGCTGGAAGAGGAAGGGCAGCGGGTGATCCCGACTGCCCGCGCGGCATGGCTCACCATGGACCGCGAAGGCATCCGCAAGCTGGCGGCCGAGGAGCTGCAGCTGCCGACCTCGCCGTATCGCTTCTGCGACGACGAGGCCCGGTACCGCGAGGCCGCGGCCGCGATCGGATACCCGTTCGTGATCAAGCCGGTGATGAGTTCGTCCGGCAAGGGCCAGAGCGTGGTGCGCGGTGCCGACGAGTTGCAGCACGCGTGGGAGTACGCGCAGTCCGGCGGGCGCGCCGGCAAGGGCCGGGTGATCGTCGAGGGCTTCGTCGATTTCGATTACGAGATCACCATGCTCACCGTGCGCCACGCCGATGGGGTGAGTTTCTGCGCACCGATCGGCCATCGCCAGGAGGACGGCGACTATCGCGAATCCTGGCAGCCGCAGCCGATGAGCGAGGCCGCGCTGGCCGAGGCGCAGCGGCAGGCTGCGGCGGTGACCGCCGGGCTGGGCGGCTGGGGCGTGTTCGGCGTGGAGTTCTTCGTCAAGGGCGATCGGGTGATCTTCTCCGAGGTCAGCCCGCGGCCGCACGACACCGGCCTGGTCACGCTGATCTCGCAGGAGCTTTCCGAGTTCGCGCTGCACGCGCGCGCGATCCTCGGCCTGCCGATCCCGGTGATCCACCAATACGGACCGTCGGCGTCGTGCGCAGTGCTGGTCGAAGGCGATGGCACGGGGCCGCGTTACCACGGCGTGGCCGCGGCGCTGGCCGAGCCGGACACGCAGTTGCGCATCTTCGGCAAGCCGGAGGTGAAGGGCCGCCGGCGCATGGCGGTGACGCTGGCGCGCGCCGGCACGCTGGAGGCGGCAGTGGCCAAGGCGGTGCGCGCGAAAGAGGCGTTGCGCATCGAGCTGTGAGCCAGGCGGTGCGCGCCGTTGGGTTACGCTTGCGGCATCGCACCGGATGACGACGGGGGAGAGGCGGCATGCAATCGACGGGTTTTTCGCATTGGCTGGTGGTACTGGTGGAGACCTTCGCGCTGCTGGCGCTGATGCTGCTGGCGGTTGCGGTGCTGGTGCTGATGGCCACATGGGTGATCGACCGCAACCAGACCGCCAACGCGGTATTGCGCAACTTCCCGGTGATCGGCCACTTCCGCTACTGGTTCCTGCACCTGGGCGAGTTCTTTCGCCAGTACCTGTATTCGAGCGATCGCGAGGAGCTGCCGTTCAACCGCGCGCAGCGCGTGTGGGTCTATCGCGCCGCGAAAAACGCCGAGAACACCAACGCGTTCGGCTCCACCCGCGACCTGCGCGCCGAAGGCGTGCCGTTCTTCGTCAACGCACCGTTCCCGGCGCTGGGCGATCACCACGTGGATGCCAAGCCGGTGCGCATCGGCCCGTACGCGCGCGAGCCGTACGATCACGCCGCGTTCTTCAACATCTCGGCGATGAGTTTCGGGGCGCTGTCGGCGCCGGCGGTGCGTGCGCTGTCGATCGGCGCGGCCAAGGCCGGCATCTGGATGGACACCGGCGAAGGCGGTCTGGCGCCGTACCACCTGGAGGGCGGCTGCGACCTCGTGTTCGAGATCGGCACCGCCAAGTACGGCGTGCGTACCAGCGACGGCAAGCTCGACGACGACAAGCTGCTCGCGATCTGCGCGCACAGGCAGGTGAAGATGGTCAGCATCAAGCTCGGCCAGGGCGCCAAGCCGGGCATGGGCGGCCTGCTGCCGGGCGCCAAGGTGACCGAGGAGATCGCGGCGATCCGCGGCATCCCGGTCGGCGAGGATTCGCAGAGCCCGAACCGCCACCTGGACATCGCCAACGTGGCGCAGCTGATGGATGCGATCGCGCACATCCGCGAGCTCACCGGCAAGCCGACCGGCTTCAAGGCGGTGTTCGGCGGCATGGACTGGATCGAGCAACTGTGCGACGAGGTCGAGCTGCGCGGCATCGAGAGCGCACCGGACTTCATCATCGTCGACGGCTCCGAGGGCGGCACCGGCGCGGCGCCGCAGACGCTGATGGAAGGCGTCGGCCTGCCATTGCACGAGGCGTTGCCGGAACTGGTGAACGTGCTGATCCGGCGCGGCCTGCGCCAGCGCATCAAGGTGATCTGCTCGGGCAAGTGCATCACCGCCTACGACGTGGCGCGGGCGATGTCTACCGGCGCGGATTTTGTCAACTCGGCGCGCGGCTTCATGCTGGCGCTGGGCTGCATCCAGTCGCTGCAATGCAACCGCAATACCTGTCCCACCGGCATCACCACGCAGAACCCGAAGCTGCAGCGCGGCCTGGTGGTCACCGACAAGTGCGAGAAGGTGGCGAACTACGCCCGCAACGTGATGCACGAGGTGGGCATCATCGCGCACAGCTGCGGCGTCGAGGACCCGCGCCAGCTCGACCGCAGCCATTGCCGCGTGGTCGGCGACGACGGCATCTCTATGCCGCTGGAAAAGCTCTACCCGTATCCGATGGAGCGAGAAGTGAGAGGTTGGAAGTGAGGAGTGAGAGAAAGCATCCAGTCTGCGTCATCCCGCTTTCTCTCACTTTCCTCTGCCGCCAGCGAAGCGGCGGGCAGTGCCCGCCCTACGCCAGATCGCGCCAGCCATCCGTGCCGCGAATCTGCAGCGGCTTGAAGCGGCGCTTGTAATCCATCTTCGGGTGGCCGTCGATCCAGAAACCCAGGTACAGCCAGGGCATGCCTCGGCGGCGGGCCAGTTCGATCTGTTGCAGGATCGCGCAGGTGCCCAGGCTGCGCGCGGTTTCGCCGGGGTCGTAGAAGGTGTAGACGGCGGAGATCCCGTTCGGGCACACGTCGGTCACCGCCAGCGCCAGCAGGCGCGTGCCCAGGCGCAGTTCGAGGAACAGCGTGGGGCTCCACGGCGCGGTGAGAAAGCGGCGGAAATCGCTGGCGTCGGCATCATCCATGCCGCCGCCGGGATGACGCGTGCGCAGGTAGTGCTCGTACAGCGCGTGGCGCTCGCGGTTGTAGCCGGGCATGCATTCGACCACCGTGAGATCCGCGTTGCGCTTCAGGCAGCGCTTCTGCGCGCGATCCGGCCGGAAGTTTTCCACGTCGATGCGGCAGGGCGTGCAGGCGTGGCACTGCGGGCAATGCGGGTAGTAGAGGTGGCCGCCGGCGCGGCGGAAGCCGCGTTCCAGCGCCGGCCCGTAAAGTTGATCCAGTTGCGGCGCGGCCGGGTCCAGCACCAGGTTCTGCGCCGTGCGCTCGGCGTAGTAGCCGCAGGCATGCGGCAGGGTCTGGAAAAGGCGGACGGGATCGGAGCGGCGCATGGCCCGATTCTATGCCGGCGCGGCCCGGTTCAGAACACGCGCAGGTAGCGGAGCATCTGCACCGCGAACACCGCCAGCACGGCCAGCAGCAGCACGCGGCGCACGCGGGTGGCGATGCGGGCGCGGCGCTCCAGCGGCGAGGCGTTGCGCGTGGCGGCCAGTTCCTCGCCGTGGCGGATCACCGGCTCGATGCCGAGGCCCATCAGCAGCTTGCGCGCCTGGCTGTAGTCGTCGGCGTGGGTGATCCACACCTGCGGCCACTGGCTGCGATCCTGCCGGCGCGGCGAATAGCTGTGCCGCTGCCAGCCGCGCCGATGGTAGTTGGAGCGATTGGACACCGTCGCCTGGATGCCGTGCTCGGCCATCAGGGCGACCACCGAATCGATGTTTTCCGGGCGGGGGGAGGTATAGATCTGGCGCATGCGGGAAGTTTACGCGAACAGCCTTGAACCGGGCGTTCAGTCGTCCCCGGCCACGCCGTTGCGCACGCGGATCAGCCCTTCCTGCGCGCTGGAGGCGACCAGGGCGCCGTCGCGGCTGAAGATCTGGCCGCGTGCCAGGCCGCGCCCACCCTGCGCGGTGGGGCTGTCGAACGAGTACAGCAGCCATTCGTCGACGCGGAACGGGCGATGGAACCACAGCGCATGATCGAGGCTGGCCATCTGCACGTTCTGGGTCATGTACGAGATGCCGTGCGGCAAGGTGGCGGTGCCGATCAGGTGGAAATCCGACGCGTACGCCAGCAGCGCGCGGTGCAGGATCGGCGAATCGTCGATCGTCGCGGTGAGCCGGAACCAGATGTGCTGGATCGGCGGGCGCTTGACCGGGTGCATCTCGTCGCGCGGCCACACCTGGCGGAACTCGAACGGGCCGTCGATGCCGAGCCAGCGCTGCAGTTTCACCGGCAGCCGCGCCAGTTCGTCGGCCGGCAGCGGATGCATCGGCTCGATGTCTTCCGGCGCGGGCACTTCGGGCATCGAGGTCTGGTGCTCCACGCCGTGCTCGGCGAGCTGGAACGAGATCGAGCCGTTGAGGATCGGCTGGCCGTGCTGGATCGCCACCACCCGCCGCGAGGAAAACGAACCGCCGTCGCGGGTGCGTTCCACGTTGTAGACGATCGGTGCGCGGATGTCGCCGGCGCGCAGGAAATAGGCGTGCAGCGAATGCGCCTCGCGCGCCGGGTCCACTGTCTGCTGCGCCGCCGACAAGGCCTGCCCCAGCACCTGGCCGCCGAACACGAAACGCGTGCCGATGTCGCGGCTCTGGCCGCGGAACAGGTTGTCTTCCAGCCGTTCGAGCTGCAGCAGTTCGACGAGTTCGGCGACGTGGTCTTCGCTCATGGGGGATCCTTGCAGGGGGCGCCAGTATAGCGGCGGCGCCTCGCGATCCCCGTTCAGCGGTCGAAGGTGACGGCGATCTGCCGGGGATCGAGCGCGGCCAGGAAGTCGCGGGCGTCGAAAGCCTGGCCCGGGGCGAGTGCGCCGGTACCGCTGACGCGGCCGTCCAGAATGCGCTGCAACGCCTCCACCAGCAGCGGCGCGGTCACCGCATAAATGTCACGGCCGCTGGCAACGGCGCGCAGGCGGCGCTGGTCTCGGTGTACGCGTACGTCGACCACGAACCGCTGCGCGGAACGCCCGCTGCCGTCGGCGGCCACCGGTGCCGGCGTGGACGGATCGCGCAGGTCGCGCAGCGGAGCCAGGTTCATCCATGAATGCAGGTCGCCGCAGGTGATGTGCCGTGGCAGCACGACGGCCTCGGACAAGGGCAGCAGCACGGTTTCCAGTCGTCCGAACGGGGCCGGGAAATCTGTCTCGCGCAGCGGCGCGGGGTCGGGCACGGTGCGGCTGCGGCCGTGCTCGATGCAGGTGCGCGGGTAATGATTGCGCTCGCCGGTGATGCGGGTGCCGCGGGTGGGATGCCAGCCGTCGAGCGCCACGGCGACGTCCACGGCATCCGCATCGGTGGCGCCGCCGAGCGCGGCGCTGGCGAGCAGGTCGGCGAGGCCGCCGTAGAAGGCCATCGCCGGCAGCACGGTCACGCCAGCGGCTTTCGCCGCCGCATCGCGTGCGAACGTATCGAGCACGGCGCGTTGTTCCGCCGCCACGTCCAGATAGTGGATGCGTGCGCGCAACGCGGCATCCAGCACCGGCACCGCCGTGTCGAGGAACGGCCCGGCGCAATGCAGCACGGCGGCGGTGCCGGCGAAGGCGGCGTCCAATGCCGCGGGATCGTCGACGGATGCTGCATGCACTTCCACACCGGTGGTCGCAGCCAGTTGCTGCAGCCGGGACGCGTCGCGGCCACAGGCGACCGGCACGAAACCGCGCCGGCGAAGCTCGTCCAGCACGAAGCGGCCGGTATGGCCGTAGGCGCCGTACACGGCGACGCGACGATTGCTCATCAGGTAGTTCTCGGGAGCTTCCGGGTCATGTCGGCGATCCCGCCGGGGCGTTTCTCGGCGGCGGATCGGCGCCCCGAGGGGCGCCGATCCTGTGGCGAGGGGGACTTCGCCGCTCACGCTTGCGCTGCCGCCTCGCGCAGCTTCTGCGCGCATTCCTCGCAGCACACTTCGACGGTGCGTCCGCCGATGGTCACTTCGATCGCGTTGTGGTCCAGCGGGTAGTCGCAGGCGGCGCAGGTTTTCTCGTTCATGGGGATTCTCCGTGGGCTGCCCGGGATCGGGCAAGCGCAGGAGACCATGCCGCGGCAGGCGCGGCTGTCAGGATCTTTAGCGACTCACGATGCGCGCGTCAGCGCGGCCTGGCGGAACGCGCTGGGCGTGCGGCCGTAAGCCTGGCGGAACGCGGCGCTGAAGTGGCTGTGGCTGGAGAAGCCGAGGTCCAGCGCCAGGGCGGCGACGTCCTCGCAATCGGCGATCCGGTCCAGCGCATGCGCCAGCCGCAGGCGCAGGTGATAGCGGTACAGCGGCATGCCTTCGACCTGCTGGAAGGCCTGGGTGAGGTAGACCGGCGAGCCGCCGATGTCCGCGGCGATCTCGGCCAGCGTCCAGCGCCGGGTGAGGTCGCTGGCCAGCAGCAGCTTGGCCCGGTCCACCAGCCGCTGGCGCGCGTGGCTGGCGCCGGGAGCATGGGTGGTGCGAGGGCCGAGGCTGCGGCAGACCAGGGTCAGCGCCAGGCTCTCGGCTTCCAGTGGCTCGATGTTGCCGTGGCGCAGGCTGTGGCGCAGCAGTGCCACCAGCACCTGGGCGCGTTCGTCGATGCGCAGCGACTGGCCGTGGAAGACCGGTTCGTCGCGACGCTGCAGCAGGTCGGTCGGCGCCAGCTCGCGCAGCAGCGGTTGCGCGATCGACAGCGACAGGCAGGCATCCCCACCAGTCGCCGGATGGCTGACCTGGTAGTTCTGGCCGGCATTGAACAGCAGCACGTGGTTCGCATCGGCCACCGACTGCGTGCTGCCGACGTGGCGCAGGAACAGGCCGCGATACGGAAACACCAGGTGCGTCGCGGCCGCGCATTCCTCCGCGCTGCGATGACGGCACTCGCCGCGGCAATGCACGTCGTGTGCCGCGACGAGCGGCGTTTGCAGCAGCGGCTGGACGGTGAATTCCGACATGGCCTGGGCCGGGGGAGGCTGGTTCGCAGTCTAACGCAGCCGTTGCAGGCCGCAGGCGGGCACGATGGCGTCCCACGGGAAGCGCACGCCGGGGTCGAGCTTGCGGCGGATCTGCTGCGCGGGATCGTCGCTGGCCGGGATCAGGTCGGTGTCCAGGTCTTCGTGGCCGGCGATCCGGCGCAGGTTCGGGAACGCCGCGCGCAACTGCGTCAGCAGGGCGAGCAGGGCGTCGATCTGCGCGGCGGGGTAGGGCTCGGTCATGGTCTGGCGGCGCGAGTCGAACCAGTCGGGGTAGCGGCCCGCGTTCACCAGCTCGATGCCGATCGAATTCGCGTTGTGCCCGCGTACGTGATGGGCGATGCGCGTGCCGGGCACGTAGCGGCAGATCGTGCCGTCGCGGTCGATGTAGTAGTGGCCGCTGTTGCCGGTGCCGCTCGGATGCAGCACGCGTTCGCCGTATTCGCGGGCCATGGCCAGGTCGGGTAGCTCGGTGCAGTGGATCACCACCAGTTCGATGGCCTCGGCCGGGCGCTCGGGCAGCCGGTCGACGTAGGGCAGCGGCTGGTCGTGGAGGGTCAGGGACATCGGCCAAGTCTCGCATGGCGCGGCCGGAGCCGGAAACGCCGCCTGCTACCATGCGCGTCTTGCTTTTGGCCTTTCCGGAGACCGCCATGCGCGGCCAGATCATTCTTTCGCACGGCTCGGATTCCGCGCCGGAGGCGACCAAGGTCAGCGCGCTGGCCGCACTGGCCGAGTCGCTGGGCTGGCGCACGCAGCGACCGGACTACCGCAGCGACGACGCGCGCGGCCATGCCGGGTCGGTCGCGCCGCGGATCGCGCGCCTGCGCGCCACGATCGAATCGCTGGACGCGCCGCCACTGCTGGTCGGGTCGAGCATGGGCGCGTTCGTCTCCGGCCTGGTCTCGCTGGAGGTGCCCGTGGCCGGGCTGTTGCTGCTCGCCACGCCCAGTCAAATCCCGGGATACGCGCGGGCGTTCGATCTGCGTCCCGGCGTGCCCACGATGCTGATCCACGGCTGGCGCGACGAGGTGTGCCCGCTGGCCGGCGTGCAGGCGTTCGCCGCGAAGCGCCGGCTGCCGCTGCTCGTGCTGGACGACGACCACCGGCTGGGCTCCAGCATGGAGCTGATCGCGACGCAGTTCCGGGCCATGCTCGAACGCCTGGCGAGCGCCGCATGAACCACTACTTCGCCACCTGCCCGAAGGGCATGGAGTACCTGCTGCGCGACGAGCTGGTCGCGCTCGGCGCCAACGACGTGCGCGAGGCACTGGCCGGCGCGCACTTCTCCGGCACGCTGGAAACCGCCTACCGCGCCTGCCTGTGGTCGCGCCTGGCCAGCCGCATCCTGCTGCCGCTGGCCGAGTTCGACGCGGCCGACGACGAGGCGCTGTATCGTGGCGTGCAGACGATCGACTGGAGCGCGCACCTGGCCGCGCACGGCACCTTCGCCGTGGACGCCGGCACCGCGCTGAGCAAGCTCACCCACAGCCAGTTCGTCGGCCTGCGCACCAAGGACGCGGTGGTCGACCAGTTCCGCCAGCGCGACGGCTCGCGCCCGGACGTCGACACCGACGAGCCGGACATCCGCATCAACCTGCGCCTGCGGCGCGACCGCGCCACCGTATCGCTTGATCTCGCGGGTTCACCGCTGCATCGCCGCGGCTGGCGCGAGGAGCAGGGCGAGGCGCCGCTGAAGGAAAACCTCGCCGCGGCAATGCTGCTGCGCGCGCACTGGCCCGAGGTCTACGCCGGCGGCGGCGCGCTGCTCGACCCGATGTGCGGCTCGGGCACCCTGCTGATCGAAGGTGCGTTGATGGCCGCCGACGTGGCGCCCGGCCTGCGCCGCGAATACTTCGGCTTCCTCGGCTGGCAGCAGCACGACATCGCGCTGTGGCGCAGCCTGCTGGACGAGGCGAAGCAGCGTGCCGAGACCGGCTTGCGCGCGCTGCGTCCGTGCTTCTTCGGCAGTGACGCTGACCCGCGCATGGTGCAGACGGCCAAACGCAACGCGCAGGCCGCCGGCGTGGCCGGCTTTTTCACCCTGGACAAGCAGGACATGGCCCGCGCCGCGCCGCCGCCCGGCGTCGGCTACGGCCTGGTCATCACCAATCCGCCGTACGGCGAGCGCCTCGGCGACCGCGCCGAGATGCCGAAGCTTTACCGCGCGCTGGGCGACACGTTGCGCCAGCGCTTCACCGGTTGGCGCGCCGCGGTGCTGGCCGGCGACCTGGAGCTGGGGCGTGCCATGCAGTTGCATGCGGACAAGCGCTACGCGCTGTACAACGGCGCACTGGAAACCGTGCTGCTGACGTTCGACCTGAAGCCGCGCGACGAGACGCCGCGCGAACCCAGGCCGCTCTCGCCGGGCGCGCAGATGCTGAAGAACCGGCTGGAGAAGAACGTCAGGCATTTGCGCAAGCGGCTCACCCGCGAAGGCATCCACTGCTGGCGCGCCTACGACCAGGACCTGCCCGAGTACGCGGCGGCGATCGACGTCTACGGCGACACGGGTGGCGACGACCATTTGCACATCCAGGAGTACCGCGCGCCGGCGGATATCCCCGCCGACGTGGCGCGCCTGCGCCTGCGCGAGATCGCTCGCGTCGCCGGCGAGGTGCTGGGCGTGCCGCGCGAACGCATCGCGATCAAGACCCGCGAGCGCGGCAAGGGCGGTTCCAAGTACGGCCAGCTCGACCAGCGCGGCGAGTTCATCGAAGTGGAGGAGGGCGGCCTGAAGTTCCTGGTCAACCTCACCGATTATCTCGATACCGGCCTGTTCCTCGACCACCGGCTGGTGCGCGCGAAAGTGCGCGAGCTGGCCGACGGCAAGTGTTTCCTCAACCTGTTCGCCTACACCGCCACCGCCAGCGTGCACGCGGCGGCCGGCGGCGCGCTGGAAACCACCAGCGTGGATCTGTCGGCCACCTATCTGGAGTGGGCATCGCGCAACCTCGCGTTGAACGGTTTCACCGGCGCCGACCATCGGCTGATGCAGTTCGACGCGCTGGAGTTCCTGCAGCGTGATCGCGGCCATTACGGCCTGATCTTCGTCGATCCACCGACCTTCTCCAACTCCAAGCGCGCCGAGGATTTCGACGTGCAGCGCGACCACGTGAAGCTGCTCGAAGCCTGCAACGAACGGCTCACCCGTGACGGCGTGATCGTGTTCTCCAACAATTTTCGTCGCTTCAAGCTGGATCGCGAGGCGCTGGAGCCGCACTTCGAGATCGAGGACTGGAGCGCGCCCAGCATCCCGTTCGACTTCGCCCGCCGTGCCGACATCCACGGCTGCTGGCTGCTGCGCCGGCGCCGGGCCGTGACGGGAGTCAACCCGTGGGATACGGCGCGCATCAAGCCGTGAACCTTTCAGTGCGCATTAAGCCCGCGCGCTCGACTATCCCCGCGTACAACGGAGAACGATCATGAACACAGCGGGTTTGCGTGCTTCCGGCAAGAGTGCCGCGATCGGCCTGGCGCTGGTCGCCGCGTTGGCAATGCCTCTGGGCGCGTCCGCGCGCGGCTGGGGCGGGCATGGTCCCCATGGTGGCTACTACGGCGGTCACCATGGCGGTTATCACGGCGGCTACTACGGTCATGGCGGCCACTGGAGCGGCGGCCGCTGGATCGCCGGGGCCATCGTCACCGGTGCCGTGGTCGGCCTGGTCGCCGACGCGCTGCGGCCGGCTCCGGTTTATTACGACCAGCCGGTCTACCGCGCGCCGCGCACGGTGGTCTACGAGTACGGTGCGCCGGTGGTGACCCGCCGCGTGGTGGAAACGCGTACCGTGGTATACGACGACCCGTACCAGACGCGTTACATCCGCGACGACGGCTACGACCGCGACGACGGCTACGACGGCAACTGAGTCATGTCGTGATGCGAGTGTGCGAGCCCGGCCCCGGCCGGGCTCGCGCGTTTGTACCCGTCGCAAGACGGCGTGTCCGATCACAAGTTCTGAACAACTCTCGCGGCATCCTTGAGGGCATGCACTTTCGCACCATCATGCCGCTGTCCCGTGGCCGGTTCGTCCGGCCGTCGCGACCGCGGCGCAGCATGCATGACCGTTGATCCACCGTCGGCCCGCGCCGGCACCGCCGCGCGTTTCGAGCGGGTGCGCCGGCAGACGCCGGCGCTGTGCGCGAGCCTGACGGCCGAGGACATGCAACTGCAGTCGATGCCCGACGCCAGCCCGGCGAAATGGCACCTGGCGCATACCACCTGGTTCTTCGAGACCTTCGTGCTTGCGCACGACCCGGCCTGGAAGCCGCGCGACCCGGCCTGGCATTACCTGTTCAACTCCTACTACCAGTCGGTCGGGCCGATGCACGTGCGCGCGCAGCGCGGGCTGCTGTCGCGGCCCTCGCTGGACGAGGTGCGCGATTACCGCCGGCGCGTGGACGAGGCGGTGCTTGCCCTGCTGGATCGCCGCGACGATCCGGAACTGGCGAGCCTGGTCGAGCTGGGCCTGCAGCACGAGCAGCAACACCAGGAGTTGTTGCTGACCGACATCAAGCATGCGTTCTGGTGCAATCCGCTGCAGCCGGCGCTGCATTCGTCGATCGCGGCACCCGCGGGTGCGCCCGCGGTGTCGCTGCAATTCCTGCCCGGGCGCGAGGGCATCGTGGAGATCGGCCATCGTGGCGAAGGCTTCGCCTTCGACAACGAAACCCCGCGCCACCGCACCCTGTTGCAACCGCATGCGCTGGCCAACCGGCTGGCGACCAATGCCGAATACCTGGCGTTCGTGCGTGAAGGCGGCTATCGCGAGCCCGGTTTGTGGTTGTCCGACGGCTGGGCCACGGTGCAGCGCGAAGGCTGGCAACATCCGCTCTACTGGCAGGATGACCTGGCCAGCGAGTTCACCCTGGCCGGCGTGCGTGCGCTCGACCCCGCCGAACCGGTATGCCACCTGAGCTACTACGAGGCCGATGCGTTCGCGCGCTGGGCCGGCGCGCGGCTGCCGACCGAGGCGGAGTGGGAGTCCGCCGCGCAGGGCGTCGCGATCGAAGGCAACCTGCAGGAAAGCGGGCGCTGCCAGCCGCTGCCCGCGCACGCTGGCGAGGGCGCGCTGCAGTTGTTCGGCGACGCGTGGGAATGGACCGCCTCGCCGTACGTGGGCTACCCCGGTTACCGCCCGCTGCCCGGATCGCTGGGCGAATACAACGGCAAGTTCATGTGCGGCCAATGGGTGCTGCGCGGCGGCTCCTGCGCCACCCCGCGCGATCACATCCGCGCCAGCTACCGCAATTTCTTTCCACCCCATGCCCGCTGGCAGTTTGCCGGGCTGCGACTGGGACAGGACCGATGAACAGCATGCAAGCCTGCGGCCTTCGCGACGACGAACGCCGCCCGCCCGCCAGCGAACTGCTCGAAGTCGCCCGGCACGGGCTGGCGCTGAAACCCAAGCGGCTGCCGTCGTGGCTGTTCTACGACCAGCGCGGCTCGGCCTTGTTCGAGCAGATCTGCGAGCAGCCGGAGTACTACCTCACCCGCTGCGAGATCGCGTTGATGAGCGAGCACGCCGCCGACATCGCCGACAGCCTCGGCAGCGACGTGCGCCTGGTCGAGTACGGCAGCGGCAGCGGACGCAAGACGCGCATGCTGCTGCGCCACCTGCGCGAGCCGGTGAGTTACGTGCCGGTGGAAATCTCGCCCGAGCCGCTGCAGCACAGCGTGCAACGCCTGGCGCAGGAGTTTCCGCAACTGCCGCTGCAACCGCTGTGTGCCGATTTCAGCAAGCCGTTGCGCCTGCCGATTCCGCCGCGCGCGCCGCGCCGCACGGTGCTCTATTTTCCCGGTTCCACCATCGGCAATTTCGAGGCGCATGACGCGGTGGCCCTGCTGCGCAAGATGCGTGGTGAGATGGGCGACGCCGGCGGCCTGCTGGTCGGGGTGGATCTGAAAAAGGACCCGGCGCTGATCGAGGCCGCCTACAACGACGCGGCCGGCGTCACCGCCGAGTTCACGCTGAACATGCTGCTCCGGCTCAACCGCGAGATCGGCAGCGATTTCGACCTCGCCGCCTTTGCCCACCGCGCGCGCTACAACCCGATGGCCGGGCGCATCGAGACGCAGCTGGTCAGCCGGCGCGAGCAGCAGGTGGCGATCGGGCGCGACAAGGTCCGCTTCGGCGCGGACGAGGCGATCCAGGTCGAATACAGCTGCAAGTATTCGCTGGAGGATTTCGCGGCGCTGGCAGACAAGGCGGGGTTGGCGGTGCAGCGGGTGTGGACCGATTCCCGACGGATGTTCAGCGTGCAATACCTGGTGCGCGCCGGCCTGCGCATGGATTGACGCCGCGGGCGGGGGTGGCCGGCGTCAGCCGTTCAGCGGCGCGGAAAACAGGATGCAGGCGTCGCCCGCGATCGTCACCTCGACCGGCTCGTCGTCCACGATGCGCACCTCGACATGGACGATGCCGTCGCGGCGCAGCGCGCGGCCCTGGTGGCCGGCGAACCGCAGCGAGGCGCCGTCGTGCGGCAGCAGTCGGTGGTGCACCAGATAGGCTCCCAGCGGGCCGTTGGCATTGCCGGTGACGGGGTCCTCGTCGATGCCGATGGCGGGGGCGAACATGCGCCCGTCGGTGGCCGCCTCGCCCTCGCGCCGCTGGAACACGAAGTAGCCGTTGCAGCCGATCTCCGCGCTCAGGGCCGCCAGCGCGGACATCCTCGGCGCCAGGGCGTCGAGGTCGACCGTCGGTTCCAGCGGCACCATGACCTTGCCATGGCCGGTGGAAATCACCTGCAGCGGCAGCGTCGGGGTCAGCTGGTCGTCGGCCACGCCCAGTGCGGCGGCGATGCGACGGCGGACGGAATCGCCCAGCGGCGGGCCGATGCGCGGCCGCTCCTGCTGCATGAAGACGCGGCGGCCCCCGGCTTCGTTGCGGCCGATGCGGATGCGCTGGATGCCGGCGGCGGTCTTCTGTCGAAATTCGTTGCTGCCGAAGCCGGGCAAGCCGGCGCGCACGTAATGGGTGGCGATCGTGGCGTGGCCGCACAGCGGCACTTCGGTGGTGGGGGAGAAGTAGCGCAGCCGCACGTCGTGGTCCGCGCCGTCCGGCGCCAGCACGAAGGCGGTCTCGGAGTGCTTCAGTTCCCGCGCGAGATCCTGCATCTCCGCGTCGGACATGCCGTCGGCGTTCAGCACCACGCCGGCCGGGTTGCCGCGAAAACGCGTGGTGGTGAAGGCGTCGACGTGATACAGCGTGCGCTTGTTCATGGGTGGCCTGGCGGATGGCGACGACGCGGAAGTCGGCGGGGCGCTGCCGACTCCTGCCGTCGTCGCGCGGCACGCTTACCGGGCGCCGTACAACGCCTTCACGTCGCGGGTCAGCGCGGACTGGCTGTCGGCGCGCGAGTAGAACATGTGGCCACCGGGGTACTCCTTCACCTGCACGCGGGTCGGGTCGCCCATGGCCGGCATCTGGTCGACCGCCAGCACCGAGACCATGAACGGGCAGGAGAGGTCGTCCCAGCCGTGCGCGATCAGCACGCGCAGCTTCGGATCGTTGGCCACCGCCTCGCGCAGCTGGCTGACCGAGCCCTCGCGGGCGTCGTCGTCCTCATGCCACAGGCGGTTCACCTCGTAGCTGAGCGCGTTGTAGCGGCCGGCGACTTTCCAGCCCACCGTCTGCGTGACGAAGTTGACCATCGCGCTGGTGGTCGGCGCGATGATGCTGTTGAGCAGCGGGTCGCCGGTGCGCTGCGAGGGCGCATGCGGGAACGGGTCCCAGGCGGTGACGTTGGAATCGTAGCGGCTGCCCAGCTTGCCCTCGGCGCGGTACACCTCGCGCAGGTAGGCCTGGGTCTCGATGCGGCCGCCGGAGCGCTTGACGAACACCGGGTCCAGCCCGGTCAGCTCGGTCACTTTCCGGATCATCGCCTCGGTGGCGGCCGGATCGGAGCGGCCCTTCATCAGCGTGGTCGCGTACTCGCCGCGGGTGTAGGCGATGATCGGCGCCATCGCCTCGGCACTGAGCTTGCCCTCGCGCTCCAGGTGGGCGGCGGCGATCGAAGGCAGGGTGGTCATCCACGGCAGCGGCGAGACGGTGTCGTCGCTCCACGCCGACGGGTCGAGGTACGGCGAGATCAGCGTCACGCCGCTCATCGCCACGCCCAGCTGGGTCTGCATGTACTCGGTGATGCGCGGGCCGCGGAAGCCGCCGTAGCTTTCGCCCACGTAGTACTTGCGCGAATCCATGCGGCCGTTCTTCACCAGCCAGTCGTACATGATGCGCGAGAGGTACTTGATGTCGACGTCGGTGCTGTAGAAATCCTTGGTTGCCTGCTTGTCGTCGACCAGTGCGCGGCTGTAGCCGGTGCCCACCGGGTCGATGAAGACCAGGTCGGTGAAGCCCAGCCAGGTCCCGGGATTGTCGTGCAGCACCGGCGGGTCGGAAGGCGAGTCGCCGGCGTCGCCGAAGCTCACCTTCTTCGGGCCGATCGCGCCCAGGTTGAGGTAGACCGACGAGGCGCCGGGGCCGCCGTTGAGCGCGAAGGTCACCGGCCGGTCCTTGCCGGCGATGGTGTAGGCGGTAAACACCACCTCGGCGGTCTTGTTGCCCTTCTCGTCGCGCACCGGCAGCGAGCCCACGGTGACGGTGTACTTGAGCGTCCTGCCGTCGACCGTGGTGGTCTGCGTCACGTGCGCGTCGGCCGGAAACGGCGGCAGCTGGAAGCCGTCCTTGCCCGCGGCGTCGGCGCTTGCCGCCGGCTTGTGGCTGTCGGCCGCCATCACGGTGGTAGTGAACCCCGTCAACAGCAGGGCGGCCATCAGGGCGAACGGCAGGGACTTGCGCACAGGCGTCTCCTCGGGCGTAAAGAGCGAAGACTAAACGCGCGGCGCACGCGCCGAGTGTGCTGAAAGGCATGGGTGGCCGGCGCGCTGCAGCGCGGCGCCCGCTACACGCCTCATCCCGGCCTGGCGTTGCGTGCGGCGATGCAGGGCAGGGCGTGGCGCTGGCGCGCCATCGGCTGGCGGTGGACGATGTGGCGAGCGGCGGCCTGCTGCGCGCTGATCAGCCGCGCGCCAGCGCGCCTTCGATGAACTGCTGCAGCTGCGCCGCGTTCAGCGCACCGGATTGCCGCGCGATCTCGCGGCCCTGCCTGAACATGACCAGGGTGGGGATGCTGCGGATGTTGAAGCGCGCGGCGATCTGCGGTTGGGCTTCGGTGTCCAGCTTGGCCAGCCGCAGGCGCGGCTCGAACCTGCCGGCGGCCTGCACGAACACCGGCGCGAAACCGACGCACGGCCCGCACCACGGCGCCCAGAAATCCACCAGCACCGGCAGGTCGCCGCGGCCGGCTATCGCGTCGAAGTTCGCGGTCGTGAGTTCCGCCGGATGCCCCTCGAACAAGCCCTGCTTGCAGCGGCCGCAGTTCGGGTGCTCGGCGACACGCTCGGCGGGCACGCGGTTGAGCGCGCCGCAATGCGGGCAGGGGATGGTCAGTGCGGTGCTCATGGCGGACTCCGGCAACGGGCGGGCGACGCCCTGCAGTGCAGATGGCGGCGCGCGCGGCGAAATCCAAGCCGGCCGCGGCTGGCGGGTCAGGCCGTCCGGCGCGGCACGAACCGCAACGCCACCGAGTTCATGCAGTAGCGCAGGCCGGTCGGGCGCGGGCCGTCGTTGAAGACGTGGCCGAGGTGGCTGTCGCAGCCCTTGCAGCTGATGGCCGTGCGCGTCATGCCGAACAGGTGGTCGGTCGCCTCGACCAGGTTGCGCCGCGCGATCGGCTGCCAGAAGCTCGGCCAGCCGGTGCCGGAGTCGAACTCGGTGGCGGCGTCGTAAAGCGCGGTGCCGCAGGCGATGCAGCGGAACAGGCCGGGCACGGCGGGGCGTTCGTGCTCGCCGCTGAATGCTCGCTCGGTGCCTGCGTGACGCATGATTTCGTACGACGCCGGCGACAGCCGCTGCCGCCACTGCGCGTCGCTCAGCACCAGCTTCGGTACCTCGCGCGCGCCGAGGTCGCGGCCCGCATCGTCGAAGATCTCCAGCAGCACGTTGCCGGCGTCGCCCACCGGCGTGTTGGCCGCCGCGTGCAGCCGCGGCACCAGCCAGCCGCCACCCACGGCCAGCAGGGCACCGCCGCCGAGCGCGGCGCGCAGGAAGCGGCGGCGATCCATCGCGAGGGTTTCATCGAGTCGAGACATGACGGCCTCCCGGGTTGCGGAATGGGTGGAATGGCGGATCGGATCAGCCGAAGGTGAAGGCGTAGGCCCGCACACCGGGATCGAGGAAGGTGATCTTGAACAGGCGTTCGCCGCTGCCGTTGGCCTGGCGCACGAGTTGATACAGGCGCTGGCCGGTGACGGTACCGTTGCCATCGGCGTCGGTATCCATGCCGTGGTCGGCGCCGGGCGGCTTGCCGTCGATGGTGACGCGGTAGCGGATCGGCTTGCCGTCCGCCGCCGGGCCGAGCACCAGGTGCAGGTCGCGGCCGCGGAAGCGATAGACGATGGCGCCGCCGGCCTGCTCCAGTTGCGCGTTCTCGTCGTGCACGCTCCAGCGGCCGTCGAGCGACCACTGGTTGGTGGCCAGCGCGGCCGGTGCGTGATAGTCGTGCGCCTCGTCGCGCGTCACGCGGCCGCCGACGAAGTTCCTGGCGCGGGCATAGCCGACATAGGTCTCGGGCGAACGGGTGGGATCGTTCGATGCAGCGGCCTCCACGCCGCGATGGTCGTCGCGCACGTAGCCGCCCGGCAGGTTCTTCTGGCCTGCATCGGTCAGCAATTGGCGGATCACGTCCTCGCTTTGCCGGTATTCGCCTTCGCCGAAATGGTGGTGGCGGATCCGCCCCTGCGCGTCGATGAAGTAGTGCGCCGGCCAGTACTGGTTGTCGAAGCCTTTCCAGATCGCGTAGTCGTTGTCCAGCGCCACCGGGTAGTCGACGCCCAGATCCTTCACCGCCTTGGCCACGTTGGCCGGGTTCTTCTCGAAGGCGAACTCAGGCGCATGCACGCCGATCACCACCAGGCCGTGGTCCTTGTACTTGTCGGCCCAGCCGCGCACGTACGGCAGCGCGCGGATGCAGTTGATGCAGGAATAGGTCCAGAAATCGACCAGCACCACCTTGCCGCGCAGCGATTCGGCGCTCAGCGGGGGGCTGTTGAGCCACTGCGTGGCGCCGGCCAGCGACGGAAACGCGCCTTCCACCGGCAACGGCTCGCCGGCCTTCAGCTCGGGCTGCGGCGCCGGCGCCGGGCGCACGGCGTCGATCAGCTTCTGTTCGATGCCGCTGGTGCTGGCCAGCGAGACGCGGGTGAGCAGGCCGGTGTCCAGCCCCAGCGCGATCGCGGCCACGCCGCACAGCACCAGCACGCCGAGCGCACGACGCACCCATTCGCCGGCACCCAGCGAGCGCTTCATCAGCGCGAACACCTTGCCGCCGATCAGCAGCGCCAGGCCGAGCGAGGTGGCCGCACCAGCGGCATAGGTGAGCAGCAGCAGGGTGGTCTGCACGCTGGCGCCGTTGAGCGCCGCGCCGGTCAGCAGCAGGCCGAGGATCGGCCCCGCGCACGGCGCCCACAGCAGGCCGGTGGCGACGCCGAGGCCGGCTGCGCCCCAGACCGAGTCGCCGTCCGCGGCCGAGCGCTGCGACAGCCGGTTGCCCAGCGCCACGAACGGGCGCGTGATCCACTCGGCCAGATGGGTCGACAGCAGGGTCAGCCCGAGGAAGGCCAGCACCGCCATCGCCACCCAGCGGCCGTACTGGTTCGCGTGCACCGCCCAGCCGCCGCCGAGCGCGGCCAGCGTGGCGACCACGGCGAAGGTGATCGCCATGCCCAGCAGCATCGGCAAGCCGTTGCGCATGAACGGCCGGTCGGAGCGGGCGAACACGAACGGCAGCACCGGCAGGATGCACGGGCTGAGGATGGTCAGGACGCCGCCGAGATAGGCGAGGATCAACACGAGCATGGAGTTTCATCCGTGGGTGGTTGCCTGAGGATTCGCCGCCGCCGCCGCCCGGGTTACCTGCGGGCAGGAGGTAACGTCGGCGCACGATGCGGCGAAGACCCCGGTGAGCGTTCCGTCGTGGAGCGAACGGGTCGCAAGCCTTGACCGCCACCGCCTTCATGGGTCTAGATAGTGGACTTTCCCATGGAATCAGTCCCGTCCGGACCGTGCCAGCCGAATCCGCCGCCGCCAGCGCCAGCGAATCGCCCGACCGGCGCCGGTCGGCGTGGATGGCCGCCGCGCAGGCCGGCGACCGGCGTGCCTACGAAAAACTGCTGGCCGATTCGGTGGCGCTGATCCGCGCCGTGGCACGCCGCCAGGGTGTGGCGCCCGATCATCTGGATGACGTGGTGCAGGAAACCCTGATCACCGTGCATCGCGTGCGCCAGACCTACGACCCCAGCCGTTCCTACGACGCCTGGCTCGGCGCGATCGCCGCTCGCCGCGCGATCGACTCCCTGCGCAGCCGCGGTCGCCGCGACAGCCGCGAACTGCACGATGAATTCGCGCTCGACCGTCACCCGGATGCCGACGACGCCAGCGCCGCCACCGAAAGCGAGCAGCGCGCACAGCGCCTGCACGAGGCGATCGCCGAGTTGCCGCCCGGCCAGCGCGAGGCGGTGGAACAGCTTGGCCTGCGCGAGCGCTCGCTCAGCGAGGCGGCCGAGCTGACCGGGCGCAATACCGGCGCGCTGAAAGTGAACCTGCATCGCGCGCTGAAGGCACTGCGCGAACGTTTCCATGGAGAACCCTGACGTGACGGCCGATCCGCAATCCCACCAGGCGTTGATCGACCGCCTTGGCACCGACCTGGTGCCGGTGCGGCGGCTGCTGCCGCCAGGGCTGCGCACGGCCGGCTGGCTGCTGCTGGTGGCGGCGCTGGCGGTCGGGCTGTGGCTGCATTACGGCGCGGGCCCGATGCTGCGGCGCTGGACCGCCACGCCGGACCTGGCCTGGGCCGGCATCGGGGCGGTGGCGACGGCGATCAGCGCGGCCTGGGCGGCGTTCGCGCTGGGCGTGCCGGGGCGGCGTGCCGCGTGGGCATGGCTGCCGCTGCCCGGTGCCGTGCTGTGGATCGGTGCCAGCGGCCTCGGCTGCCTGCGCACGTGGATCGCGCCGGGCACCGAAGTGGCCGGCCTGCATCAGACCGCCGACTGCCTGCTCTTCATCATCGCCTTCTCGATCCCGCTCTCCGCGCTGCTGATCGTGCTGCTGCGTCGCGCCTGCCCGCTGCGGCCGGTGCTCACCGCGGTGCTGATCGGCCTGGCCAGCGCCGCCGCCTCGGCCAGCCTGCTGGAGATCTGCCATGCGTTCGACTCCGCTGCCACCGACCTGCTGACGCACGCGCTGGCCGTCGCCGCGGTGGTGGCCGTCAACGCCGCCATGGGCGGGCGGTTGTTGTCGAAAGCGTAGGGATTCGGCAGAAGCGTCGCACGCGCCGCGTAGGGCGGGCACCGTCCGCCGGCTTTTGGCCTTGCGACATCGCGACAAGAGCGGCGGGCATTGCCCGCCCTACGCTCTGTTGACGCATGCGCTGGCGGTGGCCGTGGTGGTGGCCGTCAATGCGGCGATGGGCGGGCGGCTGCTGTCACGGGCCTGAACTCAGTCGCGGAAGTTGTCGAACTGCAGCGGCAGCTCGACCTCGGACTTGCGCAACACCGCCATCGCCGCCTGCAGGTCGTCGCGCTTCTTGCCGCTGACGCGCAGCTTGTCGCCGTTGATCTGCGCCTCGACCTTGAGCTTGGCCGCCTTCAGCTCGGCCACCAGTTTCTTCGCCACCGGCTGCTCGATGCCCTGCTTGACGGTGATCTTCTGGCGCGAGCCGCCCAGGTTGGTTTCCGGGTCGCCGACGTCCAGCGCGCGCACGTCGATCTTCCGCGCGATCAGGCGGGCGCGCAGGATGTCCAGCATCTGCTGCAGCTGGAATTCGCTGGGGGCGCTCTGGGCGATCACGCCATCGTCCAGCACGTACTTCGCGTCCACGCCCTTGAAGTCGAAGCGCGTGCCGAGTTCGCGGTTGGCCTGGTCGACGGCATTGGTCAGTTCGTGCTTGTCGACTTCGGAGATCACGTCGAAGGAAGGCATGGCGGCGGCTCGCTGGGAACAGGAGGCAAAGTGTAAGCGATGGCGCTGGGCGATAATGGCGCAACCCTCACTTCCGTCATTCCGGCGCAAGCCGGAATCCGGCGCCTTTCAACGGACACAGTCACCGGGTCCCGGCTTGACCGACCCTTCGGTCGTTGAAAGGCGCCGCGCCGGGATGACGAACAACGAGCTTGATGGCGTGACCATGGTGAGTTCTTGAAAACCGACGTGTTGATCATCGGCGCCGGCGCCGCCGGCCTGATGTGCGCGATCACCGCCGGCCAGCGCGGCCGGCGCGTGCTGGTGGTCGATCACGCCAACAAGGTCGGCAAGAAAATCCTGATGTCCGGTGGCGGCCGCTGCAACTTCACCAACCTGGGCACGACGCCGGCGAATTACCTCTCGGCCAACCCGCATTTCGCCAAGTCCGCGCTGGCGCGCTGCACGCCGTGGGATTTCATCGCGCTGGTGGAGAAGCATCGCATCGCCTGGCACGAGAAGGAGCTGGGCCAGTTGTTCTGCGACGACTCCTCGAAGCAGATCGTGCGCATGCTGCTGGACGAGTGCGCCGCGGCCGGCGTCACGGTGGAGGCGAACTGCGCCGTGCAACGCGTGCGCAGGACGCCGGAGGGCTTCAGCGTGCACACCGCGCGCGGCGAGGTGCATGCCGAGTCGCTGGTGGTCGCCTCGGGCGGCCTGTCGATTCCCAGCATGGGCGCCAGCGGTTTCGGCTACGAGCTGGCCCGCCAGTTCGGCCACGCCGTGCTGTCCACGCGCGCCGGCCTGGTGCCGCTGACGCTGAGCGGCAAGCACCAGGAGCATTACGCGGATCTGGCCGGTGTGGCGTTGCCGAGGGTGGAGGCCCGCGTGGGCAGGCAGGGTTTTCGCGCCGGATTGCTGTTCACCCATCGCGGCATCAGCGGCCCGGCGATCCTGCAGATCTCCTCGTACTGGCAGCCCGGCGACGACTTGCGCCTCGACTTGCTGCCGGACCTCAACGTCGGCGCCTGGCTGGTCGACCAACGCACGGCGCGGCCGCTGGCCGAACTGAAGACCGTACTCGGCGAGGTGTTGCCGAAGCGCCTCGCGCAGCGGTTGTGCGAGCAATGGCTCGGCAACCGCCCGATGCGCCAGTACCGCGAGACCGAACTGACGCAGATCGGCGCGCAGCTCGCCGCGTGGCCGATCACCGCCAGCGGCACGGAAGGCTACCGCACCGCCGAAGTCACTCTCGGCGGCGTCGACACCGATGGCCTCTCCTCCAGCACGATGCAATCGAAACTCGTGCCCGGCCTCTACTTCATCGGCGAGGTGGTCGACGTCACCGGCTGGCTCGGCGGCTACAACTTCCAGTGGGCGTGGGCGTCGGGGCAGGCGGCGGGCGCGGCGGCCTGATGCCGGTTGCTTGACGCCTCCGGCCGGGGGCTGCAGCATCGTGCGACGGAATTTCCAACGCGCCGCGCCCGCCATCGGGCGGCGGCGCATCTCCAGGGGAGGGCGGCCGATGGCAACGCTGGACAAGGGCAAGCTCGTCGACCCGGCGATCGAGGTCAAGCTGTATGCGTCGATCGAGCATGGCAGCCTGGATGCCGTCCACGCGATCGTGCTGCATCGTACCGATTCCTCCACCGCCACCAGCACGCTCGAAGCGTACGCGGGCGGCAAGCAGACCGGCGCGCACTTCTTGATCGACAAGGCCGGCAAGATCTGCCAGACCGCACGCGTCGATCAGGTGTGCTGGCACGTCGGTGTGCTGCAGGCGCGCTGCCAGGTCGAACACGGCTGCGATCCGCAGGAACTGAAGACGATTGCCTCGCTCATGCACGCGAAAGGCGTGGGCTTCGGTACCCGCGCGAAGAACCTTTCGCGACATGAACTGGGCAAGCCGTATCCCTCGCGCTATCCCTCCAACCAGGACTCGCTGGGGATCGAGGTGGTGGGCACGTTCCAGCCCGCGCAGAAGGCGTTCGAGGCGCCGACGCCGGAACAACTGAAGTCGCTCAAGTACCTGGTGGATATTCTGGTCGGCCTGTTCGGCCTGAACCTGTTGGGCGACGTCTACGCGCACGGCGCGATCGCCCGCAAGGAGGTCACCGAGGGCGCCCAGTTGCTGCAGGCGCTGACCGCTGGGGGCAAGCCGTGAAGGCGTTGGGCCTGGTGCTGCTGAGCGCAGCGCTGGCTGCGTGTGTGCCGGTGCGCGGCAATGGCGGCATCGAGGTTGTTTCGTTGCAGCGGCAGGTCGATGCCACGCGCGCCGACGCCGACATCTGCAGCGCGTTGACGCTCAGTCGCGCGGACGTGGCGCGGTATTTCACGCTGGCCGAGGTGGTCGACCCGGCCACGTTCGACGCCGAGGCGATCATCATGCCGTGCAGCTACCGCGGCACCCTGCGCCGTGCGGGCCAGCTCTACCACTGGGAGATTTTCGCCGGCGGGGCAGCCTATCTGTACGACGGCGGGGAAACCAACCAGCGCTACCTTTGCCGCGAGTCGTGCCTCGCGGCGCTGCCGAACCTGCGCTGAGCGGCGCGCCGATTCATCGCGGGGCCTGCAGCGATCCCGCCGACGGTTGCAGGTCGCCGGGCGCCAGGGTCGCCCAGTGGAGGTGGTGCGGATCGAAACCGCTCTCGATCATCGGCTTGATGATGCGGAAGTAGGGCGAGATGTCGAAGTCGCGCGGCGTGAACAGGCTGGAGCTGCGGATGTGCAGGATCTCCTGGCGCGCGCGCTGGGTGCCGCGCAACTGGCGGTAGTCGCGGTCCAGCATCGGCAGGATCGGATAACGCACGCTGTGGAAGGCCGCCGCGATCAGCGACGAGCAGATCGCCCGGGTCGGCTCGCCGCTGCCCAGCGCCAGCAGGCGCCGGCGCCAGCGTCCGGGCACCGGCGGCGTCGGCAGCAGGTAGCGCATCAGGTCGATCACGTTGCGCATGTCGTAGCGCTGGCCGAGGCGACGCGCGGCGTGTTCGATCACCTGCTCGATCTCGCCGGCGTGCAACCCGACCGGGCGGCAGATGCGCGTGTGCGCCCCGCGATACGCCTGCAGCGGCAGCGCACGCACGCCTTCCACCACGTCGGCTTCGATCAGCACGTGCGCACCGAGCGCGGGGTAGCGGTCGCGCAGGGTGTCGCCCACGTACAACGCCGCGTGCGACCAGCTCGACTGGGTGACGTACTTGATCGCGGTGCCGATGCGGCTGTTGCCGTCGACCAGCAGCACGTCGGCCGGCCGCAGCGATGCCTCCAGCATGTCGTGGCGCGAGGTGCCGAAATGCATGCCGCCGACGCGCGGCTTCGAGAGGTAACGGGCCAGGGCACGGCCCAGCCTGTGCAAGGGATGGAACACGATCGTGCGCTCCCGGCGGTCGCAGGTGCGACGAGCTTAAGCCGTGGGCGCGTGCGTGTCAGCGCCCGAGCAGAAAGCCGCTTTCACCGGCACCGAGAGACTGGAAGCTCACGCCGACCAGGCCAGGCTGCCGTCGACGATGGTGTGGCTGCGCCCGCCGACCCAGATCGCGTCGTTGTCGATGTGCACCATCAGCTGCGCGTCGTGGCCGATCTCGCGGCCCTGGCTGACCTGGTAGCCGCGGGCCAGCGGGCCATGCGGTTCGGCGTGTGCGATCCAGGCGGCGATCAACCCGTTGGCGGCGCCGGAGGCGGGGTCTTCGACGATGCCCACGCCGGCGGGGAATGCGCGCACCACCAGTCGCGGCTGATCCGATGCCACGCGTGCGAAGGCGCACAGCCCCATGCTGCTGCTGGCGCGGGCCAGCGCAAGAATGGCCACGTGGTCGGGTTGCCAGGCGCGCAGGCTGGCCTCGTCGGCGACCTCGGCCAGCCACCAGCGTCGGCCGCCGTCGACCAGCGCCGGCGGCAGCGCGCCATCGGTCACGCCGTGCAGCGCTGCGGCCAGCAGCGGGTTTGCGTCGCGGCCGGTCGCCAGCACGCGTTCGCCCGGCGAGCGCAGCAGCAGTTCGCGCATGGCGCCGCTGCCTTCGACCCGGATCGGCAACACGCCGGCGCCGCACTCCTGCCACAGCAGTCCGTCGCGCGGCGTGGCCAGACCTGCTTCCAGCGCCGCATGGGCGCTGCCGATGCTGGGGTGGCCGGCAAACGGGATCTCCTCGTGCGGCGTGAAGATGCGCACCCGATAGCTCGCCCGGGGGTCGGTCGGCGGCAGCAGGAAGGTGGTTTCCACCAGCGCCGTCCAGCGCGCGAAACGCTGCATCGCCGCGCTGTCCCAGCCGTCCGCGCCGATCACCACGCCCAGGTGGTTGCCACCGCCGAGGGTGGCCGCAAAGACGTCCAGATGCAGGTAACGGAGCGGGCTCATGTGTTTCGTCCGACCGCGGGGCGCGGTGCAAAACGGCAGATGATAGAGGGGCAGCCACGGCGGCGACACTGCCGCTTTCGCATAAGCCGCACCGCGCCGGGCATATAAGCCCGCTTCCTCCAGTCGAGTCGACAAGCCTGGGGCGACGCGCCAAGATGCCGACTTTTGCGTCGCGGAACCGTCCATGCCGATCACCTTGGCCATCATTGCCATCACCTGCATCGTCTCGTTCATGGCGTTCAAGAACGCGCGGCTGATGAACGACCTGATCCTGTGGCCGCCGGCGATCACCCGCCAGCGCGAGTACCACCGGCTGGTGACCTACGGCGTGGTGCACGCGGATTTCGGCCACCTGCTGTTCAACATGTTCACGCTGTTCTTCTTCGGGCGTGCGATGGAGCCGTTCTACACCGGCGTGCTCGGCACGCTGGGGTTCGCGCTGTTCTACATCGGCGGGCTGGTGGTCTCGATCCTGCCGACCTGGCTGAAGAACCGGAACAACCCGGACTATCGCAGCCTGGGTGCGTCGGGCGCCGTGTCGGCGGTGCTGTTCGCCTACATCCTGATCGCGCCCTGGCAGCAGATCATCGTGCTGGTGATCCCGATGCCGGCAATCGTCTACGCGGTGCTGTACACCGCCTATTCGATCTACATGGACCGGCGCGGGCAGGGCAACGTCAACCACAGCGCGCACCTGTGGGGCGCAGCCTATGGCGTGCTGTTCACCATCGCGATCAATCATCGCGTGCTGCCGCACTTTCTCGACGCGCTGATGCACCCGGGCTGAGCGCGCGTTCGGTCGGCCCGCAGATGAACGCTTCTTGCGCTGCGTAATGCCGTCGCGCGCCGATACGCGCATACTGGCCGCGTTGCTCACCGCTCACCGCAGGAGAACGAACGCATGGCAATGACCCGCAAGTCGGCAGCGAAGACGTCCGCGGCAGGGAAAGCATCGGCGAAAAAGTCCGCAGCGAAAAAGCCAGTCGCGAAGAAAGCCGCCGCGAAGAAGTCCGTCGCGAAGAAATCAGTTGCGAAGAAATCAGTTGCGAAGAAAGCTCCGGCGAAAAAGGTCGCCGTGAAGAAGGCAGCCGCCAGGAAGTCCCCGGCGAAGAAAACCGCCGCGAAGAAGGCCGTCGCCAAGCGTACGACCGGCCCGCGCAGCGCGAAGAAGGCGACGCCCCGGCGGCCGGAGACAAAGAAGGTCGCTGGCCGCAAGGCCGCGCCGAAGCCGGCAGCAAAGAAATCGCGCGCCAGCGCCAGCGCGGCATCGCGCAAGCCGGCCGTACGCAAGGCCGCGTCCGCGAAGAAGCCTGCCGCGAGGAAGGCAGCGGCCAAGAAGCCATTGGCCACGCGGCCAGCCGCACCTCGGGTCGCAACCCGGCCTGCGCCGAAGTCGTCGCCTGCGCGCCCTCGTCCGGCCGACCGGCCGGTGGCGCACATCAGCCCGGAAGAGGCCGTGGCGCATATCCAGGCCTTGCTTGACGCCAAGCATGAGCGGGACCAGCGCGAGCCGTCGTGGCCTGGCGCCAACCCGTCGCATCCGACCCCCAACGTGACGGAGATGCACGCGCCGGTGACCGGCACGGGCGATGCATCCGTGACGGCATCGCCGCGCGACGACCTGGGCAAGCGCAAGGGTTGAATCTCCGCGGGCGGGCCGGTGCCGCGGCGCCGGGTCCGCTCAGGCAGAGTTCAAGCGGCATGGTCCAGCGTGGAGCTTGACAAGCACCGCGGAGGTGAACCATGAAACGACTGCTCGCTTGCGTTGGATTGATGGTGGCAGCGGCGGCGCTGTCCGGTTGCTATTACGACCCCGGCTATACCTACGTGCGTGGCGGCGGGTCGGCCGGCGACGCGTATTACGGCAGCGGCACGACGTACTACGCCTCGCCTTACGACAGCTACTACGGGCCGGCCTATTACGGCGGCTACTACGGTTGCTGCTACGCACCCGGGGTGAGCGTCGGCATCAGCTCGCACTGGTACGGCGGTTCGCGCTATCCGCGCTATCACGGGCGCGACTACGGACGCGACTACCGCCATCGCGACAACGACCGCGGCCATTACCGCGACGATGGCCACTCGGGACATCGCGACTCGCAGCGCGGCGGACGTCATTCGCGCGACCGCGACGACCGTCGCCATTGACCCCCGCCGCGCCCGGTAGCGCCGGGCGTTCAGGCACAATCGGCGGATGCCTTCGCGACCGTCAAGCGCATCCGCCGCGATATTCCGGTTTGCCCTCCTGATGGTGGCGGGACTTGCCCTGTCCGCCTGCACCAGCGTGCGCTACTACGCGCAGGCCGCCCACGGGCAAGCCGAACTCATCGTGCATCGACGCCCGATCGAGCGCGTGCTCGCCGACCCGCACACCGACCCGCAGCTGGCCGCGCGCCTGCGCCTGGCGCTGCAGGCGCGCCGGTTCGCCTCGCGCGAGCTGGGCCTGCCTGACAATCGCAGCTACACCGGCTACGTGCCGCTGGATCGCGACTACGTGGTGTGGAACGTGTTCGCTGCGCCGCGCTATTCGGTGCAGGCGGTGCCGCAGTGCTTTCCGATCGCCGGTTGCGTGGCTTACCGGGGCTGGTTCAGCGAACAGGCGGCGCAGGCCGATGCGGCGCGCTGGAAGGCCCGCGGCGACGATGTGTGGATCGGTGGCGTGCCGGCGTATTCGACGTTGGGCTGGTTTGCCGATCCGGTGCTGTCCAGCATGCTGCGCTGGGACGACGACGAGCTGGCCGGCACGATCTTCCACGAGTTGGCGCACCAGCTGATCTACGTGAAAAGCGACAGCGCGTTCAACGAATCCTTCGCCAGCTTCGTGCAGCGCCAGGGCCTGCGCGAATGGCGCGCCTCGCGCGGCCTGCCGCCGGCGCAAGGCCACGATGACGCGATCGCCGACGGCTTCACCCGGCTCGTGCTGGATCTGCGCGAGCGCCTGAAGCTGTTGTACGCCAGCGGCGTCGATGCCGAGGCAATGGAAGCCGGCAAGCAGGCCGCGATCGCCGCGTTCCGCGAACGCTACGCGCAGTGGCGCGAACGCCGATGGCCCGGCGACCATCGCTACGACGCGTGGGTGGCGCAGCCGATCAACAACGCCCGGCTGCTGCCGTTCGGCTTGTACGACCACTGGGTGCCGGCGTTCGACGTGCTGTTCCAGCGCTCGGGGCAGGACTGGACGGCGTTCTACGCCGACGTCCGCGCTTTGGCTCGCGACCCGAAGCCGCGCCGCGATCGCGCGCTGGAAGCGCTGATGACGCCGCCACACGGTGCGGAGGCTCAGGCCGCGCCGCGCTGAAAACTCAGTGCCCGCCGCCCGGCAATGTTTTTCTCCCCGCCATGTGGCGCAGGTAGCTCAGCAGATCATCGAGGTCGGCGTCGGAAAGCGCCCGCGTGTCGAAGCCCGGCATCTTCGCCTGCGGCCAGCGGCGCAGCGATTGCGGATCGCGGATGTACCCGCGCAGCAGGTCGGCGCGCAGGTACTCGGTGGGGTTGTGCGGAATGTTGAGGTCCGGCCCGAGTCGGGCATCGCCGGCGCCGTTGAGTGTGTGGCAGGCGAAGCAGGTGCGCTGGAACACCGCCAGCCCTCGCCGCACGGCACTGTCCGCCGGCGTTCGCGGGTCCGGCAGCATGGCCGGAAAACGCGCGGCCATGCTGTCGGCGCGGCGGATCGTGGCCAGTTGATATGGCCATTGCTCCGGTCCCACGCCCGCCGCGCGCGGCTGCGTCCACACGACATAGAACGGGCCGGCGCGGCCGTGTCCGCCAGGCAACGCCGGCCACGGCCGGGCCGGCTCCTCGATCGCCAGCCAGGCGACGCTGCCGCGCCGGCTCAGGATCAGCGCGGCGGGTATTTCGGCGACAAAGCCGTCCTTCGCGACAAATTGCAGGTGATCGCCGGCCCTGATGCCGGGCAGCAGGGCAGCCAGCGGCACGGCGCGGTAGTGTCGGGTGCGCTTGAACGCCACGTCGCCGAGCACGGTGATGGTGCGCGCATCCGGGCGCGCCAGCAGGGTGGCGGTGCTCCAGCGGGTGGCACCATGGCCCAGGTCGATGCGGAGTTCGGCGGCGCGCACGAATCGACTGCTGCCGAGAAGCATCAGCGCGATCGCAAGCAGGGCGGTGATCCGCGTCATCCGGGGGGCGTCGATCGAGGTTCTGCGCATGGGATTCTCCGTGCAATGGGCCCAGTGTAGGGCCAGCTTTGGCGCCGGGCGGGGCGGCGCACCTGTCGCGGCGCTGAACGGCGGCGGGCGTGCACGTTGAACTCACGTCGTCGCGCACACACTAAGCCCGTGTATCGCCGTGACGGCGACAGGAAGCGGGGCAATCCATCGCCTTGCTGAGGGGCCGGCCTTACCTCCCCTGGAGGCCGCCTGACAAGCCCCATCGGTCCTCCCCTGGCCGATGGGGTTTTATTTTGCCCGGCGCCGATGGCCGACCATGGATAATGGCCGGTGCTGCCGCTTCTTCCTCCCCTGGGCGCCCGATGGTCATCGAATCGCTGCTCGACACCGACCTGTACAAGTTCTCGATGATGCAGGTGGTGCTGCACCAGTATCCCGCGGCCGAGGTGGAATACCGCTTCAAGTGCCGCACGCCGGGTATTGACCTGGCCGCGTGCATCGACGACATCCGCGCCGAACTGGCCGCGCTGTGCCGCCTGCGTTTTCGCGCGGACGAGCTGGATTACCTGCGCAGCTGGCGTTTCATCAAGAGCGATTTCGTCGATTTCCTGGGGCTGTTCCAGCTCAACGAGAAGTACGTGGAGATCGCGCCCTCGGCCGACGTGCCCGGCGAGATCGAGATCCGCATCCGCGGGCCGTGGCTGCACACGATCATGTTCGAGGTGCCGCTGCTGGCGATCGTCAACGAGGTATATTTCCGCCGCACCAGCGCCGGGCTGGATCTGGCCGAAGGGCGCCGGCGCCTGCACGACAAGATCGCCATGCTGCGCGATGCGCCGGATTACACGCTGTGCCGCATCGCCGATTACGGCACCCGCCGGCGGTATTCGCGGCGCTGGCAGCAGGAGGTCGTCACCACCTTGCGCGACGAACTGGGCGCGCAGCTGGCCGGCACCAGCAACGTGTGGCTGGCACGCGAACTGGGCCTGACCCCGCTGGGCACGCTGGCGCACGAGTATCTGCAGGCACACCAGGCGCTGGGGCCGCGGCTGCGCGATTCGCAGGTCGCGGCGCTGGAGGCGTGGGCACGCGAATACCGTGGCGATCTGGGCATCGCGCTGTCCGACGTGTACGGGCTGGATGCCTTCCTGCGCGATTTCGACATGTACTTCTGCAAGCTGTTCGACGGCACCCGCCACGATTCCGGCGATCCGTTCGCCTGGGGCGAGAAGGTGCTGGCGCACTACCGCGACAACCGCGTCGACCCGCGCAACAAGGTGCTGGTGTTCAGCGACGGCCTGGACATCCCGCGCGTGATGCAGCTCTACGCGCATTTCCGCGGCCGCTGCCAACTCGCCTTCGGCGTTGGCACCAACCTCACCAACGACGTGGGGCCGGCGCCGATCAACATCGTGATCAAGATGATCCGCTGCAACGGCCAGCCGGTGGCCAAGCTCAGCGATTCCCCCGGCAAGAACATGTGCGATGACCCGGCCTACGTGGCCTACCTGCGCCAGGTGTTCGAGATCCCCGCCACCCAGGGGTGAGTGGCGCCGATCACGGATCGTCCGGCGCGCGGCTGAACACGCCGGCCAGCAGCAACAGGGACAGCAGCACGAGGGCGAGGTGGAGCACGGCGAATCCGGCGTGGCGGCAACGCCTTGACGGTAGCCGCGCGCACCGCCGGCGCCAAAGGAGCATGCCGCATATGGATATGCCCGAGCCCACGTCGATGGCGTACGCTGGCCGGACACCCGCCACAGTTCCGGAGCAAGCCATGACCAGCATCCACGATTTCACCGTGACCGACATCCACGGCAAGCCGCGATCGCTGGGCGAGTGGCGCGGCAAGACCTTGCTGGTGGTCAACGTCGCCTCGCAGTGCGGATTCACTCCGCAATACGAGGGCCTGGAGGCCTTGTGGCGCGAACAGCGCGAGCTGGGCTTGGTGGTGCTGGGCTTTCCCTGCGACCAGTTCGGCCACCAGGAGCCGGGCAGCGAAGCCGAGATCAAGGATTTCTGCAGCACCCGCTTCGACGTGACCTTTCCGATGTTCGCCAAGGTCGAGGTGAACGGCGAGCACGCCGCACCGCTGTACCAGTGGCTGAAAAGCCAGGCGAAGGGCATCCTCGGCAGCGAGGCGATCAAGTGGAACTTCACCAAGTTCCTGGTCGATGGCGACGGCCATGTGGTCAAGCGCTACGCGCCGACCGACACGCCGCAAAAGATCGGTCGCGACACGCGGGCCCGCTTGCAGGGGTGAACCATCCCGTCACCGCGGTCCACGGCGATCGCCACGGCCTGCATTGAGCTGGTCGGCGGCGCTCGGGACGCCCCCTGCGCAGGCCATGCGCGCGCGGTCTGATAGGCTTTGTCCCTTTGCCGACCGTGGTCGGCCCACATGACCCCCGAGCGAGGCCAGATGATGCAGATTGCCCGAGATTCCGTTGCCGCCTTCCACTACACCCTCACCGACGACCAGAACCAGGTCATCGACAGCTCCGCCGGTCGCGATCCGCTGACCTACCTGCACGGCGGCGGCCAGATCGTACCGGGCCTGGAAAAGCAGCTGGAAGGCCGCTCGGCGGGCGACAAGTTCACCGCCGACGTGGTTCCCGAGGAGGGTTACGGCGTGCACCATCCCGAGCTGATGCAGGAAGTGCCGCGCTCGGCCTTCCAGGGCGTGGAGGACATCCAGCCCGGCATGCAGTTCCAGGGCCGCGGTCCGCAGGGCGAGATCAACGTCACCGTCACCCGCGTCGAGGACGACAAGGTATTCATCGACGGCAACCATCCGCTGGCGGGCAAGACCCTGCATTTCGCCATCGAGGTGACCGACGTGCGCGCGGCCAGCGAGGAAGAGCTGGCACATGGCCACGTGCACGGTGCGGGTGGCCATCACCACTGAGCAACCAGGGCAATCGTGCCCCGATGCGCCAGTGCATTGGTGAACGCAACGGCGTCGCCGGCGAGCGTTGAAGCCCGCCGGCAACGCGTCGCGCGTCAGTACCAGTCCAGCAACGACACGCCCACGCCGAGGTAGGTGGCGTTGTGGTTGTAGTCGATCAGGCTCTCGCCGTAGCCCTTGAACAGTTCGGCGTAGCCGCGCAGGTTGCCGGCGATCGGAAAGCTCCACCCGAAGCGCAACGATCCGTGCTGGCGGCTGCCGCCGCGGAACGAGTCGCGCAAGGTCAGACCGAATTCCTGGCCGTTCCACTCGCGCACGATCTCCACCTCGCCGCGCCCCACGTAATCGCTGATGTCGGGGTTGTCGTCGATGCTTCGCGATTCGGGAATGCGCCACCACGGGCGGATCATCACCGTCCAGCCTTCGCGTTCGAAGCCGACGTTGGCGATCAGCCGGTTCCAGCTGCGCGACAACGGCAGCCCGCGGCCGTTGGACTGGTGGTTGAAGCCGATGCCGAGCAGGCGTCCCTCCCAGCCAAGCACGTGGTAGCTGGTGTCGAACATCAGCATCGCCTCTGGCTCGTAGTCCGTCTCGCGAAACGGGCGCGACAGGGTGGAGTTGTAGACCTGCCACCGCGACGACTGGGTATAGCCCACCCACAGGTCGCCGGCGTCGCCGAACACGCCTTGCCAGACCTTGGCCTTGAGGCTCAGCTGGAACTTCGCCTCGATGTTGTCCAGCCGCTCGCTGCCGGTGGCGTCGTTGTCGGGGTTGGGGCTGTGCGGCTGGTTGTTCTGGTTGCTGCTGGCGAAGATGGGCAGCACGTAGACCGGCTTGTAGCCGCGTACGTTGAAGGTGCCCAGTTTGCTTTCCGGCGCCAGCTCCCAGCGGCTGTCAAGCAGCGACAGCGGCACGGCCACCTCGCTGTTGCCGGGGCCGGCCGCGGGTGCCCCGGGATGGTCGTGGCCGAACACTTCGCCGCCGGCGGCCTGCACCGTGCGCTTCTGCGCCACCGGCAGGTTGACCCGGCCGGTGGCCTGGTCGTAGCAGGCCAGTCGCTGCGCATCGCTCTCGATCGCGGTGCAGCCGCGGATGTCCATCGGGTCGGGATTCTGTGCATGCGCCGTGGCAGCAGCCACGCAGGCCCATGCCGCGCAGGCTGCGACGAGCGGGAGTTTCATGATGTCTTTCCGATGCGCGGCGAGCGCCATGCCGGCCGTCGATTCAGGCCGGCAAGTTTATCCGATGCCCGTGAATGCACGATTCACGGGCATCGCGTCCGCGTGTTCAATGCAGCTGCTTCACCCAGCGTGCGTATTCCGCTTCGCTGACCTTGCCATTCTTGTTGCTGTCCGCGTTGAGGAAGTCGTTGGCCAACGGAGGATAGGCCGAGGCCTGTTCCTCGGTGATGCCCTTGCCGCCCGCCGCCAACTGCTGGAACGAGGGCGCCGGGGCGATCGTCGGCGCCGGAGCCGGTGCGCTTTTGACCACGACCTGACCCTGCGGCGTGTTGAACGTGGCGGTATCGGTGGCGGTGGCGGAAGCGGCCGGGGCAGGGGTGTCCTGCGCCAGGCTCGCGCCGGCGAACAACAACCCGCCGGCCAACAGGCAGCCGTACAGGGGAGTGCGGAAGTTCATGATGGAATCCTCCATGCCAGAATGAGTGTCCGAAAAAACACGGGGTCCGGTCGCGCATGCCGCCGCACCCGAACTCCTCTGGACCCTAGCAAGGGATGTGTATATGTCCGCTCAAGATCGCCCGCCGATGCGGGCAACGGCGACACGCCATTGAGCCGGGCTTCAGCTTCGCCCACCCTCAGCCTTGCCCAGGCGCGCCTGTTGCAACTGGCGGCCCAGGGCTTGCTGCAGGCCAGCCGGCGACGCGCCCGGCGCGCCGACGTGGTGGCCGCCATCGAGCGCATGGGCTTGCTGCAGATCGACACCATCCACGTCGTGGCGCGCAGCCCGTACCTGGTACTGCACGCGCGGTTGGGTGATTACCCGATGGCCTGGCTGGACGAGGCGCTGGCCGAAGGCAAGCTGGCCGAAACCTGGGCACACGAGGCCTGCTTCGTCAGCGCCGCCGATCTGCCGTGGCACCGTGCGTGGAGCGACCAGCGCGGTGGACACTGGGCGCACCGACACGCCGCACGCATGCATCGCGAACAGCGCAGCGGGATGGACGGCCTGCTCGAGCGGATTCGCGCCGAGGGCCCGGTGCGCGCGGCGGATTTTGCCCGCGAGCAGGGCGCGGCCAGCTCGGGCTGGTGGGAGTGGAAGCCGGAGAAGCGCTGGCTGGAGGCGTGGTTCGCCCTGGGTGAACTGATGGTGCTGCGGCGCGAGCGCTTCCAGCGCGTGTACGACTTGAGCGAGCGGGTGCTGGCGCAACTCGACCCGCCGCCCGATCCGCGGGTGGCCACGCTCCCGGCCGCCGCGCTGCGTCGCCGCTTCGTCCTCGACGGCGTGCGCGCACTGGGCGTGGCGCCGGCCGCGTGGATCGCCGACTACCACCGGCTCAAGCCCCGCGTTGGCGCTGCCGAACTGGCGCCGCTGCTGGCCAGCGGCGAACTGCTGGCCGTGGCGGTACAGGGCTGGGCGACTCCCGGCTACGTGCATCGCGATCACGCCGACCTGCTGGAACGGGCGCTGGGCGGGCGGCTGCGCGCCACGCGCACGGCACTGCTGTCGCCGTTCGATCCGCTGGTGTGGGACCGCACGCGGCTGCGCGCGATGTTCGATTTCGACTACAGCCTGGAGTGCTACGTCCCGGCCGCGCGACGGCGCTACGGCTACTTCGTGCTGCCGATCCTGCATCGCGGCCGGCTGGTCGGGCGGCTCGACGCCAAGGCGCATCGCGGCGATGGCCTGTTCGAGGTCAAGTCGATCGAACTCGAACCCGGTGTGGCGATCGAGCCGCGCCTGCTGGCGGAACTGGCACAAGCCATCCTCGATACCGCGCGCTGGCATGGCACGCCGCAGGTGCGGGTGGTCCGCTCGCGACCGGCCGCCTTCGCCCGGTCGCTGCGCACCGAGCTGCGTCGACTGGCTTAGGCGCCCTGCCTACGGCGTGCTGCCCGCCGGGGCCGGGTTGGGGCTGCAGGACTTGCCATGCAGCGCCTCGCGCAGGCTGCGCGCCAGCGAGTTGCAGCGCTCGCCCAGTTGCGGACGGACATCCGGGTTCTGCGAATCGCGCAGCAGGTTGGTGCGCATCGCCTCGTAACGCAGCGGCAGCTGTTCGGCCGAGAAGATGCCGGCCGCACGGTGGCAGGCGAGGTAGCTGGACAGGTAGTCGTCGCAGGCGGGGATGCCGGTCTGTTCCGGCAGGTTCGCGTCGCCAGGCGCGGCGGCGTGGTGGCTGGAGCGCTGGGCGGGTGCCGGCGGAGCGGTCGAGCGGGTGGTGGCGTGGGACGAGGCGGCCGGTGTCGGCCGGGTCTCGGTGTCGCTGGCGCAGCCGGCGAGAAGCAAGGTGGCGACCGCGGCGGCCAGGGCCAGGCGGAACGGGGTGGTCATGATGCTCTCCTGTGCATTGGGCAGGCCGCAGGCACCGAGTCTGGCCGGAGGTCCAACGGGTCAACTAAACCGCAAGTGAAGTAAAGAAAACCTGAAACCCGCGCGCCGGGGTCGGCAGGGGTCGGTTGTCGGCGAGCCCGCCCCGGCCCGCCAGGGGCGCGGATCGGCAACGGATTTCGGCTGTCGGGACGGCTGTCACGACGAGCCGCTTGACAAATCACTTTTCTTCCAAAAATCCGTTATGCTTGAATCGCTGCGTCTGCTTGGCGGCGTGAGTGCCCACTGGGGATTTCCTGAATCCGTCCGTTGCACCCGACCTTGGCATGCTCAGTAAACCGTCGGCCCCCCTGTGGCCGGTTAGTCGATAGAGTCTGGATTGGATCGGAGTGTGAGTCATGTCGGATCGTGAAACGGGTACAGTCAAGTGGTTCAACGACGCCAAGGGCTTCGGCTTCATCAGCCGTGAAAGCGGCCCCGACGTGTTCGTGCATTTCCGCGCCATCACTGGTTCGGGATTCAAGAGCCTGCAGGAAGGACAGAAGGTGACCTTCAAGGTGGTCGACGGCCAGAAAGGCCTGCAGGCCGAAGACGTCACCCCCGTCTGATGGCGGTGGCGAGGTCTGCTTGAGGAGGCCGGCGCAAGCCGGCCTCTTTTTGTAGTGGCGAGGGCAATTCGCTAGCCTGTCGGGATGCCCGACCATTTCATCCAGAACGCCCCTGTCGCGGCCGAGTCGCTGGTCATCCCGGTCACCGCCGCCGACGGCGCGCGCTGCGAGCTGCTGGCCACGCTTCCGGCCGGTCGCTGGCAGCAGTTGTTGTACTGGATGCCGGCGATGGGCATGCCGGCGCGGCATTACCTGCCGCTGGCCCAGGCGCTGGCGGTGGCCGGCGTCGCCGTGGTGTTGCATGAATGGCGCGGCATCGGCTCCAGCGATCGGCGCGCCGGCCGCGATTGCGACTGGGGTTACCGTCAATTGCTGCAGGACGACTTGCCCGCCGGCATGGCGGCGGTGCGCCAGCGCTGGCCGCAGGCGCGCTGCTGGCTGGGCGGCCACAGCCTCGGCGGCCAGCTCGGACTGCTTTACGCCAGCCTGCATCCGCACGATTTCGCCGGCATGGTGCTGGTCGCCAGTGGCGCGCCGTACTGGCGGCGGTTCCGGCACGGCTGGCTGATTGGTGCCGCTTATGCGCTGGCGCCCTGGCTGGCTGCGCTGGTCGGCCATCTGCCCGGGCGGCGGATCGGTTTCGGCGGCAACGAGGCGCGCGGCGTGATCGCCGACTGGGCACGCAGCGGCCGCAGCGGCCGCTATGCGGTGGCCGGCATGACGGAGGATTTCGAGCGCTTGCTGGCCGCGCTGCAACTGCCGGTGCTGGCGCTGCGACTGCAGCAGGACTGGCTCGGTCCGCCGGCCTCGCTGGCATGGCTGCTGGGCAAGCTCGGTCCGGCCGCGCGTCGCGTGGAGACGATCTCGCGCGACGACCTGGATGGCACGCCGGCCGACCATTTCGGCTGGATGAAGGCGCCGGCGCCGGTCGCCGCGCGCATCGCCGGCTGGTTGGCCGGGGAGGATGCGACTTTCGTCGCGCGCGGCGACACGGCGGCTTGATTCCCGGCGTCGCCGTCTGCATCTCGACCGTTCCGTGACGCTGGATTTCCCATGAACCTGTTCGATCCGCTTGCCCAACGCAGCCTGACCTTGCGCAACCGCCTCGCGGTGTCGCCGATGTGCGAATACTCGGCCACCGACGGCGTGCCCAATGACTGGCACATGGTGCACCTGGGCAGCCGCGCGGTCGGCGGCGCGGCGCTGGTGATCGCCGAGGCTTCGGCGGTGTCCGCGCAGGGGCGCATCTCGCCGCAGGACACCGGCCTGTGGAACGACGCCCAGTTGCAGGCATGGCAGCCGATCACCCGTTTCATCAAGGCGCAGGGCGCGATTGCCGGCATGCAGTTGGCTCACGCCGGGCGCAAGGCCAGCACGCTGCGGCCGTGGGACGGGCAAGGCCCCGTGCCGGCGGGGCAGGGCGACTGGGTTACCGTCGCGCCCTCGGTGCTGCCGTTCGCTGCCGGCTGGCCGGCGCCGCAGGCGCTGGACGAGGCCGGTATCCAGGCGGTGATCGCGGACTTTCGCGCCGCCGCGCAACGCGCGCTGGCAGCGGGTTTCGAGTTGATCGAGGTGCATGCGGCGCACGGCTACCTGCTGCATCAGTTCCTGTCGCCGCTGAGCAACCTGCGCGACGATGCTTACGGCGGCAGCTTCGAGAATCGCATTCGTCTGGTGCGCGAGGTGGTCGTCGCCGTGCGCGAGGTGTGGCCGGCCGCACTGCCGTTGTGGCTGCGCGTCTCGGCTACCGACTGGGCGGATGCCGGCGGCTGGGACATCGGGCAGAGCGTGGAACTGGCGCGCCAGATGAAGCCCCTGGGCGTGGACCTGATCGACGTCTCCAGCGGCGGCTTGCTGCCGCACGTGAAGATTCCGCTGGCGCCGGGTTACCAGGTGCCGTTCGCGGCGCAAATCCGCCGCGAGGCCGGGATCGCCACCGGTGCGGTGGGCCTGATCACCGGCGCGGAGCAGGCCGCGCAGATCATCGCCAACGGCGCCGCCGACGTGGTGCTGATCGCCCGCGAGAGCCTGCGCGATCCCTATTTTCCCCGCCGCGCGGCAGCGCAGCTGGGTGCGTCGATCGACGCACCGGTGCAATATCAACGCGCCTGGTAAATGTGGCGGGGCGGAATCAGGGCGCCCGCTCGCGGAGCAGCAGCATGTCGACCTTTCGCAGTTTTGCCGAGTTCTATCCGTTCTATCTCGGCGAGCACGCCAATCGCAGCTGTCGCCGAATGCATTTCATCGGCAGCACGCTGGTGCTCGCGGTGCTGGTGCTGGCCGTGGCGAGCGGCCAGTGGCGCTGGCTGTGGCTGGTGCCGGTGGCCGGCTACGGCTTCGCCTGGCTGGGCCACTACGCGTTCGAGAAAAACCGCCCGGCCACATTCAAGCACCCGCTGTACAGCCTTGCCGGCGACTGGGTGATGTACGCGCAGATGCTGCGCGGCAAGATCCGCTTCTGAGCGGCGCCCGCGATCAGCGATATTTGTCGTGGCAGCTCTTGCAGCTCTCGCCCACCGGCTTGAGCACGGCGGCCAGCGCGGTACAGGTCGCCGGCGCTGCCGCAACCGCCTGGTGCAGGCGGTCCTGCAACTGGCTGGCGTGGTTGGCGAAATCCTTGTCGTTCATGCCGAACACCGGCGTGATGTCGCTGGCGGTGGATTCGAGCCGGGCCAGGTGATGCTGGACCTTCGCCGCCTCGCACTGGTTGGCCTTGATCGCGCCTTTCAATTCGCCCACGTGATAGCCGAGCGTATGCATCACCGCTGCGGGCATCGGATTGCGCTCGCTCAGCACGTTCATCACGTTGACGGTACCGATGATGCCAATCACCAGGCCGAGCAGGATCATCAGGGCAACACGCATGGAGCCGCTCCATTTCGAGGGATAAGCGCAAGCATAGCCTGCGCGACTGCCGCGAGGCCAAGCCGGCGCGATAAAATGATCGTTTTCGCCAAGGTGCTCGCCGTGACCGTTTTCCTGCCGCCGCCGCTTCGCGCGGGTATGCCATGAACGAGGTAGCCGTGCCGGTCGAGCGCTTCGCCGGCGTCGAGCGGTTGTTCGGGCAGGGCAGCGTGGGCACGCTGGCGCAGAAGCATGTCTGCGTGATCGGCGTGGGCGGCGTCGGCTCGTGGGCGGTCGAGGCGCTGGCGCGCAGCGGCGTGGGCCGGCTCACCCTGATCGACGCCGACGAGGTCTGCGTGTCCAACACCAATCGCCAGCTGCACGCGCTGGACGGCGAATACGGCAAGTCGAAAGTGGGCGTGATGGCGGCGCGCGCGCGTGCGATCAACCCGGCGATCCGGCTGGAGGCGATCGAGCGCTTCCTCACCCCGGCCACGCTGGACGAGCTGCTCGACCGCGGCTACGACGTGGTGCTCGATGCCTGCGACGCGTTCCGGGTGAAGCTGGAAACGATCGCCTGGTGCCGCCGGCGCAAGCTGCCGATCGTCAGCGTGGGCTCGGCGGGCGGCCGCACCGACCCCACCCAGATCCGCGTGCGCGACCTGTCGCGCACGGAGCACGACGCAATGTTCAGCCTGATCCGCAAGAAGCTCCGTGCGGATTTCAATTTCCCGCGCAACCCCGATCGCTACTTCGGCGTTTCAGCCGTCTATTCGCTGCAGAACGTGCAGTACCCGCAACCCGACGGCACTGTCTGCGGCACCCGGCCGCCGGGCGGCGATTCCATGAACCTCGCCTGCGGCGGCGGCCTGGGCGCGGCCACCCACGTCACCGGCGCGTTCGCCTTTGCAGCGGTGGGCAAGGTGATCGAGAAGCTGCTCGGCGAACCGTAGGGCGGGCACCGCCCGCCGTGCTTTTCGACAGCACGCGCAATCAAGAACGGCGGGCCGTGCCCGCCCTACGGCCGGGCTGTTGCTCTCCCTCGTTTCTCACTCCTCGTCTCTCACTCCTGCCCCATCACCACCCCATGTACTGGCCGCCATTGATCGCCAGGTTGGCGCCGGTCATCCAGCCGGTTTCCTCGCCGGTGAGGAAGGCCACGGCGTGGGCGATCTCCTCCGGCCGGCCGAGCCGGCCGAGCGGGATCTGCGCCTCGATCTTGGCGCGCACTTCCGCCGGCACGGCCATCACCATGTCGGTGGCGACGTAGCCGGGCGAGACGGTGTTGACGGTGATGCCGAACTTGGCGTTTTCCTGCGCCAGCGAGATGGTGAAACCGTGCATGCCGGCCTTGGCCGCGGCGTAGTTGGCCTGGCCGTACTGGCCCTTCTGGCCGTTGATCGAGCTGATCTGCACGATGCGGCCCCACTTGCGCGCGCGCATGCCCTCGATCACCGCGCGGGTGACGTTGAAGCAGGAGTTGAGGTTGGTGTTGATCACGTCCGTCCACTGCTGATAGTTCATCTTGTGGAAGGTGGTGTCGCGGGTAATGCCGGCGTTGTTGACCAGGATGTCCACCGGACCGCATTTTTCCTCGATCGCCCGCACCATCGCCGCGCAGGATTCGGGATCGGACACATCACCGCGCACCGTGCACACCTCGATGCCCTCCTGCGCCATCGCTTCGCGCCAGGCGGCGGTCTTGGCCTCGTCGCGATAATTGGTGGCGACCTTGTGACCCTGTTTCGCCAGATGGCGCACGATGGCGCTGCCGATGCCCCCGGTTCCCCCGGTAACCAAAGCCGTACGCTGGGTCATGCCGTCGATCTCCTGTTTGCCCAAGTCAAGCACGCGAATGTTGCCGTTGTCGCGCGCCTGCACTGCTCGTGCAAACGGCGTGAACGGCCGTCCAGTTATAGCCGATCAGTCGGGGGAACTACCGCTGCAATGCGGCAATCGGGCGGGGTCGAAGCTGGTCAGCGCGTGGGCCAGCAGGGCGTCTGCATCCACCGGCCGGTCCGGCAACGCCTGCCCGAGGAAAGCGAGTGCGCGGCGCAGCGCCGGCGTGGGCTCGCCGGGGTCTAGCGGCCAGGCGTGGGAGGATTTCGACAGCTTGTTGCCGGCCTTGTCATGCACCAGGGGCAGGTGTCGATACGTCGGCGTGGTCAGGCCCAGGCAGCGCTGCAGCCAGATCTGCCGCGCGGTGGAGTCGAGCAGGTCCTGGCCCCGCACCACCTCGGTGATGCCCTGGAAGGCGTCGTCCACCACGCAGGCCAACTGATAGGAATAGAAACCGTCGGCGCGGCGGATCACGAAATCGCCCACGGTTTCGCGCAACCGCTCGCGTTGCGGCCCCAGCAGGGTGTCGTCGAACCCGATCTCCACATCGCTCACGCGCAGCCGCCACGCCGGCTCGCGATCGGCGTGACTGCCGTCGATGCAGTGGCCGTCGCGATGGATGCCGCCGCTGGCGGCGAGCTGGCTTCGGCTGCAGGTGCAGGGAAATACCAGGTCGGCCGCGCGCAACGCCGCGAACGCCTCGTCGTAGGCGGCGGTGCGCTGCGACTGGAACAGCGCCGGCGCATCCGCCACCAGGCCGAACGCGGGCAGCGCGGCGAGGATGTCGGCGGCGGCGCCGGGCACCTCGCGCGGGGGGTCGATATCCTCCATCCGCACCAGCCATTCGCCGCCGGCGTGGCGGGCGCACAGCCAGCTGCCCACCGCGGCCACCAGCGAGCCGAAGTGCAGTTGCCCGGTGGGCGAAGGGGCGAAGCGTCCGCGGTACGTCATCGGGCCATTTTATCGGCCGCCCGGCCTTGAAACCGCGGCCGGCTGCCCGAATCTCGGGGCCAGTTGTCGCGTTTCCATGACCGGTTCCACCGGTGCGGGGATCGTGCGGGGTCGGTCCGCCGGTCATGCCCGAGGAGGCGACGACCCACCATTTTCATTTGCCATGGAGTTGAATCCGCCCATGAATGCGCCTGTCGCCGAAACTCGCCAGTTCGAAGCCGAAGTTGCCCAGGTCCTGCGCCTGGTCACCCACTCGCTGTACTCGCACAAGGAGATCTTCCTGCGCGAGCTGATCTCCAACGCCTCCGACGCCTGCGACAAGCTGCGCTTCGAGTCGATCGCCAAGCCCGGACTCCTGGCCGGCGACAGCGAGCTGCACATCGACATCAACTGGGACCCGGAGGCGCGCACCGTCACCGTGCGCGACAACGGCATCGGCATGAGCCGCGACGAGGTGGTGGCCAACATCGGCACCATCGCCAGCTCGGGCACGCGCCGTTTCCTGGAGGCGATGAGCGGCGAGCAGAAGGCCGACGCCCGCCTGATCGGCCAGTTCGGCGTGGGTTTCTATTCCGCCTTCGTGGTGGCCGACAAGGTCACCGTGGTGACCCGGCGCGCGGACGCACCCGCGGCCGAGGGCGTGAAGTGGGAGAGCGACGGCAAGGGCGAGTACTCGCTGGAAGCGGTCGAGCAGGCCGAACGCGGCACCGCGGTGATCCTGCACCTGAAGGCCGACGAGGACGACTTCCTCAAGGGCTGGCAGCTGAAATCGCTGATCCGCAAGTACTCCGACCACGTGGCGTTCCCGATCCGCATGCCGGTGGAAAAGGACGGCAAGCCCACCGACGAGTTCGAGAGCATCAACGCGGCCTCCGCGCTGTGGACCAAGCCGAAATCGGACATTTCCGACGAGGACTACCAGAGCTTCTACAAGTCGCTCGGCCACGATTTCAACGACCCGCTGGCGTGGACGCACAACCGCGTCGAGGGCAGCCAGAGTTTCACCACGCTGCTCTACATTCCCGCGCAGCCGCCGTTCGATCTGATGATGGGCGGCCGCGACGAGCGCAAGGGCCTGAAGCTCTACATCAAGCGCGTCTTCATCATGGACGCCGCCGAAGAGCTGCTGCCGAACTACCTGCGCTTCGTGCGCGGCGTGGTCGATGCCGACGACCTGCCGCTCAACGTCAGCCGCGAAATCCTGCAGCACAACCGTCAGGTCGACCGCATCAAGGCGGCTTGCGTCAAGCGCGTGCTCGACCTGATCGAGAAGCTCGCCCGCGACGAACCGGAGAAGTTCGCGACCTTCTACAAGGCCTTCGGCAATACGCTCAAGGAAGGCATCAGCGAAGACGCCAACAACCGCGAGCGCATCGCCAAGCTGCTGCGCTTCGCCTCGACCAAGGGCGAGGGCACCGCACAGAACGTCTCGCTGGACGACTACATCAGCCGCATGGCCGTCGGCCAGGACGCGATCTGGTACATCACCGCCGACAGCTACAAGGCCGCCGCCGGCAGCCCGCAGCTGGAAGCGTTCAAGGCCAAGGACATCGAGGTGCTGCTGATGTCCGACCGCATCGACGAATGGATGATCGGCTCCCTGAGCGAGTACGAAGGCAAGAAGCTCAAGAGCGTGGCCAAGGGCGAGGTACCGCTGGACGAGGCCGACAAGAAAAAGCAGGAAGAGGCCACGAAAGAGGCCGAGCCGCTGCTGAAGAAGCTCAAGGACCTGCTCGGCGATCGCGTGGGCGAGGTGAAGGTGTCCGCCCGCCTGACCGATTCGCCGTCGTGCCTGGCGCTCTCCGATTACGAAATGGCCCCGCACCTGGCGCGTCTGCTGCGCGAAGCCGGGCAGGACATGCCCGAGAGCAAGCCGACGCTGGAGATCAACCCGGCGCACGCGCTGGTCAAGCGTGTGGAGAACGAGGCCGATGAGGACAAGGCGCGCGATCTCGCTACGCTGCTGCTGGAGCAGGCGGAGATTTCCGCCGGTGCGCAGCTGCCGGACCCCGCCGCATTCGTGCAGCGGATGAACCGGGTGTTGCTGGGGTAGGGCACGGGATACCTCGTTGGCCTGAAGAAGCCCGCCGATGGCGGGCTTCTTTTTTGACTGATGCGAGGACTCCACGGGCAGATGAAAACCATATCACCAAGTGCTATGGTTGTAGCCATGAAACGGATTTTCAGAACACGGACGTTCAGCCGTTGGATGGGCAAGACGGGTCTGGCCGGTCCTGATCTGTTCCAGTCGGTGATCGAGATGGAGGCAGGACTGATCGATGCCGACCTCGGCGGACAGTTGGTCAAGAAACGGATTGCCTTGCCCGGCCGTGGAAAGCGCGGAGGCGCACGAACCATCGTCGCCACCAATCGAGGCGACCGCTGGTACTTCATCTTTGGTTTCGGCAAGAACGAACGAGCCAATATCGACAAGCATGAGCTTCGCGCGCTGCAGGAGCTGGCGTCAGATCTTCTTGGTCAGGACGACAAAGCTCTTGCCGCCGCGCTGGAAGCCGACGAACTTGTGGAGGTAGACCATGACTAACAAAGTCCGCAAGAGCCGCATTCTTGCCGAAGTCCACGAGACGGCCACAGGCCTGCATCGGGCTGGTGTGATCAGCAAGCGCCGCATGCACGAGTACGAAGCGCTGAGCCATCTCGCCGTGCCGGACATTGGCGCAAGCAAGATCAAGCTGATCCGCGAGAATTCGAAGGTCAGCCAGGCCGTCTTCGCTGCCGTGCTCAACACCAGCGTTTCCACCGTGCAGAAGTGGGAAATCGGCGAGAAGAAGCCCAGCGGTCCTTCGCTGAAGCTGCTGAACCTGATTGATCGCAAGGGGCTGGAGGCTGTTTTGTAGGACGCGAACGGGCTCGACGCAGCCGAGTATCACCGCGAGCGGGCTCATGCGCTGAAATTGCGGGCAACAAATTCCGTGCGAGCGTCACCGCGAATTTTAGGTGAGCCAAAGGGATGTCGCCTTGCGCGCGAAGAGTATCCTTGGCGGTGTCCCGAATGGGCAGCAATGATGCCGCGCGATGGGGTCGGTTCTGATCGGGCTGGTGGTCGCGGCGCAATGGCCCGCACTCTGGCCGTCGAAGAAGCGTTGGCTCGCGAGCGCCAGTCGATGGCCATCGATGTGGGCCCAGTACCAGGCCCGGCGGGTACGGGCGATGCCGACACGTACGCGAACCGCGCGGCATCGCTCATGTGGTGGGGCTGGAGCAAAGGTTCCAGCAAGCGGCTCAGTCGTGTCGGTGGCCACTTTCGCCGGGCTGGCCGAGGTCGATCAGGGCGGCGAGCGTCCTGCGGGTGGTGCTGACCGCGCGGGCACCGACACGCGCAAGCAGTTCGGCGTCGACCTGCTCGCGCGCTTTCGCCTGCACCTCCGCGGCGGCGCGGCCTCGTCGAGTCAGGGTCACGACCAGCTTGCGGCGATCGTTTTCGTCGGCGGCACGCTGCAGGTAGCCACCCGCCACCAGTGCGTCGACGAGCTGGCTGGCGGCCTGCTTGGACACGCGCAACTCCCGGACCAGTTCCCCCAGCGGCACGCCGCGCTCGTGGAGTGCCATGCCGCCAATCAGGTACAGGCCGTTCTTCGGAATATCGTGATAGCCGGCGTTGCCCAGTGCCCGGCGCATGGCCGTGCCGTAAATGGTTCGCGCGTGGCGGAGCAGGGCCGGCGTCACGACTTGCTCGTGCCAGTGAGGTGTGCGGGACATGGCGGCTCACTAGTCCGTTTACTTGACAGTCAACATACATGACAAATTGGTCGCGGCAAGCCATTCCCCGGCGGCGGCGCTGGGCGTACATTCCGCCCGGCGCGGTCGAGTGGAACCGTGCATCACGCAAACCGGGGGCAGTCATGCATCGTTCGTCGAATCTTCGTGGCATGAGTACAGTGCGGGCGTTCGCCCTGGTTGTGGTCTGCGCCGCGTTCGGGGCCGCGTCGCCGGCCCGGGCCGCCATGCCGGTGTTGTCGTCTCCGGCGCAGGTTTATGTCGTGCACGCCCAGCCACTGCTGGCGATCATCCACGTGCGGGTGATCGACGGCCACGGCACGCCCGCCCGGGAGAACCAGACGGTGTTGCTGCGCGACGGGCGCATCGCGGCGGTCGGGCGCCACGTGACCTTGCCCGAGGGCGCGACGGTCATCGACGGCGGCGGGCAGACGCTGATTCCCGGCCTGGTCGGCATGCACGACCACATGTTCTATCCCGCGCCCAAGGTGAATCCCGCGGCAAAGGAGGCGATCTATCCGGAGCAGGCGTCGAGTTTTCCCAAGCTGTACCTCGCCGGCGGCGTCACCACCATCCGCACCACCGGCAGCACCGAGCCCTACACCGACCTGGCGCTGAAGAAGGCGATCGACGCGGGCCGTATTCCGGGGCCGAAGATGCACACCACCGGGCCGTATCTGGAAGGCAAGGGCAGCTTCACGCCGCAGATGCACGAGCTGGCAGATGCCGCCGACGCGCGCGATACGGTGAACTACTGGATGGACGAGGGTGCGACGTCGTTCAAGGCGTACATGCACATCACCCGCGCCGAGTTGTCGGCGGCGATCGCGGCGGCGCATGCGCGCGGCATCAAGGTGACCGGCCACCTGTGTTCGATCGGCTTCACCGAAGCGGCGGATCTCGGCATCGACGATCTCGAGCACGGCTTGTTCGTGGACACCGAGTTCAGCCCCGGCAAGCAGCCGGATGTGTGTCCGGACACCAAGGCCGCGGTGGCGCACCTGGCGACGCTGAAGGTCGACGGCCCGGAAATCCGGGCGCTGATCAAGCATCTGGTGGCGAAGCGCGTTGCGGTGACCTCTACGCTGCCGGTGTTCGAGACTTTCGTGCCCGGCCGCGCGCCGCAGGGTGCGCGGGTGCTGGACGCGATGTTGCCGCAGGCCCGCGTCGAATACCTGAAGGCGCGCGAGCGCGTCGCGGCGATGAAGGATTCCCCGTGGCCGCAGGCGTTCAAGTTGGAGATGGCTTTCGAACGCGCCTTCGTCGAGGCCGGTGGCACCCTGCTCGCCGGCCTCGATCCCACCGGCTACGGTGGCGTGATCGCGGGCTATGGCGACCAGCGTGAGGTGGAGCTGCTGGTGGAGGCGGGCCTCACGCCGGTGCAGGCCATCCGGATCGCCACCTTGAACGGCGCGCGTTTCATGGGCGTGGAAAAGGAGATCGGCTCGATCGACGTGGGCAAGGCGGCTGACCTGGTGCTGGTCAGGGGCAACCCGGCGGAGCGCATCAAGGACATCGAGAACGTCACCCTTGTGTTCAAGGATGGCGTGGGTTACGACCCGGCGAAGCTGGTCAAGGCTGCCGAGGGCACGGTGGGTCTGCGTTGAAGGAATGGCCCCATGCATGGCCATGGATGGCGGTGCACGGGAATGACGACGTCCAGCGGGTACCATTCGACGCCACACCCGCTGCAGGATGGCTCGTGATGAAAAGGCTGCTCCCCTGGTTGTGCCTGGTGTTGCTGATCGCCCCGTTGCACGCGGCCGATGTGGCGGCGCCGGCTGCCCGCACCATCGTGCTGGTGCGCCACGGCTATTACCTGCCCGATGCGAAAGCCGATCCGAAGCTGGGGCCGCAGCTGGCGCCGCTCGGGGTGGCGCAGGCGCATCTGGCGGGTGCGCGGCTGGCCGGGTTGCCGACGCGTTTCGATGCGATGTATGTCAGCCCGGTGCAGCGGGCGCGCGATACGGCGGCGTTGATCGGCGAGGACTTCCCGGCGCGTCGCTTCGAGGTGGTCGACGATCTGGCCGAGTGCACGCCGCCGACGCGCCGGGCCGCGATCATGGCGAAGGAAAAGCCGGCCGATCTGGCCGCCTGCAAGGCGCAGTTCGATCGCCTGTTCGCGCGCTATTTCAAGCCCGCATCCGGTCATGAGCAGACCGACCTGATGGTCTGCCACGGCAACGTGATCCGCAACATGGTGGTGCGCGCGATGGGCGTCGATCCGCAGGCGTGGCTGGAGATGTCGGTGGGCAACGCCAGCATCACCCGCATCCGGGTGGAGGCCGACGGCACGTTCAAGGTGATCTCGGTGGGCGATGTCGGGCACATCCCGCCGGGCCTGCGCACGGGCGCCAGCGGCGATCCCGAGCGCAGCCTCGCGATTCCGTCGTTGCCGCAGTGATGCGCGGGCAGGGACTGAACTCGCCGGTGCCGCGCACCGGCAATGACCACAGAGGGTGACGGGCGTGGCGGCACAGACTTCATTTCCCGGCTTTGCACCCGCGGCGGCGACCGACCGGCTGTTCCTGGCGGTGTTCCCCGATCAGGCAACCGTGGCGCGGTTGAGCGCGCTTGCCGCCGAACAATGCACCCGCCACGGGTTGCGCGGCAGGCCGCTGCTGCCGGAGCGTTTCCACATCACCCTGCTGCATCTGGGCGACTGGGCCGGGCTGCCACCGGATGTGGCGCAGGCCACGATGAAGGCGGCAGCGCGGGTGCGGGAAGCGCCTTTCGAAGTGGTGTTCGACCGCGTGGCCAGTTTCGACGGCCGGCGCGACAAGCTGCCGTTCGTGCTGCGCGCCGATGGCGGCAATGCGCCGTTGCGCGCCTTCCAGGCGCAACTTGCCGCGCTGTTGCGCGAGGCGGGCGTGGTGCCGGTTGGGGCCGGTTTCGAGCCGCATGTCACCCTGGCATATGACGCGCGCAAGGTGGCCGCCGAGCCGGTGGCGCCGATCGGCTGGCGCGTCGACGAATTCGTGCTGGTGCACAGCCTGCTGGGCAGGACGCGGCATATCCGGCTCGGCTGCTGGCCGCTGGACTGCGCGCGGGCGGCGCCTGCGGGCGCGTAGCGCGGGAGTGCACGCGGGGCCCGGTTTTCTGTATGTTGTCGCTTTCCTCATTGCAAAGGCTCGACGCATGACCGCATTGCCGGGACAACCCGACCATCTGCGCCGCAGCCTTTCCAACCGACATCTGCAACTGATCGCCATCGGCGGCGCGATCGGTACCGGCCTGTTCATGGGTTCGGGCAAGACGATCAGCCTGGCCGGGCCGTCGATCCTGCTGGTCTACCTGATCATCGGCGTGATGCTGTTCTTCGTGATGCGGGCGATGGGCGAGCTGCTGCTGTCGAACCTCGAGTACAAGTCGTTCATCGATTTCTCCACCGACCTGCTCGGGCCGTGGGCCGGTTTCTTCTGCGGCTGGACCTACTGGTTCTGCTGGATCATCACCGCGATCGCCGACGTCATCGCCATCGCGGCGTACGCGCAGTTCTGGTTCCCGGGGCTGGCGCCGTGGATTCCGGCCGTGCTGTGCGTGCTGCTGCTGCTCAGCCTCAACCTGGTCACGGTGAAACTGTTCGGCGAGATGGAGTTCTGGTTCGCGCTGATCAAGATCGTGGCGATCTGCGCGCTGATCGTCACCGGCTTTGCGCTGGTCGCCTGGGGCTTCACCTCGCCCACCGGGCACCAGGCCTCGGTGGCCAACCTGTGGAACGACGACGGCTTCTTTCCGAAGGGGATGAGCGGCTTCTTCGCCGGCTTCCAGATCGCGGTGTTCGCCTTCGTCGGCATCGAGCTGGTCGGCACCACCGCCGCGGAAACCGCCAACCCGCAGCGCAACCTGCCCAAGGCGATCAACTCGATCCCGATCCGCATCATCATCTTCTACGTGCTGGCGCTGGTCGCGATCATGATGGTCACGCCGTGGCGCCTGGTGGAGCCGAGCAAGAGCCCGTTCGTGGAGTTGTTCGTGCTGGCCGGCATCCCGGCCGCGGCCAGCCTGATCAATTTCGTGGTGCTGACCTCAGCCACCTCGTCGGCCAACAGCGGCATCTTCTCCACCAGCCGCATGCTGTACGGCCTGGCCGAAGAAAAACATGCGCCGAAGACGTTCGGTCGGCTGTCGCGCGCTGCGGTACCGTCGCTGGGCCTGTTGTTCTCCTGCTTCTGCCTGCTGCTGGGTGCGGCGCTGATCTACCTGATTCCGGACCTCGTCACCGCCTTCACCCTGGTCACCACGGTGTCGGCGGTGCTGTTCATGTTCGTGTGGTCGCTGATCCTGTTTGCCTACATGGCCTATCGGCGCAAGCGCCCGCAATTGCACGAGGCGTCGATCTACAAGATGCCCGGCGGCGTGTTCATGTGCTGGGTGTGCTTGGCGTTCTTCGTGTTCGTGCTGGTACTGCTGAGCCTGCAGCCGGATACGCGCGAGGCGCTGATTGCGAGTCCGGTGTGGTTCGTGCTGCTGGGGATCGGTTACGCGTGGAAGGGGCGCAAGGCGCGCCGCGCGTAAACCGGAAGTTTGCTGCTCCCGTAGGAGCGCAGCTTGCGCGCGATGCTTTTGTGCCGGGATTCCGGATTCTCGAAAGCGTCGCGCACAAGGTGCGCTCCTACAACATCAGCGTTGCTCGTAGGGCAGGCATCGCCCGCCATGTTTCTCCATGATGTGCGCGATCGAGAGCGGCGGGCAGTGCCCGTCCTGCGTGCATGGGCGACGAACGGGCAACCGCCGGATCGACACCCCGCCCGACGCTACCGGTTTGCCGCGCGGGCTCCTAGTATCGGTACATGACGACGCGCGCGAGGTGACGCCATGAAACGCCTGCTGATCGGTTTGCTCGGGCTGGTGGTGCTGGTGCTGGTGGCGGGGGCCGCCGCCCTGCTGCTGGTGGATGCCAACCACTTCCGTCCGCAGATCCAGGCCAGCCTGGGCCAGGCGCTGGGCCGCGAAGTGACGCTGGGCCAGCTGCATGTCTCGGTCTGGTCGGGCTCGCTGGACGCCGACGACATCCGCATCGGCGACGATCCGAAGTTTGGCGGGCAGCCCTTCGTGAGCGCGCAGTCGCTGCAGTTCGGCGTGAGGCTGTGGCCGTTGCTGCTGCATCGGCAGGTGCAGATCACCTCGCTGACCCTGGATCAGCCGGTGGTGCGGCTGGTGGAGAACCGCGCCGGCCAGTGGAATTTCGCCAGCTTCGGCGCGAGCACGGCGGCGCCCGCCGCGGATGCTTCCGCAACCACGCCGCCCGGGTTCAGCGTGGACAAGCTGCGGATCAGGGATGGCCGCATCGACCTGCAGCGGGCGGCCGGCGATGCGCGCAGCTATCGCAAGGTGGATCTGCGCGCCGACCACGTCGGGTTGGGCGCGGCGTTTCCGTTCTCGATGAGCGCCGACATCGCCGGCGGCGGCAGCCTGCAGCTGGATGGCACGCTTGGCCCGTGGAACGCGGCGAATGCGCTGCTGACGCCGGTCGAGGCGCATCTGGTGCTGCACGGGCTGGACCTGGTCGGCGCTGGCCTGATGAGCAGCGCCGACGGCGTCGGCGGTGTGCTCGACATCGACACGCGCATCAGCTCGGCCGGGGGCGTGCTGGGCTCGCAGGGCGGCATCGACGCGCGCCAGCTCAAGCTGGTGGCGTCCGGTTCGCCGTCGCCGCAACCGTTGCGCATCGACTACCAGGCCAGCTATCGGCTGCTCGATGGCACCGGCGGCGTCGAGCGCACCACCCTCGGCAGCGGTGGCGCGAAGCTGGCCGTCGATGGCAGCTTCGACAACCGCGGCAAGGTGATCCAGCTGGATCTGCGCTTGCGCGGCAAGCAGTTGCCGGTCGATGACCTGCAACCCCTGCTGCCGGCATTCGGCGTGGTGCTGCCGAAGGATTCGCGCCTCAGCGGTGGCAGCGTGGGCGTGGATCTGCGCGCGCGCGGGCCGCTCGATGCGCTGGTGATCAGCGGCCCGGTGACGCTCGACGACTCGCGCCTGGCCGGCTACAGCCTGGGCTCGAAACTTGGCGGCGTGTTGTCGCTGGCCGGCATCAAGGCGCCGCAGGACACGGTGATCCGGCATGCTGCCGCGACGCTGCGGATCGCACCTTCCGGCATCCACGCCGAACCGGCCAGCGCGGAGATCGCCGACCTGGGCAGCCTCACCGGCAAGGGCGGCATGGCTGCCGATGGCAAGCTCGACTTCAACATGCTGGTCAAGCTCGACCAGGGGCTCAGCGGTGGCAGCCAGGCGAGCAGTGGCCTGCTCACGAACTCCAAGGCCGGGCGCCTGCTCGGTGGTGTGCTTGGCGGCACCAGCGAGCAGGGCATCGGCGTGCGCGTCACCGGCACGGCCAGCGCGCCGGCGTTCAAGCTCGATCCCTCCGCCGTCGCCGGCCTGCTGGGCAGCGGGATCGGCAATGCCCTGCACAAGGATGCGGCGCCCGCCGCCGACAAGCCGGCGGACAAGTCCACCAGCAAGGATGCCCTGAAGGGCCTGCTGCAGGACGTGCTCGATTCACGCAAGAAGCATTAGCGTCGTCGTTCGCCGCGAATTTCCTTGGCTGCCTCGACAGCTTTTCCACTGTTGCCGGGTCGCCGGAAAGTGTCCGTCGACGCGCAGGAAGCATCGAAAATCCATGGAATGATTTGCGTGTACCCCAACCCCCGGTTATGGACTTTGTCGTGGCGCCTCGGCGCATGACGCGGCGGCCGGGCGGTGCCCGTCGTTGCGCGTGTCGCCGATGGATTCGGCAACTAGCAGATTCGCAAGATATTTTGTCGGCAGGCAGGGCGGTGTCGATGGCCTGTTGCATGGCTGCTGTCGCCGCAAAAGCCTTCGCGGGCCGGTCGTGACGCCCTTGCGGCGCCTCGTTGGCGCTTTCGAAATGACCGTGCTATACAGCGATCGCAGGCCTCGGCATGGCCTCAGTCATGCGATTTCGGGCATCGGGCAGGGAACCCGCAGCCTGGCCAAAAGGGGAAGAGGCGAGTACGGAGCTCCAGATCTGGTCAACCTGGCATGGACGCTGTTCATCCATCCACCTTGATCCGGTTTCCGGGAGACGCTGTGCGTATCCGAGAACGTCTGCGCTGCATATCGCAATATATTGCGTCCGGTTTTCCCTCCGCCAGCCCTGCCGGCCGTGACCGGAAGCGATGCGGTGTTTCCGGCTCGACGCGGTTCGCACTGCTGCTGGCGCTGTGCTTGGCGTCGGTATCGACGCTCGCACAGACCGACGCAGCGCCCCGCGTGTCGGCTGCGGCCACGATGGAACAGGCCGGGATGGTCGACCTCCGCAGCCTGGTGCCGGACCTCTCGCAATCGATCGCCTATGCCGGCAGCGACAACTTCGTCGGCGCGCCGGTCGACGGCTACCAGGCGCCGCGCTGCTGGCTGAGGCACGAAGCGGCCGAGGCGCTGGCGCGGGTGGATGCCGCGTTGCGCAAGCGCCACATGCGCCTGCGCGTGTTCGACTGCTACCGCCCGGCACGCGCGGTGGCGCATTTCGTGCGCTGGGCGCACGACCTCGACGACCAGCGCACCAAGGCCGCGCATTATCCGAACCTCGACAAGTCGAAGCTGCTCGGCGACTACATCGCTCCGGTATCCGGCCACAGCCGCGGCGCCACCGTCGACCTGACCGCGCTGCGCTGCGATGCACAGGATGCCGGCTGCGAGCCGCTGGACATGGGCACCGGCTTCGACTACTTCGGCACCCGCGCCCACACCGACACGCCGGAGGTCAGCGCCGAACAGCGCGCCAACCGCCGCCTGCTGCGCGACGCGATGCAAGCGCAGGGCTTCCGCAACTACGCGATGGAGTGGTGGCACTACACCCTGCATCCCGAACCCGCGCCGGACGTCATCTACGACGTGCCGGTGACGGCACCGGACGGCGACGACCGGGAGTCGGAGATCCAGCGCCTAGTGCAGCCCTATGACGGCGACGTGCCCGGCGTCTCGCTGCTGGTGCTCAAGGACGGCAAGGCCATCGTCAGCCGCGGCTACGGACGCTCCGACCTGGTGCGCGGCACCGAGGCGAGCCCGGCGACCGACTACCGGCTCGCTTCGGTGACCAAGCAGTTCACCGCCGCGGCGATCCTGCTGCTCGCGCAGGACGGCAAGCTTTCCATCGACGATCCGGTCAAGCGCTGGCTGCCGTCACTGCCAGCGGTGGCTGACGACATCACCCTGCACAACCTGCTCGACCACACCGCGGGCATGCTGAACTACGAAGACCTGATGCCGGTGCCCTACGACGGGCAGATCAGTGACACCGGCGTGCTGGCCCTGCTGGAAAAGGAGAACCGGCTGTATTTCCCGCCCGGTAGCAAGTACCGCTACAGCAACAGCGGCTACGCGCTGCTGGCGCTGGTGGTGCAGCGCGCTTCCGGCATGAGCTTCGCGGACTACGTGCGCACCCACATTTTCCAGCCGCTGGGCATGCGCAACACCCTGGCCTACGTGGTCGGCGGGCCCGACATACCACACCGGGCCTGGGGCTACAGCAGGAGCTGCGACGGCTGGACACGCACCGACCAGAACGCCTACAGCGCGGTGCTCGGCGATGGCGGCATCTATTCCAACATCGCCGACATGGCGCGCTGGGACGCCGCGCTGTACGACGACCGGCTGCTCAGCGACGCGTCGCGCGCGCTCGCCTTCGGGCGCCAGGTGCAGGTTTCCGGCACACCCGAGGCGACGTACTACGGCTTCGGCTGGCGCGTCGCCGGCGACCGGCTGTGGCACTCCGGCGAAAGCATCGGCTTCCGCAACACGATCGTGCGCTGGCCGAAGCAGCACCTGACCGTGGTCGTGCTGAGCAACCGCAACGATCCCACGCCATACGACCTGGCCGTGTCGATCGGCCGGCTGTTCATGGACGACGCCAACGCCGAGGACAAATCCCACTGACCCAAATGGCACTTACTCAAGCGCACTAGCCCGTTTTTTCGTCATTCCTGCGAAGGCAGGAATCCAGGGACTCGGGCCTTCCCCGAGTCGCCGAAGGCGCTGGATCCCCGCATTCGCGGGGATGACGAGCTCAAGTTGAGTGCCATTCCCCACTGATCCCGATGTCCGTACCAGAGAACTGATCCCACCCGGTCCGCCGTTCACTACCCTGAGGGGCATCCCATGCACATCCGACACGATCTCCGCTTGAACCTCCTCTGTGCGGCGTTGCTGGCCGCGATCACCGTTCCGGCCACGGCGCAGGAGGCCGGCCAGCCTGCGCCGGAGGCCGACAAGTCGTCGCAGGTCACCACGCTCAAGGAGGTCACCGTCACCGGTTCGCGCATCAAGCGCACCGACCTGGAACAGGCGCTGCCGATCACCGTCATCGAGAAGCAGACCATCGAGGCGCAGGGCATCACCTCGGCGGAACAGCTGCTGCAGTTCCTCAACATCGCCGGCAACGGCGCCGACGGGCTCACCTCGGCCGCGGTCGACATGGACCTCGGCGAACTGCGCGGCACCGCCGGCGTGTCCGGCGCCAACCTGCGCGGGCAGGGCTCGGACGCGACCCTGGTGCTGCTGAACGGCCGCCGCGTCGCGACCCACGGCCTGCGCGGCCAGGCGGTGGACCTGAACTCGATTCCGTTCGCGGCGATCGAGCGCGTGGAGGTGCTGCGCGACGGCGCTTCGGCGATGTACGGCACCGACGCCATCGGCGGCGTGATCAACTTCATCACCCGTACCGACTACCGCGGCGTCACGCTCAACGCCGGCGTCGACGTGACCGCCGACGGCGGTGGCAACATCGCCACCTACAGCGTGCTGGGCGGGGTCGGCGATCTCGACCGCGACGGCTGGAACGCGTGGGGCACGATCAACTACCGGACCGCGCAGATCCTGCGCAGCGGCAAGCGCAGCTTCGCCAACAGCTTCCAGCCCGACCGTGGCGTCTCGCCCGACACGCGCGGCACGCCGTTCGCCACGGTGACCAACGCCACCGGCGGCATCATCAACGACGCGCTGACCGATCCCGACGGCGGCGGCGCCATGCGCTACATCAACATCCTCAACCTGCCCGGCGGTGGCGGCTGCGAGAGCGGCGGCGCCAACATGGGGCCGTACGATTACCGGCTGTGGGACGGCAGCAGTTCGAAGTACGCTTGCGCCTGGGACTATCCGGCCGCGCAGGCGCTGCAGCAGCCGCAGGACAGCGTGCAGTTCCTGGGCCGCGCCACCTACAAGCTGGGCGAGAACCACCGCTTCTACGCCGAGGCGATGGGCTCGCGCGTGAAGGTCCGGCGCGAGTACGAGCCGTTGCAGCTCACCTCCAGTTCGTCGGCGACCGCCGTGCTCGACCCCGGCACCTGGTATCCGCTGAATGCGGACACGCAGGCCACCTACGACAGGATCTATGACGCCATCGCCGACTATTTCGGCACGGCCGACCTGGTGTACGGCAACAGGATCCCGTACCGCTGGCGCTGCATCCCCTGCGGCCGACGCGAGATCGAGACCACCACCAAGGCCTATCGCGTGCTGGCCGGGGTGCAGGGCAGCATCGGCAGCTGGGACTTCGACGCGGGCCTGTCGCATGCCTCCAGCAAGGCCGAGTCGGTGCTCGCCGGCGGCTATTACTTTTCCAGCGGGCTCAAGCAGGTGCTCGGCAGCGGCTTGCTGAACCCGTTCCTGATGCCGGACGAGGCGCAGGATCCCGCGGCGCTTTCCGCACTGCAGGCGGCATCGGCCACCGGGATCCATCTGTACGGCGGCGAGTCCACCGTCACCTCGCTGGACGCCAGCTTCAACGGCGGCCTGGGTTTCAACCTGTGGGGCGGCGAAGTGCAGCTGGCGACCGGCATCGAGGCGCGGCGCGAGGGGTTCAAGTTCGGCGGGGTGCAGGTGCTGAACGGCCTGCCGCTCAACTACGACACCATCTACCAGGCGCCGTTCGACGAGACGAGTGAACTGCCCGAGGTGCATCGCGACGTGAAGGCGGTCTACATGGAGGCCTACCTGCCGATCGTGAAGACGCTGGACGTGACCCTGGCGGTGCGCCGCGACCAGTACGACACCTTCGGCGGCACCACCAATCCGAAGTATTCGTTCAAGTGGCAGCCGATCGAGTCGCTGGCCTTCCGCGGCGCGTACAGCACCGGCTTCAAGGTGCCGGAGTTCACCAAGCTGTTCGCCGGCGTGAACGAGGTCGAGTACTTCGGCCTCGACCTGGCCGATCCGGCCACCTGTCCCGGCGGCGTGGCGAACTCGGCGGTGCCGGGCTGCGCGCTGATCCAGCCGACCATCATCACCGGCGGCAAGACCGACCTGAAACCGGAGACGGCCAGGCAGAAGAGCCTGGGCTTCGTCTATGCGCCCACCCGCAACTTCAACCTCAGCCTCGACTGGTGGGAGATCGAGCGCAGCAACACGATCCGCTCGCCCAACCTGCCGACGCTGATCGACAACTACAGCCTGTTCGCCGCCAACTGGATCCGCGATGCCAGCGGCAAGGTGATCGCGATCGACCGCCGCTTCATCAACTCCGGCGGCACCCTGATGCGCGGCGTGGAACTGGACGCCAACCTCACCGGCGAGCTGGCCGGCGGCCGCTGGCACGTCAACCTCAACGGCAGCTACATCAACACCTTCAGGGAAAAGCCGCTCGCCAACGAGCCCTACAGCCACAACGAGGTGGGCGAGTACGTGCAGTTCTACAACCTGCCTCTGAAGTGGAAGCACACCTTGAGCCTCGACTGGGCCAGGGGCGACTGGACGCACACGCTGAGCCAGATCTACCGCGCCGGCTACAAGGACGAGCTGCCGATCAGCGTCGCCAACGGCAGCTACATCCCGCCGAACTGGAACCCCGATGTCGACGACTACATCCTCTACAACTACAGCCTGACCTGGACGGGCCTGCAGGGCACCAAGCTCACCTTCGCGGTGCGCAACCTGCTGAACACCGACCCGCCGTTCACCGCGCACCAGGTCGACTTCGCCTCGGGCGCGGCGTGGGAGCCGCGCGTGGCCGATCCGCGCGGCCGCTCGTTCTTCCTGATGGCCGAATACAAGTTCGATTGATGCAGGGCCCCGCCGCCGGGAGACCGGCGGCGGCAACCGGAGAACACCATGTCCGAACACCGCTCCACGCCTTGCTCTCCCGGCCGCCGCCGATTCCTGCTGGCCAGCGCGGGGACGGCCGTGGCGCTGGCGGTGCCCGCGCGTGCCGCACCCCTGCTCGGCCTGCCGGGGAAGCGCAGGCGGGCGGGCACGTTCAATGCGTGGATCGAGATCGACACGCAGGTTTTCGAGAACAACCTGCGGCTGGTCGAGGCCGCCCTGGTCGGCAAGCCGAAGATCTGCGCCATCATGAAGGCCGATGCCTACGGCGTCGGCATCGACCTGGTGATGCCCAGCGTCATCAGGGCGCGCCTCCCCTACGTCGGCATCGCCAGCAACGAGGAGGCCCGCATGGTGCGGGCCTGCGGCTACAAGGGCCGCGTGATGCGCGTGCGTGCCGCCACGCTGGACGAGATCCACGACGCGCTGCACTACGACGTCGAAGAGCTGGTGGGCAACCTCATCCAGGCGCGGATCATCGGCGGCGCCGCCCGCCGGCGCGGGCGCACGCTGCGCGTGCACCTGGCGCTGAACTCGGCGGGCATGAGCCGCAACGGGATCGAGATGGAGACCGCGCGGGGCCGCAGCGACGCCGAGGCGCTGGCGAAGATCGGAGGCCTGCGGATCGTCGGCATGATGACCCACTTCCCGACCGAGGAACGCGCCGACGCGCTGCAGGGCGTCGAGACGTTCAAGGCGCAGACCGCGTGGATGTTCGCCCATACCGCATTGAAGCGCGAGGACGTGCTGCTGCATGCCGCCAATTCCTACGCCGTCCAGCACATCCCCGAATCACACCTGGACATGGTGCGTCCCGGCGGCGCCCTGTATGGCTACGGCGGCACGCCCAAGCCGCCGTTCGCACACGTGGCGTCCTTCAAGTCGCGGGTGGCCTCGGTGCAGGCCTATCCCGCCGGCGACACGGTGAGCTACGACCGCACCTGCGTGCTGAAGCGCGATTCGCTGCTGGCCAATATCCCCGTGGGCTATTCGGACGGCTACCGGCGCGCGTATTCCAACAAGGGTGCAATGCTGATCCGTGGTCAGCGGGCGCCGGTGATGGGCAGCGTCACCATGAACACCACCATGGTCGACGTGACCGACATCCCCGGCGTGCAGGAGGACGACGAGGTCGTGATGTTCGGCAAGCAGGGCAAGGCCGAGATCACCCAGGCGGAAGTCGAGGAGCTCACCGGCGTCATCCTGGCCGACCAGTACACGGTGTGGGGCACGTCGAACCCGAAGCTCCCGCGTCGTCGCTGAGCGGATCGCTGCCAGGCTCACTGCTGTCCGGAATAAATCCGTATCCCGGCCGCGAAGCAATGCTTGTGCCCCTCCCTGCCTGCAGGGGAGGGTTGGGGTGGGGTCGCTCTTTGGCCGCAAGCGAGGAGCAAGGGCGAGAGCTTCACCCCCTCCCAACCTCCCCCTGCAAGCAGGGGGAGAAGCAGAGCTCGTGCGGCTCTCTCTCTCTGCCTGCGGGGGGAGGCTGGCGGGCCGTGTGCACATTCGAGGGTGGCGTGTCCAAGGATCGCGTCGCCTTGTGTCGCCAAGTCTTTGACGCCAAGGCACGGATTTATCCCGGACAGCAGTGGCGCCAGCCTGGCGTGCCGCGCGGGCCCCTGCGGCAATTTGCTGCAGGCGTGCGGACCCACTGCGCAGGCTCCGACCACGCGCCCGCCGCGGCGGACTTGACCGGCGTCAAGGTACTGCCGCTTGGTGCGGGGGAGCATCGGCCCTGACGGCATGCCACGCGTGCCGGTGAAGCGAGGTGCCCGATGGAATTCCATATTGCCATGACCGGGGCGTCGCCCGATCCGGCCGTGGTGCAGGACGCCCTTTTCGATATCGATCCGACAGCGGTGGCCGATCTGGACATGAGTGGCCTGGTGCTGCGCGTATCCGCCTCGGCCACGGCGGCGGACCTGGTCGAGATATTGCGGCGGACCGGCTGGCCGGTGACGCCGGAGCAGGTGGTGCAACTGCCGTCGATCTGCTGCGGCGGTTGCGGCGGCTGAGGCCAGCCGTGCCCGGCCCGGCCGACGCGGGCCGGCAAGAAGATCGCCATGGCCCGAACCGCGGCCGCCAGGCGCCGGTGCCGGCCTGGCTTGTGCCCGACGCCGGCGTCAGGCCGGCGCCAGCCGGGAGGCGATGCGCACCTCGCCGGTGAGCACCTTGTGGATCGGGCACTTGTTGGCGATCTGCAGCAGGCGTTCGCGCTGCTCGTCGCTCAGCTCGCCCTGCAGGGTAATCACGCGGGTGATGTCGTTGCCCGACTCGGGCGTGCCATCGGGGTTGAACTTGAGTTCGACGTCGACGTGCTGCAGCGGCCATTGCTTGCGCGCCGCGTACATCTGCAGCGTGATCGCGGTGCACGCGCCGAGTGCCGACAGCAGCAACCGGTGCGGCGCCGGGCCGGTGTTGGCGCCACCTTCGTCGATCGGCTCGTCGGCTTGCCAAGTGTTGCCCTGGTCGTCGGTGAAGTGGACCGCGTAAGGTGCATCGCCGGTGCTGGCGCGGACGCTGGGTAGACTCATGGCAGGTTTCTCCTTCGGTTGTTTCAGATGACGTCCCACATGTAGCCTTCGTGGGCGAGCACGGCGCCGGCCAGTTGCTCGATTGCCGCGTCCTCGTTGCGCTCCAGGCCGCGCACGTTGCGCGCCATGCGCCGGCGCGCCTGCTTCGCGAAGATCTCGGCGATGCCGATCGCCTCGTCGGCGGCGGGATGCGACTGCTTTTCCAGGCTGTCGGCGCGCGACAGCACGCACAGGCCGACGAACAGGTCAATCGCGATGTCGGCCAGGCGCTTCTGCGCGTGCTGCATGTCGGCCGCCTTCTTGCCATGGCGGCGCAGCAGCGCATCGGAGGATTTGGACAGCTCCACCGTGTATTTCTCGTAGGTGGCGGCGACCTTGCGCAGCCGCGGCGACAGCTCGTGCGCGATGCGGTCGATGCCGTAGCCGGTGGCCTCGCGCACGCGCCGGCCGGTGTAGCTGCCGAGCACGCCGAAGCCCTTGATCGGGTCGTTGAAGATGTCGCCCACCGCCGCCTTCAGTTCGCTGAGGCCCGCGCCCACGCCCTTCAGGCCGGACAGTGCGACGTACAGGCGCAGGATCTCGTTGGTGCCCTCGAAGATCGAGAGGATGCGCGTGTCGCGGGTGATCTGCTCGTACGGGAACTCGCGCATGAAGCCGTTGCCGGCGGCGATCTGCAGCGCCTCGTAGGACGCGCGCTGCACCGCCTCGCTGGCGAACACCTTGCTCATCGCCGCCTCCACCGAGTAGTCGCCGGCGCCCGAGTCGATCAGGTGGGCCACCATCCATACGGCGCTCTCGGCGGCGAAGCAGTCCACGCTCATCTGCGCGATCTTCTCGCGCACCAGGCCGAACTCGGCGATCGGCTGGCCGAACTGCCTGCGCTCCTTTGCCTGCGCGCAGGCGAGGCGGATCAGCGAACGCATGCCGCCGACCGCGCCGCCGCCGAGGCCGGTGCGGCCGGAGTTGAGGATGCTCATGGCCACCTTGAAGCCCTTGCCGACCGGGCCGAGCACGTTTTCCGCCGGCACCCGCACGTCGGCGAACGCCACCGTGGTGGTGCTTGATGCGCGGATGCCCATCTTGTCCTCGTGCGGGCCGTGGCTCACGCCCGGCCACTTCGCCTCGACCAGGAACGCGGTGATCTTGCCCTCGGGCGTGTCGGTGCGCGCGAACACGGTGTAGAAGTCGGCGATGCCGCCGTTGGTGATCCAGATCTTCTCGCCGGAGAGCGTCCAGCTGCCGTCGTCGTTGCGCACGGCCTTGGTGCGGATGGAGGCGGCGTCGGAGCCGGCGCCGGATTCGGTGAGGCAGAACGCGGCAATCATCTCGCCCGTGGCCAGCTTCGGCAGGTAACGCTGCTTCTGCTCGTCGCTGCCGAACAGCAGCAGGCCCTTCATGCCGATCGAGCTGTGCGCGCCGATGGTCAGCGAGACCGAACTGTCGTGGCTGCTGGTCTGGCCGAGCACGCGGGCGTAGGCGCCGTTGGACAGCTCCATGCCGCCGAATTCCTCCGGGATGATCAGGCCGAACAGGCCCATCTCGCGCAGCGCCTGGATGAACTCGGCCGGCTGTTCGGCGTCGCGGTCGTACTGCTTCAGTTCGGCCGTCTTGTCGGCGAGGAACTGGTCGATCGCGTCGGTCATCGCGCCCAGCATTTCGCGGTCGCGGGCGCGGATCTGCGGGTAGGGGAACAGGTTCTCTTCCAGGATGTTGCCCAGGAACAGCTGCTTGGCGACGCTCTCGTCGCTGCGCAGCGCAGGCTGCTCGGTAGTGGCGGGCGATGGCGTGCTCACGACGCGTTCTCCTGGCGTGGGTGAATGGCCCATTCTGGCACTTCCCGACGGTCTGGCCCTGCTGCCAATGGACGCAGGCCCGCTTCGGCTATCCTCGCCCTGCATCATTTCGGGGGCATGCCATGAAACGACTCTTCGCCGGCGCGGCACTGCTCGCCGCGTTCACGCTGGCCGGCTGCGCGCCGCACGCCGCGGTCAAGCCGGACAGTACCATCACCCTGTCGCTCGACGAGGCGGGCAAGCAGGTTGCCGATGCCGACGAACAGAAAGTGCTCGACGCGTTGAAGATGATCGAGGCGGGCAAGATCCAGCTGGCGATCGACGGGCCACTGACCGAGGTCGTGGGCAAGTACGAGGCGATCTACGCGGGCAAGCCGGGCAAGGTGTTCTGTGCCCGCGGCCTGGTCGATGCGCTGGCCTACGCCGGCATGGGCGCCAAGGCAGTCAACGGCAACGCCGACGTGTCCGTGCAGGTGATCGGCCCGGCCTGGGCGCAGGCGTACTGGGCGCGCGGCTACGCCTACAGCGAGATGGCCCGCTACGCCGATGCGCGCGCCGAGCTGGAAAAGGCCCTGGTGTTGTCGCCGATGGACAGCCAGTACAAGAGCGAACTTGCGTTCACCTACCAGCGCAGCGGTGACTGGGAGAAGATGCTGGCCCTGTACCAGGAAGCGGAGGGCGATGCGGGGATCAGTGGCGCCACCCCCGAAGATGCCGTCCGCTTGAAGTGCGTGGCCCTGCGCGGCCAGGGCTACGCGCTGGTTGAGCTGCATCGCCTCGACGAGGCGACCGGGGCCTACCAGGGTTGCTTGAAACTCGTGCCCGGCGAACCCAAGTCGTTGGCTGAGCTTGGATATATCCAGGGTTTGCGGGCGAAGGCGCACTGAGCGGCCGGCCCGCGACCCTGCTTCGCGGAGGCAGCACCATGGCAACCGGCTGGGCCGGCGACGGCGCCGTGCAGGATCAGATCGACGCTACCGTCAACGACGGTGTGCAGCGGGCGCGCCAGCAATTGCGCAAGGGCCCGGGCCTGACCCATTGCGAGGAATGCGAAGCGCCGATCCCCGCGGCGCGCCGCGCCGCCGTGCCCGGCGTGCGCTTGTGCGTGGCCTGCCAGCAGGAGCGCGACAGCGAGCGCGCCGCCAGCCTGTACAACCGCCGTGGCAGCAAGGACAGCCAGCTGCGCTGAGCCGGTGTCAGGGGCCGGGCAGCATGGCCGGCGGCGGCGGGTCCGGTCATTGGCGAACGCCGTGGCCGGCGACGCGGATCACACCCGGCTTGTGCGGCGCGGAGTATGGTGTTGCGAACAGCATTCGTCACAGCGACTGTCGTGGAGGTACCGGCTTGACCCCGACGCCCCCCGCCGAACTTGCCGCAGGCATCGATTATTTCTTCGCGGTGCGCCCCGACGGCCACGCGCGCGTGGAGATCGCCAACGTGGCCGCGCGTTTTCGCCGCTCGCAGCGCGCCAGCGGCGTGCCGGTGTCGGTCGACAACCTGCACCTTGCCTTGTGCCCGATGGGCCGGCCCGAACGGCCGCAGCTGTCGCCGGAGCGCGCCATGCTGGCCGCGGGCGCCGCGGTGCGGGGCAACGCGTTCACGATCACGCTGGACGCCGCCATGCGCTGCATCCCCACCGGCGGGCAGTTTCCCTTCGTGCTGTGCGCGGACCCGGTCACCGCCGCGGCGGCGCTGGAGCTGCGCAAGGCGATCGCCGCCGCACAGCGCGCGCAGGGATTGCAGGTCAATGGCGTCTCCATTTTCCATCCGCACGTGGCCTTGCAGCACGGGCCGGCGATCGACGCGATCGAGGAATCGATCAAGCCGATCCGGTGGCGCGCGGAGGAGTTCGTGCTGATCCGCAGCTTCTTCGGCCAGGCCAGCCATGAAGTGATCGGCCGCTGGCCGCTGGCGAGCGAACCCGCCCCGGCCGCGGTCGACATGTTGGCCGAACTGGCCAACATGCCTGACTTGCCGGCACTCCCTGACGAATGAGGCGCTGGTCGGCGGAGGCCTAGATTGGCGGCTCCGCGCGGACCTGCGGCGTGCTTGTGCGCTGTTGTCGCGTCAGCGCGTGCTCGCGCTGGGCGATGTAGAGGCTGGCGCCGATGATGATGGCCGCGCCCAGCGCGGTGTAGTGATCTACCGCCTCGCCGAAGATCCACCACGCCAGCACCGCCACGATCAGCAACTGCAGATAGCTGAAGGGCGCCAGCATCGACGCCTCGGCCAGGCGCAGCGCGCGCGTCCAGCAATAGTGGCCGCCGGTGCCCAGCGCGCCTGACAGCACCAGCCACGGCCAGATGCCGGCGTGCGGCCATTGCCACACCGACAGCGCCGCAGGCAGCGACAGCGGCACCCACAGCAAGGTGGTCAGCAGCACGATGCGGTCGGCCGGCTCGCTGCCGGTCAGCGACTTGATGCTGATCGTCACCGCGCCCGTGAGCCCGGCCGCCAGCAGCGCGACCATGCTGCCCGGTGCGAACGCGGCACTGCCGGGGCGCACGATCACCAGCACGCCGATGAAGCCGGCGATCACCGCAGTCCAGCGGCGCCGGCGCACCACCTCGCCGAGAAAGATCACTGCGCCGATGGTGACGAACAGCGGCGACGAATACGACAGCGCCACCGCCTCGGCCAGCGGCAGGTTCACGATTGCCCAGAAGCCCGCCAGCATGCCGCCCATGCCGAGCACGCAGCGCATCACGTAGAAGCCGAAGCGCGGCGTGCGCAGCAGCGACCAGCCCGGCCCGATCAGCAGCGGCAGCGCGAACAGCGTGCCGAACGCGCTGCGGAAGAACGTGATCTGGAACGGGTGCAGTTGCGCCGAGGCCAGCCGGATCACCACCGCCATCAGGGCAAACAGGCTGGCGCTGGCCAGCATCAGCAACACCGCGCGCAAGGGCAGTGCGGTTACGGGCGACGAGGGGGGGATCGGAGCCAGGGCGGTGCCGCGCAAGGACGTGGGAGGCGCGCATGGTAGCCCATTCCGCCTCGGCGCCGTGCGGGCAATGCCCGCCGCTTCACACTGCGACAAGAGCCGGCGGGCGGTGCCGCCCTACGGCGTTGTGCCGCCGGATGCGGGCAGGCTCTGCTCCTGCCTTCCGTGTTGCGGATTGCCCGACCACGCCTGCAGGCGTTCGCGCACGACCGGCTCCAGGCTCTTCATGCCCCAGCGGCGGCCTTCCGCCAGCGCGGCTTCGCTCGATTTGCCGTCGATCAAGGCAGCGCGCAGCGCGATCATCGCGCCGACCCGGTTGCTGCTCGCGCAATGCACCAGGGTTTCCTGCGTGCCGGCCTGGTGCAGCAGGCGGTCGAACTGCACCACGTTGTTGCGGGTCAGGTCAGCGGCGCCGTGGATCGGCAGGTTGTGATAGTCGATGCCCGCCGCGCGCATGGCGGCGGCCTCGTCAAAGCGCGGCGTCTCGCTGTCCACGCTGAGGTCGATCACCTGCTTGATGCCGGCTCGCTGCAGGGCGGCCACGTCATCGGCCTGCAACCTGCCCGATGCGACCCGATGCGGCGCCGGGAACGACACGTTCGGCAGGTCGGCCAGCGCGGCCTCGGCCGGTGCGGCGGCATGCACGGCGAGCGGAGTGACCGTCAGAATCAATGACAACGACAAGGATCGAAACATGTCGACAATCTCGCAGTGAACCCGCCACAGGATAGCCGACGCCGCCTTGCGGCCGTTTATTGCCGCGCCTGCAGGCGCAGCCCGCGCGGCGTCAGCCAGCGCTCGACCAGTTCGAACAGGCCCTGCACCAGCAGCGCCAGCACCGCCGCGGGGATCGCGCCTTCCAGGATCAGCGGGATGCTGTCCAGCCGGATGCCGGTGAGGATCGGCTGGCCGTAGCCACCGGCGCCGATCAGCGCGGCCAGGGTGGCCGTGCCCACATTGATGACTGCGGCGGTCTTGATGCCGGCCAGGATCGAGCGCATCGCCAGCGGCAATTCGATGCGGCGCAGCCGCACCCGCCGTGGCAGGCCCAGTGCCGCGGCCGATTCCATCAGTTCCGGCGCAATGCCGACCAGGCCGGCATGCGTGTTGCGCACGATCGGCAGCAGGCTGTACAGGAACAGCGCGGCCACCGCCGGCCAGGTGCCGATGCCCAGCAACGGGATCATGAACACGAACATCGCCAGCGACGGCACCGTCTGCAGCACGCCGGTGGCCGCGATCACCAGTTGCCCCAGCCGGCGCCGACGCGCGGCGACGATGCCGAGCGGGATCGCCAGCGCCAGCGCCAGGCCCAGCGAGCTCGCCACCAGCTCGATGTGCTCCACGCTGCGCTGGCGCAGCCGCTGCCACAGGCCGCGCCGCCCCGCCTCGACGCGGGTGCCGAGGAAGTCGGCGGCCACCGCGCTGTCGCGGCGGCCGTCGAGCTTCACCGCGGCATTCATCGTGCGCATCGCCTGCTCGTCGATGCGGCCGGCGAGGCGGCGCAGGGCGGCGACGAAGGCGGGCTCGTCCCGCTCCAGCGCCAGCCGATAGAGGAACACCGCCTGGTAGCGCGGGAAGTAGTGGCGGTCGTCGGGCAGGGTGCGCAGGTGGTAGTAGGGGATCTCCGCGTCGGTGCTGTACAGGTCGATCGCATCCACCGCGCCGCTGGCCACCGCGCGGTAGGACAGCACGTGATCCAGCCCGCTGACCTTCGTTTGCGGCAGGGCATAGGCGCGGCGCAAACCCGGCCAGCCATCGCCGCGGTCCATGAACTCGTTGGAGAAGCCCAAGCGCAGCGACGGGTGCGCGCGCAGGTCGGAGATGCGGCGGATGTCCAGTCGCGCCGCCTCGTCCTGACGCATGCCGATCGCGTAGGTGTTGTCGAAACCGAGTGGGTCGGTGATGCCGATGCCCAGCGGTTTCAGCCGGGCGCGCAAGGTGGCGATGTCGGCGTCGGCCGGCACGTCTTGCAGCAGCTCGTGGTTCAGTGTGCCGGTGTACTCGGGGTAGGCGTCGATGTCGCCCTGCTGCAGGGCCTTCCACAGGATGCGGGTGCCACCCAGCTCGCGCTGGTGCACGGCCTGGACGCCGGCATCGCGTGCGGCCAGTCGCGCGATCTCGCCCAGGATCACCGACTCGGTGAATTGCTTGGAGCCGATCCGCACCGGTTGCGCGATCGCCAGCACCGGCAGCAGGCCGGCGAGCAGCACGATGGCGATGCGGGCAGGCATGCCGGTCATGGCGTGGCCGGCAGCGTGCGTTGCGCCTGCACGAACTGGCGCGCGAAGTCGTCGGCCGGGCGGTCGCGCAGATCCGCGTAGCTGCCGTCCTGCACCACCGCGCCGCGCCGCAGCAGCACCAGCCGGGGGGCGAACCAGGCCGCCTCGGCCAGGTCGTGGGTGACGACGATCACCGTCTTGCCCAGTTCGCCGAAGATGCGCTGCAACTGCTCCTGCAATTCGTGGCGCACGATCGGGTCCAGTGCACCCAGCGGTTCGTCCAGCAGCAAGGCGTCGGGGTCGACCATCAGCGCGCGCATCAGCGCCACGCGCTGGCGCTGGCCGCCGGAGAGTTCGGCCGGGTAGCGCGCCAGCGCGTCCGACGGCAGCCGGGTGAGCTGCGCCAGCGCCTGCGCTCGTTCGCGGATGCGTTGCGGCGCCCAGCCCAGGTGCTGCGGCAGCAGGCCGAGGTTGCCCATGGCGGTGAGGTGCGGAAACAGCCCGCCGTCCTGGATCACGTAGCCCACGCGACGGCGCAAGGCGAGGATGTCGGCCGGCTGCAGGGCGCGGCCGTCCACGCGCACGCAGCCGCTGTCGCTGCGCTCGAGCCCCAGCAGCAGGCGCAGCACGGTGGACTTGCCCGAACCGCTGCTGCCGATCAGCGCGGTGGTGCTGCCGGCGGCGAAGGCCAGGTCGATCCGCTGCAGCGCCACGACTTTGCCGTACCGCTTGCTGGCGCCGTCGAGCGCGAAGCGGATGCCGCCGCCGACCTCAGCGGCGCCCATGGTTCCGGGCGCGACGGGAACCACCCTGTGGCGTGGTCCGGTGCGCGCTCACGCGGGCGGCACCGTGGTGGCGAAGCGCGCGATGAAGTCGGCGGCCGGTTGCGGGCGGCCGAGGTGGAAACCCTGGCCGAAGTCGCAGCCCATGTCGATCAGCAACGCCTGGGTGGCGGCATCCTCGATGCCTTCGGCGGTAGTGGCCAGGTCCATGTGGTGGGCCATGTTGATGATGGCGCGCACCAGCTTGGCGGTATGCGGTTCGCTGCGGATGGCGCCGATCAGCGACTGGTCGATCTTCAATTCGGTGGCCGGGAACTGGCGCAGGTAGGCGATCGAGGCGTAGCCGGTGCCGAAATCGTCGATCGCGATGCCGATGCCGCGGTCGCGCAACCGGCGCAACACCTGCACGCTCAGCTCGAGGTCGTTGACCAGGGTGGTCTCGGTGATCTCCACGATCACCGCCGTCGGTGGCACGCCCCAGATTTCCAGCGCGCCGGTCAATTGCTCCACCATGCCCGGGCGCGACAGCACGCGCGGCGAGAAGTTGATCGCAAAGCGCAGGCCCTGGAACGAGGGCAGGCTGGCCACGTGCCGCAGGGTCGTGTTCATGCTCCAGCGGGTGAGTACCGAGATCAGGTCGCTCTGCTCGGAGAACGGCACGAAGTTGGCGGGCGAGACCTCGCCGTGGTTGGGGCTGCTCCAGCGCGCCAGCGATTCGGCGCCGGCCAGGCGGTCGCTCTGCAGGTTCCAGATCGGCTGGAAGAACACCTGCAGCCGGTTGGCGTCCAGCGCCTCGCGCAGTTCGTCGTAGAAGATCTCGACCTGGGTGTCGTGCGGCGCGTAGACCACGTACAGCTCGCCGCGCCGCTGCGCCTCGTCCAGCGCCATGCTGGCGCGGCGACACAGGCGGTCGGCGCCGGGGCCGTGGTCGGGATACAGCGCGATGCCCATCACCGGCCGCACCAGCCAGGGCGAGGCGGTTCCGTCCAGCGGCTGCTCGAAGGCCTGGGTCAGGCGCGTGCCGGCGAGCAGGGCGTGGTTGGCGCTGAGCATATCCGGCAGCAGCACGACGAAGCTGTCGTCGCCGGCGCGGAACACGCGGTCGATCGGACGCAGCGAACGCTGGATCAGCGCATGCGCCATGTCCTCGGCCTGTTCGCCCTGGGCGTAGCCGAAGCGCAGGCTGATCTCGCGCAGGCCGGGCACGCGCAGCATCAGCACGGCGAAACGCTCGCCTGCGCTGGCGCGGATGTGCGCGTCGATCTGCTCGAAGATGTGTTCGCGATTCAGCATGCGGCGGCGGGCCAGGGGGAGGGCGGGCGGACGGGCGTCGGGGTGGTCATCATTACAGGAAGAAGCGGCTGGCATCGATGCCGTAGTCGCCGACCGCCAGGCTGCGCACGATGTCCACGCCCTCGTCGTCGTCCAGCTGCATCAGGTCCACCGCCCGGAAATCGTCCAGCGGCTGCTTGTTCGGCTCGCTCAGGATCGCCACCCGCGGGCGCAGCCGGCGCACCTGGTTCTGCGCCATCACGATTGCCACCTCGCCGGTGCTCAGTTCCACCAGCGAACCGGTGGGGTAGACGCCGAGGCAGACCTGGAACTGCTCGATCATCTCGGCCTGATGCAGGCGGTTGCGTGCGGCGTAGATCTGCTGCAGCGCCTGGTGGCGTGAAATGGGCGCGCGGTAGGGACGCGCGCTGGACATCGCGTCGTAGCTGTCGATGATGCCGAGCATGCGCCCGCTGATCGGGATGGCGTGGCCGGCCAGGCCGTCCGGGTAGCCGCTGCCGTCGTGGCGCTCGTGGTGGGTGCGCACGATGTCGAGCACGTCGAGGTTGGCGATGCCTGCCTCGTCCAGCAGGGCCAGCCCGTGGCCGATGTGCGAGCGGATGATGTCGACCTCGCTGGGAGCCAGCGAACCCGGATATTGCAGCAGTTGCTCCGGCAGGCGGGTCTTGCCCACGTCCATCAGCAGGCCGCCGGCGGCGAGGCTGAAGATGGTCTCCTCGTCGAAACCCATGTGTCGGCCGAACGCGGCGGCCAGCGCGCTGCAGCTCACCGCGTGGCTGTAGGAATAGCTGTCGCTGCGGCGCAGGCCCTCCACCAGGAAGAACGCATCCGCGCTGCGCAGCACGGTGGCCACCAGCGGGCGCACCGCCTGCTCGACGCGCTCGACCGACAGCTCGCGGCCGCTGGTCACGTCCTCGAACAGGCCATCGACGATCTGCGAGGCGTTCTCCAGCGCGGCGCGGGCACGTGGCGCCTCGTCCTCGACCGCGGCGAGATCGGCGTAATGGGTGCGGCTGCTGAAGCGGTGGCGCGGGGCGTCGGCGCGCATCAGCGCCTGCGGCGCGTCCGGTGGCACCAGGCGGCGCGCATCGACCCAGACCTCGCGGCACAACTGCTGCAGGGTCTCGATGTCCTCCAGCCGGGTCAGCGCGACACCTTGCAGTGCGAATGGCGTCTCCTCCCATGGCCGATCCAGCCGGCACACGAACATGCCCAGCTGCAGATCGGCCACGTCGATCCGACGCTCTTCGATTTCGAAAGCCACGCACTGCTCCGACCGATGGTGGACGCCGAGCCACGGCAACGCGATCGCGGCGGTCCAGCGGCGAGGTTAGCAGCAGTGCGGATTGCCGTGCCAACGGCTGGCCGGTGCGCCATGCAGCGGCGTACCCTGTGCGCCCGTTTCGTGGATATCGCCGCCCATGCCGTCGTCGCATCGCCTGATCCGCTTCGTTCGCAGCTGCCATCTCTACCTCGGCGTGTTCACCGCGCCGATGCTGCTGTTCCTGGCGGTGAGCGGCGGCCTGCAGACCTTCGGCCTGCATGAGGCCAGCCGCGGCAGCAGCTACGCGCCACCGGCGTGGCTGGCCAGCATGGCGCAGCTGCACAAGAAGCAGACCCTGGAGGTGCCGGTGCGGCGTCCGCGTCCGGCGCCAACGGTGGCCGAGGCCGCGCCGGTCGCGCGGGCAGCGGTGCAGGGCGCGCCCGCGGCACCCGGTGCGCGCCGCAACCTGCTGCCGATGAAGATCTTCTTCGCCGCGATCGCGCTGGGCCTGTTCATGTCGGTGTGCAGCGGGCTGTACATGGCCTGGCGCTTCACTCGCCGGCCGCGGCTGTTCGGCGCCGTGCTGCTGGGCGGGATTGCCGCGCCCCTGCTGCTCTTGCTGGCCTGAGCCGGTCGCGGCATGGCGAACCGGCAGCTCGACCATTTGCAGCATCGCCCGGCGCGTTCCGCGTTCGCGCTGCGCTACCTGGTGCACGACTTCGAGGTGCCGATGAACGTGGGCAGCGTGTTCCGCATTGCCGACGCGCTGGGGGTGGAGATGATCCACCTCACCGGCGCTTCGGCGGTGCCGCCCAACCGCAAGTTGCGCAAGACCTCGCGTGCGACCGAGCAGCACGTGCCGTTCCGCCACGACGACGATCCGCTGCCGGTAGTGCACGAACTGAAGGCCGCCGGCTACCGCATCGTCAGCCTGGAGCTCACCAGCGCCAGCATCGACATCCGCGAGCTGCCGGTGGCCGCGGGCGAGCGCATCTGCCTGGTGCTCGGTTCGGAGAACCGCGGCGTAAGCCAGGCCCTGCTGGACGGTTCCGACCAGACCGTGCACATCCCCATGCTGGGCGCGCATTCGTCGATGAACGTGGCCACCGCCTGCGCGATCGCGACGTTCGAAATCATCCGCGCGTTTCCGGTGCCGCCGGCCTGAGGCCACGGTCGTGGAGGGGCGGGGTTCCGTTCGGCGCCGGCGCGCTTTCCGCGGGCCGGTCCGGCGCACCGGCGGGTGCGGTCATCATCAATCGGTCGACCGGATAGCCACGCTGGCGCGAGTGCTCCACGAGGGTCTGCAAAAGTGCGGGATCCATCGTGGGCTGGCGCGAGAGTATCCACAGGTGGTTGCGGCCGGGGCCGCCGATCACCGCCCACTGGTAGCCGGCGTCCACCTCGATCACCCAATAGTCGGCCCATGCCATCGGCAGCCAGGTCAGCCAGGCAGGCGCGAAGCGCACTTCCAGCGCGGCCGGCTGGTGTTTCTTCATCCGCGCCACGCCGTCGACCGACGACCGGCCCTTGCGGGTGCGGCAGGTGTTGTGCACGTGGATGGTGCCGTCGGGATTCGGCGTGTACGTGGCGACGACGGCATCGAGGCACTCGCGTTCGAAGTACATCGGCAGGCGCGCGATTTCGTACCACTGGCCGGCATACCGATGCAGGTCCAGCGACGGCACCGGCCGGTTCGGCAGGCTGGCGGCGGCAGCGGGTCCTGCGATGGCGAGGGTTGCCACGATGAGCAACTGGCGGAACATGCGCATGGTCTGGTTCCCTGGGGAATGCGTGGAGCGATCGGCCGGAAGGATCGCGGAACCGGGGCGTGCGGTCTGGCGGTAGTGTGCTTCCTGCAGGTCGATCTCGCGCACCCGCCGGTGCGAGACCTCGTCCGAGACGACGGCGGCGATGGCTGCGGCCCGGCGGGCCATGTTCTCCTCACGAAGGACCGCCGGTTCCGGCGGCAGTTCCTGGCCTTCGAGCAACGGCAGCAGGCCGATGCTGGCGACCACCAGCGAGAGCGGGATCAGCGCGGTGGCGAGGAAGATGGGCGGCCCGCCTGCGGGGAAGGGCGTGCCGTCGGGCGGCATCGGGAATGGGGAGCGGGAAACGACATCGCCGTTCGCCCTGAGCGCAGGCGCGGCGCCGAAGTCCAGGGGTGCAGCAGCGGCTGGCCGTGGCGCGGCGAAGGGCATACCATCGCCCGTTCCCGTCGCCCGTCCCCAGGCCCAGGAGATCGCGTGCAGCCGATCATCGACGTCAGACAGCTCAGCAAGACCTACGCCTCCGGTTTCCAGGCGCTCAAGCCGATCGACCTGCAGATCCGCCAGGGCGAGATTTTCGCGTTGCTCGGCCCCAATGGCGCCGGCAAGACCACCCTGATCAGCATCATCTGCGGCATCGTCAATCCCAGCGAAGGCTCCGTGCTGGCCGATGGCCACGACGTGGTTCGCGAATACCGCGCCGCGCGCTCGCAGATCGGCCTGGTGCCGCAGGAGCTGACCACCGACTCGTTCGAGACGGTGTGGAACACGGTCAGCTTCAGCCGCGGCCTGTTCGGCAGGGCGCCAGACCCGGCGTACATCGAGAAGGTGCTGAAGGACCTCTCGCTGTGGAGCAAGAAGGACAACAAGATGATCACCCTGTCCGGCGGCATGAAGCGCCGGGTGATGATCGCCAAGGCGCTGTCGCACGAGCCGCGCATCCTGTTCCTGGACGAACCCACCGCCGGCGTCGACGTGGAGCTGCGCCGCGACATGTGGACCATGGTGCGCGGCCTGCGCGCCAGTGGCGTCACCATCATCCTCACCACGCATTACATCGACGAGGCCGAGGAGATGGCCGACCGCATCGGCGTGATCAACAAGGGCGAGCTGATCCTGGTGCAGGACAAGGCCGAGCTGATGAACAGGCTCGGCCGGCGGCAACTTACCCTGCAGTTGCAGTCGCCGCTGGCGGCGATCCCCGCCGAACTTTCCGGCCACGCGCTGGAGTTGTCCGCTGACGGCCAGCAACTGGTCTACACCTTCGACGCGCAGGACGAGCGCAGCGGCATCGACGTGCTGCTGCGCCGGCTGGGCGAACTGGGCATCGACTTCAAGGATCTCAGGACCAGCCAGAGCTCGCTGGAGGACATCTTCGTGGACCTGGTCAGGGAGCGCGCATGAACATCCACGGCATCCGCGCGATCTACCGCTTCGAGATGGCGCGCACGCGGCGCACGCTGCTGCAGAGCATCGTCTCGCCGGTGATCTCCACATCGCTGTACTTCGTGGTGTTCGGCGCGGCGATCGGCTCGCACATGAACGGCATCGACGGGGTCAGCTACGGCGCCTTCATCGTGCCGGGCCTGGTGATGCTGTCGCTGCTCACGCAGAGCATCTCCAACGCCTCGTTCGGGATCTATTTCCCCAAGTTCGTCGGCACCATCTACGAGATCCTGTCGGCGCCGGTGTCGCCGTTCGAGATCGTCGCCGGCTACGTCGGCGCGGCGGCGAGCAAGTCGATCATCCTGGGCGCGATCATCCTGGCCACTGCGCGGCTGTTCGTCACCTTCGAGATCGCGCACCCGCTGTGGATGGTCGCGTTCCTGGTGCTCACCGCGGTGACCTTCAGCCTGTTCGGCTTCATCATCGGCATCTGGGCGGACAACTTCGAGAAGCTGCAACTGGTGCCGCTGCTGATCGTCACGCCGCTGACCTTCCTTGGCGGCAGTTTCTACTCGATCCACATGCTGTCGCCGCTGTGGCAGAAGGTGACCCTGTTCAACCCGGTGGTGTACCTGATCAGCGGGTTCCGCTGGAGTTTCTACGGCGTGTCGGACGTCGGCGTGGGGATCAGCCTGGGCATGACCCTGGTGTTCCTCGGCATCTGCCTGGGACTGGTGTGGTGGATCTTCCGCAGCGGCTACCGATTGAAGGCCTGAACCACGCCGGTTGAACGAATCGCGCGGGCTCCAGTCCCAGCACTATTTGAAGGCAACCACGGGGAAGTTCATGCGCAGGCAGACATCAACCGGAAGCTGGGTCGCCGCGGCGATCGTGGTGATCGTCCTGGTCGGGGCGGGGGGCTGGCTGGTGCGACGCGCCATGCAGCCCGAGGCGGCGAGCCCGCCGACGGCGGAAATGGCGCAACCGGCGACGAGCCGCAGCGCGGCGGCGCCGATCCAGCATCCGATCGCGCAGGCACAGGCGCAGGCCGTCCCGGCCAGCGCCTCCACCGCGCCGCTGCCGGCGCTGGACCAGAGCGACGACGACGTGCTGGCCGCCCTGCAGCGGCTGGCCGGCGACAGCGAGCTGTCGCTGCTGCTGGTGCGCCCGCAGATCATCAACCGCATCGTGGCCAGCATCGACGCCATGCCCGGGCGCAGCCTCGGCGGCATCATGATGCCCGCGAGGCCGCCCAAGGGTGCCTTCGTCACCGGCGAAATGGACGGCCAAACCGTGATCGGCGAAGCCAACGCCGCCCGCTATGCGCCGTACATGGCGATCGTCGAGCAGGTCGATCCGCAGGCGCTGGTGGCCTGGTACGTGCACGCCTATCCGCTGTTCCAGCAGGCCTACGAACACCTGGGCTACCCGCACGGCTACTTCAATGACCGCCTGATCGTGGTGATCGACAACTTGCTCGCCGCGCCCGAGCCCGCCACGCCGCCGGCACTGCTGCCGTCCAGGAGCCAGTACGTGTTCGCCGATCCGGGGCTGGAAGCGCGCTCCGCCGGCCAGCGCCTGCTGCTGCGCACCGGAGCGGCCAACGAAGCGAAGATCAAGGCCCGGCTGCGCACGATCCGCGGCCTGCTGGTCGGCCAGCACCTGCAGCCTGCCGCGGCGGGTTCGGCCACTGGAGCCGCCACGCTGAAATAGCCAGGCTGCCGACTCATCAACGGGCAGGAGCCCGCCTGCGGGCGATGCTCTCGCGAATCCCGAATCCCGGCTACTAAAGCATCGCCCGCAAGCGGGCTCCTACGGATACGGCGAGCCGTCCTTGTGCGTGTAGACGCCGGCCGCGCCGTCCCAGTGCAGGTCGATGTCGGGGTAGTGGCAGCGGTCGTCCGCGTGGCGACTGCCGATCTCCAGATAGACGGCTGTCTGTGCGCTCCGGTTGACCAGGTGATGACCGTCGGGACAGTTCTTCGGGAACGCCGCGAACTCGCCCGTGCGCAGCGGCTGCTCGCCGTCGTCGGTGATCAGCACCAGCTCGCCCGACAGCACGCAGACGAACTCGTCCTCGTCGGTATGCCAGTGCCGCTGGCTCGACCACGCGCCCGGCGGAAGCTGCGTGAGATTGACGCCGAAATCGGCGAGGCCGCCGGCATCGCCCAGCGCCTGCCTGGTGCGCGCGCCGGCGAAGGCGGCAAACGGCGGCGGATAGCCCGAGCCCTTGCGCTCGGGCACCTGGCTGACATCGATCTTCGGCATGGGGATTCTCCGGCGTGGATGGCGATTGTCCACCGAAAGCGCGCCGTTGCCGTGAATGAGCGCTTTCTGTACACCCGACCGGCTACAGTGGGCCGACGTCGCGAGACCGTGCGCGGAGGACGGAATCATGATGCGTGGCTGCTGGCTGATCGTTCTGATGCTGGCGTGGCTGGTGCCGTCGGCCCCGTCGCGCGCCGAACCGCCGGTGGCTGCGCCTTCGGCGATGGTGGCGCGGATCACCCTGGACGGACCGATCGGGCCGGCTGCAGCGGAGTACTTCGACGACGCGGCGCAACGCGCGGTAGCCGACGGCGCGGTGGCGATCGTGCTGCAACTGGACACGCCGGGCGGGCTGTCCGAGTCGATGCGCCAGATCATCGGCCGCATGCTGGCGCTGCCGGTGCCGGTACTGGTCTACGTGGCGCCGGGTGGTGCGCGTGCTGCTTCGGCCGGCACCTACATCCTTTATGCGGGGCAGGTTGCCGCAATGGCGCCGGCCACCCACCTGGGTGCGGCGACACCGGTATCGCTGGGTGGCGCCACGCCGATGCCGTTGCCGGCGCCGAAGGCGAGCGAGCCGGCCAGGGCCGGTTCCGGCGCGCCGCCCGCGCAGGATGAGGCCGGCGACAACGCCGAATCGCACAAGGTGCTGAACGACGCGATCGCCTACATCCGCTCGCTGGCCCAGCTGCGCGATCGCAACGCGGCCTGGGCCGAGCAGGCGGTGCGCGGCGCGGCGACGCTGACCGCCAGCGAGGCAGCGCAACAAAACGTGATCGACTTCGTCGCCGGCGACGTGGCCGACCTGCTGGCGAAGGCCGACGGACGCGCGGTACGCGTCGGCGAGCGCCAGCTGACCCTGCAACTGAAGGGAGCGAGCGTGCGCGACTACGTGCCGGGCGCGCGCACCCGTTTCCTGGGCATCATCACCAACCCGACCATCGCCTACCTGCTGCTGCTCGGCGGCATCTTCGGCCTGGCGCTGGAGGCGATGCACCCCGGCGCGATGCTCCCCGGCATCGTGGGCGCGATCAGCCTGCTGGTGGGCCTGTACGCCTTGCAGCTGCTGCCGGTGAATTACGCCGGGTTGGCGCTGATGGCGCTGGGCATCGGCCTGCTGGTGGCCGAGGCGGTCAATCCCACGGTGGGCGCCTTCGGCGCGGGCGGGCTGGTGGCCTTCGTGATCGGCTCGGTGATGCTGATGAAGACCGGCGTGCCCGGCTACGCGGTCAACCTGGGCGTGATCGGCGGCATCGCGGTGGGCTTCGCGGCGCTGCTGGGCACGGTGGTGTGGCTGGTTTTTCGCGCGCGCCGCGCACCACCGTTCGGCGGCGAGGCCGCGATGGTCGAGGAAACCGGCCGCCTGCTGGAAAGCGTGGCTGCCGGCGGCGAGAGCTGGGCGATGCTGCACGGCGAGCGCTGGCGCGTGCGCTGCGCGGTCGACCTGCCGGCGGGCGCCGCCGTGCGGGTGGTGTCGCGGCAAGGTTTGTTGTTGTGGGTCGAGCCGGCCCCTGCCGTCGCGACCGTTTGAGGTTTTTGACTGGAGAAGACCATGTTCGGATTCGTCGGTGTGTTGATCATCCTCGGCATCTTGCTGCTGTTCGCCGCGATCAAGATCCTGCCGGAGTACCAGCGCGGCGTGGTGCTGACCCTGGGCCGCTATACCGGCACCAAGGGCCCCGGCCTGGTGCTGCTGATCCCGGTGGTGCAGCAGATGATCCGGGTGGACCTGCGGGTCACCGTGCTGGATGTGCCGCCGCAGGACGTGATCTCGCGCGACAACGTCTCGGTGCGGGTCAATGCCGTGGTGTACTTCCGCGTGGTCGACTCGGACAAGTCGGTGCTGGAGGTGGAGAACTTCCTGCAGGCCACCAGCCAGCTGGCACAGACGCGGCTGCGCTCGGTGCTGGGCCAGCACGAGCTGGACGAGATCCTGTCCCAGCGCGAGTCGATCAACCACACCTTGCAGGTCACCCTGGACGAGGCTACCGACCCGTGGGGCATCAAGGTGATGAACGTGGAGATCAAGGACGTCGATCTCAACGAGACCATGGTGCGGGCGATCGCGCGCCAGGCCGAGGCCGAACGCGAACGCCGCGCCAAGGTGATCCACGCCGAAGGCGAGATGCAGGCCGCCGAGAAGCTGCGCGATGCTGCGGCGATGCTGTCGCAACAGCCGCAGGCGCTGCAGTTGCGTTATCTGCAAACGCTGGCCGACATGTCCAACAACGGCAAATCCTCGACCATCGTGTTCCCGCTGCCGCTGGACCTGATCCGGCCGTTGATGGAGGCATTTCCGCCGAAGCCGGATTCAGGTACAAGGATTTGATTCGAATGATACTTGCTCAGGCCCGTCATCTCCGCCAAGGCGGGGATGACGGGCCTCCTGCTGCCAAAGCCGCCGGATTCGCGCTTTTGCGGGAATGACGGAAATCGGAGTCTTTTGCGGGAGCAGGCTCGATTCGGGGACGATTTTTTTTTGCGAGCAAGCGACAAGATGGAAGCAGGATATTCAACGGGAAGCCTGGTCTGCGTGGGCCTGGGCATGACCCTCGGTTCCCACCTCGGCCCGCTGGCGCGCAGCCACATCGAGCAGGCCGACGTGGTTTTCGCCGGCCTCTCCGATGGCATCGTCGAGCTGTGGCTGCAGCGCATGCACCGCGACGTGCGCAGCCTGCAGGTGTACTACCGCGAGGGCAAGTCGCGCATGCAGACCTACCGCGAGATGGTCGAGGCCATCCTCACCGAGGTGCGTGCGGGCAAGAAGGTGTGCGGCGTGTTCTACGGTCATCCCGGCGTATTCGCCTGGGCGCCGCACAAGGCGATCGAGGTGGCCCGCGGCGAAGGCTACGCCGCGCACATGGAGCCGGGCATTTCCGCCGAGGATTGTCTCTATGCGGATCTCGGCATCGACCCCGGCCGCGTCGGCTGCCAGCACTACGAGGCCAGCCAGCTGCTGTTCTACCGACGCCGGATCGACCCCACGGCCTACCTGGTGCTGTGGCAGGTGGGCCTGGTCGGCGACCAGTCGCTGGCACGCTTCTCCACCGGCCCGGCCTACCGCCAACTGCTGGTCGAGGTGCTCTCGCGCGACTACCCGCCGGAGCATGAGGTCATCATCTACCGCGCACCGACCCTGCCGATCCAGCAGGCGCGGATCGAGCGGTTGCCGCTGGGGGAGCTGCCTCAAGCGGAGGTGGGCATGGCCGATACGGTGGTGGTGCCGCCGGCGCGGGCGCTGTCGGTGGACCACGAGATGAGGGCGAGGCTGGATGTGCTTGACAAGGCGGCGTCCGAAGCCGCCGGCGATGCTGCCGCATCGAGTCTGCAAGGCGTCAAAAACCAAGCGTAAGATGGCCTCGGCGCAGCCGTGCCTGACAAGAGCGCTGTTGCGAGCAGGGAGTCGCAGTAAGACTGGAGCTGGCGGCCAGTTGTCAATCAGCGAGGTAGGGGGAATCATCAGGTGTTCGACGTTATCGATTTTCTTGAGACCCTGGGGCAAGACGCGCAGCTGCGTTACGCGTCGCAGGATGAAGTGGAGTTTGCGCTGTCCGGGGCGGTGGTGGAGCCGGCGATGCGGGTGGCGATCCTCGCCAGAAATGGCCCGGGCTTGCAGGCGTTGCTTGGGCAGGATCCGTTCTGCTGCTTGATCAACCCGGCCAAGCCCGATGAGGAGCAGGAGGAATGTGACGGCAACTGCAAGGAAAGCGAGGAAAAGAAGCGTGACGAGGAAAGGAAGGAGAAAAGGGATGGGGACTGAGGATCATTCGCCCTTTGTCTTGTCTGCGCTGGCGACCACCGACTAGCCCATGGACAAGGCTGGCGGCTACAGGCTGGCTTTCGCATGTTCTGCGCTTCTGCTCTGGTCAGTGGCGGGTCTCGCCACCGTACCCGCGTCCGTATCGGACGACCCCGGGCAACTGCTGAAACAGGCGGAAAGCATTCCGTCCTCCAATCGTGTCGAGTTCGACGAATTGATGCGCCGGCTCGCCAAGCCTGTGCGGGAGCTTTCTCCGCAGCAGCAAGTGCATCGCCGCTATCTTCTGGCCCGGCAGGCCGCTTTTGCCGGCAATTTCGACGCCGCCTTGCCGCCGTTGACGGCGATCGCGGGTCAGACCGCATATCCCGTGCTGGCGTTTCGCGCCAAAGCCACGGTGATTGACCTTCTGGTGGCGCAATCCCGCTACGAGGAAGCCTTCGCCAGGCTGAATTCGCTGCTGGAGCAGCTGCCGAAGATGGAGGAAAACGATGTCCGTGTGCAGGGACTTGGTGTCGCGGCGCAGTTGTACAACGAGGCAGGTCAGTATGAAGCCTCCTCGCGTTACGCAGATCAGATCATCAATGAGAGCACTGATACGCGCAGCGCCTGCAGGGGGTGGTTCTACAAGTCCGAGGCCTTGTTTGAAAGTGGCACCACGAAGCTGGCTGCCGATCAGCTTCGCGATGGCACGGAAGCATGCAGCAAGGCAGGCAATACGCTTTTCGCACTCAGCTTCCAGTATTTGCTGGCGAGTTTCGACATGCGGCAAGGCCGCCTCGACTCCGCCATCCGCTTGTTGCAGACCAGCTATCCCAAGGTGCTGCGAGCAGGCTTTCCGCCCCAGGTCGCGGAGTTCGAGTCCACTCTGGCCAAGGCGCACCTGGAGCGTGGCGACCTTGTCTCGGCTGCCAAGTTTGCCAATCAGGCCCTGGTGACGAACGCCAGCAGGCCGTATTCCGAGTCGACCGCCCGGGCGTACCACGTGCTTTATCGGGTCGACAAGAAGACCGGCGACGACCGTGCGGCGCTGGAGAATCTCGAGAAGTTCGTCGTCACCAACGACGGCTACATGGATCGCCTCAGTGCAAAGGCGCTTGCCTACCAGATCGTCGAGCAAAAGGTGCTGGCGAAGAAACTGCAGGTCGAAGAGCTGGACAAGAAAAACAAGCTGCTCGGGATGCAGGGCGAGCTGGATCGCAAGGAGGTCGAAACCAGCCGCCTGTACATCCTGTTGCTGCTGCTGGTACTCGCGTCCATCGGTTTGTGGGCTTATCGCATCAAGCGCTCGCAGCTCAAGTTCATGAAACTGGCGCGGCGCGACGGACTCACCGGCATCTTCAATCGGCAGCACTTCGTCAACGAGGCGGAACGGCTGCTGCGCTATTGCCAGAAGTCCGGACGCGACGCTTGCCTGGTGCTGCTGGACCTGGATCATTTCAAGCAGGTCAACGACAACCATGGCCACGCGGTGGGCGACCGCGTGCTTCGGCGTGCGGTGGGGGCCTGCCAGAAGCACTTGCGGACCACCGACCTGTTCGGGCGGCTGGGCGGCGAGGAGTTCGGCATGCTGCTGCCCGAGTGCGGGCGGGAGCAGGTGTTGGAGCGCGTGGAGCAGATGCGCCTGGCCGTTGCCCAGGTTCCTGCCGGCGAGGCGGGCTCCGGCGTGGTTGTCTCGGCCAGCTTCGGCGTCGCGTCCGCCGCCAGCTCGGGATATGAACTGCGCCAGTTGATGACGGACGCGGACGACGCGCTCTACCGGGCCAAGCGCGAGGGGCGCAACCGGGTCAGCCTGTTCGACAGCCGGCGTGTTCAGTCGAATGTGGTGTAACGAGCGCAATCACAAACCCGGCTTTGGCGCCCCGTGCGCAGCCGCTTCAGGGAGATGCTGTTGAAATCGTTTTCACGCAAGGCCAGGAGCGTGCGGCTTCGGCCGATGATGCAGAGCGACGAAGCTCTGTTTCATGCGCTCTATACCGATCCCGAGACCATGCGTTTCGTCGGTGCGCCGTGGACTCCGGCGGAGGCAGTGGAGAGGTTCCGTGCGACCCTCTGTCGCCGGGGAAAGACGGTCGTGACCGACCGCTTTTTCGTCATCGAGGAAAAATCCAGCCGGGAAGCTATGGGTATTTGCGGCTCCTCACATTATGATCGGGCAAACATGCGGGTCGAAGTTGGCGTGATGTTGTTGCCCTTGGGTCGCAGGGCAGGGGTGGGGAGGGGCGCACTGATGGCGTTGGTGGACCATCTGTTTGAAGAGCAGCTGCTCGTCGAAGTGTACGCACGCATCGTTGCCGGCCATTCGGCAGCAGAAAATCTGGTAAAGCGCGCCAGTTTCCTGCTGGACATGGTTGTGAAGGGCGGGGAGCGGGATGTGGGGGAGCGTCAGTGGTCGGTCCACCGATCAACTTGGCGAGCAAGTCAAAGACCAGCAGCGGAGGTTATCGATGTCCAACGTGATCGATTTTCTTGAAAGGATGGGACGAGACGGGAAACTGCGTCATGCCTCGACCAAGGATATGGAGGGGGCCTTGGAAGTTGCCCAGATTGACCCGCAGCTGGCTGCCGCGATCCTCGCGAAGGATTCGGCGCTGATCGAGTCGCTGCTCGGCGACAGCAAGATCTATTGCGCCCTGATGCCCGGCAAGCAGGACGAGGAAGAGGAAGGGGAGGGTGAGGACGAAGCGCCTTCGCGCGAGGAGTCCGGGATTCCCTCGCGGGACCCTCTTTCCCGCGTGACGTTTGCCAGATAGCCGATGCGTGGGGGGAACATCCGTCGGGTATCCCTGTCGGGGTTTGTCCTGCTGACATCCCTGTGGATGGCTGTGGCCGTGGCCCAGCCGTCCCCGGATGCGAACGCCGAAGAACTGCTCAGGCAGGCGCAGGGCCTGGAGACTTCGAACTTCGCCGAATTCTCGGTGGTGTTGCAGAAACTGAACAGCGACGCGATCACGCTGTCTCCCGACCAGCAGATGCGCGTGCGCTATCTCAACGCGTTCCAGCTCGCTTACCGTGGAGACAGCAAGGCTTCGGTACGGCTGCTCAATGACGTGATCGAGCACAGTTCGGATCCGACGTTGCGGTTGCGCGCGATTTCCACCCAGATCAACGTGTTGACGTTGTCGGCCCGTTATGAAGAGGCCTTCACCAGGCTCAGTCAACTGCTCGATCTTCTTCCTACGGTCACGGAGCGTAGAGCCCGGCAACAAGCCCTGGGCGTAGCTTCCCTGTTGTATACCGAGGCAGGCCAATACGATCTCGCGCTCAGTTATGCCGCGCAGATGCGGGATGAAAGTCCCAGTGAGGACAACGCCTGTCGGGCGGACTATGCGACGATCCTCGCGTTGCACACGAGCGGGAAGTTCCCGACCGGCGACCCAAAAGTGGCCCAGGCCATCAGCGGCTGCGTTGGTGCCAAGGAACCGATTTTTTCGGGCTTCATCCGGTCCTTTCTCGCCAGCGATGAAATCAAGCATGGACGGCCCCATCAGGCAATCAAGCTGTTGCAGGTCAATCTGGGCTCGGCCCGCGACACCCACTATCCAAGGCTGATCTCCGAGGTCAACGTGGTCCTCGCGCAAGCCTACTGGCAGACGGGCGACGTCGATCGTGCCGAGCAGGCTGCGCTTGCCGCGGCGGCGACAGCCATCAAGAACGAATATACCGAGCCGCGGACTCAGGCCTATCAAGTGCTGTACCAGATCGAAAGGCAGCGCGGCAATTTCGCGGCAGCCCTCGATTACCACGAAAAATATATGGCAGCCGACAAGGGTTATCTGAACACCGTGAGCGCCAAGTCTCTCGCCTACCAGACCGTCAAGCAGCAGGTGCTGGCGAAGAAGCTGCAGATCGACGCCCTGGCCAAACAGAACAAGATCCTCCAGTTGCAGCAGGCGCTCGGTAAGAAGGCGATGGAGGCGGGGCGGCTGTGGATCATCCTGCTGGTGTTGCTGCTGTGTTCCATCGGCTTCATCACCTATCGCATCAAGCGCTCGCAGCTCAAGTTCATGAAACTGGCGCGGCGCGACGGGCTTACCGGCATCTTCAACCGGCAGCATTTCGTCGGCGAGGCGGAGCGGCTGCTGCAGTACTGCCGCAAGTCCGACCGGGTGGCCTGCCTGGTGCTGCTGGACCTGGATCACTTCAAGCAGGTCAACGACACCCATGGCCATGCGGTGGGTGACCGCGTGCTCCGGCGCGCGGTGGCTGCCTGCCAGGCGCATCTGCGCTCCACTGACCTGTTCGGCCGCCTCGGCGGCGAGGAGTTCGGCGTGCTGCTGCCCGAATGCGGGCTGGACCAGGCGGTTGCACGCGTCGAGCAGATCCGCCTGGCGATTGCCTCGGTCTCCCTTGGCGAGGACGTGCCGAACGTGGCAGTCTCGGCCAGCTTCGGCGTGGCGACGGTCGCCAACTCGGGCTATGAATTGCGCCAGTTGATGACCGATGCCGATGACGCGTTGTACGCGGCCAAGCGCGAAGGCCGCAACCGGGTCAACCTGTCCAGCAGCCGCCATGTGCAATTGAGCCTGGTCTAGCTCAGCCTCGCGGCAGGACATCCGCGCCGGCCGGCGTGGACAGCGGGACGAGTGCGGGTTACAACAGGCATTCGTTCCGGCCGGGGATTTTCCGATGCGCGCGATGAGTTCGTTCCTGCTGTTTGCCGTGGGACTGGCGGTGCTGCCGTCATCGGCCATGGCCGATGACCCTGCCACCGAGCCTGCCACGCTGGCGCCGTCGATCAACGCGACCGATTTTGCCCGCTACGAGAAGACGCTCAGTTCCGACGACTTCGGCGGGCGCAAGCCCGGCACGGTGGGTGCGCAACGCACGCTGGATTTCCTGGTCGGCGAGTTCAAGCGCATGGGCTTGCAGCCCGGCAACCACGGTTCATGGTTCCAGACCGTGCCGGCGGAGAGCACCCTGCTGCTCAATGACAAGGTGAAGCTGCAGATCGCCGCCGGCGCGCAGCACGCCAGTTTCGCCAACCAGCAGGACATGGTGGTGCAGACCCTGCAAGGAAAAGCGCAGGTCGACCTGAAGGATTCGCCGGTGGTGTTCCTCGGCTACGGCGCGGATGCGCCGAACTGGCACTGGAACGATTACGCCGGCGTGGACGTGAAGGGCAAGACGGTGATCGTGCTGGTCAACGATCCGGGCTTTGCCAGTGGCGATCCGACATTGTTCAACGGCCGCGCCATGACCTATTACGGCCGCTGGACCTACAAGTATGCCGAGGCTGCGCTGCAGGGTGCGACGGCGTGTTTCATCGTGCACACCAGCGACGCGGCGGCGGGTTACCCGTTCAGCGTGTTGCAGAACGGCAACCGCGGCCCGCAGTTGAGCCTGCCATCGAGTGTCGATCCCGCGCCGCGCCTGCCGGTAGCCGGGTGGCTCACCCATGCCGCCGCCACGCGCCTGTTCGCCGCCGCCGGCAAGGATTTCGACGCGCTCGCCGCGGCAGCCGCGAAACCGGGCTTCAAGCCGGTGCCGCTCGGCGCGACCGCCTCGATCAGCCTCAGGAACAAGATCGACCACTTCGAATCGAAGAACGTGCTGGCCATGATCCCCGGCGACTACAAGCCCGACGAGGTGGTGGTCTATACCGCGCACTGGGATCACCTGGGCACCGACCCTTCGCGGCCCGGCCACAAGGTGTACGGCGGCGCGATCGACAACGGCACCGGCCTGAGCATGCTGCTGGAAATCGCCGGCGCCTTCGCGCAGCAGCGCACGCCACCCGAGCGCAGCATCTTGTTCTTCATGCCCACGCTGGAGGAGTCGGGCCTGCTCGGCTCGCAGTACTACGCGGCGCAACCGGTGTTTGCGCTCAACCGCACCGTGGCCGATATCGCGGTGGACGCGTTGCCGATCATCGGCCGCGCCCACGACATGACCGTGATCGGCAAGGGCCAGTCGCAGCTGGAGGACATGCTGGCCGACGTGCTGAAAGCCCAGGGCCGGGTGATCTCGCCCGAGACCACGCCGGAGAACGGTTTCTACTTCCGCTCCGACCATTTCAACTTCGCCCGCGCCGGGGTGCCGGCCATGCTGGCCAGTTCCGGCCTCGACCTGCTGGACGGGGGCGAGGCGGCCGGTCGCAAGGCCGCCGAGGATTACACCGCGCATCGTTACCACACGCCGAATGATGTATTCGATCCGGCCTGGGATTACTCGGGCATCCTCGAAGACACCCAGGCGCTGTACGAATTGGGCCAATACCTGAGCCACGCCGGCGTGTGGCCGGCGTGGTACGCCGACAGCCCGTTCAAGGCCAAGCGCGACAAGATGATGGCGCCGCCGGCCAAGCGCCAATAGTTGCGTCTCGTCAATACAAGAAACCGGCGGGCATTGCCCGCCCTACCTTCCGCTTCGCCGTTGTAGGGCGGGCACCGCCCGCCGACTCTTGCCGAGTCCCGGCAAAAAACCAACCGTGACGCGCCCCCCGCACAGGCGCTCGTTCAACGCCCCGTCGGTCGATCCAGCTTGTCGAAATGGACGATGGCGTTGAGCACCAGCGGGTAGCTGCCGATGGTTTCGCCGCGCCACATCGGATTGCTGGCGAACAGCAGCACGTGGCCCTTGCCGTAGCGCGCATCGACCACGGCGGCGCGCTCGGCCATTTCGCTGCCGTGGTCGAGCAGGCCGGCGATCAGCAGCTTGTCGGCGGCGGCGAAGCGCAGGATCACCTGCGGCTGCTGGTCGGCCGGGATCACCCAGGGGTTGTTGCGCAGCTGCTCCGCGTTGAGCGGCGTGGCCTGCCATGGCTTGACGTCGGGCAGCGCCTCGGGTTCGACGGCGGCGCGTCCCTCGGGTGTGTCGGTGTCGTGCGGGCCACCGCGGCCGGTTGCGCGCTGGAAATCCTTCGCCGTCGGCAGGCCGTGGTCGCCGGTGACCAGGTTGGAGATCTTGAACGATTGCCCTTCGGCGCTGTAGATCGCCAGGTCGTCGCGCGTGTAGCTGGCGGCGATCGGGCTCTTGCGGTCGACGAACTGCGCCTGCAGCACGCTGCCGACCACCTTGAGCTTGTCGGTCGGGGTGACCGAGACGCCCGGCGCCAGGCCCACGTCGATCGCGAAGCGCGCGGTGTCCTCGGCGGTGATCAGCAGGCCGCCCTCGTGCACGAAGCGCTTCAGATTGGCGACGCCGGATTCGCCCAGGCCGGGGCGGATGTCGTCGGTGCTGTCGATGCGGCCGATGTTCGGCGTCAGTTCGGTGGTCTTCCATGGCATCGGCTCGCCCCACATCGGCAGGCCGTCGATGATGCGGCGGCTGCTGGCGCCGCCGATCGGACCGAACAGGATCACGTCGTACTTCGCGCGCAGGTCGCCGAGCTTCGCCACGTCCTGGGTGCTGATGTAGTCGTACTTCACCTGCAACTGGTCCAGCGCCATGCGCCACCAGCCTTCGGTCTGCGTGCTGAGCCAGGTGTGCATCACCGCGATGCGCGGAAGTTTCGCGTGCGGCAGGTCGATCGCGGCCAGCCCCGCCGGCACGTCCACCGCCGCGTCGAGCTTGCGCATCGGCGCTTTCAGGATGGAGCTGTCGGTGACGCGCACCACTTCCACGTCGAACAGGTCGCCCATCGACCAGGCGGTGTCGTCATAGGGGTGCTGCTGCGGGTCCTTCGGCGACCAGTACTGGCGGTCGAGCAGGGTGTCGGCGATGCGCGAGTAGGGCTGATCCATGCGCACGACGATGCTGCCGGCGGGGAAACGGCGCGTGCGCGCCGGCTGGTCCTTGCCCTCATCGTCCTTCGCCGCCGGCAGGCTGACCTTGATCGGCACCGTGCTGCGGCTCAGTTCCACGTGCTGGCGCTGCAGGATGCGCAGCAACTGCGCCTGCGAGCCGGGGCGCGCGTCGTCGGCGGGAAACACGTAGGCGGCCGGGCCGGCGTTCTGCGGTTTCTCGATCGAGCGCTTGCTCTTCAGGTAGTAGTTCTTCAGGAACAGCTGACCGTTGTCGGAAAAATACTTCAGCGCGGTGAGCAGGCCGGTCTGCTGGTAATTGTTGTTGTTGCGCTGCGACCAGGTCACCACCGGCAGCGGCGGGTTCGGCTTGTACCAGGTGCGCTGGTACTCCTCCGGTTCCAGGATGCGCTTGACGGTGTCGGCACCGTCGTTGCCGAAGGTCTCGTAGAGCCGGCTGATGCCGTTGTGCATGGCGGCGATGAACATCAGGTAGCCCGGGCTCCAGGTGTCGAAGCTGCCGTGGGTGAACACGCCGGGCATGCCGAGCTTGGTCATCTGTTGCACGTTGTCCCAGCCCAACTGCTGCCACTCGCCGGTGAGGATGGGATCGATCCAGGCGTTGTACGGGCCGTCGCCGACGGTGTTGTCGTAGAGGAAAGGCACCGACTCGTGCAGGTCGTGCAACACCTGCGCGTGCCAGCCGATGAAGGTGTCGGCGACGTTGCGGGTGAGGTTCAACGTCATCGCCATCGCGTCGCGGTTGTTGTCGTGCGCCACGTAATGGCCCCAGTACAGCAGGCGCGGATAGTTCCGGCCGGGATGGGCGCGGTGCCAGTTGTAGCGGTCCACCTGGCGGTCGCGGCCGTCCACCTCGACGATCGGCGTGATCAGGGTGATCACGTGCGAGCGGATGTGCTTGATGTAGGGCGCGTCGTCCACCGCCAGCCGGTAGGCCAGTTCCATCAGCGCGGTGGGCGAGCCGGTTTCGGTGGAGTGGATGGCGCCGGTGATGTAGTAGACCGGGGTGGACTGGGCGATCAGCGTGTCGGCGGCAGCATCGTCCATGCCGATCGTGCGCGGGTCGGCCAGCTTGGCCAGGCGTGCGTTGTTGGCATCCAGGCCGGCCAGCAGATCTTCATCGGCCACGGCGACCGCGATCATCGGGCGGCCCTCCTCGCTTTGGCCGATGGTGAACACCTTCACCCGCGGGCTGGCCGCCGCCAGCGCCCGGAAGTAGCGGTAGACGTCGGTGGAGTAGGGCAGGTAATTCGGCGCGCCGGCGATGTGGCCGAGCACCTTCAGCGGCGTCGGCACGGTAGCCGAGGCGGGCAGGTAGTCGGTCAGCGGCGAGTTGAACGAGGGATCGGTGGTGTCCTTCAGGATCTGCGCCGTGTACGCCTGGTCGACCGGTTGCGCCGGGTCACGCGCGTAGGTGATCGAGCCGTTCGGCTCGGTGGCGGCGGTGGCTGCACAACTGGCCAACGCCAGCAGGGCAAGCAACGGGATTCGACAACAAGCGGGCATGGCCATGGCTCCCCTTCGCAACGTGGCAACGGATCGTTGCACTGTGCCAGAACGCGGGCGCGCTTGCCCGGGCCGTGTCGGGGTGGTTATCAGCTGGCCGAGCCGGCCGCGGTCGGCCGCCGCCATGGCGGCGGGCGGCCGGGCCGGCTTGGGTCACTTGGTGGGTGCGGCAACCGCCGTCGGGGCGCCCGGGCCGATGCTGGAGCCGACGAACTGCACGATCTGCTGGTACAGCTCGGCCACGTTCTTCTCGTCGTAGAAGCCGTGGCCCTCGTCGGGCTGGTCGATCCAGGCGTGCGCCACGTGGCGGTCGAGCAGGGCCGTGTGCAGGCTGCGGCCCTGGATCGACGGCACGCGCTTGTCCTTGCCGCCAACCACCAGCATGACCCTGGCCTTGAGTCGGTCCAGCTGGTTGATCGGCGAGCGCCGCGCCAGCGTGTCCATGTCCGTGCCCAGCACGCGCTGCAGGTAGTTCTCGCCGGAGGTGGACTGCGGTATGTCGCCGCGCCGGTACATCAGGGCGAGGTCATACACGCCCACGTAGCCGATGGTGCACTTGTACAGGTCGGGCTCCTTCACTGCGCCCTCCAGCGCCGCGTAGCCGCCGTAGCTGCCGCCGAAGATGCAGATGCGGTTCGGATCGGCGAGGCCCTGCGCGATCGCCCAGCGGGTGGCGTCGGTGACGTCGTCCTGCATCTTGCCGCCCCATTCGAGCCAGCCCGCCTTCTCGAAGGCGTAGCCGTAACCGCCGGAGCCGCGATAGTTCACCTGCAACACCAGGTAGCCGCGGGTGGCCAGCATCTGCACGTAGGGGTCGAAGTCCCAATCGTCGCGCACGCCGTAGGGGCCACCGTGGACCAGCACCACCATCGGCAGGTGCCGGGCGGTTTCGAGCCCCGGCGGGAAGCTGGCGTAACCCTGCAACTTCAACCCGTCGCGGGCGGAGAACGCGAACGGCTGCTTGGTCGCCATCCGGACGGGGTCGATCCAGCGTTCCGTGGCCAGCAAGGAGGTGAGCTTGCCGGCCTTGCGGTCGAACAGGTAGAAGTGGCCCGGGTCGCTGTCCGCGGACACGTACAGGATGCAGAGGGCGCCGTCGCGGGTGCCGGAAACGATGCGCGCGTATTCGCCCGGGAAGTGCTGCATCAACCCCACCGCCGTCTTCGCTGCCGGCGCGTTGCCATCGAACAGCGCCACGCCTGGCCGCCCATCCTCGAAACCGACGCCGATGATCTGGTCGTCGGCGGGACCGAAGATCAGCGCGTTCGCCTCGACCGTCGGGTTGCTCCACAGCTCGGTCAGCTTGCCGGTGGCCGGGTCCCAGCGACACACCCCGAAGCCGCCCGCCTTCGGCGAGCAGCTGAAGTAGGCATGGCTGTCGTCCGCGTCGAACGCCCACGGAAAGGAGCGGCTGGCCTCGAACTCCGGCAGCTCCTTCCAGCCGTCCGCATCCACCGGGTGGGTGTACACCTTCGGGTTGCCGTTGGCGTCGAGTCCGGCGGCAAAGCGGATGCGGCCCTGGTGGTCGGCCACGAACGTCATGTCGCGACCGGGGGCGTTGATGATGGGTGCGATGTCGCCGCTGCGCAGGTCCATCCGCACCGCCCGGGACAGCTCGCCCTCGTTGCCCGAGCCGGACCAGGAGCTGATCGAGACCAGCGCGTGGTTGGGATCGCCGGGAATCGGCGCGATGAACGTCGCCGTGCCGTACTTGCCGTCGTTGCGCTGCGTCAGCCACCTCACCGAACTGCCGCCCTTGCGGTAGCCGTAAAGCAGCAGCGGATTGCCGCCATCGGCCTCGACGCCGAACAGTTCGCCGGTGGACAGCGGCACGTCGTACCCACCCACGTGCTCGCCGACGCTGTAGACCACGTGGGTGGGCGAAGCCCACCAGAAGTCGATGACGTCGTCTCCCTCGCGCGGGCGCACCACGTGCCCCTTCATGTCGGACAGGTGGATCAGTGCCAGCGAGCGCTGCCCCTTGACCAGGCCCATTGCCGCCAGGTACTGCCCGTCCGGAGAAATCTTCACCTCCGTGTATTCGGGATGTCTCGCCAGATCGGCAAACGACACTGGCGCGGCGTGGACCACGCCCGCACAGACCAGCAACAGGGCCGCAACCTTGCACCGAATATCCATCTCTGATTTCCCCCCCCTGGACGCGACCGTCCGGATGGCGGCCACGCGATCGCTTATTTATAGCAGTCGGAGATCGCATTTTGGAAACGCAGGAACTTGCGCCCGCACCGGTGTCGATCCCGGCCACATTGATATGACAGCCGCTTCCGCGGGCATGAGAATGCCCATCCGCCGTGCGCGATCAGCGTGCCTTGGGCTTGAGGCGAACGTAGAGCTGCTTGCGCACGATGGCGATGACCTTGCCGGAGGCGGTGGTCACTTCGGTCTCGAACCAGCGCAGCACTTTTTCGCCGCCGGCCGCGGCGACGCGCAGTTCATCGACCACGGCGGGGTCGAGTTTGAAGTGTGCGTAGACGTCCTCGTAGCCCGGCGCCACGAAGTCGATCGTGCCGGCCTTGTCCCACACGAAGTAGTCGCTGCCGAGCTGGTGCATCGCCAGCAGCATCCAGAACGGGTCGACCATGGCGAACAGGTTTCCGCCGAACTGGCTCTTGACGTAGTTGCGGTTCCACGGCCGCAGCCGCAACACCACCGTCGCTTCGGTGTAGTCCTCGCTGAGTGATTGCACGCGAATCGCGTTGACGAGGGCCGGCGGCCACAGGTTGAACAGCCGGCGAAAAGTGGAGGCGCGCATGAGGGCGATGGAATGAGAAAAGAAACATCCTACCCGAACATACGTAACGGTATGGAACGGGTGCGCACCCCGATGAACACGCAGGAGCACGCTCGCGGGCGATGCGCTTGCGCCGGGATTCGGGATTCGCAAAAAAGCTTAAAGGCATCGCCCGCAAGCGGGCTCCTGCGAGGGGATGATCGGCCTCAGAACAGCATCGAGGCCATTCGTCGCCGGTAACGCCCGACCAGCTCGGCGTCGTCCAGCGTGGCGAAGGCAGCGAGCAGGCGCTTCTTCGCCTGGCCGTCGTTCCAGTCGCGGGCCTTTTGCAGGATGGCGAGAAACTGGTCGAGGCCGGCTTCGGCGTCGCCTTCCTGCAGCAGGCGCAGGCCGAGCAGGTCGCGTGCTTCCCAATCTTCCGGGTTGGCCTCGATGCGCTGTTGCAATGTGTCTGCTGCAGGGGCGGCCGCGGCGGCGCGGGCCAGTTCCAGTTCGCTGCGCAGGCGCTGGGCGCGCGCGTCGGTGGCGAGGTTGGCGGGCAGGGCGTCGAGTTCGGCGCTGGCGGCATCGGCCTGGCCTGCACGCATCAGCGCCAGCGCCAGGTCGAGCTTGAGCTCGGCCTTGGCCGGCTCGGCGGCGATCGCCTGCTGGATGCGGTTGATCGCCGCCTCGGGCGTTTCGGCGGGAGCGTCGTCGTCGGCGATGTCGCCCTCGTCGCCTTCGAGGGCCTGCACGTGGCGGCTGAGGAATTCGCGCAGCTGGCGCTCGGGCAGTGCGCCGGCGAAGCCGTCGACGACCTGGCCCTGGCTGACCAGCATCACCGTGGGGATGCTCTTGATGCCGAACATCCCCGCCAGCTCCTGCTGCGCGTCGACATCGACCTTGCCGAGCCGGAACGCGCCGTTGAACTCGGCGGCCAGCTTTTCCAGGATCGGCCCCAGCGATTTGCACGGTTCGCACCATGCGGCCCAGAAGTCGACCAGGATCGGCGTGTCCATCGACGCCTGCAGCACCTCGGTCTCGAAGGTCTGCTGGTCGATGTCGAAGACGTGGCTGGCGCGGGTGGTATCGGTCACGGAAAGCTCCGGCGGCGGGTTGTGGATGCCCAGATCAGGGCGATGCCCAGCATATCAAGCAGCGGACGCGCGGCCTGCGCTCGCGCGCGCATTCACGAAAGATTTGCGAGAATCCCCCGATGGCCACCGCCGTACGAAACACCGATTGCCTGCATGCGCGTTCGTCCGATGCGCTGCTGATCTGCGAACACTGCGACACCGTCTATCGGCGGCGTCCGCTCGCGCGGGGCGAGGTCGCCCGCTGCGTGCGTTGCGGCGCGGAGCTGGATCGCCATCGCGCGCTGTCGGTCAATGCGCTGCTGGCGCTGATCCTCACCGCCATGATCGTGTTCGTGCAGGCCAACATCTGGCCGATCTTCACGCTCGGCCTGAACGGCCAGTTCAGCGCCACCACGCTGTGGGGCATGATCGTCACGATGTGGGAGCAGGGCGCCCAGGTGGTCGCCGTATTGGCGGCGGGCACGCTGTTCTTTTTCCCGATGACGAAGATGATGGTGATGGGCTGGCTGCTGTGGTTCGCCCGCATGGGCCGGCGTGCGCCCGGCTTTGCCCCGCTGATGGTGGCCCTGCACCGGATCGGCCCGTGGACGATGAGCGAAGTGTTCGTGCTGGGTGCGCTGGTGGCGATCGTCAAGGCGCACACCTACTTCGAGGTGGTGGCCGACCCGGGCATCTACGCCTATGGCGCGTTGACGTTGCTGATCACCATTTTCGCCGGCGTGGACATGCGCCAGCTGTGGGAGCAGACGCCGGAGCCGAAGCCGTGAGCGCGCTGCCTCGTGCCGTCGACCTGGGCCTGATCGGCTGCCGCATGTGCGGGCTGGTGTGCCGCAACGTGGCCGGCAACGCGAAGCTCGACGGCGACGGCGTGGGCGACGCGATGGCCTGCCCGCGCTGCGGTTCCACGTTGCGCCGGCGCAAGACCAACAGCTACGCGCGCACCTGGGCGCTGCTGATCGCCGGTTTCATCCTGTACATTCCGGCCAACGTGCTGCCGATCATGCGCACGGCCAGCCTCAACGACGTCGACGACAACACCATCATCAGCGGCGTGGTCGAATTGTGGACGAATGGCTCGGTGGACCTGGCGATCATCGTTTTCCTGGCCAGCATCGTGGTGCCGATGCTGAAGTTTCTCTCGCTGGGCATGCTGTTGGTGAGCAGCCAGCGTGGCAGCGACTGGGCGCGACCGCAGCGGGCCAGGCTGTATCGGCTGGTGGAGTTCATCGGCTACTGGTCGATGCTGGACGTGTTCGTGGTGGCGCTGCTGACGGCGCTGGTGCGCTTCAACGTGCTGAGTCGGGTCGAGCCGCTGCCCGGCGTCATTTTCTTCGGGCTGACCGTGGTGCTGACCATGCTCGCCTCGATGAGTTTCGATCCGCGCTTGATCTGGGATGGCAGGAACACCGATGACTGAAGACACCCGCGTCGAACCCGGTCCGCCCGCGCCCGACGCCCTGCCGCGGCCGGTGGTGGAGCAGCGCCGCTTCAAGGAGTCGCTGATCTGGCTGGTGCCCGCGCTGGCGGCGCTGGTGGGGCTTTCGCTGGTGATCCACAACTGGCTGCAGACCGGGCCGCAGGTCGTGATCAGCCTGCAGAGCGCCGAGGGGCTGGACGCCGGCAAGACGCCGGTCAAATACAAGAACGTGGTGATCGGGCGGGTCAAGAAGATCCGGCTCAGCCCCGACCGCAGCCACGTACTGGTGTCGGTGGCGCTGGAGAAGAGCGCCGAGGGTTTCGCCACCAAGGGCACGCGCTACTGGGTGGTGCGCCCGCGCATCGGGCTGGGCGGCGTGTCCGGCATCGACACGCTGTTTTCCGGCGCCTTCATCGGCGCCGACGTGGGCGAGTCGGACGAGCAGCAGGAGCACTTCGATGGCCTGGAAGCGCCGCCGGCGGTGCGCCACGGCGAGCTGGGCCGCAGCTTCGTCCTGCACAGCGAGGACCTCGGCTCGCTGGATGTCGGCTCGCCGGTCTATTACCGGCGCATCCAGGTCGGGCGGGTGGCCTCGTACACGCTGGACAAGGACGGCAAGGGCGTGTCGCTGCACGTTTTCATCGACGGCCCGAACGACCGTTTCGTCAGCCGCTCCAGCCGCTTCTGGAATGCCAGCGGGGTGGATCTCTCGCTCGGCGCGAACGGGCTGAAGCTCAACACCCAGTCGATGGCAGCGGTGCTGGCCGGCGGCGTGGCCTTCCAGGACCCGCCCGGTCCCCACGACAGCACGCCGGCACCGGAGGACACCAGCTTCAAACTGTTCGGCGACCGCACCACCGCGATGGCGCCGCCCGACGGCGAGCCGCACTACCTGCGCATGCGCTTCGAACAGTCGGTGCGCGGGCTCGCGGTGGATGCGCCGGTGGAGTTCCTCGGCATCAACATCGGCAAGGTCGTCTCGGTGCGCCTGGACTACGACGAGAAGACGCAGAAATTCCCGGTGCTGGTGGGCGCGGTGGTCTACCCTGAGCGCCTCGGCGCCGCCTACGACAAGCTGGAAGCGATGGCCAGGGCCAACGGCCATGCTCCGGACCTGGCGCGCATGATGGGCGGGTTGATCGCGCACGGGCTACGCGCACAGGCGCGCACCGGCAACCTGCTCACCGGGCAGCTGTACGTGGCGCTGGATTTCGTGCCGCACGCCACCAAGGTCGACTTCGACCCGGCCGCCAAGCCGCTCACCATCCCCACCGCGCCGGGCAGTTTCGACAAACTGCAGGAGCAACTGGCGGAGATCGTCGACAAGCTCGACAAGGTGCCGTTCGACAGCATCGGCAAGCATGTCGACCAGGTGCTGGCCGGGCTCGACACCACCTTGAAGCAGGTCAACGGCAAGACCTTGCCGGCCTTCACCGAGACCTTGCACGGCGTGCAGAAAACCATGGGCACCGCCGATGCGGCGCTGTCGGACGATTCGCCGCTGCAACGCAATCTCGGCGCCACGCTGGAGCAGGTGCAGCGCATGTCGCGTTCGCTGCGCGTGCTGTCGGATTACCTCAGCGGTCATCCCGAAGCCCTGCTGCGCGGGCGCCGCCCCGACGACCGACCTGCCACGCCGCCCGCACCGGAACCGGCCCCGGCACAGGAGCACAAGCCATGATGCGTAATGCCATCGCGTTGCTGGCGGTCACCGCCGCAGCCTTGCTCGCGGCCTGTGCCTCGGCACCGCTGCACTACTACACCTTGCTGCCCGGATCGGCGGCACCGGTGGCCGAGTCGGCGACCGCGATTGCGTTCGAGGTGCTCACCGTCAACGTGCCGGCGCAGGTCGACCGGCCGCAACTGGTCGTGCGCCAGGGCGGCCAGAGCGTGGCCCTGCTGGAGGGCGAGCGCTGGATCGCGCCGTTGGCCGACGAGGTGCGCGGCGCGCTGGCCGCCGACCTGACTCGCGCCTTGCCGGGCCGTGACGTGGGCGGCATGGCGCCCAGCGGCAAGCCGCTGTTGCAGGTGAGTCTGGACGTGCGCCGCTTCGATTCGCAGCCGGGCGATCACGCGTTGATCGAGGCAGCCTGGCAACTGCGCTGGCGCCACGACGGCAAGCTGGCCACGCAGGCATGCAGCAGCCGCATCCGCGAAGCCGTGGGGCCGGGCTACGACGCCCTGGTGCAGGGCCACCAGCAGGCGCTGGATCAGCTGGCGGAACAGATGGCGGGAGTGGCGCGCGCGCTGGCATCCGGCCAGCCGGCCGCCTGCCCGGAAGGCTGAGTCGGCCGCTCCTGCGTGAATGCCGGAACGGTGCCGGCCTTGGCGGAAACCCCGCGCTGGGCTAGTCTGACCCGTTCACCGCCGCCGGTTCGATCCGGTGCGCACCCACCGCATCATGGCCTTCCGAAATCATGCAGGACAATCAAGCCCCGACCGCTGCCGACACCGACGAAACCGCCTACCGCCCGCAAGCGGTGGAGGCTGCCGCGCAGCAGTACTGGAATGCGCAGCGCGCCTACGAGGTGAAGGAACAGTCCGGCCGGGCCAAGTTCTACTGCCTGTCGATGCTGCCGTACCCGTCCGGCGCGCTGCACATGGGGCATGTGCGCAACTACACCATCGGTGACGTGATCAGCCGCTTCCAGCGCATGCAGGGCAAGAACGTGCTGCAGCCGATGGGCTGGGACGCATTCGGCCTGCCGGCGGAGAACGCCGCGATCAAGCACAAGACCGCGCCGGCCAAGTGGACCTACGCCAACATCGAGCACATGCGCGCGCAGATGCAGGCGATGGGCTACGCGTTCGACTGGTCGCGCGAGTTCGCCACCTGCCGGCCGGACTACTACGTGCACGAGCAGCGCATGTTCACCCGGCTGATGAAGAAGGGCCTGGCCTACCGCAAGAACGCGGTGGTGAACTGGGACCCGGTGGACCAGACCGTGCTGGCCAACGAACAGGTGATCGACGGTCGCGGCTGGCGCACCGGCGCGCTGGTGGAGAAGCGCGAGATCCCGCAATGGTTCCTGAAGATCACCGACTACGCGCAGGAACTGCTGGACGGCCTGGACGCGCTGCCGGGCTGGCCCGATGCGGTCAAGACCATGCAGCGCAACTGGCTGGGCCGCAGCGAGGGGCTGGAGATCCGCTTCGCGCTGGAGGGCAAGGGCGAGCCGCTGAGCGTGTTCACCACGCGGCCCGACACCTTGCTGGGCGTGACCTTCCTCTCGATCGCCGCCGAGCACCCGCTGGCGCAGCGCGCGGCGCAGGACAACGCGAAGCTGGCCGCCTTCATCGCCGAGCTGAAGCACGGCGGCGTGTCCGAGGCCGAGCTGGAGACCCAGGACAAGCGCGGAATGGACACCGGCCTGTGCGCGATCCACCCGATCAGCGGCGAGCGCGTGCCGATCTGGGTGGCCAATTTCGTGCTGATGGGCTACGGCACCGGCGCGGTGATGGCAGTGCCGGGACACGACCAGCGCGACTGGGAATTCGCGCAGAAGTACAGCCTGCCGATCAGGATGGTGATCGTCGACGAGTCGGTGCTCGATGCGCTGAAACAGATCCGCCACGAGCTGGCGCTGGGCGTGGGCAGCGACGCGATGCTGGCCGCGCTGGAAGGCCGCGACATCCATGCGCAGGATGTCTCCGCGCCGCTGCGCGTGGTGCAGGAGTTCGAGCGCCGCATCATGGAGGAGGCGGCCTGGACCGCGCGCGGCACCCTGGTCAATTCCGGCGAGTACGACGGCATGGATTTCGCCCATGCGTTCGACGCGCTGGCCACGCGCTTCGAGCGCGCCGGCTGCGGCGCGCGCCGGGTCAACTGGCGCCTGCGCGACTGGGGCGTGAGCCGCCAGCGCTACTGGGGCTGCCCGATCCCGGTGATCCGCTGCGCGGCGTGCGGCGACGTGCCGGTGCCGGAAGACCAACTGCCGGTGCTGCTGCCCGAGGACGTCGCCTTCTCCGGCGTGCAGTCGCCGATCAAGGCCGACCCGGCCTGGCGCCAGACCACCTGCCCGAATTGCGGCGGCGCCGCCGAGCGCGAGACCGACACCTTCGACACCTTCATGGAGTCGAGCTGGTACTACGCGCGCTACACCTCGCCCGGCGCGGCCACCCAGGTCGACGACCGCGCCAACTACTGGCTGCCCGTGGACCAGTACATCGGCGGCATCGAGCACGCCATCCTGCACCTGCTGTATTTCCGCTTCTATCACAAGCTGCTGCGCGACGAAGGCCTGGTGGCCACCGACGAACCGGCCACCAACCTGCTGTGCCAGGGCATGGTGATCGCCGAGACGTTCTACCGCGAGAATGCCGACGGCTCCAGGGAATGGTTCAACCCGGCCGACGTGGAAGTGCAGCGCGACGATCACGGCCGCGTCACTGGCGCACGGCTCAGGACCGACGGGCAACCGGTGCGGATCGGCGGCATCGAGAAGATGTCCAAGTCGAAGAACAACGGTGTCGACCCGCAGTCGATGGTGGCCAAGTACGGCGCCGACACGGTGCGCCTGTTCTCGATGTTCGCCGCGCCGCCGGAGCAGTCGCTGGAATGGAACGAGGCCGGTGTCGAGGGCATGGCGCGTTTCCTCAAGCGCTTCTGGCGCGAGGTGACCGCCCACGCCGGCGGCCCCGACCATGCGCTGGTGGATCCGGCGGCACTGGATGCCGCGCAGAAGGCCATGCGCCGCCAGTTGCACGAGACCATCCAGAAAGTCAGCGACGACATCGGCCGGCGCCACGCGTTCAACACCGCGATCGCCGCACTGATGGAGCTGCTCAACGCGCTGGGCAAGTTCAACGACGCCAGCGAGCAGGGCCGCGCCGTGCGCCACGAGGCGCTGGAGACGATGGTGCTGCTGCTCAATCCGGTGGTGCCGCATGTCTGCCACGCGCTGTGGCAGGTGCTCGGCCACCCGGTCGCGGTGCTGGAGGACCAGCCGTGGCCGCGAGTCGATCCCGTCGCGCTGGTGCGCGACACCGCGACGCTGGCGGTGCAGGTCAACGGCAAGCTGCGCGGTACCATCGAGCTGCCGGTCAACGCCGGCAAGGACGAGGCCGAGGCATTGGCCCGGGCGCAGCCGCAGGTCAGGCAGTTCCTCGAGGGCATGACGGTGCGCAAGGTCATCGTGGTGCCCGGCAAGATCGTCAACATCGTCGCAGGATGACAACCATGGGCTTCATCAACGCGCGTCGGATTCGCCTGCTGTCGCTGCTGCTCGCCGCGCTGGCGCTGACTGCCTGCGGCTTCCATCTGCGTCAGAACGCCAACCTGCCCGCGGCCATGCAGCGGGTGCATCTGGACGCCCACGGCGGCAGCAATTTCCAGCGCCAGCTGACCCTCGCGCTGGAACGCGCCGGCGTTGCCGTCGAAGACGCGCCCGGCCCCGGCATCGCCGAGCTTGCCGTACCCACCGCCGCCTTCAACACCGACACGCTCACCTCCGGTGGCTACGCGCGCATCAGCGAGTTCGCGATCCACTACACGGTCAGGTTCGGCGTCACCGACGCCACCGGGCAGATCCTGGTGCCGCTGCAGACCATCAACATGTCGCGCGAGTTCAGCTACGACGCCGGCAACACGGTGGGCAGCGCCTCGCAGGTCGAGCAGATCCAGAAGAGCCTCGATGACGACATGGTGCAGGCGATCATGTTCCGCCTGCAGGCCGCCGCCCATTCTCCCGCCGCGGCGTCCAGCGTGCGCTGATGCCGCTCAACCCGAACCAGTGGTCGAAGGCGCTGGCGGCGGATCGACTCGACGCCGTCTACCTGCTGGCCGGCGAGGAACTGCTGGTGCTGGAAGCCGCCGACGCGTTGCGCGCGCAGGCACGGCGACTGGGTTACGGCGAGCGCGAGGTGCTCGAGGTCGGCCAGCATTTCGACTGGGATGACGTCGCCCGCGCCGGCGCCAGCATGTCGCTGTTCGCCAGCCGCCGGCTGATCGACCTGCGCCTGCCGACCGGTCGCCCCGGCATCGAAGGCGCCAAGGCGATCACCGCGTTCTGCGCCGACCCGCCGCCGGACGTCACCTTGCTGATCACCGCGATGGAGTGGAGCAGCAAGCACGACGGCGCCTGGAGCAAGAAGCTCGACGCCAGCCACAGCATGGTGGTGTTCAATGCGCCGCGGCCGCACGAGTGGAACGCCTGGGTCGGTGCGCGGCTGGCTTCGCGCGGACTCAGCGCCAGTGCCGACGCGGTGGCGTTGCTGGCCGAGCGGGTCGAGGGCAATCTGCTGGCGGCGGCGCAGGAGGTCGACAAGCTGGCGGTATTGCATGGTGAAGGCCGCATCGACGCGACCGAGATGGAGAGTCTCGTCGCCGACAGCGCCCGTTACGACGTATTCAAGCTCACCGACGCCGCCTTGTCCGGCGACGGTGCGCGCGCGCTGCGCGTGCTGGCCGGGTTGCGCTCCGAAGGCGACGAGCTGATCGCGCTGATGGGCTGGCTGGTCAACCAGCTGCAGCTGGCGCTGCGTCTGGCCAATGCGCAGAACTTCGCCGCGCAGGCCAAGGCCGAGCGCCTGTGGCAATCGCGCGAGCAGATGTTCCGCCAAGCATTGCGCCGTGCGCCGCGCGAACACTGGCTGCAATGCCTGGCGCGTGCCGCGCGCATCGACCGCATGGCCAAGGGCCGCGAGCAGGGCGATGCGTGGCTGGAAGCCGAACGGCTGATCGCGGCCATTGCCGAGCCGCGCGCCGCGAAGGCGCTCGCGTGAAACCGCTGGCGATTTTTGGCGGCACCTTCGATCCGATCCACCTCGGCCATCTGTGCGTGGCGTGGGAAGCCGCCGAACTGCTCGATGCCGAGGTGCTGATGATGCCGGCGGGGCTGCCGCCGCATCGCCCGCCGCCGATCGCCAGCGCGGCGCAGCGGCTGGCGATGCTGCAGGTGGCGCTGCGCGGCCAGTCGCGGCTGATCCCGGATGGGCGCGAGCTGGCCCGCGAGGGCGCGTCCTACACGGTCGACACGTTGGCCGGCTTGCGCGCCGAGCAGGGTGATCGTCCGCTGGTTTTGCTGCTCGGCGCCGACGCGTTCGCCGGCTTGCCCGGCTGGCACGAGTGGCAGCGGCTGTTCGAGCTGGCGCACATTGGCGTGCTCAGCCGTCCGGGTGAACAGGCCCCGCTGCCGGAAGCGTTGCACCGGGAACTCGCCGGCCGCCGGGCGGACGACGCCGCGGCGTTGCGGCTGGCGCCAGCCGGTTGCGTGATCGAGCTGGCGGTCACCCCGCTGGAGATTTCCGCCACCCGCATTCGCCAGTTGCTGGCCGCCGGCCGCGATCCGCGCTACCTGCTGCCGGCGGGGCTGTTCGATTCGGCTGGGCTGCTCGCGCCCTATCGCCGCTGATCCGGCCCCGGATCACATGAATGCATAGTGCACGATGTGGAAGAAGATCGGCGCGGCGAAGGTGACCGAGTCGAGCCGGTCGAGGATGCCGCCGTGGCCCTCGATCATGCTGCCCCAGTCCTTCGCGCCGATGCTCCGCTTGACCGCCGACAGCGCCAGTCCGCCGAGGAAGCCGGCCAGCACGATCACCAGCGACATGCCGGCTGAACCCCAGAACGTGAACGGCGTGATCCACCACATGCAGGCGCCGATGGCCACGGCCGAAAGGCCGCCGCCGACCAGGCCCTCGACGGTCTTGGACGGACTCACCCGAGGGGCCAGCTTGTGTCGGCCGAACAGCTTGCCGAACACGTACTGCAGCACGTCGCTGATCTGCACCACCAGCAGCAGGTACAGCATCAGCAGCAGGCTCTGCCCCTGATAGCCGGGAATGTGCAGCAGCAGTACCGCTGGCGCGTAGCTCACGCAGTACACCGTGAGCATCAGTCCCCACTGGATCTTGGTGGTGCGCTCCAGGAAATTCTCGGTATCGCCGCTGAGCGCGGTGATCGCCGGCAACAGCAGGAAGCCGTACACCGGAATGCAGATCGCGAACAGCCCGTACCAGTCGATGCCGATCAGCCAGTACTGCAGCGGTATCGCCACGTAGAAACACAGCACCAGCGGCAGGTGATCGCCGCGGCGGGTCGGCGTGAGCGTGGCGAACTCGCGCAGCGCGAAGAACGAGGCCAGCGCAAAGAACACCAGGGTGGCGACGCGGCCCAGCACGAAGCAGGCGCACAGCAGCGCGGCCATCCACCACCAGGCGCGGATGCGGGCGTTGAGGTTGTCGATCACCTCGCGCTTGTCCGGCGCCGCCCGCCGTCCCAGCCAGCCGCCGATCGCGCTGGCCAGCAGCAACAGCGCCAGGATGCCGCCCATCACCCACCAGAACTTCTGCTGTGCCGTCATGCCAGTGCCACCACCGCCGCGTGGGCGCGCCTGAGGAAATCGTCCTTGTCTTCGTTCGCCCGCAATCGCATGGTTTCGCCGAAGCGCACCACGCAGGTCAGCGGCACCGGCAGCAGGCTGCCCTTGGGCATGCTCCGGTGCAGCGAATCCAGGTAGACCGGCACCAGCTCTGCCTGCGGGTAATCGCGCGCCAGATGGAACAGCCCGGCCTTGAACGGTTGCGGCAGCGGCTGCTGGCTGCGCGTGCCCTCCGGGAAAATGATCAGCGACTCGCCCGTGTCCAGTGCCTCCCGCAACGGCAGCAACGGGTCGCCGTCGCAACGGGTGCGGTCGCGCTCGATGTAGACGGCGCGAAAGCCATGGTCGGCGATGAAGCCGCGAAAGCCGCCGTGGCCCCAGTAATCGCGCGCCGCCACCGGCCGCGTGGTGGCGCGCAAGTTCGGCGGAAGCGCCGACCACAGCGCCAGCGTATCGAGGTGGCTCGAATGGTTGGCGAAGTAGATCCGTTGGGCGGGCGATGGTTTGCAGCCGATCCAGCGCGCATGCGCGCCGACCAGCAGGCGCACCAGCCCGACCAGGACATGCGACGTCATCATGCGGCATTGCCCTGGCGCAGGCGCACGGCGATCGCGCGGGCGCGCCAGATGCAGGTGAGCGCCGAGCCCGCGGCAATCAGGCCGGCGCCGGCAAGCAGCAGTTCATGCCGCCACGGCAGCAGTGCCGCGGCGAGCAACAGCGTCGCCACCTGCAGCCACATGCGGTGCGGCTTGGCCATCGGCCCGCGGAAATCCTGGGTCAGCCCCAGCGAACCACCGAGCACCCTGACATACGCGGTGAGCGCCGCCAGCAACGCGCACAGCCAGCCCAGCCAGGGCAGGGCGGCCGCGTAACCCAGCGCCACCAGGAACAGCGAATCGGCCAGCCGGTCGGGTATTTCGTTGAACAGCGCCCCGGCCGGCGTGCCCTTGTTGCCATCGACCGCGACCATGCCATCGAACATGTTGCAGAGCAGCCGCAGCACGATGCAGGCGGCGCACAGCAGCATGCCGGCCGGAGCGGTCATTGCCAGCAGCGCGGTCGCCCCGAGCACGGCGAACAGCACGCTGACGCAGGAGATCTGGTTGGGCGTGATCGAGGTGCGCACGAGGGCGCGGGTGACGAATTTCGCCCAGGCGCTGCTGCGTGCCGCAATGGGGCGTCGATCGGTTTGCTTCATGCCGGCCTCGTGCTTCTTCCTGGTACGCCCGTCGCGCGAATGGAGCTTGCAGTGTATCAATCGCTCCGGCTGTGGGCGCAGGCCTCATGGCGCGGTGGGCGAACGGCGCCAACACCTGATGGATTCGGCATTTCCTTCGCCAACGCGTTGCGCACGGCTCTTTCGGCACCGTACATTCCGTGGTGTTCGCAGACCGAGGCAGGAGAGCCCGATGCACCGACGGAAGCCCATACGCCACGCCGTACTTCCCTTGATAGCGATAGCCGTTGCACTGACGACAGGATGCCACGCCGCCATGACCGATCAGTCCCCGAAGATCCAGCCACCGCCGGAAACGTATGCGGTGCCGTTGCGGTTTGCACAACACAATTTCGTCGCCTATTGCTACAACACGATTGGTTGCCAGGTGATCTACGACCGTCACTATCAGGTGGAAGATGGGCCTGACGAGGTCAGCCCACCACCGCCGGCAGGCAACTACAAGACGAACTGGAACGCATCCTACCTTGGCATCGAGAACTTCCCGGCACCTGCGCAAGTGCGGTGGAAATCGCTGGATGGCGTTCAGCACGAGGCCAAG